>NZ_BNJH01000002.1:0-2384467 GCF_016587395.1 Ktedonobacter sp. SOSP1-52
CATCCGTAGAAGACCGTTTTCGCTTTATCGAGCATCACCGGGAGCAATTTGAGGTTCGGATCATGTGTAGTGCTCGCGGTTTCGGTCGGCGGGTTCTACGCCTGGATGAAGCGCCCTCCCTCGCAGAGGGAGCGAGAAGATGGCGAAATCACCAAAGAGATCGTGAAAATCTATTTTCAGCATCAGGGGCGCTACGGCAGTCCACGCATTCATGAGCAACTGCGCGATGAAGGCATCCATGTGGGCCGCAAACGGGTTGTGCGTCTCATGAAGCAAGCCCAGCTTGCTGCCCATCACACGACCCATCGGGTGTTGACCACGCGTGCTGATCCTGCTGCCACGCCAGCCGAAAATGTGCTTGAGCGTGTCTTTGAGGCGGAGCGCCCGAACGAAAAATGGGTCGCCGATGTGACGTACATTGGGCTGGATGTATTTGGCAGCCGTCTTGGATCTCTACTCGCGGCGCATTGTTGGCTGGGCCATGGCAGCCAAGCAAGATGAAGCCTTGGTAGAGCAAGCCATGGTAATGGCGATCACTCATCGCAAGCCAGAGGCCGGATTGCTTCACCATTCAGATCGTGGCTGTCAGTATACCAGCCATGCCTATCAGACGTTTCTGCAAGACCACGGGATTCGTGTGAGCATGAGTCGCAAAGGCAACTGCTGGGATAACGCCGTGATGGAACGGTTCTTCGGAACGCTCAAGCGAGAATGTACATCACGAGCACACTTTGCAACCCATGAAGAGGCCCGTACTGCCCTCTTTGAATACATTGAGGCATACTACAATCGGGTGCGCAAACATTCCACCCTGGGCTATCTCAGCCCCATTCAGTTTGAACTAATCAAAAGTTGACTTTTCACTTTATTTGAACTAATCAAAAGTTGACTTTTCACTTTAGATGATCATTCAAAGTGGGACAATAACACAAGACATCAAGGTGTTCTAACGACGGGGGCATCACTGGCACCACCCCTCCTGCCTCCCAGCGCCGCATCGGGGCCTCTCCTATCCCCTCCTGCACCTGCGTGTGATAGCGCAGAGCGCAACCAGGTCCGAAATATCGCGTCAAATTCCTCTAGCGTCAGACACGCCCCTGGTCTGCTCTGCCTGTCACTCTCCGCCTGCAACCGCCAATCCACCCCTCGCGTGCATATCCGGGCAGATCCACTAACAACTCTTGTTCCACCGTCCGAAAAAAAACGCTCGATTTTTCCTCGCCCTCGGGGTCGCCCCTGCTGGGAATAAAGCAACTCAATCTTCAGATCAACCGCCAGGGCTTGCACATGATTCGACGTAAAGTCACTGCCATGATCACTCTACAGGCTCTCGGGGATCCCGCAGATGGGCCAACGCTCATCACACGCGCGACCAAATCGCTCCCCGTAACGCCAACGCCGTTTGCGCGGCTGATAACCCTCCCCAACGAGAGCCGATATCCGGTAATACAACGACTCTAGTCGTCAAGCACGATCGTCAGATACGGTTTGCACGCTCTTCCACGCTCGTTCACCAGCCAGATAGGCAATCGACAATGATCCACCTGCCACAGCTCATTGGCTCGACTCGCGCGCAAAACGAACCAGCACCTCAAACTGCTCTCGATACGCCTTCGCTCCCTCATGTGCCAGCGTCTCCAAGGCTGGCGACAACCTCCTCACGATTCGATACACGCGGATCATAGCTCGGCTCCTTCCATCCCTGCTCCCTGGCCACACGACACACCTTTCGATACACACTCGTCAGCTGCGGACGTGGTCGGCTCAGATATAACCCCTCGATCAGCTCGATCTCCTCCTTTGACAAATCACGACTGTGCCCACGATCTGCTCGTTCCTCTCGCGCCAGGCCCACCAATCCCTGCTCTCGGTAGCGCTTGATCCACCGCTGCACCGTCGAGGACGACACTCCATGCGCTCGCGCCACCTCCGCTTGCGACACCCCTTCTTCCACGCATGGCCGAATCTTCGCAAACCGCTCCAATGCGCGGCTCCCGTTGCCTTTCACTCAACTGCGCACTCGTCTTCGCCTGAGTTCTCATCGGCTTCCTTTCCCTTTCCTTTCTCTCCTGGGTGCTGGCACAAGATAAAAAAAAAGAGCCATTCCTGTCAATGGCTCTAGGACTTCCTAGCATCTCCCTCGCAAAAAATTCATTCAATTATTTCGCAAATCTCATACCATATCTTCCCCTCGGTAGGACTTCATGATATTGTTGGCGAATGAGCAGAAGCTATGCAACAGCTACTTGCTTGACAGAAGCGAGCAGCTCTGCAAAACGAGAGGTTGGCGTGGTTGCCAGCTTCGCTTCTGCAATCCAATGACAAGCCCGAAGCATGTTGATGGAGGTCGCTGTTAGAAACGCCTGGAGATTGAGTTTTTTCATGCCAATGTATCGGGATCTGCGTATCTCACAGGTACGTACACTTTGAGCAACGGTTCCTTCAATGCCTGCTCGCGCTGCATACAACGCCCGGAATTCAGCGGTTTTCTGACGTTTTCGAGCCTGCTGAAGTGCCACATAGCTGGCTTCATCTGGTCGCAAAATGAGCACTTTGGCTGCGGTTGACGAGCACTTCTCATGAAGTGTGCAAACCCGACAAAGGGGAAGGGGAAACCGGATACGCAGACTTGGCTTTCCATGTCGATCAGGGATATGTCCCCAATCTCGGCTTGTCTGCCCAGCCGGACACAGGACCTGTTTGGCCTTCCAATCAATGTGGAAGTGGCTATGATCAAAACGCCCAGCTTCTTTTGAGGCCCAACTGGTATCAGGAAGAACCGGCCCAACCAGATCAACCTGGTGGCGATGCTGACTCGTGGCAAGCAGTTCGGCGTCCACATAGCCTTTATCGACCAGGTGCTGGCTGGGGAGAAGTTGCTTGCCAGCCAAGCGTTCATGAAGATTTTCCATGACGTCTCCATCTGGGAGCGTGGATGCTGTCGTGGTAACTTCGAGCACAAAATGAGGCTGATCAGCGTCACATCCTTCGGTAAAATGCACTTTGTAGCCAACCCATCCTGTCTGCTTCTTCTTGCTGTATCGCGCCTCCACATCATATGGCGATTGGATCAAGAGCGCTGCTGGGGGAAGCTCCTGATCTTTTCTCCAAGGCGTTCCCTGCTCACTCGCGTGATACTGCTGGATCCAAATCCTTCGCAGAATCTCTACTGCTGGGAGTTCTTGTAACCAGGCATGGGTTGTGCTGCCCCAGATGCTCTCCAGGAGCATTCGGCCGTCAGCTCCAATCTGCTCTGCGAGCTCTTGACGCGCTTTCTCGTCCTTTGGTAAACGAAAGTCGCTAAAGCGCGATCTGTATCGTTTTTCCCATTCAGGTTGAACACGCTCAAGAAGCCAATCGGGAGCTACTTCTGCCAGGATATTGAGGACATGGCGCATGGCTTCTCCAACACCTTCAAGACGGTTCACAGCTCGAATAGCTGCCAGAACATGCGTTGAATCCGTGCGTTGTTTGCCTCGCGCTTTGATCCAGCCTCGTTCTCGGAATTGAGATAACATGAGATCAAAAAGACGGCGCTCAGCTTGATTAGCCAGGAGACGACCACGAAATTCACTCAACACGGAAAAATCAAATCCTGGATCCTTGATTTCCAAGCGGAAGCGCGTATTTCCAATCAATGCGCGTTTTCACTGCATCCGCTGCTTGCCGATCCGTTAACCCCTCTGCGTATTGCATCACCATCGCCAAAGCGAGCCGCCAAGGGGATTCCGCTGGTTGTCCTTTTGCTGGAAACAGGTCCAAGAAATCTTCATCCTGAAAAAACGTTCCTAATGCATCTCGCATATGAATACATGTATTTCCCTTGGGCAAAATGGCGCGTGCTATCTGTACGGTTTCTTCTGGGATTGGCGGGATCGCTTGTGGATGTAGTGACATGGGTTCTCTCCTGAATGCTTGTCTTTTTTGTGCTCCTTTAGTATCTCATATTTTGCTCCATATCAATTCGCCAACAATATCTTAGTGGGGAGCTACCTTCCCCTCTCTCACGATGCGTTTTCTTTGCTTCTCTTTTTTGCACGCTTTTTGCTCGATGCTCTCTGTCTTTCCCTCCCCTACCCTCCTCCTTCACTCCCTGATCTGCCTCTCCCCTTTAACGACTATAAGAAATGGTCCGCCCAAATACGTCGCACATAGTCCCTTCTTTTTACATACAAATTTACAAGTTGAGAAAAAGGACGAAAGAGAGCCCCCCATGACAGAGCAACAGCCCTTCAAATGGCGTCACTTCGAGGCCGAAATCATCCTTGTCTGTGTGAGATGGTATTTGCGGTACGCCCTCAGTTACCGCGACCTCGAAGAACTCATGCGAGAACGAGGACTCTCCGTAGATCACACCACCATTTACCGTTGGGTGCAACGCTCTGCTCCTGAGCTTGAGAAGCGCTGTCGGTCTCATCTCAAAAGGATGACCGACTCGTGGCACGAAACGGCTGGTGAAACCGGGATTGGGCTTCTTTTCGTTTCAAACGGCCTGGAACACATTACAGGGCTATGAGAGTATGTACATGATTCGTAAGGGACAGATCCACGGGATAAAAAAAGGAACCTCACTGGACAGATTTCCTTCATTGCCAGCCTGTTTGGACTCATCGCCTAAGCACGACAAGAAACGAGACTGCACACCCATCGTCTTCCCTCGTGAATCTTTGCAACACAGCCATATTTTGCGACAAGCATTCTGCGACGCGTTGGCGCATGCACTTTCCTCACGCTTTCCCAGCCCGCTGCCAGCTCGCTGATGGCTTAGTGTACAAAAAGCACAAAATGATGCGATGACCCCAGGTAGGCAAGAAACACAAGCTATTTTCTAAGCTTTTGCCTGATTGAGGAAGACGCGGGGCTCATCGTTGGTCAGGAACTTGTACCAGCGATGGCGGAAGCGCACCTGGGGACCATCAGCGGGAACATGGGCTTCCATGCGGAGCGCATCGGGAATGGGGCGTGGATGCTGGCTCTCGACAACGCGCTGATCCTCTTTGAGAACACGACTGCTATAGCGTGAAAAGATTCTGTTCATGCCTGGAATCTTGGCAAAGTTGCGGCCCGCGAGGCCAAAGATTGCCGTGACCTCTTTATCAATGGGGGTAAAAGTCACATAGTTGATGAGCTTACTCTTTCCTGGGCGTGAAGGTGTCAGAATCCAGTGCTGAGGAAAGATATAATCCAGGCGCCCGCCTCCGTTGATAATGGTGATCTGGTCGCCCTTGACATCAAAATCGATGTCGACCTCAGGCCGCGAGTTTTTGCCGATAGTTTTGTTATGCACGATAGGTACATGCGCAACGTCGAGCACGCTCTCGACGACGCGGGTCAGATGGGCTTCCCATACGGCTTCATAAGGCGACATTATGATATCAGGGTCCTCACACTCGGGAAAGATGGTGAGTTCGGGGAGCGCTGCTATCTCTTGCTTGGGCATGGGATAGACCCAGACGAGGCCTACGCGCTCTTGCACTGGATAGGCTGTGGTATTGGCGAAAGATGGAATGAGGCGATTGGGGTGTGCGGGAACGTCTGTACACTCGCCATCGCGATTAAAGCGCCAGGCATGGTAGGCGCAACGCAGGCCATCAGACTCACAGGTACCCAGCGAGAGGTCCGCGCCGCGATGGGGACAGAAGGCATGTACCGCGCCCAGGTTTCCCTGCTTATCGCGGAAAAGCACAATCTCGCGCCCGATCACACGCCGCCTGATGGGCTTATTCTTGAGGTCCTTTGACCAGGCAACTGCATACCATTGACAGGGAAAGACGACCTCGTCCTCCGCGTTGCTCGCTCGATACTCCAAATTCAGGCTCATATTCACTCTTCTCTCTCTTCTTTTACTTATCGCTAGATAAGTAACTACTATTACAGTAGAGATGCCCTACCCCCCCATCCGGGTACTTTTATTTAACCTGTAGTGTCAAATTAATGATCGCGAGAATGGTGAAGATAACAGGCTGAATGACCATAGCTGCACCCAGGTTGCACACTGCGTTCGATATAGCCGCATCCGTCATGGCAATGATTTCGCCGGAGTAGGCCCACTCTTTGACCCGAGGAAAACGCGGCACAAGGAAGGCTATGACCGCCAGTAGCTTCCACACGCCCATAATTGGGGCAAAATGAGCGAGGCTGTCATAGCCCGCAAAGTAATTGATGAGTTTATCTCGAATAGAGCAAGAGAAAAGTGCTGTATCCCGCCTCCCTCTTGCTTTTGCAGATGATCCATGCTAGACTGACTCGTAGGAGAAAAGTCGTCACAGAACATTCCTTCTCTTACGAGTGAATTGAACTCTATCTTTCCACTTTCCGCGACCAGGGCTACAGTGTGAGTCATCGCAGTCGCGTGAAATCGGTCTTGAGTGGCTTCTGCCAGTGGCTCATAGAGGAGAAAGAGGCCATCCGCCGCAATCCCACTCGTGGTATCAAGATGCCAACTCAGCAGATTCTGGCTCCCCGGATTCTCGAACCTGATCAGAGGTTTGTCCTGCGCACCCTGGTAGACCAGGATGAAGACCTGCGAGGAAAAGCCATCTTTGCGCTTGGCTACTGGGCTGGATGCCGGGTGAGCGATGTAGCTCACCTGTTGATGGAGCATACGCATGTTGGACCCAAGATCGGGTGGCTGCGAGTGGGACACAAAGGGGCGAAGTTTCGCGAGATCGATCTCCTCAATGAGGTGCGTAAACCACTTCACGACTACTTGACTCATGGAGGTCGAGATCGGGAGAGTCCTTACGTCTTCACCTCCCAACGCTCGCCCCAATTGACCGAGGCAGGTATTCACCATTGGTTTCGTGCCCTCAAGCGAAACGCCACCAAAGAGCAATGGGAATTGATTGCGGATGTGACGTTTCATGATCTGCGCCACGACTTTGCCCATAGAGCCCGTGAGGCGGGATGGTCGCTAGAAGAGCTGGCCTACTACCTGGGCCATGTGACCGTGAAGGGGACGCCTGCCATTGCCACCACAGTACGCTATACTCAAGTCAGCCAAGCACATGTCAAGGAAAAGCTGAAACTCTTGAAGGGATAGCAAATTCTCATAGAGAAGAAACGACTGAAGAGAAGGAAATCATCACTACCGTTATGTCTCTCGATTTTGTCATCGCGGGTACCAAATTTGCTGCGCCAACTTCTTTGCATGCCCTCATTCGTCGGCAACGGTTACATGAGGTGCTCACGACGGGTCTTCAGTATCCTTTGACGCTGGTCTCGGCTCCTGCTGGCTATGGAAAAACCAGCCTCTTGTCTGAGTGGTTCTTGACCACTCGGGCTCACAGGTCCTGCGCCTGGGTCTCGCTGGATTCCTCTGATGATGAGGTCAATCGGTTCTGGCTGTGCGTGTTCCTGGCCCTGCACCGTTGTGCTCCTGATCTGATGACCCCTCTCCTCTCCCTGCTGCAGAAGCAACACATGCCTCCTGTGCAGGACCTGCTCTCCCTGCTGATCAATCGGCTGCTGGAAGAACCGGAGGCTCGCTACGTGCTCGTCATTGATGACTATCACCTGATAACTGCACCTGCTATCCATCGAAGTCTGGCCTCTCTGATCGAGCGGCTCCCCCACAGCTCTGCCTGTATCTTTCGACCCGTGTGGATCCCCCATTGCCTCTGCATCGGCTGCGGGCTCGTGGGCAGCTGCTGGAAGTGCGGGCGCACCACCTGCAATGCACGCCTTCTGAAGCCAGCGCCTTTCTCCAGGAGGTGATGGGACTTGTACTGACCAACGAAGAGGTCGAAGCGATCACGCAGCGTACCGAGGGCTGGTTGGTCGGATTGCAGCTGATCGCACTCTCGTTACAGGGTCAGGCCCGTCTCTCTGATGTGTTGACACGTGCCTCTGGCAACCAGCGCTACATTCTGGACTATCTCACCGAAGAAGTGCTCAGGCAACAACCAGAACGGCTCCAGACGTTTTTGTTGATCAGCAGCCTGCTGGACCAGTTCTGTGTTCCTCTCTGTGATGCGCTGTGGGAAGAGAGCCAGAGCCAACAGATGCTGGAGCACCTGCAACGTCTGCACCTGTTCGTGGTGGCATTGGACGCAGAAGGAACCTGGTACAGATATCATCACTTATTTGCAGAAGCCTTACGCCGTCGCCTCCATCAGTCCACTTCGCAGGAGCAGATCAAGGCCCTATATGGGAAGGCCAGCGCCTGGTACGCCGAGCAAGGGCTGCCGCATGAAGCCATGCACTATGCGGTGCGCAGCCGTGATTGGCACCATGTCATCGCGCTGCTTGGGCGCTTTATCCGCGACCTGCAGGGGCGACCAGGCGAGATCCACATGATGGAGCAGTGGATCGAGCAATTACCCGCTGACCTGTTTTCTCAGGACCCCCGCCTCGGACTGTTTGCTGCCTGGTTGTGGTACAGTTGGGGGGATTTTCGGGCCGCTGAGGAATGGTTGGACCGGACAGAAAGCGCGCTCGCTCAGATGCCAGAGGGGAACACACGTGGGCAGCTCTTCGCAGAAACACTCGCCTTCCGAGCCGCGATCAAAGGGGCCTATGGGAATGTGCAGGAGATCATCGCGCTGTCCGAACAAGCAAAGCAAGTGCTTGACGATGACAATAGCTATGTTCGTGCTCTTCTGCACGATGCTCAGGCGCTCGCATTTCTGGCTCGCGGCGAGGTCAGCGCGGCATGGCAAGCCCTCCAGGAGGCCATTGCTGCCTATAAGCAATCGGGTGTGATGGTCGTCGCATCCTGTTTGTCCTGTATCGCTTCGTCCTATCTGCTCATGCTGGGACAGTTGAAGCAAGCTGAGCAGGCACTCGCCCTCCTCGCATTGGAACACTGGGAGCTGCCGCTCGCACGGGGAGTGCTGGCTGCCTCTCAGGCGGCGCTGTTGTACGAACAGAATCAGCTGGAACAAGCGTTTGATCAGGCGCAACAAGCCGTGCATCTGCTGGAGCAAGCGGGTTCCATGCTGCTTGTTGATCGAGCCTATGTGGTCCTGATGCAGATCTTCCTGGCGCGCCAGCAGTTCGATGAAGCTTCAGAGACCCTGCAGCGCTTACTCACCCTTCCTGCCTACCGTGACAATCGCTATGCCCAGACCTGGCGCCTCGCCGGTCTGCAGGTTCGGCTCTGGCTGTCCACGGGCAAACAGGACATCGCCGTGCAGTGGAGGATGCGTGCTCAACAACAGGTGCCCCTCCAATCGGTGTTTGCTCAGGAGCGAGAGGCGGTAGCAGGGGCGCGGGTCCTGCTAGCCGAACGGAGAAGCGAAGAGGCGCACCAACTGCTCGCTCCCTGGCTGCCCTGGGCACGGGTAGCAGAGCGCCGGGTGCAGGTGTTAGAAATGTGCCTGCTGGAGGCGCTCGCCTATCAGCAGATGCAGCAAGAACAACAAGCGTTGCAGGCGCTCGAAGAGGCCCTCTTGATCGGGGAACCGGAAGGTTATCTGCGTCACTTTCTCGATGAAGGTCCCCAGCTTGTGCCTCTTCTGAAACGCAGCCTGGAGCAGCAGCGCAGGCCCTATGTGGATCGCTTGCTCGAAGCGTTTCTGCATGAAGAGAAAAGCATGCATGAGAAGAGCGGCTCGCCCTCTGCCGCTCACCATCAAGCGCTCATTGATCCGCTCACTCCTCGTGAACAAGAGGTGCTGGAGTGGCTTTCGCAGGGAGCCTCCAATCAGGAGATCTCGCAAGCCCTGGTGATCGCTCCAAACACCGTCAAGCGGCACGTACAGGCCATCTTAGCCAAGTTGGGTGTACGCAATCGCACGCAGGCCCTCGCACGCGCGCAACAGCTTGATCTCCTTCCCCACAAAGCCGACTGAAGCACCGATGCCTCCGTCATCGTGGAAGAGTCCAGCAGAAATAGTCCCAAAGGGTCATACTCCTCCCTCAGCAAAAATGACTCCAAATGATCACGCTTTTTTGTGAAACCCGCATTATACTGTCATTGTCGCCGACAAGAGGCAATGTTTCCTCGGCTGAAGCCGAAAGGAAATACAGAGGCAATAATGCATATGGACAAGGAGAAATCAATGACTTTCTCATCATCGAAGCGTGTCTGGTTGATTACGGGTTGTTCAAGCGGATTTGGACAGGCTTTTGCCCAGGCCGTGATTGCACATGGAGATCACCTGATCGCTACTGCCCGTCATGTCGAGCAGATCGAGGCTCTGACAGGTGCGCAGCCAGACCAAGTGCGAGCGCTCGAACTCGATGTCACGAACGCGCGACAGGCCCAGGAGACCGTGAAAGCCGCGCTGGACACTTTTGGGCATATTGATGTTCTTGTGAACAATGCTGGCTATGGACTCTTTGGGGCTTTTGAGGAACTCTCGGAGGCACAAATTCGCCAGCAAATGGAGGTGAATCTGTTGGGGGCAATGAACGTGACGCGGGCAGTCCTGCCGTCTCTGCGCGCTCAGGGTTGGGGACATCTGGTGCAAATAAGTTCACTGGGAGGGCTTGCTGGCTTCGCTGGAAACTCTGCCTATAGTGCCAGTAAGTTCGCTCTGGAAGGGTGGTCGGAGGTGATTTCCAGGGAACTCGCGCCATTTGGCATCAAAGTGACAATTGTTGAGCCTGGTGGTTTTCGTACCGAGTGGGCTGGTCGTTCTATGATCAAGGCGGCGCCGCTAGCAGCATATGATGTAGTGATGACAGAACGACGTGAGGGCATGGAGCAGGCGAATGGGAGGCAGCCTGGCGACCCTGCTCGTGCGGCCCAGGCTATCATCGCAGTGGTTGAGTCGGAGCACCCTCCCTTGCGGCTTCCTCTGGGGACCGACGCCGTCACGATCATTCGGCAGCATCTGCAGCAACAACTGAGCGATCTTGATCGCTGGGAGTCCTTATCGTGTTCTACCGATTTTCCTCGCCACTGAGAGGGTTCAGCACAAACCCCTCTTGCACCTGTCGCGCGAGGAGGGAAGAGAAGCACAAAGGAACGAGAGGAGGCAGAAGCAATACACAACCATATCATTGTCTCAGGGGTTCGCACCTCGTGATGGTCATCGTTGCAACGAGAGAAAGTGGAAATTGTTTCACACGATAAGGGACTTTTTGGAAAGGAAAAGAAGGAACCTATGCCACAGACAGATCAACCTTTGAACCAGGACATTATCAGAGATTTTCGTGAGAACAATGGGCACATCAGAGGCACATCCCCATTGAGTAAACCCTTTAAGGGCGTGCCGCTTTTGCTGCTTCATACCAGGGGCGCACACAGTGGATTGGAACGGGTAAACCCCGTGGCCTACCTTGCCGATGAAAACCGTTTGTTTGTCTTTGCCTCTGATGGTGGAGGACCAAAGCATCCTGCCTGGTTTTGCAATGTACTGGCGCATCCCGAGGAAGTGAGCGTCGAACTGGGAACAGAGACCTTTGCGGTACGGACAAAGATTCTTGAAGGCGAGGAACGAGAGACCTTTTTTCAGAAAATGTCCGCCCTCTTCCCTGTTTTCCTTGAGTACCAACAGAAAGCGTATCCGCGCTTGATCCCAGTGGTCGAGTTGATTCGCCAAACAGGAGAGCTACTATGAACCAATCACTCGAACTGCACGTCATTTTTGGAACCGGCCCGGTCGGGATCTCGCTCGCTGAAGAACTGCTTACTCGAGGCAAACGGGTCCGTCTCGTCAATCGAAGCGGAAAGGGGGAGATCCCTACTGGGGCAGAGCTGGTTGCTGGTGATGCCTCCAGACTCGACATTGTTCAGGAACGCAGCCGAGGAGCGGCGGTCATCTACAATGCCACCCATGCCCCTTACGAGCAATGGCCAGAGATTCTTCCCCGCTTACAGGAAAATATGATCGAGGGAGCGGCCTCTGCGGGAGCGAAGCTGGTGGTGATCGATACGCTCTACCTGTATGGAGAAACGCACGGGCAACCGATGACAGAAGCCACGTCTTACGCGGCAACGTCGCGCAAAGGTCGCCTGCGTGCGGAATTGGCCTGGGGCTACCTGCAAGCCCATCGCACAGGCAAGGTCCACGTGACCATCGGGCGGGCGGCTGATTTCTTTGGGCCGCGTGTCCTCAATTCGGCGCTGGGCCAGTATGTCTTTCCGACAGCACTCTCTGGTCAGCCAGCCTTGACGCTTGGCAATATTGATCTTCCTCATAGTTACAGCTATATGCCTGATATCGCGAAAGGCCTAGCTGTGCTCGGAGAACGAGAGGAAGCACTGGGACGAGAGTGGCACCTACCCGTACCACCCATCATCACAACACGCGAGGTCCTTCAACACATCGGCAAGGAGCTTGGGCTTGGGCAACTTCCTCAGATCTTCACTGTTTCAACAATAGAACAGGCCAAGGCAGCCAACATCTTTGATGAGACCTTTGCCTGCGAGTACGAAGAACTGTTCTATCAATATATAGAACCCCAGATCGTAGATAGCAGCACCATTGAGCAAGCCTTCGGTTTGCAGGCCACACCATGGGAGGAATCGCTTCGGAACACCATTCGCTGGTATCAAGAGCGAAATCGTTCATAACCCGGTAATCCCTTCCATACGGATCTGCTACTTGCATACACGGCTACCATCCTTGAAGAGGATCGGATACATGATGACGCTGCTTCATATATATGTACGTCCACTCGTAGGGTCCACCGGAATTTGAACATCGACACAGAATTGCATGTTTTGTCCTACGTAGGAGCTATAGCAATGCTTTACACGATAGTATTTGTTCTGCACATTCTCTCAGTGGTTGCTGTCTTTGCCAGCCTCGCCCTGGACTGGCTTGCTACCGCTGGTCTGCGCCGCGCCGAGCGCGCACATGACGCGCGACCCTGGGTCTGGGCGCTGCAGGTCTCTGCGGCCTTCGGCCCCTGGGCACGGATCGCAGTCCTGGGCTTCGGGCTCTTCCTGGCGTTCGACGCCTGGTCCTGGCAGGGCTGGATTATCGTGGCGCTGGCATCCTGGCTCGCACTGGTCTTGCTCGGTGGGGGGGCCTTCACCGGGCGGACCCTGCGGCAAATGGTTGCGCTGGTCAACACGGAGGAGGCTGACGCTGCCGCCCCCTTTGCGAGCCAGGTGCGTGTACCGTGGATGTGGGTACTAGTCTTGACGCGTCTGGGGCTCGCGGTCGGCCTTGTTTGCGATATGACTCTCAAGCCCTCGCCGGTCATTGGTGCGATCATGGTGCTTGTGGGTGCAGGAGTGGGACTGGCGCTGAGCCAGTGGCTCTCGGACGCATCATATCGAGCGCATGGTCGAGAGTCCTCTGACCCAAGGAATACTGATGGGCAAGTTCCAACCCAGTGATATGGAGAAGGATAGAGAAAAATGAGTGAAGCAATTGGATTTATCGGACTTGGCAACCTGGGTTTCCCAATGGCTAGCAATCTGCTCAATGCCGGGTATGGGTTCTGGGTGTACAACCGCACTAAGAGCAAAGCCTGGCCGCTGGTTGAGAAGGGCGCGCACCTGGCAGCCCGACCCGTTGACGCGGTAACGAGAGGGGGGATTGTCGCGACCATTGTGTGGGATGACGCGGCATTGGAAAGCGTCGTCATGAGCAACGGTTTTTTAGAGCAACTGGGACCAGGTGGGATACATCTTTCGATGAGCACGGTGCTGCCTGAGACGGCGAGGAAGCTGGCGGCACTGCACGCACAATGTGGCTCTAGCTATGTCGCGGCGCCTATCTTTGGTGGATCAGAGGCGGCTGTCGCTCGCCAACTCTGGATTCCCATTGCCGGTCCGCAACAAGCTAAAGAACGCGTCCGACCGCTGCTTGAGGCGATGGGGGGAATGGGCATCTTCGATTTTGGCGAAGAGGTTGGTGCGGCAAATATTGTCAAGCTCGTCGGAAATTTCATGATCATATCGGCTCGACACACGATGGGTGAAGCACTTGTGATGGCTGAGAAAAACGGAGTCGATCCAAAAGCGGTGATGGATATGCTGGCAGACCCATCATCCCCATTATTGCCTTCTCCCATCTATCGGAACTATGGCAAGAGGTTCGCCGAGCGATTTGTATCCTCTCACGGGAACTCGGTCTCGCTGAAGGATGCGGTCCTCTTCCAGAAGACAGCGCAACAGGTGGAGTCGCCCACGCCCATCGCCGGTCTTTTGCTCGATCTTTTGAGCGGCGCTGAAGGAAGAGGGTAGATATCATAGCAGGTTTTGTGGAATGAGTTTGAGTAAACCCATTCCACAAAACCTGCTATGATATCCGTACGCCACCATACCACCCCGACGGAAGCCACCATCCGAGGATGAACGTCGGTCGAGAGGCAGCTGGAGTGAACCCAATTTTGCGGTTGCCTAAGCGACAGGGTCGCCCCTGCCGCATTCCAGTGATCGCTCTGCAACACTGAAAAGAACGATGGAAAAAAGCAGATCATTATAGACAAGAAGACACCTTCTTGAAGAACGGAGGAGCGTCGTATGATGAGCGAACCCTTTACCATTCAAGTGGCTGAAGATATCCTGATTGATCTCAGGCAGAGGTTAGCCAGCACGCGCTGGCCTGATGAACTTCCTGATGCGGATTGGGACTATGGAACCCGCCTGTCGTATTTGCAGAAACTCGTCAGATACTGGCACGACAGCTATGATTGGCGAGCCCAGGAACGTTTGCTCAATACCTTCCCTCAATTAAAAACGGAAATTGACGGTATCCAGTTGCACTTTCTTCACGTGAAGGGGAAAGGAACCCACCCCCTCCCACTACTCATCTCACACGGCTGGCCTGGGTCCTTCTTCGAGATGTACAAGATTATTGGCCCTCTGACCGATCCTGAAAGATTTGGTGGAGATCCCGCTGATACCTTCGACGTCGTTGTGCCTTCGCTTCCTGGCTATGGCTTCTCGGGCCCGACGAACGTGCGCGGTGTCTCTGTCGCACGTATTGCAGAGGTCTTTGCCTCACTCATGCAAGACCTGGGCTACGAACGCTTTGCCGCGCAGGGGGGTGACTGGGGCAGCGCTATCAGCTCCGTGTTAGGGAGATCCTACCCCGACAAAGTCGTTGGCATTCACCTGAATTTTCTGTCATCGCGCTTAAACTATCAGCAGGAAGATGCCACAAACGAAGAAGAAAGGCGCTGGCGCGAACGGCTCGCACGATTTAGTACTGAAGGGTCCGGTTACTCTCGTATTCAAGGAACACGTCCCCAAACGCTGGCGTATGGCTTGAATGATTCCCCGGTCGGCCTGGCAGGCTGGATCATTGAGAAGTTTCGCGCCTGGAGCGATTGTCAAGGTGACATCGAGAGCGTCTTCACGAAAGATGAACTCCTCACCAATGTCATGATCTATTGGGTTACTCAGACCATCAACTCCTCGACTCGTCTCTACTACGAGACCTCTCACCAGGGCGAACTCCTTACTGGGCGAGTTGAGGTTCCAACCGCCGTTGCAGTTTTCCCGGAAGAAATCGCTATGCCACCACGTTCGCTTGCTCAACAACACTACAATATCCAACGTTGGACACAGATGAAAGCGGGAGGACACTTTGCCGCACTGGAGCAGCCACAGACATTGGTCGAGGACATACGAGCCTTCTTCCGCCCACTGAGAAACTAAACTATTCACCAGCAACAATAACGCTTCGGTCTGCCAGGCATGTGGCAGGTCGTAATCTACTAACAAAAGACCTTTACACCTGTGAAAGGATTGACTTGAATGTCTCTCAGCACCGCATTTGAACATCACACTGCTCAGGTCGGCGATGTCACTATTCATTACGTTCGCATGGGCGATGGCGCACCCTTGGTCTTGCTCCATGGTTGGCCTCAGACATGGTTTGCGTGGCGACACATGATTCCTATACTTGCACAACACTATACGGTGATTGCTCCTGACTTACGTGGCTTGGGTGATTCATAGAAGCCCGTAAATGGCTATGACAAGCGCACCATTGCTGAAGATGTGTATCAGCTTACTCTTCAGCTCGGCTTCGAGCACATACTGCTCGTTGGACACGATTGGGGTGGATCTATTGCCTATGCCTACGCTGCGGGACATCGTGATGGTGTTCAGCGACTCGCGATTGTTGAAAGTCTTGTCCGCAGCGGTGATCCTGTGCGTGATGCAGCTCTAGGAAATGATGCCTGGTTTGCGACGTTTCACCGTATTCCAAATTTGCCTGAAACGTTGATAAGTGGACGCGAACGCGTGTACCTCTCATGGTTTTACGAAAACCTTCCTGCCGTGAAAGGTGCAATTACTGAAGCTGACATCGACGAATACGTGCGCACCTACTCAGATCCTAGAGCCTTGCGTGCTGGATTTGAACTGTATCAAGCGCTTCCAACGGATCTCAAGAATAATGCCATGAGTGCCCAAAATCCGCTACACATTCCCGTGCTTGCACTTGGTGGCGACAAGAGTTTGGGACCCAAGACGCGCCAGGCGCTCGAAGTCCTCGCAACGGACGTACGCGGGGGTATCATAAAGAATTGCGGTCACTTTGTCCCAGAGGAGTATCCTGATCTCCTAGCTAGTCAGCTTCTAGATTTTTTTTGTAGAGGAGAAATAACATGAGCATCATGAACGCTATATGCGTTCATTCCTTCGGCAGACCAGAGGTTCTTTCCTACGAAGACGTTCCGCGACCCGAGGCTGGCCCTTCAGAGGTCCTTCTTCGCATTACCAGTGCAGGCATCAACCCCGTCGATTGGAAGAATTGAGCGCGTCTTTCCTCTACATCAGGAGCCTGCCAGGCCTGTGGCAGGAGTTAAGTTTCCTCGACTTTAGCGTGAAGACCAGAATGCCACAGCCCGGGGACGGTCGAAAGGCTTCAGACGTGCGAGCGTAACCGCGAGGGTCGCGGTTACGCTCGCACAGAGGTTATGTTGCAAGAAGTAAGCAGATCTGCTAAATTTGAGAGAAAAGAGCAAAAGAGGGCCTCGTTATGACAGATCAGCATCCATTCAAATGGCGTCACTTCCAATCCGACATGATTCTCCTGTGCGTACGATGGTACCTCCGCTCTGCTTTGAGCTACCGGGACTTGGAAGAAATGATGGCTGAGCGGGGGCTTTCGGTCGACCACACGACGATCTATCGTTGGGTCCAAAGCTATGCCCCGGAGCTGAATAAGCGATGCCAACGGCATCTCAAGCCTTCCAATGACTCCTGGCGGGTCGATGAAACGTACATCAAAGTCAAGAAGGAATGGATCTCTCTCTATCGAGCTGTTGACTCGCAGGGCAATACACTCGACTTCGTACTAAGTTCGACCAGGGATGGGGAAGCCGCCAAGCGCTTCTTGCTGAAAACACTTGCGGCCCCTCATTGCAGCGAACCACGCATCATCAACGTGGACAAAAACGCCGCCTATCCCAAAGCCTTTGCTGCGTTGAAAGCAGAAAGGTACCCTCCTGAACACTGCGCATTACGGCAGGTCAAGTATCTCAATAATCTGATTGAACAAGACCATCGCTTCATCAAACGGTTGGTGAAGCCGGGGATGGGTTTCTTCTCGTTCGAGACGGCCTGGCGAACACTGCAAGGATTCGAGATGATGAACATGCTGCGAAAAGGACAGCTACAAGGGGTAAACAAAGGAGATGTGAAAGGTCTGGTTGCCTTGGTTACCAGGCTCTTTGGAGAGGTTGCCTAAACAGAACAAAGGGAGACATTCTCTGCTCATCTTATTTTCTTCATCATTCTTGCAACACAACCGAGAAAAGGCTCCCCGGCTCTCTGGAGCAATCTTTTGCTGTGTTTTTCCACCGAAAGTGACCGAGACCCCTAAAAAGTGTTCAACATTCATCGAAATTACCACCATATCCCGGAAACGCCTGTTAAAGCGGTACGCCCTGGTTGCCCCTGTCTCGAGGGAATAGAGAGATTCAACCATGCGTACCGCCGAGGTGGTGCCTACTAGGAAACCGTCTTGACGTCTCTTAGCGCATCCTTCCAATATTTATCGTAGTAGAGGCCGTCCTTTTTGGATTTGGCGAGCTGCTTACTATCGATGCTGGTCGTAAAGCCGTTGAATTGCTGGCGCAGGTTAATGACGTTGATCAGGCCCTGCGTATCGAGCTCTTCATTCACGCTTTCGCCAGTTTGCGCGTTAAAGGCATCTACCAGGATATCGTTGGCGACCTGGGGTGAGACATTGAAAACACTGGCGATATCTCCGATGAGCGTATCGTGATTCGCCGGGTCAAGGGCGTAGCGCTGGGCGCGGATCATGGCACGAAGAAAGGCCTCGATTACCTCGGGATGCGCCTGTGCGTACGTACGTGTCGAAGCCAGGCTCGTACCCTGGTAGGGATTGACATAGTTTGAGAGCGTATCCAGAATCTTGAGGTGAGGCTGATAGGTGCTTAACACAGTAAAGGGGCTCGAAAGGAGCGTCGCGTAGACCGGGCCAGAGGTGTTCTGTCCGGCCAGGAGTTGCTGGTAACGCAGCGCGACACCGCCCACGGGCTGGAATGAATAATCGCCGTTTGCCAAGGAAAGTCCATGCTCAAGCAATATCTTCTCCAAGGCGTAGGCAAAACCACTATCTGGAGCATCAACTATGATGGATTTTCCGCGTAAGTCTTCAATGCTATTGATGCCATTACTGGTATTGGCGACGAGGTCAAGACCAGTGCCTCTATCAAACGACGAGAAAAGTTGTAGAGGTAGCTGCTGGTTGACGTAGCGATTCACCACGTTATCGCTGGCAGTGGAAATCAGGTCGTAGTTGCCAGCCAGCAGATCGTTAAACTGCTGCACCGAACCGGTGACCTGGTTATAGCAGATGCTTAAGCCCTCCTGAGCAAAGTAGCCCTGGCGCTGGGCGACGATAAAGGAAATACTTTGACTAAAGGCGCCATACTGAATGCCACTGCAGGGAGGTGTGCCAGTATCAGCATGGGCCGATTGTCCGGGGAATAGAAGGGTACCTCCAAGAAATGCCAGCGCGAAGCAGAGCGCCAGTTTCAAGCAGAGACGAGACACGTTTGTCTTGTGGCGTAGAGAAAAGTGTGGAGTCATCGATGTTTGTGCTACATCCTACTGCTTTTGTGACAAGAGTAGGACATATCCTTTCTGGTTAATTTTTTGTGCTACAGGAGATAAACGTGTGCTTAATGGATTTTTTTTCTATGAAAGTGGTATTGTCAACGTAGAGGAGTAATAGAAGAGCTTTTTAGAAAAGAAGAGCCAAGGGGAGGGAAAGAAGCTGAGGGGAGGGAGGAAGTAGTAAATAGGGATGCATTGGGATCGCCAGCAAGTTAATCCCATGCTGGCGTTGCGGACCACCCTGTGCAGTGAGCGATGGACCTAGGATTGGCATGTCGTCAGAGCCGCATGGCGCACTTGCCGCCTCCAGCGTTTGCGGACTCGCAGTCAAAGGGCACTGCGCAGAGCCTCTCTGCGCCTGCAGCACACCTTCTGGCGCCTTCCCCTTCCGTTCATCTTGGCTTGTTTCTGGCTTGTTTCCCCTCACCTCCCCACCCCCAACGGCTCTCAAAGGACGGACCGAGGGACAGAAGCGCTGGGGACGGCAGACTTTTTCCGGCGAGCTCTTCAAGAGGTACTGTAAAGTATTTTGTGTAGAGGTCATACTGAATAGAGAGAGCAGTAGCAGCAGAAAGGAATCATCCCATGACCATACGCAAAGAGATACTTGACGAACTTCTCAAGGATTACGCTGACCCCAAGGATATTCTCGCCGAAGGTGGTCTCCTCAAGCAACTGACCAAAGCCGTCATTGAGCGCTGCTTGGAGACGGAACTTGAGCAGCATCTGGGCTATGCCAAATACGCTCCCAAAGCCGAAGGAAGCAGCAATGCTCGCAACGGGAAAAGCCGGAAACTGCTCCAAAGCGAGCAAGGACCTGTTGAGATCAGTGTTCCTCGTGACCGAGAAGGCAGCTTTGAACCCCAGCTCGTGAGAAAGCATCAGAGCCGTTTGGAAGGTCTCGAGCAGAAGATCCTCACCCTCTATGCTCACGGACAAACCACCCGTGATATTCAGGCCCAATTGCAGGAGATGTATGGAGTGGAGGTCTCACCCACCTTGATCGCCAATGTGACCGATGCCGTCATCGATGAGGTGCATCAATGGCAAACCCGTCCTCTTGATGCTCTCTATCCCATCGTCTACGTCGATTGTCTGGTCGTCAAGGTCCGTGAGAGCCAACGGGTGATCAACAAAGCCTTGTATCTGGTGCTCGGCATCACGATGCAAGGACAGAAAGACCTTTTGGGGATGTGGATCTCACAGACAGAGGGCGCCAAATTCTGGCTCTCCGTGTTTACAGAACTGCACAATCGAGGGCTCAAAGATATCTTCATTGCCTGTGTTGATGGCCTCACCGGTCTGCCAGAGGCCATCGAAACGGTCTTTCCTCGTACCCAGGTGCAACTGTGCATGGTCCATTTGGTGCGCAATTCCTTGCGTTTTGTTGCCTACAAGCACAGCCGAGAGGTAGCCGCTGACCTGCGGGCGATCTACACGGCGAGTACCCAAATGGAAGCTGAGTTCAACCTGGAACTCTTCGCTGAGAAATGGGATCAGCAGTATCCTACCATCAGTGCCTCTTGGAGAGCACACTGGACCAACGTGATCCCGCTCTTTGCCTTTCCCGAAGACATTCGCAAGATCATCTACACGACCAATGCCATTGAATCACTCAATATGACCCTGCGCAAAATGACGCGCAATCGCCGTATTTTCCCTTCGGATGAGTCCGTGTTCAAGATCATGTACCTGGCTGTCCAAACCGTCTCCAAGAAATGGACCATGCCGCTGCGTGATTGGAAAGCCGCCCTCAACCGCTTTGCCATCGAATTCGCTGATCGTTTTCCTACCAATTAGCTGAAAGTCCACAAAATACTTGACAGACCCCTTCAAGATGGACGCTATGCAAAAAAATGAACCGCACCCGAGTTTCACCGCACCCTTGATTTTTTCGCGATACTCAGGTATACTTTCTAGGTCAGCTTTTTTGAGAGACCATTTGGCTCTCTCTTTTTTTGTGCCCTCTTCCTCACAGTACATCTCATTGTGATCCCATCCATCATCATCCTAGCAACACTCTTCTCCATGTGGACATCGAAATACACACCTCTGGGACGTCTCACGTTGCGTGCACATCATCTCCGGCCATGCTCACCCGGTCCTCTTGCAGCGCAACAGCTTTTCCCCAGGGAAACGCCGTCGGCTCCTCCGCGATCGTGATCATCGCCAAATTCTCCTTCTAACCAGATTTCCTCTTTGGTGAGAATAGGATGCCGAATCTCCTTTATCTTTTTCAGATGGTCAGATATGCCCTCTGGTTTCTACTAACATTGCTTGCAAATAGACCATAAGAACGCAGAGTTTGGTGTTTTCCATTCCCTTCTCCTCCATATCTACCTTGGTAACCCTTCATTCATGAAACCAGTTATCTACATAAAAAAATATACAGTACAGTCAGCGCCTATGTTATGATTTGCATAATGATATTTGAAAGGATTTAATATCAATGACCTCTATCCACCCCATTCATGCTTTCCCTGCTCTCATGGCGCCCGATATAGCGCTGAAAGAACTTCAGACGCTCGCTTTTGCAGCCTAATATGGATAAAGTCTAGCTAAGTGGCCGCAGCGGCCAATTTATGCTTTCTGTCACACCTTTCTGCTGGCACAAGAGAAAAAAGAGCCATTGACAGGAATGGCTCTTTTTTCTCTTGTGCCAGCATCTACCCCGCAAAGAATTCTTTCACTTCTTTCGCACACCTCACACCACAGGTTCCCCTCTCTCACGAGGCGTTTTCTTTGCTGCTCTTTTTTGCACGCTTTTTGCTCGATACACGCTGTCTTTCCCTCCCCTACACTCCTCCTTCACCCCCTGATCTGCCTCTCCTCTTTCTTTCTTTAACGACTATAAGAAATAGTCCACCCAAATAATTCGCAAATAGTCCCTTCTTTTTACATACAAATTTACATATAAGCGGCCAGATTCCCCCTCTCTCCACTGAAAAATCGAGCAAATCATGACAAAATCCCTGCTTTTACCATGATCATGGGAGAAACATAGACTTTGTTACTGTTACTACAGGCAAACTACGGGGACTCCTCCCTCTCTTCCTAGCTTATGGCAGTAACATCTTCGGTTACTTTTACTACAATCAGAGGGGTCAAAAGTTACTGTTATTGTAACCCGTCATATCGTACGGACATCAGACAACACGGCGGCAAAAAAAGAGGAGGAGACGCCATGAGAACTCGAAGGGTTTTTAAGGCTATAGGAATTTGAGAGTGGATACAAACCAGGAGCAGGTTCTCTCTGGCTCGCATCCACTCTCCTCGCCGAGCAGGTCATGACTCTCCAACGGGTTGTTCGGCTCCTCGGCAATGTGGATCATCTCCGTGATGAGTTCGAGCTTTCGGTTAAAGGATGGAACCCAAGGAATGCGCCAGGATGCTCCACATTGAGACCGTGTTTTGGAATGCGCGGCGGTAATGCTGCATGGCCAAAAGAGCAAGATAGGAGAAGTTTTTGCTTTGTAAGATGGTAGAATATCTTGCATGCAATTGGGGAGCGGAAGACCTTTGTGTGCAAGACTGATAACGAGAGCAGACGACCCATGTTGGCAGAAACACAGTCGTTCCGTTCTGGGGGAGTTCTGCTTCAGTCTCTCGCGAGAAGGACTGGAGGAGCCTTTCGGCTCCCATGAAATTGGCAAGGAGAACCATTTATGAAATTTCTTCTTACCTCGGGTGGCATCACCAACACCAGTATCCATGACGCGCTGGTAGCGCTCCTGGGCAAACCGATCGCTGAGTGCAGCGCCCTGTACATTCCCACCGCGCTGCACGCCAACACCAATGGTTCGTCCATGGTCGCCCGCCTGATCCGCGGAGAGACCAACACCGCTCCATTCCCTGACGGATACACCTCCATGTGCGAATTGGGGTGGAAGTCGTTGGGCTTGCTGGAGCTCACCGCGTTGCCCAGTATCGGTGAAGAGCGTTGGCTCCCGCTGGTCCAGGAGACGGATGTCCTGCTGGTGGAAGGCGGCGATCCCATGTATCTGTGCTACTGGATGCGGCAATCCGGACTGGCCAATCTCTTGCCGGAGCTGCCGTGCGAGATGGTCTATGTGGGACTGAGCGCCGGGAGCATGGTGATGGCCCCCAGCATCGGGGAGGACTTCGTCCGCTGGAAGCCGCCCACTGGTGGCGATAGAACGCTGGGGCTGGTTGATTTTGCGATCTTTCCGCATCTGGATTACCCTTCTATGCCAGACAATTCCATGGCCAACGCTGAAAAATGGGCCGCCAGCATGCCGGTGCCGACATACTTGATTGACGATCAAACCGCCATACAAGTGGTTGATGGCGTCGTCAACGTCATCTCCGAGGGTCATTGGAAGCAGTCGACGCCCTAATGGGGTGTTTGGGAACGGGTTCGTTCTTGCGCCCCAAACGAGCGAGGAGCAACCGAATCCAAACGGCATACAAATCATACTTCTTCTACATGCATACGCATAAGAAGCACCTTCAGATGCTCAGCACCAGGGGAAAGAGAGCGTACTTCGTCGCGCCGCTCATCTTCTCTCCCCTCTTTCCGACAGACACAACACGCTGTTCGAGGGCCCACCAGCAGGCCCTCTCTTCAGCTCCTTCTCTGCTTTCTTCAGGCTTGTCCCCAGGGGAAAGCCGTCGGCTCCTCAGCAATGTGGATCATCTCCGTTATCGGTTCGGGCTTTCTTTCGGTTAGAAGTACATCCAAGGAAATGCGCCTGGATGCCTCTATCTTCTCAATATGGAGCATCCAGGCGCATTTCCTTGGAAAGAACTCAAAGATCTTGCTGCTCATCAATCTGCGCCCAAACTTCCTCTCCGCCAGGAGGAAGAGGATACTCTGGAATCTGAAGGGCATCGATGATAGACACGGCCTTCTGATTCATAGTAGGGTGAATCTCATAGAGATCATGATGGCGTCGTAGCCCTTCTGATCGCGCTTCAAGATATCTACCCAGAGCAAGGGGATCCCCACCAGCAAGCGCTAAAACTGCCCAGTGGTTAATGAACCAGCGATCCTCACTCCGCGCACAGGCCCGATTATGCATCATGATAGTCCACACTGCGCGACGCCAGCGTTCTCTTCTCGCCGCAGGGGTTTGAATGCCCACCAGATGAGAGTATGGCAGTTGCTCATAGGAAACCAGGGCCTCAGACATGCCGTGCTGCAAGCGATCTTGACGCACCAACTGATGAAGATACGCCACAGGATCAGTGACCCCGCTATGCTCCAATTCTTCCAAGAGGGTGAGCAGGGGAGATTCTCGCTTTTCCCGATCTTGTGCCTGGCGCACCAACAGTAACATCACCTCTTTCGGATCGGAAAGCTGCCAATCCATCTGCAACGATTCGACCATGCCAACAATGTCTAGCCAGAGTGAACGTGATCGGAGTAACAACCTCACCGTTTCATCAACCGTCCCCGTCGCCAACGTCGCCGTCAATAATTCCAATTGCACCTGCGTCTCAGGTTGAATGATTTTCCGCTCCTGCTCATACCGATCCCACTTCTCTTCGTCCATAAGGCGGTCCTTTCCTACGCTCTACAACATTCCCGCCGCAAGCATACACGAATCACAACCAGAATGCAAGTCATACTGCTTCTACATGTATACGCATAGCAAGCACGCCTTTAGCCAATCAACGCCAGTGAAGAGATGAGCGGAGTGATAAATCACTCCGCTCATCTCTTCACTGGCGTTCCAACAGCCACCACGCCCCACTTCCAGTGCCCATTCTAGCGCCCGCCACCAGCACATCCTCTCTTCTGAACCTTCTATTCTTGTTGGCTAATCGAAAAAGTGCGTGGAATGACATAAAATTTTCATACATCATCCTGCAACATTCGTTACGAATCTACTTGCCAACGTAATGGTTTTTCAAAATCACTGGAATAGTCAACTTTGATCTGTTGGCACGTCGCGTTGCTTCTTTTTGCTGCTTCTTTGTCAGACTCTTCCAGGTTTGCTCATACGGATAGCTGTCTTTTACTGGCTTCGTTTCTGCCATCGCGTTTTTCTCCTTTGCATCTTCAATTACAAAGTTAAATTGAAATTTTCACGCGATTCCACGCACTTTTTCGATTAGCCTTCTTGTTCAGGTTGAGCTTCTTCTGCCGGTTTGCCCCAGGGGAAGACCGTCGGCTCCTCGGCAATGTGGATCATCTCCGTGATGGGTTCAGGCTTCCTATTGAAGGAAGGTTTGATCCCCAGCCGATCATGATGGGCCTTGATCTCATCCGCATGCGTCTCGAGATAGGCATTGATAGCTTCCTTGCGGCCACCCACTAACTTCTGGATGGCGAGGGTCGTAATGTACCAGCGCTCTAACGGACGACGCGTTTCGTTCCACTGCATGAGCGTGTGCACAGCACGGCGATAGCGCTCATTGCCCGCTTCAGGGGCCTTCATCCCCGCAAGTTGAGAGGTTTTCATGGCTGCATAGCGTTCGCTATCATGTCGTCTCGCCTGACCGCGCAGGTGGCGTGCCTCCCGCTCTCCTGCTGCCAGGAGATAGGATAACAGATCGGAGGATCCCGTCTGGGCCATAGCTTCCCGGAACAAGGCCGCCGTCTCCGCTGGGAGATTGAGCTGCTCCAAGGAGAGCGAAACCTTCCCATCCTGTCGCACCACACTCCCCTGCATCTGGTCTCCCAGGTGTTCTTGCTTCTCATACGCAGCAAACGCTCGGCGCAAGAGTTCGTCATCTTTGACCTCACGCTTGACCTGGCGAGCGATCTCTTCCCGTAGATCATCACCCCAGGCTCGCGTCTGAATGGTCGGCTTGAACGTTGAATACCCCGTTTTGTTCTCTTTGGCCGCTTTTTTCCGACCTTTCTTCAGCACAGAGGTGGGATGAATCTGCTCCGGATGGGTGCTCTCCACCCATGTTTCATACTCCTTACGGAACTCATCGAGGACCGTCACGCCAGGCTGCCCTAACCGCACACCCTGGCGGCCGTCAATGTTACCATCTTTGTCGGCAATCTTATAATCCGCGTAATTGGCATGACTGGCATAATTGAGCCTGATCTGCTCCACCTCTTCAGGTGGGGTCCCCTCCTCCACTCGCGGCTCCAGCACAAAACGATGGCCCTGAATCTGCGCCATGTAGGTGATGTCGGCCACCGGCGGGGGCGCATACCAGAAACAGGCAATGCGAGCATACATCCCACGAAAGTTATGCACGCTGACTTTCTCGCGCGTGGCACGCACCAGTTCCTCCAGATCGCCGTAGCGCCGTTCCACCGCCTCGTTAACCGCCTTACCATACTTCTGACTGACCTGCTCAATCTCCAGGCCCGTACAGTCCACCAGGGAACGCAGCCGCTGGACAGTCTCCACCACCAGAAACGCTCGCACTAGCGTTGGGATTTCATAGCGTTCCGGTTCGCGCCCGCGCCCCTTCACCTGCCCCTCAAACCAGACGGTATAGGGCTCCTTCACACCAAACTCCCCTGTTTTGAGGATCTCGGCCAGGCGGCGACCAGTACACACCGCGATGCCAACGACCAGGTCTGCCCACTCAGGCGAAAACAACAGGGAGAGAGCCCGCTCCACCAGGGCATCAGGATCTTTGAGCAACACCTGCTGGGTCAACCGTTCCTGCGTCACCCCCTGGGTGCGTGCATTCATCTGCACCCATTCCCCCTCCGAGAGATTAAACACCCGCAGCCCGATATGTTCTCGCTCATGCGTCCGCGGATTCTCCCAGCTATTTTCCGCTGTCACTGGCAACAGACGGATCAAGTGCCGCACCTGCGTAATCGGTTTACGCAACGAGTCACCCGACAAACCCCTCTGTGTCTTCCACCACTCCAGTTCGCGCTCCCACAGCTCTCGCAACTGCGCTTCCTGCTCCACTATCGCACGACTCACCACTGGTTCCAAGACCTCGTTCCAGCGCCGCTGCACCCAGCCTAAGATCGCCGCCATCTGCCGACCTCCTTCTTCGCCATCAAGATGTTCTTTTTCTCTGCCAGTATAATATGTTCCTTCGTTACTGTCAAGCAGTAACGGTAGAAAGGTAGCTCGGAGAAAGAGGAAAGGAGATTTTATGACAAGACGAGAAGAATCTTTGTCACAGGGAGTTCAGGCAAACTTCTCGCCCAGGAGAGCCATACCATCGACCTCAATAGCTTGCCCGCGCAAGCGAGCCGACCTCGTCCACACGAGAAACGGCCTTCTACGAGCTCCCTTCTTCGTTTCTCGCCAGAAGTCTCCTTTTCCTTCCTCTTGCACACCACCATGACAACCACTCTGAGGCGGACGACAACGCATGATGAGAACTGATATCTCTCTTTTTTCTCCCTATTCATCGCTTCTTTGCCTCATGTTGGAGATCAACGAGCGCAAATTGAAGACGAGCAAGTTGCTGTTGACATTCTGCATAGGCCTGCTCCACCATCAAAAGACGCTCGACAAGATCAACCTTCGTTCTCGATAGATATCGAGAACGCACACGACTGATATCGCGATTTGGGTCGATAGATACAGAGGAAGCCGTTCTCTGCTTCCCTTTCGCCAAAGGATGTTTTCGTCGATGAGCCATTTGGTAGGAGAGACTATGCTCTCGATAATAGGCATAGGCGACTTCATTTCCCAAGATTCCCGCCTTTCTCACCCCTTTCCCCTGCGGATCAAACTCCACACTCAGACGACAAATCGCCTCAATCGTCACGGCGCGCCCTTCACGGACCAGTTGGTCCACCGTCGCTCTCACAACGTCGACCGTTCGCTGCTTTCTTGCTGCATGATAGGTTTTCAGCCACGGGCGTGGCGTGGCATGTTCAAGATTCAATTCGAAGGGTTGCTGCATAGTGCTCATCCTTTTGATACGCTTCAATCAGCTGCATTTCTTCCTTTTCGACGTGGCATCGCTGCAGTAAGGCTTGCATCTTCACCACTTCAGGGCCCAGTCCACGACGCTTCACTTGCTCAAGTCGAATCAGCGCCCACTGCTCCTGTTCCTCAATCTCCTCTCGACGCATCGGGTCAGGGACTTTGAAGACACATCCGGTACACGCAAATGAGACGGGACATTGTCCGTGGCAGGTACAATCACCTCCAGGAACTTTTGCCAACGTTCCCACCCGCTCTTTGGCCTCTTCATATTGCCGTTGCAATTCAGCAGGGGCACGCACAAACGCCTCATCCAACGATCCTAAATGCGTGGCAAAACGATCGAGGATCACATTCGCCGATGTCATCACCTGATGCCATGATGGAGCCGCATAATACCCAGTCACGCGAGTATTCTTCTGGTGCAACAGAACCGCTACAATATCGAGAGGAACCTGCTCGACATGATGGATATGCGTGGCAAACACATGCCGTAACAAGTGTGCCTTGAGCACGACAGCTTTCCCTTCAACCGTCTCAAACAGGTTGTGTTGCAAAGATGACGCCAATGTGATACGTTTGGGCTTATTTTCTGAAGAGAGGCCCTGTCATGGAAAATGCCAAACTGTTCAAATGGCGTCATGCGCGAAGCGGAGCTCATTTTGCTCTGTGTTCGTTGGTATCTTCGGTATGCTTTAAGCTACCGAGATCTCGAGGAGATGATGCGGGAGCGGGCCTATCCATCGACCATACGACCATCTATCGCTGGGTTCAGCACTCTGCTCCAGAATTGGAAAAACGCTGTCGGCTTCACCTGAAAGCCTGGAATGATTCGTGGAAAGTCGATGAGACGTACATCAAAGTCAAGAAAGTCTGGATGTACCTCTATCGCGCAGTGGATTCTGAAGGAAATACGCTCGAGTTTCTCCTGAGCCCAACGCGGGATGCCGAGGCTGCCAAAGGCTTCTTCCTCAAAGCCTTGCAACGCACAACGTGTTCTCCCCCTCAAGACCGTTTGCCCCTGGAGCTCATGAAAGATCCCTCGGCAGAGGATGCGGTTCAACCCACCGCTTCTGCTCGTTTTGAGGTCCGCAGAATGATCCCAAGAGTGATCAATGTCGATAAGAACGCAGCCTATCCCAAAGCGATTGCTGGGCTTAAAGCAGCCGGAGTGCTGCCTGAACACGTGGAACTGCGGCAAGTGAAATACCTCAACAATCTGATCGAGCAAGACCACCGGTTCATCAAACGCTTGACCAAGCCAGGAATGGGCTGTTTCTCCTTCGAAACAGCCTGGCGAACCGTACAAGGCTTCGAGGTGATGAATATGCTGAGGAAGGGGCAGGTACAAGGGGTGGTAAAAGGAGATGTCGGAGGGCAGGTCGCGTTGGTTGCCACACTGTTTGGAGTGGCCGTGTAAGAACGATTGTGATGAACAATCACGTCCAGTTTCTTCCTTTGCGATTTCTTGCAACACAACCCTTTTCAAAGCCCTATTTCTACTGCACAATCACTGTCAAGTTCATACGAACATGAATGGTGCAGTAGAGTTGGAAGGTGCCAGCACTGTTAAATGGGCCGATTGTAGCTGAACTGTTACCGGCCACAGACAGGTTATCGACGGTTGGAGCACCAGGCTCTTTTGTAGCTCTGGACGTTCCATTCTCCCATGTGCCATTGGCAATAGTATGAGGGGTCAGAGTATCAGCAACCAGAGTAATATGCTCGCCTTTTTTAATAGTAATGGAAGATTGAACAAAATTGATATCGTTCATATGGACCTGATTACTAGCTGTGCCAGATTGGACGGGAGCGGAGTTACAGGCAATCAACAACAAAGTTGCAATACCATAAAGAGTTAGGAGGGTAGCTGCTCTTTTTATCACCAATGTTCTCCTTACAAACACCTTCGACTAGTGTGCAAAAGCTTGAGCGTTCCAGCAGAAAAACAGACCAGATCCGTTAGTGCACGGACTGCGGTTCAGTAACAGGACTGGTACCGCGCTGTTTAAGCACCGCGTAACGAGCACTCATCGTTCCGGCCAGAGCCATGGCACCAATACCAACCAGCATATGTGCAGTACGTATCAGCCAGTGTAGATCACCAATAAGCAGAGTAAATTGCGTAACACCAAAGATCGGTACCAACAGGGCATACACAATGCCAACAATCCCCCAGACTCTCATGCCTCTAGTCATGAGGGCGAGAATGCTCATGACCAGTAACGTCAGAGCGAGGACCAGACCAAACAGCATATGAATGCCAGTCACATTCATCTGAGCAATCCAGGATAATAAACCAAGGAGTAGCGCGCCTAAACCAGCGATACCGATAATGATCTGAATAATCCGTGTTGTGCGCATGACAAAAAACCTCCTGATAGTCATAGCAGTTGAAGAGTGAGGCGTTTTTTTCTTTTGCTCGCAGTATGCTCTACTTACCGTTCAAGCGCGCTACGACAGGGGCAAAATTCTCTAGTTGGCCATCGAATACTTGAATATAAGAAAATCCATAACGCTCCCGATGAGCGAGAAGGTGCTCAATCGCCTGATCTGTAGTCATCGTCCTCATAGGCATACACATACCAGGAGGGGAGAAAACAGGAGCGGAATTGTCACTAAGAGAGATCTCATAAGCAGGTTGAGCCAATTCAATGTGAGAAAAACGCTCTCCGGCGGCCTCACGTATCCAGGCTATTTTTTCCTCCATCGGCACATCTGTGGGATCAACACCCTGCGGCCCCATTCTCACAGCTGGAGCGATAATATCAGCTTCGCGGGCGGCGATCGTGAGCATACGTTTGCCAGCGGTGCCCATCAGGATGGGAGGATGTGGCTGCCGGACCGCCATTGGCAGCGTCTTCATGCCGGTAACGGTGTAGTACTTGCCGGAAAAGTTTACTTCTTCAGCAGTGAAGTATTGTTTGATAAGGGCAAGAGCTTCTTCCAGGCGGCCAACACGTGTACCGGCGTTCTCGAAGGTCAGGCCCATCTGCTCATATTCGCCCCCACTGACTCCTGCACCCAGGCCGAGTTCAAAACGTCCACCCGAGAAAGCGTCCAGGGTAGCGACGGCCTTCGCCAGAAGCAGTGGGTGACGATAATCGTTAGAGAAGACATAACTGCCAACATGTAATGTGGTTGTTGCTGCAACGGCCATAGTCAGGGCCGGAAAGATAGCAAAACCACCCATGGAGGGACGATCAGGCATCAACAAAGTGGCATAGCCAAGCTCCTCAATTCGTCGAGCCTGAGCCATCCAGGATCGTTCAGACATCAGGCCGCTGCTCTGCACACCAAAGCGAAATGGTTTATGCATGGTACTTTCCTTATGAATGTTCAATGGGCACTTTGTTTTTCTGTATCTGGAACAACAGTGTAGCGGATAGAGATGACTGAACTATGAACATTCTTGCCCTTTTTTGTCATCAATTTGTCATCTCACTGCTAATCGTGAGAACCACATTTCTGAGTCAAGACCAGAGGTCACTTCTGGCGAGATCCGCCCTTTTTTGGCAGCGCAGCGAGAAAAAAACAAAAAAGTATGGCCCTGATAGACCACATTCTTATCCTGGTTTTTGTCTTTTGCGAGGCCTGTGCAGTGGAAAACGAATGATGCCCTTGCTTGGGGAGAGTGAATGAGTTCTTCAACAGTCAGGACATCTACCCAAAGGTGCCTCCAGAACGTATTTACATATTTTAGGTCAGATGAGAGGCGGCTTTTCCAGCGACATTTGTACCATTAATCACTCTTCGCCCCACTTGTATAGCTTTCCGTCATCGTCACTTCAGCGCGGTAGCGACTTAGTGTCCATCTCATCCAGGAAAGGGAAGAGAGAACGTGGAGGAAAGGGGTAGAATCAGCACAGAAACTGGTTTCGAGACTCCTGTTGAGAGATAATTACCTCTGCGACGCATTGCCTCATGGAAAAATCTTACTTTGAGAGAAGGGGATGCCTCATGAGAAATCTTACTTTGCACACGTGTTTGCGAGTCGTTGACTCACGAAAGATAGGTCATTGACTCAGCGAATATCTTACCTTCTAACCCATCTGCTGACAAGCTCGAATGCAAAAATACCAGGGAGCCCGAGGGACGAGGTCCCTCAGCGAGGTCTAGGAGTGGGACTCTCGTCACAGTGAAGAGCGCGAAACTGCTCAGCGAGGGTTATTGTCAAGTTATTGTATGGGGAAGAGCGTCGTTCTGAGGAAAAGCTTGTTGGGAGAGCAATGGCAGGGAAGAAACTAGAAAAATGGGCTTGCTATACAACCCTATCTCTAGCGGTGATATCGTTCCAAGTCTCAAAGCGCTCCTGCATGAGGGTACGATAATCTGAAGCACAGAGGCGATGTCTTCTTGGTCGAAAATGGTCAGAGATTGGCCCAAAGGCCGAGAGAAATCGTTGCGCATGGCCAGGAGATGTGAACCGTCGCATCGTCCGCTCTCGTTGTCGAGTGGGTTGGTGAGAATTTTCCGCTCGATTGTTCAAGCCTTTGTGCTGTCGGTGTTCGATACTAGACAGAATTTCCCTCTTGGCAGCGGCGTAACTCGCAAGCTTGTCAGTAATGATCACACGAGGCACATACTCCAGCCCTTTGAGAAGCTTGCGGAAGAACTTTTTGGAGACCTTTTTATCGCGTCGAGACTGCACCAAAATATCGAGCACGTTGCCATGCTGATCCACCGCGCGCCACAAATAGCTTCGCTTGCCATTGATCGTCAAAAACACCTCATCCAGATGCCACTTGTCTCCCGGTCTCGAGCGTCGATGCTTCAACTCATTGGCGTACGTTTGGCCGAATGTGAGACACCACTGACGAATGGTTTCGTAGGTGAGCACAACCCCACGCTCTGCCATGAGCTCTTCAACATCACGGAAACTGAGCGAAAAACGGAAATATAACCATACGCAATGACTGATAACAGTGGGTGGAAAGCGGTATCCCTTGTAAGGAGAAGCTGAGCTGTTCTTTTTCATAAGGCGTATTGTATCATATTGCCCAGCTTTCAAGCAGGCTTCCAGTCAAGTTGACAATACCATCACTAGAGAGCGACGTGAGAAGGAAACTCTCATGCGTCGTTCGGAGGAGGGCGGTTGGAAAAGGATCTGTAAAGGTACCTCGCCGGCCGCCTATCCTACTGCAAGCCAGGTTCGGGGAGGGGTGGTTGGAGACGTGCCTGAAAGGGTAACGCGCCAGCCACCTACTCTACGAAAAGTGAACAAGCTCAAACTCATCAAGAGAATGGGCTACGGGAGAGCTGGCTTCCTTTTACTCCGCCAGCGCGTTCTCTATGCTTTGTAGTAGGAAGGAATATTGAACATGGAAACCTCTCCTCTTTCTCCAAACAAGCAACCTAAATCACCAAGAGTGAGACAGATCCCACGGGATACGCAACGAGCTGACAGCAAGCTAGCAGCATAAAAAGAAAAGAGACATCTAATGAGAGGGAAACAAACCATACTCTCACAAGGAGGTCTCTCTGAGTATGATACCCAACCCGAGCATAGAGGTCCAAACCTCTCCCGTAGATCGTCCCTCGGTGCCAGCGTGGTTCGCCGAAGTCGTCATCCTGTCCCAGCACCTCACAACGAAAGGGATTCTAGAAGCCTTCGCCCATCAAGTCCAATTGGTGCGCGGACGCTTCGGCAGCTATGAACCAATTGATTTTCTCGCGCTCCTGTTCGGGTACGCGATGAGTGGAGAACGAACGTTATCGGCTTTCTTTGAGCGAGTCACTCCCTTTGGGTCAGCCTTCATGGCCCTGTTTGAGCGTGCGAACCTTCCCCATCGTGCCACGCTCAGCCGTTTTCTGGCGAGTGTCGATCGTCCCTGCTTGGAAGTGTTTCGCCAGCTCTTCGAGCAATACGGCTTCACTGAAGGGTGGACCTCGGAGACGATCGGCGGTATTTGGGATCGACAGAGCCGCCGCTACATCGTCTTTGATGTCGATGCGACACGTCAGGCAGCACGGCAGCGAGCGTTGCCCTGTGATCCAAGCTTGCCTCCCCCTCGACGCCGACTCGATGCGGTCTGCGCGCCAGGCTACACCGGACGAAAACGAGGTGAGGTCGTCCGCACACGCACCGTCGCGCTTCAGATGCATACTCGTCAATGGATCGGCACCTTTGCAGGCCGGGGCAATGGTGACTATCAAGCAGAGCTCGCTTCAGCGCTTCGGGCCATCACAACCTACCTGGAGCTCTTTGCGCTCACTGCACAGGTAGCTCTTGTTCGCCTCGACGGGCAATATGGGGATACAGTAGCCATTGCACAACTGATTGCAGCAGGCGTCCATCTGGTGACACGAGCGAGAGGGTATCGCGTCCTGGAGCACCCTCAGATCCAGCGCGTGCTCGCTCACCTACCAACCGCGAGGGTGACCAGAGTGAACAGTGATGAGGAGGTCGAGTTGTTTGATGGAGGCTGGTTGTCATTGGATGAGGGGGTACCTCAAACCCGCATCATTGTGGCTCGGCATCGTGCCCCCGCACCAGGCAAGAGGGTGTCGGTGGGCAAGTGCATCGGTGAGTGGGTGTATGAGGTCTTCATCACAACCCTGCCCATCGATGGATTCCTCGTCGCGCGATGTGCTCGATCTCTATCATGGGCGGGGAGCCTTTGAAGCGGTACTTGCGGATGAAGATGTCGAAGAAGATCCCGACCGCTGGTGTTCGTACACCGAGTGTGGACAAGAACTCTGGCAGATTGCGTGTCAATGGGTATGGAACCTCCGGCTCTCACTTGGACAGGCTATGCAAAAAGCTGAGCTACGCGAGATCGAGTGGGCATCTCCGAAAAAGACACCTCCTGTGCTTCTCACCATTGAAGAACCAGTTGAGGAGTATGGGCCGTGGGAGTGGGCCGCAGCATTCGGACGAGCCACTGGACGCTTCGGGGCTGATGCCTTTACGTTACAAGAGGATGGCAAGCTTCGCTGTCCAGCGGGAGCAAGCTTGTGGTTGAGCGAAGTGCGCCAAGAAAATGCGTTCACTCAGCGTGCCGTCTATCTCGCGTATCAGACCGACTGTCAGCGCTGTTCTCTGCGAGAACAATGCCTGGCGAAAGGTGCCAAAGGCAATCGTGCTCGACGGGTCAGCGCTGTCCGTCGCCTCTTGCCCCCACCTGCTTTGGCTGCGTGTGAGCAAACGCCTGTCCTTCTCGGACCAATACGATGGGTGGATGTCGCAGGTCGAGCGCTTCGCCGCACCTGGACGACCCATTGGCGTCGTCAACACACCGAGATCATCGCGCTTGTTGAGTGTCCTGAGAAGGTTTTCCCACCACCACGTCCCCCTCGTGAAGTGCGTTCGCATTACCGCTGGAGGTGGTCCGACCGGCTCGCCTGTAATGCCTGGTGGGGACCACCGCAACGGCGTGTTTCCGTGGCAGGCGTCCCCACCTTTCTCGCTATCAAGTAATACAGGAGGAACTGGCGAACAAACAGGCGATTTGAGCGAGGTGTCATTGCTCCTCTGAGCTTGTCATGAGGGCCGAGAGTCCCTGTCTGCTTTCAACAATCTCTTCCATTCCTTCATTGCTCGTTTGCTGCAAGCTCGTTGCGTATCCCGTGGGGAGATCCACCTAGTAGGTTATTTACCACGTACTGAACAGCTTACCGCTGTTCTGACGCAGCATTCGCACGATAGAGTAGGCTACCGGACTTCCAATTGCTGCTGTATAAAAGCCAGTTTCTCGGGATTGCGGATGATCCAGATCTTATGCATCTGCTCGTTTCCAGTGAAGGTGAGCAGGAAAAAGAGATGCACATCTGCCCAGAGGTTCTGTCAGAACTGAAATAACCAAAGTCTACAGGAAAATAGACGTTCCTTCACCATGATCATGGGGCTTATGAAGCCACCCGCATCAGGAGTTGCAGAGCAGCAAATCTTTCACAGAACAACCGTCGTTGCTCAGGAAGGGACAGTACTTCTCCCATAGTGGGACGCATACGAAAGTAGTTACGTACTTCATCAAAAGCACGACAAAAACGTGCCGCTGATTCAAAATTCCCAAAGCCATGCATCGGATAGTACCGCTGTTTCACTCCTCGATGGTCTTGCTCCAACAGATTGTTAAGATATTTGTTTGTCCGATGCTGCACACCGTTCCCAAGGATCTCACGTACGGCTCGTGGGTAGGAAGCATGCCCATCCGTTATCACGCGCTCTGGGGCATGACCAACGACGGAGAGAGCCTGTTTGAAAAAGCGCTGAGCAGCTTCCATATCGCGTTTCTCGCTAAGGCGTGAGTCCACGAGGTTGCCATCAGCATCAATGGCGCGATAGAGGTAGCACCACTTTCCATGCACTTTGATGTATGCCTCATCCACATACCAGGATTTCCCAGCTTGTCCTCGTCGTTTTGTCCGCAGTTGGTCTGTCACCAGGGACGCAAACCGGGCTTCCCAGTCCCGAACGGTTTCATGGGTGAACACAATGCTCCGCTCCATGAACATCTCAGCCAAGTCACGCAAGCTCAATTTGTAGCGTAAACGCCAAAGGACGACCAGCAGAACCACATCAGTGGGATATTCTAGGAAATTGAACGGCGTTCCAGTACGCTCGTTGAAGCGATGCTTGCAAGCAGAGCAACGGAACACGCGATAGCCGAGTGTGGTCTTCTGGGTTTGTTCTTTGGCAGTGGCTGAGGCGCAATGTGGGCAGTTCATGAAACACTCCTTCTCAGATACGTTGTTCTCCTCAGCATACCTTGCAAACGGTCGCCAAGCAAGCCTTGCTCTGAATTCTGACAGAACCCTTGCTCTTACCCTCCTGCATTATGGCTCACTCAGGTCCCCCCGTCTTCCAATTACCATTCACTATAGTGATGAAATTGCGTACTTAGCCCTTAAGGGGATCAAACCGAAAGCACTTGAAGGCAACATCCCTTTTTGGCTCTAAGTGAGGGTCGCTTGCGCCAGGTGCGGGAGAAATCTCATATTGAGGTAGAGAACCTGGAGCTGGCATTGCGCAGTCGCCAGATATCTTTCTTCCATTACCTATTCTTCGGCTTCAATTGGTTCGTCAACAAGGAGCGCCTCATGAACTTCAGCGAGGCACTCCTTTTTCTTGATGAGATATGTGTCCGGCATTTTTACTCCCCATTTTCCCGTGAAGAATTGTGGAGGCAGTGCGAGCGATCCATCGACAATTCCTTTCCATCACTTCCACCCTCATGCAAAGACAGCTCTTCCTTCTCTTGCTCTCTTTTCCTCCCCAGGATTGCATATCGAGGCATTCTATGATACAGTAACTATGAAAAGAGGCATTCGCCCAACGCACGAATGCCTGCCCCAGGCGTCAAAGAAGCAGGCGCCATTCTTCAAGGGGACAGTTATATAGACCCTCAAAAATACACGGGCAGCGAGAGAAACGGATTACTCCCTTCTCTCGCCAGCCCCGCACCATCTACGGCTGATCATCATACAACTGATCATGTCGAGCATCCCTTTTGCTCTTCACCCTTCTCCTTCTTGCCTCGAAAGACTGCCGTGAAAACATGCTTGCCTATGCCCCCGCCCCACATGCTCTGTGAGATCAGCAATCACCTTTGGGCTACTGGCCCACCGTAAAATATGCTCCTCATGCTCAAATAAGCGGTCGCGGAACAACACGCCACAGGGCCGTCGTTTCCCATACTTTTGGAAGAGCGGCCGCGATAAGGCGGCTTGGACACTCGCTCCATTGAGATCAGAAGCTACCACACACAACGCGACGTCTCGCCTGGGCAGTAAGAGCGAGAGATCATAAAGATGCAGCAAGGACAGCGTCATCTCTTCAGGGGTCTGCGCGATGCGATAGGCTGCCACCAGTTCCGTTTTGCGCACCCACAACAGATCTATTTCTCCCAGTTCGTGCTGTCCCATCAGCAACGTCACCTGTGGCAAGGACTCCAGGCTCAAATCACCCAGGCGCTCATCGTGCCACATCTGGGCACGGTCCATCGGAGCCATCCAGACATCACAGCCCACTTTGTGCCCCAGTTTGGCTAACAACCATTGCAGATGGATACGCGAGGACAGGCGACCTTCACTCACACACCGGTCTCCACCTCGCTGCCACACACACGTTGGGGAGGACAGTTCATGCTTCTCATGGCATCTAAAGCACTCGTCCCACGATGCTCCTTGTTGCTGGTTCCCTTCCCTTTGCTCATCCAGCCAGCAACAGAACTGTTCCGCCTCCCATGACGAAAGGTTCAACGCCTGCATCAAAGCCAGAAACCGCTCACGCAGCAGAAAATAGGTGTCAATGGAGGTGCTCTCCGCTTTCCTCTCGGCTTCCTCCGCGACGAGCACACGACGCACCGGGCCCGAGAACAGGGGCCAGCGCTCCGGAGCCTGAATATGCCACCACGCACTCAGAAAAAACGGCATGCGCCCTGGCTGCAGTTGCTGTCGCGTCGCCTGCCGACTCACAATCCATCCCTCTAACCAATGCATCAGCGAGGACATCCGCTGACGCCCCTCCTAGTCCTCATCCGGCGTTGCTTTCCCCACGGGCAATATGGCGCGGAACAGCGTAGCGAGACGTTCTTGCTGCAGAGCATGTTTGACCAAGGTATGCAGCACCAGTCCCTCGACCCCACGAGGCCCAAAGAGACTCCACGCCTCGTGGATCTGGTGTTGAAAGCGATTGTTAAATGCCTGTAGGCTCAGCTCCTCGTCCAGAAAGTGCCGGAGCAAGGATCGCATCGCCTGCTCAGCAGCGCGTCGCTCTGCCAGGCAATTCTGCTGCTGCTCTCTCCAGTGATGATCTCGTTGATAGACCTCATAGCGGTGTTTCCACCCATCCATTTGACCCCAGCTCCACGCGTTCGTCGGTCTCTTTCTTGTCATACCACTCCTCTTCCCTTTCCACTCCTATACTCTGTACCTGGGCGCTTCGCTTGTCTCTGCTCATAAAAAAAGAACGCTTCTCGTCAAGAGACACATCCCGCCCTCTTCACTTGAGCAGGTCCCGCCTGTTTTTCACGCAGTATAGCATACAATGAACCTTTTTTAAATGGTTCAACTCTGTCCCATTTAAGGCGCTTCAACTCAAACCATTTTTCAGAAATAGCTTCTCTCCACTACACTAGGCTCATGCATGATGACTTTCCTTCCCTTCCAGTGTGCTGGCTATTTAGCATATCCGTTCCAAAATCTCTGACTCATGCCAAGAAACGAGAGGCAGAAAAAGCACGGAAAGGGTTTATCTCAAGTGGATACACTCCATCGTCAGCACGCCAGACCTCTGCGATGAGGCAAGAGGACGTGTTCTCTTTGCTCAATGAGGCAAAGGGTCAGACTGCACAGAAACACATTCGTACATCTTCTCTTTTCTCTGGTTTTTGGCTATTTAGGCGGCCCTCCGGTAGTCATGGTGTAACCCACCCAATATGGGAATGGCGATCACCCGGTTTGGGGGCTTCAGAAGAGAAGCAGACGGAACCGATGGCACCGGAATGCGTTGCCCCAGCCCTTGATGGGGTCGAGCCTGGTTGAAGTAGACCGTATAGGCATTGAGGAGCCGATGGAGTTGCTTCTCATGGAAGATCAGGGAATGATCCAAGCATTCTCGCCTCACACTTCCCAGAAAGCGTTCACACACAGCATTGGCACGCGGCGTTCGGTATGGTGTGCGAAGCACCTTGATCCCACTCGTTGCGGCCACGCGAGCAAAATTCGGCCCGAATTTGCGATCATTATCCCTGATCAGATACTTGGGTGTTTGCCCATACGGAGTCGCTTCGCGCAGTTGTTGCGCGACCCAGGGATCGGTCGGCGATCGCGTCACGTTCACATGGATCACCTGGCGCGACTGGAGTTCGATGATGAAAAAAGCAAAAAGTGGGCGGAAGAAGAGATCAGTCACCTGTAAGAAATCACAGGCCCACACGCCTGCCGCGTGATTGCGCAAGAACGTTTTCCAACTCTGCCCATTCGGTCGTCTCCGGCGAACGGGCCTCATATATTTCTGGATGGTTCGTTTGCTCACGCGAATATCCAACTTGAGCAGTTCTCCCCGAATACGCTCCGCTCCCCAAAGTCGATTCTTCGCTGCCATTTCCTTGATCAAGCAGATCGTCTCAGGTGAGAGCTTCGACGTTCTCGCGCATGCCTTCGTTTTGCGCTTCCAGAACAGACGGAAGAGCTCACGATGCCAGCGCAGGAGCGTCTCTGGCTGGACCAGGAAGAGTGCCTGTTTCCAGGTTCGGGCCATCCTGGCAAGAAGTACCAGGAGAAGCCGGTCCGTCTTCCGGTAGGTCGGTCGCTTGACCTGTCGACGGAGAATGATCAGTTGCTGCCGTAAGAGCGCATTTTCCGCCAGCAGTTCCAATTTCCCTTTGGTCAGATCGGCAAGCGTACCGGGCACAAGGGAGGTTGCCGATGGTTTGACCCAACAGAGAACGCGTTCGAGAAATGTTTGGAAGTTGAAAGACATGCATCGTTTGACCGAGGAAAATACCCACCACACAAATAGAACCTCTTCTTTGTAAAAATGGCATATGGTTGGAGTGCATACACAGAATGGGCAGTGTTGATTGTACACGCATCTCACATGCTTGGCAAGAAAGCTCATTCCATTGTCCATAACAGGCTGATTTCCCGAACAGATGTCCCAAGTAGCCAGCACAGTCATTTCGAGACCGAGATCATTTTGCTCTGTGTGCGCTGGTATCTCAGAGACGATTTAAGCTATCGCGACCTGGAAGAGATGTTGTTGGAGCGAGGTTTGCACGTCGACCACACCACCATCTTCCGTTGGGTCCAGCGCTATGCGCCAGAGTTGGAGAAGCGCTGTCGCCCTCATCTCGCGGCCACCAATGACTCCTGGCGAGAAGAACGACGAAACTCCATTCTTTGTGTTCCTCTTTGTTTTTTTGCAACACAACCGCTCAAAGCATACCGCAGGTACCAGCGAACGCAGAGCAGAATGATCTCGGCGACGCCCCCAATGCTGAAACGGATAGTACCTCTGTTGCTTTTCTTTCCATCTTCTGTCAGAAAGGTGAGAATACCAAAGAGACGAAGATCAAAAGAGGAGGTATTGATGCCAACCATTACACTTCAGGACGCCTCGCTACAGGGTCAGCAACAGTCACCCTGGCAGATGGATATATTCGAGGAACAGAGCACGCTGCGCGAAATTCTGCGGAGCCGGATCTATCAAGAAGTGAGCGAATATAACGCGCAAAAACGTAGCCAGTCGCTCTGTCTGATCACTCCCAGGCCTGTTGAACCCCAACAGGCTGATGCGGCCCCACCTGTAGACTGGCAAATCCATTATGAGCAGGCCATAGCGGCGTTTATGAAAAAACGCTATCTTGTGTTGATCAATGGGCGACAGATGACGAAACTTGATGCATCCATTCATCTCACCAATCAGACGACCATTACATTTTTGAAATTAATTCCCCTTATTGGAGGATAACGATGTCAATAAGCGAGCAAGAGCAGCGGCTGCCGATCCTGGCGCCCTTGCTCAACCGTATCGGCAGTAGCGCCAATCAGCCTCAAGCAGAGGATGCGCAGGCCGTGTTTGCTGCCTACCGTCAGGAAATGGGAGATTTCACACAACCTTCGTACCAGGACTGGGACCATCCTGCCCTTGATCTGCTCCTGCAAGAGACAAATAACCAGTTAAAAGTGCAACTGGTGCGCGTGACCCTGCAAGAAATCGACCTGACGTTTGAAAGTGCAGACTGGGAGGATACTCCCTTCCGGCAGGCAATGCAGCTACTGAAGAGAGTGGGGAGAGAACCCCTCACGTATAGCAGTGACGACGTGCGGGGGCTGCTCCAGGATATCCTGAAGCTTCTTTCTAGAGAAGGGTACAAAGGTCATCATCATGCAAATGCAACCAATGAACTTGTGTTCGATCTGCTGTTGCGCCTGGAACCGTTGCTCAGACAGCAAGAGTTTTTTGCGCGATGTCAGAAGGAATTGACCTCTTTGCATGCTCTGGCAGCACACTGGGGCGGTTATTATCCCTATCAGGAGGCCTATCGCGCTCGCATGATGCTGGGCAATCTGTTGTTTGCCGATAATCCGCCCGGTCTGGCCTCGCTTTTGCGTGCATATGGCAGAGGCGAGGGACCATCTCTGCAAGAGCAGGCCCAAATCTGTCTGGCGACCTATCATCAGGAACTGGACACCTATAATAATACCTCATTGCATCCGGTGACAGAAATGCTGCTTCAGGAGGCCTATCCACGTTTAAAGGTGCAACTTATCCAGGAGACTTTGCAGGAGGCCTATGCCTGGTATGAGCCTTCTCAGCAGATGTCTCTCCCCTTTTTTCAGGCCGTTTGCTTGTTAGATGTTCTCTGCACCTCGGATTTGCCGTATGACCATGAAGATGTGCGTGCTATCCTTGGCTCCTTGAGTCGTATCCTCCTGCTGCACGGAGGATATCATAAGTTTAAAGGGTATTACAGGGGATCGAAAGGGTATTACAGGGGATCGGACGAACATACGCTGTATACTCTCTTCAAAGCCGTGACTTCCCGGTTCACGTCGGCAGAACTGCTGGCCCTGTTTGAGAAAGAAATCAGCCAGCTCTATGAAGCTGTTTCCCAATGTGGGTGGTCCAGGCCCTCCGATTGGGAAAATATGATACGGCTTGAGTTACGGCGTGCGCTTTTTCCTGGGAGCGCAGGGCCATTGCTGGATGTGTTGCAGGCTGCTCCCGCCCCATTTGAGAGTGAGCGTGAACTTCAGATGGTCCTTGCTGCCTATCATCAGGATCTGGCCTGTGGTACGCCTGGAGAGATCGAGCCTGCGGTCCTCAAGCTCCTCAAGCAGAAACTGACGCCGCAGGCAACGATACGGCTACTCTCTCTCCTGATCCAGGAAGCATACAATCGCCAGACAATGCCTGATGCCTCCCAACAATCTCACCGGGATGAACAGGCACATTTGCTCTTCAGGACGCTGTGCAAAAAAACGTTGCCCTTCAGCCCAGAGGATATTCATACCATGTTGCAGGGTATGATAACGAGCACGCTCTTCACTAACGGGAACCGGCTCTGGCGCATCTCCCCTCTGCTGATCGATGTTTTTGCTTTCTACTTTGATCAGCCCGAAGTGGTTGAGACCTGTTATCCTGATCTGGAAGCCATCCGCAAGCTGCTTGAAGCAGAGGAACAACCCATTGGCGACGCCGCTCATGATCGTCGATTTCGGCTGACGTTGCAGAGCCTGCTTTTGAAGCGCGACTACCCGTTCGACTCTCCACTCCTTCCTGACGCGTGGGCGCTGCCGATTCTCGCGGAACTCAAGGCTCTCTCGACCGAGGAGCGTGATCACTGGCTGGCGCTTTTACACCACTGTGTACGAGCCACCTCTGTCGCTCCTACCACCCGCTGGCAACAGGAGGCGCAAGGTCTGGTTGCGGCCCTGGAGAGCGCTACCTTCACCAACACTCTCTATCGCTGGATCAGCTTCTTCACGCACACAAAAGGGGAACGCATGGATGGGAACAACTCGGATATTCTGCGTGGACTCCTCTGGCTCTCCATCGGGAGTAGTGACCGCGCTCAGGCCGCGCTGCTGGCCGATGTGGCAATCGAAGGCTATCACAAAATGCCAGGAGTGGGACCACGCTGCCCCAAGGCGGGGGATGCGGCGGTCATCAGCCTGGAAGGGATGCGAGGGCGGGATGCTATCGCGCAGCTAGAACGCGTCCGCCGGGCGGTCAAACAGGCTTCCTATCAGCAAAGAATCGGGAAAGCGCTTGACGCCGTGGCGCAACGCGAACAGATGACGCGCCTGGATCTGGAAGAGTTAATGATCCCCACATTCGAGCTTGAAGATGCCCAACTCCACATCGCAGTGGAGAACTGGAACGCCCATCTCACGGTGAGCGGGAGAGGAGTGCAACAGCGCTGGTTGGACCCCGCAGGAGAGCCGCAAAAGAACCTGCCAGCGGCGATGAAGCGCACCGCAAAAGAGCAACTGACGGCCCTGACCCGGCTAGTCAAGGATATCGAGCACCTGGTGACCGATCAGCGCACTCGCTTGGAGCGCCTGTTTCTCCATGAGCGGCACTGGACCCTGCAAGACTGGCGTGAGCGCTACCTGGAGCATCCCCTGCTCAGTGTGCTGGCCCGTCATCTGATCTGGCAGGTCAGCAACGGCTCACAGAGCTGGCAGATGATCTGGTATCAAGGAGCGCTGGTTGATCCTGACACGCAGCCGGTGGCGCTCCCAGAGGAGGCGGTGGTCTCGCTCTGGCACCCCCTGATGAGTACGCGCGAGGAGGTTCAGCGCTGGTGCGTCTGGCTGGAAACGCAGCGCATCACGCAACCATTCAAGCAGGCGCACCGCGAAATCTACCCGCTCACGGATGCGGAACGGGTCAGCGGCGATCACTCACGACGTTTTGCTGGACACTACATTCGTCAACATCAACTCAATGCCCTGGCGCGGGCGCGTGGCTGGACCTTTTCCTTGCACAGCAACTTCCAAGGGTCCATCAGCGATGATCCGGTGAGGCTGGACCTGCCGCATCTGGGTATACGAGCAGAATTTGAGGTCAACATGGTGGAGGGGGAGTTCGAGATCCCTCGCTGCCTCATCACCTCGCAGGTCCGTTTTTGGCGACTGGGGACGGAAAACCCCGATGGCTATGGCATGCAACGCCAGCCGCTGGAACAGGTGCCACCGCTGGTCTTTTCTGAGGTGATGCGCGACATTGATCTGTTTGTCAGCGTGACCAGCCTGGGGGCTGACCCCAATGGCTACAACGGCGCTGAAGAGGGAGCGCTGCAAGACTACTGGCGGCTCTACAATCAAGACGAACTCTCGCTCTCCGCGCAGGGAAGGAAACAGATTCTGGAGCGGCTGGTCCCAATGCTGGAGATTGGGGAACGCTGTACTTTTGAGGAGCGGTATCTCCGTGTCCGAGGGGATCTCTGCACCTATCGTATTCATCTGGGATCGGGCAACATTATGATGGAACCAGGGGATCAATACCTCTGCATTGTGTATGATACAAAGGTACGCGAGGCGACCGAGGGTCAGTTCTTCCTACCCTTTGAGGGGGATATGCTCCTGGCGCTCATTCTTTCCAAAGCCCTGCTGCTGGCAGACGATACACATATCAAGGATAAATCCATTCTCAGTCAGATTCATTCCAGGCGACGGAACTGAAAGCACATCACAGAGGAGCCATACACTGCGCCGGTCCACGTGTCAGGCGGTTTCCAGCGGGTCGGCACAGTGTACGGCGTTTCTCTCTTTGTGCAAAATACGAGAAGAAGCGCCGAGAATCGTTGGAGTCAGCACTCTCTGCCCACGCTGAGGGTGAGCTAAGATCAGACTTATGAAATTACTCTGATGAAATTGGCGGCAAGAGGGTGATCACTGCTGGGTGTGGGGAAGATTTGAGCGGTTGATAATGACCCTCTCGATGACGGCGATGCAGCTCTGGATCATATAAGGTCGGAGCAGGAGGGTCCTGACCGTTGGGAACTTTACTCAAGACCTCTGCATCCAGCTTGAGAAGAGCATACATCGTCTCAATCATTTGACCTGCGACCCGGCCAAAGACGCGGAGGCGACCAACCCGCACCCCGCGTCGCTCATCGTAGGGATATTTTGCCTGGACGAGGCGCTCATAGAGCTGGGCCCATTGGCTGTCTTGTTTGATGACATGAGCCACCACCAAAAACATCATCTGTTTGATGGTTCGCAAACCTCCTCGCGTTTGGCCGGTCCAATCAAGCGTCTTGCCAGATTGGGCGACGGTTGGTGCCCAGCCAAAGTACGATTTAAGTGATCCTGCATTAGGAAAATTCTCAATATTTCCAATCGTCGCCATGATCGTAGCAACCTGGATTGGGCCAATCCCCATCGAGGCAAGGATCTTTCCTTCGCGAGCCTGTTCCACAATCAATTTAATCTCATGTTCTAACTGCTCAATATGTTCCTGATGGAGACGAAGCTCTTTGATGAGCTGTGTCTGCTCTAACACCAGGCCACGCTGACGAATAAGATCCCTGACTCCGATGCTCCGAGCCGCCAAGTGCTGTAATTCCGCCAATTTGGCATCGCTGAGGACGTATGCTTTCCCCCGAATTTCGAGAAGAGAACCCATACTGGCGGTGGCGAGGGCAGCCGGGGTAGGGAATCGTTCCCGAAGCGTTAGCGCGGTTAGGCTATTGGGGTTTTTGAGCACTTTGGTCATTTCTGGGAACAATTCGTCACAAATTGCGATGAGCTTGTTCTTCCGTCGAGTTGCTTCGCCGACCAGTTCGTAGCGGTGACGGATCAGCCCTTTGAGCTGGGCAGCGGCAGGGGTTGCAGGGATGGTACGCCGCACGAGTTGCGTCTTATCGGCGAGCTGAATCCCCAAAGCCAACTGATTGTAGAGATGGTTTGCCAGACCAAGCGCATCGCGTTTATCCGTTTTCATCATCCCTTTGGGACGTTCCTGAACGTGCATGACATACACGGCAATATCGAACTCCTGTAAATATTGGAGTAAGGCTCGGTGATAGTGTCCTGTTTTTTCCATCAGAACCGTACAGTGCTCAAGCGGTGCAAGCGTCTGCATACGTTCAATTAGGATGCGGAAGCCTTCTCGCGAGTTCTCAAAGGCAAGAGCCGGACAGCCTTCAAAGCGTTGGTGACGCTGGAGAAGGGTCGAAGAGACGAAACCTGCTACATGTTTGCTTTTTCCTACGTCAATACCAACAAATACTGGCTCCTGCAAAAGTTGCGGAATAGCTTGAAGGGCAGATCGCTTGGTCATGGTTCCATCCTCTCACCGTGAAGGAACACGCACTACCAACCAGTATGTGGGTGGATAGGCAAGAAACCGTGGAGGCACTCTTCCCATCGACAGGCCAGGGATTCCGCTGCTGGTTCCCACAGACTTATCAGGGCTTTGTGATGCCTCCCCCACCGATCTTAAAGGGGTCTGTCCCCACCTAGCGAAAAGGAGTCTGCGGTTTCTCTCTTGAGGAAGCTACTCTCAAGTCGCCTACCCATTCTCAATGGTACCTGAGAGTTTATTCAAGAGCAAGGTGTTCGCCTGTCCTAGCGAAAATGGTAACTCATATACTAATTGTCAGGAGAGAAGAGAGAGGGCAAAAGTTCATCTCTTCTCGACGATGGAACCAACAGGAGAGCCTTTGTGGTAACATGCGGCCTGTTGACCCCAACGGTGACCGCCTTGAATAGACGGCTCCCTGTCTCCATCAGGACGGCAAACGACCATTGGGCTTGTTGCAGCGTCTCTCGCAGATGAGATGACTGCCGATCCAGCGTGAGTTCTCGCTTCTCCTGAAAGGGCAGGCTTCCTGTTGCGACCATCTGGGTGGATTTTGTCTGCATGCGAGAACCAACTCCATGAGAAAGGAGAAGGGCGATCATGTCCAAGAGCAACGTTGTCCCGACGCCGCCAGAACCAACATCTCTTCGGTATGTGGTTGGCATCGACATTGGCAGTCAAACCTGCGCCATGTGCTGTTTGACCCCCGAGAAACGGCAGGTTTTCAAACCAACCACCTTTGCTAATACGAGAGAGGGGTTTGACTGGCTCTTTGAGAAACTCGCGAGCCTCAAGAGCGATCCCTCTTCGATGCTCGTTGGATTGGAGGCGACCTCGCGCTACGCAGAAAACCTTTCGCAGGCCCTGCTCAAGGCTGGATACCGCCTGTGTCTGTTGCATCCAGCTCAGGTCCATGCCTTTGCGCAGCAGCGAGGCCTGCGTGCCAAAACGGATCAACTGGATGCAGGGACCATCGCACGCGTCTTGCTCAGCGGGGAAGCCCGCTTTGGCTACTTGCCTGATGAGCAGATTGGAACCTACCGCGAACTGCTTCGCTTGCAACAACAACTGAGCGAGGATGTAGTCCGCTACAAAAACGAGCTGCATGCGCTTCTGGTCGTGTTGTTCCCTGAGTTTGTGCAGGTGTTTGCCGACCCCACACGCCCCACCGCTCTGGCAGTCCTGAAGCGCTATCCCAGTGCCCAGGCAGTCGTGGGAGCTGGAATCGAGCCGCTGTCTCGTCTCTTGCATGAGTTGGCGCCTCACCATTATGGTCACCAGACGGCTCAAGCCCTTGTGGCATTGGCGCAGACCTCGATTGCCAGCGAGGTGGCGGTGATGGCACGCTCGAAAAGCCTCTCGATTGTATGTGATCAACTGGAGCATACGCTCCTCAATCTGGCTCAGCTTGAGCAAGAAATTGAGCAGTTGCTGAGCAACGATCCCCAGGCAAAACGCTTGCTCGCTGTTGCCGAGTTTGGACCACTGACCGTTGCGGTGCTGCGAGCCGAATTGGGGGACGTGCAGCGCTTTGCCCATATGGATCAAGTTGTGGCCTACGTTGGCTTGGATATCCAGGTCAAGCAGAGCGGGAAATGGAAAGGACAGCGCAAGCTCTCCAAACGGGGGAGCGGACGAGTTCGTCGCTTGCTCTACTTGGCTGCCTTGCGCTCGCTACATGAGAAACACTCTCCCTTCAAGGACTACTATCAGCGTCTCGTGGATCATGGCCTGAAAAAAGGGACAGCTTTGGTTGCCGTGATGCGAAAAATGATTATCGTAGTTGTTCACCTGCTCAAGACGCAAGATCTCTACGATGCGAACAAGGTTGGCATCCAATGGGTGAGCTAGCCGCGCGGCTAGCTCACCCATTGGATGCGCCCCCCACCCCAAGGGAACGCGGTGGGGTTGCACCTGGAAAGCTTCCAGGCGCTAGGAGGAGATTGTGTCTTTTTTCCAAAACAGATCTTCTCCCGTCAAACGAGAACAAATTCCCGCCCCCAAAAGGGGGCTTGACAAATGTTATGGCTTCTATTCAGAAGGGCTAGACGATTGCCTGAAACGCAGGCGATCTGCTAGAGTAAGTGTATGAACCGGAATGAAGAACTCGCACGTCTGCGCCAGGAAAATCGAGCCTGCGCCAAGCGTTGGCTGGCAAAGACGAGCAACTCAAGTGGCTCGACCAGGAGAAACGCCCGTTGAGCGAAGCCCTTCAGGAAACGCTCCAGGCAGTTGCCCAGTTGCGTGAACGGGTCAAAACCCTGAAGGAACAGCGGGCCAAAGACAGCCACAACAGTTATCTGCCTCCCTCTTTCGACTGTTTCGGTCAGCGGACGAAACGTTTGCGCCAACCGAGCGGCAAAAAATAAGGAGGGCAGCCAGGCCCTCAGGGCCACAGCTTGAAGAGAGAAGGAGTATCAAGCCTGTCATGAAGACCTCTCCTGTCCCGTTGGCGACCCTGCTGGCCGACCTGTCCGATCCGAGCAGCCAGGTGCGCCGGCAAGCGATCACGAACATCATGCGTCGGCGCAAGGAGCGAGGGCTGGCGTTTGATTCGTTGCTGACCTTGCTCAACGATCCAGATTACCAGGTGTGCAAAGCCGCCATCAAAGCGCTGGAAACCCTGGACGATGCCCGCGCGCTTCCCGGCTTGCAAGTGCTCCTCACCGACTCGCACCAGAGAGCGCAGGTGCGCCTGCTCGCGCTCCGCGCTCTGCTGCACGTGGATCACCGTCAATCTCTGCTTCATCTGCTCACTGCCCTGTCTGACCCAGGTGTCCTTGTCCGCCGGGAGGCCATCAATGTGCTGAGCAATCAGGGCGATCGCCGCGCGATCCCTGCTCTGATCGCCGCGTTGGGGGATGCGGATGGGGATGTCCGTGCGAACGCAGCCTCCGTGCTGGGGCAGCTGGGGGATACCCGCGCGGTCTCTGCCCTGATCGCTGCGCTGGGCGATGCAGAGATGTTCGTTCGTACGCGTGCGGCTGGTGCCCTGGGCCCTCTCGGTGATGCCCGCGCTGTTGAACCCTTGCTCGCCCTGTTGGGCGATGCACATTGGCAAGTTCGTGCAAACGCAGCCAGAGCCCTGGGTAGCTTGAAGGATGCTCATGCCGTTGATCCCCTGATCGCCCTGTTGGGTGATACAGATGGGGGAGTTCGTGCGAGCGCCGCCACTGCCCTGGGCCAGCTTGGCGATGTCCGCGCCGTCGAACCCTTGCTCGCCCTGTTGGGCGATGCACATTGGCAAGTTCGTGCGAGCGCCGCCACTGCCCTGGGCCAGCTTGGCGATGTCCGCGCCGTTGAGCTCTTACGCGCCCTCTTGTCCGATCCGGATGCCGACGTAGCCCAGCAGGCAAGGGTAGCCCTGGCGCAGGTGGAGCGTTCGAGGTAGCAAACACTTCCAACAAAAATCAATCTTGCCCCGCTTGAGAGGCGAATAGCCAGAGGTCCTGAACAGTTACCGAAAATGGTATCTATTCAGTAGGGTGGCGTAAAAGACCCATTTGATGCAACTTCTGGCGTATTTGTGACCTTGCCCTGCTCAAGAGAGAAGAGGCGGGCACAGTTTACATCTTCTGCGTTACCCATCTGAATAGTTACCGAAAATGTGCAGTAAAGCAATTTGTTATATTGGCGTGGTGGCTGGAGCCGGAAGGCAACCCGGCTCCAGCTCGTTTGGGGTGACGGTTGTGAGGAAGAGGGGGTCCCAACATTTTTACCTCATAGGCATTAAGTTAAGAGCCAATCGAGACCATCGAGAAGCAACTGAGCCAAGCAGGGTTCAGTTGAGCGAGGATTGACCCGACAGCCCGACTGCATCATTCGAGAGAGTTGGTCGACCAGCAGGCGCAAACGGCAGAAGCCACAGAGCACTTCCAACCCTTGGAGGGCTAGAGATCGCACCACCGCGGAGGCTTTCACCAAACTGCGCCAAGGATCCTGCCAACATCCAAACAAGAGGAGCCAATGTTGGACCACAACTGCCATCAGTTTGGCATACAGCTCACACAACGCTCGCCAGGGATGTTGCGATCGCCACTCATCAATGTGCCCCTGACTTTTCCAAAGCTTGAAGAGCAGCTCAATGGTACAATCACAAACGACAGTGCGACACGAAGTTGTACGGAATGAGTGAGACGAACGTCTCCAGGCAGGTGTCCATGCCTGTCTCCACCCCTCTCTGCGTCACTGGTAACAGTGAGGTGGAAAGCGAGGGAGAATGCCTAAGGAAACTTCAACCGCAAGAAGGAACCGGGCTAGGGGAAGATTGGACGGGCGAATGCGAATGAATCTCTGATGAGGCTGCGTCATGTGAGGTCATCGAAAGTGGTTGACACGATGATGATGGGAATATTGGAGAGCCGTGCTGTCAAACGGCTTTGAGGACACCCACTCCCCGCAGTATAGGAGACGCCCACCCCAATCGCATCTCAACCGTGCAGAACGTGGAAACCCCAATAAGGTCTCAAGAGACCATCACGTTCTTGAGTAAGCCAACCGCAAGGGACGCCGAACGCCTTAGTGGGAACAGGAAGGATCAAGAAGCGAAGGCTGCTCGCCGAAAGGCAACAGGAATGCATAACTGAGCAGATAGGGTCGGCAACGAAGATACCCACGCCGAAAGGCGGCTGACGTGATCCTGGTGCATCACCCAAAGAACGGTGTAAAGGAACTCATCAAGGGAAAAGTTAGATGCAAGCAGACACACGCTTAGCAAACGGAACCGAGAAGCAGACCGATTGGAACGCTATTGACTGGCGCAAAGCCAATCGGGCTGTTCGTAACCTGAGACAACGTATCTTTCGGGCAACACAAGAGGGAAACCTGAAGAAGGTCCGCTCGCTCCAAAAACTCATGCTGAAAAGCTACTCGAACCGGCTGGTAAGTGTCCGGCGAGTCACGCAGATGAACGCGGGAAAAAACACTCCTGGGGTAGACAAGCTGGTCATCAAAACACCAGCAGCCAGAGGGAGAATGGTCGATCTGCTCGCGCAGTACTCCTGTTGGAAAGCGAAACCAACACGGCGAACCTACATCCCAAAGGCAAATAACACGTCTAGGCCATTGGGAATACCCGTGGTAATGGACCGCTGCCTTCAGGCAATGGCCAAAAACGCCCTTGAACCAGCTTGGGAAGCCAAGTTTGAGGGCGCGAGCTACGGATTTCGCCCAGGTCGAAGCTGTCACGATGCTATTGAAAAGATCTACGGACTGGCTCGACCCAATAAAACCAAGAAGTGGATACTTGATGCCGATATAAAAGGGGCATTTGACGCAATCTCCCACGAATATCTCCTGAAAACCATTGGCCCGGTCCCTGGAAAGGAACTGATCAAGCAATGGCTGAAAGCAGGATATATCGAAAAAGAGGTCTTCCATGCAACGGAGCAAGGTACACCTCAAGGCGGTGTTGTTTCCCCCCTGCTTCTTAACGTCGCGCTTCATGGGATGGAAACAGCCCTCGGCATCAAGTACAACTGTCGCGGAGAGCTCATTGGGACACGAGCAGTAGTAAGATACGCCGATGATGCGCGTCTGTTTCTGTGAAACCAGGGAAGATGCCGAGCGCGCGCAAGGCATCCTGACGGACTGGCTGAAAGAACGTGGCTTGACTCTCTCTGAGGAAAAGACACGAATTGTTCACCTGACCGAAGGATTTGACTTCCTTGGCTTCAACGTTCGCCTGTATCCAACGCCGCATGAGATTGACCCGGAATTGGAGAGGACTCGAACGTGGAAGTTGAGTCAGGGGAGAGACGTGAAAAACGTTAAAACGTTCTATTTATCTTAAAATAAGAAGCACCAACGTTAAAGCGTAACGTAACGTTTACACATAAACATTATGTGACAATTGATGTTATTTGTCAAGTGTGAGTTTCTTTGCTTCTTCCTGTTTTTCAAAGGTAACTGGGCTAAGATAGCCCAGAGCCGAGTGTCTTCGTTTTCGGTTATAATAGACCTCGATGTACTCAAAAATAGCGATCTTCGCCTCATATCGACTTAAAGAGGGAAAAGGAGCATCACATTCTTCCTTGAGTGTCCCGCAAAAACTTTCGATCATCGCGTTATCATAATAATCTCCTTTTTTACTCATGTTGATCTGAATATGATGCTGGCACAGCAAGGCTTGATACGCCAGGCTCGCATATTCGCTGCCACGGTCGGAGTGATGGATCAGGTCAGCTTCAGGCTGGCGTCGGGAAAGCGCGAGATGAAGTGCGGCTTTTGCTAACTCTGCATCATGATGCTCACCCATCGACCATCCGACAATTTTTCGTAAAAATGCATCTATTACCCCTGCAAGATAGAGCCATCCCTCGCGTGTCTCGATAGAGGTAATATCTGACATCCACTTCTTATTCGGTGCAGAAGCTGCAAAATCACGTTGGAGGAGATTGGGTGCAATCGGCAACGCATGATCGCTGTCCGTTGTTCGGACTTTTCGCTTCTTTTTCCTAGCACTCAGCTCCTTCTCTCGCATAATTCGTGCAACTCGTTTTCTTCCACAAGAAATCCCGTCCTCCTTCAAATCAGCATGGATGCGAGGACTTCCATAATGGCCCCTATGAGAATGATACGCATCTTCAATGCGCTCCGCAAGTCGTTCATCTTCTCGCTTTCTTTGGCACTTTCCTCTTTTACGCCAGTTAGAGTATCCATTTTCTGATACTTCTAATACATGACACATGCGAACAATAGGAAAGAGATAGCGATGCTCATCAATGAACTGAAATTTTACGGATGGGGTTGCGCAAAGATGCTTACCGCTTTTTTTAATATATCCCTTTCTTGCCGTAATATTTCTAGTTCACGCTTTAGATTTCTAATTTCCTCTTCTGGTGGTGTTTGATGCCCCTTTCCAGGAAAAGCTTCCTCACCTCGTTCACCAAATTCTTTACACCATTTGCTTAAAGCACTGTCAGATATGCCGAGATCTCTCGCTATTTGTGTTTTACTTTTTCCACTGGTTTGAACAAACTGAACAGCCTGCTGCTTGAATTCTCTCGTATAAGTCGGTTGAGATTTGCCCATGAAACCCTCCTGGTTGTATTGTAGCAATTTTCTCTTCCCCGACTCCCCAATTCCGGGTCAATCTCAACTTACAAATGGTCGTTGCATCTCTGCTCACCAGAAGGTATCCTGAATGCAAGAGGGAGAAGCAAGAAGGAGATACCGATGAAGACACCTGATCAGCACAATTTCGCCAGAAACCTCAACACTTCTGCCCGGCCTACAGTGGTAGACCGAGCCACTTGGCAGGCCGAACTGAACACGCTGCGGGTACGGGAAAAGGCACACACCCGTGCCGGGGATGCGATTGCGGCAGCTCGCCGACGGCTGCCGATGGTGGAAGTAGACCCCTCCATCCAGCTTGTCGGCGCGCACGGACCGGTCCCGCTGCTGGAGGTCTTTGAGGCGCGATCGCTTCTGATCGCCTACTTTCACATGTGGCACTTCGGTCAACCTGCCGAAGGCCAGTGCGAGGGCTGCACCTTCTCCACCACCCACATCAGCGAGCTGTCCTATCTCCATTCTCGCGACGTCACCTACGCCACGTTCTGTGAGGGACCGTACGAGGAGAGCTCGCGCTATCGCGATTTCATGGGCTGGACCATGCCCTGGTACTCGGTGCCGCAGGACTCCGTGGACCCGCTGATCGCAGGCCGGCACTTCGGCATCCTGGTCAGCTATCTCCGAGACGGTGACCAGGTCTTCGAGACCTACTGGACCACTGGCCGCGGCAATGAAGTGATGGCACCGTCGTTTGGACTGTTAGACATGACAGTGTATGGTCGGCAGGAGACCTGGGAGAACTCGCCTGCTGGCTGGCCACAACGATGGGGAGAAAACACCAGCGAACCCAACTCCTTCCGTATAAGTGGACGCCCCATCTCCCAATGGTCCCGGCTTGCCGCCGGACGCTCCGACGACCTGGGCACCGGGGCTACCGCCACTGCCCCACACGGCTGCCAAAACGAGCTGTGACACGCGCGGGAAAGCAACGAGCTGATGCACCGCCGAAGTTGCCCTCCAGCTCGTTGCACCCTCTTGGGTCTCACTTTTCCAAGGTTTTTGCTACTCAGCTTTTACAGCGTAACAGAAAAATGAAGGGTCTCTTTCCTACTTCCTCATTTACAAAAACGATTTGCAACCATTCGCTTGTGGAGCGGCTTGATCCGTTACCAATGGTTGTGCTGCTCAAGATTGAGGGCAACTGCTCATGTTCCTCCGAAAATCCTCCCCCCCTTTAGAGGGCCAGAAACGCATAGGGAACCAGAGGAAGCAGAAGCAGGGCGCCAATGCTCCTTGTGAAGGAACTGTTGGATAGTGGAAGAGCATCTTAAGAGCTAAGCCACCTCCTTTGGCGTTAAGGTGACGGTGTAGCCAAGTTGTTCAAGGCGATGGATATGGTGCCATTCGAGGTGAGATTTCTGGATCTGATCAAAGTACTCACGTCCCAGCTCGTTATAGGGCTTTTTCGTGAGTAACATATGATAGATGATGACCAACAATTTCCGTTCCAGCGCGACAACAGCCTTTTTCTTTCCTCGGCGACGGGCAATGCGCTGATAGAAAGCGGCGAGATAGGTGTCTTTGGTGTGAGAGGCTGCCCAAGCCACTTCCCCTAAGAGCGCTTGCAGATGCGTATCTCCCTGCATTGTCCGTCCGCCCAGGCGCTTGCCTGCGCTTACTTTGCTGCCAGGACAAACACCCGCCCAGGACGTGAGGTGTTTGGCGGAAGGAAAGCGCGACATATCCGTGCCAATCTCTGCCAGGATCCCCGCAGCCGCTGTGGCTTGCAACCCAGGGATGCTCTCAAGCAGGGTCATCGCTTCCTCATAAGGAAGCAAGCGTTGCTCGACTTCGTCTTCAACCTGGCCGATGGAATACTCCAGAAAGTCAATGTGGGCCAGAATCTGTTGCAGCAAAAAACGGTGATGAGGCTGGACACGTCCGATCAGCGCCTGCCGCAGGTCTGGAAGTTTCGCTCGAAGCCGCCCACGGGCCAGGCCAGCTAAGACGTCGGCATCCTGCTCTCCCTGGATCACGGCTTCCAGCATATCACGTCCACTTTTGCCCATTACATCGGCGGCCACTGCCGCCAACTTGATGTTGGCTCCCTCCAACAGCTTCTGGAGCCGATTGATCTCCTGGCTGCGTTCCTGCACTAAGGTCTTGCGATGCCGCGTCAGATCCCGCAACTCCCGGATCGGCTTGGGGGGGAATGAAGCTCGCTCGCAGCAAACCATGGCGCAATAAATCTGCCAACCATTCGCTATCCTTTACATCCGTCTTGCGTCCAGGCACGGATGCGCATATGCTGGGCATTGACTAGGATGATCTCTCGTTCTTCTTCCAAAATGTTAAAAATTGAATGCCAGAACACGCCTGTGCTTTCCATGGCGACCACCGTGACCTCCAGCTCATGCAACCACTCATCGAGCCTCAAGAGATCACTGGTCATGGTGGCAAAGGTGCGTGTCTCGCATCTCGCACATGCCCATTCGCTTGTGTGATCAAGGTCGTGGTCACGGCCGTCTTCTGATGTACGTCGATGGCAGCGCAGCGCTCATAGACCACTTGCATAACCAACCTCCTTGGAATACACTTTGCCTCTCTTACGCGAATGATGGGCGCTGGGTGCGAAAAACGGACAAGTCGGGTAAGAGGCCGGTTCTTCGTTTCCGAAGAGTGCCAACCTCTCCCCACCGAACCAGGACTTGCGGGTTTCCCAGCGTCCGGCTCTCCAAGAGTCGCTACGCTCATTGTTTCAGTATGGGACATACGAGAGTTCGGATAACTTGAGGCTATCGTATTCTCCTCGGTGAATTTTCCGATGGCATGTCTCACAGACAGGGATCTGCTTTCGGTTCAACATGCGTAGGATGCGGTTAAAACCGGTTGCTTCCCTTTTGTTGGATAGCTTCCGTATATGTCGAACATGGTGCATGACAATTTGTCTCAGTGTCTCTCCACAGATGCAGCATGGCCGCCCAAGCTTGGAGCGCGTTCTCATTCGTGTTGCAATCTGGATGCGGTCGATATCGGGAGATATTCCAGTTTGGAACGCCTCCCGCTTTTTGGCCCAGTCCTGATTGTAGTAAAATGAGATGGTTCGATCCTCTTTTCCCTCTTTGCCTTTCATGACATAGGTCGGTTGCTTCCCAAAGCGTTTGAAGACCTGAGGGGTGGTGATTTTGAATTTGCGCGCTAGCGTCATGGCGAGCGAGAAACGAAGAATGTACTGAATTCGGCCAAGTTGTCGCCAGTTGTCCGTAAATCGATAAAAATTCTGGATACCACGGTTCACGCCGTTGTAGAGAGAGATTATCTGATCTACGTCTAAGTAGGCCCAACCTGATCGTGGGATGGGTTTGCCCTCTTTCGTACAGAAGCCTCTCTCGCTTAATCTCTTCAAGAGTTTCGGCATCGGGGCTTTCATGACGGTTTCCCAGCCAGTGGAGCGACGTTTGACTCGTTTCCCCGTGTTGGTGGCTGACAGAGTCACCTTCGCTACACCGCTATTTCCCATTTTGAGGATGGTTCCGAGGAAGAAGGCTTCTTCGGTTCTCGCATTGGTGATGCGTGTTTTTTCCTCATTCAGGGTGAGTTTGAGATGGTCGTGCAGGAAGATTTTCACTTCCTGTTTGATTTCTTCAGCTAGGGCGCGGCTCCCACTCATTCCGATGATCCAATCGTCGGCGTATCTCAGGTATTTGATCCGAATAAATTCTGGATCATTCACGTTTGTGGAGGGTAAAGCTCTCATTTTTTGGACGAGTGCCTTGAACTCCCTGGTTTTTGTCTTCCCCTGGGCTACCAGTTTTGCTTTCGCTTTCGAGAGCCTCTGGTACGCCAGATTTCGGCCTTTGCTCTCCCCCTTTTCCCGTTTCTGACGTAGCTCTTCCACGAACTCATCAAGTTCATGTAAATACGCATTCGCGAGTATTGGGCTGAGAATTCCTCCTTGCGGAGAACCGATCAGACTATCCTTTCTTGCTCCATGAAGGTCCATATATCCTGCATTCAGCAGTTTCCAGATCAAGTTGAGAAATCGTTGATCCTGAATCTTCTGTTTGAGGATAGTCACAAGGGTTCCATGATGGATTTCGTCGAAGCAAGCGCGAATATCTCCTTCGATAAGCCAATTAGCGGCAGACCATTTCCGCCTAATTTCACGCAAAGCTGTGTGACAACTGTGGTTCTGTCTGAAGCCATGACTTGTCTCCCTGAAATAGGGTGTGTTCGGGCTGTCGTAAATCGTCGTAAGGATCAAATACATGACCTGTTGGACAATTTTGTCCCTTACACACGGAATACCCAACTTTCTCATCTTGCCATTCGCCTTTGGGATGAAGGTGATTCGCACAGGCTTGAATTGAAATTTTTCGGTCTTCATTTCCTGAATGATTTCTCGAATGGTTTCTAGAGAAAACCCATCGAGTGTTTCCTCATCTGTTCCAGGGGTCATGTTTCCAGGTTTCGACTTGATCTGTTCGTAGGCGAGAATATACAAGTCTTCTTTGTACATCAGCCTGTACAGATCGCGGTTTTTCCATTGTCTGTTACTGTTCAACGTCCGTAGGCGTTCCAGTCGCTCAAAGGTCTTGTAACTCATCCAAGTCAACCTCAATGAATGGAACTTCCTCTCTAGAACCCTTCCCCCTGTCTCAGGCATTGCCCTGAGCGTTTGGGTACTATGGTTCCTCCGTCGCCTTGCGCCTCACGGCGTGTAGGCGATCCCCAGGTTACACGAGAACTCTGGTTCGTCCTTAGGTACGCATTACGTCTCTTCCCATTCCCTATGGGCTGGTTCTGATGGAGAGTTCATACACCAGGAAACTTTTGGTTGTGACATCAGAAATCGGGCAGCGATACCATTTGCGCCCGATGGGCCGCGTTTTCCCACCAAGACTTGCGTTTAGGCAATCAGCTTTTACCATAGACGACCTACCTGACCGACATCTGGCCCGTGGTATTCGGGCTTCGCCGGCCTTTTGGCATCATGCTCCTGTCCACTCTCCCCTTTCGGTTCGAGGTAAGATGCTGGTTTAGCTACCTTCTCTCAGTAGCACCATCCTCCGATGGCAAGAGTTCTCGCGCCTCTCTGGGCGCACGGTTCCTCCGCGTGCTCGTGGCAACAGTCATTCATGCTGGACGCACCCCGATCAGCTTTGAGGTCGAACTGAGAGTATCAACGTGAGCACCGATCACTGACGCTCATCACCCCCATCAGTATAGTCCATTTTCATTCGCTTTCATGTCGCTCCGCGACATCACGCTTTGTGGGCAAAACTGACTCACATGGAAGGTCATTTACCAGCAACAAAAGATATTTTCTTCAATCATATAAGAATAGTAATTGCCAAACTCTTGTTTATTGATGAGTTTGTGGCGTTCTTCTGGGGTACACAAGAAATATCATCTCTCACTTGCTTACTCCAAAAATGCACAGCACACTCCAGTGCAAACTCAGCATACTCCAGCGCAAAGTCAGCATCACTCCAGTGCAAAATCAAAATCTACAGTTGTATTTTGCCCAAGTTATAAAGCTGGCCTTGGGCTTTAAGGCACTCAGGTTTACTATCCTTCCTCTCGCTCATAACAAGTCCCAAGAATACGCGTGCCCAATGTCTCCCAGGGCTGTGGTTCCAGAACTGGCAAACCCCAGCGCATTGCCTCATGCGCGAGCCACTGCCCATAGAGCCATTTTGCCCTGGCCTCTGTGCGCAATTCCTCCTCACTCATGCCAACAGTTCCCCTCCCCCGCTGCGTTATATTGATAGAAAGCTGCTTTTCGTCGGGTTCTTGGAGAAAAACAACCTGGAGTCGCCCCCTGTTCTTATACTGGTGCATCAATGGATTTTCTAGTAATGATGGAAGAATGCTGTCTCCCTCCAGGATCAAGGGGGCGTCAATGTCGATATGGTTGGCAATCACAATTTCCAGGGCGGGACGCAGTGTTGCTCCGACCGCGATCAGGGCCTGGCTGAGTGCTTCTGGTGAGCCGCGCCAGATCCCTGGCCGGGTGAAGAAGTACAGCGCATCGGTGTGGGCCTGTTTGGGGAAGGAGATGCGGCTATTTTGCAAGGCTAGGCGTAGATCGTCAACCTGGAGCCAGGATATTGCCAGCTGCGCCGCAAGCTGCCTGGCAATGCTGCTCTTACCTGTTCCAGATGAACCACCTATTAGGAGGACGCGCCAGCGCTGTTGCAGCTCTTGCCTTCGTTGAGAGGTAGACATATACTTGTATACTCCATAGCTTGAAGAACTAAAAGTACCAGCGTATCCGCCTTCTTAGCCATGCAATCGAGGACTTCGCCAATATCACAGATATACTGTATATTGCAAGAGGATTGGAGCAGGTATGGAGGCGAAACTACAATCTTGTACGCGTACAATGGCCTCTTGTGACTGTATTTCTACTTCGAGCTTCTTTGTGCGAAATGTGTTTTCCTATCTGAAGGATATAGACAAGTGACACACGATATGTTAGAGCATCCTGCTTTCGATACACAGGAACGCTATGTCGATGAACTGGTTGACGAGCACGACTACTGGCTCTCGCTTACTGATGCGGCGCGTGTGACACGCCGCCAGGATGTGACCATCCGTCGCTGGGTTAAGAGCGGTTTACTGCCCGTACGTCAACAGAATGTTGGCCTCAATCAGCGTACACGCCAGGTGCGAGCCAGCGACCTGGCTCAGTTGACGCCTATCATCGATAACTCCGCGGTCATTACTAGCGAGCAGGCTCAGTTAAACCTGACGAACATCTCCGGCGAGCAAGCGGCGCTTCGTGAATCGCACCAGCGTATTTTACAACAGCTTGAGGAGCTTCACCAGGAATTGGAGGCACAGGGTAAACAACACTCTCAGGCCCTGGCGGAACAAGCTCAGCAACAGCGACAGGCATTGAGCCTCTTTCATGACCAGGTAAAACAGCGCCTGGATACCCAGCAAGAAGAGATGCTGGGCCAGCTTGAAGAGCAGGCTCAGACACTGCGCCATGTTTTAGACAGCCAGAAGCAGCAGTTTGAACAGGTCCAGCAGCGTATCTCGGAGCAGACCCAGCGCCTGGACACTCAGGAGCAGTTCACGACCCAACTTCGGGAGACAGTGGAACAGTACCAGGCAACCTCCACTCAAACCCAGCAGGAACTAACACAGCAACAACAGGAGATCTTTCGCTTCCTAGAGGAACAACATACCCTGTTTACTGAGCTCGCCACACAGCAGAAGCAACTTGAGGAGCGTACGGGGCAACTTGACGAGGTGGTGCAAACGCTCTCCACCCAGATTGTCTGGCAGGGAGAACTGGTTCAGCAACAATATCAGAATCTGACCACGAGCCTGGCAACCTGGAGTGAGCAGGCCGATACCTGGCAGCAAGAGACCGCAACGCGCCTGGCACAACTGCAAAACGAGCTTCAGCAAGCGGCGCGCGCCCACGAGGACGCTCTGCAACAGCGGCAACAGGCCTTCGATGAAAGTGTTGCCTTGCTCCGCGAACAGGTCGTGGTCAGCCACCTTGAACTCGAACGTATTGTACAGGAGTTGACGGGGCGCTACGAGGAAGAGACAAAGCAGCACACGACGGAACAGCAGCACCTTCAGGAGACGCTGAATCAGCAACAGGCCGTCATCGCGAGCCTGAATGTACGCCTACAGCACCTGGAGGCACGCGTACGCCTGCAAGACAGACTGGAAGACCAGGAGTGAGGCCCGACGCTGCGAAAGCACGCGTCGGGCAAGGACGCTATTGCGAAAGAGATTGCAGGAACGTAAGAACGAGAGCTGCTTCTTCTCCTCCTGCTTTGGCATGGTCCAGGAGCGAGATACCATGTGGGCCTTTCTCCTGGACCATACCAGGGAAGGCCTGCAAGAGGGTTTGCACAATCTCTACCTGCCCAAGCATGGCCGCCGCGAAGATATCTATGCGCGCGCCATGCTTGAGCAGGTAGAGGGCAATATCTCTCCTGCCCATGTGGGACGCAGCTCCAAGGGCCGTCTCCCAGTCACCTCCACCCCAATCCCAGGCTGCATTCAACAATGCAGGTTCTTGCGCTAAGAGTTCCTGGACGCGCTGCAAATCACCATGTGCGTTCGCGACAAACTCATGCACCATCTCCGCGGACAATGCGGGCCTCTTCTCCATGCGTGCTTCTCCAATCATTTTCGATCTATTGATACCAATCAGGGTGAGGCTAGTATCTCATAACGAAGAGGCAGCATGCTTCTCCAAAATCACCTTTTTGCCTGGCGATAGGCGGATGGTGAGCAACCCAGGCGCTGGCGGAAGAGCCAGCTAAAGGACCCCAGGCTCTCAAAGCCCAGGGAGAAACAGATGTCAGTCACCTGGCGGTCGGTGTGGAGAAGCAGGTGCTGGGCACGCTCCAGGCGAACACCGATGAGGTATTGGTGTGGTGTCTGCTGGAAGACCTGTTTAAAGGTGCGCAGAAAATGCGTGGGGGAGAGGTTGACGACCGTGGCCAATTCTGTAATCTCCAGGGGACGATCAAAAAAGGCGTACATATACTCTCTGGCCAGGTAGAGGCGGCGATACAACTCCTCTCGCGTTGCTGAGCGTGCCGCAGGCAACGCCTCCATCTCCTTATAGACATTCATATGGACCTGGAGTAAGCTCACGGCCAGGTCGTACATCGCCTCGGCCAGGTCTATGGATACAAACTCATGATCTGAGGATGTAAGCCGCAAACGTGCCAGGGCAGAGGCTATTTGCGGATCACGGGTGTGCGTACGTTCAAAGAAGTGGAGTTTGCGATCAAGAGGCCAGGTTGGCTCATCAAGGAGCATCTTCATGGGAGTAACCAGGCCACGTTGGGCATCTTCCAAAAAACCTGGCTCAAAAAACACACACAACGACTCGACTGGTTGCTCCGCCTCGATGGCAATCGTATATGGCTGATCCTGATTGACGAGCAAATAACACGTATCATCGACGGCATAGTAGCCTTGCCCGAGCGTGTATAGAGCGCGCCCTGCGTAAAAGGATTTTAGTGATACATTCCCCTGCCCCTCCCAATAATACTCCCGCGCCTGTTCGTGCAAAAGGACACCAGGGAACGCCATAGAGTTACCCCCAGTCTGCCAGATACGCTTGACTATTAGCGAACAAACGTCCCAAACGCTCCTCATTATAGCACATCTATCCTCAGTGCTCTTTTTTTATTGACAAATGCTTGTGCTGGTGTTACAGTTAAAGCAAGAAAACAGACAGCGAAGGATTCTACTTTGCACATGACAGATGCTACACAACAATTAAAAGTACATGAGCTTACACTCCCTGGACTTGGCCTCCTCCTTATGCGGGTCGTCCAGGGTCATATGGTTCATCTGTCGTAAGTGGTTGCTTTAACCACTCCGTAGAATCAATCATATCCCAGGGCCGTGGACGACCAGAAAATTAAAGCGTCCACGGCTTTTTGTTGTTATACAAAGAGACGCAGAAACAGCCGTGATTGGTATCCATCACGGCTGTTTTTTTAGGCAGAGATCAGGTGAGTCAACGACGACTGACTGGTAATTCAAGGATGTTCTCCCTGCCTCCTAAAATCTTATTCCGAACCCCACCCCCCCCCCATTCGGGGATAAATGCTCAGGGGAGTCGGAGAAGAAGTAAACTTTTTTATGAGAAGCAGGTGCGCAAGCACGACACAATGTTTCATTTGGAGGCATACGATGATTTCGGATCAGATGCGTAACACACAGGCAACCAAAACCGCCGTCAACCGTCACGGGGGGATGCAGCAGGGTTCTGTCACGAAGTACCGCGCATTCCCTCCAATTGAACTACCCGAGCGTCAGTGGCCCTCGCGCTCCATCACCACCGCTCCCACCTGGTGTAGCGTTGATCTGCGCGATGGCAACCAGGCCCTACCCATTCCAATGAGCGTTGAAGAGAAGCTGAAACTGTTTGATCTCCTGGTCTCGGTTGGTTTTAAGGAGATTGAGGTTGGTTTTCCCTCCGCCTCGCAGATAGAATTCGACTTTATTCGCCGGCTCGTAGATGAAAATCGCATTCCCGATGATGTAACGGTGCAGGTGATCACCCAGGCACGCGAGGATTTGATTCGCCGCACCTTTGAGTCTATCCAGGGCATGAAAAAAGTCATTATCCATCTGTATAACTCCACCTCGCCCGCCCAGCGCCGCCTGGTCTTTGGCCTGGATAAAGCCGGTATTATCGATATCGCCACCCGTGGGACACAACTCATCAAGGATCTCGTACCCACCATTCCAGAGACGCAGGTGATCTTCCAATACTCACCCGAGAGCTTCGCGCTCACCGAGATCGACTTCTCGCTGGAGATCTGTGAGGCCGTGGTGGATATCTGGCAGCCCACGCCTGAAGCCAAAATCATTTTGAACCTGCCCGAGACGGTGCAGATCGCGACCCCCAATATCTATGCCGACCAGATTGAGTGGTTCTGCCGCCATATGCGCCACCGTGAGAGCGCTATCATCAGCCTGCACACCCATAATGATCGCGGTACAGGCGTCGCGACAACCGAGCTAGGTTTGATGGCTGGTGCGGAGCGCGTCGAGGGGACCCTCTTTGGCAATGGTGAGCGTACCGGCAACGTGGACATCATTACGGTTGCGCTCAATATGTATATGCAAGGCATCAACCCACACTTGAATTTTGGCGACATCGACGCGATTCGCGCGGTGTATGAGGAATGTACCCGCATGCAGGTTCCCGTACGCCATCCCTACTCTGGCGAACTGGTCTTCACGGCCTTCTCTGGCTCCCACCAGGACGCGATCCAGAAAGGCATGGCAGCCTGGGATGGTGCCCTGGATGCCGTGTGGGAGGTTCCCTACCTGCCCATCGATCCCAAGGATATCGGACGTACCTACGAGGCCATTATTCGCATTAATTCGCAGTCGGGCAAGGGCGGCGTCGCCTATGTGATGGAGAGCGAGTTTGGCTTCCAGTTGCCCAAGGCCATGCGTGTCGAGTTTGGCAAGATTATTAACGCCATCGCCGATGACCGGGGCGACGAGTTGACGCCCCAGCAGATCTATGATGCCTTCGAGCACGAGTATCTCCAGCGCACCAGCCCCTTCTCGCTCGAGGCCTTCCACGCGGAAAAGGCTGGGGCAAGCTCTCCCGACGAGGTGGTATGCCGCGCACGTGTGATCTTGAACGGCGAACTCTACGAGTTGAGCGGAAGCGGCAATGGACCCATCGATGCCTTTGTCCGTGCTTTGAACCAGGCTTCACTGGCCAACTTCACTGTACGCTCCTATACTGAGCACTCGCTCAATCATGGCTCGGATGCTCGCGCTGTCGCCTACCTCCAGATCGAGACCCCCTCTGGGCGTACCTTCTTCGGTGCTGCTATCGCAACCAATATCGAACAGGCTTCGATCAAGGCCGTCCTCAATGCCGTGAACCGCGTACAGGCAACGATGGGCTAGCTATTCAGCCGAAGAACTAGCTGGTGAGCTGACTCACCAGTTGTGGTAACGCGGCCAAATTATTGAGGCACATTGTTCTATCGAGCGCCTCCTGTTCAGGAGTGATGAGCACAGTCATCGCGCCGAAGTCTCTAGCCCAGGCAAGAACGCGTGGGGTGTCGTCAACGATCAAGACATCGCGGGGCACGATACCAGCGTTGGCGAAGAGGCGTTCGTAGTACTCTGGCGTCTCTTTGAGGATGCCGAGCAGGTCGGCGCCGTAGAGCCGTCCGAAGTAATCGCGCACGCCCATACCCGTCAGGTAACCATGGAGGTGAAGCGAGGATTCGCCTGACGCGGTATGCAGCGTGTATCCTTGAGCGTGTAGCTCGTGGAGAGCCTCGATCACACCAGGAAAGACAGAGCGCACCCGAGGAGTAATGTAGGTTTCGGCCTGGCAAGCCAGTTCGATACACGCTTCCTCTGATGGGACCGCCACATTGACGAGCCGACACATACCGCCCAGCCAGTCGCACCAGTAGGTACGCTCGAAGCTGGCATAATCGGTTGCAGCTTGTATTCGCGCCTGCCAGTTTGCCGGCCCAAAGATGTCCATCATCAAGACGCGGTTGGCCTCAGCCCAGGCGGCAGGTGTGCCTCCAAGCCGGGGCGCGAAAAATTCACCTACCAGGCGTTGCCACTGTGGGGCACGCAGGCGATTATCATTCATCACACCGCCGTCGTCCAACAAAATAATGGGTTTTGTTGCCATAGTTGCATCCTTTGCTGTACTACAGGTAGAGCTCTGCAAAGAAGCCTATGGTAGCATAGATAGACATGGGCTTTCAAGAGGTCGTTGGAAAAAGAGAGAGAGATCACACCAGCAAGGAGTCGATGAGCAAACGCATCGAACTGGTAGCAATACGCGTAAGCTGAGAATTTTTCTCAGCTTACGCGTATTGCTACCAGTTCGATGCTAGAAGGTTTACCGGCTAGAGATGCGGTCCCGCGTGCGGGCAGCGCCCCCGGATGTGCGTTTCCCCGGGCGTGTATCAAAGGAGGAAAACGCGGGCTTCCTGCCTTTGCCCTCACCTCTTCCAAAGCTCGAGGGCTTTCCTGTGCCTCTCTTGTACTCTCGCGTCTTGTCTGTGGATGGTTTCTCAAACGTCGCTGCGCGGCGCTCCTGTCTGCGAGCAGGAAGCTCAGGCTCAATAAAGAGTTCCGCGCGCTTGGCGCGGGCGTGTGCCTGTCCCTCGGTCTCTACAAACACTTCTGTATGTCGTACACGTGAGCGAGCAGGGCGCTCGGCGTCGGCAAAGGTGTCAGTGCTACGTTCTGGCTTACGCGCTGAGAACTCATTACGCATGCGCTCATACGGGCGTTTCCTCGGATAGGTTCTCTGTGTCTCCTGGAATCTGGAGCGCTCCCGCCTGGGACGCTCGTTCAACGTCACCACCTGAGTGTCCTCATCTTCCAGCAAGGCCTGCTCGCTATCGCGCTCCAGGTCGCGTGCCTGCTTTCCCTCTGACATTACCATAGGCCGGGCCAGAGCGGCCTCATCATTCAGAGCCATTTTTTGCACGGCAACGGGCTGCCCGAAGCTACGTGACATACGTCGCCATTTGCTCATATCGGCGGGCGCGAGGAGCGTGACGGCCTTGCCATAGCGTCCCATGCGTCCCGTACGGCCAATGCGGTGCGTAAAGAGTTCGTCGGAGTCGGGAAGCTCATAGTTGATGACCTGGGTAATGCCGCGAATATCGAGTCCACGCGCGGCAACGTCGGTGGCGAGCAGCATCTGCACCTGGCCCCGGCGGAAGGCCATCAATACATCTTCGCGGGCACGCTGACTCTTATCGCCATGGAAGGTCCCAACGGCAAAACCAAGATTACTGAGCTGTTCTCCCAGTCGTTCGACGCCCATCTTGGTACGGCCAAAGATCAGGCTGATCTCGCCCTGTGTGGAGCCCAGAAGTGTGCAGAGTGCCTCTACTTTCTTGCCCCGCGGCACCTGGTAGGCAATCTGTTCAATCGTGCTTTGCGTGCCTGCCTCCGGGGTAATCGTTACCTTGACGGGGTCTTTGAGAAACTTCTCCTGCAACTTCGCGATCCAGGTAGGCATAGTCGCTGAAAAGAGCGCCATCTGACGATCCTCAGGCGAGGTTTCCAGGATCTGCTCAATCTCGGGTCCAAAGCCGCTATCGAGCATCTGGTCAGCCTCGTCGAGCACACAGATGCGGATGTCGCGCAGGACCAGGTTGCCTTGCTCCAGGTGATCTTTGATACGCCCAGGGGTACCAATGATAATCTGCGCACCATAGCGGAGGGCGGAAATCTGTTTCTCATAGCGTCGGCCACCCACCAGCAAGGCCGTTGTCAGGCGCCGGGGCGCGGCAAATGTGCTGAGCACTGAATTGACCTGCACAGCCAGTTCGCGTGTGGGAACCAGCACAAGCGCCTGCGCGACGCGTTTATTTTTTGCCAGGCGTTCGATCAGGGGAATACCATAGGCAAGTGTCTTGCCGGAGCCAGTCGCGGATTGCCCTATTACATCCTTACCAGCCAGCAGGGCTGGAATCGCCTCGGCCTGAATAGGGGTCTGCTCTGTAATCTGCATTGATGCCAGCACCGCACGTGTTGCGGGCTGCAAAGGAAGGTCTTGAAAAGAAGGCATGTTTTATCCTTTCGGCCACTACGAAATCTCGTTACGAAATTGCGTAGTATACTCACTCAGGTCATGAAAAAAATGTTGTGAGAGGTCCCCACCTCGGCAGGAGGATCTACCTCCTGTGCCTTCCCCTGAGCCTGGTAATGCTCCACTTCGTGGGTGTTTCTAAACTCCCTGAAGTCACGGTGTCTTTAAAACGTACCAGGAGCGAGCCGTAGGATACAAAAGCAGGGCTGCTTGCTGATATCAAATCGAACGTGTGTGCAGGAAGAAAAATCTAAAGAGGATTGCGGAGAACTCTTCTGCGTCCTTGCTGGGGAACAGGATATACGAGCGGCCTGTCCCATCGCTATAGCCCTTGCAGTGTACCTCTTCTATCCTTATTCGTCAAGTCCAACAGCACATTCGTCCCAGTGCGAGAGCTGATTTATAAACAAAGGGTGGCACACATGCAGGGGTGAGAGCAGGCTAGCCTGTTCTCACCCCTGCATGTGTTACTCTTCTTGCAAACGCTCGGCAACGACTTCGGCCAGGTGTAGGACGCGCAGGCGTTTCCCCTTGGCGTCTGCCCCGCCACGCAGGTGCATCAGGCAGCCGGGGTTATCGGCGATGAGGATTGCAGCCCCCGTCTCTTCCGCATTCTGCAGTTTGTTGTTTAAGAGGCGTTCGGCAACCTCGGGCTGCTCAATTGAAGTCGTGCCGCCAAAGCCACAGCAGACATCTGACTGGGCCATCTCACGCAGGTCAACGTGCAGGAGATCCTGCAAGACGTGGCGTGCCTCAGAACGCAAGCCCAAACAGTTACACGATTGGCAGGAGTCATGATAGGTCACCACGACGTCACTTGCCTTCTCCTCGCGTACTGGAAGTTGCACGCCGCTGGGGATGACGACACGGTCCATGAAGCCTGCAAAGTCGATGACGCGATCCGCCAGGGCCTGGGTCCGTTTAAGCCAGGTTGTCTCGTGAAAGTCCTCGAAGAGGCGCAGGTAATCCTGAATGATGGTCACGACACAACTGGTCGAGCCACTGAGGATATAGTCGGCTCCGCTCTCCTCCAGCGATTGCTCCAGCGTGGTAATGGTCTGCTTGGCCATACGTAGTCCATTGCGCCGGTCGCCGGAGTTCAGCGCGGGCAGGCCACAACAGTTCTGCTGCTGGGGGAATACAACGTGCACGCCGATGCTCTCCAGGACCTTGATCACGGCCTCCCCCATTTCAGGATAGAGGCGGTCGGTCATACACCCCGCAAAGTAAGCCACCGTCACATGCAACTGACCCTGAGTAGCGAGGGGCTTGCCATGACTATAAGACTTGCTGCGGGCCTTGACCCGGTCACGCAGGGGGCGTGACGCCAGGGCTGGAAGGCTGCGCCAGCGCGCCTGATCCGCGATCCCCTTGAGGAAGGGCAGCTTGCCCAGGGGACCAAAGTAGCGCGAGCGCACAAAATGGCTACCCCAGGTCAGGGGCAACTGGCCCCAGCTCCCCAGGCGTGCTCCCAGGTTAAAGAGCCAGGGGCGCGCCATGGCCTCGAAGATGATCCTCTTTATCGGATGCAGGCCCTTTTCCTCTGCCACACGATGGCGCACATCCAGAATGAGGCTGGGCAAGGGAATTTCAACCGGGCAGACGGTTTCGCAGGCATTGCAGCTCACACAGAGGCTCTGTGGACCCGCCCCCGCTTCCAGGCTATGATGGAACGGGGTGACGACCAGGCCAATCGCGCCGCTGTAGATATGGCCAAAGGCATGTCCCCCTACCTGCTGGTACGGTGGACAAATATTAGCGCAGGCGGCACAGCGTATACAGCGCAGGGCATCTTTAAAGTGCGGGTCTGCGCGCATCTCGCTGCGTCCATTGTCCAGCAAGACGATATGCATTTCCTGGTTGGGAGCCGAGGGACCGGTGATAAAGGTTGAATAGCTGGTCATGGCCTGCCCGGTCGCGCTTCTGGCCAGTAGGCGCAGCTGGGTCATGGCGTCGGCGAAGGTCCCCAGGAGTTTATCGTAGCCGGCAATGACGACATGAACCGGCGGGAGCGAGGTCACCAGACGCCCATTGCCCTCGTTGGTCGTCATCATGACGGTTCCGTTTTCCGCGATGAGGGCGTTAGCTCCGCTCACCCCCATGCCCGCGGTCAGGAAGGACTTGCGATGCTCGGTGCGAATAACCGCGACCTGCTCAGCGACGTCATCACGCGAGATCTCACGCCCGGTGGCCCTGGTCAACGTCTCGCCTACCTGCTGGCGCGTCTTATGGATAATGGGCATGACCATGTGGGAGGGACGTTCGTGGTCGAGTTGCGCGACCCACTCCCCCAGGTCAGTCTCGATAGCCGTGATGCCTTGCTCTTCCAGGTAGGCGTTGAGTTCGATCTCCTCGCTGGCCATGGTCTTAGCTTTGACGACCAATTCAATGCCTTTACGCTGGCAGAGTCCGTAAATATAGCGGTTGGCGTCCTCGGCGGTGCGCGCCTGGTACACGATGGCGCCTGCGGCCTCGGCCTGGCTTGTAAAGCGTGCAAGCAGTTCTTCCTGGTGCTCGATGGCGTCGTCCTTGGCCTGGCGCAATTGTGTCCGCAGGTTCGCGAAACTAAACTCATCGCCATAGGCCTCTTGCTCTTGCTGGAAAACTTGCAGACGCGAGGCGCGCCAGTTGGGGGCAAAGCGCTTGAGCGCGCCCTGCAAGTTGGTGTCGTGCAGGGCATGGGTCAGGCGCGCTTCAAATGGCTGGTGTTCGTGAGTTGTGTTGGCCTGCTCCTCGGTCACGACCTGTTGCGGTGTGAGCGTCCCTGTCAGCGCGACCTGCGCGGGCTGAAGGGTATCATGTTGAGAAGACGATTGTGGCTGCTCCATAAAAAAACGCTACTCCGATCTGTGACCACTCACATCATTGTGGTAAAGACAATCGTTAGTTGCTCTCAACGAACAAAACATAAAATACTCTCGGTCCCTGAACACCTATTGTGAGGGTGCGCTCGATATCGGCTGTGCGGCTGGGGCCGGTGACCAGGGTCATATGATGTTGCTGCTCAGTTCCAGGCGTGGAGAGCTGGCGCAGGCGCTCACCCGCGCTCTCCAACATGGGATAAAGCTCTCGTGCTTGCACCAGTACAAAATGGGCGATGGTCAACATGGTCACGGCACGCGCCGCCAGGTTGTTCTCGGCGACCAGCACCGAACCGGTCTCGGCAATGGCCAGGTGGGCGTCTGAGAGCCCGGCGGGCGCATCAGCGATCTCGCGAGGTCCCTCCGCCTCTTCGAGAGTGATCCCTCGCGCTTCTAACAGAGGCAGGAGCGCTCCCCATGGCTCACGTTGTGCGAAGCCTGGAGGAAGCATGATGAGCTTCTCAGTCAGCGCGGGATGCTCCACGATCAGGCGGGCGGCCTCTTCGAGAGAGTCCGCATAGTGTGATTCGCCGCCTGCCGCGCGTAGGCGACGTTCAAATTGGCTGTAGAGAGTTCGTTGCTCTTGGATCTGCATGCGTTCCTCTTCTTTGACTACCTTCTTGCGCTACCAGGAAACGGCGACGCGCTTGCCGCTTTCAGCGCTTTCAATGGCGGCAAACACCATCGCCAGGCTTTTTATGTTATCTGTACCACTGGTCTGGGGCGCTCGTCCCTCGCGTACACAGGCGATAAAATCCCTGATCGCGCTGGAGTGTCCTTGTGTCCGCTCTGTGCGCTCTACAAGATCTGGCTCAACGTCGTCAAAGGTGGAGAGAAAGCCACCTGTCTCCTGGACCTGCTGAATCCGTATGTCCTCTCCTCCATCCCAGGTTATGCTTCCACGCTGGGCAATCAAACGCCAGTCGCTCTCCCAGGTGGTCGCCAGGCCCTCCGCGCACCAGCTCCCGCGATAGGTATACATCAATCCGCCTGTCATCTCAAAGATGGCAATTGCGGAGGCCTCATGATCGTACCAGGAACCAGCAGGATTCCACTCATGGCAGTAGACGGAGACAGGATCGGCCCCGGTCAGGAAGCGTGCCGCGTCAAAGGTATGGATGGCCATATCCAGGAGCAGGACATGGCGCATATGGTCGCGAAAGCCCCCGAAATGCGCGCCAATATAGAAATCGCTATTGACCGTCGTGAGCGCTCCCAACTTGCCCGAGGCCAGAGCGTGGTGTACGCGCAGGATATTCGCATCATAACGCCGATTCTGCATAACCGCGAAATATCTATCAACGCGTTGCGCGGCCGCTACCAGGGTGCGCGCTGCCTCTAGTGAGGCGGCCAGTGGCTTCTCACTCAGCACATGACAGCCTGCCTCTAGCGCCTGGAGGCTTGTTTGCAGATGAGCCTCTGGGATAGTGCAATTAAAGACAATATCGGGGCGTGTACGCTCCAGGACCTCGCCCAGATCCGTACCAATCATGACCTGTGTCAACTGCAACTCACGCGCCCTGGCATGCGCGGCCTCCTCATAAATATCGACCAGTCCCACGACCTCGACGCCAGCAAGCTCGGTCGCGGTCTGTAGCCAGGCACGACTCATGGCACCGCATCCAACCAGCACAATGCGCAACATATCTTTCTGCTCCATAAAGATTCCTTTCCTCCCTTTTGCTTGCAATTATATCCTCTCTACAGGTTGCTTGCCCAGGGGCTCTCGGGACATAATAGCAGTAACACGTCAAAATGTGGAGACTCTGATCTGTACCAGGTCAGAGTCCGGACCATAAGAAAGGACTTCTTTAATGAAATCAGCATTACTTGTCTGGGGCGGATGGGAAGGCCATGAGCCAGAGAAGGGCGCAGCCCTCTTCGCGCCCTTCCTGCGCGAGCAGGGATACGAGGTCGAGGTCTCCGACACGCTGGATGCATATTTAGACGAAGCCAAAATGCAGCAGCTCGATCTCATTGTACCTATCTGGACCATGGGCACGATTACTCCTGAACAGGAACAGGGCCTGTTGCGTGCCGTCCAGAGTGGCGTTGGTATCGCGGGCTGGCATGGCTGCATGGCCGATTCCTTCCGCAACAGCACAGAGTATCAATTTATGGTTGGTGGCCAGTGGGTCGCGCATCCCGGCAATATCATTGACTATGAAGTCAACATCACTCACCATGAGGACCCCATTACTGCCGGTTTGCAAGATTTTCACATGCATTCGGAACAGTACTATATGCACATTGATCCCATCAATGAAGTCCTGGCCACAACTACCTTTAGCGGCGAATATGCCCCCTGGATTGCGGGCAGCGTCGTGCCGGTGGTCTGGAAGAAACGCTGGGGCCAGGGACGCGTCTTCTACTCCTCGCTAGGACATGTCGTCAGTGATTTTGAGGTACCCGAGGTTCTCGAAATCATGAAACGCGGCATGCTCTGGGCCAGCCGCTAAAGCGGTAGTGCGCTACTGACGTACGCGCCTACGCCTCCGTGCCACATTGTAGACACCCAGCGTAGGCGCGTACGTCAGTAGCGCACCCAGGCCTTTTTCTGATACAATCACCCTGTAGCCGAAGAGGAAGAGAGGTGTTACCTATGCCAGTCGAAGGGCGCTCGATGCGCGAAAATATTCTCGCCGCTGCGGTCCAACTCTTTGCCGAGTATGGATATCACGCCGCACCCCTGCGCGATATTGCTCGCCTGGCGGGAATTCAGGCGGCCAGTATTTATCATCACTATCCCAATAAGCAATCGCTGCTGGTTGAGATTATGGAGACGTATATGAAGCGTCTGAACGGCCAGCTAGAGACGCTCCTGCGTACCTATGATGATCCCCGTGAGCGCTTGCGTGAGGCCATCGCCAATCATATCCGCCTGCATACCAGCAACAAGGCCGAATTCTTTATCATTGATACCGAACTTCGCTCCCTGGAGGGCGAGCAGCGCGCGCACATTGTCGAGCTACGCGATATCTATGATGGCCTGCTTCAGGGCATGCTCCAGGATGGGATGGAGCGCGGTGTCTTTCGCCCGAGTGATACCAAAGTTACATCCTATGCTGTTATCGCCATGTGTACACAGGTCTCGTCCTGGTTTCACCCTGGAGGACGCCTGAGCGTGCAACAGGTTATTGATATTTACTACCAGATCATCAGTCAGGGCTTACTGCTCCATCCAGAAGGGACGCGAAGGCCGGAGGAATCAGTGCATATTTTACCCCCTTCTTCTGCGTTAGGAGACTGATAGCCTCCAGGGCCGCATTCAGAGGCAGACGCCGGGTGACCAGAGCCTCCACATCTATCTGACGTTCAGCAATCAGGTGCAGTGCCTGAGCGTAGTAGCTTGGGGTATGATGAAAGACGCCCTTGATGGTAAGCTCGCTATAGTGCAGGGGACGCGTTTCCAAGGTCACCTGGGTGCCCGAGGCGCAGCCCCCAAAGAGGTTGACCAGGCCGCCAGGGCATGCCAGCTGGGCCGCCTGTTGCCAGGTCTCGGGCGTGCCAATGGCCTCGATGACCACGTCGGCACCTCGCCGCTTCTCCGTCTGGTCGCGTACCACTTCGTACTGCTCTTGCGGCGTCATGCCAGTGACATCAATCACACATGAGGCGCCAAAATAGGTTCCCAGGCGTAGGCGCTCCTCACCCCGGCCTGTGAGTACAACTCGCGCGCCACGTAGCGTCGCGGCGGCGGTGAGCAGGAGGCCAAGTGGACCTGAACCTAATACAATGACAGTATCTCCCGCGTGAATATCGCTGGCTCCAACGCCGTGGAGAGCACAGGCGAGGGGTTCAGCCAGGGCCGCCGCGATAAATGAAGTATCCGTTGGGAGAGGATAGAGGTTATGCTCGACGATGCGCGCGGGCACCAGCAGGTATTCGGCGTAGGTGCCATTGAGGAGTAGCAGGCCTTCGCAGAGGCTATAGCGGCCACGCTTACAATAGAAACACTGGTAGCAGGGGGCCGAGTTGGCCACCGCGACGGCGTCACCTTCACGCACCTTTGTCACACCGACGCCTGTTGCGGCGACTGTGCCAGAGACTTCGTGTCCAAAGCCGGCTGGCGTATGGCGAAAGAGCAGGGGATGTCCCCGGCGAAAGGTTTTAAGATCGGTACCACAGGTCGTGGCTGCCGCGACCTGGAGCAGGACCTCGCCTGGCCCTGGCTGCGGAATGGGACGCTCCTCCAGGCGTAGATCGCCTGGCGCGTAAAACATAGCTGCCAACATAGCTGTATCGCTCGACTTTCTTTGGCTCTTGATGAGAGGTGTATGTTTCTATCATATGGCGCCAGCATCTTCCATCTCAAGGGGGGAAGTGCATACGAAAAAATTACTACTAGCCAAAAATACGAAACAATCTGCGCTACAATACGTCTTTATATATGCACATTGAGAGAATTCCATGGACTGGAGCCAGTCCCCCCACCTGGCAAAGAGGCAAGCTACAAGATTGATGGAAAAGGAGTCGCGCAGTTTCCGGCGCGCAGTTTGTGAGTATGCCGTTACAGAGAGAGAGAGACATGATAGGCGAAGAAACTCAACAAGAGCAGACAGCGCACTCCAACACACGACGCAGACACATGTTCACTATCGTGGGTCTGATGGGTATCGTATGCCTGGCCCTGTTGCTTACCGTAGGTGGCCTGTATCTCTTTCCTGCAGGCAATCATACCCAGAGCGCGCCAACTCCGACCCCGACGCCCTCCCCCTCACAGGCCCAGCTCACTGCCACCGCAATGGCTTCACACCATTTATTTATCGATGATTTTACTGATAAAAACACATACAAAGACTGGTTCACAGGTTCGACGCAGGACTATGAGCGGCAAATTGGGCAACAGGGCTTGAGCCTGACCGCGCTCAATCACAAGGTCCTCATTGAAAGCCTGCCCCCCAGCCGCAATTTTGATGATTTCCAATTGACCACCGAGTTTACGTTTCAACAAGGGGACGCCGACGACAGCATCGGCATTTATTTGCGCGGTGATGGAAATCTAGATCATGATTATCGCATCGACATTCATGGGAATACCACCTATAGCATCGTCAAGGAATCCTGGGACACCAAAACCCAGAGCGCCCACAATGATTACCTGGTTCCAAACAAGGTAAGCCCTCACCTGCATCCCATGGGAAGCAAAAACACATTGACCGTCTCATTGCAAGGCTCTTCCCTCTCCCTGATACTCAATGGCAGCCAGGTGGAGCAGATTGAAGATGCAAGCTATGCCAAGGGGCAGATCGCGCTCTTCGTCCACAACGGCGCGACCTCGTCACAGGCGCGCGCCCTCTTTAGCAAGGTCGTCGTGGACCCCCTGCCACCCATCGCAACGCCCACTCCATAATCCCCACCGCGAAGCAAACGTTATGGGCGTGATTTGGGGCAGATGCCCCAAATCACGCCCATAACGTTTGCTTCGCCTCAAGCGCACAAGGTCATACCTGAAGCGAGCTTTTGAAAGGGGACGACCAGGCTCGCTCACGAAATGTCCATCCTGCCACGCATACTCCTGTTAACGCCATTTGTCTGTTTTCCTTATCGCTGCTGTACTTATTGATGTTGGGTGATCTGGTTGGATAATCGAGGATGAAGCCCCCAACTTCCCTTGAAGGAGGCATATAGGGCCTCTGAGTATTAATGGAACGTCATGCGCTGCTGGCGGAGCTCACCACTCCGCATGAAAATTACTAATGAGCTTTCTTGCGGTGTTTCAGAATATACTGTTGCTAAATTCGCTGGTCTAGCTTGACAAGAAAGTGCTGACCTTCTCAATGTGAGCTTGAACAACCTGCCCAAAAGGATGAGAAGTGAATTTAGCAACAGTATACATTAATACTCAGGGGCCTATGTTTTACCTGCGGTAATCTCGTGACCCCTCATTGACCTCGACGATGCATCTATCCGCATAGGCATGATGAAACACCATGCTTTGCATACGAAAGTGAGGAACTTCCTGAGCAAGAACCTGTTTCACCTCTGCTTCCGTGACGTGTTTCAAGAGCTTAAACATCATTTGACCTCCTTTGAAAAATGAGGAGATGTGCGCAAAAACAGATATGGATGCCGTTCTCCTGGCGACGTGCAGCGAGGTCCGATCACTCTTTAACCAGACCTTGCAGTGATCCTGCCTGATGCTGATCCTACCCAGGCTCTTTGCGTGCCAGCTCGCTCAGCGATGGAATGGCGCGCAATCGACGGTTCAAGGTGGTGAACAGCGCAATGAGAGCTTGAGGCACAAAGAGCAGCACAACCGTCTGACCCGGGCCAATCCATTGAATCAACAGCCCGGTGAGCGCGAGGCCCAGGGGCTGGCTGCCAAGAGAAAGGAGACGGAACACGCTCTGCACACGCCCCTGTAAATGGTCCGGGATCGCGATCATGCGATAGCTGAGCTGGACTGAGTAAAAGATGGGCACGACAATGAAGCTCACTCCGTTAGCGACCCCTAACACCCAGAGATTCGGCGCGGCGGCCAGGGCGAGCCAGGAAACGGCCCAGACCCAGGCTGAACCGATCGTTAACTGCCCAAAGGTAAAACGCTTCTGCAAGGGACTACTCAGCACTGCTCCGACAATGCTGCCCACACCGCCACTGGCGAAGAGCATGCCGATGGCAAGCGGCGTGGCATGCAGGTTCTGCGCCAGCACAATCAGGATCAGCGTAAAGCCAATCGTGGAGAAGACTAGGACCAGGGTCAGCAGGGCCAGGAAACGCAGGACGTGCTCGCGCCAGAGCCAGAGAAGCCCCTCGCCGATCTCGTGCCAGATTTTGCGCGGCTCCTCCGTGCGCTCCTCTTGAAAACGCGCGCGCATCAAAAAGATGCTGAGCACCGAACAAACGTAAGAGATCGCATCGGTCAAGAACGGGACAGCGTGCCCCATACCATAGAGAAAGCCGCCCAGAAATGGTCCCAGCGTCCAGGAGGTCGAGTTGATGGCCTGATTCTGCGCGCTGGCGGCGGTGATCTGCGCTTTGGGCACCACGTGCGGCAGGCAGGCAATCTCGGCCACCGAAAAGAAGGTCATCAGCGTCCCCTCGATCAGCGCGACCAGGCAAAGTTGGAGAAGGCCCAGGCGGCCCAACCAGAGCGCGACGGGAATGCTGCCCAGGGCAAGCGCGCGCCCGGTATCGCAGATCAGCATCACCCGCTTGCGATCCCAACGGTCGATGAGCGCGCCCGCGGGCAGGCAGAGCAGAGCAAAAGGCAAACTATCCAGCGCGCCAACCAGGCCGGCCTGAGTCGCTGAGTGTGTAATGCCCAGGACCAGCAGCGGAAAGGCCAGCAGCGAAACCTGGCTGCCGACGCTTGAGAGGAGTTGGCTGCTCCAGAGCAGCATAAAATCGCGGTTGCGCCAGAGCGACGGATAGCGCGGCGTCTCCGCCACTTCTGCTGGCGTTAAAATGAGTTCAGAAGAGCGCGAGCTTTCCACGCCGCCTGGTTGATCGTGTATTTGAGCCATATTCATTGCTCCATCAAAAAACGGGGAAACAGCAGTCACGCTCAGCACAAAGATTGACCTCGACAGCAAAGCGCCTCTCTTCCCATGTCTCTGTGACCCCAGCACCCCACGGCACCTGCGCTTTCCTCATCAGGCCAACAACTGCCTGACGAGCATAGACGACGCAGACGGCCAGTATATGCGGGAGCAGGAAGAGTTACAAGCGTTTTCCCCGCAACGATTGGGCAGACGATACCATCCCCATGAGGAATCAAAGTATGAACAGGCGTCTGCGCGAATCGCATATCTGATAGTGCTACCAGGATTGGCAGCTTTGAGGGGTCGCGAACATCACAACGAGCATGCACTATGCAACAAGGTACAGGAGCAACTACTGGAACAGATTGTCGTTCTCTGGCAAGAGCTGTTCTTTTTGCTCGATGAACGTCGCATATTCAGAAGTGACAGGCTCCCTCGCACATGAAGTCCTGTACGTGAGGATGAAGCGTTAGAAGACCTTCATCGCGAAGGTGGAGGTAGTAATCATGTTTGTTCCTTTCGCGTAGTAGGCCAAGCATAGCAAAGAAAATCCCATCAGTCAAGAGGCCGCCAGCCAAAACTGTGACGGATCGGCATACCCTATTTGCGGCCCGTCGGTACGATGCGAGGGAACACGCCAGTGTCGGCGAGCAGTTGGCTGTCCGGCAGACCGAGACGCAATTGGGGCGAGTGTTTGAGCGACTCCACATCACCTCGATTGCCGCGCGTTCTCCCCAAGCCAAGGGCCGCGTGGAGCGCTTGTGGGGGACGTTTCAAGATCGGTTGGTGAGCGAATTACGCTTGGCTGGGGCCTGCACGCTGGATGAGGCCAATGCGCTCCTCGTAAAGCCAGATGCCTTGACGAAACAAGGCGTTCACCGCGTCATCGACATTCACGCCGGTCGGAACCCCCTTTTCACGGGCAGCGGTACTGGGCACGCCTCGTGCCTGATGCGCTGACAAGGCTGCTTTCCTGGTATGAGGAGGGGGCGTTGACTCTACGGCGACCGCACATTGCGCTCCTGTCCAATGGTGGGAATATGCTCCAGCGCCTCGTAGATCATCAAATCCACGAGAAAATCGTGTTGGCTACCAGGATATGAGTATTGGCGCACCTGTCCGATAGGCAGAATGCTTCACTCTGACACGCCAGAAAAAACTCAACGGCATGTTACAATAGAAACAAGAGATGGCTGTTTCGCGATGGGTTACCAGAAGGAGACAAACATCGATGAAGGTTCGCAATGTAATGACTAAGGATGTCATTGTGGTCAATGAAGACCAGGCAATGCAACAGGCAGCTCACCTTTTGTCTGAATACAAAATCAGTGGGATGCCTGTGGTAAACAGCGACAACGTTATCGTAGGAATCGTTACGGAGTTTGATGTTATTGCCAGAAAAGGGCAACTGGTGCGCGATATCATGACGCGAAGCGTCATTACCGTCAGTGAGGAGACCGAGCTGGAAGAGGTCAGTCGTATTCTCGTCCATGAGCGCATTCGGCGCCTCCTGGTCGTGAGTCGAGGGCGGTTGGTGGGCATCATCAGTCGTGCTGACCTGGTCAAGGCCGTCGCGGCCCACTGGTTCTGCTCCATCTGTGGCGAGGTCATGCGCGCGCTTGAGCCACCCACAACCTGTATGCGCTGTGGCGCCCAGGCCTATGCCAGCATGACCGAACCAGTAGCACCCGGCTTTTAACGATTTCGAACGGCTTCGAAAAACTGAAGCTCATACGTTTCATCACGCCTTCATCGCGTCACAGCCACAAGCTATTGTTTACTATCAAACACATTCGTATTCAATGTACATAGAACGCATCTGTGGCGAAGGCTTTCGCCACAGATGCTCTTTTTTAATCCCATACCTTTGCTCAGGAGAGAAGCGTCGAGCGCTTCAGGCGGAAGGGCTCAAGGGCGGCGGCGCGCCGTGGCTGATCAAGCGACTCCGCAAGGAGTTGGCCCACGCGCATGGCAAAGGGCATACCATGTCCTGTAAAGCCACCTACACCCCAGACACAGGGCAGAGCCGGCTCTCGATCAATAATGGGGATGTAATCCGGGGTAAAGGCCATCGTTCCGCCCCAGCGCTGCGCCACGCGCAGGTGTGCCAGGTCAGGAAAGAGCGTGGGAATCACTTGCTCAAGGGTGCCCTGCACCTCAGACGATGTCGTCTGCTCGCGTATGTTCACATCACGTCCAGGTGCTATGGCCCGACAGCCTCCGATGACGATAGAGCCATCCAGGGTCTGCTGCCCATATTCCTCGCTTGGCGTGAACGCGGCAAAGATGCCTGATTCAAAAATGCGCTGGGGAAACGACTCATAGGCCAGCATCTGCCCGCGAACTGGTGTAATCAAGGGACGGAATGCGGGTAAGAGATCGCCCACCCAGGCGTTGGTCGCCACGACCACCTGCCGGGTACGTATGCTTCCCTGGGCCGCCCGTACCACGACGTCCTTACCCTCGCTCGCCAACTGCCCAACCTCGGCCTGCAGGAAGCGCGCCCCGTGGCGTTGTGCCGCTCGCGCCAGTTCATGCACCAGGCGCGCCGAATGCACCAGCCCGCCCTGCGCCCACAAGGTCCCGCCCAAAATACGCTCTCCCAGGCGTGTGTGGATACGTTCCTGCACCTCCTGGCGCGTCAATACCTGTACCTCGTAGCCATCGGCCTCCTTGGTGGCGGCGGCGTGTGCCAGGTGCTCCAGTTCCTGCTCACTCAATGCCAGCCCGATATGGCCAGTTTCGCGGTACTGGCAATCAAACTGCTCTTCGGCTATAACCTGGCGCAAGAGCGCCTGGTTCTCCAGGGTGAGGCGTAAGATCGCCTGCGCGACCTGGGCGCCATGGCGCTTGATGGCGGAGGGATAGCCTTCCGCGAGGCCGATGGCGACAATACCCCCATTGCGACCCGTCGCGCCGTAAGCCAGGTGCGCGCGCTCCAGCAACACTGGCGCTCTGCCTGCCCTTGCCAGCCAGTAGCTGAGCGCGACGCCCACGATGCCGCCTCCAATAATTACGATATCGGCCTTAGCAGGAAGCTGACTCTCAAGCGGCAGAGTCTCTACAGTTTGCTGCCAATAGGAAATAGATGTGTGTTCGGGGTCCACTGGGGTTTGCAAGCGGCCTACTCCTTCCTCATGAGCGCGAGCGGCTCTGACTCATCAACAGTTATCACGCCACAAGCATAGGGCACTAGCGTCCCCTCGTCAAGGGAAGGTGCAACCGATATGATGGATACCACTGTTCTATACGCCCCACTAACTCAACTGCTTCCGCATCCAGTCCGCCTGCTGTGGGCGATGCTTATAGGGGATGTTGTTGCAGACATGATTCCCATCTGCAAAGAACCAGAGTTCGGCGTTTGCTCCGGCCTCGGCCGCAATACGCTTTCCATGCTCTGGAGAAACCAGCCCATCCTGCCCTCCCTGAATGACGAGCAATGGGCCTTCCACGCATCCCGCAACTCCTTGCAGGGAGAACTGTTCCAGTCTTTTGACTGCCTCTTCCTCGCTTGTGGCCTTGAGACGAAAAACCATGGTATCGCGACTGAGCTGTGGGCGTCCGCGAAAGTTCTCAAGCTGATTGTAGGCACCACAATTTTCAATTGTGGCCTTGATGCGCTTTTCAAAGGCCGCGGCCCGCACAACGTAATGGCCTCCAAAACTTACTCCCATCAAGCCCACACGCCTGGCGTCTACATCCGGGCGACGCTCTAGGTAGTCAATCGCATAGCGAATGGGTACCTCATAGTCATGACGCATAGCGTGCTCAAACTCCATCTCGCCCTGACCAGGGCCGTCAATGGCGAGGACTGCCATTCCGCGTCGCAGGAAGTCCTCGCCGTAAACATGCAATTCCTCTTTTACTGAGTCTAGACCTGGTACCAGGATGACAACCGGGGGGCGAGGCGTATGCCAGGGTTTGCGCAAAATGCCATACATGGTGCTGCCCCCCTCATAGGGAATGGAGACTCGCTCGCCGGGAAAGAGAAAGTATGGTAATGCGCGCTGATAGTCACGCACCACATGCTCGTGGGCGTTCCGCAGTTGCCGCGGATCCTGGACAAAGAGATACTTACCAAAGTGATAGCACATGGCCGCGTGGAAATAGTGCTCACCCGCAGTCTCATAGTATCCGCTGGCTTCAGCGTCGGCACCCAATTGTTCGTGTATGGCGCCGCAGTCAGCCCATGTCTGACACCATGCATCCCATCTCTCAATACTGTTCGTGACCCGTGTGAAATCATTGACGTCAATGCCATTAGCAACAAAGCGAGGTGCCCAGTTTGTAATGGCACTTTGAACACGTGCGTCTCTCTCCATCTCACGCTCCTTTATGCGATTGCTTGCTCCGTCTGCTCAGGCATTCGAAAGAGTTCCGCCCAGGTACAAGCGCGCGATCTCGGGATTGTTCAGGACTTCGGTGTGTGTTCCCGTCAAACGCACTTGCCCGTTTTCCAGCACAATACCCTGATCCGCCAGGCTCAGGCCAGTGCGTGCATTCTGTTCCACCAGCACAATTGTCCTGCCGGTGCTCTGCAAGAGGCGAATTGTCTCAATGACGTGTTTGAAGGTATGGGGATCGAGACCCATTGATGGCTCATCTAGCAGGATTACGCGCGGATCAAGCATCAGGCAGCGCGCGAACTCAACAAGGCGTTGCTGCCCTCCCGATAAGGTCCCAGCCTTCTCACGCGCCCGCAGTTTGACGAGTGGAAACAACGCTTGAATTTCTTGCAGGCGACTCCTGATGAGCCGAGCATCCTTGAGCAGGTAGGCCCCAAGTTCGATGTTTTCATGCACGGTCATGCTGGGAAAGAGGCTATGGCTTTGCGGAACCTGTACGATACCTAGAGCCAGGATCTGGCGTGGCGAGAGGCCTACAAGCGAGCGCCCATCGAAGGAGATAGCGCCTTTCCGTGGCTTCAACAGGCCACTAAGTGCCCGCAAGACCGTCGATTTTCCTGCGCCATTTGGCCCGACGATACAGGTCGTGGTTCCTTGCGCTATGGCTATGTCAACCCCTTTGAGAATGTCTCCTCCATCGTAACCAGCATAGACATCACGAAGTTGTAGTAGCATCTCCTTAGTCTCCCAGGTAGGCTTGTAGGACGCCGGGATTGGCTCGCACCTCTGCTGGCGTTCCTTCGGCAATGCTGGTTCCACGATGCATGACCGTGACCCGGTGGCATAATTCCATCACAAACTCCATATTGTGCTCAACGATTAGAAAAGTCACCCCTCGTTGATTGAGGGTACGAATACGGTCGGCCAGGTAATTGACCATGGTGGGGTTGACTCCTCCTGCTGGCTCATCCAGGAGAATCACCTGCGGCTCAGCAATCAGGATAAAGGCGAACTCCAGTAATTTTCGCTGCCCAAAGGACAGATTGCCCGCGGGCAGATTCTTGAACGTGTGCAAGCCCACAAACTCCAGCAGTTCGAGCGCGCGTTGCCGCTCATGGGATGCGCTCCACCAGCGAAACATCCCCCTGAGATCTGTGCGTTGCACGGCCACGTGCATGTTTTCGAGCACCGTGAGACGCGGAAAGATACGCGTCAATTGAAAGGTGCGCCCTATCCCCAGGCGAAAGATTGTGTCAGGCGCTTTATTTGTGATATCCTGGGCCTGGAAACGTACCTGCCCACTATCTGCCCGCTCGTAGCCAGTAATAATATTAAACAGCGTGGTCTTGCCCGAGCCATTGGGACCAATCAGTCCGGTAATCGTCCCCTGCGCCATCGAGAGCGAGCACCTGTCCAGGGCCTGAATGCCGCCAAAGGCTTTGTGCACATCCTGGATTTCTAAGCAATTCATAGATTGGCTCCCTCTTTCGTTTCCACCTCCGGGCTTCCATCTTCCCCTGCTGTAGGCCTATGGCTCACCATGCTCATCGTGCGATCTCGTTCCTGCGCTCGCATAGCCTGAAATTTGCTCCACCTCACCTGTAGCGAGGGGACAATGCCCTGGGGTAAAAGCAGGATCACCACCAGGAAGAGTGCGCCATAGACGATTAGATAGTAGCCGTTTTGCCCGTACGCCAACGCAAAATATTGCTGTGTTGGTTCCAGGATCAAGGCCCCCAGGAGTGGACCTGTAATGGTGCCCAGCCCCCCGAGAAAAGCCATCAAGGCGATGGCAATATCGAATAAGGGATCAAAGGCCGTCGCGGGATAGACCGCTTCGACAAAATACGCCCAGATGGCGCCCGCCATCCCAACGATCAACGCGGCAAGCGCAAAGGCGAGTAGCTTGGATATGCCAGTCTTTACTCCAAGGCCAAGCGCGCGATCCTCGTCATCGCGAATTGCCAGCAGACCCAGCCCATATTTTGAGTGGCGTACTCCCCAGGAGACCGTCAACGTGAATAGGAGCAGCGCCAATGTCACATAGTAGAAGGGAATATTAAAGAAATCACCGCCCCAATCGAGAGGAATGGGGAGGCTGAGACCAGTAGAGCCTTTCGTAAGCCAGGAGAGATTATAGGCCAGTAATTGGATGATAAAAAACATGGCAATCGTGATCACCACAAAGGTATGGCGCCGTACCCGTAATGCAATCCAGCCCAGAGGGATGGCAATCAATGCCGCAATGAGCCCTGCCAGGGGAACCAGGAGAAAGGGTGCGTAACCACCAGCAATATGCCAATCCTGGCAGAGGATAGCCAGTGCATAGGCACCCAGGCCAAAGTAGGCGGCATGGCCTAGGGCAACATAGCCCGTATACCCGGCGAGAATATTCCACCCACTGGTTGCGACCGCGAAGATCAGCGTGAAGACCGCGATTGTGGTCACGGTAGGATCAGAGAAGAGGAGTGGGAAGGCGCAGGCAAAGACCAGGAGTATTCCTCCTCCCGCAAACGTGGCGATCCTCATTGTTTTCTTCCTTCCCTCCGTCCAAACAATCCCTGGGGCGCAGCACCAGGATGAGCACCAGCAAGAGAAAGAAGACGATATTGGCCCAAACTGGGGACCAGGTGACGGCGGTGACGTCCTCGATCACCAGCATGCCCACAGAGGCCGCAAGAGCACCGGTTAAACTTCCCATCCCTCCAAAGATGATAATCGCGAGCAGGCGTGAGATCAGGTCATAGGCGCTCCCGGCGTTGAAAGTATTGGTCGCGCCAAAGGCCATGCCCCCGGCGGCAGCTAGCGAGATCCCAATGCCAAAGGTAATCATCGAAACACGCTCGACATCGATGCCAATCAGTTCAGCCGCTGTCCGGTTCTCCATGGCCGCGCGCATACTGCGTCCAAAGCGTGTGCGATAGAGCAGCAGGTAGAGCGTTCCCAGCAGTAGCACCGCCAGTAGGAAGCAAAATACATAAATATAGGGAAGGTAGAAATTGGCTATACGAAACGACTCAGTTACATACCAGGCGTGTAACTGGATATAGTCCGCTGAGAAGAGTAGGTTGAGGATACCTTCGATGATGAGGGCAATGCCAAACGTTACTAGGATAGACAACATGGTGCGATCCCGCCTGATCGGGCGAATAAAGAACCACTCAATCAGCATGCCCAGGAGAAACAGGCAGGGCATCGTGATGAGCAGGCCCAGGAATAAATCGATGTGTAATTGTTGCTCCAAAACATAACTCAGGTACGCTCCCAGGATCACAAGCGCCCCCTGCCCGATATTGATAATATCCATCACGCCAAATATCAATGTCAGCCCTGATGCCATTAAGGCATACACGCCACCCGTTAAAATTCCCGTAATGATGGCCTCTATAATAATGCCAACCATACAGCCTCCTTCTATGGGCTGGAAGATAGGTAATCCCTCCCGATTAGCGCAAAGCGTTATCAGGGATAAAGCATCTGTAGAGATGAGCGCGCCTGCCATCTGTTCAGTACTCGGAAGATGGCAGGCACCACTCCTACCAAGCGCGTCGTTGTGTCTGGCAGAAACAGCATACTAGGGCCAGTTCGGTTTAGGATAGACAGGTTTCGCCGTGGCAATGCTAGCCGGATAGACGCGCTGCACGGAACCCCCCTGCCACTGGAAGGTAAAGCCCTTGCCATCGACGTTCTCGCCTACGTCGTTGAACTTTACATCCCCTTGCAGCGTCTGGAAGGTGTTGCCCGCGTGCAATGTGGCGAGCAATTGCTTATTGTCGATGCTATGAGCCTTGTTCACGGCTTGTGCCAGGACCTGCCCTGCCGCGTAGGCCTCCGCCGTATCGGCGCTGATCTGGTCAGCTGTCCCGCCATATTTAGCGATATAGTCTTGGACCATCTGCGCATTTTGATAGGTCGTCAGACCCGGAGCCCAGGCATTGGGAAAGAAGATGCCTTCCGCAACAGAGGCTCCTCCTATGGGGCCGGTAAATTGCGCTCCCTGGTCAGGCCCCGCGGAGGCAACAATAGCCTTGGGGTTAAAGTGCTGCTGCTTGAAGGCCTGCACATACGCGGTCGCGTCGGGGAGCATCGAACCTAACACGACGAGTTGCGCATTAGAGGCGATGATCTTCTGCGCGATGGGGGTGAAGTCGGTGGTTTCTGCCGGGTACATCTGGTATGAAGCGGTTTTTACGCCCCCCTGTTCCAGTAGCTGGCGCGCCCGGTCGATCATGGGCTGTGTAAAGGGATCGTCTTCCGTCGCATAGGCCACCGCCTGTGGCCGCTGGTCAGCTGGCAGCGAGAGGATATATTCGACAAAGCTATCCATCTGATTCACAATAGGGGCGGTGACATCAAAAATATTATGTAAGCCCTGGGTAAAGACTGAGGGACCGCCACCAGAACCTTCCAGCATGGCATAGCCATAGCGATTCGCTACCACGGATGCTGGCTTGGTTAAGAGCGTTGAATAGGGGCCAAAGACAAGGTCGTCATGGTTATTGGTAATCAGCTTCTGATAGTTGGTAACAACCTGGGTTGTATTGCTCCCATCAGAGAGAAAATCTAGCTTTACCTGGCGCCCGAGCAGCCCACCATTTTTATTCACGGTATCAGCCCATAGCTGATAGCCTTGCTCGGTCGCCTTGCCATCGGCGGAGAAGTCGCCTGAGAGCGAGACAGAGACGCCAATTTTGATGGGCGCCTGAGACTGGCCATTCGTGGCTGTATTATTCTGCGTGCAGGCGCTGCACATCAGCAACACTATCATCAAGAGCGCCAACAGTGGAAACCTGTTGCGTTGCCAGAAAGTGTGTCGTCCTACCACGGGTGTTCTCCTTAGTAATGCACAATAATCGTCAAAAGATTGCCAGGGGACACTAGCGCCTGGCCTGACATCGTGGGAGTTATCATGCGCAATTGGGATGTGCTATGAATGACAAGTGGTGCCTTGTATGTCCGCTTGTATGTCCGCTTGCTTTCCCTCCTTTCATGCCTCGCGAGCCTACGGTATGGGAATCACTACTGCAATAGCCCTAGCGGCTCCTCAATGAGATCCGCGAGCAGCGACAAAAATTTGGCTCCCAACGCGCCATCGACGGCGCGATGGTCGCATGAGAGAGTCAGCATCATCGTAGGTTGAACCATGGGCTGTTTCTGCACAGGCACCACGCGTTCCGCGATACGGCCCACTGCCAGAATCGCAACCTGTGGCGGCTGAATAATGGCGTTAAACGCGTCGATGTTGTACATCCCCAGGTTGCTAATCGTAAACGTTGCTTCACGCAGGTCTTCTGGTCGCAGTTTTCTGGCCAGGGCCTTGGCTACCAGGTCTCTGCGTCGCCGGGTAATCTCTTGCATACTCAATCTATCTGCCTGGTGAATGACGGGCACAACCAGCCCATGCTCGGTAGCCACGGCCAGACCTATATGGATAGCTTGCTCTAGATGCAACGTTCCTTCGCTCCATGAGGCATTGAGCCGTGGCGAGGTACGTAGCGCCAGCGCCACAATTTTTACCAGCAGATCGGTGTAGCTTGCCTGCTCGGCTGCGTGCTTGCGTCTATGGTGATACCAGGCCTCTAAGCGACTGGCATTGACCTCGCGCACCAGGTAAAAATGAGGCACGCTCGTCCAGCTCTGGGTTGTGCGCTCAGCCATGATACGCCAGATGGTGCTCAATGGCTGATCCTGCTTTTCATGTACTGCCGCAACTTGAGGCATAGATACGACATCTGCCGCCAGTACGGCCCCTCCTGGTCCGCTCCCTTTGATCTGCGCGAGATCTTTTCCCTGCTCTGCCGCTAATCGTCGTGCTTTGGGCGAGGCCATCGTCAAACGCGGTGTCGTCTGGGCTATTGGAGTGGTGGGTTGCTGCCTATGGGCTCCCTGCTGATTGCGCAAATAGGTCATGACGTCCGCCTTTTGAATGCGTTTGCCCTCGGCCTGAACAAGGCTCAGATCCAGGTTGTGCTCAGCGGCGATGCGCGACGCCAGGGGGCTGGCAGGCAGAGACGACGGCCGGAGCGTGTGTTCTCCCAGGGAAGGCAGCGAGGCATGTGTTGCCTCCCCGGCACTGGCTGCCTTTTCGCCTGGAGCAAGGATCGTGGCAATGACCTGCCCTACCGGAACCTCCTTGCCAGGCCCGGCTACGATCTGGTCGAGCACGCCATCGGCGGGAGCTCCGATCTCGACCGTGGCTTTGTCGGTCTCGATTTCTACCAGGGGTTCTCCCTTTGTGACCTGCTCGCCACTAGCTTTGAGCCAGGTAATGATCTTCCCCGTGTCTTGTGACATTCCCAATGCTGGTAAGATAACTGGTGTCATCACCATGGACCTCCTAGAAAGCGTGGGAAGCGAGGGCTTTATAGCCACATACACACCCTTTTCTTCTCACTGGACATCGCATGTGTTCACTGCTTCGACTGGGCATTGAGATTGGACTGGGATTCACGTATAGCAGCGAGGGGGCCTGTCGCAGTGTAGTAGTGCGCTCCAGCCACCAGCAATTGTTCCGCGGGGAAACGCGTAATGACCTCGCAGCCATCATGGGTCACTACCAGTTGCTCTTCGATGCGCGCCGCGGACCAGCCATCTGAAGCGGGCCAGAAGGTTTCCAGGGCAAAAACCATCCCTTCCTCAATGACCTCGGGATGCTCAAGCGAAACCAGGCGGCTAAAAATAGGCTTCTCCCAGATCGAGAGACCGACTCCATGCCCATATTGGAGTGCGAATGCAGCCTCTTCGTTGGGGAAACCGAACTCCTCGGCTTTGGGCCAGAGCTTGACGATATCAGCTGTGGTAACACCCGGCTTGATGGCATTGATGGCTCGATCCAGGATCTCTCGACACCGTTTATAGGCATCGACCTGGGCGTGGGAGGCGCTCCCCACGACAAAGGTGCGGTAGTAACAGGTGCGATACCCGTTGTAGCTATGCAAGATGTCAAAGTAGGCCGGATCGCCCGGTCTCAAGGCGCGATCCGTATAGACGTGCGGGTGGGGGCTGCATCGCTCGCCCGAGATGGCGTTAACGCCCTCGACATGCTCCGAACCCAGATCATAGAGCACTTTGCTGACCAATCCAACACACTCATTCTCGCGAATCCCCGGTTTTAGCGCTCGATAGAGCTCGTCATATGCCGCATCGACCATCATACAGGCCGTCGCCAGGAGCGTAATCTCATCTTCTGTCTTGATTAAGCGCGCCTGTTGCAGTAATTGCTGTCCATCGACCACCTGAATACCCTCGGCCTGCAAGGCGAAGAGCACCGGCAATTCGACCACATCCACTCCCAATGGCTCGTGGAGGAGCCCACGTTCCTCTAGCTCGATACGAATTTTGCGCGCGACATCTTCAGCGCGGCCAGACTCTGGCGACATGGCACCGCGTTGTGTGGAGATGCCCGCGCGCGAACGCTCACTTAGCCACGGCGCATATAGTTGGTGATGGCGCGCGGCTGAGCCGAAGTCCCACATGATCGGCTCATCGTCCTGGGGTAAAAGCGAGAAACGGGCCAGCTTATCCATGGCCCAGGTCCCAATGTGGGTTGCCGTAATGTAGCGAATGTTATTCATATCGAAGCAGAGAAGCGCCCCCATCTCCGATGCTTTCAGCAGGTGTTTGATCCGCGCAAGGCGCGCGGTACGTAAGCGCTCAAAATTCGCGCGCTCCTCCCAGTCTACGCCCATCAAGCCATAGGTTTTGATCGCCATATCTCTCTCCTTCGTTGGAAATGTCTAGACACGACCACATAACGTTTTGGCTACATCTACCACCGCAGCAGCGGTAGGGACTGTGAGGTCCTCCAGGACGGGAGAAAAGGGTACCGGCACATTCATGGCGCCCATGCGCCTGACCGGGGCATCCAGGTAGTAGAACGCGCCCTCGGCAATGACTGCGGCAAGTTCCGCGGTGACGCCATAGCGTTCGTACCCTTCATCGACTACAATCACACGACTGGTCTTTCTGGCTGAGTCGATCAAGGTCGCGCTATCCAGGGGAACAGTCGTACGTGGATCAACCACCTCCGCCCTTATCCCCAGCGCCTCAAGCTTCTCCGCCGCCTCAAGCGCGACCTGTACCATGCTGCTAGTCGCGACCAGGGTAATATCGGTTCCAGCGCGTTTGATATCCGCCACCCCAAAGGGAATGGTATAGTCGCCTTCGGGTACAGGGCCTTTCAACTGGTACATCATCTTGTCTTCGAAGAAGATGACGGGGTTCTCATCGCGAATGGCCGTCTTGAGCAACCCCTTCGCGTCGTATGGCGTGGATGGCAGGGCGACCTTTAAACCCGGAATATGACTCACCCAGGCGTGCAGGCTCTGACTATGCTGGGCTGCGGTGCGACGGGTCGCCCCCAGGGTCGTGCGCACGACCAGCGGGACCTTGAGCTTCCCCCCGGACATATAGTGAACCTTGGCCGCCTGGTTCACGATCTGGTCAAGGGCGAGGGTAATAAAGTCGCCAAACATAATGTCGATAATGGGGCGCATGCCTGTCATTGCGCCGCCGACTCCTATGCCTGTAATTCCAGCTTCCGAGATGGGAGTATCGATGACACGCGCGGGTCCAAACTCCTCAACGAGGCCTGAGAGGACTTTGAATGGCGTCCCGGCTTCGGCCACGTCTTCGCCCATGATGAAGACACGCGGATCTCGACGCATCTCCTCGGCCAGGGCCTCGCGAATCGCCTGCCCAAGCGTGGTCTCCTGGACCTTCTGGTTGGCTGTGGTGCTAAGCGTAGACATCTTGTTCCACCTCGCCTGGCTGGGGAAAAGGTGCCGAGAGTGCGAAGCGCTCGCCTTCCGCAACCTCGGCTCTCACACGCTGTTCGATCTGCGTAAACGTTTCATGCCCGGCGAAACCCTCTGTGCTCAACCATTCGGCGAGGAGCTTGAGGGGGTCGCGGTGTTGTATCCAGTGCTCCTCTTCTTCTTTCGCTCGGTAGTAGGAGCGCTGAATATCGCCGACATGGTGTCCAAAGTAGCGATAGGTATCACACAGGATGAAGGCAGGCCCCTCGCCCTGGCGCGCTCGCTCAACCACGCGGTGCGCGGCTGCGTAGACAACGCGCACATCCTGCCCATCAATCTCTTCAGTCAAAAGACCAAAGGCCCTGGCCCGGTTCGCCATCTCGCCTGCTGTGGTTTCAGCATTGTGTGTGTATTCGTTGTACTGGTTGTTTTCGCAGACATAGACCACGGGCAGATTCCATAAGGACGCCATATTCATGACTTCGTAGAGAAGTCCCTGCCCAAGCGCACCGTCGCCAAAGAAGCAGACCGCAACCTGGTCGCTCCCCCGCATCTTACTGGACATCGCAGCCCCGGTGGCAATGCCAGCACTTCCACCGACAATGGCGTTGGCGCCCAGATTCCCTGTGTCCTGGTCGGCGATATGCATGGACCCGCCCTTGCCCCGGCAATAGCCCGCCTCTTTACCCAGCAGTTCCGCAAACATGCGGTCGACTCTGGCCCCTTTGGCGAGACAATGACCATGCCCCCGATGTGTACTGGTGATGTAGTCATCGCGTCGTAAGGCCTGGCAGATGCCAACCGCTATCGCCTCCTCTCCACTATAGAGGTGCGCCAGGCCAGGCATTCTGGCGGTGCGATAGAGTTCGTTGACATGCTCTTCAAAGACGCGAATCTTGAGCATCTGTTCATACATAGCCAGCCAACGAGCCTGCCCCTCATCTCCTTGCGTGTACTCTGGATGGACAGAATTGGATGCCTCTGGCTGTAACATGGCGTTCTCCCATAGCTATTACAGATCGATGCCGGACATACGAGCCAAAACCTTGTAGACGATGGCGAAATCATGTTTGGCCAGGCCCTGGGCGCGGGCCGCCGTCAGTAACTGATTGCTGAGCGCAACACTGGGAAGCGCCACATCGAGTTGCCGCCCCAGTTCTTCCGCTAGCAACATATCTTTTTGCATCATGTTTACATCGAACCAGGCCTCTTCAGGCATGTTGAGGATAAAGGGAGTGCGATACTTGAGAGAGGGAGAGGCAACAACGCTATTGAGCATGACCTCAAGCGCCGTCTCCAGGGGGATACCTCCCTTTACGGCTAAGAGTAAGCCTTCATAGAAGCCCTCTATTTGCACCTGCAAATTCAGGTTAATAGCGATTTTCATCAAGACCGCCAGGCCATTTTCGCCGACGTAGTTGACGGTTGGGCCGATGTCCTGCAAGATCGGTAGCACCTGCTCAAAAATAGCTTTTTCGCCCCCAACCATCAGCGAGAGTTTCCCTTGCTCAAGCGTAATGACACTCCCAGACACGGGTGAGTCGAGCATATGCGCTTCCTTTGCGGCCACCTGGGTGGCCAGGTGACGCGAAGCCGAGGGGCTGACCGTACTCATATCAATGTAGATTTTTCCAGCGCTTAAGCCGGACAGAATGCCATCAGGACCATGAAATACCTGGTGTAATGCGTTAGTATTGGTGACCATAGTAAAGAGAATGTCTGCCGCCTCAGCCACCGCTCGCGGAGAGTCACCCCAGCGCATGCCAGCATCGAGAAGCCATTGTGCCTTCGACCGGGTGCGATTATACCCGGTCACCGTATGCCCGGCATCCAGAAGCCGTTTTGTGACACGGCCTCCCATTGCCCCTAGCCCGATAAAGCCAAGATGAGCCATAACGTCCTCCAAATGCAACACACAGCGTAAACAGGATCATACAAGACAAATTGCTATGCAGGATCAGCACTATCTTCGCGCACCTGGCGTAAATGCTCTCGCATGGCTGCACGCGCGGCCTCCGCATCACGCTTGATGACGCTATCAAAAATACGCTTATGATGAATTTGCCCGCGTTGAGGGCCTCCCGCAACGGAGAATATCTGTTTGCGTTGCTCACTCAGCAGGTTCACAATCGAGTTGGTCAGGAGTAGGATTAAAATATTTTGTGTGGCCTGTGCCAGGGCCTCGTGGAAACGATTGTCCGCGGCAATAAACGCGTTGACATCATGCATATGTGCATCCATGACTGCTATCGCTTCACGCATCGCTGTAATCTCTGTCTCTGTGGCACGCTCCGCGGCGATTGCAGCAATCTCCGTCTCCAGGATTTCGCGTACCTCCAAAAGATTCTCTGACCCTCCCATCTCCCCCAACTTCAACTTCATGACCAACCCAAGTGAGCTCTGGAGCGCAGTATGAGCGCCATCAATGACAATTGTTCCGCGCCCCGGTCGCGTATCCACCAGCCCTTTCTGGGCCAGCGTTTTCATGGCTTCACGCACAGCGGTTCGGCTGACATGAAACTGTTTCGCCAGCTCAAGCTCTGTCGGTAGCCGATCTCCGTTGCGCAATTCGCCATTGAGAATGCGCTGCTCAATTTGTTCAGCAATCTGCTTGAAAACTTTAGCCGTTTGAATTGGCTCATACATAAGTGCTATATTTCCTGAAAAGTTCCTAGAAATACATGCTACTCAAATCTACAGAGATAGGATGATATAATCATCATACTAACTATATAAATAAAAGTCAATGATAAACAGCGTCATATATTTTTTATATCCAATAAGTACATATGATTATAATCATATGTACTCTAAGCAAGCAAAGGATATTCTCTTTTTACAGTTCAATCATTATTTTGTGCTGAGTGATATGAAAATCTCCCTGATAATGACAGAGGCTACTTACCCACTAGGAAAGAGAGGGCGCTATGCAGAAACCTTTTCAACCATTTCAAGCGGGGCGCCGCAGAGAGGATTATGGGGCGCTAACGGGCAACGCCCGCTATGTTGATGACCTTAGATCACCTGCAGGGCGCCCTCCGGCGCTACACATGCTGGTGGTACGCAGTCCATACGCTCATGCCAGGATTGTGAGCATCCATTTAGATAAAGTTCGCTCATTGCCTGGGGTCGTGGGCGCTTTTACGGGCGCTGAACTGGTGCATGGGATGCCCACATTGCCTATCGGCCCAATGCCGGGTGTCTTCGATCCCGGGCGGCATCCATTGGCAGTAGAGCGAGCACACTACGTTGGCGACCCCGTTGCCGTTATCCTGGCTGAGACCCTGCCCATCGCAGAGGATGCGCGCGACCTCGTTGATGTGGAGTACGAGGTGCTGCCAGCCGTGGTTGATCTAGAGCAAGCCCTGGAGGCGGAGGCACCTCTCCTCTACGAGGGTCTTGGGTCGAATGTGGCCTTTGTGCATCACCTGCGTGGTGGGGAGAGCGAAGTCACCTTTGCACGAGCCGATCATGTCCTACACCTGCGTCTGGAGAATCAGCGGCTCGCGCCCAGTTCTCTTGAGTCGCGGGCCTGTATGTTTGACTTTGACCCGGGCAGTGGACAACTTTCAGCCTGGGTCTCGTCGCAAGCAATTTTTCGTGTCCGCGAGACGCTGGCCATGTTCCTGGGGCTGGATACCGGGAATATTCTCGTACACAATGCCGAGGTTGGAGGCGCCTTTGGAGCTAAGAATGTCTTTCTGGGTGAAGAAGTGGTTGCCGCCTACCTGGCGATGACGCACAAGCGCCCGGTCAAATGGATTGAGCAACGTGATGAAAATTTGCAGGCTCAGTCCCAGGGGCGTGGGCAGGTACACGATATTGAAGCCGCCTTTCAGGCAGATGGAATACTACTTGGCTTAAAGCTGCGCTCCCTGGCCGATCTGGGCGCCTTTCTCGTTGCAACTACAACAATGGTGCCTACACGTGTTCCGCTCATGCTATGCGGACCATACCAGGTACAGGCGGTTGAGAGCGAGGTAATCGGCGTATTTACGAACAAGGCCACCACTGCTCCCTACCGGGGAGCAGGCCGACCCGAGGCGACCTATATTGTGGAACGCGTCATGGATCGCATTGCACACGAACTGGATATCGATCCTGCGGAGGTGCGCCGTCGTAATTTTATCGCCCCCCAGGATTTTCCATATCGCACAGTCACAGATGTTATCTATGATAGCGGCAACTACCAGGCCATCCTTGAGCGTGTCCTGGAATTGGGCGATTACCCAGACTGGCGCGCTAGGCAACGAGCATATCGAGCGAGTGTACATCCCAGGCTGTTGGGCATCGGCCTCGCCTCCTTTATCGAACTGTCAGGCGATAGCGTGGCTTCTCCCGCCCATATGCCACGCGAAGCCGCCACTGTACGCGTCAGACGTGATGGTACCATCCTGGTACAATGCGGCGTGGCCCATAATGGTCAGGGCCACTTCACTACCCTTGCCCGTATCGCGGCTACTGTCTTCCAGCTGCCAGTTGAGCAGGTAGAGGTATATATGAATGATAGTAGCCTACCTGGCTATAGTGTGGGGACCTTTGGGAGCCGTATTACCCAGGTAACCGGCTCGGCTGTTCTGCTGGCTGCGGAAGCCGTTAGAGACAAAGCGCTTCACTGTGCCGCATGTCTCCTGGAGGCTTCCGCAGCCGACATGGTACTGGAGCAGGGGAGTATCAGTGTTCGTGGGACACCTGCGCGGGTTATCACACTTGGAGATGTGGCTCGCCAGGTTGAGGAACAGCCTGAACTGATCGAGCGTGAAGTCCCCAATCCCGCCAATGGGACAGCAATTGAGGGACTCGCCGCCTGGCGTGAGTATAGTCCCGCTGGTGCGGCCTATGCTTCGGGGGCGCATCTCGCTGTCGTGGAGATTGATCCTGATACTGGCGAGATACAGATACTCAACTATGTTGCCGTCGATGATTGTGGGCGTGTCCTCCAGCGTGAGCTGGCGGAGGCACAGATCCATGGCTCTCTAGCCCAGGGTATTGGGCAGGCGTTATATGAAGAAGTCGTCTATGATGAGGATGGACAGCTTCTCAGTGGTACGCTCCTGAATTACGCCTTGCCCCTTGCGCATATGCTCCCTGCCTTTATCACCGATTTCGTCGAGACGCCCTCGCCGTTTAATCCCCTGGGGGCTAAGGGCGTGGCTGAGTCAGGCTGTATTGGTGCGCCACCAGCTATCGTCAATGCCGTGCTGGATGCTCTCTTCCCTCTTGGTATTACCACCATTGACATGCCGCTTACACCAGAGAAGATCTGGGCATTGCTCCATATCAGGCGCCAGAGAGACGTATAAGTCCCGCCTTTCAGCAGTGGAGCTTGTTTGACTGCCAGGCAGAGATATGCTATCATTCGGCTTATCTCAATGCACGACTCCAGTAGCAAAGCAAAGAAAGGGATATTGATGGCTAGCGCGACGATACAGCCCACCAGTGCGTGGTGCTTTCGCTCTCGTTACGCGTGTGTTAACGCGTTTCGTGTCGCCCAGGGCCTCACTATGCCCTTTTCCAGGGAGCCATTGACACGAAGCTGGAGAGAAAGAAAATAGCCAGAACGTCAATTGCACAAGCCGTGGGCGACACACACAGGTCTCGCTCACGGCTTTTCACTTCCATCCCTCAGCGATAACAAGGCCATGGGCGAGCCATATGTCTTTGCCCACGGCCTTTTTCTATGCAGGGAACGCCCATATAAGGGTATCTCCCCTGCCCCAATATCGTGAGAATGGAGTTTTATTACATGCTCTCTCATAAAGAGAACGCGACCTCCACGCAGCCTCTCTGGCGCAATCGTGACTACCTGCTCTTGCTGAGTGGTCAGCTTGTTTCGTTTGTTGGCGATCAGCAACAATTTATCGCGCTCCCGCTGCTGATCTTAGCCCTCACTGGTTCGGCCCTCCAGGCTGGTATCGCCGTAAGCTTGAGCACCATAGCCATGCTGGTGGTCGGCCCCATCGCGGGCGTGCTTGTGGACACCTGGGACCGTAAACGCGTCATGCTGCTCTGCGACGTCGGGCGCATGCTCTTGATCCTGAGTATTCCCCTGGCCTTCTGGTTCCATGTGCTGACCATGCTCCACATCTATATCATGGTGACGCTGGCAGGCGTGCTCGGTACACTGTTTAGTGTCGCGAACGCGGCCTCGTTGCCCAATGTGGTGACACAGGAGCAGCTTCCTGCCGCTCTTTCCCAGTCCCAGGCGGCGTACTCGGGAATACGCACCTTTGGCTCGCTCCTTGGGGGAACACTCTATAGCCTGGGGAGCGCCTTCCCCTTCCTGGCGAATGCCCTTTCCTTTGGCGTGTCGGTCTTTTCATTGCGCCTTATGCGCGGAAATTTCCAGAGCAGTCAACAAGAGGGGACGCGGCTTCCATGGCACCAGTCCCTCGCCGAGGGCTTTTCCTGGCTGTGGCAACAGCCCTTGCTCAGATTTCTCACCCTCGTCAACGGCGCGGACAGCCTGCGCTATGGCGCCGGGTACCTGGTGATCCTTATCCTGGCGCAGGAGCTTCATACCTCTCCTGGCGGGATCGGGGCCATCTTCACAGCGGCAGCGATTGGAGCGGTGATCGGGAATCTCGCCAGCAACTGGATACGCCGACGCTTCTCCTTCGGCACTATCGCGATCAGTATGCTCTGGCTCGAAGCCTTGATGTTCCCCCTCTACGCAATCGCACCAAACGCCATTGTGATGGGTTGTATCGCTGCCGCGGAAGAACTGGTTGCTCCCATCTACTCCATCGCGCTTGACACGTACCGTCTCACAGCGACCCCCGATACAATGCGGGGCCGCATGAGCAGCACGGTGCAATTGATGACCCGGGGCGCGCAATCTCTGGGCGCCATTCTCGGTGGATTGCTTATTCAAAGCATGGGTGCCAAGGTGAGCGCATTGCTTCTGGGAGGCTGGCTGATTCTCCTTGCCATCGCGACCACTCTGAATAAGCGAGTTCGCCAGGCCTCACTACCTGTGCCTGACGCGGCTCAGTAGGAATGCAAACAGAGGTGATGCGCGACTGCGCATCACCTCTGCCTATGGCTGAATACTTGCAAAGCGCCGATGGTGATCGCTCCCTTGCAGAAAAACATCGCTATAATGGGTGAGTGTTTTGATCCACCGCTCAATTTCGACTTGACTTTCGAGTAAGCATGGGTTATTATGAGTTTATCTTATTTTTGGAGGTCCAATCTACCATGCACTTAATCACAGCTAAGGTGTTGCTAAACGAAGTGAGCTGTGTCTACAACTAGGTAAGGTCGTCTCTCCGCGAGTCATTGCGATGATTGCGCGCTTCAATATACGGCCATACCCTTCTTCGAGAAGCTACAGATAGTTTTCCGCTCTTCTGTAGACGTTCTTTTCACGCTTCAGAATCGGCCCACTTCGCCTCAGAGGGCTACTTTTGCTTGCCTGCGTATCGCACGCGGCTACACATTGTCTCCCCTTCAGCATCACCGCTTCCCCACCACACATAGCCTTACCTTGTCGTAGGCTATGCTCTTATGCTGCACACGTGTACCGTGTGTCCTCATGTTCCGCAATAGACAAAGGAAGAAACAAGTTTGATATACGTTCAGTTAAGACGCTACTGGCGCTTCCTGACCACTTACCTCTTTCATGCTCTCAATCGTTACTGGCGGCTGTTGGCCCGCTATCTGCGCCCCCAGTGGCCGCGCATGGCCCTGCTGGCTCTGATCCTGGTTGGCACCATTTCTGTACAGGTGATGACACCGCTGGTCGCAAGCTACTTTATCGATCAGGCCACCTCGGGCGGGGATCTGCATAATCTGATCGTTCTGGCACTGTTGACCATGGTCCTGGCCCTGGCGGGGCAGGGCCTGGCTGTCGCCGAAACCTATGTGGCCGAAAATGTGAGTTGGACGGCCACCAACGCGTTGCGCGCCGACCTTGTGGCTCACCTGCTCAGGCTGGATGCCTCTTTTCACACGGCCCATACGCCGGGCGAGTTAATCGAGCGCGTGGATGGTGATGTCGCCACCCTGGCGCGCTTCTTCTCTCGTTTTGTGGTGTATGTGCTCGGCAACGCCGTCTTGCTGATAGGCGTCCTCGGGTTACTCTATCACGTGGACTGGCGAGTAGGCCTGGGTATGAGCGTCTTTGTCGTACTGGCCCTGACGGGTATGCTGCGCATCCGCGCTGTTGCCACACCATCCTGGGCCGCGGAGCGCCAGGCCAGCGCTGATTTCTATGGTTTCCTGGGTGAATACCTGGCTGGCCTGCAAGATATCCGCTCCAGCGGGGCAGGCGCGTTTGTCCTGCGCCGCTGTGCCGAGGTGATGCGCTCATGGCTGGCCATCACACGTAAGGCACAGATGTGGGGCTATGGCCTGGGCGCTACCAGCCAGGGGTTGTTTGCCCTCGGCACGGCGGCCGCGCTCGCCCTAAGTGCAATGCTGTTTACATCCGGCACACTGACCATTGGCGCGGTCTACTTGATCTTTCAGTGTACCGAGATGCTGCGCCAGCCGACCGAACAGATCCGCAACGAAGTACAGGATCTACAACAGGCAGACGCCAGCATGGCACGTGTCGAAGCGCTCCTGAATACCAGGCCACGCGTGATCGATGGTCCTGGCGTGGTACTACCGTCAGGACCGCTGGCGGTGGAATTCGAGAAAGTTTCATTTAGTTATGCGGAGGATGCGCCAGTCCTGCGTGGCGTTAACGTGTCGCTTGCGCCAGGTCGTGTGCTGGGCGTGGTGGGACGCACGGGTAGCGGGAAGACAACGCTGACGCGGCTCCTCCTGCGCTTCTACGATCCTGTGGCGGGTGCAGTGCGCCTGGGAGGAGTGGACCTGCGGGAAGTTCATCTCTCGGCATTGCGCTCGCGCATTGGCCTGGTCACGCAGGAAGTAAACATTTTCCATGCCAGTGTACGCGACAATCTGACGCTCTTTGATGACAGTGTGCCTGATGAGCAAATTCGCGCCGCGTTGGATACTCTGGGTTTGGGGAACTGGCTACAGGAACTGGCGTGTGGGCTGGATACCCAGCTCTTGCCCGATGGGGCAGGGCTCTCCGCCGGGCAGGCTCAGGTGCTGGCATGCGCCCGTATCTTGCTGCTCGATCCAGACCTGGTCATCCTGGACGAGGCTTCCTCGCGTCTGGACCCGGCCACGGATCGGCTGGTGCATACAGCACTGGGGCGGTTACTTGAAGGCCGTACCGGCATCATCGTGGCCCACCGGCTGGCCACTATCGCATATGCTCACGACGTCCTGGTCCTGGAGGATGGGCAGGTACGCGAATACGGGCCACGGCTGGCTCTTGCTGCCGACCCCACTTCACGCTTTGCCGATTTGTTGAGCGTTGCCACTGAGGAGGTCTATCAATGAAGCAACTTCCAACCTGGCGTTACCTGATGCAAATGGTTCGCTATCGGCCCTGGCTCTACCTGCTGCACGCAACATTATGGGGCACCTTCGACATGTCGGCGCTGCTGGTAGGCCTGATTGCTCGCTCCTTCTTCGATACGCTCACCGGACAGGCTCACCTGCCTGGTGGGGTGGCGGGACTGATCATACTACTGGTAGTGATCGCCGTGTGCCGTGTGGCCTTGTGGCTCACCGCTGGTTTTGTTGAAATTATGATGCGCTTCACGATGAGTGGGCTACTACGCCGCAACCTGTTGCGACACATCCTGAAGCGGCCAGGAGCCAATGCGCTCCCCTACTCCATCGGCGAGACCATCAGTCGCTTTCGCGACGATGCCTATCAGGGTGAAGATGCTGTAGATTGGAGCGACGAGATTACGGTCTCGGGCCTGTTCGCCGTGGTGGCATTTCTAGTGCTCCTGCATATCGACGCCCGTATGGCCCTGATTACTACGCTGCCTCTCGTAGTCGTGACAATCGTCGCGCGCTGGGCGAGCAATAAGCTCGGCCGCTACCGTGAAGCCAGTAGCCAGGCCACCAGTCAGGTCACTGGCGCCCTCGGCGATATCCTGGCTGCGGTACAGACCGTGCAGGCCACAGGCGCCGAAGAGCGAATCCTGGCGCGCTTCCGCCGACTGAATGAGCAGCGCAGGACAGCGATGCTGGCAGATCGCCTGGCGACACAGGCCCTGGACGCCATCACCGAGAACACGGTGAGCATAGGCACAGGCCTGATCATGCTGCTGGCTGCTGGCAGCTTGCACGGTGGTAGTATGACAGTAGGTGACTTTGCCCTCTTTGTCGCCTACCTGAGCTTTATCGCCGGCTTTACCTCCAGCCTTGGCCGGTTTCTGGCCCATTATCAGCAGACCGGCGTCGCTTTCGCCCGCATGGGTGCTTTATTGGAGGATGCTTCGCCATCAGCTCTGGTAGAGCATACACCGTTGCACTTGCGCGGACCTTTGCCCGAGGTCCCGCCTCCAGCGCGCAGTGTGACTGATCGGTTATTCCTCGTGGAGGCGCGAGGACTAACCTATCGCCATCCGCAGTCGGAGCATGGTATCTCTGCGGTAGACCTCTGCCTGCCGCGTGGCACCCTGACGGTGGTGACGGGGCGCGTCGGCGCGGGCAAGACAACGCTTCTCCAGACACTCCTGGGCCTGCTGCCCAGTGAGGCAGGCGAGATCCGTTGGAACGGCGACATCGTGGAGGACGCGGCTACCTTCTTTGTGCCGCCTCGTGCGGCATACACGGCGCAGGTGCCACGCCTGTTCAGCGAGACGCTCAGGCAGAACATCCTTCTAGGGCTACCAGACGACTCTGCGGTCCTGACCGCTGCCGTACGGGGCGCTGTTTTAGAGCGCGATGTGCAGGCACTGGAGGAAGGTTTGGAGACACCAGTGGGTACTCGCGGCGTCAAGCTCTCGGGGGGACAGATGCAGCGCACGGCGGCGGCGCGTATGTTGGTGCGCGGCGCCGAGTTGCTGGTAATCGACGACCTCTCCAGCGCGCTGGATGTCGAAACTGAACGCACCCTCTGGGAACGCATCTTTGAGCGCGAAGATACGACCTGCCTGGTCGTCACGCACCGGCGCGCCACCCTGCAACGTGCCAATCACATCATTCTGCTCAAGGATGGCCATGTCGACGCTGAAGGAAGACTGGACGAACTGCTCGCAACCAGTGAGGAGATGAGGAGGCTCTGGCAAGAAGACGATGGGAAGGTATATGAATAACAAATAGGGACTAAGGAACCTGGCCAGGCTTTCGGATTTTTCTGAAAGCCTGGCCAGGTTCAGTTGTGTTTTAGCGGGGGCCACGACCTTCGTTGATGCGCCAGGTGATCCGGCCTCGTGTCAGGTCGTAGGGCGAGAGCGCAACTCGCACCTTATCGCCCGCCACAAGACGTATATTTGACAGCCGCAAACGTCCCGCAGGCACTGCCAGTACATGATGCTGCTCATCGATTTGGATTTTAAACAAGGCGTTGGGAAACACTTCAACCACTTCCCCAACGACCAGAATGTCATCTCTCTCTTTTGCCATATTATCCTTCCTTTGCCATGCTCAGTTCAGCACGGTCTCTTCAAGAACCGCCTTTTGCAGATTCGTCTCGCTGAGGTTCGCGTCGCGCAGGTTTGCTCGATACAGCAATGTCCCATTGAGGTCTGCCCCACACAGGTTCGCGCGACAAAGATGGGTGCCACTCAAGTCCGCGCCGCTGAGATTGGCTTGGCTGAGGTTGGCTCTGATCAAGTTGGCCCGATAGAGATCGGCCCAGGTGAAGTCTACGCCGCTGAGATCTACTCCGCTCAAGTCGGCATTGCTCAAACAAGCCCAGGCTAAATCGGAGCCGCTGAGATCAGGCCGAATATCCGAATGCTCTTGCCTCCACTGATTCCAGGTGTGGACACTCTGTTTGAGAAGGTCAAGATGTTGCTGATTCGCCAATTGGTTTACCTCCAAATGTGTCTCTGTTACACGCATGATGATCCATCCCATTCAGCTTGATTGGAATGTAACTCCTCTCCAGGCGAGCGAGCAAAAACACGCTCATTCTCCTCAAATCGAGCAAGAAGAACATCTTCAAGCGTTCGTTCGATCCGAAGAAAAGATGTGGCTCGCACGGAGTAAGAATAATCAGAAAGAGCACAGAGAGGTGGTGCAGCAAAAGAGGAAGATCGATAGTGGCTCTGTTACACGATACCCTGCTGGGTGTGCAAGACCAGGAGGCACATCGTGTATTGCTGCCCATGCTCTGAAACATGTGCTAACACAATTTGTCTCCTTTCCTAATTGGCTGAATGAGCATCCAGCCTGAAACAATACAAAGGCATCATTGGCTGAACAGGTAACTAGAGTATAGCAGCCATCAGCAAAATTTACAAGAGTTACTCCATGTGCATACGACCAGCCAGTAGGAAAGGTGTGCTTAGTATGTGCCATGCTCTTTAAAGAGGGCTCAGCTTATCTGTCTTGATTTTAAAGGATGTTGCCGCCTAGCATGAAGCGTAGGGTCCATGCCAACATAGACCCTACAAGGTAGCGCCTGTAAGGCTGCACTAACGCGGCAATTCGATCTGATACCGGATGAAGCCACGGTTCTCGGCCATCTTATCGTATAGATACCGTGCCGTGGTGTTGGATTCATGGGTAGTCCAGTATACACGGCAACAGCCATGAGCCCCAGCCCAATCGATGACAGCGGCGATCAACGCGCGAGCCACGCCTTTGCCGCGCGCATCCGAGGCGGTGAAGAGATCCTGTAAATAGCAGACATCTGGTCCCGACGTGCTGGGATGGACGAGGAAATGAGTAATACCGACAAGCCTGCCATCCAGCTTGGCACCGAAGGCGTGCAGGCTCGTATCTGCCTGGAATTCGCGCCACGCCCGGTCGTACATCTCGGGTGACTCAACTCGCTGATAGAAGTCGATATAGGCGCGGAATAGGACTTCCCAGGCAGCCCTATCGGAGGGCATGAGCTTATCAATACTGATCATGTAGTACTCTCCTGATTTATGAACAAAGGGAATCAAGCCCCAATAGGTAAGTGGGATCGCTAGCTTTTCGCGATCCCACTTACCTATTGGGAGCAACAATCTCGTGATCCTGGAAGAAGGCACGCCAGGGGCCACATCCAAGCATGAAGGGTTGTATAAGCGCTCGTTCCGCCTGGATCGTGTGATTCAAATCGTGAGCCGCCCATGTATGAAGGAACTGTGCCAGGGTGACCGTACCAAACTTCGGATGCTGGACAGTCCGCTCCAGATCCTCATCCTTCACTTGCTGAATCAGGACAAGACTTTCTTGACGATGCTGTGCAAACGCAATAGCAAGCTGTTCAAGTGTCTGTGCAGCAAGATCTGGGTGTGGCTCGTTGGGATCGAAATCGCTGAAGTCCTGGCCCGTCAGGAGAGCGCGGAAGCGCACAGGAAAGAGCGCACGTTCCGCATCCACCAAATGCTGTAAGCAACTGCGTGCCGACCACTCCCCTGCGGCTGGCGGATGTATCAGCAGATCATTGGGAAGTGTGCTGACCAATTGCTGCCAGCGCTCTGGAGTAGTAGAGAGGACCGCGTGTACACGCTCTAACATAGTATTCATGAGAACCTCCTTTACTTCCTTTGAGATTTTTTGCCGTTTCTCTGAGTACCTCTTTGGCATCCTCCACCAATTCCATCTTTTTGCTCCTGGAGCTTTTTTGCTTCAGTATATCATGCCTTCTGAGGAACAGTGGAACGCCTTCACTCCCTGCGTGTGCATTCGTTCCGCTGTTTTTCAAACAAAAGCCGACAGCAACTCTTCTACAACTGTACGAGTTTCATTGCTTGGGCGAAGTGGGGATCTTCCAGGCGAAACCCATCGGGATTAGTACCGCGTGCCAGCGCCAGGTGGTAACTAAAGAGTTGGAGCGGGATCAGGCAGGTAAGCGCAGTGAATGGTTCAGGGGCACATGGGATAGTGCACACACCCGCTGCATCCTGCTGGATGCTGATAGCTGTACCATCGCTGACCACGATGAAGGGGGCACCAACCGCCTTAATCATGGTGGCCAGTTCGAGGACACGGGCCTGGGCTGGACCGCCAGGGGCGATGAGAATGAAGAGGTCCTCTGGCTCGACACACTGGAATGGACCGTGCAGCATGACCTCAACCGGCATACCTTCGGCCTGGAGATACGAGGTCTCCTTGATCTTGAGCGCGATCTCCAGGGGCGTGATGCCAGATGGTCCGCCTCCTACGATCCAGATACGGCGGTGCTTCAGATGGGCGCTTGCCAACTCCGCCATCCGCGCATCTGTCTCCAGGCAGGCTCGCAAGATGGTGGGGAACTCTTCTTGCAGGAAGGTGGGCGCGTGGTGCTGCTGACCGAGTGCTTCAGCCAGGCAAGACAGCGCGGCGATGGTGCCAGTGTAGCTAACCGTGTGAGCCGAAGATTTATCCTGCTCGGTGGTCTTGAGAGTGATGTCGGCGTACTGCATGGTGCTGGGAGCGCCCTCGCCCGTGATAAGCAGCGTATAACAACCGGCTTCTCTGGCGCGTTTGATGGCCTCCAGGCTGTAGCGTTTGCCGCCGCGATGACTGATGACGATCACACAATCCCTGGCGCTCAGGTTGGGGCCGTAGAGGGCGAAATCGAACGCGTGCATCGTCTGGATGGGCACCGCTACACCATAATACCTGAACAGGTGATAGCCTACTTCGGCTGCGTGAAACGAGGTTCCGATGGCGACGATGAAGATGCGCTGAGCTTGCGCGAGCCTGGGAGCAATCTGCCCAGTCAGAGGACGAATACGCTGGATAATCGAAGCCCAAGCCTGGGGTTGAGCCATCACTGCGTCATACATGTGAAAGGGATGCTGGGTGCGAGGTTCGGCTGCCATGGGATGATCCTTTCTCTTGTCAGGAATACTCCTGATGTTGGTAAGAGTATGGTATCCTGAGATTGATCTCCCCACCAGGGCCATTTTGTGCTAAAGTGAGAGGACCAATGCAGCATCTGTACATACCACTAGGAAAGGAACGGCATTGACACAATCTGCCTCTATTGTCGCTTCTCTCTGTCTCGTATTGGATCGACAGTTGCCGACACCGCTCTTTCGCCAGCTCTACGCCGGCCTGCGCGAGGCCATCCTATCCGGGCATCTTGAAGGTGGGACGCGCCTGCCGCCGACGCGCGAACTAGCTGAGGAATTAGAGGTTTCGCGCAATACGGTGGTGAATGCTTTTGAGCAGTTGATCGCCGAAGGCTACCTGGAAGGCAAGGTTGGGGCAGGCACCTACGTGACCTCTATACTACCAGAAGATGTCTTCAAGACGAACATCGATGTGAGAAATGCCTCTAGTGGGGTTCCCATGTCTGGCGCGGCCATTTCGCGCTGGGGAGCTTCTCTTACGGCCAAATCGGTCGTGCCGATCCGCTATGCCCGCAATCCTCGTGCTTTCCAGCCAGGTGTGCCTGCAATCGATAGGTTTCCCTTTGATCTCTGGGCGAAGTTGACGGCCCGCTGTTGGCGCTATCCGGCGCGTGAGTTGCTCTCCTATGGCGATCCGCATGGCTACTGGCCCTTGCGTGAGGCGATCGCAGGCTACCTCAAGGCGTCCAGGGGTATGAAATGTGAACCTGAGCAAGTGATCATCATGGCGGGTTCCCAGCAGGCGCTAGATCTGACGGCCAGGGTGCTGCTGGACCCTGGTGATGCCATGTGGATCGAAGACCCTGGCTATCTAGGTGCGCGGCATGTCTTTGCTGGTCTGGGTGTGCGCCTGGTACCCGTTGAGGTCGATAAGGATGGCTTGAATGTGGAGGAGGGTATACGGCGTTACCCTAACGTGCGCATGGCCTATGTGACACCCTCGCACCAGTATCCGCTGGGAGTTACGATGAGTCTGGCCCGGCGGCTGGCGCTGCTTGAGTGGGCGACACGCACAGGAGCCTGGGTGCTGGAGGATGACTATGACAGCGAGTATCGCTATGAAGGACGGCCCCTGGCTGCTCTGCAGGGCTTAGACAATACGGGCCGGGTCATCTACATGGGCACCTTTAGCAAAGTGTTGCTGCCCGCGCTGCGCCTGGGTTACCTGGTTGTTCCGCTTGCACTCGTAGACACCTTCGTGCAGGCCCGCTCGATCGCCGACCGGCACTCCCCGTCGCTGGACCAGATGATCCTGACTGAGTTCATGAACAAGGGGCACTTTGCACGCCATATCCGGCGCATGAAGCACCTCTATGTCGAGCGCCAAGCGGTGTTGATCGAGGCAACCCGCCAGAAGCTAGACGGCCTGCTGCAGATCCAGCCCTCCACAACTGGCTTACACGTCGTGGGCTGGCTGCCGCCACGCTGGGACGATCGTCTCGCCAGCCAACATATTCAACGCCAGGGAGTCGATACTCCGCCGCTTTCGGCCTACCACCTCGCTCCTCAGCAACGTAGCGGCTTGGTCCTCGGCTACGCGGGCGTGGAACCGCAAGCCATACGCACGGCCGTCGAGCACATAGCAAGGGCGCTTAGCTAAGGCCCACTCGGGCGTTTAACCCATCCTCTCTTCTTCGTGTCCAAAAAGAAGCAAAAATTCCTTACTCAGCCGGAAGCATAATATGGTATCCTTTTCAGTGTCAGGAGGCATAGGATTGAAACGAGACATAGGCGTGAGGAACTCGTGGTAGGGGGTATGTCTGCCTTATTTCAGCGAGGCCAAAGAGGCAACAAGTAGCCCAATACACGCGTAATTCGATGTCACGAATGCGCTTTTCATGTAAAGGAGTACAACTTTGCAACCAGCTACTCGTCGTGAAGATACTGTTGAAGATTATCATGGAACCCTGGTCGCCGATCCGTATCGGTGGCTAGAGGAGGTATCGACTCAGGAAACACAGGCCTGGGTTCAGGAGCAGCACAGCGCTACCCGCACATACTTAGATGCTATTCTGGATAGAGACCAGATCAAGCAGCGCTACCGTGAACTCTTTAATTATCCTCGTTACTCAACTCCATACAAGAAGGGAAAGCGATACTTCTTCTCTAAGAACACGGGGTTGCAGAATCAAAATGTGCTCTATACGCAATCTGCTCTGCACACGGATATGCAGGTCGTGCTTGATCCCAATACCCTCAGCGCAGATGGCACAGTCGCCCTCACCAATCAAGCGATGAGCGAGGATGGAAAGTTACTGGCGTATGGAACATCGAAGAGTGGTAGTGACTGGCAGGAAATTCGCATTCGCCGTGTGGACGATGGTCGTGACTATGATGAAGTGATTCAATACTGTAAGTTCGCCTCGATCGCCTGGAAACATGACAGCACGGGCTTCTACTACAATCGATTGCCAGAGCCGGGGACAGTACCTGAAGAGGATCAGACCAACTATAGTAAAGTCTACTGGCACAAGGTTGGTACCCAGCAAGAAGAAGATCAACTCGTCTTTGAACGGCCAGAAGCCAAGGAGTTAAGCTTTTCACCCTTCATCTCAAACGATGGGGTCTATCTGCTTCTCAACGTGTGGTGTGGAACTGACCCGAAGAACCGCATCTATTACCGAGAGGTAACGAGCGATGAGCCCTTCATACGCTTGCTAGACGAGGCCGATGCAAGCTACAACTTTGTGGGAAACGATGGAGTGATATTTTACTTCCAAACAAACCTGGATGCACCTCGAGGAAGAATCATCGCAATTGATACCACAAAGCCAGAACGTACACAATGGCGTGAAATCGTATCTGAACAGAGTGACGTGATGGATTTTGCGTCGATCGTCAATCAGCAGTTTGTGCTCGGTTATATGCATGATGCGCACCACCAGGTGAAGCTCTACAACAAAACAGGCATATTCTTACGTGAAATCGAGCTTCCCACCCTCGGCTCAATCATGGGTGTAAGTGGTGAGCCAGATGACAATGAACTCTTTTTAAGCTTTACCTCGTTTCTCTACCCATCAACCGTCTTTCGTTATGACTTTGAACGCCACGAATTAAAACCGTTGTGGGAGACACCACATACATTTGATCCATCTGGATATGAGACCCGGCAGGTCTTTTTCACCTCAAAGGATGGCACGCGTATCCCCATGTTCCTTACCCATAAGAAGGGGCTTGTGCTTAATAACAATAATCCCGTTCTAATCTACGGCTATGGTGGTTTTGATATCAGTTTGACGCCCAGCTTTGGCATCACCCCACTGCTCTGGGTTGAGCGTGGAGGGATATACGCAACAGTAAACCTGCGCGGTGGCAACGAGTACGGCGAAGAGTGGCACAAGGCTGGAATGCTTGAGAAGAAACAGAACGTTTTCGATGATTTCATCGCGGCTGCTGAGTGGCTGATTGAGAACAAGTATAGCAATCCTACTCGCATCGCTATTGAAGGCGGGAGCAATGGAGGGCTCCTTGTCGCCGCGAGCATGGTCCAGCGCCCTGATTTGTATGGAGCGGTCATCTGCCGCGTGCCAGTCATTGATATGTTGCGCTACCACAAGTTCACGGTCGGGCGCTACTGGATCTCAGAGTATGGTGATGCCGAGCACAACCCAGAGCATTTTAAATTCATGTACGCGTACTCGCCATTGCACAACGTGAAGGAAGGGGTCGAATATCCTCCGACCTTGATCATGACAGCGGATACAGATGATCGCGTTGTCCCTGCCCACGCCTGGAAGTTTGCCGCGACACTCCAACACGCATACCAGGGAAAGAAACCGATCTTGCTGCGCTTTGAGCTGAAGGCTGGACATGGAATGGGGAAACCAACTGCGAAGATCATTGAAGAGGAGAGTGATATATTGGCCTTCTTATTCCAGACCTTTTCTATGCAATAGGGTTGCTACCCGTTGCAGAAAATTGGCAGTGGCACTCCGCCGGCAGTTGAAAATCATGCGGCTTCTTGCGGTTGTACGAGTAATAACATGCAGGAACCGTTTGCAAACGCCACTCTTCCAGTTGATTCAGCGTGTCCAATAGATCATACAGCCTGGTCACGCTGTGATAGCTCATTGCTGTCTGGTTGTTCTAAATTAAACGTTATTTAAAACAATATGGAAAGTTTTTATCGTATGTTCAACAAATTGGCTCTATCAGGGGAACGACTCTCCAGTGTGCTCGCTGGACCTTGGAGCATGAAACTCTTCTATCTTGGCTATTTTTCCGCAATGGGCATTTACCTGCCCTACCTCGGTCTCTATCTAGGGGCCGTTGGACTATCTGGTACACAGATAGGTTTGACCGCCTCGATGTTTCCTCTAGCGGGCGTGGTGATGCCACCAATATGGGGTTTGCTCAGCGATCGCTATAGTTGGCGTAAACAATTGTTGATCGTAACGCTACTGGGCGCGGTAATTACCTCGCTTCTGCTCTGGTTGATTGCTCATTCCTTTCTTGTGCTACTCCTATGTATTATTGTGTTGGCAATATCACTCAGTCCGGTAATTCCGCTGGCCGACGCTATTACACTTCAATGGATCGGCCAGCGTGGTGGCAGCTATGGAACGGTCCGCGTGTATGGTTCTATTGGTTTTCTCGTCGCGGCCATTGCGGCGGGGAGCTTTCTGAATGAAGTTGGCATCACTGCGCTGTTCCTGCTGCTAGCCGTCGTATTTTGTGGTCCTTTTCTCGCCAGCTTCTTCGTGCCCACACAGAGCAAGGTGAGCATGACACATGTAAAAAGGCGTGAGCTGGTAGTACTGCTTCATGATCGCACGCTGCTTCTGTTCCTGCTGCTCTGTATGGTAGGCTATGGCACCTTCGCAGCCTATAATACCTTCTTTGGCCTCTACCTGCGTGGGCTTGGAGTGAGCACCAGGGCCATCGGCCTGGCATCGGGAATGGCAAGCCTGAGCGAACTGCCGACCATGATGCTCTCCGGCATCATGATGAAACGATTAGGCGTTAAATGGCTGCTGCTGATCGGTTTGAGTGTGGCGGTTGTGCGCTGGCTAGCTTATGCGATCTTTACGGACTATAGCGTACTATTCGCCTTCACGCTACTACATGGCATCTCGTTTGCTAGCTTCTATACCGCCGCGGTGACCTTTATCGATCGGTACGTACCGATTCACCTGCGGACAACGGGGCAGACATTGTTCTATGGTACAAGCTTCGGACTGGGTACCTGGGCGAGCACCAACCTGTTTGGCACACTCTATGAACGACTACATGGCAGTGGAATATTTCTAGTGGCTGCAGCCCTCTGCGCCGCCTCTCTCCTCGGTCTGCTCCTGTTGATACCACGCAATCCTGCTCCTGTGAGCAGCGAAATAAGCCAGCGAAGTCGAACGTGTGCACGTGAAAAAGCAACCGCTCTTCCTCAAGAATACGAGCCAAAGGAGGAAAAAGTCGAAGGATCTCATTAACTCGTTGTACATCCCGTGGGTCTAATAATTCCAAGCAACACTTTTTTTGCTGTTCTGGAAGAGGTTATTTCTCTTATTGAAGCGTTTGTGGCACTTGTGTGGACTGGGGAAAAAGCGCGGCTTTTCTCCCCAGTCCACTTCTCGCACTTCTATAGATAGAAGTACGACTATATGAGTTTTCTCCCTGGCAGGAGACAGGAAACAGTGGACGTGTTTAGATGGCGATCCTTCCCCCATCCACCGGAAGGGTCGCTCCGTGGACAAAGTCCGCCTCATCGCTGGCAAGGTAGACGGCTGCGGCTGCTATCTCGGAAGCTTGGGCGACTCTTTTGGCAGGCAGGGCAGCGGCTAACTGATCCAGTCCTTCCGCCATGCCCTCTGTTGCGGGCGTATACGTCGGGCCTGGAGCGATGGCATTGACATTGACCCCCTTGGGTCCAAGCTCAGTGGCCCAGGCCTTGGTCAACAGCGTCAGTGCCGCTTTTGTTGAGCCATAGAGAGACATTGTTGGCTCTCCAACATGGGCAACCATGGTCGTAATGTTGATGATCTTTCCGCTTCCACGTTCCGCCATCTGAGGGGCCAAGGCGGCAGTCAGAAAAAATGGCCCTTTCACATTAATCGCGTAGGTATCGTCAAAGGTGGGTTCATCCACTTGCTCTAATGGAGCGAAGGAGAAGATTCCTGCATTATTGACCAGAATGTCGATCGGCCCAAACACGGCTGTCGCCTCTTTGGCTAAGCGGCGTACCCCCTCTACCGATGCCTGATCGGCGACAATAAAGTTCGCCTGACCTCCTTTGGCTCGAATGGCATCCACAACTGCTTGCCCACGTTGCTCGTTTCGACCGCTGACGACCACGCGTGCCCCTTCCCGAGCAAAGGCTTCCGCTATCGCTTGCCCAATCCCTGAAGTGCTCCCAGTCACCAAAGCCGTTTTTCCCTGTAAACGCATAAGTATCTCCTTTTCACATATATGCTTTCTCGATTTTTAGGCTCTTTCTCTTCAAGAAGACGCGCGCCACTCTTTCCTCTGGCTTCATGGCACCCAAAACTTTCAGCGTAAATGACATATCGTTTTCCGTATGTACGCTCTTGCTTATGTATAAGCCTCACCTTCGGGAAAGAGGCAACTGCCTTGATTGTTCACGCACGTCTCTGCCCTGAATAAGTGTAGTGGGATACATGCGCCCTGACAAGTACGCACAAAATTGTGGTATAGTAACGAAAAAGTAACTGATAAGAATGAGGAAGCAACCATGCGAGAGCCTATCTATACGAGAAACTATCAGTGCTTGATGGAAGCAACCGCTGATGTGATCGGAGGGAAATGGAAAACCCTCATTGTGTACTATCTGCTCGAAACCCCGAGGCGCTTCAACGAGCTCAAACGCCTCTTACCTGATGTGTCACAGCGCATACTGACCCAACAACTACGGGAACTGGAGACCGATGGTATTATCCATCGAGAGATTTACAAAGAAATTCCTCCGAAAGTCGAATACTCGTTAACGGATTTGGGAACCAGCTTGAGGCAGATTATCCTTCTGATGCTTACCTGGGGAGAGCAGTACATGGAGCATTTTGAAGGAACCAGGCCGTGGTGCCCAGGTTTGAAGCAGTCGAGTGAAATTGAGCACATGGAGGAGGGGGAAGCGCAGCAGTGACGAGGCACAGTATTTTTTTGCTGAGTTTGAACCAGACCATTCCTGGCAGGCTGTATGGTGCCCGACTCAACTCTGTGGTTTTGTTCTCCTGCGAGGGAAGAGACGTAAGCACAATCTCGTCGGTTTTATAATGAGTCACTCGCGCTGCGTGGGATTGACCATCCTCCTCCTGAAGGCTAAGGGCGGCAAATGTCCATAATGGCGTTACCACCCCAGAGGAAAGCCAGCCTCTCTTCCCTGCAAGCGTTCAGCTATCCCATGCGAGGTCGCTTACACGAAGCGGTTCAAGCCAACGAGCACTTCCTGTTGAGCCTTGGTTTGAGCAGCATGTCGCCCTCCCTTCATGAGAAAGAGCTACCGCTCATATCGTTTGAAAAGCAGACTGGTATTGTGCCCACCAAATCCCATCGAGTTGGATAGCGCTACCCTTACGTCACTCCGACGAGCCTGATGAGGCACATAATCTAAGTCACAAGCTGGATCTGGGTGGTTCAGGTTAATCGTTGGAGGGATCATCCCGTGAACAATACTCAGCACAGCAATCGCCGCCTCGATGGCTCCGGCAGCCCCAAATGTATGCCCCAGCATCGATTTGGTCGAACTAATAGCCACCTGGTAGGCATGAGCGCCGAAACACGTTTTGATGGCCTGGGTCTCCGTCGCATCATTGAGGAGCGTTGCTGTTCCATGTGCGTTAATATACTGCACCTCTTCAGGACGCAGACCGGCTCCCTGTAACGCGCTCTCCATGGCGCGCACCAACCCCTCACCGCTTGGTGCTGGTTCTGTAATATGGTACGCATCGGCCGTTGAGCCATATCCCACCAGCTCGGCGAGAATGGGTGCTTCACGTTCTAACGCAAAGTCGAGATCCTCCAGCAGCAGCATGCCCGCTCCTTCTCCCATCACAAAGCCATCACGTTCAGCGTCAAATGGGCGGCTGGCTCCTTGCGGATCTTCATTGCGCCGTGAGAGCGCATGCATATTTGCAAACGCAGCCATAGCCAGCGGGGTGACCGCTTTTTCCGCACCTCCTGCCAGCATGGCTCTGGCCGCTCCGCGCCGAATGGTTTCCCAGGCTTCGCCAAGCGCGTTTCCACCGGTTGCGCAGGCAGAAACCGCAGCCCACGCTGGTCCCTGTGCACCAGTGAGGAGTGAGACCATTCCTGGCGCGGCGTTGATCATCATCATAGGCACAAGGAAAGGGCTCACGCGCTTCGGCCCTTTCTCATGCAAGACAGAGAATTGCTCGTGGAGCGTCATCAATCCACCAACACCACTGCCAATGCATACCCCGATGTGGGGAGCCAGGTGTTCAGTAATCGAAAGCCGCGCTTGCTCTAGCGCTTGCCGAGATGCAGCCACAGCCAGATGTGTGAAAGCGTCGTTCCTGCGGATGTCCTTGCGCTCCAAATAATGGCTGGGATCAAAATTTCTGACTTCTCCGGCAAACCTGACCAGGTATTCGCTTGCATCAAACTGAGAGATCGGCCCGATGCCCGAACGTCCCTGGCAGAGTGCCTCCCACGTTTCTTCAACGGTGTGCCCCAAGGCTGTGACCAGCCCCATACCAGTAATGACGACGCGTTTCATTGCTCCTACTCCTTCAAAAAATGTCCGGTCAGTTCTCTTGCTACCTGTGAGGAAAACCACCGGGATGTTGTGAACTATTTAGTCCAGAACAATGGCAAAAAAAATTACGCTTCCGTAGCCCGCGCCTCTTGATCTCCTTGATACTGCATCAAGGCAAGCACCCCCATCCGCAACGTGGCAATTAACGAGGGATTATTGCAACCCTTCGCTAAGAGCATGACACCCTCAAAGTAGGCAAGCAGTTCCTGCGCAGTGAGAGTGGTATCCAGTGTTGCGGGAACGATCCTTTGCTCTTTGGCTTCGTCCAGCATCTGTTCAAAGTAGGTGAGCCATTTCCGAAAAAACTGCTCTACCCGTGTCCGAATCAGTTCATCCTGCGCGCTCATTTCCAGCGTCAGGTTGCCTGCAGGACATCCACGCATATGACCGGTGGCCTGTTGCTGCTCCTGCTGCCTCTCCAATGACAAGTCAAAAAAACGCAAAATCTGTGCCTGCGGAGGCAGGTGAGCAGAGAACGTTGGTGCCAGGACACTCTGTTCAAACCACTGCCACTGACTGTCAATAGCCGTGAGAACGAGTTCCTGTTTGGAAGAGAAAAAATGATAAAAACTGCTTTTATTCACGCCTGCTGCTGTACACAGCTCATCCACACTCACTCCTTCATAGCTGTGCGTGAAAACGACATTTTTCGCCGCCTCGATCAATCGCAGCTTCGCATCACTTGGTCGCCCCATTGCTGGATATCTCCTTATCTCTCTTTCCATTCTGAACTACATAGTTCAAAATACCATAAGGATGAGAAAAAGTAAAGAGGGAGTTGCCAGGAGCAGCATCGCATTTTAGCGTTTGCCGCAATGAACGTACCGAGAACATTCTTTTTCGCTTGCTACGTTGCTAAAAACAACTTCGTGAGAAGCATTTCCACTTGTTGATGGGTTTGTGGCGTTTGACTGGAGCAGGGAGAAAAAGCGCGGCTTTTCTCCCTGCTCCACTGCAAAATTTGCTGGTCCAGTGGAAAGTCAGCGCCGCTCCAGTGGAAAAACAACACTTACATCTGTTGTAAGTGTTGTTTTTCCACTGGGCTGGTTGCGGTAATGTTTTGGACTGGCTGATCTTTATTCAGTCCTCAAACTACGCAGTCCGTTATTTTCAGTTTCAGCCTTTCCCTCCCCACAAGCTTCCTTGACAAAACTCCTTCCATCATTATACTTATCCTTATCAATTAAAATAAACTTTATCAATTTATATAGAGCTGATCATAGAAAGGGAGCCACCAATGCGAGACGAGCTTGTCCTAGAGACGCCCGAGCAGATTCGCGCCCTCGCCCATCCGCTACGGCAGCGCGTACTTGGCCTGTTAACCAACGCACCTTACACCAACAAACAGCTCGCTAATCTGCTACAGGTCTCGCCGCCGCGCCTGCACTTCCATGTGCGCGAGTTGCAGGCGGCGGGGCTGATTGAGATTGTCTCCCAGCAGCCAAAAGGCGGCGTAATCGAGAAATATTACCGCGCCGTGGCGCGCGTAGTACGCCTCGCGCCAGAGACAAAAGAAACAGCTAGAGATCAGGAACTGGTGGAAAGCACGCTGGAGGCGCTGAGCCAGGAGTACATCAGGGCGAACACGTTCTTTAACGGGCACATACCAGAGATGCGGTTCGCGCACGAGCTGGTACGGCTCCCCGCGGATCGGTTGGCGCGTATCCAGGAATTGCTCGACGCTGTGGGTCGCGAAATCTACCAGGCTCTGGAAGATCCGGAGCGGGATACCTATGAACAGTTCGTCGCTGTCAGCTACCTGCTTCACAGGCTGCCACCAGTAAGCATGGAGCGAGAGATGCTGCGATGAAACGGTTAAGTCTTACCCGTATGATCGGCCCTTTGAGTGACCGGGACTTCCGCCTGCTGTGGATTGGGCAGACAATCTCCGCGTTGGGCAACTCCTTCCAGGTGATCGCCGTGACTTGGCTGGTGCTGCAGCAGTTGAAGGGCTCGCCGCTCGATCTGGCGCTGGCAATGCTGGCCCTGTCGATCCCCAGAATTCCGCTGACCCTCGCCGGGGGGATCATTACCGATCGGCTCGACCCACGCACGGTGATGCTCTGGTCCGATGCCACGCGCGTAGCAACCTCGGGCGCGCTTGGTCTGCTGGCGGTTACCGGTTACGCGCCGCTCTGGCTGCTCTGCATGCTTCTCAGCGCGCACAGTGTGGCAACAGGCATCTTCGACCCGGCAGCAGGCAGCATTCCCCCTCACTTGGTACCTCGCGAGCAGCTTGATGGCGCGAATTCGCTGATGGCTCTAATCTCGCAGTTGGGCACCTTGATCGGCGCGCTGCCTGCAGGTTTGGTCGTGGCGACACTTGGTACAGCGGCGGCCTTCGTCATCAACGCCCTCTCTTTCGCCGTCGCGGTACTGGCAGCGCTGCTGATGGCCCCGCTGGCCCGCGCTCTACGGGAGACAAAAAAGTCGTTGCTCCATGATGCGCGCGATGGGGTGCGCTACGTCATGAGCTTCCCCTGGCTGATCGCACTGCTGCTGATCGACACCTGCGCAGCATTGGCAGCGATCGGCCCGACCTCAGTCGGGCTGCCGCTGATTGCGCGGGATGTGCTGCACGTTGGCGCTGAGGGCTACAGCCTACTGCTCTGGAGCTTTGGCCTCGGTTCGGTGCTTGGGTTCATTCTGTCCGGCGTCTACAGCCCGACTCGGGCACGAGGGCGCTTCTTCTGCCTGATACAGATTCTGGAGGCACCGCTGCTGGCCGGGGTAGCCTTCACACCGCTGCCCCTGATGATGTTCTGCCTGGCAGGTGTGGGCCTGCTCAACGGGATGCTGCTCGTGCTTTTCCTCTCGCTCATCCAGGCCAACGTAGCAAAGGAGATGCTGGGCAGGGTGATGAGCTTCGTCATGCTAGCGAGCGTCGGCTTTGTGCCCCTCTCACTTTACGGCTCGGGCGCGATCGCCGGCACCTGGGGAACTCGGATATTGTTTCTTGTTGCGGGTGCGCTCACCCTGGTGAGTGCCACAGCAGGCTTATTCGTCAGGTGCCTGCGCAGACTGGACTAGGGAGAAAAAGCGCGGCTTTTCTCGCCAGTCCAGTGGAAAGTCAGCGCCGCTCCAGTGGAAATACAACATCTACAACAACTTACACGTGCAAAGTGCGTATTAGCGCTGCATCATCTGCTCCAGGCGAGTTTTGACGGAGGGCCATTCGCTATCGATTACACTGTAGTAGACCGAGTGGCGCAGGTAGCCATCTGGCATGATGACGTGGTTGCGCAAGATGCCCTCTTTCACACCGCCGATGCGTTCAATGGCCCGTTGTGATTGCTCGTTGCGGCTATCGGTCTTGAGCTGCACACGAATGGCGCCCAAGGTTTCGAAGGCATGCCGTAGGAGAAGATATTTACATTCTGTATTGATGCCGGTACGCTGTACGCCCGGAGTGAGCCAGGTCCAACCAATCTCCAGACCACGATCCTTGGGGATAATATTTAAATAGCGTGTCGATCCCACTGCCTTGTCTGTTTCCCGACTGACAATGGCAAAGGGCAGTTCATGACCTGCTACCTGGGCCTGCTGAGCGGTCTCGATCCACTGCGCCATGGCTGCAAGTGAGACGCCTGGATTGGTGGACATATAGCGCCAGATCCGCGCCTCCTGGCCAGCGGCATAAAGATCGGTTGCGTGTTTCAGCTGAAGTGGTTCGAGTCTGGCGACCTTCCCTTCAAGGGTGATCGATACGACGTGCATATGCGACATGGGCGTGTTGCTCCTCCGCTACTTTATTTCTGCCTCTATTCTACGGGGCGATTGGATACAAGACAAGTGCCACTTCGCGCTTCTTTTTCATACCACTTTCTTGCTACCTATCTCCAATGCCTGTTTTCGCCATCGCTCACCCCCCCATGCCTACTTTACTGTGCAGGCGCCAGGTCTTTTGTGAGGTCGGCAATAACATGGGTGGCCGCGCCTATCCCCAGGCCTTCCATCCAGGTATCGTCATCAACCTGGTAGACTTTCTTGTCTTTGACGGCGTTTAACTGTTGCCAGTCGGGCTGATTTGTGAGCGCTTTGAGCTGATCATTGCTTCTATCATAGAGCGTCATGAAGATGACATCTCCATCCATCTGGGCGATATTATCGTAGGTGTTGTCCTGGGAGAATTTCTTCTGCTGGTCCTGCCCCACTGGACGGGGAAGCCCGGCATCCTGCAAGATACGACCAATAAAGGTATCCTGCATATAGATACGAACGCGGTCAGGCATAATCCGCAGAACTGAGACATGGGTCTTGCCCAGGCTCTCGCCCTCCTGGGTTTTCAGCACTGTAATGCTCTGCTGATACTGCCGCAGGAGGAGCGTGCCCTCTTGCTCTTTATTTAAAGCTTTGGCATAGAGGGTCAGGTTCTCCTTCCAGGTTGAGCCAACCGTCTCGGTGTAGATCGCGGGCGAGATCAGCGAGAGCTTATCATAAATATCCTCGTGATACTCCTTGCTGCCAAGGATGAGATCGGGTTTGAGCTTTGTAATAGCTTGCAGGTCGGGCTGTGCGGTGGTTCCGACCGTGGGAATCTGGTGGCTCGCCCTCTGGAGATAGTCTGGATAGGACGCGCCTTGTTCGGGTATGACGGCTCCCACAGGAGTAATACCCAGGGCTAGACTATCATCCAGCGCCTCTGTATCGAGCACGACCACGCGTTGGGGTTGAATGGGTATCTGGGTCGTCCCCATGGCGTGCGTGAGTGGGTGAGTACTGATCATGGTCGCGGTCGGCGTACGAGACGCCGTGGGAGGAGTCGATGTATCAGTACAGGCAGTTAGCAAATAGAGCAGAGCCAGGAGCAGCGGCCAGGAGCCTGCCCAGAAGCGACGCGAGACACGTGTATCCATCACACATATGCGTGCAGGAAGCCCCGCGCCTTTAGGCCGGGGAGGAATGCACGCCTCCTTTCTGGTAACTGTATCCATCCGATCGATGCAACGGCGTAAAAAAGCGCACATCCAGCCCTTTGATACGTCCAGCCCTCGTGGTCAGATCAAAGGAACCGCTTGCACGCACCAGCACCCGTCCGCTATACACGCCCTGCTTCTTTCCCGTCGTGACATGTGCTCGAGAGATATCTCCCGTCTGGAATCCGCGCACCTTCTTAGCCCTCTTAGGGGCCGAACAGGGAAAGCCATGGGCATTGACATTGCGCACTCGCCGACACCCGTGCCCCTGCGCACGGATCAGCAGCGGGACCACCCCGCTCATCTGCAGAAGCGTTGGCGTGGAGTGGCCCACACAGGCGGCATCGAGCCAGTGCGTCTTTGGCAGCCCTCGCAGCAAGCGGTTGTATTTGGTGAGCCCCCCCGATCCCACTTCCACGGGCAGCCCCATCGTTCTCAGACGTTCGAAGAGCGCCCAGCGCGTCGCGTTCACCGCGGCGGCATCCTTCAAGGGGGCTTTCGCCTGGGCCTGGATCTGCTTGAGACGCTCCGGTTTCTTCTTGAGGAAATCTTCGAGGTCTTTGTTCCCTTTGGCCTGGTTGCAGGACTCGCAGGCCAGCGTCAAGTTGCTCAGGCGGTTGGTCCCCCCCTTGGCACGGGGCAGGATGTGATCGATCTGCAGCGGGAGGTTGCTCTTGCCACAGTAGGCGCAGCGTCGCTCCCATTTTTCCAGCAGGTACTCCCTCGCCTCGTATCCCGCCAGCGTCCCTTGCTGATACTCCTTCCCCTGGATGGAGGGGTTCTCCAGCAGTTGCATGTCGAAACGCACCAGCTCCTGGCTGATGCAGGTCACCGGCGCGTAGCGACAGAGGCGCTGCACCCAGGTCAGGATGTTGCTCAGGCGGCTCTCCAGCGAGGGTGGCAACCACCCTTTGGGGCGCCTGCGATTGTGGAAGCGAGGTTTGCGGTACCTCGTCTTGCGGGCTCGTCTCCCCCTTCGGGCTCCTCGACGGGTATCCAGGGCTTCCTTGACCTGTTGCCCGCGATGGCTCACCTCAGCGGCAAAGACGATCTTGCCCGAGGTATCATGGACCAGGGCGATGCCAGTGGTACGGCTGCCTGGATCGATCTTGAGACGCAAGGGCTCGGTCTGGGGCTGCTTGGCCTCTTGCTTGAGGATGATGGTGAAAGGGAAACGACGCCACACGGCGGCCTTCCCCTGCTTGAGGAAGCGTCGCGCTTGACCCGGATGTACGGGATCCAGCGGCTGGTGAGAGCTATCCATGACAAACACCTTGGACATTCAAGAATCCTTTCGGATCTCTGCTTGCGCAGGTAAGGTTGGCCTCGACAAGGTTCAGCGACGGTTTGACGCGATGAGCACTGGCTTGACCCCTCTGCCTGTTTAACCCACCACCGTAGAGCAGCGGGCTGGCCTCGCACCCGCTGGTACCTATTTCGTCGCGAACGGAGCTCGGGGCAATCCCCGAACTGAGTCTGCTCATGAGGGCCTGCTCAGCGGCGAACCGTCGAGCAAGCCCCGGTTTTTCAAACCGGGGTTCATGACCAACATCATCCTTTATGAGAGGGCGACGAGTGGGGCATAGCTATAGTGACGCAAGTGGTAATAGGTAATGGTATGCCTCCAGGTCCCCTTGCAGGTGCTATAGCTGGTGACCTCGCGTGGCTCGCATGCGAGCGTAAGTGTATGCCTGCTCTCGTCGCCAGTAGCTTGAAAAACAACGGAGAAGAGCAAGCTCTCGCCCTCCTGGCGTGCTTCAACCAGGCGAAATGCCTGGAGGTTGTTATCGTGACACGCCCGGCGGAGAAAATAATCAGCGGCCTGCTCAACCGCATTATAACAGCTCTGTCCACGATATTTTGCAAGATAGATCTGCTCTTGACGATATGCCTCGACAATGCGCGACACATCGGAGCGAGTGACCTGTCCGTAGTAAATAGCATGCGGGAAACAGACCACGTTGGCAGCAAATTTATCGCCCCCCAGGTGCGAGGCCTGCCAGGCCTGCTCCCCTACCAAGGCATGCAGCTCATTATAAATAGGCAAGCCGAATTTAGCACAGCACTGATCGTGCTTCCCATGCGTACAGACAAGATAGAGTGACTCATCGGTGCGATGGGCCTGGTAGCGTTGAGGATAGCGCGCGATATCTGCCATGTCGAGGGCGAGCAGATCCTCATACTGGCGCAGCTGAAAGCTATAGAGCAGGAAGTGCCCCTCGCGGGCGACGGCCAGAAAACACCTGGGCGCGGCGACCGGCTGATTATGCTGCTTGATTAACTGTACGCGCAGGCACGGTAGCCCTTGACGTTGAGCTGCCACCCACTCATTGATGCTCTCGGGCAGGGTGCTCTCTTCCAGGGCTTTATGATGCCAGGTACCTGTATATTCCAGAAGCAGCCAGGTATCCGCGTGCGTGGCGCTGCCAATGATGGGCTCTTCACGACAAACCTGGGCGCAGAATGTCCTCTCTGTCACGTTCCACAACTTCCAATCCAATAGTGCTTTGTGTACAAAACCTAGTGTACTAGTCGGATATTAGCATAGCCTAATGTCTCCCGTCAAGGTTTCTCTTCCTGGCTCGCAAGCTTGGGCGCCGTAGGCGCGAAGGCCTAAAGATCCTCCCAGATCCTTGACATATCAAAGATAGTGAATTATAATTCAGTTTATGAATGGCAATTCAGTTACACCACACAGCCGAGAGGAAAAACGCGGCTCCCGACGTCGGGCGCGCACCAGGGCCGATATTCTGGCGGCTGCACGCCAGGTTTTCGCGGCTCGTGGCTATCATGCCACGAGCATAGCTGAAATTGCCGAGCGTGCGGATATTGGCGTAGGGACCTTCTACCTGCACTTTCATGACAAGGACGAGGCCTTTACCACCCTCCTGCATGAGTGCTTTAGTGAGACGCGCCAACGCGTCCAGCAGGCCGTCGAGGAGGAGGGACAATCGCTCCTGGTGGTCCTGCAGGCGATTTTCCGCTACGCCCATGCACAGCGCGATCTCTTTCGGATCGCCTTCCACGCGGATATGCAATATGCCCGCATCTCTCGCGTGCAGACGGCCATCGCCGAGATCTTAACGTCGATTCTGACCGCCGCACATGAGAAGGAGCCACTGGTGGGCTACGATTTTTCCATGCAAATTTGCTTTGTAACAGGGATGATTACGCAAGGTATTGCGCAGTGGCTAGAGCATGAGGAGGCCGATCCCGACAAAATTGTGGCGCAAATGCTGTTTCTATTGCGCCACGGGCTTCCTGAACAGGTGCTGACTGGCAACAAGCCGGAGGCGTAAAGCTTCCTGCCTGCTACGTACTACCTTGATCTGGTAACCCTCTACTGCTGAGAGGATTTATATAGACTTATGCAAATAGAAGAAAAGACACTCGCACCTATTCCCCAACCACCCAAAAAACCACTCGTGGGGAACCTGTACTCTCTTGACCATGCGCTTCCCACACTGAGCATGATGGACCTGGCTCGCGAGTTGGGACCTATCTATCAGCTAGAAATCCCCGGTCGCCGCACCATCATCGTCTCAGGCTTTGAGTTAGCCGACGAACTCAGCGATGAGACACGCTTCGATAAACGCGTCTGGCGTCCCCTACAAAATGTGCGCACCTTCGCGGGCGATGGACTCTTCACCGCCTATACCCAGGAGGCGAACTGGCACAAAGCCCATAATATTCTGCTGCCAAACTTCAGTATGCGTGCCATGCAGGGCTACATTCCCATGATGCAGGACATCGCGGAACAGTTGCTAGGCAAATGGGAGCGCATGAATGCTAACGAGGAGATCGACGTAGTCAGCGATATGACTCGCCTGACCCTCGACACCATTGGCCTGTGCGGTTTTGACTATCGCTTCAACTCGTTCTATCGCGAAGATCTCCACCCCTTCATCCAGAGTATGGGTAATGCCCTGGGCGAGTCGATGGCGCGTGGCCGCCGCCTGGCGCTGCAAGAGAAGTTGATGGTCAATAAGCATCGCCAGTTCCAGGCCGATGTGGATTTCATGAATAATCTGGTGGACCAGGTTATTCGTGAGCGCAAGGCCGGTGGCGAGAACGCGCAGAAGAAAGACCTGCTCAGCTATATGCTCAGCGGCGTTGATAAGCAGTCGGGCGAGGGTCTCGACGATGTCAATATCCGCTACCAGATCATTACCTTCCTGATCGCGGGACATGAGACTACGAGCGGCCTGCTCTCCTTCTCGCTCTACTTCCTGCTCAAGCACCCCGAAGTATTGGCGAAGGCCTATGACGAGGTGGATCGCGTGCTAGGACCCGATACCTCGGCCAAACCCACGTTCCAGCAGATCAATAAATTGCAATATGTCTCGCAGATCCTTAAGGAGAGCCTGCGCCTCTGGCCGACCGCGCCCCTCTTCTCGGTCTATCCCTATGAGGAGACGGTCGTTGGCGACAAGTATCGCATGGATAAAGATAGCGAATGGGCCATCCTTATTCCGATGCTCCACCGCGACAAGAGCGTTTGGGGCGAGGACGCCGACGAGTTTAACCCGGATCACTTTAGCCACGAGGCCGAGGCCATCCGCCCAGCTAATGCCTATAAGCCCTTCGGCAATGGCGAACGTGCCTGCATCGGACGCCAGTTCGCCATGCAGGAGGCCACCCTGGTCCTGGGACAGATCCTCCAGCGCTTCAGCCTGCTTGATCCCCATAACTATGAGCTCAAAATCAAGCAGACGCTGACCCTCAAGCCCGAGGGCTTCACGATGAAGGTGCGCAAACGCAGTGATGCCGAGCGCAACCTCCAGGGCTTCGTCAAGCCAGTCGAGGTGACCAATACCAGGGAGGAGAAGAAGGCGCAGGTGGTCGCTAACCAGCATCACACGCCGCTGCTTGTCCTACATGGCTCGAACATGGGGACCTCAGAGGAGTTGGCGCACACGATCATGGAAGATGGCAAGCTGCGCGGCTTCGACGCCCAGGTGGCCTCGCTGGACGACTATACACGTAAGCTCCCCACCGAGGGTGTGGTCGTCGTCGTCACTTCGTCCTATAACGGGACCCCGCCAGATAACGCTGCTGCATTCTGCGCCTGGCTCCAGGAGGATATGGCTGCCAACGCACTCAAGGGTATCAAATACACCGTCTTTGGCAGTGGCAACCATGACTGGTTCGCGACCTTTCAGGCCATTCCGCGCCTCGTCGATAGCCGCCTGGAGCAGTGTGGCGCGCAGCGCGTCTATCCGCGCGGCGAGGGCGATGCCGCCGATGACTTCGATGGCCAGTTCCAGGCCTGGTACCAGTCGCTCTGGAGCGAGCTGGGACAGACGCTCAACCTGGACCTCGGCGCCAGCGATGCGACCACGGGTCCTCGCTACGAGGTAGAGGTCCTGACCGAGACGGAGGCTCCCAATCCCTTTGTCGCCTCGTTCGGCGCGCACGGCATGCGTGTTGTGGCCAATCGCGAGTTGAATAGCAAAGAGGCGGAGCGCTCTACGCGTCACGTAGAGCTAGCGCTCCCCATGGGTAGTGCCTATCGCGCGGGTGACCACCTGGGCATTGTCGCGCGCAACACACCGGAGATGGTCAAGCGTGTCGCAGCCCACTTCCACTTCGCGGAAGATGCCAAGATTCGCCTGCGCCAGGGCGATGAGCGCCGCACGCACTTGCCTATTAATGAGCCGGTGCGCGTCTTCGACCTGCTCGCAGACTATGTCGAGCTTCAGGAGGTCGCAACCCGCACACAGATCAAAGTCCTGGCCGAGCGGACCGAGTGTCCGCCGGAAAAGATGCGCCTGTTGGCCCTCTGTGGCGATGACGAGGCCTGCGCGGCCCGCTATCGTGAAGAGGTCCTGGCCAAGCGCAAGACCCTGATCGACCTCCTGGAGGAGAATCCAGCCAGCGAGCTACCCTTCCACATGTACCTGGAGATGTTGCCGCCGATTCGGCCACGCTACTACTCCATCTCGTCGTCGCCCCTCAAGGACACCGAGCAGTGCAGTATTACTGTGGGCGTCATCGACGAGCCAGCCTGGTCGGGGCATGGTGCGTACCAGGGCGTCTGCTCCAACTACCTGAAAAACCTGGAGCCGGGCCAGATCGCCTACGCCTTCGTGCGCGACACCAAGTCTACTTTCCGCCTGCCAGAGGACGCGCGCACTCCCTTGATCATGGTTGGCCCCGGCACCGGCCTGGCTCCCTTCCGTGGCTTCTTGCAGGAGCGCGCCGCCCTGCGCGAGGCAGGTCAGCCGGTTGGTCCCAGCCTGCTCTTCTTCGGCTGCCGCCATTCGCGCCAGGATTTCCTCTATGAGGACGAACTGAAGGCCTTTGAGCAACAGGGCGTGACAGAGCTGCATACCGCGTTCTCCCGCGAGCAGGAGCGGAAAGTCTATGTCCAGCACCAGCTTTGGGAGCAGCGCGCGCGTGTATGGGAACTACTGGAGCAGGGAGCCATCATCTACGTCTGTGGCGATGCCAGCCAGATGGCACCTGACGTGCAAGCGACCTTCGCCCGTATCTACCACGAGCAGACCGGCAAGGACGCCTCAGAGGCGCAGCAGTGGCTCCAGGAGCTGGTAGATCGCAATCGCTACTTGGTGGATGTCTGGGGCAACTAATATCGATAGACACCTATCGCCCCTATTGTTCACCACCGTTCACCGTGAGGGGTGCATGCGCCATGGCGCATGCACCCCTCATTTTCTTACGCGGAAATAGCCCCTACTGTCTACTCAGCACTTTTCCATTCTTGAAAAACAGTTCTTTTCGAAGGTGAGTGCAGCGGGCAGGATATGAGGAGCGCGCTTCAGAAGCACCGAGGCAACTGTTTATCCTTGCGGTCTGCGATAGATAGTCAGTTCTACAGACGCGAAAGTTTGTTTTCGAAGAGAGCATCAAGAATTAAAAAGCCCTGGAGAGACAGAAGTCCCCCTTTCCATCTTTTGTTTGCATTCCTCATGAAAACTTGGCTATAGTGCACATAAGCACATCATGTTAGGGACTGTCTTTTTTTCAATTGGCCTCCACTTGACCGAATAGTGGAGTCCTATCCCAGGAACGATGTAGAGAATAACCTTGACTACAACCAGCAATGACACGCAGAATACAGCGCAGAAACTATCTCTCTGGGCTGATATTCTACTTACCCGTGCCAATAATGGCCTGCATTTTGCCTCCAACATCTATGATCAGGAACACTACCGCAAGGTACGCGAAATTGCGCTAGAACTGCTGGCACTTGCCTCCGCAAAATCGGTAGAAGATTTTGAGCCATTGCACACTGACCTTTTCGCGCATCACGCACCCATTCCGGTGAGTGACGCCGCGATTATCGATGAGCAAGGGCGCATTCTACTGATTCGTCGGGCCGATAATTTGCGCTGGGCGATGCCGGGTGGTGGATTAGATGTGGGAGAAACTCCGGTTCAGGGCGCGGTTCGCGAGGCGCTGGAGGAGACTGGCCTGGCCTGCGAGCCTGTCGCCCTGGTCGGAGTACATGACTCTCGTCTCTGTGGCACAGTATCAAATGCTCAACTCTACCACTTCCTCTTTCTCTGTCGTCTCAAACCCGGCGTTGAGCGCATTGATCCTCCCACGCATGCTAACGAGATAAAAGAAATGGGCTGGTTCGCCGAGGATGTTTTGCCTGATGATCTTGATCCGGGTCATGCGACGCGTATCCCGGAAGCGTTTCGTGTCTGGCGTGGTGACTCCCGGGCATATTTTGATCCTCACGGCTCATAAAATAAAAATTTTGCTTCATTCGCGTGCTAGCTCGCCCTCCAGGACGCGGGAAATATCTTGCATAGTGAGCTCGATCAGGGTGCGGGCGGCTAGCTCGGCGGCGGCCCCGTCGCGCTGCTGGATGGCCTGTACAATGTTGGTATGTAGCGGCATGGCCTCGCGGTTTCCGCCGGGAATCTGGGCGGTGACCAGGCGGCTGGCGCGCATGGCCTGCGAGAGGGTCTGCATAATGCTGCGCAGGAGCTCATTATGGGCGGCGTCGCAGATGAGCAGGTGGAAGTGTAGATCGATGACGATGTATTTCTCAGCGTCGTCTGTGACCGCTGCCATCTCCTGGCAGCAACTCACAATCTCCGCTATCTCCTCTTCGGTGGCACGCTCTGCCGCCAGGCGTGCCGCCATTGGCTCTAGCATCAGACGCACCTCGGAGAGGGCGCGCAGGAATTCGGTGTCGGGTCCCGCCTCGTAATGCCAGGCCAGGATCTCGGGATCAAGGAGATTCCAGCGCGCACGCGGCAGCACACGGGTGCCGATCTTGGGCCGCGCTTCTACCAGACCCTTGGCGCTCAACGTCTTCAAGGCCTCGCGCAAGACGGTTCGGCTCACATTGAGTTGTACGCTTAGCTCCGGCTCGCTCGCCAGCGCCTCGCCCGGTAGATAGTCCCGGCGTATAATGCTCAGCCCAATCTGGCGCGCCACCTGCTTATATAAACTCGCGCGCTCCAGCGCGGGAAATTCTTTTGCCATCATAGCCTCATTTGTCATACAATAATACATAAGCACTATACCCTGTTGGCAAGGCTCTGTCAATGCGTGGGTTACGCGACCGTTCTTGCCAATGCCAGAGAGATTTCTCTGGCATCATACCAGATTCAGGTGCTGAAATGTTATACGCGAGCACAAATAGCTTGCTTCTTTCGCCAGGAGAGAAGGAGATCAAGGATGAAAGCAGTCCCAGTCGTCCATGAAGAGAAAGGAACAATCAATGAAGATTAGCGGTATTCAAACCCATGTTGTCGGTAGCCCCTGGCGCAATATTACCATTGTGCGTGTAAAGACAGACGAAGGCCTTGAGGGCCTGGGCGAGGTACGTATGCTCAACCATACGGATGCCTTGCTGGGCTATTTGAACGAGGCCGCGACCAACCATATCCTGGGGCATGATCCCTTTAATATTGAGGACCTGGTCCAGCGCATGTACCGCCATGACTTTGCCCGGGCGGGCGAGATCGCCATGTCCGCGATTTCGACGATTGAGATGGCCTGCTGGGATATCGTGGGTAAGGCACTCAATAAGCCCGTGTATCAGCTCCTGGGGGGAGCGGTTCGCGAGCAGATCAAGGCTTATGCCAATGGCTGGTATACCGTCGAGCGCACGCCTGAGGAGTTTCATGCCGCGGCCAAACGTGTAGTGGCGAAAGGCTACCGCGCACTAAAATTTGATCCCTTTGGTGCGGGCTTCTATGAGCTGGAGCGCGAGGAGCGCCTGCGCTCACTCTCCCTGGTTGAGGCCGTGCGCGATGCCGTGGGTCCCGAGGTAGAGATTCTGATCGAGATGCATGGACGCTTCAATCCCACCACCGCCATCGCCATCGCCCGCGAGCTGGAGCGCTTTGAGCCATCCTGGGTTGAGGAGCCAGTACCACCCGAGAACGCCGCAGCCTTGAAGAAGGCGGCAGAGCAGATTAATATCCCGGTAGCCACGGGCGAGCGCATCCATACACGCTTTGACTTCCGCGAGGTCATCGAACTCCAGGCCGCCGACTACCTCCAGGCCGATATTACCCACTTTGGCGGCATTCTGGAAACCAAGAAGCTGGCTGCCTGGGCCGAGAACTACTATATGCTCATGGCGCCGCATAACGTCGGCGGGCCCGTCTCGACGGCGGCGGCACTACACTTCGCGGCCTCGACACCAAACTTCAAGATTCAGGAACACTTCAATGACTTCTCTGATGAGTGGGTAAAGTCGGTCGCGCCCGGCAATCCCGAGGTGATCGATGGCTATTTTGCCCTGCCCCAGGGTCGGGGCCTGGGCGTCACCCTGGATGAAGAGGCAGTTGCGCAGCATCCCCGCCAGGAGGTCTTCTTCGACCTCTTCGCCGACAACTGGCAACGACGCCAGGCGTTGCGCCAATCGTAAATTGATGATGTGGCGTTCCCTGGCAGTCGCCAGCCACAGGGAATGCCACATCATCAACTATTATTGCCTGGATTCCTCGCGTGCGACAGCGTGGCCGCATTTCGCGCAGAAGGCGGCGTCTGGCTTGAGCTGGGCGCCGCACTGCTCGCATTGTTTGGGCGCCTGGGGTTGCGCTTGCTGGAGGGACTTGCCACAATAGGAGCAGAAGGCATCTTCTGCATCATTGAGGGCCTGGCACTGGGGGCAGGGAACCTGCTGGGGTTGCGCTGGTCGTGCAGAGGGTTGTGGTGCCCCCTGGCGCTGCTGTGCCCCCTGAGGCTGGGGACCACGGCCGGTCTGGTGGTAGACCGCGGCATCGAGCGCGTTATAGATCTGGGTCTCCAGGCCCGCCTGGCGAATGAGTCCGGCGCCCGCGGTGATCATCAGGGGCCAGAGGAAGAACATACCTATCGCGCCGACCGCGGCCTTATCAAGCCATTGATGCTCCCGATAGAGGCGGTAACGCCTCCCTGCACTCTTTGCAGCGAGACGGTAAGTGCGGCCTGGAGGCCGACCAGCCCCTCAATTTCTCCCCCCTTGCGGATCTGGACGGCGACCTGCTCGCGTGTGCCAAAGTGCTGCACCTGGTATCCCTGGTGCGAAAACTGGCCTTCCAGGTCACGCGCCAGGCGCTCAAGATCAAGCTGGGGAAGCGGGTAGAAACGATTCTCCATATTTTATTCATTCCTCTTTTCGGCAAAATCTTCTTGCAAACTTCTCAGCGCCCGCGGCGCTTCGCGGAGTTCATAGTGGTCGTGGTTAGCGGCGCGGCCGCGCCGCTAACCACGACCACCAGAAAACAGAAGCATAGTACATACTACATCTTCAATGCTGTGAAGTAGACCACAGCCGCGTAGCTACATATATGCCTTCCTCTTCTATGTACGTTGTATCGGGCAAGAAGTTGCTGATAGTGCGCTGGTAGGTACATGTGCCACAAGGCGGAAAGTTTGCGTCATCATCCAGGTTTGAGGGAAATGTTTCACCTGTATGCAGGCTTGCACGTAGTGTGAATGAGCTTGCATGCCCAGGAAGACAGGTAGGGAATTCGTTGAAGGGATATCTGCTTTTTCTTATGTTACCCATAGCATTTGGTGGGCCTTTGTATAGTGGTAGTGGAAGGTAGCACCATTCCAACGCGCAAAGAAGAAACGTTGTCTGTCACTTTTTACGAGACGGTGACAGACCCGACAGTTGAGCGCGTTGTCGTAATGAGCAGAGGCTCAGCTATGCCCTGCACAAACAACACAGTAGAAGGAGTGACATACAAATGAAAAGCACATCCAAGGAACATACCGTGATTGGTAAAGATGAACTGATTCACCAGGTCGCCGCGAAGGCTGGCATGAATTTGAAGGAGACCAGCAAGATTATTGATGCCTTCACCGACGTGGTGCGCGAGGATGTCGCCCAGGGACACGAAGTACGCTTGATGGGCTTTGGCACCTGGAACCTGCGCGATGTCGCCCCCCGCAAAGTGAAGTCCATTCGCGGTGGCGATCAGATCACCATCCCCGCGCGCAAGCGCGTTGGCTTCTCCGTTGGTGCCGTACTCTCGCAGGCTGCTCAGGGTGAGCACGCCCGCAGCAAGGTTACCACCGCCGAGAAGACCATGAAGAAGAACAAGTAGCACCCGTGGCCCACGCCACATTGCTGCTTCATACTCTGACGTAGAGCCGAGGCGCCCGCTGTGTTATGATGAGACTATCTCACAGCGGGTGCATCGCTTTTTTGGCGTTTGTGTTAAGTTCCAAGCGTATGCAAAGCCTGCTCTATCTGTGGCTCTTCGGCGGGCTGGACCTGGCGGAAGCCCTGGCCGTCATTGAGGAAGACAATCTGCGTTTGCTGGAAGGAGACAATCATATCAGATTTGCGGTCGTTATTGAGGTCGGCGAAGCGCAACGTGACGGGGACAAGGTCGTCACTGGCACCATAGAGCTGGGGTCCCATGTAGATGCGCGCCTTCGCAGCATCGCCTCCCTGTAACTCAATAATTTGAATACGTCGATTGAGATTGATAGCGATAAAATGGCTAGGATGGCCAGTCTGCTCGTTGTGTCCCACCCAGGCATCCGTTTGAAAGGTGCGGGGGCGTCCATAATGCCAGTCGTCCAGAAAGATTGTATACCAGTTCAAGGCCGCGTTCAGTACCATCCAGAGCAACAGCATAGCAAACATGCCCAGCCCTAGATAGAGCAACGGCGATGCAGGCCCCTGCGGGCGTAAACGTTGCCAGGGGGAGAGGCGCCTCGTACTCTTTGGCGGCTGTTTCCGCACAAGCATGCGTGACTTGTCGTTTCTCGCGCCAGCCTGGGTGAAGGGTGTGACGTCTTCGGTTTCTGCTTCGGGCTGCGTGACGGAGTTCTCGGTTGTGGGAACGTCCTGTGTACGAGAGGCTCGTAGGGAAGGAGGTGTCGGTGGCGGTGGTTGAGCGCTCGACGTAGTCTTGCGTTTCTTTGCTGTTTTGTTCTCTGTATGTAGAATAGGCCGGTGCCGCACCAGGCTCCGTGGAGTAATATCCAATTCGTCATCTCTGGCTAAGACTGGCATAAGCGCGTTCTCCTCTCCTCGCGAACGAAAGCTACGTTTTCCTGGCGAAATGCATAGGCAAAAAATATTCTCTCGCCGTAGGGTAAAGTTACCCATAGAAGATAGAGCTTGCGAACCGTCTGTTGAGGAAAAATACTAATTGAGTGAATGTATTGTATTATGAAGTGTCAGGAAAGAGGCACTACAAGAAGATAGGTTGCGTACAGCATTTACTACTACGCAACCTAGTATATCACGATTAACTGGATTTTTCCAGTCGCCTATAAGACAGCCCCGTTATCTAGTACTTTTTGGAGGTCCGCGGGCAGGGGAGCCTCGATATGCAGGGATTCGCCACTGCGGGGATGGGTGAGTTCGAGCTGGTAGGCGTGGAGAAACTGGCGCTCGAGCTTGACGTTGGGGAGGCGATGGCCCGACCCATAGGTCTGATCGCCGGCGACGGGGTGTTTAATGGCCTGAAAATGCACACGGATCTGGTGCGTGCGCCCGGTGACGATCTGGACCAGGACCAGGGTATGTTTTCTGAAGCGCTGCAAGACGCGGAAATGCGTCACGGCGTCGCGTCCCTCCGTGAGCGTCACGGCCATCATTTGCCGGTTGCGCGTATCGCGACCAATGGGCGCATCGATACTTCCCTGGTCCAGCTCGACATTCCCCTCGACCAGGGCCAGGTAGCGCTTAATAATCTTATGCTGCTTCATCTGCTCGATGAGGGCAGCCTGAGATTGGGTATTCTTCGCGACCATCAGCAGGCCGGAGGTATCTTTGTCCAGGCGGTGAATGATGCCCGGGCGCATGTCGCTCTCATCCTGCTGCAATTCGGGATAGTGCGCGACCAACGCGTTGACCAGAGTCCCCTCGTAGTTACCCGGGGCAGGATGCACCACCATGCCAGCGGCCTTATTTACAACCAGGAGGTCGTCATCCTCGAATACGACTTCCAGCGGCAGGTTCTGGGGCGTCACCTGTTTCATTTGCGAGACAGGTGTGGCACGCAGAGCGGTGACCCTATCCTTGAGGCGCAACACATAGCCAGGCTTGCTGGCCTTGTCATTGACCAGGACCAGGTCATCGGCAATGAGTTGCTGAACGCCAGAGCGCGAAACGCCGTCCAGCACCGAGACCAGGAAACGGTCCAGGCGCTGGCCCACCTGCTCACTCTCTATATCCCAATGTAAGAAATTCTCGGTTGTCGTATCTTGACTCGCGGACATGGTTGGCTTTCATCCTTCAATGTACTGGGGAAGCGTCCCCTTATTTCTTTACAACTTCAGTCTGCTGCTGCTCTGTTGTCTTCTGTTCGCCCTCGTTTTGTCGCCACCCACCCAGCAGGACCAGGAAGAAGAGTAAAACGACGCTGACGGAAATGAAAGCATCCGCGACGTTAAAAATAGCGAAGCGGTAGTTAATCTGAGGAATACGGAAGGCCAGGAAATCGACCACATAGCCGCTATGGCGCGCGCGGTCAACCAGGTTGCCCACGGCTCCGCCGACAATTAAGCCCAGAATAATCTTGTAGATTGCTGGACCCGTGTTGATCAGGCGGGCATACATATACACAACCACGGCAATGGCCGCCGAGATCAAGATGATCAACAGCGTGCTATTGGCGAAGAGACTAAAGGCGGCTCCATTGTTCTGAATATATTGAACCACCAGGTAAGGACCGAGTAGCGATATGTCGGGCTTACTTCCAGGAGGGCTGAGGTTCTCCATCACGAGAGCCTTCGTCCACTGATCGAGGCCAATAACGATAAGTGCGGCAAGGAGCGCGCATACATCGTGGAGGCGGGCATGTTTGGCAACCACGTTTTTGTTCTTCCTTTCCCCAACAGAGATGACCAGATGTGTTGATTATTGTACCATAGTCGCTCCCTGCCGCCTACCCATCACACCTTACCCAAGGACTTGAGAAGAGAGTAGGGTATGGTGGCATGATGCATGGGCCACAGACCCATACACCACGCCACCATACCCTTTAGAATTCGCGCCGGTCGCCGTAGAGTTCTTCGCGGCTGAGGTTCTGCTTCTCGATTCTCTCCGCGTCCTGGACGCAGCGTGATGCCCAGGGAATGGCTTGCAGACGCTTTTCGGGAATAGACTGCCCACAGTCGATACAGCGACCATAAGTACCATCCTCAATGCGTTTGAGGGCATCTCTGACTTCTTGGAGCAGGGCCTGCTGGTTTACCATGATCGACTGCTCCTGCTGCGTCTCCAGGAAATCTACCGCGATCTCTTCAAAGTCCTGCGGCCCCTCACTGGCCTGGATGGGATCGACCGGTTCCGGATAGGCCTCTGTCAAACCCGCGATGCTCTCTTGAAGCTCCTTCTCTTTTGCCTGAAGTTGCTCTTTTATATGTTGTAGATCAAGTGTCATCTTCAATCAACCTTTCAGCCAGATTTGGGGCATATGGCCCCCTCTTGCTCTCAACACGTGGAACCAAGGTGAACGGTCTCACCTGCCACTTTTTTTACCAGGGGACGTGATATGATATAGTAATTAAGAAGGATGCTACTCGCCTTTTCTCTCTCCAGGTGCAATTTAATCGTGTAGTAGATATCGAGAACCACTATTTCGGCTTGGATAGACACAATGAGCTTGTCCTATCTGTTATGCTAAACATGTGTATGTCGTCAAGATGCAACTTCATAAGGATTTTCGTGTATGTCGGTATCACAAACGCCTCAAAAACCGGGAGAGTCAGAGCGTCCCTCCCAACCCATAAAGCCTATGCCGGATGTGCCTTCTCTCTTTAGCGACTTTGACTTGTACCTCTTTGGTCAGGGAAAAGACTATCGCATCTATGAGAAAATGGGCGCCCATCCACGCACCGTGAATGGGGTCACGGGTGTCAATTTCGCCCTTTGGGCGCCCAATGCGCGCGCTGTCTCCATCATTGGCGATTTCAATCAGTGGGATCGCAAAGCCACCCCTATGCAGCTACGCCATGGCGACCTGGGAGTCTGGGAATGCTTTGTGCCTGGATTGGAGCCCGGCACGCTCTACAAGTATGCTATCTGCTCGCGCTTTAATAATTACCACGCCGATAAGTCGGACCCCTATGGCTTCCAGTTCGAGCTGCGCCCCAACACCGCCTCAGTTGTCGCTGATATCTCACAGTACCAGTGGCGCGACCAGGAGTGGCTGGAGCAGCGTCCCCAGCGGCAACAGCTGAACTCTCCCATGTCGATCTACGAGGTCCACCTGGGCTCCTGGCGCCATATTCCTGAGCGCCACCAGGAAGGCGCGGTGGAAGAGGACCGCTTTATGACCTATCGTGAGCTGGCTGAGTCGCTCGCGACCTACGTTAAGAAGCTGGGCTTTACGCATATCGAGTTGCTGCCCATTACTGAGTTTCCCTTCGATGGCTCCTGGGGCTACCAGGTGACTGGCTTCTATGCTCCCACCAGCCGCTTTGGTCCACCCGAGGACTTCAAATACTTCGTCGATTATATGCATGAGCAGGGGATTGGCGTGATCCTGGACTGGGTCCCGTCACACTTCCCCAAAGATGGCCATGCCCTGAGCTACTTCGACGGCACCCACCTCTATGAATACTCCGATTCGCGCAAGGGCGAGCATAAGGGTTGGGGCACCTACGTCTTTGACTATGGACGGAGCGAGGTACGCAACTTCCTGATTGGCAGCGCCCTCTTCTGGTTGCGTGAGTATCATATTGATGGTCTGCGTGTCGACGCGGTCGCCTCGATGCTCTATCTCGACTATATGCGCCCATCGGGCGAGTGGAGTCCCAATCACTATGGCGGTCGTGAGCACCTGGAGGCCGTCGACTTCCTGCGCCAGTTTAATGAGGCCGTCTATGACCAGGCTCCAGGCGCGGTGACAATCGCGGAGGAGTCTACGGCTTGGCCGCTGGTGACGCGCCCGACCTATGTGGGTGGCCTGGGCTTCACCTTTAAATGGAATATGGGCTGGATGCATGATATGCTGGAATATATGCACCTTGATCCTATCCATCGCCGCTATCACCACAATAACATCACCTTTGCCCTGATGTACGCCTATAGCGAGAACTTTATTCTGCCCCTCTCCCACGATGAGGTCGTCCACCTGAAGGGCTCAATGTCTACGAAGATGCCAGGCGATCTCTGGCAGCGCTTCGCGAATCTGCGCTCGCTCTATGGCTTTATGTGGGGCCATCCCGGCAAGAAGTTGCTCTTCATGGGTGGCGAGTTTGGCCAGTGGCATGAGTGGAACTTTAAGGAAAGCCTGGACTGGCACCTGCTGGATGCTCCCAGCGATCCCCATCACGCGCAGTTGCAGGACTTTGTGCGCGATCTCAATACGCTTTATAAGCAAGAACCTGCACTGACCACGCGCGATTACGAGGGTGAGGGCTTCTCCTGGATCGACTGCCACGACTCAGATAATAGCGTGATCTCCTTTATGCGGCGTGCCTACAAGGACGAGGAGACCCTGATCTTTGTCTCCAACTTCACGCCCGTACCGCGCTATGGTTACCGCATCGGCGTGCCCTATCCTGGCGTCTATAACGAAGTCATCAACAGCGATGACCTGCGCTATGGCGGCAGCGGCGTTATCAATAACCAGTATATGCCAAGCGTTCCCCGCAACTGGCAGTCCTGCCCGCACTCCATTCTGCTGACCCTGCCCCACTCAGCACGATTGTCTTAAAGTGGCGCCCCTTCGGGGAACATGAAATGCCGCAACCGGAGCTCCCCACCACCTCCGAGACTGAAAGCTAGCATCGGCGACAAGACAAAGAGAGCGATGGGAGTGTTCCCGTCGCCCTCTTTGTCTTTCTTTGTTCTTCTATGTCTTATGTAATCAGGCGAGCAAGTAGCTTCATTGTGACAAGAGAAGATGGTTCTCCCTCCCTTTGCCAGGCCAGATAAGCATAAGAAAGTGGTGGGGAAGTACTGCCTGGTACACTTGGCATAGTAGAGGTACCGCTGGACACGCGCTTCGCCTGGCTGCCAGATGAGAGCAGGGACGCTACACACGTCAGACGAAATTGAACGCGATCCGTAAACTCCAGGAGGGAGGCGCGGCAGCCTCTACAAACGTTTTTGTCAGCAATGCCTCCAGGAGACAAGTACGAGGGGCGAAGACAGTGCCTTCGCCCCTCGTGTTTATTGAATATTGCTCTAACGGATAGATTTCTCCCGGTTGGGATCTTCTTTCTCAAGCTCCTGGTTGCGCTCGTATGCTTCACGGACCAGGTGAGCGATCTCCTCGGGGTTGTCCAAGAGACGCAACAGGTCAAGATCTTCAGGTGAGACCTTACCATCGGGAAGCATTGTCTCGCGAATCCAATGTATCAGTCCACTCCAGTAGCGAGAGCCATAGAGGATCACGGGGAAGTTGCTGACCTTCTTCGTCTGAATGAGGGTCAATGCCTCAAAGAGCTCGTCCATCGTCCCAAAGCCACCTGGAAAGATGATAAAGGCATTAGAGTACTTGATAAACATCGTCTTGCGTACAAAGAAGTAGCGAAAGTCCAGGTCGATATCTAGGTATTGATTGGATGATTGCTCAAAGGGTAGCTCGATATTACAGCCAATAGAGACGTTCTCGCCTTCCTGTGCCCCTTTATTGGCAGCCTCCATCACTCCTGGACCACCACCTGTAATAATGCCGAAGCCAGCCCGTGCAAGCAAGCGCGCCGTTTCAGAGGCAGCCTTATAGACGGGATCATCGGGCCTGGTGCGCGCGGAGCCGAAGATGGCTACTGAAGGCGGAATATGTGCCAGGGCATCGAAGCCATTGATAAACTCGCTTGTAATGCGCATGACGCGCCAGGGATCGGTAATGGTGAAATCAAAATTGAGTGCGCGCTCAGTGGCATGCTCCTCCTGACGCACATGTTCGCTGGGAACTGGTTCAGTGGGTTTGACCAGTGGCTGCGTGGGGCGCCTGAGGAGCCGCTCATCCTCAGTTTCAGGGCGTCCCTTCTTCCTACGTAGCGAGCGGTAATTATCGTTGCCTCTTCGTTGTTGCATTGTATTGCGGGGATACTCGCGTGTGGGTGTCTCCTGTGGACGATGATGGTTTTGCCTGTGTATAACCTGGCCGCCATCACCATTTGAGCTATTATATGCGTGGTGGCTATTGCCCTCATCTGCGTGCTGTGAGGAAAACTCATTGTTACTCATAAGACGTTCTCAATCTCTGGCTATCCTGTATACGTTAACTCTTCAGTTATGGGTGGGCCTATACAGTATAGCATGAAACACGTAGAAAAACGATGCTACTATATCCGGATTTCCCTGTAAGAATTAGCTTATCACCTCCCCTACGCGTCAGGACAGACCTATAAACACATGCATAAGTAGGCGTAGACGGCATTTGAGTATTTCTGTTTTTTCCCATCTACCATACCTAGCATAAATCCGCTCTGTTATATATACGTTAAACGGAAACAAAAAAGTACTTTTTCGCTAGGCCTGGCGCAGCACGGTCATCCATTTCATCGATTATAATCTATATAATATTGGCGTAATTTTTTGCGAAAGGCAGATATATGTTTTATGTACCACAACTGGCACTGCTCATGGGGGTATGGGCGATTGCTGTCATCAGTCCGGGACCCGACTTTGTCGCGACTGTGCATTCGGCGGTATCACGCTCACGGCGCGAAGGTATCCTGGTTGGCCTGGGCGTGACCAGTGGCATCGCGCTCTGGATCATCGCGAGCATGGCTGGTCTGAGTGTGCTCTTTGCCCAGGTAAGCTGGCTGGTCGATCTCTTTCGCCTGCTGGGCGCGCTCTACCTGCTCTACCTGGGCGTGCGCACCCTCTGGAGCGCATATCGTCCTCAACCCTCGGGGGAAATGCTGGACAACGAACCACAATCGCCCAGGCGCGGCTCCTCCTGGCGCATTGGCTTTCTGACGAACGTGGGCAATCCCAAAGCGCTGGCCTTCTTTGGTAGCATCTTCGCCGTCCTGCTGCCCGCGCACCCTCCGCTCTGGTTTCAGTGTGTCTGCGTCCTGCTGATGCTGGGTATGGCGGCAGCCTGGTTTAGCGCCGTGGCCTGCCTCTTCTCTTTCGGCCCAGTTGCGCGCGGCTACCAGCGCTTAAAACGCTGGCTGGACCTGGTCACCGGTGGACTCTTCGTCGTGCTGGGACTACGCCTGGCCCTCTCCAGGTAACGGCTACCCTCCAGGCCCAAGACATGCTCGGACCTGGAGGATATATACAAAGGATCACGACATACGAGAAGTAGGTGCTAATTCGTGCTAGGTGCCGCAATCTCAGGTGCCGCGTCATATTGCAGAACAACCAGGCCAACCAGGACGAGCACACAGCCAATAATCTGCGGCAGGTCCAGCAATTGCCCAAGCCAGAAATAGGCGATGATAGAGCCTGCAACCAGTTCCAGCGTGGTCACAATGCCAATCCGTGTCGCCTCCACATGCCGTAAGGCTCCCAATTCCAGTGCGAAGGGGATGGCCATTCCCGCGATGCCAACCACTGCCATCAGCAAGAGGTTCTGCCAGCTCCAGGTGGCGGCAGGAATCGCCCAGGGTGGCTGGACGCAGAGCCAGAAGACGGCGGCGACAAGCGCTCCATAGGACGTCGCGGGCAGCGAGGGCACATCGCGTCCCACGCGCTTGCCCAGCAGGAGGTAGGCGATAAAGGAGAGCAGCGCCAGAACCGCGAAGAGAAGGCCCAGAGGGTTCAGTCCATTCAAGTTGAGGTGCCAGGCCCCGGTGAGGAGCAACAGGCCGCCCAGCGTACACAGCAGGGCCAGCAGCACCGACCTGGTAGGCAGTTTGCGCCGCCAGAGCGCCTCTCCCAGGGCCATCCAGGCGGCGGCACTAAACTGAATAATCAGGGCCACGGCAATGGGAAGCAGGCTGATGGCCATAAAATAAGTGTAGGTGACCAGGGCCAGGGTCAGGCCAAAGGCGATGATCCAGCCCCACTGGCGGGTATACCACTTCAGGCCCTGCCGCCATCCGACCAGCATCAAGGCCAGCAGGCAGAGTCCCCCAATAAGCATACGAAATTCGACTAGAGTCACCGGGGTAATGCCACCATCAAAGAGCAGGCGCGAGAGATTCCCGTTAAAGCCAAAGAGCAGTGAGGCGCTCGCAGCCATGGCATAGCCCATGGCCTGCCTGGATGAGCCTCCCTGCCGGGAACGTTTGATCATAGAGAGTGAGCTTTCTTTTTCTGCTAGATGTGCCACCATTGGCGATGCCAGGCGCGGGCGGCGTTGAGTGCCTCTCGCGTCTCCTGTGAGAAGCTGTGCTGACACTCCTCAAGCTCGGGGGCGCCAGCGTAGAGGTCAACGATCCCCAGGTCGACGCCGAGCAAGGGCTCAAGGGCGGCGGCAGTGCAGTAGGGGACATAGGCCGAGCTATAGCCACCTGCCTGGAGCATGACCAGGCGCCCGCCGCAGACCTCTTCAGCCAGGTCGACCAGCGATTGTGAGATCGCACGAAACCCGTCCATGCTCATCATCAGCGTGGTCAGGGGATCAAGCCAGCTGGCATCTTGCCCGGCGGTGACAAGAATCAATTCTGGCTGAAACTGGCGTCCAATCGGCACGACGAGCTGCTCAAACAGCTCGCGGTAGCCTCGGTCACCAGTCCCAGGTGGCAGAGGAATGTTGACGGTATAGCCCACGCCCACGCCGCTCCCAACCTGCTCCAGGGTCCCAGAGTCTTTCGGGAACCAGTTCTGCTGGTGCATGGAGAGGAAGAGCACGCCTGGATCATCATAAAATGCCTCTTGAGTGCCATTGCCATGGTGGGCATCCCAGTCAACGATCAGGATGCGCTTAAGTCCAAAGACATTACGTGCATAGTGGGCCGCCAGTGCCGTGTTATTAAAGACACAGAAGCCCAGGGCCTTGTTGCTTGTGGCATGATGGCAGGGAGGACGCAGCAGCCCATAGCAGTTGCGAACTGTGCCATCCATGACGGCCTGTACGGCATTGAGCGCACCACCCGCCGCGTAGAGCGCAGCCTCAAAGGAGCCAGGGCTGAGCTTCGTCTCTTCATCCACTTTGCCCCAGGGACCGTGATCAGGGCCGCCCTGAGAGAAGGCACGTATCCCTTCAATATACGCGGGTGTATGAAAGGCTGTCAGTTCTTCCCGCGTGGCAGGACGCGCCGTGACGGGATGCATCTGCGCGCTTAGGCCCGAGCCATCCAGAAATTCCTTGATTCGTCGCGTAATAAACGCTGACGAAGGATGTGGTTCGGGTGAGAACTCGAACGATCCTTCGCGTAGGTGCACAACTGATTCTGTGCCTGTATCATGCGCGAGGAAGCGTGTATCAAAAACCAGGCCACTACGCTGCGTCATAAGTTGCTTGACCTTTCCCGCGTTTGCTTTTCCTGTCCGTTGTTGTGAACCAGAATACCCAATGCATCTCTCCCCAGGTACGCTTCTACGTGTCACTAAGGAGAGGGCCTCAACGTGATATCCTTTCAGGGGAGTCCCATCTATTTGAGAGAGGCTTAAGACATAGAAACAACGCAAAATATATAGGCATATTTTGTAGATCTAGAGCGTCTTTCTTAAGTAAAGCACATTTTGGGGGTACGCTTCCAAACTTCCCAACGGCCGAACGGCCGAACAGTCGAATGGCTTAAAATTACCATGCTGCCGACAATAACGCAAACATCCCAGAAGCTCTCTTCAGCGTGTACATCAGTCTGGAACTGGTGTATAATGCGATTGCACCTTGGCCAGACAATATGGTAAGCGGAGCAGGCAAACTTTTGGGGACCACGCCTACCTCTAAGTGCTTACAAGGCAGGTACTGTTCGGCAGACATCGGGGGAGACTATTTGTTATGATAGAAACAGTTCCATCAGGTTCCATACTCCACGGACGGTACCGTATTGAGCGCGTTCTGGGGAGTGGTGGTTTCGGACACGTCTACCTGGGAACCAATATTACCAACACCAATCTCTGTGCGGTCAAAGAATACCTGGTTACTGGCGCGAGTGGCCAGGAACAGTTGCGCCACGAAGCCGCGGTGCTCAGCCAGCTGCATCATCCCAATCTGCCTGCCTTCCTGGACGCCTTTATGGAGCGCGGACGCTACTATATCGTCCTCAACTACATTGAAGGAAGCGATTTAACCGACCTGGTCCGCCTGACGCGTCAGCGCGGCGAGGTGATCCCTATCGCACGTGTTACTGGTTGGCTGCTTGCCATCTGTGACGCGGTACATTTTCTCCATAACCAGCGTCCGCCGATCATCCATCGCGATATCAAGCCTGATAATATTCGCATTATGCCCGATGGGACGGCGATCCTGGTCGACCTGGGCAACGCCAAGGCCTCCGCTGACGGAGCGCGTACGCTCTTCTTTATTCGCCACCAGGGTACGCCCGGTTATGCGCCACCAGAACAATATCCGGGTGGTACAGGCACTGATGTCCGCTCCGATACCTATGCCCTGGGGGGCACGCTCTTCTTCGCGCTGACGACGCATGAGCCACCCAGCGTCTCTATTCGCAACCAGTCGATCCAGCAGGGGCGTCCTGATCTCCCTTCGCTGCAAGAGGTTCTGGCCAATAATCCACCTGAAGAGAGCGCTGAAGCGCAGGCCGCGCGCCAGTTTCGCCTGGGCGTCTCCCAACCGGGCAAGCCCGCCCCCCGCCACTCGCGGCATGTGGCGCAACTTGGCGCCCTCCCCCCGCAACTGCTCCAGCAGTTGAATCGGGTGATTCAACGCGCCATGGCGATGCGCCCCAAGGATCGCTATCAGTCGGTTGCGGAGTTCGCGCATGACCTGCAAATGGTGATGTCTCACCTGCCAACGCCGCCTCCCATGCCCGTGAAGCAGGCAACACCGAATCCACATACCACCCAGCCTGACCTGGATGACGTCTATGATCAGATGGTGGCTGATGGCCGTATTCCAGCCGCACCGGATCAGGCGGGACCAGCATCCACGCCACAGCCACAGACACAGTCTCGCTCCTGCACCCACTGCGGTAGTCTGCTACCCACAGGCGCGGCAACCTGTCCCAACTGTGGAGCATCAGTTATCCCAGCCCAGACCAGTAGGGCCAGCGTCAACTCCGTGAGTACTGCCCAGGCGAGGCAGCAAGCAGGGGGGCAAGGTTCCTTTGCGCCCAATAATACGATGCTCAAGCAGGCCGTCTCGAATCCATCTCTGCCACCGATTGCGCAGACGCCCGCACCTGCCAGCACAGAGACACCCAGGCCTGCGCCCTCACAGCAGGGAGTCTATGCCCCACAGCAGCAACAGCAGAGTATGGCGCCACAGACGCGCCCACAACCACACCCTCAGGTGCCCCAGCGTCTAGCCGCTCCCCCTGTCCAGGGGCCACCACCTGCCACAGGAGGCTCCAACGAGCCACAACTGAACCTGCGCATTCTCTTGCCTGTCTTGCTTGGCGCGCTCATCCTGCTCGCCCTCATTACCGTCTTTGTCATAAGCAATACCCACCACTAGACAGCATATATTTTTAGATACAGCGTGCAAGATGGGGACGAAACGTCATGTGCCGCGTTCATCAGCGGTGCATGACATTTCGTCCCCATCTTTGAATCTTTTATGCCCACATTTCCTGGAGTGCCGGGCGGATGCGGTTGAGCCAGGCGGGTAGGGAATTGGCCCACTCCAGGCGCTCCATCAGGCCTTCAATCCGCGTGTCGCTGAACTCCTCCTGCGCGAAGAAGAGATCCTCCAGCGGCCCATTGATCGTCACGATGGGCGCGACAATCGTCAGCGCGTCCGCTAAGAGGGCAGCCTCGCCCTTCACAGGCGGGAAGATCTCACCGTAGGCCTCGAGAAACTGGCGGGCGCGCTCCGGATCAAAGCCGCGCTTCACCAGGGGTGGCGTCAGGATCTCTCCTGGATGCCAGGAGAGGGCGCAGAAGTAGAACAAGGCGTAGGCGACCTCGAAGATGCGCTTCTCCCAGCGCGAGGCCTCCAATCCCATAACAGAGGTGACCCCCTGTGGATCGAAGCGTAGGTTGAGCGCGTGATAGTCACCGTGAATATGGAACTCGGGCAGATCCTTGCCTGCGCCAATCGCCATCATCGAGGCGGGCAGAATCTTCTCCCACTGCTCAGCCCAGGTGGTCAGTGCCATGGCGATGGCCTGGTTATCATATGTGTCCGCACGCTCACGTGCCAGGCCCAGCCAATTCTGGACCATCGCGCCAATATGCGCCTCCGCTGGCCAGCGATACTGCGCGCCCGGATACCGGCTGGATGCCTGGTGTAGACGTCCCAGCATGGCAGCCGCGGACCCGCACCATTGAAAGCTGCGTGGATTGAGCGTGCTAAAGAGCTCGCCTTCAGGCCACTCCTGTAGCTCAAAGCAATCCTCGCCTACGGCAACAAAGGGCGCCCCCTCTGGCGTCTGGTGCAGTGCGGGCAAGGGAATGCCCTGCTCACGCAGGTAACGCTGAAAGGCGTAGCGGTGCCCTTCATCCTGTCCCATCGGACTCTCGGGGCGCTCGCGTAATATGTAGCGCCTTCCTTCGATTCCGACCAGCAGGCCCAGGCTTGTGTCGTTGGAGAACTCGGCCGGGCCGAGGTTTTCCCATGTATGAATGCCAAAGGCCTGCATGACGCCCTGTACGTCAAGCAGGTCCTCGGCAGTGTTCTGCGTTCTCTCTTGCTCTTCCATTGTTGTTTGTGGTCTCTAGATTTCTGTGGGCAAGTCGGCCCGACTGCCCCATTCGTTCCAGGAGCCATCGTAGTTGGTCAGCCGTGGATAGCCAAGCATGGCCAGGCTAAACAGGACCGTGGTGGCCGCTACCCCGCCATTGCAATAAGCAACGACGTGTTGCTCCGGCACCACGCCAGCCGAGGTAAAGATCTGCTGTAGCTCCTCGTTGCTGCGGAACGTCCTTGTCTGCGGATCGATGAGCTCCTCGCGGGGTAGGCTGAGCGCTCCTGGAATATGTCCAGCCCGTCCCTCACCACGTCTCACCTGGCCGCTATACTGACCCGTATCGCGTGCGTCAACCAGGGTCATCCCCTGCTGTCCAAGCATCGCGAGCAACTCTTGCGCCGTCGCGCGCAACTGCGGCTGTGTCACGGGGGTAAAACTCGTTGGCTCATAGGTGTGGACCGTTGAGGTAAGTGGGCGCTGCTCACGTTTCCACTTGGGGAGGCCACCATTGAGCACCACGACCTGGGTGTGACCATAGTAGTTCAACGCCCACCACAGGCGGGTCGCAAACTGCGAGGCCGGGTGCGTATCATAGGCAATTACCAGATGTTGATCCCCGATCCCCAGGCGCCCCAGCACCTCGGCGAAGCGCTCTGCCGGAGCCACTTGAGCCTCTACCGCGTCATCCGGGTCAACGATGTCGCTACTCCAATCAATATACACCGCGCCCGGAATATGCTCCTGCTCATACTCATCACGCGCGCCGACATAGTGCGCGTCCTGAACCTTTGTCCCATCAGGGCCCTCGCGCTCAATGTTGCGGACATAGCCACGCATATCGACGATGCGCAGATGCGGATCATGCAGATGCTCTGCCAGCCAGTCCGTCTCGACCAGAAAATTATGACGCTGTGTCTCCGTCTTCAGGCTCTCCTGCTGCAACGTTTTTTTCTTCCTCTCTATGAGAACAACCTGGCGGCCTCTGGATTATCGGTACTCACAAAATGCGCGGGCGCTCCCAGCACAGTGGTTGGCTTGATTTCCAGAATGCGCATCGAACCATTGGGCGTCTGTGTTGTCACATGGCGCTGGACGACCAGGCCCAGGGGACGAGCCAGGACCAAGGCGGCCGTTGAAGCCAGAATAGCGTTGTTGGCCGTACTATAAGGACGGCGCATCTTGGAAACCATCATCGCCGAGAGGCCCGTCAGCATACCCGCGACCGCCAGATTGGTACCACAGCGTTCATGCACCGCCAATTCGGGCTGAGTGGTACGCAAGAGCTGGAGGGCCTCCTGGGCGGCGGGTAGGATGGCCTCGGTGGGGAGGTCACCAAAAACAAAGAAACCGGCGGCAAAGGAGATGCCAGAGAGACGCACTTCAGGAAACTTACGAGACAGTAAGACAATCGTGGCATGTTCAAGCGCGTGATTCTGACGCACAGCGGGACCCAACGTCAATTGTTGCGCGACTTGAATCAGTGGATTGATCGACGTCATCATATCTTCCTTCCTGCTTATGGCAGCAAACTACGGCCCATATGTTATATTAAACACCACGCCTTCATCCCCAAAATGGATGACATCTCCATCATTTAAGACCACCGGCTGTTGAATCCGTATGTTATTAACCGTGGTGCCATTGACGCTGTTGAGATCGGCCAGAAACCAGCGTCCCTCGGCGAACCAGAGGCGTGCGTGATGACGTGAGACCGTGCGCCCCGAGATGACCAGGTCGCAGCCATTGGTGCGCCCAATCTTGGTCACATCCTGGTGGAAACGGTAGGAGCGCCCAGCCAGGGGACCGCTTTGGAGCGTCAAGCGTGCCAGCACTGGCCGCCCGCTCGCATCTGTATAGCGATCCATGATAGCGCGCTTATTCGTCAGGTCGTCGCCACACGTCGTACAGAAGAGGCGCGCCGCGGGATTCTGCGCGCCACAGCGAAAACACGTCACCGTCTGAGCTGGGCTATTCGCGGCAGGCGTAGAGACCAGCTGTCCCGAGTTCGGCGTCTGCACGAAGCTCTGATCTGGCGAGGACATAGGACCAGAGAGCCGCCGAGAACGAGAGAGCGACAGGTTTGAGGACGCCATGGTGCTGGTCAACGCGGAGATAAAGTCATCCGCCGACTGATAGCGGTCACTGGGCGACTTGGCACACATCTTCTGGATGACCTGAATGATCCCGGGAGGTACATTCTCGGCCTGCAAACGCTCGATGGGCAGAGGATCATTCACATGCTTGAGCGTGATTGAGAGCGGGTTCTCCGCCGAAAATGGAACCTTCCCGGTCAGGCAGTGAAAGAAGACGACGCCCAGCGAGTAGATATCGCTCCGGCGATCAACGGCCTGGCCCGTTCCCTGCTCAGGCGACATATATTGCGGGGTGCCAATGCCTGTCCCCACGCGAGTCAGGTTGGTCGTGCCTTCGAGAATCTTGGCGATGCCAAAGTCAGAGAGCAGGAGGTGTCCATCCTTGCGCAGGAGCATATTGGCTGGCTTGACATCACGGTGAATAATCCCATTGCGATGCGCACAGTCGAGGCCCTCAGCAGCCTGAATCATAAAATCTGCTGCCTCGGCCACAGGTATGGGACCCTTGAGGCGGTCCTTGAGCGTGCCGCTTTCTACGTACTCCATGACGATGAAAGTGATGTTCTCAAGCTCGCCAAAGTCATGAATCTGCACGATGTTAGGATGCGCCAGTTTCGCCACTGAGCGCGCCTCCTGCACAAAGCGCTTGACAAAGATCGGGTCGCGCGCGTGATAGGCGGGCAAGACCTTGATGGCTACATAGCGATCCAGGGTGGACTGATATGCCTTGAAGACTGCCGCCATTCCGCCAGCACCGATGCGCTCTACAATGCGGAATTGGCCTAGTGTTTTTCCAATGAGTGCTCCCGCATCTTCGTTACGACCAGCAGGCTGGCGTGGAGACATATTCTCTGGTTGCATACCCCTGACAACTCCGTTATCCGAAACTTGATGCCTGGTGTGGGTTCCCTCTACGCCAGAAAGATCAGCGCACAAGAACCTGGCATCCCTCGACAGAAAACGCCCATTGTGTTTTCTCTGTCGAAACAGTCTTTCGCTCGTTTTGAAGCGTTCCTGTTTCTCCTTGATTATACAGATAGAAACGTACTCTGTCGAGAGAAATCCAACAAGGTCTGATCCGAAAACCCTGAGCGCGAAGCGCTAGACACACAAGTGACGTTGGGTTTCGGAATAAGATCTAAAACCTTACCCTTCCAACAGAAGTGCTTCTGGGTCTTCTACCAGTTCCTTTACTTTGACCAGGAAGCGCACCGCTTCACTTCCATCAACGATACGATGGTCATAGGAGAGCGCGACATACATCATGGGGCGAATGACCACCTGCCCATCGATGGCAACGGGGCGCTGCTCAATCTTGTGCATGCCCAGGATGCCTACCTGTGGTCCATTGAGGATAGGGGTGGAGAGCATGGAGCCGAAAGTTCCACCATTGGTAATCGTAAACGTGCCGCCTTGTAGTTCCGCCAGCGAAAGCGTATTCGTGCGGGCACGCTTAGCCAGGTCCCCAATCTCCCGCTCAATGGCGGCGAAGGACTTGCGGTCCGCGTCACGAACCACGGGCACTACCAGGCCCTCTTCCGCGCCTACAGCGATCCCAATATCATAATAGTGCTTGAGCACCATTTCATTGCCCTGAATCTCGGCATTGAGGCGAGGGAAGGCTTTGAGCGCGCCCACGACGGCCTTGGTAAAGAAGGACATAAAGCCAAGCGAGACATTATGGCGCTCCTTAAAGGCCTCCTTGCGGCGGCTACGCACATCCATGACTGCACTCATGTCGATCTCATTGAAGGTAGTCAGCATGGCCGCCGTATGTTGGGCCTCGACCAGGCGCTGGGCAATGGTCTGGCGACGGCGCGACATGCGCACGCGCTCCTCACGACGTGAGGCATCCGCTGCGGGCGGTGCCGGAGGTAACACAGGCTGTGCCGCCTGCGGGCGAGCCGCGGGTGTCGTCTGTGGGGCTATCGCTGTTGTGGCTGGAACGGCCTGGCTGGAGCTCTCCTCCAGGTAGCTCATGACATCTTCTTTGGTAACCCGGCCATGCGGGCTACTGCCCCTGACCTGGGAAATATCGACGTTATGCTCGGCGGCGATTCGGCGGGCCAGTGGCGATGGTGGGCGCTGCGACTCGCCTGCGGATGTTAAAGGCTGCGAGGTCGTGCGCTTGATCTCTTCGCTTTGTGGCGCGGGAGCCGTGGCAATGGCACCATTGCTGCTCCCCTTACCACTGACCTGGGCCTCCTGTCCAAGGAACGCGATCACTTCATCCACCTGGACGGTCTCACCCTCGCGCTTGAGAATTTTATGAATCACGCCATCTTGCTCGGCGTTGACTTCGACATTGACTTTATCAGTCTCTAGCTCGGCCAATGTTTCACCCTGGTGGACAGCATCGCCCTCTTTCTTGAGCCAGGTTGCGATGGTGGCATCGACAATCGACTCTCCCAGGATTGGCACACGAATCTCATCGGACATGTTTCCCTCCGGTCTCTTTTTGTGATACTGATACGCCCGCGGCTTCTTTAATGATCTGCTCTTGTTCAGCAGCATGGATGTCCCAGAAACCGGCAGCCGGGCTTGAGCGCTCGGGGCGCGCGATCACACGTAGCGTGGCCTTGCCTCCCAACAACTGTTGTATACGCGGAGCAATGTATTCCCAGGCCCCCATGTTGCGCGGTTCTTCTTGCACCCAGATGAACTCGCTGGCATTGGTATACCCCTCAAGGACTCGCTTCAATGAGCGCTTGGGGAAGGGATACAACAGCTCTACACGCACAATCGCGGTGTCTTCATTATGCATGCGACTCTCGTGTGAAAGCAAGTCAATCGCGATCTTGCCACTACAGAAGACAACCCGGCGCACAGCTTTGGGATCCTGACTGGCGCGTGGATCATTGATGACCGATTGGAACGACCCCTCAACCAGGTCGCTTAAGCGCGATGAGGCAAGAGGATGACGCAAGAGACTCTTCGGCGTCATGATGATCAGCGGACGCGGATAGCTTGGGAGGAGATAGGCCTGCAAGCGTAAGAGGTGGAAGTACTGCGCCGCCGTCGAGCAATTGGCGATACGCCAGTTATCCTCGGCAGCCAGGTGCAGGTACCGCTCCAGGCGTGCGCTCGAGTGCTCTGGCCCATTTCCCTCATAGCCATGCGGCAAGAGCATCACCACGGAGGAGTCCTGGCGCCATTTCGCACGCCCCGAGGCCAGAAACTGATCTATAATGACCTGGGCAACATTGGCGAAGTCGCCATACTGCGCCTCCCACAGGACCAGCGAATCGGGCGCCTGTACACTATACCCATACTCAAAGCCCAGGGGCGCGGTCTCGCTCAGAGGGCTATTATACACCGTAAACGAGGAGCGAGCCTCGGGAAATTTCTGTAGCGGAAGGAAGGTCATGTGGCCCTCCCTACTGTGCAGGACGGCATGGCGATGATTAAAGGTGCCACGCTCACTATCCTGGCCGGTCAGGCGAATCGGCGTTCCACTTGCCAAGATGGTCGCGAAGGCTAGCGCCTCGGCATGGCCCCAGTCGATGCCACCTTCTGGTCCAAGCGCATTGGCACGGCGCTGCATCACGCGCTCCAGCTTAGGATGCGGATGAAAACTCTTTGGCCAGTTTAGGAGCTCCTCGTTGTAGCGTTGCAGCACCTCAGCGGTAACGGGAGGGACCGAGAAATCGATGGGATAGTGGGCCATATCGCCTTGATCAACGACACGCTCAACTTTAATGGCCCCGCTATCGGCTTCGCGCTTCGCCTGCTCTAGCTCATGAATGGCCTGATCCCAGATCTGCTGCGCCTCATCCTGTGTCAGGATCTGGCGCTCGACCAGGCGTTGCGCAAACAGCTCGCGTGCGGTCGGATGGCTGCGAATAATTTCATACATCTGTGGCTGGGTGAAGGCTGGCTCATCGCCCTCATTGTGTCCCCAACGCCGGTAGCCCACCAGGTCGACCAGCACATCCTTATGGAAGCGGTCGCGATAAGCGTGGGCAATGCGTACAGCAGTCAAGCAGGCATAGGGATCATCCGCGTTGACATGAATAATAGGGATGCCAAAGCCCTTGGCCACGTCACTGGCGAAATGAGTTGAGCGCGAGGAATCGGGATCGGTGGTAAAGCCAAGCTGGTTGTTCACAATGATATGGATTGAGCCACCAACCCAGTAGCCGCGCAGGTGCCACATATTTAGCGTCTCGGAGACCACGCCCTCTCCGGGGAAGGCCGCGTCACCATGAATCTGAATGGCCAGCGTGTGGTCGACATCGAGCAGTGGTGAGCCAGAAACGGTGCGAATCTCTTGTGAGGCGCGTGCCATACCGCTTACCACCGGATTGACGAACTCCAGGTGGCTAGGATTGGGAGCCAGGATGACCTTTAGATCAACTGATGCCCCTTCATCCAGGACGTGTTCCGCCCCCAGGTGATACTTCACGTCACCCGTCCACCCATACCCAAAGCTATCGGTAAGGGGCGTACCTTCTTCGTGACGCGCATGGGTAAACTCGGAGAAGATGCTTGCATATGGCTTGTTAAGCACATGCGCCATCACGTTCAGGCGGCCACGGTGGGCCATCCCAATCATTACATTCTTGGTTTCGGAATCAATCGCTGCAGAGATAATCTCATCCAACATCGGCACCAGGATATCGGTGCCCTCAATGGAGAAGCGTTTCTGTGCGGTAAATGCCTGGTGCAAGTAGCGCTCGAAGGCTTCTACCTGCGTCATCCGTTTGAGCAGTTTGCGCGCATCCGCGCCCGAGGGTTCGCGATGGTAGAGATGCAAGCCCACCGCATCGCGCAACCAGCCACGCTCGTCAGGGCTTTTTACCTGGTCGAACTCGTAACTAATTGATCCTGAATACATCGCCCGCAGAGCATTGATCGCCTCTAATGCATTGGCGGCTCCCTCCGCGGAGTGACCGCCAATGATGTTTGGTGGCAATTGCGCCAGGTCATATTCGCTTAACCTATAGGTCTCGAGCATCAAAGCAGGATCTCCTGGCGGCTCATTCCCTAATGGGTCAAGGTGTGCCCCTAGATGCCCGCGCTCACGGATCGCGTGCGCCAGGTTATTGGCGGCCACAATATGAGCCACATTTCTGCCTTGATCTTGAGGAGCGGGAGCACGTGTTTCCACGGGTGCGGTCGTCACAGGCTGCTCAGTAGAAGACCAGGAATCAAAAATGGCCCGTGTGGCCTCATCTATTGCTGCTGGATTCTGTTGATAACGTTCATATAATTCAAGGACATATCCAGCATTTGGTCCAAAAAAACGTTTCCAGGTCGTGCATGGAAGTTCCCTTTTCATTGACACAACGAACCAGGCTGCGTGCCTCTTTGTACTGCGTCTCGTCGTTGAGTGGGTTCCTTGTGTCTGAGTTTTCTGCTATTGTTTTTCTACCATCCCCTATGGTATCATAGCTTTACAATACTTCAAAGTATTTGAGATTAGTTCTCCTTGTGCTATAGTCTGGTCTTAGTCTCGCAAAAATGGGATGACTAAAAACAGTAAAACCCCGAATATATCCGGGGCGAGTCGCCGCAACGAAGGAAAGTACGATGGCTCGTTACTCTTTCTACGAATGAGCATACCGCATCGTCACTTTTTCTCCCTATTTACTGGTAATAAGCCACTTTTCTGGCTGTATTCCTACCAGGATGACTCATGCAAGGGGATGTGCTACCCTCAAGTGGATATACTATCACTATATCTTGTTCACACACTCGCATGAGGCGAGTTACACGAAGGCTTTGACGGAGCCAGTACGCGACCAGATCCTGTTACAGAGAGCCTGAGCTTGCTGCAAATCAGGTACAGAGTGGGTCGCCGAAGATCACTCCTGAGCTGTCTGCCAACGAGAGCCCTCTCTTCACAGGGGACCCTCCAGGCCAGGCCGGTCCCTTCCCGTTATCGTGAAGGACGTAATCCCGCTTGCCACTCACTGTTGAGCGTCGGCCAGGGAATACGAAGAACCGAGTGAGTCAGCACGTCTCTGTCGTACTGTCGTCTGACTAATAAGGGTGGTACCACGGGAGGCTCCTCTCGTCCCTGGCAGGACGAGGGGATTTTTTATTGGGCTTTTGCAACTGAAGGAGCGCAAACGGGTGAAGACGAAGCTACTGTACCAAACAAATAGCTATACGTACGAGTGCTCGGCTAAGGTCGTCGCTGTGAGTGGCGATGAGGTTGCGCTGGATGCCACCATCTTCTATCCCGGTGGGGGTGGACAGATGGCGGATCGAGGCCTGCTGAGCTGGAACCAGGGCGCCAATCAAGCGCACGTGATCTCCATCAGTAATCGCAATGGAACGGTCTGGCATACGCTCGACTATATTCCACCCAAACCAGAGACCGAGGTCATCGAGTCCATCGATTGGAACTTTCGCTATCGCTCCATGCGCACCCATACTGCCTTTCTGCTGCTCTGCAGTGTGATCTGGAGGGAGTTTGGCATTCAGGTCACCGGCGGGCAGATCTATCCCGACCGTGCGCGCATGGATTTCGCCCTGGAATACCTGGAGAAGGACCGCATCGCCGAGATGGAGCAGCAGGTGAACACGCTTATCGCGGCTGACTACCCAATTCATACCTACATGCTGCCCAGGGAGAAGGCCCTCTCGCTCTCGGCCCTGGTACGCGCCAGGATCAACCAGCTTCCTCCCCACCTGGACGAGGTCCGCATGGCCGAGGTCGTCGGCTTTGATGTGCAGGTCGATGGTGGTACCCTGGTCAATCACACACGTGAAATCGGTGGTATTCAGATCATACGCAGCGAGAACAAGGGGAGAATCAATAAACGCCTGGAGATTGTGCTCAAGGAAGCGCTTTAGCCCTCTCCAGGGAAGGTGCCAATATCTTTTTATCTGGTCTTATCTTTTGTTGTAAGACGAGGAGGAGGTTGTCGTGTCTGTGTCATCAACCGTTTTTCGCCCGGTCCCCGATGCCGACCGCGTCGATTATCCAGCCCTGGAACGTTCCATCCAGCAGTGGTGGGATGAGCATCAGGTTCGCCAGCAGTATCTTACGCGTAACGCGCAGAGTGAGAAGAAGTATTCATTCCTGGATGGTCCCATTACCGCCAATAATCCCATGGGGGTCCATCATGCCTGGGGTCGTACCTACAAGGATATCTACCAGCGCTTTAAGACCATGCAGGGCTATAAACAGCGCTATCAAAATGGTTTCGACTGCCAGGGGCTCTGGGTCGAGGTCGAGGTCGAGAAGTCCCTGGGCCTGCAAACTAAGCGCGATATCGAGGCCTATGGGATCGCCGAGTTTGTCGAGCGCTGTAAAGAGCGCGTCTTTAAATTCGCGCAGGTCCAGAGCGAGCAGTCAATTCGCCTGGGCTACTGGATGGACTGGGGTAACGACTACTTTACCCTCTCCGATGAGAATAACTATACCATCTGGCACTTCCTCAAGAAATGCCATGAGCGCGGCCTGATCTACAAAGGGCGCGATGTGATGCCCTGGTGCCCACGCTGCGCGACCGGGCTCTCCAATATGGAGATGGAGTCTGAGGGCTATAAAGAGCTGACGCACCTGAGCCTCTATGTGCGCTTCCCCCTCGTCGAGAAGCCCGGCGAATACCTCCTGGCCTGGACCACCACGCCCTGGACCCTGGCAGCCAACGTCGCTGCGGCAGTGCATCCCGACCTGAACTATGTCCGCGTGGAGCAGGATGGGGAATATTACTACCTGGCGGAGCAGTTGCTGCCCGTCCTCAAGGCTCTCAAGGGCCATGATAAGGGCGACTATCGCGTGACGGAGACCCTCAAGGGCCATAACATGGTAGGCTGGACCTATCGCGGCCCCTTCGATGAGCTACCTGCGGCCAAAGGCATTGTTCACCGTGTCGTCCCCGGAAAAGATGTGAACGCCACTGAGGGTACGGGCATTGTGCATACTGCTCCCGGCTGTGGTCGCGAGGACTTCTTGCTGGCCAAAGAGTTCAACCTAGAGGTCATCGCGCCCGTCGATGAGTTTGGCGTCTATATCGAGGGCTTCGACTGGTTGACAGGCCAGAGCACGGCCAGCGTGGGGCAGCAGGTCGCCGACCACCTGGCACAGAAGGGCCTGCTCTACCGCACCCAGAATTATAAACATCGCTACCCCACCTGCTGGCGCTGTAAGACGGAACTGATCTTCCGCCTGGTCGATGAGTGGTTTATCTCTATGGACCAGTTGCGCCATGAGATCATGGAGGTGGTCAAGCAGATCACCTGGCTGCCATCCTGGGGCTATGAGCGCGAGATGGACTGGTTGCGCAATATGGATGATTGGATGATCTCCAAGAAGCGCTACTGGGGCCTGGCCCTGCCCATCTTTGATTGCCCCGCCTGCGGCCATTTCGAGGTTATCGGCAGCAAGGAAGAGCTCAAGGCACGCGCCGTCTCCGGCTGGGAAGAGTTTGATGGCCATACACCACACCGCCCCTACGTTGACGCGGTCAAGATCCACTGCGCTCAGTGTGGCGCTGAGGTTTCACGCATCAAGGATGTGGGCAATCCCTGGCTCGATGCCGGTATCGTCCCCTACTCCACCTTGCATTACCTGACGGATCATGCCAGCTGGCAGGAATGGTTTCCGGCCGACTTTGTGACCGAGTCATTCCCCGGCCAGTTCCGCAACTGGTTCTACTCCATGCTGGTCATGAGTACAGTACTAGAGCAGACCGCACCTTTTAAGACCCTTCTGGGCTACGCCACCGTCTATGGCGAAGATGGCACTCCTATGCATAAGTCCAAGGGGAACCTGGTGGTCTTCGATGAGGCTGCGGACCGGATCGGGGCGGATACCATGCGCTGGCTCTATAGCAATCATGTCTCCGAGCAGAACCTGAACTTCCCCAATATTCCCACGCCAGAGGAGATGGAGAAGTCCCAGCTTACCGGGCAGCCTATACACCTGAGTGAGAAGTGGATGCTGGTGCGCCGGACCATGGATAAGCTCTGGAATGTCTATGGCTTCTTTATCAAATATGCCAACATCGATAACTTTGATCCGACCAAGCACCAGTTGCCCGTTGCCGAGCGCGATGCGCTGGATCGCTGGATCATCTCCGAGCTTCAGCAGACGATCCAGTCTGTAACCCAGGGTCTGGAGCAATACGATACGACCAAACCTGCCGAGGCCGTGCAATCCTTTCTGGATGACCTCTCCAACTGGTATCTCCGCCGTAGCCGTGACCGTGTGTGGGGTGCTGAACTCGATAAGGATAAGCTCGCCACCTACTTGACACTGTATGAGTGCCTGACGACACTGGCGACCCTGTTGGCGCCATTCATGCCCTTCCTGGCCGAAGAACTCTACCAGAATCTGGTGCGCAACATCAATCCCCAGGCGCCTCTTAGTGTGCACCTCTGTGGTTGGCCGGTGCCCCAACCAGAGCTGATCGATGAGCTGCTTGTACGCGATACTCACCTAGTCATGCAGATCGTGAGCCTGGGGCGTGCCGCCCGTGCCAAGGCACAGATCAAGGTACGCCAGCCGCTCCAGACCATCCATGTCCGTGTGCCGAGCGCGCAGGAGGAAGAAGCTATCCAGCGCCTGCGTGAGCAAGTGCTTGAGGAACTCAATATCGAATATCTGCGTCTCATGCGCCGCGATAGCCGTATGCTGGCCTATACCCTCAAGCCACAATTTAAGATCCTGGGGGCCAAATATGGACCCGTAGTGCAAAAGATCCTGGCTTACTTTAAGACGCTGACGGAGGACGAGGCCCAAGCTGCCGCCGAACACCTCAATACACAAGGCAAGCTTGATCTGACCTTTGGTGAAACCCATGTCTCGCTCACGTCTGAAGAGGTTCAGGTGGTCTCTACGGCTCGCCCCGGCTACGTCGCCGCGGAGGAGCGTGGCTACGTAGCCGCCATCGATACTACGATCACCCAGGAGCTACGTGAGAAGGGCTGGATGCGCGACCTCGTCCACTATGTACAGGATATGCGCAAAAAGGCCGGCCTCAACATCGAGGATCATATCGGGCTGGCGCTCTACACTGATAGCGAACTGGCAGATGTCATTCTTGACTTTGGCCAGGGCATCCGCGCCAATACGCTGGCCGATAACCTGCTTATCTCCATCAGCGAGGAGAAGGATAAACCCGCGTTCGCAGAACTCTACCGCGAGTCCATCTCGCCAACTTCCGCCAAGAAGCTGGACAAATACACCATCGAGGTCGTGATCGGTAAGATGTAGTGCGCTTTCAGCGTAAGGGGACGTCTCTGGTGAGACGTCCCCTTACGCTGAAAGCGCAGGAACGAGGCTGCTTCCTGAACCATTGCAGAGCACATCACTAACACACAGTTGAGCTTTTTGAAAGGCTTGACGGGCTCATCGATACACGTGTATAACGCGGATACATTTACATATTTTTTCGGAGGTTCTACTTCTATGCCAGTGTGCCGCTAACTTCATCCTGTTTCCTGTTCAGTCAGTGAAACAGATCCCACCATTCTTGCCCCTATCGTTCATGCGCCATCTTATCGTGAATGAGCGCTGAATTTTTCTATGCCTGGATGACACGTGGTGTGATTCTTGCGCAACACACTCTCTGGTTTTGCCAGAGAGAGATGTCATATGGGGAAGCAAACAGCAAGATGGGGGAAAAGCCTGATGTTGTTAGAAGGTAAATCATAGAAAGAGAACTATAATCATGACGACGGGACTCCCCGACTTTTTCAAATATAACCTCTGGGCCAACCTGCGTTTGCTCGATGCGTGTGCCCAACTCTCCGATGCCCAACTGGATGCCACTATGATAGGGACATATGGCAGCGTGCGCGAGACCCTCTTCCATATGCTTGGCTCTGAAGAAGGCTATGCACATCACGTCATGGGAACAGCCCCTACTCCTCGCCTAAAGGAACTCACCGCTTTCCCGGGCTTCGACGAGCTACGGCGACGTGCGCAGTTATCAGGTAAAGCCTTAATCACATTTGCTGAACAGGGAGAGCTAAATAGACTCCTGTCTCTTGATGAGGGAACCTACGAGGCTCCTATCATGATTGTATTGATTCAGGCTATCAATCACACTGTCGATCATCGCTCGCAGATAGCTACGCTGTTGAGTCAACAGGGGATCGAGGCACCCGGCCTTGATGGCTGGTCCTATAACGATGCCATGTATGCAGCGCAAGGCAAAAGTAGCCATATCGAGTAATACACTTTAGCTAAGGCAAGAAGAGCGCGGGAGGGTACTTGTCCTCCCGCGCTCTTCTTTCTTTTGCCCTATCTTGTAGGGTCCCTGCTGACATGGACTAAAAAACAGATGAAAGCAGTGTGCCAGCCGCAATGAGAATAGCCCATGCCAGCAGGGACCTTACAACTAGTTCGTCTGCTCCCAGGCTTCCAGATGCTCCAGCAGTTCTGTGAGGGTCTTGATAGTGGCTGAAGGCTTTACGTCTTCGGGTTTGGGCCAGGGATACTCGTTATAGCGCCACACACCGCGCATGCCTGCTCGCTGGGCGCCTCGCACATCGTCGACCATGCGATCTCCAACCATCACACATGCGTTGACTGCGACACCAAGCCGGCGTGCGGCCTCCTGGAAGACATAGGGATGGGGTTTGGAGTAGGGTAAGTCGGACGTATACATGATGACATCCAGTAGCGAAGTTAGGCCATGAGCCGCCAGGTCGGCGTCATGCCAGGCCCCCGCCCACCAGGTGTTCGAGAGCAAACCCAGGCGATAGCCACGCTTGCGCAACTCCAGCAACGTTTCGACCGTTTCCGGGAAAATTGTGGCCCACCCGATGATGGCGTTAGCATAGCCATCCAGGGCCGTCATTAAAGCTTCTTTGCTCACTTCACAATTGAGGCGTTGGAAGCCATCAAGCAACACGACATCAGGGGTATTACTGGTATGCTGCTCGTTAACTCGTTGCCAGTGGGCCTTCTCAGCCTCGCGCATAGCACGCACGTACGCCTCTTTCGTCGGCCACTCCCGCTCGTTGGAGCGTGCAACCAGATGCTCGTAGGAGAGCCCCCAGCGTCGCTCGATATCTTCATCCCAGTCGGGCCAGTCAATTAGTGTTCCGCCCAGGTCGAAGACTATGGCCTGGATGACTCCCTGTCGTGTGGGCAGATTCTCTTCTTGGCCCTCTCCGTTGTGCAGTTGTTCTTGTGGACTGGCCACCGCGTCTTCGCTATGCTCAGGCATGTGTAACCACCCGTTTTAATCTCACATTTCTCATTTTCTTCTTTGTATACGCCTCTTAAGGGGAGGACTGGCATTATATCCTCTCCACCTCGCTTTGTCCAGCAATCAAAGCTCTTCCACCCTGACACCGTCCAGGTGCGCCAGTAGGCCCTTAATACTCTCGATGCGTGCTCCACGCCATGTGCGCGCCTCATGGCAGCGCGGATTATGCTCTTCAGCATAGGGCACACGAATAAGCATTGCCTCTATGCCAATGGCCTGGGCGCCAGCCAGCTCGTTGCTCTCGCCATTCGCGATAAAGAGGCACCGTTCAGGGGCAATCTCCAGGCTTTCGCATGCCAGGTGATAGATACGTGGATCTGGTTTCTTTAACTTTACTGAGCAGGAGAAAATGGGGGCATCAATGTATGCTGCCAGAGGTGTGGTTCTCCAGAGCAGGGGCACTTCGCTACTGCAATCGCTGATGAGCCCTAGTTTATAGCCTGCTGTGCGTAGTGCCTCTAGCGTTTCCAGCGCGTCATGCCGTGGCTTCAACGATTGTCGCGTCAGTTCCAGGCGTCGGTGGACTGCGCGCTGAATTTGCTCTGGCTTTGGCGTAATTCCAAGCTCTGTGCAAATATAGAGAATATTCGCTTCCACGTCGGGGAGATGGCCCGCAGCGCGTAGTGGCCAGGTATCATGCATCCACATCTGGAGGAAGATATCGCGTGGTGCGCCGATGAAACTCGCCATTTCCTCTAGAGTTTGGGTAAAAGGTTCTGTGAGTAGATCATCGACCAGTGTGCCAAAAAGATCGAAGATAATGGCATCGTATGGCAGGTTCGTCCTTGCTTGCCCTACCATACTACTGCACCAGCCCTTTTCTGCGCATCTGTCCCAGGTCGAACTCCGCTGGAGCCAGGGGATCTACGCCCGCGGCCGCGCAGGCCCAGCCAATCAACATAAAACCAATGGTCAGTCCCCTGGAAATAGTCTCTGGCTGATCTGAGGCTACCATACGCGTACACTCTTCGCGCAGTTCTATAACCCGGCTGTCGTTATAACGCCCGTGATAGCCCTCTAGTAAGGCCTGGTGTGGCTCAAAGTCTGGGTAGGGGATGCTGCAACCTGCCGCCAACAGGAAGAGCCAGTACCCAACCTGGCTGCCCTCCAGGACGGTGTCCGACTGGCGCCCACTATGCACATGCTCCCCACTCTGTACCTCCGCCAGTTCCTCCAACTCATCTCCCAACCGCGAGGCGAGATAGCTCTGGCTGCGCTCCTGCAAGAGCCGCGAGGTGTTAGATTCCTCGCTCAGGTCATGATCGCGCAGGTAGATGTACACTCCATATAATTGACGTAATGTATCCTGTAGCTTCTGCTCTGTCTCCACGGAACTCCGAGTTAGCCACTTGTCCTTCTCCATATTGTTTGTATGCCTCCATCACTTTCATGTCTTCAAAACAGTACGTACGAGACTCTTCGTTTCTCAATTTTGTAGAGCTAAATGGTCCTTTGGTAGACAAGCCAAGCGTTCTAATCCGCCTATTGATAACCCATGGAGAGCGCACAGGCAACGCTTGTAGTGTTTCATCTACGCTTGCGTTCTTCTCTAAGCGCTCACGTAAAATCTCGTCTTCCTCGGGCGTCCAAGGCAACTGTGCTGCTCTGGGTCGCTCAATAGCCAATACGGTTGTGCCCCACGCGGGTACCTTCCACTCTATTGCTACTTTGTAGAAGCGAGGCGATAGAGGGTCCAGGTACACTTTGCGGATAGTCGCACGGCAAAGCTCTTGTTGCACATGAGTAGACAGACTTTCCCATGAGTCACGCGCACGTACGAGCAATTGCGATAGAGTGTAGTAGTCACCAGCTTCGGTACCACTCTGCAACGGTGTCGATAAGTCACGTATCTCCTTGCTAATCGCCGTGTGTTTCTCCTTGTACGAATCAAGCAGATCCTTATCCTCGGGGTTGGTAGGGTCAAGTAACGTCATTTGCGTGATAAGGTTCTTCTTTTGCTTTTCGGCCTTCGCCAACAACGTCTTGCGCCGCTTCTCCGCTTCCGTGTAAGATTTCCTGGCTGCTTCCATCTGATCGAACTTCTCCCCTGGCGTAGATAGACGGTAAACCCCTCTTGGTACGTGGCGAGCAGGCGCTTGAGCATACTTTCCTCACCACTTGGCGACTGGGAAAAACGTGTTTGCTTGCCACACTCTTCATTCACGCTCCCATTAAGATTATACGGGCTAAGTTTGCGGAACGCAGGCCAAAACAGTTCTTCCTCCACTATTGGTTCGTGGTTGTGCTCTATAACCTTCCCCTCAAATACTCACGTGCCTATATACGTAGGGTTACACAGGAGACTCTCAAGTCCCGCTCTATGTAGAGTATACCCAACAATCTCTGCGCCTTGCCGAGACTCTTTCGATACACCGAGGGCAGTACCATCTTTCGTTACGGGTGTGACGCGAAGCTTGCCCCTTAACAGGTCTGATGCGGTGTCATCGAGAAGCGGAAACAAAATATACTTTTTCTCCCATATCTCTTTCGCCAACGCAAGCACATCAAGCTGTAGCTCATTATACCGCTCAAATAGCCAGCGAACCACTTCCGCATGAGGGCGATAGGGTATAAACTTGCGGTATGTTGGTGAGTCAGGTTTCTTGTCTACATCATACCCCACTGGTGGGCTACCCAGGCCAGCGTAGTACCCTCTCTGCTGTAAATACTTGCGTGGGTACTGTAGGCGGCTACGCACCTGGAATTTTAGATACATGGCAGTTCTACGGCAGTTAAAAACAAAAATCTCCCTGTGATCCTCGCGCTTGAAGTTGGAAATAAAGTCAGGTGTGATAACAATGACATCGTGCTCATAGCACAGCTCCATGAACGTCGTGTACTGGCTCCCCCATTCATCGCGGAAAAAGCGGTCAACGTCTACTGCCAGCACTGCCTTGACTCGCCCGTTTGTGATATCGTCAATCATGCGGCTAAAGCCAAGACGTTCGTACATTTTCTTGCGGCCAGAGACAACAATATCTTCTTTATAGACGACAATGTGTTCATCCGTCCAGCCAAGTTTTTTGGCAATCTCAACACACTCAGATTGGATAGCTGTAGACACATTTCCGTGCTGTGACGCGCCAGACTGCCGAGGATAAACCCCGACAGCCGCTTGCAGAGGTAGATTATTGCTGTTGGATACAGTAAATGACCACAGGTCACCTTCTGGCTCTTGCCCGATGGCCCTCTCGTACTTGTTTCGTCCCATTCTCAAGCTCCTTTAGCTCTTTCGCTAATTCACACAGTGCCTTGCATATATGACGGTCAACCTGTTCTTTGGTCATGTGCTTTCCTCTTTCATTGTTGTAGGGCGCCCTTACAAGAGACTCCTTATCACGCCACCTTGCTATTGAGGAAAGTATCTCAAAATGACTCACAAGCTGTCCAGAACATTATGTGTCAGCTTCTCATCACTTTTGATGGGTTTCTCTAGGCATATTGGTTTACTTCATCCTCCCCGAAAGACTAAATCCCATTCCTAGCATCTCTAAATCCTCTCCGATTGTTTCATCAAAAATCGCATCCTGACGGGGTTTTGTTTTTAAGATCGCCTCTGCTGGCTTCTCTTGTGAAGGGGGCAGGGATTTTTGATCCCCATAGGCATTAAGTTAAGAGCCAATCGAGACCATCGAGCAGCAACTGAGCCAAGCAGGGTTCAGTCGAGTGAGGATTGACCCGACAGCCCGACTGCATCATTCGAGAGAGGTGATCGACCAGCAGGCGCAAACGGCAGAAGCCACAGAGCACTTCCAATCCCTATGCTGACGGGAGCGAGCAGGTCATTGTTTCCGATGAACGGTGGCGAGCCACGACCGGGCCAATTCTCTCCTCAGACTTGAAAGCAGGCGAAGTCTACGATGCACGCATGGAAATACTAGGCTGGGATCAACCAGGTTTCGACGAAAGCCGTTGGCGTGGTGTACGGGTTGCCGAATAAAGATGGGAATTTCACGATGGATCACCTGGGGATCGAACCGCTCTTTCCAGCGCCGTCTCAGACCGTCTCGTATACGCTGCGAGGTGGAGGTGAAGAGGCCTACACGCCGTTTTTCACGGTTCACGGCTTCCGGTATGTGAATGTTGAGGGCTTTCCCGGCACACCAACCCCGGAGAACTTTACAGGCATCGCGCTCTATTCTGATCTGCCGACAACTGGCACCTTCACCTGCTCAGATCCGCGTCTCAATCAGCTTCAGAGCAACATTCTCTGGAGCCAGAAGAGCATTTTTTTGGAGATCCCTACTGATTGCCCAACGCGTGAGCGGGCTGGTTGGACTGGTGATGCACAGATTTATGCTCCCACTGGTTCCTTCCTGATGCAAACTGCCAGGTTCTTTATGAAATGGTTGCGCGATCTGGCAACTGAACAGGAGCCTAATGGTAGAGTACCTTTGATTATCCCCTCAACTGAAGGCGCGGAGAGCAGTTTGCCGAAGCCTGTTACCTTGCTCAAAGGCTCGGCTGGCTGGGGCGATGCTGCGGTGATGCTCCCCTGGACCCTCTATCAGGTCTATGGTGATCAGCGCATTTTAGAGGAGCAGTACGCGAGTATGAAAGCCTGGGTTGACTATCTGCGGCAACAGGCGCAGGACAAGTCTAATCCTCAAGGTCATACCGCGCCACGTTATCGGGAGCGCGAGCCGCTGGAGTACGAACGTTATCTGTGGGATACCAATTATCACTGGGGCGAATGGTTCGAACCCGATGACCCGGTACCAGGCCTTCTCTTCAGGGAGTGGACCCCAGAAGCGGCGCAGATCATTAGCGCGCCACATATTGCGACGGCCTATTTTGCCTATTCTACCCGCTTGTTAGCACAGACGGCATGCGTCCTGGGCAACAAGGAGGACGCACGAGTATATAGCACGCTCTTTGAGAAGATCCGGCAGGCATTTATCACCGAGTTTGTAGGAGAGAATGGCCAGATGACGCCGGACAAACAGTCGAGCTATGTTCGCGCGCTGGCCTTTGACTTGCTACCTGAGCACCTCTAACCAGCGGCGACGCAACGTCTGGTCGAGTTGATCCAGGAAGCTAGTATGCACCTGGGCACCGGTTTCCTCTCAACTCCCTATCTCTGTCCAGTTTTAGGGAACAACGGTCATCTCGATCTCGCCTATGCCTTGCTCATGCAGGACACGCCGCCATCCTGGCTGTATGCCGTCAAAAAGGGGGCAAAGACGATCTGGGAATCCTGGGATGGCATCGATGAAGAAGGAAACCCGCATAACTCCCTGAACCACTATTCCTATGGGGCTATTGGCAACTGGCTCTACCAGGTTGTCGCGGGCATGGCGCCGGGCACGCCAGGGTATCGGCATATGATTTTCCAGCCACAGCCAGGAGGAGGATTGACCTTCGCATCCGCGACCTATCAATCGCTCTATGGCGAGATTGCCACCAGATGGCAGATCGATGGCGAGCGATTTCATCTCACCGTGACCGTCCCGACGAACACGGCCGCAACTGTGGTCATCCCTATGCGACTGGGCAGAGAGATCACCGAAGGAGGAGTGGCTCTGGAGTCTGCTGTGGGTGTGCGTGGAGTGAGGCGTGAGCAGGAGGCAACATTCATTGAGATTAGCTCTGGCATGTATACGTTTACTGCTATCTCTCATAGTTGAGTTTCTTCAAGGATAGTGTGTATGTGCTATCCCTCAGAAGAGCCGGTGTCGTACTCTCCTCTGCCGAACTGCCGTGGGTATGAAGACTACCCCTTTAAAATCCAGTGGAAAATGGGGGCCTTGTCGCTTGCCGCCACTACCCGGGTGGAAAACGATGTAATCCATAAAAATGAACGACGATGAGGAGAAGCATTACAATCTCAGATACAACAGCACATGTGTTTGTCGTACCTGAGGAAAGATTTCTTCTGATACACGCCCTGAGGTTGGTGCATTTTTGGAGCGCGATTCTATAAGTAATGGAATTACCAAACTTTGGTAATTTCGGGTTTCTTATGAGCGAAGAGCATCATGCCCTTATTCTTGAACATGCTCATCAGTACACCCCATTGCAAACAAGGTAGGATTTGTGCATGAAAGCCACCTAGCTCTGCACTTCAGGTGTCTCTCCGGACTCCTTCCCCAGCCCCTATCGGTAACAACGCAAGAATCTGGTGCTCTTGCGCAAGAATCTGGGCACCTCTCTCCTCGTGCGCGTGCTAGAGTAAGCAGAGAACCGTTCGTTCCTGCTCCTCTTTCAGCGAACTTTTGAGGAGAGGGCGGCAATCGTGGGCTCACGAAAGTGGACCAGACACACAAGTCTCTTTCGCTGCCGTTCCAGGCGGGTCTGCCCAGGAACCGATATGGCGGGTGAGGAACGCTGACTGTGTCATCAGATCGTGCTTCACGCGTCACCTTCTGGCCGCTTTCCGGAGGAGTGGAACGAAAAACGGTTCTGACGCAAAGTTAGTGGTAAGCCTGTCAATAACAATCACTTTCAGCCGAGTGGTACCCATCCAACACACCTGTCTCTTCATGATGGTCAAGCAGCACAAAGGACACGTGTGCGAAGCAGATCAAAATTCGCACGTCCATACATGCTTCGTTTGATGAATTTGAGCCGATTGACGTTCCCCTCCACAGAACCCTGGCTCCACTTCAAGCTCAACCCTGCTCTCACTGCCGCTTCATCGCGCTGTAACCCTTTCGCAAAGCTGATTAATTCTTCAATCCCACTGTTTTGAACCTCCTTGAACCACGGCGTCAGTCCTCGATCAGTCTGCTCATGAAGCAAATGAACGAACGCCTGCGCGAGGCGATAGAGGACGGCAAATCTTGTTGCACCCTGACAGAGCTTCTCGAGTTGTGTCAGCTGCTTCTTCTTGAGGCGCTCGACAGGAAGAAGGAAGCACCACTGCAATGGGCCTGGGGCTGGAAGCGTGGCTTTCAGTGGCTTGGGTTGTCTGCTTTGCTTCCTTCCTGTCATCGCTTTCATGCCTGCCTGCTGACGCAATTGCGTGACGTAGTTCGTGACCACTGAACAACAGCCATCATAGCCACGTGTCCGAATTTCTCGATACAGCTGTGAGGAATTATCACATCCCTCTTCCGTAAAACGATGGGTGAGGTAAGGGATATATGGCAGAAGCTTCGTGGGACGAGATTTATACACAGGTGGATGAGGCGGTCCTTGCAGGAGTTGCCTCACCTTCTTGCGGCTCATGCAAAGTTCTGTGGCAATATCACCCTGGTTGTACCCTTGCTGGGAAAGCGAGATGACTCGCTCGTACACGGTCATTCTGCGTTGCTGGCTCATGTGTTTGTCTGCTTCGTGTCGTTGCAGCGGAAGTGAGCGATCAGGTTGCTGCAGGCGTTGAGCTGTCCCACCGAAGATCTGCTCGATGGTCGGATACTCTCGACGCAGGATACGTTCGAGCGTCTCTCCCAAGTTCTGAGAAAGGTGAAATCGATCAGCAATCTGGGTAGCAAGAGGTGCCGCTTCTCGGGCTGCCTCGGCATAGGTTCCTCCACGGTCACGACTAATGACATCGACTCCCGGATGGGCCTTGAGCCAGGCTGTAACGGTCGCCTTTTCCCTATCCGGTAACAGATCAACCACCTGCCGTTGTTCAAGGTCGACGAGAATCGTGCCGTAGATTTGGCCTTTACGCAGAGCAAAATCGTCGATTCCAAGCACCTGAGGCGTTGCCCGTTCGGGAACCTCAAGTGCTCGAACAAGCCGCAGGAGCGTATCAGAACTCACAGGCAATCCCATACGTTTTGCCAAGAGTGCACCGGCATTTCCTCCGAGCAGGAGACCAATGGTTTGCAAACGAGAAGCGTAGCGGTTGGTCTTACGAGCATACGCTTTGATCGGATCTCCAAGCCGTTCCGCAAACGTACGTCGGGCACACATCGTATTGGAGCAAACGAAGCGGCGCACGTGTAATTTCAGTTGGACCTGGAAGTCAGCCCAACAGAGATCGGTGACAGTACGTGTGTAATAGCAATGGACCTGCCGCGAGGCAGTCTGACAGACAGGGCAACAAACAACTGGGCTTGTGCTCCTCACCATGAGCATGAGTTGTTGATCATGAACATGAAGCTGAGTCAATTTCAGGCCGGGGCAGGATGGTAACAAAAAATCTAGCTCGATTTGAATAACAAAATCCTCCTCACTTCCTCATCATCATAGAAGGCTACTCTATTTACGCATGAGTGCTGAAGATGTTACCACTAACTTTGCGTCAGAACCCGAAAAACAACGCGAAGGAAGCGAAGCTCTGAAAAGGAGAATTCTATGAACACCCCTGTATCTTCTCACATCGTGCAGGCTGGCGCAGAACAGCGGTTGCATGACCACATCATGCAGCTTCCCCCAGTTCCCACACCATTGGGCGCGTATGTGGAGGTCGTGCAAACCGGCAACCTGCTCTTTCTCAGCGGAATGTTGCCGGTAGCGGGCGGCAAGCCCGCCTATCTTGGGCGGCTTGGCGCGGAACTGACCGTAGAGGATGGTCGAAAAGCCGCCGCCATAGCCTGCCTGAATGTGCTATCGGCGGCACGCGGCCACTTAGGCTCGCTCGACAAGGTGAGCCGCGTGGTCAGGCTTGGCGTGTCGATTGCCACGGATGGCGATTTCCGGGAGCATCCGTACGTGGCCGATGCAGCTTCGGAAATACTGGGACACGTTTTCGGGGAAGAGAAACTATCGACCCGGATCGTGCTCGGCGTGGCAAGTCTGCCGCTCGGGATGCCGATCGAGTTGGAAGTGATTTTTGAAGTCACTCCGTAAATGCGAAGGATCATTCCCTTCGGGGCAACCAGGAAAACAGCCATCCTTCTCGTCGCGGCGGTGCTTTTCCTTGCATTGCGGCTCCAGGCCGGGTTCTGGCTCAAGACAATCAAAAGGAGAAACTGATGAAAAATCCCGTGTTTTATCGCAGCGTGCAGGTCGATGGCCTGTCCATTTTCTACCGGGAGGCCGGGCCCAAAGACGCCCCTGTCCTGCTGTTGCTTCACGGCCTACCCTCCTCTTCGCGGATGTATGAGCCGCTGTTGCAGCGCCTGTCCGATCGTTATCACCTGATCGCCCCAGATTATCCAGGGTTTGGTCATAGCGATTGGCCTGATCCTACCACATTCGCCTATACCTTCGACAACATTGCGACCGTGATGGAGCATTTTACCGAGATGCTCGGTCTGACGCAGTACACTCTCTACATGCAAGACTACGGTGGGCCAGTGGGCTTTCGCCTGACTCTTGCTCACCCGGAACGCGTGCAATCGCTGATCGTTCAGGATGCTGTGGCCCATGATACCGGCCTCGGGGAAAACTGGAACCTCCGCCGCGCTTTTTGGGCCAACCGCGCAGCGCATGAGGAGACCTTGCGTACAAATCTGCTCTCGCTTGCAACCACGCGCACGCGGCATGTGGGCAACGATCCCCAGATCGAGCGCTACGATCCTGACCTTTGGACGGATGAATTCCGTTTCCTGAACCAGCCAGGCCAGGCCAACATCCAAAGCGATTTGTTTTACGATTACCAATCCAACGTCGCTGCCTACCCCAAATGGCAGGAATGGATGCGGAAAACCCAGCCTCACCTGCTCGTTCTTTGGGGAAAGTATGAACTCTCGTTCGATGATTCCGAACCGGAAGCATTCCGCTGCGATGTCCCGCAAGCGCAAGTACACAGAGTCGATGGCGGTCACTTCGCGCTGGATACGGCAGCAGATGAAATTTCCGATCTGGTTGACTGCTTCCTGACTGGTTCGAGGTAAATCCCAAAATGAAACTGGCCGCTTTCACAATTGCGGTGTTTCTGCTAATGAAGTAGACAAATCTTCCTTTATTGTAGGAACGTACGTTGTAGCCAGTGCTCCTGACTACAAGAGAATGGAGAGATTTCCTATGCTCGATTTTAGCTCGGTGAAGAACGGCTCCAAAACATTCGCGGAGCTGGCGGCAGGCCTGACCAAAGCTGATCTCTATTGGCTGACCGACGAAATGGTTGATACCATGCAAGAGAGTATCGCCGACGCAGTGAACGCGGATGTGATATTTGTGCCCGATGACCCGCAGGCCAATGATGCCTTTGGCAAGCCTGAAGAGGTTCATCTGCCGTGGACGCTCGGCCACGTCATCGTACACGCCACGGCTTCCTCTGAGGAGGCCGCAGCGCTGGCCCTGGTGCTGGCTCGTGGTCTGCCGGTCGAAGGTCGCTCGCGCTACGAGGTCTATTGGGAGACTGTCAAGAGCGTCGCGCAGATTCGCCAGCGCCTGGAAGAAAGTCGGCGCATGTGCAAAGCCATGCTCGACGCTTGGCCCGACGAGCCGCACCTTGATGTCACCTTCACGCATTCCCGCGTTGGCGAACTCAACGCCATTGGGCGCTTCCTCTTCGGCCTCTCCCACAACGCCGATCACCTCGGCCAGCTCCGTGAAATCATGCGCCAGAGTCGCGAACTTCATCCCCGCGCCTGAAGCTTTTTCAGAGAAGACATGAGTCGTCCCAGACTTTAGGGATAGGCTTGTGAAGGAAGCGGGCATTTCTTGCACAGAAATGGAAGAATGCCCGCTTCGGTGATGTGTGGGAAAAGCAAGCAAAGCGGTGAAGCGATCACAGGTTGCAAGGAGAATGTTTTCCGGGGAAAGAGAGAACAGAAGGAAGACAGAAGCCAAGCACCTTGAGATTTGAATCGATTTGTGGCAACGTCGAAATCGATATGGGCTCCCGACATTTTCTCCCCTCGATTTCCCCCCTCTAAGCAAGAGAGGAAGTCAGCAATTTGAGGAGCATCTGAGGCGAAAATAGAACGCTTGCAAGCATCTTGAAATCACCAGGAAACAGAGAGAAGCGATGTTCCACGAAAATCGGAGGACTCCGGCGAGCTTCGCGGGTCTCTCGAACCAACTTCTCTCCTGAAATCCTCCATCCTCATCTTATGCAAGAATTACACTTACTTAGAGAGGAAAAAGGAAGGAGCCCAATAGTCGCAAAGGAGATACATGCGACATCGTTTTCGTCTAGAACGATTCAGACGTGTCCATCAGATGCGCAAGCTTGGAAGCCGTAACCTGTCACCTATGCAGAGATGACCCAGCAGAGGCTCGAATGGCTGGGAGCAGCATCGGAGGGTAATCCAGCTCATAGGCAGCAGGATCAAGGAGTGATGCGGGCAAATGTATGGCGAAGATCGTATCATGCTCATGGATTTCCCATCTCGCGGGCGTGATATTCTACTTTGTCACATAAAATTACGTACTTGTGTATGTTCTCTTTCTCTTGTACATTTCCTGTATGAACTTTTGGAGATGAAGTTCAAATACATCTTGAAAAGAGGATATTGTGACACAAGCAAATACTACTCGTTCAGTCAAGGACTGGCACCGGAAAACATGGCATGATAAAACAGAGGCTCCAGGCACGAACCTCTTCCGCGTGGAGATCCTTCATCGCTATGAGGGCATCATTGAAGGCGAAGGCAGTATCCAGTATCTCATTGCCGAGAACAAGAATCTTACAGGCAGCACAATTGCACTGGAAAAGGTAACAGGCAGTGTTGGTGGAAGATCGGGCAGCTTTGTCTTCCAACAAATCGGCACGTTTGATCATGGAAAGCTCAAGATGACCTTGACAGTGGTCCCTGGATCAGGCACCGATCAACTGAGTGGTCTATGCGGACAGGCAACGCTTGAAAGCGAACTCCATCAGGAAGTCTATTCTATACCATTCGATTATACGTTTGAAGAGACAAAATAACCTGATGAATGCGCAAGGAAACTGTGACCCTGGGCCTCTTCCCAGCCCAGGGTCACAGTTTCCTTGCTAGCTTGCGCGCGCCACTGGTTCATCCAGCACTGGCCAATCGTAGTCCAGGTCAAGCTGCTCACAAATCCACCTGCCCCAGGCATAGAACTGACGCAGGATCGGCTCTGAGTTTCGTCCCAATTCTGTAAGCGCGTATGCTCCCTTTGTCAATTCCCCAGAAGAGGCATGTCGGTAGAGCACTCCCATCTGTTCCAATTTCCGCAGTTCCAGGGTGAGTACCTGCCGGCTGATCTCGGGAAGCAGCTTCTGCAACTCGCTAAAGCTTTTGGGGCCACTGAACAAATGATACCAGAGCCAAAACGTCCATTTGCCTCCCAGGCTGACCATCCAATCAAACTCCAGATGAACCTGCTCGCCATACCACCTGCCCCAGGCTTCGAGTTGGCGCACCACCGGTTCTGCTTGCCATCCCAATTCCGTAAGCGAGTACTCCACCTTGGGAGGGACCTGTACATACACCTTTCGGCGCAGCACTCCTACCTGCTCTAATTCCCGTAACTCCTGGGTCAGCATCTGTCGGCTGGCTCCCGGGATGAGCCGCTGTAATTCGCCGAAGCGTTTGGTTCCGCTGAGCAGATGATACCAGATCCAGAACATCCATTTGCCTCCCACTCCTACTCCTCCAATCGGGCATGCAGCAGTCTTTTTTACACGTGTCATAAAGAAGTGACTCCATTTTCGTGGGTGAGCATGTGATGGGCGCATCTCCGTCACATAAAATTGCGTACTTGCTCCCCTCTTCCTCTTCCTATACATTCTCATTGTAGCAAATGAGAATGCCAATGACAAAACATGGTCACATAAAAGCAGGGCATTCCAATTTTAGAGGAATTTTGGAGGAAAGCGGGAGGAGAAAAGTGAAAGGCTCTGACATGGGAGAGCGGAGAACAGTTTTCCTCGGCTTTGACAGAAAGGCATAGTTCTATGAAAACAACGGTACATATCTTGCATTGGGTAGGAGGCATAGCAGGCTTGGGAGTGCTGGTGCTCGGGCTCTTCATCTGGATTACCGGAATGAGTACGACCATGCTTCAAATCGTTCACGCGTTGTTTGGTTTGACCTTCGTTCTCGCGCTATTGACGCTTGGGATTATAGCGGTTCTCAATAGAGGAACAAGGCTCCTGGGCGCTGTGAGCCTCGTTTATGCGCCCCTCGTGCCTGTCTTTGGGGTAATCCAGATGACGCTGCTTGTTGGCGATCTCCACTGGCTGATCAGAACCGCCCATCTGCTGGTTGGCTTGGGCGCGCTCGTGTTGTTCGGTACCACCGGTATGCGTTACCTGCGTCTCAAGCAAACAGCCAGTGAGGTAAGCAGGCAGCCGCAGCTTGTACGATAAGGAAGGAGATCCCATGCTGATAAAGAGGCTGCTTCCTTTTCTGGTATTGAGCTGTTTGCTCGTCTCCATCCTGGCGGCTTGCGGGACAGACGGGGCTTCTGCTCACGCTGCGCCGGGGACGGAAGTGCACATGGATAGCGCCAATTTTGTCCAGGCAGAGATCACCATTCAGAAAGGGCAAAGCGTGACGCTGATCAACGACGATCCGCTTACGCCCCACATCATTGCAAATGGAACGTGGGAGAATGGCACCGCAAAATCAGTCAGAGAGCCAAACGCGCCAGAGGTGAATAATATGCAGATCAACGGAAACGCACAAGCCACGATTGGCCCTTTTCCCACCGCTGGGACATTCAGGCTCTATTGTACGATCCACCTTAACATGAACTTGACGGTCAGGATCCAATAAAAAGAAAGTGAGCTCTGCCATGGGAAAACCCTAAAGAAACATACGTCGTGTAGACGGAAAGAAGGAAAACCACTCTCTAGGAGTCCCAGTGTTCATAAAGGGGGATGCCATGACAGTATTGATGGCATCCCCTAAACGCAGCAGTACGGTCCTGATAAGACAAGAACCACTTCCTGCCCCCCTGGATACGACGCATTGTCACTTCTCTCCTTTGTGGAGACATTGGCTTTTTACGCGAGCGTTTGGCAAAGACAGGGAAAATGTCGATTAATTGATTTCCACATTAGGAGGGCACCCCTCGTATGGCGAATTCTCAGGTAACCATCCAGATTACTCCCACTTCTCTGCCCTCAATCCCATCCTGGCTGGGAGAAGAGGAAAAAAGGCTGGAGGTACAGAGAGATTGGTGAGAGTTGTGGCTATGCCGCTTGCTTGACCCCAGTCACCTCATCCCACGCCTGAAATCGGCTCTGTAAAATGGCACGGTCTTCCCTTGCACACAGGAAGAACTCACCTTCTTTCTGCCCTAAAATTGAAGATCGAGCTCTTGCGATAGACCTCTTTGCCCGGCCTCAGAGAGACGGATTGCCCGGCTCCTTGGTACTCGTAAGATCCATCCTTGCTTGAGCAAGTGGGAAGCAAGACTCGCACCAAGCGCCCCCGCAAGATGATGGCGTCTTTCGCTCCAATCCAGACAAGGGACTGCAAATGCTCTTCGCTTCTGTCTCGTCGCAGGCAGATCAATGCCCAGGTGAGTAAACCACTGCTCTCCTTCCGTGGTGAGCACATAGTTGTTGTCGGCTTCTCTGAGGTAGCCGTGTTGGAGCATGGCGTGTGTGATGCGTACGCCAAGTGTTCCAGCCAGATGGTCATAACAGGTGCGTGCAAGGCAGAGCGCTCTGGCTTCTTCAGATTGTCGCAAAGAACGGACCGGGGGACGAGGAGCAATCACCTGAAAGGCTTCGAGCGCCTGTCCGACTTCAGCACTGGCAAGCCGATAGTAGCGATGTCGCCCACGAGGTTCGACCACAAGAAGCCCTCCGGCAACCAGCTTCGCCAAATGTGCGCTCACAGTTTGCTGTGTCAGTTGACATCGGGAGCCCAGTTCGCTTGCTGGCAGAGACACGCCCCCAAGCAGTGCTGTGAGGATCGTGGCACGTGTTGGCTCGCCAATGAGAAAAGCAATGGAAGCAATATCGGGTTGTGTATCCATATTTCGATGGTACACGATATATTCCTGTTTTACAATAGGCACGTACCAACAAGGCGTGAAGGAAGGCAGTTGCCCTGGCGAACATGCAAGGAATCAAGGCCCTCACCAACGCTCCCTTTTTTGAGACAGGAAACAATGATGCTCCCTCATCGCTGTTCAAACGCTTTTTCTCTCTGGAGGATATTATGAAAAATCAGTACATCTCTTTAGAACAAGACCTTGCTCTGAGCTCTGATCATTTTCATGCTATTACGCCATCTATTCTATACTTTGGGACGCCTGTTGTTCTCATCAGTACTCTCAATGAGAATGGGAGTGTGAATCTCGCGCCGATGTCCTCAGCCTGGGCGCTCGGCTATACGGTAGTCCTGGGTCTGGGGGCCACAGGGAAGACCATCGATAATTTGAAACGTACGAAAGAATGTGTCCTGAATTTTCCTACCGACCAATTATGGCAAACAGTAGAGCGCCTAGCTCCCTTAACGGGAAAAAACCCGGTCCCGGCAGCCAAAGCAGCGCAATTCCGCTATGAGCAGGAAAAATTTGCCGCGGCAGGCTTAACTCCTCACCAGTCCGAATGCGTCGCGCCTCCCAGAGTTGCAGAATGCCCGCTGCAGTTTGAGGCAAGCGTTCGCGATATTCGTCCTTTACAGCAGCAAGAAACCGCGTTTCTCGTTGAAGCGGAAGTGCTTCGTATTCATGCTCACGAGAGCATCATTGAGGGTGAGCGACATATCAATCCTGAGGCATGGCACCCCCTCATCTATAATTTCCGCCATTACTTTGGTCTGGGAACAGAACTGGGGAAAACATTCAGAGCGGAGATCTAGTTCCTCATTGCTCATTGTACTGCTGCTGGGCACTGCTATCTTTTTTTAAAAGGAGAACTGCCAGCAGCATCCCCTCCTCTTTTCTTCTACAAAACCGGGCCAATAACAATACGTTTACTTTCATCAATGGAAGAGTATTAGCCTTACAGAAAACAGCCCAGAAAGCCTCATCACAGCGTTTCCAAGCTCACTTTGTAAAATGTGGGTAAAAGACAGGCCTGGGGTGACTGACTACAAAAAATACAAGGCACGTGATTCATGGCAACCAGAAGGATCATCCCAAACCACATGCCTTTCAGATCGGACGACAAGCTATATCAGCGCAGCCCACAGTGCTAGAGCGATGAAGAGCACCTGCATTGGGACGCGTAACCAGAGAGGCATCACCGGTTGGCCCGACAGCGAAATAGCATTGAGCGCAGCGTTGATGTTCGCTGGCAACACAGCGACGAAGAGGATCGCCAGGCAGATGCCAGCTGCCGTTCGGGTAAAAGGGATCAGCAGTCCGATGGCGCCCAGTATCTCCAGGATGCCAGTGACCAGCACGATCTGGCGTGGATAGAGGATTTGCCGCGGTACCATCTTGATGAGATCTTCTTTCCTGGTAGTAAAATGTGCGCTGGCAGTCAAGAGCAGCATCACAGCCAGAGCCCAGAGCGAGGCACCATGCCAGGTTTGGAAAAGAGGCACACCCAGCACGCCCAGGCCACGGAACACCAGTGTAGCAATAATCAGTACCATGAATACAAACATATTGATCTTCCTTGATAGAGGCACAACATTTTAGTTCGAGACAGGAAGCACCGCCAGGCCATAGGCGAGCAAGAGGATACTGGAAGCCAGCAGTAACGCCCCCAACGTGGTCATCAGGTAACCAAAAGAGAGGCGACCACGCTTCTCAACAAGCATATCAATGAAGAATCCTCCCGATTGAGCCAGGGCGCCAAGGACATAGACAAAACAGGCAATGAGCTTCACGGTGCTAGAGAAGCTGGTCTGAGCCAGATAGGTATAGTAGAGCAAAGAGAGTACCAGGAGCGCTCCCGCATGCGCATGTCCAGCGCGAAAAGTGGCCAGGCGTTTAGGCGTGAGCCAGGGATTCGCGCGCACCAGCAGGCTCAGGAGTGAATAGCCACCAAGCATCACGGTTGGCAGAAGTACCCAGGAGATAATGGCGAAGATTCTGGTTGGGTCCATATATGCTTCCTTTCATCTTTTGACCAGCTTTATATACAAGAACAGGTCTCTCGCTATACTGAGATGTGCTCATTAAATTAACACCGTTACTTTATACTCAAAAAAAGACCTACCCCCGATGCAGACCGCGCTCGATCAGCAACCGGGACTCGGCCAGAGCTTGCTGCAGGCGAGTGGCATCGAAGAGTGGCACGCTTATTGAGAGCGAGACCAGGCCATGCATCAGTGCCCAGAGCAAATCGCTGTAGGCTTGAGCACTGCCTGGATGAAGCCTGCCTGCATCTAGAGCCTGCTGCACACCCTCTTTGAGAATATTAAAGGCCTGGATACGCGGCGTGCTTGCGCCCTGTGGGGTCTGCATCAAAAAATCGCTCCGTTGCATAAACATCAACTCATAGTACATGGGATGCTGGATGCCGAAGCTCACATACGCACGACCAAGCGCGAGCAGGCGCTCCCAGGGATCAGCCGTGCTCTGAGCTGCAATCATAAGTTGTTGGCAAAACTGCTCAAACCCCTCATCGATAATTGTAAAGAGCAGATCATCTTTATCTCGAAAGTAGAGATAGATGGTCGTTGGCGAATACCCAATGCGCTCGGCCACTTTCCGCATAGAGAAGCGATCGTAGCCTTGTTCAAGGAACAGTTGGCCCGCAGCGGTCAGGATCGCCTGGCGCAATTCCTGTTTCTCATGCTCTTGCCGACGGCGCATGGCCTGACGGATCCGCTCGCTCTGTGTATCAGGCTGCGTTTTTTGTCTTTTCATAACGGTGCTCCTTAAAATAACACCGTTATTTTAACTTCCTGAAAGGGATTGTCAAGAGGTATTTCAGCGAGTTCTCGTACAAGAAAGGGGAGGCCCTCCACCCAAGGATTGTCGCAAAAATCTTGACGGCACGAAAGTAGCAAGCAAGGAATTGCGCTATGAATGAGGGCGGATTGTGTCTCCCTTTTGAAATATCCTTTGCTTGTACGTAGAAACCAGGCAAGAGAGCAAGGCGAAAAGGAGAGACTGATGGGTGAACGCATCCTCACGCTGCGAGAGCTCAATCGCGCCACTTTGGCGAGGCAGCTTTTGCTGGAGCGGGCGAGTATCACTCCCCTGGCTGCAATCAGACAGGTGGCAGGCTTGCAGGGCCAACTCGCTAATCCGCCATATATGGGGCTATGGAGTCGTTTGCGGGCCTTCCAGAGAGAGGATCTGACAAACTTGCTGGAGCGGCGCGAGGTAGTGAGGACGTCGATGATGCGCCGCACACTGCACCTGACAACTACCGAGGATTATGTGAATTTCCGGCCTGCGCTGGCAACGCTGCATACGCGCCAACTGGAGCGCTTTTTTGGTCAGCCGCTCGCCAACGGTCTCACAAGAGAGCGTCTGCTGGCCGAGATGCAGGGCTTTCTGCGTGAGAAGCCACGCACCAATGTCGAACTGCGTACTCGCCTGGCCGAACTGGTACCGCAAATGGATGAGCGCCTGCTTTACGCTGTGCGCGCAGCTCTCTCACTGATCCAGGTCTTCCCCGGTGGCGCCTGGGGCGTCGGTGGTAGCCCTGCCTATGCCGAGGCTCAGGCCTGGTTAGGGCGCTCATTTGTTCCTCCCGCAGAAGGCCTGCATGCGCTCATTCGCAGCTACCTCTCCGCCTTTGGCCCAGCCAGCACCAAGGATCTGCAAATCTGGTCTGGCCTCAATCACCTCCAGTCAGCAGTCGAGATTCTGCGTCCAGAGCTCACGACCTTCCGTGACGAGCAGGGTCGCGAACTCTTCGACCTACCCGGCGCGCTCTTGCCATCTGCGCATACTCCTACCCCCGTACGTTTTATCCCCGATTTCGACAATCTCATTCTGGCCTACAACGACCGCCAGCGCATCATTCCTGAGCACTACCGCTCCTATGTCACCCCTGGCAGATCCCTTGTCCTGCCTACCTTTCTCGTCGATGGCTTCGTCAGTGGCATCTGGTATATCGAGCGCACCCGGACTATAGCCAGGCTCATTCTCCAGTCCTTTGAGCCTCTTCCGTTGAACATATCGCAGGAATTGCAGGCAGAAGGCCAACGCCTGCTAGCCTGGGCCGCAGAGAAGATTGACACGTTTGAGATTGTGGTCAGCGTATACGATGGAAGCGGAGGCAAACAGAATATGTGGGGACGCTTATAAGCGGTGCCCAATACGTCCCGTCATCCAACCAGTCCCACTGGTGGTCAGAACACCGTCGCTTTCTCCTCGCTAACGACCGACCGCTTCCGTATCCGGTTCGATCATCAGAGCGGTGGTAAATATTCGGGCGTCACTGAGGTGCAATGGTCCTGATGGAGAAATAGAAGAGAGGGGTTTGCTTTGCATAGCCCCATGCGCATTAAGTGAAGAGCCAATTGAGGCCACCTCTTGATGGCCTCAATTGGCTCTTCACTTAATGCGCATGGGATGGATGAGGAGATGCCCCAGCTTTACGCCGTCGCTTCGGATTGACCAGAGCGAAGTAACTGCAATAACGCTTCCGCAGCGGGACCCGAAGATGCTGGGTTCTGACCCGTTACCAGTTTGCCATCAATCTGCACATAAGGCGCAAAAGGTCTGGCTTTGCTATAGATGCCGCCTCTCTCCTTGAGCTTATCCTCTAGCAGAAATGGTACTACTGTAGTCAGGCCCATAGCTTCTTCTTCCTCATTGGTAAATCCTGTCACGTGCTTGCCTCTGACTAGGGGCTGACCATTAGCATCATGTGCATTTATGAACGCGACAGGTGCGTGACAGACGGCTGAAACCGGCTTATTGGCTTTCACTAGGGCCTCAATTAGCGCGATGGAGTGCGGGTTGTCTGGCATATCCCACATCGGACCATGCCCGCCGGGATAGAAAACGGCATCGAAATCGTTCGCCGATATATCAACGAGCTTCCTGGTATGGGCAAGTTCTGTTGCCGCCGCAGAATCGGCGCGGAAGCGTTTCGTCGTTTCCGTCTGGTTTTCGGGCAGGTCGCTTTTCGGATCGAGTGGTGGCTGTCCGCCTTTTGGTGAAGTGAGTGTTATTGTGACGCCAGCATCTTTCAGGACATAATAGGGTGCGGCAAACTCTTCCAGCCAGAAGCCTGTTTTCTTGCCAGTGTCGCCGAGCTGATCATGGGAGGTAAGGACCATCAAAACCTTCATTGCAATCCCCCTTAACTAGGAAACGCTATTAATCTTCTGTATTGTGTACATCATCGCAATAGAGCAGATGTTCGATGATACACAGCCGTATGTGGACGGCGAGCGGATCAACTCGCTTCAAATGAACTGATCCGCTCACTTGAAGCGAGAGCGGGACATTGGTGCTCTGTGCAAGACACCTGATGTTGGGTAGGCTAGACCCAGTGGGGACGATAGCCTAGTAGTGCGCGCCCACGCCTCCCATTGCCTGGAGGACAGGATGGCCTTCTAAGGACTCAACCTGGGCACCCGTATTTGCGGTCCAGCGCACAAGCTCGCTGCGTTGCTTCTCGTCCAGCAGGATATCGTTCGCCAGTATCAGGATATCGGCCTGCCCATGTTCGCGCGCGCCAAGCATTTCCTGCATCCTACTTACCGCCAGCCCGTTCGAGCGCACTCCTTCCACAAGGATGTCGGCCTGATTATGCGACGCCTCCCTTTCCATGTACTGCATCACTGGCTTGATCTCGTCATGAACCTCGTGGCGAGGCGTGCGAATATCGAGATTCAATACCTTTCATGTACCAGTGGCTCTACCGTGCTGGAAAGCTCTTGATGCGGAAGGGGAATGGCTACGGGATCGCCGGCCAGAATGACGCACTGAGTTCCCTCCTGCTGTACAAGGTCTTCAATAGCTGAAGTAGCCTCGCGCGCGAACTCTTTGCGTTTATTCTCAACCCGCCGGTGGTATCGTGCCCGGTTTAAGCATGTGGCGTTCCGTTTGCCATAGCCGGCCGGTGAGTCGTCAGGTCCAGCCACATCTTCAAGGAAGCCCAGGCGTGTCACAAAGAGGCGCGTTGTGTTGGTATCGACCACTGCGGTCACTACCGTCTTCTGCTCGTCAAGCAGGTGAGCCAGTTAAAACAGATCGGGATAGGGTTCAAATGCTATCTGGTTCTGAAATACTGCGCCAGTTTCCAGGGTCTCAAAGAGCCCATGCGCGTCACAGGTGAAGATGGCAACCCATTGTAATCAGGGCTCGGCGTGGTTTTCAAGTTAACGTTGAACTTTTTCCGCATCCTTGCGAAAGCCATCTAGCGCGGGATGACGAGGCAACACTGTTCTCTCAATCTCGCGTAACCTGTTCCTGAGTACAGGGGTAGATGTGCGCCCCCATGGCTGTTTCCCCGACATATGCGGACTCATATCCAGGTAGACACTTAACACCTGCGCTCCATCGGGTTCAAAGGCAGCGAGTTTGTGAAAACAATCTTGCATTCACCACTTTCCTCCCTCCAAACGTTAAACGCTTGCCATTAACGGAATGTAACTCTACCGCATCCTTAACTATTGCTTCTGCAATGTGACACTGATTTAGCCTATGTTGATTATTTTGTCCTATTTGGGGTCAGCTCATCCAAACCTGTGATCATATTGGCCTTCCTTAATGAGATTTTTTACGAAATCGATGTCGATTATGCCAGGCAGCCAGGCCATAAAGTATTCCGCCAAGCAGAAAATAGGCATCTATAGCCGCGCTTGACCAAAGCATATACGCTGTCACGTGGTCATCACCAAAGATCTGCGCATATGTTAAGCCTGTAATCCCATTTGGGAGCAGACCTGTGAAGCGGACCAGGTCGTCCATGTAGGAGGCAAGTGCGCGGAGCGTCAGGATTGCGGAACCAAACCAGCATGCAGAGAGCAAGAGCCAGCCGGGTATAACTCGTCCCCACGCTTGCACTATGGCGAGAGGAACCAGTGTGCCGCCCATGAACAGCGCGTAAACGACGCACGCGTAGATCCATTCAACTCCATTTGTCGGGGCGGGAGGAATCGAATGAGATGCATCTCCAAACCCCAAACGCCCGCCATAGGCCCAATAGATGTGAAATGCAATAAAGACGACAACCCAGAGAAACGCAGCATACCCGGCCCACGCTCTGTGTGCCTGGACTGGCGATCCATAAAAGGATCTTTTTTGATGGGAAACCATTTGTCGCAAATACCTTTCTCAGTAGCTCTTTGTGTTTGGCCTCTGAGGTGTAGAAGAACGAAAATGCACGTTTAGGAGGAAATGACCTTAGCAGAAGTCGAATTTCTGGGTTTTAGAGAGCATTAGCAGAAATAAAACAGATAAATTGGTTGGGTTTATTTCTGCTAATAGAACTTTGAAGAAATGAGAACGTGCTCAAAAGTTCCTTAACGTGCGATATTGTTCCGTTGTTCCTCAGAGACCTTTCTTGTCTTTTGTACATCTTGATGTACATCTTGAAATGAACCGGTTCTGGCCCACTTTCGGTGAAGGATGAGGTTGTTTAGAGAAATGCTCCTCTCCTTTGAGCGCAGAGAAAGGCGTGGTTCTTTCCCTACACAAGAGTTTTCACCAAGATTGTGCCAGAACCGATAAACTGCTGATTTCTTGGCAATTCTTCTGTTGAAAGTATCTCCCCTTCTTTCGCCATCGCGGTTCATCGATGCCTGGGTCGCCCAGTCGGCGGTGAAGGCGGGAATGAGCCTCCCTGTCACATCGGCCAGGTTTCCTTTGTCATTCCTATGACAAAACGAAACGAGAAAATGTGACCGATGATAGAGACACACAACTGGCTGGCGGAGCAATTCGAGGCAGAGCGTCCTCGCCTGCGAGCGATGGCCTATCGCATGCTCGGCTCACTCGCCGAGGCAGAGGATGCCGTCCAGGAGGCCTGGCTGCATCTCTTCCGTTCTGACACGAGGCGTTTGACACCTATAGAATGTGCGCTGCTGTTCACGCTTATGCGCGAAGGGGAAAAGTGCTCTCGCATCAGTCGTTGCTCCACACCGTCTGGGGCACAGGGTATCATGAGGAAGTGGATTATATCCGTGTCTACCTGCATACCCTGCGCCTCAAGTTGGAAGACGATCCCAGGCATCCTACGTATCTCGAAACGATCACGGGAGGTAGGATATTGGTTCCGCCAACCATGCATTCCCATTTTTTCTGGTTGATCCAATATGGAAGAGCCTACGACACGGAATTTCGCCACCTTTGAGCTTCGCAGGTGCTGTTGAAACAACCTGGATATGCGAGAGAGGAATGGCTTTCCTTCTTGTTTGCGGTCTTCTCAGTCGGACATTTTCCCCCTCTTACAGAGAACGAGGCGAGAAAGCCCCGAGCATGAATGACCGGGGCTTTCTCGCCTCGTTCTCTGTAAATTGGAAGTTGCAAAAAGAAAAGGGATCGCCTATCCTGGCGATCCCCTAGGTACACTAAGATCCGTATTAGGGATAGGAAATGACACACCCACCAGCGTTGTTATTAAACGCGTTACTCCAGAGCGACTGGACAGGAAATGTTCCTGTGCTCAAGGTAATGTTGGCTGAGGCCCCCTGACCGGAGCTAATCCAGGCACATTTGTCCCCGTTCTCGCTCCCACTGCCGTCGATCCAGCCAGTACTGGGATAGATATCGGTTTCAGTCTCGGCAAACTCATGACCACCGACAATGGTGATACCGTCGGTCAAGCCCGCGCTCCCCGAGTTCACGAAGTTGGCACCACAGCTCGCCCCCGCGTCAGTAATGTAGGGCATGTTGGTATAAGCAATATTGCCATAGCTCGAACTCGTCGAACTGTGCCAGGCGCAGTATTGGGTTCCAAAACCACTCGCGTTATTGTGCGTCGCGGTATTGATCACATACTGAACCGTTTTATTGGAAGACGCAGTCGTATTGCCAAAATGCGCTGCTGCCTTGACCGCTTCACTGGCCAGTTGCGACTGACTGGGTTTAGAGGGAGCCGCAGATGCATTGTCATACCAGATGCCGGCGAATACACCGGTGGGGTTTGTGGCATGTGTGCCCGATGAGCCACAGGTAACCGTGCCGGAGGAAACGCCTTCACAATATTGCGTCACCGAGTTGTTCCAACTTGAGCCACCTACGCCTTTAAAGAAATTCTGCTGAATGGCCGCCTCGCCAGATGGATCGTTGTTGTTCCATTGCGATCCCCAGTAGATCAGATATACCTTGTCCGCTCCGGTTTCCACGCCCACGCCGCCTGTACCGCCATGGTAGCTCAGGTTATTGCTCCCGGCGCAATTGCGACAGGCGGCGGCAGTGTTTTTCACTCGCATGCTGCGTATGGAGTGAAGGACTTCACTGTTTGAGCTTGCATGAGCAGGACTCGTAGAGCTAGCGAGGGAGATCGAGATGGAGAGCGCGAAGGCCAGCGTGGCCGCCACGATTAAATAGATGCGCTTCAATATTGTACTTCTCCTCTTTTTAGGGGCGAGTCAGGCGAATGCCGTTGTATTCGCCTTTATTTAGATAAGTATAAATATATCGATTCACTGGTGCTTTCTTGCAATTTCACGTGAACAATCCTCTGAAAAGACAGAGCAAAGGACTTGCCGCTGCTCAAACGGTACGAAAGCAGCATGCCATTTGCGTGCAGTTTAGGGTCTCTTCTCTAAGGAAGCTTCTCCGATTCTTATGTAAGACCTCTCAGGCTTGCCAGTCCACCTTAAAACGAGGCATAGCAACAGATGCTGTGTTGAGGATCTACAGCAGGTGGCCTGCACACGCGTAACGCGCTTTGCACGCTCGTCCATAGACCAGTGAGACTAGTATCAGGTGATGTTTCAAGGTGTTCGATAAGTATCTCCTCGATGGCGGTGGCGAGCGCGGTGACCGCTGGGTACTCGAAGGAGAGGCGCAAAGGGATCTCGACGCCAAGCATTTTGGTAATGAGCAAAGGGGCGCCACCCAAACTGAAAGGTGGCTGCCACATCGGCTACACCTTGAGCTATATGGTTGGCCGGATGATGTATTAACTGCTCAACCGTCTAACTCAGAGCTGTAGAGATCTTCACTGAGAGCAAGAGCAGATAAGGAACGGAATTCAGACTCTGCTCGCGGTGAGGGTGGGAACCTCTTTGACTTCTCCACCGCTTTGGGTCATATGCAGGTAACCGTGCAGAAAGAGGGAAAAGGCGACCAAGTACCCAATATCCCAGATGCTTCTTGACAAAAGAAGAAGGGCGATGCCATTCTGAATACAGAATCGCATCTCACAGGAGTTTTTGACGGCCATGAATGACGAATGCGTACCGGTGACAGATCTAGACGTTTGCCGCCTGGAGGTCGTTTCCTGACAGACAAATCGTAAACGCCACATCCCTTGACTTCACACCACGTTCCCCTGGTGTTTTTTCTTGAGCCCGCGCACCTCCATGCTGCCCCTCTTCCCTGGTTTTCCCAGACCTTTGCCCGGGAAAAGGTTGATGTGTGTCCACGTCTTTTTTACCCCGTTTGGAGATCAGAGCTATGCGTTTTCTTCTGCCAACGCGCCTTACGGCTGTGGGAGGGAGCCACGGCGCGGCTGCTCTTTACGGCCCATCCGCGCGCCTTCATCACCAGCACCGTAGGGACGCTAATTGAACCGCTCCTTTACCCGGCCTTGCTGTTGATTTTGCATCAGATGCTGCAGGCCATCAATGAACTGGTGGGAACCGCGCAGATGACCGGGGCAGTTACCGCATCTGGAATCGCCCTGATCGGGCTACTGCTGATCCAGCGCCTGGCGATTATCATTCGCGATGGCTCCTCGAATATTTTGCGCCAGCAAGCCTGGGTGCTGATCAGCACCCGTATCATGCACAAATTACCCTCAGTTCCCTATTCGCTCTTTGAGAACAATGCCTTTCAAGCGCGCTACGGGCTGGTCATTCGCGAAGCAGCGCAGCGCTCCATTACCCTGGTTGACTCGCTGCTCTCTACGCTGCCAATCTTACAGAGAACGCGGCAAGAAAGCCCCGGTCATTGATGACTCTGTTGGGAAATTTTGTTCAGACATTTGGGCAAATTGGTCGAGCCACCTCTTTGAGACAAGCAAAGGGCGAGGCTCGACGTTCAGGGTGAAAAGAGTTTCCTTGAACGTGCGCATGAAGAGAGGTAACGATCCGCAGCACATTGATCCCAGCCGCAATCTGTACATGATGCAGATGCGTTTTCCGCTCTCCACGATAGGGGCGCACGCCGCATTCTTGTCTGACGAACCACTTGTGAGATCGTTCCTTCGACACCAGCTCGTAGCGCGTATTTCTCCTTGAAAGCAGGCGTGTGTTGCTCCTCCCGGCGCTTCTCTAACGCCTGATACGCTTCTTGCAGTAACAGTTTGAGAATACGTCCCTTGGCTCCAGTGGTACAGTGCTCTCGTGCCACACACGCCTGACACATCTTAGGAGGAAAACGGACCTCAATCTTCTCTGTGCCGTGCCGGTCAAAGAAGGGAGCCCATCGCTGGCTCAGATGCCCTTGTGGGCAGCGTATGCGTTGGTGAGGCCAATCTACTTCAAAGTCGTAGAGCCCATATCCCTCCCCGGCCTGCGCCTGCCAACTGGTTGACTCCTGAAGAGGGCCGATCATCTATGTTCCTTGCTTCGCTTGCTCTACAAGAGAGAGGTCGCACTAGTGTAGCCTTGATCCACTAACAGGATTGAAGGAGCCATCTCGCGGTCGCGCTGATCCTGCAAGATCGGTTCCACAACCACACTATCAGCAACGGTCGCTGCGACCGTGTGAACCTGGACAATCAGATGAGGCTTTTGAGGGTCTTGATCACAGGTCTCTGTCAGATGCACTTTGTATCCTAAGCAGACCAGTTCTCGTTTGCGGACCGAGCGTGCCTGTTCATCGTAGGGCGAAACCATCCGATCCTCGTTATTCACCGCAGGCCCATCACGCCATCGCACTCCAGCCTGTCCACATTCGTAATGCTGCTCAAAGACCTGTCGGAGCCGGATGACAGAGGGCAAGAGACGCAGAGTGGAGGGCGTCTCTTGCTGGTCTATACAATCTCGCAATACGTGACACATCCTCTCCAACTTGCTTGCGCAGGGCCTGTTGTTTGCTCTCCTGCTTGGGAAAACGCGTCATCTCAATGCGTTGGACATAGCGGTCAAACCAGTCGGGATCCACATGCGAGAGCAGCTTGGCATCTTGCTTGTCTGTCTTCGTTCGCCCTCCTCCCGAAAGGCGCGCAAGCTACGACACGGGCTGGATTGACGATGTTTACGGTATGGCCAGCTTGATACAAGAAGAGCGCGAGGGCGTCTCCGTAGGTTCCAGTAGCTTCCATATAGGTATGGACCCAGTCGATCCCTCGCTGATTGAGCTAGCGCACTGCTCAGGAGTGAGGTGATCTGAGGTCATCAACTCCACTGTAGCGCGGGAAAGAATGTGCTCACGACCGTACCGGCCTTTGTTGAGCATCATGCGGCTAAAGGCAAAATAGTCATCGATCGTCAAGACGAGCCCGCCTCCACCCGATTCGAAAGGCGCCTCAGACCGCTAGGCACGCTTTGCCGCATCGTCAAACACCTCCAATGTGTTCGTCTGATGATTGAAAAATTGAGAAAAAACTCTCTGATGCCCTCTTGACCTGGAGTGCACTTCAGGTTGTATAGTTCGTGCATGGAAGCAGAATTCTCGATCCAACAGGTTGCGGACATAACAGGGCTCTCCATCGATACCCTGCGCTATTATGAGCGCATTGGACTGCTTGAGCCGGTGAGCCGCGCATCAAGCGGCCATCGTCGCTACAAACAAAAGGACATTGACTGGATTGGCCTGGTTATCAACTTACGCGAAACGGGGATGCCTCTCGCGCAGATTCACCACTTTGCCGAGCTTCGCCGCCAGGGAGAGGCCACGGCAACTGAGCGCCTGCACATCCTTGAACAACACCAGCACGCTCTCAAGCAGCAAATGCAGAGGCTGGAGCAGCACATGACGGCGTTGCAACACAAGATCGCACATAAAAAGGCGTTCCTGGCTCAGCGTGACGCTCCACCTCATCCCGCTTCTGAATCTCACGCAGAGTGAATAGGAAACGACGACCCTCCCTTCAAGGGAAAGAGAGCAAGCAGCACAAACGAGGAAAGAGGGAAATTTCATGCCTCAAGCTACCGAGACACATTCCATCACGACGGGATATGTTGATATCATTGTAGATGAGGGGTCCAGCTCATCTACTATGGACGCCTATATGGCGCGCCCCCAAGCTCCGGGCAGCTATCCTGGGGTGATCGTCGGCTTTGAACTTTTTGGAGTGACCGGCTATATCCGAACTATGGTCGATCGGATTGCCCAACTTGGATATGTGGCGCTCTCCCCTGATTTTTATCACCGTTCTTCACCCGGCATAGAGCTGGAAGCGACTGCCGAGGGTCGAGCTCGCGGCTTTGAATTGTTGCATCAGTTCACCCGACAGCACGCAATCAGCGATGTGCACGCCGCAATGACGTACTTGCGCGATGAGGGGAAAAGCTCGAAGATCGGTATGGTCGGTTTCAGCGTTGGTGGACACATTGCCTACCTTGCCGCGACCCAATTCGACCTCAAGGTAACGGTGGCCTTTTATCCAGGTTGGCTCACAACGCAGGATATCCCGCTGAGCAGACCGACCCCCACGCTGTCCCTGACACCCGGAATAGTTGATCATGATGGCTATCTGTTGTTCCTTGCCGGTGAGCAAGATAGCCTCATCTCAGCTAAACAACGTGAAGCCATTGCCAGGGAACTGCGAGCGGCCAATGTCAGACATGAACTGGTGACCTACGCAGATACCCCACATCGCTTCTTTTGCGAAGAAGGAGAGAGTTATCGCCAGGTTGCAGCAGATGATGCCTGGCGCCGCGTTCGCGAAGTGCTCGCCGCTGAACTGGCTTGAGCCGGAGGTGAGTGAGACTTCCCAGGTCGGGGAATCTCACTCCGCCAACACGCACGTCCTCTGACAGGGGTTCGCTTCAATCGGTTCGAAGGCGAGAAACTGCTCATGAAACCGTACAATAGCATCATTGTGCAAGGTGAAGGCAAAGAGTTCTTACACGTACATACTACCGACGTTCCATACAGGCACTGCCACATTTCTCCAGGGGGAATTTACGTGAGCAAATATTCTATAAATAATAGAATGCGAATTTTTGGTAATTTCGCACCCCGGAAAGGGCCGGGAGCAGCGTGCAGCCTTCGTTCACGTACGTGTTCATAGGGTTTGCAATATGAAAGCCCCGTGTCTTAAAACCTGACAGGCCACCATGGGTGGAGGCGCGATCTCGTCGAAGGGCACGGCGAAGATGTCGTGCAGGACAAAGGCGATGCGCTCGGCGGGAGCAAGCATATCGAGCACCACCAGCAGCGCCAGACCCACCGAATCAGCCAGTTCCATCTCTTGCGCCGGGTCGATCTCTCTTTCACCGCCCGTCACTGCTTGAGGCACCGACGCTTCCAGGGGCTCCTCGCGCCGCGCGTGCCAGGCGTTCCTGCATCTTCTCTGGGCTCAATCCAGCTTGCTGGTAAATCGGGGTCAGGATTGGACCTGGGCTGACCACGTTGACTCGAATGCCTCGTGGAGCCAATTCAACCGCCGCCGTCTGTGTCACTGCCCGTAACGCTGCTTTGGCTGCACTATAGGCACTCGTCCCTGGCCGACGCCAGGGGGGAGTGATGGGAGCCAAAGCGATCAGGATGATCGAAGCCCCGTCATTGAGAGAGGGGATCGCTTTCGTGAGTGTGAAGTATGCGCCCTTCGTATTGATCGCGAACAGTTCGTCATACAAGCTCTCCGACGTGTCTATGAGCGCAGCAAACTTACCCACGCCGGCATTGACGAACAGCACGTCAATGCGGCCAAGTTCCCGCGTGACCGTTTGATATAGCCGATCAATCTCCGAGAGCTTCGCCACATCGACCTGCACAGCAAGCACCTCATCGCCAATTGTCCTGGCGGCTTCTTCAAGCGTGTGTGTGTTGCGTCCCACGATGGCAAGTCTAGCTCCTTCTTCGTGAAGCCGTTTCGCTGTGGCAAGCCCGATGCCGCTATTGCCTCCCGTCACCACCGCCACTTTGTTTTCAAATCTCTTCATCACAAGCCTCCTTCATCTGTTCCTTTGGTGTTCCCTGTTTCCTATCAGAAGATCAGGATCGAAAGCCCCATCATGGCTGCAATGTTCATGATCCCCAGGAAAAAAAGAAGGACGAAGAGCAACCAGTAACTTGCCAGGCAATAGATGCCATACTTCAACCCCATCCGAAAAGAGGCGGAGTATCCTTCCCCGAGGATGAAATCCTGAGGTGCGCGGCATTTCGCCAGGCAGGCACGCTTGAGGGATGTCATCTGGTAGATTCCAGCCAGTACAAGAATGCCACCACCGATGCGGGCTGCGTTCATCATGATCCAGGGAACCTGCTGGGCCAGCTCTGATGCGACGAGAGCGCCGAGATACGCGAGCCCTCCGAAGAGCGTCCAGACCAGCATGTACGCGCCAACGAAGACCCACAGGGGCGCAAAGGCAGCTCTCTCGCTTCCCGTGTCACGCTGGACTCGTGCAACGGCCAGGATCACGGGGAGAGCTGAAGGAACCATCATGGCTGCCATCATCACGACCCAGATCGCCAGGAACGGCGCGGCCTCCATGCCCATGGTCAATCCGCCGTCCATCCCCTGTGTTGTCCAGGACTGCCAGATCAGGATCGCCCACGATGCGACAACCAGGGCCAGCAGCGTGAGGATAACAGTACGTTCTCGTTGCAATCTCACATTCCCTTTCCTCAAAGGAACGCTGTCGCACCTTAATGCACTTTAAAAATGGAATCAGGGGTCATTTGTGTATGAACATAAGGACGCGGCAGCTCCCAAACCAGTGTCTATGTGTTCAGCTCTTGTATCTGTCGTGGTATCGAACCCAGGCTTGTGTGAATTCCAGGCCCTCCTCATCTCGCCCTTTCGGAACCAGATCGAGATAGTTGTAAGCAGCGTTTAGCATATCGATTCCCCGCGCGTGGCACGAGTAGGTGTGAAAGATCGCGCCGCTGCCGGCTCAATTCATCCCGCAACCTGGTGAGCTCCTTTTCTCTGGCAAGCAGAGCTTTTCGCGCGGAAAGCCATTCCTCGTGTGAAACGATGAGATGATTTTTTATGTCGTCTGAATTGTTTTTCATGTCCTCGCCTTCTCTTGTTCGTGTCTGTCTTCTGTTCAGAAACAACGCCCCGGGCTCTCCAGGGGCCTGTTCTGAACCATGCCCCTGGATCAACCTTTCATTTCTGATGACCGAAAAAACGCTGCTCACCGCAATAACGAGCATACAACCGTATTTCAATACGTTCAGTCTATATGATGAACACTCGAGCGAAGTGGCGCACCTTATGCAGATGCGTTGCATCAGGGAGACAGATCACGAGTTCCTGGCTATCAGCGGCCTCATAGGCGGCTAGACGCTGGCCGATGGTCTCCACGCCATATGACCCACTATCTCCAGGGAAAACGTCACCCGCCCATCCTGAGATCTGAGTCCTGGCCCGCTCATCGGTCTCACCAATGATACAGAGTGTCAGGGCTGTCCGATGAATGCTCTCATCGTCTCGCCGGGCGGGCTGGCAATTTGCTCATGACTTGTCCCCCTCTGCAGCTACGAGGGTCGCATTCTGGCGCTCAAGCTCCTTGACCGCACCGCTGCGCCAGCTCTCTGCCAAGGACTCAGACATGGGGTCGGGAAAGATTTCTTCCTCTCCCTTCTCCACTCCGTCGAAGATAGCTCGCGCGACGGACTCTGGAGGGGCCTTCGGTATGTCCAGGGATCGGGACATCTCGGTATCTATGGGTCCAGGTAGGACGGCTTGAACGCTTACGCCCTGCCCAGCCAACAAAGCGCGTAGCGATTGTGTCAGGTTGAACGCGGCTGCCTTTGCGATTGAGTAGGGCGGAACGACCGGCAAGGCTGCCAAGGCTGCCACGGATAGGACATTGACGATGGCTCCCCGAGAACGAGTGAGAAGCGGCAGGAAGGCCTGGGTCATGTCGTATGTGCCGAAGAAGACGACGGCGAGATGCTGTTCGATCGCGGTCCGATCGCTCAAGTCGTCAGACAGCGCAATACTGGCATTGTTGATGAGGATATCAAGAGATTTGACCTTCTCGACAACTTCCTGAATCTGGGCCGCATTCGTTATGTCCAGGGTCAAAGGCGTGACGCGCTTATCTGAATGTTCCATTGGTACACGCGCACTGGCATACACCTGCTTCGCGCCTCTCCTCAAGGCTTCCTCAACCAGTGCCTTCCCAAGGCCGCGATTGGTGCCTGTTATCAACATTGTTTTGCCTGTGATGTTCATAAGATTTTTACTCCTTCTTTCCTCTCCCTCTTGAATACGGGATGACTCATAGTTCTCTCCTTGCAAGTTGCAACGAGATCTATTCTCTTGGCAGAGAAAGAAAAAACTTCTCCGACCTTGCTCTTTTCCAGGTACAAATGAGATCGTTCTATGTTGTCATCCTGTGATAATGGTGTGTTGTAAAACAAGGGTTCTTCCCTGCCCGAAAAGCTTGCAACAAGCTGATTGAGCAATCTTCCATTACGACATCTCCTTTTGGGTATTCGCTCTGGCATTGGTTTCTTGCTCCTGCGCGGAGGATGTGCCTGGTTCCTCAAGCAGATAGCTCCGCAGAGCAGCAAGACGCTGATCCCATTGGGCTTCAATAGCCCCAATCCAGGTCGTGACGGCCTGCAATCCCTCTGGCCGTGGCACATACCGCCGCTCCCGACCCGTCTCGCGGGCCGTCACGAGACCAGCCTGCTCTAAGGCCACCAGGTGCTTGATGATGGCTTGACGCGTGATGGGCAAACGGGTGGCAAAGCTCGCTGCTGTCCCTGAGCCTTCTTCGCATAAGTGTTGAAGCAAGAGACGACGCGTGGGATCAGCCAGACCCAGAAAGACTCGCTGCGTCTGTGAATCGCTCATTACCTGTTTCTCCTCTCCGTCTTCGCGAGATGCTCTTCCGCATCACCTACAACAAGTAAGCACCTTCGGACCAGGACTATACGACTTCCTGGCTCTGGAGGTAGGCATGCAACCCGTTCAGGCACTCTTGCCAGCCATCAGAGTTGTCGCGATAGGCTTCCTTTGCTGGGACAGGCTGAGGCAGGGAAGCAAACCCCGACTCGACCAGCGTCAAGAGGGTCCCTTCGGTCCGTTCTTCCAGGGTAATTTCCACCAACGTACTGGGTGCGGTGGCAAACGTGATCCTGGGATGGCTAACAGCATAGGAAGGCCAACGAAAGGCAAAACGCTGCTCTGGCTCAATGACCTCGATCACGCCAGGATAGGGGCATGGTTCATTTTCCCAGGTAAATTGGATGGCACCGCCTACGCGAAAGTCCATATCACTCACTACCCCAAACCAACGGGCAAGCTGTTCTGGTTTCGTGACGGCATCCCAGACACGCTCACGTGGGACAGGCAAAAGCATGGTTCGTTCAATACGATCAGAAAGGGTCATTGGATCTCCTCTCAGGTGACGCAAAATGCGCAGTCTTTTTTTATATATGCAACCATAAGGTTGCGTATCAGGGAGTATACCAGAAAAAACCACAGTAGGCAACCCCAAAGTTGCGTTTTTTAGGGATATCAGAAACAAGAGCAAGAGTCGAGAAGTGGTGGAAGCGGACCTACGATACCAGCTTGACCTCTGCACCAGAAACCAGGAACGCCTTTCCTGCTCTCTCTTGCGGATCGCTTGCACACTCGACCACCGCACGGGCGACGTCCTCTGTTGTCGGCGCCGCTCTCATGTTTTTGATAAAGTCGGCTGGTGAAATGCCCAGAGAGGAAGCGTAGGCTTCGACCCCCACTCTTCCCAGTTCGGTCGTAGGCATCATCCCTCCGGGCACCAGCGCCAGAAACCACAAACCAGGATGCAAGCGATCGGCTTCCTTCTGAGCATACTTCGCCAGAAACATCTGCATGCGCTTGGCTCCTGCATAGCCGCCTGAAAGCGGCGAATCCCCCATGGCCGCGCCGCTGGAAATGAGGATCACGGTCACCCCCGCAGGCAGCGGTGAGGTCAAGGCGGCCTGAGAGAAGAGCAAGGACAGCTTCACATCGCTATTCCAGTTGCGGGAAAACTGCTCCCATGTTTGCTCCACCAGGGGTGCCATATGAGGGATAGCATCCGCGCAAATGATGAGGACATCTGGCGCAAGCGCCTCAAACACCTTTGCAGGAGCACCCTTCTCCGTCGCGTCCAGCGCGAGGACTTGTACACCCGGAAATGCCGCGGCAAGTTGCTTGAGCGGCTCGACCTTTCGCGCAACGGCAAGCACCCGCGCGCCCTCAGCGTACACCGCAGCCACAATGCTGCGCCCCAGCCCCCTGCTGCCTCCGATGACGATCACATTCTTGTCCAGTAAACGCCGTGTCTGACTTGATTCATTCATAGCACACTCCTTTTGAACCTCCTGGTATCCTTTCGTAAAAAACACGTATGGGCTTATTATCCTTTCTCTCCCGGAGCCTCGCTCCTCTCGCTTGAGACGAGCGTCAGACCGAGCCGGGTTCTCTGACAGAGCACCCCATGCAGCGCAGCCTAAACGGGCCTCGATCCAGAAAGCAAGGTCGTTCCAGCAGCCTGATGCTCCATCAAGCGTCTATGGCCCCGACTTCACGACTCAACTACGTCAAATTCCGAAAAGCCCTCTTTTTGAGCCATTCCCTACGCTCCTTCGAAGTGGCCCGATTCCCCGCGAAAATCGGCGGCATGGCGATGCGCAAACTCGCGAATCACGGCAGATCCGCTCAAGCCATTTACACCAGTAACAAGAATCATGATATCCTCCTCGCCAGCAGGGTTCGCATGGTCTAGGAAGAGAGAAGTGCCTCTGTGATTCGCCCTCTCATGTGAACTATGCTCCCCTGCTACGCTCTACTCTTGAAGAAGTAACCAGGTCACTGTTTTCTCTGCGCTGAGCCACAGTCTCATGATCAGATCCCAAAGGTAGCAACTCTTGCCGGGTCAAGTGATCTTCTCGATAGGCAGAGTATATCCTTGAACGCTGAGGCAATCTATGCTAAATTGTCTTGAATAGTTGTCTGATCGTCTCAAAAGAGGAGAATGGCATGGATGTGCTCACCGATGTGCTGGGTGTACTCGAATTGAAAGGGTGGATCTCTGCGCGCAGAGAGCTTACTCCTCCCTGGCGCTATGACTTTGAGGCCAGTCAAGATATGATCCTTCACTTGCTCGGCTCTGGGAGTGGCTATCTCTCTTTCAAAGGGGACCCTACGCCTCTGCGAGTCGAAGAGGGAGCTGTCCTGCTCTTCCCTTTCGGGCACGCGCACTCGATCTGTGACGAACTGACTTCACCACTGACACAAGTCCTGCATGTGGACTATGACGAGCAACGCGAGTATCAGGGCTTTGCAGGTGCGTCCGATGAGTCAAAGATGAGTGTCCTCTGTGGCGCGTTCCATGTGGAGCATCCCGGAGCTTTTCCCTTGCTCCACAGCTTGCCCCAAGTGATTCATATTCCCGCAGAACAGGGCCGCACGGTGCAGGGCTTCACCGAGATTGTGCAGTTGATCGCACGCGAAGCGACCACGCCTCGGCTGGGCACGCAGGTGATGCTCAGGCGCTTAACCGAACTGCTCTTCATTCACATGATCCGGGTCTGGGTTGAGCAACAAGCGGCATCGACGCCCGGATGGGTAGCGGCGCTCCGCGATCCGTCTATCAACACAGCACTTGGCCTGATTCATCAATCGCCCGAACAGAGGTGGACGGTCGAGGAACTGGCAGAGGCAGTGGCCCTCTCCCGCTCAGTCTTCTCCGCTCGCTTTACCCGTCTTGTGGGTGAGCCCCCTATCACGTATCTCACTCGTTGGCGCATGAGCAGAGCAACCCGCTTGCTCAAGGACAACGTCGAGATAGAAAAGATCGCGGAGCTTCTCGGCTATGAATCGGCAGTAGCCTTTCACAAAGCCTTCAAGCGAGAAGTCGGCAAGACACCGGCCAGGTATCGAAAGCTCGGGTAACTAGTCGTAACGCCCGCCTCGATCCCACTCCCGCGCGAAGCTTTCGCTTGATCGGCCCCAGATACGCAAGCGTGTCACCACGCACAGGTGTTCGCGTTCATTGAGGATGTATGGGAGCGTCCTCTTTGTGACACCATCCTCTGGATGGATGCGGGTCATGGACGTCTTGGAGGGTGTTCATCTCGCCGCTCTTCTCCATCCTTCATGATTTATGTGTAAGTGTCAGTGCTTTAGCGCAGTATTTTCCTCGTTTTCATACATTTTTGATAACTGTCGAATTCGCCCCTTGATTTTGGGCGATGCCGCTATCCTATCATCCCTGCTGAAATAGAGGCGCAAGCGCGGCGTAGGTTGCGCGGTAGCGCGCATAGCCCTCGTCATAGATGGCGCGCACGCCGGGATTGGGTTCGACGGCCTGTCCGGGATGGACCATGGCCTGGCTGGCGGAACGCAGATCGGTGAACGCGCCCGCGCCAACCGCCACGCAGATGGCACTGCCGAGAGCGACGGCATCAGGAACCGTAGTCAGAGTAATCGGTAGGCCAGCGACATCAGCCAGGACTTGCAACCAGAGCGAACTACGTGTGCCTCCGCCGCAGGCCACAATCTGCCGGGTTGCTACTCCCAGTTCGTTCAGTTTATCGAGAATATGGCGATTGCCGTAGGCGGTGCCCTCGTAGACTGCGCGCAAAAGATGGCCGGGGCCATGAGCGGGCGTCAGGCCCCAGATAGTTCCCCTGGCACGCGGATCTTTAATCGGCGTGCGGCTGCCCTGCCAGAAGTCCAGCAGAACCAACCCTTCCGCGCCGGGCGAGATCGCCGATGCGGCGGCATCGGCGGCAGCATAGCGCTCCTCGCCAACTGGTAGAGCGCCGCCCAGAGTGTCGAGCAACCAGCGCACGGTACCCCCGGTGCTTGCCTGGCCCGCCTCCAGCGTCCATTCTCCAGTCACTACCGCATCCTGAAATGGGCCCCATAGGCCGTTGTCGAAGACTGGCCGAGCAGATTGCGCGAGTTGGCAGGTTGAAGTACCGGTGATCAGCGCCAGCTTACCCGGCGCCAGCACATTCAAACCAAGCATACCGGCATGCGCGTCAATTCCGCTCATAGCCACAGCAATACCTGCGGGCAAACCCAGTTCACCGGCGGCCTGCCGCGTCAGCTCGCCGGCCTTCGCGCCCATAGCAAGTAGTTGACCGGGAACTTTTTCAGGCAAATCCTCCAGACCAACCTCCACTAGCAGGCGCTCTGGCCAGCCGGTGGGAGAGTCCGCGTCGTCGGCGGTGCGATAGTGCCACTTGGCGGCGGCGCTATTCAGCGGAATCGCCAGGACGCCGGTCAAGCGATGGGTCAACCAGCTCATTTGTTCGACCAGGTAAGCAGCCTGCTCCCAGGATTTGAATTGCTGTTGTTTGAGCCAGAGAGCCTTGGGAACCGGCCACTCGGCAGGCACATCGCCGCCGCAATAGCGCAGCACTGGATCGCCGGTCATACTCAGCATCTGAACCTGGGCTGTGGCACGCAAATCCATCCAGATCAGGCTCGCGCTCAGTGGTTCGCCGTTCTGATCGGTGAAGAGAATATTGCATGGAGCATCGACCGCCAGGCCGATGACCTGCTCTGGCCTGGCCTGGCTAATTTCCAGGCAGCCGCGCACCGCCTGAACCAGCGCCCTCCACCAGTCGGACGGCTGCTGTTCCGCCCAGCCCGGCTGTGGATACCTCGTGGGATAGCTCTGATCGCAAAAGCCGCGCGGCTGACCTCGCAGATTAAAGAGGCCAGCGCGCATGCTAGCCGTCCCGGCGTCAATACCGATCACCAAGTCCTCGCTCATCTAGCAGTTCCTTTCATTCTATTACGCCTTTTCTCCATAGACACGTGCTTCGATGCATAATTGCTCTGCAACCTCGCGCAATTCGTCTATCCAGTCGCCATCGACTGCGTGGATGTGATTACTGGCATAGGTTGCTAAGAACGCGTCAGCAAAGCAGGTATAACGAGCAAAGGCGTGGGACCACTCCAGTGTTGTCTGCTTCATCAGTTCCATGTTCTTCTCGTCAGTGTAGCGCACAAATTCGCTGCACAGGATTGCCATAGCTGCCCTACTGCATCCAGCCCTGGTCAAAAATTACATTCTTAGTGCTGATGCGATGCACACCCCAAAAGAACAAGTATACATGCTGAATACTCGATCCCAAATGTTGCCACCTGTGATTCTCACATTAACACGCAGTTGGCATTCATTCAGTGTGGGCAACGAAAAAAGAAAAAATAAGAGGAGGAGCTCTCTGCTATGACGACCCTTCCTAATGGAAAGCCTATCGATATGGAGATGCTTGAGGTGGCGATGGAAGACTCCAACCTGGGCAACACATACTACCTCAATACCCAGACTGGAGAAGTGCTCTTCTTATCGGAAGGTGATGATATGAATGAACAAGAACAGCTGGCAGAAGAAATCGAGGGGAGCAACGACTATGTACGCATTGAGTGTATCCCATCCTCTGAAGCATATCACTGGATGAGCAATTTTGTAGATGAGGTAGTTGCTCCCAAAGATCAACGCGCCGCTCAGAAATTATCCACTGCCTTACATGGGAAAGGTGTATTTAGACGCTTTAAAGATACATTATACACAACAGGAGAGCAGTGGACGCAGACCTGGTATGACTGGCGAGACCAACGACTCAAAGAAGCAATGGAGGCATGGCTACGGGAGGTACTCTAACCAATGAGACGTTTGAGACCTATGACCTGCGCCAACTTGATCCCAATGGAGGCGTCCTGACCACGATCACGCATTGGCAACCAGGCATGAAGGATCCTGGCCCCGACCATCCGGGAGAGAAAGCCACCGCCCTCAGCTATCTGCCGACGAAGGCCGAGGCAATTTGCCCTTGCGGGAGTGGTCGCGCGTTTGCTGACTGCTGTCACCCCCTGCCCTACTGGCGTTCCGTCTGCCCCAATCCCGACATGCAAGGATATAGACTGCTGCACCTACAGGGTGCCCGCTTTACCCCTGTCGATACGCAGAGGGTGCATGCCTTTTTGCAAGCTGATGAGCGGCTCTATTGTGTGGAGGAGACGCCCCAACGAGTATTCTGGGTCTATTGGGAGACCCGGCCTACGATGCGCCCCCTTAGGCACCATCTGTTTTGGCGATCTCGAACGCTAGGAGCCCGAAAATCGGGGATATCTTCGCGCATTGGGGGTGGATCGTCTCCCCAATGCGCGAAGATATCCTGCTAGCACGCACTTCCGCCTCATTCATCATCGGCCAATCATACTCCAAGCCAAGCCGCTCGCATATCCACCGCCCCCACGCATAGAGTTGGCGCAGGATTGGCTCGGAGTTTCGTCCCAGTTTTGTGAGCGCGTATTCCCTCGTTGTCAATCTCAACTCAGAGGCTTGACGCTGAAGCACCCCCATCTGTTCTAATTCCCGTAGTTCCAGGGTAAGCACTTGCTGACTGATCGAGGGAAGAAGCTTCTGCAATTCGCCGAAGCGTTTGGGTCCACTGAGCAGCTGATACCAGATCCAAAACATCCATTTGCCTCCCACCCCCAAGAATCTGATAAAGTCAGGAAAATCATACTATCAGGAGGCACGAGGATGAAGCAGGTAGAAACGATCATCTGCCCGGTCGAGGTGACGCTCTCGATTGTGGGAGGCAAATGGAAGCCGATCATTGTCTGGTATTTGCTCAGTAGCACCAAACGCTTCGGCCAACTGCGACGGCTGACTCCGGGGGCCACCCAGCAAATGCTCACCCAGCAATTGCGCGAGTTAAGACAGGCGGAAGTCCTACATCGGCAAATCTATACGCAGGTGCCCCCCGAAGGTGGAATATTCGCTGACAGCCCTGGGACGAAGCTTAGAGCTGGTGATCTGCCAGTTGGCAGAGTGGGGAGAGTGATACTGTGCCCAAACGAGTAGAGAGCGTCGCCCCATGAATGATCTCCGCCAAGAGGCTGTGCGGCTTGTAGTCTCCGAAGGGTGCCTCGACAAGGCAGATCACCTCTCTCCTCCATGAGATGGATCGACAACGGCAGCTATAATACACTTCACAGATGAAAGCCATCTGACTGCCCCCTTCTGACACCATTGGCGCATGGTTTTGTAGATCAGCGCGATTCCTCGTTCAGCCATGATCTCCTCAACGTCACGATAGCTGAGGGAAAAATGGAAAGAGAGCCAGATACAGTGGCTGATCATTTCAGAGTGAAATCGATACCCTTTCTAGTGGGGGGGTGGATAGTTGTGTTTTCATACCGCCACTATGCCAGAAGGACACTGCTACATATCTCCTTTGGGCAAGTTGACAGTACCACTTTAACTATGCTGCCGAAATATCACGTCGTCACGCAATAGGTGGTTCTGTGTACACTGCAAAGCGTATCCATCCTTTATCAACAAAACCGGAGAAGTCTGGTCATTCCGACTTCTCCGGTTTATATCATTTGGGGTCAGGGCTAACTAGGGTTGACTATAGACGTGGACATAATCAAAGTATGCGGGAATGGTATTGACAGGTCCAGAAGAGAAGCCAAACAGGCCAATCTTGATGGGGTATGCTGACGATACCGGGTCAAGATCCCATGCATTTCCTCTGATCCAGTGAACGCCATCCACGCTGCTATAGGGCGTATAGGCATTCCCATTACGATAGACACGCAACCAGGTGGTTACAGTCGGCTTTGTCGCCGTACTACCATTCTGGGTCGGATGGGGATTTGAGAGGTAATCCCAACTCTCGCCTTCCAGCGGACATTGCTGTGTGGTATAGGTCTTGACTGCAATGTTGCTGGTGGGTGATGGCTGTACATCGCAGGTCTTTTGATCGCCTGGAGCGGGGTCCAGCGTTTCATGCCCAGCGATGACTTTGTTTAACGATTCATGGTGCGTCACGCCAACTTTAATATAGTGATCATCATCACTATATATGAGCAAGCCTGCTTGCTGGTAATTCGTATTTGGATCAAACGTGAGTTTGGTTTCCATCATATAGTTACCGGCAGGCTGATTCTCTAGCAGAAGATTGGTTGCACTGTTTTGATTGCGATAAAGATCACCATTGATAGTGATTGAGAGTTGTCCATTGACGAACGAGTGCCGGGTTGCATCTTCATGTGCCCATGACCACTGCGCTCCCAGTTTTCCGTTGAACTCGTCAGAGTACGGTGAGAGCAGAGTACCAGCCTGTGGCGCTTGCTGTGGTGGCGCGACATGATGATTCAAGGGTGCGGTAGCAATATTGTCGAAGTCGGCCTGCGCATTCTCAGTGATAAAGCCAACCTTACCATCATTCACACGGAAGGAAGCAGGTAGCGTTCGCTCCTGTACCGCAAGCGGATCGCGCTGCGTGTCAGAGAGCGTAAAACGGAAGCGCGCCTGATCTAACTGGCCGCTTTCATCATCGATGATCAGGTGATGCCAGTCTGAGGGATCGAAATTGGCAGGCAGCGGCGTGGCCTGCTCACCCTGGATAGGGTGTCCATTCTGATAGGGAACGGTCACCAGCGTATTGTGAACGGGATCAATGAAGGCCGCAATAAAGGCAGAATTGTTGTCCCCTTCCTCGCGATAGGAGACTACTCCTCCATAGCGCCCGACAGGTCCAGCTTTTTCCAGACGGAGATCTAGCTCTGTACGGTATCCCTGGGGAATCGTCATCTGGCTGACGAGCAAGCCTTGGCCATTCTGCCCTGTTTGCGTGGCAAAACCGCCAGTAGTGGCATCTCCGGCATTGCTCTGCCAGTTTCCGCTCAGCCTATTCCAGTTCACATTCAAAGAGCTGTTCGTCACATTAAAGTTATCACCAAAGGTTGGCGTGGTAACTGGAGCAACATTGGTGAGCGATGGCCCCTTGCCATCGTTAACAATCGGCCAGCCATCCGCCGTCCAGTCCACGCGATCCATAAACAACTGACGGAATGAAATGCCTGAGCCTTTTACCCAGCCATCATTCTCATCGACACCATGATAGATGATCCAATCCTGCCCGGAGAGGTCCGTAATCATGGCGTTATGTCCGATACCTCGCCACTTGTTACCATTCTGCTTGAGCGTGGGGTAGCCACCACCCTGCGCTCCACTGTTGACGCCAGCGGGATCAGTAGAAGGGCGCTGAGTCGGTACAGGCTGTATGGATGGCGTCTCCATAGGATAGCCGTTCTGATCGACAAACGGTCCTAACGGCGAGGTGGCGCGGCTAACTACGACGCTATAGGGGCTTTCGGGGCCATTGCAACAATTGCCCGAGGAAGAGAAGTTGTAGTAATACGCCTTGCCGTTGACATCATGGCGTATCACATAGGTACCCTCATAGCGGTCCCAATGTCCAATCTGGTACGAAGACCCGGTCACTTGCAACCCGTCAGGTGCTAATTTCTGGACCAGGGTGCCGCCGAAAAAGCTGCCATAGTACATATAACGCTGACCATCGTGGTCGGTAAAGATGGCGGGATCGATAGTCCAGTAGTAGCAGTTAGGGTCGGTATTGAAGACACAGGCACGTGGGGGAACAATCGGCCCGTGCTGGAAACTTCCACCAGCCGAAGGGCCCGCGTCCTGCCATGGCCCAGCTGGGCTATCAGCCACCGCGACGCCTATCGAGCTGGGACCAGCCGTCGTGCCATACTTGGGCAAAGCCTTAGTATTCGACACAGTATAGTACATATAGTACTTATGATTAAAATACTGGATATCAGGCGCCCAGAGGCCAGCAGTGGGATCAACCCAATCGGGCCGAGTCGGGAAGGCATCGCCCACAAATTGCCAGTGAACGAGGTCCGTTGAGCGCTGGATGGGAAGAATGTGGAACGAACCATCGGACCAGAGATCCGAGGTCGCAACAACATAGTAATATCCATCAAGTCCCTTGGTAATCGTTGGGTCTGCGGCTGTCTGAGCAATGATCGGATTGCTATAGGTATTGTCTACCTGCTTATTTGCTTGTGCCTGGGCGCTACGCGTTACGGAAGCGGCCTGGACACTGGCAGAAAGCGGAAACAACAGCAGCATGATCAGCAGAGCAATGCTATAGCGGGGGAAACGTTTAAATAGCGACGATTTCGCTATTGCAAATAATCGTGGCATGTGCAACTCCTTTGCCTGAGGATGCCTCCTTGCAAGTTTATCGTCTCCGTTTTACAACGTTGTAAACAAATGTAACATGCAAAATTTACTTTTGTCAATATATGTAGGAAGATATCCCAGGGCTTTTTGAAAAGTCGAGGGAGGTAAAAAAAGATCGATTTGTTCAAACCAGATTTCGCGCTCGCCCCATTCGGGAGAGACTTGCCTGTCTCTTCGTCTTGCTTGGGTCTGGCTCTTCGAGAGAGAGTGGTAGGGGCAATGCCCTCAAAGACAATCGTTTCGTAGGTCTCCACCAGACGACGCGACCATTGATGCAAGTAGTCATTGGGCTGATTCCTTACCCTCCTGTGCAGACGAGCCACACGCTGCACGGCCTTCTTGCGCCTCTTGGAACCCCGCTTTTTACGAGACAAGGCTTGCTGCGCCTTCGCTAGACGCTTTTCAGCATGAAGGAACGGCCCTTCTATCCCTATGGCTAAAGCCAAGGGTTTTACAGGCCGGTTTGATAAACATGGAAATTCCATGCTTAAGCCTGATGATGAAATTCTCGCGTGTAGTTTCCACAGCTTCTTTCATGACCACTTGCAACTCGTTAGCGACTAAAATATGTTCCACCTGTATCATGAGATAATCGATTAAGCGCGGATTACCTCTGGTGATGCACAGAATTGCTGCAATGGCTTCCTGGTCGGTGAAATCGTCCGAATAGGCAGATACTCGATGACTCCAGTGTTGGTCGAGAAAAAAGCGCGTCTCGTCATCGGGCAAATGGGTCCATCTGCCTCCACAAATTTGCCCTGGTGCGCAGATTGGCTGCCTCAACCAGATACGAAAATGCAAGCGTTCAAGGAGTGGCTGGAGCCTGCTCTAAACCTTCATATGTACGCAGGAGGAGTCCAATGACTTCCTCTTCTGCGAGACGATTGAGGCCGAGGAGCCGATTACAATGCATATGTACATAGCTACTATAAAGTGATGTGAATGACTGAGAGAGGGCCTCTTGCGCATGGAGGACGGTCAGTTGTTCAGCAACAGGAAGTACCTCTTCACGACGCTTCCCTAGTACCAGAAGCACCTCCCGACCACCTGCAAGCGTCGCCAGAAATGATGCTGGATCATTGAGCAACGAGCGCAATGACACACGTTTTTGCCGGTACGTTTTTCCCACCTGCTTCCTCTCTTTCACTCTTTGGCGATACCACTGCAGCCTCATTGGACCGGAGACTCCCAGGCTGGCGAGCAGATCATCAACACTAAGAGCGGCCAGTAGATCTTTTTCCAGTTCTAACGTGTGCGCCTGACTGAGGAGAGCCACAAGGTCTGCGGCGGCGCGGCTATCAGCGCCGAAGAGGCGCTCGGCAAGTCCGATGCCTGACAAACCACCATAGCGCTCGATTTCTCGGTCATAGGTATCGAAAGCAAAATGCAAACACGTGCCTCTCATCATGAGCGAGGAACTCCATTGGCAGACCAGGGGTAGTAATCTCTCTCTCAATATCCTGGGGTCGCCAGAGAAGCGCAGGCGAATATGGGGATCGGGATCGCTATAGCGAATGAAGAACCAGTCCTGAGCAAGATCTTCCTTAAGTGCGTCATAGGCAAAGGAGCGCAGTGGCCCAGCAATCAGGTCTTCTTGCAGGTTGAGGCCCACGTAGAGCTTCACAAACAGCCATTCACTGCCAGGCGCTTTGAGGCGCTGTTCGCGTGGTATCAGATTTTTTGACGCAGCAGAGCCGGTGGAGGCCGCTGTGCTGTGGCTGGTATTTGGCTTTTCGCGCCTGATTAAGGGAACCACGCACTCGGTGATATAGTGCCCATCTGGACCGTGGACCCATGCCTGATCCAGCGCAGGAAAGACTTCTTGCAAGATGAGGGCACCGTCTGGAGGCAGGCTCTGTAGTTCTGTACGGAGTTCATCGCATTGCTTCAGACTTTCAAGATCAAGCAAGAGGCGATTATCCATCATGCTCAGATAGACATAACGAGGAACGTTCCAGCAAGCACGCCAGGTGGTGAGTGCCGCTCGAAACGTCTCGAGCGAGGAGGAAGAGAGTTCTCGATCACGCATATCAGTACTGATACGCCACCGGGCCAGCGAGAGTATCAGGCGATCCACCTGCACTCTGGGCAGAAAAGGAAAGGTAGCCGCGCCACCCCAATTGAAAGGCGTAAGCAAAGGGGTTCCATCAAGACCAATGCTCGTGAGGAGACGAATAAGAGGCGGCGCACCCGTCGAGGTGAGCATATGACTCACGCGTGGAAGGACCTCAACGTTCTTCTGTGGCCAGCGCAGAAAGAACGTGTCGTTACGAAGCCCAACGACCAGCTCATCGAGGGGAATCGTGCGCTCAAAAGCCGTTCCAGGAGAAGTTGCATAACAGAGCTCATGGGAATAGACGTTTGGACGAATGGCAACATTGCTTGCACGGCCCTGCTCTGGAAGATAGACCATCTCGGCCAGCAGTTTTCCTGAGGTTAACTGACTCACGCGCGTCGCCGTCTCACGAAGAATTTGCACCCCCTCGTGCCCTAGCAGCGTCGCAAAGCGACCAAAATTGCTCCCTCCCTGTCTCCCTCCAATATTTGGGCCAAGCACAAGTTGATAGCGTCCGGCATCAATATCAGCAGCAGATGCCGCGCCCACGAAGATGTTGAGGTCAAGGGAGAAGGGCGCAGTGTCAAAGGTTGGGTTCCAGGTTTGCAGCCGCTCAATTGTTGCTTCATTGAGTTCTACCACCAGTTGCTGCTTGTGGAGTGCGAGCAGAGCCATCTCAATCAAGGCCTGATTGCGCCTGGCAGAATGTTGCTCTTCCTCGTGTGGAGCAGCCGTTGCCGGGGGAGCACCGAGCCCAAAATTTGGATCAATCAGTTCGACCAGTGGCACCTCCTGGTCTTGTTGGTAGCGTTGCCGAAAGGCTTGACGATAGCTCTCCAAATCAATGGGGCCGTGAGGGAAAGGCGTGAGACGCAGCAGGAGTTCAGCCATACGAGCCGCATCGATCCCAATCTGCTTTGAGAGGGTATGGCCCCGCAGGTCCATCCCCATATTCACCTGAAGAAGTTCGGGGAACTGATTTCCCTCCATCTTCTGTGTTCGCTCGATGCCTGCCTTTGGAGGCGGCAAGCTATGGAATGAGTGAGCCGTGGCACCGAACATTGCTTCAGCGGTGTGGAGAACGTCTTTGATCTGTTGAAGCAGTGCATGATACTGCTCAAGGTCGAAGTCTAGCGGAGCCATTTCCCAGATGTGAATCTGCTCAAGAAGGGCTGCCAGTTGCTCGGCCAGGGCGGTCGTTGGGGGAAGAGTTGCGAGGCGGCGCTGGAGATAGGAGGCTGGGTGAACATCCCCTGTGAGAGGAGGACGCAGATCGGTGAGGAGCAGCGTCTGTTGCCATAAGAGCGTGAGGAGCGCTTCTACTTTCTCCTCGGTCGCCTCTGGGATGGATGCTAGTAAACGTGCTGTGAGATCGGGGTAAGTAATAGGATGGCGTGCTACTTCAAGCGTATGTTTCACGACGCGTGTCGCGCGCAAAGAAACTTCGTGCATCTCGTCTGAGGCATCAGCGGTCGCTCGCTCATGCAGAAATACTCTCCCGCTACGGAAGTAGGCAGCAGAATTGGCGAAGACACGCAAATGGCGGCGCACTTGTGGGCTCGCCTCTAGTCTCCAGATGAGAGGCATTAGCCACCCCATATCCAGGCCTACTTGGAGACGCGCCATGGGATGAGCAATGGACAGATCCGTCGCAGCCCCCCAGTCTCCTAGGGCCACGCCAGCAAAGAGTCCGTAGGGAGTAGGACGGGTAGACATGCGAATAAGATAGCGTAGGAGCTTTTTGTCTCGCCGTAAGGTAGCACGAGGATTGAGGTTCTGGCGTTCAATGGCATCGAAGAGCGAGCGGCTTGCCACGCCGAGAGCCAGCCGTACATGCGGATTGAGCACAGAGAGTCCGCTGGACGTCTCTGCCGCAATTGTATGAAGTTGCGTATAGGCTTCGAGAGGAAAGAGAGGAGCACGCAGCATGAAGAAACTCAAAGGTTCAAAGAGTGGCTCTGGGCGCTTGTGATGGTGTGATCCTCGCGACTGCATGGCGTGCTCTTTCTCTTATTCAGCGGCGGTGTCCTCTCGATTTCTGCAGCCAGATCTCCAGAAGGAGGGAAGCTTGGAAATCGCTCTGGCCGCAGCGTTTTGTGGATGATACAGAGAAGGGAGAGGAGGCTGGTTCATTTCCAGGCTCTTAGCAACACTGTGTATCGGGGTGGTGTATCCCCAATCCAACTGCGACTCCCAGGACGACCAGAGGCACGACCGGGTTGCCTGGTTGCGTTAACCACTCGACCGCCTGGTGAGCGTAGACCCGCAGGTCTAGCTCAAAGCCATCGTCGCTTTGATCGAGATCCACGTTGAATGCATCACGATCATCACGCAGATCCTTGTTCTTCAACGTCATACTCACTTCCTGCCTTTCTGTAGAGAAACTGACGAACATATACTATCTCAAGTGTACGGGGAAAGGGCGGTTTTGACCAGGACAAGAGGAGGACACTTTTGGACATTTTGCCCCAGGAGCTTTACGTGCCGATTTCCTTTGCTTATACTGTAGTAGTAGTCTTGAGTGTTGTCAGCCCATGCTGCCTATATAGAAGGATGGACACGTATCCATGCACTTCGGGAATCGATTGCGCCAGGAGCGCTTGCGCCTTCACTTATCACAAGAAGCTCTGGCGGAGGCTCTGGCTATCTCTGCCAGAAGTGTACGTCGCTGGGAACAAGGACAGGCGCTTCCTCAGGCGTCGGTCCGACTCCAACTCAGTCGCTTTTTTGGCCTGCGCCCCGAAGCGCTTTTTGAGGATGAGGAGACGCAGGGCCCGAGCAAGCCTCTCTGGAACGTTCCTTATCCGCGCAACCCCTTCTTCACGGGTCGAGAAGAGATCCTCACGACGCTCCATACGTTCCTCTCCGCCAATGAGTTGGTTGCATCCGCTCAGGTGTATGCCCTCCAGGGGCTTGGCGGAGTTGGCAAAACACAAATTGCACTGGAATATGCCTATCGCTACGCACAAGAGTACCGGGCGGTCTTCTGGATCGGAGCAGAGACCACAGAGAGCATCATCTTCGGTCTGCTACGTATTGCCGAGTCCCTTCAGGTACCTGGACGAGACGATAAGGACCAGCAGCAGGTAATCACAGCAGTCCACCACTGGTTCACAATCCATGATCGATGGCTGCTGATCTGCGATAATGTGGAAGACCTGGGCATGTTGAATCGCTTTCTCCCGCCCGTACGGCAAGGAGCAATCCTGTTCACGACACGCTTGCGGACGCTGGGAACACATGCGGAAGGCATAAACCTGTTGCCCATGGAGCAAGAGGAAGGAACACTCTTCCTCTTGCGTCGCGCTAAAGTGGTTCAAGCGCAAGCCACCGGCGAACAGGTGCGTCAGCTCTCTACACAAAAGTCGCTTCAGTATGCGGCAGCAGCAGAACTGGTCAAAGCCACAGGAGGATTGCCCCTGGCACTTGATCAGGCGGGGGCCTACCTGGAAGAAACGCAGTGTGGTCTGCCAGCCTACCTGGATCTCTTCCGCACACGGTGTGCCATTTTGCTCCAACAACGAGGCGAGGGGGCGCTTGATCATCCGGCGTCCGTTTCCACCACGTTTACGCTAGCAATCACGGCAACGGCTCAACGCCACCCTGTGGTATGGGATCTTTTGCGAGTCTGCGCGCTGCTCCAGCCAGACGCCATTCCCGATGAACTCTTCCGTCAGGGAGCGAAGCATCTTGGGGCAATGCTGGAGGCCGCCTGTGGAGACCCACTGGACTGGAACCAGGTAGTTGCCATCGCATGTTCCTACTCCTTGCTGTCGCGCCAACCAGAGGCGCGGGCATTATCCATCCATCGGCTCGTGCAGGTGGTCCTCCTAGATGCCATGACGGAGGCGGAGCGGAAAGAGTGGGCCGCGCGCGTTGTTGAAGCGCTCGACGCGGTGTTTCCCGAAGAGCGACCGATGACAGAGTATGCTGCCTGGAAGAAGCAGTGTGATCGATTGGTGTCGCATGTGCTGCTCTGTTTACATCGAGCTGGAGATGCTGAAGACTCCCTCGCTCTGGCTTCCCTAGCCTACAAGACAGCTCAGTATTTGCGAGAACGTGGGCAATATGGAGAGGCAAAGCCATATTATCAGCGCGCATTGCATATCCGGGAGCAGATACTAGGGCCAGATCACCATGAAACAGCCCACGTGCTCAATAATCTGGCGGTCCTCTATTGGAGGATGGGTATGTATGCGGAGGCGGAGCCGCTCCTTCAGCGTGCATTGCTCATCAGGGGAAAGACCCTGGGTATTGATCATCCTGATGTGGCCACGACGCTGAATTATCTGGCACTTCTCTATTGGAAGATGGGCAAGTATGCGAAGGCGGAACCGCTCCTTCAGCGCGCGCTGCATATCTGGGAGCAGACGCTAAGTTCTGATCACCCCTATATTGCTCACCCACTCAATAACCTTGCTATCCTCTATGCGGAACAGGGCAAATTTGCAGAAGCAGAAACGTTCTTTCGACGTGCATTGCACATCTTTGAGCAGACGCTGCCTCATGATCATCCTGATCTCGCTCAGGGACTCCATAATCTGGCTGAACTGTCTCAAGAGCAGGGGAAGTATGAGGAAGCGGAGTCACTCTATCAACGGGTCCTTAACTTTCGTGTACAGGCTCTTGGCTCTGATCATCCTGACGTCGCTGAAACACTTAATAGCCTGGCTACACTCTATGCGGAACAGGGCAAATTTGCAGAAGCGAAAGCCTTCTATCAGCAGGCGCTCTCCATCCGAGAGCAGCAGCTTGGGCAGCAGCATCCAGAGACGGCACAAACATTGCATGACATGGCCCTCTTCTCGCAGAAGCAAGGCAACCTGGATGAAGCACTCTCCCTTGCTGAACGGACGCTGACGCTTCGCTCCCAGGCTTTGGGATATGATCACCCGAAAACGAAGACTACACACGCACTCTATACTCAACTTGTGCAGGAACAGGGAGGCGCAGAGCAAGACCCGCCCTCCCCAGAAACGAGCAAAATGAATAGCTGACATACACACGAGTATTTCAAACGCATGTCAAGCAGTGGTCGACCACCTCGCGATGAAGCCCCCAGCCTGATCTAACTCGCGCAATTGCATCGTGAGCATTTGCTGGGTCGCCCCAGGAATGAGCCGCCGTAATTCCCCGAACCGTTTGGTACCGCTGAGCAAATACCACACAATCAGCGGTTTCCATTTTTTTCGATGGTCGCGAGCGTCACGTCCATCGGGCCCACTGCTCTCTGTTGTTGCAGCTTCATCAAGCGCCCCTCTCCATTAGTATGATTTTTCATACTACGTCAGATTATTTTGCGTACTTGTTTCTCTTACATGTATCATGTATATTTATTGCATATGAAGTTCTAGAGTGATGCAATGCTCATCAGGCCATTTGGGCTTAAGGACTTTCTGCCTCCATATGAGAGAAGAAAAGCACGGTTCCTATGCTGCCCTATTGCTCTCCTCTCACCGGGCGCTTTTTCTCTCCAGATAAGAGGATACTCGTCATTGTGACAGGAACAAAGGAAAAGAACATGGATAGGAATACCATGAAACACCGATCTGAGCCAGTCAACCCCGCCATTCGCCAGCCTTTTACCGATCCTTCGACCTGGTATGAAGCTGTCTATAGCAGTGCCGAAAACGATATCAACAAGGTTCCCTGGGCCAAGAGTGCCGACCACTCTCTCCTGACCCATTGGCTCTCTGAGCAGCATCAGACGTTTGCGAACCGGCGAGCACTGGTGGTTGGCTGCGGTCTTGGAGATCATGCCGAAATGTTTGCTCGGCTTGGTTTTCAGGTGACCGCTTTCGACATTGCACCACGGGCCATCGACTGGTGTCGCCAACGGTTCCCTACCTCTACCGTCGTGTATCAGGTTGCCGATCTATTCCAGCTTCCCGAGGCCTGGCAATCCGCCTTTGACCTGGTTTTTGATGCCTTTACCATCCAATCGCTCCCACCGGATCTGCACGCCAGAGCCATCGCAGTCATCGCCGATGCTGTCGCGAAAGCGGGCACACTGCTCATCATGTGCCATGGCCGCGAGTCGGGCGAGCCAACTGATGGGCCTCCCTGGGCCCTTGCGCACACCGAACTGGATCTCTTCCTTCACTCTGGCCTTCAAGAAGTCCGTTTTCAGGATCAGGAGAGCGCAGGAGTACGCTGCTTCCTTGTGGAATACAGGAAACCATAAGAAGCTCTGGCGAGCAGCGGCGCAATAGCCGACGATCATGACGTGCGTAGGGTTCGCGCCTCTCCTTGATGAGTGAAAGGAGCAAAAGAACAGGCGATTGTTCCCTTTCGCATACACACAAATAATGGATCTCTAAACGAGGAAAGATTTCTCTCAAAGGAGCAAGATATATGCATTCGTTCGCGCATCACCACCACAGGAAATCGGGCGAGGAACAGGCAGGTGTAACACGAGGGCACGTCATAAACTGGGGCTGGCGCTATGATCTGATGCTGTGGTGGAGCAATCTCATGCTGCACGGTAAGTGGCAGGTGCTTCAGCAGATGATCGTCGATCTCGCCCAGTTTCACGCCGGAGAAGCAGTCCTGGACGTGGGGTGTGGCACCGGAACGCTCGCGCTGGAAGCGTACGCGTGCATTCGTCCAACGGGCCACGTGGCTGGCATTGATCCAGGGCCCAAGCAGATCGCTCGTGCCCGTTCCAAAGCGAAGCGAGCAGGTCTCCCTATCGACTTCCAGATCGGGGTGATCGAGCAGCTCGTCTTCCCTGACCAATCGTTCGATGTCGTGCTGAGTACCTTCATGATGCACGTCTTACCTGACGATCTCAAGCGTCAGGGACTCTCTGAAATTGCTCGCGTCCTCAAACCGGGAGGGCGCCTGCTGGTTGTCGATACCAGGCGCCCCGAGGAGCACGACCAATCTGGGCGGCTCGTTCATACCGGTCCCTGGAACAGTGGCGTCCAGGATCAGCCGCACTTGCTGCAAGAAGCGGGATTCTCGCAGATTGAAAGCGGGAAGGTAGAAACTGGGGAGACACGGCTCCCCGAAATCGGCTTTGTATTGGCAAGGCGGCTTTCATGAGAATGGTCCAGCACTTCCTCTCTCTTTTCGGCAGACCAGCTTCTGTCTTTCTTTTAGGAGCGCCTTCCTCGAAGCCGCAGTTCAGCGTTTGCAGCCTCTCACAAGTTCAATAGGAAGCGACTAGACGGTGCGCAGGGCCTAACGGGCCGCGCGCCTACGGCGCGCGTTGCCCAGAACAACGTAGCCGAGTGCGATCAGCAGACCCGCGGCAAGGCAGCATTGCCAGAAGAATGGAGCACCCAGATATTGAAGTACGAAGCCGCCCAGCGCAGGCGCGATTACAGTTGACAGGGCGCGTATGGTCTGAAAGACGCCTTGATACGTACCACGCAGGTGCTTCGGCGAGATGCTGGCAATGATGGCGGACGAAATGGGATAATTCAGGATCTCTCCCACTGTCCAGATCACGACGCCCACGAGATAGCCGGGATAGGAATGCCACCAGCTAAACACGCTCATACCCATCCCCAGGAAAAGGGCCGAAATCGCCAGTGAGGTATTCGGCGAATGCCGATTGAAGAATGCAGTGAGGGGCAGGCTGATAATGACCACCTGGACGGCGTTGATCGCCATAACCGACCCATAGACAAGTGGACCCAGGCCATGTGCTTGCATGTCAAGCGGCATCGCGGTCCAATGCTGGAAATACACCATGTCGAAGATCAACCCCAGCAGCGCGTAGCTCCAAAGCCAGGGATCAGTCAGGGTGATGCGTAAGTACTCTGGCCGCTCTATGCTCTGCTCACGCTTGACCTTGCGCGAGAGGCGCGTCTCAGGGACCCCAAACCAGATCAGGACACCGAAGCAACAGGTGGTAAGCGCGTCGCCTACGAAGAGCAGCAGATAGGAGACCGGAGCGAGCACGCCCGCGAGAATTGGGCCAATAGCTGAACCGAGATTGTTCGCCCAGTACGGCAGACTATATGCCTGTGCCAGCTTATCGCGCGGCGTCATATCAGCAATTGCCGCCGAGATCGCAGGTCCCGCGAGATCACTCAACTGTTTATAGAGGATCGCCAGGACCACAATCAACGAGATGTTCTGCGCGAAGCCCAGAGCGAGCATCAGCACCGCCGATGTCAACAAGCTGACCAGGATCGTGACCCGACGACCGAGAACATCGGCCAGCATCCCACCACCTACCCCCGCCGCCAGCGAACCCAGACCCATCAGCGAGATGATCAACGTGGCCTCGCTCATGGACAGATATCGGCGCGAAGTCAGGTAGAGCGCGAAGAAGGGGAGAACAAAGTTCCCGGCGCGGTTGATAAAAGAACCTGTGACAAGGAACCAGAAGGGACGCGAGAATTGGAAACGCTTCAAAGAGGCTCTCCATCTATAGACAGGTGAGAACAAAAGAAAATCCTTCCTAGTAGCGGCCTTTGAGGCCCAACGACGAAATGGACAAGCGTTTTGGATGCGTACGGAAATCATCCGACGTCATGACGCCTGAATCCAGCCCTGCTCTTGCTTCTTGTGAGAGACGACGAGAAGCAAGAACTTCTTCCATGGTCACACATGGCGCCTTACTAGGAACAGCCCGGTGATACCTACCACCAGGATCAAACTCGAGCAGAGGGCCATCGCATCGCGAAGAGTCAGCACCCGAAAGAGGGGGACTGACAGGAGTTGACCAAGCGCTAGACCAGCAATACTGATCAGCATACGCATGCTGTACACTTTGCCAATGTGTTCAGGAGGAAACTCCGTCTGGATCATCCTGAGTAGGATCATATCGGCCATCGGGCTCCCGAAGGCTGCGATGAGCGCCCCACACAGAGCCAGTGTCAACGTGGATGCAAAGCTGAGCAGCAGAAAGCCGAGACTCAAAATCACTTGCCCAATATACATCACACGCAGCGTAGAGTGACGCGTTGGACCGCCAACCACAAACAGGCTCACGATGCTCCCAACGCCATAGGCGCTGACCAGCAGGCCATAAGCGCCCGCATCTCCTTTGAGTACCAGACTCACAAGCAGAGGTGCCCCGACCATAAACACGGCACTCCAGGCGATATTTCCCAACCCCAAGCTGAGCAAGGCCCACATCAGACGTCGATGCTCCTTGAGAAGCCCGAACATCTGTACGAGGTCTGAACTCAGGCTCCAACGCACCGCCGCAGATTCTACCTTCACTGCCGGTTTCATCACGAAGCGGGACCCAAGCAGAAACAAGGCACATGCAGAGATGCCAAAGCTGAAGGCATCCAACGTAAAGAGGTTGGGCAACGGCACCAGTGATAGGATTAGTCCCGTCAGGCCGGGACCAAGGAGGCGTGCGAGGCGCCGTGTAGCGTCCATCAACGCATTGGTCGCTGTGAGCACTTTGAGATCGCCCGCAAAGAGAGGGAGACTTGCCTGCAGCGCTGGATTAAACAGCGCACTGGCAGCCTCAACAGTGATCGTGACACCCATCAAGATCCAGAAAGAGCCCCTCCCTACTGTGCTCGTCTCCATCAGGAGCAGCGGCAAAAGCGCGATGGCCAAAGCACGTATGATATCAGTTCCCACAAGCGTCCAGCGCCGATTCCACCGATCGGCCAGGATGCCTCCAAGCAGACTGCAGAGCAAGGTTGTCAACGAGCCAACAGCAATGAGAACACCGGCGGCCGAGCCAACGAACTTGATAGCCATCCAGACCAGGGCGACGCTGTAAAACTGATCTCCTATGGCGGACACCAATTGGCTGCTCCATAACACCAAAATATGCCTTTTCCGCAATATTCCTAAAAAACTCATAGGTGTATCCAATCCTTTCACCGCAATGATGTCGAGGCTATGGAGAAAGCATACGAGATACCTCCTTATCAAACAAGCCTATAACGACTATAATCATTATTAAATTTACCTATAACAAAAAGGAGCAAGCATGGACATCAGCCAACTCCAGGCATTTGACCAAATTGTCCGTCTGGGAAGTTTTAGCAAAGCCGCTCGTGCGCTTAACGTCAGTCAACCAACCATCAGCGTGCGCATCCAGGGGTTGGAGCAGGCCGTCGGCTGCGCACTGTTTGTGCGAGGAGGGAGCCGATTAGAACTCACCGAGCAAGGCCTGCATTTCCTTCCTTATGCTCGTCAAGCGCTCGAGGCCTTAATCACTGGCATAGAGGTCACCCATCAGTCGATACAAGGCAAACACGGAAGCATCGTCATCGGAACGTTGCCTTCGCTCACCACCAGTTTCTTCTCCTCCACGCTGGTACGCCTGCATGCCACTCACCCCAATCTGGATATTACTATCCACACTGCCCATACCCAACAGATCGTGGAAATGCTGCTCGATGGTGCCATCAAGCTTGGTTTTCTGGTCTGGCCTTTTTTTAGCCCCGAGGTGACTGTTTTACTCCATATTCACGAGCCATTGCTCATTGTGACCCGTGCAGATCATCCTCTGGCACAGCGGCCATCTATCGCGGTCTCGGAACTAGAAACACTGGCCAATCCCTTTGTGTATGTTCACTGGAATGACGAGGTGAAACACTGGCAAAGCCTGCAGAGAGCGGCAGGCAAAGTGGGCCTGGATGTTCCTCCGCAGACGGCCTATGACCTGGTCCAGCAGGGTATCGGGGCAACACTGCTCACCCATACGCTCGTCGCCAACGACCTCAAGGAAGGGAGGCTGGTGGAAGTGGAAGTGCAGGGACTTCCATCGTTCAGACGCGAAAGTGTGCTAGTCAAGCATAAACGCGATGAAAAGATGCCGCTCCATATCAAGGAGTTTATCCGCATTTTCCGTGAGGAAGCGAGGATCTATTGCAAATTATAAGCGGAGTTCCCCTTTCTCAGCGATTTACCACAGCTGATACTCGCATGAAACTGAGCCAATTGTATCCGACGCTTGTCGCTGGCTCTTGAACCTGAACGGACCCGAATACCACGCTAAGCGCTTAGCGTGGTATTCGGGTCCGTTCAGGTTCAAGAGCCTTTGTCGCCGGAAAAGGAGCAAGAAAACGACTGTTTTGGTTTTCCTCCCTGCTGACCCATCTTAGCGGGGGGAAAGCAAGCTCAAATCGCCTCAAAAATCCCTTAGCGGGGATTTCCGGGGGGAAAAAATGTCGTGACCCCCACACTGCACATAGAAGGTTGTATCAGTCAACCTTGCGACAATCGGCTCCACAGGAACGCGTGAGGGGGTTTGGCTCAAAGTATCTAGAATGCTTTCTCTCATCGGAGGATACTCGTCGTTGAGGGCTTCAAGCAGCGATCCAAGCGGAAGTTTGTCCTCAAACCATTGTGCTAAGGAAATGCCCCTTGTCATCATCGTTCCAGCGATGCTATGATCATGTCACGAAACGATATCGGCAAACGTTTCTTTCCTGCAGGCGGAGCGATTGCAGGGAGCCTCCAACATTGGTGTGTTCTTGCAACCAACTTGCAAGAAAGAAGAGAAGAAACAAAGAAAAGCAATACTAATGCTGACTGGTGATCACCGTTTGCATAGGAGCTTTGTTTCCCTTCACAAACATGCTCGTGGATTGGGCACTATGCTAGAAAGCATATTGAAGAAAAGCGCGTCTCTCCGGTAATATCAAAGTGCGATATCGAGGAATGATACGATGTTGCGAGACTTTTTTTTAGGCTTTATCAAAATTCATGTGTTGCATCACGCGGCCCAGGAACCCATCTATGGGGTTGCCATGATCGCGGAACTGGCCCGTCACGGCTACAATCTCTCACCTGGGACCCTCTATCCGCTGCTGCATAGCCTGACAGAGCAGGGCTATCTGACGCGGACGGAAAGGATTGTCGATGGCCGTATACGCAAGTATTACATCATTACGGACGAGGGGCGTGTTGCCCTGCACGAAGCGAAGCGCAAAATTGCGGAGTTGGTTCAGGAAGTGCTGGAAGACGAGCAGGGGGGAGGACCTTCTCCCACGCCACCTATGTAAGCCAGAGGAAGGTCATTGGCAAGCGAAGGGAACAGCGCTGATGCACCACCGTGAAGCCAGTGCAGACAGGAGTGTTTTTGCTGATGGAGGCGCTCGCGTGTGTTTCTCGTTTGTCCATCTGGCGTCAGTGGTCCCTGTTGCCTCTTCCTATCCCATCGCAGGGTATTTCTGGATCGCGCTCTACCGGAACCAAAGCGATGCCGAGAAAGGGAAAGCGCTGGCCCATTTGCTCTGGTGGATGGTGCATCAGGGGCGAGCGTATGCGAAGCCGCTTTCGTATGCGCCGCTCCCAGCCGTGATGGTCAGCCACGACGAAAGACAAATTCGCGAACTGACTTGTGGAAGCACCCATCAGTCCTGTTATCAGGGAACGTGAACCACCAATGACTGCACGCGCTGCGCTTCCTCTCTTTCCTGAAAAGAGGAGCGGGGAAGCACGGCGCATGGGCTCCCCAGCTAATGTCAGTAGGCGTCACCTCCCACGAGTAAGACCTCTCTTGAGAGGAAAAATCTAGAGAAAATGGAAAAAACGTTTATGGAAACACCAACAACAAACCCAGCCGCCCCTCCCCAGCCGACCCCTTCCTATCACGAACTCAGGGAAGTCCTCTGGCTCTTTTTGCGCCTGGGCTTTACCGCCTTTGGAGGACCTGCTGCTCATATCGCCATGATGCGTGAGGAGGTTGTCCGGCGGCGCCATTGGATCAGTAATGAACGATTCGTCGATCTGATCGGTGTGACGAACCTTATTCCTGGTCCCTCGTCCACGGAACTGGCGATCTACCTGGGCTACCTACAAGCGGGATGGCCTGGCTTGCTGGTAGCCGGAGTCTGCTTTATCGGTCCAGCTATGCTGATTGTGCTCGCTTTGGCCTGGGCCTATGTTACTTATGGAGCCTTGCCTCAGATCGGCTGGCTCTTTTATGGTATTCAGCCGGTCGTTGTGGCTATTGTCGCACAAGCGATCTGGAATCTGGGACGAACAATTTTCACAGGGCCACTTGCGGTGGGCCTCGCGCTTGTGGTGCTAGTCTGTTATTTCCTGGGCGTCAATGTACTGATCTTGTTGCTCGGAGGGGCCGCGCTCTACGGTGTGCTTCGTTTGCTCATCTCGCGCAGGCGCACAAAAACGCCTGTTGTGAGTGTAGCGGTCCCATTGCTGGCTACAAACCTGCGAGCTGATCTACAGCCGCTCATTGCTCGGCTTGGTGCCGGAGCCGTTGCCGCAGCCCCCTCCGTCAGTTTAGGCCTGGTCTTTCTGACCTTTCTCAAACTTGGATCAGTGGTGTATGGAAGTGGCTATACCTTGCTGGCGTTCCTGCGTACTGATCTGGTGCAAAACCTCCATTGGTTGACGGACAAGCAGTTGCTCGATGCGATTTCCATCGGGCAGTTTACACCAGGCCCGGTTTTCACAACGGCAACCTTTATTGGGTATGTCATCGGTGGGTGGCCCGCAGCCCTGCTGGCAACGCTGGCGATGTTTCTGCCTTCGTTTGCCTTGATTGCCCTCATTCATCCCGTGGCTTCGCGTTTACGCCAGGCGACCTGGACCGCCACACTGCTTGATGGGGTCAATGCTGCCGCGCTGGCGTTAATGACTGGTGTGCTTGTTCAACTGGGACAACATGCACTCACCGATATCTTGACGGTAGCGATCGCCATCCTCGCCTTTGTGATTCTGCTGCGTTTCAAGCTCAATTCCGTGTGGCTGATTCTGGCAGGAGCCGTCATCGGTCTGCTCCGGTTCTGGATTGTAGGGATGTGAAGAGAAGGGAGCCAGGGCTGAAGAAAAGGTGGGAAGCAACCCAGAGAGGTTGGCTTCCCACCTTTTCTTCGGTCAGCACTGCAATGACCTTGGCCTGCTTCGAGCCTTGCATCAAAAAAGGATGCCAATGTACAAGGGAGGGGTGGGAGAAGCAAGATCGGGATCGATTGCTCAGACACGGTACTCACCTGATCTCCATTTCAGGGCATATACGCCGTCCCTTTCATCACAAAACGAACAGGTATGGGTTCTCCAACAAGTTGGGTGAAATGAGTTGAGAGCAGCCAGGTTGACCCAGTGGCCTCCTTCATAGTGCTGAGCCAGAAAATACTGTAACGGTTTCCGATATCGTCTCGTGTTTCTTACGAAGAGACAACGTATGGACAAAAGAGGTGCTTCTAGACGCGTATCATCGTGAGATACTACAGTCAGATGTGCTCAAGGTGAGAAGGTGTACAATTTTACTCACCTTCGTCCTCAAAAAGAGACAGCTTCTGGAAGCGTTGAGAGAAGTACCTGTTCTTCTTCACAGCAAAGGAGTCGCTTATGCAAGGCAATGAATCACATATGACCCCCCAACAGCATGCCCAACATATTGATCAGCTCTTGCAACAAGCTCAACAAGAGTGTCGCGCTGATATTGAACGGATTCAGGACCCTAAGGCGCAGGCGCTCTTTGAGACAGTTGCTGAAGTGATTAGTGGGACGCGTAAAGCGCTGAACGACTATCAGCAAGGTAGTGAGAGCATTTGGCAATCTGAGCGGTAGGAACCCTACGCCTTTGCCTTTCCCCACGGGAGAAGCGTCTCAAAGAAGGTATTGTGTGGAGGAAAGGTGCATGGTGTTTGCGTGCCTCTGCCTCTTTGCTGGTCCAGTCTCGCCATCCTCCTTGCGCTGTCACTGATCAAGAAAGGATGTGCAGGTTTTGCAGTGGTTTCACCGTATCCTCTTCAGTAGAGCACCGGCTGCAATGGTTCTCGTACGGCTGGCAATAGGTAGCATCTTTCTCTCTGAGGGGCTTCAGAAATTTCTGTTTCCTGCGGAGCTTGGCGTCGGACGCTTCACCCATATCGGCATTCCCTATCCAGCATTCACCGCACCCTTTGTTGGCGTCGTCGAGATCGGCTGTGGACTCCTTTTTCTGCTCGGTTTCCTCGTGAGACTGGCTGCCATTCCTTTAATCCTTGATATGCTGGTTGCTATCGCCACAACCAAAATCCCTCTCCTCCTGGAGAACGGATTTTGGAAGATGGCCCATGAAGCGCGCGTTGATGTGAGTATGCTTCTCGGCTCTCTCTTCTGTCTGATTGTTGGAGCAGGTGCCTGGTCTCTCGATGCACTGCTCCATGCGTTGCTCACACGCAATCATCCTGTCTCCTAAGCGCGAGACGGTGGAACTGGTTGACTACAACTGAGGTAAGAACAGCCTGATACAATGAACCTGTTACGACCCTCGATAGGGTACTGTGCTCTGGTCAGAGCAAAACAGGCAAGAGAAGTAACTCTGGCTCCCTACAAGGAGGTGCGCCCATGAAAAGATGGTTCAGTCTTATGATCCTATCGTGTTGCCTCTCACTGCTCATCGTATGGAGCGGGACAACAAGCATACCAGCAACATACACGTTGTAACGAGAGAATCAGACCATGACAATGCATAACCCTGTCACACCTGATGCCATTTTCCAGATTGCGAGTGGTTTTATGGCGTCGAAACATCTGTTTGCCGCCAGCGAGCTCGGACTTTTTGAGCACCTGGCTGAGGGCCCCATGACCTTAGAGCTTCTGGCGCAAAGGATAGGGATTGCCTGCCCAAGACTACGTATCATCACTGATGCAATGGTGGCTCTGGGTTTGGTCGAATGCCACAATCAGTGGTATCAGAATAGTCCAGTGGCTACTGCCTTTCTCAGTGGAGATTCCTCTCCTGATCTCCGCCCATTCCTGCGCTTCTGGAACCAGATTAGTTACCCGGCATGGCAGCAGTTTGAAGCACGTCTTCGTACCGGTCAGGGCACATTTGAACCTGCAGACGAAGAGCGAATCAGAATGTTCTCGGAAGGGGTGGAGGCCATCACCAGTGGGGCTGCCCAGGCACTCGTCTGCACCTATGACTTTGGTTGCCATCGCCAGGTGCTCGATCTTGGCGGAGGAAACGGATCGTTTCTGCTGGCGCTCTTAGGCCAGTACCCTGCCCTCAAGACCACCCTCTTTGAGCTTCCACGTGTGGCAAGACTGGCACGCAAGCGCCTGGAGACGGCCCCTGTGGTTGAGCAGATTACCATAGTTGAGGGAGATTTCTTTCAAGATCCCCTTCCACCTGATCATGATTGTGTTCTTCTTGCCCATGCTGTGCATATGTTCTCACCAGAAAGAAATCTGACCTTGCTCCAGCGCATCCATGCCGCTGTTTCTTCTGGTACGCGCCTGTTGCTGGTCGATTTCTGGACCGATACCACCCATACCCATCCCCTGTTTGCCACGCTCATCGCTGGCGAGTTTCTAGTTGCCACTGGCGAAGGCGATGTGTATAGCGAGGAAGAGGTACGTACATGGCTGCGGCAAAGCGGCTGGTGCTACCTGACGCATCTGCCTCTCTCGGGAGCCTCCAGCCTCATCGTTGCCGAAGCACAACAATGAGTGGACCTGAGAAGAGCAACAGGTAAGCAGGACCTTGGGATACAACGTTCTCCTACACATCTAGGATGGGACTGCTTGATTCCTCCGAGCAGAAGCCTGTCTCTTTGTCTTTTTCCCTCTCGAGGCTCTCGAAAAGAGGCCTCTTTAAGAGAGAAGAATATCGAGAAACGAACAAAACTCCCCTATCTCGCCGTGATTATCGGAGCTGACCCGGTGGGCTGGGCCGCAGCGGCGCACCTGATGCGCAAAGGAGAAACACCCCTGCCATAGCCATGGTCCACGTCTCATCAGAAGGACATCGCTCAGTGCGTATCACTCTCTACGATGTGCCTCCTTCCCAGAGAGGAGATTTCCTCCTCGCCACAATGCTCCGCGTTTCCAGCTCTTATTCTTCTATGCGAAGCGCCTCTGGTTCTGGTTGAGGGACAGATGGCGCCAGGGAGGTCGTCATCGGCAAGCGCAACCACTGGTAGAGGATAGCCCCTAGACAGACACCAAGGAGAGGACCAAGCCAATACACCCAGTGTCCGTTCCAGGCACCGGAGAGGAGCGCTGGGCCAAAGGAGCGAGCAGGGTTCATCGACGCCCCGCTGATAGGACCTCCCCACATGGCATCGAGGGCAACGGTGGCGCCAATGGCGAGCGCGGCTAATTGACCCACGGCTCGGGTATCGGTCGCAACGGAAATGATGACCACCATCAGCACGGCAGACAGCAAGATCTCCAGACCAAAGGACTGCCACACGCTCCCATGGGGAAGCGTGGCACCAAGATCGGCCACCGGACCAAAGAGCAGACGGAGGGTTCCAGCTCCCAGGATCGCCCCCAGGAGTTGCCCACCAATATAAGCGGGAACCTCTTTCCAGGCGAAGTGACGGGTCAGGGCAAAGGCAACAGTCACAGCAGAATTGAAGTGTGCGCCGGAAAGATGGCCCATCGCAGCAATCATCACGGTGATGATGAGTCCAAAGGTGAGCGCTACCCCAACATGGGTCAACGCGCCTGTGAGGCGATCCACCATGATAGCACCACAGCCAGCGGTCACCAGGGCATAGGTGCCAAGCAATTCTGCGCTGGCGCGACGTAGTAGCGATGTTGTCTTCATACACATACATCCTTTTGCAAAATAATAAGAGGAAAACCTCTCATCCCGTCTCCAGTTTCGCCTGTTACGAAGCGGAACGGGCTGCAAGCAATTCTTCTTCGATGTGTTTGCGGAGAGCATCACGTACCTGACGATAGACGGCAAGTTGCTCCTCGTGGCTGCCAGTAGCTTGCAAAGGGTCTGGCAAGGGCCAGTGGCGTCGGTGCCTGGCATAGGGAAAGAACGGGCAGGTTTCAGCGGCGGCATCACAGACCGTAATCACCTCGTCAAATGACTCCTGCACATAGCGATCGAGCCTTTTGGAAGACTGGCCTGAAATATCGATGCCCAGTTCAGCCATGGCTTTTATCGCGAGCGGGCGCACAGCCGTTGCCTCTGTTCCCGCGCTATGGGCCTCGAACTGCTCCTGCCCCAATGCCCTGAGCAGTCCTTCGGCCATCTGAGAACGGGCCGAGTTATGGGTACACAGAAATAAGACACGTCGAGTCATGGGAGTACCAGTCCTTTCTCTCGTTCAAGAAGGGGAAGAAGGAAACGGAGACGGGTTGTCAGTTGCAGCGCGGTCTGCTCGAAGGCGGCGCGCACCTGTTCTTCGGTCCCTTGCGTCCTGGCAGGATCAGGAACGCTCCAATGAATACGCTCTGGATCTCCTGGAAACGTCGGGCACACTTCATGGAGAGAGTCGCAAACGGTAATGATGGCATCAAAGCGCTCACTCTGAAAGAGGTCAAGGTGCTTTGGAACTGCCAGGCTCATATCAATGCCCATCCTCTCCATACACTGCCGAGCCTGGGGGTGAATTTGCTCAGCAGGGGTGCTCCCAACGCTGAATGCTTCCACCATTCCGTGACTCAAGTGACGCAGGAGGGCCTCGGCCATCTGGGAGCGAGCGCTGTTTTCCGTACAGAGAAACAGGATACGCAATGGCTGGTGTGGTCTCTGCTTCTTTTTTGTGAGTGCTTGCTCTGGCGAAAGGGTGATCGCTGGATGCAGCATATCTCCAGCTTGCCAATACAGCTGCTGAAGTTGCTCAACCTCTAAGCGATAAAAGACTTCACGTTCGTCAGCACTACTATGGCGTTCACGCACCAGTTGTCCCTGGCGAAGCAGCTTTAGATGATACGAGATCAGATTTTGTGGCAGCTGTAATCTGTCCACAAGATCTTGCACACGATAGTCGCTACGAGCAAGGCAGCGGAGGAGATTCCAACGAACTTCATGAGCCACCAGTTTGAGCAGAGAGGGAGGTGGGGCCAAAGCATTTTCCATGCATTCTTCCTTTTATTGCATCAATATTATTTAAATCAAAATGGATTGATGCAATCATAACAGAGAAAAGGAGGAAATTACAAGCGATTTGCCACTCCCCCGGATAAATCCAGGGGGATTCTTCTTTCACCCAAGCGACTTACTGACTCCCATTACTGAGAGTCAGTAGCGGTCTTCCTGTCCAGAAGCGTTTCATGCACTCACTGGTGCATCAGTTCCCATATGCCCTATGGTACTGAGCGCTTTTTGCAATATGTTCAGCGCCGCATTGTGGTCCCTATCGAGCACCACGCCACAGCTAGTACAACTATGTGTGCGTATGCTCAACGTTTTTTTGATGAGCATGCTACACGCTGAACAGTTTTGACTCGTGTGGCCCACGGGATGCGCAACGAGCTTTTTAGCTGAACGATAATACGGTTTCAAACGTCCATGAGACTTTCCCTCTCTGGACAGTCCTCATGGCAGAAACCCCTGAGAACCCCCGAGAGGCTGGGAACGCTGGCAATCACTGTTTTGTGATATATTTAATAGAAAATATTTTCGAGAGGTGTTTATGCCAACGCAGAGTCGTTTCACAGGTCTCACCCAACAGGTGAAGGTACCAGATATCGAGGCGGGAAGGGATTTTTATGCACGTTTGTTTGGTCGCGACCCCGATGTTGAGCCGCACGAGGATTTCAAGGAGTGGGAACTCGTCCCCACGAGCTGGCTCCAACTTGCGGAAGGAACACCCGAACCGGCAGGCAGACTGCGTCTGGGAGTGGAAGATCTCGCAAGCGAGCGGATACGAGTCCAAAGGGAGCTGGGTATCACTTGTAGTCCCATCGAGCGCATCCCAGGATTAGCCGCATGGTTCAATTTTGAAGATCCTTGGGGCAATCGCCTGGGCTTCTTTCAAGATCTGGCGGTCAATGGTGAGCCCTTTCTTCCTGGCGGGAGCGTGCATGACGCTTTTGCAGAAACGCTGGGAGAAGAAGCATAGCTGCTCTGGAAACGTCGTTCATCGCCTGGAGCGTTTGAAACCCTATTCGTGTTCAGTTAAAACATCGTTGCCCGTCCCGTGGATGTAGCGAACAAGGGTAAAAATGTGCCTCTTTGATGAGGAAGCACGAAAACTTTCTTACAAAGGAGGCCACATGAACAACATCACCGGTGAATCAATGATCATCCTGACTTCTTCACAGTCTGTTCCAGCAATCCCCTCGTGGTTTGGCGAGGTCACTCTGATCACAGCATATCTGCTCAAGCTCGGCATTCTGACCAAGATCGGTGAGCAGATGCGCTTTGCACGCAGGCGCTTCGGGTGCTATGAAGTGATTGACTTTGTGGCGGTTCTCTTTGGCTACGCTATACGACTGCCCCGAGGTTCCAGCGGGGCCAGAGGGTTTCCCTTGTCGCGTTGTGGTGGCGACCCATCCGGAGGGCAAGACCAAAAGCCGGGTAGGCAAAACGCGGGAAGGGTCGTCTATGAACTCTTTTTCACGCGTTTGCCACAGGAGGCGTTCACAGCCAGTGACGTGGTCGAGTTGTATCTTCATCGGGAAGCCTTCGAACCAACACTTGCCGATGAAGATGAAGAGCTTGACCCCGACCGTTGGTGCTCTCATTCGCCTTGCGGCCAGGAGTGCTGGCAGATCGCCTCGCAATGGATCTGGAATCTGCGCATGGAATTGGGCCATCAGCTCTCCCCTACCTTGATGCGGACCACCGAGTTTGCTCCAGCAGCCGACCAGAATCCACAGCCACAGGGTTACAGACCGCCTGTCATCGGTGGAGCCTGGAAGGCCAGGCGCTTTGCGGGAGAAGCCTTTGCCCTCCAGCCTAATGGAACGGTGCGCTGTCCAGCAGGTAAGCTGCTCTTGCCCTGTGAACGGCGTCGTGAACAGGGAGGCAGCCTGCGCATCGTCTATGCCGCTTGCATCGGCGATTGTCGCCCCTGTCCTCAGACGTATGGAATCATTCGATAGGTGAGATTATTGTGGATTCTCACGATAAAATTCGTTTTTCGATCGATAACGGCTCTGGGACATATTCGGTGTGCCTACCTGACTTTGGGAAGCTACTGATCAGGCATCGGGGATGTAGGGGATCAACCCTTTACGGAATGCTGCCTCCTGGATTTCCCTGGGGGCCTGGCGCACATCGATGATGAGTCCATTCACCTCAAGCATCCAGATCAAAGGGTTCTTGTCAACCATGGAGGGGATCGACCAATCTGGGTTCATGGGATACATGCCCAGCAGGTCACGGATTTGTTTGGATTTCGCCTGCATCGTGCTCGAACTGAGATCGAAATACTCCCAGATCTGGCTTGCTGTAATGTGGGGAGTCTGGGAGGAATCAAAGAGAAAGTTGACCATGCCCAGCGCATGAATGATCCCACAAGCCCACGTAGGAGCCTTGCCTCGTGCCAATGGTGAAGGACGTTTCCGGCACAGGGTCGCTGTCAGTTCACGACAGAGTTGGAGATACTCGTCATTTAAGTAGGTCTGGCTGAAGGTATCCGTGAGCAGGGTGATCTCCTCGAAGTGCTTCTGCATCTCTTTGGGAACTTGTTGTGATGTACTCCGTTTGGCCATATCTTCCTCCTTCACGTCTTCATTGTAGCGTATCACCACGAGGGATGACCAGCGAATCGCCCATCCGTCAAGCACCGACTATGCAGCTGCGATGGCTGCCGGTGTGGACCCAGTGCCATGTGTCCCAAGAGTGGCAGGAACCGCCACCTGCGAGGAGCGTCTACGCTGCTCTTTACGCAATGATTCCCCTGCTGCTGGGTGGAGCAGAACACGGCGTTGCAGGAGCGCAAATCCGGCTTGTCCATAGGAACTACGCTTGATCCATTTTACTTTATTGACAAAGCCTTCGACCACTCTGTTGCTCCATGTCAGGCTGCATCCGTTGGTAACCGCCTCCGCATCATCGGCTAGTCCATCAACAAAAGCGATCAGTTCCGCGATCCCACTGGCTTGGACAGCGGCTTTCCATTGTTCCAGATGTGTTCGTCCCTCGTGTTTTCGTAGGAGGTAGCCAAAGTCCTGCGCAAGCTTGAACACGAGAGCGATGGTCTCGTTGCTCTGGATGAGCTGATCCAGATAGGCCGCTTGCTCTCTCGTGCGGTTTTGTGCTGGCCTCACCATCATGAGCGCAACACCTCTGGACGAAGGAGGCTTGTCCCAGATGATTGTCTGCTTAGAGACGGGGCGTGCGACGTTCTGACGAAAAGGACGAAGCCGCATCTGAAGCGTGCGCTGCGTCCCAGTATATCCTTGAGTGACAATTTCCTCGTACAGCTTGGCCACGTTGTGGCACCCCTGGTTCCATCGCAAAGTGAGGTAGGAAAGGTAGGGATCAACGATGGAAGAAGAGCGAGATCGTCGTCGCGGAGGCGGAGGTGTCTCCTGTTCGAGGGTACGGTAGACTTTGCTTGAACTGACGCCAACGAGCTGGGCAATCTGCCCTTTGTGGTAGCCTTGCCGATACAGTTTCCAGATCCACTTATGAAGTTTGACTTGTTGGCGATGACGCTCCTGCCGCTCTTGTGCGACTTTTTCAGGGACTGCCGTCCTCGTAGCTAGACGCGTTTTGCCTGTGCTCCCTTGTGTTGCCTTTTTGAGTGCACGTTCTTGCGTGCGAAAGAACTTCTCCAGGGCTTCGGCAAAATTCTTTTGCAAGTGAAAGCGATCGACCACCTGTTTGGCCTGAGGCGCGCCCTCAGTGGCAGCTTCTCGGAAGATTTTGCCACGATCACGTGAGACCAAATCAATTTCGGGATGCGTGCACAACCATGCTTTACTCGTTTCGGCGGAACGCTCTGCTAACAACTGCACGATCCGCCGCTTTTCTAGGTCCACGAGAATGGTCCCATAGCGCTGGCCTTTTTTCCATGCCCACTCGTCTATTCCCACCTTCACTACCTCGCCTTCACTGGGCAAGGGAAGCTGCAAGACGCGACGGATGATGGTTTTGACAGTGGTGGGCATGCCAAGGGACGAGGCGATCCGCGCTGCATCGGCCCCATTGGTGGTCACTCCTAGTGCCTGAAGCGCCTTGACGAGCCGATCCGTCATTCGTGCATAGCGCTGGACCAACTCTGGGAAGCGCTCGGCAAAGATGTGTTGGGGACAGGATGCCTCGTGACAGATCCACTTGCGCACTCGTAACTTGAGCACAAGGCACCGGCCGCCAAACGCAACATCGGCAATGGTGCGCTGATAGTGGCTATGGACTCGAGAGCCAGGCGTCCCACATCGTGGGCAAAGAGCTCTTGACGAGGTTGCATGAAGATGGACGATGATTATCTGATTCTGGACCTCAATGGTCTCAAGACGTATCGTTGAAGGAAATGCAAAAACAGGGGAAAGATCGATGGAAGCGCCTCCAGATGACTTAAATGATTGGAACTGACGCTATTATACCACAAAGCCAAGTCAGTAGGCACACCGAATATGTCCCAGAGCCTCGATAACTTTTCGAGAGATTTCTCTGTGTCGGCCCCTAGAGCCGAAGGATAGAAGAGTCTACTCACTGTATCTCTCGCATAAATTTTCCTCACTTCATCTTGAAAAAGAAACGAAGGGAAATACTGAAAGTCGGAAGCAAGATTCTCACATAACTATTCGTTTACGGATGTAGATCCCAAAATTCAGCGGGAAATTTCTGCATAATGAAGTGGGTGGCTCTTTGTCTCAGAAACTCATTACGAGTCAGCCAGTTTTGAGACGATTTTTTGAGATGGGTTTTGAGATATGGCGCTGAGCTTAGACAGATAGTTATTTCATATGGATGAGGTCGTCTCAGCAAACGAGCGATTTTGAAACTGCCGAGCCACCCACTTCATTATGCAGAAATTTCCTGCTGAATTTTGGGATCTACACCCTGCTCATCCCGTCCCGACGCCAGTGGCAAGCAACGCTGCGGGCGCTTTGGGCGGAACTCCAGGCTCGCAGGCGTCCTGCTCCGCTCAAGGCTCGCGTTTGAGCACCTCACCAGAGCCTATTGTGCCCAATTGTTCGTCTGTTACCTTTGCCTCGCGCAGATCGGCCATCTCGAAGATTGCCAGGGTGAGCCTCGCCCCGCTGAGGTCAGCCTGGCGCAAGTTTGCGCCAATGAGGGTCGCCTTGCTAAGATTTGCCTCTGTCAGGTTGGCTCCCTCTATATTCGCCTCCGTGAGAGTCGTCTCCGTGAGGTTCGCGCCGCTGAGGTCGGCCCCTTGCAAAATCGCTCTATAGAAATACGCCCTCGAGAGGTCCGCGCCGCGCAGATTTGCTTGGCTGAGGTCAACGCCGCTGAGATAGGATCCTCGCATCTTTGCGCCAACGAGTTGCGCATGGGAGAGATATGCTTGCAGATCGGGACGGCGGGCGCTCCCTCTCTCGCCTTGAGAGCCAGGAGCGTCATGGCTTCCCTTCGCCTCCCCGAAGCTCGAACCACTCAGGTCAGCACCCGTGAGATCGGTACCGCGCAAATCGACCCCCCTCAGGTCGGCGCCCTTCAGCGTCGCGTGCGAGAGGTTGGCCCCGGAGAGGTCGGCGCGATTGAGGTTCGCGCCGCTGAGATCGGACCCTTGCAAATTCGCCTCCCTGAAGTTCACACGCCTCAGATCCATCTGGGCTAAATTGATCTGCGGCAGCACTATCTTCTGGAGATCAGCCCCGACCAGGGCTTTGCTTCCCTGCAAGCCATCGCCGATAAAGGTCGCGGGCAAGCCGTTGTGACTGAAAAACTTCAGCATGCTCAACTGCTGGTCGCCCTCTAAGGTTTTCAACACCTGGCCCAGGCGTTGCTGCGCCATCTGCGAGACCTCTGGCCTGTCGGCGAGTACGCCAAGGAAGTAGGTCTGGAAGACCAGTTCTTGCAGCATCGTCATCCATTGTTTGCCGGTCCTCTCCTGGCTATAGACCTGCCAGGCCGAGAGGCTCAAACTGAACAACATCGCGAAGACAAGCGCCGTCAAGATCATCTGCGAGGTTTGGCCGCCACTGATAAGATTGATGAGCAAGCCGATGATCGCGCCAAAAAGACCTGAGAACACCGCCAGCGTCGAGGGATGGAATAAGACCTGGCTTATACTAAAAGAACGCTTCACGCCGTTCGTGGCTCCTTCCTTTCCGACCTCAGACCTTTTCTCTCAGTATAGCTGCAGATCCCAAAATTCAGCAGGAAAAATTGGATAATGAACAATCTCAACTGAGTTGAAAACGACTCATCCTGGGCTTTTAGCCGCACATATGGCCATTCTGTATCTACTCGCTCGCCAGGCTCGGGCCATCGCAGATCCTGTCCCCATTCGAGCAACGTAGTTTCCCTATTCCAATTGAAACCAAAGTCTGAAGGTAACATCGAACGCTCTCATGAAACGTTTCTTCTTCGCGACAAGGAACAATGGTTTCGATTGAGACATTTCCAGCCATTTTCTCTCCTCATGAGGAATGCTCTTATGATTACCTGACTTGGTAACATTTTCTTGAAGCGTAGCATAGAGGCTCGTGGTGTACAAAATATCTTGGTCCTTTGTAGTACTTGTGGCCAACCTTTTGGGTAATCGGCAAGACAGTGTTCATGAACAAAGATGAACCGGGGGAAGAGAGGGAAAGGTTATGTGAGAGGTACCTCATTTTTGCATCTAAAGAGTCATAATGCAGGGAAATTTTTTCTGAGAATAAAGAAAAGTATTCTAAGAAACGTCAATTAACGCGAGATCCCGCCTGGTGTGGAGCATCGTCAGCACAAACGCTTGAACAATCGAGCAGAAAACTCACACCAACCCACCCTACTGCGTGAAAGGAAGATGAGACGCTTCAAATCAACCCGCACAGGTCCAACGCTTTCTCTCCGTCTTCGGCCCCATTGCTGGGCATTTTCAACCGCGACGGCACCGTTTGCGTGCCGGAGAATATCGTACCATGTTCCAGGACCGCTTCCAGCAATGGAATGAGGTGGCTGGAGTCAAGCAGATTGCATAACGATCTATCTTCCCCAGTATTTCACTGCCTTGCCGTATTTTTCTCCTTTATAGCTCAAACAATACACTGCATTCCTACAAGCAAGTTGACAATACCCTCAAAAGAGGTTCATTATCCTGTCCATGACGTCGCCGGAGGCCAGTTCGCTATCACAGATTCTCAGGGCAGGCGACGCGGGAATGAGCCGGCAATGGGCGCGTTTGTGTTCCCACCCGCCACCTGTAACGTTTAAAAGGACAACGGCACATATATAGGCAAACGCGGACGCCGTGTTTCCCGCGGAGGATACCACCAGTACATCGTCAAATCCTTCTGGTAAGCGCGATAAAACAGTATATGCTTCCAATTCCTTAAAGGTTGTCTTCTCTAGTTTTACGCCTTTCTCAGGCCAGTACCCGTTAAAGGATATCCAGAGAAAGGGCAAGCCTGTTAGCTGGCTCAGGCTCTTACTTTGATACGTGACGGTCCCACTCGATCCCGATATATGCTTGACTATCGGAAGCCAGGAGTGGTACCGATACATGCCAGGCGCTTGCGAATCTACGGTAAATGTATCTGCGGCATACTCTGCGATTAGAAGAGAGGCCTGATGTTCGCCATCACAATCAAGCATAAATCCATCATCCTCAAAGGTTTTATCATGTGAGAGTCTTACTTGCTCATATCAATTTATACGGCGGTGCTACTGTAGCGAGCGGGACGAATAAACTGGCGGTTACATGCCTGCGCTACCATAACCGCTTGAGGCATGAGGTCTTGAAATTGCTCTATCCTCAACGATTGCGCACCATCCTTTAAGGCTTCTTCTGGATTAGGATGGACTTCGATCAATAATCCATCGACTCCACTTGCAATCGCGGCTAAAGACATCGCGCCAACAATATCGCGTCTGCCTGTCCCCTGGCTGGGGTCCGCGATAATTGGTAAATGCGAAAGCTTCTTTACGAGCGGGATCGCGCTAATATCCATGGTGTTTCGCGTGGCTTTCTCAAATGTGCGGATTCCACGCTCACACAGCATAACATGAGGATTCCCTTGCGCTAATATATATTCCGCGGCCAGTAACCACTCCTCTAACGTGGCGGACATACCACGCTTTAACATAATTGGCTTAGAACCACGGCCAACTTCATCGAGGAGCATATAGTTTTGCATGTTCCGCGTGCCAATCTGCAAAATATCAGCATATTCAGATACAAGCGCGACATCCGCGGGCGTAAGCACCTCCGTCACAATCGCCATACCAAACTCGTCCCGCGCCTTCGTCAACAGCTTCAGCCCCTCCTCACCCATGCCACGAAAACCGTAGGGCGATGTGGATGGCTTAAAGGCTCCCCCCGTAAAATAACAGCCCCGGCCTCGCGCACAGCTTGCGCTGCCGTCATCAATTGGACCTCGGTTTCCACCGTACACGGTCCAGCCATCATTACAACGTCTTCCCCGCCGATTTTGACTGTGCCTGAGTCTACACAGGCGGCGGAAATTTCGATCACAGTATTTTCAGGATGGAACTCGCGGCTGGCAAGTTTATATGGCTTGGAAACACGGAACACATCCTCAACGCCAGCTAAGCCTATCAACGTATCTTCTATGGCCGAGTCAATACTACCTGCAATTCCCGCGTAACCCGCTGGAACAGGGGAGCCTAAAACTCCAATAACAGTTCGTTCGATTCCTCTTGAAAGGTGCCCCTCTAGTCCTTTGTCAAAGTTGATTGGAAAGGTGGGGAGTGCAGAGGGGCGTCAGCCCCTCTGCGTCTACCCCCTTGCCGCCGCAGGCGGCGTGAAACCTTTCGGATGAAGATTGACAGAGCACTAGATGATGCTTATGTAGAAAGGCAAAGACGTTCTCGATGTCACTATCGCTGCATGAGGCATTCATGATCACAATCATACTAAATACGTTATCCTTTCTCTACTCTAAAGTGCGCCAGAGCATTTGCGCGGCCAATTCTGGTTTCGTCGCAAAGGTCACCGAAGCAGGCACATGAGCTTCTCGACAACGCTCCTGATTACCAGTCCAGCTTTTGGGCAGATACAATTCTCGGTCGAGCAACGTGTGTCCACGCGAACTCGCATAGGAAAGAAACACGCCTACCTGACAGTTTTCGATGCGTCCAGCCGTGCCGCTGTACTGCCGTTGCACTCCTACCGATTTGCGTCCCTTTTTGAGAAAGCCTGTTTCATCAATCACCAACACCGCATAGGGCTCCGCAAGCGTTTCCCAGACATACATACGCAACGCATTTCGCAGCCCATCGCAATCCCACTTGGCCCGATCCAACAAATGTTGCATGGCATACGGAGTGGTCTCTCCTACCGCTTCCGCTACTTGCCATCCGTTTTTTCGTCCCATAGGACTCATCAATGCCTGCATGTAGGTAAGTGCTCGTTGGTGAGGTTCTGGTCGTACGAAATGCTGCCTGATCCGTTGGCCCAGTTCATTGAAGGTCGTTGTCCACACCTCTTCCGCTCTTGAAGGGGGATAAGCTGTAGAAGCAAATGGGGACATAGATGGTCCTCCTTTGTTGCCAGACGGCAGATGAGGCATACGAACAAAGACGCAAACCAGGGAGAGAAGAGTTGTCTCTCCCGAGGGGTGAATGGATTACCCGGCTCGTATTTGTCCGCACACCTCCACTGCTAATGTTGGGGAAGGGACTTAACTTGTTTGCGAGGCTTTCTCATCGGACAACCCGGTCAGTTGTTCACTGATCTGTCGGAGAAGGCTTCGTGCGAGAGGATCATACGCTTGAGGGTGCGCGCGTGCCTGCTGCTGCTGATCAAAGTATTGGCCTGTCACATTGTCTAGCGTCGGCGATGTTGCCAGGTACATCACGGAACGAACACCTTCTTCGACCGTGGTCTGGGTAAAAGGGATCGTCTCGCGAACCATTTTGGTGTTCATCAGCGAGGCTGGATGCACACAGTTGACAGTAACATGTTCTCCTGTCAATAGGTCAGCCAGATCAATGGTAAACATCGCCAGCGCGAGCTTACTGCGGCGATAAGCATCATAGCCATTATAGCGGCGTTCAAACATGACATTGTCAAAATCAATCGGAAGCTGCCCGACTGATCCCACGTGAATAATGCGGGCTGGCGGGCTTATGCGCAGACTGGGTAACAGGAGATGTGTGAGTAAGAAAGGCGCGAGATAGTTCACTGCAAAACGAAGCTCATATCCATCTCGACTGAGTTCGCGTTTGCCTCCCAGGAGCTTTCCGCTCCCCACACCGGCGTTGTTAATGAGCATGTCAAGCTGAGGATGTTGGGTTTGCACACGCTCGGCCAGACTGCGTACCTCTGAAAGATCGGCCAGGTCCGCCAGATAGGTCCCCAGGTTCCTATTTCCTGTTGCGTCTTGAATTTCTCGCAGCGTCTTCTCCAATCGCTGTTGATTACGCCCATGAAGCAGCACGATTGCGCCTTGTCTGGCCAATGCAAGCGCGGTCTGTTTTCCAAGTCCATCGGTTGATCCGGTGATCAGGATTGTTTGTTGCGCAAGAGGTTTCATCATTTGTTCTCTTTTCAAGCATGATGTTTTCTGTTTACGAGGATGCTCTGCTCTGCGTCGCGCTCATCTGTGAGACGGGTTGGGCGTTTGCAAGGCCCAATGCTCTTAGCAGCAGTCCATCACGTGTACGGTCAGGCAACAAGCGTAGGACAGCAATTATTCTGAGCCCTCGTCCAGCGAAATAGCGCGTTTTGGGACTGCGGGAGGTCAGCGCCTGAACAATGGCAGCTACGACGACATCAGGGTTCTCCAGTGGCTGGCTGGCTGAAGCTTTAGCTACTGCGGCAAGTGCTGGCGCATACAGTTGCACAAGTTCGCCAGGCAACTGCTCCCTGGCCTGTTGGGCCGAGGCTTTCGACTTTTGAAAGATCTCTGTCTGCATAGCCGCCGGTTCAACGATAGAGACAGCTATCCCCCAAGGGCGAAGCTCGCTCCGCAGCGCATCGGTTACCGATTCTAGCGCGGCTTTCGAGGCCGAGAGCACCCCCAGATAGGGAATTGACACCAATCCAGTCGGCGCTCCAATATTAATGATACGTCCCCGCGCTTTCCGTAGCAGAGGCAGAAAAGCTTGTGTGACCGCAATATGTCCGATGACATTCACCTCGAATTGTTTGCGTACCTCCTCGATAGGAACCAATTCAACCGGACCCTCAACGATCATACCGGCATTATTCACCAACCCAACCAGTCCTGCATTCCCACTTATCCTGGTAACGGTTTCCGCTGCTTGAGCAACGGAGACGGAATCAGTGATGTCGAGCAAAACAGGAGTAATCCGGGCAGAGATATCGCGTTGGAGCTTCTCCCCATCAGAGGATCTTCGTACACCTGCAAAGACCTGAAATCCTGATGCATCGAGCCGGCGTGCAGTTGCCGCACCAATACCACCCGCTGCTCCCGTAATCAAAACGGCTCCACTCCGTGCCTGAGTCGTTGTAGCCATAGAGATCATATTCCTTTCGCTGAAAGAAGAGAACAGCTAGTCTCTCCATCCAGCTTCTGCTATAATAAACGAAACGTAGCGTGTCACTCATTGACTGGTTATAAATATAAACGAAACGTATCGTATCTGTCAAGAGATATTCCAGAAGTGGAGAGGAACACCAAGATGACTCAGCAGGCGAAGAAACTGGAGTCCTTCACGCCTGGTCGTCGGCGCAGTGATCAGGCGCATCGGGCGATTTTGCAAGCGGCCAGGGAGGTGCTGGAGCAGGTGGGCTATCGGGCGATGACCATTGAAGCGATTGCGGAGAGAGCTGGTGTGGGAAAAAAGACCATTTATCGCTGGTGGCCTTCCAAAGCTGCAGTAGCGCTTGAAGCCCTGACCTCGCATACCGAGGTGCAGGTGCTTTTTTCCGACACAGGTTCTCTAGAGGGGGACTTACTCGCCTACTTTGAGCTTTCTTTTTCAGGCTTGCGGGGGAAATCAGGAACGGTGTTGAGCGGGCTCGCTGCTGAAGCGCAGTTGGACCCGGAATTTGCGCGGGAATTTCAGCGGACGTTCATTGTGCCACGCAAGCAAGAGCTGGTTGCTCTCTTGCAACGCGGCGTACAACGAGGTGAACTGGCCCCTGATACCAATCTCGAGGTCCTGGCGGACTTGATTTATGGAGCCAAATGGTACCGCTTTCTCTTATATCCTGCGCCATTGGATGATGCATTCGCCAGAGAAATTGTCAAGCTGATCCTACGCTTGAGATCAGAAGCGTAGCGCTCGTATTTGCTGATGAAAAACGTTCGCCTCCGTTTGCATCTTTGCCAAAAAGCCGCCAACAAGAGGAGAGATTTCAGCTCTCAACAATATCTACAACTGTAGGATTATCCTGGATAAGCTTGTGGAAATAGCTTTCCAGGTACTTATTGAGCTCGTGAGAGAGAGCTAAAGTTTGGAAGCAACCCGCCGAGAGAAAAAGGTATGGGAGCACCAAAGAAAGCCGATTGGCGAGAAGAACGGCGCAAACGCGCCTGGGAACTGAAACAAAGAGGATGGAAACAAAAAGACATCGCAGTGGCGCTGGGGGTGACAGAAGGAGCAATCAGCCAATGGATGAAAAGCGGACGAGAGAAAGGAGAAGAGGGTCTCAAAGCCCATCCAGCCAAAGGAGCCACACCCCGTCTGACAGCAGAGCAACAAGCGCGCCTCCCAGAGGTGCTGGCGAAAGGAGCAGTAGCCTATGGATTTCCGGGAGACGTGTGGACGAGCCGGAGGCTGGCAGTGGCCATCAAGCGAGAGTTCGGGGTCAGCTACCATCCCGATCACTGTGGGTACCTGGTCCGTAAGATGGGTCTGAGCTTGCAGAAGCCAGTGGTGCGAGCCAGCCAGCGCAATGAGCAAGCCATTGCCCACTGGAAAAACCAGCAGTGGCCTCAGCTCAAAAAAAAGCCGAACAAGAAAAGCGCACAATAGTCTTTGTCGATGAAGCGGGCTTTTACCTGTTACCGATGGTGGTACGGACGTATGCCCCGCGCGGCCAACCCCCGGTACTACGAGTCCCACTGACCCGCGATCACATCTCTGCCATTGGAGGCATCACCCCCAACGGGCGGATCTTCATGCAAACGCAAGAGCGAGCGTACAAAGCAGTGGATGTGGTCCGGTTTTTGCAGGTGCTCCTGCGCAAGATTCCTGGTCGCTTGCTCGTCATTTGGGATGGCTCACCCATTCATCGAGCGAACGTGATCAAGCAGTTTCTTGCCAGTCCGATGGGGAAACGAGTGCATTTGGAACGCTTACCCGGCTATGCGCCGGAGCTCAATCCACAAGAAGGGGTATGGAACTTACTCAAACGTCGTGAACTCAAAAACCTCTGTTGCCGGGACCTTGCTCACCTGCGCCAGGAACTAGTCCACGCCAAAGAGCGCCTGCGCCATCGGCGGACCATCCTGCAGCATTGTTTCTCCCATGCTCTTGCTGAGGTTTAGTTGCCAGTCACGAAATCAATAATGTCATTCATATCGCCGCGAAAATAGCCGCTGGTCACGTCTCCAAATGTATCAGACCATACCTCCAGCTTCCGCAACAATTCTCGATCATCCACCGGTATCCCCAGAACATGGGCAATGGTAAAGAGCGAGACGGGCGAGGCAAATTCACTCACGGCATCCATTTCTCTGGCCGCTTGCGCTGAGAGAAGGGCTTCCCTGGCAAATCTCCTGATATCATCCGGCATTTGCTTTACTTGATGTGCTAGTGTACGCGACATAACATTTTGCGCGTCGTGGTGTGCGTCCCCATCCATAAACACCATTTGCTTGCTCACCGCCGCCATTTGCGCGGGCGCGGCTCCACTTGCGAGCGAACTGAGGCTGGAGAGGAAGCGCTTATCATCTAAAATAGCGGTGGCGAGCTTATGGCTGGTCACAAGCCAGGACTGACTCGTCTCGTCAAAATAGAGACCATCCTGGGCGCGCAAGGCGTTATAGTGTTCATGTGGATTCGTGTAATGTCGCCGTAGTGACAACAAGTTCAATTTCAGTTTGCCTGCTCTTTGCTGCATTCTCTTATCCTCTTCTCAGCGACTTACCAATGCCAGCACTACACGTTTCTCACGAGAGAGCTATGGATAGCTTGAAGCGTGGGGCAGCCTGCAAGGCTCATTGCTAGCTCAAGTTCCTCCCGCAATAAGTGCAGGACATGCCGCGCTCCCTCTTCCCCATCGACGGTCAGGCCCCAGAGTACCGGTCGGCCCACAAAAACAGCCCTGGCTCCTAAGGCGAGCGCTTTCAAGACATCAGTTCCTCGGCGAATACCACCGTCGCAATAGACTTCGCAGCGCTCATCAACGGCTTCAACCTTCCTACGTATCACCTTAGGGGTGAACCTCTTCCAATGCGACGAGATGTCCGGTTCCATCTAATGTCTTCAGGTCAATGTCGGCAACACAACGAACTTTAACATAGTTAAGCGTCAGTGACCCCTCAACATGAGCGATCCCTGTCTGCTGCTCAAAGTTGGCGCGACTAAGATCCGTAGCGCTTTTATCGACTCTTACACCAAGATCGGTGCCGCCACGCGTATCCGTAAATTTAATGAAGACATAACCCATGTCCTCTACGCGCTTCTTGAATTCTTCCAGGGATGGTTTCGGGCCACCAACTATGATAGCATGATCCCCCTGCGCGAGACGTTGTACGAGATCGTCCATTGTTTCACTCCTTCACACTGAACGTACTGTAGAGCAAGTTTACCTGAACTATACAGTAGCTTCACTCGCCTCGACAACCTGCTCCTCCGAGTTCTGCTCATAGGCATAACGCAGGTCCTCAGGGATCTCAAATTTGAGCGTTCCGTGACAGAAATCCTGCCACTCTGGCGTTACATTATCAAAGATAAGCCCCTTATTAGGGATAATAGGGCTACGGACAACCGTAAAATCATCCCATAGGTATACGACATCCTCATCCGTGAGGTCCGGCTCGTTCTCTTCTTTCTTTTCAGCCCAGTCTGTATATTGCCGAAGGTCCTTCAGGTGATATGCTTTACAATATTTCCTGATCATATGCTTGTCCTCTCCCTAATGTAAAAACACTTGACGTATTCTGTTGACGCTTCTATCTATGCCTCTAACTCCGCCATGCGTTTACGCAGGCTTAAAGGCCTCATATCCGTCCAGACTTCTTTGATAAACTCCAGACATTCAGCCTTAAGATCCGATTTACCGGCATCATTCCAACCAAGAGGATTGTCACGGTCGGCAGGCCAGATAGAATACTGCTCCTCGTGATTCACAACTACTTTAGAAAAAGTTTTACCCTCTTCTTCATCTCTCGGCATAGCAAATCCTCCTTGCATAACAAATCCCTAAACGTAATGGCGCATTGTTTTGCACACAACCCAATGCAAAACAGACGAAAGCTGCATGCATTCGCCTAGAAAGTTTTGAGGAAAGTGTCTTAGACAGAAAGTGGAGTACATATTAGATAGAAACTATAAGGCGCAAGCTCCGCCATTCCAACCTGGAGAAATGTTGGCAACGTCCCAATTAAACTGTTTTCCTGGAGCCTTCGCTACGAACGGGCATAACACATATCCATCATTGCACACAGCAACGTTGAATAGTGCCATAGCAGGTGACAGGATTCCAGAAGCGGCTAAAAACAATACATTTGCTACTTCTTTCATGCTAACACGCTAATAGTATAAACAAAGGATTTACAACAGCACAATACGTTAATGAGGTATTTCCTCTTCCTCCCTTGAAGTAAATCTGAGATGAGGGAATAATCCCCAGAAGGTGGCTTGGCGTACCCTATTCTGCATTGGACGGCTTCAACACGATTACCTAGCCTCTCATCAGGGCGCGCCAGCCAACTCGTACGATCATCCCTGTTGCCAGTAGCGATTGTCGCTACCGGCAACAGGGCGCGCCACGCGCAACCACCGGTCATCCTCGACGCCATCGCGAAATAATCTAACCTGAGATAGAGGCATAATCCAACCTGAGATAGGCCCGTTTGATCACGCCCTCGGTTATACTCTCCGAAGACAACACAAAAACAATAAATCAGGCAAAACACACGATAGCGAAACGCATTCTTTACACGGCTTTATTATCCTTAGAAAGGATCAAACTCATGTCCATTGTCGATAATGGCTCTACTAGTTATCATTTACCTGATTCACCGTTAATACAGATTGAGCACCTTACGCGCATCATTATCAATCGTACACAAAAGACGACCCTTCTTCATGATGTTACGTTCGCAGTGCCAGCCCAAAAACTCTTAACCATTAATGGCCCATCGGGAAGCGGCAAGTCTACCCTGCTGAATATGCTCACCGGTATTGATAAACCAACCGAAGGGCGCGTGGTCTTTTCCGGACAGGAATTAAAAGCCCAGGGTGAAAATGCCCTGGCCCGCTGGCGTGGCCGCAACGTGGGTATCATCTTCCAATTCTTCCAACTCATCTCAACACTTACTGCCTTTGAGAATGTCCTACTCGCTCTGGAATTGGGTGGAGGTGGCGGGCTACCTCGTAATGCCTGGCGTAAGCGCGCACAGGACTGCCTGGAGATCGTGGATCTCGGCTCATTTGCCCATCGCTTACCCAGTGAACTCTCTGGCGGCCAGCAGCAACGCGTGGCCATCGCCCGCGCGTTAGCCAACAATCCGCCCGTGCTCATTGCTGATGAGCCAACCGGTAATCTGGACTCTAAAACGGCATACTCCGTCTTCAATATCCTGGCTGGACTCACCGGGCAGGGAAAGACCGTGATCTATGTCACCCACGATTCCCAACTCGCTTCATACGCCGATGCTCGCATTAATCTGCTCGATGGTCGTATTGTCAGCGCGCACGGAACCCAGGCCATCGTTACGGCCAAACAGGAAGAGGTGCATTCATGAGCGCAGGCATGAAGAAGATCATAGCTGACATGAAAATGAGGAAAGGCCGCACGCTGCTCGTTATCATAGGCATTCTCATTGGCGTCTTCGGCCTGACGGGCATCAATTTCACGCAGGATACGCTCTTCTCGGCATTTTCCTACACCATCGAAAGCCATGATACACAGCCCGATATCACGATGATTGTGGACAAATTAGATCCCACACTCGTGCCCGCCTTGAAGGATGTGCCGAATATAAAAGCGGTACAAACTGAGACACGCGTTTCTACCCTATGGCGCATTAATAAGGCACTAGGATACACGACAATTAAAATCGTTAGCTATCCAAATTTACAGACTCCCTCGCTCGCTCCATTCGAAATTGTCAGCGGTCGCTATCCTCAAGCGGGCGAAATCGTAATGGAATACGGCGATATTGCCCTGGCGGATGTCAAAATTGGCGATACGGTCAAGCTTGACACAACACATGGGCAGGTACCACTACGCGTCGTGGGTATGGCTCGGACCGCTGGTGTCGATCCCGCGACCTCAGGCAAAGCGCAGGCCTATATGAGTGACGAGGGCGTCCGTCAATTGGATGTGCTTACCAACACTAACGAACCGAATCATCCAGCGCGCCAATTCATGATCCACTATAAAGTGAATCGCATCGGCCAGGTTGACACAACCGCCAAAGCGCTACAGAAAGTGCTAAAAGACAAACACATACAGATCTTCGCGACAGCCTTTCCTGGTCCAGGCATCGTCCCCCTGCAACAAATCAGTGGTATCTTTGCGCTACTCATAGTGCTGGTCTTTATGGCGGTACTCATGAGCGCCATCCTCATTTTCAATACGGTCACGACCCTGATTACAGAGCAAACGGCTGTCATTGGCACCATGAAAACGCTAGGAGGCACGCAGTGGCAGATCATGCGCAGTTACCTGATCTTTGTACTCATTTGTAGCTCGCTTGCGACTATCCCTGGCCTGATACTGGGCATTGCGGGCGGATATATAGTGGCCTCGACGCTGGCTCCAACCATTCCGCTGGCCTTGGGACCATTCACCCTGCCACTAAATCTGATTCTTCTCGGCTTGCTCGTTGGCTTTGGTGTACCCCTACTCGCGGCTCTCCTCCCATTGTGGAATGGCACGCGCATCACCATTCGCGAAGCCCTTTCCGCCTATGGCATCAGTACGGGAAGAAGAAATACGGCGCTCACTCGCTTCGCCCAGCGGATCACCTGGGTTTCGCAGACCGTATGGCTGGGACTGCGCAGTTTCTTCCGCAAGAAATGGCGAGCCGCCTTAACCATTTTCATGCTTAGCATTGCAGGCGCAAGCTTCTTAATCGTACAAACCCTCACCGCCTCGGTGAATTCTACAGTAAGCTCGGTCTTTACAAACTTTGGGGCCGATGTAGAGGTTGACCTCGGCCCGCAAATGAAGTTGAGTCAAATTAAGATGGACCTGAGTACCATCAAGGACATTAACGTCCTTGAGCGGTATGGACAGGGTGGGGCAAATACGCAGTGGGGGCGCCTGGCTCTCTGGGGTATCGAGCCTCAAACCAAAATCTACCACTACCACATGGTCAGTGGGCACTGGTTCCAACCAGGTGACACCAATGTCGTGCTCATTAGTAGCCATTTCGCGGAGAAGACAGGGCTGCAAATAGGCAATAACCTCGAAGTCAACAATACCAACAACCAGCCCACAACCTGGCGCATCATCGGCATTATTGATGAGAATGTCAATGGCCTGGGTCAAATGGGAGCCGCCGTCGTCCCCGTGAATACCCTCTATCAGTTTCAGGGCATACCTGAGAATGCCGTACAAGATGCCGCGACACGTGTCCTACTGCAAGCAAAGGACCACTCGGCGGCGACCACGCAAACAATCGTACAGCAAATAGGCAAAATCGCCCTCGACGCAACCACGAGTGGTTCAGTGGAGCGTGGTGGAGGCATTGTCAATACCTATATGGTACAGGACGAGGTGCTTCGTCACCAGCGTAGCTGGTTTGTCTCCTACATATTACTCTATAGCGTCGCGATCATTATCGGTATCGCCGCTATTATCGGGCTGGCTAATGAACTAACAGCCTCAGTCCTCGAACGTCGCCGTGAAATTGGCATGTTACGAGCAATGGGGGCGAGCTCCTGGCGTGTGGCGCAGGTCTTCTGGGTCCAGGGGCAATCGCTAGGTCTTATCGCCTGGCTGCTTGGTGCCATTCTGGGACTCCCCCTGGCGTATGCCTTCCTACGCCTCTTCAGCCAGTTTGTGATGCCAGTTGATTTCGTCATAGACCCTCTCGCCTTCGTAGTGATGCTCCTGGCGCTGCTGGGAATCGCGACACTCGCCAGTATTACGCCGGCGCAAAACGCGGCCCGCTTACGCATTGCAGACTTGATGCGCTACGAATAACCCTACACCCGTCCCTCTGGAAGAAGAAAGGATTTCATAGCATGAAAATAGCACCTGGTTCGTCGATACTAAATAACGCCAGTTCTCACTGACAACATACGCGGAACAAGCATATAATGGAACAACAATACAACACTGTATACTCACCGTAAGGAGCTAGACACCCCATGCAGGCAATCCGTTGGCGCGTTGGTGGCCTCTTCTGGCGACTCACCATGTCGTACGTGATGGTCACCCTCATCGCTGCCCTGGCAATTGAGTGCGCGATCACCCTCATTCCATTATTGAGGGATCTTCAGCAAGCCAACGTGTCGCCACTGCAAACAGTAGAGAAACAGGGAGCTACACGAATAGCTCCCTATATGGACAATATATCAACCACATCGGATGCGCAAGCCCTCCGCTACGCGCTTGCCATCCCGCTTTTTGATGAGATAAGCCATGATGATCCCCGGCTGACGTTCGTTGCTATTCTCAATCAAGCTGGACAGCCTCTCACTTCAACATCTTGCGCAAGCTCCCAATTGCTTTCTCTGGGCACGCAAAAGTGCGCGCAACAAACGCAGCAGAAGCTCACCACGCTGCAATCCGACGAAACAACGCAGCGCACAATACGTGAAATAACCAGCCCCAATCGTTCTTCAACTCAGGTCATTCATAGCCTTCCAACTGGCGAGTCTCTTATTGCCGTCTCCATACAGAGCCACGGCAAGCAAGCAACAGTCACACTCCTCATCGTGATCAATGGTCCCGTCGTCACGCAAAGCACACGTACCATACAACTACAACAGGTCATTTCTACATTATGGAATTACTGGCAGCCCACGGGCTTTTACTTCATCTTCTTATCTACCGCCCTGGGCACAAGCGCCGGCATACTTATCTCGCATAATCTTACCCGTCGCTTGCGTCGTATCGCTCAGGCAACAAAAGAGTGGAGCCGGGGAGAATTTCAGATGACCATCCATGATCACTCTCGCGATGAGGTAGGGCAATTAAGCAAAGACCTCAATAATATGGCAGAACAACTTCAAATGCTACTTCTGACCCGGCGCAAACTGGCTATCATGGAGGAGCGCACACGTTTAAAACGGGACTTACATGACGCGGTTAAGCAGCACCTGTTCGCGGTCCAGATGCAGCTATCAGCGGTACGAGTACTCTTTCCGAAAGACGCGAATACCTCTTATCGTCACCTCATTGAGGCTGAAAAGCTGGCCCTACTGGCCCAACAAGAGTTAGCCACGCTGATTGAAGAGCTACGTCCAGCGGGGCTGGCAAATAAGAACCTTGCTCTTGCTATTGAGGAGATGAGTCATGATTGGTCACGCCGCGCGGCCATCGCTATCTACGTGCGTATTGAGCAAGAACATCCTCTCCCGGTCGAAATTGAGCAGGCACTCTTTCGTGTCACGCAGGAGGCTCTTTCCAATATCGCCCGGCATAGCGGAGCACGTACCGTGAACCTTGAGCTGCTAGGCCAAGCACACGCGATCACCCTTACCATAAAAGACGATGGACGCGGCTTCAACCTCTCCGTTGCTCGTCAGCAGAAACACAGCATAGGACTACGAAGCATGTATGAACGCATTGAAGGCATCCATGGTATATTCTCCCTTGAGAGTACAGCTAACGGAACGTCTATCAAAGCCTATGTTCCAATACCAGCGACATCGGTAGCAACAGCATCAGAATAAGAAAGAGAAAAATACCATGAAAGAGGTAATTCGGGTGTGTATTGTGGATGATCATATCGTAGTTCGCCAGGGGGTGCAGGCTTTCTTAGCAACACAGCCCGATATTGAGGTGGTGGGGGAGGCAGGTTCGGGCGAGGAGGCTATTCAATTGGTCAGAGAGCTGGCACCAGACGTTCTTCTCCTCGATCTTGCCATGCCAGGATTAGATGGTGTGGAGACGACGCGCCGCGTGAAGCAGGTCAGCCCCCAAACACATGTTGTGGTTCTCACCTCGTATGTACAGGATGAGTATATCTTCCCTGCCATCCGCGCTGGCGCGCTTTCATACCTACTCAAAGAATCCGGTGGGGAAGAGATTGTTAACGCGATCCATAAATCCGCTCGTGGTGAAGCTATTCTCCATCCACGTATCGCTTCACGCGTAGTACAGGAGTTGCAAGGAAAACGTCAGACAGAGATCAACCCATTTAGCGAACTCAGTGAGCGCGAGATGGAAGTGCTGCACTTGATTGCCAACGGATTCAATAACGCGGCAATCGCCGAACGCCTGGTTATCAGCGAGGGGACCGTGAAGAGTCACGTCAACAACATCCTGAGCAAACTCCACCTCGCTGACCGAACACAGGCCGCGATCTTTGCCTGGCGCGAAGGCATCGTCAGAAAGTAATGATGAACTTTAGAAGGAGGAAAGAATGCGCTCCACCCCTGCGAAGTCGTGGACAAGATGCGATGAAGGTTGTTCAGGCACCAGGTATTGCGGCTGCTTCAATCCGCTCCCTGTAATGTAGAGGACAACCTCGTCATCTGGCGTAATAAGCCCGCTAGCAAGGGCGGGTTTCAGACAAGCAGATATCATAATGCTCCTTTCGGGATTTACAATGGACTAAGTACCAGGCTGTACTACTCTGAGGGGTTTCACAAAACTCAGGCATGACAAAGTACATCCTCTCATCGCATAGCTAGTTTTGCTCTTGTAACGTCAGGAGGGGCTGCGGTCAATGATGTTGGAAAAGGTTGTAGGAGGGGGTAAACAGCTTTATAAAACGTTTGGAAAAGCTCCGCTACCTCAACACGTAAACGTGTTGATACTTGATAATGCTTTCAAAGCCTTGATGGAGCTTAGGCTACAACACACAAAGCTTTTTCTTTGCTCTTGAATACTTCAGTAGAAGTACAAGCGGTAATACATATTCACATGTTAGTATGTAGATAATGCATATTTTTATGCATATTATCTTCACACATAAGTAGTTTGCTTGCTGGAATATAATAATCCAATAATAACATACTAAAATTATTATTCTCTATTATATCCATTAAGCACATGCACATTGTAAAATACTGGTAGATGTTTTAGCAATCAGCTTGAGGAGTATTTTTTTCAGGGCAGAAGGTAGCTTTATAAAAGCACGGCTATAGTATAAATAATACATCTGGGTAGAAAGCTTTACTCTTCAGGCCTAAAGAAGCTGCCCACATTCCTGTATGAAGCTGGGAGAAAACGGCGAGGAAAGGAAGAGTTCGCACTGCCTGGGGAGCCTGTCGAACGCGAGGGCTACATCCAGTAGTGATATGGTAGCGCACCTCAGCAAAGGCTCGAGTGGGGCACACACTTGTTGGCATCCCCAGACCATCACGGGTTGATGAGCCGAGAGCATGCGATCTCTCGCCAGAGCTTGTATCGCTGGAAACAGCAAGCTGAGCATGCCTTGTGTGCGGTGTTCCTACCCAAGCCAGAGCCATCTCAGACACAGCTCCAATGATGGCGGCTGACCCTTTTGATTGAAAGTCATGCTAGCTTGCGAATGTTGGCAATCAATGCCTTCGCTCTCACCTCACCTAAGAAGCCATTTCTACCCTTGAAATAGGTGGCAAAGAAAGGCGTACGATGGATACGGCCATTTCCTGGGTCCCCCCTTTTTGGCCGCTCCATCGTACGCGTTCCTTCGTCTTCCCAGGCGCTTTATGCAAGGCAACCCGATGTAAAAACATCCCCCTTCGAGTTTGACGGTAGTTGGAAGATGCGGCTATTCTGGATCTTCCACACATTCCGTGCGTAGGGAAATAGCATCCTTCGATCTGCTATGCTTTCGCCTGGTACAACGCCAGAGATGTTTCGGGATGAGGTCTGCCGCTGGCCTTGATAAGCTCGATAAGGCTCCTGACGTCAAATGGGACATGAAGAAATTCTATATTGTTCCGCCCGCCTTCAGAGGTGACAATAGCATACTCAGCCCAGGGATCGGCATGAAAGGTGTCAGCCGGAAGCATCCAGTTATACGCCAGACCAACACTACCAGGATTGACATACCAGGCATCTCCCAGCCGCCTCAATTGCTGGGTATGGGTGTGTCCTCCGCTGAAAAGGGCCGCCTCAAAACCTCCCAGGAGTGTTTGCAAAGCCTCTTCAGAAGTATTCGGCAAAATAAGATCGTCAAACGAACGAGGAGAGCCATGGAAACAGAGCAACTTTTTGTCAGCCTCCAGCGCGATCTCCACGGTGGGGGCGAACTGGTCGATAAATACCCGGTCGTCCTCTGATAATTGCGCCAGGGACCACTCCCTGACAGCCATCTGTTGAGAAGAAACCTGTTCATGCGGGCTGGTTTCTTCACCTGTGAGCAGCCAGGCATCTGCGTTGCCCATAACCACCGGACAAGCCAACTCGCGCAAACGTTGGAGCGTCTCGGCTGGCTGAGGTCCTCCCTGGATAGCATCTCCCAGGCAAACAATCTGATCAATAGAACGCAGACGAAGATCTTCCAGGACAGCATCAAATGCAAGACAGTTCCCGTGGATATCGGAAATAATGGCAATACGCATGGCATCTCCCTTTCTTACTCAGGAAACCGTTGGAGCTTCAGAAATAACATAGAGGGAAACACTTCCCGGTTGCCCTCCCGAAGCACTGTGGTTATTGCATCTAGCTGAATGATAAAAGAGGGTACCTGGCCCTTCTCGCCCAAAGTAGGCGAGTCAAAGCGGTGCTGTGAGGATCTGGCTTCCATACCATCATATTGCATGTGTCAAGAAATGCGCATCGTCCATTGTGCCGATGTTTTTTCGTTTCTGCTAGGGTATGCTCTGCATATCTTCTGTTTCTACCGACTCTTTCTGGTCAAAGGAAATGCGCATGCATATACCATTTCATGCCTATGCTCATCTATTACATACCTCTCTTGACATAATTTTCGCATCTCAGTATACTTCTACTTAGCTAATTCGACATACATCAAAATAGTGAGTGAGAGAAGGATGGGACAGGAAGAACTCAAGAGAATGCTCGATTTCTTTAAAGGGCTGGCAGACGAGAATCGGCTCAAAATGTTAGGGCTGCTCGCCAATCAGGAATACAGTGTGGACGAGTTGGCGACGCTCCTGAATTTAAAGCCCCCAACCGTTTCACACCACCTGACGAAACTGAAGACATTGGAACTCGTCGAGATGCAGGCCGAGGGGAATACGCATTTCTACCGCCTCAACACCTCCGCATTAAGTGCGGTTAATAAACTGCTTCTCACTCAGGAGAGAATGGCCTCTCTGGTTGATGGTATCGAGGGTGAGGAGTGGGAGAAGAGAGTCATTCGAGACCTGTTTGATGGAGCGCGCCTGAAGGCTGTTCCTACGAACACGAAGAAGCGGGCCGTCGTTCTGAAGTGGTTCGCCAGCCAGTTTGAGTATGGGGTGCGCTACCAGGAAGCTGAAGTCAACGAGATCATTAAGCGTCATCACCCAGACTGGGCCTTCTGGCGCCGTGAATTAGTAGGCGCTCGGCTCCTGGCGCGTGAGAAAGGCGTCTATTGGCGCATACCGGAGGAAGGGAGCGAGTCTTAAGCATGAATCTTCTGGGAAATAATCTTACGCTTATCTCTGCGGGTGTCGAGTCAGCGGAGGAACTCCTCCCGGCTTTTAATGGCGATGCGCAGTTTCTCCGTTGGAGTGGGTATTCGTCCGGAATGATGTCACTTTCCCAGGTGCGAGACGATATTCAGGAAACGTCTGCCTTGCCAGGTGGAACCACCTGGCGCATTGCTGATCGAGAGGGAAGGCTTATCGGCGTCGCTGAGACAGCTTTTCATCCTTCAGCGAATGTAGGTTGGATTGCTTTACTGATTATTCGGCGCGAATTTCAGGGACGCGGATATGGACGTGAGGTCGCTGCCCTGCTGAAAGACTACCTCTTTTCCTTCCCGGAGGTGACAGAGATTGGGTTAGGAGTGCTGGTACAGAATACTCCGGCCCAGGCTTTCTGGAAGAGCTGCGGCTATGTCCGCAACGCACGTCACCGCGATGCCCATGGTAATGACTGCTACATGTACCGCTTCCTTCGTACTACAGCTGTAACATAGCTCATACGTAGATGAAGCCAAGCGATAACTCGGCATATTCATGTGACAATATCTCATAGCAGCACAGCTTTCAGCCCCCTCTGTCAAGTGGACTCTTGCCAACCCGAGCTTCGCGGGTAGCAATCTTTGCGCGTTCGTAGACCTCGGCCTCGGTCCGTAATTGACCGATATCACGACCAAGGATAGCAGAAAGCACCCAGTCTACCACGAGACGTATACGCTTCACCCATGATGGATTGCGCACTAGGTACGTGAGGTGCCACAAGAGAAACGCCACGACGCCATCAAAAGTCCAGGGACCAAGTTCAGCAACGCCTTTGTAGTGACCGAGCAAAGCCAGGTGCCCAAGCGTGGTATAGCGGAAGGCAGGCGCAGGCTTCCCGGATTCTTCCAGGGTGATAGCCTTACCTACATAATCTCCCTGGTGAGAGGCTGCCTGAGCCGTGGCTGGAATCGGAGCACCCGTGGTTGAGTCATAGGCCCAGGAGGAATCGCCGATCACATAGACCTCTGGATAGCCAGGAATACGTAGGAAATTATCGACCTTAATCGCACCATTCCTCGCTTGCGGCACGGCCAGTTGACGTACCACCTCTGGAGCAGTGATGCCTGCCGCCCAGAAGAGGATGCGAGCAGGAATGGTTTCGTGAGTTGTCTCTACCGCCTTTTCGCTTGCCGCCGTAATCGAACGTCCGGTCAGTACAGTGATGCCTTCCTGTTCAAGTACAAAGTGAACCAGATTGGAGGTCTGGGGCTTACTGGTGGGAAGAACACGTTCTGAACGCCCAACGACAACAATACGTACTGAGGCATCGACAAGCCAGGGATATTCTCTAAACAATCCAGCATGCAGGTAGTCATGAATAATCGCCGCTAGCTCTACCCCGGTATCTCCCGCCCCTCCAACGACAAAGGTGAGCCAGGACTGACGCTCAAAGGGGTCAATGGTGCGATGAGCAGCCTCTACTGCATCCACCAGGCGATTGCGCAATAGTAAGGCATCTGAGGGGGTGTAGAATGAAATCGCATGGGCGCGTAAGCCAGGCAAATCAGGCACAGAGGTAGAACTGCCCAGAGCAATCACAAGCCTATCATAAGGACGAATACCAGCGGAGGTGTGCACCTCTTTGCGTTGAAGATCGATGCGCTCAATTTCTGCATGCAGAACATGAAATCGCCTGCCCCGCTGAAAATCTCGAATGGGGACCACCACATTGTTAGGACTGATGCGACCATTGGCCACTAACCACAGAAGCGGCGTAAAAAGCATATCATTGTCACGATCCACGACCAGAACACTACACATATCTTGTTGTCCAAGTTCCCTATCAAGCCGAAGAGCGGTCGAGAGTCCACCAAAACCACTTCCCAGTATGAGGATGCGCAGACGTGCCTGGCGATAAGCATCCTCCGTCTCACTTACATGGATACGTTGATTTTTACCATGTCTCCTCCAATATCTGCCCGCGAAAACTGCTCCAGCGGTTATAGCTGCAATGAGATTTAGATATTTTCGCATTTTCAACTCCTCAGCATACACTCAGCAGATGTCTATTCCAGCTTTCATCTTACGTTTACGCCACGCCACAAGCTGAAGTGAGACGATGGTGTGATCATGGCCCATCTTTGTGGAGTTGATCAAGAGAGACAAAGGAGCGGAGGCAACTCGCAAGTTTGCCTATGCTTTGAGCATAGAATTTGCCTTGTAAGTTATGCAGAGAGCAGTTTATTCTAAAGAGGAAACAACACGCTTTTGTGATATCTGAAATCAGGGGAATTTCATGCCTGCTCGTTCTTCTGTCGTCGAATCACGCACTAATAACGGTGACTTCGGGAAATTCTGGACGGGACAAACGATCTCGACCTTGGGAAGTTCGTTTACCAGCTCCGCTTTACCTTTGCTGATTTTCAAGCTCACTGGTTCTTCTCTTTTCCTCGCCTTAACACTCACTGCCACTACTCTCCCGTATCTTCTCTTCGGTCTGATTATCGGGGCCTGGGCGGATCGAATTGACCGCAAACGCTTGATGGTAGTGACAGATATCATTCGTGCACTCGTGGTTGCTTCTCTTCCGTTTGGTGCTCTCCTGGGATTCCTCTCCGTTTGGTGGATCTATGTCGTCGCGTTTCTCCAATCTACCATGAGCATCTGCTTTGATGCCGCAAATTTTGCCGCGATCCCGAGTCTCGTTTCTCAAGAGGATCTTGTGACAGCGAATGGACGTATTCAAGCTGGATACTCGACAGCCAAAGTTATCGGACCGCTTTGGGGGGTCTGTTGATTGTTGTTGTTGTTCCTCTTCCTCTACTCTTCTGCATTGATGCCGCATCGTTCCTTCTCTCTGCCGGTTCTCTTTTGCTCATCCACACCAGTTTTCAGAGCAGTCCTAGTGAGCAGAAACCTCCAACAAGTCTACGCCAGGACGCGATCGAGGGTCTACACTACGTGTTGAAACACCCAATCTTATCCCGGATCACATGATAGAGGGAGGATTGACAGCTCTGACGGCTCTGACACACTCATATTGGGCCTTACTGCTGTTATGGACATTGCGTGGCGGTGCAGACATTCTCTTTCTGAGCTTGCGATATTTGGCATAACGAGTCGCTCCAATGGCGTATCCATAGAGTAGGCTCAATGTTGCTTCCATCTGTGGAGCTTGATATGTAGATGGATAGGAAACATATTCCTGCGGATTGCGGTAAATGCACGTTCCCTGTGCCGCAACAGGCGGGGTGAGAGTATCAAGAATGGTGATATCGAGTCGGTTGTAGAGAGGATAGTCCCTGAAAAGGACAGCGTAGCCGGTATTGCCGGATTGAGGATGGAATGGATACCAGACGAAAGGCTCTCCAATCATATTCATGATTGAGGCAAGGTCTTTCATGGTTGTATCAAAATCAGTTAAAACGACATGCATGTCAATATCAGAATAGCCATCATGCTTATTCTGTTCCATTGAGCCAAATATATACACCTTTTGTATCTCTGGACGCTGTATAAATGCTTGAAGAGTCGCGGCATATAAATCTTGAAGAGAGTTGTGCATCAAGTTCTCCATTCTTTTAACATGAGTGAGCGCCGCCAGGATAATCGAGAAAACCGCCATTATCTAAACTTCTCTTTTTAAACAGTCTGTTGCAAAGAGGCGAGATAAGCAGCCAGGGTAGCGACTCCCTGCCCGATTGGGGGAGATAGTGGGTAAGTCAGTAACTGGCTCAACCATATGATGAGAAATGTGCGATGGATTGCCCAGATGACCCCAAAAGAGAGATGTCGATAACGTATTATGCCAATCGAGAAAAAGACATTTTAAACGCTTCATGTTTCCTTACTGTAGCTTCTTCATCAAGAGAACTTTTTTGTTAGTCTATCTTGTTCTTCACATGTTCGCAAGGTTATACTGGAGGGGCGACGGTCGCAGATGTAGGTGTGGGCGGTGGTCATTATAGCAAGCTTCTAGCCAGCCGTTATATCGGGCAAAAGTAGAAGGAGAGCAGAGCCAGGGAAAGATAATCCAGCGCTGTCGGGCTGCCTTTCCCTGGCTAATAAAGAAACGGATTGGTATAGACTCATCAGGCTTGCAAGGCGAATCTAAGGGGTTAAGTATTTTAAAACCTGTGACTATGCGATATACTGAAGTATCAATGCATGCAAATGTTTGATTATGGAGTAGCCGCGTACGCAAGGAGCGAGCTCGCTCCTTGCGTACGCGGCTACTCCATACCAGAGCGAGCGCCGCAGGCGCGAGAAGTCACGTACAGTATGTGCATATCGCATTATCTATCCAAGGAGCGAAAACGTTGGCAGACCTATCTCACATTCAGCGCATCCGCGAGCAGTTGCCCGCGACATCAAGCAATATTTATCTTAATACTGGCACCTTTGGTCCCCTGCCCACTCTGTGTATCCAGGCCGTTCAGGACCACTTTGAGCGCGAGTTGCGGGAGGGACGTATTGGAACCAAAAGCTTTGAGAATACGGGCAACACCTATAAGCGGGCGCGCCAGAATATCGCGCGCCTGCTCAATGCCGGTGAAGAAGAGATCGCTCTGACCGATAACACTGGTGAGGGCCTCAACATCGTCGCCAATGGCATTAACTGGAAGGCGGGCGACGAGGTCATCACCACCGATCACGAGCATATCAGCGCCCTGGCCCCACTCTACCAGCTCCGCGACCGCTATGGCATTACCATTCGCTTCGCAGAACTGGGCCTGCGCGCCGACCGCCCAGTCGACGAGGCTATCGCACCGCTCATCAACGAGCACACACGCCTGATCCTCATCTCACATGTGACCTGGACCACGGGTGCCGTGCTCGATGTACGCGCCGTCAATCGCCTGGGGCACGAACACAATATTCCCGTGCTCATCGATGGCGCGCAATCTGCCGGGGCCATTCCCCTGGATATGAAAGGACTTGAGGCCGATTTCTACGCCATTCCCATGCAGAAGTGGCTCTGCGGTCCCGAGGGCACGGGCGGGCTCTTCGCCAGCCGTGAGGCGCTCAAGCATATCACCTCGACCTACGTCGGCTACTGGTCGGCCAAGAACTTCCACGGCGATTGGGCCTTGATCGAGAGTGCGCAGCGCTTCGAGCTGGGTGGCAGGCAGACAGCAGCTATCGCGGGCCAGAACGCCTCCCTGGAGTGGTTTGAGCGTGAAGTCGGGCATCAGTGGATGTTCGAGCGCATCAGCCAGCTCAACAGCTACGCGGGCCAGGCCCTGCAAAGCGTCCCCGGCCTGATCCTGCTCACACCCACGCCCGGCGCCAGCGGTCTCCTCTCCTTCACTATCGAAGGCAAGTCCGACGAAGAGATCGTCACCGCCCTGCGCGAGCGCAACATCTTGATCCGCAACATCCCCGAAACCCGGTCCCTGCGCATCTCCACCGGCTTCTACAACACCGAAGAGGAGATCGACACACTGGTTAAAGCGTTGCTGGAGCTGTAGAAGGGCGCTACTGACGTACGCACCCTACGCCATTGTTGCCTGGTGAATGGGGGGATCTCCCATACCTGGGGTCCCGCCAACATGTTAACGAAAATATACGCTAAGCCCTGAATCGAGTCCGGCTTGGCGTTTTTTCTTACTCCAAGCTGAAACAGAGCGAAAATTCCACTTTAGGGAGAGCAATATTACATTCCTTCGACGGTTCTGGAATTTTCCTCTACTTTCACAGACATGTAAACATCTATGAGATCCTCACTTTCAACTTTAAAACCAAACCGTTCATAAAGACGTCTAGCAGAACTTCCTTGTAAGACATTTAATGTTACACGTTTTCCTTTTACATAATTTTGTTCAAGCAGATTTTTTAATACTTGACTACCGACCCCTTTACCTTGGTAATTGGGATGAATATAAAAATGTTCCAATAAATAACCATCTAACGTCGGTTTAAAAGCTATGCAGCCAACAAAAGAAGAATCTGCCTCAATGATCCAAGTATGAATTGAGTCAAATGTATTACGGAAGCGTTGACGAACCTTCTCTTCATCAAATCGCCCTAATCTAGTTAAATCATTATATAGTACAATTGCCCGTAAATTAGCAATTGTCTCAACATCGGAATTTTGGGATTGACGAAGAGTAATTTGTTTCATCTGACGTAACAGCTCCTTATTCTTTTTTTAAGATAACAGAAGGGTTGAACCCCCTTAAAATCATTGAAATAATTTATTCTTACCTCTGGTGAAATCCAGCATAGAGGCGTACGTCGGTAGGATCCGGCTCACCAATTCAGACCTGATCGCGTGATGCCTTTGGTTCGCCAGATACTGCTGCTACAATTTCGTCAGTTGAGCGAATGCGACCCATTCTCGGCAAGATATAGGTACAAGTATGCCTATGTTCTTCTTCTGAATACGCATTCATAGCATCGGTTGCAAATACCTGGTTGTAGCCATGCTGATAGGCTTCACGAGCGGTGGTCTCAACGCCAATATTGGTCGAGATACCACAGAGGACAATCGTATCGATATTCCGACGACGGAGCTGAAGATCCAGGTCGGTACCAAAGAATGCTCCCCATTGATGTTTCGTCACCAGATGGTCCAATGGGTGAGATCCCAGCGCTGGAAGAATATCTGACCAGTCCTCCGGTTCTTCAGCCAGTGCATGGGGAAGTAGTGTGCTGAGTAGAGGATCAGTAATCGGATCTAAAAAATCTTTACCATCAACTGAAGCAACACGCACAAGAACGACAAAACTTTCTGCCTGTCGAAATGCATTGACCAAACGCGTTGTTTGACTCACTACTTCCTGGATGGGATGGGGCTGGCTTTCCCAGGAGAACACTCGTTTCATTATATCAATGACAACCAATGCTGTCCTGTTCGGGTCTAGCTCAAAAGACATGGGAAAATCTCCTTCGCGTTTCTTCGAGACCGATTGCGTCGGCCTCGAACTCTTGTATTGTAACATGAAAGAGAGAGCATTATGGATTAAGGTAAGGGCTAAAACTTACCATTTCTAACACCTAGAACGTCAGATGGGACATTTCAATGAGTGAAGTTGCTTTTTTTCAGACCGCCATCACCAGGATAATATGAACACGAAGCCCTATTAGAGGCTGTTCGTTTCAGCGTGGCCTGGCGGCTTGCCTGGTTCTTCTCGCTCCTGGCAAAAGACACGACAAACGAATGGGTTCAGGGTGCCTTGAGACGCTGGCAGCGCTGGTATGCCATTAGTGAAGACATTGCACGCCTGGCCCATGAAACAATAGGCCGGAGTGGTTAGCAGATTTCGTACAAAGTATTTCTGGTTTAAGGTGTGGGACGTCCTGCCAGCCCGCGGGCTGGCAGGACGTCCCACACCTTAAACCAGAACAGGTTATTTACCGTTCGTGGACGGCGACAGCCTCTTCGAGGCGGATGGAGAGCATGCGCGAGACGCTGTCGCGCATGGAGACGCCGTAGATGACCTGGGCCGCGGTCATGGTGACGCGGTTGTGCGTGATGACGATAAACTGAGTCTTCTGCGCCAGTTGCCTGAGAATGTCGCAGAAGCGCGCGACATTGGATTCGTCGAGTGCGGCATCGACCTCGTCGAGGAGACAGAAAGGCGGCGGATTGATCTCCAGAAGGGAGAAGAGCAGCGCCGCCGAGACCAGCGCGCGCTCACCACCCGAGAGCAGCGAGAGGTCTTGCACCTTCTTTCCAGGTGGCTGGACAATTACCTCGACACCAGCGGGCATGCTCGTGGGCGGGGCCGAGCTAATGCCCTCCTCTTCGCTGCCCTTGGCACTGATCAACTCCAGGCGGGCGCTGCCACCGTTGAAGAGGGTGGTAAAATGCTCGCGGAAGCGGGCGTTGACAGCCTGGAAGGTGGCCTCAAACTGCCGGGCCATGGTGGCGTCAAGCTGATCAATGATGGTGCGGAGCTGGAGCGCGGCTTGGTCGAGGTCCGTGATCTGCGAGGTCAGGAACTCGTAGCGCGTCTTCGTCTCCTCGTAGAGTTGAGGGGCATTCTCGTCACAGCCGCCCATGGATTTGAGACGGCTGCGCAGGGCGTCTACGCGCCGCCGTAGCTTGCGCAGGTGCGCCTCCTCCTCTTCGGTGAGACTCCCATCTGCCTCTGGCGCGGCGGGATGGTTCCCGTTGGTGCCTGGCGTAGACTCGCTCTCGATACGCTCGGCCTGCCGCGCCAGTTCCTGGGGATCTTCGATGCCCATCTCGTCACGCAACTGTTCGAGTAAGGTCTCGATGGCATCGCGCGCCTTCTGGCTGTCGAGCAGGGCCTTACGATAGACGCCCTCTTGCTCACTCATCTCGCGCTGCATACGATTGCGCTGCTGCTCGATACTGGCGATCTGTTGCTCAACCTGGGCCAGTTGTCCCTCGACCTCATGTAGCTGCGTCCGCTGCGCCTTGGCCTGGATACGGGCCTGCTCCAACTGCTGGCGCTGGTCCTCGATGCTCTCATGCAACTGCTGCTGGCGTTGCTCAAGCTCTTTGGCGCGCGCCACCTGTTGGCCAATCTGCGCCTTGAGATCCTGGGCCTGTGTGTTCTGCTGCGCGAGCTGCTGGCGCAGGGCCTTGGCCTCCTGGCGCTTGACCGCGAGGGCTGTGCGCGCCCGGCCTAGCTCATCCTGCTGGCGACGATAGGAGGTGGCCCGCTCCTCCATCTCGTACTGCAACTCCTCCACCAGGCCAGACATCTCACGCTGCTTCTTCTCATGCAATTGAACACGTTCCTGGCCCGCCACGACCTCTTGCTCCAGACCCGCGACTTCGGCGGCGAGCTGCTGCTCAATGGAGGCTGAGAGCCTGATCTCTGTCTGTGAGCGCTCCTGATCGCGCTGGGTATTCGTCACAATCTTATTCTGCTCATTAGCACGAGCTGAGAGCTTCTGGAGCTGCTTATCGAGGGCGTTCTGCTCGACACGTCGCCCCTCCTGGGCGCGCTGCACCTCGCTGAGCGAAGCATTAAGGCCATCGAGCTGCTCCTTCTGCTCTTCGAGTTGCTGGGGAAGCTCGCGCAATTCGCGCTCATAGGCAAGTAGCCCTTGCTGCGCGCCGCCCTTGCTCGCGCCACCGGAGAGCCAGCCATCCACGTGCAGGACATCGCCCTTCAGCGTGACAATGGAGGTGAAAGGAAGGTCACTGACGGAGGAGAGACTCAGGGGGAGCGCCCAATCCAGAAGTTCGCGCGCGGCATCGAGGTCCTGCGCTATGACGACGCCACGCAGCAAACGCGCAAAGAGGGGCTGGTAGCGTGCCTCACATTGGACCAGTTTCGCCGCGAAGCCCTTGACGCGCGCTTGCAACTCGGGCTTCTGCGCCAAAAAGCGCTGTAAAACAGCCTCTTCGACCTGGCCCTGGATGCCGCTGACCTCCAGGCCTCCCTCGTCTTCACCATCACGCTCCAACCAGACGATCATGGCCTTACCACTATTAGAGCTTTGTAGGTACTGCTGGCACCCCAGAGCATTATCTAATGTCTCCACCACAACGGCCTGCATGTAGGGTCCCAAAGCGGCCTCCAGGGCCTGCTCCATCCCCTCGGGGACAACGCCCAGTTGCGGCACCGGGCCAAGCATGCCATTGAGCTTACCAACGGGGGCGCGCAGGAGGGCGCGGACGCCATCGCTATAGCCACTCAGGCTCTGGCGCCAATTCTTAAGCATGTTCAGGCGGTCGGAGATCGTGCGGCGCTTGCGCTCGGCGTCCGCGATCAAGCCTTTGAGCCGCTCCATCTCCTGCTGCCCCTCGGCGATGGATTTGGCGATGCTCTGCTTCTGCTGCTGGACCTGCTGCTCTTCGTCACGTACGGCCTGCAGACGCGCCCGCTCCTCGACGAGCTTTCCTTCAAGAGTTCGCAGCGTCTGCTGGGCCTCGGCGATGGTATTGCGCCGGGCGGCCAGGGTCCGGTTGCGCTCGCCCACTTGCTTCTGTAAGCGTCCTAGCTCGGTCTGGCTGGAGCCCAGGCGTGCCTGGACCTGGACGAGATCGTTCTGTGCAGCCCTCAGACGGCGCTCATCCAGCTCATACTCCTTCTGCGCACGCGAGACCTTCATCTCCAGGTCGGCCAGTTTCGCCGAACCCTCGTCAACCGCCTCGTCGGCCAGGTCGCACTGCTCCTCCAGGTCGATAAGCTGCTTTTGCAGGGCGATCAGGCGCTCACGCAGGCGGCGCTCCTCCTGCTGCATATCGCCACGCTGGCGCTCCAGGCCCCCGATACGTTCCTCATTGACTGCCAGGTCTCGCTCACCACGCTGGACGACCTCGTTGGCCTCGTTCCAGGCCCGGCGCAGTTCCGCGATGCGGACCTGCGTCTGCTGGCGCGTGGCACGATAGCCCATACCCTGGTCAACAACTAACTGCAAGGCCAGCTCCAGCTCGCGTACCTTGCGCGCCTGCTCCAGTTCTAGACGCTCAGTGCGCTCGCTGTTGACGCGCAGGCGCCGCCACTGCAAGGTATACCAGGCCAACAGCACCTCTTGCAGTTCGGCACTGACCTGCTTATACTCCACGGCGCGCTTCGCCTGAATCTCCAGTGGCCCCAGGCGCGGCTCAATCTCGCTAACGATGTCGCGCACCCGATCCAGGTTCATCTCCGTCTGCTTGAGGCGGTTATCGGCGTCGGTGCGCTGCACCTGAAAGGGGCGAATACCTGCCGCGTTCTCAAAGAGTCCACGCCGCTCCTCGGCGCGCAGGCTCAGCGCGGCATCGATCAGACCCTGGCCGATAACGGTATAGGAATCGTGTCCGATGCGGGCCTGGGCCAACAGTAAGAGGACATCCTTGAGACGTACCTTCTGTTTATTAATTAAATACTCGCTCTCGCCCGAACGAAACGAACGGCGCGTGACCGTAATCTCACTATAATCTGAGGGCACCCAGCCCGTGCTGTTATCAATGGTTAGTGATACCTCGGCCATACCCAGCGCCGCCTTCCCCTGTCCACCCACAAAAATAATATCGTCGCTCTTCTTTCCACGCAGCTGGCGCATATTCTGCTCGCCAAGCACCCAGCGCATCGCGTCGGCGACGTTCGACTTGCCCGACCCATTGGGTCCCACCACCGCCGTAATCCCTGGACTAAACTCCAGAACCGTACGCGAGGCAAAACTCTTGAAGCCAAGCATTTCCAAGCGTTTTAAATACACAACGCGATCCCTTCCTCCAAGAAAAGACTCTGAGAATTCACGTCGATCATACCATAGCCCGTCTATTACCGCCAAGTGTTCAAAAAATACCAGAAAGAGAGAAGAGGCGGGAGATCTTCTCTCTTTCTGGCATTCGCGGAAAGTGAGGCAAACAGTCACAGTACATGAGTGATGGGCAGGTCATCTATTGCATACCCTTACATAGCAAGCATACCCCTCCAACTAAATCATTCATCTACCTCTATACATACTGCCTGTATACTCAGTAGCGCCTCCATCAAACACAACATATTCCTGATTGATCACACTCTTCGCGACATCGTCATCTTAGATTCTAAGCCTGTCATCATAATCTTTTCCATATTACTCTGATGTTACTACTATTTTAAAGCAACCAAATAGATCCTTGATATTTGCCTTTTACGTGAGGCTGGCATATGTGGGGAAGGCTCCTTTCCAGCAGAAGCACATTGGTAAGGAAGATGAAGAGAATGGTACAATTATGGGGAAAGACGGGCTGGGACGTGGTTGGAGGAGAGAGCTTGTGAGGTGGATTTACACAGTTGCTTGACGTCTTTTTCGCGAAAGGATCTTTTCTCATGGGACTCACACTGAGAGGCGGTTCTCAATCGGCAAAAGTGGTTGCCATGCGCGCTGCTTCATCCCTACGTGCCAGCATCACCACCCTCCTTCGCCGTGCTGACCTCGCTCCCGCCGTGCTGATCATCGCTGGCATCTCGTTTCTGGCTCATATCCTGGTCGGCAACAATTACGGATATTTCCGGGATGAACTCTATGTTCTGGCAATGAGCCAACATCCCGCTTTTGGCTATGTGGATGTCCCGCCGCTAGTTCCCTGGATCACGCTGATTCCCCGCTTGCTCACCGGCAATGCCCTCTGGGCCATCCATGTGATCTCGGCCCTGGTCTGCGCCGCGACAATCATCCTGACCGGACTGATGGCCCGGCTCCTCGGCGGCACGAGGTGGGTCCAGGGACTCGCTGCCCTGGGATCGGCGACGGCCCTCGTCCTGATGGCAAACGGCTCAATCTACACTTACGATGTCTTCGATGCATTCTGGTGGTCGGCTTCTGCCACTATCCTCATCGTCCTGCTGCGCGATGAACGCCCCCGCGACTTCATCGCGTTCGGCCTGGTCGCGGGCCTGGGATTATTGACGAAGGAGACCATCCTCTTCTGGGGGTTCGCACTGATCCTCGGATTGCTGCTAACTCGACAACGCCGCCTGCTGTTCACTCGCTGGACGGTGTTTGGGGGCCTGATTGCCTTCGCTCTCGTCTTGCCATTCCTGATCTGGAATGCCACGAATGGCTGGGCGTCGGTGCAGTATTGGGCGGGCTATTCCAAAAATCATAGTGCAGGTGGGTCGCCCCTCGATTTCCTGATCAACCAGCTCCTCGGCATGAATCCCCTCTCGGTGCTCTTGTGGGGGGCAGGACTGTGGTACTTCTTCTCCGCACGCGGTGCGCGCTTTCGGGTCTTCGGGTGGGCGTATCTCATCCTCTTCGTTCTCTTCAGCGCGATTCAGGGGAAAACCTATTTTCTGGCACCAGCCTACCCGCCATTGTATGCTGCTGGCGCGGTACTGCTCGGTCAGTGGCGGGTGCGCTGGCCCAGGTGGATCGCGGCCTATCCTGTGCTGCTGGTCGTGAGTGCCGTGCTGCTGGCCCCTGCGGTGATGCCAGTGTTGCCGCCCGCCGTGTATGGACATATTTATGGCAAGGGTGGCAATGCAGGGTCGCAGCAGGATGCTGGTGATATCGACGGCTTGCCACAAGCCCTGGCGGATCGCTTTGGCTGGGGGGAACAGATCGCGTTGATTGCTCAGGTATATCACAGCCTACCAATGGATGAGCAGCGGGTTGCCTGCATCTTTACCTCCAATTATGGTGAGGCTGGTGCGCTCGTGCAATTCGGTGGGCGCTATCATCTGCCACCACCGATCAGCGGACACAACGCTTTCTATCTCTGGGGGCCGCAAGGGTGTACCGGCCAGGTCGTCATCACGATCAATATTTCTCCCCAGGACGCTGCACAAGGGTTCAACTCGGTGATGCTGGCCGCCAGGACTTCCTGCGATGATTGTGTGGACTTTGAGAATCATGCTCCTATCCTGATCTTGCGGCAGCCGAAGGCGAAGGTACCATTCGCGGTACTCTGGGCACAGGCGAAGCATTACGATTGAGGTTAGGCAGGGTTGAGGGCACGACAGTTTTCCCCGCGCACATCCAGGCTTCAGTGGAGTTACTTTCCTGGCAATAAGCCGTGCGCGAGCGCTATGGCTACCTGACCCAGAAGATGCGTGTAGAGTATAGTGGTCGTATGGTATGATGCATAATATATGCAATTATTGGAGGTCGGCTGTGCAGAACATCTTGAAGTACCGCCAACGCATCATCCTTCTTCTCATCCTCCCATTTCTCTGCCTACTTTCGCTGGGTCTCTTGCTCTATACAGGTCTGCTCTGGCCAAACGCTCTCTTCGCGTCCAGTTACCAGGTGCGGGGCTTAGATGTCTCAAGCTATCAGCAAAAGATTGACTGGAAACTCGTGTCACAGACTGGCACCTATACATTTGTGTTTATGAAGGCGACCGAGGGCAAATATTATAAAGACCCATTCTTTCAAGCCAACTGGCAAGGCGCCAGGACATACGGCATCCTTCGAGGTGCCTATCACTACTATACCGAGTATCGAACTGGTGCTGAGCAGGCTGATAACTATATCAGCATGGTGCCTAAAGAGGCAGATATGCTTCCACCTGTGCTGGACCTGGAGGTACCTGGCCCAGATCACGCGATTATGCTGAAGGAAATCAAGGTCTTTCTGGATCGTATAGAGGCCTACTACGGGGTCAAGCCCATTATCTATACCGATCACACTCGCTACGACGAGTATATCAAAGGCAACTTTACGAAATATGCCATCTGGATACGCGATATCCTTATGCCAGCCCAGTGGAGCCAGAAGAATGGTTGGACCTTCTGGCAGTATAGTAGTCGCGGGCATATTCCCGGCGTCCCCGGCTTTGTTGATCTCAACGTCTTCTTTGGCGATAAGGCTAAACTGCAAGAACTCACCAGCAAAAAATGACAAAAAGCCGCTAGGAGAGGCCGAAGAGCGAGGATATGATTGCTGGTAACGAGTGTTGAAAGCGCCTGTTCTTCCATACTGCGTCCGTCTTCCTCCCTCTTCGTGATGCTCCTACCCAAAAAGTATAGCAGAGAACAGAGGTTCTTATCTACGTGGGTGCATGTTTCTCAGCTCGATCCAGAATCATGGTTACCTCCTGGACGTGAGGCATAGCCCGCAATTGATCCAGCGCCTTTGTCATATGCAGCGTCCCTGGTGCAATGCATTCCAGGTGTACCTGCTGGCTTGCTTGTTGCTGCTGAAGATGGAACATCTTCAGTTCTATCTTCTGGTGAGCACAGATAGTATGAATAGCGTTTGCCAGATTGGAGGTATCGGCCTGGGCGGAGAACGTCATATCAACGGTGTAGGTTAAAGGTGCCAGGCCCAGAAGATGTGTTCGCTCCAGGTAGCGCAGCGCAATCAAGACAAATAAGGCAATAACGGTTGCCACAAGGGCTTCCCAGAGCATCCCCGCACCACAGGCCATGCCAATCGCGGCGACTACCCAGATTGCGGCGGCGGATGTCAGCCCTTTGACATGTTGATGATCCCTACTAATATAGATCGCGCCGCCACCCAGAAAACCGATGCCCGCGACCACGTAGGAAGCGATACGCGTTGGGTCTAGCTGGATATGTTGTCTATTCAGCTGATCATAAAAGCCATAGCCAGAAATAATGGTAAAAAGGGCACAACCCAGCCCAACCAGGGCATTCGTGCGCATCCCGGCAGCCTGACCTCGATTCTCGCGCTCCCAGCCGATAGTGGCTCCCAGGAGCAAGGCCACGCAGAGGCGTAAGATGATGAGAGGGAATGGAAGCATAGACTGTTTCCCTCCTTTTCTAGCAACCAACTATCGTACTATTCCCTATGGATAGGTGCATTGCGCTCTTTACTATAGAACAATTCTCAGAGAATGCAAACTGCACAATTTCCGTTTCACCCCGAGCGCATTGCCATACCCTTTCTTGTATATATACACGATTGAGAGCGAGCGAGCGATGAAGTCCGGACGACAATTGTGATATGCTACCCGTAACGGACAGGTGTCGGCGCAGAATGAGAAGAAGATCGCCAGTTATCAAGCCTGAAAGTTCCCTCATTGGGGAATGAGGGTCGTTATTGTGTTTTTGGAAGAGGAGATGAGAACTCATGGAACGTTTGCGGTTCGGCATTATTGGCTGCGGTGTGATTGGACAGATGCATGCAGAAGCCATTGCCTCCTTGCCCGACGCGCAGTTAGTAGCGGTCGCGGACACCATTGTCGCGAGTGCGGAGAAGCTCGGAGCAAAATATGGGGCGACCCCCTATGCCGAGTACCAGCAGATGCTGGCAGAGGCGCCCATCGACGCGGTGTGTATTTGTACACCTAGTGGGCAACATGGACAGCCCGCCTGCGAGGCCATGCGGGCTGGAAAACATGTGGTGGTAGAGAAGCCCATGGAGATACAACTTGAGCGTATTCAGGAAATGCTAGCAGTCCAGCGCGAAACCGGACGCAAGCTGACGGTTATTAGCCAGCATCGCTTTGATGCCGCGTCTCAGCAGGTGCATCAACTGGTCGAGGAGGGTGCGTTTGGACGTCTAGTGCTTGGCAATGCAGCGATTCCCTGGTGGCGCTCGCAAGCCTATTATGATAGTGGTGCCTGGCGCGGCACCTGGGAGTTGGATGGGGGTGGGGTCTTGATGAATCAGTCTATTCACTCTATCGACCTCCTTCAATGGTTTATGGGGCCAGTCAAGAGTCTGCAGGCCTATACCGATACCCTGGCCCATACGATGGAGACCGAGGACGTTGCCGTGGCTATTTTGCGCTTCGCCAATGGCGCGCTAGGTACTATTAACGCGACCACGGGTGCCTATCCTGGTGTAACCACGCGTATCGAAGTATTTGGCGACCGGGGTTCGGCCGTCATTGAGAATGACAAGCTGCGCTTCCTACGCCTGGCTCGCGACGAAAAGGAAGAGGTTGGTGCCTATGGGAGCGCAGGGTCAAGCAATCCGGAGCCAGAGGATAATGGCGCCGGGGCCTCCGATCCTACCAATATCCAGACCTCAACCCATGCCGCGCAGATCGCGGACTTTATCAACGCCATCCGCGAAGATCGGACGCCTGCTATTGATGGGTATGCCGCGCGCCATCCCGTGGAGATTATTCTGGGTATCTATGAATCGGCGCGTACCAAAAAGGAGGTCTCCTTCTCATGATTCGTCTCTCAGCCTTTGCCGATGAAATCTCGCCCGACCTGGGAGAGCAGATCGCGGTTCTCCAGGAAGAGCAGATTCACTTCATTGATTTGCGTGGAGCCTGGAATAGCAATGTGCTCGACCTGAGCGATCAGCAGCTCCATGAAGTCAAGCAGGCGCTTGAAACGGCTGGTATTGGGGTCGCGGCGATTGGCTCGCCGATTGGAAAAGTTCCGATTACCGGCAATTTTGTTGAGCACATGCAGCGCTTTGAGCGTGCTCTGTATGTGGCAGAGTACCTGGGATCACCCTATGTACGTATCTTTTCCTTTTATCCGCCTACTCTAGGCGAGGCCCTCCACCAGGATCAACATAAGTCCCAAGAAAGCGGCAACCCGCTTTCGGGAGAAACCGAGCCTGGAATCGATGCCTACAGAGCAGATGTGCTCCAACGGCTGGCAGCGCTCACTGAAAAAGCAGCCAAAGCTGGTATCACACTGGTGCATGAGAATGAGAAGATGATTTATGGAGATACGATTGCGCGCAACGTTGATCTCCTGCAAAGCGTCAATCATCCACGCCTGCGCGCGGTCTTTGATCCCGCGAACTACCTTGAGTGTCAGCAGGTGCCATATCCCCAGGCCTATGATGCGATCAAGCCCTGGCTGGAATACGTGCATGTGAAGGATGTGAACGCCCAGGGAACGCTCGTGGTCGCTGGCGAGGGAGAGGCCCGCTGGCCAGACATCTTGCAGCGGCTGCGTAGCGATGGGTATGATGGCTTTCTCTCGCTTGAGCCGCACCTGGCGGCCGCGGGCCAGTTCCAGGGGTTCAGCGGGGCAGATCGTTTTCGCCAGGCCTCCCAGGCGCTCCAGCGTCTGCTGCGCGAGATCAACTGGGAATATGCATAAGTAGATACAAACAAAAAGGTGCTCGGGTCTTACCCCCGAGCACCTTTTTGTTTTGCTTACCGAGAAGCAGTGGGTTCTTTTTGCTTGTTTCCAGTCTCTCCTCCACTCTTGCGCACACGGAGCACCGAGGCTCCAATGGCCAGGGCCAGAACGATGGCGATAACTAAAAGCGAGAGCGCGGTTGGAATATGGAAGATATCCGCTAGCAGCATCTTCACGCCGACGTAGGTCAAAATGACGGCCAGCCCTGCTTTCAGGTAATAAAACTTATGAATCACGTTGGCAAAAACGAAGTAGAGCGAACGTAGGCCCAGAATAGCAAAGATGTTTGAGGTATAGACAATAAACGGGTCATTGGTAACCGCGAAAATGGCGGGGATGGAATCAACCGCGAAAACGAGGTCGGTTGTCTCTACCACAATAAGCACAAGCAGCAATGGTGTCGCGAGAAGCCGTCCATTGTGGCGGGTAAAGAAGCGGCCTTCATCATAGTCCTGTGAGACGGGGAGAATGCGTCGCAGAAGCTTAAGCACGGGATTACGCTCCGGATGCACCGCCTCATCTTTCTGTAGGCCCATACGAATACCTGTAAAGACCAGGAAGGCACCAAAGAGGTAGATGATCCAGTGGAATGTCTCTAACAACACTGTGCCAACGCCAATCAGCAGGCCGCGCATTATGAGTGCGCCTAACACACCCCAGAAGAGAATACGATGTTGATGCCTGGGAGCAACGGCAAAGTAGGTAAACAGTAGGACGAAGACGAATATGTTATCGACGCTCAACGACTTCTCGATGAGATAGCCAGTCAAAAATTGCAAGGCGAGGTCTGGCCCCTGAAAGATGTAGATACCCAGGTTGAAGGCCAGAGCCAGGCCAATCCAGATCGCGCTCCAGATCAATGCCTCTCTGGTTGAGACCGTGTGTGAGTGACGATGAAAGACGCCTAGATCTAATGCCAAAAGCACCACAACAAAGGCGTTAAACAACACCCATGGCCAGATTCCCTGTGTAAAGAACATGCTTCTCTCCCTCTCCCTAATTAACTCATATATAGCTTTGTGCGTGACTTCTCGCGCCTGGGTAGTGAGTGTGGTGGATGCTGGCTGCCTGCGGCAGCCAGCATCCACCACACTCACTACCAAAAAACAACGTAACATATGGGCCTAAGGTGGGGCTGTGAGGAGACTGAATCGCAGGTAAGAAGCTTGGATCTACACAGCGAGTGGGAGCCAGACATAGAATGTGCTGCCCTCTCCGGGCTGGCTCTCAGCGGTAATGCGCCCATTCAGCTGCTCTACCAGGGTGTATGCTATCGCCAGGCCTAAGCCAGTGCCCTCCCGAGAGCGGGCGCGATCCGCGCGATAGAAGCGCTCGAAGATATGGGGGAGATCGCCAGCTTCAATACCAATCCCGTTATCTCTTACCTGGAGAAGGGCTTCCTGGCCTTTACGCTCTAACGAGACGGTAATGATACCACCATGCCCATTTTCCTGGGCAGGTGCATATTTGAGCGCGTTATCAAGCAGGATCAGCATGATGCGGCGGAGATTCTCTTCATTGCCATAGACGCGCACAGGCTCGATATGGCTCACTTTGAGCTGGAAACTCGACCGATCCATAGCCAGTCGTCCACGCAGTTGGCGAACCAGTTGCAAGAGGGAATGATCCAACTCGACTGGTTGCTCACGGAGGTTTCCGCGTGGCGCTGCCACCGCCAGTTTCTGTTCCTGCTCAATAGGAGGAGGCGGGACGATGGTATCGGCGCTTACGTCGGCGCGTGCCAGCAGGAGCAGTTCGTCGACAAGGCGCGCGAGACGCAGGGTTTCGCTATGCGCATCCATGAGCATTGTTTTGCGCTCCTCGGCGGGCAGTTCATCGCTATGCCGCTGGAGAAAGGCCAGGTTTCCCTGGATGGTCGTTAGTGGGGCACGCAACTCGTGTGAAGCGTCTGCAATAAAGCGATGTTGGGCCGTGGCAGCCTTCTCCAGGGCGGCCAGCATCTCATTAAAGGTATCTACGACCTCGACCATTTCATCATGCCCCTTCGGACGTTGGACCCGCTGGTGCAAATTGCCCACATGCACGCCACGGGACTCATTCGCGATATCACGCGCGGTCTTCACCATATCGGAGAGCGGGTGCAAGACATTGGTCGTAATCCCCCAGCCGATGCCTAGCGCAGTGATCAGCACCAACGCTCCCGTGGTACAGAGGAGAAAGAGCAATTGGGTTTTGGTGGCCTCCTCTGGACTGAGCGACCTGGCCACCAGGAGCATGCCAATCACGGGACCTGGCTGGCCCCCTGGGGCGACCTGGGGTTTATGAATTGGCTCAACCAGAATGCGCAGAGGTTCCTTATTCGGGCCAGATACCGTATATGGTTGGGGATCGCCTGCATTTTGCAGGGCGCGCTGATACATCTCTGCTGTAGGCGTGATATTAAGAGGCTCGTTCTTCGAGGCATATTGTAAGTGATGCGCCTGGTCAAAGACCTTGACGGTGATCCCTAGCGTATCTTTAGAGAGGCTATGGGTATCGATCACACTCAACGAGAGGGGAGTGGGCCAATCGCTGTCTGCATGCAAACGTTGATGGCGCAGGAGTTCAGCACGAATGTTGGCCTGGGCAGTTCCTGCCTCGGCACGCAGTGATGCATCCACGCTATTGGAGAGCGACTGTGAGGTTAACAGGAAAACGAGCACACCAAAAAAGAGGAGTGAAACCGCGACCAGTCCTCCATACCAGGTAATCAAGCGCAGGCGTAACAGCCGAGGACGCTTGTTGGGAAAAGGAGAGACAGTGTCCTCACTCTGCTGCTTCTGGCGTAGCGATGGGTTATTATTCTCTAAAGACATAGCCAATACCACGAATGGTGTGAATCAGGCGCGCCTCGCCATCTGCTTCGAGCATGTTTCGCAGATAGCCGATATAGACCTCAAGCACATTGGATGACCCCTCGAAGTCCAGTCCCCAGACACGATCCATGATGACATCCCTTGTCAATACCTGGCGTGGACGACGCAAGAAGAGCGCCAGAAGCTCATATTCCGTAGGTGAGAGCTCTATTTCACGGGGTCCACGGTGAGCGACACGTGTTCCTGTATCGAGTTGCACATCGGCATAGTGCAAGATCTCGTGTCGCTCAACCTGATTTCTTCTCAGCAAGGCCTTGATACGCGCCACCAGTTCTTCGGGGGCAAACGGTTTGACGACATAGTCATCAGCGCCAATCTCAAACCCCTTCACACGGTCCGCGACGTTATCTCGTGCCGTAAGCAGTAAGATAGGTACATTATCTCCTGCTACGCGTAAACGCTGTACGACCTCCAGACCATTGAGTCCTGGAAGCATGACATCTAAGACGATAAGATCCGGCGCGCGCTCTAATGTTCTCTTGAGCGCATCATCACCACTGGTAGCGACGGCAACACTGTATCCTTCATAGGCCAGAATTCGTCGCAATAAGTCGGTAATGCGTGGGTCATCATCAACAACCAGTAAATGTGCTTTCATGTTGTATTCTCTTCTCCAGTTTGCAAAGGGGTATCGCCACAGTAGTATATCACTGCACACTGATACCTGACTAAGAGAAGTCTGAGATCAGACTGAGAAGTTTTCCCCCTTCCATCAAGGCAAGGCTATGTTGTAGACTTAAAAGGCAAAGGGGGGAGAAGTTCTCATATGCCATGGGGCATGAAGAGCCCACCTTGTTCACTCGTATCAAGCCGAAGATACGCGTATGACTGTAACATACATGACGGAGGTCCGTTCTTGGGAAAAGTAAATGTAGGCATTATTGGTTGTGGCGCGATTAGTTCTATCTATCTTGAGGCGCCAGAGAAATTTGATATTTTAAACATCACTGCATGCGCAGATATCGATCTTGAACGTGCCCAGGCCCAGGCCGCGAAATACCATGTGCCCAAGGTCTATACGGTCGAGGAATTACTGGCGGATCCAGAGATCGATATTGTACTCAACCTGACGATTCCCAAAGTCCATGCGGAGATCGCACGGGCGGCCATCGCAGCAGGGAAATCGACCTATAGCGAAAAACCGTTAGGCATCAACCGCACAGAGGCGGCGGCGCTGTTAGAAGAGGCGCGCGAGAAGAAGTTGCTTGTGGGGTGCGCTCCAGATACCTTCCTCGGTGGGGGACTTCAAACATGTATTAAACTGATTGATGATGGAGCTATCGGTGCGCCTATCGCGTCCACTGCCTTTATGCTGGGTCATGGTCCGGAGAACTGGCATCCCAATCCAGATTTTTATTATCAACTGGGTGGTGGTCCTATGTTTGATATGGGTCCATACTACCTGACCGCCCTCATTGCCATGATGGGACCTGTGCGCCGCGTCACTGGCTCCACTCGCATCACCTTCCCAGAGCGCAAGATTACCAGCAAGCCCTTCTATGGACAGACGATCACTGTTAATACGCCTACCCATGTGACGGGAACGCTGGACTTTGCCAGCGGCGCGATTGGCACGATTATTACCAGCTTTGATGTCTGGTCGCATCGCCTGCCCCTGATTGAAATCTATGGGACAGAGGGGACACTGAGCGTTCCTGATCCAAATACATTCGGTGGCCCCGTTCGCGTACGTCGCTTTGATGATAATGAGTGGAGAGACGTCGAGCTAACGCATGGCAATACTGTAAACTCCCGGGGTATCGGTATTGCCGACATGGCGCATGCGCTCCAGTCTGGTAGCTTCCCGCATCGCGCGAGTGGCGAACTGGCCTATCACGTACTTGACATCATGCAAGCCATTCATGATTCCTCTAATGAGGGGAAACACATTGAGCTTAGCAGCCAGTGTGAGCGTCCTCTGCCCTTGCCAGTTGGACCCAAACTCTGGTAATAAAGGCTATCCATTCTATCCATCATTGTAGAGTTCTTATTCCGAAACCCAACATCACTCTCGTGGCTAACGCTTCCCCCATTCGGGGACAAGCGCGCTCAGGTTTTCGGAGAAGAAGATAGTAACCAATGGAGGGAAATGATCAATGTCACAGATCAAAGGACCTGCGATATTTCTTGCCCAGTTTGCCCAGGATACGGCGCCTTATAATACTCTGGCAAACATCAGCCAGTGGGCAAAGGGCCTGGGCTACGCAGGCGTCCAGATTCCAGCCTGGGATGCGCATTTTATTGACCTGGACAAAGCCGCCGAGTCAAAGCAATATTGTGAGGATCTCAAGGGTCAGACCAATGGCTTAGCGATTACCGAGCTGGCGACCCACTTAATTGGGCAACTGGTCGCGGTTCACCCTGCCTTCGATATCATGTTTGATGCCTTTGCCCCTGCCGAGCTGCATAACAATCCAAAGGAGCGTCAGAAGTGGGCAACCGGGCAGATGATCAAAGCCATCAAGGCCTCGCGCAACCTGGGCCTGGATGTCCTGCCAACCTTCTCCGGCGCGTTGCTCTGGCATACCATGTATCCCTGGCCACAGCGTCCCCAGGGCCTGGTGGAGCTAGGCTTTAAAGAGCTGGCGAAGCTTTGGGAGCCAATCCTCAATGTCGCCGATGAGTATGGCATCGATCTCGCCTATGAAATCCATCCCGGCGAGGATCTCCATGACGGCGTCACTTTTGAGCGCTTCCTGGCCGCGACGGGGAATCATTCCCGTGTGCATATTCTGTATGATCCCTCACACTTCGTGCTCCAGCAGCTCGATTACATCGGTTACATTGAGTACTATAAGGACCATATCAAGGCCTTCCATGTCAAAGACGCCGAGTTTAATTCCTCGCCCCGCTCGGGTGTCTACGGTGGTTACCAGGACTGGCAGGATCGCCCTGGCCGCTTCCGCAGCCTGGGGGATGGCCAGGTTGACTTCAAGCGCGTCTTCTCCCAGCTCACACAGATTGGCTACTCCAGTTGGGCTGTGCTTGAATGGGAGTGCTGCATTAAGGACTCTGAGCAGGGGGCACGTGAGGGCGCGGAGTTCATCAAGAGCATGCTGATCGATACTCCCACCAGGGCCTTCGACGACTTCGCTGGTGGCGCGGCCGATGACGCGACCAATCGTCGTATCCTGGGTCTTGACTAGGTTCTTATTCCGAAATCCAATGTCACGCTCGTGACGAGCGCCCAGCGCTCAGGATTTCGGATAAGTAGTAGGTAGAAGGAGAGAGAAACGATGGCTAGAGAGGTTGCCAATCGCAGGCTACGAGCCGGTATCGTTGGCGGGGGCCAGGGGTCCTTCATCGGCGCGGTCCATCGTATCGCCGCCGAGCTTGACGGACAGGCCGAGGTCATCGCGGGTGCGATGTCGACTAATCCTGAGCGCGCCCGTGCCTCTGCGGCAAGCTGGTACCTGCAACGTTCATACGATAGCTATGAAGAGATGGCACGCACAGAGGCGCAGCGCGCCGACGGCATCGATTTCGCGATTGTTGCCACGCCGAACCATATGCACTTTCCCGTAGTGAAAGCCTTCCTTGAGCAGGGCATTCACGTCGTCTGTGATAAGCCTATGACCTTTAGCCTGGAGGAGGCGCAACAGCTCGTCTCCCTAGTAGAGGGGAAGCAACTGGTCTTCGCTCTCACCCATAATTATACCGGGTATCCTACCGTGCGTCATGCGCGTGACCTGGTACGCCAGGGGGCGCTAGGTGAGGTGCGCAAGGTGCTCGTTGAGTATGTCCAGGACTGGCTGCTCGACGCACTCGAAAAAGAGGGGAACAAGCAGGCTTCCTGGCGCACGGATCCAACGAAATCGGGTATTGCGGGTAGCGTCGGTGATATTGGAACGCATGCCGAGAACCTGCTGGAGTTCGTCACCGGGTTAAAGATCACCTCGCTCTGTGCCGACCTGACCACCTTTGTGGAGGGGCGTGCCCTCGACGATGATGCCAACATGCTCCTACGCCTGGAGAATGGTGGCAAGGGCTTCCTGACCTGCTCGCAGATCGCGGCTGGTGAGGAAAATAACCTGACGCTTCGCGTCTATGGCACAAAAGCGGGCCTGGAATGGCACCAGCAGGAGCCGAATACGCTCATCTTCAAGCCGCATGGTCAACCGCAGCAGATCCTGCGTACCAACCAGGGGTATATGAGTGATGAGTCCAAAGCACTCTCGCGCCTTCCTGGCGGACATCCCGAGGGCTTCTACGAAGCCTTCGCCAACATCTACCGCCTGGCAATCGCCGACATCCGCCGGGTCGAGTCAGGTGAGCAGACGCAGGGTGGCTACCCCAACGTCTATGATGGCCTGCGGGGCCTGAACTTCATCGTGAAAGCGGTGGAGAGCTCACAAAAGGGTGCTGTCTGGGTCGAACTGTAGAGTAAATACTCGATAGGCACTATAGACATAGGCATCCAAAGGGTCTGGATGAAGCGTTTCAACGGGGCGTTTTATCCAGGCCCTTTCTCTTTTATTGCCTGCTTAGCCAGGTAGTGGTACAAATTGTGGGTGAAATTAGCGTGGATGCGAAACGTTGATACCTGGTTCTCGCCTGAAATCGTAAAAGGAAAAGCATCCATTACATTTACTCTCTACAATCTTGACGACAAATCTGTTTCATGCGATCTCCTCTTATGGGAAATAGACGATTTCCCTCTAAAAGTAGGAGACTAAAAGTAGGAGAAATTTATTGGCTATAAGAATCAGTGTTTCTCCTGGGCAACATGATGAGATAGCCTCTGCCTCTCTGTTTTGACGACGGTTGTGCCCACCGCCCTCCCTACTAATAGAGGTTCCGCGAGCACATCTGCCGCTGAGGCACCGATGTCGGGGCGTGCCGCGATCACTTTATACGCCTCAAACTCCAGGCGGCGAGATGTCTTGCCGATATGCGATACACGCCCTTTCACCTCGATAAAATCTCCTGCATAGAGCGGCGCGAGAAATTCCACATGCTCATAACTTACCAATAATCCCTCGTCCCCATCACAGAGGATGGCCAGTTCCGTCGCAGCATCGCCAAACAAAGATAGCATGTACGCTCCATTTACCAGCTGTCCCCCGTAATGGGCATCATGGGCGCTTAAACGCACACGCAGCAGTGAAGTATACTCAGACGTGACAACCATGGATGGCTCCCTTCACAATGTACCTAACAAACGTTTGTTAGCATCTAGGTCCAATATACCTCAGCAAGAAAAAGTATTTTTACATGGCTACTGTCCATTATGGACAAAATTTGCTTAAAAAAACAAGCTTTTACAAGATACTCCTTTTGTTTCTTTGCACCTGCGGTGCTCAGCATACCCTACTTAGTATTCATACTGCAACTCTTTTAAGACTATAGGAAAATACGTATATGATACAATACAGAGGAATACTTTTATTTGGGAGTTATGCTTATGCTAACCTATACTCATGCGCCACAGCTTACGGGCGCCTATCTTGGCGAGGTCTGGGAACGCCTCCCTCCTGCTCTACGCCCCACCCTCTTTTTGGCCGATCCCACGCTCTCGCAGCAACTTCGCTGCGAAGTGACAGTTGTGAGCGAAACCTTTCAGTACACGGGCAGCTTTAAGTTTCGTGCGGCCTATAACCTACTCGCCAGTATTCCTCATCAGCATGTGATTACGGCCTCGTCAGGCAATTTTGGACAGGCGGTCGCCTACGCAAGCAAGTTGCTTGGAAAAACCTGTACCGTTGTTATGCCGACAACTTCAGCTCAGGTGAAGATTGAGGCTGTACGCGCCTATGGCGGGACCGTTGATCTTGTGGACGTGCGCCAGGTCAGCCGGGCCAAGCGTGTGGCTCAGTTAATGCAACAACATCCAGAGGCCTTCCAGGCCCCCGCCTATGATGATTACCGCGTCGTTGCAGGCAACTCGACGCTCGGGATGGAGATCTTTGCGGCCCTTGATCCCGATGTTATCCTGATACCCGTTGGCGGCGGCGGACTGAGTTCTGGCCTGGTGATTGCTCGGGACTATTTGCAGAAAGAAACGGAGATTCTGGGGGCTGAACCCTTATTAGGCAACGATGCCGCGCGCTCACTACGTCAGGGGACGCTTATAAGCAATACAGATGAACCCACGACGGTGGCCGATGGAGCACGCACACTTAGCCTGGGCCAACTTAACTGGGAAATCTTGCGCCAGGGCATGAGTGACATCCTTGAGGTGCCAGATGCTGCGATCCTGGCAGGACTCCGCCATAGCTTCCGTTACCTAAATCTGAAGGTGGAACCCACAGGCGCACTCTCCTTGGGGGCACTCTTAAACGAGTCAGGGCGCTTTGAGGGGAAACGCGTCTGCTGCGTCGTGAGTGGTGGCAATGTTGATCCGCGACTCTATGCTCAGTATCTCACTGCAGAATAAAGAGGAGGGGCGCGATTTTTTCGCGCCCCTCCTCTTTTTCTGCGTCTCGCCTCCTATTGAGGAGGAAAGATTGCGAGATTCGTAAATCGTGCCTCAGCCCCTGGTTTTGTCTTGGGCAGGTTCGAGACAAAGAACGCGACAGAACCACTTAAGTAGCTGTTATCAGAGATCGTTTTAATGGTCTGTCCATTCACAATGAAAGTCATCGTGGATCCCTTGGCCTTCACCACAATCTGATTGGTCTTACCCATCGGTTGAATAGCCGGATTCGCGGCATTAGGCACAAGCGTTTGAGCCTCAAGTACCGTCGTCTTAGCCGCGTCAGACTGGCCCTTGAAAATGGTATAGGTGCCATCGCCATACAGCTCAAGGCGATAGAAGGTCGCCAGTGAGCCGTTTTGCGCCGCAGCGGCGCGAATAACCACACCATAGCCACCACCACCCGACTGTGGATTCGGGTCGCCTTTGCTAAGCGTTGCATTCACAAACAACTGGAAATCCCCATATGACTTACTATCGGGTAGTGTCTCGGTGAAGAGCTTATTATCGTTGTCGTTCAGAGTAAGCGCGCCGTTGCTCAGAGACGTTGAAAACGCGCCTTTGGCGTCCTTTTCCAGGTGCCAGCCATTATTATTGTTTGCAAACGTGTCGGCAAACAATGGCTTACCGGTCGGGGTGGGTAATGGCTTGAGTGTATTGACCGTCGCAGTACTCTTGTTTGTACCGGTATTGCCCCCATGTGAGAAAATGAACACGCCACCAACACTTGCGATAATCACAACCAATACCAGCACAACTGCGCTAATAATCATACCCCAGCGAGGGCGTTTCTTCTGCTCCGAGAGCGCAAAGGGATCAAGAGCGGGCGAGAAAGGAATCGCGTTCCCGGTATGACGCTCACTGCCTTGATTCCCAGCGAAAGGAGAACCGCTCTCCATGCCGTTCTGTCCCCACTGGGTCCCAGTGCTAACGTTAGGAGTCTGAGGCTGTCCCCATTGTCCGGAGCCCATTGGCGTTTGGGGTTGGTTCCACTGCATCCCAGAACCTGTTTGGGGCTGCGCCTGGTTCCATTGTGTGCCTGAACCGGGCGCAGCGTTAGCAGGTGCTCCCCATGGCGCATTTGCATTCGCTGGTTCCTGCGCCGGGGCTGATTGTCCCCATTGAGGGGGCGCAAATTGTCCCCACTGGGGACGCGAGGCCCCGCTCTCTGGCAGTGAAGCGGGTGCATTTGTCGGTTGATTCCAACCCGGGCTACCTCCCTGGTTGAGTCCAGGCATTGAAGGAGTAAAATTATTTCCAAATGGCGACCCACTATTCCCTTGATTTCCCATTGCAGGTCCCGATTCAAAGAGCAATCCGCAATTTCGACAACGCCCCTCATTCATAGGCGATGCCGCGCCGCAGCGTGGACATTGACGTCCTTGTATATTAAATACCGACGAGGACATGGAAACCTCCAATAACAACCGACATGCTTAACGCTGAGTATCGCATAGATCTACAAGAAAGTCCAACACACTCCTGAAAGATGGTATCTTTAGGTCGATTGGCGAATTCTATACATCTTTTTTGCATTGATCTGCTTCATAAAGAACGTACATACATTGAGAAACACATGAGAAAGCCAAAGAAGTGTGTATGCTCACCAGAGATAAGCGCGCAACGAGCGTAGGTTATACTTATAGCAATGCGGTCGATACTACAAAAATCGTACGAAATATCCCTTTAACACAGGAAATACAACGATCCTCCGTAAAACATTCTTCCCACTAGAAATATATCGCAAAGGCAGCCAGATATATCACAAATCTAGGAGAAAAGGCACAGTAGCTGGACACACGACACTAATCAGTTTTTTTGCTTGGGATTATAGTATCATAAAGTCAGCAATAAGTGGTATCTTTTCGCCAAAAAAGTGGGGTGAGAGTGGGACGACGCTGCTCAAGTACGCGTCTACATATGCGCGTCATATGTAGACGCGTGCTTGAGCAGCATCGCACCTTCCTGCACTTACCGCTAATTGCTTGCGTCCTAGCGCATACTGAGCACGGGTATCTCTCGGCGGATCTCAAAATGGAGACAGCGATGCGCCTGCCGCAGTGCCTCCTCCACCTGGACTGGAGTTTCACCGCGCGCGAAGATAAACCCCAGGTAGCTGGCCCCCTCTGGCAATGGCACCAGGGGATGATGCACCTTTGCCGTGATCTCGACGCCTGTAATCAGGGGAACAGCAGCCGCTGCCTCCACGCCTGTCACCCCTTTGAGTATGCCCGCGGAGGGAATAGGAATCATCATCACGCCGGTCGCGTGTGTGTCACGTTCAAGCGTTTGAATTTCTTCGCCAATGGCATGCCGCAAAATTAGCTCTTCAAGGCACATGCCTGAACCAAACTCAAGGATGGTCGAACAGAGACCCCCTATCGAGCGGCCAGCAATTTCGAGCATCCAGGGTCCGGACTCATTGACACGAAGCTCGGCATGCACCGGCCCATGGCGCAATCCCAATGAAGATGCAGCCGTCGAGACACAGTCTGCGATGGCTTGCTGTACCTCCTGAGACAGACGCGAGGGCGTGGTATAGATCGTCTCCTCGAAGAAAGGACCATCCAGGGGATCTGGCTTATCAAAGAGTGTCAGGACTTTGAGCGCCCCATGCGTCAGGATACCTTCAAGCGCGACCTCAACCCCGGGGATAAAGTCCTCCACCAGGAAGGTCGTCTCTTCCTCTGCATATCCCTCGCTCAGCACGATCCGCTTCAGGCGATAAAAGGCCTGGAGAAACTCCGCTGGATTATTGGCACGTATCACCCCACGGCTACCGGAGAGGCGACGTGGCTTCAATACACAGGGATAACTTACGCGTTGCGCGATCTCTTCCGGTGCTTCCTGCAAACTAAAATCGCGGAACACCGGGCAGGGCGCCCCCCCCTCCGACATCAGGCGTCGCATCAAGAGTTTATCACGCGCGGCTTCTGCCGCGCCGGGCGAGTTATGAGGAAGCCCCAGGGCGGCACAGGCTTGAGCGGCCAGTTCGCTGGCGCTATCATCCACTGAGAGTATGGCGGTGATAGGGTGCTCCCGCGCATAGTCCATAATGGTACGTACCGATGTTGGAGTATCGGAGAAATCAATCCCCAGCGGCACATGCCAGTAGTCCGCCAGCGATTCAGGAAGATCGATCCCTACAACCACCTCCAGTTGTAACTGTTGCGCAGCACTCAAAAACGCACCAGCGCGATAGGTTGAGGGAGACATAAGCAAGAGAACACGCTTTGGGGCCTCTTCACTTGCATGCATACTACGTACATTGCTCATAGACGTTACTCATCCTGCTCTACATCTACAACAAGACCCTTTGATTTCAAGGCAGCCGCCAGCCCGAAGAGACGCGCATCGCCGCGCACCGTCCAGAGAAGTTCCTGGGAGGACAACGCCGATTTCTGGCTCTCCTCCCAATGACATTCATAGGCCCCCTGCCAGTTCCTATGCTGCACACGTCCCTGGTAGTGCCAGGGCGCGGTCATCGGACGACGATGGTTAAAACCCAGGCCAGCACCATCAATGCTGGCAAAATCTTTACTGCGAAAGATGACCTTCATGCTTCCAAACCTCGTGCGGATTCCTATGCTTAGCTTATCATAGCAGCAACCAGCTCTTATGAAAACAATTTCGCGCGCCAAAAGCTGTCATCTACACACCACATTATTACATTTTCGTAGTAGAATACATCAGAGAAAGGCGAATGATTAGCTTAATACCATAACAACTATAAGAAACGAAAGAGATTTCCATGTCTACACTTACATTCTGGATAGATGTTGATAATACCCTCATTGATAATGACAGGGTCAAACAAGATCTTTTTGATCAGCTACAAAATCTTCTCGGCGAGAAGCTCAACACACGCTTCTGGGAAGTCTATGAAGAGGTGCGCGAGGAGAAAAGCGTCGTTGATATCCCGCTTACACTGGAGCGCCTGCGTGAAGAGATACCTCTTACAGAGATGAACGCCGAAACCTATAAACGCGCACATGCCATATTTGACGACTATCCCTTTGACGAGCGGCTCTATCCTCATACGTTGGAGACGCTGACCCATCTGGGCTCCCTGGGAACAACGGTCATCGTCTCAGATGGCGACCAGGTGTTTCAAGATAATAAGATTCACCAGAGCGGGCTGGCCCAGGCCGTCGAAGGACGAGTCCTCATCTATGGGCATAAACAGAGGCACCTCGACGAAATCATTGCACGCTATCCGGCGGACCACTTTGTGATGATCGATGACAAGCCTCAGATCCTGCATGAAACGAAGGCCATTCTAGGCCAGCGCCTGACGACCGTCTTCGTCAGGCAAGGCAAGTATGCACATGCCAACCCACCCGAGGGCTTTACACCAACCATCACGGTCTCCACCATCGCCGACCTACGCACCTACACTACAGAACAATTCCTGAAAAACTAGGTAGGGTCCATGCTAGCATGGACTCCGAGGCCCGCAGGCCGACACCCAGGCGTGGGGGAGTCGCTTCGCTCGGAGTCCATGCTAGGCTAGCATGGACCCTACAATGGAGTTCTAGATCTCTTCCGAGGCCAGGTGGACACGGAAGGTTTTAATCTCGAAGGGGCGCACGGCGAAGGACAGAGTCTTGCCTTCATACTGTGCCTCTCCCTGTGGCTTCTCCAGCAGATTACACTCCTGCGCGGAGACGATGGAGGAGGCAAAGCGCAAAGTGGCCTTTCCACGCCGATTGTGCGCTTCATAAAGACGCACGATGAGACCATCGCCATCCTCGGCAGGTTTGACCGTCTCCACAATAATATGTGGGCAGTCGGTTTGCAAGAATGAAGCCGACGACGTTGCTCTGGCAGCAATGGGCTGGGTCGTCCCCTGCGCCAGCAGCACCGGAACATTTAGCTCATACGCGCGGCGCTCCACACCCGCTTCGCGCCAATCTCCCTGGTGTGGCAAGAGGCTATAGGTGAAGCGATGCAACCCCTGGTCAGCCTCTGGATCTGGACTGACGCCAGACTTCAAGAGCGTCAGGCGCATGACATTATCATGCACATCATGGCCATACTTGCTATCGTTCAGCAGGCTCACGCCATAGCCACTCTCGCTGAGATCAATCCAGCGATGGGCGCAGACCTCGAAGCGCGCCATATCCCACGAAGTATTGCGATGCGTCGGTCGCTGAATATGCCCAAACTGGATCTCATACGTCGCCTGGGCACTGTTAATCGCCACGGGGAAGGCGGCTTTCAGGACGGTCTGGTGTTCATGCCAATCAATCTCTGTCACGAAATCGATACGCGCCGAGTGACGCCAGAGAGAGATGCGCTGGGTGACACGTGAGGCCATGAAGGGACGCACCACCTCAACCGTCGCCCGGATGGGACCCTCCTCGATCACGCGCACGCTCGCCGCCTCCAACAAGGGATAAGGCTTCTCTTCATAGAAGAGATCGATATCCCAGGCATCAAAGTTCAAAGGACGATCTTCAAAAGCAATCAACTGATTGCCCGTTTGCCCCGGCGCCAGCACATCGCGCTCAGCCAGTTTATCATAGAGGCGCTCAATCTCGCCGTTTGCCGTCAAGTTCAGCTCATAGTAGGCGTTCTGGAGGGTAATCTGTCCATTGGCATCCACAGAAGCCCGGCAGGCACTCTCCGATGCCCCAGTTTCAGCGGCCTCAAGCGTGGCAAAGCCCATTGAAGGGACCTTAACCGTATCGAATAAGAGATACTTCTGGCCGTCCCAGTCTTCCACCTGCTGTCCCTCTGGCAGCGTCTCCGCGTCGACAGCAGTCAGCGCGATCTGGACGGGATCGGTGCGCTCCCAGGGAAGCGTATTCAGTAAGCCTGGTTGTGCCGCCCTCCAGCCCAGGGAACTGGCCAGGTGGGCAATAGCCTCGTCGCGTACCTCGGAGGCAATGGCGTGTGCCTCCTGATAGAGGCGCAAGGCGTCCTCATAGACCTCGGCAATCGACGAGCCGGGCAGGACATCATGAAACTGATTCAGTAGCACCAGTTTCCAGGCCTCATTCACGCGCTCCTGGCGCGTTTGCATGCCATAGAGGCTTCCCCAGGCATTGAGCAGTTCAACCTCGCGCAGATAGAGTTCGGCCCGGCGATTGCCCTGCTTGGTGCGTGCCTGCGAGGTGTAGGTTCCCCGGTGATATTCCAGGTAGAGCTCGCCCACCCAATTTGGCAATTCGGGATGCTCCCAGACGCGCTCATAGAGATCATCGAAGTAGCGATCCACGCGTCCCATCTCCACCGTGGGGAAGCCTGGCAAGTCACGAAGTACAAGCGAGCGCTCAAGCTGATGCTCTTCGGGACCACCACCACCATCACCCCAACCACAGAGGTAGAGCAATTCGTCATTGATCTGCTGCTGGCGATAATTCTTCCAGGTTCCCCAGATATCCGAGGCGCGGAAGGGACCATTATAGGTATAGTAGGTGCTGACCGTTGAGACGTCGGGCGCGGTCACAAAGTGCGTGAGCACCTCTGTCCCATCGATGCCACGCCAGCGGAAGGTATCGCATGGCATACGATTAAATTGGTTCCAACTGATCTTCGTGGTCATAAAGACCGGGATATCACAGCCGCGCATGATCTGAGGCATAGCCGCGCTATAGCCAAAGACATCCGGCAGCCAGATATAGCGTGGCGCATAACCAAATTCCGCTTCCATAAAGCGCATGCCGTGCAGCACCTGGCGTACCAGCGATTCGCCCGAAGTCAGGTTACAATCGGCCTCAACCCACATGGCGCCCACCAGTTCGATGCGCCCCTCCGCAATACGCTGCTTCACCCGCTCATAGAGCTCAGGCAGATCTTCTTTGACCCATTGCAACGCCTGGGGCTGACTATGGGCATAATAGTAGTCGGGATAGCGCTCCATCAAGCTCAGCACATTAGCGAGCGTATGGGAGATCTTCTGGTGCGAGCGCCAGTACGGCCATTGCCAGGCCAGGTCCAGGTGCGCGTGTCCCGTAACAATCATATGGGGGCGCGTCCCCGCGTTCAAGCCGTCCGCGAGTTGCTCCTGGAGAAGCTTTAAGGCCGATTGAGCCGATTGAATGAAACGCGCGCTCGCATACCCTTCGCGGAGATCAAGCAGCGTATGCGCCTGATTTAAGCGTTCAATGAAGGTGTGGCGCACAAGGTCATTTTCGTCAAGCGACAGTGCCGCTTCAAAGACTGTGTGCAGCGTATGATAGAGTTGCCATACCGTTTCATTGCGCGCATGCAACGTCAAACCCTCAAAAAGTAGCGGGATATAGGTATAGACCTGGATCATGAGCTGATGCGCTTGCCCATCACCTACCTGCACCGGCAGCAGCAACTGTCGGTGGCGCCAGTCAAAGGCGCCGATGGCCTGCCCATCCAGAAAGACCGTCGCTTCGAGGCGCAGTAACAGAGCATCATCCTCCGACTGCGGCCAATGCAACTGTAGCACGAGGGCCTGGCCTTGCCACGAGTCAGGAGCCTGCACGGAGGTCTGTAGCCAGGTTGTCGCGTGTTTACGTCCCCACACCTGGCCGAGTTCTAAAGGTTGCCACGCCGCATCATCTGGAGGGGGAGGCGGCGTCATTGGACCAGTAGCCGGAGCATGCAGAATAGGTTGGAGTTGACGGCGAGGTCCCTCCATCGCTTGAGCCATACGCTTAATCGCAGCCCTTAGCTTTTTCTCGGTAAGCGGCATAAATGTTTTCTATCCTCTCTTTCCCATTACTTCCTTTCGAAAACCTGAGCGTTTATCCCCCAAATGGGGACGGAGCGCTAGCCACGACAGTGGCGCTGTGCCCCCGAATGTGGGTTGGTTTTCGCGTAAGAAGGATTTGGGGTTCGTGTGCGAATATTGTAGCATCGAGTCCCGCAAGGCAGCAATCAACGCTTGGTCGATATGCTATAGTATCTGTGCTATTGCCTTTAAAAGGACAAAGCTTTCATCAAACGGATATGCGCTCGCTATGTGGCATTTGCTATTAGAAAAGTAGTAGAATCAACACCATCATGAAAAAGCAGCAACCTTCTTCCCATACCCATATCATCCTCAGCCAGGAGGCTCGGGAGGAGATATATCAAGATGTGCATCAGCGCGCACATATTGAAGCCTGTGGTGCCCTCCTGGGGATCATGGATGAGGAGGGCAACTGGTGTATAGAACACGCGCATCCACTGGCCAATACCGCAAACTCGCCTGTCTACTTCGAGTTTGACCCTCAAGAACTCTTAACAGTAGAGATGAGCTATCCGGGACGACTCATTGGGGTCTACCACAGTCACCCAACAGGCTATGCTCAGGCCAGCAGTACGGATAGCGACAACATGCGCCGCGTCAACGCTGAACAGGGCATTCCCTGGGCCTGGCTGATTGTCTGCGGACCCTTCAACCAGACCCAGGAGTTGGCGAACGAGAAGTTGCTAGGCTATTTTCACTATGAGCGCGAGGGCCTGCAACGCCTGGAGATCATTTTCCAATAACAAAGCATGCTTATGCGAGCTGGAACATCTTGCGCGCAAAGCGATATTTCTCTTCATCGTGAATGACGCTCCCGCCCTCATGGCCATTAAACGGGTAGACTTTGAGCTCTTTCTCACCACCAAGATGGTTATAGACGGCGAACCCGCTTGAGGGTGGGCAGATCGTATCCAGCAGGGCAATGGAGAGTAAGACCGGGCAAGTGATGCGCGGCGCAAAGTTCATTCCATCGAAATAGCTCAATGTTTGATAACTCACTTCGACCGTGTGGGGGCGTCGCTTCCAGAGGTCCACAAGTTCGTGATAGGGACCCGCGCCAAACACCTCGATAGAGCGCTGGAAGTGGCAGAGGAAAGGCACATCGGGCATAGCCGCGACAATTCCTTTGTTGTGAGCCAGCGCCGCCACTGCCAGGGTCAGGCCGCCCCCTGACTTCCACCCGTGATGATAATGTCGCCAGTCTCGGGGAGCGAACGCACAACATCAATAGCACGTACACAATCGATATATGCATGCCGGTAGTAGTACTCGCGCGGATCGCTGAGACCCTTGGTCATAAAACCAACGAAGCCACCGCCAGAATAGGGGTAGTTATCGGGCGTCTGGCCGTCCTGGCCACGCGTATCAACCGTCAATACCGCGTAGCCCTGTAAGGCCCAGTGTAGATATGACGCGATATGTCCCCGGCCGCCTGAATACCCATGATACTGCACAATCGTCGGGATTTTGCCATCTTTCTCCAGGCGATAGCCTTCGTTCGGCACAATGTACCATCCCGCGACACGCGTCCGCTCATCATACGCGTTGTAACGCACATCATAGACCGTTACCCGGTCGACAACATAGGGCTGGACTTCAAACTGGGCGTCCAGGGGTCGGGCATCGCTTTCGGCCAGCGTCGCCTGCCAGAAGGCATCAAAATCGGCTGAGGCGGTGAGCGCGGGACGGTACTGCTCAAGTTCCGCGAGAGGCATATCAACGATCATGTAAAGATCTCCCTCTAACAAGATACTATGTGGGCATGACACAGATGCCTGCATCGATGACAGGCAAACATTTTTCCAGTATACAATACCTGGAAGGCCTTATGGCGTGCGGCGTTGCCTTTGGCGTATTCATTCTTAAGCTATGCTGGTAATTTGGCTGAATGTTTCGACGATTTTTAAGCCGAAATGTGGGAATTGGGCGCGAATGTTGGGAATCAAGCATTGGTCGCCTGAATACATGACTCAAGCAGCGGATCACAGCACTCGTCATTTGTAAATTCAGGGGCTTGATGATCGGGAAATTCCCGCCTTTTCTGACAGAAGAAGGGCCGAAGGATTGAATACGCATGCCAATTGTCGAACCTTCAGACTGCTGTCTTGTCACCCTATACTTGTAAATCAAGGGGAAATTTACCCGTCCACGTTGTTCGTGTTGATGAGCGCAAATATTATTTCGTCAACGAACTGGTTGTTGGCATATTGACGATCACGGAGGCGTCCCTCTTCCTGAAAGCCGAGCTTTTCGAGCAGGCGTGCGGAAGCGAGATTGGGATATGCAACCTGCGCTTCAATGCGATGCAAGTGGATGTGTTCGAAGCCGAACTGAATAATCGCGGTCAGGGCCTCTGTCATGATCCCTTTATTCCAGTAGTGTTTTGAGAGAATATAGCTCAGAACTGCATGTCGATTATCGACATCCCATGAATATCCACAATTGCCGATGACCCTGTTCTCACCCTTCAATGTGACGCCCCAGCGTAGTGCTTCATGTTGAGCAAAACGCCTTCGATGACGTTCAATACTCTTTTCTACTTGCTCGAGCTGTGTCATCGGGGCTGGATCGTAGTAGCGCATAGTCTCTTCATCGGACAGAAAGAGGAAGGAATCCTGCGCATCCGTTGCTGCGAGTTGCCGTAAGATCAGGCGTTCTGTTTCTAAGATCGGAAAGGTGTGCAGGTGGATATTTAAGCCCATGATGATTATACTCTCCTCAAGCGTATTCGATATAAACATGCGAATAGTATACGCTATTCTTTTTTCTCCTTCCAAAAGCATGTGGTGGTAATGCGTGAGATACGCAGCGCGCTGGCCTCCCGAATTTACAAAAACGGTGTGAAACAATCCGCCTCTGGAGCGGTTTCTCCAGATCCTCAATGGTCGATTCCTATGTTTCGCGCCAATTTCCTATGTTTCGCATCAAAAATCGTCGAACCTTCGCGCTATTGACCAGCTATCTCCCGTACCATAAATAAAGGATGAAAAGCAAAAAGGGAGACGCTTGCCTATGGAGACTCGATTAGTAGGCCTGGAACAGGTCCCTTCTATCACTGAGGTAGCCAGTCATGGTAACGAACTGCTTGGCAAAGAAGTTCCTGGCGATCCTGGCTATATCGTTGTCAAGGACATCATTACCTAAAAAAACAATGGGTCCACAACAAAAGCAGAGAACTCGGACACCAAAAAGCCTTTACAGCACAATTTCTCTAGAATTTCGCGATTTCATGTATTAGAATCTCATATTTTTTCTTGCACTATCTAGTTGAGATGGTTGACAAACTGAATAAATAAATGTATACAATATATATGAGAAATATATTGTAGTGTATCCTGGTATCGTCCCTCTAGATTCTACTGGGCGAGGCATGAAGCACACTACCAATACACTAAGCATTCTCACGGCTTCTCAGGCTGCAACGCAGCCTATTCCACAATATGTAAGTCTCAATTATGCGGATTTGTTTAAGATCCAACATATCCGCAATCCCTTCGTTCTCAATCCCGTCAGCTATTCAACCCTGGCCTCTTACCTGGAGTGTCCTTGCTGCTCCCTCGAACAGCGTCGTAAACGGCGGCCTAAAGAGCCTAGGCAGTTTACCATGGTCCGCCAGCAAGGCCTTTTTTCAGGTGGCGAACCTGATCCCCGCCTGGTTGGTACCCTTCTCCATACACTCATCAACCTGCTCCATGAACCCAAAGGCACACTCTCTGAAGAACAACAAGCCTCCCTCCTCACCCACCCCTCCGAACTCGTTGATTTTCTCCATACCGAGGCGCTCAGCGCGCTACAGGCAGCGGGCAAGCTCCGCCTGGCCATGTTTTATGCAGAGCTTTGCGCGCATGAAGGGCGCTTCTATACCCTTATCATCCATCCCCTTTTACTCTATCAACGCGAACTCGCGATCACTGGCGCCACCGTTCTGGCGACTTCGGAACGCTTCCAGCTAAAACTGCTCTCAACCAGGCATACCTTCGAGGGCCATACAGATTGGGGAGGCCATGTAGGGCTGGTCGGCGAGTTCGACCAGGTACGCATGCAATGCCTGGAACAGGGCGGATCTGTAAGCCAGAGACCCGCCATCATTGAGTTTAAGAAGGGACTGGGGGTGCGCAAGCGAAAAGACGAGCCGCTACCAGGCCTCTTTGCGGGCCTGGCTGAGAAGCAAGAGCGAGACGAGAAATACGCCGCGAACGCGCAGCCAAACGAGTTTCATGCCATGCAATTGATGGTCTACTGGCTCGCATTCCAGACCCGCTGGAATGTGCTTGACTATATCAAGACCGAGAAAGGCATGCTTGAGGATATTCGAATGTCCTTGCATCAGGAACTAGATCTCATCATTTATAATCTCAATGATAGTTGCCAGTACCGTCTCTGTCCAACAAACTTTCAAAGCGCGTTGCAAGCCATGACCAATTGCATTTTCTATCTCGACTGGGCGCTTAAAAGCGGCTATGCTGTGCAAGCGCCAGATCATGACTGCGCCAAAACAAGCCCGTTGGCGGTCCCCAACCCTCGCATACAGGTTGGGAACGCCATGCTCACCTCGGAAGAATGCTACACGCATGCCCGGGCCTCGTTCGCCGCCTTCAAAAATACCATTCAGTGGGAGACGTCTTCATTCAGATAGAGCTTCTTTATGGCCTTCTCGCCTACAAAATAGTCTGGATAACGCAGGCGTAAGGCGTCTTCAGCCAGCTTTGCGCTGAGCTCTTCTTCAATCCAGGGATAGAGCTGGGGCTGCTCATAAAACACCACCATCATGGCATGCTCTTGCTCGAAAGCGAGAAAGTCATTCCAGGGCATCCCAATACGACATGCCCTGGTACTGAGCAACGCTTGTGCACGCTCCTTCTCTATCAGGAGACCACCATGTATCGCCGTTGTAACCCAGTATACGCCCTCATCAAGCTGCTGTTTTGTCTGGGCTTTTCCCCATGGAGTGTGCATTGCATCTTTCCCTCATCAACAAATAAATAACATCTTACAGTCTTCGCGCCCTTCATCATAAACCTTGCAAGTAAGCTGTATTTAGATAGCAAACAGAAATAAGACCATAAAAAGCGTCTTACGCAAAGAACGGGGGAACTGCTCTATAGTCTAGCATATCCAGCACAGTGTTTGTTACTAGCAACAATGCCATTGTACAGATGAAAGCAAATACGCTATAATGAGCTCCAAGAATACCCGGTCCAAATTCAGAGAATTCCAGGAGCGAGGATATCATCATGAGATGTTCCAGGTGTGGCAATGAGGTAAGCCAGGAGGAGGTCTATTGTGGACAGTGCGGGGCAGCAGTAAGGTCCAGCGCGACAAGATTGACAAATTCCAATCCCTCGCATGCAAACCATGATACCTACCACACACAACTGCCATTTGAATCAAACCCCTCCCAACCGTTGCGTTCGGGATTACTCTCGCAGTCCGGTCTACGGCCCACACCACTACCATCAACACCGAATTCAGCCTCTGAATCCGGCATTCCATATCCCCCTGGAACCGGGGCGCTACCATCGCCAGGACAACAGCAGCAGACGGGCTTCTATCGTGATGCCACGGAAGCCATGTCAGCGCTTCCGGGGCAGGAGTACCAACAGCCCGTTCCCCACACACCAATGTTCTTAAGTGGGCAGCCAGCAGCCCCAAACCCTACTCAGTCCTATCCTGGCTCTCACCCATCTCAGTTTCGCCAGCAAAACTCCACTCATCTAGGGGGTACGAGCAGTCCCGGAGGCTATCCAGAGCCGCGGAGTGGCGGTTCCTATGGAAATCAGACGCAGTTCAATCCAACGCCAGCGCTGCCCCCACGCACGGGTAACAACAATACTCCGCTATTCATCGCCCTGGCCTGCGCGGGACTGGTACTTGTCTGCATTGTTGGGCTTATAGCCGTTTTTGCCAACCAGGGCGCGCATCCAGGCCCAAGCGCACAGGTAACAGCAACGGCGACAAAGGCGCCCACGCCCAAACCCACGCCGTCCCCTACACCCAGCCCGATGCCCAGTCCCACACCTGCGGTGACGGTCACACCACCGCCCAACCCGGGCTTTGCCTGGTGCGACGCGCAGTGTAAAGCCTTTAGCTTCGCGACCCAGTACCCCGCGGGCTGGTCTGTCACTCCCGCCGCCAATGCAGCGGGCATACAGTTCACCAATCCAGGAGCGCCAGATCAGTTCACGTCTTATAAGTCGGCCCAGGCTACAGCGTCTTCGGCCAGTGACATGGCTGGCGCCGATCTCCAGACCAATTTTGGCGCCAAGGCGGGGTATACGCCACCATCGAGCATTAGCGCGACCACCATTGGCGGAGAGACCTGGGTCCAGGCCATAGCCTATTATCAATCAGATCAGAATCCAGCCGCGCGCGAACGCGTGGTTGTCTACTCCACCAATCACAACGGCAAAAATTATATTATCGAACAACAAGCACAGGACGACCTGTTTGATGCCCTCAATGGCCAGGCCTTCGCTCCCATGCTCAGTACATTCCAGTTCGCCAATCCACCTGCGGCATAGTAAGATCTTATTCCGAAACCCAACCCCCATTCGGAGGCACGCGTCACTTGTGTGACTAGCGCTTCTTCCCCATTCGGGGATAAACGCTCAAGGTTTTCGGAGAAGAAGTAAGCAGCATAGAAGGAAAAGGTAGCAGCAGTTTGAAAAGGTCCTTTTTTATCATCCTGGTCTTTATCAGCGGCATGACCAGCCTGGGGCTGGAGATGTGCGCATCGCGTCTCCTGGGAGCGTATTTTGGCAGTTCGCTCTATATCTGGGCGGTCCTGATCGGGCTGATCTTGATCTATCTCACCACCGGGTATTTCCTGGGTGGGCGCGTGGCCGATCGCTACCCCTCTGAGCGCGTACTCTGTCTGATTACCGCCAGCGCCGCAGTCGCCACAGCCTTGATTCCCTTTATCAGTCAGAGTGTGCTCTCATGGTCGGTTGATGCTATTGAGCATATCTCCGTCAGCGCCTTCCTCGGCTCGCTCCTGGGAGCCGTCTTGCTCTTCGCCATTCCTGTGACCCTGCTGGGCCTCGTCTCACCGCTTGCTATCCGCCTGGTCACCAGTGACGTCAAACGTAGCGGGCGCATCAGTGGCTCGCTCTATGCCATCTCGACCTGCGGCAGCATCCTGGGTTCCTTCTTGCCTGTGCTCTGGCTTATTCCTACCTTTGGTGTGCGCCGCACCTTCCTGATCTTTGCCGCGCTGCTCTTTGCCGCCTCGCTCTGGGGCCTCTGGCAGATGCAGCCCCGTCCCATCTGGCGCCCCCTGGCGGTAATCATACAAGCCACCCTGATCGGGACGCTGCTGATGCAGTTGGGACCCTTGAAGCAAATTCCTAACCTGATCTACCACCAGGAGTCACTGTACAACTATATCCAGGTTGTTCAGCAGCCAGATGGCACACGCCAGCTCATCCTCAACGAGGGACAGGCCATTCACTCGGTCTATTATCCCGATAAGACGCACGTTCTGACTGGCTGGTACTGGGATTACTTTCTCGCTGCCCCCTACTTCAATAAGGGTTTTACGCCTGATAAATTGCATCGCGTAGGCATTGTTGGCCTGGCTGGCGGGACCATCGCGCACCAGTTTACCCAGGTGTATGGCCCGGTCCCCATTGATGGCGTTGAGATTGATCCCGCGATCGTAGACGTGGGGCGTAAATATTTCGACATGAATGAGCCCAATCTACATGTGCATGTGCAAGATGGGCGGCCCTATATTGCCACCACGCACGAGACCTATGATGAAGTCGTCATCGACGCCTTCCAGCAGCCCTATATTCCCTTTCAGCTTACCACCAAAGAGTTCTTCAGCCAGGTGCGCAGCCATCTCTCTCCCCAGGGAGTCGTCACATTGAACACAGGGCATACACAGACCGACTATCGTCTGGTACAATCTATTGTAGCAACTATGAGCACGGTATACCCAAGCGTGTATGTGTTCAATGTACCAAATACATTCAACACGGTCGTCATGGCAACGATGCAACCCACCTCAATGGAGACGTTTCGAGCACAGCTCTCTCAAGTTAATCCAGCGACAACGCTAGGACAGGTCGCCAATGAAGTCCTGCCCGTCGTCCAAAAAGGGCAGCCAGGCAATGGAGTCGTCTTCACCGACGACCGCGCACCAATTGAGGAGCTTACTGACCAACTCTTGCTCAGCTATATTCAAGGACAACCCTGATGGCTATTGACAGTCACTGGAGGCGTAATGTAAGGTAACACGGGCAAGCGTTGCGCATACCAGTTTTTGTTTGCGAGAGACTCAAAGAAAGCAAAGAGGAAACATCACTATGGTGGCAGTTGCAATTATTGGAGCACAATGGGGAGACGAAGGCAAAGGCAAGATCATTGATGAACTTTCGATGAAGGCCGATTTTGTCGTGCGTTACCAGGGAGGAACCAATGCAGGTCACCGCGTGGTTCATGAGAAAGGCGAGTTTTCCTTCCAGATTGTGCCTTCCGGCATTCTCTACCCCAACGCGACCTGTATCATTGGCAATGGCGTGGTCGTCGATCCCAAGGCCTTAATCCAGGAAATGGAGACCCTACAAAGCCAGGGCATAGATATTTCTCGCCTCTACATTAGTGAGCGCGCCCACCTGGTTATGCCCTATCATTTTGTGCTTGATCGCCTGGAGGAAGAGGCTCGCGGCAGCGAGGTCGTTGACAATACCTATCGTGGCATGGGACCCGCCTACGTCGACAAACATGCTCGCAATGGTATCCGCATGGCCGATCTGCTGGATGTCGACGCCTTCCGCGCCAAGCTTGCGACTATTCTCCAGCAGAAGAACCGCATGATCACTCAGATCTACGGTCAGCCTCCCCTCTCATTGGAAGAGATTCATGGAGAATATTTTGCCTATGGCCAGCGCCTCTATGCCCACATAGCCGACACGCAACAGATGCTCCAGGAAGCGCTGGAAGCGCAGAAGATTATTCTACTGGAGGGCGCGCAGGGCGCGCTCCTCGATGTCGACTTTGGCACCTATCCCTTCGTCTCCTTCTCCTCCACTATGGCGGCAAACGCCACCGTTGGCGCAGGGCTACCACCTCGCTCTATTGATCGCATCATCGGGATCTACAAAGCCTATACCACGCGTATTGGCAGCGGGCCGCTCCCAACCGGTCTCTTTGACGATATCGGCCAGATTCTGCGCGAACGCGGCCATGAGTATGGCACACGCTCAGGGCGCGCCCGGCGCTGTGGCTGGTTCGACTCCGTTGCCGGGCGCTACGTTGCGCAACTCAACAGCCTGGACTCAGCCATTATTACCAAGCTCGATGTCCTGGATACGTTCCCCATCATCAAAATCTGCACCGCCTATAACTTACGCGGGCAAATTATCCATACCCCTCCTGCGACACTCAACGACCTGGCCGCCTGCGAACCCATCTACGAAGAGATCCCTGGCTGGCAGACCAGCACCACCAATATCAATACCTATGAAGAGCTGCCCGCCGAAGCCAAAGCCTATCTCAAGCGCCTGGAAGAACTCCTGGAGACCCCTGTCAGTATGGTCTCGGTTAGCCCACAGCGCGGGAGAACCATTCAGCTACAAGATGTGCTTGAATCCACGTCCCGCTAACAATCTGGCCCTGCTCCCTCTCACAGCTCCTGGCGCATAGGGAGCAAGGCCCAACCCCCAATCACTTGGCAAAATAATAGCTCCCCCACAATGATAGAAATATAATACTTCTTGATCCAATTAAAATGCATATAAGACCACGGGAAGGTATTTTATATGCAAAAAACGAAAAATCGCCTATTCCTCCTGTTACCCATTACGGATACGCGCCTGGTCATCTGGGCACGCGCGTTGCGCACCTTTGGCTACGGCTTTACCAGTGTTCTGTTGGGTGTGTTCCTGACGGATACTGGTCTTTCACCGCTGAATGTTGGCATCTTGCTCACTGTCGCGGCTCTTGGCTCAATCACCTTTAGTTGCGTGATGGGGCTCTATGCAGATCGCCTTGGTCGCAAGCGGCTGCTCATTCTCTCAGCCTTGTTGATGATGCTCACCGGTATGGTATTTGCCACAACCCAGTATTACCCTCTCCTACTGCTTGCCGCCTTCTGTGGCACTATCTCGCCTTCAACCAATGATAATACGCCCTTCAGTGGCGTTGAACAAGCGATTCTGGCCCAGTCGGCCTCTACAAAACGCTATACCTCCCTGTATACCTACTATAACCTGACGGCCCAGCTAGCCGGTGCGCTGGGAGGATTGCTTGTGGGTATCAGCAGTGTCCTCTCGCCTCTGGGCATTAGCGAACACATGAGTACACATGGCCTGTTCGCGCTCTATGGGCTGCTGGCTGGCTGTACAGCCCTGCTCTTCCTGCGTCTCTCGCCCAAAGCCGAGCTACCGCTTGAGCAGAAATATACGCAGAAATTGGATAAGCAGGACAAACATACCCAGCTTCTCTATAAGCCACGTATACGCAGAGTCGTAATCCTGCTCCTGACCCTGTTTGCCTTCGATTCTTTCGCCGGTGGACTTGCAGTGCAGACCATGCTATCACTGTGGTTTCGCCTGCATTTCGGTGCCTCGCTCGGCTCCCTTGGAATGCTCTTCTTTGGCGTCAACATGTTCGCGGCCCTCTCACTTATCTTCGCTCCCTACCTGACGAAACGCCACGGCCTGCTGAAGACCATGCTCGTGCCCCATTTCATTTCGAATGTCTTTCTGCTCCTGGTCGCCTGTATGCCGACCTACTTTCTGGCCGCGCTCTGCCTGCTCCTACGCCAGTCACTCTCAAAAATCGATGTACCAGCCCGCCAGGCGTTTACCGCCGCCCTGGTCACGCCCGAGGAGCGCACATCCACCGCCAGCTTCGCAACCGTGGCCCGGAGCACAGCCGTGGCGCTCAGTCCCCTCGCCGCGAGCACGCTCATGGTTGGTCCGCTCCTCGCGCTGGGCCTGCCCATCCTCCTGGCCAGTTGCCTGGAGATTGGCTATGACTTCACAATGTGGCAAACCTTCAAGCATGTTACCTTACCAGGCGACACGGTGCTCGCTACCAGCACAATTACTATCCCACCGAGCAAAGTTCCGACCATGAGCGAGATCGAGATTCTACCCAGTGGAGATGCGCCCGTCCTCTCAAGGTAATTCAAATGATGGCATCATTACGCTCTGTAATATTACAACTGAAAGCACAGTGTCACGACCTAACCCAGTGGGCGCTTAGCCATGGCGGCACCGCTGCGTGGATATTGTTCGGGACAGCGCTTCTGCTGGCGCCAGGTGAGCAAACGACGCCCATCATTGATACCAGGGAGGTCAACCAATGTGTCCGCCTCCAGGACAGCTCCTACCTGGGCCGCAGCGCGCTTTCCCTGCGCCATCTCATCCTGTAGCTCGCCCTTCTTTGGCAAAATAATGGCTCCCCCCACCCGGCAATAGGGCGCGCAATACTCTAGCAAGGCTGGAAGCGCCGCGACTGCGCGCGCCGTCACCAGGTCGAACGCCGAGCGATAGGCTGGCTTCTGCCCCAGCTCCTCGGCACGCCCATGAATGACCTCGACATGCTCCAATTCCAACACGTCAACCATATGGCGCAGAAAAGTGACCTTCTTATTGGTGGCCTCGACCAGGGTCACACGCCAGTGTGGACGCGCCATCCTCAGCGGCAAACCGGGAAAGCCAGGTCCCGTGCCAATATCGAGCAGCGTGGTCTCATCCTGGGGGTAGATCGCTAACAGCGAGAGCGAGTCCAGGAAGTGTTTGGTCATTACCTCTTCCGGATCCTTAATGGCTGTTAGATTGAAGCGCGTATTCCACTCCAGTAACTCCTGGCGGTAGCGCAAAAACGCCGCCTCCAGTTCTCCACTCAACCCCAACCTCTGCAAGCCTTCTTGAAAAACATTTGTCATGATTCAGATTTCTATTCCTGTTTGATTATTCGCCATATTCACCTGGAAAAGTATACTGGTCCCCCTGCGACAATGCAAGATGTTGCTATGAATGACTTCTCGCCACCGGGTAGCGTCACATTCTCTTATCAGGCACAGGAGCCGTTGCTTTTCTAAAAAGAAAAGGCGTTGGGCCTCAGTCCAACGCCTTTTCTTTTTAGAAAAGTTTGCGCTACGAGACGAATTTCTTCTTGCTGTTGAGGTAATCTACCAGCAGGTACTCGCCGAGATTATCTTTGTCGGCGTAGAAGGTACGACCGCGGTTGATTTCTGCCATCTGGTTGACGAAGGCTACCATCCAGTCATCATCATAGAGCATGAAGGTGTTGATGGTAATACCGTCGCGTGTGCAGCGCTGGACCTCCAGCAGGGTCTGCTGCTCCGCGTAGGGGCTGGGGAAGGCGAACTGCCAGCCACCATAGCGCTCCTCATACCAGACGGTCGGGCCGCCATCGGTAATCATGATGATCTGCTTGTTGACGCCCCGATGCCTGGCAAGCAACTGGCGAGCCAGCATCAGTCCATGCGCCATATTCGTGCCACGATCATTGTCGTAGCGACTCAACTCCATCAGTTCGTTAGACTTGTATTCACGTGCGACAAACGAGAAGCCTACGATATAGAGGTTATCACGTGGGAACTGCGAGCGAATAAGGCTCTCCAGCGCCACCGAAACCTTCTTCGCCGCCTGCTGACAACCGTTATAGACCATGCTCAGGCTCATATCGATCATCAACACCGTTGAAGACTGGGTCATAAACTCCGTACGATAGACCTCAAAGTCGTCCTGCTGAAGCGCGAGCGGCGTTCCCGCGCCCTTGCGGTTGATAGAGTTCATCAGCGTCTTTTGCAGGTCGAGCAGGAAGGGGTCGCCAAATTGATAGGTCTTGCTCTCGTCAGTTCGCTCGCCACCAACCCCGCGGAAGGGGCTGACATGACGGCCAAAGCCGTCACGCTTGAGCTTATTAAAGATGTCCTGCAAGGCCTTCTGACCAATCTTGCGAATACCGCGCGCGGTCAGCTCCCAGCGGTTGCCTTTCTTCTCGATATAGCCCGCCTCCTCAAGGGTCTTCATTAGTTCCTTGAGCTGCTCTATCGATTGGTACTCGTCATCGCCAAGCAGTTCTTTGACCTTGTCGCTATCAATAGCTCCCAGTTCATCGAGGCGCCGCGCCTCCTGTAACTGATCCTGCAGGCCCTCCATCTGCTGTAGGCGGCCCATCATACGCATGGCCTCGTTCAGAGGCAGGGTTTCATTGCCTCTAAAGGGGAAACGCGTCCTGACCTGCTCCATAGGAGCGACCTCCTCCAGGTTTTGCGCCAGTTCGAGCATATCGACGCGGATCCGGTCATCACCCATGAGCTGGTCCATGAGTTGTTGCAGTTCCTGGCGCTGCTCAGGCGAGAGGTTATCCATGATACCCTGCATCGCCGCCTGCTGCATTTGCATCTGCTCGATGAGATCATCCAGCGAGTTGACTCCAGGGAAGTAGTGCCCGTGCTTCTGCATGAAGGAGTCGAAGTCGGGTTCAAGTCCCTGCTGGCGCTCTTGCAGCATCTTGTTGAGATCGCGAATCATCTCACGCAGATTCGCCACATCTTCCTGGGTCATGTTCTGCAACGACTGCTGCATACCCTGGAAGTATTGCTGCATCATCTGCTGCTGCAAGCTTGCCAGTAACTCCTGGAACTGTTCGCGGGCCTGGTCATCCATGAAGTCATACTCGGAGAGCTGCTTGATCTGCCCAGGAATATCCTGGGGCAGGCCCTCCAGGTACTCTTGCTTGCGCTTGGCGATCATCTCCAGCATCTTGCGCATCTGCTCAGGCGAGAGTTGGTCGCCACCAGCTCCCTCCTGGCCCGAAGTATCCTCCTGCCCCTGCTGGCCGGGCTGCTGACTCTCCGCTGAAGGAGATTCAGAGCCGGAGCGAGCGGATGGCTGTTGCCCGGAGGATTGCTGGTTCTCGTCTCCAGGCTGCGGCTGGCCCTGTTGTCCAGGTTGCTGCTCGCCATTTTGTGCATCCAGGCGACGCTGAATGCCTTCGCGCTCCAGTTGCTTGATCTCTTCCAGTTTTTCGCGCAAGTCATCCATCACGCCGGAGGCCATGTTATAGCGATTGAGCTGCTCGCTACGATTCTGGCGCAAGCGTTCCATGATCTCACGCAGCCCCATGGCCTGCCGCCCATCCTCGTTGCGCACGCCATCTTGCATCAAGCGCCGAAGCGCCTGTTGCAGGTTGCCGTTCTCCATGTAGTCATCGGAGAGCGCTTTGAGGATATCGTCGGCATCAAGGCCATCGATACGCTGCGAGCCATCCCAGCGGGTATAGCCGTAGCGATTCTTTATAAAGCGTTGAAACATAGCGCGTATCCTTTAGTGCCTCTCCGGAAACCTGAGCGCGCTTGTCCCCGAATGGGGGAAGCGCTAGTCGCGTGAGCGACGTTGGTTCCCGCATAAAAGTTACCGACGATAGCGCACCTTGCCTCTGACCTCATCCTTGTTGAGACGCCGATTCAGGTGCAGCCCTTCGAGAATAAACTCAATGGAGGAGGCGATGCTCGCAGGGTTGCCGCGTCCATTCAGCTTATCAATAGCCTTACTCAAGCCTCCCACTTTGGAAAGCTGGTTGACGTACTCCATGGACGACATATCATCTCCAACCTGGACATTCAGGCCCTTCTCAAAACCCGCCACCAGTTGGTCAAAGTCACGCTGCTCGAAGTATTCGCCGAAGATGTTGAGGATAGCCGAGTTAATGAGTTTCTGGACAACACGCTCCTCTTTGACATCCCCTACCGCGTCCAGCTCGATCTTACCACAGGTCGAGGCCAGAATCGCCGAGAGGTCGCTCACACGCGGCACAGCCGAGCGCTCGTTGAGGCGCAAGGCGCGGCGCACAGCGTTGCTCAGCACGTTCTCAAAGTTTGAGACCGACACGCGCACACTGACACCTGAACGCTGGCTAATATCATTGCTGATACGCGCCAGTTGTGTGACCTCAGCGATAACTTCCTTCATAAACTTGGGGACAACGATCTCAAGCCCCTCGGTCGGGAAGTGCGTACTCTCGGCCTCCATGATATTGATCTCATGCTCAAGGCCGCGGGGATAGTGCGTGCGGATTTCCGAACCGATACGGTCCTTCAGCGGCGTAATGATACGCCCACGATTGGTATAGTCCTCGGGGTTGGCGCTAGCCACCACGTAGACGTCCAGGGGCAGGCGAATTTTGTAGCCGCGAATCTGCACATCGCGCTCTTCCATGATGTTGAGCAGGCCCACCTGAATACGCTCAGCCAGGTCCGGTAGCTCATTAATACAGAAGATACCGCGATTGGTACGAGGGATCATGCCATAGTGAATGGTCAACTCGTCCGAGAGATAGCGCCCCTCCGCCACACGGATGGGATCAACCTCACCCACCAGGTCAGAGATCGTTATATCCGGAGTCGCCAACTTTTCACCATAACGTCGATCACGGGGCAACCAGGCGATCTCTACCTCTTCGCCAGACTGGGCGACTTTATCGCGACATGCCTTACAAATCGGCTCATAGGGACTGTCATTTATCTCACATCCCGCGATCACGGGAACCTCGTCATCCAGCAGGTTCGCCAGGCTACGGGCCATACGCGTCTTGGCCTGTCCTCGCTCACCAAGGAAGATGATATCCTGACCTGAAAGGATGGCATTCTCGATTTGGGGAATAACCGTCTCTTCATAGCCAACAATCCCAGGGAACAACTCTTCACCTGCGCGAATCTTGGCAATCAAGTTTTTGCGCATCTCCTCTTTGACCGAGAGCACCTTGTAGCCACTTGCACGCAACTCTCCAATAGTTCGCGGCCGAGTAGTGATTGACATTGAGTTTCTATGCTACCTTTCTTGGGGATTGGCTTCATGTGGACGCATGCGAGCGCGAGAGGAAACAGTATTTGCTCCTGCATGGGCCCCACGATACCAGACAGAGGTGGAACCACTATGATTCTACAGCCTAGTACAAGAAAACGCAAGAGACAGGATATAAGCCCATCTATGTTATTTGAGGTAGATAGTAAAGAGTCCCCTGGCGGCCGCCAGGGGACTCTTTACTATCTACCTCAAGACTTTAACGGCCACTCAACTCCGTGACCTCGGCCATGTCGGGAATACGCGAGGGCAGATGCTGGGGCATACTCGTGACCACAATACCTGGGCGGAAGAGTAGCGCAGCCTTCAGACGCAAGGCCGTCTGGTTGTGTAGAAAATGTTCCCACCAGTGCGCGACCACAAACTCGGGCAGAAGCACGGTGATTGTAAACTCCGGGTACAGCTCTTTCACCGAATCGATATAATCAAGGATTGGGCGATAGAGCGAGCGATACGGCGACTCGATCACAACCAGTAGGGTCTTATCATCGCTTGGCAGGCGTTTGGCCCAATCCTGCCAGGTCGCACGCACCTTGTCTGTATCCCCTTCATCGATCGAGACATGGACCGCGACCACGTTTTTCGTAATCGAGCGCGCATAGGCGATACTCTGTACCGAGACGCGGTCCATAGCTGCAATCGGTACAATAAAGAGGTGCTTGATCTCCGCCGCGCGTCCAGGTACCGTCGTGGTTCGCTGACGCTCAACGCCATGATAATGCTTATGAATACTCATAAACATCAGCACCAGGATCGGGATCAAGATCACGACGACCCACGCGCCCTCTAAGAATTTCGTACTGGCAATCACCATCGCCACCACCAGTGTGGTACAGGCGCCCAGCGCGTTGATACTGATCTTGCGCTGCCAGCCGCGCTCCGTCGAGCGTAAGCGCCACCAATGGATGACCATTCCACTCTGCGAGAGCGTAAAGGACATGAAGACGCCGACAGCATATAGGCCAATCAGGGCATCAGTGCTCCCCTTAAAGATGATCAGGAGCGCGCTCGCGAAAATAGCCAGGACAACGATACCCGTTGAGAAGGCCAGGCGATCACCACGGAAGGCGAACTGGTGCGGCAAGAAATGATCGCGCGCCAGCAGAGACGCCAGGCGCGGGAAGTCAGCATAGCTCGTGTTAGCCGCCAGCACCAGGATGAAGAGCACTGACAGTTGGAAGATGGGGAAGAAGAAGGCAAAAGGCCCCTGAAAGACCTTCTGCGCAATCTGGGCGATAACGGTAGGATTGCCGCCAACTTGAGGCGTAACACCATATGCCATAGCCAGCAGGGTGATACCAATAAACAAAGTCGCCAGGATACTAGCCATCCAGGTCAGCGTGATCGCTGCGTTTTTCGTCTCCGGCTTTTTAAAGGCAGGCACGCCATTGGAGATGGCCTCAACACCCGTCATGGCCGAACAGCCCGAGGCAAAGGACTTGAGGATCAAGAAGATCGAGACCGGCTCCGTACCTGTTATACCCGTAGGAGGATGGAAAGCAGCCATAAAAGGTTGATGATCGATGAGATAGGCTCTGAAGAGTCCACCAACGATCATGATCACAGCGCTTGCGATAAAGAAGTAGGTGGGGATGGCAAAGACAGAGCCAGACTCACGAATACCGCGCAGGTTCACAATCGTAATCAAGATCACGAGCGCAACATCGATGGCAACCACATACGGTCCCAGGCCCTGAAAGACCGAGGCAAGGTTCTGGACGCCTGAGGAGACGCTTACCGACACCGTGAGGATATAGTCAATCAAGAGCGAGGCCGCGGCGACCAGGCCAGGCAGGGTACCCAGGTTATCCTTGGCGACGATATAGGAGCCACCACCACCGGGATAGGCGGGAATCGTCTGGCGATAAGAGATGGCCACAATGGCCAGTAAGAGCACAATGGCGATGCTGATGGGGAAAACTATACCAGTTGCCATGGCCCCTGCCGCGAGCAAGGCCACCATACTGGCCTCAGTCGCGTACGCCACCGAGGAGATCGCATCCGAGGAGAGCACTGCCAGAGCTTTAAACTTGGTTAAGCGCTCGTGCGCGGCCTGAGCATTAGTGAGTGGCGAACCAATTAAGAAGCGCTTGACCCGGTAGGTGACGCGCTCACTGCCACTTCTGGGGGCCAGTGAGGCCTCCGTCGCCTCCAACACGCCATCTCCAACACGCCGGAGTGAGGAATGACTTGGGCGCACAATGCGAATACGCTCATGCCCTGGCAACTTTCCTGGAACCAGCTGCGCCCGGGCCAGAAGCGAGGGATCCTCCTCCCTTAGTAATCCTTCTTGTTCGTCTGGCGCTTGCTTAGACGAAGCCACAGCCTGACCTACTGGTTCATACTCCTGCGAGGAAGCCTGAACGTCCTTGTGCTCCATGAATCAAAACCCTTCTCTATGTGTATGTACAGGCACAGCGCTCCACTGTATCTTTCTTAAATGCTTGCCTCATAGCATTTATACCTTAGGATACCTAAAGATAGTCTAAAGAAATGGAGAAGAGTGCTAAAAATTTGCTCCTCACTCCCAACGACATGCTCAAAAAAAATACTCAAAGCACACACAAACCCTCAAAAGCACCTGCCTCACCTCTACAATTAAGAACAGAAAAACGCTGGGGTAGAAAGGCCTGTGGCCTTTCTACCCCAGCGTTTTTCTGTTCTCCCTAGCTTTCGCGCTCCTGCGCTCGCTCCAGGGGTACGACATGGATATCGACATTGACATGCAAACGCAGCAACTTGTTGACCACTGAACCGAAGAAAAACTCCTCCAGGCGCGTATGCGTCGGTTGGCCGATGACCAGTTGCGTAATCCGTTGCTCGCGCGAGACCTGGGCCAGGGCCGTCGCAATGTCCTGGCTCTTAAGGCGCACGACCTCGGCTCCAAGGTCCTCCGCGAACAGAGCATGTTCCTCCAGGCGCTGCTTCGCCTCTTCAAGGTACCTCTTTGCTCCACTGCCATATTTAAGCAAAGCCAAGATCTGGCGTTGCAGAGCCGTATATCCTTCAAGTTCGATAGAGACCGCGACCAGGTCCGCGTGCAGGCCATGTGCCAGGCGCCAGGCATCACGAATAATGAGTCGGCTCTGAACGCGATGATCGAATCCGACCAGCACACGCTCATTGGTAGCCCAGGCGCCGGTAATGGCGTGCCCGGTCATATATGCCTGTAGCTGTGACTCGGCTTTATTGGCGGTCAGGCGCAGGGCGATCTCGCGCAGGGCCGTCAGGTTGCCCTCGCGAAAGAAGTTCTTCAGCGCAGGCTCAATACGCTCGGGTGGATAAATATTGCCATGCAGCATTCGCTGTCGCAATGCACTGGGGGCGATATCGACCAGTTCTACTTCATCAGCCTGGTCGAGAATCGAGTCGGGGAGCGTCTCACGCACACGAATGCCGGTGATATTCTCAACCAGGTCATTCAGGCTCTCCAGATGCTGGACATTGAGCGTTGTGATAACATCGATGCTGGCATCCAGAAGTTCCTGCACATCTTTATAGCGCTTGCGATGCTTTGAACCCGAGACATTGGTATGCGCCAGTTCATCAACAAGTACGACTTGGGGATGCCGTGCTATAACAGCATCCGTATCCATCTCCTCCAATATCACTCCACGGTACTCGATCTTCTTGCGCGGCACAATCTCCAGGTCGCCAATCTGCTCGGCGGTATTCTGGCGCTTATGTGTCTCGACATAGCCAATCACAACATTGGTGCCACGCTCTTTCCGTCGTCGCCCCTCGTTAAGCATGGCATAGGTCTTACCGACGCCAGCGGAGGCGCCTAGATACACACGGAGGCGACCACGTCCTGGCGTCGGATCGCTCACATCGTCGAGTGACGTAGGGGATGGAACCCCTACGTCACTATCGCGTAGTTTATACCGATGCAGCAGCGCTTCAGGATCTAGGCGTCCATCCTCACGCCGATTATTATTAGGATTTGACGTGTCCATCATTATCCTGGTGTTACTAACTTATTTACCGTCTAGCGCTAAATTAAGCTCAAGGACATTCACATGCTCCTCGCCCAGAATCCCCAGGAAACGCCCCTGGACATGCTTCATGACCAATGCCCGTACCTGGTCCTCACTCATACCTCGCTCTTTCGCGATGCGTGGTACCTGGAAGAGGGCGCCCGCGACCGAAATGTCTGGGTCCAGGCCTGAACCCGAAGTGGTCACCAGGTCAACCGGCACTGGCACCCCCGGATTCTCCTTCTGCAACTCCTTCACCCGCGCCTGAACCGCATCCTGTAATGTCTTACTGGTTGGACCCAGGTTCGAGGCGGCAGAGTTCTGCGCATTATATGGCTCGCTCTTACTGCTATCGGTCACTGAAACCGTCGCGGAGGGGCGACCATGAAAGTATTTCGGCGCGGTCCAGTACTGCCCAATCAGGTCTGAGCCAATCACCTGTCCATTAACGGTGTGCAAGCTACCATTGGCCTGGGAGGGGAAAAGCAGTTGCGCCAGGCCCGTTACAATACCAGGATAGAGTAACCCCGTAACCACCGTCAATAAAAGGGTCAGCATTACCGCTGGACGAATTTGTTTCTTCATCTCAAGAGCCATGTCTCTCTCCTTCCGCAACTCCTATGCGAGATGCAGCAACACAAGCAGCAGGTCAATCAATTTAATGCCAATAAATGGGACAATCAAACCACCTACGCCGTAGATAAGCAGGTTACGCCGCAGCAGTGGACCCGCCCCCAGGGGCTTGTAGTTGACGCCACGCAAGGCCAGCGGAATCAAGAGAATAATGATGATCGCATTAAAGATGACCGCGGAGAGAATCGCGCTATGTGGCTTTGCCAGATGCATAATATTGAGCGCATTCAGCACCGGGAATGCTACCGAGAACATCGCCGGAATAATGGCGAAGTATTTGGCGACATCGTTAGCAATACTAAAGGTAGTCAACGCGCCACGCGTCATGAGTAACTGCTTCCCAACCTCGACGACTTCGATCAACTTGGTCGGATTTGAGTCCAGGTCGACCATGTTCGCGGCCTCTTTCGCCGCCTGTGTGCCTGTATTCATGGCCACGCCGACATCTGCCTGCGCCAGGGCGGGCGCGTCATTGGTGCCATCACCAGTCATGGCCACCAGGCGACCACCCGCCTGCTGCTCCCGAATCAGCTTCATCTTGGTCTCAGGCGTGGCCTGGGCCAGGAAGTCATCGACACCAGCCTCTTTGGCGATCGCGCCCGCGGTCAGCGGATTGTCGCCCGTGATCATGATGGTGCGAATACCCATCTTGCGCAACTGCTCGAAGCGCTCGCGCATACCACCCTTGACGATATCTTTCAATTCGATCACGCCGAGCAAGCGCGCCGAACCATTGGCGCCGCCATTGTCGGCCACCACGAGCGGCGTACTACCAACTCGCGCAATATTCTCTACCAACTGCGTCAGCTCTTCGCTGGCAGAGCCACCATTCTCAGCTGCATATCGATTGAGGGCATCACCAGCACCTTTACGAATCGAGCGCGTACCAGTCCTGGTCTGGAAATCGACCCCGCTCATGCGCGTCTGCGCCGAGAAGGGAATAAAGATTGCCTCATCTGTATTGGCGGAAACCTGCAAGCCATACTGCTCTTCGGCGAGCTTAACAATGGAGCGACCCTCAGGTGTCTCGTCCGCCAGGCTGGAGAGCAGAGCCGCCTCCGCCAGCTCGCGCTCCTCAACACCCTTCAAGGGTACAAAGCGGCTCGCCATGCGGTTACCCAGCGTGATCGTACCAGTTTTATCCAGCAGCAATACATCTACGTCGCCGGCAGCCTCAACTGCGCGCCCGCTCATCGCCAGCACATTGCGCTGCACCATACGGTCCATGCCCGCGATACCAATCGCGGAGAGCAGACCACCAATGGTCGTTGGAATGAGGCAGACCAGCAACGCGATCAGGGTCGTAATCGCCACCGGGCTGCCCGAGTAAATGGCGAACGGCTCCAGGGTGATGACCGCCAGCATAAAGATGATCGTCAGGCTAGCCAACAGGATGTTGAGCGCGATTTCGTTTGGCGTCTTCTGGCGTGCTGCGCCCTCGACCAGGGCGATCATGCGATCCAGGAACGACTCACCTGGGTTGGCACTGATGCGCACCACGATCCAGTCAGAGAGCACTCGCGTGCCGCCAGTGACCGCGCTACGATCACCACCGCTCTCGCGAATCACGGGTGCGGACTCACCCGTGATCGCCGACTCATCAACCGAGGCCACGCCCTCAATGACATCGCCATCACCTGGAATCACCTCGCCAGCCTCGACCAGGACCAGGTCACCCTTGCGCAGATCAGGCGCCTGTACCTCGGTGAAACCTGCCTGGCGCTCGCTTGTCTTCAGGCGCTTCGCCAACATGGAGGTACGCGTGCTACGGAGCGCGTCGGCCTGGGCCTTACCACGCCCCTCAGCCATGGCCTCGGCGAAGTTAGCGAAGATCACCGTAAACCAGAGCCAGAAGGCGACGCCCAGAGTAAACCACATCTCGCTTACAGGGCCTTGAAGTAGCAGCCGCACCCACTCAATCGTCGTAATGACGCTACCTACCTCGACCACAAACATGACCGGGTTTTTCAACTGCCAGCGTGGATCTAGCTTCTTCAATGAATCGATCATCGCCCGGCGCAGGATCGGGCCATTAAAGATGGAGCTGGCGCTCTTACGTCGCGTCTTCCACTGCTTCGACTCTAATGACTCCGTCTGCTCTATGGTATCAGTCTCTATACTCATTTTTTAAAACACCTTGCCCGACAGCATCAGCAAATGCTCAACGATTGGTCCTAGCGCATAGGCTGGGAAGTAGGTCAACGCGCCTACGATAATTACCACACCCACCAGCAGGCTGACAAACAGCGGGCCAGTAGTTGGGAAGGTACCAGCATTGGCGGGCACCACTCTCTTCGTGACCAGTGAACCAGCCAAAGCCATCACCGGAATGACGAAGAGGAAACGTCCTACCAGCATCGCGAACGAAAGCGTCCAGTTATAGAAATTGGTGTTCGCCGCGAGGCCCGCAAAGGCTGAACCATTGTTGCCGGTACCAGACGTATAGGCGTAGAGAATCTCTGACAGGCCATGCGGTCCCGAATTGAGAATAGAGCCTGTCCCTGCTGGTAGAACACTCGCGATGGCTGCGAAGCCAAGGATGCTCGCCGGGAGAATCAGAATGGCCAACGCGGCCATTTTCATCTCTTTCTGTTCAATCTTCTTCCCAAGGTATTCCGGCGTACGCCCAACCATCAGGCCAGCAATAAAGACCGCCAGAATGGCGAAGATCAGCATACCGTAGAGGCCCGAGCCAACCCCGCCGAAGACTATCTCACCCAGGGCGATATTGGCCAAAGGAACCAGGCCACCCAGAGGAGTGTAGCTATCATGGAAACCATTCACAGCCCCGCATGAGGCATCAGTAGTAATCACCGCGAAGAGCGTGGATTGCGCGATGCCAAAGCGCACCTCTTTGCCCTCCATATTGCCGCCAGACTGCTGAGCCGTCGCCGCTTGATTGGCTCCGAGGTTTGTTAGCATCGGGTTACCAGCCTGCTCCATGGGCAGTGCCACCGCGACGCCGAGCAGGAAGAGCGCGAACATGGCGTACCAGATCGCCCAACCTTGCTTCGTATTGCCAACCATACGGCCAAACATATAGACAAGACCAGCGGGAATCGCAAAAATGGCCAGCATCTCAAGCATGTTGGTGATGACATTAGGATTCTCAAAGGGATGCGCCGAGTTGGCATTGAAGAAGCCGCCGCCATTCGTGCCAAACTCTTTAATGAACTCCTGAGAGGCGACAGGCCCTTGCGCGATAGTTTGTGTGACCCCATCAAGCGTGTGAACAACCGTATACGCATTAAAGTTCTGCACCACGCCCTGCGAAACCAGGACCAGGGCACCAATAATACTGATGGGCAACAGGATGTACAGAATACAGCGTGTCACGTCAACCCAAAAATTGCCCAGGTGTTGCGCGCTCCGACGCGACAGGCCACGAATAAAGGCCACGGCCAGCGCAATACCCGTCGCAGCCGAGACAAAGTTATGGAAGGCAAGACCAGCCATCTGGGTCAGATAGCTCATGGTCTGCTCGCCGGTATAGGCCTGCCAGTTGGTATTGGTCGTAAAACTGGCGGCCGTATTAAATGCCAGGCCGGGAGCCACCGCCCCCATTTGCTGGGGATTGAAAGGCAGCCACTGCTGGGTGCGCTCAAGCAAATAGAGCAACAACATGCCAGCTATGCTAAAAAGCAGCATCGAGATAGTGTAGCCAGTCCAGCGCTGCTCTTCGTCTTCGCGTACTCCGCAAAGCTTGTAGAAGAGACGCTCTACCGGCACCAGCACAGGCGAGAGCCAGGTACGCTCACCTGCAAAGACCCTGGTCATGTAAAGCCCCAGCGGTTTGGTGACCAGAACCAGGAGCACCACATAGACAAGCACCTGCAAGATCGCATTCATCGTCACAGGCATAATTTTTTTCTACCTCACCTCTATCTTGAATACACATCTTTTAAAATTTCTCGGGCATCAACAGGGCAATCGCGAGATAGACGATAAGCCCCAAAGCAATGATGCCCACCAGGATATACTCAATTGGCGAATTCATTTTTGCCCTCTGTTACAAACGATCACAGACATGGGTAAAGCCGATACAAACAAGGAAAAAAGCGACCGTTGCGATCACGACAACCAGGTCAAGCACGATATCAGACATTGGTTCCTTTTCCTCCTCATTTCCTGCTAGTAACTTGTCTTCACTTCGCTGACATGCTTCGTCGCCGCGTTGGCAGCCAATCGGATAAGCGCATCCATTGGAAACGGCTTGGGAAGATAGGCCAGTGGGTGGAACTCCGCCAGTCGACGAGGACTGACGCGTACCGCAGATAGGATCACAACTGGAAGTTTTTCGACCGGTATACTCCCCTCTTTCCGGCAAGGCACAAGCAGGTGTTCCTGCTGGGCGATGCGTAACACATCCCAGCCCGTGTGCTCAGAGAGATTAATATCCAGGAACACCAGGTCAAACGACTCCGCACGCAAATGAGCAAGCGCATCTTCGGCGGCACAGGCACACCATACGCTGTGTCCCCGAGCTACCAGGTTCTGCTCAATCAGACTGCGTAACATGGCGTCGTCTTCCACCAGAAGAATATGTGCTTGCTGCATCTCAAGGCCCTCGTTGAATGGTGAGTACGGGTAGACGTGGTACACGTATAGAAGGAAGTTGTGAGGCCCAACAGCGAATGTCATGTGTCCAGCCACCTTGCATCCGCCAGGCTGGTGAGCATCTCAGCGTTTTCCTGGACACATCGTATCGCTTATTCGCTCAGGGTGGCATCAAGAGAGGAGAGAGACAACTAAAAATTTGCTCAATACTTTAAATTCTTTTAGCAGGCTTCAGTTGGGTTCATTGCATTTTCATAGGAAACGAGGACCTTTAGTGGGTGAATCTCGCCTAGTGCAAAATCACTTGACATATTCTGCTTTTTCTTATTATACTCTTCCTGCTGATCCAGGCTGGACGTGGGAAGCGACTGCTGAGCTACCAGACTACTTCTTCGATCCGTCTGAGGATCCTGCAATTGCGCCAACTGTTCAAACGTCGAAATGAGCTCAGCACGAGCTACTCGCAATTCAAAAAGTTGCTCCAGGCATGTCGCGTACTGCTGCACATGGCGAAAATACCATGCGGCATGCGTGTGATAATCCCAACCATCACTCGATCCAACGATATGCAGCTCTTTCTCATGAAAATCAGGGGTCAGTACAAGCGGCTCAATATTTCCATCGGCAGTGATGCAGATGCGCCCATGGTATTGAACCTGCTTTTGAAGGAGAGCAAATGCCTCGTTGCGGCTAGAGCACTCGAACGCAACAGCATATTTCCTACTCTCGCTGGGCATATCCTGTGAACGCCAAACATGTTGCGCACCTAACAGGCGTGCCAATGCGTGCCTCTCTGCCAGTGGTTCTACCACATCGACCTGGACCACACCATAGGCACGCAGAATAAAAAGTGTCAGCAGCCCAATCACACCAGCACCAGTGATAAGGGCTATTTCCTCCGGCCTGGGAGCGATCTTACGCACTCCCTTGGCTGTATCGCATGTCAAAATACTCAAAATCGCGAGCGCATCAGAGACTCCATCAGGCACTACGATAACCTGCGTTTCTGGTACGACTGCATACGTGTGATGCCCATAGAAAGCTACAACACGCTCTCCGCGCTTAACTCTCTGTACCGCAGAACCACAAGCCACGACAATGCCTACACTCTCATAACCCACGCTTCGTGGATAGTGAGGAAGACGACTGGCGCGCGAATTGCCCCTATACAGGGGCAATTCACTGCCAATGCTAATGGCCCCTGTGCTGGTTTGCACCAGAACGTCGTGTGGGCCAAGAGGTGGCAGTTCTTCGGTGATCCACGCCAACCTCCTGGGAGCGGTGAGATACAGGCGCGAAGTTGTACGTGCTCTATTGCTTGATTCCATGAAGAAACTCTTCCTTTTTTGCTCTTTTACCATACTTCCAGAGCCAATAGAACAAATGCAGATGCTATGGCGTAAACGTGCGGAAATAGTCGCCACCCGCAATGCTCGCTCGTAAGGCCCGCTGGTTCACCACTGTGTCGAAGTGGATGCATTCAGGTTCGTACTCCTCTTCACCAATGCGGAAGGAGTCTGAGGTGTTGCCAAGCGCAGTGAGTTTCTTTTCTTCTCCGGAAGGATAGAGAAACACCAGTGATCCTTTACGCAACACAATGCGAAAATTGCTCAGCCAGGGATTATAGGAGCGATAGTGGCCAACATAGGTCTCCCAATGTGCAGGAGGAGTAAATGTAGTGGACGCTGTAGCGTGCTCACTCACATACCAGTCTGAACCATGATAGAGTTCGATAACCTTACCTTTGTCGCGCACAAAGCGGAGAGGATAGAGCGCAAAAGCGGGATGATCTGTGTAGAAGACATCGGGCGAGGCATTAAGCCTTGCCAGTAGAATCCCCTCGCCTTGATACTCTAGCATCAATTGTCCATTTTCATGGGTGATGACAAGTACCTTGTCGTTGTCGCCACAACGATATGTCCCCGTATAGTCAGCCAGGAGTTCGATGGGGAGTGCCGTAGAGAGAGCTGGAGGCTCTGGCAATGTTTCTCCAAGAGAAGCAGCACGCAACAGCTTAAGCGCAAAGTTGGCGATGCCAAAGGGATTTGCGGGACCATTGACGAAGACGATTACCCCCAGATCATACTCAGGATCTGCCAGGAGGATGGAGCGATAGCCAACCATCTCCCCATGATGTCCAATCGCCCTACTACCATCGCGCTCACTGGTAAACAAGCCGTAGCCATAAAAGACGCCTTCTTCCATCTGTATCAAGCGTTGCGTCATCAGGTGATAGTTTGCCTCAGAGAGAACTCCTGACCCCTGTCCTTTGTTGAGAAGTAGGCGCAAATAGATTGCCAGGTCGGCGGCTGTCGCGGCAATGCTGCCATCTCCAGCTCCACACTCAAGCCAGGTCGCAGGCGCAAGCGCGCTTGTGGCAAGGTTGGGACGGTCATCATAAAAATACTCATACCCAACGGCCAGGCGTTTGCGTGTCTCATGCGTGAACACCGGTTCAGTGGCATGCATACCCAGGGGCGTCAGAAGACGCTCTTGCAGAATCTGTGCGTACGGCTGGTGGAGCAGTTCTTCCAGCAGATAGCCGAGTGCCTGATAGGCAACGTTAGAGTAATGGAAATGGGTGCCCGGCGCGGAGGCCACCGTGGTTTCACGTAAGGCCCATGTGCTATAGCGGGAACTTGGCGCAAAATCTACCCCAGAGGTGATACCAGCCGTGTGACTCAGCAGATGGTGTACGGTAATGGGTTCATAGGTAGACTGCACTTGAAACCAGGGGAGATAGCGCGTCACAGGCGCGTGCAGATCGAGACGCCCCTCAGCCTGCAATTGCAGGAGGAGCATGGAGGTAAATGATTTGCTGATGGAGCCGATTTCAAAGAGCGTATCAGGGGTTACAGGGGCGCGGGTGGCAATATCAGCAAAGCCGTACGTAGAGACGCGCAGCAAGTGTTCCCGATCCGTAAGGGCCACCACCATACCAGGAATGTTTGCTTGCTGTATTTTCTCTTCAAGAAAATGATCCAGAGCGGCATAGGCTGGAGCAAGATTGACCATGATTTGCTATCCTTCTCAGCGTTTTTATAGAAAGTGTAACATATTGACGCCCAGCAAAGGATGCACCTTCAAGCTCAGTTCCTCTGGCACAGCACAGCCAGTCTCCACTCAAGCTCTGGTGGTATAATGCTATTTTGGCGGCGCAATGTTTTTTGCAATTGAGAGAGTAGAGAAAGAGCTTATGCCACAAATCACAGAAGAATTTATGCGCGAGATGCTGGCAAAGAGCAGACCATATTGTGTGGTTATTTTGAAGGCTGGGCCAAAGATAGGGATGGAAGGAGTCAGAGATATCATCTGGCAGCACGGATGTAGGAATATGGAGTTGCGCATGGCTGGCCTGCTGCCGATCATATGTCGGGTCACGGACGACAGTGACGCCGCAGGTATCGGCATCTTCAATGCGAGCGAGGAGGAGGTGCGCAAGATTATGAATGAGGATCCAGGCGTCCAGGCCGGCGTCTTCATCTACGATGTACATCCCTGTCAGAGCTTCCCCGGCGATAGCTTACCAGGATAAGAGCCCGATAAAGAGAGCCGGATGTTGCTTCGCTTTTGTGCGAAGCAACATCCGGCTCTCCCTATGAAGCAGTGAATGTCCTGCTCTAGTTAGTACGGCTGCATTTCATGCTGCCCTATGGATAGCTCACGACGGTGACTGGGACATCCGGGTTGGCGGATGTCGATGAGCCACCAGTGTCGTTGACCACGTGCTGGATACCACCGGATCCGGCCGTGGAGAGGAAGATTGTGAGCAGGTCGTGGAGGCTGGATGCCGGAAGGGTAGCGGGAACCTCAAACGCGTGTGCGGCGTAGATATCCACTCCCTGGTTGAAGAAGCTATAGCTGCCCATGCCATATCCAGCGAAGCTGGTCACAGTGTCGGCAACCTTGAAGGCCGCCCAGCCATCCACACCGGGTGCCTCCATCCAGGCCGACTGGGCAGGTGGATCATAGGGCATCTCATTCTGGAAGAAGATGACGCTGCCGCCGTTACCGTTCCAGATCACCTCGTACTTCTGATAGTGCTCGACGAAAAGGCCGTACGCAGTCACATTGTCACCGTTCACGATGACGCCGGTATCTGCTGTGTTGCTGGTCCAGCCCACGCCATTGCCATGATCGGCCCGCCATGCCCAGATGTCATCGAGGATGACGTTGTCGCTGTTGACGACCAGGCTATTTGTTGCCTTGCCCGGCTCCGCGCCGCCGATACGGAAGAAGACATCCTGAAGAGCGGTCGGGTCGGAAGCATCATGGTCGCTGCGCGCATGGCCATCTCCAACCTGCAACAGCGCTGGCGAGTTCGTCCCCCCCGCGTCGAAGATTATCCCCGAGATCGAGATCCCCTTGGCACTGGCAACCGTCATGGACACGATACCATTTTCAGGAATCAGGGTTGGGAAACCGAGACCCAGCACCACCGTATCGGGACGCGTGACCTTAAGGCCCTGGTCCAGGTGATAGATGCCCGGGGTCAAGATGAGGTCTCGACCAGAACCTAATGCGTCATTGATCGTAGCTGCGGAATCCGTAGGTTGCGCGATAAAGAACTTCTTAAGCGGGAGAGACAAGCCGGGCGTCGCGCCATCGGCCCACGTTGTCCCCACAGAGTTGTGCTGCGCCGAGGGCACGAAGACATTGTAGTTCCCGGTGGAGTCCTCATACAGGTAGGGGGCCTCGCGTGTCACTGGACTGGCCGCGACTGTAGTGTAGGGACCACCACATGACGACTGGGCAGGGAAGCACTGAGCAGGCGCGCCCACAACACCTGAGAATACCTGGTTCCAGACTCCATTGGTCCAGCCATCAAGCTTGCTATTGCGGACCATGAACTGCTGCTGCGAACCGTTGATCACGGTGCCCCGCTGAATTCCGAATCGGCGATGAAGCCGCCGCTCGCGTAGGACGGGCCGGAGCAATAATCCATAAGCGTGACGGGGCCGTTGATGTGGACACGGCGCATAGGCGCAGCCTGCGACACGGCCCAGAACTCGCCATTGTAGCAACCGGCGTTCGGGGTGTTGACGTTGATCGTCAGGTTCGACAATGAGCGCCAAAAGTTCACGAGCGCGATGCAGTTGTTGGTACCCAGGCACTGATTGTAGACATCAATGGACCCGTTGATGACGACATCGCTTGGAGAGAGGCCGAGGCCAGCCACGGTAGTGTAGTAGCCAACCTTGAAATTGAGAGGATCGGTACTGGATCCATAGGTGCCGGGTTCGAACAACAGCGCATAGCGCTGAGTTCCAAACTCGTTAGAGACCTGCTGGTTTGCTATGGCGTCGACCGTCGCCTGAATCTGGCTCTGTGGCATACTGGGATTGAAGATATAGACATTTGAGCCAAAATTGGATTGGTTGGACGCCAAAGAAGCCGCATGTGCGGGGGCGACGCCGCTGGTAGCCATCACGCACGCGAAGGCCACGAGGGCGCATGTAACGAAAATCGAAAGACCACGCAACCATCCGCTATCGACGCGGATACGCTGCGCCCTGTGTGTGTCTGGCTTCCATTGCCATTGGGAAAGGAATGTGCGCAAGCTCATCTCCTCCTCATTTGTAAATATGCCGCAACCCTGCGGCTCCCACATCTGTTCAGAAGAAGCAACCCACAATAAGTAACTGCACCTCGCTGTGCTTACTCAGGCCATCCTGCTGACATGAGCATTCAATCCCGGACGGGCTTTCCAGGATAGGTAGCCTTGTCTCTGTCCTACACTTTGCCAACTATATTGAAAATTATCAATACAGAATGTTTTTTTAACAAAGCAAAGCATTTGGGACATGACTCTCATAGTATAGAGTGAGAAACCGCTTTCTGCAATACATGCGTCTTTAACTTTACTTTCAATTCGTCCGCGTAGGTGTCTTAGGATCCTCATTTCTCAATGATGGTATGCCTCTTCCGCGATGGCTGCTGAATTGAGTCACTAGTATTTTTTGTCGGTAATTTGGAATACATGTATGCTTCCGATGAGTTACCTCTGATGTAGAGTTTTCTGGTGATGTGTTGTATCCGTTTGAAAGGGAATTTCTGTGCTGGCAAAATATATCCGTTTGCGCTTTCATTATGGCTGGTTGATTGCGGTCATCACGTTCCTGGCCCTCCTCGCATCGGCGGGAATGCGTTCGACGCCGAGCGTTCTGATTGTTCCGCTTGAGAAGAATTTTGGCTGGAGCAACGCCACTATTTCGTTTGCGATCTCTATCAATCTTGTCCTTTATGGCCTGAGTGGACCTTTCGCGGCGGCTCTGATGCAGCGTATGGGCATTCGTCGCGTCATGATCGGAGCACTGATTCTTATCGCGCTAGCTTGTGGGTTGACGACTATCATGAATGCTCCCTGGCAGCTTGATCTGCTCTGGGGTGTGCTGGTAGGCCTGGCTACGGGATCAATAGCCTCGGTTCTGGCGGCCCTGATCGCCAACCGCTGGTTCGTGAAGAACAGAGGCCTCGTCATGGGGTTGCTAACGGCGAGCAATGCACCGGACAGCTTGTTTTTCTTCCTTTGCTTGCCTCGCTCGCGGTCTCGTGGGGCTGGCGCGCTTCGGCCTGGGCGACCGCCATCGCCGCGCTCATACTCCTTCCCCTGGTTATTCTCCTCTTTAGTGATCATCCGCGTGATATCGGTTTACGTCCTTACGGCGCAGATCCAGAGGAGGATGACACATCGAATGCGACGAATGCGACTGGCAACCCCTTCTCCGATGCCATCAAGGGCCTGGTACTCGGGATGCGCTCGAAGGATTTCTGGCTCCTGGCTGGGAGTTTCTTCATTTGTGGCGCCTCTACCAATGGCTTGATCGGGACACACCTTATTCCCGCGTCGATGGATCACGGCATTTCAGAGGTGACGGCGGCGAGTATGCTGGCGCTCATTGGCATCTTTGACCTGATCGGAACCACTGTATCTGGCTGGTTGTCTGATCGCGTCGACGCTCGCTGGCTACTCTGCTGGTATTATGGTTTGCGCGGGCTGTCACTGCTCCTGCTGCCCTATGCGCTGGGTAGCACCTATCTTCTCCTGCTGGTTTTCATCGTCTTCTATGGCCTGGATTGGGTGGCGACTGTTCCTCCCACGTCTCGCCTGGCCGCCGATATCTTCGGCAAAGATCAAGTGGGCATCGTCTATGGCTGGATCTTCGCCGCTCACCAGTTTGGGGCCGCGACGGCTGCCTATACCGCGGGCGCGCTTCGCACCACGGAGGGCAGCTATCAAATTAGCTTCATTTCCGCGGGCATTCTCTGCCTGTTCGCAGCAGGCATGGTCATTCGTATTGGCCGGACACGCCGTAAGCAGGTAGCGATAGAGGTTCCAGTAGAGCCTGCTGGCGCCCTTTAGTAGCAAGCACACAATAAGAGAAGAGAGACGATATGAATAGCCAGCACGGCGGAAGAAGACAGTATGGTTTTGTGCTGTCCATCGCATTGCTCCTCGCGTGCCTCGTCATGTTTCTGCCAGGCAAAGCCCATGCCCAGGCATTGCATGCCGTGCTGTTGAGTTCTTCTCCCGCAGAGGGGAGTGTGCTGGCGCACTCCCCTTCCACGGTTCGGCTGTGGTTCTCGGAACCGGTACAACTGGTGGGGCAATCAATAACGATCTTTGCTCCATCAGGAGACGCTATCAGGCAAGAAACCGTTCAGGTGCGGGGGCAGGAGATCAGTATGCCACTTCAGGCCAGCGCAGAAGGAACCTACCTGGTCAACTGGCAGGTCATCTCGGAGGATACCGATCCCACCAGTGGAAGCTTTACCTTTAGCATTGGACATCCAGATGGCGTATGGGCTGGCACTGTTAGCAAAAACACTTCAGCGACAGGGTTCTGGTTGCAAATCCTCGCGCATCTGCTACATTTCCTGGGCTATGCGCTCAGTTTTGGTGCGCTGGCCTTTCTCCGCCTGGTTGTCTATCCAGCCGTACCGTCGCATCGGGAGAGACTACAACAGCCCATCTGGCGACTCGTCAACCTGGGTATTCTCGTCTTACTGCTTGCCGAAGGTGTGGCTCTCATCGCGCAATCGGCAAGCCTGAGAGGGCATGCGATCTTTGATATAGCCTTCCTTGTAACCATCCTGGGGTCCAGTTTTGGGCGCGTTCTGGCCCTCCGTCTTGGCGCGGCGCTGGCGCTCTGGATACTGGTTGGAATCGCCCAGCAGGGCAGCAAGAGAGCCGTGACGCTCTCCCTGGTCCTGGGAGGCATCCTGGCCTTTATTGATAGTGACGCGAGCCACGCCATCTCTTCACAGATGGCGTGGCTCGCCTTGCTGGCAACAACACTCCATATCACGGCCATGGGAGTCTGGCTTGGTGGCCTAATTGCCTTGCTCACGCTTTGGAGGCTTCAGGCGACGAAAGCCTATCGAAATGTGCTGCTCCTTCGTTTTGGCGCATTGGCCCTGACCTCGGTAGCTGAGCTGTTCCTGACGGGTATTGTGCTCTCCTGGTTGCACCTGACCCAGGCAACAGACCTCTTCACGACATCCTATGGTCGTGTGCTTGGCATCAAGGCACTGGCTTTATGTCTTCCGCTCCTCTTCGCTCTACTCAGCAATTGGCAACAGGAACCCATACGAAAACGCTGGTGGCTGTTGGAGACGTTGTCTCTGCTAAGTATACTCGCGCTTGCGGCAACGCTTGTCTCGCTTCCAGCTCCACGCTGACCCTTTGCAAAAGACCAGGACAGAAAGCAAGATGGGAGAAGTATTCCATCTTGCTTTCTAGTACACTTTTCCTATGCAGTCGAGAGCACAAAGTTTGTATCAGCCAGAAAAGGAGAAACAAACATGAGCGTTACAGCATTCTCCAGAGCGCGACTCGCTCGTATGCACGACATCATGGCAAGCCATGTTGAGCGCGGCAGCGTACCCGGTCTTGTAACTCTGGTCAGCCGCCGAGGCGAGGTCCATGTCGATGCTATCGGCACCCAGACAAGAGATAAGCATATCCCGATGCGGCACGATACCATCTTTCGTATCTCCTCGATGACCAAACCTATCACGGCCGTGGCAACTATGATCCTGGTCGAGGAATGCAGAGTGCGGTTAGATGAGCCTGTGAACCGCTGGCTTCCCGAATTGGCGGAACGCAAAGTATTAAAGCGCGAAAATGGGTCGCTTGAGGATACAGTAGCCGCAAACCGATCAATCACAGTGCGCGACCTCCTCACCTTCCGCATGGGATTTGGGCAGATGATGGCTTCGCCAGAAGACTATCCAATTCTGAAGGAAGCCATCGCCCAGGAGATCGGGATGGGACCACCAAGCCCTTCAACGCTTCCTGCATCCGATGAGTGGCTACGCCGTCTGGGACAGCTTCCACTCATGCATCAGCCAGGAGAGAAGTGGATGTATAACACGGGATCTGATGTCCTGGGGGTGCTGATTGCCCGCGTCTCGGGACAACCCCTTGAGACCTTCCTACGCGAGCGGATCTTCGAGCCGCTGGGCATGAAAGATACTGGATTCAGCGTACCGCCTTCAGCCATCGACCGGCTGGCAACCAGCTACTGGAATAATCCCGCAAGCGGAGAGCTTGCCGTCTATGATGAGGCCGAAAGTGGCCAGTGGAGTCGTCCTCCGGCCTTCCCCTCGGGCGCCGGAGGGCTCGTTTCAACCATCGACGACTATTTCTCCTTTGCCCAGATGATGCTTGCGTATGGCAAACACAAAGGTTCACGCATTCTCTCCAGGCCCTCTATCGAGGCTATGATCACTGATCAGCTAACGCCTGAGCAAAAAGCAAAGTCGGGCCTGGTCTCGGGCTACTTTGATAATCATGGCTGGGGATTCGGCGTCTCTATCGTCACAAAACGTTATGATGTGGCAGCGGTGCCTGGGCGTTATGGATGGGATGGTGGCATGGGAACCTCCTGGTACTCGGACCCTAAAGAGGACATGACCACCATCCTCATGACCCAACGCGCCTGGATATCCCCACAACCACCAGAAGTTTGCCTCGACTTTTGGACCTCGGCCTACCAGGCCATCGATGATTGAGAGGTCAGCCTCCTACCCAGTATAGCCCAGCGAACGCGCTGTATCCAGAGCTTCGCGGGCTTCATGCTGGCGTCCTACCAAGTTCAGCACCAACCCTTTATTGTAATAGGCCAGGGCATATTTGGGATCGATGCGCAAGGCCTGATTATACGCCTCAAGCGCTTCATCATAGCGCTTGAGCGCCTTGTAGATCAGGCCTCGATTGTTGTGGGCAGCGGCAAAGTTCTCATCCAGGCGCAGCACCTGCTCATAGGCCGCCAGCGCCTCGTCATATCGCCGTAAAGCCAGCAAGGCATTGCCTTTCCGATTCAACGTAATCGTATCATTGGGATGGGTACGAAGGATATCATTGCATGCGTCAAGGGCCTCCTGGTTGCGCCCCAGGTCATAGAGCGCCAGCGCTCTACGGCTACGAAACTTCAGCGATGTAGAGTCATGCACCAGGGACTGCTCAAAGGCGTCGAGGGCCTCTTGATGGCGTTCCAGCGCGCTGAGGGCCAGGCCCTTGTTATAATATCCCGTAGCATAGGAGGGACTCAGACGTATAAGCTGTTCATACATCTCCAGCGCTTCGCGATATCTCCTCAGTTCATAGAGAGCATCTCCACGGTCTCGATAGCTCTTCGCATCCTGCGAACCAAGCTCGGCAGCCTTCTCGAAGGCATCGAGGGCCTCCTGGTAGCGCCTCATTTCATAGAGAACATCGCCTTTATCGCTATAGACCAGCGCATCACGAGGATCAAGCCGCTGCGCCTGCTCTAGCATCTGTAGCGCCTCGGGGTAACGCCGTTGGGATTTATAGATGATACCTTTATTAATGTAAGCGGAAATAGCGCTGGAATCCAACCTCAACACAAGGTCATACACTTGCAACGCCTCATCATCGCGACGCAAACCAAGGAAGGCATTGCCCTTGCGAATCAAATAGGTCACATTATTTGGCTCCAGACGCAGAGCGGCTTCGCTTGCCAGCAAGGCCTCGTCATACCGCTTGAGATTATTTAATACCCAGGCCTTATTGCCATATGCCTGCGTGAATTGCGGATCGAGACGAATCGCCTCTTCGCAGGCTTGCAAGGCCTCTTCATAGCGCTGCAAGAGACAGAGCACATAGCCGAGATTGCCAAAGGGATCGCTGTAGGAGGGATCAAGTTGCGTCGCTCGCTTGTAAACCTCGACCGCTTCAGGATATCTTTTGAGACCAATCAGCGCCAGGCCCTTGCGGTTATACATCACAGCACTCCGGGGATCAAGCGCGATAGCGCGATCGCAGGCTTTGATGGCCTCTTCATAGCGATTCAATGTATTGAGCAAGCGGGCCATGCTAATATAGGCATTGATGTAGTTGGGGTTGGTGCGCACGGCCTGCTCATACGCCTCTATCGCCTCGGGATAACGCTTCATAGAGCTTAAGACCAGAGCCTTGTTGTTATAGGCAGCGGTATAGCGTGGATTGAGGCGTAGCGCGTCTTCATGCGCTTCCAGGGCCTCTTGATAACGCTCCAGACCCCAGAGAGCATTTCCTTTACGCGTCAGGGATGCGGCATCGTTGGGATCGAGACGCAGGGCCTGTTCGCAGGCTTGAAGTGCCTCTGCATCTCTACCGACAAGCGTCAGGATCCAACCCTTACTGCTATAAGAGAGCATATGCGAGGGGTCAATCTGGATGGCCCGGTCCCAGGCCTGCAGCGCCTCTTCATAGCGCTTCAGGTTCGCCAAGGTAAGGCCTTTGTTATAATAGAACTCAGCATTAGAGGGCTCCAGCAGAATGGCCTGCTCAAAGGACGCTAAGGCCTGTGCATCCCGTAAGAGATCGCTTAAAAGTAGGCCCTTGCGATTATAGAGCGCCGCGCGCGTTGGGGCACGCAGTATCTCCTGCTCACAGGCAAGGAGGGCATCTTCTAAGGCCCTGTTGGAGTTTGATGCCTCTGTGGCCTGTGCTGTGGTCTGTCGAAGCACTTCCATTGCCTGGGGCAGTCCGGTTATCACTGCGGGAAACTGTGGCGCTTGCACTTTTGCAGCCTGTAGTGGAGCGGCTTTCTCTGGCAGAGGCACCGCCTGCCGTAGGGCCGATACAAATGCTTGTACATCGGCGTGGCGCTCCGTACGCTGCTTGGACAGCGCCTTGAGTACCGCCTGCTCAACCGCAAGCGGGAGCGTGGGATTGTACTGACGCAGCGAGATAGGCTGTTCAGTCGCGTGCAAAAAGCCAATGGCGATAAAGTCTCCGGCCTGGAAGGGCTGGCGACCTGTGAAGAGTTCGTAGGCGATACACCCCAGGGCATACTGGTCGCTCTCACGACTCAGCTTTCCCTGGAACTGCTCGGGGGCCATATATAATGGGGTTCCCACTACCGACGTTACCAGTTGTGAACGCGTTGTGGCCGAGGCAATAGTGGCAATGCCAAAATCAGCCAGTAACGCATCACCCTGGGCATTGAAGAGAATATTCTCGGGCTTGATATCACGGTGAATGACGTTATGCTGATGCGCAAAGGCAAGCGCCTCTCCCACCTGCGCCAGGATCGTGATTGTTTGCTCGATTGAGAGGGGTAGCCTTTGTCTGAGACGTTCGCGCAACGAGCCGCCCGCCGCGTACTCGGTGATCAGATAGGGCGTGGGCGCCCCTTCGAGAAAACCCACATCTAGCAGTGGCAGAATATAATGATGTTTAAGGCTCTCTAAAAACTGGGCTTCCTGCAAGAACTGCTCACGTTCTTGCTCGGTCTGGAGAAACATGTGGAGCAATTTGACAGCAACCGCGCGCTCTTTCAGCAATGTATGGTGCGCAAGATAGACCTGGCCGAACCCACCACTACTGATCCGGGAGGCAAGTTGATAATTACCAATACGTCTACCAAGATAGTCCTTCTCTTCAGGCATAAGATACTCCTTTTTCAATCATGTCTGGGCAGAGGGAAAAATAGCCAGTAACCATGTAATAGTACTCTTTGCGCCCTCATAATAGCTTATCAGGAATAAGAGGGATCATGATTGTTTGCAATACTGCAACATAGTATACGTCCTTCTCACCACAACATATCTCGCAAGCAAAGAGGACTCATAGGCCAGAAGAGTGCTACAAACTCACAACAATCCCATTTCGTGAATACAAACTGGAGATTAAATTTAGATCATTATACAATAAATACACCTGCGAGAAGACACTGATTCAGTTAGACATAGAGGGGAAATGCATGAGTATGTTTTCGGGGAAAGCAGTGCTCGTCACCGGGGCCGGGACAGGCATCGGCTACGCACTCTGCCAGGCCTTCGCCAGCGAGGGCGCCACGGTAGCCTTAAATGATATCGACCTGGATCTCTGCACGAGGGCCGCACAGCAGATAAACAGGGCGGTGGGAGCCGAACGAGTCGCACCCTACGCGGGCGATATCGCCGATGTAGAGGCCATCCGCGCCATCTTTCAACGTTTTACCGAGGCCGCTGGCCGGCTGGATATTGTAATTGCGAATGCTGGCATCACCAACTATGGGAACTTCCTCACCTATACGCCCGATGCCTTCGACCGTCTGACCAGCGTCAACCTGCGCGGCAGTTTCTTTACCGCCCAGACTGCTGCCAAGAGTATGATCAAGGCCCGCATTCCTGGTCGCATTATTTTGATGTCTTCTGTCACCGGCATTCAAGCGCATGCAAACCTGGAGGGATATGGCATTACTAAGGCAGGCATCCGCATGATGGCGCGAGGAATCGCGCTGGACCTGGGGAAGTATGGCATTACCGTCAACGCCATCTGTCCGGGGGCGACGCTCACGGAACGCACCCTCCTGGATGACCCCAACTACGAGGCAAACTGGGCCGGTGTGACGCCAACCGGACGCGTGGGAAATGTCGAGGATATTGTCGCCGCCGCCCTCTATCTCGCCTCGCCCCAGGCGCGCCATGTTACCGGGCAGACCCTGGTCATCGACGGTGGCTGGACCCTGCAGAGCCCCCTACCCAGCGCACATCCAGACCTGCCCGAGTATTCTTCCCAATTGCGATAGATGTACCACCAGGAGAGCAAGCAAAGGAGCGAAAAACAGTGCCGATAGATCCGAAAAAGCTACGGAGTCAGCGCCTACGGGCGGTCAATCACCAGGGCGATGCCTTGCGTATGGGCATGAACTGGACCGAGGAAGACCTGGGCAAGCCCCAGGTGCTTGTCGATAGTGCCTATGGCATGGGACATCCAGGCACCTTTCATTTTCGCTCGCTCGTCGAGGAGGTCAGTAATGGCGTCTTTGAGGCAGGCGGCAAACCAGGGGTTTTCACTGTCAGCGATATCTGTGATGGCGTCGCCCAGGCGCACGCGGGGATGTCTTACTCCCTGGTATCGCGCGATATCATGGCGGCCATGATCGAGATCCATGCCCTTGGACACCCGCACGACGGCATGGTCCTGGTCTCGGGCAATGATAAGTCTGTGCCCGCACACCTGCTGGCCATCGCGCGTTGCAACCTGCCCGCCATTCATCTCCCTGGAGGCACGCAACTCAACGCCCCCGATTATGTAACCTCGAATCATCTCTGGCCCATGGGTATGGCAGTCGAACGCGGCGAGCTCCCCAGGGAGGACTTTGAGCAGGCGGAGCATGGAGCCTGCCCCACCTGTGGGGCCTGCCAGTTTATGGGCAGCGCCAGCACGGGCCAGGTCATCTCCGAGGCACTGGGCCTGGCTCTGCCTGGCTCTGCCCTTGTTCCAGCGCCCCTCACCCAGTTGCTGCGCTATGCCCGCGCCACGGGGAAGCAGCTCCTCAGGCTGATTGAGGAAGAGATCACGCCTCGACGTATCCTGACGCGCGAGGCCTTTGAGAACGCCATCATCATTCACGCCGCCGTGGGTGGCTCGACGAATATGCTCCTGCACCTGCCGCTCATCGCACGCGAGGCTGGTGTCGATATCAACATCGACGACTTTGATCGTATTCATCGCCAGGTCCCTGTGCTAGCCAACGTTAAGACCACCGGCCGCTACCCGGTCGAGTATTTCTGGTATGCGGGCGGAGTGCCAGCCGTCATGCTTGAGCTGCGTGACATGCTGCACCTGGATTGCCTGACCGTCACCGGCAAGACCGTGGGAGAGAACCTGGAAGAGATAGAACACAGCCGCTTCTTCGCCGAGCGCATTGGCTACCTACACAACGTCAAGGTCTCGCGCCGTGAGGTGCTGCGCCCGCGCTCAGATCCCTTTGGTCCCGATGGGGGAATCGCGGTGCTACGCGGCAATCTGGCCCCGGGAGGAGCCGTCATTAAGGCCTTCTCGGTCCCTAAAGAGATGCACATCCATACTGGACCTGCCCGCGTCTTTGACTTTGAAGACGAGGCCCTGTCCGCCCTGCGTGAGCGCCAGATCACCCCTGGCGATGTCGTCGTCATTCGCTACGAGGGACCACGGGCCAATGGCATGCCCGAGATGTATTTTGCCTCGACCCTCATCGCCGACGATCCCGCGCTCAACACCACCACGGCCCTGATTACGGATGGACGCTTCTCTGGCGCCATGAAGGGTCCGTGCGTGGGACATATTACGCCCGAGGCCCTCGATGGGGGTCCCATCGCGCTTATTGAAGAGGGCGACCTGGTCGAGATTCATATTCCTGAACGGCGGCTGGCAATTGTGGGCGTCCAGAGGCAACCACTCCCCCAGGAGCAGATAGCGAGCATTCTCAGCGAACGTCGCGCACACTGGACGCCACCTGCGCCCCGCCACAGCAGCGGCATTCTCTCACTCTATGCACGGGTCGCACGTGGTGCCTCAGAAGGCGCCTCCATGACATAAACATCTCATGTCAACCCTGACCTGGATCAAGGAACACGCCTCTTACCCAGAAGGCTCACGCTGGGATTGAGGAAGCCTAATGGCCTCTAAGTTAGCATCTGTCGTACGCTGCTGGGTCTGGAGTACCTGGAGGAAGGCACGTATAACGGCCGGGTCGAAGCGTGTTCCTGCACAGTTCACTAGCTTCTGGCAGATCGCGGTCTCGCTTCTGGCGGTGGAGCATAAGCACAACGTATCATAGGCATCGACAACGGCCACGATACGGGCCGCCAGGGGAATTTCTTCTCCACACAGCCCATAGGGATAGCCCAGGCCATCCCAACGTGCATGATGCGCTTCTATAGACGGAGCTACAAGCGAGAAGATATCGCCAGCCTCCGCCACAATTGCCTTTCCATAAGCTGTATGTTTACACAGGTCAGTAGCCTTTGCTTCCTGTCTGAGTGGGCAAGTATCAGCCAGCGCCAGCATGCCGATGTCATGTAGCATAGCTGTCAGGCGCGTCACGAGCACCATGTCACCAGTGGATTGCATATTTCTGGCCACCATCACCGCAAGCGGGGCGATGCGCTGCCCCTGCTCGTAGAGTTGCGGGTCCTTTACCATTAATAGCCCTAGCAAGGCATGTGTCTGTAAGCTGGCTGTATAGGCCATCGGACCGGTATGGGTTACCGAGGAAGATAGAGCGCCTGTATCCAGCCCGGCGATACGTACACAATTGCGCCCCCCCTGCTTCGCCTGGTACATCAAACGATCAGCGGCTTCAAGCAACGTGCCCCGGTTAGCGCCGTGGAATGGATATAAGACAACACCGATACTCGCCGTCAGGCGCACATACACCGGAGGGCTATACTCACTTGGACTCCAGACATGTAATGCCTGCTGAAGCTGAACACGAACATGCTCAGCAAGTTCGCCTGCCTGCAACAGCGAGATGTTGGGCACAATCACAACAAACTCTTCGCCTCCATAGCGACCCACAACGGCCTGGGGCGATACCGCCTGGCGCAAATTTGCGCCCACCTCGTGTAAGAAAAAATCGCCCGCTTGATGACCCCAGGTATCATTGGCATGCTTAAAATTATCCAGATCAATAAACAGCAGCGCACATGTCTCGCCCAGCTCTCGACTCTGTGCTAACAGTCCATCGAGCGCCTTCATCAAAGCGCGATGGTTGGGCAGCCCGGTCACCGGATCAGTCACGGCTAATTGTGCGTGCTGCCGGAAGAGCGTATCGCGTTCTTGTAGCAGCACTTGTTGCCTCTGGGCGAGAATAATCTTCTCATCATAGGCCTTTTGCAGCTGACTTCGTAGTATACGAGCGTTATCATTTTTCGCGTGCAGGTCATAGGTGAGCCGCCACTGGCGAGGCAGTTCAGCCCCCAGCCATCCCAGAAGCAGCACCACACCAGTAAAAGAGGCAATCGTAAACGTCCAATGCGAGGGCGAAAGCAGGCGCGGTATCCAGGAAGAGGAGAGAACAAGGATACCACCCAACAAGGTCGTCAGCACACCCACCACAGTCACACCAAGGACGCGCCTCATGATTCGCCAGGACACGATTCTCTGGCGCTCGCGCAGGCGCAGAAATGCCCGTGGCCTGGTAATACATGCCCAGATGAGGAGTCCGTACAGCAGCAGAGTCGCCATCGACCAGATGACAGCCGCAAGGGCCTGCAGGACCACATTCACAATCTTCCCCGGAAGAGCTATCCAGGCAGAGGGGCTGGAGAAACTATACAGAGGGACATAGATGAGGGAAAATATCAGGCCGCACAGCAGCACCATCGTCAGAACGCTAGCGAAGGGGGTCCCTTTCCAGGAAAGATTACCAATAACCCTTGGCAAAAGGCGATCATAGGCCATGAACATCAGCATGCGCGAACAGACCAGGAAAACGGCGATAGAGATAGCAATTTGACATAAGCCTAACAGGATGAGAAAAAGGGCGCCAGCCAGGGGGCCAAAACTATTTTGTACCGCGAGCAGCATGGCATCAAACGCCTCCACATGTTCATATGGGACGACGACCAGGACACCAAAGGTGGCAATGACATACGCCACGAAGATCAGAGCACACGCCCACCAGATAAAGCGTCCCGTCCGCGTTCGTGCCTCGTCATCATCGCCACGCACCTCTTTACCCATGATAAAAGGCCAGTCGACACCCATAAAAGCCCACATGACAATGCCATAGATCCCAATGTGTTGTTTGACAGCAGGCCAGCCATGCCACACTGGCCAGTTGGCATGAAAGGGATGCCCCTGCCACAGCCACCAGATACCCGCCGCTCCCACGGCAAGGAACAATGAGACATAGAGGCCAGCCCCCAGCAGCAACATATGTTTAAGATAACGCAATGGCACCAGCGCAAGCGCGGCACAGAACAACACCAGGAACATCTGAGCACAGTAGAGTGTCAAAGGATTATCAAACCAGTGAGGCTCAAAATCCGTAATAAGAATCAGCTCTCCTTGTAAAATAGTCAGGATCACAAAAACACCATATAAGCAGGTAAAAGCGCCGGTGATCTCACCCCAGCGCAGACCACCCAACTTTCTAATCCAGATATAGTGCCCTCCATGAAATGAGAGATGCACCGATAGCCAGCGAGAGACATAAGCTGATGGGAGCAGAAAACAGAGGCCAATCAGCCAATAACTAAAGGTCTCCAACGTCCCTGTCTGCACAGAGTTGACACATAAGAAATAGAGGACAATCAACACTGACATAGCAGCGAGATCGCGGGCACGCAACTCTCGAGGAAGTTTCTGTTTTTCTGGTGCTTCTCTTATTTCATCTCCAGCAAGCATAGAAGGATATCCTCATGTGTGTAAGCTCGTCTCCAACTGTGGAGACGAGCTACCTTCATCCCTTGATCCCAACAGCGCCCAAGCCATGTTGAGATGTCCCTTCACGCTGCATGTGGGCGCACACTACCAGTAGTAGGGATAGTAATAATGGTGATAGTAGTAGAAGGGGTGATAGAAGAAGGGTCGGGAATAGAAGAAGAAGGGTCGGGAATAGCCATGCCCTCTATACCAGCCACCATACCCTCCATACGGCCACCAGGCTGTTTTGGCTGCGCTTCCTGTGCTTGTGGTCACGCTTGAGGTTGAGGCAGATACAGGTGTTGCCATACCAACCATCAAGAGCAACGCAAACGCAGCGCTCATGAGGAAAAGATATAACATCTTTCTCATGGTGCAATCCTCGTTTCCGGTGCTTTGTTATATAGCGCTATCTTTGCTTCAAGCTCTACCAGGCGGATCTACAATTACCTATGCTTATCTTTACTATTATAGAAAACTGCAAAAGCTCATACATGCACGAGAAGACCTGCAACACCCTGTTATGAGTCCAGCTGAGCAAAGGAGTTCTGTTCGCAATCCTGAAGAAAAACGGAGAGGCTTGCATCCATACTCTACCGTAACAACGTATTCAATAGCAGGAGTACGCTCCCATACAGCAATCAAGGAGGAACGTTCTATGGAGCAATCTGCATCACATTCAGGGGAGGAAACAAAGAGGCGCCTGGTAAGTGGCCCGGCTCTTGTTTTATGGCTTGTGGGACTCATCTTACTCGCAATTCTTGGGTTTCTCGTCTCTATTCACCCAACGTTCTGGCCTCTAGAAAAAGATGTGGCGGATTTTATTCAGGGTCCCCATGCCATACCCTGCCGCTTTTCGCCAAACACACGCACGTGGATCGATACTGCCTCTGATTACGTCAATACATTTAATGATCCAATTCCATCAGTCATCATTCCCGGCATCCTCGGCATCGTGCTTCTGCTCTTTCGCGGCTGGATTGAGACGCTGGTCATGTGGATAACGGTGGCGACGGCCAGCGTCGTCTGGGGGGGATTAACCATCCTGGTGGGTCGCCCACGCGCTACACCCGCCGATGGCATCTGTATGCATCGCCTGATCCAGGCCTATAGCTTCCCCTCTGGACATGTCATGCACGACGTTGTCTTGTGGGGCTTTATCTTCTACCTGACGCTTACCAGGCCCGCACGCACCTCGGCGTTGCGCTGGCTACTGCCCATTCTACAGGTACTCATGGTCATCTATGTCCTTATCGTTGGCTACGCGCGTATAGAGGCGGGCGAGCATCACTTCTTTGATGTCCTGGGTGGCTACCTGGCTGGCCTGCTCTGGCTGGGCATTGGCATTACTGTCTATCAATGGCTTAAATATCGCTGGGAGCAGCGCCAGGCGCGCCGACACACGCCCTCCTTTCCATAGACGCCCCGTTTACGGCGCGCAAGGCGATTTATCGCACGAGTACAGCGTTGTGATCAGCCACGCTGCCTAACAACGCTTGCCATGCACATCACATCTTCATGGACAATGCTCGTAATTCCGTATCACCGCGATAAATCGCCTTGCGCTCGATAAATCGGGCGCCTATGGGAGGAGGACTGCTTGTCTACAGTGGGCGGGTATGAATCAGGCCTAGCAGGACGCGGATCAGCTCGGCGATGGCATGATAGGAGATGACGAGCAGGATCAGCGGCACCAGGAACATGTGGATACAGCGCCAGGTCTTGAAGATCAGGCGCGCCCGGGTCTGCACCTGGAGCGAGGCAGCGAGGCGTGCATGCTCCGCCAGGGCCGCGTGGGCGCGCTGGAAATCCGCTTGCTCCTGCGCGGGAAGCGCGGGAAGGTCTGTTGGTAGCAGCCCGACACATGCCAGGGCGCGCTCACAGTACTGCTTAAAGGCATCCGACTTCCCCGCATTCAGGCGCTCAATGATATACTCTAGCTCCGAGAGGCGCGCCGGGATGGCCTTGGCGATACCCACACCATTTGTGCTCGCATCCTGGGCAATCATCTTTGTCTGCCAGCTATCCAGCAGACGTCCGACGATTCCACTGAACACGAGAAAAATCAGGCCGTAGAGCGAGGGCAGGGCCAGGTATTTATCCGTGAGGCAGTTCACGCCGCTACACTCAAAGTGCAGGATATAGCGGAAATCGGCGTGGAGTAGGGCCAGCATGATGGAGGCGATCCCCACCCACATATGCGCCCAGACCCAGCTCTGCGCCTTCCAGGGCAGACCATGAAAGAAACGCGCCCGTAGCGAGTACGCGGCAACGCCCAGGATCATGAGATAGGACATCACGCCGCAGCGAAACACCACGTCGAAGAAGGGGCCTTTGAAGAAGCGTGCCTTCTCGTGCAGGAGCAAGAGGTAGAGAATATAGAAGAGCGCGGTATAGCCTGCGGCGAAGAGCAGCCAGTACAAAGCTGCCTTTGACGTCGGAGTGTGCCAGATGCGCGCCACTGCCTTCTTGCTGGGCGTCTTGGTCGAAACAGCCATGGTTAACGCTCCTGAGATGTAGTAAGATTGAGAATGTCTTCGGTGGAACCAAAGAACTGGCCCGGTTGCACGCGGAAGGCCGCGCCCGTCGGGCAAGCCTGCACACAGGCCTGGTTGCTATATCCCGCGCAGAGGTCGCACTTGATCGCCAGTTTTTTTGCGCACTTCGGCGATGGCGTCAGAGCCATCGCCGGGCGTCAGGGGGCCAGGCATCGCGAACTGCTGCGCCATGGGGAGCTGGCGCTTGCCATATTCTCTGCCAACGCCTTTCGAGAAGAAGCGCGTGAAGCGCTCCCAGGTTGAAGAGGGAGCCGCCTCCTGCTCGTTCAGTGAGATAATGGAGATGTTGTCATAGGGGCAGCGCTCGGCGCAAATGCCACAGCCGATACAGCTCTCGGTGATGTAGACCTCACCACTGGGCAGACGTGCAATGCCAGCACGGCTACAAAGCAGGCAGACGGGGTCCTGGCAGTGGCGACAGGCGGTGGCCACACTGATATTGCCTACGACCATACCACGACGGTTCATGCGCGAGTGTCCATGCCTGCGCTCGCACGCCTCCTCACACTTATCACAGTGAACACACTTATCCAGGTCGATGACCAGCACTTCGGTTCCCTCAACGACTCCGCCACCGACCAGGGCGCGCAAGCCAGCCCTGGCCTCCGCCTCGGCCAAGGCCTGCGTCTGTCCGCGTTGGAGAAGGTCACGCGGCCCGATGAAGGTCTGGGCCGCGTCCGCCATCACGCGATACTCCTGCAAGCGATGCATAAAGCGCTGGTTGACCTCGGGATAGCGCGAGAGAATCACGAGCATATCTTCGCGCCGGATCTCCGCCAACCGCACACGGTTAATCGCAGTCGCCGTTACCGCTTTCCCATCGCCGAGCATGTCCAGGCCTCCGGCGAAATAGTCGCCATTCTGGCGGTAGGCAATGATGCGCTCTTTTCCCTGGCCTGGATGAGAACCCGAGGACATGCGCGCCACCTTCACAAAGCCGTCCAGGATGACATGTAGCGCCTCACGAGCCGGCTGCGCCTCCTCCCTATCGGCGAAAAGCACTTCGTCGCGCTCGTAGTTTCTAAAGCGCACTTTACTCGCCAGCCAGCGCATATCCTGGTCCGCAACCCCCTGGAAGAGGGCCATACGCTTGAGGATGCTGACAATCGAGCGGGTATTATGCAGGTTCTCAAAGTAGTGGCGCACCGGGGGCGCGACCTCCATCATGCGCTGGATCACCTGCTCAGGAACCTCAAGCACCATGGCCGTGGTCTGCGCCTTGACGGTGGCAGTCCGCTGCTGGCCCGTTAGCATTCCACGCTCACCCACAAATTCGCCACGCCCAAGCACCGCTATAGGCAGTTCCTGTCCCAAAGGGCCAAGCGTGCTCGTCATGAAGCGCCCTTCGAGGATAAAGTACATCTCTCGGCCATAAGTACGCTCCTGAATGAGGATGGAATCAGGCACCAGTGACAGGAGCTTGGAGCTGCACAACAGGTGTTTGAGGTAATTATCTGGCACCAGTTGCGCATCACCAAACATAGGTTGCTCACGCAGGCGGCTCAGCAGCAGAGGGAGCGTCCACCCCTGGGGGAGATACTCAAGCACCAGGCTCATATCCACGTTACGATCCCAGGAGATTCCCAGGCGCTGTTTGAGCGAGAGCATAAGCAGATCGCGATGGTTGTTGACTGGGCAGACCGGCACACAGGAGCCACACATAACGCACTCCTGCGTAAAACGCGCCACGTGAGGCGCGACCTCATCCGAGATCGTGGCCAGGTTGAGATCGGCGATATTGACCTGCGACGAGAGCGGGAGCGGACATGCCCGCATACAGCGGTCGCAGCCGATACACATATCAATCTCAAAGCGCACCTCACTCTCGGTGAGTGGAGTGAGATGACTGCGATGCTGTACGCCAATCATGGGCAGGGCAGTTGGTTTCTGCATAGACTTTCTCTCAACTCCTTATTGTAGTGAGCCACAACTGGGGCAGAAGCGCGCCTGAGGGGACACGAGTGACGCACCACACTGGCGGCAATACGCCGTCTTCGTCGCGATCCCGGCGCGTACAGGCTCGCTACCTGGCGCTGCTACAGCTTGCATGACGGGTATTCCCTTTCCTCCACTGCGAACAGGCAGCGGTGAGTGTGGCTGCTGATAGTTCAGGAAATAAGCCCTCACATTCCCAAGTTCAATTGCGGCCTCGTGGGTCAGAGGGTAGGCCGACGTAATCTTGTGATGATTCACGCGCACCCCATTGCCACTCTGAAGGTCGCGAATATAAAGACTATCGAGGCCATCGGGTCCAGGGAAAATGGCGGCGTGTTTGCGTGAGATGGACATCTCCTGGAGCCTAATCTCGTTCCCTTGCTCCCGGCCAATGGTGACCTGCCTCTTTAGAGGCAGAGCAAAGACCAGGGGTTGGCCATTAAGTACACATACCAGGGCTGGTCCCTGGCGCAGAGGCGCCACGAGATTCGCAGAAAGGGGTGTAGCCACACCAGGCAATGAGAGGGAACCATCGCTGGCAAGCACTGGTTGTCCCTGGGACAACGCTGGCGCAGGAGCGTGAATCACCGTCTGCTCGCCCGCTCCTGCGATCGCGGACGAGAACGTGGGGATATTCACGGCCGAGCCTGGTGTGGCATTAAAGAAGGCTTGCTTCTGCTCTTTATTGAGCAGAACAGATTCAGCAGGATCAACTGTTTGCTGTTTCAACGCAAATTTCACCGAGCCAAACTGGACCTGGTTCTCTGGCGCAAGTACGGTCAGGCTATTGGGCGCCACTCGCTGTCCATTTACCTGCGTCCCATTCTTACTTCCCAGGTCGCGCAACACATACTGCCCATTGGCGTAGCTAATCTCCGCGTGGCGACGCGAGATCGTATTATGGTTAATGACCAGGCTCGAACCCTCCAGCCGGCCAACGGTAACGACCCGCGTCTGACTGAGATAGGCATCGGTTAGGGGAGGTATGATCGATAGCTGATTCACAGGCACCAGCCGGGCCTCGCGCAGAGTCGGCGCGGTTCCAGGCTTATTAGTGGCGGGCTTCACTTCAGGCACAACCCCGGTCGCGTAAGCCATGCGCTGGACAGCGACCGTACCCTCGCGATTGACCCCAAGCAAGGGGAGCGGTACCCCCTGCGTATCCAACCAGGCCCCCAGGTGAAAATCAGGGGCAAAGAGGCGTGAGGCGACCGGGGAGAGATTGACACTGTGATCGATAGCACGTTTATAGGTCAGCACACTCCTACGGTCACCCAGGGCCACCATCCCCACGGGGACGCCTTGCTTTAAAATAACCTTCTGATAATGGCGAGGTTGGGGATCAGCGACCAGTTCCTGGTAGTTCTTCTCACCCCTGGGAACCGTTGAGATGCCCACCGAGGCGAAATCAAGCCCATAAAGGAAGGTGGCGTTATAAAAGTTGCCGAAGCGGAAGAGATGTTCTGTGTCCAGCAGATCGAGCATACTATACGCGGCGGCCCGCGCCTGCTGCACCGAGGGATACCACTGCCCGATCACACGTGCCTTGCCCGTAATGGGATCAGCGGTCTCAATCAGGTCGCCTGCCGCAAAAATATCTGGCACATTGGTACGCATCGCGCCATCAACCTTGACCCCACGCCCACAGGCGATGCCCGCGCTCTTCACAAAGTCGATAATTGGCTCAATGCCAATGCCCAGCAAGACGATCTCGCAAGGTATATGTTGCCCCGTCGTCGTGATTACACCGGTCACCTGCCCATTTTGCCCACAGACCTCGGCGATCTCCTGCTCGGTGCGCACATCAACGCCCTCACGCCTCTCCTGTTGTAGAACCAGGTCGGAGGCCACGGGGTCCAGCACCTCTGACCAGAGGGTACGTCGGCGCAAGAGGTGCGTTACCTCGTACCCACGATGGCGCAACGTCTCGATAGATTCAAGTGCCAGCGTCCCGCTCCCCACCACCACGATACGGCGCGCGTTGTTCAGCCGCGCCAGCACGCGCTGGTAGTCGGCGACAGTGCGCAACGTCGTGACACCCGCCAGGTCGACGCCAGGGCAGGTCAGCGAGGTCGCACGCGCGCCATGCGCCAGTAGTAAGCGCGAGTAGGCAAGCGTCGCCCCGCTGCGTAGCGCCAGAGTGTGCTCTCCTGGCCGGATAGCCATGACGCGGTCGGTCACAAAGCGAATGTGACGATCGGGATAGAAACTGATGGGGCGTGCCCAGAGCTTCTCCTCACGAATTTTGCCGCCCAGGTAGTCCTTGAGCGCGGGGCGGTAGAAGACGGGAGTCGGCTCCTCCGCAACCACAGTAATCTCTGCGGCCCTATCTTCCGCGCGTATGACCTCCGCGGCGGTCGCGCCCGCAATTCCATTTCCAATGATGACATATGCTTGCTGCGTTGCCATTACGTCCCCTGATACAAGTAGTAGAACCAACGCGAACGATAAATGACGGTATAAAAAAGTGTAACTCCTTATAAAACCACATTATAAACGGCAACAGAAGACCTTTTTGGGCATCATTTTCAGTAAAGGGGAATGATTTGGGAGGCCCTGATTGCTGCAGGCAATCAGGGCCTCCCAAATCATTCCCCGCTGAATTACTGGAAGTGGGGTGCGACCTGCTCGTTGAAGTAGTGCAGGGTCTGGAGGTTGGAAATGCGGAAGATAAAATGCGTGACGCCAATGGCCTGGAATTGCTCCAACTCCTGGCGTATCTCGCTCGCGTTGCCAGCGATGTAGTGCTTCTGCGGGTGACGCTGTACCTGGGCAGGATCAGCGGAGGCGCTCAGCGTCCCCAGGTAGGTTAGCTTAATCTCGTCGGGATTACGTCCGATGCGCTCGCAATGCTGGCGCAGGATCGCCAGCTTACGCGCATATTCCTCGACGGGGCAGGAATTGAAGTTCCACCAGTCCGCGTGGCGCGCCACAATTGCCAGCGTGCGCTGCTCCCCACCACCTCCAATCAGAATGGGAATGGACGGCTCAGGCCGAGGCGCGCAATAGGCATCCTGTAAATGATAGAATGTGCCCTCGAAGCTAGCAGGCTGTGACTGCCAGAGCGCGCGCAGGATATTTACCGTATCCTCCAGCTGGCCCATGCGCTCCTTGACGGAGGGGAAGGGATACCCATACGTGCGGTATTCATCCTCCTTCCAGCCGGCACCCACGCCCAGAATCAGGCGCCCACCGGTCAAGGCCTGGATATTGGCCGCCATCTTCGCCAGCAGGGCGGGATTGCGGTAGGATTGGGAGAGGACCAGCGTGCCAACCTTGAAGCGCTGGTACTGCGCGGCCAGGTACGTCAGCGTCGTCAAGGCCTCCAGGTGGTCGTTCGCCCCCACCTGAAGATGATCCTCCAGCCAGAGCGTCGTAAAGGCGGGAGAGAGCGCCTCGATACAATGCTGGTTATACTGCATTAAATCCTGAAAAGAGTCCCCAGGATTGGTCGGACGCAACATCAAACCAAAATCAACCTGTGCCAAAATACACCTCCAAAAGCTAAGATATATACCCTCTAATCATTATGCAACACGCCTCTGGAAGAGAACAGCTGGGGGCTGTGTGCCATAAGCACATAGCCCCCAGCTGTTCTCTTCCACTCTCTTTTACCAGCGGGAGTGGACGCTGGCGCGGAAGCGCCGATCATAGAGTTCCTGGATGCGTTTCATGGTCTCATCGCTCAGTGCGGGGAGTTCTGAGGCAGCAGTGTTATCCTGCGCCTGTTGTGGATTCTTCGCCCCAGCGATTACTGTCGAGACCTCGGGGAACATCAAGATCCAGCGCAGGGCGAACTGCGCCATAGTCGTTCCTTCGGGAACCAGGTCCCGTAGCTCTTCAACCGCCTTCAGGCCCTCCTCATAGTCCACCCCGGAGAAGGTCTCGCCCTGGTCAAAAGCCTCGCCATGACGGTTATAATTGCGGTGGTCGCTCGTGGAGAACTGGCTCTGCACACTAAACTTGCCCGTCAAGAGTCCGCTGGCCAGGGGGACACGTACAATGACGCCAACGTTGCGCTCCCGTGCCGCCGCGAAGAACTGCTCGGCGGGCTTGAGGCGGAACATATTAAAGATGATCTGCACGCTCTTGACGTTGGAATATTGTATGGCTTTAAGTGCCTCTTCCACCTTCTCGACACTGACACCATAGTTGCGGATCTTGCCTTGCTGCTGCAAATCATCGAGGATCGCAAATACCTCGGGCATAGCGTAGACCTCAGAGGGTGGGCAGTGCAGTTGCACCAGGTCCAGGGCCTCAACGTCGAGATTGCGCAGGCTACGCTCAATAAATCCTGCCAGGTTCTGGCGATTGTTGTACCCTTCAGCCGTGTGGGGATTGAGGCGACGACCCGCCTTCGTCACAATAATAAGCTCTTCTTTGCGCGCTTTGCGCACCTGGGCAATCAGTTGCTCGGAATGGCCATCACCATAGACATCGGCGGTATCAATGAAGTTCACGCCCAGGTCAATAGCCTTATTGAGAGCCGCAAGCGCGGCGGTATCGTCTTGCTGTCCCCAGGCATCTCCGCCAATTCCCCAGGCCCCAAAGCCAATCTCAGAGACATTCCAGCCAGTTCGTCCAAATGAACGGTATCGCATATATACACAACCTCTCTTCTCAACAGAGAATTTTCATACGAATTTTTATGAAAGACGTGAAAGACGCACAACGCTATCTTTTAGCTAGTACGCACAACAGGACCGCTACAGTGACGCCGTCCTCTTAGATTACCGCACCCATAAACCATTCTGCAAACAAACAGTTTTTTTCCACACATAAAGAGAGGGGACGCGACATGGCTCTTGTCGCGTCCCCTCTCGAAATAAAGAGAAACCTAAGCGGGAAACTGAATCTGCCAGACCTGAATAGAGCCATCGGCATCGCCACAGGCCAGCAGCGAACCACCTGGCGACCAGGCCACCACGTGCACGGGAGGGTGCTTACTACTGTAAGCAAAGACACAGGCTCCTGTGCGCACATCCCAGATACGCACGCTCCCATCGGCGCTCGAAGAGGCCAGGAGTTTGCCATCGTGTGACCAGGAGAGCGAGAGAATCTTCTGCGTGTGTCCACTGAAGAGCAGTTTATCCCGGCCCGTGTTGGTATTCCAGTAGTGGATAACCTGCTCCTCTCCGCCTGAAGCCATATAGCTATTCCCAGGCGCCCAGGCCAGGGCCTGCACACTAGCAAACGAGGGGTCGCTAAAGATGCGCCCATGATGCCGTGGCGTGTTGACATGCCAGATCTGTACGCCCCCATCCTCGCTGGCTACGGCGACACAGGTGCCATCAGGAGACCAGGTGAGCGCGGCCACATCTTTATCCTGAGGTTTAAAGGTCACGTGCTGCGTTCCCGACATGGCTTCCCAGACACGGACCAGGCCATCTGGTCCATCCACCGAGGCAAGACGCTGGCCATCGGAGGACCAGGCCAGGGCCTTCACCGGTTGCGTATGCGCCTGGAAGGCATGCATGATAGCACCCCTGGTCGCGCTCCACACATGAACCTGTGGATCATAGCCCGCCGAGGCAATCAATAGCCCTCTGGGTGACCAGGCCACGGTATGCACACCCGTCCGGTGCCCACCGTAGGAGAGGATAACCTTTCCCGTAGAGGCGTCCCAGACGCGAGCCTGCATATCATTCCCGCCCGAGACAAGCCGGCGCCCATCATAAGACCAGGAAAGACTCCGAACTGCGCCATGGTTCGCGCGCGCCGTCCAGATTACTCTTCCCGCCGCCTTCACCTCCGCCGGGGCTTCCGGCACATCTACGGCAACACCATCTGGTGTCGAGAGGGGAGATAAAGGGGTAGTCATCTGGCCAGCGGGGGCAACCGCCACCCGCTGTGGGAAGGAGCGCAGCGGCCCAGAGGAGGGACGCGCACGAAACGCCTCTTCAAGCGCACTCGCGAAGGCTTGCATGCTTTTGAAACGCTGGTGTGGCTCCCGCGCCAGCGCGGTCATGACCACCTGCTCAACTTCGGTCGACACGCTGGGGACCTTCGCCCGCAATGGAGGCAACAGCGAGCCATACTGAAACAGGCGCGTGCTAAGCGGATCATAAGTCGGACGCTCACCCGTAAACCATTCATAAATGATCAGTCCTAAGGCATACTGGTCACTGGTCTGACGAGCCACGCCCTGATATTGCTCGGGGGCCATGTAGAGCGAGTTCTCTGGGGAACGAACCGTAAATATTCCCAGAGGAAGAAAGAAGTCACTCAACAGTACATTGCCTTGCTTATCAAGCAGCATATTCTCTGGCTTAATAAACTGGTGCAGATAGTTTTCGCTATGTGCATAGTGCAAGGCCTCAGAAATCTGCCTGGCATACGCCAGAATGCGTTGCGCAGAGAGACGCGTCCCTTCGGGATGGCGACGACGCAAACTCCCATTGAGGGCAACCTCCATGACCAGGTAGGGAACATTCCATTCGACACCATAATCACGCACACGCATAATATGGGGATGGCTCAGGTTCGCGATTCGACGAGCCGAACGCGAGAATTTTTCAATTTCTTCCTGAGCAAGGCGCGCCCGTAACATTTTGATAGCCACAGGCGCTTGAGAAGGAAGATGCTCTGCAACAAATACCTGAGCATGCGGTCCCTCCCCGACAATATGGGTTAAACGATAGTGGCCTATCTGTTGTCCCGCACGATACAGCATGAAATAAGTCCTTTGGGGGCGATGTAATCCTAAATATCCATGTAACTGATTATAGAGAAGTTGCTTTTTCACGTCAATGCAAAGCCTGCTCGCTCACTTAAAAAGAGCCTCACCGTCATCCCCATAAGGCAATTGCGCAACACACATCTTGAAATAACATGAAGCACAAACCTCGCTCCTGCGCCTGCTGCACAAGCACCAGATAAGCTCAAGAGCGAACAACGGTCTCTTGTGCAGCATAAAGAGGTATTCACAAAAGAGGCTATAATCACCTAGCCTATTTTGGGGGTGCGATTCTACCAATCAAGCGCCAATAGCCAGAATGTCGAAGCAGCAGGAACTTACAGGCTGTCAGGATATTTCTGCTGAACACACTGCATAATCTTCTCCCGCGTTTCTGAGGGCTGCAAGCCAGTATTATCAATAACCACATCCCAACGCCGGGTAAAGTCCTCCTGCTCAGTCTCACAATAAAAATCTTTGATGAAAGCATCCAGCTCACGACACGTCTCTGGATCTTTATTGCTCCGTTGGTGATCGATCCAGGACAAGCCACCCGCCTGTGCACCCACCTGGAAGCGCTCGCCAGCTCTACAATGCCATTCTCTCCGAAGGGTAGCGTAAGGGCAAGCCGCATCCCGGATGCGGCTTGCCCTTCCTCGCACGTATAAGGCCGAATGAGCAGCCAGATAAGCTGGAGTTTCGCTACTGTCTCCTGCGTCGCGAGTAGTTAGAGTTCACGATATTCGCCTTCTATGGTTCCCGGCTCGCTACTAGAACTGGTCTGTGCTCTCGCTTCAGTGGCTTGACTACCAGCCGGAGCGCCTGTATAGCTGGCAATCTCCTGCTGCATGCGCTGAGCGGTGCTCTCCAATTCAGCCATGGTGCTTTGCACACGCGCTGTATCACTCCCGGTCAGCGCGTCACGTACGGCCTTGATCCGATTCTCCGCTTCACTACGCACATCGGGTGAGAGTTTCTCAGTGTTCTCCCGGAGAATCCGTTCTGCCTGGTAGGCTACACTGGAGGCATTGTTGCGTATCTCGATCTCCTGGCGGCGCTGGCGATCTTCCTGAGCGTGCTGCTCCGCTTCACGCACCATGCGGTCGACATCACTTTGCGAGAGACCACTGGAAGCCGTAATAGTTATCTTTTGCTCACGGCCCGTGGCCTTGTCGCGCGCGGTCACGTTGAGAATGCCGTTGGCGTCAATATCGAAGGTGACTTCGATTTGTGGCATGCCACGCGGCGCGGGACTGATACCCTCCAGGCGGAAATGTCCCAGGCTCTTGTTATCGCGCGCCAGCTCACGTTCACCCTGGAGTACATGGACATCTACCGCTGATTGATTATCCTCGGCTGTGCTGAAGGTCTCGCTCTTGCGTGTAGGAATGGTCGTGTTGCGCTCAATGAGCTTGGTTGTCACTCCACCCAATGTCTCGACGCCAAGTGAGAGCGGGGTGACATCCAGGAGCAAGACATCCTTAACCTCGCCTCCCAGCACACCTCCCTGGATAGCCGCGCCAATGGCGACCACCTCATCGGGATTAACGCCCTTGTGCGGGTCCTTGCCGAAAATGTTTTTGACAAACTCAACTACGGCTGGCATACGAGTTTGTCCACCTACCAGCACATCCTCGTTGACGTCGCTTGGCTTGACCTGCGCATCCTCCAAGGCACGCATGACTGGGCCGCGCGTGCGCTCGATCAGGTCGCCCACCAGTTGCTCTAGCTTGGCACGTGTAAGTGTCATCACAAGGTGCCTTGGCCCACTGGGATCAGCCGTGATAAAGGGGAGGTTAATATCGGTTTGGGTCGATGAGGAGAGCTCGATCTTGGCTCGCTCGGCCGCTTCTTTCAGGCGTTGGAGCGCCATGCGATCGTTGCGTAAATCAATGCCCTGATCCTTGCGAAACTCGTCAGCAAGCCAATCCACAATCCGCTGGTCAAAGTCGTCGCCACCCAGGTGTGTATCGCCATTGGTGGCCTTGACTTCAATGACACCCTCCCCCAGTTGCAGGACGGAGATATCAAAGGTGCCACCACCAAGGTCATAGACGCCAATCAGCTCGTCATGCCTCTTGTCCAGCCCATAGGCAAGTGAGGCCGCGGTTGGCTCATTAATGATGCGTAAGACTTCAAGTCCTGCGATAGTACCCGCGTCTTTCGTGGCCTGGCGCTGTGAGTCGTTGAAGTAGGCTGGGACAGTGATGACGGCCTGCGTAATGCGCTCCCCCAATTTGTCTTCCGCATCGACTTTCAGCTTTTGGAGGATCATAGCCGAAATTTCTGGCGGACTATACTCACGCCCTCCCATCACGACGCGGACATCACCGTTCGCAGCGCCTGTAATCTTGTAGGGAACCATTTTTATTGTACGCTGTACCTCGGGATCGTCGAACTTACGCCCCATGAGACGCTTAATGGAGAAGACGGTATTTTCCGGGTTGGTCACGGCCTGGCGTTTGGCTACCTGACCCACCAGGCGCTCGCCATTCTTTGTAATCGCAACGATAGAGGGTGTAATCCGCCCGCCCTCCCTGTTCTCAATGACGGTGGGTTCACCCGCCTCCATAATTGACATGACTGAGTTTGTTGTTCCCAGGTCTATACCGAGTACCTTTGCCATTGTTGCCCCTCTCTCTCGTAGTGTGTCCACGGCTCCTCTCGACAAGGAGCCCGAGCACGTATATGGCTTGCTCACGTGGACTGTCGAATGCCAGAGGCTGCTTCTTTACCTGGCACCCTCGACTCCTATGAGGCGTTGTCGCAACTCATTCGGCTTGCGTTTGCCTGTTGTTAGGATCAGTCTTTTCTTGCTCCGTGGGCGTTTCGCGTTGTGGAGAGGCTCCCGCGACACTCACCCTGGCTGGACGAATGACATGCTCTTCGATGATGTACCCTTGTTGGAGTACATCGAGAATAGTCCCTTCTGGCACATCTGCATGGGTCTCGGTCGTGATGGTCTCATGCCAGCGTGGGTTGAATTGTTCGCCAATGGCACCCACACGTTGCACCCCCAGTTGGTCAAGCATGGACTCAAGTCTGCGCGCTACCAAAAACAGACCCTGCACCCAGGAATGCGGACACATCTCCGCTGGTGCCGAGCGCAACGCCAGCTCAAGATCATCGAGGACAGGCAACAGGTGATAGAGTAGGCTGCTCTGGGCTGTGATGCGTCCCTCAAGCTGTTCCTTACCCATGCGGCGACGATAATTGACGAACTCCGCCTGAGTTCTACGCAGTTGATCCAGGTATTCTTCCGCTTTGCGTTGCTCTTCCTGTACCGCTTCGCTCTGGGGAACTGACTGGATGGCTGTAGTCGCTTCCGGCGGAGTCTGCTGTTGCTCTGGTTGACCCTGTTGGGTTGACTGGGTGGCTGTCGTGGTGCCAGTTGTGGCCTTCTGTTGTTCTGGGTTGTTTGACTGCATAGCATAACCCTCTTCTTTTGAGCACTGTTTTTTACGCGTATCAGCAGCATCGTGCAAAACAACAAGCTATGAAAAGCAATCGTGAACACTGCGTGTAGCTTTTGTCATTGAGGGTCTTATGAGAGGGAACTTGCGTCACGACGATGCATTGAAAACAAGAGGGCAACAACGATCGCCTTTATAGTTCCTCAGACTAAGACCTGCATCAATTGGCTGATCAATATCGCTTATAACCCTACCATTATCCAGTTCGCGCCATCATACGAAAGATAGCATGAAAAGAAAAATTTCTCTATAAATTATTGCCAGTAGTAACACAAATAAAGTATCTAAATGTTCTGGTCTGCAAACCCATGATTCACTATTGAGGCATGCATTGGGGTTAGGAATGCATACGCTGAGAGCGCTTAAAAGGGAATTGAGGATTGTTGCAAACACTCCTTTCATAATCCAGGCGGCGCGGATACCCTTGCGTTTCAACCAGGGGAGGAAGCGCCGCCACCTCCGGTACTTTACAAGGTGTAGAACATTTATTATACTGATGGGCATGGATGCATAGCATAGCACATCACAGTACAGTACACATGGTACCTACAAGCTGGTTTCCCATATTGTCACGAGAAAGCGGACGACATGAAGCAGATCATCACCGCCAAACTGAAACTGCTGCCCACGCCAGAGCAGGTTGAGGCCCTGCGCCGCACGCAATTGGCGTATCGTGACGCCCTCAACGCGGTGAGTCAGTATGCCTTTGAGCATGGAAAAACCAGCAGTGTCACGAAACTGCATAAAGGCATGTATGCCGAGCTACGCACGCGCTATCTTCTGCCCTCGCAACTGCCTTGTAGCGTGGAGCGGCAGGTCGCCGCCACGTACAAGGGCCTGTGGACCAAGCTCAAGAAGAATAGTGAGCATCGTCGTGCCAAAATCACCAAGAAACGCTTTAAGGGGTTAGATCAGCCACCACACTACAGCTCTCCGAGCATACAGTACACCTATGAACGCGACTACACTTTTCAGCGAGAGAGCCAGGTCAGCATCGGCACACTTAACGGACGTATCAGCATACCCTACCAGGGATACAACAAGCACACGGCGCTCATTCAAGAGGGGAGCACCATTGGCGATGCCAAACTCTGGTATGATCGTCCAAAGAAGCAGTTCTACCTGCTTGTGTCCCTCTCCATAGAGGTGTCTGATCCCACTCCTGCACAACTCCAAGAGGTCGTGGGGGTGGACGTGGGCATTCGCTACCTGGCCGTGACCTCGACAACAACAGGAAAAGCCAGCTTTCACCCTGGGAAACGAGTCCGACACCAGGCCAACCATTACGCACGACTCCGCAAACATTTGCAGCAAAAAGGCACTCGTGGCGCGAAACGCCGATTGAGAAGCATCGAGCAACGAGAGAGACGGTTAAAATTGCAAGCCAATCATACCCTCGCGAAACAGATCATCGCACAGCACCCACATACGCTCATGGGACTGGAGCACCTGACAGATATTCGAGAACACACCAAGCGCCGCAAGCGCAAGAAGAACGGCAAAGGCTATGAGCCAGTCTCGCCAAAGGCCCGCAAAGCCAATCGGGTCTACTCGCAGTGGTCCTTTGCCGAACTGCACATGCTTCTGAGCTACAAGGCCGCGCTTGCCGGGTCACTCGCCGTCAAGGTGGATGCAAACTATACCTCAAAAGCCTGTCCGAGGTGTGGGCATACGTCCGAGAAGAACCGCCCTCAGAAAGGGTTGCTCTTTGTGTGCCAGCAGTGTCATTACTGTCTGCATGCTGATCTGGTTGGCGCGAGGAACATCACCATGAGAGCGCTCCTGGTCCGGCAGGACGGGATCAGGACGGGATGTTTGTCACTCATCCCTGATACATCGGACAAAGAAGCCAAAGCGGTACGTCTGCGAAGATATGCCGAGTTGCGGTGGAGTCCAGATGTAACCACAAGCCTCCGGTCAGAGACCGGAGGTAGTTGACTGAGGTACACTTCTAAAAGTGCATCTATATCTTTACAAACACCAATGGCGCTTATTTTGCATCTCTTGCGAATGTAAAAGTCTTTCACAACAAAGCTCCGTCTCATTTAGATGAGATGGGGAGAAAAGTCTCTTGAAGAGAGAGGAGTAACGTGCCTCACTTTACACTTAGCCACTCAACCAACCATACACAGATAGATCAGGCTCTGCAACAGCTTGTTGAACGATATGAGTCTTCCTTTCCCGAACGCATCGCCGCATACTACCTTACAGGGAGCTATGCCGATGAGAGCGATGTACAAACAAGCGATGTAGACCTCGATATTATCTTCCGTGAGCGCTTTCGCAATACAGAGGAGCGCCAACTCGCGGAACAGCTACGAGACGCGTTTACGACTCGTGCGAAACGCCGGCAACTCGAATTCGATATTTCCCTCACCGAAGAAGAGACATTCCGCACCACGGGCATCGAACCCAATCTCAAGCTAGCGGGGCAGATCCTCTTTGGCGAGGACATCTGTGCCCGCTACCCACTGCTCTCCATCGAGGAGTGGGCGCATGAGCGCATGCATGCCGTCTATTATCTACTTACCCACGTCTATCCCAGAGAGGCCCGCCTGAACCTGGACTACCCCAACTGGAGTGATGAATTTTTTGGCTATATGAATCGCACCGTCACGCTCGCGGATGGGAGCGAGGTCCCCTGCACACGCAACCTGCTCCGCACCACGGGATGGGCCGCGACGGCGCTGCTGGCCTTTCAAGCCAGAAAATACGTAGCGCGCAAACGCGACTGTCACCTCACCTACCGGCAACATATCGATGACGAGTGGGGTACATTGCTGGAGAGCCTCTATACCCTCTGTCGCCAGCGCTGGCACTACCTGCTCCCCACCAGCCCCCAGGAGCGCCAACAGTTACGAGGAATTTGCCAGCTCGTACAGGGCTTTGAGCAGCATTTTATGCGCCAGTATAAGCAGTTCATCCTGACCGAGTTACAGGCCGGACCGGAGGCACTGAAGCAACGCACACGCGAATTCCAACAACGCTTCCCTCTGCACGATGCCGAGGTAGAAGCAGCACTCCGCTGAACTTTCATCAAGCATGTATGGTCCATCTTGGCATGAACCATACATGCTATGCTTCTCTAGACTGTCACGCCCTGTTCTTGCAAGAGCAGGTCCTCTTCGTAGATACGGCGAATCACATCCTCGATCTCTGGCTCCTGGAAGGTGACATCGCGCAGGCGATGCCGCCCACCCAACCAGGCCACCAGCTCATGCGCGGGCAGGGCATCGCGTGCAAAGCTGAGCCAGACACGCGGCCCCTCAGATCGCACCAGGCGTACACCAGGTGGGAGAGTTGGCAGCACGACCTGGTCCTGTTCGTCGCGGGCAAGTTGGTCCAGTTCAGCGGGATCAAGGACCGCGATCAGCGTACGCTCGCCGCCGAAGCGCTCTCGAATGTCTGCTACAGAACCATCGTAAAGCTTACGACCGTGATCGATAATGACCATGCGAGGACAGAGCGTCTCGACGTCATCCATATCATGAGTTGTCAGCAAGACCGTGGTCTTCCGCTCGGCATTCAGTTGCAGCAAGAACTCGCGGATACGAGCCTTGGCCACAACGTCCAGGCCAATGGTCGGCTCATCCAGATAAAGTAGCTCCGGATCATGCAGGAGCGCGGCCGCGATATCTCCACGCATCCGCTGGCCCAGCGAGAGCTGGCGCACAGGCGTATCAATAAACTCGTTTAAGTCGAGTGTCTCACGCAGCAGCTCCAGGTTTGCGCGGTGGCGCTCCTCCGGCACCTGGTAGAGGTGGCGCAGGAGGCGCAGCGAGTCGATAAGGGGCAGATCCCACCAGAGCTGAGTTCGCTGCCCAAAGACCACGCCGATCCGTGAGGCCAGTTCGCGCCGCTGGCGAATGGGTTCCAGGCCCGCCACGCGTAGAGTGCCACCGCTGGGCGTCAGGATGCCCGTCATCATTTTAATCGATGTGCTTTTCCCCGCCCCGTTGGGACCCACCAGGCCAAGCATCTCCCCACGCTCAACGCGCAGCGAGACATCCTGGACCGCGTTCACCAGGCGCAGCTCTGGATTGACGATACTGCGTATACCGCCCAGCATTCCAGGCCGGCGCCGGGCCAGGCGGAAGGTCTTCGTCATCTGCTCAACCTCAATAATTGCCGACATAATGTACTCCTTTCAGTTGTAGGGTCCATGCTGGCATGGACTCTCGGCTCACAGGCCGATACCTATGCACTAGCAGGTCGCTTCGCTCTGAGTCCATGCCAGCATGGACCCTACAAATACGCTATTTAGTTGCCAGTGCTTTGATATTGACGAACGCCAAAGCGCCAGGCCAGCACACAGACAACGGCAAAGGCCAGCGCCAGGACAGGCGCACAAAAGGCCAGCCACAGCGGAAGGCCAAAGGGCAGGGGCCGCTCAAGAATGTAGCAGACCGGGATATACGAGCCAAAGGCCAGAGGCACAATAAAGAGAAAGAAGCGCTGCATCAAGGCGTTATACGCCGTGAGCGGATAGCTCAGCATCTCACGCCCCCCATAGGAGAGCACATTGGTGATCTCCACTGCCTCGATGGTCCAGAAACAGATGGTCGCGCCAAGCAGCAGAATCGCCACAAAAATGAGCGCTGTACTGACAATGCCAACTGGGAGTAAAAGCATCTTGATCCAGGTCCAGTGGAGCTGGGGCAGAAGCGCCAGGGAGTAGCCCATCGATAGCACCCCTAGCGAGATACGCCCCAGGCGGCGCAGGCGAAAATCGCTGCCCACAATCTGGAGAAATACCCCCGTTGGACGTAGCAGCACCCGGTCAAACTCGCCCTTACGAATCGTCTCAGGGAAATTATCAATACCCGCGCCCACCAGCTCGGCCACGCCAAAGCTCAAATTGATCACTGAGCTGAGAAAGGCCACCTCCCCCACCTTCCAGCCCAGCATATCGGGGAAGGCAAAGAAGAAAAGCAGGAGCGCGAAAAACTCCAGCCCGGTCACCGCCAGGTACGAGCCAATATCCAGCAGTAGATTAACCTTGTACTGAAACTGAGCCTTGATCTGCATGCTTACCAGGTAGCGGTAGAGGCGCAGATCGGCCAGAAATGTCGATAGCATCGTATGAACACTCCTCTCTTAACCGCCCTGAGACACCACGCGACGCGTCGCGATGGTGGTCACGGCACGCGCGACCAGGATAAGGATCAGCAGCCAACCCAGTTGGCGCACAAACTCAAACCAGAAGTCGGTCAGCGTCATCTTGCCCAGAAAGGCCAGCGCGGGCGCGTTCATAAAGCCATTGAACGGCAACCAGACCGTGAAGTTTCGCAGCCAGCCAGGGAAGAAGTAGACCGGCACATAGGACCCGGTAAAAAACTGCGAGATAACCACGGACATCGTGACCATGGCCCGCCCCTCGAGAATCCAGAAGGCAAAGATGTTATAGAGAAAGCGATAGGCCACCCCCAACAGAATGGCGGGCGGCAACATCAAGAGAAGCGTACCCCAATTCGTCCAGGAGATAGGCGCGCCTATATGAAACAAAAACATGCCCGCCACATAGATGGGCAGCCCACGAAAGAGCAGGAAGAAGAGGCTCCGTCCCACTTCGCGGCTAAACCAATACCAGCAGAAGTCGCAGGGCTTGCTTAGATCCGACACGACCTCCCCGGTGCGAATCGTCATCATCAGGTCCATCCAACCAAATGGCGAAATGACCATAAGGAAGGATTGTAAGAGCCAGGTATAGCGCAAACTATCCTGAACGCTATAGCCAGGGGCCGCCGGTCGCGCGTGATAGAGCGCGAGGATGATATAGCTAAACAGGGTACAGAAGAAGATGTTGGTCACCAGGCCCGAAATGTTGGCCCAGCGATAGATTAATTGGCGACGAAATGCGGTCAACGCCACCTCAACATAAAAAGGGAACATATCACTCCTTGCAAAGGACAGCCAGAGAGAGCACAAAACGCCCTACTCTGATGAAAGGACTGTGATCGAACGTGGCTTGCGTGCATGCAAACCACGTGCCCGGACAAGGCCGGGTCGATGAAGAAGATGTGGAAAGGAAATTATCGGGGACACGACAAAACCGGGATGGCTCACAACCAACCCGTAAGGAAGAAAAACAAGTACCGGAAACCCCCTACGCGCCAAAGAGAGCGTCATCTTCACGCGAAGGAGCACTATTATAGCATCAGCTACTAGAGCTTAGCAAGTCCTTTGCCCTTCGCGCCAAAGTCACCCATGCCCTTCCCTCTCGGCTCGCAAGCTCGCCTTTGTAAAAGGGGTGTGGGCGTGATGGCGGGCGACTACCCGCCATCACGCCCACACCCCTTTTATGTAAGCACCACAGGCGCGACTCATTCTTGGGTAGAAGGGGCCTCTTCCTCGGCAGGTTCTTCCTGCTCCAGGAGGAGAGGGAAGGGTGTTTTTTTGCCGTTGGCAGATAACGCGGAGGGGCGCGCGGAGTGATTATTGGGGTGCGCGCGCTCAAGGGGGAGCTGCTGGTGATGATAGATACGATTCGAGAGCAGGGCATGATTGGCGTTCATCGCCACCTGCATGGATTCAATAATATGCTCCAATTGCTGGATACTGCTGAGTATTTCTTCGATGTTGGTAATATTACTGGCAAAGGCAGGCTGTTGCTGCATGAGATCCACATGCAGGCTCTGCATGTGGACCGCCAGGTAGTTCTGGACCTCTTTGAGCATGCCTTGCATAGAATCATCGAGGATGCTCAGGCGCTGTTCCAGCACCCTGTCAAAGGCGGCTGCCATATCATCCCAGGGAATCTCGGTCTGTAGCTCTATCGAGTCGTACTCGGAACTCAACTCCAGTTCGGTAGCGCCCTCTCCAAAGGTCGCAAAGTCACTCTGGGTATGTTGCTTGATTAGCTCCTCGATGGCCAGCAGTTGGGCCGCCAGGGCGTTCTCCATGGTGTGTTGAAATTGTCCCTGCTGGCGATCCTCGCGCTGTTCCAGGTGGCGCGCCAGAGCCTGGTCCGCACGCTCCTGCCTGGAAGAGACGATCTGGCTCAGCCCCTCCAGCGTGCGCGCATGCTGCTCATTCAAGCGACGAGGAATAGTACGTAAAAGTTCCTGGTTGAGTGAGGAGAGACGCTGCTCAAACTCGCGGCGCAAGGTCGCAAAGCGGCTATCCAGCGAGCGCTCCATCTCGCGTCGATGTGCGCTCAGCCGTTGATCGAGAATGGTTGTAAATGCTTGTAGCTCATCTTGAGTAAATGACATGACCTATCCCCTCTTCGTGTTTGTCCGCTTTAGCGAGTCTCGCCTTCCACAGTATAGGAAGCAAATACATCCATGTCAATATTTTCAGGCTTTTGGCAAGGGCTTTCCATTTCTCGACCACATCGGGGGCTTCCTTTTTCTCGATGGAGCCTTCGCACCTGCGGCGCTCAGGGGTAAAGGAGTGTGATAGCTGGGGCAGGCGGAGCCTGCCCCAGCTATCACACTCCTTTACCCCTAGGCGAGCGTAGCGAGGCGCAAGAGCTAGGAGAAAAATGAAAAGCTTTGGGCTAGCTTGAGAAGTTCATCTGTGCCACGGCAGTATGGGCCAGGAGCTTTTGGGCATTGCGCCACATCAGCTTTTCGCGTGCCTCGGGCGTAAAATAGTCAAAGGCCTCGAAGTCGCGCAGCCAGCGCTGGGGAGTGATAAAGGGATAGTCGGAGCCAAAGAGGAAACGATCCTGCATCCGCGTCGCGGCCTCGCGCAGCAATACCTCGGGGATACGCTTGGGCGACCAGCCTGAGAGGTCGTTATAGATGTTGGTCTTATGCTGCATGGCGGCCAGCATCTCCTCATGCCAGGGCCAGGAGGGGTGAGCGCCAATAATCGTCAGGCTGGGGAAGTCGGCCGCCAGGGCATCCAGGTAGATGGGGCGTGTATAATCAAGCTTAATGCCCATGCCACCGGGCGTGCCAGCCCCCAGGCCATTGGTGCCGGTATGAAAGAGCGCCGGGATGCCCAGTTCCTGAATCTTCTCCATCAATGGATAAAATTGGGGATCATTGGGATAGAAAGCCTGAACGCCTGGATGGAACTTGGCCCCACCCAGCCCAAGATCTTTCACGGCACGCTCGATCTCTTTCACGGCAGCCTTGCCCTTATGAGGGTCGACGCTGGCAAAGCCAATAAATTGCTGCGGGTAGCGCTTCACTATCTCAGCAATATAGTCATTGCCCAGCGGGGGCAGGCCAGTCGCGGTCTCGGCATCCCAGGCCAGCAGCACACCGATCATATCTAACTCGGCGTAATCGGCGGCGATCTGCTCGATATCTTTAAGCTTGACTTCGGTGCGGAAGAACTTCTCAGCGGCCCTGGCATATGGGCCAAGCGTCACCTGCATAAACTCCGTAGTCGGCAGGTGGACATGAAAATCAACGGCGCGTGGCATATCATAACTCCTTGTAATCGATACCTGAATGACACACAACACTGTGCATCTATCTACGCACTCTCATTATAGTATCGCGAAAAGGAGGCATGTCCAAACGGCTGGCGTCTTCTCGCTTGTAATACAGCCTTTTCTGGTGTGCCTCGAATGCTTTATTGCTTTCTTTATGGGACTTCTGTTTTTCTCAGGGGCAAAAAGGGAACTTATTGCGTTATGGTAAGTGAGGATGGCGCGATGCCTTCCTAGAACGCCATAAATATTTTTGCAGGAGACATATCAATTATGCAAAAATACCCGCTAAAACGCACCCAGATAACCAATCAGTACATTTCAAGACTTTTATTTACATGTATCTGCTGCTTCCTGCTCTTTCTCACGGGTTGCTCAGATATGGCAGCTGCCAATCCATCAAGCACGTCATCTCAGGCCGCTGTGGCCAAAGGGAACGAAAACACATATGAAAGCCTCGAACAGCAGCGCCTGAGCAAAGTCAAGGCCTTAATTTCAGGCATGTCTCTCGACGAAAAGCTTGGGCAACTCATCATCGTCGAATACCTTGGCACAGACTATGATAACTCCCCTCTTCCCCCCATGATTGCACAGCATGTAGGTGGCTATCTCTACCAGGCAGCAAACCGTAACTTTCAATACCCCTCCAATACTATTGATGCGGTAAAGCAGGTGGGAGATTTAGCCAATAAAGATGCCAGGATTCCCTTGCTGATCGCCGTCGACCAGGAGGGCGGCTTAGTCAATAAAATCGCAACCTTCTTTGGGGATGCGCCGTCTGCGGCAGACCTGACAGCCACTGGAGACCCCAACAAGGCCCTGGAGGCGGGGCAGGTAGCTGCCAACCACATGCAACAGCTAGGCATAAACACCAATCTTGCACCCGTCGTCGATGTACAAACAGTCACACCTCCGCTCCTCCAATCACGCATTTTCGGTTCGGATGGCGATACTGTCGCGGCCTACGCGGGCGCATTCTTAAATGGCGTGCAGAAAAATAATGTTATTGGCTGCTTGAAGCACTTTCCCGGTCTAGGCGCGCTTACGGCAGGGAATGAGAATGATCCTCACTTAGCACTGCCCGTCGTCTCCAGCAGCATGGATACGCTTCAAAAGTATGACCTGGTGCCCTATAAGAAGCTGATTGCCACGCAGAAGCCTGCCATGATCATGTCGACCGACGTGGTTACCACAGCCATTGATCCTGATCTACCGGCGGAACTCTCGCCCAAGGCCATCAATGGCGTGCTACGTAAACAACTCGGCTATATCGGTGTGGTGATCACGGATGGCCTCTATATGGGCGGCATAATTAATCATTGGACGCTAGGGGAGGCTGCGGTGCTCTCGATCATCGCGGGCAACGACCTGATTGAGGGTCCCACCACCGCCTCAGAGGTAGCCGAGGTCGTGCAGGCCTTTAAAGACGCCATCAAGAATGGGCGCTTAAGCGAGCAACGCATCGATGAATCCCTCCAGCGCATTCTCCTGATGAAGATGCAATACGGCATCATCAAAGCCTGACCAATGTGCTTTAGCAGCGTCTGCTCACCGTGATACAACCGCTTCTGGCGCTCTATGCAAGCCTAATTGATTCCTTTATGGGACCTCTGGTTTTTTTGAAAACAAACGGGGGTATATTGCGTTATGGTAAGTAGGGAATGGCATGATGCCATCATCATATGATACCGCAGATGTTTTTTTGCTGGAGCTTTAATTTACTATGCAAAACTATCCGCTAAAACACACACAATTGACTCATCAACATATTTTAAAATCGTTTCTTGCCTGTATCTGCTGCCTCCTTCTCTTTCTTACCAGTTGCGCAGATACGACAACGAACTCACCAAATACATCTTCCCAGGGCAGCCAGGCTACGGCTTCCAAAGGGAACGAAAACACATATGAAAGCACACTTGAGCAGCAACGCCTCAGCAAAGTCAAGGCCCTCATCTCGGGCATGTCACTCGATGAAAAGCTGGGCCAGCTCATCATCGTCGAATATTTTGGCTCAGATTACGAGAACACCAAACTCCCCTACATGATTGGTCAGCAACATGTAGGTGGCTATCTCTATCAGCAGGTAAATCATAATTTTGAATATCCCTCCAATACCATTGCTGGATCAAAACAATTCTCAGACGCGGCCAATAAAGATGCGAAAATCCCCCTCCTAATCGCCATTGACCAGGAAGGCGGGGTTGTCAATAAGCTCAGCACCTTGTTTGGTGATGCCCCATCCGCCGAGGATTTGGCAGCCACCGGCGACCCCAACAAAGCCCTGGAGGCGGGACAGGAAGATGCCAACCACATGCAACAGGTAGGCATTAATACCAATCTCGCACCCGTCGTCGATGTGCAGACGACGACGCCTCCGCTACTCGCCTCGCGCACCTTTGGCACAGACGGCAACTCTGTCGCAACCTACGCGGGGGCCTTTCTGAATGGCTTACAGAAAAATAACGTTATTGGTTGCTTGAAACATTTCCCTGGTCTGGGATCGCTCACAAGTGCGGATGACCCTCATGACACTCTGCCCGTCGTCTCTAGCAGCATGGATACCCTCCAAAAGTACGACCTGGCTCCCTATAAAAAACTGATCGCGACGCAGAAGCCCGCCATGATTATGTCGACCGACGTAGTCACTACGGCCATTGATCCCGATCTGCCCGCCGAACTCTCGCCCAAGGCCATCGATGGCGTCCTGCGCAAACAGCTCGGCTATAACGGTGTGGTGATCACGGATGGCCTCTATATGGGCGGTCTCAAACGCTGGGGCCTGGCCGAATCCGCCGTCCTCGCAATTATCGCAGGCAATGATCTGATTGAGGGACCCTATGAACCCTCGGATGTAGCAAGTATCATACAAGCCTTTAAAGACGCCATCCAGAATGGACGATTAACTGAGAAGCGCATCGATGAATCCCTCCAGCGCATCCTCCTCATGAAGATGCAGTACGGCATCATCAAAGCGTAAATTACTTGTGTTTGGGAATGTGATAGCCCCTGGCAACCTGAGGTTGCCAGGGGCTATCACATTCCCAAACACAGACAATGATGCTCTTTTTCAGAGCCTCATAGCACAAATAGCATATTTCACTCAACAAGGCAGGCTTTGTATGATACAATTTCAATCTGTACAATGCTGTCCGCTTTCTTCTGTAGATTTCGCATGTAGAAGGAGAAGCTCGCCGATGAGATTAGCACTTAAACGACTTCATCACCTGGGAAAACACCTATCTATCGGTGTGCTTATCTGCACACTCATGACCTTAGGCATAGTACCAGGAACAGTCTCAGCCCACGAAACAACCCAAACGTTCACAACAGCCAGCCATGCCCTCTCTTCCACAGATACAAACTCACCCAAGCGCCAACTACGTGCCGCCTGGATCGCTACAGTTACAAATATCGATTGGCCATCACAGCCGGGCCTGCCCGCCGCCACACAGCAGCAGGAATATCTGACGCACCTGGATGAACTGCAACAGATGAATATGAATGCCGTTGTCGTCCAGGTCAAGCCCACTGCCGATGCGTTCTATCCATCACAGTATGGCCCCTGGTCCCAATATTTAACCGGGGTGCAGGGGAAAGATCCTGGCTATGATCCCCTGGCCTTTATGGTCAATGAGACGCATAAGCGCAATATTGAATTTCATGCCTGGTTTAATCCCTACCGGGTCAGTATGCAAGGCGATATCAACCAGCTTGTGCCAGATCATCCCGCACGCCTGCATCCCGACTGGGTCATCAGCTATGGCGGCAAGCTCTACTATAATCCCGGTATTCCCGAGGCTCGCGAGTTTGTAGTGCAGAGCATCCTGGAGGTTGTGCGCAACTACGACGTCGATGGCATCCACCTGGACGACTACTTCTATCCCTACAAGGTCGGCAACCAGGACTTCCCAGACGATGCCACCTACCAGCAATATGGCGCGGCTCGCTTCGCCAATAAGGATGACTGGCGCCGCGATAACGTCAACCAGATGATCCAGGAGCTTTCAAGCGGGATCAAGCAGATCAAGCCCTATGTCAAGTTTGGCATCAGCCCCTTTGGTGTCTGGCGCAATGCATCGGTTGATCCAACTGGCTCCGATACCACCGCCGGTCAGACCAACTACGATACCCTCTACGCCGATACGCGTACCTGGATCAAGAACAATTGGCTCGACTATATCGCGCCTCAGATCTACTGGAATATTGGCTTCGCGCCCGCAGCCTATGACAAACTCGTAAGCTGGTGGGTCAACGAGGTCGCCGGAACTCATGTCCAGCTCTACATTGGCCAAGCCGCCTATAAGATTGGCACCAGCAGCCCGGCGAACTGGCTCAACCCGGACGAGATGCCCAACCAGCTTGCGCTCAACCTGCAATATCCCCAGGTCCAGGGCAGCATCTTCTTTAGCTTAAAAGATCTCAATGCCAATTTACTGGGCTTTAAAGACCGTCTGGTCAACGATATCTATAAGCAGAAGGCGCTAGTCCCCACCATGCCCTGGCTGGATAGTACCGCTCCTGACCCGGTGATACTCCTGCCTGGCGGACCGAAACAGGACAGCGCGAGTCTACGCTGGCTTGATCTCCCGCATAACACAACGGTCTACTATGTAATCTATCGCTTCGACGGCAAGGTTGTGCCTACCCAGGCGGACTTTGACAACAGCGCCAACATCCTCACAACACTGCGCAAGCTGCAGGATAGCACACAGCAGCAGTTTGTGGATACAAGCGCCCAGAGCGATCACACCTACACGTACTATGTCACCGCAGTGGATCGGCTGCATAATGAAAGCCAGCCAGATCACGGGCGATCAATCACACTTGCCTGACCAATAACGCCATCGATCACACTTGTGTGAACGAGAACGCTATTGATCCACTCGCCTGAGCGTGAACATACCTATCATGAGAAGACCCCCAGCAATTCCTGATTGCTGGGGGCCTTCTGCGCATAAACGATCACACTGCGGGAGACACACATTCCTTTTCATCAATGTATTTTGTAGAAAGGAAGAGGTGAGCGCAGTAAGTCTAGGCCTCCTGCTCCTTGCGGACGCGGCGTACAATGGCCCAGGCGGTGGGCAGCAGGGCTGCGGCGACGACCATCTTGAAGGCCTCGCCAGGGAGAAAGGGGACCGCACCCGCCAGCAGGGACGCGCTCAGGCTATGATTCACACCGTGCGCCATGGGCAGACCGAAGATAGCCAGCCAGATCACGCCCAGACCCAGGTTAATAACCACAGCGGGCAGCATGGCGAAGATCGAGGTCAGGTAGCTGCGGTCCAGGCCGCGCTCACAGAGCCAGCCAACCACGAAGGCCGCAATAGGAAAGGCCCAGATATAACCAGCGGTCAAACCAATCAGGCTGGCGGGAGAACCACCACTCGCAAAGACCGGCAGGCCAACCGCGCCTTCAGCGATGTACAGCAGCATTACCAGTGCGCCACGCTTGCTGCCCAGGGCCGCCCCTGTCAGCAAGACCATAAATGTCTGTAGCGTTATAGGAACCGGGGTAAAGGGGAGGTAGAAGCCTACGTGTGCGGCCAGGGCCATCAAAATACTAGCACTCACGATGAGCGATCCATCACGCCCCAGGCTGGCGACACGTGACGTCCGTCGCGCGGGGACTGCGTAATCAAGAATAGTTGTTCCTGGTGCTATTGCCATTAGTATACTCCTCAATCTGTTGTTCTGTTCGTTCTTTTAATTCCACAACGCTGCCCAGGCCAAAGATCTTCTACGAAATACGCGCTACAAGAGACCTCTTCCTCGGGGCCAGCATTCACGTAGCGAATTCTACCACATTCTTCTAAATTATTGGTAGGTTGCTTAGGGTTATTGTTTAGCCTTCCGATGGCTGGCGAAGCCAATCCTTCATCATACTCAACAATAACCCTAAATACGCACTTTACATGCATATATAATCTTAAAGGCTTATGCAAATACAAAACTATTTATAGCGTGCTACAATACAATTTATATAAGAATGTTCGTTTTCTTCTTTCAATTTCCGCACTCAAGAGATGGAGATGTCACACGATGAGACCACTGCCAGCACGCCTCATGGGCAAACTCATGTCACTCTCCGCGTTGCTCTGCGCCCTGCTCGCCCTGAGCCTGGTGCCGGGCACAGCTAGCATCTATGGCGCCACGAGCGGCCCCGGTATACCTCGGATGAACACGGCTCCGCTCGCACCCAAGCGCCAGTTGCGTGCCGCCTGGCTCGCCACCGTCCAAAACATTGATTGGCCTTCGAAGCCTGGATTGCCCGTCGACACACAAAAACAGGAGTATACGGCCCACCTGGATGAAATGCAGCAGATGAACCTGAACGCCATCGTCGTCCAGGTGCGGCCCACGGCTGACGCCTTCTATCCATCACGCTATGCCCCGTGGTCGGCCTACCTGACGGGTACACAGGGACAGGATCCTGGCTATGATCCCCTGGCCTTTATGGTCAACGAAACGCATAAGCGGGGAATGGAGTTTCACGCCTGGTTTAATCCCTACCGGGTCAGCATGCAAGGTGATATTAACCAGCTCGTCGCTAATCACCCGGCACGCCTGAATCCCGACTGGGTCGTGAGCTATGGAGGAAAACTCTATTATAATCCCGGGGTACCTGCGGCACGCCAATACGTTGAGGATAGTATTCTCGAAGTCGTGCGCAACTACGACATCGATGCAATCCACCTGGATGACTACTTCTACCCTTACAAGGTTGGCAATCAGGACTTCCCCGATGACGCCGCCTATCAGCGCTATGGCAGCGGAAGCTTTGCTAAAAAGGATGACTGGCGGCGAGCCAACATCAATCTCCTCGTCTACGAACTCTCCACGCGCATCAAGCAGATTAAGTCCTTTGTCAAATTTGGCATCAGTCCTTTTGGCGTCTGGCGCAACAAAGTTGCCGATCCCACCGGCTCGGATACCGCTGCCACGCAGACCAGCTATGATGATCTGTACGCCGATGCTCGCGCCTGGATCAGAAACAACTGGCTCGACTATATCGCCCCACAGATCTACTGGAGTATTGGCTTCACGCCTGCCGCCTATGACAAGCTCGTCGCTTGGTGGGCCAACGAAGTCAGCCGGAGCCGCGTCCAACTCTATATCGGGCAGGGAGTTTACAAGATCGGTACCAGTGAGACAACAGATTGGCAATCTCCCGATGAGATGCCCAATCAGCTAGCGCTCAACCTGCAATATCCCCAGATCCAAGGTAGCATCTTCTTTAGCCTGTCCAGCTTGCACGCCAATCCGTTGGGATTCAAAGATCGTCTGAGTAGCACCATCTATCACACTCCGGCGCTGGTCCCCACCATGTCCTGGCTCCCGCGCACAAATCCGCGATCTCTCACATTACAACCGCTGGAACAAAGCGCGCAGGGGATCACCCTGCACTGGAGCGACGCGCCTTATAACGGCACAATAGCATATGTGATCTATCGCTTCAGCAGCAATGGCACGACCCAGGCAACCGACTTCAACACTGGCACCAACATCCTGACGATTCTCCCCAAGCTCCAGAACAATTATCAGCACGCCTTCATGGATACCAGCATCCAGGCAGGAGGAAACTACACCTACTACATTACCCCCGTTGATCGCCTGCACAACGAAGGCACGCCCGTTCGTTGGCAACCCGTAACACAGCGTTAAGGCGTCAAGCATCGTAAAAATAGTTTTTGCCAGCTTGAGCCGGAAAAACTATTTTTACGATGCTTCTTTATCCCTTGAGTGCTCCCATACGGACGCCCTCCAGGAAGTAGCGCTGGAAGATCAGGAAGAAGATAATCATGGGGAGGGCCGCCAGGGCCGCACCCGCGAAGATGATGCCATAGTCTGTGGTGAACTCGCCTTGCAGGCCAGCCACGCCAACTGGCAAGGTATAGGCGGAGCTATCATTGAGCACGATCAGCGGCCAGAGGAAGTCATTCCAGTGGCGCACAAAGGTGAAGATAGCCAGCGCGCCAATGGCAGGCCTGGAGAGCGGCAGGATAACATGCCAGAAGACGCCCGGCTCCCCACAGCCATCGATGCGCGCCGCATCCATCAACTCTGAGGGCAGCGTCTGAATATACTGGCGCATCAGAAAGATGCCGAAGACGCTGGCAAAGCCAGGAAGAATCACCGCCCAGAGCGTGTTGAGCAGGTGCAGGTTACGTGTCACGAGATACATTGGTACCAGTGTCACATACGTTGGCACCATCATGGTCGCAATAACAATCCAGAAGAGTACATTGCGCCCCGGAAAACGCTTCTTGGCAAAGGCATAGCCCGCCAGTGTATCAAAGAAAATGTGGAAGAGTGTGACACATAGCGCAACAGCGATACTATTGCGCGCCCAGATCCAGTAATCGCTCGCCTGGTTCAATAGACGCTGGAAATTCGAGAAGTCTGCATGCAATGGCACAACATCAGGCGGCGTTTTCAAGACAAAGGTGGTCGGCGTTAGGGCGGTCACGAAGAGCCAGTACATGGGCCAGAGCGAGATACAGGTCGTGATTGCCAGAACCAGCCAGGCAAGCCCCTTCGATGGGTGCCAGAGACGAATACGCGCAGCCTGTGGACGCGAAGAAACCGATTTGCTTGCCATTATCAATACTCCACATCAGATCTGAGAAAGCGGAATTGGACCAGCGCGACCGCCGCGATCATCAAGAAGAGGACAAAGGCCTGCGCCGAGGCCAGGCCATAGCGAAACTGCTGGAAGCCGTTCTGGTAAATCTGCGTCACGATGACCTGCGCACTATCGCCGACGCCAGCGGGAACCATCACAAAGACCTTCTCAAAGACCTCAAAGCTGGCAATGGTATAGAGCACCACCAGGTACAGGGTAGTAGGCCTGATCAGCGGCAGGGTAATATGCCACCAGCGGCGCAGGGGACCCGCGCCATCCAGCATGGCGGCCTCATAGTACTCCGTGGGAATACTCCCCATCGCCGCATTAAAGAGCACCACACCCGTTGCCGGTACGGTCAAGACGGTTGAGAGCGTAATGCTATTGAGCACAATATTGGGATCTGACAGCCAGCGCACAGCGGCAAGGTGGAACGCGCCCAGGATATAGTTGAGGAATCCGTACTCACTGTTATAGATCCAGCGCCAGGTGATGGCGATAATGACTACGCTGGTAACGGCGGGTAGATAAAACGCCGAGAGAAAGAAGGTGCGCCAGGGCTTGCTACGCCCCTGAATGAGGCTGGATAGGATCAGCGCAATCAGAATATTAGCAGTGACTGTGATCACAGTATAGTAAAGTGTATTCTTGATCGCCTGGCCAAAGACGCCACCCTCCGTCGTAAAGGCGTGCACATAATTGCTCAAGCCCGCCCACTTGCCATTCCAGATGAAGGTATAATCATAGCTTTGAAAGGAGATAAGCAGTGCCCAGAGCACGGGCGCGAGCGTAAAGACAGCAAAAACGAGCATACTGGGGAGGATAAAGGCATATCCCCACCCATATGCTTTGAAGAAGCGCCTCAGGCTGGCAACGACGCCACGTTGCCGCTGACCAGTCTGCTTTTCAAGTGCGATATGTGACATAGGTCTCTTCCTAATATTGACGCTATAGCGAGTGATGTGCCTGAAGCCGTGCGCCTGCGGCGCTGGCTTCAGTTGATGGTATGGTGCAGGTGGACGGCCAATGGCTGTCCACCTGCACCATACCATCAACTTGTAAAGTGTTTAGCCGTTGAGCAGTGAATTGACCTCGCTGGCGGGATTGTTGAGCGCGTCTTTGGCTGAGACCTTGCCCAGGACCGCCTTCTGAATCTGATCGTGCAGGATCGTGCGAATCTGCGGCCACTGCGCGATGATCGGGGTAATATAGGTATAAGGCACAAACGGCTTGAACAGAGCGATAGGATCGCTCACGTCGACCGATTTACGCGCGCCAGGCGCCAGGTAGTAGCCAGTAATATCGTGACCCACCTGCGAGCTTGTCAGGTAGCGCGCCAGGTCCATGGCGGCCTTAAGCTTATTATCATCCTGCAGGTTCGTCACCGAGATCAGGCCAATGCCTCCGGTCGTGAGTGGTTTGCCGCTCATGCCAATGGGCATCGACTTGACTGTAAAGTTCATCCCCAGGGCTTTATAGGTCGCGGAGGAACCACTGGGCTCACTATACATCGCGTAGTTCTTCTTCTGGCTAAAGCCAGTGACCATGTCAGTGGTGGTTTGCGTACCAAAGTCAGGAGGCGTGACCTTATACTTCAGCGCCAGGTCCATCAGCTTTTGCAGACCACTCACGCCTTCAGGGGTATTAAAGGTATACTGTTTGTTATCTTTGCTCAGCGGATAGGCCCCATCACCCATAATAAAGGGCCAGGTATTGACGACGCCGGCGTCAATGACGCCGCTATAGCCATATACCTGCTGGCCATTGGAGCGTTTGAAGGTGAGGCGTTTGGCGATATCCACAAACTCCTCATAGGTCCAATCATCCTTGGGAACATCGACGCCTCGCTCTTTAAAAATATCCAGGTTGAGATACATGCCCACAGGCGGCACCCAGAGCGGCCAGGAGTAGCGTTTACCGTCGGTCGAGACCGCGTCAAGAAGATTAGAGGCGATATCGCTCTTATCGTCCGCCGTGAGAAAGTCATCGATTGGCGCGACCGACCCCGCACGCACCAGGGTTGGCAGGACATCGGATGGCAGGCGAAATACATCCACGGTACTGCCCCCCTGCACCGCTTGTGTTAGCTTAGTGAAGCCACTCTGATCACCCGTATAACCTGTAATCGTCACCCCCTTCAGGTTCTTGTGAGCCTTTTTATAGGCGGCGACCGCGGCATCGGTCAGTTTACCCGTCTGGTTACCACCATTGGGCGAATAGCCAAGCACCCAATAGCGTAAGGAAACGTCACTTGTTTGATTCCCCGAACCCGAATCCCCCCCACACGCGGCGAGCAGTGCGCTCAGCACACTGGCACTTACAGCAACTTTGCTGCCCTCAACAAGCAATTGACGACGCGTAATCGAGCTACTCATCCTTTTACTCCTCATCTTATCAGGCCCAGGCAGCCGTATTCATGAGAGATGATGTGCAGGTACACGAACCGGCAGGTTGAGCCTTACACTATAGGCCAACACCTAGCGCTCTGCATGTCACATGCGTTAACCTTTAACAAACCCTTTCCCTCCAGGTAGGCGCTCCAACGAGCCTCCACGCAACTCGCACGCGATGTGCACAGGCAGCAGCGCCCGCGTTCTCCAGTATCAGTTATGTTCGATAGACAAACATGCTCACCTCATGCGTAAAAAATAACAGGTGGTAGGCGAAGCTATTGAAGGGTGCAGAGACAGGAGGAGAAGATACTAAGAGAGATCGCCTGGCAAAGGGAGAGAGAGAATTTGTGCGCATATATAAATATATATACAACATGATCACTTGCAAAAAGTGAGGCTTCTTCTTACTCACAACGCCAGGAGTGCGAAAGAACATTTGCAATTGGGAAAGTGCATGGGTTTATTTTAACATTAATAATACAGCGTATGCAATATGGACCTGAACTTAAGTAGAAGTGTTACCTGGCAGGTCACTCTCAATGAGGTGCCAATAAGCGGCAAAGGTAGAGTACACAAGCATAGACCACTATTTTCTTCCTATACGGGAGAACAGAGCAGCATATACCATCATTCCTATGCTACAATAGCAACTGCAGGTGATTATATGAAGTAGGCATGGAGCAATGGCACGCATCGATTATTACAATGATCCTCAAGCCCCCAGACCCAATAGCCTGGTGCCCGCGGCATCAGCGATTATCTGTGATCAGCAGGGCCGCATTTTACTCCATCGGCGCAGCGATAATAATCTCTGGGCACTGCCCGGCGGCGCAATGGAGCCAGGCGAGTCTATTGGCAAGACAGTAGTACGCGAGGTACGGGAAGAGACGGGCTTACATGTCCAACCAGAGCGGATTGTGGGTATCTACTCAGATCCGCGCCACATCATTGCCTTTAGCGATGGGGAGGTCAGACAACAGTTCTCGGTCTGCTTTGCCTGTATGCTCCTTGGTGGCAAGTTACGCGTCAGCGCGGAGTCATTCGAGGTCGCGTTCTTCTTCCCCTGCGAGATAGAGTATCTGAGCATGCATCCCTCTATTCGCCTGCGCATCCATCACTTTCTTGAGCAACGCACACAACCCTACTTCTCCTAGCGTCGGTTGGCAAACAGGGACGCAAGCAAGCCCGTCGCGCTCCCCCAGACCAGGTGAGCGGCGATCATCATCAGGTTACGCCGTCCGGGTTCGCGGTAGGCTGACTCTACCAGTCCCAGCGCGGGCAGGAGTCCAAGGTAGCTTGCGGTCCAGACAAGCAGGCCAAAGCTGCCTCCCTTCGCCAGTGACGGTCCGGACATATAGCGCTCGACAGGTCTATAGAACAGGCCCATAGCAGTTCCATAGCCGAAATGAGATACAAGCGTCGCCAGCAAGATCTGGCGCTTGCTGAGCCGCCAATGGAGGTGCGCTCGCCGCGCCAGGTCTTGTATGATAATCTCGGGTGGCAGATCGTAGCGCTGCCCATGCGGCAAGAAGCGTTGTGTAAGCAGCATAAACAGCGTCATGGGCGCGGTCGCTACACACCCGGCAACGGCATCCTTGATCCACAATGGATACTCCTGGGCATCGGCCTCACGCGCACGTGTAGACATAGCATCTCTCCTTCTTGAACGGCTCCATCCTTCTGCGAGCCCTTTTCCTTTCACACGTTAGAGCGCGCGAATTCGTGGCTAACTCGTTTATTATGCTTGCTTGACGCTGCGCATTTCTAGATGCTACACTCAGGGGCAAGTTATCCAAACAGGACCTCTTATTTTTGCCTGCATAAAGGATGCTGCCATGTCTACACACAAAGAAGTATTTTTGACTACAGCACAAACGGGCTCTGCATCATCCGTCTCTTCCCATCCTCCAGAGCAGCTTGATGCGCGCTATGAGTATTACCGCGAGATCTTTAAAGCGCGGAGAAAGCCCTTCGCCTTTGTGGATCTTGACCTCTTACAGCAGAACGTCGAGCGCATCGCCGCCCAGGCGGGAGGGAAGCATATTCGCCTGGCATCAAAGTCTATCCGCAGCACCACTATCCTGCGCCATATCCTGGAGGCCAATGCATGCTTTCAGGGCATTATGTGCTTTACCGCGCGTGAGGCGGCCTTCCTGGCGGAACAGGGCTTCGATGACCTGCTGCTGGGCTATCCCACCTGGAACGAGGAGGATCTCGCCGAGATTGCCCGCGTCAATGCTCAGGGGAAACGCGCCGTTTTGATGGTCGATAGCCTGGAGCAGATCGCGCAGGCGGAGCGCGTCGCGCAGCAATTCGCCGTACGCCTGCCGCTCTGCCTGGATATTGATATGTCTCTCCCCTGCCGGGGCTGCACTTCGGCGTCTGGCGCTCACCCCTGCGCACCGTCGCGGATGTGCGTCCACTGGTTGAGCATATCCAGGGCTCAGAGCATGTCTTGCTCGATGGCATCATGGGCTACGAGGCACAGATCGCGGGAGTAGGCGACGCCTTCGCAGGTCAGCGCGCAAAAAATACCCTCGTCCGCCTGCTCAAACGGCGCTCGCTCCCAGACATTGCACGCAGGCGAGCAGAGATCGTGCGCTACATTCAAGAGGAGGCGGGACTTCCACTACGCGTCGTCAATGGCGGCGGGACCGGGAGTGTACACACTACCCGCACAGAGACAGCAGTCACCGAAATAACGGTTGGCTCAGGCTTCTACTCCCCCACCCTCTTTGATAACTACCAGGCGTTTCGCTATCAGCCCGCGCTTGGCTACGCCATCGAGATTGTCCGCCGACCTCAGCCCCAGATCTATACCTGCCAGGGAGGGGGCTACACGGCCTCCGGCGCGGTCGGACTCGATAAACAACCTCAGCCCTATCTGCCCGAGGGAGCCAGGCTGGACCCCATGGAGGGCGCGGGCGAGGTACAGACACCTGTTCACTATAAGGGAGCGCTCGCCCTTCACCCAGGAGACCCCATCTTTATGCGCCACGCTAAGGCGGGAGAGGTCTGCGAACGCTTTACGCACCTGCTGCTGGTGCAGTCCGGCACCATCATCGACGAGGTAACCACCTATCGCGGCGACGGCAAATGCTTTTTATAAACGAGTTGTAAGAGGGAATAGATATGAGCCAGAAGAGTTTGATGGCCCCACCCAGCACGGGAAGCGCGCGTAACTGGCGCAACTGGTCGGGTTCGGTTGCCTGCACCCCCCAGAACTTCGCGCGCCCAAGCACGATAGAGGAGCTGCGTAAGCTTGTCCTCCAGGCAGGCACAGCAGGTGGACAGGTGCGCGTCGTCGGTGCGGGGCACTCCTTCACGCCCCTCGTACAGACTAATGATACGCTTATTTCGTTGGACAACTGGCAGGGGATCGAGCATGTCGAGAAAGTGGACGAGCAACAGGACATAGTCACTGTACGTGCAGGCACCAAGCTAAGCACGCTGGGCAAATTGCTACACGAACATGGTTTAGCTCAGGAGAACCTGGGTGATATCGACGTGCAAAGCATTGCAGGCGCCATCAGCACGGGTACGCACGGTACTGGTATTCAGTTTGGCACCATCGCGACGCAGGTCGTTGGCCTGACCCTGCTGACCGCGCAGGGAGAAGAGCTAGAATGCTCACCTGAAGAGCGCCCTGATATTTTTAAGGCCGCGCAGGTTTCGCTGGGCAGCCTGGGCATTCTCACACACGTCAAATTGCGCACCGTTCCCAGCAAGCGCCTGCACTACCGCAGTCATCGTGAATCTCTTGAAAGCTGCCTGGAGCACCTGGAGAGCTACAAACAGGAGAATAGCCACTTCGAATTTTACTGGCTCCCACATACAAAGTGGGTTCAGACCAAGTTTGCCAATGAAACGGAGGCCGCGCCCAACGCTGGAAGTCTCTGGAGCACGATTAACCAGGTTGCGCTGGAGAATGGCCTCTACTGGCTGCTCTCGGAGGCCTGTCGCCTCTTCCCTCGTCTGACACCTACTATTAGCCGCATCTCCGCTATGGGTATCTCCCCCGTAGACGAAGTTGACTACAGTCATTTGATCTTTGCCACCCCGCGCTGGGTGCGCTTCCAGGAGATGGAATACAACATTCCCGCCGAGCACTTCACCACCGTCCTCACCGAGGTCCGGCGTTGCATCGAGAAGCACAACTTTGAGGTCCATTTCCCCATCGAATGCCGCTTTGTGCAGGGCGATGATATCTGGCTCAGCCCAGCCTACCAGCGTGATTCCGCCTATATCGCCGTGCATATGTATCGGGGGATGCGCTACAAAGACTATTTCCAGGCCGTCGAGGAAATTTACCAGCACTACCAGGGGCGCCCCCATTGGGGCAAGATGCACACCCTCACAGCGGAGCAGCTAGCGAGCCTCTACCCTCGCTGGGAGGACTTCAAACGTATCCGGGCGCAGCTTGATCCCCAGGGACTCTTCCTCAACGACTACCTACGTGTCCTGTTTGGCGTGCTACCGGCATCCGTTTAAGAGCGGAGGGATGTACTGAAAGGTCATGCATGATCTTTCAGTACATCCCTCCGCGCCCCTCTCCCCGCACGCCCCATTGTGCTTTCACGCTCAATGAGCCGGAAAGGGATATACACACGCTCTGGTGGTACATCACGTGTACCCTCGATACGCCCCAGCAGGAAATCGACCGCCGTCTCACCAATCAGTTTCTTATCGGGCGAGATGGTCGTCAGCGCTGGAAAGGCATAGCGCCCCTCCTCGATATCATCAAAGCCGATGACCGCGACATCCTCGGGCACGCGCAACCCCATGTCATAGAGGGCACGTAGGGCTCCCAGCGCCATCAAGTCATTGAAGCAAAAAATGGCATCCACAGCTACGTCGTCAGCGAACAGACGGCGTATAGCGCTATAGCCACTCTCGCGATCATAAAAGGCTTCGGTTGTGGTAATCAGTTGCCTATCAGAGGCGATGCCCGCCTCCTGTAAGGCTTGCAGGTAGCCACGCAGGCGTAGTTTGGACGTTTCCGTCTGGTCGGGGATATCGATGCGCAGACCAATAGCGGCAATACGCCTGTAACCCAGGCGCAAGAGGTGGCAGGTGGCTTCATAAGCCGCGGCAACGTTATCAATCGCCACGTGATCATGGGGGACATCGAGGAAGCGCTCGCCCAGCAGCACCACAGGCGTCTCAACCAGGCCAGGTTGCAGATCCTCCTGCTCAAGCGCCAGGGGACTTAAGATCACCCCATCTAAGAGCTGCGGGCGCCATCCATTGATGACCATCCGCTCATTGGCGCGTTCCCCCCCAGTCGTATCCACCAGGACGGTATACGCCTGGCGCCCCGCAGCCAAGATAATAGTATTGCTGACCTCTGCAAAATAGGGGTTTAAGAGTTCAGGGATAGCCAGGCCAATCACACCCACACGTCCCTTGCGCAGATAGCGTGCCGAGAGGTTGGGCTGGTAGTTTAGCTCCTTGAGCGCCTCTTCAACCCGCTCGCGCTTCTCATCAGTGACATACACCCGCCCATGAATCACATTGGAAACCGTTTTTATAGAAACTCCAGCGCGTAATGCGACATCTTTGAGCGTCGTTGGCACGTGTTTCTTATTCCTTTTCCCAGAACTCCATGAAATACAACGTCAAACAACTATACCATGAAAAATTTATGATCGTCAATGCAAACGTCAAAATATATTGACAATGGTAAATTTTATATGGTACAGTTCTTTACAACGTTGTAATCGCGATTACAACGTTGTAAAAAGTGGAGTTACAAGAAATCTGACAGGCGAATTCACGGATCAACGTAGATTTTTAGCGGTGCCGAGGTACCAACGCTGGTGACAGTCTCTTCTTCCGGCCTTTTATTGTTGCTCATATGCAATTACAACGTCAATCACCTGCTTATATCCTCGATCCTATTCACGCAGATTCAACTGGGAGTGTAAGTTACAGAGAGGCCTGCCATGCTTGTAACCGTGTGGCGCTGACACAGCTTTTTCAGAGGAGTATCACACAAAGGAAGGATCACTCAATGGTCTCTGAGCAGCGTACATTTACGACGGGTTCTGAACCGGAACAGGCGTCGCGCATTAGCCGTCGAGGCTTCCTCGGGCGCGCGGCCGCTCTCGGTCTGGGAACCACGGCCCTGGCTGGAATTCTCAGCTCTTGTGGCACAACCGCCTTTAGCGCGGGCAAAACACACATTACCTACTGGCACCTCCTGGGTGGCGGTGACGGCGAGCGCATGCTTGAGATGGTGCAACAGTTCCAGCATAACCACCCCGAGGTTGACCTGGAAGCGGTCACCCTCTCCTGGGGAACCCCCTACTACACCAAGCTTGCGATGGCGGCGGCGGGCGGACGCCCACCCGATGTGGGTATTCTGCATATGTCGCGCCTACCAATGTATGCGGGAAGCGGCCTGCTTGAGCCGTTCGATACCTCCGCCCTCTCCACCAACGGCATCACACAGGATAATTTCGTGGACCCCGTCTGGCAGAAGGCGCATTACAACGGCAAACTGTACGCCGTTCCTCTTGATACCCACCCGCTGGTGATGTACTACAGCACGGACGTCTGCCAGAAGGCGGGGCTACTTGACAGCAACGGCAAGCTCCTGGAATTCAAGGGCGAGGACGACGTTCTCAATGCCTTTAGTGAAGCCAAAAAAGCCTCAGGCGGCCTGGGCCTCGCCATGGGTGTGGGTGATCCCTCCACCTGCTGGCGCGTCTTCTGCGCCCTTTATGCTCAGCTCAATGGGCAGTATTTCTCAGCAGATGGCACGCAACTGACCTTTGAAGATGACAAGGCAGAGCAGGTCCTGGCCTATATCTCGAAGCTCGCCAAAGAGGTAGGCAGCACCAATATCGATTACCCGGGAGCTGTCGCGCTCTTCAGCGGCGGGAAGGCAGGCTTCCACTGGAATGGTGAGTGGGAGGTCACGACCTTCCAGACGCAGAAGATGAAATTCGACATGACACTCTTCCCTAATGTCTTTGGTAGCCAGCAGACCTGGGCCGACTCGCACTCTCTCGTCCTGCCACGCCAGGGGACGGTTGATCCAGAACGGCGCGCAATGAGCATTAAATTTGTCAGCGAGCTTCTCAAGAGTAGCTATATCTGGGCACAGGGTGGACACATTCCGACGTATCTGCCCGTAGCCACCAGCAGCGAATATAAACAGCTCGTACCTCAGTCGCACTACGCGGCCGAAGCCTCAAACGTGGTGTACGATCCCCCGGTCTGGTTTGCTGGAGCGGCCTCTGAGCTGGAAAACCAGGCGGGCGCGGCGTTCCAGTCGGTCATCACGCAGCAGAAGACGCCCAAACAGGGCATTCAGCAGTTCCGCGCAGCCATGCTCAAGCAGTTGCAAACGCCCAAACCGTTTTAAGGACGCTCTACAGCACAGAGAGGATTCGTCATGTCAGAAATTTTGCTTGAACAACAGCCTGCCGAGCGTCTTCAGAAGGCGCAGCAGGCCAGAAGGCAGGCTCGCTGGCGCAATGAACTAACCGGCTTTGCTTTTGTCCTTCCATTCCTGCTGGCTTACGCCATCTTTCTCATCTGGCCCGTCATTCTCGGCTTCCGCATGAGCTTCTTTAACTGGAGCCTGGCGGGCACGGGCACCGATGTGTTCATGGGCTTGAGCAACTATGCTGAGGCCCTGGGCGACGCCAACTTCTGGGGTGCCCTGGGAAACACCTTCCTCTTTACCATCATTAGCACTCCTATCCTGGTGGTACTGAGCCTGGGCCTGGCTTTGCTGGCGAATATGGCCATCCCGGCGCGCTGGCTCTTCCGCCTGGCCTTCTTTGCTCCATATATCCTGCCGGTCTCGGTGGTGGTCCTGATCTGGAACTGGCTCTACCAGCCTGGCTTTGGCCTGCTCAATAGCATGATCACGGCCTTTGGATTCAAAGAGGTCGCCTGGCTGAGTGACCCCAATGTGGCGATGCTCTCGGTCGTGATTGTGACGGTCTGGTGGACGCTTGGTTTTAACTTCCTGCTCTACCTGGCGGGTCTACAACAGATTCCCCAGGAGATCTATGAAGCGGCCTCAATTGATGGCGCAAACTCCAGCTCGAAGCTTTTTAGCATTACCGTTCCACTCCTGAAGAATACGACGGTTACCGTGATTATCCTCCAGGCCATTGGCTCGCTCCAGCTCTACGCGCAGGCAGCCCTGCTCACGGGTGGCGGTCCAAACTTTATGACCCGCCCCATGCTGGAATACATCTACGATTCGGCCTTCACCTCCTTCCGCGTTGGATTCGCATCGGCGATGTCGTATCTCTTCTTTATCGTTGTACTCGTCGTAACAGCCATCCAGTTTGTCGTACTGTATCGTAGGGAGGCAAAAGGTAATGAGTAGTCTGGTATCCAACCTGTCGACTCGGGGGCAGGCAGAACCCAGGAAACGTTTCTCGCTTTCGCGCACGCTCGCGCTTGTCTTGCTGACGATCATGGCACTGCTGTGGATCATTCCCCTGCTCTGGGCGGTCGATACCTCGCTGAAACCAGAGGCAGAGACCACTACAGTGCCTGTAAGCTGGCTGGCCTCGCACTTCACAGGCGACGCCTACCACAACGTCTTCAGTACAGCGGATATCTTCCGCTGGTACTTTAATAGCGCGTTAACGGCGTTGATCGCCACGGTACTGGTCATTATCCTGGCGAGCCTGGCCGCGTTTGGTCTCTCGCGCATTCGTTTTCGCGCCCGGGGTCCCCTCTTCTGGATCATTCTCGCTGGCTTGATGGTCCCCGGTCAGATCCTGATTGTGCCCCTCTTCACCGAGATGCAGCAGATGAATCTCGTCAACACCTACTGGGGCATTATCCTGCCACAGATTGCCTCTCCCCTGGCGGTATTCATCTTCAAGCAGTTCTTTGATAACATCCCACAGGAACTGGAGGAGGCCGCTATCGTTGACGGAGCCAGTCGCTTCCGCGTCTACTGGCAGATCTGGATGCCTCTGGCGCGCACCGCGATCTCGGCGGTGGCGATCATTACCTTTATCGGTATCTGGAACAACTTCCTCTGGCCCTTCATCGTCGCCACTGGTGTTGACATGATGACGCTGCCAGTCGGCCTGGCGACGGTCCAGACCTCCTATGGCGTCCGCTACGCGCAGATCATGGCCTCGGCGGTCGCGGGCGGCCTACCAGTCCTAATCGTCTTCCTGTTCTTCCAGCGCCAGATTATTCAGGGCGTGGCTGGAACAGGCCTCAAAGGCTAAACGCCCGCTCTCGCACCTGCGGCGCTCAAGGGTAAAAGGGATAGGCGCGTGGTACTGGCAAATGCCAGTACCACGCGCCTATCCCTTTTATGTGTATATTGTGAAAAATTTAACGCAAAATGCGTATTATATCTAGCACAACATGCAAACCTCCCAGGAACAAAACACGCGCCTCTGACGTCTCTTAGAAGAGAATTAAAGCTAGACACATCATCTCTATACTGGCTGTCTTGAGACCGCCACACAATGCATACCATTGTCCGCACGTACGGTTGTTGTATTTTTATGTCTAAAAAAGGAGCCGCAATTATGAAGGGCCGGGGAAACCAGCTACGAGGCCTGCTCTGCCTATTACTGACCATCTTCCTTGTAGGCTGTGGAGGTGCGAGCGCCAGCAATACTGGTAGCAGCAGCACAGCTAGTTACAATGCTAGTACGTCCAAATCAGTTAGCTCTAACAACGCGAGTGGATCGTCTAACTCCAGTGGGTCCTCCCCATCCAATGCGCCGACAAACTACACGCCACAGTACCTGATTAAGCAACTAAACGTCACCATGGAGGCCAAAGACACAAACAGTACCGCCAATGATCTACAAAACTGGATCACGAGCACTGATACACGTGCCTCCTCTTCGGGTATGCAATACCAACTAAACGGAGATACGTATACGATTACCATTACCTTCTCCGTGCAGGCCAGCGACTATACCCAGATTCAGCGCTACCTGGTAGATTATCCTGCCAAGCACAACGGGCGCCTGCTTAGCCTGAATGAGTCGGTGCAGAACGCCACCAATGACTACATTGATACGCAGTCACGCCTCAAGAATCTGCGCGTCGAGCAGCAGCGCCTACAGGATTTGATGAAGAATGCCCAATCAATGTCGGATGTCTTGAGCATTAATTCGCAGTTGTCGGATGTCGAGGGGCAGATCGAACAGGCAGAAGGACACCTCAATGCTCTGAGCGACCAGACCACCTTCTATCCCATTTCGATCACGATTCAACCTCCAGGAGATGGCTCCGCTACGCCTACGGCCTCCAGCGGCAATAGTTGGAACGCCGGTCAGATCGCACACGATGCCTTCCAGGCCTCGCTCCACTTCTTCCAATTCCTGGTCTCGATCCTCATCTGGCTGCTGGCCTTCAGCATCTATATTATCCCGACCCTGATCCTCATCTGGCTCTACAGGCGCTGGCGCAGAGGGAGACAGGTGACGAACTACAGACCACAAAGACTCTCTACGCCACCACCAGCAGCGACAGTACACACGCAGCAACCTGTACCAGAGACAGTACACCCTAAAGAGGAAGAACCAGTTGCGCATGTGGATGCTGGCGAACAGGCGGAAGAAGAAGAAGCTCAGCCTGTAGTCAACGAAGAGGAGCTACCAATCAGCTAGCCTCCGGGCAAGAAAAAGTAGCCGCGTACGCCAGTAGCGGGTCCGCTGCTGGCGTACGCGGCTACTTTTTCAGACCTCTTCACCTAAATCTCGACAGCTGCCAGGCCGTGTGCCCCGAGGATGGAGGAGATTTCTCTGACTCTCATTGCTCCAGGGTATCTAGCATCGTACGGATGAAGCCGACGCTTACTGAGAGCCAGTCGAAGGAGCGTGTCCAGGCGACCCATTCCTGCTGTGTCGGCCAGCCGGGTCGGTAACGCGCGACCATGTCGCGGGGCATGATGATCGCCCACTTGCTGCCCTCGCCCAGGGAACCTGGTGTGATCCTGACATTAAGGTTGAAGACAGTCTCTTTAGGGAGGTGCTGCTTCCAATCTGGCATGCTTTTGAGCAAGGGGTCCTGGCGCCAGGCGCTAAAGAGCGCGGGCTGGGGCTCCTCGCTCCCCTCGGCGGGTCGCAGGGTCACAACCTGTCCAACAACCACCGAACGCTCCCACTCAGGGAAGCGCAGCCAGACCGAGTAGCGATACTCATCCAGGCCCATAGCAGAGATGAAGGGAGTATATCCATCACGCGCAAGGCGACGCTGGGTATCGCTCTGCCAGAGCGCCACCATCGCATCGAGACGTTTTTTCTTTTCCTGTTCGCTCGCTCCGGCAAGCGAGCCACTATTCGCGGGGTATGGTGTTGAAGCTGCCATCATCGTATCCTCTTTTGCGTTGTAGGGTCCAAGCTCGCTTGGACTCGCCCGGCCCGCAGGCCGATACCTGTATGTGGGGGAGCCGCTGCGCTCGGAGTCCAAGCGAGCTTGGGCCCTACAACTGGTATGTATCCTTCACTATACAACATGGGGCTGGGCAGCCGGGAAGTAGTGTTCTAACCAGGTCAGCAGGTCCACCGTCAAAGGGGCGGTAAAGGTCATGACACGATTGTCAACATAATGGCGTAGCGTCAGACTGCGCGCGTGCAGAAACTGGCGACCAAGCACGAGATCAGAGGGCTGGGATTCGCGATATACCGGATCACCCACGATAGCCTGGCCTAAGGCCGCCAGGTGCGCCCGGATCTGGTGCGTGCGACCTGTCACTGGTCGGACTTCGAGCAGCGAGCGCGACGCCTCATGCGCCAGCACACGTACCTGGGTACGCGCCTCCTGTCCGCCCTCAATTACGACACAGCGCCGGCGATCATCAGGGTCGCGCCAGAGGGGGCCATCGATCAAAAATTCGGTGCCGGGCGCAAGCGCCTGAATGAAAGAGGTAGGGAAGTGTACGAGCACCTGCCCATTGTGAGGGAAAGCGACACTCAGGGGAGCGCGTGGCCGTGTCCAATCTGGCGAACCTGGCTCGACGACCGCCAGGTAGCTTTTGACTATGGTATGATCATGAAATTGATGAACCAGATGCGTGCGCGAACTCTCCGTGCGTGCCAGGGCCACCACGCCTGAGGTATCTTTGTCCAGGCGATGCACCAGGCAGGGGCGTGGGAGCAGGCCTTCTTCTTGCAGGAATTGGGCACGCCGCCGCTCGCGCAGCATATTCTGGATCTCCAGAGGGGCACGCGCCCAGGCGGGATCATCCGCGAGTTCTGGTGGATTCCACTGCTCGGGCTCCTGCGCTGCCAGGTGACGCAGCAGAGCATCCCACATCGTACCGCCATCAGTATGCTTGTAAGTGGGGTGAATGACTATGCCTGCCGGTTTATTGACGATCAGGAGATAATGGTCTTGATAAAGAATAGTAATGCCCATCTCTTCCATGTTAGGCAGTATAGGGATTGAAGTCGCCAACGTCAATAATCCTTTCAACTGGACAATGGTCCTATCAGGCTCACCCGCAGGACGGAGCACATAAAATTTTTCCCTCGCACAAAAAAGAGGTGGCATATCTCTACTACCATATTTGCCACAAGCCGCAAGAATGGTAGAATGATAACAAATATTTGCTTAAGGAGCATTTACACAGGCAGGTAGAGAGGTTTTTTGAATGTCACAGTTGCACTATCATGCCCAGCCAACCCTACGAGATCCCCTGGTAATCGCCGCGTTCCGGGGCTGGAACGATGCCGCAGAGTCGGCGACGCATGCCATTCAATATCTCGCTGACCGCTGGTCATCCGAGAAAATTGCCGAGATAGATAGCGAAGACTTCTTCATCTTTACAGAAACGCGGCCAACAGTCAAGATTACCGACGACGATAAACGCGTGATTGTGTGGCCCAACAATGAATTCCTGGCCTATAGCGCACCCGATCTAGAGCGCGATATTATCCTATTTCTGGGAACCGAGCCACAACTCAAATGGAATACCTTTGCGCAGAGCTTCTTAAAGGTCTGTAGGAACTTTCGCGCCTCTGAGGTGATCTTGTTTGGGTCGATGCTCTCAGATGTCCCCCACTCGCTCGCGGTCCCCATCACGGGGGCTTCGTACGATCCCGCAACACTTTCACGCCTGGAAGAGATGACGCTCCCTACCTCTGGATATGAGGGTCCCACCGGGATTCTCAGCGTGCTCCATGAAGTCTGCCACCAGGCACAAATACCGACCACGATGTTCTGGGCCGCTGCCCCCCACTACCTGGCGACTACCCCCAATATCATGGTCTCGTCTGCCCTACTCACCACGCTCAACGGCTACCTATCTCTAGACCTGGACCTCGATGAGATCCAGGCTGAAGCCAGGCGCTTTAGTTCCCGCATTGATGCCATGGTAGCGCGCAATCCAGAGGCCGGCGAGTACATTCGCCAGCTTGAAGAGCAGTTGGATGAGCTAGAGAACGAGATCGAGATTGAAATTGAACTGGAGGAGGAAGACGAGGATGAGGCGGATTCCCACCGCGAAGAGCAGTCAACCCCTCTGCCAAGCGCAGATGTTTTGATCGAGAATATTGAGGCCATGTTACGGATGGAACGGGAGCATCAGGGCCTTCCCTATCACTCTGATGATGACGAGAAAGATGTAGAATGAATAAAGAGCTTCATAGCCTCGAAGAGGTATTGCAACCACGCTCAGTCGCGATTCTGGGCGCCTCGCGTTCCCCCCAGAAGTGGGGGCATGTCGCCGCGCGCCAGTTGATCGAAGGGGGATTTGCTGGTGAGGTCTACCTCATCAACCCGACCGTGTCCGAGATCCTGGGACGCCCCACCTATCCCAGCCTGCGTGATGTCCCCGGACAGGTAGACCTGGCCGTGATTGCGACCTCGTTCCCACACGTTCCCAGTTCCATTGAGGATTGTATCGCTAAAGGCGTGAAAGGTATTGTCCTGATCACCGCTGGCTTTAGCGAGACGGGTCCTGAGGGGCGCGCCCTGGAGCAAGACCTTGTGGCCCGCTGCCGCGAGCATGGCATTCGTATCATCGGCAGCAACTGCATGGGTCTCTATGTGCGTCGCTCCAAACTCAACGCGTTGGGAATGGTCTTCCCGCTTCCCGAAGGCCCCATCGGCCTGGTCTCGCAGAGCGGCAACCTGGGAATGTATTTCTACGCCCAAGCGCACCTGGATGGCTGCGGCTTTACCACCTTCTTGAGCGTCGGCAACTCCGTCGATGTCTCCTTCCCGGAATGCATGCAGTACCTGGCCGATGATCCAGAGACCAGTGTGATCGCTGGCTATGTTGAGTCCATCGAAGAGGAGACCCTGCGCCAGGTCACCAGAGATATGCATGCGCGTGGCCATTACAAACCTGCCGTGATCCTGCTCAGCGGCGCGACAGAGGTGGGTGTGCGCGCCTCGCTGGCCCATACGGGCTCCCAGGCTCGCGTTCGCCCAGATAGCGATACCAGCCTCTTCGCCAGCGGCGTCGTACGCGTCCTGCGCTCAGACGAACTCTTCCCCGTGGCCCAGGCCCTCGCGCTCCAGCCAACAACCCCTCAGGGCGGTCGACGCATCGCGATCATTGGCGATGGCGGCGGCAGCTCGGTCGCTTCTGGCGACGCCGTGATCCGCGCCGGCCTGGAGGTTCCCGTCCTCAAAGCCGAGACGCAGGCAGCCCTCCGCGCGCTTATGCCCAGCCGTGCGACCTCGACGAATCCCGTAGACGTCGCGGGCGCCGCCGATGAGGATCCCCTCTCCTTCGCCCACCTGGCCGAGGTCTGTGTCAAAGATCCCGATGTCGATGGCGTGATCATTACGGGACTCTTCGGTGGCTACCGCTGGCTCCTCTCAGAGGACTTTGGCCCACGCGAAGAGGCCGCGGCCCGCGCCCTTGGCGACCTCGTACGCCAGTATGGCAAACCCATACTGGTTCAGACCATCTATGCACGCCACGATATCCCCGCGCTACGCATCCTGCGCGAAGAGGGCGTCCCCTACTACGAATCGGTCGAGATCACCTGTCGCGCCATGGCCGCCCTCTCCGAAGTCGGCCAGTTCCTGGCCAAACAGGAGAGCACGGCTCCAGCCTCACAGGCATCCATTCGTTAATAGAGCTTATAGCGTGAGAAAAGGGGTGTGGGCGGCAAACGGCAATGCCGTTTGCCGCCCACACCCCTTTTCTCACGCTATAAGAATTTTTCAGAGAAGCCACGGCTAATGGTGGTGGCTTCTCTGACGATACGCTCGATGAGTTCCTGGGTCGAGGGGATATCCTGTATCAGGCCCGCAACCTGGCCACCCCAGACGAAGCCTTCGTCGAGCTCGCCCTCCAGGGAGGCACGCGTATTTACCCGCCCCTGGATGTAGGGAAGCAGGCGAGCCAGGCGCTCCGGCGGCGCGAGCTGCTCCTGCTCCATCTCAGCTTCAAGCGCCAGGATCTGCTCGGCGGCCTTCCCTTTTAGCACACGCGCCGGGCGCCCGATGGCGCGCTCAACCACCACGGTATCCGTCTCTTGCGCCTCGACCAGCGCCTGCTGATAGGCGGGATGGGCGTTACTCTCCTGTACCGCGACAAAACGCGTCCCCAGTTCAATGCCTTCCGCGCCCAGGGCCAGGGCCGCGACGAGGCCCCGCCCATCGGCGATGCCTCCGCTGGCCAGGACGGGGATGCTGACCGCGTCCACCACGCGCGGCGTGAGCACCATTGTTCCGATATCGTCACGTCCCAGGTGACCACCGCCCTCAAAGCCTACAGCAATGACGGCATCCGCGCCTAGAGCTTCGGCCTTGCGCGCCGCACGCACTCCCGCGACTAATACCATCGTCTTCACAGGTACGCCGCTCTGCTGAATACGCTTTAAGAGTGACTCGGGATTGCCGCCCGTGATGCTAATGACGGCCGGACCTTCCTCAAGGGTGACATCCAGAAACTCGCCCAGGGGAATGTGACCGATAGGAAAATTGACGCCGAAGGGCTGCTCCGTCAAACGCTTCGCCTGCTGAATATTCGCGCGCAATTCATCGGGAGTCTTAAAGCAGGCGCAGCCAATCTGCCCCAGTCCACCTGCATTAGAGACCGCCGCCGCAAGCTCGGCAAAGGAGAGATGGGCCAGCCCTCCTTGCACAATGGGATAACGAATACCCACCAGTTCGGTAAAACGCGTTTGTATACGTTCTGGAAGTGACGACATCGCTGGCGTACTCACTTTCTTTTTACCAAATTAGATGCAGAAATAAAACGTGCCTGGAATGTTGTATCACATTCCAGGCCGTTGTTTCAATTGTCTCCCTCTTCATGTTCTGTAAAGCTTGCTTAGTGCATGACCAGATTGAAGGCCGCCGCCCCGAGCAGACTTACCACCAGGATGGCTGCGCCAAAGGCGACCAGAGTTTTACGCATATAATTATTCATGGTCTCGTCATGCATTCCAATACCCAGATAGAAGAGGTCTTCGGCCTCGGTGCTGGCCTCCTGGCTCAGGGTCACCGTGGCAAGTTCGCCCATGCGGCTGCGCGAACTGACCACACCTCTGGTATACAGGAACACATTTACAAACACACCGCCTACGACAAGGGCAACGAAGAAGATTAGAGCGATCAAACCGACCATTGCTTGCATAGTTACACCGTCCCTTTTTTGGGTCTGCCTGAACATACCAGTCTGTTTACTACTCCACTTGCGTGGTTGTTCGCACTTTCAATTACCTAGACGCGTACTACACAAGGTGCTAAAAAAAGAAATGCCTCCATTTTTCTTCAATGGAGGCATTTCGTAATGATTTTGTCAGAAAAGCGTAACTTTTCGCGTCACATTCAATAAAGCTGGCGCTCTACAAGCCTATCAACGTCTCTTTCCCATACCAATCCTACAAAACCACTGTCACTTTCCGCTGTGTTCCTCCACGCAGAAATCCAATAGTGACCTTTTCGCCAGCTTTGTGGGTTCGCACGATACGCTGCAAGTCCCGAGGCTCGGTTACAGGCTCTTCATCGGCTGAGAGGATAACGTCCAGGCGCTTGAGCTGAGCCTGGTCCGCCGGGCTCTGGGAGCGAAGCTCAAGAATCTCCATGCCCCAGCGCTGCTGAAGCTGTAAACGCTGGCGCAGCGACTCCTCAAGCGTGACACGCATCCCGCCCACGCCAAGCGAGACACCCTCGGGCCTGGCGGAGCGCTGGGTGGCGATCTTTGCCACCACACTCTTGACTGTATCTAGCGGAACCGAGAAGCCCAGGCCCTGGGCCATCGGCATCATAGCCGTCGTAATCCCAACCACGTGCCCCAGGCTGTCTACCAGGGGACCTCCAGAATTGCCGGGATTGATGGAGGTATCTGTCTGAATCAGGTTGGTCATCTTGGGAGTGCCTGGAGCCTGCAAGGTACGTCCCAGAGCGCTGACCACGCCCGCGGTGACCGTCCAGTTTAAGCCATAGGGATTGCCCACTGCAATCACCAGCTGACCAACCCGCAGGGGCGAATGGCCGAGCTCGGCCACTGGCAAGCGCTCAGCTCCGATACGCAGAACCGCGACATCGACAGCGGGATCGCTTCCCATTAAGCCTGCATCGAAGGTTCGCCCATCCGCCAGGGTTACCTTGATATGGCGCGCCCCCTCGACGACATGGGCGTTGGTTAAAATTTGTCCATCAGAAGCAAAAATGAAGCCTGAGCCGATTCCTCCCCGCAACTCTGGCGGATAGCCATAGGAGCGAGAACGGCGCGTGGCATGCTCGACATCGATACGTACAACCGCAGGTCCAACCCGCTCAGCCGCCGTCGTGACCGCGTGCGAATAGGCATCTAGCGCCAGGGCATCTTTTTCAAACGTACTCATATCACATCGTGCTTTCTCGTGGAACCCGATCATGCTACGTATGTGCGAGGCTACAACTCAATAAATTTGATAGCTATTATATCACAACTGCTGAGACCAGAGTATCAAGGGATAGGTATTCTCTGGGGAGTGGCGTGATCGATAGGGCAACACCTATCGATCACGCCACTCCCCAGAGAATACCAAATCTCCTATGGGCGCGATTATTGACTGGTTGGTTGCGTTGTTCCTAGTAGAAAAGAAAAAGTAAGTTTCTTTTCTTTTGACGGTATGTGAACTGTGCCTGACAAGACAACTGTATGTTTTGTCGTTCCATTACTCCGGAGGATTTGTGAGAAAAAGTTTGCGGCGCAAGATGTCGCCATTTCTCGCTCGCCTGGTGGGATGTGCTGTCCTACTGGCGACGCTTACATCGATGTTTATCTATCAAAGTAATCCCGTTTCTGCGGCGTCACAGACTGGACGTCACACATTACCTAGTCGCGCGATTGAGACGCTCAAACGCTATAAATCCACACAAGAAACTAGCAAACAGAAACAGCTACAACTCTCGATCAGTCTCAATCTTCGCAATCGCGCTGGCCTGGACGCGCTGATCGCGGACCAGAACGATCCGAAGTCACCTTCTTATCACCACTACCTGACGCCCCAGCAGTTTACGGCCGAGTTTGGCCCAACGCAAGCGACGGTGGGAAGCGTCGTCTCCTATCTGAAGGATCAGGGATTAACTGTTACCTCGGTCGCCCCAAACAATATGCTGGTGAATGCAACCGGATCAGTAGCCACGGTTGAAAAGGCCTTTGGTGTCACGCTCAATGATTATCAGTTGGATGGGCGCGTGGTCTATGCGCCTGCCTCTGATCCAACTATTCCGGATACGCTGGGGAGCGCGATTCTAAACATTGAAGGATTGGATAATCTCGTTCGCTATCATCATGCAGCCCTAACACAGCAATCCGGGCCAGCGACTGGCCCAGGAAAAGGCTACACGCCGACGGAGTTGCGGACCGCCTATGATATGAATGAACTAATGAACAATGGCGGCACCGGCGCTGGTCAGACGACGGCTCTTTTTGAGCTCGATGGCTATAATCCCTCCGATGTTTCGACCTACCTCGACTACTATCATCTCGGCGCTCCCAAGTACTCGAATGTGCTTGTGGATGACGCGACCAATACCCCTGGCGATGGAGCGGTAGAGGTCGAGCTGGATATGGAGGTTCTCTCAGCGCTAGCGCCCGATGCCACGCAGAAGGTGTATATCGGTCCCAATACCGTTCCTGGTGTGAATGATACATACAACAAAATCGTGACCGATAACCTCGCCAAAGTCGTCAGTATTAGCTGGGGCATATGTGAGCTGAACTCTGGTGACGCGGAACTGACAACACTGGACAATATCTTCGCGCAGGGTGCAGCCCAGGGGCAGGCTTTCTTTTCAGCATCCGGTGACTCTGGCGCCTACGATTGTCGCGATGGCTCAACCCTGGCTGTTGACTCGCCCTCTGATGACCCATATGTGGTGGGTGTTGGTGGCACCAATTTACAGCTTCAAAGCAATGGGACCTACGGCAGCGAGTCAGCGTGGAGCAATCAGACCTACAGCGAAGGCGGCGGCGGTGGCATCAGTGCTCACTTTACACGTCCAGCCTACCAGGCAGGCCCCAATCTTACAAATCTCAACCGCGAGACGCCCGATGTATCGGCAGATGCCGATCCACAGACTGGCTATTCAATCTACTGCACCACTACGGACACTATCTGCGCTCAGGGGTGGGGAGTTGTTGGTGGTACAAGTGCCGCGGCGCCCTTGTGGGCCGCCCTCGCCACCGATATGAACGAATACCTCTCTAAACAGGGTAAGCCTGGTCTCGGAGGAGCCAGCGCCAGTTTATACGCCCTCTACAACACGCCTCAGACCTACAGCGCCTACCACGATATTACATCGGGTAATAACCTGTACTACCAGGCCACTTCAGGCTATGATAACGCGTCTGGTATAGGCACCCCTGATGCCTGGAACATCGCGCGCGATCTGCTCACCCTGGCACCAGGCGGAGATCATGGCTCGACGCAGTTGTTACAGAATCCAGGCTTTGACAATGGATCACAATCGTGGACAGAACATGCTTCTGGCGCATATGAGATCGTCGATACGACGCAAGCCCATGCGGGGGATACGAGCGCCGATCTCTGTGGCTACGCCACGTGTAACGATAGCATCGGGCAAACTGTGACCCTTCCCGCCAACACCACTAAAGTTGTGCTAAGCTACTGGGTCTATGTCAGCAGCCAGGCCACGGGACGCAACTGCACCGACGCCCTCACCACACGCCTGCGCACGAGCAATGGGACCACCATTGCCACTCCTCAGAAGCTGTGCAACACACAGGCCTCGGGCTGGAATCAATATACCTTTGACGTCACGCAGGCTCTTGCCAGGTATGCCGGAAAACGCGTTGAGGTCGACTTCCACGGGACCACAGCATCTTCGACAGCGACGGCCTTCTTCGTTGATGATGTGGCATTGACGGCTACCCATTCTTGAAAATAGAGGCAAACCATGGATAGAAGAACATTCAAAGGAGTTTACGGTATGCGACCTCTGTTTACAGGCTCCAGATGGAGAATTACAGCCTGGCAAGCACGCTTTTCCTGCATAGCATTGCTGGCAGTGTGTCTGATGATCGGAGCATTTCTAGCGCCTTCCATCGCTAACGCGCAGGTGGCACCGACGGCAACACACCAGATCCAGCTTGCGGGGCTGACCATGATTGACCAGCAACACGGCTGGGCATTCGATGAGAACCATACCCATATCTATGCGACGCATCAGGGACCCGAACACTGGCGCGACGTGACGCCATCACAGTTCAAAGCGACGAATATGTTCGTCACAACTTCATTCTTCCCGGATGCCAGGCATGGCTATATTGGAGCCCTACAAGATCAAACACAGATTCTTCTCAGCACCCAGGATAGTGGTCAGACCTGGCAAACAACATCCTTTACCCTTTCAACCCCTGGTGGGCCATACTACTTCTATCAGATTAACTTTCTGGACTCCCAACATGGCTGGCTCGCGTTCAGCGCTCAGGGTTCCCATCCAGGATCGTCCAATATCGCGCTATTGCGCACCAGTAACGGCGGTAAAACCTGGGAGACCTTACTGAATACCGTTGATAATCCGGCGAGCCTGGCTCGTCCATACGGCCAGTCGATCCATTTTACGTTTGCCACCCCCCAACAGGGCTGGGTAACGGGCATCTGGCTCTCAGGAGAGGTCTATCTCTATAGCACCCATGATGGCGGCAAGACCTGGAACAAAGACACCATTGCGCCAATCAAAGGGAGCAATAGCGTTTATTTTACGCAAGGGTATGGGCCATTCTGGCAGGACAAGTATACTGGCACGCTTTTTGTGAAATATGATACAGATTCTGGCAACGGTATGCCGCATCTCACCGCCTATCAGACACAGGATGGAGGCAAGACCTGGCTGCTGGGACCCTCTTCGCCCGCGACCGCGTACACGGAATTCACAAACTTTAGTTCCCTCAATGCCCGAGAGAGCTGGAGCTTTGGCTTTGATGGTCAGGGCCAATTCGTCCTTCATCACACCAGCACTGGTGGTCGCTCCTGGGATATCATCCATCCAAGCGGGCTACTCAAGGCTGACGCCGATTGGCAGGTGTTGGGTGACTTGACCTTCCTCACGCCCCAAACGGGTTGGGTCTGGATCAAGGATAAGCAGAATAACTGGAATCTTTTCCAGACCAACAACGGCGGTCATAACTGGCATGCTCTGCAGCCAGTTGCCGACTAGCCTTCTTAATACAAATAGAGAATGTGGCGCTGGAGATCGGCTGAGCCGATCTCCAGCGCCACATTCTCTATTTGTATTAAGATTTCTCCAACCTTTCAGCCATGTGCTGCGTATTATATGTGAGGCTGTGAGAGAACGATCACAGTCATGATTAGCGCCTAACAGATGAGATTAGCATATAAAAACATACTTATGCAACATATACAAAAAGGAGAAAATACAATGGCACAAGATCCACGTGAAGGCTATACTGATCGCAGCAATATTGAGCAGAAATCTTATGGTGTTGAAGAGCTCCAGGTCGTTGGCGAGCAGTTGCTGGCCAAGGTAAAAGAGCTTATCCATGAGGGTAATGTTCGCCGTATTATCATTAAGCAGGATGGCAACTCCATTCTGGAGCTTCCTCTGACCATTGGCGTCGCGGGCGTTCTCCTCGCGCCAGCCCTGGCAGCGGTCGGCGTTCTGGGCGCGCTGTTGACGCAGTGCTCCATCGAAGTCGTGCGCACCGATAGCCCCACCGACTATATCGAGCGTAAGGTGGAAGAGATTCGCGACGACGTTCCCCCAGCCCTCTAAACTCAATTAGTGTAGAGAAAAAAGTGTGAGAGCTGGTTCGGGCCAATGCCCGAACCAGCTCTCACACTTTTTTCTCTACACTATAAAACTACCCTAGCTTGACTACGGTGAGGATGCGCCCATTGACGACCTCGACGCCCTGCTTGACGCGCGGGAAGGCCTTGACCTCGCTGACGGGAAGGACCAGGGCATGCTCGCCTTTCTCCCCATTGCGTCCCGTCCAGCCGAGCAGCAGGTGATCCTGTTCATTTACCAGCATACTGAGCAAGACGCGGTCTTTGTCGCCGATCTCGGTAGTGACCACACCACCAGTTGCACGTCCCTTCTGGGGATACTGGCTAACAGGTACCTTCTTGAGCGTGCCCTGCTCGGTTACGACCAGCAGGCTATTCAACTCTGGCAGGACTTCGCCCGTGGTCTCGTCGACGACGGTCCCTTGAGGCTCATAATAAGAGGCGCTTACAACGACGCCTCCTCCCTTGGCGAGGGCGATGGCCGCGACACCCTGGCCGACACGGCCCTGAGCACGCAAGGCCTCGTCACTAAAACGCAGCGTCTGCGCATAGTCGGTAGTGACAAAGTACTCGCCCTGTCCACGTGAGAGCAGCGCCGTGACGACGCTATCGCCCTCTGCCAGCTTCATATCTTGCGCGCCATCGATATCGACCGTTTTGTACTCGCTAAGTGGCGACTTCTTGACCTTGCCCAGGCGGCTAAAGGTGACCATGTAGCGATCCTCGTCATAGGCATCGATGGGCACAACCGCCACGATCTCTTCACCTGGCGCCAGCTCCAGCAGATCGCGGATGGCCTCGCCCTTGGCGGAACGCGTCACCAGGGGTAGGCGATGGCTACCGATCTGGAAGACACGCCCGGTCGAGGACATACACAACAGGTAGTCCTGCGTGGTGGTGGCGACCACCTGGCGCAACTGCTCATCGCCACGGACAGGGGTATACGCAAGCACACCATTTTTCTGCTTGGGCTTGAAGGTATCGGGCGCAAGCGCCTTCAGCGTCCCAGGAGAGGCAAAGGCGACGGTCAGCGGCTCACGCTCATGCAGACTGGCCACATGAGTGATGGGCGCGTGGGGCTGCCCCTCAACATCAATGTAGGTGCGGCGCTCATCCGCAAACTGGCGCATGAGCTGCTGCATCTCCTTCTTCAAGAGGGAGATCAGGGCGCGCCGATTCGCGAGCAGATTCTCTAGCTCCTCGATGCGCCGCTGCAACTCATCGCGCTCGCGCTGGTATTTGCCGCTATCCAATTTGGTAACCTGCGAGAGTGTCATCGAGGCGATGACGTCCGATTGGATCTCCGTCAGGGAGTAGCGCTCTTCAATGGCTCTACGGGCGCTGGCCCGATCTTCTGACTGCTGGAAGATCTTCACGATCTCTTCCGCGTGCGCGGCACCGGTAATCAGGCCCTCAATGACATGCAGGCGCTCACGGGCCTTGCGCAGGTCGTACTGTGCCCGGCGCGTGAGCAGGTCGAGCTGGTGCGCGTTCCAGTAGTTGAGCAGTTCCAGCATCCCGGTCTGTTTGGGCTGGCGTGCGGCCTGCATGGGTGAGCCAAAGAGAAAGACCATCTGGAAGGAGATCGCGATCTGGAGATCAGTTTCGCGATAGAGCTGCTCCAGTGTCTGGGCTGCGTCCACGTCTTTGCGCAGTTCCAGCACGATGCGCGTCCCCTTCTCGGTGTCGCTCTCGTCGCGCAGATCGGCCATCAGTCCTTCGAGTTTGCGCGCGTTAAAGGCCTTGATAATGGAAGCCTTGACCTTGTCGCGTCCAGTCGGGGGAATCTGGGTAACGACGAGCGCGCGGCTGCGCGGCGTCTCCTCCAGGCGCACCTCCGCTCGCACAATGATACGTCCCTTGCCGGTGGTGAAATAATCGCGAATGCCCTCGGTGCCGATGATATGGCCACCCTGGCTAAAGTCAGGCCCTGGAATATAGCCCATCAGCTCATCGACGGTCATATCGGGACGATCCAGCAGGGCGATACAGGCTCGTAGCACCTCGCCCAGGTTATGGGGCGGAATGTTGGTTGAGAGGCCAACTGCGATACCGCTGGAGGGATTGACAACAGGCGGAATGCGTCCAGGTAGATAGTCAGGCTCCTGCACCTTGGGATCCTGCTTATAGGTTGGATGCAGGGGAACCGTCTCACGCTCCATATCGGCCATCAAGGCCTCCGCGAGCGGCGAGAGGCGCATCTCGGTGTAGCGATAAGCCGCCGGGGCATCGCCATCCTCGCTGCCCATGTTGCCCTGCCCCTCGATCAGCGGATAGCGCATGGTAAAGGGCTGGGCCATGCGGACCGCCGCATCATAGACCGAGGTATCGCCGTGTGGATGATAATTACCCAGGATCAGGCCCACGACCTCGGCGCTCTTGACCGTAGGGCGGCTGGCAAGGTAACGCGCCTCGCGCATACCCGCCAGGATACGGCGCTGCACCGGTTTGAGGCCATCGCGCGCATCTGGGAGGGCGCGATCCGTGACCACGGAGAGGCCATAGGTCGCAAAGGCCTGGGCCATGATCACGGAGAAATCTTCCTGTATGATACCCGTTTCTACGGTTTTCTCTGTATTTTCACTTACACTTGCCATCGTTTACACGTCCAGTTCCTTGATCTTACGCGAGTGTTCCGCCAGGAAAACGCGACGGCGTTCCGCGTTTTTATCCTCCATCAGCTCAGTCACCAGTTTCGCCGCCAGGACGCCATCCTCCATTGTTACCCGCTTGAGCGTACGCCGTGCCGGGTCAAAGGTGGTATCGCGCAGTTCCTTCGGGTTCATCTCGCCCAGACCTTTGAAACGCTTGAACTCCAGGTTCTGCGCGTCGGCATGGGTACGTACAAAGCGCTCACGCGCCTCGTCATTGAGCAGCCAATGCACCTTGCCCTTATACTTGACGGAGAACAGGGGGGGACAGGCAATATACACATGCCCTTGCTCAATCAGATCGCTAAACTCCTGGTGGAAAAGCGTCAGCAGGAGGCATTGGATATGCAGACCATCCACATCCGCATCGGTCGCGATAATAACCCGGTTAAATTTGAGACGGCTAATATCAAATACATCGCGTGTGCCGGTTCCCAGCACATTGATGATCGTGCGAATCTCTTCGTTCTCGACGATACTCTTCAAATCGGCCTTGGCCACGTTCAGGGGTTTGCCCTTGAGCTTTAAGACGGCCTGGAACTCGGAGAAACGCCCCTGACCGGCGCTACCACCCGCCGAATCGCCCTCGACGATAAAGAGTTCCGCGCGCGAAGCATCACTGGTGTTGCAACGCAGGAACTTCTTTGAGAGCGAGGTGTCGATCATCTCATTGTTCTTCTTGGTGCCCGCCCGCGCCAACTCCTCCACCAACTGAGCCTCATTGCGCGCCTTCTGCATCTGCTGAATTTTCTTCAGCCACTCTTTCCCGGCCGCGCTATTCTTCTCAAACCAGTCCTTCAGCCCCTCGTCAACGACTGAACGTACGATGCCTTCAATGGGAGCATTGTTCAGGCGATCCTTGGTCTGGCCCTGGAACTGAGGGTTGGTCAACTTGACCGAGATAACGACGTTTAGGCCCTGTTGAATTACCTCTGGTTTAAAGCCATCACGCTCGCGATTCTTGATCACGCTCAGCTTGATGGCATAGTCATTGATGACCTTGGTTAAGGCGGCCTTAAACCCGCTTTCGTGCACACCACCATCGCGCGTACGCACGGCATTGGCGTAGCTATAGAGCGCGGTTTTATACCCTGTGGTAGGCTGGAGCGCAACCTCGACCGAGACATCGTCCTTCTCTTTGGCGATGCCAAGCACATGCTTAAACATGGGGGTATTCGTCCCAGAGGAGAGATCACGCACGTAGTCCGGCAGACCCTCACGCGAGTAGTACACGCGCCGTACCTGCTCGTTGAGGCTCTCATCCCAGGCCTCTAAATGGAAAGTTACACCGCGATTGAGATAGGCGGAGGCCTTCAAACGGCTATCGATGGCTTCAAGAGAGTAGTAGACATCGGGATCAAAGATGGTGCGGTCATACGCCCAGCGCAACTGGGTACCGTGTAATTTTGGGTCACAAGGCTCAATCTGGTGTGGCAGCGCGGTACCACGACTAAACGACTGGGTAAAACACTGCCCATCCTTCCAGATGGTCAATTCTAGCTTCTCTGAAAGGGCGTTGATGACGGTCGAGCCAACACCATGCAGACCGCCTGCAGTCTTGTAGGCACCTTCAGCGAATTTGCCGCCTGAATGAGGTACTGTTAGGATAACCGTTGCCGCGGGCAGGTAATCCCCCTGGTAAAGCATAAGGTCAAAGGGCATACCTCGTGCTTCGTCACGTACCGTGACCCAGCCCTCCCGATCAATCGTTACCCAGATCTGCTTGCCATAGCCAGCTACAGCCTCATCAACAGCATTGTCAAGCGCCTCCCAAATCAGATGCACCAGTCCAGAGGTAGATGTTGAGCCAATATACATTCCCGGGCGATGTCGAATGGCGGAGATACCCTCGAGCACCTGGATATCGGCAGAGGAGTATACTGCCTCCTTCCGGGCTCTAGGCGCCTTCGACTCAACGCTCTGTATCTGTTGTTTTTCTTCTCTATCTTCGTCTATACTCCGCGTCGCTAAGAATGAGAACTCCTGTTGCTGAAGGTCTGACTCATTCTGCATGGGAGGGAGTGCTTTTGGGGAACGAGACATCTAACCCTATACCTCTTTCAATGCGTTTATTGCCTAATCAGCATACAGCCTTAAACATGGAAAGTCAAGATAATCTCTAGCAATTTTGGATCAAAAGTTCTATTAGTCAAATTCTTTTTGTTCTTAGCATATCTGGTAATCATGCCAGGGCGCAAGATTAGCGCATGCACATGTTAGAATAGAGACACCAATTTGGCAACTGTGGGTAGCACAAACGGCTGTGATATACTCAACTATCCTGGCCTCATTTTCGTAGTATAAGACAGCAAGGATAGAATTTCACCGGGAAAGGGCGCGAATTATCATGAAGCCAATTACAGGTCAGTATGAGTGTCAGCATCGCTCAGGGGTGGGTCTAGACTACTTTACCTCCCTCATTGACCGCCTTGTTCTCCAAGCGAATGGGCGCTTCGTCTTGATTGTCCAGGATCGCAGTCGCCTGGCCCATATGGCCCAGTCCTTCATCAAGGGCGAGCAGACCAACGCCACGGCGCCCGCCGCTGAGATCAGGCGTGAGGGAAATTTTTATCAGCAGGGCTCGCTACTGACCCTGCGCTTTGATGATGGGAACCAGGAGCAAGGACAGTTGACGCCGCAAGAGGATGGCATCCAGTTGGGGAAGAACCTATTCGCGAAGGTCTCAGACTCACCATCCCTGCCCTCGATGCAGCGCATGAAAAAGGATATGGACGATATCGCCAAAGGCATTAAGATCGCCACGACGCTGGGTGGAATGGCCGTCAAGGCCGCGAAAACCATCAATGATACGATTCAGAGCACACAGAAGCCAGATCCCGACGCGCAGCTAGCGGGTCCGAGCCAACCTACAGCGAATCCAAACTATCCCAGGCAACCAGTGCAGAACGTCGCTCCGCCTGCGCCACAACACCAAACTATGCCCACGCCGCCTGCGCCACCATCCGCGCCCCCCGTTGTCAGCCAAAATCAGGCGCCAGCAGCCAGTGGGCAGCCAATCTATTGTGAGCAGTGTGGTAATCGCTGTCGACCGGGGAAGCGCTTCTGTAATCGCTGTGGCGCGCCCCTCTTCTAGGCGCGCCCAGCTCTCCTATTTCTGTTCGCGCATCAAAGTATGATAGGCCGCGATGATACGCTGCATCTGCTGGGGATCGCCTCCCCGGTCCGGGTGGTATCGCTTGGCCAGCAGGCGATAGCGCTGTTTAATTTGTTGAGGACTCGCGTTCGCAGGCAGGCCCAGCACCGCCAGGGCCTGCTGGCGCTGCATGAGCACACGGGCTGGATTTGAATTGCTCTCCCAGAGCGCTTTCATACTCAGGCGCAGCATCTGCCATAGTAAGGCGCCCAGCGATTTTGGTGGTCGTGTACTCATTGTCCTCTCAATCTACAGTAAGCTCCTGCCCGATGCTACTAAAGTACGTGTCTACATATTATGCCCGTATATAATACACAGCTTCATGCTACTACATACCGCTATAGGTTTTCTGCCTGCCTTCTCTCCAATACTATACCCGAAACAGCGCTAGAAATGAAACGCTACACTATGCTCAACCGTGACTGATATACAGAAGATAAGGTCCTTTTTCTTGCTTTTCCTTTATCTTTCAGAAAATGCGGATAGCAGATCGAGCACTGTATAGTATCCAACGGGAGATGCAATTATGGCAAGAGGCATAAGCAATATGGAGAGTGAGGCGCACAAGAAAAAGAGCGCGACACAGCACCTCCTCCACGGGGCGGAAGCGGGCGGCAAGACCTTCCGCGAATTCCTAAACAAATTTAATAACGACTGGTCGTCAGGCCTGGCGGGCCTGCTGGCCTATAACATTCTGATGTCGATAGTGCCTATCGCCATTGCCTTGATCGCCATCCTGGGGTTTGCCCTGGGTAGTGTCACCGATACACAGCAACTTATTAACCAGGCAACGAGCTTCTTCCCAATCGCAGGGTCCAACAAGGCTGCGCTCAGCCTGGCGATTACGCAACTGCAGAAAAACGCCGGTTGGTTGACAATTATCGCCGTGGTGCTGGCACTTTTCAACGGCTCCAACCTGTTTGTGACCATAGAGAACTGCCTGGACATCGTCTACCGCGTACGGCCACGCCCTATGATACGCCAGCGCCTGGTCGCCATAGGCATGGTACTGATCTTTGTCTTTCTCGTTCCCATCATGGTCTTTGCCTCGTCGCTCCCCACCCTTATACTCGGATTACTGCAAAATAACCCGGCATTGAAGAGCATTCCCTTTGTATCAACCATCGCCGCAAACCCTGTGCTCTCGTACCTGGCAGGTTTTGGCGGTAGCGTCCTGGTAGGTTTTATGCTCTTCGAAGCCATTTACGTTATTGTCCCCAATCAGCAAATCAGCTGGAAGAATAGCTGGAAGGGCGCGCTTGGCTCGTCGATTGCCCTGGCTCTTTTCCTGGCACTCTTCCCAATCTATGCGCGTTTTGGCCTGGGCAACTATACCGGCCAGGTGGGCTTCGCGATCATTTTCTTGATCTTTTTCTACTACTTCGCCACGATCCTGATGATTGGTGGCGAGATCAATGCCTTCTTTAGCGAAGGCGTACGCCCTCTCCCCAACAACCTGGTAACGTTTGTCAGCACCATGGCGGGCAAGCTCAATAAGGATATTCCAGAGAAAGAAGCTGAGGCAATTGTAAATATCAAAGCCACCGAGCTTGCCGACCGCCAGCATGTTGCAGAAGCACGGGAACAGGAGGAGCAGAACCTGCGCCGCAACCAGGAGAAAATTCACCAGACGCCAGGTTATCTGCAACACGGTTCAGCCGGAAAAGCCCCTGCCGCCAAACCAAGCAAGAAGGGCATGGTCCTACAGGTGGCTGCTGGCTCCCTCGTCGCGGTCTTGCTCGAATGGTTCCGCCTGCGCCAGAGACATTAGATGCTCAGTAACCTCGGCCGCGAGTCCCTGTCCATCCAGACCATCGGCGAGAAGCGCGGCTCCTAGCGCACACTCGAAACCTTCAGGCTCGCTTGCCTCACGGGGAAAACCATAGACCTGGTAGAGGTCCCCGAGGCGAGCGAGCATCTTTTCGTTTACCAGCGGCACCGTGGCTGTTGATCCCGCAGGCGTATAGCCTCGATCCAGCAACACGATATCTTCGATGTGGTGGATAGCTATAAGCGCCGCGAGGTCCTGGCGTAGATCCTCTTCCAGCGCCATGGCTAATTCCTCGCTCTCAGCCTGCTTGGGCGAGAAATAGGTGAGTGGCTTCTCGCCATAATCATCGATGATGCGCCCATCATAGATCACCGTAATATGACGCGCTATACTGCTCATGTCAAGCAAGAGGAAGCGCATCTCTGGCCAGACCGCCTCGCGCTGGCGCATACGGTAGAGCAAGGTCGCCGCCACACTGAGGCGATCAGATCCCCCCATCTGGGAGCGATAACGCTTGCGAAAAGCCGGCACACTCGGCAAATAACGCACACTCGGCAGGCAGTAGCTATGACTATTGTAGGCGCTTAACGAGACGAGAAAGCGTTGTAGCTCATCAAGCTCCTCAGCGCTAGCCGCGGTACAGAGCGAAAGCGAGACCTGTGTCCCTGGATCAAACGTAGCTAAAGGGCGCAGGCCCGTTTCCAGTTGAGATGCCAGGGCCAGAGCCGGCTCGGGATAGCAGGCACAGAGACGCGATATATGCTCTGCGAGCAGTTCGCCCATGGCGAAGGATCTATACTCGATGAGCTTTCCCTGCTCCAACACGCACAGACGCCACTCACCATGGCGATACTCAAGACCCAGGCTTATATTCATGCTCTTCAATTTATCTCCCATGTATGGACACAACATATTGAAACACACAGCGCGTCCAATACTGTATTCCTTCGTTTTCCTTGACGTAACCTGTAAGAATCTGTTACACTTTCACTCAATTAGATGAGATGCCTCGTTTACCCAATGCCGTCCATGAACTCCTGGTTCTAGTGACAGAGTATAGTAAAAATGCACGTGCCTTTTTGAGGTCCATGTAGCTTCGGAAGAGGTCGTAAGTATGCCTGGAGAGCAATCTATATCGACAAGTAATGAAGAGCACATTCGACTGAGAAACGCATTGCGCGAGAGCGAGTTGTTGCGCGAACTCTCAGAACTGCTGGCCTCTTCGCTGGACCCGACCCATATTTTACAGGTACTCGTGCGCCGTACCACAGAAGTGTGCGAAGTGCAGCGCTGCGCGGTCTGGCTCCTCGACGAAGCCCAGACTTCCTTTCTCCCCTCAGCCTATCACCTGAACGCCTCAAGCTTTCCGCCGAAGGCGCTCCAGGCCGCCGACCACGTCTGGCACCGAAGTCGCTTTCCCTTTCATGATCCTATTGTACAACACCTCGTACAACAACAACCCTGCCTGGCACTTAGCGATCTCGCCAGTACCCCCAGTTCCCACATGCGCCTGCTCGCTGATAAATTTCTGGTGCGCTCGATTCTATTGATCGCGCTCTTGCGTGAAGGCAAACCCGTGGGCATCATGTCGCTCGATAATCCCCAGCAGGAAACGCTTTTTAGCGCGGAACAACAGCAGTTGGCACGCGCCATCGGGCAGCAGGCCGCGCTCACCATTCATAATGCCCGCCTCTATCAGCAAGCACAAAGCGAGCGCAAGCGCGCCGAACGCCTGATCCAGCGCGCCCGCTCTATTTACCAGGTCGCTATGGCCGTCAACTCCGGTGAGGAGCTGGCGACGGTCTTGCATATTGCCACACAGCACCTCCAACAGGGCTTTGGTACGGGCAAGGCAGCCATTGCGCTTCTCTCCCAGGACACGACCCTGACCGTGATGATCCAGGGCGAGTCAACCTCCTCAACACCCAGCGAAGGCCCCCACCTGCCAGCGTTATCTCACTGTCAGCAAGCGGCCACAACGGGGAAGACCTACTTCATTCCCTCCGATCAGGCCACTCCATATGAGCGTGCCTGGTTTCAGCAGCTTGGTTTTGAGCAGGTCCTCGTGGCTCCCTTGATGGGGAATCTTCCCCGCCAGCATAGTCAGCGGACGGCGCGAGGCGAGACCTCGTGCCTGGGACTGGCCTTGATTGGCTTTCCCCTGCATGCACGTGCCCCCTCGCAGGGATATCGCGCCTTTGCCCTGGATATCGCGGCTCAATGTGCCCTGGCCATCGAGAAAGATCATATTTTGCAGGAGGCCCGCCAGGCCGCCGCCCTGGCGAATGAACGCGCCAATACACTTGATGCTATCTTCAACGCCATGAGCGAGGGCATCCTGGTCCTGGATATGCAAGGGGAGGCCATTCTCAGCAACCATATGGCCAGGCGCTACCTGGAAACCTCTTTTGACGCGCAAATTGACCTCTCCAAGCTCCTCCAACATCGACATATTTCAACCTTACGCGGCAAAACTATTCCACCTGAGCGCTTCCCGATTGTACGCGCACTACGTGGCGAATATATCCGTGGCGAGCGCTATGTGACGACAAGCGCCGATGGCTCCGAGCGTACCATGGAGATCAATGTCGAGCCGCTCCTAGACGATCAACAGCAACAGATCGGCATCGTCAGCGCATTTCGGGATATCAGCGAACAGATACGCAGCGAGCGGCGCGTCCGGCGCGCACTGGATACCATGCTCCATGCCGCCGAGGCGGTTTCGGGCCTGACGAGCCTTCACGATATGCTACAGAGCCTGCTGGGGAAAACCCTGGCTTCGCTGCATTGTGATCGCGGTATGGTTCAGCTCTATAACCAGGAGCAGCATGTATTTGAACCCTATCTCTCCATTGGTTTCGCTCCAGAAGAGGAGGAGCTCTGGCAGCAAGAACAACAAACCTGGCTTATGCCAACAGAGGGACAGTACACGGGATTTCGGGAACACCTGCTGTCCGGGCACGCGCTCCAGGTCAGCGCGGAACAATGTCCGGAGCAGCCTAATCCCTTCGCCGAAACCATGCTCATCGCGGCTCCCATTATGCATCGTAACGACCTCCACGGGGTTATTCTGCTCGACCGCTCGACCACGCTGCGCAAGGAGCAGCATCCACAGGAGGGCGCGACGCGTCCCCTGCGCCACCCGGTCTTTAATGTCTGGGATCTCGCGGTCGCCGAAGGTATCGCGCAGTTCGCGGGCCTGGCCATGGAACAGATGCACTGGCAGAAGGAGGCAACCCTCGCCCGCACCAGTGAGGAGCTTATGCGCCAGTCAAACGATCTGAAAGACGAATTTCTCGATATTACTGCCCATGAGTTTCGCACACCGCTCACCATTATCGTCGCCCATAGCCAGATGATGGCGCGCCTGCTCCGCAAGCATCAACTTGAGCCAGTGCTCCAGGATAAATTGCATGAGAGCATCGCCACGATTGATCAACAGGGCCATCAACTCACTAACATCGTCAATACCTTCCTGGAGGTAACGCGCCTCAATCGTGGCCAGATCGTACTCAATACAGAAGAGCTTGATGTCCAGCGTATTGTTGAGCGGACGGTCGCCGAGCATGCTATGACCTCGCCCATGCATACCATCACCTGCCAGGTTCAAACAGGCGCGCACCCCTACCTCATCCTGGGTGATAGCGCCCGCCTCTCCCAGGTCTTTGCGAACCTCCTGCAAAATGCGATAAAATACAGTCCGTTCGGAGGATCTATTACTGTTACCTTGCAGCAGACACCTAACGCCAGCGGGGATCCCTTTGTAGAGATACGCATACAAGATCAGGGCATTGGCATCCCCCTCGATGCCCAGGCACGCCTCTTCGAGCGCTTTTATCGCGCCCCCAATATCGAAGGGAACAAGACCAGGGGTGTGGGCCTGGGGCTGTATGTCGTGGCACAGTTTCTAAGCCTGCATGGTGGGCATATCGGCGTCGAGAGTAGTGGTATTCCGGGCGAGGGCACTTGTTTTATTCTCACCTTACCATTAGTAGAAAGATCTGACATCATTGAAGCCTGAACTTCGCTCCTGGATCGTGGAACGCGCCAGGGAGGTACTGGAACAAGAAGAATGTAAGGATGCCTCACATGATTTTGACCACTTACTTCGTGTCATGTCCCTGGCAGAGACGATTCAAGCCAGGGAGGGTGGTGATCTGCCAGTGATCTGGGCCGCGGTCGCATTTCACGATATCGGGCAGGAGCGCGAACGCCTGCATGGTGGCGACCATGCCGAGATAGGCGCGCATATGGCCGCCGACCTGCTCGCGCATACCCACTTCCCCCAGGAGAGCATTCCCCTGGTCCAGCAGGCCATTCGCGACCATCGCATGACAGGGGGCCAGGTTCCGCGCACCCTCGAAGGGCGTATCCTCTATGACGCAGATAAGATTGATTGTCTAGGCGCAATTGGGATTGCGCGCCTCTTCTGCATTACAGGACGCTACAACCAGAAGGTCTACTCAGAGGTTCCCCCCGAGGTCAGTCGACCTGTCGATCCCCTCCTCGTTCGCCAGCTCCGTCGGCGCCCTGACTATTCGCCAAGCATCGAGTTTGAACTGCTCTTCGATGCCATGCCCCAGCGCATGACGACCGCGGCCGGCCGCGAACTGGCACAGGAACGCTTTGACTATATGGAAAACTTCTTTCAGCGCCTGCGCCAGGAAGTACAAGGAGGGCTGTAAAGATACAGGATGTCGAGATGGGGCGACGCTACAAAAGTACGCGTCTACATATAGACCATATGTAGACGCGTACTTTTGTAGCGTTGTCTAGAGGATGATGTAGTTAAAGGTTGCTTGTTTAGATGCAGGGGCCGTCAGATGGACGGTGAAGCCGACGCCGGGCTGGAGCGTGACGAAATGCACCACCACCGGGCCAGGGTCAGATGTCAACGTGACCAGGACCGTACTGGTGGCACTGACCTGCTCATGATTAATGGTGACGTCGCGCTGAGCGCTCTCAAAGACGCCACTCCCCGCATTCGTCGTCTTCCGTGCTGTCTGCACTGGTTTCAGGGCCGTAAGGTAAGCGCTATTACGCATCATCTCCATGGGCGTATCGGGCAGGAGACCAGGGGCGTGTGTAGCCACAATGTCCTCACTTGCACGCTTCTCGCTTCCCTTCTGCACGGCTGGCATATAGGCGCTCACGCTCTCCTTGCGGCGCGTCCCGACAATGGGAACACGGGGAGCTGTGGGTGAAAGCGGGATCTGAGTAGAGGCCAGGGTCTCCTTCGCCATAGCCACAGGTGAGGCGGCCTGCAAATGAATTTTGGTAGTGTGGCCAGCCAGGCGATACCTGCCCCTGCCCGTCTGCGAGACAGCAACGCTTCCCATAGAGGAACTGATGCTCGTCATGGAGGCCGAGAATGAACCCATCGAAGATGGCAACGGGCGAAAGGCTTCATTCCAGGGTGTGTCAAACATCTGCTCCAGCGGAGGTATAGTCATTTGGTCCGCAATATGCGCTGCCTCTCTCATCTCATTCATAGTCGGCATGCCATCATGAAAAGATGCCGGTATCGATGGAAAATCAAGCGTCTCTTGCGCAGAGATCGTGTTAACCACAACATTTGTAGTATCCCTAGCAGCAGTATTTCTATAATCACCTGACTCCGGAGGTGTTCCGCTCCGTTTGTAGAAACCGATAGCCGCCAGCGATGAGGTGACACGCCGCGCGAAGCGGGTCAGCAGGTTATTCTCAGAACTCGCCTTCAGTTCGCCATTTTCACTCAGAGCCATGAGGGCCACATTTGTCTGCGTGACCGCGGGTTCCTCGCCCAGATTACTGCGGTAAAAGGCTGGTGCCAGGCGCGATTGCAAGCTAATACGAGGTGGAATCAGCGTTTTGCCATAGATGGTATGACTCGAGTTCTTCACTTTCCCATCTACCCCCTCCCGCTCTCGACCAGCAGCCACAGATTTCTCATAGAATGTCTGCTCTATAGAGGCCGAAAGATTATACCTCTCTCTCGCCACATAAGTATGCCAATCTTGGTTCGTTGTTTCTACTTGTTCTCTATGCAAAGACATCGCTGCTCCCAAAAGTTTTTAGGATTATACGATACAGGTTGGAACGTATAGATGCAGTATAACACATATTCCACAAAAGATTTGCAAAAAATATGCAGATAGCACATTTGGATAATCTACTTTCCATACATTTCGAAATCCCAAATTTACATATTGAATGCAATTTATAGACCTCATAGAAGATAGAAGATATCCATTCGAGACGCCGTAAGCCTCCCCTGCGATGGACATTCTCTGAGTAAAGGGTGATGATGTGGCGTGTGGGCAAATGCCCATGCGCCACATCATCACCCTTTACTCCTGAGCGCCGCAGGCGCTCAGGAGTAGGAAAAGAGGCTAACTTCTTGAAAGTCGCATAAGAAGTCGGTACAATAGGGCCTGATCTACTAGATCGTACATGCAAACACATGCATATTGCAGAAGCGCATCAAGACGCTATCAACAATATTTTTTCTAAGGAAGGGTTTTTCTCGCATGAAACTTAGTGGTACACACAAGTTCAAGTCTTCCAGCTCGCAGGTCTTCAAGGGCATACTCAATCCCTCCATCCTCCAGGCCAGCATCCCTGGTTGCCAGTCGATTGAGTTCCTCGACGCGAACCGCATCAAGGCATTTGTGACGACACCCATCCCCGGACTGAAAGGTCCCTACGCGGTGGTCATCAACATCACCCGCGTTCAGGAACCCAACTTCATTGAACTTCAGATTCAGCGCCAGGGCACCGGTGGCTCGGTCAATGGCGTCTGCCAGATCAATATTTCCGACGAGCCCGGCGGCGCCGTGCTGGCGTATGAGGCCAACGCGGAGCTTGAAGGTGCGGTCGCGATGGCGAACAATCCCATCGGCAAGGGCGTAGTCAACAGCACCTTGAACACCATCTTCAAGAACCTGGATAACAATATCGCCTAATCTCTCGCAAACTCAAAAAGCGGGTCCCTTGCTCTCGGATGAGAGCAAGGGACCCGCTTTTCTTGTTCCTGCTTATCCATTCGCCCGCCAGGAGATAATGGCATTGGGCATCTGCGGCAACGGGAAGGTCAGCATGGTCCCCTGCTCAACCAGCCAGGAGGCCAGCATGCCACGCAGTTCCTCCGTAATCTCGGGATCCTCAGGCAAAATCAACTGCTCACGCATCTCCGCGACGGCCTCCTCAAGCGAGGCAAAGCTCATACTTTGCGTGGTAGAGACGACCTCGACATTGGCATAAATGCCCATTTCGTAGAGGACATCCAGCGCGTGGATATAGCCAGGAGGCAGGCAACGCGCCTCGCCATGAAAATGCCGCCACAGGGGATCGCTGATCTCATCAAAAGAGGTGGCGCGCATAAAGAGGAAGCAGGTGTGCCGCGTCGCTGCATGTAGCCTGGCGAGGAAACGGTCCAGATCAAGAATAGGATAGAGCACGTGGCTGCACAGCGAGACATCTGCACGCAGGGCGGGGTCTGCCTCCTGCCACGTACTGACTATAGATGAAATATTCGTGATCCCGCTGGCCTGCGCATCCGCTTGTAAATAGCGCAACATACTTGCGTTTGGCTCGACCGCGTAGACGTGTTTCACCAGAGGTGCCAGGGCCAGCGCATAGCGTCCGGTGCCCGCTCCTACATCCAGCACCTCGCTCTCGGGCATAAGCACCTCACTCATTCGCAGCAGCAACGAGTTATCGGATTGAACTCGTTGGCTTGAGCGGTGGTAGTTGCGCGCGCGCCGATCCCAGAAGTCGGCACTGGAACGCCCCAGACGGGCATATGCCTCGTCCATCTGACGCGCCCTCGCCGTCAGGATCTCCTGCCAACGCGCAAGCGCCGTTTGCATTGTTTCTACCTCCCTGAGAACAGAGCACAAGGCCTACAACGCGGTTACTCGCCAGCTGAAGCGGTCTGTGGCTCCTGGAGCTTGGATTGGAGGCAGCTAAAGAACTGGTTAGTCATCTTCTCGGCGGTGCCATTGATCAGGCGCGCGCCGACGCTGGCAATAGAGCCACTGATCGTTACCTGGGCGTTCCAATCCATCTTCGTCTGGTTAGCATCAATGGCGCTTAACTGCATATCGCCCGCGAGGTCGACTGCGCTGCCGGGCGCTTTGCCACGTGCCTTGACGGCCATAAATTCGGGTTCGCGCTTCTCTGGGCGCGTGACATCCAGGTTAAACTTGGCCTTCACAGGTCCCACGCCAACCGAGATCAGGGCCTTCCAATGCTCTTCGCCCAACTGCTCCAGGCTCTGAAAGCCCGGCGCACAGCTCGCCACATTATTCACATCTAAGAGAAACGCCCACACCTTCTCAAGAGGGGCAGCGATCGTTTGCGAGCCAGAAAACTGCATAACACATTATCCTTTCCACAATTCCTACTTGTCGCGCAAGCAAAGCGTTGTTACCATCATATCACACCAATGCTGGGGCTAAAGAAGCATTACTTTTCGCGCCTGCGGCGCTCAATATACTTTAGCTTCCCCGATCTCGTCAGTGCCACCAGGGAGTTGAAGTCTCGATTTGCGAGCAACCCAGCGCGCTATGTGGTACAGTAAGAACAAGAACGACGATTACAGCAACAGAGGAAGCCTGAAGCGCGGCGACAGAACAGGCCAATTCATTCATTACGGACAATACCAGGCCTTATGAGGGCCGAATAAAAGAAAGGGGTAGATCGATATCATGGCAAGCATAACTCAGTTGAAGCGCAGCAGCCCGGAAGCCGAGGGCATCCCCTCCTCGGCGGTCCTGGATTTCATCCGGGCAGTTGAGCAGCACACCCACCCGTTGGACGCGGTGCTGGGCTTCATGCTTCTGCGTCACGGGAACGTGGCGGCAGAGGGATGGTGGACGCCCTACGGGCCCCAATTCCCGCACTCGCTCTACTCGCTGAGCAAGAGCTTCACCTCCACCGGCATCGGCCTGGCAGTGGCCGAGGGGTTGCTCACGGTGGATGACCCCGTTCTGAAGTTCTTCCCCGACGACTCTCCGGCGAATCCTAGCGAGAACCTGAAGGCTATGCGCGTGCGGCACCTGCTGTCCATGAACACCGGCCACAAGGAGGACACGTCCGGGCACGTGTTCGGAGGCGAAGACGACAACTGGCCCCGCACTTTCCTGTCGCTGCCCGTCGAATACCAGCCTGGCACGTGGTTCGTCTACAACACCGCGGCCACGTACATGCTCTCGGCCATCATCACCAGACTGACGGATGAGCCCCTGCTAGACTACCTGCGCACGCGCCTGTTCGACCCTCTGGGCATCGAGAACCCCACCTGGGAGATCGACCCGCGCGGCATCAACATCGGCGGGTCCGGTCTACACATCAAGACGGAGGACATCGCCCGCTTCGGCCAGATGTATCTGCAGAAGGGCAACTGGCACGGCAGGCGCATCCTGTCGGAGGCGTGGGTCGCCGAGGCGACGAGCGCCCACTCCGACAACAGCAACACCCAGACCAACCCCGACTGGACGGTCGGGTACGGCTACCAGTTCTGGCGCTGCCGGCACGATGGCTACCGCGGCGACGGCGCCTTCGGCCAATACTGCATCGTCATGCCTGAGCAGGACGCGGTGCTGGCCATCATCGGCGGCGTGCGGAACATGCAGGCTGTACTGGACAAGGTCTGGGAGCATCTGCTGCCCGCCATGCAGCCGGAAGCGTTGCCCGCCGACCCGCAAGCCTACGGCGGGTTGTACGACAAGCTGGCGGTCCTGTCGCTGCCGCTGCCGAAGGGGCAGCCCTCGTCGCCCAAGGCAGAGCAGTGGTGGGGGCAAACGTACAAGCTGGAGAGCAATGATCTGAAGCTGGAGAGCGTCGCGATCAAGTTCGGCGACGAGCGCGGCACGCTCATAGTACGCGACGAACGCGGCGAGCACCCGATGCAGGTCGGCTACGCCACGTGGCTGAAAGGGACCACCGACATGCGCGGGTATGGCGACGAACCCGTCGCCGCGTGCGGCGCCTGGACGGCGGAAGACACCTACGAGGTGAGGATCTGTTATTACGAGGGCGTGTTCTGCCCGGTCTTCCGCTTCTACTACACGAGCGACAAACTACAACTGGAAGTGGAGCCGAACGCATCCTGGGGCCCCACGACGGTCACGACGATCACCGGCCGCGTGGTCGGTTGAGGTAACGCTAAGATCCTTGCAAAAGAGGATTGTCGTTCCCTTCACGAAGCAAAAGGACAAGCCTTGTCTCGTGAAAACAAGTGGCCAATAAACCACGAGAAATCACTAGACAATGTTATGTCCTTGGAACTATAGTATAGATGACATCAAGTGCGCTGTCCGATCTTTTGCCTATTCGGGTGCCCTCGCACACGCCCGTGCGGGACTCGGCGCTGAGACCCATAGAGAAGATGGTACCTGAAACACTATCCTTCCCACTATACATAGGAGCTTATGAGCACACAGTATACCAACACCATCTACCTCATTCGCCATGGAGAGAATCTCGCAAACGTTACTGGAGAGTTTTCCTACAAACGCATTGACTACTCGCTAACGGCCAAGGGTGTGCTTCAAGCACAACAAACCGCCGCCCATCTACACGAATGGCATATTGATGAATTCTTCTCTTCGCCCCTCAAACGCGCCCGTGAAACCGCCGAAATTATCGCTGAACCGCATCATCTACCAGTCACACTCTTTGAAGAGTTCCGCGAACTAAATGTGGGTGATCTCGAAGATGCCGCGCCCACCGCTGAGAACTGGGACTATCATAACAATATCCTGGCGCAGTGGTATCATGGTCACCTCGACGTCAGCTTCCCCAATGGAGAGAGCTTCCTGACCCTGACCGAGCGCGGCAAACGTGGCCTGCATAAAGTGACCTGGGGCAAGCAGGGGCGCGTGATCGCCATCGCCGGACACGCAGCCATTTTTACCGCCCTCGTCTCGGCGATCTGTGGTCCCGAGAGCCTGGAGACCATTCGCAGAGGCAAAAAGCACAACTGCTCAATTAGCGAGATCGAACTCACCACCAGTGAGCACGATGTCGTGGGCAGGCTGGTACAGTGGGCAGCCTGCACCCATCTCTCAGGCGAGGCCGCGAACTTCGTGCCTGCCGTTCCCGAATTCAAGAAGCAGTCAGCAGGGACAGAAGAGGTGACGCAGGTTCGTTAGGACCCGCATCACCTCCCTTTCTTAAAGGACTCGGCAAAAGACGGACTTGAGATAATTGGTTTCCGGCATTGCCAGGTTGGTAGGATGATCCACGCCATGGGTATAGGACTCCAGCAGTTGTACCGTGCGCTTCTGACGCTGGGCACTATTGGAGACGACCCCCAGCAGATCGTCCATACCAATCACGCCAGAGCATGAACAGGTCAAGAGAATCCCGCCTGGACGCAAGACCTGCATGCCTAGGGTATTGAGGCGACGATAGGCTTTAAGAGCCTGCGTACGCGCACCCTGGTTCTTGGCGAAGGCCGGTGGGTCCAGTATAACCACGTCAAAGCGCTCCCCACGCTCTGCGGCCTGTTCCAGGTACTCAAACACATCCTCGGTATGAAACTCGTGCTTGCTGGCATCCAGGCCATTCAGGGCAAAATGCTGACGTGCCGCCTCAATAGCTGGAGCAGAGGCATCTACGCTCACCGTCTGTGTCGCTTCTGAGCTCAGGGCCGCGTAGACCGAGAAGCCCCCGCTATAACTGAAGCAATTGAGCACACGCCCACCTCGCGCATATTTGCGCAAGGCCTCACGCTTATCGCGCTGATCCAGGAAAAAGCCCGTTTTCTGTCCCCGCCAGGGATCAACAATGAAGCGCACGCCGTTCTCAAAGATCTCGATCTGCTGGGGCACCTCTCCTGCTGCCACGCGTGGCTCCTCTATCTCCAGACCCTCGCGGCGACGTGCCTGGCTCTCGTTGCGCAAGAGAATTCCGCGTGCGCCCGTCTCCGCGAGCAAGGCTTCAAGCACCTGGGGCAGCAAGCGATCCATACCTAGAGTATGCACCTGGGCAACCAGGATGTCGGCGTAGTGATCCACCACCAGGCCCGGCAGGCCATCTCCCTCCGAGTGAATCAGGCGATAGGCATTGGTCACACCCGGCACAAAGACCTTGCGCAGCTCCTGCGCCTCGCACACACGCTTACGCAAAAAGTCACCATCGATAGCCTCTGTGTTATCGCGTGTCAGGATACGGATCGCGATATCCGTCTGGGGATTATAGTAGCCGCGCGCCACAAACTGGCCTGTCGAGGACTTCACGTCCAACAGGGCACCTGGCTCGACCCAGCGTGGTGGTTGCTGTAAGGCGCCAGAGAAGATCCAGAGATGGCCTCCAAGCAGGCTCTCATCACGATGGGGTTTTAAACTCGCTGTAGGGTATTGCACAGATGACACTGATATAACTCGCTCTCTGTTTGTGTTGTTTTTGCTATTATCGCATACGCAGTGAAGTCGTTAAGTTGTAGGGTCCAAGCCAGCTTGGACCCTACAACCTTCTTCATTGGAACGAAGCATTCACGTAAAAAGGCATGAATTTGAAGGAGGACAATGCCCCTCCCCCAAATTCATGCCTGTGGTACATTGTGCATACAGGCTATTCGTTTGCTTCCAGGCTACCAGTGGAACGACAAAGCTTACTGTTTGTTCAAGCGAATGGCTGCAATCAAAGGGTCGGTATGATGCTCGGATTGACGAATCTCAGCTTTGCGCAGGTTGAAGGCGCTGTTGATAAGCGCGATATGCGTAAAGGCCTGGGGATAGTTCCCCAGCGCGCTGCTGGTATTGGCATCCACCTCTTCCGAGAAGAGTCCCAGGCGGCCAGCATATTTAAGCAAGCGCTCAAAGAGCGAGCGTGCTTCGTCGACCCGGCCCTGCATGGCGAGATTATCCACCAGCCAGAAGGTACAAATGGTAAATGTCCCTTCGTGACCGGCGAGACCATCCTGAGAGATATAGCGGAAAACAAAGCCATTCTCGTCCGTCAAGCCTTCAATGATACGGTCCACGGTTGAACGCATTCTCGGATCATCGGGTGGGATAAAGCCTATCAAGGGCAGCAAGAGATTGGAGGCATCCAGGGCAGTATCCCCATAAGATTGGGTGAACGCGCCGACGCTCGTGTTGTAACCGTTCGCCAGGATGTCGGCACGAATCTGGTCTCGCACCATCAGCCAGCGCGGCAGGTCCGCTTCAAGGTTGAGTTGCTGCGCGGCACGAATGCCCCGGTCTAAAGCCACCCAGCACATCGCCTTGGAATAGACATAGTGCCGGTCATCGCCACGGATCTCCCAGATGCCGCTATCGGGGTCCTGCCAGTGCGCACAGACATGCTCCACGAGGTCGCGCATTAGATTCCATAGCGGACCATCCAGTGTCTCACCATAGCGCTCAAAGCTGCCCTGGCGCCGGTAGAGGTGGATACAGTCCAGCACCTCACCGAAGACATCCATCTGTCTCTGCCTGGCGGCCCCATTGCCAACGCGTACGGGGCTTGAACCGGCATAGCCCTCCAGGTAAGTCAGTTCTTGCTCGGCCAGGTCACGCTCGCCACGGATACCATACATAATTTGCAACGACTCGCCATCCGCGTATGTGAGGCGCCTGAGCCAGTGCGTAAAGGCGCGTGCCTCGTCGGTAAAGCCAAGGACGTTCAGGGCATAGAGCGTAAAGGTCGCGTCCCGCAGCCAGGTATAACGGTAATCCCAGTTGCGTACCCCACCCATATGCTCGGGCAGCGAGGTCGTGGGGGCCGCGACAATGGCTCCTGTGGGGGCATAGGTCATCATCTTTAAGGCCAACGCGCTCCGCTCCACCGCCTCGCGGTACGGCCCACGATAGTTGCAGGTCGAGAGCCACTCGCGCCAACAATGCAGAGTATGTGCTAGTTCAGAATCGAAATTGCGTTGATGCAGTTCGCCCTCGACCAATCTTCGCGTCGCCTGCATGTTGCGGCCCATACCCACCGCGAAGAGCAAGCGCTCGCCCTCTGAGAGCATCACGTTCAATACAACCGAAGGATGCCTATCTTCAGCGTCCTGTACGACATTGAGTGTTAAGGATGGATGCAGGTGTGCGCCAATAATAGCCAGGCCAACGTATTGGTTTCCACCTGAAACGAGAACGCCTTTGTTCCCAGGAACCAGGCTGACCTCGCTGGGCGAGGCAGCATAATTTGGACTGACCTTGAGTGTCATAGTTACAGGCATCTCGCCATGGGTACATTCGGCAATACGCACCATGCAGTGGCATGAGCCATCTTCACGCGTCCAGGTATTGTTATTCATCCCCTGGTACGGCCAGGCACGCAAGGTTTCTACCGGCATAAAGTCGGTCAGGAGTAATTCGCCAGTGGTACTGGTAAAACGGGTTTGTAAAACATTGCTACCTTTCAGGTAGCGCTGGGTCCCCGGCATAGGCTCGGAGGGGGCGATTTGAAAGTAGCCACCATGCTCGTGATCAAGCAATCGACAGAAGATAGCTGGACTATCGAAGTCTGGCAGGCATCCCCAGTCAACTGACCCGTCGGGCGCGACCAACAAGGCTGAATGACAATCGCCAATGACTCCGTATGAATTAATTGGTAGATAAGTGCGATTGAATTCGGTCATCCCAACCATTTAGACTATACTTCCTAGAACTGTTCGGCGTTGAACTGTTCGCCAACATCCTTAAAATTCACTAAGTTTATTATTAGAAAGCCCTTAGAACTCCTGATTGGAGCCTTATATCAGGGTTAGACGCAGGACCCCGGAGAATAGTAACAGATTTTTCCATAAGTTTTTTTTATGGCTCATCACCCCCCCTGGCAAGTTGCTAAGGTCCGTCGCCACGCCTTCTCAAAACCAATGGTGACATATATAAAAATGACAAAAAATGATTATATATATGTCACCATATTTCACCCCTTTTTAGAGCCAGGCATGTATACTACTCGTATCAGTAATAACACCCGGACACTCTAATTTCTTCTCTAATAGAGCATATAGGAGGCCACATTTAGGAATCAAGGCATCTCCACGTTTTAATAGTCTTCCACGTATCACTAAGGGAAGAAGTTACGCCAAAGATACCATAATTTGAGGAGTTTGTATGCAGATATTAGCACAAATGGTTCGCCATCCTGCGGGACGCATCGGCCTGACACTGGGTCTGACGCTCGGCGTTCTGGCAAGCTTGCGGGGCAATGCCAGTAAAATTCTGCTTTTCGCTGGCCTCTGCCATTTTCTCGCTGGTCGGACGGCGCGTACTTAAGATAGCAAGAAGCGATGTTTGCGGCTCTGCCAAAAACATCGCTTCTTGCTACCATCCCCATCTTTCCTAGTCCTCGCGCCTGCGGCGCTCGCTTAGTAAGTAATGTAGGAATGGGCCCTGGTAGCCGAAGGCTACCAGGGCCCATTCCTACATTACTTACTAGAAATACTGAGGGTCCAGGGTGTTCTCTTGTGTTGACTTTAGCGTGCGAGTTGTTCACAGGCATGGGTGATCAGGTAGAGAAGCTGGGCCAGGCCATCGGCAATGGGGGCTACAGGGACCCACTCCTCAAGTGTGTGGGCCTGCCTGCCTTGTGAGACGCCTACACATACGGCGGGTATCCCCTGACTCAAGGGTATATTGACGTCCGTACTGGAGGCTACGAGGCGAGGCTCAATCTCAATCCAACGCAGAGCCTCTTGCGCCAGGTGCACAAGCGGCGCGTCAGGCGCAATCTTTCCCGCTGGTCGCGCACCAAGGATGGTAATCACGCCCTGAAGTCCTTCGCCAGGCGAGGTCTTGACGATGGCTCGCACCTCGTCGGCAAGCCGGCCTAGCGCCAGCACATCCGTAGAGCGCATATCTAGCAGGGCCGAGGCACTGGCGGCAATTGTATTGACCGATGTACCTCCATCGATAACTCCCACGTTATAGGTAGTCTTGGGATCTTTTGGCACCTGGATCTCGGCAATTTGCGCGATGATACGCGCCAGGCCATGAATGGCGCTGGGACGCCCAAAGGCGCCATAGGAATGGCCGCCAGGACCATTGACGGTAATGCGCCAGCGCAGCGAGCCCACGGCTTCATTCACGATATACCCCAGGTTACCATCGATGGCGATCACGGCTCCCAGTTGCTGTTTATAACGCTCGACGGCCGCCCTGGCTCCACGCAAGTTGCCCAGGCCCTCCTCACCTACATTTGCGGCTGCCACGATATCGATGGATGTCTCCTGCTTGAGCAGATCCAGCATCTTGAGCAGCGTAAGCATAGAGGCCACGCTCAGGCTATTATCGCCAATACCAGGCCCATAGAGTACGTCACCCTCGCGACGAACGTTGAGCGGCGTGTCCTGGGGGAAGACCGTGTCCAGGTGCGCCAGCAGCAGCAAGACGGGGCCAGTCCCTCGCCCGCGTCGCACGTACACATTGCCGACTTCGTCATGCTCACAGCGATAACCACGCTCCTCAAACAGCCCGGTTACAAATGCGGCCCGTTGCTGCTCACTGCCGGTGGGGGCAGGCACCCTACAGATGCTCTGCGTGAGCGTGGCGACCTCTTCGACATATTCACGCGCCAGGCTTCGCATACGCTCCAGTTCGTCTTTTGAGAGTGTCATGAGTCCTCTACGCCTCCTTGAGCCATTGTGCGACCTCTGGCGCGAAGTAGGTGATGATCATGTCCGCGCCAGCACGCCGCAATCCTGTCAGTACCTCCATGATCACACGCCGCTCGTCAATCCAGCCCTGCTGGGCCGCGGCTTTGATCATAGAATATTCACCACTCACATTATAGACAGCAAGCGGCAAGTCGCAAGACTCACGCACCCGGTGAATGACGTCCATATAGGCCATCGCGGGCTTGACCATGACGATATCGGCACCTTCGCGAATATCCAGCTCCACTTCGCGCAGAGCCTCGCGAGCATTAGCCGGGTCCATCTGATATGAGCGCCGATCCCCAAATTGCGGAGTTGAACCCGCCGCCTCGCGGAAGGGACCAAAGAAGGCGGAGGCGAATTTGGCGGAATAGGCCATGATCGGAGTCTGCTTGTATCCTTGCTCATCGAGCACATGGCGCAAGGCTCCCACGCGTCCATCCATCATATCTGAAGGAGCAACAATATCCGCGCCCGCCTCGACATGCGAGGCCGCCATGCGCGCCAGGAGCTCCAGCGATTCGTCGTTGAGGACATCTCCATTATGGATGACGCCACAATGCCCATGGTCGGTATATTCGCAGAGACAGACATCCGTAATCACGAGCAGCTCGGGAACAGTGGCCTTGAGGAGGCGAATGGCCTGCTGGATAATGCCCTGCTCAGCATAGGCCTGTGAGCCAACGGCGTCCTTCTCCGCAGGGATGCCAAAGAGCAGGATCGCGGGAATGCCCAGTTGTACCAGGCGCTCCGCCTCTTGCTCCAGCAACTCCAGTGGCCACTGCACAATGCCAGGCATGGATGCGATGGGCTGCGGCTGCGTAATGCCTTCCGCAATAAAGATAGGATAGATTAAATGGCTGGTCTGCAAATGGGTCTCACGCACCATGGAGCGTAGCGCCTCGTTCTGGCGCGTCCGGCGCATGCGAACAATCGGAAAATTGGCTGTCATTGTACCCAGGGCTCCCTTTTCTATGCTTGCTGACGTAATACGGTCTCAATGCTCTGCACCATCTCTTGCAACTGCGCCTCTTCTTGCGCTAGTGAGAGAAAGCAAGACTCAAACTGCGAGGGCGGCAGGTAGTAACCTCGCTCCAACATCTCCCAGAAGTAGCTGGCGAAGCGCTCAGTGCTGGCACGTTTGGCGTCCGCGTAGTTGTGAACTGGCTCGCGGGTAAAGTAGAGGCAGAACATGGCGCCGATACGTACTATTTGGCCATCAGTATTGGTATCGTGCAACATACGCGTGATGCCTTCGCCCAGGAGCTGGCTCTTCTGCTCTAATAGCTCATACTGGCCCGGCTTACGCAACTCTTTTAGAGTCGCGATACCTGCGGCCATCGCCAGGGGATTTCCCGAAAGTGTGCCCGCCTGGTACATGGGGCCCAGCGGCGCGACCACCTGCATAATTTCGCGTCGCCCACCATAGGCCCCCACAGGGAGACCACCGCCGATGATCTTGCCAAAGCAGGTCAGGTCAGGCGTGATCTGGACGCGTTCCTGCATACCACCCAGCGCCACACGGAAACCTGTCATGACCTCGTCGAAGATCAGCAGAGCGCCATGCTTCGCAGTAAGCTCGCGAAGCAGCTCCAGAAAGCCTGGGACCGGGAGCACCAGGCCCATATTGGCGGCCACAGGTTCGACGATGACCGCAGCAATCTCATTGGCATACGTCTCAAAGACCTGCTTGATTGCTTCTTTATCATTATAGGGAACTGAGAGGGTATTGGCCGTGGTCTCGCTGGGCACACCGGGGCTATCGGGCAGGCCCAGCGTAGCTACACCCGAACCAGCCTGTACCAGCAGCATATCCGCGTGTCCATGGTAGCAACCGGTAAATTTGACGATCTTGCTGCGACCCGTGTAGGCGCGTGCGACGCGGAGTGCACTCATAGTGGCCTCGGTACCGGAATTGACGAAGCGGATCATCTCAACCGAGGGGACGCTCTCGATCACCAGGCGTGCCAATTCGGTCTCGGCCTGAGTTGGGGCGCCAAAGGTAAAGCCTCGTTTGCTGGCCTCAGTCACCGCCTCAAGTACGCTGGGATAGCCAAAGCCAAGAATCATCGGCCCCCAGGACTGGACAAAATCGAGATAGCGATTGCCGTCGACATCATAGAGATAGGCGCCCTCAGCGCGCTCCAAAAAGACGGGCTCTCCGCCTACCCCACGAAAGGCACGCACCGGGCTATTGACGCCACCGGGCATGACCTGTTGTGCCTCCTGAAAGAGCGCACGCGACCTGGACAAATTGAGCTTGCGCTCACTCGCGCTCTGCTGACTCATGTTAACGCTCCTCTCTCTACACATGGGACGTGGTGTGGTAGTGTAACCCGCTACTTGCGTGCGCGGCTACACTACCACACCACGTTCCCTCCTATTTCTATTCGTGTTCTACGCACCAATGGCGTCGAGGATCTGGTCGATCTCCTCCAGGACGCACATAAACATGGGAGTATCGCGCAGGGTGTACTGACTGGCCTCGGTCTCACGCAGCTCCTGCACCAGGTCGAGGAAATCAGCGATGCTATCCGACTCGAAAGCGACGACGAACTCCTGGTCGTCGATACCGAAGGAATAGGTGGTATTGAGTTTGATCTGCGGATATTTCAGACCCACACGAATATGCTCGTTCATCATGCGCTTGCGCTCTTCGAGCGAGAGCATATACCAGGGACGCGTCTTGACGAAGGGGTATACAAAGAGGTACTTGCTATCCTCGGGCGAGATCACCAGGCGTGGATCGTGCGCGCCTCGCGCGTTTTTCCCCACATAGACCGAACGCTTGGTCATGGCCAGGAAGGCCTGCGCCTCGCGCAGGTAGGGACCCATTGGGCTACGGCGAATCTGGCTGCTCAGCCAGCGCAGGTCCTCAGCCTCGTAAGTCGCGGTCCAGAGCATAAAGTCGCAGTCGGAGCGCACACCGTAGAGGCCATAACTACGGATCAAGGCACGCTCAGAGTAGGCATCAACAATGCGCTTAAGCTCGCGCTTGCCCTGCTCGCGTACCTCGGCGGGCAGCAATTGCCACTGCTGATCCAGTTTATAGAAGGTGAACCGTACCAGCTGGCGCGGCTGTTTGGGTTTGGGCTGAGCGGGCGCGGCTGCGGGAGCCGTCTCCTGCGTCTCGTGCTGCACCGGTTGTGTGATCTCAGTTGTCTGTTCTGCCATAATACTTTTTCCTCTATCATGAATTATTTCAGTAAAACGCAAAAATATAATTTACTCTAGTTTAGGCACTCACAGCGTGATTGATAGCCTCTACCAGGCCATCAATCGTAAAGGTCTGGGCCTCAATGTCGACATGCAGGCCCAGGTCGCGTGCGGTCTGGGATGTGATGGGGCCGATACTGGCGATGCGCACGTCTGCGAGCAGTTCCGTAGCGTCCAGGCCTGCCCCCTGCGTGCATGAGTTGAGCCAGGACACAAAGTTACGCACCGTCGAGGAGCTGGTAAAGGTCAGGACATCCAGTTCATGGCGCTGTAAGCGACGCAGAATCTCACGCCCCTGCTCATCGTCGCTCGCGACCGGCCTGGTATAGTAAGCAGGCACCTCATCTACCTGCGCGCCTGCCTGCTTCAATTCGACCACCAGCACTTTACGCGCCTCGGCGGCCCGCGCCAGCAGGATACGCTGGCCCTGTAGAGAGAGCTCCTTTTGCCGCGTCCACTCGTGCATGGCCGCAATGACGCCCTCGGCTACATATTCGTCTGGCACGAGGTCCGCATGCAGGCCATAATCCTGCAAGGTCGCGGCTGTCGCCGGTCCAATGGTGGCAATGTGTAGCCCGGGCGAGACCTCGCGTAAGCGCGCAGGTTCCAGGCTCAGGGTGCGCAGGCGTTGCATACAGATGGAGACACCATTCGCACTGGTCAGGATCAGCCAATCATAGGCCAGGGACTGCTCAGCAGCATACAGGCGGTGTAGCGCGGCGTCGAGTTGGCTCCAGTCCTGGGGTGGCTCAATACGAATGGTGGGAAACTCAATAGGCAGCGCTCCCAGAGCGCGCAACCGCTCGCTAAAGGTTGACGCCTGTTCGCGTGTACGCGTAACCAGAATACGCTGACCCTGTAGAGATTGAGTAGCTGCCTGCATCTCAGACATGTTGCTGCTCCTGCACACGACTCCCATCAAGCTCCGCGATAATATCGTGCGCGCCCTGCGCCAGCGCTATCTCAGCCAGTTCGATGCCTAGACGCTCGGCATTCTCCAGGAAGGCATATGCGTTCCAACCCGTCTCCTGCTGCACGAGAATCCGTCGCTGTCCATCCAGGCTCGTTACCAGCCCACGCAGCACCAGGCGCTCATCGACGATATGGGCATGGGCCGCGACCGGGAGATAACACCCCGCGCCCAGGCGACGCATAAACATGCGCTCGGCGCTCGTTGCGGCCTGGACGTTCTGATCCTGCAAAGGTGCCAGTAGCTCACGGAAAGCTGGCTCGTCGCGAATCTCCAGGCCCAGCGCGCCCTGCCCTGGCGCGGGCAGCATCTGCGCAACCGGGAAATAACTGAGCTTCCCCTCCAAGGTGGCTTGCAGGTCCAGGCGATGTAGTCCCGCCGCCGCCAGGATGATAGCGTCATACTCGCCCGCCTCAAGCTTACGCAGGCGTGTATCAACGTTGCCACGCAGCGAGAGGATCTCCGCGTTGGGGCAGAGATGACGAATCTGCGCGGTACGACGCAAACTACAGGTACCAATGCGGGGAGCGCGCCCAGGCGTTATCCCTTCCAGTGTGCCCCGCGCCGAAATATGTAGGTCACCCTTTGAGACAAGCACATCGCGCACATCCTCGCGTGGTCCCGGCGTAAGCACACAGAGTCCCTCTGGCTGCGCGGTTGGCAGATCCTTCAGGCTATGTACCGCGATATCGATACGCCGCTCCTGAAGCGCGCTCTCAATCTCAGTGACAAAGACACCATCGCCACCAATGCGCGAGAGCGGCACACTCGTCACGCGGTCGCCCGTGGTGCGAATCTGCTCAATCGCGATTTCATGGTCTGGCCACTGCTGATGTATCCGCTCGATGATCCACTGCGTCTGTATCATGGCGAGCTTGCTGGCCCGTGTTCCGATCGTGATTCGTTTCATTCTCATCTTCCAAGGCAAAGAGATAACGCGTAGCTTCGGCGTAGACATGCCCCTGCCCAGCCGCTGCCGCGTCCTTCAAACGTAAAGTCGGTGTATGCAAAACTTTATTGACAAGGCGATGGGTTAATTCTTGCATAGCCGCCACCTCTCGCTCCGAGAGCGAGGCGGAGAGTTGGCGAAGTGTACGAGCAAGTTCCTGCTGGCGCAGCAGTTCGACCTGCTTACGCAGGTCGCTGATCGTGCCAACTACGCTCAATGAGGAGAGCCAGCGTTCAAAGGCCTCGACCTCTTGTGCGATAATTGTGCGTACGTGCTCGGCCTCTTGCCAGCGCAAATGAATACCTCTGTCCACCTCAGACTGCAAATCATCTATATTATAAAGATGTACGCCAGGCAGGTCGACGACTCCGGGTTCGACATCACGAGGAAGCGCGATATCAACTAGCAAGAGCGGGCGGCCATCACGCCTGACCATGACCTGCTGCATCATATCCAGAGTCATGAGAGCGCGCGGAGCTTTGGTAGAACTAATTACTACATCGGCATCTACCAGCGCGGGGAGCAGCTCAGCAAAGGTACGATGTTTCGCACCTATCGCCTCGACCAGTTCCGTGGCATGCTCATAGGTGCGATTGACAATCGTCAAATTATGCGCCCCATTGTCATAGAGATTGCGCGCCGCCAGTTCACTCATCTGGCCCGAGCCAACCAATAAAACGGCCGCCTCCTCAAGCCTGGGAAAGAGATGGCGTGCTAGTTGCACGGCAACATGGCTAAGAGAGGCGGCGCTGCGGCTGATACCTGTCTCATTGCGCGCGCGTTTCCCAGTCGTGATTGCGGCACGAAAAAGCGCCGAGAGGATGGGGCCACTCAGACCCGCCCCCTGCGCAATCTCCAGTGCGTCTACGACCTGCCCTTGAATCTGAGGTTCACCGGGAACGAGAGCGCGAAGACCACAAGCCACGCTAAAGAGGTGGTTTACGGCTTCCTGGCCGGTGAAAGTGTAGCAGTGCTCGAGGAGCTCCTCGCCTGCCACCTCCCGCGACTCACTTAATACACGCAATACGTCAGCAATTCCTTGCTTTTTATCCTCACATACAGCGTAAAGCTCAATGCGGTTACAGGTTGAAAGCAGCACACTCTCTTGTGAAATCTGGCGCGCCGCACTCAGGACCTGAGGAACCTGGCGCGCGGAGCATGAAAGACGCTCGCGCAACGCGATAGGTGCTGTCGTGTGATCGGCACCAACAACAACAATATCCATGCAAACCTCAGAAATCTCAAAAAATTTAAGTATCTATGTAGATTTTAGCGAATTTTTAAAAATCGTCAAGCCCTATTAGCACTATCTCCTATCGGTCAAATCCCCTATTTTTTCTCAGGTGGGCGCCATCGACGTGACCTCCATCAAGCGCGTAAGCCTCTTGCTAGAGAGAGTAGAAGAGGTCAGTTGCTCCTGTGGTGCTGGTGGGCAGCCGGAGGCTGCCCACCAGCACCACAGGAGCAACCAGAGCGAGCACCGCAGGCGCGAAAGGTCAAATCCCAAACTTGCACATTATATAACGAGTAACCATACAAGCAAGCCTATTTGCCTGGCAAAGACTAGGAGAGTCGACCCATTACCACTGACATTTATTGACAATGCTCTTTAAATTCGTTAAAAAATGCAGAAAGAGACATTTTTGCCTCTTTGTATATTTATTTTGTCGTTTAGTTTTTAGTGTGTGTTTAGCGTACAAGTAGGCTTTTCTATTTATGTTTGAAGAGAAAACACAACAGCAGACAACATCGGGTGGTAAGTTTGGTGGACGCAGTGGGACGTTTCGTCGCATGAGTTTCCAACTCTCCAAACAACAGGCAGAACACTTTGTCTTCCCTTGCCCCAGGTGCGGCGCCGAGCTTCCAGCCGATGATGCTACATGCCGGGCGTGTGGCTTCCACTCCCATCCCAGCCGACCGCTACCAGAGCTATCTCCGGCGCCCGCCAGCCCTCATCCCGTTGATACGCCGGTTCCGGCTGAACCCATGGATCTTCACTCAACGCCGGAAGCGCAGACCCTGGCCTCACTCTTAGAACAACTCGCGCCCGTACGTAGCAATACGCCTCCTCCCTCAGGCGTCCAGTGGCACATCCCAATGAGCACATATCACGAGGAGCTTCCTCCCTCCTCGATAAATCCGCATTCGCCCCTCTCTCCCCTACCAGAACCCAACTCATATGTATTTGGGACAAGCCGTGAGGCCGGGTCCAACGTCACTACATCCGCACCTGCACATTTGCAAGCATATGATATGCTTCCCTTTCAACCTATCGACACGGCCTTCACGAACAACAGCCCGGATCGGGGAACCAGTTCTGCCCCTCTCCCTTCAGCACCGCCAGAAGAGGGAGCAAGACTCATCTCTTACCAACAGGCACCAATGGCCTTCCTGCTGGACACAGGAGAGAGCTCAGACCCACTCTTTTTCCAGCCCGCCATGCCAGATGCAGCAATCAATCAAGCAGACGAGAGTGTGCTCGACGCACTTTCCTTCCCAGGCAGCATTCAGGCTAGCGTCTACAAGCAAGAGATGGCCTTCCCTCAGCTTCCCGAGACGCCTCAGCCATTTACACAGGCATCTCTCCTGCCCCACATACCAGAGACATTTCCGCCAGTTCCTGCAAGCATGGATCTCTCCATCGCGGACCTGCCCACGGCGATCATAGCCGTGCCAGACCTTGCGCAACAACCTTCGTTTAGCCTGAAGGCCGCCAGCGAGGCCACAGAGAAATGGCGCCGGAGTTGGCTTGAGCGCCAACGAGCGGAGGCCGCGCCCGCCCTGGATGTTCCCCGTGGCCAGGCAAAAGTCCTCTCGCCCCTCTCCCTGCGCGAGAGCATTATGCGCCTACGCGCCGCTCGCCCCTCGCAAAGGCACACACCAGTACAGGACAAAGCGAAGTAAAAATTGAGCTACTGACATACGGCTGTCACACAGGGAGCACATACTGAAGCTAAGAACTTCACGACAATGGCAATGGAAAGGAAGTAGCCCATGACAACCATTCGCACAGAACAACAACTGGTAACCTTGATCAATATCTTCACGGTCGAGCCAGGGCGCCAGCAGGAACTGGTCGATTTTCTGGCCCATATCACAGCTACCATTATCAACAAGCAGCCTGGCTATATATCAGCGAACATTCACAAAAGCCTGGATGGGACAAAAGTCACCAACTATGCTCAATGGCGCAACCAGGCCGAATTTGAAGCCATGCTCCGCAATCCCGAGGCTCACGAGCATATGCAACAGGCCATGCACATCGCTACGAAGGCCGAGCCCACCCTCTACGAGGTCGCCTACATCGACCACGTCAAGGAACACGCATCACACGCATCAGGCATCTAACGCCTGGGAAAGGTCGGATGGAGGGAGACGACGCTCCGCTCGCTCCCTTCGCCCGCGAGCGCCATTGAGATCAAGTGCTGATGCGAACGTATCAAGCCTGCGGGTAGGTCATCGGGGGCAAAGAAACGCGCCTCGATGATCTCTCGCGCATCTAGCCTGCGCTCGCCTCCTACCAGGCGCCCCACGAAGCTCACTTCAAGGCGCAACTTATATCCGCTTACCAGGCGCAAGACACGCTCGATCTCCACTTCATATCCCGTCTCCTCGCGCACCTCTCGGCAGACCGTCTCCTCAAGCGACTCGCCATGTTCGGCGTAACCTCCGGGCAGGCCCCAGGACCCCTCACGCCAAAAGCGATGACGCAACAACAAGATCTGCCTCTGTTCATTAAAAATCACAGCTGAGGTGCCAACAATATATTTGTGATGCATAAACCAGAGGAGATACCACTGCAACGTCCCTATTTTCAGCAAGTTCCATAATCTCACTAATATAGCATTCATTCCCTTATTCCTTGCATAGCAAAACAAAAAGGTAGGAGGGCTTGCCGCCTTGCAAAGCCCTCCTACCACATGAGGGGGAACTCAGAGTAAAAGTACGATCCTCATATACGAAAGCTGATCTGGCTTATCAGGCTCGCGCTCGCTCACGCTCCTGTCGCCAGGCCGCCTCGATGCACTGTTTCATTAGCATTACATTGGTCAATGGTCCGACCCCTCCGGGTACTGGAGTCAGCGCGCCAGCCACCTCGCTCACCGAGGCATAGTCTACATCACCCACAATTCCGCCCTCTGGACGCGCGTTGGTGCCAACGTCGATGACTGTTGCTCCAGGCCGAACCATCTCTGCCTTTACCATGGTAGGGCGTCCGACAGCCGCAATCAGGATATCACTTTCACGCGTAACTTCACTCAAATTCTGCGTGCGCGAATGACAGATCGTCACGGTCGCATTGCGCTGCAAGAGCATCAGAGCCAGCGGCTTACCAACAACATTGCTGCGCCCCAGTATGACTACGCGCTTCCCCTCAATGGGCGTCTGAGTGCGCTCAAGGATCTCCACCACCGCCGCCGCGGTCGAGGGATACAAGCTGGGGAAGCCCAACGCCAGATTGCCAGCGCTCTGGAGGCTAATACCATCGATATCCTTCTCAGCCGCAAGCGTCTCAGCTACCAGGCGCTGGGGGAGATGCTCCGGCAGCGGCATCTGGACGATTACCCCATGCACTGCGGGATCACGATTCAGGCGCAAAAGTGCATCACGCAACTCCTCGGTCGTTGTCTCTGCGGGAAGCGCTTCCAGGGACGCCTCAACGCCCAGTTCTTTGGCGATACGCAGGATAGCCTTGGTATAGACGCCCGATGCCGCGTCACCCTCCACGCGTACCACTACCAGGCCCGGCGCGCGCTGATAGGTCTGTTGAAAGCGCTGCACCTCCTCTTTCAGTTCAGTTTTAATCTCCGCACTCAGTTTCTTTCCATCAAGTACAGTTACCGTCATGCTACTTAGCACCTCTCTCCTCAATTGCGCGATTAACCCCTAGCGCCTCTTCCGTAATCTGTCCCAGCGCGCCATCTAGCCGTCCCTGCAACTCCTGAGCCTTGTCTGCATCCTTCAGAGAGGTAATGTTGACGTTGACCATCCAGGCTGCTCCGTTCCCTGCGGCCAGGGCCAGCGACGTCGCGGTGGCAATATCGCTGAGCACATTTTTGTTGCCGATCTCGGCGACGCGTTTGCAGCAGCGCACAAGCTCAAGCGCTCGCTCGACCATCTCTAGAGGCACCAGGGCCGCCTCGACAAGCGCACCCTGTACGGCCTGTTTGCGCGCCTCTTTCTCTTCGCTGGTCTCACGCGGCATCTTAAAGCAGCTTGAAAGCTTGCCATAGGCTTCGATGTCCAGGCGCATCAACTCCTGGAAGCGGGCGCGCAGGCCCTCGCCCTGCTCGATCAGGTCGCCAATCTCCTGCTGGACCGCTGTATAATCGGCCTTGCCAACCGTGAGCCGCGCCACCATGCAGGCCAGGCTCGCGCCCATCGCTCCGGTCAGTGCCGAGGCGGAGCCACCACCTGGCGTAGGCTGCGCGGAGGCCAGGTCATCCAAATATTGCTGTAGTGTCTTGTCTAAATACATATGTTCTACCCTCATAGGTAATATAATATCTTATTCAGTACTCGCTGGACTGGGAAATTTCCACCCTCCATTCTAGCATCGCGTTCCGCAAGCCGTCGAGGGCGCATGACCACTGTCAGGCTCTCCAGTTCGCCACCATACGCCACTACCCGGCAGTATTACCCAGCGCACACAAAATAGGAGGTACGTCGATAAGGGAGTTTATATCCCCTCTTCCTCCATGATACCAACACAGGATACCCACCAGTTAAGAGTGATGCGCTAGTGGCATCAAGCCATGTGTAGCCCCACGCTGCTAAAACACGAGGCTGCTAAACGCAAAGTTCCCTCACAAGTATGCTATACTGTTAGGGAACTTTATGTTTAGCAGTTAATAAATAGGTGGATAAGAGAGAGACGCATGACGCGATCAACACCTAGCATTGAGCAAAACACCCTTGTGACTCATGAAGGCGAGCAGGTGCTTGAGATTGCTATTGGGTCGGCGGCGTGGTTTGAGTGGGTGGGAAGAGAGCGCTCGACACTCTTTGCTTTTCATGCCCCAGAGGGCAGCTATACAGCACGCAAGGAGGGGTCTGGCAGTGGGCGCGGTGGATGGTACTGGAAGGCGTATCGCAAGTACCAGGGCAGGCTATATCGCGCATACATGGGCAAAGGGGAGGATCTGACGCTAGCGCGGCTTCAGGAGATCGCACAGGCGCTTTCATCAAGAATAGCAAGCGAGAAGAAAGCGAGTAAAGAAACCTCTGGGGCCAAACCTCTGGCTACACGCAGGGAAGGCTTGCATCAGGCGGCCACCCCGCTGCTGGAGACACGGCTACGGCCTCCGCGCCTACCAGCCCAACTGGTCGAGCGTGCTCCTCTGCTGGCGCTGTTGGATGGCAGCCGACAGCAAAAGTTAACACTCGTGCATGCTCCAATTGGCTTTGGCAAGACCACGCTGGTCAGTCGCTGGCTCGCGCGTCGCCAGGCGCAGGCTCCTCTGTTTGTGGCCTGGCTTTCGCTTGAAGCGGGTGATAACGATCCACTGCGCTTCTGGTCTACGCTGATCGCCGCCTGCCAGCTTTCTGACACGCAAATCGGCCAGACGGCCCTGGAACAGCTCTCCCAGAGTACCCGACAACCTTTCACGCAGGCGCCATTGCAGGCGGCGCTCGCGTTTCTGCTCAACGATCTGAGCCGCTTTGTCCAGGAGGGCGTAGTGGTTTTAGAGGATTATCATCTGATTGAGCACGCTCAGATCCACGAAACGCTGGCCTTTTTCATCGAAAAACTGCCAGCCTCTCTCCATGTCATCATCCTGACACGCAGCCTACCACCACTCCCACTGGTGCGCTGGCGCGCGCGTGGCGACCTGCTGGAGATCCAGGCTTCCCAGCTGCGTTTCTCCCTGGAGGAAACGGCACTCTTTCTCCAGCAATTCCTCCAACAAGCACTCGCCGAGGAGTTCCTGCACACGCTCTATACGCAACTGGAGGGTTGGGCTGCTGGTCTGCGCCTGCTGGCCTTGAGCTTGCAAAGTCAGAGAACGCCCCAGGCAATCGAGGCTGCGCTCAAACAACTGAGCGCAGCCTCCACGATTGAGCGCACTCATCGCCCAATCCAGGAGTTTTTCCTGAGCGAAGTACTTGCCGCCCAGTCGGAGCCGCTCCAGCTCTTTTTGCTCCAGACTAGTCTGCCTGGTCGTCTGAGCGGCTCGCTGTGTGATGCGCTGACAGACAGACATGATGGCGCCGAGTGGCTGGAGAGGATAGCGCGCAATGGCTTCTTTCTCGATGCACTGGACAGTGCAGGCGAGTGGTATCGCTATCACCCCCTCTTCGCCGAGGCCATGCGAGCCGAGGCAGAACGCCGTTTGGGAACCGGAACACTACGTGAACTGTCGGCACAGGCCAGCTCCTGGTATGAAGAACATGCTATGCTCGCGGAAGCCATCGAGGCCGCCCTGTTTGCGCAAGACCTCGAGCGAGCCGGGCGACTGATCGAACACCTCAACGAGCATGCCTACTCCAACGAGTACCATACCATGCGCCGCTGGCTGGAACAGCTACCACAAAACCTTCTAGCCGCGCGCCCTGTCCTCTGCTTCCTCCTCGCCCAGGCGCGCATCTTCATCGAAAAGCAACCAGGCGGAGTCTGGCGCATCGAGCCAGCCGAAGACCTGCTCCAACTGGCGGAAAAGGGCTGGCGCGCGCAGGGAGACATGCTCCAGGTCGGCATTCTCTACGCCTTTCGCGCGACCTTTACCATCATTCACGGCTTTGTCACGACCGCTGTTGCCTACGCCCACTCCGCACTCCTCCTCCTGCCTACCAGCCCTGAACAGGCATACCAGCAGCGGCCAGCGGAGTGGATCGAATGGCACTGCGGCTGCCTGCTCACGCTGGGCATGGAAGCCATGCAGACAGGCACCTTCGCCAGTGCCCGTCAACATCTCCTGGCAGGCTATACCCTCAGTCTGCGCGTCAAGGATCGTGTCTTCACCCGCGTCATCGGACGCATGCTGGGTGACGTGTCTCTCGAAATGGGCGAATTGCGCCAGGCCGACTCCTATTACCGGCAAGCATTGGCCGAACCTCCCTGGCCAAATGAGGTCGGCGAGGATATTTTTCGCATACAAGTTGCGTGCGGATTCATTCGCATTGCCTACGCGTGGAACGAGCTTGACAGGGCGGAGCAACTGGCCCACGAGGCATCTCATCAACACCACTCCCAGGGCGATTTCCCCGTGGGAGAGGAAGCCGTGCGCACACAACTAGAACTCTTACAACTCCTCCTCCTGCGCGTGCGCGGGAAAGAGACCGAGGCACAGGCAGCCCTCTCCGCGCTTATCGTACACCTACAAGCAGCCAGCCATACGCGTCAACTCGTCCCAGATGTCCTCCTCTGGCAAGCACACACACAGATTCGCGATGGTGCTCTCCAGGCCGCAGAACACACGCTAGATGCGCTCTCCCGTTCTGAACAGGAGCACTCCCCTCTACAACAGCAATCTATCCACCTGCTCACGGCGCGCCTGCACCTGGCCCGGGGCGAGGCAGCGAGCGCTCTACCTCAGCTTATGCAGCTTCTCAGCCACGCTCAAGAAGGGCAACACATGTTGAGAATACTGGAAATTCAGCTTCTCATCGCGCTCGCCCATGCCTCCCTCAAACAGGTGCCAGAGAGTAACCAGCAACTTACCCTCGTCCTCGCGCAGGCGCGCGGCGAGGGCTTCCTGCGCCTCTTCCTTGATGAAGGCGAAGAAGTGGCAACCCTCCTGCGCGAACTCCTGCCTTCCCTTACAGAGAAACCCCTGCGCGCCTGGGCTCATAATATCCTCCACGCCTTTGCTCGCCCCTTCTCTCCCCGAACCAGCAGCCCGGACAGCACGCTGCTCGAACCACTCTCCACACAGGAACAGCGTGTGCTCGCCCTCCTCGCCGCCGGGCAGAGCAACCCCGAAATCGCCGAAGCGCTGATCATTTCCGTCAACACCGTCAAAGGCCACGTCAAAAACATCTACCGCAAACTCGACGTCAATGGCCGTGTCGAAGCTGGTGATGCCGCGAGGCGCCTGAAATTGATCTAACAACACCCACTCACAACCACCCGCCCAACCACCCGGTCGGGCGGCGCGCGGCTCCCCCTTTGCCCACTATACTCTGGTCAGTGATGCGAAAGCACATCTGACAATTGATACTTCAAAGGAGTCATTATCATGAATACTGCGATAGAGACCACCAGCACAATACTTTCCCAGGATGGAACCACGATTAGCTATCTGAGCGTAGGCAGCGGGCCAGCAGTGATTGTGGTACCTGGCGCGCTCTCGCTGGCCCGTGACTATACTGCCTTCGCGCGTGCTCTGGCTGAGCACTTCACCGTTCACACCATGGAACGACGTGGGCGCGGCCAGAGCGGACCACAGGGCAGCGATTACAGTATTAAAAAAGAGTGCGAGGATGTACTCGCGCTGCAACGCCAGACCGGTGCGCATCTTCTCGTCGGCCATAGCTTTGGCGGACTTGTCGCCCTGGAATCCGCCCGCGGCAACCCGGCATTCGCCAGAGTAGCCGTCTATGATCCTGGTGTCTCCATCGATGGGTCCATCCCGGTAGCCTGGATACCGAGCTATGAAAAGAAGCTGGCCGCGAACAAGCAACTGGATGCCTTTGTCGAGTTTACCCTCGCCATGGGTCCGGAGTCCGCGCGCAAAACACCACCCTGGCTTATGAAGCGTATGCTGCCGCTTTTCCTGAAATCACATCAGCTCAAGACCATCCTGAGCCTCCTTCAGGAAAATCTACGTGAACACAAAGAAGTAGCACGCCTGGACAACAGCTATAAAAATTACCGGGAAATAGCTGCGGGTGTCCTGCTCATGTATGGTGGCAAAGGGCATATTCCGCAGGCGGACACAAGCATGAAGCGACTCGCAGCAGTCTTCCCGCGCGCTGAAACGCGGAAGTTTCCAGCCCTCGACCACTTCGGACTCAACAAAACCGGCCCTCAGGAAGTTGCCAGGGCAGTCAGCGCATACTTTTTGTAGGACTGCTCTCAACGTCTGTGACGCTTCGCGGGTCAGGGGATGTGATGCCGGGCACCACATCCCCTGACCCAGCGAGCCACGTAGTGGCGAGAATTCCCGAGGAGATACAACAGAACAATCATTTTTCCCTGGCATAGACCCAAAAAGCCCCGTCGCTCGTCTGTAGAGTGAGTAAAAAAATAGAGAAGAAGGACTATAATGTGTTTTCGAGAGTGTAGACAAAGAAGGACAACCATGGACATATTTTCTCTTGCCAAAGCAGCGACTTTGTGGTATATTTGTTCTACATTCACAATAAAGGAAGAGGAGCAGGAGATGGCGCGTGGTTATCGGGTAGAACTCAACCTCAATAACGTGCAACAGACGCTTTGCCGCAAACATGCCGGAGCTTCTCGCTGGGCTTACAATTATGGCCTTCGTCGCAAACAGGAAGCCTACAAGGCCGGTCAGAAAACACCTACCGCGATCGATCTACATCGTGAGATCAATGCCCTCAAGCCCTCTCTGCCGTGGATGTACGAGGTCAGTAAGTGTGCCTTTCAGGAGGGCTTGCGTGACCTGGACCAGGCCTTCAAGCATTTCTTCCGCAAAGTCAAGCTCAAGAAAGAGGGCAAGTGGAAAGGAAAATGTGGCTATCCTCGCTTCAAGAGCAAAAAGAGAGCGATCGGTGGGGCACGCTTCACCGGAACCATTCGGGTGTATCCTGATGCCATCCAGTTGCCACGTCTTGGCTTGCTTCGCTTGAAAGAGCACGACTACGTGCCGATGAGCGTCAAGATCAGCTCTGCGACCATCTCTGAGCATGGTGGGCGCTGGTATGTCTCCATCTGTGTGCATGAGGAGCAAGCCGAACCAATGCCTGCAAACGGTGAAGTGATCGGGGTCGACCTGGGCATCAAGACGTTAGCCGTCGTCTCTGATGGAAGAACGTTTGATAATCCCAAGGCACTGAGGAAAAAGCTCACTGCATTGAAACGGACGTGCAGGCGGCATTCGCGCAAGAAGAAAGGCAGCAACAACCGCAAGAAAGCGCAACGCACCCTGGCGCGTATGCATAGGCGTATTGCCAATGTGCGCAGAGACGCCCTGCACAAAGCGACCTCTCACATCGTGGCGAGAACCAAGCCTGATGCCGAGAGACCGCGTGTGATCGTGCTCGAGGATCTCAATGTACAAGGGATGCTCAAGAACCGCAAGCTCTCGCGAGCGATTGCCGATGTGGGTATGTATGAGTTCAAGCGGCAAATCCTCTATAAAGCGCAGTATGCAGGTTGTAAGGTGCTCCTCGTCTCACGTTGGGAACCGTCTTCGAAGACGTGCCATGCGTGTGGGTGGGTCAAAGAGGATTTGCAGTTGTCTGATCGCCTCTTCGTGTGTGAGGGCTGCGGCAAGGTGACGGATCGAGATTACAACGCTGCCAAGAATCTGGCAGCCTTGGCCTGATGGGAAGTACCGAGAGTTACGCGGGAATCGACGCCTGTGGAGAGCGCGTAAGACCTGGGATACCAGGCGGTGCTCGTCGAAGCAGGAACCGAACGCCGTTTATGGCCGGGTCCATACATGGGTAAGTTTCGGATAACGGGTAAGAAGTATGGGTATCACACCTGGCGCTCTGGAGCATTTAGAGCGCGTTTATGATCTACTGATTGGCTATTATGGAGAACCGGCCTGGGAGCCAGACCACGATCCCCTGGGCGGGCTGGTGGGAACAATTCTCTCACAACACACCTCTGACATCAACTCAGGGCGGGCCTACCGCCAGTTAATAGAAAAATTTCCCACCTGGGAGGAGGTTCGTGACGCCCCCACCCATGAGGTAGCCGAGGCCATCAAGAGTGGCGGCCTTGCGAATATAAAAGCGCCCCGCATTCAAAGTGCGCTCCATACGCTCAGCAAGTGGCAGCAAGCGAAGGGAGATACGCGCTCACTTTCCGCCTTTCTGCAAGATGAACTCAAAGAGCAACCACTGGAGGAAGCCTGGCGCTATCTCCAGCAAATGCCAGGCGTAGGACCCAAGACCGCAGCCTGTGTGCTTCTCTTTAATATGGGCCGACCTCTTATGCCCATTGATACCCACCTGCATCGCCTGACCCATCGCCTGGGCCTGATCGGTCCCAAGGTCAGCGCCGACCAGGCCCATACCATCTTCCTCAAAGCGCTCCCACCAGAATGGGCCTACACTTTGCATGTAAACCTGATCCGCCACGGGCGCACCATCTGCCATGCCCAGCGCCCTAAGTGTCCACAGTGTCCGCTGATCTCTGAATGCGCCTACGCGGGCAGCATCAACCCAGAAGAAACAATGCTCCCCACAAAATAAATTACCGTCGAAAGAAACTGGGGAACCAGTCCGGCCTGGTTCCCCAGTTTCTTTCGACTAGAAATAGATAATCGTCTCATCATCCAGGCGTACCGGGTATTAACTTGCTCCGCTCGCTTCCTTGCATACTTGTTACATTTTCCATGTCCTCAAACTCCTCTCGAACAAGCTCCTATCAACTTCTGCGCCCTATTATACCTCACGCCCTGATGGTCCCTAAAAGTAAGGATGACTTTTAGTCAATTTTTGCGATTTTACTATCACGCAGAGCCAGGCGTATGCCCTGGATGGCCGCCTCAATATGCTCGTCTTCGATGCCATAATGCGTCACGGCTCGCACGCGGCCCGCGCCCGACTGACCCATCAACACGCCCTGCTCACGCGCAGCCTGGATAAAGCGCTGGGTCTCAGTGGCATCGAGCGCCGCGCCCTGCTGATCACGCAGGCGAAAAATGACCATGTTGGTCACCGTCTTCTCTGGGGAGACCTCGACCTGTGGCATATCGGCCAGGGCCAGCGCCAGGCGCTTACAGCGCGCATGGTCATCCGCCAGGCGCTCCACCATCTGCTCCAGAGCCACAATGCCCGCCGCAGCCAGAAAGCCAGCCTGGCGCATGCCACCACCCAGCAGTTTGCGCGTGCGTAGCGCGCGCCGAATAAAATCTTTACTGCCTACCAGCAGCGATCCCACAGGCGCGCTCAGCCCCTTGGAGAGGCAGAACATCAGCGAGTCCACCGGCCGCGCCAGCTCACGCACTGGCTGGTCCAGGGCTACAGCGGCGTTAAAGAGACGCGCTCCATCCATATGCACAGGGATATTGTGCGCATGAGCGAGGTCCGCAAGCGACGCAAGCTGCTCAACGGTCAGCACCGTCCCACCACAACGGTTATGTGTATTCTCCACACAGATCAACCCTGTGGGCGCGACATGCGGGTCCGCAAGCCCCGCGATCCCATCGCGTACCCGCTCCAGGTCCAGCATCCCCGAGGTATGCGTGGGCACAACATACATGGGCGAGCCACCCAGAGTCGAGGCCCCGCCCGCTTCATAGTGATAAATATGCGACTCATCACCCACCATCACCGCCTGCCCGCGCCCGGTATGCGTCAGCACAGCAATGGCATTGCCCATCGTCCCTGTTGGCACGAAGAGCGCCGCCTCTTTCCCCGCCATCTCGGCTGCCAGCTCTTGCAGGCGATGTATAGTGGGGTCTTCATCATAGACATCATCGCCAACCTCGGCACGGTACATCGCCTCGCGCATCTCCTGCGTCGGCTGGGTAACGGTATCACTACGCAAATCAACAAGCATTATTCTCTTGCTCCTCCAACTCTAGATAATGACATCATCCCCTAGTATATATCGATTCGCCAATCTTTGAAAAACAACTGGTCCTATTAATACCTGGCTCCCTCCATACCCCCATTTATATGCTGTGGCGTGGTGCTGAGGAGTGTATAAAAGAGAGCACCTTGTTTGACAAGCAGAGAGACCAGGAGATAAGATCAAAGCAAAGTAATACCTCTTTTTGGCTATTTTGTACCTTACAATTGAGAGGAGCGGATCAATGACCCTCAAGGAGTTCTCAGGAGCTGTCGCGGTCGTCACAGGCGGCGCGAGCGGCATTGGCAAAGCAACGGCGCACGCCCTCTATACCCGTGGATCGCATATCGTCATCGCCGATATCAATGAGCAAGCCCTGGCGGCAACGGCGCAGGAGCTACTCGCCAGCCAGGAGGCTGGCGACAGGCAAGTGGTGGCCATGGGGCTCGATGTCACCAATGAAATCCAGGTGCAGGCGCTCATGCAGCATGCTGCCCAGGTGACTGGCCGTATCGACCTCGTCGTGACAAGCGCAGGCATCGGGCGCGGCGGCCCGGTCGATGAATTTAGTGGAGCGGAGATGCAGCGCCTGATGGACATTAATTTCATGGGGACCTATCACGCGGTACGCGCCGCGCTCCCCTTTATGCGCCAGCAGGGCAGCGGGCAGTATGTCCTCATTAGCTCAGTCGCGGGCAAGCTACCACCACCACAGCTCAGCGGCTATGTCGCCAGCAAGTGGGCGGTACGTGGCTTCTCCTCGGCCCTGCGCGCGGAACTCTTCGGCAGCGGCATTGATGTCACCACCGTCTATCCCGCCTGGGTGGATACCCCGATGCTCCAGCAGGAGGCAGGCTTCAATATGAATATTGAGATCCTGCTGACACCCGACATGGTCGCGGCCGAGATCATCAAAGCCGTACAGGAGGGACAGGCCGATCTCACCCTGGCACCCAACCAGGATATCGCCTTCGCGCTCCAACTGATGAAGGACGATGAGCGCAAAGCCGAACAGTTAATGGGGATGGCCTTTCACCAGCAACAGCAGGAGGCCAACCAGACAAGCAGCGAAGCGCGGTAAAAAACGCCTCTCTTCTCTACCATGATCAGAGCACGGCAGGCAGTGCCTCTGCCGTGCCTCTACTTTTAATGATTAGTGCGAGATAGCGGCAGCCCCGAAGAAGAGCATCACCAATGCCCAACTTACCAACAGGGCAATCAAAATACGAAGCACCAATCCCGACACATACAGATGGCGACGCCGCGAGGGTCTGATCGCGGCTACCGCCTCTCGTTTACTTTCAGTCCCTATCGTCATCATTGCACCTCAAATGGTAGCGACAGCATCCATACTTTGCTCCTTGCGCCCACGCATTCGTTTTTCTCGCAAGGAGCAATCCTCCTTCACGCGCGCAAATGGTGCGCGTACTACATATAACGAGAAGGATTATTGACATTAACGTGGGTATTACCTTTTGGGGTAGCGTTCTGCCTGAGATGCATTTTTTCTTGCACTCATCGCATTCACACATGGCCCGGAGCTTCTCGAAGGTATAGATACCTGTTTTATGGCCGTCCTCCCATATCGGAGTCAGGCCATAACGCCCGACTGGCTGCAAGTTGGCCAGGGTGGTCTCCTCGCTCGTCAGGCGCTGCCGACTCTGGAGCATTCCAGGCTGTCCGCCTTCACCCGCACACCACGCGCAGGGACAGGCCCAGCGCAGCGTCTCCCAGTTATGCAGGCTCTCATGCTCATCACTCCAGGTTAAAATCAATTGCCGTTTCTCCTCATCAAGTAAGAAGGAGACTGGTACAAGGTAGTTGTTCATCATATAAACACTCCGTCTTCCTATCTGAACACCTGAGCGCGAAGCGCTAGACACGCCAGTGGCGTTGGGGTTCGGAATAAGATCTTAAGTGGCCAGAATTGACCTTTGAGCTAAACCAATAGTACCCAAAGGAGGATACTTTATTCCCTCTTTACACAGGCCTTATTATAATGTTTTTCAGCCCCTCTGGTCTATCAGAGAAAACAATTTCCCTGGTGCGTCTCATCCCTTCTCAAGCATATGCGAAAAACAGAAAGTCATGCCGACGCATAGTACTCTTTACGACCCAGAAACCACGTGGTCGAAGGTTATATTATACTGAAGGACAGGCAACAAAACGCACCATGCACGCGTATAGTAAATCGCAAACTCGCATATAAAGCCTTTCAGCCTGGTTTATTGCTTCACAAGCGCCAGCGCAACTCACAAAATAAGAACAAAATAGCGCGAACTGACGTAGGGATCGTTTCAAACTAGTATCAATTACGGAGCAAGGTGTATATGGAAATCGTGTTAGCCGTTGTGAGCCTCATCATTGCCATCGTGGCGCTCGTGCTCGCTTACCGAGCACAGCAAAATCTACGACAGGCCTCCGAGCAGGTACAGGCACAACAAGAAATCTGGGAGAAAGCCCAGAATACTCGTCAGCAAGATTGGCGCGCTGAACAAGAAAAACATCTCACTGAAGTGGAACATCGCATCCAGGCCCAGATACAGCAGCTACAGAACGCCTGGAACACCCTGGAGAAATTCGAGCGCCAGCAGCGCGACGAGCTACGCCACGCCTTTGAGGCCTCCACAAAACAGGCACGTGCCGAATACGAACTGGCCCGCATCCCCCGCATCGAAGATGTTCCGCTACCGGTAAAGCAGGACCAGTCAGGCAAATCCACGCCCCGCTGGCAACATGTCAATCTCAGTGGCGCCGACCTCTCCGGGCGCGACCTCTCCTCACGCTATTTGGGACACGCTAATCTCAGTCAAACCATCTTACGCACCACCAAGTGCTTCATGGCCGACTTCTCCTGGGCGAACCTGAAAGAGGCCGATCTCCAGGAGTCCGACCTCTCCGGCGCCAATCTGACCCATACCGACCTGCGCGGCGCCAATCTGAACGGCGTTAACTTTCTGGCCGCCGACCTCTATAAAACCAATCTGATCGGCGCCAACCTGCTTAACGCCCGTAACCTCACCGTGGAACAGCTTCGCACCGCCATCTATGATGATAGCACACTGAGCGATCTCATCAATACCACCCAGGAGGAGCAGCTCAGAGATAGCGGCACCACCCTGACCAATATGCGCGCCATCAGCAAAAAGGCGTCTATGCCTCATAGAACCGAGATCATTCCGGTGGTAACGCCACCAATCACCCCCATGCCTGCCGCGAAGCCTGCCCCAGAGGCCGCACCAGAGCAAGAGAGCCTGCAAGACAACGCCCCAGGCATGGATGCCTCAGAGTGGCTGGCCTACATCGATGCGGCAACACCTGTTCTCCCACCTGAACAGCCAGCCGAGGAACTGCATCAGGAGACCGTCTCGACTCAGCCTGCAGAAGCACAGGCTCAACCAGAGACTGCATCTTCACCCGATAATTCATTCTTGAGCCAGTCATCTCGCGGCTACGCTCTGCTTCCAGACTCTTTACCAGAGACAGAGGGCAGCGATTCCTATGTCCCGGCAGGCGAGCCTTCAGCGCTCTCGCCTCACCTCTCCGGCAGCAGCCTGCTGGATCTACAAGCCGCCGCGCTGCCTGAAACCGAGCCAGAGCCAGAAACCAAGGAAGTTGTCGCCCACGGCTCCCGCCTCACCAACGACAATCAGAAATCCACCGAACATTAATCGTGCACAAAAGGCAAGGCCTGGCGTGTATGCATATACGCCAGGCCTTGCCTCACCCCATTTTTTTTTGCTATTCTCTTCTGCGACCCCACCCCTGAGAAGCACATGCATAGACGAAATGTGGTACACTTGCTAACGTTACGTCCCACTTCTGGCACACAGCAGTGAATGGCGAATAGCAACACTTTTTTAAAGAGGAATAGAAGCAGTATGGCAAACGAACAAGCACTCCCCCTCAGCGGAAAAATCGCGCTCGTTACGGGCAGCGGCCAGGGTATTGGCCGCGCTACCGCGTTACGCCTCGCCCAGGCCGGTGCCGACATTATCGTGAACTATCGCAGCAATGCCAGCACAGCAGCTGAAACGAAAGCTAGTATAGAGGAGTTAGGGCGTCGCTGCGTCGCCATCCAGGCCAATGTCAGCCAGGAAGAAGACGTAACCCGCCTCTTCGCTGAAGCGACTGAGGCCCTGGGTCCTGTGACGATCCTCGTGAATAACGCCGGCACCACCCGCGATAAACTGATCCTTCAGATGTCTGCCGCCGACTTTGAGCATGTCATCAATAGCAACCTGCGTTCAACCTTCCTCTGCACCAGGGCTGTGCTACGCTCCATGATGAAGGCACGCTGGGGGCGTATCGTCAATGTCGCCTCCATCTCAGGCCTGCTGGGCAACGCGGGCCAGGCCAACTACAGTTCCTCCAAGGCTGGTATCATCGCCCTTACGCTCAGTACCGCCCGCGAGATGGCCAGCCGCAATATTACAGCCAACGTGGTCGCCCCGGGCTTCGTCCCCACCGAATTGACCTCGACACTCACCGAGGCCCAACGGAAATTCATGATCGATACCACGCCTCTCGGACGCTTCGGCACACCAGACGAGATTGCCGCGGCAATCGCCTTCCTCTGCTCGCCTGATGCCAGCTTCATCACGGGCCAGATTCTCAACGTCGATGGCGGTATGGCAATGCATATCTAATACATTCACTTATATTCGCTAAAAGCTGAAACTTTTTCACCTCGGGAGCACTCTAAACTTCTTAATAAAGCAACCAGTCCTTTTTGGTGTTTTTTAAGGAGGCTATACTCATGGGCTTAATTGAAACCGAGGAGACAAATAAATTTACCTTCGAGCCTTTCGCAGCACACCCCTTTTATACAGAGGTGAACCGCGGACTCGTACGCCAGGCACTGGCACACCTGTCCCAACAGGATACAGGCGCGCCAGTGACCATCGTGGACATGGCCTGTGGCACAGGCGCGGTCTCACGCCTGATCATTGAAGAGATGGAACGCCAGGGCAAACTCTCGCAGTTGCGCCTGATCGGCGTCGATCCTTCAGCCGAGGCACTGCGCAGGGCTCAAAAAGGTGTAGATCAGATGGGTCTACCCGCCGATGTGAAATTTATTCAAGGCGAATCTGAAGATCTCCCCAAGCTAATTCAAAATGCCAACGCCGCATTCTTCTGCAATGCCATCCACCTGCTTACCGATAAACTCTCTGCATTCAAGCAAGTCGCCTCTATTCTCGCTCCCCAGGGCATCTTCGCCTGTAATAGCGCGTTCTATACTGGCACCTATGTGCCCGGTACCGAGCGCTTCTATCGCCTCTGGACGCGGCGCGCCGTGGCCTGGCTCCGCCAGGAACATCCCGACGTGCGCCTCTCACGCGAGGCCAAGGCCGCGGCCATGCAATGGGTGACGAGCGACGACTATGTCCAGATCTACCAGGAGAGTGGCTTCGGCAAGCTAGATATGGTGCAGGATACCGCCATTATTTCGCTCGACGCCTGGCGCGATCTTGGTCAGTACTGGCTCTTCATCGATGGCGCCCTTCCCGGAGTTCCCCTGGCCTACGGTGCACGCGCGCTTGAAGTCGCTGTCTACCAGGCCGGAGAGGAGTTGGGGCTACAAGAGGTGCCGCGTAACTGGCTCCAAATGGTTGGCATCAAAAAATAGGTTAAGTTATGAAGAATGGGGATGTGGTCTGGAAAGGTCTGCGGCCTTTCCAGACCACATCCCCATAATCTTATCTATTTTTTTGCACAACATCAGAAAAATTGACTTTCTGCCTGCAAACTGCTATTATAGCCAGAATGATGCATGCCCTTTTTATGTAAAGTATAGGGTCAAAAAATGCAAGAGAAACAAACCTGGCGTGATATTCTAGCAGAAATTACTCAGGACCCCAGTGAGAGACAGCGCATCCTCGCCACACTGAATGTCAAATCCATTACACTTTCGCGCTGGCTCAGCGGCGAAACCTTTCCTCGCGCCAACAAGCTCTATCAATTCCTCAATCTCTATCCCCAATATCGCGAGCAAATTCTCTCTTTACTGCGCGACGAGAAAGGCATGAGCGAATTTACCAATCCCATCGAAGATGATACACCCCTCAATATCCCTCCTGAGTTCTATATCGAACTCTTTAAAACTCGCGCCTCTGTGGCCGAGAACCTGTACTACTGGACGCTCTGTAACCAGATCCTGCAAAATGCTCTGACTCAGCTCGATCCTAACCGCCTGGGCATGAGCCTGTGGATTGCTCGCTGCATGCCCCCGGCTGGCCCCTCTCAGCAGGTACGCAGCCTCTATGAGAGTGAGGGCATCGGTACGCCTCCCTGGAAGGAGAACCTGGAACACGATGGGATGTTCCTGGGCGCCGAATCCCTGGCCGGCCATGTCGTGACCGTCTTTCACTACAAGGTCGTGAACGATCTTACGGCGGAAAATACGCTCGTCCCCGTCGCCTACTCCGAATACGAGAAAAGCTGCGCCATCTTTCCCATCCTCTACGCCGGGCGTATCGCGGGCGTCCTCTCAGCCGCGAGCACGCAATACAACTATTTCAACGCGCAAAATCGCCTCACCCTGCTACAAAAATATGCTGACCTGACAGCCATGCTCTTCCCGCCTGAAGAGTTCTACGAGCCTGCCCAGATCGCGCTACACGTTATGCCACCACAGAAAGCACAGAAGCCCCTCTTCGCCCACTTCAATGACCTGACCCGCCGGATGATGATGGAGGCCTCCAGCCGCAACCAGCCCGCCAATAAGAATGAGGCCGAGCAACACGTACGCGCCCAATTAGAAGAACAACTGCTGCACTATGCCATTGAGCATACCTTCCCCGGCGATGGTTAAAAAAAGAGTGTGCAAGGTGTGGTGGGCGAATGCTCACCACACCTTGCACACTCTTTTTCTTCTTGACGCTCTTTCGCGAAGAGACTACACTGGAAATAGACACTCGCGTTAAGCTCATAGCAGACCATAGGAAATGGTGGCGACTGTGATCGATGATTTTATACAAACCACTCAGACTCTCCACTCACGCTGGACGCAAACCTGCCTGGGAACCGGCGTCCTCACCCTTGAGGATTCGGTCCTGCGCATGGCTATTCCCACTGTCGCGCAGGGCACCTATGCCGACGCCCAGATAGATGACTATGGCACGCTGGCACGCAGTGATTTTCCCTGGCACCCGCCCCTGCGCATGGAGGTACGCGCCCGCTCATCACATCCCGCCGCAACTCCAGCCTCGACCAGCCACGATTCACATCACCTGCGCGGGACAGCAGGCTTTGGCTTCTGGAACTATCCCTTTTCGGTCCGAGGAGATATCCTGATGCTGCCAGAGGCCGTCTGGTTCTTCTATGCCTCGCCCCCCTCGAATATGGCCCTGGTACCCGGCATTCCCGGCTGGGGCTGGAAGGCCCAGGTCATCCATAGCATGCGTCCAGGCTCCCTTTTCGCGACCCTCCCCACGGCCCTGGCGACCGGGTGGGGCTTGACCACCGGCAATACGCGTCCCGCTGGCCGCTGGCTCCAACGCCTCAGTGGCGCCCAGGAGCAGCTACTCACAGTGCCAATGACGGCCTGGCATACCTATGTCATTGAATGGACGCCAGAGGCCGCTCTGTTCTGGGTCGATGGCGAGCCTATCTTGCGCGCGCCCAATCCTCCCACGCGCCCCCTCGGCTTTGTCGCCTGGCTCGATAACCAGTACGCCATCGCGACCCCGTGCGGCATCCTGCGCTTTGGCACGGTCGCCTGTGAAGATGAGTGGTTTGAGATCGATTCTATCCACATTAAGCGCCTTTAATACAGTGTATTGCAAGCAGAACAGCGAGGATACGCAAATGCACACCCTCGCTGTCCTGCTTGCAATACACTACCTACTTGTTTTTGGGCTCCTCCTCCGGCAGTTTCTTCTCGGCGTAGGTCAGGATATCGTCGATGATGCCGTATTCCTTGGCCTCGACGGCACTCATATAGAAATCACGATTGGTATCCTTCTGGATGCGCTCCAGCGTCTGCCCGCTATGCTCCTGAATAATGTCGTTTATCTCGCTGCGCAGGTGCAGGATCTCGCGCGCGTGAATATCAATATCCGAGGCCTGCCCGCTCAGGCTTCCCGAGATCAAGGGCTGGTGCAGGTGGATGCGCGCATGCGGCATCGAGAAACGCCGCCCCTTCTCGCCCGCGAGCAGCAGAATAGTGCCAAAGCTGGCTGCATAGCCCACACAGGTGGTCGAGATGGGACAGGGTAGGACCCGCATCGTGTCATAGATACCCAGGCCCGCATTAATCGAGCCGCCTGGCGAGTTGATATACATATTGATTTCACGCTTGCTATCCTCGGCCGCCAGGTAGAGTAATTGCGCTACCACTAGCCCCGACATCGCATCATCAATCGGTCCATTGACGACGATAATGCGGTCACGCAAGAGGCGCGAGAAGAGGTCATAGGCACGCTCCCCGCGTGGCGTATTCTCCAGCACAGTAGGAACCAGTAAACTCGACATGTGTTTCTCTCCTTTTATCGTAAAACAGCTTTGGTAAATGAATCTTAGGCCTGGCGCAGAAAGTAGTAGTGAATCTTTTTGCCTTTTCCTGTTGACCGTTCATCAAGAAGACCGGCCATAACCCAGCCTTCTGCTCCCAGTTCGCTCAGGCGAACCTCGTCAGGCAGAGCCTCCTCGGCTGGATCAACTGTGAGAATCTTATACTCCCACCGCGCAGCCTGAGCTTGCTCATACACCATAGGGATAAAGACCGAGCCCGACTGCGACTCCGGCTTCTCCATCTTCCCCGCCAGGTAACCCATACCAATCCTTGGCATATGCATCTTATTGCTCCTTTACTCATTTCAACATTGTTATTGTGTGTGGTGTAACTGGGGCGAATGCCCCAGTTACACCACACACAATAACAATAGTTTTATCTGTTGCCTTGAATATAGCACGCCATTAGCGTATACTCATAGAGAAAAACTATGCTGTCAGCATAGCTACAGCATAGGCAATGCTCTGAGCATAGGAAGGAAGCAAATATGGCCGATTTACAAGAACTGCTGGGTCGCGTCATCCGTCGCGAACGCCAGGATCATAATATGACCATCAAAGAACTAGGCGAGAAGGCTGGCCTCTCCGAAATTTATGTGGGGGAGATCGAGCGGGGACAAAAATATCCCTCGGCCAAGGTGCTAGAAAGCCTGGCGGGCGCTCTGGAGCTGGATGTCGCAGAATTGTTGGAGATGGTCGCGGAAGAGATCCGTAGCGAACGCGAACCCCAGGTTACCAGTGTTATTGGCTTTCTCCCTGGGGCTCCCGGTCAGAGTCGTCGGACTGTAGTCAAACGCATGGTGAATATGCTCGACGAAGGCGCAATCGAGAGTGTCGCGGACTTCAGCGCCTTTCTCCTCAACAAGCACCTGAATCTGAACTAAGCATGTTGATGGCGCGCGCCCCGCTTCTGGTCGAGGCGTTGCTGCCACTTCTCCTGCAAGGGCGTCGCCCTGCGATACAGGAAAATGAAGAGGCCGAGCCAGAGCACTCCCTCAAAGTATCCACCCAGGACATCCGTTGGCCAGTGCCCACCCATCAGAATGCGTGAGTAGCTAATAAGCAGGATTTCGATCACCGCGAGAATCTGCAAGGGCAGAAGCCAGCGATAATACTTCCAGCGGCGCACAGGCTTGGTCTGGCTGAGGTACAACAAGAAGCCATAGTAGATCACATCATGCGCGACATGGCCTGAGGGATAAGAGGGGAAGGGAACAATAGCCTCATAGTTGCGAATTGGGTACATCTTCGCCAGGAGACGCGGACGCCCGACCAGGATGTCCAGAAGCGTGTTTACCCCCGACCCGCTGGCGACAATCGCGACCAGGAAGAGCGCATTTTGTAGCCAGGTCAGCGCTCGTCGGTGCGTAAACCAGGCCCAGATCGCTCCCATTAATAAGAAGATCAGCCAGCTACTTAAAAGTACGATTGACCAGAGGGGATCATCCAGAACGCTAGGCAAGCGTACAATGGCATCGAGCACACTTCCCAGGTGCCAGCTCTGAATGGTCTGCATGATCGAAAGATCAAAGGAGAAGGGACGGGGATGCATATGCATGCCTATACAGGTGAGCAGAAAGATGATGACGCCCACCACCCATAATGCTAACTCTATCTTCCAGTGAGCACGTGCCTGCTCGTGTCGTGTGCTCTCCGTTGCTCGTGTTTGCGCTACCTGAAACGGTCCACTTGTGCGCTCCGTTGCACTCATAGCTTCAATCCTCCCTGCGGCGAAACGCCTCTCAGATGTTCTAGTGAGCACGATAGCATCATCAAGCCCTATTAGCCCACGCTACCATGTCACACTACACATACGGATCGATCTACATCAATGGATACAAGCAGAACACACGTGGCACGTAGCAAGATCACGCTTCACGACTATAGGAATTCAATTCGGAAAGGTATATCCCAGCGCCTCCAGCACCTTCCGCGCCCGGTCCAGGTGCACCTCTTTCACAAGCAGGTAGTCAGTATCATAGGTTGAGATGGCAAAGATCGAGATGCCCGCGCCCGATAACGGGGTCGCCAGGCCCGCCAGGATGCCCGTCAGCGAGAAGTCCAGTGGACCCTCAACCTGCAAGGCCCGCCAGCCATGCTCCACCTGGACCTCCTCTGGCACGACTTCAGAGACACAGACAATCGAGAGTTCTTGACGCGTATATGTTATCGCTAGAAATTCGCGCCGGCTTAATGCCCAGGCAGGTATCTCCTGCCCCGGATCGAGCCGGCAAACGCTTAGCGGAATAGCGAGAATTACCAGTTGCATCGTTCCTGATCCCTTCAGGGTATGGCATAACGCACAATAACTTTCATGCCCGCCCCGGGTGCGCGAGCAGGGCTAACGCCTGATCTACACACGAAATTGTACGCCACCAGGATGCACCAGCACAAACCATCAGTAGCCGCGTACACCAGTAGCGGGCTCGCTACTGGTGTACGCGGCTACTATTTCTCGCTTTACTCGGCCAGTTGGAAGACGCGCTGGAAGAGGGGGACAATCTCTTCTGTGGGGATCTCCAGAGCGGCCTCGCCAATGGAGAGTTCAAATTTACTATACTGTGGGACAAGCGTGGGAGTCAGCATGCGGAAGAGAACGGTCTGTGTCTCCTCAGCGACGCGCCAGGCAGCGTCTACCAGTCGCTCACGGTCGCCACGCAGGAAGAGGTGCAGCATGTTGGTCTGCGGAGGATTGGGCAGGATTTCGACCTGGGGCAGGTCCGAGAGCGCGGCGGCGATCTCGCGCGCCTTCGCGCAATACTCGTCGATGCGCCCGAGGTGCTTCTGCATCCCTTGCCGCGCCGACAGCACATAAGGATAGAGGCTGATCAGGTTGCCTCCCTGCCGCCGCTGCCAGATGCGCGCCTCGGCGATGACATCGGCGGGTCCCGCCAGTACCGCGCCCGCGATCCCATCCAGGACCTTGTAGAATGAGACATATACGCTATCGAACAGGCTCGCGATCTCGGCATACTCACGCTGATAGAAGGGCTTGCACTCCCAGAGACGTGCACCATCCAGGTGCACCGCGATCCCGCGCTCACGCGCCCAGGTGGTAATCTCTACCAGTTCCTCCCAGGAAGGAAGCTGTCCGCCAATCTCGCGCTGGGGCAACTCAATGAGCAGCGCCCCCAGAGGCTCCGGCACACTTTTGAGGTCTTCGAGAGTGAAGACTCGGTGATCCGAACCCAGCAAAACTCGTTCCAGGCCATGCAAACGCTGGTAACTATCGTGCTCGTGAATCTCCAGGTGACAGGTGGGATGATACGCCACGCGCTTGCGCCCCTTGCGCTCACACCAGATACGCAGTGCGATGGGCTGGCACATCGTCCCGCTGGGCATAAAGACCGCGGCCTCTTTTCCCAGTAAATGGGCAATCTCCTCCTCAAACGAAGTGATCAGTTCACCGCCACCGTACCGATCCGCCTTCGCCTGTGGATCGGCAAATTCCGTCAGATCATGTAAGACCTCGCGCGGAGACCTGGGATAATGCATGGCTAGAAAACGCTTACACTGGGATAAAATACGCTCTTTATCCTGTTCAGTTATGGGCATAGAGAAATACCACCATCCTTTTACAACACTTTTTCCATGTAGAAAACTACTCAACATCCACACCTCATCCCCACCTATATGTTAACATGCGAATGTGCTGCGATACCAGATAATGGTTTGCTGTATGCTCTCCAGGTGCTCCTCGCTCTCACCTACGCTCCGGGCAAGGTCGAGAATATGTGTGACTACCTCTTCCTTTACAGGCCCTCGCCACCTGCGATACGCCTCTTGTAGCACAGGATGCGAGAAATCACCGGGGCGCATGGCTAGCAGCGAGAGCAAGACATTGAGATGGTCGCCCGAAAAGTGCTCTAAGGAGAAGCGGGCGCGCTGTTCCTGGGTAAGTGAGGGGTTAAAAAAGGGGGCATCACGCTGGGCGCGGCTGCATGCATAGTGGTAGTCAACCCGCGCGCCTCTTGTATTCAACATGATCACGATTGCACGCACAATATCGGCCTCCAGGGTGCGTGGAGGATGGCCGGAGGGATGCAAGCGATAGTTCAAGAATGGTGTGCTCACAATTCCATCAAGTACCGCCCGCGCGCTATCAGGCCGTACCGCCTGCTCTCGGGCGAAGCGCGTGTACACCTGCTGCGCCAGGACGATAGGCTCTACTACATGTGCCCCTTGAAAGAACCTACCGATATCGTGGAAGAGTGCCAGGTGCTCTATCACCTCGTGATGCAGGAGGCGCCCATCTCGATGCTCAATTTGTGTCGCCAGGCGGCTCACCTTGTCGAGCACCTCCCAGGCATGCTGAAAGCCAAACTCACGATCCGCGAAAAAGCACTCTATCTGCGCAGTACAATCCGGTAATGCCCTGAACAAGACATCCCGCCACTGGTCCAGACCTGGGGCATAATCCAGTCTCTTCAAGATGGGCCTCCTTGCTTGTTTCATCTTTGACTATAAGCAAATTTATCGCATCTTGTCTGGCACAGAAAAAAAATGTTGGCGCACAGTGCTACGTAGCCCACATACGCCCTAATAAGATCACGCGTCTTCATCAAAATTACGCCTGGCAAGGGCTGCGATAGCCACGAGTGCGGGCTCGGCATCGTCGCCTTCGGCCCGTACCAGGATCTCGGTCCCCTGCGGCACCCCTAGCTTCAAGACGGCCAGGATACTCTTGGCGTTGGCGACCTTCTCCCCAACCTGGAGCGAGATGTGCGCTCGAAAACTGGCCGCCGTCTGAACCAGCAGGCGCGCAGGACGGGCATGGAGGCCAACTTTATTGGTGATTTTGAGTGTTGTTTCTAACGCTGCCATAGACAATGCCTTCCCTATGCGAATCTAGACAGAGAGGTACAACATGGAGAACGCCCACGAGTTTAAGGATGGACCTTCGGCAGAGTATGCGCCTCAGCTGCGGCGGCTGCCACTGCATCCAGGGTATTGCCAATCGAGGACTCGACCGCGGCGACCACGGCCCCTTCGACCAGCGCGCCTGAACTCACAATCACCCGCCGCTCCTTCTGTTCAGCGCAATAGGCCTCTACAGCCATCTCAACCGACATGGCCGCGCTCCCCAAATCAAGCAAGACCAGGACACCATCACGCCCCTCGACCGTGTGCAGCGCGGCCAGAATTTTCTCAACCGACGTTCCTAATGAGCCATCCGGCCCGCCACCCGCCGCGACGATGGACACCTTGCCTTGCGCCATCTGGCTAGCCAGTTCAACAACGCCTTCCGCCAGCCGTGCACTATGTGACACGATGACTAACCCGACTCCCATGGCTTAGCTCCTCGTTCTTTCTGCATGTGCGTAAGGTCTCTCGTCATCGATAGGTCTCCGCGAGCGCTTGTAGCATCAAGGTACTTGATGTCGCTCCGGGGTCCTGGTGACCAATACTGCGCGCACCAAGATAGCTGGCCCGCCCCTTCGTCGCCAGCAAGGGAATCGTGCTCTTCATGCCCGCTTCCGCTGCACTACTGCACACTTGCAACAGTTGAGGCATCTCCACCCCCTCACCCTCGGCCTTGCGCGCGGCCTCCAGGGCGGGAAGTAGCGCATCTAACATAGTTTTCTCCCCCACCGGGCCTTGCCTCGTACCTGGATACCCTCAACCATCGCGGCGAGTAGCGCAACCACGTCCGCCTCCTGCAATTCTTGCTTACCCGCCATCGCGATACCCGCGCGCAAAAATGCGGTGCCATAGAGCGGGCCACTGGCGCCCCCAACGGTGGAGACAAGCGTGGTCCCCACCGTCTTAAGGATGGTGCCGCTATCAGCGCTCGCCAGGGCAGGCAATTTCTCAACGACAGCCCGAAAGCCCCGGTCCATATTGATGCCATGATCAGCATCCCCAATGGCGGCATCTAACTGCGTCAGATATTCTCGCTGTTCATGCAACACCTGCCCTATCCGCTGCAACCAGGCAATAAGCTTCTCGCTCGTTATCGGCATACATTCTCTCCCTACGTGAGTACGTTTGTAAGCTGCCAGCATAAAGCTACTACAGACATACTCCTTATCGACAACGCTAGATGCCCCAGCGCAACGCAGGAGTATGGACAGGTGCGTCCCAGTACTTCAATATTTCATCGTCCGTACGCAGGAGTGTAATCGAGCAGCCAGCCATCTCTAGCGAGGTGATATAGCTCCCCACCAGGGAGCGCGCGATAGTAACATTCTTTCCACGCAGGATCTTTGCCAGTTCGTTCGCCACCACATAGAGTTCGATCTGTGGCGTCCCCCCCATCCCATTTACAAAGGCGATCACCCGCTCACCTGCCTTGAGTTCCAAATCTTCTAGAATCGGGTTGACCAGCATCTCGGTCACTTCCGCGGCCGAAGCCAGGGGCACACGCCTGCGACCAGGCTCGCCATGAATGCCAATGCCGATCTCCATCTCATTCTCACCCAGGTCGAAGGTTGGTTTTCCCATGGCTGGCACGGTACAGGAGGTCAGGGCCATGCCCATACTACGCCCATTGGCATTGACGCGCTGCGCCATCTCGGCGATCTCCTCTAGAGAAGCACCGGTCTCCGCCAGGCCACCCACAATTTTCTCCAACAACACGGTGACGCCCACACCACGCCTGCCAGCGGTATAGAGGCTATCCTGGACCGCGACGTCGTCGTTCGTGACCACAGAGGCAATTTCGATATCTTCGGTCGCCGCCAGTTCCGCCGCCATCTCAAAGTTCAGCACGTCGCCTGTATAGTTCTTAATAATGTAAAATACACCTGCGCCACCATTCACGGCCCGCGTCGCAGCCAGCATCTGATCGGGGACAGGCGAGGTAAAAATCTCGCCGGGGCAGGCCGCGTCCAACATCCCACGCCCTACAAAGCCGCCATGCATCGGCTCATGTCCACTCCCACCACCCGAAATAATTCCCACTTTCCCCTGGACCGGAGCATCGGCGCGCACGATCACCTGGCTCTCGTAGTCGACACGAATCAATTCTGCGTGCAGGGCTTCCATACCTGCAAGCGCCTCTTTAACCACATCCTCCGGCCTGTTGATGAGCTTTTTCATGCGAGTCCGCCTCCTTTGGTCTCCTAAACAATTCCACCATGGAACATCACTCGTCCCTCGACAACGGAGCATCGAGTTTCGAAGTACTCGCGTATCAAACCTGTATCATAGCAGCCCATCCAGCTACCTAAGCTCCACTTCCCCCATCCCCTTAATGCACTCAGACTTACCTGCCAGTATCACCCCTTCTCACCTCGCCATCAACCCCACATCAGCACACATATTTCGCTCAAGTAATCTAAGTATAGCACAGGAATTGCGTCAATGGCATTTCCGGGACATCACATAAAAAAAGCTCAACACAATACATTGTACCCCAATATACGTCACCCATATCCCCCTTCTCATTAACCGTGATTATTCCACACCCATTCCGCCTATCAATAAAAGTGTGTGCCTTTTGCAGGAGAATACCTGCAAAAGGCACACACTTTTATTGACCACTGAGCGCCGCAGACGCGAAGGGTGCATGGGCAATGGCTACCAATATCTATACAACATGATCTAGCTGTAGTATAGTTTATGCATATTTAGCATCATCTATTTATGACGGCAAAAATAAGTATACGCGAAGGGACAGCTCTCATGGCGAAAGATGGCTTTATTTCCCAACCGGCGGTCGCAAGAACCCTTGGACGCTACCAGGTAATCAAACGCATCGGCCGTGGTGGTATGGCCGATGTCTGGCTCTGCGAAGATCCGCGCCTGCACCGCCAGGTGGCAATTAAAACCCTCCCCGCCCATGCGCCAGATGATGTAGCCTTTACACGCCGATTTGAAGTGGAGGCCCAAGCCGCGGCCGCGCTTACACACCCGCATATTGTATCGGTACATGATTATGGTGAACATTCCCTACTCAATGGACAGGTGATTACCTATATCGTTATGCCCTACCTCCCAGGCGGCTCGCTCGCCGACCGCATCGAGGCGCTGGCATCCGCGAAGCAACATATGCCCATTGAAGAGGCCCTGATCTATCTCGCACAGGCCGCCGACGCCATTGATTACGCCCACCAACAGGGGGTCGTCCATCGCGATATCAAGCCTGGCAATATGCTTCTGCGTGATGCTAACTGGCTCCTGCTCTCTGACTTCGGCATCGCACACTTGCTCTCTGGCAACGACGACGAGGTCCATACCGGCGCGGGCTTCGGCACACCGGAATATATGGCTCCCGAACAGGCCAGGGGGCGCGACGTTCCCTCCAGCGATATCTATAGCCTCGCCGTCATTGCCTTCCAGCTTTTTACTGGTCGCCTCCCCTTTATCGCGGAGACGACCTATGCGCTAAGCGTCCAGCATATCCTCACGCCTCCGCCCTCGCCACGCCAGTTCAATCCCCAGCTTCCCGTACAGCTTGAGCAGGCCATCCTGCACGCCCTGGCCAAAAAGCCAGAAGAGCGTCCGGGTTCTGCCCACGCCTTCTTTGCCGAACTCATTCGAGCCTATCCAGAGCTTGCGCCTCGCTTCTCCGCCGAGGCCCCTCTGCCCGCCACACCACACACACCGCATACGCTTCCTCCCTTGAATGAGAGTGCGTCACTCTCTCGCGCTCAGCACGCGACGATTACCCAACCTCGCCCACGCTTTTCGGGACTCTTGCCAGCGACCGATAAGCCTATCACACGACGTACCGCGCTGGCTAGTGGTGGTATCGCGGCCCTGCTGCTTGCGGGTGGTGGCTCCGCCTGGTTTCTCACTCACCAGGGCAAACCTACACCTAAGCCGCCTGTCCGGGCTTCCACGCCGTCGCCTAAACCCAATCCCAATGGCCCGAACCTGGTCATTCGCGATATCAATATAGATACGATCTCAGGGCTGGCCTGGTCGCCTCAGGGCAATTTCTTGACGACCACGCCAGGCACAAGCGACACCATCTATATCTGGGACATTGAGCATATGCGCGCCAATGCCACTCCCCAGCCTGGCGCCAAATGCAATCTAAAATATGGCTCCAACACCCTGGCCTGGTCACCTGATGGAAGCATGCTTGCGCTAGGCAATACGAACGAAGAAGCGCTCTCTGACTTTCACACAGTTTCTCTTGATCTTTATGCACGAGATCTCTCAGCTCTTGCTTCAGGTTTTCAAAAACCCATCTTTGCCAAAGGAGCGGGCACCCTGAGTGGTCTCACCTGGACACGCCAAAAGTATCTTTTCTCTGTCTCATATATAGCAGGTGCAGAGGACTACCAGCATTTTTACCTCTGGGGGCTGGATTGCAATAAGCCAGGGCAAACCACGATGAACGCCACGAAAATCAAAGCATATATAGGAGGTGGCATTAGCCCATCGAATACACTTTTAAAAGCCTCACCCGATGGGCAGAAGATAGCTATCGCATGCGCAGGCGGCGTCCTCGTAGGTACCGCGAGTATGAATGGAAGTCATCCCACCTGGCAAGATGCCCCCGGTCTGCTGGCCCTGCCCGAAAATCAGAACTTTCAGGATATCCTCACTGTTAGCTGGTCCCCTGATGGTAGTAAAGTCGCAGGCTATTACAGCAGTAATACGACAGCCCTGGCCGTCTGGGATGTGGAAAAAGGTACAAAACAAACACCTCTCACAACCAGCCTTCCAAACAAAATTACGACCCTGGCCTATGGCACCAATGGTAAGACGCCTCTCATCGCCACCGGAACCCCCAATGGTCAGATACAGCTCTGGGATACTAACAGCTTTGACCAGCCCGTCGCGACCCTCAGCAGCGACGTCAAGAAAGCTGTACAGGCGCTAGCCTGGTCTTCAGACTATAAATGGCTGGCTGCCAGCTACAACGACGACTACGCGACGACTCACATCTGGAAGATGCAAGGCAGAACGTTCTAGCTCGCTCCTGATTTCGTGAACCACGTCATAGTCGCCTGGCTTCAAAATCAGATATACTTACAAGCGGCTGGCACATAGAGGAGCTATATTCGCTATTTTTAAGGATGATACGCATGATGAACGATGGCCATAACGTACAAGCGCCGGATATATCGAATACGCAGCAGCGCCAGAATATTGGACGTTATCGATTCTTGCGCCTCCTTGGGAAAGGCGGCATGGCGGAGGTTTGGCTCTGCGAGGACCCCAGCCTTCATCGCCAAATCGCGATGAAGACGCTTCAGATCTACACACAGGGAGAAGAAGAGCTTCTCGAACGCTTCAGGCAGGAGGCCCAGGCTGCAGCAGCCCTCAACCATCCGCATGTCGTCCCCATCCACGACTATGGGCAGATCGCCCTTAATGCCGATGAGACACTGCTCTTCCTCGTGATGCCGTATCTCTCAGGTGGTTCCCTGGCAGATCGCATCGATGCCTACCAGGAGCGCAAGCAACTGATGCCGCCTCGCGAGGCGCTTTACTACCTGAAACAGGCCGCGCAAGCTATTGACTACGCGCATGCCCAGGGTATCGTCCATCGCGATATCAAGCCCGCGAATATGCTCCTGCGCGGAGATAGCTGGCTCCTGCTCTCCGATTTTGGCCTGGCTCGCATCCTGGCATCCAGAAAGAATCTGACCCGTGCGGGCACGAGCCTGGGCACACCCAATTATATCGCGCCCGAGCAGATTCAGGGGCACGCCATCCCTGCGAGCGATGACTATAGCCTGGGTGTCATCGCCTACCAGCTTTTCACAGGTCAGCTCCCTTTCACTAGTGCCACACCCGCGATGACCACCATCATGCATCTTACGGAGCAGCCGCCAGCGCCTCGCTCTCTCAATCCCGCGCTCCCGCCACAACTTGAAGCGATTCTGCTCCGCCAGCTCGGCAAACAGCCAGAAGAGCGTTATTCCAGCGCCAAAGCCTATATCGCGGCGCTTGAGGAGGTCGTCCGCCTCCTCCCCTCGGAGGAAACGCAAACCACGGAGGCAACATCCACTTCAACCCAGCACCAATCCAGCTCCTCGCAGGAAGCATCTGCCCAACCAGCGGCCCAGACAACCAGGCCGCTCTCGCGCCGTAAACTTATTATTGGGGCTGGTACGGCTGTAATGGCCCTCGCGGCTGGTACGGGTGGCTGGCTAACGCTCAATCATACAATAGCGCCACCAGCACCCCAGGTCCATCACACCCCCACAGCCATCCCAACACCCGATGGGCTGGCCCTGGCTATACCCAACCAGCATCACAGCCCGGTCGCCTCGCTCAGTTGGTCGCCAACACAGAATACCTTCGCGACGGTCGCCAACGATCAGCAACTTCTACTCTGGGATAGCAACACCCTCCTCTCTCACAGCAGCCCTCAGCCACTCGCCCGGACCAGGCTCAAGCTACCTGGGACGACCAGCGCGCCCCTGCTCTCCTGGTCGCCTGATGGCAAATATATCGCGGTCGCCTTCAGCGGCGACCAGGCCGCCTCTCTCGCGCTCTACACGCCCGATCTGAAACCGCTACCCGAATTCGCGGCGCCCCTTACCCTACCAACCAGTACAATTGATGGCCTCACCTGGCTCAGTAACACACACCTCTTGCTGGCGGCCAATGATCCTGATACACAGAAGCAGCAATTTACATCCTGGCTGATTGATACAACCAATCCGACCCAGGCACCAGACACTTTTGCGCTCAATTATCGCCTGGCGGTTGAAGCAAGCACAAGCTACAAACCCGTTGTTCTAGCGACCGCAATGTCCAGCCAGCGTGCCCCCAGGGGCGAGGCAATTCTGACCTTTGCAGTCACGCAAGGCACGCTCGTTGGTCGCGTCCAGCAACAGGGAAAGCAACTCACCTGGCTCGGCGCGCCTCAGAGCACCACGGACACAACTCAGTGGAACGCCGGAAGCACGCTCTTCTCCTTCCAAAATAGTCAGGTTACGCCATCTGGAAGCGCCTTTATTGCCTATAATGGAAAAATCACGGGCAGCTATATCACGCAGCAGAATGTATCCACACTGGTTCTCTGGGACTGGACGGAGAAAACCAGCCCATTCACCCAAATCTCAACCAATACAATGCTTACCAACCTGGCCTACAAATACCAGTATCAGAGTGGCACCTTCGCTGGGGGCACCCAGGATGGGCACATTCTGGTCTGGAATATTACTCAAGGTACACTCCCCGTCGGCGACTTCGCCAGCGACACCCTCAAACATGAGGTGATCTCCCTGGCCTGGTCCTCCGATGGCAACTGGCTTGTCGCCAGCTATAACGATCCCAACAATAGTATTCTTCTCTGGAAGACACAAGGACGAGGGTTTTAACGACTATGGCACTCAATCAAGCTACAGAATGGCAAGGAAAAATGCTTGACCGCTATCGCATGCTGCATCGTCTTGGGCATGGTGGCATGGGGCAGGTCTGGCAGGCGGAGGATACAGAACTGCATCGCATGGTGGCCATCAAAATACTCCCCTCGATTCTGGCCTCAGAGCAAAGCTTTTTACATGCCTTCGCCTATGAGGCACGCGCGGCGGCTACCCTGGAGCATCCCCATATTCTGACCATTCATGCCTTTGGCGAACAGCCCATCTCGGACGACGAAATCGTGACCTATATTGTCATGCCCTATCTGCAAGGTGGCACCCTGCGTGACGTTATGAAGCGCGAGCGCTATCTCACCCGGGACCTGGCTATGAACTACCTGCGCCAGGTGGCTGAGGCCATCGACTACGCACATAGCCAGCAGGTCATTCATCGCGATATCAAACCCGCTAATATGCTCCTGCAAAATGATTGGCTCTATCTCGCGGACTTCGGCATCGCGAAACTGCTTACCAGCACCACCTATCGCAGTAAAACGTACGCCGGCAGTGGCACGCCTGAATATATGGCCCCCGAACAGGTGCAGGGGAGCGCCATACCCGCCAGTGATCGCTATAGCCTGGCCGTGATCGCCTACCAGCTCTTTACGGGTAACGTTCCCTTCCACGGCGCAACCCCCTACGACCTCATGATCAAGCAACTCATGGAGGAACCCAGGCCACCACGCGAGATCAATCCCATCTTGCCCCAGGGGGTTGAGGCCATTATCTTACAAGGGCTGGCCAAGCGCCCAGAGGAACGACCACCAAGCTGTCTCGCGTTTGTAGATGCCCTTGATAACGCCTGGAGCCAGTCTCCCATCGCCCGCACCAACCCGAACGATCCCGAGGCAACCCTGCTCGCGCCATGGAGTAAAAAGCGCCCCGAATATCTCCCTACCCATGTGACGCCTCCCGTGGCTCCCAGGACGCTTGAGGCGCCCGTAAATGGCCCGCAAACATCCCAGGGAACCACGGCTCCCCCGCCCCCTCCATCTCCCACGCACATGGCCGCCTACCCGACCACGCCTCAGACGCTATCGCAATATATGCCCACGCCCTCGGCTACTCCCATGGCTCCCGAGAAGCCAGGCGTGAGCCGACGTAGTATCCTTATCGGTGGAGCAGCTACCGCCGCGCTCCTACTGGGTGGCGGTGCCGCCTGGGCCTTCTGGCCACGCCCTCAACCCAAACTACAAGCCGTCGAGCCAGGCCCCCGCAAGTTTATCTCAGGCGCTCCCACCCTCAGCCTTATGGGACACAAGCGCCCTCTCTCTTTCATCCTCTGGAGTCCCGATGGAGCACGCGTCGCCACCGCAAGCACGGACCACTCCATCATGATCTGGGACACGAACGCCTATTTACAACAACAACATAAAGCCCTGAACATCGTCAAAACGCCCCTTCAACGCTGGCGGCTCGAAGATGTTATTAGCTACTACCAGATAAGTTGGTCTTACAATGGGCAGCGTCTCCTGGCGCTTACCCAGAGCGCGTCGACGCGCAACACGGTCTATGCCTTTGATCTGACTACCAACGCCCAGGACCCACTCGTCTACCAGGATAGCCATATTCCCAAGAGCGAGATTGGCGCACCCTCCTATTATGAGGTCGTCGCCTCGCCCACCAGTAGCCTCTTCGTAACCGATCAGCTAAGTGGGCAGAGCCTGCAACTCTGGGACCTCAAAGATATGAATCAGCCAGTAAAGACCCTTAATAACTCCTCCAAGGGGAGCGACGATAATACCAGTATCCTGACCCTGGCCTGGGCGCCTGACGGCAAGCATTTCGCCGCTTACAACAGTAAGCAACAGATACATATCTTCGATAGCAAAGGAAATAGCACGCAAACTATTGAGCTGGCGGACCGCGCTAGCCAGGTTGCTCCCAATGCCAAAAGTATCTTGCTGGAGCGCTTCGCCCTGGCCTGGTGCCCTAATAACCCCAACCTCATCGCGGTCTCCAACCTTGATGTCATCGATGTCTGGGATATCCAGAAAAAGAAACAACTCCATCGGCTAGAGACCGATGACCCCGACGCCCACGACCGCAAGGGGCTAGACCCAACCATCGCCTGGTATCCGCAGGTTTATGGCATGACCTGGTCACCCAATGGGCGCTACATCGCCGCCAGCTACAGTCATAGCCAACTTGTCCATATCTGGGATCTTGCTAACCGCGCGCCCAAGAAATCCCCCTATGGCAACGAACTGCAAACCTTGATGTTCGGCAATCCCGGACACTCAGGCAGTATTATGGATCTCGCCTGGCAACCCGGTGCAGGTCGCTACCTGGCAACCGCCTCAGCCGACAATACCGCCATCATCTGGCGCATGGATGCTTAATATCGTGGAGTGGCCCGATGAGCGCGATAGCACGCATCGGGCCACTCCACGATATATCATGTTGTATACTGATCACGTCAGTATACAGGTCATTGATAGAAACAGAAGGATAACAAGCCATGCGTATTGTCTCGCTTCTGGCAAGCGCAACCGAAATGATTGCCGCCCTGGGATGCCTGGACCAGCTCGTTGGGCGTTCCCATGAGTGCGACTACCCTCCAGAGGTCCAGCGTCTGCCCTTGCTGAGCCGTCCAGTCATCGATACCAACACGTCCAGCAAGCAGATTGACACGCAGATCAAACAGCTCGCCCACGCCCGAGATGATGCTCAGGAGAACGCGCTCAAGGCCCTGAGTATCTACACCATCGATGCCGAACTACTGCAACGCCTCCAGCCAGATATCATCTTTACCCAGACCCAGTGCGAGGTCTGCGCCGTCAGTGAGCAAGACGTGGTCCAGGCCTTAGAGCAAACCACTGGGCTGCGTCCGCGCATAGTCTCGCTGGCCCCCTACCGCCTCCAGGACGTTTGGGAAGACATGCTGCGCGTCGGCAAAGCCCTCAATAGAGAACGACAGGCCCAGGAGTGTATCCAGGGCTATCAACAGCGCCTTCAGCAGTTACAGGCCCAAACCATGTCTCTCGTTGCGTCAGGCCCCAGGCCTCGCGTGGCCGTTCTGGAGTGGCTGGACCCACTCATGGGTTCTGGCAACTGGACTCCGCAACTCATCGACTACGCAGGCGGTGAGAACATCTGTGGCGAAACCGGTCGGCACGCTCCCTGGCTCACCTGGGAACAACTGAGTGACCTTGATCCTGACGTCCTCATCCTCGCCCCCTGTGGCTTTACTATCGAACGCGCGCGACAGGACCTTCCACTCCTCCAGAAACATCCCATATGGTCCACGTTGCGCGCGGTACGCGAGGGACGCGTCTCTATCATTGATGGCAACTACTATCTCAATCGCTCCGGTCCGCGCCTCGTCGAATCCGCCGAACTGCTCGCGCACGCCATCTGGCAACAACGCCTCCCCCTCTCAGTCGATCCATCCGCCTCCATACTCCTCTAGAAGAATACAGAAAGCAGCGGCGTGGTGCCTGCCAGTAGCAGGCACCACGCCGCTGCTTTCTGTATTCTTCTACCTCTACGCTCTTTGTGCTCTTAGCGGCTTGTCTCTGGACGCATGGCCCAGAACATCAAACCAGCTACGATAAAGAAGAGGACAATGAAGAATGACATGAACGAGCTAACAATTGTATCGATTGACAATTGGAAGATCACCGCCAATATGAGGAAGGCGATCACAAGCACGCCCAAAATAGGGAGGAGGTATAGCGTATTAAAACGCTTCTTCGCATCCGAACGCGCTTTGCTTACGCTATAATCTAGATCTGTATCGAGTTGCTCCATGCAATACCTTTCCTTCGAGTAGGAATAGCTCGCCTCTGAGCCTGCTCTCAATAACGCTAACAGGCCGTGGTGTTATATATAGTAACATGGCATTCTTGAAACCAGGGAGGCGCGCCTGGCTTGTCGAGCGATCCCGCCGAACCCCCTCCTAGCAGGAGAGGGTCCAATGCTTTGGATCATATTATAGTCCTAACCTACCACGCGTGCAACTCTTCTATCCTCTTTGGCAGGGCTTTCCAGAAGACAAAAAAAACGGCCTTATTGGCCGATAATGCTTATGGTAGGGGAGACGTAGTTACCGGGGTCAGGAAGAGATGCGAGCAGACGAGCAAATGTGGGTTCCAGGTCGCGCTTGGCAACGTATCTACGCAATTCCAACGCATTCACCTGATACATCGAGTTCTCATCGACACACGAGGCAATAACACCATCAGAGATCGCCGCACATAAATCAGCAAGAGTTGGGATCTGGTCAGACACGAGACACCTCCCTACAGAAACTTGATGCTCAACTCGCTTCGAGCCGCGCAATAGGTCTCGTTTATACTACGGATCAGACGCCTGGAGAGTTTCATCTCCTCCTACATAATACCACACCTACGCCATTATGCACAGCCATATTGGGGGCAATTTCAGGCCTTTTTGTTACTATTCCACCCCAAATTCGTCTTGCCCCTCTTCATCCTCTTCGTTTGAATTGTCCAGCACGGCCTCGTCGTCAAGCAGCCCCGGAAGCGGATCGATGTACATAACTCCACGCAACACATCTATCTGGCGCACAACCGTTTTGATCGCTGGGATCATCACCTCTTTGCGCTCAGGTGTTCGCACGACATACACATCATTTCCACCCGTGGGAAAGAGGTCGACGATCTGTCCCACTTCCTGGTTGCTCAGGGTATAGACCTTGAGTCCTAGGATGTCATGCTGATAGTACGAGTCTGGAGGCAACTGCGCCAGCTCACTTTCGGGAATCCAGAGGCTCTGACCGCGCAAGGCCTCGGCATCGTTCGCGCTGGCAATCCCCTCTAGCTTGACTAACAGCATCTCGCCCTTATACGGGCGCACGCTCGTAATAGTACAGCGTTTAAAGGTGTGGCCATCGGTGCTCACGTGTACCGCCTTCAGGGATATAAAGCGGTCGGGGATATCCGTCAGCGGCAACACTTTGAGTTCACCGCGCACACCAAAAAGGGCCACTATTTTGCCGATAGTAGCCCATTCTGTCTTGTTTTGCATTGGCATAAGTTTCGCCCTTTGCGAATTGCCTCTCGGTCATACCTACCATCCACCCATTGCTACCAACATATGTGCTGGCGTACCACAATCATGGATAGGCATACAAGATGGCTCTTGCATCCATCGCGCTCTCCGGCGGGTAGGTGCCTAGAGAATTTCTAACGATGTATGCCGTCCTTCGCGCGTCCCACCGGCGCGCAGCAGTGTGCGCATAGCCTTCGCAACACGCCCCTGGCGTCCAATCACCTTGCCGAAATCATCCTGGGCAACGTGCAACTCCAGAGCCAGCGCGCTGCGATCATTGCGCACCTCGCGCACCTCAACCGCGGAAGGATCGTCTACCAGCGACTGAGCGATGTACTCAATCAGTTTACGCATACATTCTACCTCTGCTCACTCGCTACCTGGTCACGATGCTTCACAACGGACCGCACAAACCTAATCGATACTACTCAGCGCTTGTGGAAGACTTCTCAGCCTCAAAGCGAGCCAGGATACCAGAGCGCTTCAGCAGCGACTCAACCGACTCGGTTGGCTGAGCACCATTCTTCAACCAGCCCAGCGCCTTCTCCTCGTTGATGTTGATAGCGGAAGGCTCAACACGAGGATTGTACCAGCCAATATTCTCGATGATGCGACCATCGCGGGGTGAGCGCGAGTCAGCAACCACTACACGATAGCTTGGGGCCTTCTTCATGCCCGTACGTTTGAGACGGATCTTAACACTCATGCTTTAAAATTCTCACCTCTCGCCCACTAAAGGGGCTGTATTTTCTACCTGCGCCGCGTTCCCTGGTGCGGCGCGCAACAACACGGCACCTCTAACACCCGACAGGGCCACATGAACTTCGGCCCAACTAGGATAGCACGCGCCACTCAAAATGTCAACGCTCTTGTGGCCCCTCGCCCACGCAATGCAGCTTGACAAAGTTGGTCCGCGCACGGCTCGCCACGGGCATTCCACCCATGATAACGATGTGCTCGTCACGCGCGATCAAATTCTCCTCCTGCAAGTGGCAATCGACATCGGCGATAACCCGCTCGGTCGTGCCCTCCATGGGAAGATTCTGCGGCCAGACTCCCCACCAGAGCGCCAGGCGCCGATAGACGTGCTCCGAGGGTGTATAGGCGATGATCGGCGTGCGTGGTCGGTCCTTAGAGATAAGATGCGCCGAACTTCCCGAGCGTGTAAATACTACAATCGCTTTGACACTCGTCTGCTCACTCAAAGCGCGGGCGGCATGACTGACTGCCTGCTCCTGCGTCAGGCGTTGCTGCATCGTTGACTGAATGCTCGCGCGATACCCATTCTCGGTCTCAACGGCGATACGCACCATCATCTCTACCGCCTCAATGGGATAACTTCCCGAGGCCGTCTCGGCACTCAACATGACGGCATCGGTTCCATCGAGGATGGCGTTGGCAACGTCGCTGGCTTCGGCACGCGTTGGGCGCGGATTATTAATCATTGATTCCAGCATCTGGGTCGCGGTAATCACGGGTAGACAGAGTTCATTGCACTTGGCGATGATTCGCTTCTGGATCAACGGTACCTTCTCGGGGGCCATCTCGACGCCCAGATCACCACGCGCCACCATGACGGCATCGGTCTCTTGTAAGATCTCGTCGAGCCGCTCAATGGCCTCGGGCTTCTCCAGCTTCGCGATGATCGGCACGTAGCAATCACGCTCCTTTACGCCCAGGTCAGCCTGAATCTGCTTGATATACTCCTTGGCCTCGCGAATATCCTCTGGCTTACGCACAAAACTCAGCGCGACATAATCAACGCCCTGCTCAATGCCAAAACGCAGGTCATCCCGGTCCTTGTCGGAGAGCGAGGGAACGCTGACCGCGACCTCAGGCAAATTGATGCCCTTGTGCTCTTTAAGCAGGCCACCATGCACCACCAGGCACTTAACGTCGGTCTCGTTATGGTCCAGGACACGCAGCTCCAACAGGCCGTCATCCAGCAAGATGCGGTCGCCTACCTTCACGTCCTCAGGCAACTGCTTGTAGGTGGTCGAGACCAGCTCGGCGGTGCCTTCAAGCGGGCGCGTGGTCAGCGTAATGGTGGAGCCATTCACCAGCATCACTGGTCGATGCTCCTGAAGCGTGCCGATACGGATTTTTGGCCCCTGGAGGTCCTGCAAGATCGCAATGGGCCGATGTAGTCGACTTGAAATAGCGCGAATGCTTGCTACCACTTTGGCATGCTCTTCATGCGTTCCATGCGAAAAGTTTAAGCGCGCTACATTCATGCCTGCCCGCATCAAGCGCTCTAGCTGCTCTTCGCTGCGCGTCGCGGGCCCAATAGTACACACGATTTTCGTCCGTCTCATACAGTCCTCTTACTTCTTATCCGAAAACCCTGAGCGCGCTTGTCCCCGAATGGGGGGAGCGCTAGGCACGCAAGTGACGTTGGGTTTCGGAATAAGATCTTTGCTCTTTGGTTTTTCACGGTGTTCCTCTGCGTACACTCCACTCGCAGATGGGTCTCTTTTACTCATTGTGCTGTATGTACACCATGTACATCATGTGCCTCATTGCACATCACTCGCCCTAACCAGGAGCCCGCGTTCCCACCCTATCTTCCCATTCGACCAACCAGGCATTTTTTCTACTCATACGAAAGAAAGCCTGGTCCTCCCTTACGCGGTAGGGGAGGCCAGGTGGAGCCTTAAACGAAGCAGTTCCTAGCGGCGCCAGGTGACCATTGCAAGCGCATCTAGCGCACTTCCTGCTGTGCGTTTAAGCCCCATTTTTCAAAGAGTTTATCGTAGGTTCCATCGCGTTTCACCGCGTCATAGGCGGCCTTAAGGGCTTTCCCCATCTCCTGATCGCCTTTACGTGTGGCGATACCTTCTATAGCCTGATCGGTAATGGAACCACCTATCTGGAATTGGCCTGGATTGAGTTTCATATAATAGTCTGTCACGGGCGAGTCCTGGTAGGTCGCCGATACACGCCCATCCACCAGCAACTGCACCACATCATTTTGGCTATCAAGCGCCGTTACTTTAATAGCTGGCTTTCCTGCTGCAAGACAGGCTTTATTGGCCTGCGTCAAGCTATCCTGCTCGACAGTTGTGTTCTGCACACCAACGCCCTTGCCACACAGGTCCTTAGGACTCTGAATCTTCTCGGGATTTCCCTTGCGCACCAGCAATGACTGCCCGGCATTGAAATAAGGAATAAAATCAGCCTTCTGCTCACGCGGTGCATTAATGGTCACACCCGAGATGACAACGTCGTAACGCTTGGAAGTCAGGTCATCAATGATGGTATCGAAGTTTCCCTGTTTCACAGCCACCTGCAAGCCCATGCGTTTGGCCATCTCAGTGATCAGGTCCATATCAAAGCCAACATCCTTCCCCGTTGTCACATCCTTGTACTCCTGGGGCGGATATGTCGAGTTTGTGCCTACCGTCAACGTCCCCTTGCTGATTAAATCAGCGGGTGGCGTCACTGACGGCTTCACCGAGCTTGAAGTGACACTATCACTACTTCCACCACATGCCGCAACGAAGAACGCGCAACTAAGAAGCAGACACATAATTAACACCAGAGGTGTCTTACCTCTCCGAGAAACCAGGGCCCCATACAAATGCATTAACCCAAAGCCTCCAAACCTAGAATCGATCGATAAAGACGGATACAGTGTAACATATTTTGCCCACTCGCAAAAGCACAGGCCCGTTCCTGCTATTAAAAGAGTACAAAGAAACAAGAATGGGGGCTTGCCGCTGGCAAGCCCCCATTCTTGTTTCTTTGTACTCTTAATTTACCTTCTGGGCGGAGTTCAACTGCCACTTGTCGAAGAGCTTATCGTACGTGCCGTCCTTCTTGACCGCATCGTACGCTGCTTTGAGGGCGTTAAACATCTCGGTATCGTCTTTGCGCACCACAATGCCTTCGGGGGCCTGGTCGGTAATGGCACCACCAATCTCAAACTGGCCCGGGTTCAACTTCAGATAGTAGTCCGTTACGGGCGAGTCCTGATAGGTCGCGTCGACGCGCTTGTCGGCCAGCAACTGGATAACGTCGGTCTGCGCGTCCAGCACTGTCAGTGCAATCGTTGGCTTGCCCGCCGCTGTGCAGTCCTTTTTGGCCGCGGTCAGGGCATCAAACTCAACAGTATTTGTCTGCACGCCAACCTTCTTGCCGCACAGATCCTTGACGCTACTAATATGATCGGGATTCCCCTTCTGCACCAGGAGCGACTGACCCGCGTTAAAATAGGGAATGAACTGCGCCTTCTTCTGGCGATCTGGATTAATAGTCACCGCAGATATCACGACATCGTAACGCTTGGAGCTAAGATCGTCGATGATCGTATCAAAGTTCGCCTTCTTAACATTGGCCTTCAGGCCCATCCGCTTGGCCATCTCGGTAATCAGGTCAACATCAAAGCCAGTCGCCTGGCCGCTGGCCGTGTCAACATACTCCTGGGGCGGGTATGTCGTGTCGCTGCCAACCGTCAACGTTCCGCCGGTGATCAAGTCCTTTGGCGCGGCCACTGTGGCCTTTACATCACCACCACTATTACTACCCGTGGCCGTGCCACTACTACCACAGGCAGCCAAAACCATCATCAAACCAAGCATACAACTGATACCAAGCGCCTGCCATGACATGCGCTTCCCTCGCTTGGAGAAGATAAAAGACATACGAGACCTCCTCTTAACTGATTCCGTTACTAACTATACATACGCACAATCATCCCCTATTTATCTCACAGCTTCTCAAAAGAAAAGAGTTTGACATGCCGCACCCCATGCTATATTCTGAAAGTAGAGATAAACCTGCGGCGAATAGGCAATCGTTGTCCGTCGCTCAAACATTGCATCGCACATATATGGCACGCATTGGCGCATCACGCCTTCAATGAAGATACAAACAGCGTTCGAGGACGAGCACTGATATCAATAACTTAACCTTGGCTATTTGCACAAATCACGTCTCACACAGGCCTTTCGTCCCCTGGGAGCGTACCTTTCGGGAGGCTAGCCTCCAGGGATATGTGGCAACGAGGAGAAAAAAACAGCATGACACAGGTACACGAACCAACAAGCCAGGCAGATAAATCCTCCCAGACTATTCGTATTTTAATTACCGATAAAATCGCGCGCGAAGGTATCGATCTCTTAAAAGAGCAGATGCCTGAGGCACAGGTCGACGAGCGCCGTGGCCTGACACCAGAGCAGCTCGCCGAGGTCATCGGCGATTATCACGCCCTGATCGTGCGCAGCGAGACCCAGGTCACCGCCGATGTGCTTTCAGCGGGCACCAACCTCAAGATCGTTGGGCGCGCGGGCGTTGGCGTGGACAACATCGACACCAATGCCGCCACCCGCCTGGGCATCATCGTGGTCAACTCCCCTACGGGCAATATCATGGCTGCGGCGGAGCATACCATCGCCATGCTGATGTCCCTGGCCCGCCACGTTCCCGCTGCCAATGCCAGCATCAAAGGAGGGAAATGGGACAGGAGCCGCTTCATGGGCATCGAGGTCCGCAACAGGGTCCTGGGTGTGATTGGCCTTGGTAAAGTTGGTATGGCGGTCGCGCGCCGCGCCCTAGGTCTGGAGATGCAGGTCGTGGCCTATGATCCCTTTGTCTCCCCCGAGCAGGCACGCAAAAACGGGGTCGAGATGGGAACCTTTGAAGAGGTCTTGACCCGCGCGGACTTCCTGACGCTGCATACCTCGCTCACCAGCGGCCCCCAGGGTACACGTGGATTAATCAGCGAGCATGAGCTTCAGCTCATGAAGTCGGGGGCACGCCTCATCAACTGCGCTCGTGGTGGCCTGATCAATGAGAAAGCCCTGCTCAACGCCCTCAACGAGGGGCGCCTGGCGGGCGCGGCACTCGATGTCTTCAGCCAGGAACCTATCCGCGATGACGAGACCCTGCTGCAACTCCTGGCCCATGACCGCGTGATCGCGACCCCTCACCTGGGCGCCTCCACCGAAGAGGCCCAGGTTGGCGTGGCCACCGATGTCGCGGAGCAGGTCGTCTCGGTCCTCAATGGCGGCTTCCCCCGGGCCGCGGTCAACGCACCGCTGATCCTGCCGGAGACGCTGAAGGTGCTTGAGCCATATATGACCCTGCTCGAAAAGATGGGACGGCTCTACACCCAGTTGCAGCCCGGACCACTGAGCAAGATCGAGATTACCTATAATGGCGATATCGCGAGCTATGATCTACGTCCACTGCAGGCCGCGCTGATCAAGGGCCTGCTCGAGTCCGTCTCTGAGGCGCACGTCAATATGATTAACGCCCAGCTGCTCGCCAAAGAACGGGGCCTGGAGATCACCGAGCAGAAGTCCACGACACCAGCCGAGTTCGCCAACCAGGTCACGCTACGCGTGCTCTCGCCCAATGGCAACTCCTCCTCGTTTATCGGCAAGCCCGGCATCGAGGATGAACACTTCGATGCCATCAGCGGCGCAGTCGTCTATGACGAGCCTCGCATCGTACGCGTTGGCCGCTACTGGACCGAGTTTGTACCTGAGGGCTATATCCTCTTCTGCCGCAACCTCGACCAGCCAGGCATGATTGGCCGCGCTGGAACGCTCCTTGGCAAGGCCCAGGTCAATATCCGCCACATGGATGTCGGTCCTGTGGAGCGCAAGCCCCGCACCCGCGTCCCCGGCAACACCACCGATACGGCCCTGATGGTCATCTCGGTCGATGATGCCATTCCAGATTGGGCGCTGCGCGAACTCAGCGAGACCGGCGACATCTTCGGTGTCACAGTAGTAAACCTCTAAAACCTCAGCACCACAGGTACCAAACATGTAGGGTCCATGCTGGCATGGACCCTACATGTTTGGTACCTCTCTACAACCCGGCAGAGTTTAGTACGTATGGTAGACAGAGACCTGGATCAATGCTACTATCAGCTAAATTACCTGTGACAATTGATGAGGCTTAAAAATATCTGGGGAAAGGTTGATTGCTGCACTTATGACGACGACAAAGCCGCGAACATATCCACTGCCAAACGTCAAACCGATCACACGCAGACAGGCACGCTTTGCCTTTATCGTACTCCTGGTTATCAATATCCTCAACTATGCCGACCGCTCTATCCTGGGAGCCGTACAAACGAAAATTCAGCCCGAGTTTCACCTGAGTGATACCGAGCTCGGGTTTATAATCTCCTCGTTTCTACTCATCTATGGCCTGGCAACATTCCCGTTGGGCATCTGGGCCGATAAAGGGGTGCGCAAGAATATTGTCGCGGCCTGCGTCGGTATCTGGAGTGTCGCGACCGCTCTGGCGGGCTTTACGCATAACTTCATTCAGCTCCTGCTGACCCGTTCGGTGCTGGGCGTTGGCGAGGCAGGCTACGCGCCAGCCTCCCTCTCGATGATCGGCGACTACTTCCCCAAATCTGTGCGCGGACGCATGCTCTCGCTCTGGTCCATCGGCAACGTGGTGGGAACCGCTATTGGCCAGATCGCGGGCGGCATTATCGCTGTTACCCTGGGCTGGCGCTGGGCCTTCTTCTTCGTGGGCATCCCTGGTCTGATCGCTGCCTTCCTCATCTGGCGCGCAGTGGAACCGGAGCGTGGCGCCTATGATCGCGTCGAGGATGAGACAGGCGAGGATGCTTCAGAGGGCGAAATAGTGGGTCATAGTCTGGGCACGAATGTCTGGCAGACCTTCAAACAGATCGCACGCATCCGCACCTACTGGATCTTGCTCGGCTCCTTCATCGCCAGCTTCTTCATTGTAGGGGCCGCGACCGGTTGGATTACGACCTATATTGTGCGCGATTTTAAGCTCACAGAGGCCCAGGCGGGCCTCGTCTCCGGCCTCACCCTCGCCACTGGCAGCATTATCGGCACCATCATTGGCGGCTGGCTTGGCGATAGCTTGCAGAAGCGCAGGCCGCAGGGACGCCTCATCATCTCGACCATCTCGTTTCTCCTGGGCGCACCCCTGACCCTGATCGCGCTCACCTTCCACAACATCTATCCCTTTGTGGCCTTCTTTACGCTGGCCATTATCACGCTCAGTCTCTGTCTCGGCCCAATTAACGCCGTGATTCAGGATATCATCGAGCCTGATAAGCGCGCCACCGCCACCGGGCTGCTCTTGCTCCTGGCCCACCTGCTAGGGGACGCGGCTTCACCCATCATCATCGGCATTCTCGCCGACCACACCTCGCTGGGCACCGCCCTGCTCATCACCGCGCCCACCTGCCTCTTTATCGCTGGCCTCATCTGCCTCCTCGGGCTAAGAACGGTCGCCAGAGATATGGAAGCCATGCAACAGCGCATGCGCCGCGCACGAGCGTAATGCAAAAGCCCGGCGCTACTGGCGTACGCGCCTACTTTCGGAAGTAGGCGCGTACGCCAGTAGCGCCGGGCTTTTTGGGCATAAAAAAGAGCGAGAGACGGGATTCGAACCCGCGACCATCACTTTGGGAAAGTGACACTCTACCACTGAGTTACTCTCGCTTGCTTATCGCTTACATGGCTTAGTATAACCCATCTTCAAAAGATTGTCAATCCTTTTTTCGCCTTCTCAAACGTCTTCCACTCCTCTCAATTCCGGCTCGCAAGTTCGCCGGTGGGTAAAGGGATGGGCAGTATGGCACGGGCATTCGCCCGTGCCATACTGCCCATCCCTTTACCCACTGAGCGCCGCAGGCGCGAAAGGTCAAGAGCAATAACGCAACAGAACGCCACAGTAGCGCGTATAAAAGATAGTGTATTTCAAGTACACCTGGAGGAAGATTTATGGGCCTATTCTCTCGTCTCGCGTTGCTCTTCCGTATTCGCACCAGGGCAGCGCTAGAGAAGGCGGAAGAGCCTGGGGCAGTGCTGGATTATGCGTATACCAAACAGGTTGAGCAGATACAACAATTGCGCCGGGCCATTGCCGATATCGCGACCAATCGCAAGCAGCTAGAGCTGCAACAAACGCTGCTTCTCAATAATGTCGATAAGCTCACCAGTCAGGCAGGGCAGGCTCTGCGCCTGGGGCGCGAAGACCTGGCACGCCAGGCGCTGCAACGCAAAGAGCTGTTTGTGCCGCAACTACACAACTATGAGCGCCAGATCGCCCAACTACGCGAGCAGGAGGAGCGCCTGCTCCAGATGGAACAGGATGTCGCCACGCGGATCGAGGTCTTCCGCACCCAGAAGGAGATGGCTAAAGTTCAGTATCATGCCGCGCAGACACAGGTAAAACTGCGGGAATCGCTTGGGGGCATATCTGGTGAGATGGGAGAGATTCACCTCGCCATGCAGCGCGCCCAGGAGAAAATTCTCACCATGCAGGCGCGGGCCAACGCGCTCGAAGAGCTGCTTGAGCAAGGAGTCATAGGGGAACAGCGCTCTCTGGGAGCAGGAGATGCGCTTGACCGCGAGTTGCAGCGTATCGACATGCAACAGAACGTAGAACTTCAATTGCAGGCCATGAAGGAACAGCTACAACTCGGCGGCCGATATACGCAGCCAAAACAAATTGAAGGGCCAACCTCTTTTCCCGAATGATAGATGAGGCTAGCCCTTCTTCTTGGCTTTATCTTTCTGCGCCTTGTAGAACGACTTGGGTTTGGGACGGTGCGATGTGTCGACATAGGCTGCCGGGGCGGCGTCTTCACGGGCTGCGATATCGCTCTCCTCACGCTCGCTCAACAGTTCCTGCAAATCGTTATAGATATTGTAGTTGTCGATCACCTCTGGCATACGCAGCATGTGACGCACTACCTGAACCTGTGCCACGCTGGTTTTCTCATGCTTCGTAGGCTCAGCACGCTTTAACAACTTCTCCACCAGGTCCATGCTATCGTCATGCGCGCCAATTCCCTCTAGCCGCTCATGAACAACTTGCAATTGTTCATATAAGTTCATGATGAATTCTCCTCCCGCAAACTCTAAAGTCAGCTAGGAATATGGTAGCATAGACCTCAAAGCGCGTCAAATAATGGGCGGCGGCCTACCTATTCCGCCCAGCTGTAGAGTTTGTGTGTCTGTGGTGGTAGCTGACTCCATCAGCTACCACCACAGACACACAAACTATTGCCCTTCGGTCTCGGGGAGGGCGATGAGGAAGGTGCTGCCTTCGCCAGGGATGCCCTGGCTTTCGACCCAGATAGAGCCATTCATGGCCTCGACGAGTTTGCGACAGAGGTAGAGGCCCCAGCCTGCGCCTCGCTGCGCCTGCGTGGCTTCAGTTGAGAGGCGCGAGAACTTGGCGAAGAGCTTCTCCTGCTCCTTCTGGCTGATGCCAGGCCCCCAGTCACGCACCCAGATGAGCACAAAGCGTTCCCCCGTCAACATATTTACGCCTCCAGGTTGGGCCTCCTTAATACGCCGAAGTATCTCGTTGCAGGAGAGGCGCTGCGCGCCAATAGCGATCTGCGTGGCAGGTGGCGTATATTTCAGCGCGTTACCCACCAGGTTCATCAATACCTGGCGCAGGCGCAGGTCATCCGCCCAGACGGAGAGGTCATCCGCCAGGTCAAGCTCGATATGGCGCTGCTCACGGGTAATGGTGGGATCGAGGATCTCCAGGATCTGCGCCACCGCGGGCGAGATAGCGACGATATCACGTTTGACCGAGACCCACTCCTGGTCAATACGACTGGTATCCATGACATTGCCCAACAGGAGGACCAGCTCATCACAGGCCCGGCGCGCATTGCCAATAAAGCGCTGCTTGCGCTCCTCATCCAGGTAGGCGCCGTGCGTGCTGAGTAGCTCGAGATAGCCTTGAATGGCTGTCAGCGGGGTGCGTAATTCATGGGAGGCCGTCATCAGAAACTGGTTTTTCAGCTGCTCGGACTCCTGGGCCTGGCGCATGGCCTGCCCCAGTTCGCTATAGCGACGAGCGTTCATCATGGCGATTCCCGCCTGGACAGCGATCTCCTTGATCATCTGCACATGACGCTGGGTATAAACATGGGGTTGATAGGACTGCACCGAGAGCATACCTATTGCCTCATCCCCATAGTGGACAGGGACAAAGATCAGTGACTCACTGCGGCGCTTACTCCCAAACAGAATAACCTTAGTGCGATCGGTATGTTGTAGCACAAAATCTTCATGCTCCTGAGCGGTTAAGAAGCAATAGGTCAGGTGCTCTGTAAGCATATAGCCTATCCAGGGTGAAATGGGGGACTGGGGCTCGGGAGAGGGATAGGATATATCCTCATCGATGATGTAATCGGCATACATTTTATCTCTAGCGAAATCGCAGCGCGTGACAAAAAAACCATCCACTGGCATTACACGGCATAATTGCGCATAGAGCACCTGGTAGACCGTACTGAGATCGCGCAGGGCCTCAGGAACTGAGAGCGCACGCCCAATCTCGATCAAGGCCGCCCGTTCCTGGCTACTACGCTGGGCCTCTTCATAGAGATGCGCCCATTCAATTACGCCCGTGGCCTGGCTGGCGAAGACCTCTAGCACGTCTACTGTCTCGGGCGAGGGACGCAGCCCATCGAGGGGAGAATCAGGCGTCAGAAAACCGATGATGCTGCCATCCCCTTTGCGCAGGGGAACCAGCAAGAGATCATTGGGTCGCCATTGCGACATATCCTCTCCTACACCCCGTTCTTCATAGCTCAGCGTCGTCATCACAGGCTCCCCCTCCTGCACGATGACAAAATGCGCGGCCACACTTTCATCTTGCCAGACATCGGCCTCGCCAGGAATAAAATAGGAGTTGCGGCACCGAAGAGCGGGCTGAGTGAGAAGGGAGGCGACGTACGCGGGCATGGGATGCTGGCGTAGATAGGCAGTATGTTCAGCAGGAACACTCGACGAGGTGGCACATACATAAAAATTGTGATGCTCGTCCTCTAAATAGAGCGCGCTATAGCGAAAGCCCAGAGCCTGGCAGGTTGCATCCGCGATTTGCTGAAGCAGCCCATCTACATCTGGATTCTGCTGAAGCGAGGTCCAGATCTCAGAGATGGAACGCAGAACAGCGCGATAGACGTTAGCAAGATCTCCCTGTACGTGCATATGCATAATGCCTGGACTCATCCTCCATAGGCGCCCAATTTATGACTCTGCAGGAAAACGCGAAAACCCACTGCCTGCGGTAGGGACCGGCCTGGAAGCCACCTTGCGTGATAGCTTCCAAGCGCATTTTTTGTATTGAGCTAAAATAGCTTCCCCAATGGATTATAACATACAGAAATCGGCCTATGGCTCGACAGACGGCTCTACCAGTACTAGATTGGTATAGAAGGTACTACCACCATTAAAATCGGCGAGGCGATCAGAGGTCGTCCAGTTCACGTTGCGCTGGTCGGGACTAAACATAGGCCACCAGACGGTCGTCGTAGCCAGGACGCCCTCGCGCACTTCCTCAGAGACATCCGCGATCAGCCGGCACCAGCCACGCTCATTGCTGACACGCACAAGCTGACCGCTACGAATGCCCCGCTTCTGCGCGTCCACGGGGTGAATCCAGAGGCGTGGGAAGCGCTCTTTCTCCTTGAGTACCCCGACATTGCCGAACGACGAGCTAAGGAAGTGGTGCGCTGCCGGGCAGAGCAGGGGCAGGCGCTCATCCACTGGCACAATCTCGTGCTCCTGGACATGCGACTCCATCTCGGGGACCCAGCCCGGCAGAGGATCATAACCTTTGGCAAGGGCCTGCTCCGAGTAGAACTCAACCTTCCCGGACGGGGTGCGGAAAACACCATCGGCAAATGGCACCTGCTCCTCCTCGGAGAGCGTCAAGGGGATCGCGCCCTCCGCCTTCAGGCGCTCCAGGGTAATGCCTTGTAAGCTGGTGTTCTGGGGACGCGAAGCCTCCAGCAGCTCTTCAATAATCTCGTCTACGTCGGCCTGGAGCCAGGGTTCGTCATATCCCATGCCTTTCGCCAGGGCGCGCATGACATCCCAATTGCTACGTGCCTCGCCCAGCGGCTCAATCGCCGGCTCATTATACTGAAGCGTCAGGTGACCATAAGGCTTATGCAGGTCGCGCTGCTCAAGCTGGCTGGTCGCGGGCAGGATAATATCGGCATAGCGCGCGGTATCGGTCTCGAAGAGCTCATGTACGACCGTAAAGAGGTCATCGCGCATCAGGCCCTCAACAATTTTGCCTACGTTAGGCGTCGACGCCACGGGATTGGCATTATAGACGAAGAGCGAGTACACGGGGGGATCGGCTTCACCCGTGAGGATCGCGCCCAGGCGATTCATATTCAGCACACGCGGCTCGGGGGGACAACTGGTCTCATGCGCGTGTCCCCTCGCCTGCTTGTCCCACTTGAGCCAATCGCTGGTGCTATACATCAGACCGCCAGCGCGCTCGCCATAGTGTCCAGCCACAGCAGGGAGACAGGTCAGGGTACGCACGGTCTGCCCACCATTGGTGTGGCGGTTAATGCCATCGGTCAGGCGCAGCATGGCGGGCTTCGTCGTGGCGTAGCGGCGCGCCAGGTCCACGATTAGCTCTTCCGCCAGGCCGGTCACGCGGGCGGCCCGCGCTGGAGTCCACTCATTGATGCGCTCAAGGAACTGCTCCCAGCCCACGGTATGCGCATCGAGCCACTGCTGATCGTGCAGGCCCTCGTGAACCATGACATACATCATCGCCAGAGCCAGGGCGGCATCGGTCCCCGGATAGGGCTGAATATGCTGGTCCGCCGAGCGTGCCGTGAGAGTGCGAATGGGATCGATCACAATCACCTGGGCGCCATTCTTCTGCGCCTGGCGCAGGAAAGGCATGATGTGAGGCGCGGTACTGGCGGGATTACTGCCCCAGATAAGGATCAGCTTGCTCTCGACCAGGACCTCGGGCGAGGGGGCCAGGCGCCCACCAACCACCAATTGCACGCCCTCTTCAGCGGCATGCCCACAGATGGCGCGCTCCAGGCCAGAGGCACCCAGGCGGTTCCAGAGGCGCTCATCGGTGACTCCGCCCTGGACAGTTCCCAGGGTACCCGCATAGCTATATGGCAAAATAGACTGGCCACCATGCTCGGCAATAATCTGCTTCCAGCGGCTGGTAATCTCAGAAATAGCCTCGTCCCAGGAGATACGTTCAAACTTGCCGCTGCCCTTGGGCCCGACGCGGCGCAGGGGATAGAGCAAACGCTCGGGATGATAGACGCGCTCCAGGTAGCGATTGACCTTGGCGCAAAGCCAGCCACGCGTAATCGGATGATCGGCGCGCCCACGCACGCTTACGGCCCGCCCATTCTCATCGACCTGCGTCTCCAGGGCACAGCAGTCAGGGCAATCATGCGGGCACGAACCATATACAACACGCAGCTTGCGCGGCGCCTCAACCGGGGCAGTAGTATCTAAAGCCATAACGTTGATATATCCTTTCCTGATGCTCACCAATAGACGCGGCATGGCCTGCAAGTTTGACCGACGCGTGCTTTAGCAGCGTCCTCCCCCATGACGTCGTTCCCTCGTTCACAGCAACGTTTTTTCTAACCAGCTTATTCCCACGAGCCAGTGTCGGTCAGCCAATCGAGCACGCTTTCGGCGGCGCGAGAGGCTCCGCCACGTCGTTGGGAGCAGCGCGGCAGGCTCTGCAAGACCATCGCGCCATACTCTTTTGAGACGACCCGCTTATCAAACATGATCACAGCATTGCGTTTATCATTATGCCAGGCGATTTTATTCAGGGCACGCCTGACGCGCAGGGCCGCCATGGGCACAGTCAGGTTATGCAATTGATCGGAGATCAGTTCGGCGCGCGCGGCGATTGGAGGGTCATGCAGAACCGGCATCGGCAAGCGCGAGACGATCAGGCAGGTGGGCGAAATGGTCACATCGTCGCCCGCGTCCCAGAAGCTGCCCGTTCCCAGCAGGACCACATGCTCTTGCTCGCGATAGATCTGCCAGAGGTTACGCGGCGAGCCATCGATGCCCTGCCCTAGGACCAGGATGCCACGAGCCTCTAGCATGGGCTTAATGGCAGTATACGAGCTACGCAAGGCGGCATGCGAGGTAAAGAGCACGACCGTTTGGCCCTCCAGGGCGCTCGCCATCTGCACGATGGTCTCATCCAGGTGGCGCTGGTACTGCGGCACATTGGGTTCAGGCACGTCATCCATGAGGTAGAGCAGCGTCTGCTCATGATGAGGCCGCTCAATCGAGAGGGTTAGGCTCTGCTCACTCTCCAGGCCCAGGTGCCCCTGTGTAAAAGCGAAGGAACCATCGACCGAGAGTGCGGTTCCCGCGAAAATCGTGCCACGCTGCTCGCGCAACAACAAGCGCCGCAACAACGCTGAGGTCTGTACTAGTTGAGTATGCAAGATGGGAGGCAAGGGTTCGCCCAGGGTCTGAGGCCCCTGACCTGGGCGCTGATGCCCAGCATGCGAGACCGGCGTCGGCGGCATACGCAGCCAGTAGACAGACTCGCTCTCGCCCAGGGAGAGAGCCTGCTCAGCCAGGCGTTTCTGCTCCAGCAACTGGTGCGCGGCTGCGGCCAACTCAGAGGCCAGCGAGCTATCCTCGCCGCTCCCTTTTTCCTTATGCGCGTTCTTCTGGGGCGCGAGAATGATTTTCTCGGCCTGGCGCGCGAGATCAATCACGGACTGCAAGCGATGCGCGGCCTGCTTCCAGGTCTGCTCAACCTCGTTCCAGGCTCCAATCTGGCACGACTGAGAGGTCAAACGCAGAGGCTGATCCAGGCGTTCATGACTCCGAGAGCCTGCTGAGCGTCCCGTGCCCTCGCCCTTCCCTTTCCCATTGCCCTGGTGCGCGGCATCCTCAATCAAAGCCTGGAAGCTCTTAAAGAGCTGCTCGACGGCGGCACGTGCCTGGCGCAGCGTCTGGAACCAGCTCAGCATCCGCTGGTCAAGCTCGGCTTTGGCGACCGTGGGCGTGGAAGAGATACCACCAGGACCATTTTCGCGCAACGAGGGCGCGGCCAGAGCCAGCAACCCCTGATAGCGACCAGTAGGAAGCTCGGCGCCAATCGTATTGAGCAGGTTCAGCAGGTGCTCCTGGCGAAATTCGGCGCCGCTCCAGCGCGCATTCTCCTCATCCAGAAGATCGCTATCCAGGACAACACGTTGCTCAATCCCGGAGAGGAGCGAGTGCGAAGAGGAGAGGTCGTCAAAAAGACCGGCATGTGTGGTCACCACGATGCGGGCATTTTTGACGCGCTCCTCAGCAAGGCTCACAAAGCAGAGGCCCTTACGGCGATAGGTACAGCGCTGGTAAATCGAGCCAGCGCGCGGGTCCGCCGAGGGGAGCCGCTCCACACCGGACGAAATACGCTCCCAGGCGGCAGACTCCTGGGGCAGCAGCGTCAGCTCGCCGCGCTCGCCCGTGAGCGTCTGTTGCGCCCAGAGGCCGAGCTTTGCCAGCCCACGCGCCTGCTCAGCGGTCAGCTCGCCGCTGGTGCGCCGGAGGGCCGCGCCAAACCAGCGATGGGCACACAGATAGCCACCTCGCTCAGCCAGGTAGGCCACGGAGAGCTGGCTCTCTAAGCGATTTTGCAGCGTGGGCAGAGTCTTGGACACCAGGCGCCGCGCCCCCTGCTGGTTCGCGCAGGCAATTACCAGCCGGCGCGGCATGGTCGTCTCTCCCTCGGGCTCATTGAGCCAGCGCAGAGCGGAGAGCAGGACAGGCGTATAATCGTTATCACCAATCGTCACCTCAACCACAAGCGGCTTCCGCTGCTCAAAGGCCTCATATACCGCCTCGTGAGCTACCGGCGTTCCAAAGGGTGCCTCAGCCGATATCTCGGCCTCTTGAATGTGAGCGGTCGTGGCAACGGGAAGAGCGGTTGGCGCGGGAGGAGGCGCATCGTCTTTGCGCGCGATGGCGAAGGAGAGGACGCGAGGATCCATACCAAGTTGCGCGGCGAAGCGATCACCCAGGATGCCCCGGCTCAAATTAGACGCGCCATCATGCTCCTGGCGCAGACGTAGCTCATGACGGAAGAAGTGGAGCAGCGGCCAGGAGCGCGGGCCATCCAGATGAGCCAGGTCCTGCAAGAGCGCCAGATCCACGGTTTGCAGGCGCTCATAGAGCGAGAGGAAGACCTGCATCGCCAGAACGGTATCGACCATAGCACGATGGCGGTCACTGGGAACCTGGATACCCAGTGAGTGCGCGACCTGGCCCAGGTTATAGCTCGAGAGGGAGGGCAGCAGCACGGTCGCCAGTTCAAAGGTATCGACCATGGGATTGGAGCGCGCCAGGCCCCAGCGCCGCAGGAAGCCCACATCAAAGGGAATGCTATGGCCGACAATTGGATAGTCGCCAAGGAAGGTATGCAGTTGGCGAGAGATGGCGTCAAACGGAGGGGCACCCACAAGCAGCTCTGGCTTAATACCAGTCAGGCGCTGCACGCGATAGGGGATCGAACGCCCTGGTGAAATAAAGGTCTCAAAAGTATCCAGGACTTCACTCCCCTGGAACTTGATCGCGGCCACTTCAAGAATGGCATCTTGCTCAGCATGCAGGCCCGTTGTCTCCAGGTCTAACGCGATACGGATGGCAGACTTCTTCGCCATAATTTAGCAGTTCCTCATATATCTCTCGTCTATTCGAACCAATTACCTCCGCCGGGCCACGCTGGTGGCGAATTGCAGTACGCATGCGAGGGTCTTTATTTAAATCACGTCTATCACATCCCATCACGCCTGGGGCCAGGTTGCAAGAAGGTGGCGCGCCTGGCGGGCGGCCACTCCACGATGGCTAAGCGCGTTTTTCTGCTCAGCCGAAAGCTCGGCATTTGTTTTGTGCAGATCTGGAACCAGGAAAATGGGATCGTAGCCAAAGCCATGCTCGCCACGAGGGACATCCGCGATCAAACCCTCCATTGTCCCCTCGGCCAGGCGCAAGAGGCCAGATGGCTCAGCCAGGGCAATAACACAGCGGAAGCGCGCCGTACGCTGCGCAGTCGGCACATCGCGCAGGCGCTCCAGGATAATGCGGAAGCGTTCCGCATACGAGGTCTGCTCGCCCGCGAAGCGCGCCGAATACACGCCTGGTTCGCCATTGAGCGCATCAATCTCCAGGCCAGAGTCATCGGCGAGGACCAGCATATTGGAGGCTTGAGCGTAGGCCAGGGCTTTGAGTGTCGCGTTCTCGGCGAAAGTCGTTCCCGTCTCCTCTACATCCAGATCCAATTGGATATCCTTGAGGGACAGGAGTTGAAAGGGTAGATCTGAGAAGATCGCACGGTATTCGTCTAGCTTATGACGATTGGTGGTAGCCACCAGTAGGGCACGCATAGCAGAACTCCCAGCTAGATCAAAAATGAATATCGCGTCCCATCTTATCATAAGAGCCAATGCTTGTCGAGCACAAAACACCAGACGCCAGGGCAATTAAGTTGTAAAGGCGCAGTCAACCGTAGAGGCCTATGAACGTCAGCGAGGTCAGATTAGATGGCGGGTGGCGGCATTTGTGAAGCGTTCACCTGATAACCAGGGAGGTAGCCGGGACTGCCAGGGATATTTCCGTTCAAGCCTGAAGCCTGCCACTGAGGCGAAGGCTGATTGTGAGCGATTGGCGTTTCAGGCTCCTGATGGCCAGGGTGACTGACAGACTCGCCGGAAGTCGAAGCAGTTGTATCAGATGCAGCGTGAGCGGTCGCGATTTCAGCGGTCGGCTCCGCATCCAGCTTCTCCTCTTGCGCGGCTGGCTCTATGGTAGCGGGTACCGCTTCTACTTTCGCCTCTTCATCGGCGGGAATGTGAGCGATATCGAATTTGGGGAGGAAGGGATGGTGTGCAAGAAGAGAGGGCACAAGCGGCTTAATAAAGGAGTGAATGGCATAGTGGCCACGCGCCGGTGCCGTCAAGAGATTAGCCTTCACCATCTTGCTCAAGAGCTGGCGCGCACAGTCATAGTCGAGCTGGAGAAGAGCGGCGACCTGCCGTGGCGTCAGGATCGAGCCATACTCATCGAAGAGGCGCAGGAGGCCCAAGCGCTCGCGTGTCAGCGTCTTATGAGCGCTCAACGTATCCAGCGCCCGCTCTTCCTCCAGGCTTGCTAGGCGAAAGGAGAGCCGATCAGCCGGGCAATACAAAAGGTACGAGGTAGGCAAGAGCCGATTACCATGGACCTCAAGCGTGTAGAACGTCGAGACAGGAAGGCGCTTAAGATGCAGCTGATGATTGACCTGCGCGGCCAGAGGCGAAGAGCGCTTGCAGGAGTGCAGCAAGAGAATACTGATCTGGTACTCCTCCGCCAGGCGCCGCAACAAGGCCAGCAGTTCCCGATCATTGCCAGGGAAGAGCGAGCGCAACGAGGCGAGATCATCGATCACCAGTAGACACGAATCGGCATAGCAGTGAATCCAGTCACAAAGCTCTTGCAGTCCCTCGCCAGGTGTCAGCGGCTTAAAAGCATTGGTCACAAACAAGTTGCTCAGCGCGGGTATATCTGGGCGCGAGGCATAGATGCGAGAGCGAATCTCATGCAAATGGGGCGTCGAACTGGTCAGAGAGAGGTAGAAAATGCTCCCCCGCCTGGGCCGCAGATGCTGCGAGGCATCATCGAGCGCGGCGTCTTGCGTCCCAAAGGGCGTCGTACCGGTCGCGATGTCAAGCATCAACTGCTGCGCCAGCGAGGTCTTCCCACAGCGAGGATCACCACTAAGCAGCGTCAGACCCACAGGCAACAGATTCTGAATCACCCACGGCTGCGGCAGAAAAGAGGGAGCAGCCAGATCGGAGAAGGAAGTAAAGGGCATCACGGGGCGAGCAAAGAGCTGATTCGACGGAGAGGTAGCAGACATAGAGCATCTCCTTTATGAATCTTGAGCAAGACAACAGGAGAAGGATTACGCAGACAACGGAACGCCCAGGGCGTCAAAGCGAGGAGCACCACCACCACATTTTTCCGCACATGGAAGAAATCAAAACACATATAATTCACAACATGTACATAAAGCTTAAACCAACACAGGCCGTGCTTGTCAAGGGGAGAGACAATGCATCGAAGAAGTCGATTAGAGCAGTGACAGCAGCCACCTTCCGCCCGGCCTCCGCGTGGGCAGATAAAAGCCGAGGCGCAGGAATTTTTGACCATCGCCAAATTCCAGCAAAAAAGTGCTTGACAAGGGAGGCGTGAGGCAGTTATAATCATAACCGTCAAAGAGATGAGGCAACGCAAGAAACCTCATCCAAGCCGATGTAGCTCAGGGGTAGAGCAATCGCTTCGTAAGCGATCGGTCGTCGGTTCAAATCCGACCATCGGCTCTTTTTTATGCCCATAAACTTCATTCCGCCTCTTTCCCCCCGTGTTTTTCCTCCCAGTGCAGTTTGGCATGGCAGTTCACACAGAGCACATCACATTTCGCAATCTCCTCAGCAAGCTTTTTCTGGCTGGTTGGATTTATAGCCCTCCTCGCAATATTAAAGTTCTTGCTTGATCGGTCTCGATGATGAAATTGCAGTACGGCAGGATGGCTGATGCCACAACGCATACACTGAAAGGTACTCTTACATTCTCGAAACCATTTAGTTATTTCTTGTTGCTTTTTCTTCCTCCTGGCTATAACTTCATCTTTATGTTTTGGGTACCATTGTTTGCCGTACTCTTTTGAATATTGCGCACGCTTCTCCGGGTCTTTATGTGGCATCGGTCGTCCCCTTTCCACCCTCTTTGCCCCTCGCGTAAAATTCTCGCCAATCATCAAAATCGTGGCTTTCATTCCAGTGAAGAATAGCATGGCAGTTCCCACAAAGCACATCGCATTTCGCGATTTCTTTTTCCAGGCGTTCCGCTGATATATAAGATCTGCGAATAATATCTTGTATCGCAAATTCTTTTTCGGCTGGATTGCGATGGTGAAAATGGAGGCAAGCCGGATGACTTTCACCACAGCGAATACAACAAAGAGTCGATTTGTATTGTCTATACCATTCATTTAGCTTAATTCTACTACGTTTACGATCCTCAGCTATTTTCTTCTTGTGTTTCTGATACCAGATTTTGTTATATGCACGATAGTAAGCCTTGCGTTCCTCATCGCTCCCAAAAGCCATATTCCACCCCCATTAACACTACAAATTACATCCATTTTTGCTATACAGGTTAAATATGAATATCACAATATTCAGATGTTACAAAGGATTATATTACAGAAAATGTTCTAAAACAATAGAAAAACGGTTACAAATTATTCACAAAATAGAACAATTTACCTATTTTTCCCTTTAAGAAACGCCCTTTTATAAGATGCATAAAAGGGCGTTTCTTCATCTTTGGGTCAGGCAAGTCTCAGCATGGTAGGCATACCAGTTATTTATGAAATTGCCGAGTGCCACCCACCGCTGCATACCATCTCTTATCTGCTCAAAGGAAAGCTTCATCGTCTGCCAGTGGTCAAGCTTCATAATCTTGCCCTCTCATATCCATGCATATCTTGACCGCTTTTGCCATCTAGTATACCAGCCTCGAATGGATACTGAAGCCATTCGAGGCATTGTCCTATTCTGAAGCCAGGTAAACAATTGTAGCAACAAGAGCCCTTAAAGAGCTTTATTGCTTGGCATATGCTCCCGCGGTTGCCTTAAGCCGATCAGCTAATTTATAGATCTCATTAAGATTGTTGATTGATACCTTTTCCTCATTTTTACCGGCATCAATGATACCAATAAACTTCTGCTTGCCATTGAAGTGCAAACGGCAAATAGGTTTCCGATTGTTATCGTCACATAATACACCGAAATAGCTCTGCGTATCACGGTAAACAATGCGCTCAGCATCAAGTACAGCACAGGTAATTGCTTTGACGATATAATACGCCTGGAGTTCTTCTTCAGTAGTGATTATTCTGCTTTCTTTGTCAGGAATGATTGCAATACTTTGATTGGTATCAAGGCTATCAGTATCGCTTTTCACTTCTGTAAGTGGACCAGGCGGCTCCATAGCAGAACGCAAGCGTTCAGTAATACGTTCGTTGATAAATTGAGCAAAAGCCCTTTTCGTGATACTCGTAAACTGTTCTCTCACCGTAGCAGTTAACTTACCAGAATAAACCTGGCTTGCTAAGAAACGGATGAAATCTTCTGAGGGAGTATTTAGCTGATCATTGAGAATGTGTTTGATTTCTCGCGTATATTTAAGTTCACTCGCAACCGTAAGAATAGCATCGAGATTGAAGGCCTGTTTTGTTAAGCGCTTCAGCTCGACCACCAGAGATTCCTGAATATCCAGCATGTTGAATTCCATAAATGGCTTGGGGTCCATCTTGTTTGGTTGCTCAATATCGGTATAGAACCTGTAGGTAATGCCATCAGTCAACACAGCTATGCGTGCTTCAGTGACAGAAAAATACCGATACAGCTGTGAGGCATGGCATTCATCGAGGTTGCTATTGCAACATTTGCACTCAAAAAGCATGATTATTTTTTCATCTTGTTTGATAGCATAATCGACTTTTTCACCTTTTTTAATACCAACATCAGCAATGAATTCCGGTACTACCTCCTCTGGATCGAAGACATCATAGCCCAAGGCTGATATAAACGGTTTGAGGGTGAAACAGTAACCGTGAAATATCATCCGAATAATCCACAGGATGCCCGCCTTGATCCTGGGATAGCTTGGCTATTCTTTATCTCTTTTGGCTCGCTGTTTGTTCTGAGTGATCTGTTTTCATGCCTTCGCGGCTTAATAAGCAGAATAAGAGGTAAAGTATCCTGAGCGATGCTCATCAGTCAGTCACATTTGCGGAAGGCAGCTTATTTATGCAGTTAATCATCACAAATCTCCTCTTTTACTTTTCTCTTTTTCTTGTCCTTGTAGGCATTGGGGCTTTTCTAGAAATCAAATCCTATCAACGTCAAGGAAAACGCTGGATTTGGTACAAACGCCCGTCAGCCATTGCGATCCTTATAGTACTCATAGTTGCTATTGGAAGTTTCCTTTTCTTTATCCCTATTGCCACGGTAAGTGTTACAGACATAGAACATCTGTCTCCCTCTTCCAAAGGCTTGAGAGTACTCATCGCTATGATCGGTGTCTCAATCGCATTGATAGGCGGTGGATCATTAGCGCTATACTGCAAAAGCCTTATCGAGAAGGAAAAAAAAGAAGAACAATCTCCAGATTCAAAGAGATAAGCCTGGTATTCAAAGTCACATCAAACCCATCATATGAGGTAATTTCTATGGCAAAGTCTTCCAAATGGTATCTCTTTTTGACCTTCCTATTCCTCATCTTTGGACTTATCAATGTGATTAACATCTTCACCGCAAACATATATAAGTTCTAATCCTATACGTGGCAGCATCCTCGATTTCATTATCAGCGCAGTATTTTTCTGCAACTATCTTGATCGAAAGCGTCGAAAATAACACCTGTACAAAGTGTTGAATGTTTGAGGCTTTTACTTGTGTGAATTATCCTTATTAGGGTCAAGTGAAGACCCTGGTGCAAAGAAAACAAGGAGGTTTCGATGGAAACCCAAAGACATAGACAAATGCAATCTGCTCCGGAGCAGCGCCTTGTGGCGCGCATTATCGGGCTGGCATTCCTACTGGGATTTATTTTTAGCCCGGTGTTACTGCTTACAGGCATACGAATATACAATTCTATGCGGTCAGGCTTTGATCCCCTAGCCCCTCCCTACAGTTTCGGCTCACCACTGGATGAAATCCTGATGATACTGACAGGCACTTTTACGGTTCTCCTTCCCACATTCAATAACTTGTATTCAAAATTTCTCAAGGGTCCACAGTGGAGTAACGGACGTCATGCCATCCTTCGCTTTGGTGAACATGGCTCGCGGTTTATGGGCTTTTTCCTGATGGGTCTAGGGGTAGATATTTTGTTTGATAAGCCTCTAACCCATACACTTATTGGGCTTAAAGCATCATCACTTGAGATACTTATAAGTGAGATCACTCTCACCTTGATTTGTGCACTAGTGGGTCAGCTTGCAATTGAATACCCTCGAATCATTGCAGCGCTCGATCCGGCCAGACGGCGTGTCCGCGCGCGTTCGCGCCGTCGCCTGCGCTTGCCATTCCAGACAAAGGGCGTCGGGTTCACGTTCCAACCGGCCACGGTTTGCTCCAACCAGTCGATGACTTGTTGGGGGTTCTTGGGATGTTGCCCAGCCAAAGCACGCGGCACAATGATGCGTTGCACCGACTCTGCCATATTGAGCCACGAGCCACCAACGGGGGTGTAGAGCGGCATCACCCCATGATGAAACAACCATACCACGAGGTCGGGAGTCAGGTGCCCAGCCAGATTGTCCCACACGAGCACGATACGTAAGGGAGGAAGCCCCTCATCGTTCTCGTGTGGCCACAACCACGTTTTCCACTGCGCATAGTGCGCCCGCTCTGCTTCCGGCGGCAAGGTCTCTGCTGGCTGTTTTTTCTCCAATTCGTCCAACACCTCCGAGAGTTGCTCTTTCAGCCAGGGATGCAAGACGGCATTGGTTGCCGAGACGACACCTTTGGCGCGCAAGAGACCCGTGGTCGGACGAAAGAGGGTGAGCAGTTTGGCGGTGCCCCCGCGCTCGTACTCGTGGGGGTGCAACAGGGGATGGCCCTCTGGTTGCCACGAGGAACCCGGCTGTGGGATGGCCTGATACGGTCCAGCTTCATCTTCATTGAGTTGCACGATCCCGGCAGCTTCCGCGTGCTCGCACGCCAACTCGATCAGTCTTTTTTTTCCGTCAGGGCAGAGATACCGACTGAGTAGCCTCGGTCCAGCGTGATTCGAGCGAGGCCAGCACGGAAGAACGCTTGTGACGGAAACGAAACCGCGTGAGCTGCTCCTGCTGGGCACGGGTCGTCTGCTGGCGCAGTTCTCTCCACCGGCCCCGGTCAAGCTGAGCAATCTGGCGCTGCAAGTGGTGGCGGTGGGTCTCATCTTGCTCCCACCAGGGCGCATAGGCCACGCAGCGCCCATAGCGCAACAGATACGCATTCCAATTCTTGCGCCCGCTCACCCGGCGATACTGCGTTTTGAGCGCGCGAATGCTGCGCTCCATGTCATTGTTGGTGCGCGGAAAGTCCTCCCGCTCATAACACTGCACCAGGTACGGGCGCAGATTCGAAAGCACCTGCAGCAGCTCCCGTAGGCTCTCCTGTTCCAACTCCGAGAGGGGGGACGTTTCCAGAAGTTGGACCATCTGCTCGCGCCACGCGTCCAGGCGTCGTCCCACGCTCTCATTGCTCACGGGTTCTGCGAGCGTGCGTGCCGCTTCTTTCACCAGGATCGCTTCGACCTCACAGAGCCAGCCATACATCCGCTTGACCTGTCTCAGGTGCTCTGCCCAGGTTGCCCGTTCTGTCACAATTGCCTGCAGACGGGTGAGCTTCTGTTCACACCGCCGACTCACGGCGCCCCCTTTTTGAGCAAGTGCTGGAGACTGGCTTCGATCTCCTCCAGCATCTGGCTTGCCTCGACCGTCGCAAAAGTCAGCGGCTGCACGCCGTCGATATTGAGCGCGGTCAAGATCCCAGTGGCGTACGCATCCAGCACGCGGAGCTGCTCGGCCTCCTGAGGCGAGGCGGTCACGAGGGCCTTCTTGATCTGTTTGCGCACCGCACGAACCTTCGGCTGTAAGCGTTTGCGGATCGCCGTTTTCGCCGCTTTGTCTGCTTCAAAGGCGGTCTTGGAGGCATCGCGCAGCGCATGGAACTGACACACCTGATGAGGGACCTCCGGCCAGAGCTCCTGGAGTGCCAGCAGCTCACTTTCCTGGGCATCGCTGATCGTGCCCAGCACCTTCACCCCCAGCTCAACCACCGGAGTCAAGAGTGCTTTCATGACGGCAGTCTCCGAGGAGAGCACATTCTCGGCCACCAGGACCCGCCCAGTCAGCGCATCGCGGACCAGGTACACTGTCTCGTTCCCTTTGTCAGGCTGAATGCCGTCGATGGCAACAATGATGCCCCGTTCTTCTCGACTTGGGCCAACCACTCCTGGTCCTCGTTGGCCGCACTCGCTGCCCGCAGCAACGTGCAGTACGCATCAAACAGGTAGAGCACTTCTCGGCGCGCGATCTTGACTCCCAACGGGGCCAACCGGGCCAGTAACTCGCGATGGATCTCGTCGACGGTTTGGTGCTCGACCAATCGCAGCCGCCCCACCAACAGCACCACATCCACCCCATACGTGAAGTGGGGCAGGGCCAGCGCATCCGCTCGCGCACTGCGATACGTCCGCTGATGGCCCACACACTGCGCATCGGAACAGCGGTAGCCCGCATGCACCAGTTTGATCACCTCCTGCAACGTGACCACCGTGCGTTCCGACAAGGTGACGGCCCGCCGGAGTCGCTTCTGGCAGTCGGCACAGTGTGTCACTTCGGGACGGTAAAAACGTCGGCTGACCTGGGAAAATGTCCGCGCAGGTTTCATGCGTTTCTCTCCTGGCTGTTTCTGAGATCCTTTCCTGGTGGAGAGTGTACCACATGGGCTCAGTCGGCATCTCTGCCCCTACGGTTTTTTTCCAGTGTTTGCTCGTCATAGGTCGTCACCGTGCCGCCTTTGCGTTTGCGCAGCGCGTAGCCGGTGCGGCACCAAGTGCGTGTTCGCTGATAGCTGTAGCCTGACCCATGCAGCACCTGACGAATGGTTTCGTTGGCGATGTGAGGCAGATCCGAGGCTTGTAGTGCCTTGCGTAGTAAGGAGAGTGACCAGGTAGCAGTCTGATCGATCTGGCGATCTGGGGTCCTCTGTACTTCTTGCAGAATACGCGCCTGCTGCGCGCTCGTGTAGGTCGGCTTGCGCCCACGGCCAGCAGCAATCGAAAGCGCTGCCAGACCGTGCTCATTGAAGCGCTCGACCAACTCGCGCACACTGCGTGCCTCTCTAAAGCCTGCCACCAATGCTGCCTGCGGAAAAGACTGCGAGGCCGCTACTGCCAGCAGCGCTTTGGCTCGCCGTGCCACGTCTATCCGTTCACTGCTGGCCTTGACGATGCGCTGCAACTCTTGCTCTTCTTGTTTGCTGAAAGCACGCAGGGGATGTTTTTGGAAGTGAGCCATTGACGTGTTCCTTCCTTCTCCTCCTATTCTATCACCTCCGCTTCCCTCCTGGTGCTCAATTGCGAGTTGACCCACTAGTAGTCCCTATCATTCTCTGTTGGTATCTCTTTGTTCGAGATAAACGCCTTGAAGTGCAAAGAGCAAAGGAATCATAAGCGCCATCAATGGTTTTATTTGTTATTTGCTGGCGTTCTGCGTTGTAGTAAGTATGCAGAAGATAATGAATGTGAGCGATCGCAAATAGGCTCTGGAGGGTATATGAAGTATATTGAAGCTGCGGTTATTTTGTTGGGACTCCTCGTTGGCGCCATTGTTGGCAGCATGATCCCAATTGGCAACGGGAATGCAGCGCTTATCTGTGCCTTGCTTGTACCCGCTCTTGGCTTGCTAATCCTCTTCTTGATCAAATTGAGACGTAGAAAAATGCCACTGGAGGAACGCGACCAGCAAAACCAGTTCGTGCATCAACATGATCTGAATAGCGCCAACACCACGGCGGAGCTGGCGCAATATACTGCGACAAAGCTTTCTCACTAATAGACTCTATTCAAGCAAATAGTCATTGCTATCGACCAATCACACCCTGCTCGCAGGCTGGAGAAAATGCAAAAATGAAGCCACTACCGGGGATAATAATCGTGCTTTTTATGGTCTATGTACTTGTGCTTGCCATAGCGGCACGCGGCAAGGGCTTTCAGCGTTCCTGGCAACTGGTGAAGACGGATAACGGAGCACGCGCTATTGCTCTTCTCGCGCTGGCACTCCTGCTTTTTCAAGGAAGCCTGGTGCTGTTCGCGTGGCTTCCCTGGAGTGGCTTGCTACAATGGTTCTGCGGGCTGGGTCTCATTGTACTTCTTTGCCTCTGGATTGGCAGGGCCTACCGTGGCGCGCCGCAGGAATGAGGGGAGATGCGCTACTGACGTACGCGCCTACGCTGGTTGCCTATATATTGCCCCAGACGCGTAGGCGCATACGTCAGTAGCGCGGTTTTTATCGAACAAGATATGTGAGCGATTTCGCGTCCGTCCCGTTATCCAGCTAATTCATTAATTAGAGGTCGAAAGGTGGGCAGGTGGTATTGAACTCGTTGAGGAGTTTCTCGACCTGGATGAGGGGCTGGTGCATGGCGGTGGGAACGCTGATATTGAGTGTGAGGATGCGCTTGTTGAGTTTGCGCAGGGCCTCCTCGTAGTCAGCGGCTACCTTTGCCCGGCTTTCGTTGAAGATACGTTTTTCCTGGCGGCTGGGCGGGAGACGGCGTGCCCGTAGTTCGCGATAGCGGTTGGTGATAGGTTCAAGCTTTTTCGCCAGTTGCTCACGCTGCTTCTCAATCTCCTGGACGAGAGCAACTTCGGGCGGCAGCTCGTTGTTATTTTTGAGCAGGCGATAGGCCAGATTTTTGTCTCCAGCATAGGGGTTGTCATCGAGATTGAGAGGCTTCCCCACACCTGGAAGGTTATCAAATTCGCCGCGCTGCTGCGCTTCGTGGATCATCTCTTCGATGTAGTCGCGATACATGCGGCCCCCGAGACGACCGCTGTTGCCTCGAAGCTGCTCGGCCTGCTTCTTTTCTCTATCGGGCACTTTGCGCCAATCAACAAAATCCATAGAAGTACCTCACCTCTTCTTACTTTAGTTCTTGTTGAGGTTCCATTTCGCAATGGAGTCTTTTCCATTCATGCTTTTTTCTTATTACCTATTATAAGCGTTTGTACCTCACTGCGTGCAACCTCATAGACGTCGGCGAGCGGGATGTTGCGCTCGCGAGCGACGCGGGCGCATTCCTCGTATTCGGGAGAGGCACTGATGAGCTGCTCGCCAAGGTATTTGACCTTTATAAGCATGGGGCCAAAGCTGGTCTGGATGGTGCGCGGCTCGCGCCGGGCCTTGAGACGCTGCATATGCTGGAAGCGCACTCCGAGGGTGGTGGTCTCACGCAGGAGGCTCATGGCAAGCTGTTCGCCGAGTTCGGGCGGGGCGATGACGCGAATGAGCGTAGCGGGTCGATTCTTCTTCATCTGCATGGGAGTGTAACTCACATCGAGTGCACCCAGCTCTAGCAGGTGATCGAGCAGGCCGCCCAGCAGCTCACCGCTCATATTATCGATGTTAGTTTCGAGCACGGTCACCCAATCGGTCTCGACCTCGGCCTGCTCTAGAGTGGTTTGAACAGGAGAAGGCAGAGAGATCCTCTCGGGTGCAAAAAATAGATTGCCAAGGCAGAGACGCAATGAGCGGGCGACATTGCCGCTCCTTTCTGAAGAACACCCATAGCCGGCTTGTGTTACATGGATATTAACTGGCTCAAAGCTGCTCATTTCGGACATGAAAGCAGCCGCTTCCAGGGATACATGTTCGTCACCAACAGTGTTATACCAGATGGCCTCGGCATGAATTAGCATCTCCAGGACTTCAGGAAACAGCGCAGGTTCCTGGCCGCGTGATCCCTGGCGAGAACCAGCGGACATGGGAAGCGGAGAGGCATAGATTTCATCCAGGTTGAGCATATCAAGCCCCAGCACCAAGGCGATAAGCCAGAGCAGAGGAGTAATATCGGGTAAGGTGACATCCTCAATAGGAAGGTTTCGTAGCTTGCTGGTAGCCTGAGCAAGGTGCTGGACCATAGCCAGTACCGGTTGGCGCACAGGCTCTTTGAGCGTCCCAGGTGGGAGCAGTACAGGAGTTTCAGCCAGTTTCCAGGGAGAGAGCGTCTCTGACGTAGTGAGGGTAAGCGTGGCACTGCTGCCTCTTACTGGGGTGTACTGCTTCTGTGAGGTAATGGTGTGATCCGGCAACGGGAGCGCGGTCATGGCTTTTTTGAGAGCCTCAATGTCAAGCCCGATATCAAAGAGCGCCCCAAGCAACAAAGGGGCGGTAATGCCATCATAGCAATCAAGATACACAACCCGGTTTTGCATAGAAGAGACCTCAAAGTGCTAGGTTACGATAGGCGTTCAAGCCAGGCAGCTTTGCGTTCTGATGAGAGATGCGCGCTAGCAGCAACGGCCTGGGCAAATGTGAGCGATTCCTGATTCTCGCCATAGGGGCCACGCGGCTCGGCGACCTTCAGGCCTGGGCGAGAGAAGGTGTTGGACGGCTCACGGCTGGCAAAGAAGGCATCAATGGCCGCGGGTGAATATCCAAGCACGCCTGCCAGGCACTGAGATAGAGTAGCAGGAATGCTCTCTGGAAGCAAGGCACGTCGCTCCAGTAACTGAACAATATCTTCGCTCAATTCAAGTACGTCGGCAAGTTGGCGCGGTGTGACAGGCTGCTGCTGATGGCTCTCGAAGAGGCTGCGCACGGCGACATCCTGGGTAGGTAACTGAGCCTGGGAAGTGTAGGCGCGCTCAAGGGCTTCACGCGAGACCTCTGAGAGCGAGGCCAATGAGGTATTCATGGGTAAAGGAGCCTCAAAGGCCTGGTAGTAGCTGATAAAATCGAGCAGTTCCTCACGATACTGGGGGTAGCGCGCGAGATAGGCAGAGAGTGAGGGCGACCTGCCCTCCTGGGCTTCCTCGGCATAGCGCGCGGTAATGTGCATAATTTCTTCGCGTTCATGCTCCATCTTTTAGAACCTCCTCCTCCTGTTGTAACAAAAGACGTAGTTGTTCCAGCGCCTGGCGCTTGCGGTTACGCACGGTACGATCGGTAATGCCAAGGGTGCATGCGACCTCTCGCTCGGTCTGCTCCTGCCAGAAGAGGAGCAGCAGGATCATGCGCAAGTGGCGAGGCAACATCTGTACCAGGCTGAGCAGAGCACTGGTCTCGACCGAGCGCAACATATGTTCGGCGCGAGCATCTTCGACTTCGATCTGCGCCTCCTCGCCGTTATCGAGGAGGACCGGGCGCTCCAGGCTTTGCAGGACCGCGCGTGGAATACGCGAGCCACGCTCGACGTCACGGTCGCGCCAGCGTCCCTCGCGCATCATAAAGGCACGAAAGATGTGCTGGCGTTCATAGCGCAGGCAGTGGTGAAAGTGCTCCTCCCAGAAGCGGCGCTCGGGGTCAAGCAGCGCGCGCACAATGGCTTCATACAGATCGGCGCAGAGATCGGCGTTCAGCATGCGTCGCTCGTCCTCGTGGAGCGCGAGATGGGAGAGGACGCCACGCGCCCAGGTCTCGTTCTCATACTGGGTACGCCTGATAATGACCTCAATCAGGCGGCGCTGTTTGCTCGTTTGCGAGGGTGAGGCACAGGCACGCACACAGCGCACCAGAACTTCAAGGGGGGTTTCCACCGCCTCCACTCGTTGCCAGAAGAGATATTCCTGCTGATTGCCTGCCTGCTCATCAAGGGGCAGGGTCTCATAGTGCTGTTTGAGTTGAGTACGCCTGTGTGCCCACCGCGCCTCCTGCTCCCGCTCCTCAAGTGCCACACTCGTCCATTCCACGGACCATTCCTCCAACCGACACCACAGCGCATAGGGGTGGGGAATAGCTCATCCCGTACCTATGCTATACTCATTTCTTCTGCCCTCAAGTATATACATACGCGTATCACATGTCAATCAAGGGAGGACCTGGAGTAGTATGTAGAAACATGGAGATATTAGACGAATCGGGTGTTGTAGGGTCCAAGCTGGCATGGACTCCGAGTGAAGCGGCCTCCCCAGCGTCAGGGTATCGGCCTGCGGGCCTCGGAGTCCATGCTAGCTTGGACCCTACAAGCGAGATAGTTAGTTGATGGGACCGTTGTAGCTGGCACTGACATTGATATCGTCGACATAGAGGCGATTGGTCGAAGAATTCAGAATCATCAAGCGTGAGAAAGGATTTGTCGTCGAGAGGTCGTTATTGATTGACCCAGCAGAGGTGCCATTCAACCAGAGTTCTGCGTGGCCGCTCGTAGCCTGATTCAGGCCAATCTCAACGCTATACCAGGTATCGGCTTGAATACCATTGGCGGGCGAGGAGAGGGTATAGACCTGCCCTCCATTGCCCCAGATGAAGGTATCAAGCGCCTTGGTATTGGCGTTATAGACAATCTCCCAGGCATTGTTGCCATTGTTATTGCGTCCAAGCGCGATATCGGTTCCGATAGAGAGGTCACTGATGCGGAAGTAGAGACGGGTATAGCTTTGGGTCACCGGGCCTGAGGGCATGGTTGTATAAATGTAGCTATACTGATTGGCGCTATTGATAAAGGCCGCCGCGTGCGTACCTCCATGCACCACCGTCGTCTGTACACTTGCCTGTCCTGTGCTATCGGCATTAGTAAATGTCCACTTGGTGAAATTGCCGGTCTCAAAGTCATCCTGGAAGTAGGATACCTGCGTCACGCCCGTACCGTTGAGAGGAATGGAATAGGAGGTCACGCTGGCACTGGTGACAATGGCAAGAGAGGCACTACGATCACCGGCTACAGCTGGCGTAAAGCTGACCGTGATATTACAGGAAGTGCCGCTGGCAAGCGAACTGCCGCAGGTGTTTGTTTGGGAAAAGTCACTAGCATTCGTACCAGTGACGCCGATACTATTAATGCCGAGCGCGGAGGCACCAGTATTTGAGAAGGTTACGGTACGTGAGGCGGTGCTATTGACGCCCTGTTCGTTGAAGTCAACACTGCTAGGGGCAAAGTTGACATCGGGTCCCGCGTTGGTCGGACCATTATAGGTATCTGCAACCACAACATCGTCAATATAGGTGGTGGTCGCGATTTTGTCGAAGAACATCAGGCGCGCATAGGGATTGGCGTTCGAGAGATCAGCATCAACCGAACCAATAGAGGAGCCATTGACCCAGACCTCTCCGTGTCCACTAGTTACTGAGTTGACATAAACCTCGACACAATACCAGGTATTGACCTTAAAGATGTTGGAAGGACTTATAAAGCTATGCAGGTTGCCTTGACCATCCCAGAAGTAGACATCCAGGCCATGAATATCGCGGTCGAAGTCGACGCCCCAGACGCTCCGGTCATTGTTATTGCGTCCAATCGCCAGTTCGGTGCCGCTGGAGAGTCCGTCAAACGTGGAATAGCGGACATAGAAGCGGGTATAGGCACTCGTGCGAGCGCTGGAGAGGGCGGTATAGACATAGCTGATCTGTCCGGGGTTAAAGGTATTGGTCAAGGCCAGGGCATATGATCCAGTATGGGTCACCTGGGACTGTACCGTGGACTGACCATTTTGATCGCTGTTATTGAACGTCCATTTGCTCGTATTCCCGCTCTCAAAACCATCGCTGAAATAAGTTTGCGCCGCGTGCGCCGGGCGTGGAAGGAAGGCAAACGTAACCATCAGGAACGCTGAAAGTACGAGGAGCCGTAACCCACGCTTTGTCATCCTTGGCAAAACATACTGCATATTCTACTTTCTCCTAATCTGGTAATGTGAACGATCTCACCTGGAACACACAAGGTCTCCTCCTGGTGATTCTCCCGCCAGGGAATAGCGATTGCTTGGATCTCCATCAGAGCATAGCAGACAGTGGTTGTGAGAGTGTATTTATCAAGGTGAGAAGGCTGTGCTTATCCAGAGAGAGAAGTAGATATTGTGTAAATGTCCTTAGCAGAGGAAGAGAGAGACAGTATCTTAAAATGATGACAAATATGCCTATCGGTCATCCGTTCGGACGGCCTGCCGTCCAGGGGAAACTGCGGTCCCCGCTACTCCTCACCCCAATTGCAAAGGGTCGGAGCTACTTGGAGAACGTTTCTCAATCTCGCTCAAGTGCTTATCCCACAAGGGGACGCTTGCGAATGGTTTGAGAGACGACGTTGCTTTTTCCCCACGCAACGCTTTTTGCGTGGAACCTCGCTCACGACAAGCGTAGTATAGTCCTGGTAGTGAGAAAGTCAACGGGAGAAAAAGCAGCAAATGCCAACAAAAGATGATATTTGACAGTGTTTCTTAGAAACGTTTGCTACACCTACTCGGAGCAAAAGCCCTGAGCAGGTGTCTGACAATGAGCCTGGTTGTATCCTGGAGAAACTTATTCGCCGCTGTCGTGGAAGGCGAGGGCGTTGCGGTAGATGTCAACGTAGCGACGGGCGGAGGCGCCCCAGGAGTGGTCCGCCTGCATACCGCGAATTTGCAGCGTACGCCAGACATCTTTGAAGCGATAGACGGTCAGGGCGCGCATGATGGCGGCGAAGAGCTGCCAGGGGTCGTAGTCGTTAAAGAGGAAGCCGTTGCCGGTATCGCTAGCGGGATCGTAGTTCTGGACGGTATCGGCGAGGCCACCAACGTTACGGACGATAGGGACGCTACCATAGCGCATGGCGATCATCTGGTTCAGACCGCAGGGTTCGAAGCGTGAGGGCATCAGGAACATATCGCTACCGGCATAGATGCGCTGCGCCGTCTCAGTATTGAAGGTCAGGAAGACCGCAACCTGGTTGGGATAGCGCGCGGCAAGGGTCTGGAAGAGCTCATGATAGTGCTGATCACCTATCCCCATGACCACAAGCTGAATACCCTGGTCCAGCAGTGGATGCACAATCTGGGAGATCAAATCGAGACCTTTCTGGTCGGCGAGGCGCGAGATCATGGCCAGCAGCGGGATATCAGCGTTCACCGGGAGATGGGCCTGTTCTTGCAGGGCAATCTTATTCTCGATACGCTTATCGAGTGAGTTGATATCAAATGGTGTGTGGATATGGGCATCGTGGCCAGGATCATTCTCCTGGTAATCGATGCCATTGAGAATACCGAAGACACGCTCCTTACGGGAGCGGAGCAGGTGGTCAAGGCGCTCGCCAAAGGTCGGGGTCAGAATTTCCTGGGCATAGCGCTCGCTCACCGTCGTAATCGAGTCGGCAAAGAGGATACCGCGCCCCATGACATCCACAACGTTGGCGAGCTCGGATATCTGGGGATAGAGGAAGCCCTTGGAGGCCACACCCGCGACTTCGAGCAGGCGATAGCCAAAGATGCCCTGATAGGCCAGGTTATGGATAGTGTAGACGGTCGCGGTATGCTCAAAGAAGGGATCGCCATAGTAGAGTGTATGCATCCAGTTAGGCACAATCCCGGTATGCCAATCGTTGCAGTGAACGATATTGGGCGACCAGTTGAGGGCGCGGGCCGCCTCCAGGGCAGCGCGGCAGAAAAGAATAAAGCGTTCGCCGTCATCGGTATAGCCATAGAGGTTTTCGCGCTCGAAGTAGCGGGGAGCATCGACCATGTAGACGGGAACATTGTTGCCGATGGTCCCTTGAAGGATATTCACCTCGACCTGATAGGAACCCATGGGGACGGGCATAGAGGAGATGATAGTCTGCAAGTGAAAGTGCTCGGGATCAACCTGGCGATAGCGTGGCATGACCAGGCGTACATCGTGTCCTAGCTCCTGTAGGGCTTTGGGTAGGGCGCCTACGACATCTGCCAGACCTCCAACTTTGACGAAGGGTACAATTTCGGCCGCTAGAATTAATACCTTAAGAGGATCATCATTGTGCATCAGTTTCATCGGCGGGAAAATTCTTGTCTCCAGCGAGCGAGGAGGAAATGCCGCCTCTCCTTTCACGAACGGGTACCTACATTCCTACTATATATCAGTGCAGTGCATCCATATACCAGCCTACCTCTACCATACCTACCTCGATACGCTTATGATGCACTGTCAACCTTATTTGTAATGCTGAACGTATGTTATTGTACCACAAGTCCTCTAGCCATCCCTGGACCCATCAATGGTAAAGTATGTTTGGTTGGGGGCTGGCGGAGCCAGCCCCCAACCAAACATACTTTACTCGATTGTGAGATCGCGTGTTGAGATGGATGCCAGGCACGCTGATGTTTTATCATCTCTGAGCAAGCAGGAGAGATTCAGACCTCCACAGAAGGGTAGTGGTGGGAGAGGAGAGAGGCCAGGAGATGGGCAACGCCATCTTCGTCGTTCGAGAGCGTAATAGCATCGGCAGCCTGAACGCAGAAGGGATAGAAAGCCTCTTCACAGGTGACGGACAGCCCGCTCTCGGCAGCGAAAGAGAGATCAGGCAAACCCGTGCGCAGGCATGAAACCAGGTCTTGTACCTGCTGAGGCGAGAGAGCGAGCTCTCCCAAAGAGCGATCTTGATCCAGGTCATACAGAATCGCACCATTGCAACAAAGCGCAAGGCCACCAATCTTATAGGTCCTGGCGATCTGGCGCAGTGTACGCGGCGGGCGCGCACTAATCAGTACAAGAGCCACGCCGGTAGTCTGCAAACGGCGCAGCACCATACCTGTTTGAGCTGAGATCGTCTTATCGGAACGAAGCAACGTCCCATCCAGGTCAGTAGCGACCAGCTTTAAGGAGGAGAGCGCGGTGTCGATGTGGAATGTTTCCATAGTAACCAGCCTTTTGCTCTATAGAATACCACATCTATATGTATGCCTGGAATGCCTTCGCCTGCGGCACGCATGTATCAGAAAAAGAGCAAAAGCAAAGAGCCCGAGCTCATAGCTCGGGCTCTTTGCTTTTGCTCTTTTTCTGATATAAATCAGACCTTGTAGCGGTTGCGCGTCAGGAAGTAGAGCTGGACTGCGGCGAGAACACCCATGAGGATAATCATTACCACCGCGTCCGTCTGCGGCATGACTGGCGCAGCAGGATTGGTCGTGGGAGGCGCGATCACAGTCCCAGGAACAAAGGGAATGTTTGGCGCGGTCTCAGGCTCCCAGCTTGCAGGCGCGATTGAGAAGAAGGCAAACGCACCCAGGTAGATGAACAAGCAGGTGCCCATCACGAGCCACTGACCCAGGCAGCCCAGGTTGTTCTCGCCAACCACCGCGAACTCGCGGCGACCGACCGAGGTCCAGATAACGGCCATGATCAGCATACCGGCGCAGAAGATCATACTGACGAGAATCTGATCTGGAGCGGTATGAACGAGCAGGGTCAGCCCGGCGATGGTCGCCACGGTAACCACGCTACCAACAACCACCAGGTTGCGGTTGCTCTTCCAGGCCCAGACAGCACCCATCAGGATGACAAAGGCGTTCGTCGTCACGATGGCGTCGACCAGGTACCCACCCTGCTGCGCGAAGGTGCAGGTAGCTGGGATAGCGGACTGACGCGCGCAGAGCGTGAAGTAGGGGCCCAGGATCGGCACAAAGTGCAGTCCACCGATCAGGGGATAGAGCGCAACCGCCAGGACCAGGCAGATACCGCCGGTCTGACCCAGGCCAAGCGCGCCAACCGCGTAGAGCGCGGGCATAGTGCGCTGGCGAACCGGGCGCATCAGATAGTGCAGGCGCAAGGCGAAGGCAGCCATGGTCAGGTAGATAGCCGTACCCAGGATGATGCCAGCGCCAAGATTGACCCACTTGATGCCAGTCGCAATCTCTTTCATATTGCCGCCAACGATCTGGAGGGCGAGGCCCTGATCGCTCACCTGAGAGTAAGCGAGCAAGGAGAGCACGACCAGCGTCGAACCTGCAATGATCAGGCTGCGAATGGCGGGCGTGGTTCCCAGATCGCGGCGATCCTCGGTGCGGCTCTCGCGAACGGCGAGAGCGGCGTAGAAAATCATCGCCAGACCGACGGTAAAGACCGCCAGGCCAACCATGAGCAGATCAATCGCGTTTGCCTGGAACCAGAGAAACTGACCACCCAGCATTGGGGAGATATACATCTCTGGCTTGGCAAAGTTTGGGAAGTACTGGCCATTGAAATATGACCAGAGCGAGAGAGCCAAACCAGCCACGCTCAGGATCGCGCCAAGGCCAGTGAAGACCGCAGGCGGAATACTCGGCTTGGGATCGAAGAGCGAGACCACAGTAAAGACGATAATAAAGCCTGCCAGGCAGGTTACAGCCAGGGAGAAGAGACCCTGCTGCAAGCCCTCAAGAGAGGCTGCAGTCATCTTCAGGTAGATATACCCTGGAAGCTGCCCGACAAGGATAGCCGCGAGAAAGAAGAAGCCTGCTGCGAAGATGATCGAGCGTGCCCACGAAATCCTCTCCGGCAACTCCTTTTTTTGTACTTGTTGCATGGATAGCAATCCCTTTCAACATGCCGTACATATCTATGACAACAACATATCCAGTGACCTGGCATGGCTGCGCGTCCACACAGAGTATGTCATTGCGCAAGACAGGTCGGCATAAGCTGATGTTGAGGACTTATGCCGCGGGAACAATCGTCAACTGCGCCTGCATATCAGGATGCACGGAGCAGTAGTAAACGAGCTGGTGCGAGTCTTTATTGAGATTGTAGGCATCCTCAGTCACCGTCCACTCAAAAGACTTGCCAGTTTCCAGGGTCTTTGAGTCGAAGATGTTGGGCAGCGCTTTGGGGCTGGACAGGTTGCTGCTGTCGATAGCCGTGACCGTGTGCGCAACCTGGTCATCATTGGTCCAGGTGATCTTGGTGCCGACTTTCACTTTCAGGTTGGCATACTCGAAGCACGCGGTCTTGCTGGTGCAGACTTTCACCTGACCGGCAGGAAGGATGCGTACTTTCACCGTATCTTCTTTGCTCATATCAACGGCCTCGCCAAACTGGCCGTTCTTACCAAGCGTTACCGCCTGGTCATAGAGGTTCTTGGCATTGGCCTGGAGATATTCGACCAGACCGTTGAAGCCATTCTTCGCGGCATCGCCGGTGTAGCCCTGCTTTTTAGCATAGGTTGGATCGGCGGAGCGAATGAGCGCGAAGAGATAGTCAACGTCAATCGCCTTCAGCTGGCCACCGAACTCGTCCCGGCGGGGAATCGTGTTCAGGTTACTCGGCAGTGGCGCATTGGGATTATAGTTGCCCGAAGTGATCATTGCCTTGAGCTGATTGTCAGTCAATTTATTCAGATCTGAGACATTGTAGCCCAGGTATTTTTCAAAGAGCAACTTATCTTCTTGACCGATAGCGTAACACTGATCGGTACAGACTTTGACGTAGACTTGGAGTCCCTGATTGATAGCATAGGATTGCAACTGCTGCTGTGACGTGGCCTGGTTCTGATTCTCTATAATCCAGAACACGGGGATCATCATCGAAACCAGCGAGAGCATGATGAGTGATCCATAGCCGGTCTTTTGGACCGCGTTCGTTCGTGAAAAGAGAATAACCAGCAAGCCGACGACGACGATCAGCAGGACAACGATGCCTATAGCAATTTGACCTATATTCATCACAGATTTCCTACTATAAAACTTCGATCTCTTGGATGCCCCACTCCAGACCGGAAATGGAAGCGAGATCAACCCTACTTCTTATAGAATGAAGAGGCAACAACACCAGTAGGCGGTACGCGCTACTTGCGTACGCGCCTACTACTTATGCGACGTCTTTATATCTATAAGATTCCCTGCAGCAAGAGGCAGAGGGACAGGAGATTAGCCGCCCGCGCTACACTCTTTCGTTGGCTTGGGAAGCAACTGTGTCGTCGCATCGGGATGCTGCACATTGCTATTGATGGTACCCGTGTTAATGACAACCTCGCCATCCTTGAAGTTCATATCGAAGCGGTCAAGGCTACGAGGGGCGGGACCATCCAGGAACTCGCCGTTGACATTATAGTGCGAACCATGACAGGGGCATTTAAAGCTCACACAGTCATTACGGAAAGGAACGGTACAACCCAGGTGTACACAGCGCTGATAGAGCGCAACCCAGGTAGACCCATCGCCATCATGGACCACATTCTCCAACTGGAACTGGTCTTGCAGATTCTGGCCTGACAGCAGATATTGCGCATCATTGGCGAGATGGACCAGGTACGAGCGAGCGGCCGGAATATAGAACACGCCCTTCTCGTTGAGGACCATCTCCTCAGGCTTGGCAGCCGGGAAATCGGTCTTTTTGCCCACGTTCTGCGCGGAACCGAAGTCGCCGCCCGACGTAGGATACATAAAGTATAGAGCCCCGGCAACCGCAGCAGTGGTAGATATGCCCCACACCGCTAACATGGACCTGCGCAGGAAGCGGCGGCGGGAGAGACGCTGGCGAGCGATCTCCGCGGCCTCGGCGCCACCACCATGCAGAATCTCATATTGTTGCGGTGTAATCGGCTGCATATCATCATGACTACCGTTACTACTCATTGATTACCCTCTTGGATTCTTTGTTTACTTTTCCTGCTTGGTATTGAGCTTGGCCAGGTAAGAAATCTCTTCTGATCCGAAAGCCTGAGCGCGGAGCGCTAGTGACATTGGATTTCGGAATAAGATCCTACAGGTCAAAGTAAAAGCCGCTCATCCAGGGCCAGGCCCACACCCAACCCGGACCGCGGAAGAAGCTACCAGCCAGGGTGATGACCGCCCAGAACATCAGGAACATGGTAAAGGTCACAATAGCGACCTTGCGGTCAGCGTAAGCACGGCTGGGATTGCGGTCAACATAGGGCAGGACCGCAAGAGCCGCCAGTGTCAGGCCAGGAACCAGCACACCAGCCGTGGAAGGCGGGAAGTAGTGCAAGAGTTCCTGCAAGCCCAGGAAGTACCATGGGGCCTTGGCAGGGTTCGGCGTCGTATTGGGATCGGCCGGCTCCTTAAGCGGAGCATCGATCACCAGTGACAGCAACGTAATCATGACGGTGAGCATGGTCGCGGCGAAGAACTCGCGAACCAGCAGGTGAGGCCACACGAAGACCGAGTCTTCGAGCGGCTTCTCCACACGGGTGATCGCTTCCTGCTTCACTACAGCCAGAGTACGGTAACGTCGCTGTGTCGCCGATGCTTGTGTCTGTACCTTATCTTTAGGTTCAATTGCCATAGAGGTTTCCTCTCCAAAGCACCGTAGAAGTACGGAACAAATGCACTTGACTAGCGAGTGGCACTAAGCGCTTCACGCTCCGCAGCTCGGGTTTCGAGTTCACGACGCGAAGGAGGAGGAGGACCAGCCTCACCACCATCCTTACGGATGCGCCAGAAGTGAACGGCCATAAGCAGGGCGCCCGCCAGCGGGAGCAGAATGACGTGACCGACATAGAAACGGATCAACGTTGCCTGAGCGACGGCACCGCCACCAACGAGGACCTTGTAGACAGGATCACCCAGCAGAGGGGTGTAAGGCGCCAGGTTGGTACCTACCGTGATAGCCCAGATCGCGATCTGGTCCCAGGGTAGCAGGTAACCGGTAAAACTCAAGAACAGAGTAACGAAGAAGAGTAGTACGCCCACAACCCAGTTGAACTCTCTGGGTGGCTTATAGGCACCATGATAGAAGACGCGAATCATGTGTAGCGTCACGGACACGACCATCAAGTGTGCGGACCAGCGATGCATGTTACGCACAAGGTGGCCGAAGGAAACGGCGCTACTTAGCTGGTTAATATTCTGATAAGCTTGCGTGGTGTCTGGGACATAATAAAACATCAGAAAGACACCGGTAATCGTCAGCAGCAGGAAGAGGAAAAACGAGATACCACCCATACACCAGGTATATGTGATTTTCATCGCCTGACGGCTGACCTTTACAGGATGGAGGTGCAGAAATACGTTCCCCATCATGACCAGTGACTGGTTCAAGGGCGTATCAGGATAGCCGTGGCGGAAGATAGAACGCCACACCTGACTCTGAACGATTTTCTGCGTCGCCATGTCAAGCAAGCTTTTCTTATTTGAAGTAGAGCTCACTGTGCCTCCTCAAAGGATCAAGACTTTCAATAAAGTTATGTTTGCAAATAATTCTGAACGACCGTGAGGCTGATTATAACACAACCAACCCTGAAGGAGTACTATTTGCTCCCTCGGCCCCCCCTCTTGTCCCACCACCCATAGGAGAAGTGGGATAAGCCACTCAACAAGGCTTTTACTAAGATCTTGTTCCGAAACCTCCCCATTCGGGGACACGGCAACCCCCATTCGGGGGCGCGCGCCACTCATGTGTCTAGCGCTTTGCGCTCAGGGTGTGCGGATAAGAAGTCCTCTTGTTCCGAAACCCAACGCCACTCTCGTGGCTAGCGCTTTGCGCTCAGGGGTTCGGATAGGAAGTCCTCTTGTTCCGAAACCCAACGCCACTCTCGTGGCTAGCGCTTTGCGCTCAGGGGTTCGGATAGGAAGTATCTGCAAATCAGATTATAATAAAAATTTCCGCCAAAAGGGAGAGTAGAAACTCATAGCTAGCCTTTCCCTCCCCCCATTCACCAGGAAGCCCCTGGGTAAAAAAGGTATCGCGAGTCAGCGTACCTGTTCATCTGAGATGGCCCATTTGGGTGAAAGGAGCCTGTGAAGTCCTCGATTCAAGTTGCCTGAAAGGGCATACGGGCACCTGGGGTTGCTGTTGAGTTGCCTGGGATTGCCAGTTAGTGGATGCACTCCATTCTGACCTAGCTTACCCCCGCACACCAGGAGATACATCAGGTACTTACCTGATTTTTTCCAGGGATTCACCTGATTCTCAGGAATGAGGAGGGAGCATTTCTGGCTTGAGAGGCCGTTTGACAGTTCCGACAAAGAACCGATACAATTACAGAGAGGAAGGGTACAAACACACGCGGTACCGAAGAAGAAGATTACAGACAGTCGGAGAGGATTGTTGCCCCATGGCGCACGCTGATACCAGGCCGATCTATCGGGGAATCCTGAAGAGGAATACCTTACTGAGGCAACTCTTTCGCATTCCCGCCTTATATAAAGTGCTCATCGCCAATAGCTTTATTATCTTCGTAGGAGCAACGGCAGGCACATGGTTGGCGACCCATATCAATACGTATGGACCCAGTGGCCTCCTGATTTTTGTCGTCATTGGCTGGTCTATGAGCGTTATTTTGAACTTTGTGCTGCTCCAGATCGCCTTCAGACCCTTGATTGAACTGGGCCGGATTATGGGACGGGTCCGCGAGGGTGACCGCACCCAGCGCGCCGATGTGACCGGCTTTGATCCCCTGGCGGACCAGCTAGCTGGCACATTTAACATGATGCTGGAAGCAATTGATGACGCCAATCGCCAGCGCGCCTCACAGATCACCAATGCCATGGAGGAAGAGCGCAAACGTATCGCACGTGAGCTGCACGATGAGACCTCACAGGTGCTCACCTCGCTCTTGATCAGCCTGGCCGTCCTTGAGGAGTCGGTTAAGACGCAGGACGCGCGAGACCGCATCGCGGATACGCGCATGCTGGCCCACCAGACGCTGCGCGCCATCCGCAATCTGAGCATCGACCTGCGCCCAAGCGCACTCGACGACCTGGGCCTGGTGCCCGCGCTACGCTGGTATGTGAAAGAATACCAACAGAAGTTTCCCGTCTCAATCAGCTTTCAGGCGGTGGGCTTTAAAGAGCGACTCAATAACGACCTGGAGACCGTCCTCTATCGCATTGTGCAGGAGGCCCTGACCAATATCGCCAAACATGCCCAGGCCCAAAATGCGACGGTCATGCTCAAAGAGGACCAGGATGGCATTTATGCTACCATTACCGACGACGGGCGTGGCTTTAATGCGGACCAGTTAAGAGGAAGTCCCGGGGCCGGGCAGGAGCGAGGTTGGGGTCTGGTCGGCATGCGCGAACGCGCGGACCTTTTTGATGGCACGCTTAACATTGAATCACAGCCAGGGAAGGGCACAACGGTCCAGGTTTATATTCCCCTCCCCAAAGAGAAGCTAAAAAAGTATAATTATGAAAAAGTGTAAAACGCATTTGTGTATCGGGTTATTCAGCAATTTTCGCACCAGATAGGGCTTATATGAAAATACGTATCTTACTGGCAGATGACCATACAATCTTGCGCGCAGGCTTGAAAATGATGCTCAACGCCCAGCCAGACATGGAGGTCGTGGGCGAGGCACAGGATGGGAAACAGGCAATCCAGGAGACACAGCGCCTACAACCTGATATTGTCCTGATGGATATTACCATGCCCGATCTCAACGGCATCGAAGCCACCAAACAGATTAAAAAGATCGCACCCGACGTCAAAATACTTGTGCTGACCATGCATGAACACGATGAGTATGTTTTTCAAGCGCTACGGGCCGGAGCCTCGGGCTATATGCTCAAAGAAGCGGCGGATACTGAGTTAATCACGGCCTTGCATGTCATCTTGAGTGGGCAGTTCTACCTCTCACCCGCCGCGCAATCGGTCATGGTAGGAGATTATCTCCAGCGGTCAAAAACTGGTGAAGAGAAGGATAGTTATAGCAGCCTGACGGAGCGCGAGCGCGAGATCCTCAAGCTAGTAGCAGAGGGCTTTACCAATAATCAGATCGCCGAGCGCCTGGTCATCAGTCCCAAAACAGTAGATACGCACCGCACCCATATCATGGATAAACTGAATCTGCATAGCCGCGCGGAGCTGGTCAAATATGCTATGCGCAGAGGGCTGCTGGAGGACTAAGCGCCTGCGAGCGCAACCACTCCAATCGCCATAGGTGCCCGATTTATCGCAGAAATACCGAATTACAGGCAATTTGCCATAAAGGCACATCTTGCTCCCATATGGAAGACCTCATGGCGCCATCCGGGAGGCAAGGGCGAAGCCAGGCGATATGCTTGGTTGCGCCCCTGTATCACTGCGATAAATCGCCTTGCGCGCGATAAATCGAGCGCCTATGGCCGTAAGATGCTCTATTTCCCAGCAGAATCAATCAATATGCCATGAGCTATCGTAATTCGTTTTCGTCGAAATCAGTGGCTTCGTTATTCTCTTCGGCGAAATACTCATCGCTAAAGAAGCCAACGTCACGACCGACGTAGACGCTTACCAGGAAGTCATCACGCGGCATATCAGCCGAGAGCACAAGATCCTCGTCAATTTGTTCAATGAGTTTGGTGAGTTCGGTCTCCTCTAGCTCTCGCTCCAGGATGAGCGTGCCATGAACAGCCGTTGTTGTAAAGTGGATGTCAACGGTTCCCAGGCGATTATTATTTTGCAGGCTATTGCCCTGCATAATGTAGTAGCCCTCGGAATAAGGCGTGCGAAAATGTCGCTCAAAACGAATGTCTTCTAACATTCCTCCCACGCAGCCAGTTGCCTCGCTGCTCTCCTTTCGTCGTGCTTGCGCAATGCTGCTTGGAGCTATTCCCCAGCCCATCGGGCATACGTGGTAAATACTGGACGCTTAGCTACATGCGCACCAAAATCGCTCTCGCGGTATATCGAAAGCAATTATACCATACCAATCTCATCGTGGAAGAGGTCAGGCAGGGGGAGAATTTAGTAAATATGAAGAGCAAGGGTGTGCCGAACAGCACACCCTTGCTCTTCATATTTTAGGCTAACGACTGCAATGGGGTCAGCGCTTTGACTATAAGAATTTGAAGGTGGAGCGGGCATGAGAGAAGAACGATTGCTCATACTGTGCATAGTCCTTCTGCGGCGCCTCCAGGGTGAGCAGGTAGAGATGGTTATTGTGCATGGTGGCGAGTAAAATGCCGGTATAGTTTGCGTTGCGTATCACAAGCGAGCCATGCAGTTGCTTCCACTGCTCCCCGCCGAAGGTCAGCGTCTCACTGGGCGTCATGTTATCCATACTCAGCTTTGTCGCTTGCTGATTCAGATACTTGGCGAGATCACCGGGGTCCTGGTCAGAGACCGCGATAGTGATAAAGCCCGTCTGAGCGTCAGCGTGCGCACTATCGGCATTGGCAATCGTGACGCTATGCTGGGCGGAATCGGCCTTCCAGGACCAATCGTCTGGAACCTCCATCGAGACATTGACACTGGTATCACTAAAGGTTTGCCAGGTATGCAGTGGCTGGCTAAAGGGATGCCCAAGCGTGAGCCAGACAGCCGAGAGTGCAATGCCCAGAACAAGCACCACAGCAATCCCAGCAATGATGAGCTTCCCACGCGAGCTTTTTCTCGCCGCAGGTGCCACGGGTTGTACAGGCTGTGACACGGGATTTGGTGTCGCTGGCATAGAGGAGGCAGGTACTCCCTGCCAGTTCTGGGCTGGGTGGGGCGTCTCTGGCGTGATTTCACCAGGAAAACGCCCGTTGGGGTCTAACCCGAGGAAGGGTGTCGCACCAACATCTGGCCGCTGCTGAGGGCGTGGAGTGGAGGGCAACACCTCGAAGGGCGGATGCGCATCGAGGCCCAGGAAAGGGGTCGCGCCAACAGGTGGCTGAGGCGCCGGAGCGGTGTTCGCACGCTCAGGCCTGGGGAGGGCCTCAGCCTGAGGAGGGCGAAGGCTATTCCCACGCTCCGCTAGCGGGAACGCATCGCCGCTGCCCGAGATAGATTGTGTACGCTCAGCGGCTGGGCCAGGCCCTTGCGCAGCGGAGGGAGCCTGGGCCTGAAGCGGTGTGGTATGCAATTGCTCAAAATCTTCGCGACGCTGGCGCTCTTGCTCCTCTTGCTCTTTACGCACATCACTGACCTGAAGCGCTTGTGTGGGGATAGCGTCTATGTCCTCGTTCTGGTGCGGCTGTTCATCCTGCCAGGCGTGTGGAGCAATTGTGGCCTCCTGCGACCAATCCCTGCCTGTTTCAGGCTGCTTGCTAACATTTGGAGATGCGAATGGCTCGACTTTGGACTGAGGGACAGCGGCAAAACGCGACAGGTCATCATCCGAAAACACTGCCGGTGAGGGCTGGCGCGGCTGCTGAGAGCCTTCTTTCGCGGAAGGCTCTTTAACTATGGTATGTGTCACGGGATCTGGCCAAGAAAACTCGCCGACAGGCTGTGGGCGAGGACGAGCGGGAGTGGGAGGTGGAGTTTGCTCCACACGCGCAGCCAGCTTGACAGGCTCAGGAGAGGGTTTGTCTTGAGAGCGCGCGCCTGGACCTTTCTCTAAGCGTTCCATCCAGGCAGGAGACACATCCCCCTGCTCAGGCAAGGGCTTCTCCTCACGCTCGCCAGCGGGAGCGTTTTTTTCCGCACCAGCAGGGGCGCCGGTCTTCCCTTTTGAATGAGGACTAAAAGGATGCGAAGGGACAAGAGTGCCACAATTATTACAGAACCGGGCGTCCTCTCCTGGTAACGCCTGGCCACAATTAGCACATTTCAATTCCACAGAAATGTCTCCTACCTCTAGCTTCGGATGAAACGTTTGATAGTATATAAAATAATGTCTTGTGTTTTAACAGTCAAGCATAGAGCTAATGAGCTGGACGCAAGATAGAAACACAGCAATGTATAAAATAGATATCCAGGTACAACTTCTCGCCACTCCGTGGGATATGGGATGGGATGTGAAGGGCCTGCGGCCTTTCCCCACATCCTCTACACTTGTAACGTAGTATGGACACGCAATGGCGCATTTAGTACTTGTAGGGTCCAAGCGAGCCTGGACCCTACAATACCACAGAAATACGGGCCATTCCTCCCCGGTCTTTGCAAGCCGGGGAGGAATGGCCGTTCCTTACGGGCTAGTTGGGGCAGCGTGCCGTGTCCCAACCTGGTAGGCGTAGCCAGTGCTGCGCCCGATCAGCCGACAAAAGCGATGAGGCACATCGGTGACCTTGCCGTGCGCCGTCGTGATGGTAAAGTATCCGCTGGCTTTCACCGCCACGCGCCCCACGTGGGTGCCCCGGCAGGCAAAGCGCTCGGGAACTACGGCTCGCACCAGGTCCCCCGTTTGATACCCGAAGTACCGTTTGTGGCGTCTGCGATGGCTGACCGGGAACCCCTGTTTATTGACGTTGCACAGCCGCCGATGCCCACGCCCCGTCGCGTGTATGAGCAAGGGCACGATGTCCGCCGTGCGCAGGCCCTCAGGCGTGGAGGCTCCTACGGCTGCCGCGTCGAGCCAATGCGTCTTGGGGAGGGCCCGTTTGCTCCTATTATATTTGGTCAGGCCCCCAGAGCCGGTTTCCAGCGGGAGTCCGGTAGCTTTGAGCCGCTCAAACAAGCGCCATCGCGTCGCATTGACAGCCGTCGTATCTTTGAGCGGCGCCTTGACCTGCTTCAAGATGCGCTCCAGGCGCCCAGGATCATGAGCGAGGAAGTCTCGAATATCCTGGGTGCCTTTTGCCAGGTTGCAGGCTTCACACGCCAGGGTAAGGTTGGAGACCCGCTGGCTTCCGCCCCTGGCGCGCGCAACGATGTGTTCCAGTTGGAGCGGGATGCCCGTCGCTCCGCAGTACGCACATGCCCTTCCCCATTTCTCCAGGCAATACTCCCGCACTTCATAGCCGAACAGGGTGCCCTGCTGATACTCGATGCCGGAGATGTCCGGGTGCTCCATCTTCTGCAGATCGAAGCGCACCAGTTCCTGGGAGAGCGCGCTCACGTGCGCGATCCTGCTGATTCGCGTGACCCAGGCGAGAATGTTTTCCACCCGCGAGAGGAGCGAGGGTGGCAGCCAGCCGGCTCTGCGCCTGCGGTTGGCAAAGCGCGGGGTGCGATAGCGGGTCTTGCGGGATCGGCGCCCTCGGCGTACCATCCGGCGGGTGTCCAGGGCTTTTTTTGATCGCGGCTCCCCGATGGGTGAGTTCGGCGGCCCAGACAACCTCCCCGCCCGCGTCATCCACCAGCGCCAACCCCGTGGTGCGGGCTCCCGGATCGATCTTGAGCCGCAGTGGGGCGGGGGCAGGATGCTCGACTTCTCGTTTGAGGATGATGGTAAAGGGAGCGGTCCGATAGACGGCGGCCTTTCCCGTGGTGAGCAATCGACGTGCTCGCCCCGGATGGACCGGGGTCAGCGGTTGCTTGAGTGGATCGACGACAAAGACGTTGGACATGGTTCCTTCCTTTGTGCCCTTGCGGGCCTCCGCTTGCGCGGGTAATGCTCACCTCGACAACGTGTGCAAGAGGTTTGTTGGAAAGCGCACCGGCTTCTCCCTCTACACCTTTTAACGCTTCCCCGCAGAGGTTCAGGCTGGTGAAGCACCTGAACGTGCCTATGGACATCGGCGGTGCCGTATTCGCTTGCAACGGAGCCCGATGGGAGGAGCCTGCTCCTCCCCTGGCTGAGTCTGCTCATGTCTCGGGCCTGCGGACGGCGCGAGCGCCCCTCGCAAGCCCCCGCATTCGATGCGGGGGTACATGACGTATGTAGTACTAAGGGCAATAAAGTATTTTACTTAAGGGTGAGTACGGCTTCGCGCTCCTCGGGCGTGGCAAGTACTTGCTGGTTCTTTACCAGTTCAACCAGTTTCTTGCGGCCCTTGGGGCTACCGATCATCAGCACACCTACGAGTTTGTTGTCGCGCAAGAAGAGCTTGCGATAGTTCTCGTTCCCCTTCTCGCCGGGTTCGCGACGTGTGACCGTTTCCAGTTCTGGGTTATTGGATTCAGCGGTACCAACGACGGCAATATTGACGTCGAAGAGAGGGCTGGTATAGGTTGGCACATCGAGATAGGCCTGGTGTCCGCCACCCATATTGGTGCCAGCGATACGCCCATGGGCCATGGCGTTGTCCCAGGTGCCCATGGTGTGATGGTAGCCAATCGTGGGATCATAGAACTCGGCGACGTCGCCAGCGGCATAGACGCCCTCAACATTAGTCTCCAGAAACTCGTCGACGACGATACCACCACGAACTTTAATGTGTGTGTGTTCCACAAGTTGCGTATTGAGGGTAATGCCCAGTCCGATACCGATCATGTCGGCCTGGATCTCGCGCCCCTTTTTGGTCTTGACATAACTGGGCACACCATTTTTGGGCACGACGCTCTCGATTTCGTCGCCGTGGATGACCTCAACACCAAACTTACGCGCGATATTATCCACGACCTCGCCACCCTCAGCGTCAAGCGCGCTACGCAGCCAGTAGGGGCCACGCATGAGCCAGGTCGTATCCAGTTTGCGGACCGCGAAGCCATCACACAATTCGTAAGAAATAAAGCTACCACCATACGCCAGGGCCGTCTTTGACTCAAGCATACGCTCAATAATCGTCTTGGTGTCATCAAGCGTTACGAAGTTATAGATATGTTTCGCATCTGAGGCCCCAGGAACGTTGAGCGAGTTAGCCCAGCCGCCGGTTGCAATCAACAAGGCGTCATATGGAAGCTGCTGCCCCTTGTCGGTCACCACAACGCGCTCTTCGGTATTGATCGACACGGCCAGGGTTTCACGCATCAGCGTAATGTTTCGCTGCTCATGCCAGGCGACGTCACGAATCATGACTTTCTGTTCGACAATAACACCTTGTAAAAAACGCGGAAGCGAGACGCGATTATAGAGAGGATACGCCTCATTGGTCAGCAAATGAATGCTGCAATTGGGATCATTCTTGCGAAGCGTCTCCGCAGCGGTTGTGCCAGCAATCCCGTTCCCGATAATGACATATCTTTTTTCGTGCGTTGCCAAGTAAGTCACTCCTTATTAGCGAAATGTCCACCCTGAAGCTTGTAGCTTCTGTTTTGTGTGCATCTTAACATAGTCATTGTGAGAAAACTATCCCTTCTTTACATTCATCGTTGATCATGCATTTTTCCCATGCATTTTTCTACTGGGCGGCAGTGGACACAAGCACTCCGGGAACGGCACTGTTCAGGGCTGGCTACAGCACAATGAATAAGATGCACATGTGGATAGTTTTCTTTATATAATGTCGCATACAACTAAGGAAACGCAACAGTATGGGGCAGAAATAGGAAGGTAAGGTAAGGTAAGATACAGGTTAGCAAGCGACCAATAAGAGAGGAGAAAGCAAACAGGTATAGGCCCGAGAGGCTGAAGAGCAGCAAGCGGCGGGCGGGGAAAAGCTGCCTTATGCGTCCCCGACAGGAAGCAAGGTAACCACGATATGTTCGGCGAGGTCAACACTGATAAGATGCTCCTCTTGTGCGCCCGGCTTCCCTACAAGCACGCGCAGGGGGCCATTAAAGGGGGCTCGCTCTATGATCTGGATCGAAGCTTCTGGGTAAAGGCCCAGTTTACCAAGGTAGCAGAGCTTCTCAGAATCCTGGTCGCTGACGCGAATGATCCGCGCCGGGGTAGCAACGGGAAATTGTGAGAGTTGCTGGCCCTGGCGGCGCATAATAACGCCATCCTTGCTGGGAATAGGGTCGCCGTGAGGATCAACGGTAGGATAACCCAGCAAAGCATCAAGCTTCTCTTCAAACTCCTCGGAGATGACATGCTCTAAGCGGTCAGCCTCTTCGTGGACCTTATCCCAGGTATAGCCAAGCTCACGCGCCAGGTAGAGTTCGAGCAGGCGATGGTGGCGAATAATCTCAATGGCTTTACGTTCGCCCAGTTCGGTCAGACGCACACCATGATAGGGAACATGCTCTACCCAGCCCGCGGTCGCGAAGTCCTTGAACATCATCGTGACGGTGGCATCACTGACACCTAATTTCTCGCTCACGATAGAAGTTGAGACTTTCTGGCCGCGTTCTTGCAACGAGTAAATTAATTTGAGGCAATCACTGATACGCGGTGCCAGTTCCTGGATAGATTTGTGCACCATACCCTCCGCTTTGTCCGAACGTAATTTTGCATCCTCTATGGATGCATGATATCAAAAAGGCAAGATGAATGCAAGGGAAAATAGTGTGAGGCGTATAAGCAGCAATTGCTGCTTATACGCCTCACACTATTTTCCCTGGTTTAGATTCTTTCAATAAGAGGAGAGTCAGGTTACCTGGAATCAGGTTCAAGAGCATGGTATGCTTTCAGTATGGATGAGAAAACGTTTTATGAGACCTTGCCAAAGAAGCGCATGGGGACGGCGGCCCTCTTTTTTGATGAGGGCGAGAGAATTCTGATAGTGAAGCCAAATTACCGGCCAGACTGGCTCTTTCCAGGAGGAATTGTGGACCCCGATGAGTCACCCCTGAGCGCGTGCAAACGCGAGGTGCTGGAGGAATTGAGCTTGCGTATCCCCATTACGCGTTTATTGTGCGTGGATTACAAGGGGCAAGACGGCCTCAAAACGGAGAGTTTACAGTTTATTTTCTATGGAGGCGTGCTCAGCGAGGAGGAGGTCACCAGCATTCGCCTTCAGGAAGCCGAGTTAATTGAATATCGTTTCGCCACCTACGACGAGGCATGCGAGTTGCTCAGCACACGCCTGGCGGCCGCGCTGCCCCTGGCCCTGAAGGCCCTCACCCAGCAAGGAGCCATCTATCACGAGTTCTAAGATGTTGTAGGGTCCATGCTGGCATGGACTAGTTCGCACAGATCAAGCACATCCTCTGGCGAAAAGAGTCCATGCCAGCATGGATGGACCCTACAACGTTTTTTAGTGGGCGGGACGCAGGGCCGCGACCACCATAGCCACCACACTGATAATACAGCAGACGAGGAAGGCAGAGTGCAGGCCGCTCATAAAGATGGCCAGAGCCTGCGGATACTTGCTCATGCCACCACCATAGATGAAGACAGCCATCATCGCGTCCTGGGGTACCTTGCTCAGAGCAATGGGGAAGACAATCGCGATACTCAACATCTGCCCCGTGTTATTGAGCATATTGAGGATGCCAGCCGCCGCGCCACGCATCTGAGGGATAACCGAGCTCATAATGGCGTTGGTATTGGGCGAGGTAAAGAAGCCGGAACCACCACCCATCAGTGCCATAAAGACACACAAGAGCCAGAACGGCGTCATCGGCTCGACAAAAACCAGGCCCAGCAAGCCCAGCGCCGAGACGCCCAGGCCAATAGGAGCCAGGAGACGCGAGCCAATGCGGTCCGATAAGCGGCCACTCAAGGGGCCAATAATCATAAACGCCAGGCCAAAGGGCGTCAGCATAAGACCCGCAGCCAACGGATCCTGACCATAGGGACCTTGCAAGAAGAAGATCAAGAGGAAGAGTACCGCGCCACGCGCAATACCGTTGAGCAGGCCACTCAGGCTGGCCATCGTAAAGAGGCGATGACCGAAGAGGCGTAACTGTACAATTGGCTCTTTCACTCGTGGCTCAATAACACCAAAGAGGGCCAGGCAGATCACGCCTCCCACAAAAATGGCGGTAATCACAGGCATAGGAAGCATCGGGAAGGCTAACATGGTCAATGCGAGGAAAACGCCAGTCAGGCCAAGAGCGAGCAGGGTAGCTCCCGCCCAGTCGATATGCTGGTGGGCCTTCAGCCTGACAGGCTCGCGCAGACGCCAGATGCCCCACAACATTCCGAAGATACCGATAGGCACGTTGAAGAGGAAGACCCAGCGCCAGGAGAACTGTGCAAGCAGGCCACCGATAATCGGGCCCAGCAAGAAGCCTGCGGCACCCGCGATCTGGTTCACGCCAAGTCCCAGGCCCACCTGGCCCTTTTTGAAGGCATCGGTCACAATGGCGGTCGAATTCGTAATCATCAATGCACCACCCACGCCCTGGACCACACGACCCGCGATCAGGTCGGCACCGTGGAACTGGGGCTGGGCCAGGCCCGCGATCAGCGAGCCAAGGGTGAACATAAAGAAACCGCTATTATAGAGACGTTTGCGGCCCCAGATGTCCGCCAGGCGCCCCACGATAGGCGTAAGCACGGTCATAATTAACAGGTACGAGAGCAGTACCCACATGATAATGAAGAAAGAAACTTTTAGATCTTCAAGGATATTGGGGAGAACAATAAGAAGTGCAGAACCTTGAATAGAAGCGAGCAATGCACCAACCGTGGTCACAGAGAGAGCCGTCCATTGATAGCCATCATGCTGGCTGGTCGACTCATCTACAGCACCCTCTGGCTGAACATTCTCAGGTGATGAAGATTGGGAAGTTTGCATTCGAATCCTTTCTGAAAAGTAGCGCTGTTCGCAGCAAAAAGCTTCGACAATCTAAATATATGACATACAAACTAATTGTGGCAAGTCGAGACACAAACAAAAAAAAAGAATGGCACGTGCCATTCTTTGGAAAAATTGAAGCTTCTCGTATTACATTTCCAGGTCTATCAAGTGCTGGAGGGCGGGAAGAGCGGCCATAATTCGGGCACGCTCAGTAGCACTTAGTTGCTGGAGACGTGTTTGCAGCGACGCCAGGTAAATCTGATCGTAGACAGCCACGACCTGCTCCCCACGGGTCGTGGGTTGGACCCAGACGGTACGCCAATCTTCTGAGCCGCGAAAGCGTTCAACATAGCCTTGTGCCAGCAGGCGCTTGACCATCGCCGTTGCGGTTGAGGGAGCAACCACCGCCTGCTCGGCTAACTCCTGCATGGTACAGCGCTTGCGCCCCACGAGGATACGCAGGAGCGAGAGTTGGCCAGGAGTGGCCTGAACCTCTGAGAAGTCTTGCCAGCGCGCGTCCTGCTGCGAGTCGCGCGCCGCCAGGACATCGGCATAGATGCGTCGTTGCATACGCGGCATAATCTCTAATAGCTCTATGGCGAGCGCCGCGTCATCATGTTGAGAATCATTCGTCATAATCTATCCATTTTTTCAGTAATCTCAATAGTACCATATCACAAATTATGCACCAGGCATACCTTTCGCGCCTGCGGCGCTCAGGAAGTAAAGTGTGGTGGTATTGAACACGGGCGGAGTCCGTGTTCAATACCACCACACTTTACTCATTGAGGGAGTGTTGCATGGCTGGCGGATGCTAGCCATGCAACACTTTATGAGCGCCGCAGGCGCGAGAAGGTGGAACTATTAGCCAGAGAGAGGAGTATAGACGACATAACTCGCGAAGTGATAGAGCTTAAAGGGCTTCTTCCGGAAGCGAAGTTGCTGGTGGAAGGTCTCGGCCTGGGAAGAGTTCTCCGGAAAAACATAGGCGGCCCTGGTGTCGGAGGAGACAATGATATAGTAGAGGGGATAGCGATTCTGGCCCACTAAGAGGCGATCGCGCATCACGCCACAGATAATATGCTCCAGAGATTTAAATATCAAGCGATTGCAGGTCCAGTAATCCGAGTAGATGTGCGTGACATGGATACGCTCAAGGTCCTTCATCAACTCGGCCTCTTGGCGATTGAAGGTCTGCACCTGAGGCACGCCTTTATACTGGTAAACATCCTGGATCGCGTAGGCGTCAGCGCGCTGCTCGACAGATGGCGCAGGCGGGTATCCCTGCACAACGCTCCTGGTCCCCAAGCAAAGCACGGCCGCGAGCAAGAGAAGCAGGCTCAAACGGGCTAATGCGCTCACACTCAGAGAGAACCGGAGAAAGGACAGCCTCGTTTGCACGCGAGCGGTGGGTACCGAGGGCGAGGAAAGCGCCGGGGGAGGGAGGGAGAAGAGCCAGCCCGCTCGCTCCAGACCACACCAGAGCGGCCAGAGCAACGCCGGAGTTGTCATCCAGAGAGCGGAGAGATAGCGCATATCCGCGACGGCGAAGAGCGCGGAATTAGGACTCAATAAAAAAGGGAGCACCGTCAAAAGGGCATTAAGCAAGAGCGCGAAATGGCCCGCATGGCGAATCAACTCCTCACGCTGCCACGTGCCACCTGCCAGGCGTCCACGCACAAGGCGATAGATAGCCCAGATGCCCATCCCCAGGCTAACCAGCCACAGGAGGCAGAGCGAGGCCGACCATCCACTTTGCATCAGGGTGCAGCGGAGACCATGCAGATTCTCTGTACGTAAGAGATGGGTATCGGCAAGAGAGCAGAGCGGGAAAGAACCCGTGGCCCCTGGCAAGCTCGTCAAGAATGTGCCCTTGATTTGCAGAGGGAAGAGCACACCTTTAGGCGGGAGATCAACGCCATTGGCGCTCTGAACATAAAACAGATAGGAGAGCGTATCCTGACCGGGATTGGCGTGGTAGTTATAGAAAATATAAGGAAGTAGGCCAAAGCCAAGGCCCACAACCAGCGCCACCGCACCTCCCCAGATGAGCTCGCGCAGGCAGAAAATAAGCAGCAGCAGCCCCGCGGTCCCCAACAGAGGCAGGATGAGGGCATGACTCCAAAAGCCAACGCCCGCCAGGACGCCCCAGAGAGCATAGATCAGGAGACGCCAGCCATGCAGCATGCGTGAGCGGTCATACGTTCGGGCCAACCAGAGCGAGACCCAGAGCAGACCAGTCGCGCAGACCAGCATCTCGGGTATCCCGCCTACAGCCACCAGTTGCCGCGTTAGCACCGAGGCAGAACCCAGGCTCAAGAGAAGGAGCACAAAAATAGCCAAATTTCTGGTGTAAATTGTGCTGACGAGCAGGTACATACCCAGCAGAAAGAGAGCAAACAAAAAGATCAGGCCCAGACGGAGCGCAAAAAGCGTGGGGCCAAAGAGGGAGAAGAAGGCCGCGCCCAGGTAGGCTTCTAGAGCCCCCATATAACTCTGGCCATAGAAAAAGACCGGAAAATCCTGTCCACGCCAGATGTGGAGCGCCATGATGCCCATCGTGCCTTCATCGCTGTCCATCAGCGGCCAGCCCTGTGCTACCAGGTAGACACGTAAATAGACGGCCCAGCCAATGATCAGCAGGGCTAGCAGGGCGTGCTTCCTCTGCCACGCATATTTCATAGACGTAGCGAATAAACGCTTGCTCCAATGCTGCATACGTACGTTGTAACCCTATCATAAGAAAATTTGGTGCTGCATGCATAATACATACTTTCCCACCAATCAGGCAAGCAGCAGTAGTGCAACGTCGGTCAACTCATCCGATCTAGTAATACTAGCGAATAACTGGAAGGAATAGCTACAGAATAGCCATTTCAGCGTGGGTAGAAAATTTCTTTAAGAGGTGTTCTCAGCGTCTGCGACACTTCGCATGGAGTATGGGGAATGTGGTATGAAATGCCTCTGACATTCCCCATACTACAATTTATCAGGCGCTGGGGAGGCGCTCGATGTGGCCCTCGGTCACCTCGCCGCGTGGATCGATGCGAAACACGCGTGCATACGGAGGCTCGGGCTGGTATTGCAGCGAAAAAATAATGTAGAGATAGCCGCTACGTTTGGCCCACTCGCGATCGCGAGCAGAGGGATAGGCCTCGCTGATAGGATGCGAGTGATAGTAGATCATCTCGCCATCATAGGCGTCAATATCGTTAAAAATGCGAACAATATCGCGCTCGCTGATGATCGAGAAGTCGTCGGGGTGCTCAGCGACATTCTGGGCTGGATAGTTCTTGACGACCGTCCCGTCGACGCTGCCAAGGGCGCCACAGGCCTCGTTGGGGTAGCCAGCGAGGACATGGGCCGTCATTTCCTGGTAAATGGTCTCCGGCACACGTATGACAAAGCCGGTTGAGGAAGAATGTGTCTCTGCTACCATAGAACCTTCGACTCCAATTCCTCTTCGATGGAATCCAGGCTGCGCGTCCACAGGTCTTCGCTGAGGTATTTCCAGCCGCCATCCGCGAGCAGCGTCACGACCTTGCCCTGCTCCATCTGTTCGGCGACGCGGATGGCCGCGTGGAGAGAAGCGCCACACGAGGGGCCGGCAAAGATCCCCTCCTGATCTTTCAACTGACGCGTCCGCCGGATCGAATCGATGCTGGAGACGAGGATCTTGCCATCGAGTACGCTCTGATCAAGCACGGGAGGCACAAAGCCATCCGCCAGGCTGCGCAGGCCCTGCACACCTTCGCCCTGCATGGGTTCGGCGGCAATAACTTTGATGGCAGGATTATACTCCTTCAAGCGACGCGCAGTCCCAGTGAGGGTACCACCTGTTCCCAGGCCCGCCACAAAGGCTGCGATATCGGGCAGATCCTGAATGATCTCGACCGCTGTACCATAGTAGTGCGCGCGGGGATTGCCCTCATTGCCATACTGGTAGAGCATGACATAGCGCTCATCCTGGCTGGCAAGCTCTTTGGCGAGTTTGACCGCTCCGTTACTACCCAGTTTTCCATCGGAGAAGATAATCTTTGCGCCATAGAGTTCGAGCAATTGAGCACGCTCCCTGGTAACGTTATCGGGCAGCACGGCGACAAACTGGTAGCCTTTGAGGCGCGCAATCATCGCCAGGGCAATACCGGTATTGCCACTTGTCGGCTCCAGCAGGATAGCCCCTGGCTGGAGGCGGCCAGCGGTCTCAGCCTCCTCGATCATCCGTTTGGCGACGCGATCTTTGACACTCCCCGAAGGATTGGCTCCCTCAAGCTTGGCATAGATCTCCACACCCGGACGCGGGCTAAAGCTTTTCAATTCCACCAGGGGAGTATTGCCAATTGTCTCTAGTAGACTGCTATAGCGCATATCGTTCACCTGGCTCCTTATTTAGTTACCAACCCCCGGCCCCCGGCCATGGCGGGCAAGAGGATCACGGTATCGCTCGCGCCGACGACGGTCTCAAGACCCTGGAGATAACGAACGTCCTGGTCGTTGACATAGATATTGATAAAACGGCTCAGCTCACCACTAGGCTGGATCTGATCTTTAAGCGCGGGATAGTGCTGATAGAGGTCATTGAGTACCTCGCTCAGGGTGCTCCCCTGTGCACTTACCTGTTTGGAGCCACCAGCGCTAGGGCGAAGAACTGGTGCAAGTCGAACGGTTGCCATATTTTGATTACTCCTTGTGAGTTATATAGTTGGTATGGTTATGTGATGGGGCAAGGTCTGCGACCTTGCCCCATCACATAACCATTTTTATTTAAAGGGCGCAGACGTCGGCATAAGTGGGCAAGTTCTCGGGATTCCCGTTTTCGCCACAGGCCGCGCAGTGTGGATCGCGGAAGAGCTTCAGCTCGTTAAACTCGCCAGCCAGGGCATCGTAGGTCATGAGGCGCCCAACCAGGGGATCGCCAATGCCCAGCAGGAGCTTGATAGCCTCGGTCGCCTGCAAGAGACCAACGATACCGGGGAGCACACCCAGCACGCCAGCCTCAGCGCAGCTAGGCGCCAGGGCAGGAGGTGGAGGCTCGGGATAGAGACAGCGATAGCATGGGCCATCATAGGGTTTAAAGACAGTCAACTGCCCCTCAAAACGGAAGACGCTGCCATGGATGACCGGCTTATTCGCCAGCAGAGCCGCGTCATTGAGGAGATAACGCGTGGGGAAGTTATCGGTGCCATCGATGATTACATCATAGTCAGCGATAATGCGCCGCACGTTTTCTTCATCGAGGCGCTCGATATAGGTCACCACGTTGACATCGGGATTGAGCTTCTGGAGCGTCTCTTTCGCCGACTCAGCCTTGTACTGACCAACACGATCCGTGTTATGCAGAATCTGGCGTTGCAGGTTGCTCTCATCAACGACATCGGCATCAATAATGCCCAGCGTGCCGACGCCGGCCGCGGCGAGATAGTACGCCGAGGGGGAGCCGAGGCCACCCGCGCCGATGAGCAGTACCTTGGAATCAAGGAGTTTGAACTGACCCTGCTCACCTACCTCGGGCACCAGTAGGTGGCGGCTATAGCGGCGGGCCTGGGCATCGCTCATCAAACGAGGCATCTCAAATTCGAAGCCGCTGCCCTTCCATTGGCCGAAGCCACCGGCCATCGAGATGACATTACGATACCCCATCTGCTGGAGCGTCTTGCCAGCCATTAATGAGCGTACACCACCAGCACAGTAGAGCACGACGGTCTGGTCTTTATCGGGAATTGCTTCTTCAATTTGAAGCTCTAGAAAGCCACGTGGTACGTGGATGGCCCCTGGGATATGGCCTTCGTTCCATTCATGTTTCTCGCGCACATCTACCAGGGCCACGTCCGGGGCTTGCTCCCCGTTTTCACGCTGCTCCGCAAGGCTCTGGCGTACCTGAGAGGCCGACCACTCCGGCACTTCCTGCCTTGCCTGGCGCATGATTTCACGAGATGCCTCGCCCATGTTCACACTCCTTAATTGTTGATTAAGTTAATCAAGTTAGTTTTATGATTTCTTACAACAGCTTACAATTGCTCGCACGACTTGTCAAGGATAATTACAGGTTAGAAACGTAGGTTGCAATGGCGATTTCTTGAGGTACATTCGCTTTAATCATCAGAACAGCAAAAGAGGGGGATTTATTCCGGGTATAGGCCCTTACTGGGGTACGCGCCTACTCGTTTGGGTGTAGGCGCGTACCTCAGTAGCGCACCCTGTTTTACGCGGAGAGCAGGTGGTCGGCGCGTAGTTGCACAAGTGCCTTGCTGGCCAGGGAAGAAACGGCAAGCGTATTCGCAACGCCGCTGAATGCCTCGACCACGGGTTTGAGGTAGGGAGTGAGCTTGCTATCGCGCCGGTAGAGCTGGTGGAGAATATAGCAGGAGGTCTCGGCTTGCAGTTGGTTGGGGACACTGCTCTCCAACTGGCGCAAGACTGGCTCGAGGCTGGCTTTGCCATAGAGTACCAGGCTCTTCGCGGCCATCCAGCAGACACCGGTATCAAGATCACGCAGGCCCGCGATCAGGTAAGGGATGGCGCGGAAGTCCTGCATTTCGCCAAAGGCGCGCATACAATGCCAGCGGATCCAGGGAGAGGCGCTGTGCATCTCATGCGCCACGGCAGGGATGGCGGGAGGACCGATCTGAGCCAGGGAGGCAAATACCTGGTTTACCATCTGTTCATCGGCACCTTTAAGCGTTTCTAGTAACGTTGGCACCACGGAGGGATCACGCAACTTGCCCAACGCGCGAGCGGCCTGCATACGCACCTGGCGCGAAGGATCGTGAAGCGCCTGGAGCAAGAGCGGCTCCGCCACGCGGTCTCCCATCTTACCCAGGATGGTAATCGCGGTGCCGCGAACTTCCTGGTGGCGATCACGAAAGCCCGCGAAGAGGACACGTTCGGCGCGTTCTCGCGTCATTGGGCCTCCGGCCTGAAACAGGTTGCTTAAACGAATGCGTGCATAGGGCGAGCGCAGCTTGGGCGGAACCACAAATGGTTTCCCGGCCCAGGTTCCCAGGGCAATAAACTCAAGTAAGTGATGGGCCAGGCGATCATCTTCAAGGGAGGCCACTGCCTCCATCGCGCGGGGATCGTCGTCAATAATCCAGAGCATCAAGCGCCAGGCAGCCCCACGCCTTCCTTCTGCGGCATTAATCGCCAATTGCGCTGGAGGAATATCACCCAGAGGAGGGATTGCTTCGGCGTGCGTCGTAGTGGTCGTCTGAGTTACATTGGGCTTCTTTGTCGTAAAGGGATCATCAAATTGAGGCATCGTCTTCTTGTCTCCTTGCGCCTGCGGCGCTCGCCTGGGCGGGTAGTGGTGTGGAGTGTGCTGGCAACCCACGGCTGCCAGTACACTCCACACCACCACCTACCTGAAAGAAGTTGCATATGGCATTACCTACTTTCAAGGTACACCTCCACAAAAAAGCAGGCCCTTCCATGTGGAAGAGCCTGCGAAGCGCAGAGATTACTGGATTGGATGCGCCGGTTATGCCTGGTTTGCCTCGTGCAGGGCGTTAAAGATGCGTTCGGGGGTCGCGGGAATCGTCGTCACACGAACGCCAAGCGCATCATGCAGGGCATTGGCGACAGCGGCGGCCACCGGCACCACTGGCGGCTCCCCAACGCCCTTCGCGCCGAAGGGACCAAGGGCAGAGGGAATTTCTACCAGAATCGGGGTAATTTGTGGCACATCAAAGCTATGCGGCAGAGCATAGTCCATCAGCGTAGGAGTCAGGAGTTGGCCGTTCTCGTCGTACTCATAGCCTTCGAATAAGGCCCAGCCCAGGCCCTGAGTAACGCCACCACTGATCTGCCCCTCGACCTCAGCCGGGTTGATCGCGCGACCGACATCCTGTACAGCCACGTAGTCCAGCACCTTGACATCGCCGGTATCGGGATCGACAGCCAGCTTCACCAGGTGGGCGGCAAACATGGGAGAGGAGGTCGTAATGCCCGCGCGACCACGGCCATAGACCGGCTCAAAGCGCCGTGTGGACATCTTCGCCACCTCTTTGAGATCGACGCTCTTGTTGGGCACGCCACGCACAGCCACCTTGCCCTCAACAATCTCCAGGTCCGCCTCGGCGGCCTCCAGCATGTTGCTGGCAATGTTGAGAATCTGCTGACGTGCATCGCGAACGGCTGAGAGCACAGCAGGCCCCATCGAATAGGTCGTCTTACTCCCGCCTGTGCCACCACTATAGGGCATGGTATCGGTGCTATCATGCACCACATTCACCTGATCCAGTGAAACGCCCAGACCCTCAGCGGCAATTAAGGCCATCGAGGTATCGGAACCGGTCAGATCGACGGTGCCAAGCACCACCGAGAGTGTCCCGTCCGACTCCAGGCGACAAGCAGCAGCAGATGGCTCGGTACCGCCCGGCCAGCCACCGACTGAGATACCAATACCGACCTTCCAACCCTTCAGCTCGGTGGGAAGCTTCTGCTTCTCCTCGGCGCGATTGACCCACAGAGGGTGCTTCTCCAGCTCATCAATACACTCCAACAGACCAATGCGCGGCCAGCTGCGGCGATCAATGGTGGGATCACCCTCCTTGAAGGCGTTGTGCTTGCGGAATGCCAGCAGATCCATCTCCAGCGCCTCACAGAGCTTGTTGACCGTTGTCTCCATGGCGAAAGTAGCTTGGGGCGCGTTGGGAGCGCGATAGGCGCCCACGCTAACCTTATTGGTCAGGACCTCGTAGCAGTGGAGATCGACATTGGGGCAACGATAGGTGCTTGCCAGCAGATAGCCACCCAGGCCTGCCGCGGCGCCGGGATAGGCACCAGAATCGAAGATAGCCTTGCCCTGGAGGGCCACCAGCGTACCATCTTTCTTCGCTCCAAGCTTGAGGGTAATAACGGCCTGGGGGCGGGATTGCCTGCCAGCAGATCTTCCTGGCGAGTAAAGGATAAGCGCACGGGTTTGCGTACCTTATAGGCCACCGCGGCCGCCAGGGGCTCGATCAAACCAAATTTGCCACCGAAGGCACCCCCAATAGGCACCGACTCAACGCGAATCTGGCGCTCCGGCAAATTCAGCGCCTCGGAGATGTCCGAGCGCACACCGAGCATACCCTGAGCGCTGGGCCAGACAACGAGTTGATGACCCGAGGGGCTGGGCGAGACAAGGATGGACTGCGACTCCATATAAGACTGGTGGACCGGGCGCGTGCTCACCGTATGCTCGATCACGACCTCGGCCTCGCGCCAGCCGGCCTCGATATCGCCCAGCTTCATATGCGTCTTGCCGCTCACATTGGCGGAGAGCTCTTCCTGCTCCTCTTCTTCGGTATCGCCCGAGCCAACGGCTGCGTGCGCACCGCCACCAGCGATCTCACCGCCTTCTTTAGAAGCATGCAAGCGTGTCAGAGGTGAGTCGGGACGCATGGCCTCGACCGGGTCCAGCACGACGGGCAGGGGATCATAATCAACATCCACGAGGGCCACACCATCTTCAGCCGCGGCCTCGGTCTCGGCCACGACAATCGCCACAGGGTGGCCTGCCCAGCAGGCTTCACCACGGGCCAGGGGGGCCTGTGAGCGCGAAGTGGCATCGGGATTGGCCATCTCAAGCGTCTCGCTGGTATAGACAGCAACCACACCAGGCACGTTAAGGGCCTCGCTGATATCAATGTTGTTGATAGTGGCATGGGCATAGGGGCTGAGCACGAGGCGCGCATGCAGCAAGCCTGGAGCAGATATATCACCGGCGAAGCGAGTCCGGCCCGTCAACTTTTCCGGGGCGTCCTGCCTGCGTGTACGCTTGCCAACAAAATTCGTTTCTTGTGCAGTCTGATCTACAGTTTGTGTCATGCAGAGCTTATCTCCCACGATCTCTAGTGAAAAGGAACAACAAGAGGAATGTCGCCTGCACAGTGCTGGCAGGTTGACTGAAAAAAGATAGCCGTGCCTTGGGCACGGATAATATGAGGTAGCCGATTATCTCTATCTATATAAGTTTATCACAATTCTTTGCGTCTCTGTATACAAGTAGCCGCGTACGCCAATAGCGGCTCCGCTACTGGCATACGCGGCTACTACATTGCCATCGCTAATCTTAAAGAGTGCCGCGCAGGGCCTGGTCGAGGTCCCAGAGGATATCTTCTACGTTCTCGATGCCGATGGAGAGGCGGATCAGGTCTGGGGTCACGCCGCCCGCGAGCTGGTTCTCCTCGGAGAGCTGCTGATGAGTCGTGCTGGCGGGATGAATGACCAGGCTGCGTGCGTCGCCAACATTCGCCAGGTGCGAGAGAAGCTTCACGCTATTGATCAGCTTTTTGCCCGCCTCGTAGCCGCCTTTGACGCCAAAGGTGAAGATAGCGCCCGCGCCACGCGGCAGATACTTCTGCGCCAGTTCATACGAGGGATCATCTTTCAGACCTGGATAGCGCACCCAGTCCACGGCGGGATGCTCATGCAGGAACTCGGCTACGCGCTGGGCATTGGCACAATGACGCTCCATGCGCAGCGAGAGCGTTTCGAGGCCCTGGAGCAGCAGGAAGGAGTTGAAGGGGCTGAGCGCGGCTCCCGTATCACGCACCGTCTCCACGCGAAGCTTCATACAAAAGCAAAAATCGCCAAAAGTTTCGTAGAAGCGCACGCCGTGGTAACCGGGCGAGGGATCGACGATATGCGCAAACTTCCCGTTGTCCCAGGGGAACTTCCCCGACTCGACCACTACGCCCGCGATAGAGGTGCCATGGCCGCCAATAAACTTGGTGGCCGAATGCACGACGATATCCGCGCCATGCTCGAAGGGACGGCAGAGGTAGGGCGTCCCAAAGGTATTGTCTACGACCAGGGGAACACCAACCTCGTGCGCGATAGCCGCCACGGCCTCTATATCGAGCACATCTCCACGAGGATTGCCAATGGTTTCCCCATAAAAGGCGCGTGTCCTGGGCGTAACAGCCCGGCGGAAGTTCTCGGGATCATTACTATCAACAAAGATGGTGTTGACACCCCAGGCGCGTAGTGTGATATCAAACTGCGTATGCGTGCCGCCATAAAGGTAGCTGGAGGCCACAATTTCATCGCCGGGACGCAAGAGCGTCATCATTGTCGCCATCTGGGCCGCCATACCCGAGGCGGTCGCCACGGCGCCTGTCCCGCCTTCCAGGGATGCGATACGCTCCTCAAACACAGCGGTCGTCGGATTCATGATACGGGTGTAGATATTGCCGAAACGTTGCAGAGCAAAGAGGTGCGCGGCATGGTCGGTATCGTCAAAGACATAGGACGTCGTCTGGTAAATGGGAACCGCGCGTGCACCAGTCGTCGGATCGGGTCGCTGGCCCGCGTGCACGGAGAGGGTATCGAAACCAAAGACGTGATCGCCATCAATCTCAGGCATGAGAGAAACCTCCAATAAGATAGAGAAGCCAATACAATCGTTGTCTTATAGCTGTTCTTCACATCCTACAACTATGCCAGCAACATGAGCAAATCTTTTTCTGGCACAAATGGCCATATTTTATACATGCGCTCTATTCTCGTCTAAAACGCTATAGCAGCAAAAACACGATTTCATGTTAAGGAGAAAAATAATGTCACTGGGTATATCCCTTTTCGCGGGTATTGTCGCGCTTATCTATGTTGTCTTTGGACTATTGCTCCTCGTCCTGGTTATTCTGGCGATTCTGGCTTTGCTTAAATATCTGCGCAGTTAATGGGGGTAGCTTGTGATCACTCGCTATGCGGGCTACAATAAGGAGGCGAGATCATACAAACTAGCAAACAGAGAGAGGAGAGGCAGCAGCATGAGCATGGCGCAATCCAGGGAGAACTCCGTTCCCATACCCGATATGTATGAGCGTCTACGCATTTTGCAGCAGTATAAGCATATTGCCATCGTGGGTGTTTCTGCAGATCCCTACCGCCCAAGCCATTTTGTGGCAATCTATATGCAGGCGGAGGGGTACGATATTATCCCCATCAATCCACGCTATGCGGGGAAGACCCTGCTTGGCAAGCGCGTGTATGCCTCGTTGAAGGAGGCCAGGGAAGCCGGGGAGACGATTGAGATTGTAGATGTCTTCCGTAAGCCTGCCGACATCCCGCCCATTGCGCGCGAGGCGATTGAGATTGGAGCCAAAGTGCTATGGCTCCAGCTTGGAGTGCGCAATGATGAGGCGGGCGAGATCGCGCGAGCCGCGGGATTGACCTTTGTCCAGGATCGCTGTGTGAAGATCGAGCACGCACGCTTCTTTGGCGGACTGCATACAGTAGGATTAAACACGGGAGTCATTCTCTCACGTAAACTGGAGGAGCCAAAACAGGGCTAGAGATCTCAGCCAGAGAGAGTCAGCAGGGATGCATGTTATGTCACGACCTTGAACCACAGAAGGGAGACCTACATGCAACCAGGATATAACAGCATCAGCTCAGTGGATGAGAAGATGATGGCAAGGACGCTGGCATATGCGAACGCCGCCCTGGATAAAGGGAGCGTAGGGATCGCGGCCCTGCTCAGTTGCAGAGACGAGATCCTGGACCTGGAGCATAATCAGTTTCAAGAGACCAGGGATGCGACCGACCATGCGGAAATGGTTATCCTGCGCCGCATGGCGCGCTACCTCTCACAACTCGGCGAGGAGGAGAAACGCGAATTGACGCTCTATAGCTCGCTAGAGCCATGCCTGATGTGCATGGCGGCTATCTCATTCGCGGGCCTCAAGCGCGTCGTCTTCTCGGCCTATAACGCCGATGGCACCGACGAGGTGACGGTAGCGCGTGGCTTGACTTCCGAGCAGGTCAACCAGGCGCTCACGCGAGGGCCGCTAACCTTGCTTGGCGGCGTCCAGCGCGAGGAAGGCAGAGAGATCCTGGCGCGGATGGGAAAACTGCGTGCCAGCGTCCCAGCCGACTAGCCAGTAGCAACGATCGGAGCAAAGGATATGGGCGCGGAACGCTTCTCTGCCGCAGATATGGCGCGTGAACGGCTGGCGCGCCAGGACCAGTTCGAGATCATGCTGCGTCGCCAGGGATGGCACCTCATTCGACACAAGCCAGTGTACACCGATCCACGCGTCATTCGCCTCTACCTCAACCAGGAGCTCGAACCCGACGAGCGAGCCAGGCGCTTCTACGAGTCGTTTGGCGATAACACCTTTCGCAAACTATTGCGCCATATCTTCTTCCACAAAAGTAGCTCCTATGCTGACCTCAAACGCATGTGCTCAGGAGAACAGAAGCTCGAACAAAACCTGGCACGCTTGCTGGAGGATCACCTGGTCACACATGATGGGATGCTCTATCACAAAAGTCCAGCCTACAAGCACATTGATAATCTGGGGCCAACACTCGAATGGTATATCGCTGAATGGTTTCGCGATTGGCTCCAAGTACCGGCGCGGCATGGCGTCGCACTTAAAGGGGTAGCGGACGGAGGCGACCTGGATGTTGTGGCCTTTGTGGATAGCATCCGTGTAATGGTGGAGTCTAAATCGGGTAGCCCCAACCAGATTACAGAGAACGAACTACGCCTGTTTCTACAGCGCGCAGCCGACTTTAATCCAGAGATCGCGGTACTTTTGATCGACACTGAGAGCAGTATCGACCGCCAGGTAGAGATACTCAACAAACTACGGGCAGGCGGTGACCCACTGACACCCCAGGACAACCACCACAGCCTCTTCTGGGGTGTGCGTCACATCTATGTTATCAATGCCCATCCTGGCCTTGGGGACGCGCTCTCGGCGGTGCTACGACTCTATTATTCGCGCATCCGCCACATGTCCTTTTTTCAATGAAGCATGAGAAAAGCCAGGGGTACCTGCCCTGACTTCTCCCGTTATTTGCAGGATGAAGGAGTACTACAATGATGCATCCGGGTCAGACGAAGAGTCAGCCGTCCCCTGAGCCTGCTGTTCCTGTATCTGTTGAAGCGTCTCGCGATACGCACTAAGCAAATCCAGTAACCCCAAGGCCTCCTGCGCGCTGATATCAAAGGCGATGCCAGAAATGTGCCTGAGAGTAACTCCCTGTTCCTGGACCTGAGCGCGATACCGTCCAATAATCGCTTCCATAAATCCTCCCATACTTCGCATAGAGCGAGCGGAGCACCTGCACCAGAAAGGGCCGCTCTTAAATCCAACTACAACAAACTCCCCACTCTATAAGACGAATAAAGTGGCGGAATTTAGCCATTTGATTTGATTAAAGTGTATTTTAATATTTCTGACTTATAAACTTGCTTTAGATGCACAAGAAAAAGCTTGCGCTTTACTTCGCAAGCTTAGTTCAGGGGCATGCTAGCAAAAACGATTGGCTATAGGATGGGCCAATCGTGACCGGCTGACTCATAGATGGCCTCTATGGTAGCCATATTCTCCAGAGTCTCGCTCAGGCTGCGTACTGGCTCCTGACCGTTGCGGATGCAATCGGCGAAGTGCTCGACCTCGATCTGGTATTGATCCACCATGGGGAATTTGCGCTCGTTCATCTGCCCATTCTTCATGGCGAAAACGATACCCTCCATATTGCGTGGCGTAAAGGGCACGGGAATGGTGATCGAGCCCTCGTCACCAATGATCTCCACCGACTGGCGCATGGGCAGCTCAAAGCTGGAGTCAATCAGGCCGTAGCGTCCCTCACCAAAGTCGAGAATAGCGTTCATCGCCATATCCACACCACCAAATTTTTCGACATGCACGCGCGCCGCAACGGAGACGGGAGGTTGACCATAGACAGCACGACAGAGATTGACGGTATAGCAGCCTACATCCATGAGCGAGCCGCCAGCCAGTTCGGGCTGAATACGAATGTTCTCCACACGCCCGCGAATATCAAAGGCAAAGGAGGCTCGCACCAGGCGCACCTGGCCAATCTCACCGGCCTGCACGCGCTCCAGCGTCCACTCAATCTGTGGATGGAAGCGATACATAAAGGCCTCCATGAGCAGACGATCATTGGCCTGAGCTGCCTCAACCATCTCGCGTGCCTCTTCCTCCGTCACGGCCAGAGGCTTCTCACACAGCACATGCTTCCCCGCCTCCAGCGCCTTAATGGTCCATTCAGCGTGCAGGCTATTGGGCAGAGGGATATAGACCGCCTCGATCTCTTCATCATCGAGAATATCCTGGTAGCTGCCATAGATGCGGGTCGTGGGCGAGAAGGCGTAGAGGTCCGCCGCGCGCCGAGGATCACGGCTCCCCACGGCGACCAGGATGCCATTGCGCGAGGCCTGAATGGCGGGCGAAACAGCTTTCGCGCCGATGTTGGCGGCACTGATCACCCCCCAGCGAACGGGACGGGTGTTAGCAGGCGACTGAGCTTGCTGCATAGTAACGATCTATTCCTTTCAGGTAAACCTATACCTCGGCGCCTACAACAAAGATGCGGTCGAGGGCATGGACGACTTCAACGGGAGCCTTATAGAGCTTGCTCAGGTTCTCGCTGGTAATCACCTCGCCAGGCGTCCCAATCAAGCTCTGCCCATTCGCGATATAGACAATGCGGTCCAGCACTGGCAGGAGCGGATTGACATCGTGAGCGACGAGCAGGACCGTAACGCCACGCGAGCGGCAGACGTTGCCCACGAGGGTAACAATATCTTGCTGACGCGCGATATCGAGGCTGGCCAGGGGTTCGTCTAAAAGCAGGATACGAGGATTAGTTAACAGAGCCTGGGCGATCAAGAGGCGCTGCTGCTCGCCACCAGAGAGCTGGCCAACAGGGGCATTGGCATAGCGCCGGGCATCGACCTCTTCAAGCGCCTGGTCAATGATAGTGTCGCGCTTACGGCTGGGCAGGCCAAAGCCCCAGCGGTTTCCATCCAGGCCGAAACCTACCAGGTCGCGGGCGCGCAGGGCCAGGTCGCCCTCAACCGTACGATGCTGAGGAGCATAACCGATCTCTTTATTGCCGCTACGAGGCGCACGACCCAGCACGCGAATCTCGCCAGCAGTGGGTTGAATAAGCCCCAGCAGCATCTTGAACAGGGTACTCTTACCTGCCCCGTTCGGACCTAGCACGACAACAAACTCCCCCTGCTGGATAGCCATATTGGCATCTCGTAAAATAACACGCTTGCCAAAGGATAAAGCAACGTGCTGCAAAGTAATAACTGGCTCCGCTATCGTCACGTCTCATACTCCCACACATAGTTCTAACTGATACATTGTCTCTCTAGCCATAGTAACACATGGGCAGAGGAAGGTCAACAAACGGGGTTGTAGCCTTCGCGCAGCGAGCCAAGGCAAGACCTCAAAGGAATTTTGAAAGGCCCCGGCGGCGAGAAAGAGCTAAAGAAACTTGCGGTCATGCTAGATGTGTGTCTACAATAGATAAGTACCTAAACTACAATTAGAGGAGCTTAAGTAAACATGGCACAGACAAAATATGGCCATCAGATTCGCATCGGCGTACAGATGCACCCGCAGCATACCAGCTACGAGGACTATGCAAATGGTGTACGCCGTTTCGACGAGATGGGTGTTGATAGTATCTTTAACTGGGACCATTTCTTCCCACTCTATGGCGACCCACAGGGCAACCACTTTGAGGGCTGGACGCTGCTCACCGCCATGGCGACCCTGACCAGCCGCGCGAAGATTGGCTGCCTTGTGACCTGCAATACCTATCGCAATCCTGCTCTGCTGGCGAACATGGCCAAAACTGTGGACCATATCAGCAATGGGCGTGTTATTCTGGGACTGGGCGCGGGCTGGTTCGAGCGCGACTACAAAGAGTTTGGCTATGACTTTGGCACGGCTGGCAGCCGCCTCCAGGCGCTTGAAGAGGCCGTTCCCACCATTCTGCATCGCTGGGAAGTCGATGTGCCTAAGCCGATCCAGCAACCCATTCCCCTGCTCATCGGTGGTGGTGGTGAGAAGAAGACGCTGCGTATCACCGCCAAATACGCCGATATCTGGCATGGCTTCGGCGACGCCGCGACCTTGCAGCATAAAATGGAGGTCCTGGACAACTGGTGTAAAGAAGTGGACCGCAACCCCAACGAGATTGAGCGCTCAAGTGCGGTCAGCACTGACTTCAAAGAAGAGGACCTGGACGCTCTCGTAGAGACGGGTGTCACGCATCTCATCATGGGTATGCAGACTCCCTGGAACTATGAGGCAGTCGAGCGCCTCATTCGCTGGCGCGACAGCCGCCAGGGCCGCTAAAAAGCAGAAATCGATGAATGAAGGGGTGGAAATGCCTGCGGCATTTCCACCCCTTCATTCATCCTTGAAGACGCCATAAGCGAGGCATTCTTCGGCATACGGAGGTAGATGCGCAAGAATAAGGCATTATGAGTTACTTTCCTCTGCTTGGGAACGTGTAGATAACGTGCTCAAAGAGTAGATCTTTGCTCTTTGCACTCATGTTGTTTTTTACAGGGCCTACGACAGTTCTCGAAAGAGAGGAGTTTATTATGGTCTGGACAACAAATCGTATTGTCGCACTTGCATTGGGCGTCGTCTTTACGCTTATCGGTATTGTTGGCTTCTTTATTCCAGCCGAGAATAGTACAGGTGTACAAGCCTTGTTTGGCATCTTCGACGTTGACACTGTTCACAACATTATTCACCTTGTGACCGGTGTGCTTGGCATTGCCGCGGCATTTACGGGACAGTCGCGGATCTTCAACCAGGTTTTTGGTATTGTCTATGCACTGCTTGGTCTGGTGGGCCTCATTCCGGCATTGTACCTGCCTGCAGGCTCATATGGACACGACAATGGCCTCTTCTTGGGTCTGACCCACATCAACGCCGCTGACCATATTCTGCACATTGTTGTTGGTGTCGTGGCCGCCGCAGTTGGCTTCTTTGTGAGAGATACAACCACCTACACCACTCCAACCGATACAGTAGCCTCCTAAGCTTATGGAAAGCGAAAGAGCACGATAGCGAGAAGTGGTCCAGGTTTCCGAGGAAACCTGGACCACTTCTCGCTAGAACAACCTATTTGACCGTTGGGACTGGAGACGGCTCAACCCCAGAGAGACGGGCGGCAAAATGCCCAAAGATGGGAATCTTGTAGTATTTTCCGCTTGCCGCCATCGCGATACAGAGCAGCCAGCCAACAAAGGCCACGACATTGATGAGCAGAAAGGCCAGGAAGATTCCCAGGGCAAAGAAGCCATGAGCATAAGGGACATGGCTCCAGATGCGCAAGCCAAAGCCGCCAAACACAAACATAAAGAAGTCGGCAATGTTGAGAAAGCCGAAGAAGAGCAGGGATTGCAGGGCATGGAAGCGCACATATTTGTTCTCGAAGCCGAAGAAGAGCAGCAACAGGCCCGAGAACCAGCCCCCTAGATAGCTGAGCACAGCCGCGAAACGCGAGCCACTGGACTCACCCACCTTTATAAAGACCGGCTGCCAGCCGTAGAGAACATAGCCCTGTTGCCCCGCTGGCGGGGCAGTGGTTGCATCACCTGGGGGCCATCAAACGCTGGACGTGGTGACTCATGCGAGGGAGGAAGGTCACGCATTGTCTGATTCATGGGTGGCACATGGCTCTGATCGATTGGCTCTGGCTGGAGATGCTCCGCTTCGCTCGCATAACCGCTTTCATACATATGCTGGGCTGACGCGCTTTCGCGATATGAGTTTTGTTCCCAAGACATACAATTTGCTCCTGATATTTATATGAATCTGATGTACAAGATTTTGGCTTGACCACTCGCGCCTGCGGCGCTCGCTCTGGTTGGTGGTGCGGGTTGGCAGCCTGCGGCTGCCAACCCGCACCACCAACCAGGTCATTAATGTCTGTCTGGTGCATTGGTGAAAGTATAGTCTGGGGATGTCTCAGGTCTATCGCGAAGATGTCGCAAAATTGTCGCAATAAACGACAAAAAGCGGTAATTAAAAACCCGGGATAGTGCTTTGACTATCCCGGGTTTCTTGGGGGTGACCGATGGGGCTTGAACCCACAACCGCTGGAGCCACAATCCAGAGCTCTGCCGATTGAGCTACGGCCACCATATTGTGTGCGTGTTTCTCAACACGTCGTCAGTATACCGGAGCACTTGCGAATTGTCAATAGGTTTGCCGCACTTTTTTTACGATATCGAGAGAGAGAGAAAATCTGCGTCCCCTTGACAAGACCTGACTCCTGCCATACACTCAATTTCAAAGGAAGATCTATCAGAGTTGATAGCACAACCACACATAGCAGTGCCAGATATCGGCAAGCCAGTAGGCATTACAGAACAGGGCAAGAAAGATCTATCCCAAAAAGATTTATCCAGACAGAAAAGGATCAAAATGCTATGTCCCAGGGACCCAGAAGCTTATCGGAGGATACTAAGATAGGTCAGCAGCAGCCATACGAAACTGATTTGTCCCAGTTGCCACAATTGCCCCCAGGCATTGTTATTGCCGCTCCCTCTCAGACACCGCGGAGGCGCACCGCCTGGCCTGATGATATTGATGTGATCTTCGAGAAGGATCCAGCCTGCCGTAACATTATCGAGGCATTGACCTATCCTGGTCTGTGGGCTATTTTTTATCATCGTATCGCCCATGCCCTCCACAAGGTACACATCCCCATCTTGCCACGCCTCATCTCGCAGTTTGCGCGCATAATTACGGGTGGTATCGAGATCCATCCTGGAGCACAGATTGGCAAACGCTTTTTTATCGATCACGGCGCGGGTGTTGTCATCGGCGAGACGGCTGTCATCGGCAATAATGTGATGCTCTATCACCAGGTGACGCTGGGCGCGACCGGTTGGTGGAGACCCAGCCCCGGGCGTAAGCAGAAGCGCCACCCCTCCATTGAGGATGATGTCACGATTGGCGTAGGCGCGGCGGTCCTGGGTCCCATCACGATTGGACGTGGCAGCAAGATTGGCGCCATGGCGCTGGTACTCGAATCGGTCTCGCCGAATTCTGTAGTAGCCGCCAAACCAGCCGAGTTGCTGATGAAAGGGGGCGCTCCCCTTGAGAAGCACGAGGAGCTCACGCAAGGCTGGAACGGCGAAATGGATTATCAAATTTAATGTGTGAAGGGGACACCCCTTTGACCCCGCCCTCCGGGGGACTTTTCGCGCCTGCGGCGCTCACTTAAGAAGAGGTCAGATGAGGTTGCCTGGCGCTTTCAGCGCCAGGCAACCTCATCTGACCTCTTCTTATCAATTAAAGGGTAAAAGCGGTGTCGATGGCGATATTCCATCACTTCTTCTTATTGATTCACTCATAGGTAAGGATAGTGTTGATGGTGAGGTCCCAGAAGTGGGAGACGTTGAGGCTGTAGCCGACGCGGGCGTTGGGTGGGAGTTGGATCTTACCGTAGACATCGCAGATGGTGCGGCCAGCGCTCCACTCCCCTCCAGTCTCAATCTCAACGCGGATATCGTGGCCTTCGATGATGGCTGGATCGATGACGGCGGCAACAGCACAGGGATCATGGACGGGGGGCGCAGAGAAGCCGAAGACCTGCTCATAGGTATCCGCAAAGAAGGCCAGGAGATCGGCGGCGAAGTTGGCAACACGGCGTCCGGAAGAGCGTAGGCGGCGCATGATCTCCTTCGTTGCCAGCGCCTGGTGCGTGACCTCCAGGGGAACCATGGTAATGGGGCGACCACACTGAAATACCTTCTGTGCCGCTTCGGGATCAAACCAGATATTAAACTCGGCGGCTGGGGTCACGTTGCCCAGGCCGATGGCTCCCCCCATAATAGAGATGGCTTTGATGTTGCGGGCAATGTGCGGCGAGCGCTCCAGGGCTGTAGCAATATTAGTTAAGGGGCCGGTTGCCACCAGGGTAATTGGCTCCTCTGCTCTGAGCAGCAGGTCGATAAGCAGGTCGACCGCGTGCATACGCACCAGCGACATAACAGGTTCGGGCATATCAGGACCATCCAGGCCCGTTTCGCCATGAATATCTGCGGCAAAGCCGGGGGCGCGTACCAGGGGCTTCTCCATCCCTCTGGCGATTGGAATATGATGCAGGCCCGCCAGCGAACAGACTTTTAAGGCGTTACGCGAGGTCTTCTCGACCGTCTGGTTGCCCGCGACAGTCGTCACAGCCAAGAGTTCTAGCTGGGGATGATGAGCGGCCAGTAACAGCGCGATTGCATCATCATGGCCAGGATCACAGTCAAGAATTATTTTCTCTTTCACGCGTATTTCCCCTTCTTGCTTAATGGGATCAATGTCTTTCTTTAAGAACGCACCGCAGGTTCCCTCTTTGAATACTAGCACACAAGCAGGCAATAGCCCCATACAAAGCCTTTCACTCCTCCTCTAGCACCTGCCTCGGCACTCCAAGTCCTGGAGCCTCTTGCGACTTCACAGGGAGAGGGCCACAGGTGCGTAGGCGCTCTCAAGAAAGGAAATCTTCACGCTCCCTGCCACGAAAGAGGCCATAGACTTAGACCTATGCCCTCGACGCTCGCCCCCTGAACTTGTTATAATGGCCTTGCGAGAGGTGCTTAAGCAAGGCATTTCCTGAGTTTAAATGTAAGGTAATCTATTGGGGGTAAGCATTGGTTTCTGGCAATCTGCTTATTGGTCAATCGGGCGGCGCAACCGCCGTTATTAATGCGAGCCTCGTAGGCGCAGTCGAGGCGGCATTAGCAGACACGCGTATCGCTGGCATCTATGGGATGCATTATGGGATCGCGGGTCTATTGCAAGAAGACTTTATTGATCTGCGTCAACAAGATGCGGGCCTCTGGCCTCAGCTCCTACATACACCATCTGCCGCGCTTGGCTCGTGTCGCTACAAGCTACAAGAACAAGATATTGAGCGAGCTTTAGATATTTTTCGCCGTTACGATATTCGCTATCTCCTCTATATTGGTGGAAATGATTCCGCCGATACAGCCCATCGCCTGGCGCAGGCGGCCCATCATACCGGGTATGAATTTTACGCCATCAGCATTCCAAAGACCATCGATAATGACCTCCCTTTTACCGATCACTGTCCCGGCTATGGGAGTGCCGCGCGCTTCATCGCAGCGGCGACGCAAGACTCAACCATGAATACCCTCTCCATGCCAGGGCATTATCCCGTCAAGATCATCGAGACCATGGGACGCAATGCGGGTTGGCTGGCAGCGGCCTCAACGCTAGGCAAGCACGACGAGGCTGATGCGCCCCATATCGTGCTCATTCCCGAACAGGCCTTTCACGAGGAGCGCTTCTTGACCCAGGTTGAGGAGGAATATAGACGTTATGGCTATGTCGTCATCGTGGCCTCAGAGGCGTTGCGCAATGAGAAAGGGGAGGCACTGGGCGCAGCCGCGCAGGCGGGTGTCGACGCCTTTCAACATCCCTTGCTTAGCGGAACCGCACAGACTCTGGTAGAATTAATAAAGCAACAATTACATCTACGAGCGCGCTTTGATAAACCGGGCGATTTCCAGCGCATGTCTTCGCAGTACGTCTCGCCAACGGATCGGCAGGAGGCGTATCTTGTGGGACAGAAGGCACTAGAGGCGGTATTGCGCGGGGAGAGCGATAAAATGGTGACGTTGGTGCGGCATGATACGCCGGCCTATCACTGTACTACAGGTCTGGTTGAGCTTGGAGAGATCGCGAACGTGCAGCGCCTCATTCCTGATGCCTATTTTGATGCGAGTACAGCAATGGTTACGCGTGCATTTCACACCTACGCGCAGCCGCTCATCGGCGAGTCGCTACCGCGCTATGCACGCCTGGATACGACAAAGGTGATTTCATTATGAGCATACTCAAACGAGCTGTCGTCATCGTCTTAGATGGTGTAGGAGCAGGAGCCAATTCAGATAGTGCAACCTATGGAGACGAGGGAGCCAGTTCACTGGAGCACTGCGCGCAGGCCATCGGTGGCCTGGAGCTACCCAACCTGGGGCGCATTGGACTGGGCAACATCACGCCTATCCAGGGCACACCACCCCAGGAACAGGCCCTGGGCGCCTTTGGACGCCTGAACGAGACCGCCGCGGGCAAAGACAGCGTCGCGGGACACTGGGAGCTTATGGGGGCCGTTCTCCAGCGACCGCTGCCCACCTATCCCCAAGGTTTTCCGGCTGAGCTTGTCGCTGCCTTTGAAGAGGCCAGTGGACACAAAGTCATTGGCAACAAGGTCGCCTCGGGAACCGAGATCATTAAAGAACTGGGCGAAGAGCATGTGCGTACTGGGCGGCCCATCCTCTACACCTCGGCAGATAGCGTCTTCCAGATCGCGGCCCACCAGGAAATCATTCCTCTGGAGGAGCTTTATCGCATCTGCCAGGTTGGACGTGATATGCTGACAGGCGAGAACGCCGTGGGCCGGGTCATCGCGCGCCCTTTTATTGGCACATCCGGAAATTTCAAGCGCACCGAGCACAGGCGCGACTTCGCCCTGGAGCCAGTCGGCACCACCTTGCTTGACTTGCTTAAAGAAAGCGGGCGCGATGTGATTGGCATTGGCAAGATTGAAGACCTCTTCGCAGGCCGGGGCCTGACCGCGCGCGATCACACGGAGACGAATCAAGAAGGGATGGCCGCGACCCTGCGCTGGCTTGAGCGAGACTTTTATGGTCTGCTCTTCGTGAATCTGGTAGAATTTGATATGTTATGGGGACACCGTCGCGATAGCCAGGGATACGCGCAAGCGCTACGCGATGTAGACGCATGGTTCGGCAAGGTGCAGCAGGTACTGCGTCCCGAAGACGCGATCTTCTTCGCCGCCGACCATGGTGTCGATCCCACCTATCGTGGTACCGACCATACCCGAGAATGTGTGCCCCTGCTCGCCTACGGCAAGCCAATTCGCGCCGGAGTAGACCTGGGAACCCGGTCCTCCATGGCCGACCTTGGGCAGACATTGGCCGAGAACTTTGGGGTTGGCCCACTGGCGGCAGGAACCAGCTTTGCGCGTGAAATCGGGCTAGCATAACGTGCCAGCAGGGAGTCCAGGCAAGCTTGGACCCTACAAACTGGCGGTCATACCACTTAGGGACGAGGACAAGGAACTTCGGAGAAACCATGACAGAACTACAACGCGACAATCGAGTAAGCAGCACACCTATTCTGCATGGAGAACGCATTACACTACGCCCACCAATGATGCAGGATGCACGCAACGTCTTTCATTGGGAGCGCGACGACGAGGTATGGCGCTTTGACCCACACCGACCCTACTCGCGCACCATGGCTGAATTTCTCCCTGTTTTTGAACGCAATTATGTGCGAGGAAATGGGCGGCAATTCTGGTTTATTATTGAAGATGAACAAAAGACGCCTATTGGCACCATTACATACTTCAATCTCGATTATCGAAGTGGCCAGGTAGAGGTCGGCCTGGGAATTGGCAATAAACAGAGTTGGGGCAAGGGATATGGGCGCGAGGCGATTTACACACTCGTCAATCATCTCTTTACCCTACCCTTCCTGGCACGCATCTATGCGGAGACGGCTCTTGCCAATCTTCCAGCACGAAAGGCCTTCACCCGTAGCCACTTTACCGAGGTCGGACAGATCTATGATCCGCGCAGTTCTGGCGATCCCTGGGTTCTTGTGGAAATCCTACGCCATGACTGGGAGCGCCTATATACTAAGCAAACCCCCAAATAGACCCAACACGATGGAGAGGTCTGACATCCAGGCCAATATGCTCCGACGTGATAGATAGAGAAAGGAGACGTGCAGGACAAATCCATACTACCTCCCTGCACGGCACAATTATGAGTACAAAGACTAATGTCAACCCCGCCATCTTCGGGGCCTATGACATCCGAGGCATCTACGGCGAGGCCCTCACTGATGAGGCCGTCTATGCAATCGGACGCGCGGCGGGCCAGTATCTAAATGTTCCTGAAATCGCGGTCGGGCGCGACATGCGTCTCTCCTCACCACAACTGGCGGAGAACCTGATCCGTGGACTGACCGACCAGGGTGTCAATGTTATCGACCTGGGCATGGTGACGACGGACGCGCTCTATTTCGCCGTGGGTAAGTTTAATTATCCCGCAGGCGTCATGATCACTGCCTCGCACAATCCCGGCAAGTACAACGGCATGAAGTTCTGCCGCGCGATGGCTTATCCTATTAGCCGTGACACTGGACTAAGCGATATCCGCGACCTGGCCGTGAGCGGTGAGTTTGCCGAGCCTGCACACAAAGGCGAGGTCAGCCAGCGCGACATCATCGACGACTATGTCCAGCACGCCCTCTCCTTCATCGACGTGAAGAAGATTCGCCCACTCAAGATCGTCGCCGACGCGGGCAATGGCATGGCGGGCCTGGTGCTACCACGCGTCTTCAAACACCTCCCCTGCGAGCTGGTTCCCCTCTACTTTGAGCTGGATGGCTCCTTCCCCCATCATCCCGCCAGCCCAATCGAGCCAGAGAACATGGTGGATGTGCAGCAAAAAGTACGCGAGACGCATGCCGACATGGGCGTGGCCTTCGATGGCGACGCCGACCGCATGTTCCCCGTCGATGAGCATGGCGGCCTGGTCGATGGCTCCATGGTCACCCTGGCCGTGACTAACAGCCTGCTGCACAAATTCCCCGGCTCGACCATCCTCTACAACCTCATCGTCTCCAAGGCGGTGCCAGAACTGGTCGAGAAGCTGGGTGGCAAATCGGGCCGTACCCGCGTGGGACACTCCTTCATCAAGGCCCAGATGCGCGAAGAGAACGCCATCTTCGGTGGCGAGCACTCCGGCCACTTCTACTTCCGTGACAACTGGTACGCCGACTCTGGCCTGATCGCCTTCCTAATCATGCTGGAACTGGTCTCCGTCGAGAACAAGCCGCTCTCCGAGAGCATCAAACCCCTCGACGTCTATTACCGCAGCGGTGAGATCAACAGCACCGTCAGCGACGTCAAGGCCAAGATCGAGCAGGTCAAGGAATACTTTAGCAAGCAAGCCCAGTCGTTTGACACCCTCGACGGTATCAGCGCTGACTACGGCGACTGGTGGTTCAACGTGCGTGGCTCCAACACCGAGCCCCTGCTGCGCCTGAACCTTGAGGCAAAGACCCAGGCCCTCATGGAACAAAAACGCGACGAAGTCCTGGCCGTTATCCGGGGGTAATTACCTATTCTCAGCATAAAAAAAGCGCCGGGTAAACACCCGGTGCTTTTTTTATGCTGAGTGTAGACATATGATGGGTATCACTACGGGGAAGAGAGTCGAGAGGGCATACAAGCGCTTGCAGGCGCAACCCATCCTTGACACCTTTTCTGTGAAGTGCTAGCATAAACTTCAGTTGCATCAACCTACTCCTTGTCTCTCTTCTCCAGGGGGGCAGTCAATATGTGGAAGCAAGCGTATTAAGGAGCAATTATTTTGAAGATCCACGAATATCAGGCCAAAGAAGTCCTGGCTCGTTACGGCATTCCGGTTCAGCCCGGCAAAGTCGCACACACGCCAGAAGAGGCCGAAACTATTGCCCGCGAACTTGACGGGCCCGTTGTCATCAAAGCCCAGGTCTACGTCGGTGGACGTGGTAAGGCGGGTGGCATCCAGTTTGGCGACACTCCAGAAGAGGCTCGCGCCTCCGCGGCACGCGTACTGGGCATGAACATTAAGGGATTGACCGTAGATAAGGTTCTTGTAACCTCCAAGATCGATATTAAAGAAGAGTACTACCTGGGTATCGTGCATGATCGCAAGTCACAGACTCCTGTGGTCATGGTCTCGAAAGAGGGCGGTATCGATATCGAAGAGGTCGCTGCAACTCATCCCGAAAAAATTATTAAATATCCTATAGATATGCACTGGGGGCTGCGCCCCTTTGAGGCCCTCAATATCGTCACCGAGGCTGGACTCCCTACCAAGGCCCTCCGTCCCGCAGCCGCTATCCTCGCCAACCTCGCCAAGACCTATATTGGTTCCGACGCGCAACTGGCCGAGATCAACCCCCTGGCCCTGACCGCAGACGGCAAGGTCCTGGCCGCAGACGCGAAAATATTGATCGACGATAACGCGCTCTACCGTCAGAAAGAGATTGCCTCCTGGTCCGAGCCAGAAGACGCCAACCCCATTGAGTTCGAGGCCAAACAGGCAGGCCTGACCTATGTCAAGCTGGATGGTGACGTCGGTATCATTGGTAACGGTGCGGGCCTCGTTATGACCACGCTCGACATGGTCGCTCGCTCCGGCGGCAAGCCCGCGAACTTCCTGGATATCGGTGGTGGCGCCAAGGCCGAGGTCATGTATAAGGCCCTGACCTTCGTTGCACGCGACCCCCAGGTCAAGGGTATCCTGGTCAACATCTTCGGCGGCATTACGCGTGGTGAAGAGGTAGCTCGTGGCGTGATTATGGCGCAGGGAGAGCTGCCCAAGGGTATGCCGATTGTCGTTCGCCTCTCCGGCACAGGCGCCGAAGAGGGCCGAGCCCTGCTGAAAGACGCGGGACTCGACTGGGGTCAGGATATGCGTGACTCCGCGCAGAAGATTGTCGCCGCCATTAACGGGCTTGACAAGTAGAGAAGGGTAGCAGCAATGAGCATTCTACTGGATAAAAGCACGCGCGTCATCGTGCAAGGCATTACCGGGCGTGAGGGTCAGTATCACACCCATAATATGATCGCGGCCGGCACGACCGTTGTTGGCGGCGTCACCCCTGGTAAAGGTGGCCAGGAGGTCGAGGGCGTTCCCGTTTTTGATACCGTGGCCCAGGCCAAGGCCCGGACAGACGCCAATGCCACCTGTATCTTCGTGCCACCCGCGGGCGCGGCTGACGCCATCGAAGAGGCAGCCTATGCAGGCATCGAACTGATCGTCTGCATCACCGAGGGCATTCCAGTTGTGGATATGACCCGCGCGATCCTGGCGGTACGCGAGAAGGGCGCGACCCTGATTGGCCCCAATTGCCCAGGACTCTGCACGCCAGGCCATGGTAAGATCGGCATAATCCCCTACGGCATGTTTACACCCGGACCCGTCGGCTTCATCTCGCGCTCTGGCACCCTGACCTATGAAGTGGTCTCGCTGCTCACCAACGAGGGCCTGGGTCAGTCGACCTGCATCGGCATCGGTGGTGACCCCATCATCGGCTCAACCTTCGCGGACTACCTCAAGCGCTTCGACGAGGATCCCCAGACTGAGGTTGTCGTCATGTGTGGCGAGATCGGTGGTAGCGACGAAGAGGATGCCGCCGAGTACATCAGAACCCAGATGAAGAAGCCCGTGGTGGCCTTCATCTCCGGGCGCACGGCCCCTCCAGGAAAACGCATGGGCCACGCGGGCGCGATTGTCTCGGGCAATACCGGGACCGCCCAGGGCAAGGTTGAGGCGCTTCAGGCCGCGGGTGTTCCCGTTGCGGACACCATCTTTGATGTGCCAGCCCTTGTCAAAAAGGTTTTGAGCAAGTAATATTCCTGAAGGATACTCCTCGCAAAGGAGTATGCTATATATAGGTTACTCCGCGTGTAACTGCTGAGCGTGACTTCTCGCGCCTGCGGCGCTCACCATTGTAGAGGAGTGTCGTGGGTCCTGCCAGCCTTTGGCTGGCAGGACCCACGACACTCCTCTACATCAGTAGATCGCACGCTGGGCCAGATAATCTCATGTGCAACACATTGCTGGTTGATGATGTGCTGTGAGTTAGCAATACACAATCTACCAGAAGGAATGGACTTTATCCTATGACCACGGCCTTTATTTATGATCCAATCTTTTTAGAACACATTACGCCCGAGCAGCACCCAGAGCGCCCACAGCGCCTCGACGAGTCGATGCAGTTGTTGCAGGCCCTCAAGTGGTTTGAGCGTGATGACCTGGTGCAACTCCAACCGCGTGCCGCAACAGTGGACGAGTTGGCGGCAGTGCATGAGCGGGAGTATATCCAGGAGGTGGAGGCGGCTAGCAAGAAAGCGGCGGAAATAGAGGCCTCCGGTGGTCGCAATACGCAATTCTTCGCAACCGATACCTATGTCTCCGCTAAAACCTATGAGGCCGCGCTGAAAGCGGCTGGTGCCCCTCTGACCGCCATCGACGCCCTGCTCAAGGGCGAGATTAAAAACGCCTACTGCCTCGTACGCCCTCCGGGCCATCACGCGGTCGCAGAATCGGCGATGGGCTTTTGTATCTTCAATAATGTCGCGGTCGCCGCGCGCTACGCCCTGGAGAAGCATGGGCTGGAGCGCGTCATGATTATTGACTATGATGTGCATCATGGCAACGGCACCCAGGAGATGTTCTACAACGATCCCCGTGTGCTGTACTTCTCCGTCCACCAGGCTCCCTTCTATCCAGGGACCGGCGCCTCAACCGAGTTGGGCGAGGGCGAAGGCCTGGGCACAACGATCAATGTCCCCCTGCCAGCACGCACAGGCTTCCATGTCTATGACTCCATCTTCCGCCAGGTCATGGTCCCCGCCATGGATCGCTTTGATCCACAACTGATCCTTGTCTCGGCGGGCTTTGATGCGCACTGGGACGACCCAATTGGCGACATGTACCTCTCAACCGCGGCCTTCTACCAGTTGAACCGCGTCATTCTGGAATATGCCGAGAGGATCTGTGATGGACGCATCATCATGGTCCAGGAGGGTGGCTATAGCATTAGCGCGCTTGAGAACTGTGTCGCGACCTCCATCAATCAGCTCATGGGTGGCGAGGCCGCCATTGACGACCTGGGACCCGCCCCCGATATGACCTACCAGATCAATATCGATGTCTTGATCTCAGAACTCAGGCGCATCCATAACCTGACCGGCTATCGTGTACACCGTAAGCCAAAGCCAGATATTGAGCGCCTGCGCCGCGAGGTTAAGGGGCCGTCCGCCGACGAAGAGAAAGCTTGAGGACGCATGTCAACCGACTCCAGGCATATTCGGCTCTTAACACCAGCCGATGTCCCGCAGGTTGAGCGCCTGATTCGCTCCTCCGAATACATCTATCAGCGCTTCACCCCGGAGGAGCTACCACTCCTGATCGAGCGCTACCCGGCTGTGGGAGACCTGCACAACTCATCACTGCATGGCTTTCTCATCTCGCAGATCACCAATCCGCCTATTGCCTGGATAGGCGGATTTGGCGTCAGCTGGAGCGAGAGCAAATACTATATCTCCATCCTCGATAACCTTATTGAAGACCTCAACACACATCTGCGGGCGCGGGGGGCGCAGGCGCTGTATTATTCCGGCAATGACATGGAGCAGGACTGGCTCCGCCCCCTCCTGCTGGCGCGCGGGTTTCAGCCCTACTGCCAGCTCTATGCCTACGACAAGTATGACTATACGACGCCAACCTCCGGGAATACACGCGTCACCGTGCGCACGGCGCAGCTAGGAACTGGGCTTGAGGATGATACAGCCGCCCTGCTCGCTATCGAGGAGCGCTGCTTTGATGAGCTCTGGCGCTATGACGCGACGGCCTTCCGCGACATCGCCAATTCCCATCCCTACTTTGTCGTCGCCGAGCAGAATGGGCAGGTCGTCGGCTACCAGTTTAATACCGTCGAGGCCGACTATGGCTACCTGGTACGCATCGCGGTCCACCCCGCCTTTGAACGCCAGGGGATCGGGGCACGCCTGATGGCCGAGGCGGTACGCTTTTTCGCCAGTGAGCACGTCACACGCATCATGCTCAACACTGAGGAGCAGAACACCCACGCGCACCGCCTCTATGAGTGGTTTGGTTTTATTCGCCTGGCCCAGCGTGGCTTTGTGCTGCGCCAGGTGCTTTAGTTCGCCAGGTGCTCCCCTGGAGCGTGACTTCTCGCACCTGCGGTGCTCGCCAGAATAATGAGAGATGCGTTGCCCGCTGCCAGCCTTCGGCTGGCAGCGGGCAACGCATCTCTCATTATTCTGTATCTTTTTATAGGGGGCCGAGGAGGTAGCGCACGGTCAGGGGGGCAGCTTTGTTTTTGACGGAGAGCTGGAAGGGCTGGCCGGTCCTCACGTAGGGATAGACCTGCTGGTACGTGGTATCGTTCAGCAAGATATCATTGTCGGAGACGTTATTCTGCAAGCGCGAAGCCACGTTGACGACGTCGCCGATCGCGGTATAGTTCTGCATACGCTCCTGGGAGCCGATATTGCCCACCGTGGCCAGGCCTGTGTTGACACCAATGCCAAAGGAGATAAAGCGCTCCTGGGGATGGGTCTGCTGGTAGCCCTGCACGGCCATGCGCATCTTCCAGGCAGCGCGTACCGCGCGCAGGGCATGCTGCTCCTGTGGTAGGGGCGCGTTGAAGATGGCCATGACGGCATCGCCGAGAAAGGCGGTAATCGTTCCCTCCTCCTCCCAGATGGCCTCGCACATGATCCGCATATAGCGGTTAATCATATCCATCACGGCCTCGGGCGGCATGCTCTCGCTCAGGCGAGTAAAGCCGCGGATATCCGCGAAGAGGACCGAGATCTCTTTGGTCTCGCCACCCAGGTTCAGGGCATTCTTATCCCGAATAAGTTGCTTGACGACGTTGGGATGGACATAGCGCTCAAAAATACCGCGAATCTTCTTGGTCTCGGCCTCCGAGCGCTTGATCTCGGTACGATCATCAATCACCAGGGCCGCCCCGATATGCGCTCCTTGCGTATCGCGTAGTGACGAGACGTAGAGGTTCAGGCTAAAGGGGCCATTGAGGCGGTTGGGGATGATACAATTATCCACCGAGCTGGGAACGAAGGTTCCGTGGGCATGGAGTTCCGCGTGCTCCAGAGCGTTGCGTAAGAGGTCGACAACACCAATATGGGCGTGTGAGGCAAAGGCCTCGGTATAGTGCCGACCAATGGCCTGTGAATTATTTATTTGCAGAATCAGACCTGCGGAGGCATTAAACGTGGTCACATAGCCTCGGGAATCAATGGTCACAACGCCATTGGCGATAGAAGCAAAGATGTTATCCATGTACTGCTTGTCATCTTGTACCTGTTGAATGGCGCGGTTGAGGTCTGCGAAGAGGCGGGCATTATCGATAGCGATAGCGGCCTGGTTACAGAAGGCGACAAGCAGGTCCAGGTGTTGCTGTCTAAAGAGATTCGCGTTAATGCGACTATCAACATAGACCGCGCCAATGCAGTGGTCGCGCACCACCAGCGGCGCGCACATCATGGAGCGAATGCCAAAGGTCATGATGCTCTCATGTCCATTAAGCGAGGCGTCGAGCTTGGCGTCGTCGGAGACCAGCGGCTCCAAGGTAGTAATTGTGCGCTTGACCACTCCACGGCTGATCCCCGCAGTCATAAACTCGCTCTCGGGAATGGTACGAGCCTGCTTATCGCGCGCAATCTTGAACTCCAGGTCTTGCGTCTGCTGATCAACAAGCATGAGGAAGCCACGTTCGGCGCTGACGAACTCGATGACGCGGTCCATGACCAGGCGTAGGACCTCGTCGAACTCCAGGGTGGAATTCAGGGTGCGCGCGATATCGGCCAGGATCCCCTGTTCATCACGTTGTTTTTTGAGGAAGGTGATATTGGACTGTAATTCAGCACGTTCGCGCTCAAAAACGGCACGCGTGGCGGCAGTATTCCCTTTACTGCTGCTTGTAGAGAGTTGCTGGGTAGTCAAACGTTTGAGGGCCTGGCTGTTGCGCCCCAGTTCCAGGTCAGCCTTACGCGCAACGATCAGAGCATCCATTAACAAGCTCACACGTGGATCACCAGTCTGACCGGCATAGGTTCCCTCGACCGCGACTTCAAGCTTATGTGTATGCTCATGCAGCAGACGTGAAATGCGCATGAGCGATTCGCTAATTTCGTGTATATTGCTCATATCAAGCGCTTGTGTCACTCAGGTTCCTCCGTCTCTGCACAACCATGATCAGGTGAAATATGTACGCTTTCTGTAGAGAAGCTAATGGGAAAGGAATGCTACAACCTTGCTCGATGCAAAGGGCAGCCTAGACACAATTTACAGCTTGATTTACCAATAGCGAGGATCTTTTCCATTTCTTAGCAGTGCACAAAAATGATGGGTATGTGTACCACAAGAGGTAGCATATGCCCATCATTATAACACATCAGCGGGCGTGAACACGCGCTATTTTACAATACAGCCGCTTAAATTCCGTGCGTCTCCAGGTAGGTGCGAAAGGAGACGGGGGTAAAGCCAAAGTCGCGCTCGACGCTATTGATAGCCGTGGTATTGTCGAAAGAGAAAAGCGTCATGGCCGCGCGCGTCAGGGGTGGTTTGGGCAAGACGGCCTCCATCACCGCCGCGCCAATACCGACCAGGGGCATGGGGGCATAAATCTTGGGACGTGACTTTCCCATGGTCTTGAGTAGGAGATCAAACACCTCGCTAAACGAGTAGTACTCAGGGCCACCGATGGTATAGGTCTTGCCCTTTGTCTGCTCTGGCTCTTTGAGGACATACTCGATAACGCGCACAACGTCATCGACCAGGATGGGCTGAAACATAGTCTTGCCACCGCCAATGAGCGGCACCACGGGGGCGCTGGCAATCAGATCTGAGAGCCCTTTGATGAAAGGCGCTCCCTTGCCGAAGAGGACCGATGGCTGAATAATCGTCCAATCTAGTGTGCTCTCTTTCACCGCCTGCTCAGCCAGGTAACGCCCCTGCATATAGCTGCCAGGCTTATCTGGCTTCGTCCCCAGGCCACCAATCTCGATGATGCGCTTGACGTCCGCCTCCTGCGCAGCCCTCACTAAGTTACGCGTCCCCGTAACATTTGTCTCGTTGTAGTGGTTCTCCGCTGACTCTTTGCGATCAGCGGTCATAAAGGCCGCGTGCACAACGGTATCAATGCCCTGCAACGCCGCCTTGAGGGTCTCGGGGTGTATGGTCGAGCCTTCAACCAGCTCCACATTCGCGCCAGGCAGGCTCTTCTCCGCTTTTTTGCGATCACGCACCAGGCAACGAACCTGCTCTCCTTGCGCTGCCAGGCTCGTGACAAGGTGACTGCCAATGAATCCCGTGGCTCCAGTAACTAGTATCATATGTCCTCTCCTCGTGCCATGTTAACGCTCTCATCAATCGTAGAGTCCATGCAAGCATGGACCCTACAACTTACCACAAGACGCGCATAGAGGCGTTTTCAGGTGCGTCCTGGGCGCGAATCCTGGCGTGAAGGCCAGTTTGCCTGTCACATGGCTCCTCGTATTTAGTATAGCGAGAAAAGGGAGAACGAGGGAAGAGAGTCAGGCACTGGAATTATTCCTGAGTCTGGCAAGCAGAGGAAACATGAGCGTACTCAGCTACATGATAGAGAGTCTACCAGGCGCAAATGTGCTGGCGGGGAGGACGAGACGTACCGCGACGCCGTGAGATGGCTCGCTCTGTACGGTCAGGCTCCCTCCTACAATCGCCAGTAAGGCGCTGTGCGTCAGGAGACCGCCCCCGGTTCCCGTCGTTGTGTTGCTGGCGGAGAGGATGCCCACTCCATCGTCGGCCACAATCACTTCCAGATCAGGATCGCAAGAGGCGCTGAGGGTCAACTTAAGCTTGCGGTGGACGTCGGCACCACGCGCATGGCGAGCGGCATTACGCAAGGCTTCCTGGACGGCGGCGAAAATAAGCTCAGCAATCGCGGGAGGAACCATGTCATCAATGATACGCGCCGTCTCTTCGGGGACCTGCCACTCCACCTCGTCAAAGGACTGGCGAAAATCCTGCGTAATCAGCGTATGAATGGCCTGCATCATGCCATCACGCTCCAGACGGTGAGGAGCGCTAGTGACGGTGGCACGCATCATCGCTGCTAGCTGACGATGGGCATCGCTAATGATCGTTACGGCATCGTTGAAGGACTGCTCGGCCTGTTGAGAGCTGATCACCTCCTGGCGTCCCATGATGAAAGGACGCATGGTCTCCAGTTTGAGCAGGGCCAGGTGCATCTGGGGCAGAATCTCATCATGCAACACGCGCCGCTGCTGTGCGCCCAGAAGTTTCACATCGACCGTACGCCGCCGCAGGAGGCCCGCCACAGCCAGCATGGCCTCGTGGTCACGCAGGGTATCGAGAATACGCTGTCCACAGGCATGGGCAAGGTCCATATCTTCATCGGTAAAGCCCGCACCGTCTTCGCGCGGCCCCAGGTAGAGCTTCGCCACCAGACCCAGGTCATCATAGATTGGCACGACCCAGCAGAGGGCCTCGCGCCCCTGCAAGCGCAGTTGAATGCGATAGGCTTGCACTCGATAGGGTTTGCGCAGGCGGGTGGTACGCCTCTCATTCGGCACACTCACTGCTCTTTGTGGCGTGGTCTGTTGGCGTTCAAGCAAGGGGGTTTCCTGCGTCTCGGTCTCCTCTTCCTCGTGCCAGCGATAGCTAAAGCGACGCTTGATAGGTCCCGCCAGTACATCCAGGCGCGCGCACTCTACAGCCAGAACATCTTTACAGAGATGAAAGAAGAGATCCTCCATATTCTGCTCGGTTTTGCGCAGGTCCGTTTTAAGCCAGTGACTAAGTGTTGTGCTACGCAGGAAGGGACGGAGCATGCTGATATAGCGGTCATGGGCGGTATAGTTGCTCCAGGTGAAGAGGGCATAAGTACCGGTCGCAAGCGAAGTCAGAATCAAGAGACCGCTCACATTGCTGCGCGTAATAGCCACAAAGCACGCGATACCCACAGCCACCACACAGGAAACGATCACGATACCACGCCACTGCTCAAAAAAGCCACGGCGCGCCAGGGGGCGTTCGATCAAGATCCCATGCCGTACGACAGAATAGCCAATCAGGAGTAGAATACAGGCCACACAGCCAACGGCCAGAATATCGATGATCATCAGATTGAGGGGCAACATCTCGGCCTGGTGCCCGCTGACTGGTAAAGAGACGGGCTGTATTTTTCCATGTCGGAGCCAGTTGACCATGGACCAGACACCCAGCACCCCCAGGCTCGTCGTTAAGGCCACCATCAGCAGCGCGGCCAGGAGCAAACCAGGACGGGCCTGGTGCCACGAGAGCACAGGCTCCTCCAGTTGTTCCGCCTCCATCTTATCCTCCCAGAACGCATCGACAATATTGTTGCCTAGCGAAGCACTGCGCAGGCGCGTGCGCTTTCCAATGAGGAAGAAGAGAAGCACTTTGAGCAGGCGCGCCACCCTGCCTGGCGTAAACCAGGGTCCAATGGCACAGAACGTCACATAGACCAGAAACATGATGGGCAGCAGGACCAGGGGCGAGAAATAGCCCGTACTGGTGTCCTGGGGAATATCGTCATAGGCAAAGAGGCGGATCGACCTGGCGAAGGTAAAGGTCGCCTGGTTGAGTACAAGCAAGAGCAGGACACTGCCACCCAGCAGCGCGCTACAGAGTAGCAACAGGGGGCGGCGCCGCTCCCATTTGACATTGATTAGCGAGGCATAGTGCAGCCCGATCATAAACCAGATGTAGGGAACGCCCAGCGCAGGCAGCCAGATCAGGCGCCAGAGGGTATCCGCCGTGACCAGCGAGGCCGATTGGGCGTAGGGGCCAGAGATCAGTAGGGCATGGATAAAGAAGAAGAGCGCCGAAAGGATCAGCCCGACCACACCCACGCGCGCAATCATACTCCGCCGGTCGCCATTGAGCCAGACCGTGCAGGCCAGCCATAAGAAAGCCATCAGGTTAAAGATGGAGAGCGCCAGAGAAAATACATGTGTCAGTTGCATAATGTCAAAAAAACCGTTCGTGGTCATGGCTATACAGTTACTTGAAAAGTGGAACCCACTCGCCACGTCGATCCTGCACGAGAGGAGTGCCCTGCTCATCCCACATGATAAGTCTGTTCTGTAGGTAGATTAGGGTCGCCCGAGCGCGAGCTACCTTATCATCGACGGCATTCTCGCTCAGCCCCCAGGCGGCATAGATACGCCCATTGGTCCGGCTGACCGCGCGCTTATCATGCAGATTGAGGCGAGCGGCAATCTGCTCGTTGGTCATGCCCTGGGCCATCAGTTCAGCAACGCGGAGTTCGTTCGGCTCCAACAGGGCGAGTGGCGACTGCTCATCCAGGTCACGCACCTCCTGCACGCGGTCCTCGATCTCCGGGTCCACCAGGCTCCGTCCATTGACGGCATCCTTCAAAAGTGGCACCAGCATGCTGGGAAGCAGGTAGTTACTCTTGCGGACATAGGCATAATGCGTCAAGATGCCCGCGGCACGAAACTCACGATAGTATTCATCGTCATCCTGAATGGAGTAGAAGACCACTGGCATACGAGGTCGTTCACGGCGTATGGCCACGGCGGCGGCAACACCACTCATAGCGTTTCGCCCCACCTGGGGGTCCTGCAATTGCACATCCATCAAGATCACATCCATGTCGAGCTCAAGTGCCTTCGCGACCGCCTCACGACCAGTCGCGGCCTCCTCAACCACCTGGACACTGCCAGTTGCCTCTAATCCCTCACGTAGCGCCTTGCGCAGCGGTCCATGATCATCAACCAGTAACACCTTTATGCTTGACATTGCTTCCTGCCTTACTCATCGCGCATCACACAAATCAATGCGTCACCAGTATAACAAGTTTTGTGTCCCTCGCCCAGGGTTCGCGCGCAGCAAAATACGCACACAAGACACAGGGAGAGCGCGAACGCCGCTGAGATGGGACCTCTCTTTTGCGGTGAGATGGCATTCGCGCTCTTGACTAAGATAAGGCCTACAGGGTGTTCAAGCGGGGCTAATAGCCCAGAGTATCCTCAAAAGTTTGCGCGATGACCTGGTAGCCCGCGTCTTTTGAATGGATATCCTTGAATACACTACACATCCAGGTATAGGTACAAATGTTGGGATTGGGTGTGGTAGTGCTCCCAAAGCGCGAAAAGACATCCGCTAGTAGCCCATAGCCCGCCACATCCTGCGCCAGGTGCTGGTTGACGAGCTGGGTATAGGGCACGGAGTTCGGGCAGATGTTCTGGTAAGGATCGTAGTAGTTCATCAGCACAATATCCCCGGTCACGACCCCATTGACCGTCAGGGCAGCGCGGATCTTGGGCAGGATCACCTGTGTCAGGTTGACATCCAGTTGGGCGAGTTCGGCATTAAAACTGGCAACATCTGTGGCACAGGTCGAGGTATTGAGGCTGCCTTTGATATCGTTGGCGCCAATATCCAGCGTCACCGGACTGACCTTGCCAGGATTGAGGTACAGGTAGAGCAGGGCCGCGTCAAGTTGATCGCCAACATAGGGATACTTGCGCAGGTAGGAATAGGGGCATCCCCCCTTGATCATCGTCGTACTCGTCTCCCCGGGACAGGCAAAGTTCGCCAGTGATGTTGTCCCATGCCCCTTCAAGTTAGAGTAGAGATAGTCCGCATAGCCATGACTAAAATCCAGGTCGGGCTGGAAACCAAAGGCAAGTGAATCACCCACAGCAAGATAATGCTGTTTGGGTCCAACCAGGGTCACCTGCGCATGGGCAGAGGCAGCACCAACGGAGAATGTGAGAAACAATAACATGGCCAACAGCAAGGAGGTCGCCAGGCGGCGAAGAAGAAACTGTTTACGCAAAAAAGTCTTTTCAAGCACGTCCTTGTACTCCTGTCATATGGACAAGTAGAGAGCTTGCCGTCCGTTCCTTCGTACGCTAAACAGGAGAGAGGTGTCCATCCTGAGGTAGAGTATACCTGGGAAGGGCGCGGATTTCAAGCAAGAAATCCGTCACAATGCGTGCCACGCTGCTTATGGAGCACACGTAGAAGGTTGCTAAACTTCAATATGGAGAACGTGCAGTTCTGGGGCATGTTATAGTTGAAATAAGGATATTGTTCTACGACCAACAAGGTGAAAGCAAATGCCAACAGGGAGTAACAATCACATCTATTTCGGCCTTCTCCTGCATAATCACCAACCCGTCGGAAACTTCCCCTGGGTGTTTGAAAAGGTGTACCAGGAGGCCTATCTACCCATGCTCAAAGCCCTGGAACTTCATCCGGGGGTACGCGTCTCGCTACACTACACTGGCTCACTACTCGATTGGCTCATGGAGGCACACCCTGAGTTCCTGCAACGCCTCTCGGAGCTAGTAAAGCGCGGGCAGGTGGAGATTGTCGGTGGCGGCTACTATGAACCAATCCTGCCCTCTATTCCCGACGCGGATAAGGTTGGGCAGATTCGGCATCTCAGCGAGAAGTTGCAGCAGGTCTTTGGCATAACGCCCAGCGGCATGTGGCTGGCAGAACGCGTCTGGGAGCCGGCACTGCCACGTTATCTGCACGAGGCCGGGATACAATGGACGGTCGTAGATGATGTCCACTTCAAGTATGTGGGGCAGGAAGATAGCGACCTCTACGGCTACTATGCCACCGAGGATCAGGGTCACATGCTCAAAGTCTACGCGACCAATAAGATGTTGCGCTACACCATCCCCTGGCGCCCCGTCGCGGAGACCATCGACACGCTGCGCTCGCTTGCAACCCCTGATGGCACCCGTATCCTGGTCATGGGCGATGATGGCGAGAAGTTTGGTAGCTGGCCAGAGACTGATCGCTATTGCTGGGGTACCCAAACCGAGCCAGGCTGGGTCGAGACCTTCTTTAGTGCGCTAGAAGAGCACAGTTCCTGGCTCCATACCATTCCCCTGGGGGAGTATGCTCAGAAGCAACCAGCCCTGGGGCGCATCTATCTCCCCACAGCTTCATATGTTGAGATGAGCGAGTGGGCGCTGCCGCCGCGCAAGGCCTATAGCTTTGGCAAGCTCCTGCATAAATACGAAGAGACGCACCAGGACGAGGCCTTGCAATTCATGCGCGGCGGCTTCTGGCGCAACTTCCTGGTGCGCTACCCCGAAATCAATAACCAGCATAAAAAGATGCAGCACATCCACCATAAGGTCTATAAAGCGGGCGCAACCGACGAGCATGGACTCCATCATCTCTGGAAGGCTCAGGCCAACGATACCTACTGGCATGGCCTCTTTGGCGGCATCTACATGACCCATGTGCGCTCAGCCATCTATCACCACCTGATCAAGGCAGAGAATGCGGCTGATCGTGTGCTGCACGGTACCGCGCCCTGGCAGCAATATACGTTCACCGATTTTGACTTTGACACACGCGATGAACTGCTCATCGAAAGCGATCAGCAGAACCTCTACTTCGATCCCCAGCGCGGCGGCACACTCTTTGAATGGGATATGCGCCGCAGCGCGCATAATGTCCTCAGCGTCATATCACGCCGTGAGGAGAGCTATCACCGCACCCTGCGCGAGCATGAACAGGAGCGCCGCAAACAGTCGGCTCTGAGCGCGCAGGCCGAGAAGAAAAGCAGTGATGAGAAGAGCGATGTGCAGGAGCCAGCTTCACCCCATACCGCGGTCCGCACTAAAGAGCATGACCTGGACCGCCATCTAACTGTTGATCGCTATCGACGCGCCAGCCTGGTTGACCATTTCTTGCCACCAGGACTGCCCATGAACTCCTTCGCGCACAACCGCTATGAAGAATATGGCGACTTCGTAGAGCGCCCATACCAGGCCGCAGTCAAGCAGGATGCCACCGGCACCGAGATCACTCTCTCACGCACCGGAAGCATACGACGCGCCGGGGCCCTGAATCCCTTACTACTTCATCTCAGTAAAAAGATTGTGCTGCCACCGGGAGAAGAAGGCCTCAGTATTCGCTATGAACTGACCAATCAGGGCCAGGCCACCTTGCAGACGCGCTTCGCCTGTGAGTGGAACCTCAACTTCCTGGGTGGTGGTGCAAACGAGCAGGCTTATTATTACCTCAAGCAACGGGAGCCAGCCAGGGTGCCCTTTGATGGCACAGAAGAGCTGCACGAGGTCCAGGAGCTGCATATGGGCAATGCCTGGCTGCAACAGGACCTGCGGCTGGAAGCCAGCAAACCTGCAACCCTCTGGCGTTTCTCACTGGACACGATTACCGGTTCAGAGGCCGGATTTGAGCGCACTCACCAGGGGAGCTGTATGGTGCTCACCTGGCCGCTCGAACTGGCACCTGGGGAGACCTGGAGCGTCGAGATGGCCTGGATGGGCCGGCCCGAACTCATGGCAGCCACTGAGTCCTTCTTCTCCAGCGTGGCACGCTAGTGGAACAACGCTGCTCAAGCACGCGTCTCATATCATGTGTATATGTAGACGCGTGCTTGAGCAGCGTTGGACGGGACTCCACCCCATTAGTACTAATGCCTACGGGCATACCTGTAAAAAGACGTGATAGAATCATAGAGGTTCTTTATTAGCATAGGGAACGCCATGGGCAAGTTCTTTCTAGTTGATGGTGTAGTGCATCCTGGCAACCACCGGTGATTGCCAGGATGCACTACACCATCAGCCGAGGCGAGTAGCGCAGGCGCGAGGAGTCAGGCCCGGCAGCGACCTATAACATAGAATAAATTCAATATAAAAACAATGTGGCGCAAGGCCACCTGAAGGACTATATACGAATGAAGCCAGTTCTGTTTTTACAGCATGACAGTGAAGACCCACCTGGTTTCCTGGGAGAATTGCTCCAGGAGCACGCTATAGCGTTTGAGATATGCGACGTGACCCGCTCAAAGCAGTTGCCCACTCTGGGTAACTATAGCGCGGTTGTCGCCCTGGGAGGCGCACAGCAAGCCTATGATGAGGTGAGCTACCCCTACTTTGTAGAGGAAAAGGCCTGGCTACGAGAGCTTGTAGCACGCGAGATCCCTTACCTGGGGCTTTGCCTGGGTGGGCAACTCCTGGCCTCGGCGCTGGGGGCAGAAGTTCGCCAGCATACTCAGGCCGAGATCGGGTTCTTTACTATTCCTCTGACTGAGGCAGGTAGGCAAGATCCACTTTTTGAGGGCCTTCCTGATTTTGGACGCGTCTTCCACTGGCATATGGACGTCTTCGATCTCCCCAGCAAAGGAAAGCTCCTGGCAAGCAATGCCTGCGCGCCACACCAGGCCTTTCGCTACGGCCAGCATGCCTATGGCCTTCAGTACCATATTGAGGTCACGCCCGCTATCCTGGCAAGCTGGATGCGCTCGCTGGAGCCTGAAACCCCAACTGAGATCCGCGACCATCTCGCGGCGATCCAACGCGATCCAGGCGCCTACTTTCCAGCCTATCATGCACATTCACGCCAATTGTTTCGCAACTTCCTGCGCTTAAGTGACTTAGCATGAGGTTTAACGATATACGCAGAAACTCTTTTCTTTTCTGCCCTCTTTCTGCTATACTTGCACTCATGACCTATTCTTAAGAGCATCTTAGAGGTTTTCTATATGTAAGGCAACAGTCGTAAATTGTACAATGCGCTGTCATTCCTGCTCACATAGCAACGCTGTAGAGAGGCTAGCATGCCTCTGTTCAGTACAGCATGCATGATCGCTTCTTGCGTAACGTAATAATTGATAGTCCTATTGATAGTCCTGTGAGATATACTAGAAAGTATCCCTAGCATCGGACAAGACTATGCATATATTGCTCGAAAGGCCGCATTCGACGAAGATGCCGCAGAATAAAATTCATACTAATCCTTCAATAAAAAATTTTTCTGGGTCTGCACTCCCACCCTTTACCTTTTCTCTTCGTACTATTGCCTGCGAACGACATCCAACGCGGAATGAAGATAGCGTACTCGTGGATGAGCGCACTGGCCTGGTCGCAGTGTTCGATGGCGTTGGAGGAAGTGCCGCGGGTGAGATTGCCTCCCAAACAGCCCACTATGCCGCCCTCCAGCAATGGCGACGCCGCCTGCGCCAGTTCCAACCTGGGCGCAAGGTTCTGACCTTTCCAGAAGCCTCAGCGCAGGCTAATTTCTGCGGGCTATTAGAAGAACTCATCTATGATGCCGATGACCAGGTACGCACCGAAGGGGCGCGCCGCGCTGGCACCGACGATCTCGCCACGACAGTCGCGCTGGCAGTAATCTCTCGCCAGGCCAGGGCAGGCCACTACACGCTCTACTATGCTCATGTAGGAGATAGCCGTATCTACCTGGCACGGGAGAAAGAACCGATGCAACGCCTCACCAAGGACGATGGTCTGCTGGGCAAGCTCGTCGAAAACCGCATCATTGATGAAGAGAACGCGCTGCGTATAGATCAGGCCCAGACGGCTGGACAGCTCTCAGATACCGAACTCAGCTACTTCCGCCTGCGGGGAGGCATCACCCAGGCCCTGGGCGGCCCCTTGCCACCAACCATTCATATCGATGAAATCAGCATTCAACCAGGGGATCGCGTTCTGCTCTGCACTGACGGCGTTCATGATAATCTCACCGATGAAGAAATTGAGCATATTCTACGCAGCACGCCCCGCGACACCACGGCACGCGAGCTTGTACGCCACTCCCTCAATCGCTCACATGAGAGTCGCAGCGCCACCATTCGCGCCAAGCCCGACGATATGAGCGCAGTCGTCATCACCTGCCGCTTTTAACGCGCAATGCTCTATACTGACCAGGGATAGCTTTTCACGCCTTCCAGCAGACAAAAAGTACTATACCAGCGGCAAATGTATGCATTGATACCCGTAAATGCGTTACCCTATAAGAGGCCACGTCCATGGACCGGGCGCGCCTCTTATTTGCGCTTTCGCTGTATGTCTTATTATTGCTGATCCTGGTCATCTATATCGCGAACAAGCAAACAAAAATATTTCATAAAGTCAGAGATTCTCTGGCAAGATTATCTTCGTATTGCGTGTCTTCTTAGGAGGGATAGGTAAGTATCTTGAGTAAGAATACGTCCTGGTTCGTGTTATGTGCTACGGCGTGCTGCCTCTTGTGGAGCAGCATTCTCCTGACCGCCTGTGGATCGCAGGCGCCAGAGGTCAGAGGGAAGAATACACCTCATACCATAGCGCGTGACAATATTGAAGAAAAACACGCCACCCCAACACCTGATACCCCCCTACAAGCTCAAGCCACGACACCCACGCCTACACCTACCCAGAAGCCAGCAGGGGCCGCAGGCGGACCCACCAATATTCCGGCTACCGGCTCGGGTGCCGCTCCATATGGCTCTCCTCCAGGGCTAACCACGCTCGAACAGCAGCTAACACAACAGCTTTTTAATCAGATCAACAGCGACCGGGCAGCGCGTGGACTCTACGCCTATCAGTGGAATACGACGCTGGCAGGGGGAGCACGCCTACATAGCTGGAATATGTTCCATTGTGGCTTCAGCCATACCTGCCCCGATGGCCTGGACCAGTGTCAACGCATCGCTAACGAAGGTTTCGCAGGTTATAGCGACTGTGGCGAGAACATTGGCGAGGCGGGACCATCAAGCCCACCCTGGACAAATGTCTACGCCGTGCACATGAGCATGGTCAACGAGCCGCCTACGGGTTGGCACCGCATTCACCTTTTCAGTACAACGCTTCATCGCATAGGCATTGGCATCTACGTTGATCCCAGTGGCTGGGTCTGGTTTACCGAAGACATGGTAAGTTAAAGACGAGAAAAAGCAGCAGAACCGGGGAGCAGCGCTTCCCGGTTCTGCTGCTTTTTCTCACTAACATTAAGCATGTGGTTTTGCCCCTATCAGGGCTTCAAACTGTGCATGATCCAGGACTTCTTCCTCCATCAGGGTAGCAGCCAGGTGTTGCAATTGCGCATGATGCTCAGTCAGGATGTGGGAGGCGACCGCGCGCCCCTCCGCGAGAATATTCAGTACTTCTGCATCCACAAGAGCATTCAAGCTCAGTCCAACACTCGCTGTGGCAGGTGAGGGCTCGACGTTGGCCATGGGCAATGCAGGCGGAAGGGCGCCTCCTTGTAGCACAGGCTCTCCGTGAGCGTTCAGGGCCAGGTCGCGAGAGTGCAGGTCCGCACGGCGACGCATATTCAGCCCATATGCCCCTTCCCCGGCTTGATAGTCGGCAAAGACCAATCCCAGTTGCTTGCTCATGCCCCAGCGCGTCACCATCTTTCGGGCCAGGTCCGTCACTACCTGAAAATCGTTCTCGGCCCCCGTGGTCACATGCTGCTCACCAAAGGTCAACTCCTCGGCGACTCGTCCACCCAGGCCAATGGCGATCTTCGCGATCAAGTACTCGCGACTATAGTTATAGCGGTCCTCTTCGCTCATGAAGTGCGTCACACCCAGGCTCTGGCCTCGCGGCAGAATGGTCACACGGTTCACCACGTCGCCCTCAGGTAGGTAGTGCGCGACCAGGGCATGTCCGCCCTCGTGAATGGCAATGATGCGGCGCTCGCGCTCATTCATCACCAGAGGACGGAGTGCTCCAAGCTGTACACGCACCAGGGCCTCCTCAAAGCAGGGATGAGGAACGCTGGGAAGATTACGCCGAGCAGCACTTAGGGCCGCCTCATTGACCAAGTTTGCCAGGTCTGCGCCAGTCATGCCCGTGGTGATGCGTGCGATCCGCTCAAGGCTCACGTCCGCGTCCAGAGGGGTATTGCGCGTATGCACACGCAGAATCGCCTCGCGGCCCACACGGTCGGGCGGCGAGACCATAATGCGCCGATCAAAGCGGCCTGGGCGTAGCAAGGCACTATCAAGAATATCGGCCCGATTCGTTGCGGCCAGGACTACGACGGCATGGCGCGCATCAAAGCCATCCAGTTCTACAAGCAACTGGTTCAGGGTTTGATCGCGCTCATCGTTGCCGCTCATGCGCATGGAGCGCTTGCGCCCCACCGCGTCTATCTCGTCGATAAAGATGACGCTGGGAGAAGCCTGCCGTGCCTGATTAAACAGGTCGCGTACCCGGCTGGCGCCCACACCTACAAACATCTCCACAAACTCCGAGGCACTCATGGAGAAGAAAGGAACCTGGGCCTCCCCAGCCACCGCCCGGGCCAAGAGGGTTTTGCCGGTTCCTGGAGGGCCAACGAGCAAGGCGCCGCGTGGAATACGCGCCCCCAGGCGATTATAGCGCTCGGGGCGGCGTAAGAACTCGACGATCTCCTCCAGTTCACTGCGCACCTCGTCAATACCTGCAACATCTGCGAAGGTGACACGGTTCTCTTCAGCAATGCGCGCCACACGCGCCTTCGCAACTGCCTCCCCACCAGTGACATTGACCGGGCCACGGCTCTGCTCTTTGCGCGCCTCGCGTGGCTCGTGCCCTGAGCGAGGGACCTCTTTCGCACGCTCAAAGCGGCGCACACGGTTCTTGCCCATCTGCGTAATACGCTCATCAATCGTTTTCTCTAGACTGGACCGATTACGCATCAGCGTGTAACCGAGTATGACCAGCGCGCCAATGAGAAAGGGGAGAAATCGCCATAGATACACTAACCAATCAGCCGTTTGTGCCACAGGAATCGTCCTCACCTGCACTTGCTTGCTCAAAAGCAAGGCCATCAACTGCTCATCGCCATTTACTGGCATTTGTGTATGTACCGCACGCTCTGTATCAAGTATCTTCCCCCCGGGCGAATTGCCAGTGCTGATATAGCGATTCCAGGCCTGTATATCCTGGCTCTTCTGTTCTACGGTCACCTTCGCCGTAGTCGGGGTGGCTGGCGATGTGCTCGCCAAAAGTGGTTGATTCAGGAGCGCACTTATCTCATTGCCGCGAATATTCACCGCCCAGACATGTCCCACCTCCACTTGCTTCACAAAATCACTATAAGAAAGCGCTGTCTCGTTGGCAGGCGTGGTATTCGTGAGTGTCGGCGGTCGGAGCTGACTCGCCACGATATACAAAAGCCCCAGGAGCAACACGATCAATACACCTGTACATAGCACACTGCGTTCTTCAAGAAGCAGCCTTCGGAGCCTGCGCCCAAAGTGCTCAGTTCTTCTCTGCCACTGCCTGGTATTCTCAGACAGTTTGTTACGGCGACCCGCCTTGTCGTCCATTCATACACCTCGTCGGAAAGACCACACAGCCGGATCTATATGGTTGATCCTTCGTGTCCATACAGCACACATCAGCCCAGTTAGAGGGCCATAAACACCTATTAACCGTTGAAACACACATCCATCCTGCCATAGGGCAGGAAATAGACCGTAAAAAAAGCATCTGGAAGTAAAAAGGTGTGCATTTATGGACAATTACCAACAGTGTACTGCTTTCAGCGAGAAAAGCGGCAGGATCGGTACTTTCTTCTCAAAAGCATGAAAATTAATTAATACACCTCTATGTGTATCATTATAAATCAACGCCGAGAACTCAGCAGAGTTGCGGACCTCTCTTTAGGGCGCAGCAAGCCATACATTTGAGTTATGAAGATTTTGGCTCTCGCATGCATGGTATAGTTTATACACGTTAGGGGAGACATCTCTTGATACATCTTGAGAGCCTAATATTTACTAGGAATGGGGCGTCGTAAAAAGGCCGGTGGCCTTTTTACGACGCCCCATTCCTAGTAAATATCTTAACCTCCCAGGCCGAAGTCGAGGGAAATATGCAGGATATTGAGCAGGGCAACCAGTAAGGGGGCGATCAGCAAAGCTGGAAGCATGTTCGCGACTTTGATCCGCTCTGCCCACAAACTCTGCGACTGAATGCCGAGGATATTGAGCGCCAGGGCGATGAGAATTGTCCCACCTGCGGCGGAAAGCTCGATGACGCGTGGCTGCATTCCCAGCGCCAGGGCGGGATTCGAGATGAGTAGAGGCTTGATCAGGCCCGCCAGCAGTGAGATACCTCCCTGCACGATAAGCACCGTTGCCCCGGCAAAAAGCACACCTCGTCCAAAGCTGCTGGCAAAAATAATCGCGGAAAAGCCATCCAGGATAGCTTTGATAGCCAGCAAGCGAAAGTCGCCCGTCAGGCCATCCTGTATCGAGCCGAGAATCGTCAAGGGTCCCACACAGAATTGCAGGCTCGCCACCACAAAAGCCGCGGTAAAGTGTTGCTCGCGACCCGTCTTATCGACCCGCCGCTTCAGCAAATCACCCAACCAGTTAATGCCGCCATCAATATTGAGAAGTTCCCCCACTACCACACCAATCACCAGGGCCAGAAGCGGAATCAAGGCGTTCTCCGTCTTCAAGGCACTACTCATCCCGATCACAATCGTCATAATACCAATCACAATAATGACGCCCTGCTTAATCCGCTCGGGGAGGCGATCTCCAATCAACAGGCCAATGATGCCTCCCAGCATGACCGTAGCAAAGTTTAAGAGTGTTCCTCGCAGCGGCAAGGCTGCCATATCAGAGAGAAGTGTGTTTGCTAGTAGCATTCCTCATAAGTTCCTTATTCTCAAAAGACATACGCAATGTCAGATGTAAACTTCTGTTAGATCCCCTTAGCATAGCATGCGCTCAAGCATAGACAGTAATCAGTAGCCCAACGCTGCTAAATGGCAAATTCACATAGTTCGTCGATGTAGGGTCCATGCTGGCATGGACTCACCCGGCCCGCAGGCCGCCGCGTCCCCGAATGGGGAATACCTGAGCGCAAGCAGATCGCTTCGCTCGCAGTCCATGCCAGCATGGACCCTACAGGCTCTTGCGGCCACGAATTTGGCGACTGCACCATTTAGCAGCGTTGGGCAGCAACCTGCACTGCGCGTATCGATGAGCACATGTATACCCTCCCTGGATACTGGCAATAGGAGATTTTCTCCTCCCATTCATCGACCCACGAGGAGCCTGCCACAAACCTGGCCCTCTTCAAAGGCTCCTCCCACTTCTTCATCGCCACCCTCCCCTCTAAGGAACTCAGCCACCATTTTGCTGTGTCTGTATACTGCTAACGAACAAGCAAACAACCTGCCGGCAACACCGGGGAAATGTCATCTCTGTGTCGAAAGGTTAAAGAATTTGACCATCTTCTGCTTGCTATTCCATCTCTATATCGGAACGCATGTGAGAAGGTGAGGAGGGAAACAAACACTTGTGAGCCGCACAACTCACAAGCCTGGCAGGCTGACACCCTGTACGTTGGTCAATCGAAGAGCACTCTTGCCGGCAACATAGCCAACCTCTGTGTATGCATATGGGAACAGAGACGACCTCTAGTCTCCTCTGGCATACCACTTCGAGGAGCTATGTGTACACCAACACAAGGAGTTTGCCTATCATGAGAGACCAGACTATGCAATCGCACCAGGCAACTGGCAGCTTGCTTTACCGGGCCACAATCCCCCTGGCGATGCTTGCGCTTGCCTGTGTCTGCGTACTGGGCGTCCGCTCGGCCTCGGCCGCTTCACGCGACAATGACGCTCATGTGCGCATCGTGCATGCCTCGCCCAAGGCGGGTCCCGTCGATATATTCGTAGATGGAAAGAAGCTCTTAAGCGACTTCTCGTTTGGCACGGTGACGGACTATAAAACGCTTACTCCTGGCAAGCATGAAATTAAGATTGCTCCCGCGGGGAAAGGCGAGAACGCGGCGGTCATCACGGCCAATGCCAATGTCAAGCAGCATGGCTACTATACCATCGCGGCGACTGGTAGCAAGCAAGGCGACTTCTCAGTGAAGGGGTTTAAAGATGATAATACCGGTAGTACCAAAGATGCCAAGGTACGCGTCTATCATCTCTCGCCAGACCTGGGCACACTCAACGTCACGACCTCTGACAATAAAAAGATTGTCAGCGATTTACACTATGAGCAGGCCAGCGATTACATAACCGTTCCAGCTGGAAGTTATACGCTGAATGCGACGGCAAGCAAAACTGATAAGAAACTCCCTATTAAAGCTGATGTAAAAGATGGCAAGGTCTATAGCTTCTTCGTACTCGGAGAGCAGCATGGCCAGCCCCCACTGACCTATAAGGTACAGTCCGTCGCTGCGCAGAGCACGGCGGCACAGCCAGGTCAGACACCCACGGGGACCGCAACCAAACCCGTAACGCCTGCGACGACCAAGTCGCCAACACGTTAACGATACGCGAACGCGGCTAGTCGTTCGCCACAAATTTGAACATGGAAAGGCTCGCCCTCCTGACGTATGCACCGGCGAGCCTCTCCATGTTCTCTCCTTCGAGAACACCTGTTACCCACAAACAGACGTCCGGCCCGGCGCGTGCTTATGCAGCGCCGGGTCACACACAGATCAAGCAACCGGGCTTATTTGCCAGCTACGCCTTTTACGTGGGAGTCGAGGAAATCTGCGATGGCGGGATAGGCCTTGAGGCGATTATCGCGCTTGATCAGGCCATGTCCTTCATCCGCGAAGACGAGGTACTCAACAGGCACATTGCGCTGGCGCAGGGCATTCACCACCTGCTCAGCTTCGCCAAGGGGGACGCGTGGATCGTTGGCGCCATGCACGACGAAGAGCGGAGCCGTAATCTTATCTACCGCGTGAATGGGCGAGATCTGCTCCAGAAACGCCCGGTCCTGCTCCAGGCTGCCATATTCGGCCTCGCGCCATTTGCGACGCCAGGGGCCAGTATTCTCCAGGAAGGTCACGAAGTTCGCGATACCCACGATATCGACGGCCGCTGCCCAGAGATCAGGATAGGTCGTCACAGCCGCAAGCACCATGAAGCCTCCATAGCTACCCCCATAGACAGCGATCCGCTCAGGATCGGCGATGCCGCTTTCGCGCAGCCATTCAACGGCAGCCTTGAGATCGGCCACTGAGTCCATCCGCTTGCGCACATCGTCGAGACTCTGGTAAGTATAGCCATAGCCCGTACTGCCACGGACATTGGGGGCGAGAACCGCGTAGCCACGCGCCACGAGATACTGGTAGATAGGGTTAAACCAGGGGCGCTCCTGGGACTCTGGTCCCCCATGCACACTGATCACCACGGGCAGGTTTTTCTGCGCGCCCGCAGGCTGATAGAGAAACGCGGGAATATCGCGCCCATCAAAGGAGGGGTAGCGCACCACTGCCGGCGCGACAAAGCTAGCGCGAGGGATGCCTCCAGTTGAACTCAAGGTAGCACGCTGGATATGCCCGCCAGCCATGTCCCAGATCCAGATGTCGGTTGGTTCATCCGCTCCACTCAGAGTAATCGCCAGTTTCGCCCCATCCTGCGACCACGCCAGGTCAAGCACGACGCTCTTAGGCAACGTTGGAGCCAGCAGGACATGGCGCTGCTCCCAGCCTTGCGCAACATCAAAGAGTTCGAGACGCGAGATCCCATCCTCATTGATCACTATAGCCAGGAAGGCGCCATCCCTGGTGACGGCCAGCGCCTCCACATCCCAGGGAATATCACTGAGGTAACGAAGCTCGGTTGTGGCCAGGTCCAGGTAGGCCAGGGAGAGAAAATCGCGCTCCCGATTACAGAGCAAGTAGAGGCCCTTGCGATCCGCTGACCAGAAGGGAGTGGCATACAAGGCGGCCCCCTCGCCCAGGTCCGGCGTCAGGTCTCGTGCCTCGCCAGAATCAATATCTATCAATATAAGTGCATTGCGTGATAGCGACTCCACCCGTCTCACCAGGACCTGTTTGCCATCGGGAGAGTAGCGCACTGGCATGTTTGAGCCGTCCTGCTCCAGCAGCAAACGGCTTTCTCCGGTGCTTACCTGCATCTCATAAACATCAAAGAAGCGAGCGTCACGCTCATTGCTGCTATAGACGATACGCTCTCCATCAGGCGACCAGCCGCCGAAGGAATGCATGACCTCGGGCTTCTCGGTCAACGCACGAAACTCGCTGCCATCGGCGCTCAAAAGGAAGAGCTGTGCCCGTTCATTGCCGCCGATATCCCCGCTTACCAACAGCGTATCGGCATGTGGCGCAAAGGTGGCGCTAGAGACGCGCTCCCCCGAAACGTCAACTGCTGCGGCCAGGCTGGCTCCTGCAAATTGGGCTGGTCGATAGAGACGCTCCAGACTTCCGCCACTCCAGTAATATTGGTCAAGAAGCTAATATGCTGACCATCAGGCGAAAAACTGGCTCCTGTAGCCGAGCGAACATTGAGATATCGTTCAAAACTATATATTTCTTTTGTCACGTTATAACCTCTCAAGGGCATCGCTATCAAGTTTCATCGTAGAGATGCCTCTATTATAGGACAACGAGGCCCGGCAAGGCCAACAGCAACGGGGCTTTCACACCTGCATCGCTCAAAGGGCGAAGGGGTGTGTGCATGGAAAAGCGAACAATGCTCGCTTTTCCATGCACACACCCCTTCCTCTGAAAGTTCGTTGCGCGAGAAGGCGCTATTGTTTAGCGTTGCGCATGCTAAGCTGGACGCGATTGCGCTTGAGGTCAATACTGAGTACGCGCACAGAGACGACCTGGCCCACTGCTACCACAGTCAGCGGATCCTTGACGAAGCGCTCAGCTAGCTCGGAGATATGCACCAGGCCATCCTGTTTAATGCCAATGTCGACAAAGGCGCCAAAGTCGACGACATTGCGCACCGTTCCCTGAAGGATCATGCCTGGCTGCAGATCCTCCATCTTTAACACATCATGGCGCAGGATCGGCGCGGGTAGAGCATCACGAGGGTCGAGACCTGGCTTCTCCAGGTTTTCCAGGATGTCATGCAGCGTAGGCATACCCACCCCAATCTGTTTGGCGATGTTCTTCCAGGCCTCGGTTTCGTCACTTGCCTCGCCACGTCCACGGCTGCTACGCCCAAAGGAGTGCTGCAACTTGATCAATTGCTTGAACTGGGCGATGCGCTCGCTTGGTTTCTGCTTCTGATCGCCTGGAAGCATATTCAGTAGCGCACGCGCCGCTTCGTAACTCTCGGGATGGATAAAGGTATTATCCAGGTTATCGACAGCATTCCCAATCTTGAGGAAGCCTGCCGCCTGGACGAAGGTCGCGGGTCCCAGGCCTGAGACCTTCTTCAATTCGTCACGCGACTTGAAGGGTCCATGAGCCTCGCGATGCTTAACGATGGCGTTGGCGACACGAGTATTGATGCCCGAGACGTGCTTGAGCAGAGCGGAGGAGGCGGAATTAACCTCGACACCCGCGAAGTTTACGCATGAGACGACCACGCGATCCAGCATCTCGGCCAGCTCTTTCTGATCGACGTCGTGCTGGTAGAGGCCGACACCCACGGCCTTGGGATCGATCTTGACCAGTTCGGCCAGGGGGTCCTGCAGGCGACGCGCAATAGAGATAGTGCCGCGCTGGGTCGCGTCGAGAGTGGGGAACTCCTCGCGAGCTGCTTCAGAGGCTGAGTAGACCGAGGCACCGGCCTCGTTAACGAGTACATACCCAATCTCGCCGTGCTGCCCTCGCTCCTCTTCAATCGTGCCAATCACGCTCGCGACCAGTTGCTCGGTCTCGCGCGAGGCGGTACCATTCCCAATGGCCACGACTTTCACCTGGTGCTTGACAAGCATATCATGCAGGACGCGTTTGGCTTTCTCTTCCTGGTGCAGGTAGACCGTATCTGAGAGGAGGTATTTGCCCGTTTCATCGACAAGCGTCACCTTACAGCCGGTGCGATAGCCAGGATCGAGGCCTAGTACCATCTTGCCGCGCAGGGGTGGCTGGAGCAGGAGATTGCGCAGATTCGCGGCGAAGATATGAATGGCGTGCTCCTCCGCCTTCTTGGTCAATTCTACGCGCACCTCACGCTCCATAGCGGGCGCGAGCAAGCGTTTGTAGCCATCCTCCATCGCCTCTTCCAGGGTTCGCTGAAAGGGCGAGGTTGCTCTGGAAGGGTAGTGGCGGGTAATCTCGCCTTTCGCCTGCTCATATGCCAGGTTCACGCCCACGCGCAAGATTCCCTCACGCTCGGCACGATTCAAGGCCAGCACGCGGTGAGGCACCAGTTTGGTAACATCCTCATTAAAATCGTAGTAGAGTTGGTAGACGCCCTGGGGGTCCTTGGCCTTCAGCTCTTCCTCGTCGAGCGCTTTGGCTTTGAGCGAGGACTGCTTGAAATACGCGGCGCGCACATCACCACGGACGGAGGCATCTTCAGCGATCATCTCGGCAACGATATCGGCTGCGCCCGCGAAGGCTTCAAGGCTGGTATCCACACCTTTTTCGGCATCCAGGAAAGGCGCGGCATGCTCTTCGAGGATTGCCTCCACATCACCTGAGATCTCAGGCTGCTGCAAAATAATCTCCGCCAGCGGCGCCAGGCCCTTCTCGCGTGCCACGCTCGCACGCGTTTTGCGCTTTTGCCGGTAGGGGAGATAGAGGTCCTCAACCGCTTGCAGCGTGGTTGCCTCTTCGATGGCCGTAGCCAGTTCGGGCGTAAGCTTGCCCTGACCATCAATCAAGCGCCGCACATCCTGCTTGCGCTCATGCAGTGCCCGCAGCGAGGCGGCCCTATCGGCAATAGCCTGAATCTGCACCTCGTCGAGGCTACTGGTCACTTCTTTACGATAACGGGCAATGAAGGGAATGGTATTGCCCTCGTCTAACAGGCCAAGCGTGCGCTCAACCTGGCCACGCTGTAGATTCAATTCGGAGCTCAGTTGTGCGGCTATCTCCTGAGGAGACAACGTCGTCTCTTCCGGCTTCGCGGAATCTATCGTCACAGTCTCATGTTTATCTTCTGTCGTCAACGATTACTCCACCTTCTCTAACAGGTTTCTATCTCTCCTGATAGTACCATAAACATGCGTCTCTTGAGCGAAAAATCCCCCTTTCGTCTCGCCTCGCTGCGCTCGTCTTATAAAAAGGGATATATTGTTGATGTGGCGTGGTCGGCCATGGCCGACCACGCCACATCAACAATATATCCCTTTCCACTCAGGGTTGCTGGGGGTGCAACCTGGCCCAGCGGGCCTTGAACTGCGAACGACCAAGCATACCACCGATCCAGCCCAGGACAAAGGAGATGATCAGGCCACCGACGACGAAGAGTAAAAGGGGACTGGCCCCCTGCTGACCGCTGGTCGAGGCCTGCGTCTGACGCTTGAGAAACTCAGGAAAGATTTCCTGCCAGACATGCGCGGGCGCCCCAGGCGCCATTGAGCCTCTAAGATGCTGCGCCCACTGTACGACCAGGCCTACAAGCAAGACGCACCAGAAGGTAATGGTACTGGTCACGCCCGCCCAGAGGCCCGACCAGGCTCCGCGTAACGAGCGTCCACCGCGATGGGTAGTGATAAAGCCGGAAAAGACATAGAACATAAAGCCCATCAGAATGGCCAGGTAGAAGTACTCCTCGCGTGGATAAAAGAGAATCAAGAGCGCCGAGAGTACGCCCTGAATAATGCCCCAGAGACATCCCTGGCCAAAGGCACTGGGAGCGACTTGCGGTGCATAGGCGGCCTGGGGTGGCTGTATCTTTTGCCCCTGGGGAATGGCCTGTGGGACACGCCCCTGTGGCTGAGGGGTACGTGGCCATTGTGGCGGCTGCCCCTGGCGTGGGGGTTGTTGCACCTGGTGCTGGGAACCGCGCTGACCAGCCTGGGCAGTCTGTGGTTTAGCCCCCTGTACCTGTGGGGGAGCGGGGAGCTTCAAGGGCTGCTGAGGTGATTGTGAACCCGCCGGCCAGGCAGGTGCGGCCAGTGTCTTATCGGAATGCGCGGTCGCGAATTGGGGATCACGAATAGCGCTCGCGAAATCGGCCATATTGGCGAAACGATCTTCAGCGCGCACTGCCAGCGCTTTGAGGAGCACATTCTCTAGTGATTGAGAGAGCGCTGGATTCAACTGGCGAGGAGGGATCAGGTGATCCTGAAAGCTGCGATTGATCGCGGGCGGCGGCAAGCGATTGGTCAGGAGCAGGTACATCGTGGCTGCCATGGAGTAGATATCGGATTGGGGTCCCGTTTTACCAGTATATTGTTCAAGTGGGCTAAAGCCGGCAGACACCGCCTTCACCAGCGTCTGCGTCTCCTCGTCTGGATGATAGAGCTTGGTCAGGCCGAAATCGACCAGGACCGTGGTCTGAGCTGGCGTCAGAATAATATTGCCAGGCTTAATATCACGATGAATAATAGCGGGCCTACGGCTATGCAGTTCGTGCAGCACATCCATGATGGGGAGGAGCCAGTTTACAACCTCTTGCTCGCTACAGGGACCATTGCTGGCCTGGTGTGGCTCCTGCTCCCCCACGCGACCGCCAGGGACGCGACTTCGCAGCAATTCCAGCAGGTTTTTTCCCTCGATAAGCTGCATCACCAGGTAGAAACGGCCATTGGACTCGAAGGCGTCATATACCTCGGGCAGGTGCTTGCTACGCACAGTAAAGAGCACACTGGCCTCCATTAGCCCCTGTCTCCGCGCCATCGGGGTGATATCATATGTTTCTTTAATAGCACAGGGCCGGTTGTTTTCGCTGGTATCGCTTCCACGATAAATGGCCCCAAAACCACCGCTATTGATCAGCGGCCCCACGACATAATGGCCCCCAACAACCGTTCCTTGCGCCAGTGCGAGTGGCAAGCTCATACCAGAGCTTTCTCCCTTTTCTATTACTATTGAACCAGGCGTATGCTCCGCCCTGTTCAGAAAGCAGGCTTTCTCAAAAAGAGAACGTTCCCTGTGGCAAGATCATCGTACAACATTTCCTCTCTATACCTAGAGACGTGCAAAATCTTCTACGATAGAAACAACCTCTCAGTTACATCTTAGCGCCAGGAAACTCTACCAAAAAATGTGCCCTTGTCGCTTGCAATAAGCCATACGTATGATACAATAAGCCATACTGATCTGATCTTACGTACATGTTGCAGGAAGAAGAGAGCAAACATTTGGAACGAAACGTGATGTTTGATGCTGATCATGACCGTGAAAAAACGGCAGACATGGAACGCGAAACCGTCCAGGAAACAGAGCTGAGCAGCCTGGCACAAAGTGACAGTCTCCGCCTCTACCTGCGCGAAATCTCGCGTATTCCTCTGCTCTCGGCCGTAAGCGAGTCCCGCCTTGCTGAACGCGCGGAGAATGGCGAAAAGGAAGCCAGGAACCACCTGATCGAGGCGAATCTGCGACTGGTAGTAAGTATCGCCAAAAAGTACGTTGGGCAGGGACTCTCCCTTGAAGACCTTATTGGCGAAGGGAATATTGGTCTCATTCGCGCAGTCACCAAATTTGACTATCGTAAGGGGTTTCGCTTCTCAACGTACGCAACCTGGTGGATTAAGCAGGCTATCACACGCGCCATCCTGGAGGGCACACGCGTTGTTCGTCTTCCTGTCTACATCATGGAAGAAGTCATGCGTGTCAAACGCACCACGCGCCAACTCTACCAGGAATTGGGACGCGAACCAACGCCTGAGATTATTGGTGAGCGCCTGGGCATGACCGCTGAGCGTGTCAGTGAACTCCTGATCTGGGCCGAGAAAGTCTTCTCCCTGGACGCCCCACTTTCAGAAGAGGAAGAAAATACCCTGGGAGACATCATCGAAGATGTACGCGAACGCGGTCCCATGGAGATCACTGATCAACAGCTCTTGCGTGAAGAGATTCGCAAGGTACTTGGGCAGTTGACGGTACGTGAGCGCCAGGTGATTGAGCTTCGCTTTGGTTTGATCGATGATCATGACCATACCCTGGAAGAAGTCGGCAAAAAGCTTAAGGTCACACGCGAACGCGTCCGCCAGATTGAAGAACGCGCCATTCGCAAACTCCGTCACCCACAGGCGAGCCGTATCCTGAAGGATTACCTCGACTAGAAATTACTTCGACTGTGTCTATATGCTTTTGTAGCGTCGTACGTCAGAGCAATATACCGCAACAAGGGGTAGAGCGCTTCTCAGGTGTAAGAAGCGCCCTACCCCTTGTTGCGTGCAAAAAGGCTGACTTTTTTTGCTGGTACGCTCCTGCCAGAGAGATAAGGACCTTTTTCTCTATCCACCACATTTTCAACTTGCATACGTTTAATCTAATAGAGAACATATTATGCATTATCTATCCTTCGACGAAGAAACGGGTTGTAGCGCATGAATGAACTAGCTGGTCAGAGCCTGGGTGGGTTTCTGCTGGAAGAAGAGATTGGGCGAGGCTCCATGGGGGTCGTCTACCGGGGGCGACAGGTCGCTCTCGGACGGGAAGTAGCTATCAAAGTATTACCCAAAGCGCTGGCACGTGACCCCTCATACATGGCACGCTTTATTCGCGAGGCTCAAATTATTGCCGGACTCAATCACCCCAATATTATTCACATCTACGACGCTGGCGAAGCCCATAAGCTCCTCTACTTCGCCATGGAGTATGTCCAGGGGCCAACGCTGGCCAATCTGCTGCATATGGATGGAGTGCTACCGCAACACCTGGCGGCTGAGTATGCCGCGCAGATCGCGGATGCGCTTGATGCCGCCTACAAAGAGCGTAATGTCATCCATCGTGATATCAAACCAGAGAACCTTATGCTTGATCGCTGGGGCAAAATCAAAGTCACCGATTTTGGCCTGGCACGCGCGCCTGGTCATCAGCAAATTACTGTCACCAAGACACTGGTTGGTAGCATCTACTACGCCTCGCCAGAACAGGTCTGGGGGCACCAGTTAGATAACCGCAGCGACATCTATGCCCTTGGCGTGGTCCTCTACGAAATGGTCACCGGACACCGTCCCTTCATCGGACGCAACATGCCAGAACTGACGCAGACCATCGTAAAGGGTTCGCCGCCAGCGCCAGGGACCTATAACTCGGCTCTCTCCTCCGAGCTGGAACATATTATCCTCACAGCCCTCGCTCTTGACCGCGAACAGCGCTATCCTAGCGCGGGATTGCTGGCGGAGGCGCTGCGTAGACTACGGCTCTCGGCCCCCCTGCCCCCTGTACCACGCACCCATATTCCCATTCAACCACCCAAGCGCCCAAGCGCGCAACAGCCAGGCTATACACCCAGTCCACTGCCTCAATTGAAGCCAATGGACACGCCAACCCTACCAAACATGAGCATTCCTTTCACGCCCTTGCCACAACCAACCACCGACAAGGTGGCTCAGGCGCGCAAGGACCAGGACACATCGCAAAAGGGGAAAGAAGACCCATACCAGACACAACCAGAACTCCAATCGGAGCACACCGAACAACGCCCCTGGTGGAACAAACTCTTCCGACCACCACATCGCTCCTAGCGGCACAATAACATGGCGCGCATCTGCTCCTGACGCCCTGCTAAAGATGCTACGTGCAAGTCTATAGCTTGTGAGAATAGCTATAACTAAAACAGAGTATCACTCTCTTCGCACGAGGATGTCAGATAGCACCGATATGATTATAAAAAGCACACCAGACGATCAGATGCCTTCGGATGCACAGCGTCATGCGTTCCCTTATGACCAGGACAGCGTACCGGGGCCTGCAAGTTCGTCACATATTCTTGAAGAAGCGCTCAGGCTCTTGCTAGCGCCCAATACAGATTATCATGTGCGTGTGCAAGCGACACGGCGCCTGGCTCGCTGTGGTCCGTCTACCCTGCCCCTCGTGCTGGCAACCCTGAGCAGCACACCGGAAATCCTGGTGCCCGCATGGCCCTGGTGGCCCCCTCAGTATGAGCATTGCAGTCGCCTGCTCGCTAACCTCTGCCTAAAGGCAGAGCTTAGATTGGATGAACTCTTGAAGCATCCCACACTGAGTGAGCCAGCGGGACCAGTGCTCTGGATCAGTGCCATCGAGGCCACCACCCACCTGCCCGGAACCAACTATGAAGACCTGCTGTGTGCCGCGCTGGCCTCTCCCTGGAAGACAGTGCGCTATGCCTCGGCCATAACGCTGGCGACCCGCGCAGGCCGAACCACGCTCGCACCAGCCACTATCAGCGCGCTCTATGCGTGCCTGGACGAAGAAGAAGATTTTCCGGTCCGCCTGACTGCGGCCTATACGTTGCTACACTGTCGAGAGTACATTGGGCTGGATATTTTATTGCAGTTGCTCAATCCCAAAGCCCCTTTTGAGGTGCGTAAGGCCGTCACCTTCTTGCTTGCCACGGAACTGCCGGTCCATCTCTCGGTCGCTCAACGCGAGCAGTTAACGACCTGCCTGCTCTATGTCCTGGAAGATCCGCTTACCGAGCCTGAGCTAGCCACCCAGGCCTCACATGCTCTGAGCAAGGTCGCGCTCCCCTCCTTGCTTCCAACGCTTATTGATCTGCTCCAGGCGGAGCGCCCAGCATTGCAGATTCTGGCCCTCACGACACTTGAAGAGATAGCCAACTCATCCATGATGCGCAGAATGATGCGCCGCCATACACTGCATACTTATATCATGCCTCTCTTACGCTCTCCAGAGAGCGAGGTACGCCGGCAAGCTTGCTATACCCTTGCCTCCTGCGGCGGAGAATACGTTGCCGCTGTTTTTGGCACGATTGCCCTCAATAGGGAGCACCCGGCTCATATGGAAGCGCTCGAAGGTCTGCGCATGCTGCGAGGAGTCTTACGCGCCTCTATTCGCGAAAACACGGTCCGCTGGCTGCTCCACGCGCTCAAAGATGCCGATGAAGCGGTGCAAGTCACGGCGCTAGACTCGCTGTCCTATATCCTGGTCCAGGCTCGAACACAGGGGAAACGTCAGGCGCTCCAGGAGATCAGTGGGTTCATCGCGAATGATCCCTTGATCCTGCTCCTACTCAATGTACCAGGCGCCTGGGTCAGACAACGCACCATCGAACTTCTGGGCTTGCTCTGGAGTCCACACACCACCTTTATGCCTCCTCAGAATGAGATGCTGCGCCTCCTCACCGATAGCGATAGCGGCGTACGGGCCTGCGCGGCCTTCGTCTGTGGGCACATCGGCGCACGCTGGGCCGTGCCTGGCCTGATTCAAAGTCTGCTTGATGAGGACCCGCACGTATCCCAGACCGCCTTTAACGCCCTCTGTCAATTGACGACGACTGCCGATCCAATTTTCTGCGCGGTCCTGCAAGAGCTGGCACGCCTGGCGCAGGCCTCCCAGCCGTACCCACTCGCGCAGCAGGCGCTACAGATTCTCCATAAAAGCCAGCGACAGAAGCCCTGATCTGCACTCGCAATTTGCGCGTGGACACACAACCCTCTATACTATGTATAACTTTGGATAACTTGTATCATCTTTTTATACTCTGGAAGAGAGTTGCGATAGCGTCATGAGTCCTTCTAATTTAAGCATCGGCATCGCGTTTATGGCGGGGCTAGTCTCGTTTCTTTCGCCGTGTGTCCTGCCGCTTGTCCCCATCTATCTAGGGCAACTGGTAGGGCAGAGCATCTATCAAGTGGCGGATGAGCAGGCAGGTATGCAACAGCGATTGAAGACCATGCTCCATGCCAGCGCCTTTATCATTGGCTTTACCATTGCCTTTGTCGCACTAGGGGCTACCGCCAGCACGCTAGGAAGATTTCTTGTCAGCCAGTTGACACTCTTGCGGCACATCGGGGGGGTTATACTCTTTGTGATTGGCCTGCACCTGGCCGGGATCCTGAAGATCCCCTTTCTCTACTATCAGAAGCGTATTGATTACTTTCCATCACGCCCAAGCTACTGGGTCTCTATCGTCATGGGCATCGTTTTCGCCATCGCCTGGTCGCCTTGTGTAGGACCGATCCTGGCCTCGATTCTCTATATGGCTGCATTCGCCTCTACGCTTCAGCAAGGCGTGCTGCTCTTACTGGCCTATTCGCTGGGACTGGGCATTCCCTTCCTGCTGCTGGGGCTGGGATTGAATCAACTTAGCGCTCTGCTCAAGCGCCTCAAACCGCATCTGGGGAAAATTGAGATCGCGACAGGCATCTTTATGATGGCCACTGGAGTGGTTGTGTTTTTCAACTTCTTAACGCTGTTCAATTCGTACTTTCGCCTGAGCTAAAGTTAATATTCTGTAGGGATGTGGTGCGCGCACCACATCCCTACAGAACTTACACTAAGCGGGGAAATAGCATGCAATCGCGAAGGGGGGGCAAGGCGGTAGGACTAAACAGGAGGCGCGGCATACTCTGGCGCATGCTGCTCTTCAGCACACCTTATCTCTGCCTGTTCGTGCTCTGCTGGCTGATCCCTGGGCAGACGCTGCTGGAGCGCTTGCGCTGGCTAGATAGTGGAATATGCGCACACCTGCCCACCCACCTGCTCTACGCAGAAACCGAGGCCCTGCCACTGTGTGCGCGCGATACTGGCATCTATCTAGGACTCTGCGTCTCCTTTGCCGAACTCGTGCTGAGTGGCAGAGGGAGGGCGCAACAATACCCTTCGCGTTGGCTACGCCTTTTCCTGGGTGGAGGTGTGCTCGCCCTGGTCATCGATGGCTGCAACTCGCTCGCGCTTGACCTGCATTTTCCCCATCTCTACACACCTAACAACCTGTTACGGCTGGGAACGGGCTTATTGACAGGATTGGCAATCGCCGTGTTCTTGCTACCAACGCTCAATCAGATGGTCTGGAAATACTACCATGACTCACGCAGCCTGGCCTCCTGGCACGCACTGCTTGGCATCTTTCTCCCCATCCTGCTCCTGTGCTTTGGCAGTATCGCCACGCACATACCACTTACTGGAGATATCATAGCCATTTTAAGCACACTGGGTCTGCTACTCGCGGTAGGCAGCCTGAACATGATGGGCATCCTCCTGGCGAGAAGACGCTGTGAAACCTTTACAGCATACCGCCAGTTGCTCCCCTTGCTGGGACCAGTCCTGCTCCTGACGGTGAGTGAACTCCTCCTGCTTGCGCAGGCCAAACTCTGGCTCTTGCAAGCCCTGGGGCTTCACGAAGGCTTCACATACTGAGTCATGGCAAACATCTCTCGATGTTGCTCGCGATTTAACAGCCTCCCCAATCAGCTTTGATCTTCTTCGCTAGCTCGGGATCAATATCGACCTGCTCACCATGAGCAATGCGCATCACCTTCTCGCGCAGATGCTGTGGCGCACGCTCAATAGCACAACAATCATGAACCAGGCGCTTGACCCTCATGTCAAAATGAAAGCGACATTCGCAATGTGGGCAAGACGTCAGATGCTGTTGCACAATTTCGATTTCCTGCGTATTGAGTTCCCGATCAATATAGAGATGAAGACGAGCTGTAATTTCATAACAGCTTAAGCAATCCAAATTTTCTCCCATAGAACTATTCTCCTGCTCCTAGCTCGCCATTGCATTGTACCTGTTCATTCTAACATAAAGAGAGGCCAGTTTCATTCCCTGTATGACTTCCTTAGGGAATTCCCTGCTCTTTAGCTCATTGGAGTAATGCGACTTTCGCGCCTGCGGCGCTCAAGGGTAAGAGGATGTCTGTGGGAAACGCGGCATTATCGCGTTTCCCACAGACATCCTCTTGCCTCGAAGACTCACACAACGAGCCGAGACAAGGACCTGGAAAAATGAGAAAACTTTGAGATAATTCGCCAGGGTCTTTTCATTCTAAACGTCCTTGAGATATACTGAGAGTACTTGCAAGAAGGTGCCTTAGTTATAGGGGGACCTTGCGCACTAGAGGAGAGCTTAATGTCAGAACTTGATCCGAAAGCGTTAGATGAACAGCAGACGGAACTGGAAATAGAAAACGACGATGAAGATATGGGGACACCAGTAGCGTCGGCAGAACATGCGGTTACAGAGGATTTTGAGGCGGGCGTGGTAGCCCAACTTGATAGCCTGTATCGTACGGCATTGCGCCTGACGAATAATCCCCAGGAAGCCGAGGACCTGGTGCAGGAGACGATGCTGAAGGCGTTCCGCTTCGTGCATACCTATCACCCAGGTACCAATCTGCGCGCCTGGCTTTTCCGTATTCTGAATACGTCGGCCATCAATCGCTATCGTCGCCAGGCCACACACCCAACCCCGGCCTCACTGCCTGAGGGAGAAGAGTTTTATCTCTATAATCAAATTCGCGATATCAATGGGCAGGAGCTATCTCAGGGAGTTGAAGACGAGGTCTTAAATCAATACCTGGATGAGGATGTCTATAAAGCGCTCAATGATCTGCCATACAACTTTCGTATGCCCGTCATCCTGGCGGATATCGAGGGCTTGTCCTATAAAGAAATTGCCGAGTCACTGCAGATTCCCATTGGCACGGTCATGAGTCGCATCTCACGCGCCCGGCGCCAACTGCAAAAGTCGCTCTGGCAGTACGCGAAGGATCGAGGCTACGTCAGAACGCCGTAACGGTAGCCTTGATCGCTCTCCCGCTCCACCCCTGGATGACCATCGTAGCCACCAGGGGGTAGGCACGCTATATGTCTTCTTCTGTCACTTTTCGCGCAATAAAAAGTGCGTCGGCCCGCTTCCGCTCCCCCTAACCACATAGCCCAACCCAACCATGCCAGGATTACTTTGCTGAAGTAATGAACTCTTTAACTCTGCAATAGTGGCGGGCGCATCATACGGCCATTTGAGCCATAAAGATTGACGGATACCTCGAATCCCGGTAGAATCAAACCATATCTTCTGGAAAGGGTTGTTTATGGCGGACATCGAGACCTGGCATAACAGAGATAATCGCTACACACTTCCAGCACAGGATCAGCTAGGAGTATTGACCAGCACACGCGCGGTCGTTCTCCAGAGTACGCATGTCAGAATCAACCCGGAACACATCGAGCACTTCTGCGCGCAATGGCAACAAGGCACCGCGCTTCCTGGAGGGGGTCAAACGCTTGACGAGGTACCATGGGACGTTGAGCATCACTTCTTTGAAGGAGGATTGCGTACTGTCAACTGGATGCTGCTCCTTGACGCGCTCAATTTTTGTTTCTGGGCCGAAAAGCAGCAGCCACGCTGGACCATTGAGTACAAAGGCCAGATGCTCAACGGCTACTGGGCGGAGGCTGCGGCCCTTACGCGCGCGGTCGAAGAGGGCCTGCCGCTCTGGGATGCCGCCTATCTGTGCGCCCTTGATGCCAAAACGCTTGCGCATATCTTTCGTGGTTCACAGCAAATTCCGCTCTTTGAGCAACGCCTACACAACGCGCACGAGGTTGGCCAGGTCCTGCAACAACGCTTCCAGGGCAACTTTTCTCAGGCTATCGAGCAAGCACAAGGGAGCGCACCCAGGCTGGCGCAACTTCTGGCAAGTTATTTTCCTTCTTTCAACGATATCACGACGTATCGGGGACGAGAGGTACGCTTCTTGAAGCGTGCCCAGATCTGTGTCTCCGACCTCTATAGCGCCTTTCATGGCCAGTCATGGGGAGCATTCTCGGACCTTGAGCAGCTCACCGCCTTTGCGGACTACAAAGTCCCCCAGGTTCTGCGCCATTTCCATATCCTTGAATATAGCGCCCCACTAGCACAGCGCGTCGATGCCCAGGAACTCCTTCCCGCTGGTAGCGAAGAAGAGGTGGAGATTCGAGCCGCGACCATCTGGGCATGTGAGTTGATCCAACGCAGGATGCGTACCCTGGGGTACAACGTGACCCCAGCAGAGGTGGATCAGCGCCTCTGGCTTATAGGGCAAGACGCTGAGCAGATGCAACCCTATCATCGTACACGGACAATATTCTATTAACCTGACTGTTACAATAAAAACAACTCTACTATAGATTTGGCAAGGCTTATGCAACTGAAAAATTTACTTGCTGCCCTTGAGCAGCCTCCTACCCATATTTACGGCGCAAACACGCTCCCTGAGCAAGATACTATTCTGGGATTGGCCTACGACTCACGGAAGGCCGCGCCCGGCTATCTTTTTATCGCCGTCCCCGGTGTACACACCGACGGACGCCGGTATGTGGCGGATGCCGCGCAACACGGGGCCGTTGTCGCGCTGGGTGCGTCACTTCCTTCAGCAACCGACCTACCTATTCCATACATTGAGGTCGAGGATGTCCGCACAGCGTTGGCCGACCTGGCCTGCGCCTTCTATGGCTTTCCCGCACGCGAGCTCTGCACCATAGGCGTCACCGGCACCGACGGAAAGACAACCACATCGAATATTATTAGTACACTCTTTGACGCAGCCGGGCGACGCACGGGAATGATGACCACGGCGAACTTCAAGCTCAATGGGCAGGAATGGGCCAACGCAACGCGTCAGAGTACGCTAGAGGCCCTGGAGATCCAGGAATTTCTACGCAAAATGGTTGAGATGCAGGCCACCCATGCCGTCATTGAATCCACCTCACATGGCCTGGAACTCCAGCGCGTGCGCGGCTGTGCCTTTGACGTCGGCGTGGTCACCAATATCACACATGAGCACCTGGATTTCCATAAGACGCTCGATGCCTATCGCAGAGCCAAGGCACGCCTCTTCGAAATGCTCAATCCAGAGCAAGACAAAGGTCAGGGATACCGCAAGGTAGCCATCCTCAACAAAGACGATTCCAGCTACGAAGTGCTCAAACCCTATTGCCGCGTCCCCATTCTCGACTATGGTATCGAGACAGACGCAGCAGTACGCGCCGTCGACTTGCACCTACAGGCATCTCGTACAGCCTTCCGGCTCATTCTTCCCGACGCAGAGTGTCAGATCGAGACCCCCCTGATCGGACGCTTCAACGTCAGCAACTGCCTGGCGGCTATCGCGACCGCGTACAGCCAGGACATCCCCCTCGATGTGATCACGCAGACACTGGCCACCATCAAAGGCGTTCCAGGACGTATGGAACATATTGATGAGAGACAAAACTTTAGCGTCATCGTCGACTATGCACACACCGCCGATAGTCTCCAAAAAGTACTAGCCATTTTGCGCCCCGTCACCACAGGAAAGCTCATGGTGGTCTTTGGTTCAGCGGGCGAACGTGATCGGCAGAAACGCCCCGTCATGGGAAGTGTTGCCGCACAAATGAGTGACTTCTTCGTTATTACAGATGAAGATCCACGCGACGAAGATCGCGAAAGCATTTTACGCGAGATTGCCGTGGGAGCCGAGCAGGCCGGAAAACAAGAGGGATGTGACTTTCTCTGCATTGCAGATAGGCGCGAAGCCATCGCAACCGCCTTCTCGCGCGCACAGCCTGGAGATACAGTACTGCTCGCAGGCAAGGGACACGAGCAAAGTATTATCATAGGGAGAGACAAGCTCCCCTGGGATGATAGACAGGTTGCAAGAGAAGAGTTACGCAGCCATGTCCAGTAAATTGACCTGTTGTACGATTGGTATTTGCATAAATTCAAAGAAGCAACGCGTGTCATTGCGGCGCGTTAAGACACTGGAGCGTCTCAGCCATCGTTTTGTTTTGGAGTACGTATGAATTTTATTCTCTGGCTATTAATAATATTCGCTGCGTGCGCGGTTGCGAGCCTGGCCCTCTGCGGTTTGGCAATGGTGCTCTTCCCCAAATTTCGCAGTGGAGAGCACAAACCAGGAACGCATCGTCCAGATATGCCCGCCGGGGGGCGCGAAATCAAAACCATTGAGTTGCCCCTGGTTGGTGGCCCCGCGTTTACCCTGGCTATCGTTGGCATTGGCGTCTGGGCGGGATATGTTTTTCAACTAAATAAAGATCAATGGACAATGCTCCTGATCGGCCTGGGCGCTACATTTGGCTTTGCCCTGATCGGCTTTCTTGATGATTGGAATAAGGTCTATAGCAAAGAGGGGCTCTCGGAGCGCGTGAAATTTGGCGGCCTCTTCCTGGTCTCCGCCACAGCCGCCGTACTCTACTTTTTCCTGGTCTCAACCGGACAAGAATCGTATAGCTTTTACAAAGATTTACCTATCCTCAATACCCTTCTCTCTAATCCAGGTTGCGCGGCTGATACGACCTGTCGCGTGCATCCTGGACAGTTCGCATTCTATGGCTGGCTCATTTTCCTTGTGTTGATGACTGGTTTTGTCGGTAGCTTTACCTCGGTAGCCGTCGACTTTAGCGATGGCCTGGATGGCCTGGCTGGTGGCCTTGTCTTTAGCGCCTCGCTCGCCCTGGGCATTGTCGTGACTGGACTGATTGACCCCAGGCATCCATTGGGCATCGTCTTTGAAATCCTCGCGCTCCTCTGCGCGGGCAGCACTCTGGGCTACCTTCCCTGGAACTGGCCCTCGTCCTGGGCAGCCAGGCACCGCACCGCTAAACGCAGCGCGAAGATCTACATGGGTGACTGCGGTGCCCTGGCCCTGGGCGGCATGATGGCCATTATCGCCATCTTTTCACGCAACGAGCTTCTGCTCTTACTCCTGGGTGGAGCATTTGTCCTGGAAGGCCTCTCGGCCCTCATTCAATCACGTGTGCTTACACGCTTCTTCCGTCGCTCATTGACGACGCTCCGCTTCGCCAATACGGATGAGTTTGTGCCACATACTGAGTTTCCACTACCCTTCCTGGCCACACCTCTGCATCATCACTTCGATCTGCTGGGATGGGATCGACGCCGCCTTGTCTATGGCGCATGGGCGCTGGGAGCCTGTTTCGCGGCCCTGGGTGTCATGTCGGGTCTATCGACCTTTACCTGGGAGCGCTACCTGGCACGTATCCTGGTACTCATCCTGGCCCTGGCCATCTGGACGAGCGGCTCCTGGACCAAGTGCTACTTTGTGGGCAAGCATCCCGCCGAACGCTCACGCAGACGGCGCCTAGCCCTTTACTATGGCTATCCCTACCGCATCATGGGCGTTCGCCTTTATCATCTCGTCGAGGTTATCGAGGCCAGCGAGAATGTCATCGAAACCCCGGCTGAGGAGCTGGCTCTCTGGCAGCGTATGACCATCTACGATGCGCGCTCCATGCTGGGCCTCTACTGCTACCGTGCTGGCTACTATCCAGCCGCGCTCGCGCAGTGGACGCGCATCCCCGAGCGTAACCGCATCCTGCGTCCAGAGGTAACACGTCTACTCTTCGAGGTCGACGAGCGCCTGGCCCTGGAGAAGCAGGAGACGCAGCCCATGCGCCGCGATCAGCTTATCCCGCAGGAGCCGATCCTCTCGGGGAATCTCCCGCCAGCCGATCTGCCCAACCCGCATGAGCCAATTCGCAGCGACGAGACGGCGGGGATACTGGCAGGCCCATGGGAGTCACTCAAGTCGACGCATTCGTATCCCATTAACAATGAGGAAATAGAGAACCTGGACGAGGACGACGAAGAGGCTCGGATCATGACCGCACCGCTCGGCTCCTCGACCTATAGGGAAGGCGAGTCCAACGGGCATAACGGTCAAAATGACCAAAAAAGCCAGAAACTGAGTGATGCGAGCGATCCCTCTCTCTCAGGCAATGGCACGCAACAGGCACCTACCCCCTCCAGGTGGTTCACTCGTCTCTTCCGCTCATCATCAAAGTAGAAACCGGATAAGAGTAAGGGCGTGCGGTGGCGGTGTGGCTGTGCCACACCGCCACCGCACGCCCTTACTCACCACATACAATCAGGCAAGCGCATACTGGCTTTTGAGCTGACTATATTCATCGTCGAGGTGCTGCTCCCGCACCAGTGTATGAATACATTGCGCCAGCTCCTGGCGTACTGGATGCTCCTGGCGCTGATCGAGGGCCAGGGCTTGTACCAGGTAGCGCAAGGCCTCCTGATACTTCCCCTCGGCCTGGCATAAAAGTCCCTGGCGACGCAGAACTGCGCACTGTATGGCGGGTAAAGCCAGGCGATCCGCAAGCTGCCCAGACCGGGTATAATAGTGCTCGGCCTCGGAGAAACGTCGCCAGGCGCGCGCAATATCGCCCAGCCCCCACAACGTTTGCGCTTCAATCAACAAGACATTCTGCTCCTGTACACGTGTCAGAGCCTGCTCATAGTAGGACTGCGCCTCCTGGTATTCACCACGCGTATAGGCAACAGCTCCCAGGGCATTCAAAACACGTGCCTCGTCCACACGGTCGCTCAGTGAGGCAAAGATACGTAGCGCCTCGTTATAGTACAACTGCGCATGCTCTACATCGCCACGCGCCCGCGCTACATTTCCCAGGAGGCGTAAGCTCCAGCCCTCCCCACGCAACATGGATTGTGCCTGAAAGAGGCGCAGCGACTCTCGCCCCTGTTGTTGGGCCGCATCGAACTTGCCCTGGTGCAAATAAATCTCTCCACGATCAGCAAGCACCCAGGCCTGAGCGCCGACCATATTGAGATTATCAAACGTACGCAGTGCCTCCTCATTATCGGTCAGAGCACGCGTATAGTAGCCCAAAGCGCCCTTTGTGGCTCCCAGGTCGCGTAATGCCCAGGCATACCCCTCCTGGTCTTTGAGCTGGCGCAGACCTTTGACGGCCTGCTCAAAGAGTTCTAGCGCTGGCCGGTAGTTGCCATACCCGCGCTGTAGCTCACCATGTACAAGCGTGAGCCAGAGGCTCCCACGTTCATCCTGAGCCTGGGCGAAGTTGACCTTCGCCTCTTCAAGATAAGCCTCGGCCTGGGCGAAGTTGGCCTCCTCACGCGAGAGGACCGCGAGTTCATAGAGCGCCCAGGCCGAGTCTTGCGCCTCCCCTTTCTGCTGGTGAAACGCCAGGCTACTACGCAGGCAGGCTTCGGCCTCCATATACCGCCCCAGGTGGCGCATAAGCGCCCCCATACAGCACTGTATCCTGCCCTCACCTGTCGTGTCGTGCAACCGCACGGCATGTACACCCGCTCGCTGCAACATCGCGCGAAGCTCGGCTGTGTAGCCGCGCCCATATAAGGCCCAGGAGGCCCGCACCGCCAGGCTCACCGCGTTCTGCAAATCTTGCGACTCGCCCGCGCTCTCCAGGTGCTCAAAGGCGGCGAACCACTCCTCGGGGCTAGGCTGGGGCAGGTGCATATAGTAGGATGCGACGATGCGATGGACGCGCCTGCGCTCCTCCCCTGGCAGTTGTGAAACCGCGAAATGGCGTATCTGGGGATGGATGGTATAGACACGCCCATCAAACTGCACAAACGAGGATTGCACAAGCTCATCACGCGAGGCACGCCAGTTGCGCACAAGCATCTGTAAAGGAGAATCTACCGTGGCGTCCTCCAGGGATGCAGATGCAAGCGTGGCAATCCCATCTGTGGTTCCAGCAACCATATCCTGAAAAAGCAGGGCAATCTGCTCGCGGCTAAAGGGAAGCTTAAAGGCCGAGAGATAGGCAAGAAGCAGGCGGGCCGAAGCGCTCAGGCGCCTGGAAGAGACCTCTAAGACTGTGAGGATGCCAGCCAGGGGAGAGCTGCGCAATTCATCGCGAACCTCCTCAAGGGAGCGGGTGGCGGCCTCTGGTGTGTACACCTGGCCCTCAATCGTGCGCGCTGTGCCAAAGATCAGCTCGGCCCCAAGGGGATAGCCATCCAGCAGAGAGCAGATCTCACGTAAGATCTCCTGCTGATAGGGATCATCAAGGTGGATACGCTGGTCCAGCCCACTCGCCTGCGCCAACTCCATAAAGAGCTGCAACTGGTCGGCATCGGTCATCTTCCCCACGCGATACTCATACCAGCGACAATGCGCATTCTCCAGAGCCAGCATATTTTCTGGATTCGACTGAGAGGTCACCAAGACCGTCACTTCAGCAGGGAGCGCACAGATGAATTGAAGCCAGGTCTCCAGTTCATTGCGATCACACACCTCTTCAAAGGCATCCAGCAAAAGCAGGCAAGGAAGTTCGCGACTGGCAAGCGAGCGCAGTGTGCCCATCACTAGGCGCGCACGATGCTCGCTATCTACGGCAGACTGCAAGCGCGTCGGGATGTGCAAATAATGAATAATCTCGATCAGAGCCTCATGAAAAGTCTTGCCGCCCTCAAGCGAGACACCGACCACGCCACCAGGGAATTTATCCTGGTGACGGCGCACCACCTCCAGGGCCAGGGCACTCTTGCCAATGCCAGCCGAACCGGTAACCGCGATATGGTGCGGGTTATGGCGTTGACGTTGCGCGGTCCTGGCATTCGCTCCATTTGCCGAAACCGCCAGTAACAGGGCATCAAGCTCACGCAACTCGCGCTCGCGTCCCACAAAAGTTGTGAACGATCCCAGGTGCGCCAGGGGGCATCATGCTCCTCTGGCTGCTCCCGACTGACAAGCAGAGGCACAGGAGCGACATCGCTCTCGGTGACCCGGCGATAGAGTACGGGGATAAACCAGCTTTGCTGCAAGGGGAGCATGGCCTGGCGCGCCCGCGCCAGCGCCTCCTCCAGTGTTCGACCATCGGCGAGTGCCTCGTAAAAATGCGACATAAAGGTCGGACTCAGGTCATCCTGGAGCGAGAAAGGCATCGCGACCACCGCTGGTACCTGGGCTGAGACCAGGGCTGTTGCCAGCGATGCATCTACGGGATTGGCTCCGGGGCGCTTCTGACAGTGCGGTCCCTCCGCCGCCACCATAGCGGTCTCACAGGCCGAGAAAACCGCCAGGCGCACATCACTGCTGACAAAGAGATCACGCAGAGACTGAGCATCGATAAACTGGTTGTAGCCTTCCTCATTACAGAAACAGAGGTAGGTCTGGGGATTCACCCGGCTCAATGATTGCCCACAGTTCGTGCAGCGGCGCACCTCAGCATCATTGACGGCCTTACATTCCTCATTGGGACAGAGGCGCCCATAGGCACCATGCCCATCAAAGTGGACAATATAGCAAGGGATTGAGGTATCACTATCATCAAAGACGCCCGCGCCACCATAGGAGCTTAAATAGCGCACAAGCTGATCAAAGGTCGGCGGCTCCAGGCGATCAAGGAAGACCTGCCCCGAGGCAATGAGGGGTGAGAAACCGCGTTCCAGGGCCTCAAAGCTAATTTCGGTCTCCAACGGAGCACAATCCAGGGGTGAGGACCCGATATAGAGCACACGCATAGGTGGATGCACAGGCAGTTCGCAACCGCCCACATCATCGGCATCAATCAATGCACGCGTCAGCGTAAAGATACCCGAGCCCAACAGGAAGAGGTCACCATTATGCAGTAGCTCCCAGGGATAGCGCACAAACTCATCACAGCCCACCCCAAAGGAGAAGGTAAGCGCCACTGTTCCACGGCGACGCAGCGTGCGCTGGATGACACCACGCAAAAGCGCCTGAACCGATTGCTCGGCCTCGTGAGGCCTGGCGTTCAACGGCAATGGTGAAGTAACGTCCATACCACATAACGAGAGAAAGAGACGATAGCCAATCTCGCGCAAATTCTGCGTGTTATTGTTCTGTAGCGTGTTCAGTTTCTTCAGCAGGAGATTTAACTGCTTGGTGGTATAGGGCGGAATAAAATTTCCGCGTACGGTCCGTCCCGACCAGCTTTCCTTGACCTGTAGCTCAAAATGACCCTTGTCACGACTCTGAAATAGGAAATTAATGGTTTCACTCATAATGTGTAACCGGCGCCCTGGTCTTTCTTCCAAAATAGTAGAGCTTTACGCGGCACCTCTGCCAGGATGGCTAAAAAGACGCTCTCTCGCAGTTAGTATAGCACAATTCAGGAATAAGTGATTACATTCTACTTGGCGGTTAGCTTGCTCAACAGCCCCAGCCGCATACAGCGAGGAGCTTGCACTGTCTTTGACTAGAAAAATGGGGCCTTTTTACCAAAGGCCCCACCTATGCTTACTCGCCCCAGAAAAGTTCAACTTTGCCGAAGCGAACGACATCGCCCACCTGGACACCTGCGATCTCGAGGGCCTTCGTTACCCCCATTTTCTCCAGAGTACGCTCCAGGCGATCCATACCCTCTTCGCTCTCGGTATCAGTCATACTGACCGCGCGCTCGACACGCTTACCGCGTACGACGTACACGCCCTGATCTTTGATGACCGAGAAGGCATCATCCGGCTGTGGGCGCAACACGGGGGCGTTCTCAAGCGAAAGCACCTGGGCCGCGGCAAGCTCCTCTTCCTCGCGCTTGATTTCGCGCAAGCGGTCGCCTGCAAACTGCATGAGTTCCTGTGTCCCCTGGTGAGTGGCCGCAGAGATGGCGAAAACGGGATAGCCAGCAGCCTCGGCCTGAGCCTTGAGCGCGGGCCAGCACTCCTGGGCCTCAGGCAGATCGATCTTATTCAGCACCACAATCTGTGGCCGCGCAGCCAGCTGTTCGTCGTAGTCACGCAGCTCCTGGTTGATCTTCGCGAAATCTTCCCAGGGATCGCGCTCTTCGACCAGGGACCCATCCAGCATATGAATGAGCAAGCGCGTACGCTTGACATGGCGCAGAAACTCGTGTCCCAGGCCAACGCCCTGGGCCGCGCCCTCGATCAAGCCAGGAATATCGGCCAGGACAAAGTCAAAGCCGTCACCCTGCCTGGCATGTCCAACCTCAACGACTCCCAGATTGGGAACCAGGGTCGTAAAGGGGTAGTCAGCAATCTTCGGACGCGCAGCGGTTACGACGGAGAGCAACGTAGATTTACCTGCATTGGGGTAGCCCACCAGGCCAACATCGGCGATCAGGCGCAGCTCAAGCGTAATCCAATGCTCCTCACCAGGCTCGCCTTTCTGCGCTTCACGTGGAGCCTGGTGCGTCGAGGTCGCGAAATGCACATTTCCCAGGCCACCACGGCCACCACGAGCTACCATTACCTGCTGCCCTGGCTCCACGAGGTCCGCGACCAATTCATTCGTCTCGGCATTCCGAATAATTGTGCCACAGGGCACCTTCAGGATAACATCGTTTCCTTTCGCACCATGCATCTTTTGACGCATGCCACTCTCGCCGGACTCCGCGCTAAAATTCTGTTTATAACGATAATCAATCAGCGTATTTAGCTGGTTGGTTGCTTCAAAGTAGACACTGCCACCCCGGCCACCATCGCCACCATCAGGTCCTCCATTGGGAGCAAACTTCTCACGGCGAAAATGCATTGAACCGTTGCCACCATCACCCGCCTTTACGAAAATCTTGGTATGGTCAAAAAACATGGCGTCTTCCCCACTCTATCCTTCTTATGCGTTCTTAAAAAACAATCTTTGTACAGCAGCGCAATAAAATATACCATAGAACGGCAGAGAACGCTATGGCATTAGTAGCTTTGTGAAAAGGAAGGGTATGGAAAGGGAGCTGGCTCTGCCAGCTCCCTTTCCATACCCTTAACACCGCAGGTGCCGAGAGAGCTACCTCTCTAGCCCTCTTCTTTGAAGCTAGCAAATGGAGTATCCACCAGGTGCTGGGAGATAAACCAGGTCTGCATCTCTTGCAAGGGCAGGACTTCCGAGGTGAGGATGTCGTTGGTCGTGTAGTCCTTGTTTTTATCACTTAACTCAATGCCCTCACGCACACCTTGAATGACGGTTGCATGTGCACTCACGAGACGCGAGAGCATCGCAGGCACATCCTCAACCCCCTTTGGTGGCCGCTCGATCTTGGTCAGTTCCGCCACATCATGTGGCATGGCAATGGTGACCCCACCCAGCTGCTGCACGCGCTCCGCCAGCAGATCGATGGTCTTCTCAATCTGTTCGGCGTGCTCGTCTAACAGCAAGTGTAACTGGTAGAACGTTGGGCCAGTCATCTGCCAGTGATGCTTTTTATAGAGACTGTAGAGTGTGATCGAATCGGCAACCAGATGATTCAGGCACTCAACATTCTGCTTGATTGCACTTTCAGGCAGGCTAAGAGGCATAGCATGCAACTGTCCATACTGTTGGATCTCGTATGAACGCTGCTTAAAGCGGGGCTGGGCCTCGATTGTCTGTGCCCCCTGCTTCGACATAGTGTGAGTCTTGGTAGTCATCTATCGTTCACTCCTTTTACGTAGCAGATAGCGACGTCGTATTTTGTGTATCCAAAACTCAACACGCTCTTTGCAGAAGAGAGGTTACAACTTTAGCGAGGTGAGGCGTGCCAATCGCCGTAGCCGCCGCTCTGGTTATCACAGGCATTATTGCGATAACTACAATAGGTTCCCGAGAGAGATTTATCGCCATTGACCTGGCCTTGAAAGTAGAGTGGCAACAGGCCCGCATAGCTTGCAACCAGGAAATGAAACTTGCGATCAGGCGTAATGGTCCCATTAAAATTGTTATTACCAACCAGTCCCGGGCCAAAGGAGGCATAGCCAGTAAAGCTCTGGCCATTTTGCGCGATATTAGAGAGTGCAATCGTAGAATTGGTTGGCGGATCGGTGTATTTATCCGAAATCGTGCCACCATAGCCCTGAGCCAGTCGCGGTGGCGAGGCTGGCGGTTGTACCACTGGAGGGGCTGGTGGGGCAGTTGGCGTAGCAGTTGGCGTAGCAGTTGGCGTTGTCCCCCTGGTCGGCGCCTGCGTCGCCCTGGCCGTTGGCTGGTGCACAGTCGACGACGTGGGTGTGACTTTGGCCTGCGTTGATACGCCAGCAAGCAAGCCACTATTAGCAGTCCAGATCAGCCCTCCCACCAGGAGAAACGCCAGGAGCAGCGCGGCTACCAGTAGGAACAGCCCTTTGCGCGAGCGGCGTTGACGCCGGGGTAGCTCCTGCACCACAACGCTTGGCGGTGGAAGTGGAGCAGGAGTCACCGGGGGCGGTTGCGGCGTCTCGACCTGGGGGCCTGGTGCCTCATTCGCCTCTGGAGGCATCTCGTAGACAACAGGCTCGGTCTTCACCTCAGGCGCATAGACTTTCAATGCATTCCAAAACTCTTCTACGCTGCCATAGCGGTCCCCGGGGTCAAGCGCCATCGCCTTTTGCAGGATATCGCTCACCTCCTGCGGCAGCTCCTCGACCAGGCTATGTGCGGAGACCAAGGGATCAGAACTTCCACTGCCCACACGTGTCAGGCGCGTAAGCGCATCGATGGGAACCTCACCCGTCAATAAGGTATAGAAGGTCGCGCCCAGCCCATAGATATCGCTGCGCAGGTTTGTACCGCGCATATAGTGCTCGGGCGAGCCATATCCAGGAGAGCAGTGCCGCACGGCTGAGGTCGTAGAGTCCAGGTCGTAGGTCTTGGCAATGCCAAAATCGACCAGGACGGCCCCCTCGCCTGAGGTAGGGATAATCATATTTGATGGCTTGATATCACGATGAATAATGGGCGACTGCTGGTGATGCAGGTAACTTACTGCCTCAATGATAGGCTTCATCATCGCCATAACGCGAGCAAGGGTAAAGCGTCCCTCGGGCTGGCGCCGTCGCAAACGCTCCAGGTTCGGCCCATTGATGAAGTCCATGAGCATATACACGCTCTGTGCCTTCTCGTCCTCGAACACGCGGTACACACGCGGCAGAGCGTAATGATCCAGGTGTTCGAGGATACGGCTCTCGAAGGCGAAACGTTCGCGCTGCTGAGGATTAGGGTCTATCTGCTCTTTGAGGGCATAGACATTCCCACCACGGCGATCACGCACACGATATACCGCGCCAAAGCCGCCTGTCCCTAGTAGCTCTTGAATTTCATAGCGATCACGCACAACCTTCCCTTTCGGGAATTTTGTCTGCAAATCCCTCATTCACGCACCTCACGCATAAATTACAATTTCCTTATTATATGTATAAAGCGTAAGGCTAGCAAGATCAGCTACAACAATTCTTCGACCAGTTCCTTCTGTTGCGAATGAGACGGGCGGGGATAGGTAATCAGACGCGCGCCGCGCTGGAAGGTCAGGTATGCCCATGCCCATTGAAAGACGACTAATACGCGATTGCGGAACCCTATCAAGAAGAAAATGTGAACAGCTAGCCAGAGAAGCCAACCCAGAAAGCCCCAGATACACACACGGCCAAAATCGGCTATGCCAAAGGAACGACCCACGGTCGCCAGGTTTCCTTTATTCGTATAATGAAAAGCAGGTTCAGAAGCTTGCGACTCTTTCACCTTTTTCACGATCAATGAGCCTATATAGTTTCCCTGCTGCATCGCAACGGGTGCCACACCAGGCAGAGGCTTGCCATTCTGCATGAGCGAGGATGTGTCACCAATCACAAACACATTTGGCTGCCCCGGAACGGAGAGATCAGGCTGCACTTTGACACGACCCGCGCGGTCAACCTCGGCCTGCAACCACGTGCCCGCGGGCGAGGCCGCCACACCAGCCGTCCAGATGACGTTTCTCGCCGGAATTCGCTGCCCCGCGACGACCACGCCCTCACTATCAATATTTTCGACAGGTGAGTTCGTGCGCACCTCGACACCCAGGTGGTTCAGGGCTTTGCGCGCCTTCTGTGCCAGTTTCTCAGGGAAAGCGGGCAGGATGCGTGGCATGGCCTCAACCAGGATCACGCGTGCCGAGCGGGGATCAATATGGCGAAAATCACGCGCGAGCGCCTTATGAGCCAGCTCAGCAATCGCTCCGGACATTTCTACACCCGTGGGGCCAGCTCCCACCAGCACAAAGGTCATCAACTCCTGCTGGCGATCAGGGTCCGACTCCATCTCGGCTGCCTCAAAAGCAAGCAATATCTGGCGCCGAATATGCGTGGCATCGGTGACAGTCTTCAAGCCCGGCGCGCAGTCGCTCCATTCGTCATGGCCAAAATAACTATGGGCCGCCCCAGTCGCGATCACCAGGTAGTCATAAGGGATCTCACGCTCGGCGGTAAGCACAAACTGGCGCTCGGTATCCACACCCGTTACCTCTGCCAGCAACACCGTAGTATTCTGCTGGCTTTTTAAAATGGAGCGGATGGGAGCCGAGATATCGGCGGGCGAAAGTCCTGCCGTCGCCACCTGGTAGAGTAAAGGCTGGAAGAGATGATGGTTATTCTTATCAATCACAGTTACCTGGACCGGGGCATCGCGTAGAGATCTAGCCACGCGCAGACCACCAAAGCCAGCGCCAACAATCACGACACGAGGAAGCCCCGTCGTCACAGAGAAGCCATCCGACTGTTGTTTCTGCATCATACTGCTTATGTGTCTCCTTGTTTAGGAATTCTGTCTCAACATAGAGACACGCTGCTACTATACACAGTGTACCAGCACACTTTATTGTGGCTCATTTACACGATCAATGGCAAGCCCCTACCTTAGACCGACGCTGCCAATGCACACGTCGATCAATCACACTTCCCATAGAAATCTTCCAGCAGCGTCAGAACAATGGCCTCTTCGCGACTGAGTCCCTGAAAGCGTTTCTGTGCATGGTGCTGCTCAAAGCTGCCTACCGCCTGCCACAACGAGCCATCACTATAACTGGTGAACAATGCTGGATGCACATAGCATTTACGGCATATGGCCTTGGTGTTGCCCAGGTAGACCGCGGCATGATCCACAGCCTCCCCGATGTTCTTTTTCTCCTGCGTTTTTGTTTCAGCAGGACCCAATTCTATGAGAGCACGGGTCGCGACAACGGTGCCCGTCCAGGTACGGAACTCTTTGGCGGTAAAAGCTTGTCCACACACAGCCTGGAGGTAGGCATTGACATCATCAGAGGAGAGGGTATGCCGCTCGCCAGCGCTGTCTACATATTGGAATAACTCCTGTCCCGGAAGCTCCCGGCATTTCTTCACGATACGTGCTAGCTGGCGATCCTCTACATCAATTGTCAGCTTCTTGCCGCTTTTGCCAATAAAGCAGAAATGGATGGTTGAGCCCTCAATATCAACATGGTCCTCGCGCATCGTGGTCAGGCCAAAGGAGCCATTAGAGCGCATATACTCCTCGTTGCCAATGCGAATTGAGGCCACGTCCAGCAGGCGCACCAGCGTGGCCAGGATCTTCTCTCGTGTCAGACCCTGCCGCTGCAAATCTTGCTCAAGATGCTGGCGCAGCGCGGGAAGGCTATGTGCAAAAGCCACTAGGCTATCATATTTAGTCGCGTCACGCACCTCGCGCCATTGTGAGTGATAGCGGTATTGCTTACGCCCTTTGGCATCACGGCCAGTGGCCTGTAAGTGCCCATTGGGACGCGTGCAGATCCAGACATCCTTCCAGGCAGGAGGAAGCACCAGCGAGCGAATACGAGCAAGCGTCTTCTCATCGCGCACAGGCTCTCCATGCGCATCCAGGTAACGAAAATGCCTCCCTGCTCGCTTGCGCGTTATCCCTGGCATGCTATCAGTCACATACCGTAATCCAGCCTCATGTGCCGACTCCACCGCCGTAGGCTGCTCAAAGCAAGTATCCTGCCGCTGACGAGATTGCTGTTCTATGCTCATAGCTTAGCTCCATCCTCACCATTCATCCAGAGAGAAAGCCAACATTCTTCTACGCGTACCTCATCGAGGCTATGGAGAAATATCCCTATGTATGTCACGCTAAGCTAAACTGCGGAGTAGACAACTATGATTATCGTCAGGAATGAAGCACTCAAAATGCGTTGCATGTGCCAATCATCAGCACAAAAAAACTAGGATCGTAAACTTGCCTTAGAAAGTTGTTTTTCCAGAGCAGCCAAGTAGGCGAGAGGATCTTTGCGAAAGCGAAGCTGTTTGCAGCGAGCTTCTTGACGAGAGGAAACTTCGGAGCGCAGTTGTCGCCAGCGGGCCAGATCAGAGGGAACAAGCTCCTCCTCGCTGAAAAGATGCAAGCGGGTGGCAAGTGCTGCTGTCAAGCGAACGGCTCCCCGCACTACCAGAGCCGGAATGGCTCCTTTGCGTCCAGTCGCTCGGCGCTCCCCTCGACGAACGGCCCCAAAGGCTTGTTCCAGGTCATTGTTGGTTTTGGGAACATCGGCCACCTGGTAGCAGCAAAAGAGATGAGGCCCATAGCTCTGAGTGACCTTCAAGAAGTGCGAGAGGGCCTCTCGACTTGCCTGATGCTGCTCCGCGTCCTCTCGCATGCGCATCAGTTCCCTCTCAAAGCGCTCTTGGACCTCTTGTGCTGCTTGCTGCTCGTGATTGCTGAGCACCTGGGCCACGGCCCAGACATGGGCAAAGAGCGGATGAACAACGGCAAACAGCGCCTCCGTGGCCTGTAATCCCTTGTCGAGCAGGTGCTTCAATCGTCCAAGCTCTCGTGGAAGCCCCCTTTTTGAGCCACGCGATCCAACGACTCGCTGATGGCTTGCAATCGTTGCTGCAAACGCAAGCCCGATGCCGAGAGCGGAGGCATTCCATCATCAGTCAGGCTGGCACGAACCCCCAGGCAGTAATCATGAATCACCTGAGCCTCCTCATCGGTTCTCCCCTCGACGGCTCGCTCGATGGGCCGCACCCCACGAACCTGCTTTTTTAGCTCCTTCTTGGCATGGCGATCTGCCTCGTAAATGGGCTTGGCGGCTTCACGCAGATAGTGAAAATGGCAGAGTTGATGAGGTATCTCGGGAAAGGCCGAAGCGACGGCACGACGAATGGAAAGCTGCCCATCAGAAACCACAGCCAGGAGAGGAACAGCCAGCAGGTCTTTGACCTCGGTGAGCAAACCCGCCAGATCCTCTTGACTTGAGCTGAGAAGCGCTCGGGCCAGCACGATCTCTCCGGAGAGGACCTCGCGGATGACCCAGAGCACCTCATGACCCACATCCGGCTGTAACCCATCGATGGCGAGAATCACACGTCCTTGGGAAGCGAAGCGGGCTTGCAGCCGGTGTCGGCTAGAGAGATGCAGGCTCACCAATTCCTCATACCGGTGCATCAGATGCTCGACGGTCCGCTCACAGACTGGCACTCCTTGCTCCTGCAACAGGCGTTGGATATGGGGAGCTGAACGATGATCGCGGTAGCGCAGATGCCCCACATACGCAATCAGATCCAGACCGCATTCCCCATGAGGAAGTGCCCACCGACCTTCTTCTTCGGCTCGATACGGCTGTTTGTACGCCTGACAGGTTGCATTGGGGCAGCGGCGAACGACGATGCGTAGCTGAACGAACCCCTGCATCGTGAGCACCTTGCGTGTTCCATGATAGGCGACCGGCATCCAGTGGCCGCATGAGCGACAGTGCTGCTCCTGTGGCTCCAAACGAATGTGCTGCTCTGCTTGGGGACGAGGCACTCTTCTTCCTCTCATCTGCGCTTTCTCCTCATTCACCTCTTTCTCTCTAGTTTACTCCTTCCTCCAAGCTCAATTTACGATCCTAGAAAAAAAGAGCGGGCGATAGACAAATGCTATCGCTCCGCTCCGCTCGGTCAAATCCCTTTGAGGACGCCTGGTAAAAACTGAAAAAAGTCTGTTTTTGGCGACTATACCAGGGCGCTCTTGGCGTCATCGACGCGCGCGACCAGGGTTTGCAAGAGCTGCTGAAGCTGTTCGCGCAGACCGGCATCCACCAGGCGGCCCTCTGCATCAATCTTAGCATGCCCCTCGCCTACGTAGAGCGAAGGCTCGTCCAGCAGGTCGCTCTTCTGTGTAGCCAACAACTGGCGCAACTGGACGTGTGCGGGACCTCTCTGACGACCAATCCCCATGAGTGCAACTGGCTTCTCGGCCAGGGCGGCATTCCCGCTGGCAGCAATCCATTTCAGGGCATTCTTAAGTGCATTGGAAAGCAGACCTTTATATTCAGGGGTCGCGATCAAGAGCGCATCAGCCTGAGCAATACGCTCGCTGAATAGGCGAACACTTTCGGGAGGGTTATACGTCTCTGTAAAAGCGGGTAGATCAGAGAGTGAGAGAATTTCAAGCTCGGCCTGGGCGGGCAAAAGTTCCTGTGCTGCTCGCAAAGCCGCTTTATTATAGGACTCTTCGCGCAGGCTACCGGTAAAACCAACAATGCGAATGATAGACAAGGTAGAACTCCTTAGAAAAAGATGGCAAAAATCAACATTAACTTCTTAATACGAAAATTTTGTGAACAATACAGGCCCATTTACAGTCTGCTACGTTCTCCCACCCTCAGCACATGTAGCGCTATTTTTCAGGGGTACGAATTATTAAACGCATATTTATCACTTGTAGCAACGAAAGTGCCGAGCTTATAGGCAAAAAGTCATCCCTTCACCATTCGTACGCAGCGCAATATACTAGCCAACTTGAGCAGTATGAGCTTTTAAAAACGGTTGGAAAGCGCAGCCAGCAAGGCTGCATTGATGACGACACAGATAACGCCATCACAACGCACACGCTACCTATTATCGACAGCCAGCAGCAAATGCTAAGGTTTTGCCGCCAGAGTGATTGCCTCTCTCATCTCAAGGAAACATGCAGCACCTTCATTATATTCCCGCAGATCAAAGAACACATCATAAAGGAGGGAATAAGCACAAAGCAAGGCCGCATGATGCGACAAGAATAGTGCATCATGCTGTAGATATGTCTCATTTTGTGAGCTACTTCACAGTGTATAAGGCGGAGAGAGCGTAAGATAAAGGCCATGAGAAACACATCACCCCGCTGGAAGGCGAGCTGATTCCATCTCAGGACGAGAGAAACCTTTTGGAAATGTGAAAACACATTCTGAACTGCAAACCGACTTGAGAGCAGGCTTTACGGGCACAAAGCCTGCTTTTTTTGCGCCTATATTATGCACATGCAGATATGCCGCCCCAACTCTAGCGTTCTGATGACCTTACACCTGGATGCGCAATGGCGACACCACCATGAATGAGCAGCGTATCACCAGGCGCGACATGCGGCAGCAGCGAAACATCGACACGCTCAATATGTTCTTGTGCCTCCACCAGGGCGAAACCCGTCTCCTCCTCATCCAGGCTGATAACCCTGGCGACCTGAGGTTCATCACTACACGTGAGACAATGGCTTTCTGGCGACGTCCCCGCTGGCATCGGAGGCGTCTGCTCGCTCCATACACCATGCGAACGCACCACCGCGCTCTCTTCTCTCACAGGCAAGCTTGAGAGATGCTTAGTATTCTCAAAAAGGACATCCTGCGTATTGATATTCTCCTCAGAGTTCATGGGAAAGCCCTCCTCTTCCATCAGGAGCAGATAAACCCGACTGCAAATACTACAATTTCAATAAGAAGTAGCTACAAAACTATATTACTGCCATAAGCATAATGTAGCCCCCACGTCAGATTGACAGTACCATACAGGCATGTTAGATTGATGCCAATCGAAGAGTTAATGAAACAGATCTGAGCAGCAGATACAAGGATAGCAAGCACCTATGACCGATCTACGCCACCATTTGAAGAGTATTGTCGCCTGTCTCAAGAAGCAGGCAGGAACAGGGGTTGAGGGGAGAAGCCAATGTAAAGAAGAGCTGGCAAAGCTTCTCCCAGCCAGCTACGGCGTAGGTGAAGGTTACCTGGTGAATGAGCAGGGCGAGCGCTCCCAGTGGCTGGATATTATCATTGTTGACAAAACGCTCCCATTGGAAGTAAGCCAACAAACAGAAACAGAATGCGACGAGCGAACAGCATTGCTGGTGGCACGCCTGGCAGATGAGGTGGATAAAGCGGGTTTAGTGGAGTCAGTAGAAGCTATCGCAAGCGCCAAAGCCCTGCGCGACATTGGCAAACGCCAGGCGCAACAGGGAAAGGTCAAGCTCAAACATTTGCTTCCGCTGGGGGCTGTCTTCGTGCAACGGCTACAACTCGACCAAGGATACGAAGAAGGCTCGCATGAAGCATACAGCCAGGCTATGTATCGTGTGCTCCAGCGTCAACGCGAGGTAGAGAGGCCAGACTACCTGAGCCTGCTAGTGCCAGGGCTAAGCTATGTGAACCCATGCCTGGAGGGCGAGAACATTAGCGCGATCACAATTGGGATCACACGCGAACCAGAGCTGTTACGCACACGCCTCTGCTACAGGTGCAAGCAACGTTTTACCCGACGACACTTCTTCTACGACCTGCTCTGCCTCCAGTGTGGCGATCTCAATTACCAGAAGCGGCAGAGCCAGGCAGATCTGCGTGGAAGGTTGGCGCTTGTGACGGGTGCGCGCATTCATATCGGCTACGCGACGGTGCTACGCCTCCTACGGGCTGGGGCAACAGTCATCGCAACAACGCGCTTTCCCCATGACGCGGCCCAGCGCTACAGTGCGGAGCCTGATTTTGAACAGTGGCGTGAGCGCCTACATATCTATAGTCTCGACCTGCGCCACCTGTCCTTGATAGAATACTTTATTGCGCACATAAAAGAGCACTATGGCGCGCTCGATATTCTGATCAACAACGCTGCCCAGACCGTCAAGCGCGCATATGCCTACTATGCGCCGCTCCTCGCCTATGAGCAGAGGGCACCAGAAACGCTGCCAGCGGCTCAGCAGGAACTCGTCGCGCGTTCCCATGCCTTCATGCCTCCGGTATCCTTTATAGCTGAGGTCTCTAACGCACTGGCACTTCCTATCCCCACACAAGCTGAAACTGGAGCTGAAGAGCAGCAACGTGTAAGCCAGGTGAGCAACGCGGCAGAGGGAACGCAGCTTGATTTGCGGAGAGAGAATAGCTGGAGCCAGCGCATCGAAGAGATTGACCTGACCGAGTTTCTGGAGGTCCAGGTCATCAACGTTACCGCGCCATTTCTGCTGGTGAAGGGTCTAACCGACCTCCTGCGACATAGCCCATTTCCCCAGCGCTTTATTATCAATGTCTCCGCTGTGGAGGGTCGCTTCGCCCAGAACAAGCTGGGCACACACGTACACACCAATATGGCCAAGGCCGCACTGAATATGCTTACGCATACAGCCGCCGCCGACCTGGCACAGGACAATATCTACATGAACAGCGTTGATCCAGGCTGGGTGACGCGCCAGGCCCCCGCGACCCAGGAGGCAATCTGGCAGCGAGCGCAGGAGAGCATGCCGCTGGATATGCAGGACGCCGCAGCACGCATATGCGACCCCATCTGGAGCGCCATCAACGATGGGCAGCTAGAACATGGCCGCTTCTACAAGGATTATACGCCTTCTGACTGGTAAGCAGGCTGATTGCCACTTCTCACATTTTTGCCAGGCAGCCTCATAGTCGCCACGTCACTTCCCCGAATAGAGATTACGGCACATCAATTTATCCTTTGGGAGATACTCAAGCTCTCCATCACGCCAAATGGCATCCTGAGCAATACGCCTTTTCCTATTTTTGGTATTTTGCAGGGAAATTGTATCTCATGGATTGCCTTCCCGACCCAAAGGATGAATCGGTCCCACGTTTACGTCAGACCTACAGGGTCACTTCGCAAAAATCTATGGTGCATCTCAGGCCATTTGCTCTCTTGACGACAAAAATCTTCTATACTATAGTAGGTGCGCTGAGTAATCGGTCGATGTCAGGTACCCCATGCCTGAAAGGGCAGGGGCTTGCTGACGCAAGCCTGGACCTGTTCAGATTCAGCCATGAATCCTTTGTGTTGGCAGAGGATTATCGGGCTACGATAGTCGGGAAGCGTTCAAGTTCCTACCTACGGGTGCGTGCCAGCCTGTAGCTCTAGAATCTCTGGGTTAAACATCTGTACGGGGTGAAAGGAAGTGCTCAGAGAATAGTACCGCCCACTATCATTATCGAGGCAACCATTACCCTCGCAAGAGGAGGCTCAATGATGAGCAATGTGTTTGTGATTGATACAGATTATCAACCCTTGGATCCGATGCATCCTGGATATGCGCGGCGTTTACTCAAGCAGGGGAAAGCCGCTGTATACCGAAGATATCCCTTTACCATTGTGCTCAAACGAGTGGTAGAGGAACTACAGGTGCAGCCATTACGTTTGAAGCTTGATCCAGGGAGTACTACCACGGGAATGGCTCTGGTGGATGATACTAACGGCAAGGTCGTCTTTGCGGCAGAACTTACTCATCGTGGTCATGCCATTAAGGAAAGCCTTGATGATCGTCGCGTGGTCCGTCGCAAACGACGCAACCGCAAAACGCGGTATAGGAAGCCCCGTTGGCAGAATCGAAGGCGCAAGAAGGGATGGGTGCCACCCTCACTAGAGAGTCGGCTTGCCAATATCCTCACGTGGGTCGCGCGTTTATGTCGCTTGGCTCCCATTACAGCTCTGAGCATGGAACTAGTCAAATTTGATCTGCAACACATGCAAAATCCCGACATAAGCGGGCTGACATATCAGCAAGGCACGCTTCAAGGCTATGAGGTGAGGGAATACTTGCTGGAAAAGTGGGAACGCACCTGTGCCTATTGTGGCAAACAAAACGTTCCCTTGCAAGTGGAACATATTCATCCTCGTGCCAAGGGGGGAACCAACCGAATTAGTAACTTGACCCTGGCATGTGAGCCTTGTAATAAAGCCAAAAACAATCGAGAGATTACGATCTTTCTTGCCAAAAAACCGGAGGTGCTCAAGCGCATTCTTGCTCAGCTCAAGAGCCCACTCAAGGATGCAAGTGCGGTCAATACTACGCGATGGGCTCTCTTGAAACGACTCAAAGCCTTTGGATTGCCGGTCGAGTGTGGGAGTGGTGGGTTGACCAAATACAATCGGAGCACAAGAGGGTTGCCCAAAACGCACTGGCTGGATGCGGCGTGTGTAGGCAAAAGTACGCCCGTGGCACTCTCTCATAGGGGAATAGTCCCCTTGCAGATCAAAGCTATGGGACATGGATCACGGCAAATGTGTGTCGTTGATAAATATGGCTTTCCCAAGCAACACAAACAACGGAAAAAGAAGTTCTTGGGCTATCAAACAGGCGATATGGTCAAAGCGATTTCCCCCAAAGGGGTATTTGAAGGGCGCATTGCGATTCGTCATCGACCTGAATTTCGACTTGGGAAGAGGGATATCCACCCCAAATATCTGCGATGTGTCCATCGTGCTGACGGGTATGAGTATATTCAGAAAGGAGTACCTCATGCTCCTCTCCATGACTGAAATGAGGGGCACCCACATGACGCGATTCTATACTAGTTTCAATAGGGTCATGTAATGATTGCCTCCTATGTTAAAGAACATGTCTTGCTGGCCTACAATGCTCATATTCGCGTCGCAGGCGAGATCACAAATTCCCAGGAGCTACTCAACCCCCATCTCAACCTTCTCCAGGCCAAATCGTCGCTCAACACCAGTCTCCAAGAGCATAAATTTCTTATGCTCACATGCATGCTTTTGCCAGATCTAGTCGCACACCGGCTGCAACGAGGAACATTCAACGGAAACGCTGACCGTCTGGTAACGCTTATTTCCATTTGCCTATGAAAAGTTACCAGTCCAATTGCTGTATCTTTTTGCCCGTTCGCCTCTGCCCCTGGAGCATTACCAGAATGCGCAGCATCCCAATGCCACAAAGGCCTTGCTCAAGGAACTGAGCCAGGACGCCAATCGCTATGTGCGCGCAGTCGCTCGTCAACAATTGGCACTACGCGAAGAGAAAAAGGCAGAGGAAGGCTGATCAGGATGCACGCTGACCGCTCCATTGACATAGAAACTCTTCTATACTATAGTAGGCGTACCGATTACTTGGTCAATATGGGGATGTAGTGCAGCGGTCAGCACTTCCCGCTCTGCACAAGCGGGAAATAAACGCCAGGTTCGACTCCTGGCCGCTCCATATTGTTTTTGGGAGGTGTGATTAGCGTCAGCATGCGCCGCCCTTGCACGGCGGATAGCAAACACCAGGTTCAACTCCTGGTCACCTCCCTCTCTTCACCATCTATACCCTTTGCGCCTTCCTTGAACACACTTTGCCCTGTCCAAGAGATGAAAGAGTACACCCACGATGAGGTACCGCAAAAAGAAACACCCCTCTGCTGGAGAGGCCGCCAACCCCGAGACGGATCCTGCACGCCTGGCAGAACTGGCACAAGAGCACGAGCTTCACCCCATCCTCGCCGCCAATCCCAGTACGCCGCCAAATATACTCGAAAGCTTTATCGGCCATCCACAGGAAGCAGTACGGCGTGCCACTGCTCAGAATCCTAATACCCCTCTAAAACAACTGCTCCTGTTAACGGAGGAGTTTCCGCACGAGTTTCTGCGCAACCCTATTCTGCCCCTCCTCAATCTGGCCGAGCCCAACTTCATCAAAAAAGCCTCACCCAAGGCTTGGCTCCAGCTCTTACGCTGTGAAGAGATCCCTCAGCACTGGCTGCAATGGTTGCAGCAAGGTCATGTGATGATCGCCTCCTATGTCAGAGAACACGTCTTGCTATCCTATAACGCTCATATTTGCGTCGCAGGTGAGGTAGCAAATATACAGAAAATACAAAAGTCACAGCACGCTCTTCTTCAACCTACATCACCTCTCTACAGTAACGGTTCCATACATCAGTTGCTCATATTCACCTGTGGGGTTTTACCAGACTTTATCAATCACAGCCTACACTGGCAGATAGAAAATATCAATGTAGAGGATCTGGTCATCTCTTTGCGCTATAGTCCACAGATCGATGAAGACATATTGAGAAAGCTAGCCAGACATCAAGTGCTAAAGGTACGTCTGGCCGTCGCACATCATCCATGCACGCCAGAAGATGTGCTTCTACAGATGCTTCAAGACAAAGAGTTAGATGTACGTTACAGCATAGCAAAGCGCGCAAAAATGTCGAAATCGCTGCTGATGCATTTAGCATCCAGCAGTGATCCCCTCTTAAGAAGAGGGGCAGCCCATCAACCCCAGCTTGAAGAACATATGCTGGAAACCCTCTCACATGATCCAGATGCGATTGTGCGGCGGGCAGTTGCGAGCAGACATGGGCTTCCAAAGCGGCTCTACCACCTACTTGCCCAGGATACTGATATGACTGTGCGCAAGGCAATCGCGGCAAGGCATGGTCTTTCGGAAGAACACTACTACCAGCTCGCCCAGGATACCTACACTCCTGTACGTATGGTGCTAGCACGGAATGTTAAAACGCCTTCGCCACTACTGCTCTCCCTCGCCAGGGATATAGAGCCAGTTGTGCGCTATGCAGTAGCCCAGAACCCCAGATTACCTGAAGAGGCCTTCTATCTCCTCGCCAACGATTCAGATAACGATATTCTGGCACAACTGGCAGGAAACGCTCGGCTCCCCAGGGATTTGTTTATGCGCTTTGCCGAGCACTCAGACGTAAATATATTTCGAAACCTAATAACCAATCCACGCATTCCCCTGGAATTACTTAATCAGCTAAGGATGCAAAATTCCAATCAAAAATCCGCGTCTTTTCAAGCAAACTTCGCCTATCCCTCAGTCGTTTCCCAAAAGGAACGTACTCAGATGCGGCTCGATTCATACGCGAAGGCGCTCCAATCTATGACGAGCGATTCCCTACGTCTAGAACTGCTGGCCTACGAAAAGCTCCCCATCCAATTTTTGTACAGCTTCGCACGTTCGCCTATTCCCCTGGAGCGCTATCAAAGCGCACAACACCCTAATGCCTCATTAGCCTTGCTCAAGGAACTGGCACAGGACGCCAATCGCTATGTACGCGCGGTCGCCCGTCAGCAATTGGCCCTGCGCGATGAGAACAAGGCAGAGACTGACTGACTGACTGACTGACTGATAAACATGCTGGTCGCTGCATTGACAGTGAAACTCTTCTATATTATAGTAACCGCACCGAGCGTTCGGTCGATATGGGGATGTAGTGCAGCGGTCAGCATATACTCGCTCTGCAAAAGCGACAAAAGACGCCAGGTTCGACTCCTGGCCGCTCCATATTGTTTTCGGAGGTGTGGTGCAGCGTCAGCATGCGGCGCCCTGACAAGGCGTTAGGCAGACACCGGGTTCAACTCCCGGTCACCTCCGACTCTCATCGTCTATTTCACTTCGCACCTTCTCTGATTACGCATCCCTTTTCCCAGATATAGAATCCGCCAATAACTTGTGAAAGAGCATATTCACTATGAGGCACCACCGAAAGAAACATCCCTATGCTGGAGAAGCAGCCAACCCCGAGACTGCACCTGCACGCCTAGCTGAGCTGGCGCAAGAACGTGAACTAAAACACATCATCGCTGCCAATCCAAATGCCCCCTCAAACCTACTCGAAGCCTTCGCCCTGGACCAAAATGATGTGGTGCGACGCGCCACAACCCAGAATCCCAACACCCCTCTTACACAACTGCTCAAGCTGATAGAGGAGTTCCCGCATGAATTTCTGTGCAATCCACTTCTTCCACTACTCAACCTGACTCAACCAGATTTTATCAAAGAAGCTTCACCGAAAGCCTGGCTCCAGCTCTTACGCTGCGCAGAGATCCCTCAACACTGGCTACAATGGTTTCAACAGGGTCATGTTATGATCGCATCATATGTAAAAGAGCATGTCATGATTTCCTATAATGCTCATATCAGCGTGGCGGGTGAAATAACAAGTTCAGAGGAGCTACAAAAGTCTCATTTCAATATTTTCCAACCAAGACAGCCGCTAGATAGAGGACTTCCCGAGCATGAAAGTCTTATACTCACAACCATGGTTTTACCAGATTTAGCCAAACACTGGTTCCGACAGGGAGAATTTAACACACAAGTCGAGCGGCTGGTAACGCTGATATACCATAACCCAGATATTGATGAAGATGTATTGAGAGGCCTGGCTCAGCATAAAGAGGTTCGAGTACGCCAGGCTGTCGCGCGACATCCACGCACCTCTGATGAGGTGCTTCTACGGCTACTTCAAGACAAGAAGTTGGAGGTACGTTACAGCCTGATAAAGCGTACTCACATGTCGTCGACGCTTCTTGCTCACCTGGTAGCGAGCAGCGATCCCTACTTGAGGCAGGCAGCGGTCCGTCATCCCCAACTCGAAGAGCATATCCTAGAGAAACTCGCACGAGATACTGATGTGATTGTACGCACAGCAGTCGCGGCCAGGCATGGACTTTCGGAACAGATCTATAGCCAGCTTGCGCAGGATAAATACGACCAGGTACGTATAGCTCTGGCACGTAACGTTAAAACCCCTCAACACGTCCTGCTCTCCCTGGCCAGAGATAAAGAAGAAGTCGTACGCCAGGCCGCAGCCCAGAACCCAACCTTGCCGGAAAAGGCCTTCTTCCAGCTCGCCGAAGACCCAGATGATGATATTCTGGCAAAACTAGCAGGGAACTCTCAACTACCCAGGGAGTTGTTTGTACGCTTCGTGGAGCACCCGGAAATACGTGTGCGCAAAAAGCTGGCGGCCAACCCTCGTATTCCCCTGGAACTCCTCGACCAGCTCTGGCATGATCTCGACCTGTGGGAAGGCATTGCCAGAAATTCAAACGCCACGCCAGAGATGCTCACAACCATCGCCGCCAGTGGAAATTTGCGCCTGAAAGCCATCTGTGCGCGGCATAAGCGCACGCCAGTCCTTGTTTTGCAAAAGTTAGCAGAGGAGGGACACACAGTGGGCAGTCTAGTACGCAATCCACATACGCCTCTGGAGACTTTGGAAGGTATTCTAGGGAGAGTGAGTATACAAAGCTTTAACCAGAAACCCGCATTCTTTCTGGAGAGTATCTTAGACCACCCGGCGGTCTCCAAAAAGAGACGAACCCAAATGTTACAAAACTACTATATGAAGGAACTCAGGTCGAGCACCAGCGATTGGATACGCCCGAAACTGCTAGCCTACGAAAAGCTCCCCATGCAATTTTTGAGCATCTTTGCGCGTTCGCCCATTCCCATGGAGCGCTACCAGAGCGCGCAACACCCCAATGCCTCAACGGCATTGCTCAAGGAACTGGCACAGGACGCCAATCGCTATGTACGCGCAGCTGCCCGTCAACAACTAGCCCTGCGTGAAAAGAAAAAGTAAGGAATGATCATGACACCAGAAGCCCTCTCGCACTTTCTCCATACTCTGATTGAGCGACGCCTGATGCTCAGCACGATGCTCTGGGGACCACCAGGCATTGGCAAATCGAGCATCGTGGCCCAGACAGCACAGGCCCATGGCATTGACCTCATTGACGTGCGCCTCTCGCAGCTTGCACCCACCGACCTGCGTGGCCTGCCCGTCGCCGAAAACGGCATTTCGCGCTGGTATCCGCCGGAGTTCCTGCCACGCGAGGGCGCGGGCATCCTCTTCCTGGATGAACTCAATATGGCCCCTCCGGCAATGCAGGGGATGGCGCAGCAGCTTATTCTCGATCGCAAGGTTGGCTCATATACTGTGCCTGAGGGCTGGTTCATCTGGGCGGCGGGTAACCGCAAGGAGGATCGCGCCTCCGTCTTTGAGATGCCCACGCCCCTGGCGAACCGTTTTGTCCACCTGGTGGTTGAACCACATTTCGAGAGCTTTAAGACCTACGCCATGGCTCATGAACTGCATGAGCGCCTACTTGCGTTTCTCTCCTTCCGGCCTGGACTTCTGCACCGAATTGATCCCCAACAGCCAGCCTGGCCCTCCCCCCGCTCATGGATGATGGCCTCGCAGCTCTATCACGCGGAACTACCAATTGATCCAGTAATTGGACAGGCAGCGGCGGCTGAATTCCAGGCCTTCTGCGCTATTTATAACCAGTTTCCAGATGTGGCCTCGATTCTCAAGGGGAATGGACAAAAAATAGCCTTTCCCAAAGAGCCATCGTTACGCTATGCGCTCACCACGGCGCTTACGCTGCGCGCGGCGAATATGCAGGAGAGCTATAGCGCCTTTCAGTGGATCGGCGAGAAGGCGAGCGCCGAGTGGATACAATTCTTTGCGACCGACCTCTTCAAGCTGGTCCAGGCACGCAACGAACTGGGAAAATTCGCCAGCCTGGTGCAGCAAGATAAGCGTCTCCAGCAGATGTTCAGCGATTATATGTCCTTGTTGGGGTAACAGACCATGGAGCAGAACGCAGAGTTGCAGCGACAGATCAGCGCGACCATCTTACAACTGCGCCTGCGCGCGCCGTTCTTCGCCACGTTGACGCTCTTCGCCCAGATCGAGATCACAGCGCGCATCCCCACAGCGGCCACCGACGGCAAAAATATTTTTATTAATACTGACTTCTGGCAGACACTGACGCCTAAGCAGCGACTGGGATTGATGGCGCATGAAGTACTGCACGCGGCTCTGCTACATGTTCCCAGATGTGGCACACGCGAGCCACTCATGTGGAATATCGCGGCGGATATCGTGGTCAATGGTATGGTGCTCGCTCAAGAGGGCTTCGAACTACCACCAGGGCATATACGCGACACAAAACTGGAGCACCTGAGCGTCGAAGAGATCTATCATATTCTTCAAACGCAAGCCAGGAAATATACGCTGCATGTAGGCGATCTGCTCCCCATGGATGGCCCAGGTCAGCCGACCTATGCTGAGCTTGAGCAGCACTGGCGCCAGGCATTACAGCACGCAAAGGCGCTCGCGGAGATGCTGGGACAGGGAAACCTTCCACTTGGAATGGAGCGTGAGCTGTCGCACCTCAACCCGGCTCAACTGGACTGGCGCAGCTACCTGTGGCGCTTCCTGGTCCAGACACCCAACGACTTTCAGGGCTTTGATCGGCGCTTTGTAGGACGCGGCCTCTACCTGGAAACGCTTCAGGGGGAGTCAGTACGCGTCTATATCGCCGTTGACACCAGCGGCTCCATCGACAACAGGCTACTCGCTCTCTTTCTCAGCGAGGTTCGAGGCATCCTCCAGGCCTATCCACACCTGGAGGCCCACTTATATTATGCCGACGCGAGATGTTATGGTCCCTATGAGCTGACGAGTCAGGACCCATCGCACCTGCCCAGGCCAGTCGGTGGAGGTGGCACCAGCTTTCGTCCCTTCTTTGAAACCATTGAGAAAGAGCATGATTCCAACCAGGCAGGCGTGTGTGTCTACCTGACCGACGGATATGGGACATTTCCAGAGCAAGAGGGATCGCTGCCAGTCCTGTGGGTCCTGACGCCAGGAGGAATCGCGCTACAAGCTGTTCCCTTTGGCGAAGCGGTAAGACTAATGTGAAGATAAAACTGGGGTGTTTTTAGACATAAATAATCGGGGGCATCGCTCATGTGATGCGCCCCGATAAGGGCCAACTGGTACAACTGACAATCTGAAGCAAGGAGAGACTAACGATTTTTTTCGCCACGCTCGCGCTTGTTGGTCTCCTCTTGTACCTGCTTAGCATAACCGGACTTCTCAGCAGCCTCGCGGATCTCCTCAATAGCCTGCTCTTTCGACTCTACAGGAATATCCTCATCATTGACCACCTGAGACTGATCCGTATCTTTCTCTTTGCGATTGGTCTTCTGCTGCTTCTCATTCTCATGCTCAGACTTGCGACTCATTGAGATACTCCTTTTCGGTAGCGCGCATGTCAGTGATTGTGCGCAGAAATCTTACATGCTGACACAGTGAGAGGACAACAACGTGGGTGTTGCGACCTCGTTTTCATTGTACTGAGAAGAACATAGCCCAGGTATCGCACGCGAATTGGCAAGCCAATAACCTTACAGGAGTGCTATTTAGGCCAGCGACTCCACATAGGCGCGCTGGGGATTGGCCACGCCACGGAAGAAAATTTTCCCTACGTATTGCACCAGTTCCTCAGGAGTTACCGTCTCATCCAAAAGCAAGCGTTTAAAGGGATAGGAGGCAAGGAGGCTGGAGAAGGTATGCAACATAATCGTGGTGGGGATGGCGGGATCGAATTCGCCAGAGACTTTCCCCTCATTGAGCAAAACTTCAAGGCTGCTTAAAAGCTGATCGAGCAGGGCATGGTGGCGGGATCGCAAGAGAGGTCGAAGTTCAACGGCACCGAAAAGCGCATAAAAGAGACGCCCACGCTCACCCTTTAAACGCATATAGCTCGTCGCAAGTAGCGTTTCCAGGCGCGAACGCACCGAGCCAGGCGCGGATACCGCCTCCTGCACATTCAGCAAGATAGCTTGCATCTGCAACTCGAGTAGGGCCAGGACCAGGTCTTCTTTGCGGGAAAAATGCAGGTAGAGGGTTCCTTTGGCAATACCCACACGTGCAGCCACCTCGTCCATACACATCTCATGATAGCCCTTCTCCAGCAGAATTTCCTCCGAGGCATGGAGAATAAGCTGCTCACGTTGCTGACGTTGACGTTCTTTGAGCGAAAGGGTGGATTCGCGCATATGGCTCCCTCCAAATGTTCTTCAGATATCGGCGACGTCGATATGCATGCCTACTTCAGCATATTTCATCGATTGCCAGAGGAGTCGTCTGTGTACGCTCTAGAAGAAGAAACTACCAGAAAGCACGAGAATTGTCAAGCAGAAAACAAGGCTTCTCATTGTCGTCACTATCGAGGAATGCCCCAGTGTCCCGTACCTGGTAAAACTTTATTGGGTACTTGACAACGCATAAGTCCATCTATTCTGAGAAAGAAGAGAGGGCTTATGCCTTTAAAACATCTGCGCCAAGCTGCCCTTCTCGTCTCACGCTCTCTCATGCGCCCTACTCTGGCGGCTCACACCTTTCACACGTCCAGTTGTGACCAGGCTCTCAACTCCTCTTCTTGGTGTCAACGGGAGGGAGTGGGTCTCACACCCTTCGTCTCGCCACGCATAACTATGACTACTCTACGCCATCCTTCGCCCTTCCTCGTATGGAGCCGCCTTACATCCTCGTGGGTCACTCTTTTGGGGACTTCAATGTGCGCCTGTAGGCCTGTCAGCATCCTGAGCAGGTGGCTGGCATGGTCCTGGTGGATGCTTCCCCAGAAGACCAAAGGACCCGGATGCCAAAACCACCCCTCAAAGAGAATTTGGGCCAACAGATACAATGGCAACTTTTCCGCTCGCGTCCATTCCTCGCACGCCTGGATCTCTTACGTCTGCAAAGCAAGCCCAACAGCGTGGTCGACGCATTACCACCTGCTCTTCAACCAGGAGCAAGAGCCATGGGACTACGCTCACATGCCTATGACTGGATCTTTGGTGAAGCACAAGCTCTCCAACAAAGTGATGCACAAATTCGAGCAGCAACATCATTCCCACCCATTCCACTCATTATTCTGGCTGCAGCAGGAGGAGACTGGCCCAACGCCCACATGAAACACTGCTGGCTCGAACTCCAGGCGGAGCTAGCGCACCTTTCTCCGCTCGCACCCCCCATTTTTAGCATAGAACTCCTACATACTGAGGATATAATGGTTTATCCGCATATGATTGTGTTATTATATTTGCAGTATAAAGGGCCAATATAAGCTCCTTAAGGAATCACTCGATTTTTTCTATTCAGCCGGATATTGGCACAAAACACAACCATACGGAGCGGCGGTCAGCAAAAACAAACTCAACAATACAGAAAAGGAATACATACACTTTTTTCCATCCCCCCGCTCACAGGAGAGAACAAGGTGAACAACTTTTATTCATCCAATAACACACCACAGGCAGAAGAACTGGGGACTGTGCAAGAGGTGATAACGATCCCTACCAAAAAATCACTCGGCGCAAGGTTTATGCATTGGTGGCATGGGTTTGCCAGTCCGCCACCGCTGCCAGAGAATGCGACCGTGCCACAACGTGAGGAATATCGCCGAGCACGCACAGTGAGTGTGGTAACTATCGTTTTCTTCCCCATGTTAGTCGGTGGGGATATAACCAGCCTTGCCATGCCAAATCCCTATTTATTCCAGGTGGTTTTTGGTGTCGTGATCGCGTTTATGATTGCACCGTTTTTCAATCGTGCTGGGCATATCTTGATTGCTGGATTGCTCGTGACCATTCCCCTTCAATTCGTGATAATATATTACATCTTGACGACAATGCCGCTCAACGAGACAGCTTTACAGGTCTATGATATGTTAGCGCTGGTTATACTCCTTGCGCTTGCTGTTCTGCCTCTTCGTGCTATCTGGATTCTCACCATCCTTGACTGTGTCTTTGTCGTCCTGGATCTTATCTATCAGCCGCGCACTACCAGTTTTACCGACCTGCTCAATCACGAAGGCTTTATGGGAATTCTCGTACGGCCTCTTATACTCCTTCTGCTCCTCACCGGAGTGTCCGCGTTCTTGCTCATGAGTGTTGCCAGAGCGGCCCGTCAGAGCTATGAAGCGGAGTTTATCGCGAACATTGAGCGGGCAACGGCCCAGCAGAACGAACTCGAAGCGGAGGCCAAACGTGAACTAGAGGAGAGTATCCAGCAAATGGTACAGGCTCATACCGACACCATGAATGGTCGGACGGGAGAACGTATCTCCTATCCTACATCAAAAGTGCTCTGGCCGCTGGTAGGCATTCTGAATTCTCTCTGGACCCGCCTACAGCGCTCTCAGCAGAGAGAGCAGGAGCTAGCCCAACTACAAGAACATATTATGGTTTATAATGAGTTGTTACGTCGCACCCTACATTCACCCGAACAACCTATCACTCCTTTCGCAACTAAAACCGCTCTTGCCCCGCTTGCGCTTACTGTTGCTAACTTACAAAAGGAATTACTGAATCGCCTAAGGGGTCAGACAAGGAGAACGGAAGGAGGCATGTTCTGAGTAAATGCATATCTGCGACGATGAACCAGTTTATTTTTCATGCGGTGAGCGTTGCTATATCGAACATTGCCAATGTAAGCGCTGCAGAACCGGGTCATCATGGATAGAATGTTTTTCTACTAATTTTGAGAGAGGAATAGATAGATCCACTTCAGGGGGACCACGTGGATAAGGGAATTGATGCTAGTCTGGGCCTGGAAGTTGCCTTGATGACGTTACAGCGTTTACGCAAACATGGCATACTCAGCGCTGAAGTTTCACACATACCTGGTGTCCGAGGCCGCTGTCGCTGTACTATTGAAATTGCTGATGGCAAAATTACATCGTGTATTGTTGAAGATACCACTGGGAAACGTTATTCGCTAGGCATTGATGTGGTTATAGCAACCAACAACAAAAAAGGTCCTTTTGCCTGGTCTTTTCATCCCCAGGCACCGCCACAGGCATCACGACCTCGCCCAGGCATCCAGCAGGCATCTCCTGCCATCAGAGATCCCTATTACCAGACACAACCACGTCAGCTTCAGCAATATAGTAATGGCATCGCGGTCAACATGGTGCCAATTCCCCTTAAGAGGGCTTCTGATCTCTCTTGGCCCGGCAACTTGTCAGCGAATGAACAGGTAATACTAAGTTGGATTTTCTCACTAGTTGATGGGCAACGGACAGTGGCTGACATTACAGCCATGCTACCTCGCCTCCGCTTTGAGGATGTGAAGAGTGGACTTCTCTTCTTACAGCAGATAGGGGCAATTTCACTCGTAGGTTAATCAGACAGACGTCGACGCACTTCAGCTTCAACCCGCTGAAAAAAGGGATGTACAAGGAGTGAAAGTGACATGACCCAAAGCAAACTTTTTGGAAAGGGGGTTCACAGGAAAGAAAAGAGGCAAGATAGACAAAAGATGATCCCATAGGATACACTGAGGAAAAGCAACAGAAACCGCTCAATCATCAGTGTACCAAAAGGTCGTCTTATTCTCCTAACCCACACAGCATTGATCATAAGTGAACTAAGGGCGGCTATCTGCGGGGTCTCTCATGCCGAGACATGAATTAAACGAGTGCAGTGGACACTCTACCATCGGGCACCATGGGGTACTGAGGTGATGAATATGCAGTGGTGGAGACGCGAAAAAGTGGTTGCCCGACAACAACGCCATCATCAGGTATGACTCTTGAGGCAAGTGAAGTAGCGGTGGGGGCGGCGCGTTCGATTTACTCCTTCCACAAGGGGAGAAATGAGTCCGCAGCCACGTCGACACCTGCTTCGTTGTCGCGAGCCCGCAACAGGCTTTTCTTGCCAGCAATCCGTCCTTTTCCCAAAGGTGGGAAGAGTCAAGAGTGATAGGGGTGATCTTTGAACATGTGCTGAAACAGAGTAAGTTTCGAGAAATTTTCTATGCCTGTATAGTGCGCATCTGCAATTCACCTGGAAACTCCCATTCAGAGAAGCCGTCCTTCAAGGCAAACGAAAGGCGAAGCGCTTCGCCTTGCGCTTCGCCTCCCTGGCTCTTGCTCTTTAGAGTTCGCCAATGGTAGCGAATCTATTAGATAGCTACCGTGTTAGTAGCGCACAGGAAGTTTTTCCAGAGCGAACGTGATGATACTTGGCCGCCAGGTAAGTTCTTCTACTGGAACCGCGAGGCGAATCCCTGGCAAGCGTTGCAAGATAGTGCGCAAGCCAATGAACCCCTCCAGGCGAGCCAGCGGTGCGCCGAGGCAGTAGTGCATACCCAGACCAAAGCCCACATGTCTCTGAAGATCTGGGCGCTGAGCATTGAAGGATCCTCCGTTCTGAAAACGCTCCTCATCACGATTGGCGGAAGTAACACACAGATAGATGGCCTCACCTTTTTTGATCTGCTGCCCTTTATACTCAAAATCTTCCACCGCCCAACGATCATTCAAATTGAGGAGTGGGCCCCGATAGCGAATAAACTCCTCAATTGCCGGCTTCAGCAAGGCCGGATTCCGCTTCAGGAGCTCCATTTGATCAGGATTTTGGAAGAGGGTAAGCATAGCGCTACCGATGAGTGAGGCCGTAGTCTCGTTTCCGGCCATGACAAGAAGGAGCGTCATACCGATGAGTTCCTGACGAGATAGGTGATCCCCATCTACCTCGGTGTGAACCATTTTGCTCAAGAGATCATCTGAGGGGTTGGTCCGCTTGGTTTCAACCAATTGAAACAAATATTGTTGAAAATCAGCCATATCGCTCATAATGGCCTGAGCGGCTGCGGGGTTCCCCAGTGAGTCCACATAACTATTTGACCAGTCGCGGAACTTATCTCTATCTTCGGACGGGATACCCAGCAATTCTGACATAACGATCATTGGCAAAGGGAATGCCACTTCGCGAATGAAATCAATTTCACCATGCTCTGGAAGCTGGTCAATGACTTCATCGATGATGTTCTGAATACGATCCTGCCAGGTCTCGATATAGCGAGGAGTGAAGGAGCCACTCACCAGATTACGGAGACGCGAATGCATCTTCGGATCATTGGTGAACACCATACTATGTAGGAGCGCTTCCGAAACCTCCCCAAAGGGGAAGACCGCCTTGATGACTTCAGGTGGGTAGACGTCTCGTATGTCGATGGACAGTCGTGGATCCCGGATGAGTGCTTCAACATCCTCGTAGCGAGTAACCAACCAACCTGCTCGGTCTCCGGGGAGAGAGATTTTGGCGACAGGGTTCTGTTGTCGCATGTTGGCAAGGATTTTATAGGGGTTCTTTTTAAATGCTGGAGAAGTAAAATCAACCTGGGGTTCCATTGTGGACATGAGAGACTCCATTCTCTTAATCATATTTAGCAGGCATTGCATTGCCCAAGTCTATTATACCCTAAATACCCCTTGCTTGTACCGTAATCGCGAACAATACGGGACTATTTAATCCTTAATGAGGGCTTCAGCCCGCTGTGCAAACAGTACACAAAGCAGACTTCGGACTCGCTGGAAGCTAGACGCTAAGCAAAAGCGAGTACATTGAGATCCTCTGCGCTGGCAGAGAGTTCGCCCATGCCAGTGTCTCCTCCTCCTCTTCTTCACTCTCTACTTCCCCAATCCCCAAGAGAGCCAACTCATTGCCAGGGCACCCAAAACGCGCCCACTCAAGGAGTGGCTATCCGATCCGCAAAAACCACAGACAGAAGCAACGTGCTGGACTGTCGCGGTTGCCTGTGTTACATTCTGGAGAACAAACCTTCCGGGTGTGACCAAATGAAGTGTGCGAGCACACTTCTGCTTGTAAAATAAGGAGGATCAGTAAGATGATGCAGCAGGTCACCGCTCACCATCTGAGCCGCCTGGCATGTCTGTACGTGCGGCAAAGTACGCTCCAGCAAGTCCTTGAGAATACCGAAAGTACTTCCCGACAGTATGCGCTCCGTGAACGTACGCTAGCACTCGGTTGGAGCGAGGAGCGCATCGTGGTGATCGACCAGGATCTGGGCTATTCGGGAGCCTCGACAGCCGACCGTCTGCGATTCCAGCGCCTGGTGACTGAAGTCGGCCTCGGACAGGTCGGGCTGGTCTTAGGCCTGGAGGTTTCTCGGCTCGCGCGCAACTCCAGCGATTGGCATCATCTATGGGCATTCTCTGTAAATTTACCGCCACTCGTCGCTCTCCTGAGGTCGTTTGAGCGACCTTCGCTTGACATCAGTGTTGACACCAAATACTGCGATAATTGACGAATTTCCGAGAACTATCTGGACAATACGGGCAGGGACACGCAAGCTCAAAAAGGCGTTCGCGCGTCCCTGGAATCCCTATTGACTATTCAATTGAAATATGTTATCCCTAATACATAGTTTATCTTGATAGAGCTGATACTATACGTGCCAGCGCTCTGATAAAGGTATCACTGATGATACATCTTGTTGTATATTCTCCCTCGTAGTGACGTCCGACATTCAAGGAAGAATGCGGGTGACCTATGCCAACCACTGCTATCCGCGATGCACGCCGCAAGGATATTATCACTGCCGCGCGTGACCTCTTCAGCCGCAAGGGCTACCATGGGACGACTATGCCAGATATCGCCCGGGCCGCCGGGATCAGTACTGGCCTTATCTACTATATTTTTCCCAGCAAAGAAGAGATCCTGCTGGCCTGCTGTGAGGACGCCGTCACAATTTACCGCGATGTCCTTGAGCGGGCTAATACAATCGCTAATCCCCTGGAGCGCTTTGATGCGCTTGTACGCGAACTCTACACGCTACTCGACAGCACATCCAAACGGCTCCTGATCATGTATCGTGACCTCTCAACGCTCAAACGCGAGACACGGCAACGCATTCTAGGGCCTATTCATCGCCTCGATGATTATTTCGTCGCCCTCTTCCAAGAGGGACAGCAAGCCGGCGTCTTCAGGCCAGATATGCCACAACCGCGTATTCTGGCCGCCAATGTCCTGGGGCTGGGACATCTCTGGGCCTTGCAGAAGACCTGGCACTTCGCGTCTAACAACATTGACCTGGAAACCTATATTTCCACTCAACTCGCCTACTTCCATGCACAGCTCTTACATCCACCTGTAGAGCAGGCATAACCATTTTCGCTTACGCAGGTGTGCCGAGCGCTGACGCGCCTTCATGCTTCCTGCGGCTACGTCATTACACAATTAGGAGGAACGACCACCATGGATTTCCGCTTAACCGATGAACAGAAAATGGTCAGAGACACGGTTCGCGCCTTCGTGCAAAAAGAGTTGCTCCCACTGGAGGGCGATGTTCTACGCAATGAGCGTGAGGGGCGTGTAGGCATCGAACGCGGACAGCTACGCCAGCTTCAGCAGAAGGCCAAAGAGCTGGGCTTCTGGGGCATTAATACGCCTGAGGAGTATGGCGGGGCCAACCTGGGACCAGTGATGACGGCAATTATCATTATGGAGCTCTCACATACCTTTGTCCCCTTCGCCTTTGGCGGCTCCGCCGATAATATCCTCTATCACTGCAATGAGGAGCAGAAACAGCGCTACCTCATCCCCACCATCAATGGCGAGCGACGCTCCTGCTTTGCCCTGACCGAACCGGGCGCGGGCTCGGATGCCGCCAATATCAAGATGTCGGCGGTCAAGGATGGGAATCACTGGGTGCTCAATGGAGAGAAGGTCTTTATCACCAATGGTAATGAGGCCGACTTTACGATGGTCTTCGCCGTTACCGATAAGGAGCGTGGCGCGCGTGGTGTGACCTGCTTCCTCGTCGATCGCGAGATGGGCTGGCGCTCAAACTATATCCATACCATGGGCGAGTGGGGACCGGCCTCGCTCTATTTCGAGAATGTGCGTGTGCCTGAAGAGAATATTCTGGGCGAGCTCAACCAGGGCTTCACTTTGGGCATGCAATGGATCGGTGCGGGACGCTGGAACATCGCCGCCCGGGCCGTGGGAGCTGCCGAACGCCTGCTCCAGATGGGCATTGACTACGCCAAGACGCGCTCCACCTTTGGCAAGCCCATCGCGGAACGTCAGGCCATCCAGTGGATGATCGCTGACTCACGTGTGGAGATTGAGGCGACGCGCTGGCTAGCGCTGCATGCCGCCTGGATGGCTGAAGAGGGTCTGGATACGCGGCACGCAGCCTCGATCGCCAAGCTCTATGGCTCCAATATGGCCAACCAGGTCGCCGACCGTGTCATGCAGATTCACGGCGGCATGGGCTACACCAAGGAGCTCCCCATCGAGCGCTGGTACCGCGAGATGCGCGTCTGGCGTATCTTTGAGGGTACCGACGAGATCCAGCGCTTTATCATTTCGCGCGATCTTTTGCGTGGCTATGTCAGGCTTGGTGAGGAGCTTGTATGAGCTCGTCACCCAAAGCCGCTATCGTTGGCGTGGCCGAATCAGATCTCGGGAGCACACCTGATAAGACCGTGCTACAACTCCAGGCCCAGGCGGCCAGGGCCGCCCTGGAGGACGCGGGACTGGGCTTGCAAGATGTGGAGGCCCTCTTCTGCGCTGGCAACTGGGCCTGGTCCCCCAACCTGATGCTGGCCGAGTACCTGGGTATCCAGCCCAGGTACACCGACACAACCAATATCGGGGGCTCCTCCTTTGAGGCCCATATCGGCCACGCGCTCGCGGGTATCGAGGCCGGACTCTTCGAGGTCGCCCTCATTACCTATGGGAGCACGCAACGCTCGGACCGGGCTCGCGGGCGTGGGCAACCCTACTATCGCCTCACAGAGCAATATGAAGGACCCTTCGGTCTGCCAGCACCCGTGGGAGCCTATGCCCTGGCGGCGAGTCGGCATATGTTTGAGTATGGCACGACCAGCGAGCAACTGGCCGAGGTCGCAGTCGCGACGCGTAAATGGGCCACGCTGAATGAAAAAGCGATGAAGCGCGAGCCCATCACCATTGAAGATGTGCTTAACTCACGCTGGATCGCCGAGCCGCTGCACCTGCTCGATTGCTGTCTGGTGACCGATGGTGGAGGGGCGGTGGTCGTCGCCTCCGCGTCACGCGCCCGGCAGATGCGTAAAGCGCCGGTCTGGGTTCTGGGGCATGGGGAGGCTCATACCCACAACACGATCACCAATATGCCCGACCTGGCGAGCCACCAGGCGGCTGCAGCCTCTGGGCGAGACGCCTTCGCCCGAGCAGGATTGACCCCTGCCGAGATCGATGTCGCGGAGATCTATGATTCGTTTACGATCACGGTCCTGCTCACCCTGGAAGCCCTGGGGTTCTGCGGGAAGGGCGAGGGCGGGGCCTTTGTCAGCGGACAGCGAACCGCGCCAGGCGGCACCTTCCCCATGAACACGAATGGCGGTGGACTCTCGTACTGTCATCCAGGGATGTATGGCATCTTTCTGCTCATTGAGGCCACGCGCCAGTTGCGAGGAGAGTGTGGTCCGCGCCAGGTCGAGGGCGCGCACATTGCCCTGGCTCACGGCACGGGCGGCGTCCTCTCGTCGGCGGCCACGGTTCTGCTTGGAAAGGATTGACGCGTATGACAGCCCAGCCTCCTCAACCCTTGATCGACAGCGACTCGCAGCCCTACTGGGAGGGTCTCGTACATGGTGAGTTGCGCATCCAGCGCTGCCAGGCGTGTGCGCGAGCAGTGTTCTATCCACGCGCGCTCTGTCCACATTGCTTTTCGGACCAGCTAACCTGGATCACCGCCTCGGGCAGGGGAACGCTCTATGCCTTTACGGTTGTCCACCAGGCCTTTGGTCCCTATGCGGCGGAGGCTCCTTTCATCGTCGGTATCATAGAGCTAGAAGAAGGCGTTCGTATGATGTCGCGTATCACTGATGCTACGCGTGAGCAGGTCACCATCGGTGCCGCGGTCGAGGTAACGTTTCTCGCCGCCGAAGATGGTGTGACGCTCCCCTATTTTCGCCTGGCAGCATAGCTGTAGAGTCCATGCTGGTGGACTCCTCTCGCTGGAGGACGCGCTCAGTTTGCAAGCATAAGTCCATGCCAGCATAGACCCTACAGCTATCAGGTAACCTATGAGAGGTATACGAGCATGCCTGAGAGATATCATATATCACCGGAACGGCTCCACACCTTTTTTCGCCCCCAGAGCATTGCCCTGATTGGGGCGACCGATAACTCGCGCTGGTCACTCTGCACATTTGAGAATCTCAAGCGCTTCGAATTTCCCGGCCCAGTCTACCTGATCAATCCCTTTCGCGAGACCGCGCACGGGGAGCGCACCTACAAATCCTTACGGGATCTGCCCGAGCCGGTAGACCTGGCCTTTATTATGGTCCCCACCCACAGCGTCTTCCCTATTGTGCAGGAAGCCGCCGCGGCGGGAACGCGGCATTTCGTCGTGCTTACCTCCGGCTATAGCGAGGTAGGGGCGGAAGGGGCGCGCCTGGAGCGTGAACTCCTCGTCTTCGCTAGGGAGCATGACCTGGTGTTGCTTGGTCCCAACGGTAATGGCTTTATCAATGTGACGAGCCGGGTCACACCCTATGGCCTACCAATCTCACCGCCGCTTGCCGCCGGACCAGTAGGAGTTGTGCTTCAGAGCGGAGCACTTGCCAGCGCGGTCCTCGCCTTCGCCCAGGCACACGCCATTGGTTTGAGTCTGCTCGTCTCCATGGGCAATGAGAGCATGATCTCGGTCACGGATGTAGTTGACTACCTGCTGGAAGATGAGTCAACACACTCAATCGCGCTCTTCCTTGAGAGCATTCGCCACCCAGATGAGCTACGTCGCATCGCCGACAAGGCACGCGCACGTGGCAAACCGATCGTGGCCCTCAAAATTGGACGCAGCGAGACCAGCGCCCGCACGGCGCTCTCCCACACTGGGGCCATAGTAGGCGACGATAAGGTGAACGATGCCATCTTTCGCCAGCTCGGGATCATGCGCGTACACTCGCTGGAGGATCTGCTCATCACAGCAGGACTTGCAGGCAATATTCAACCCCTGTCAGGGCGACGCATGGGCATCGTGACCCCTTCGGGTGGCGCATGCGATATTCTCTCTGACCTGGCCCAGGATGAAGAGATTACGCTCCCGGACTTCGCGCCCGAGACGCTCGCACAGCTCCAAAGCATTCTACCACCCTTCTCCACGCCACATAATCCCCTGGATGTCACAGGCTATATCGTCGTGGATGGGACCCTGCAATCACGGGCGCTTGAGGTCGTGGTTCGGGACCCCAACATCGACTTCATTTTTAACCTGGTAAGCATTGAGGGGAATCGTCCGCTCGATCCTGTTGCTCTAGAGAACCATGTCGCACTCTACCAACATCTCGCGGAGATTGTGCGTGGCTCGCCCCACCCGGTTGTTCTCGTCTCTAACACCTGCCTGGATCTGACCAATACGGCTCGCACGCTCGTCGAGCGCACAGGGCTACACTTTGTCGCGGGCCTCGAACATGGCATGCGCGCCATCGGTCGGCTCCTCTGGTGGGCTGAAGCACAGCAAGCATCACCAGGCGAATCCTTTACGCAGGAGCCAATCGCCTTACCATCTCTCTCCGTTCCCCGCCGGGGAACCTGGTCAGAGGCACAAGCGCGCGTGCTCTTGCAGCAGGCAGGCATTCCCGTTGTTCCAGGAAGGCTAGTGACCACGCTCGATGAGGCGCTGCAAGCCGCGCAGGAGCTTGGCTTTCCCCTGGCCCTCAAGGTCCAATCAGCCGAGATTGCGCACAAGAGTGATGTGGGCGGTGTGGCACTCAACATCAACAGCGAGGAGGCGCTTCGCCAGAGCTATGACACGATGCACAAGCGCGTCCGCTCGGCGCTCCCCCGAGCAGAGCTAGAAGGCTTCCTGATTAGCCCGATGCGTTCGGCTGGCCTGGAACTCCTGGTCGGCGTCATCCGCGACCCCCTCTGGGGGCTGGTGCTCTCGCTGGGACTGGGTGGCATCTGGACCGAGGCGCTTCAGGATACCAGTGTGCGCGTGCTCCCCGTGAACCAGGAAGAGATTCATAGCATGCTCAATGAACTGCGTGGAGCCGTCCTGTTACGTGGTAGTCGTGGTCACCACGCTGTTAATCTGGATGCGTTAAGCCAGGTCATCTACCACATCTCGCTTCTGGCACAGGGCCTAGGACCAGAGCTCGCCGCCCTGGAGATCAATCCACTGCTGGTTGATGCAACCACTATCGAGGCACTCGATGTTTTACTGACCTGGCAAGAGCCATAGGTGGCTTGTTGGAAAGCAAGCACCACACGATGCGATCTTACTGTTCAATGACTATATGAATGGAGAAAGAGACACATGGGTAAACTTGATGGACGTGTAGCCTTTGTCACCGGAGCTGGGCGCGGCATTGGGGCCGCAACGGCACTGCGCCTGGCCGAAGATGGCGCGAGCGTCATTCTCGCGGATATCGATACCGAGGGCTGCCAGCAGGTGCTGGCCGATATCGAGCGCATTGATGCGAAGGGACTGATTGTGCAGTGCAACGTCGCAGATAAAGCCATGGTCGAGTCTGCCTTCCAGCAAGGTGTGGAACACTTTGGACGCCTCGATATCCTGGTGAATAACGCTGGCGTTTTACGCGATAATCTGCTCTTCAAGATGAGCGATGATGACTGGGAGACAGTCATGAATGTCCATCTGCGGGGCGCCTTCCTCTGTAGCCGAGCCGCCCAGGCCTATATGGTCAAACAGCGTTATGGACGTATCGTCTCGCTCTCCTCGACCTCGGCCCTGGGCAATCGCGGCCAGGCCAACTACTCAACGGCGAAGGCGGGCCTACAAGGCCTCACACGCACGCTTGCTATAGAGTTAGGCCCCTTTGGCATCACCACCAATGCCGTCGCACCCGGCTTTATCGATACCGAGATGACACGCGCCACGGCCCGCAGGATGGGCTTCGATCCCCAGGAACGCATTGAAGCCGCCTCCAAGGTCATTCCCGTCAGGCGTGTTGGACAGCCACGCGACGTGGCTAACGTTATTTGCTTCCTGGCTTCAGAAGAGTCAAGCTACGTCAATGGACAGATCATCTATGTCTCCGGCGGCCCACACTAAGCAAGGAGAAAACTATGTTCGATACGAGCAAGATCGGTCATCGCTTTGCTCCCTTCAAGACCGAGGTACACCGGCAAAAGATCCACGAGTTAACCACCGCCATTGGGGACGACAACCCGGTCTATCATAGTCGGGAAGCGGCACAGGCGCAGGGCTTTCCCGATGTGCCCATCTCGCCTACCACGCCAACCATGTTTAGCTTCTGGGGCGCCCGCCAGCGCGGAAACGACCTGGGTAGCCTGGGCATTAACGTCAAAGGTATTCTGCATGGTGAGGAGGAGTATGAGTACCTGGCGCCCATCTATCCCGGCGAAACCCTGACAGGGGTGACGACAGTTGTTGATGGTAAGACACGCCAGGGACGCGATGGCCTCTCCATGGATATCATCACGACGGAGACAGAGTACACCAATCAGCAGCAGCAACCTGTGCTCAAAACGCGCAGCACCATCGTCATTCGCGAGCAATCCTCTCCAGCAAGCAAGGAGGCCAACGCATGACCACATCAAACCACACATGGCTCTATGCCGAGGATGCTCACGAAGGCGATTCCCTTCCTCCCTTGACAACGCAGCCCGTGACGCACCTACAACTGGTGCGCTACGCGGGCGCCTCGGGCGATTTCAATCCCTTACATACTGATCCCGCCGTGGGGCAGGCTATAGGAACGGGTGGCATCATCGCGCATGGCATGCTCATCATGGGCTTCGTAGGCCAGATGCTCAGCGATGCCTTTGGCCCGCTCGCGCTACGCAAGTTTGGTGTCCGCTTCAAGGGGATGACGCGCATTGGTGACGTGATCACCTGCACCGGCAAGATCACCGAGATCAATGATGTGGAGGGCGAGACGCGCGCGACAGGCTCGGTGCAGGCGGTAGACCAGAACGGGGATATCAAGGTCAGCGGCACCTTTAGCGCCGCCCTACCGAGACGTCAACCCTAAACCAGTCCTTTAGCTGATGACAACGCAAGACCCTTCTCTCGCCGCCTGGAGCGTTTTCTCGCTTCAGGTGGTGAGGATGATCATTCTTTGATCGCTCGTAGTACCGTTCATTCGTACGCGTTTCACGATCATGCTCGTACATTGTTGTACAAGCAAGTGGGTATCAGGAGGTTTGAGATGAGCACTTTTCGCATCGCAACCGGGCAGCGCAGCCTTGAACACTATCCCACCAACGCGCAACGTATCTGGTATCTAGCGCTTGCCGTCATCGCAACCATCATCCTGTATTATGAATCGTATGTCCTCCCCTCGGTCGCACCGTTGGTCCTGCATACGTTTGGCCTCTCGGTCGCCGACTACTCGCGTTTCTTGCTAGTAAGCAATCTCCTTGGAGCACTCTCGGCCATCTTTGGCAGTCTCTCCGACCGCATCGGACGCAGCACCCTGATCATTTATGGTCTGCTGGTCACCGCCATTGGAACCCTGATAATCGCGTTAGCCAGTTCCCTCTGGCTCTTCCTGCTCCTCATCTGGGTCGTTGGCTTCATCGAGGGCATTATCCTGGTTGTTACCCCAGCGCTGGTGCGCGACTTCTCGCCTCGCTTTGGCCGCGCCCTGGCTATGGGCTTTTGGACAGTGGGGCCCGTGGGCGGCAGCGTCCTGGCAACCGGCGTTGCCAGTCAGACGCTCTCCTCGTATGGCTCCTGGCAATCGCAGTACGTCATCGCCGGGATCGTTGGCTTTATCGTCTTCCTGATTTGCTTCTTCTTCCTACGCGAGCTCTCGCCCCGGTTGCGCGACCAGGTCATGAACTCTATGCAAGAGAAAGAACTTGTCGAGGCCCGTGCGCGCAACATCGATCCCGAAGAGGCAACCAGGCATCCCTGGCGGCAAATGCTTAATCCTCGCCTGGTCGTTAGCGCGCTGGGCATCAGCCTCTACTTGCTTATGTACTTTGCCGCTGTCGGCTTCTTCCCCCTCTACCTGAGCAGCATTTTCAAGTTCACGGTCGCCCAGGCCAACGGGCTGGTTAGTATATTCTGGCTCGTCAATGTAGCCGCCGCGATCATTATTGGTTTCATCTCTGATCGTACTCTGGTACGCAAGCCCTATATGCTCTTTGGCGCCATCGCCACTATTATCGTGACCCTACTCTTTATTAGCCGCATTGGTGTTCCCACGGATGCAACGCTGATGGCCGTCTTCCTCAGCCTCTTCGGTATTACGCTGGCCATCGGCTATGTCACCTGGATGGCGGCCTATACGGAGACCATTGAGGACATTAATCCTGCCCTGGTCGCCACTGGCATGGCGGTCGAGGGCTTTATTCTACGCATGGTCGTGGTCCTCTCGACCCTGGCCTTCTCCTTCGTAGTCAGAAATCAGCTTGATGGACAGCAATGGGCGACCTGGTGGTGGGTCTGTATCGCAGGCCTGATCGTTTTTGTCCCCACCATCTTTGTCGTCTCTGGCTACTGGCGACCAGCCAGCGTTCGAACCGCCATACGCCAGCGCGAACCAGAAAGCCCGCTGAGTCCTGAAACTGCATAAGTCGCGCCACCGTTACACATAAAAGCAGCAGGATGAATCTGCATAAGATTCATCCTGCTGCTTGCTTCTGCTCATTGAGAGAAGAGCCAGATCAGAAACCAGTGTGGACGCGGACATCTGTATGCTGAACGGCTCTCAAGGCCAGGGCAATGGCTCCATACAGCGATGCGTCGTCTAGAAACTTTGCCGGGACGAGTTCCGGTGGGAAGGGCACCGCAAACGCCAGGCGGGATACCAGAGCACGCAAGATAAGCGCTCCCGAGTTCATCAAGCCTCCACCAACAGCTACACGTGCCGGATCAAGGAGAATCGAGACATTGGCGATGTGAAACGCCAATTCAGCTAGCGTTTCTTGCACTAGATCCTGGGCGCGAGCATCTGGATGAGCGAACGCCTCGGCCGCGCTAAGTGGCTCGCCTAGCAGATCGCTCGCGCGCTCACCTATAAAACGCCCACCCACAAACTCTTCCAGCGGTGCTCGTCCTTGTGCTGCTCCGAAATGATCAGACACACTACGCAAATTGTAGCCAATCTCCCCAGCGGCTCCATGCGCCCCAGAAAGTACGCGTCCATCAACCACAATCGCGGCGGCGACCCCGGTCCCCAGGCTAAGGAAAAGCGCAGGATTCGCCCCCTGGAGCGCGCCCCAATGCACTTCCGCCAGAGCAGCGGCTTTGACATCGTTCTCCACCGCCACCACCGGGATCTTCAGACCCATACGCATGGTTTCGCAGAGCGCAACCTGCTCCCATCCCGGAATATTTGGCGACAACAATATTTCCTTTTCACGAACAACCCCAGGTGTTGCGACACCAACAGAAACACATTGTCCCCCTCTTACCATCATGGTTTGGACGATGAGCGCCTGAGCGTTCATCAGTGTTCGCTCAAGGATTTGCTGCGCGCCTAGCACGGCCCTGGTCTCAAGCCGCGCCTGCTCCAGGATCTGCCCCTCAGAGTCAGCGGTTGCAATCGCAATTTTTGTGCCGCCAAAATCGATGGCAAGCACAAAATCTTGCGTGGTTACGTTCTGCGAAGTATGGTTCATCCAGGTCTTTCCTCTATCTATCAGAAGTCGCTTGCTATTGCGCCGCCTCTGTTATGCCAGACTGCGCGGCCTGCTCCTCGACATATACCTCACGGATCTCCTTGGGGCCAAACGGCCAGGTATGCTCGACGCGCGCCCAGATAAGGTAGGCGACGACGCCAATAACTAGCCAGCCCAGTGAGAGGCCAACAGAGGTCCAACCAGAGGCATAGTACACATACGCCCAGCCAGCCACAGCGATCAAGCCCGGCAAAGGATAGAGCCACATCCGATAAGGGCGCTTGAGCTCAGGCTGTCTCATGCGCAGGACGATCAGCGCAACCACCTGCCCAACACCTTGAATGAGAACAATTACCGCGATCAGCATGCTAATGACAGTTCCCAGATCAAAGAAGGAACCAATAGCGGTCAGCAGGCCCATCACAAGCAGAGCAATATGAGGAAAGTGGTAGCGAGGATGCAATTTCGCAAATGGGCGGAGAAAGACCCCGTCACGCGCCGCGTTATAAGGCACACGTGAACCGCCGAGCAAGCCGGTAAACACCGAGGCGAATGCGGTGATGATAATGAGAACTGTTACAACGCTAGAGACACCTTTGCCCCAGATACGCTCCAGCACCAGTGAGGCAATCGATGAAGACTTCGCGACCTCTTGCCAGGGAACCACACCCATCACACCAATGTTCAGAGCCAGGTAGAGGAGCATGATACCCAGGATAGAGATAATAATGGACCAGGGGATAACACGGCCAGGCGAGCGCATTTCATCGCCCATGTATGAGGTTGTATTATAGCCCAGGTAGTCATAGACCCCGACCAGCAAGCCAGCTCCTAAGCCGGCAAAGAACTGGCCATTGAGGGTGAAAGCGTTCGCAGGAAAGGTAAACGCGAGTTGTGGATTAAAGCGCGTAAAAGATGCGACGATGACAAGGCCAATGGACACCAACATGACCACAAAGAGGATATTGGTCAGGAAGCCGACCGATTCAATGCGCCGGTAGAGTGCAAAAACGACCACGGCAACAACCAGCAGGGAAACAAGATGAATCTCCCACCAATTCATGCCTGGCCAGAGATAGCCCAGGTACTGTACCAGGCCAATGACGCCAGTCGACATAATCAGGGGAATAGCCAGAATCGCGGTCCAGATGAAGAGAAACGGCATCAATCTCCCTGTACGGTACTGGAAGGCCTCGCGTAGATAAATATACGTGCCTCCGGCTCCAGGCATGGCCGCACCCAGTTCAGCCCAAATCAATCCATCCGCCAGGGCCAGAATCGCCCCTGCAATCCAACCAATGATCGCCTGCGGCCCACCAAAGGTCGCAACCATGATCGGGATGGTGATGAATGGCCCAATACCACACATCTGAGTCATATTGATCGCCGTCGCGGTCAACAATCCAACGCTGCGTACAAATCCGTTTGTCGTTCGCTCAGCAACGGTGCCTTGCGTTGTGCCTGTGGGAATCACCTCTGACTCCCGGTTGATGTCTGAAGAACTCACGGGGGACCTCCTCGTGTTACACCTGCCTCTGCAACAGGCCTAAACTATGCTTCGCACGTTCTCGTAGTGCCTATAGTTAGTATAGTTTCCTAACCAACGTCTGTCAATACACGCACAAGAATACTCCCCCCTTTCTAAGTTGGTAAAGATCATTTACAATGAGGAAGCCATCTATCTCTTGTGGCAAAGGAGTGGACAATGTCAGTGGGCAATTCACATCAACCAGAATATCAAGCGGGTACACCATCTCTCTTACGAGCGATCAATGAACGCTCCCTGCTAGAATATTTACGCAGCCATGGTCCCACATCACGTGCGCAGCTTGCACGCGTAGTGGGTCTATCTAAGCCTACGGTGTCACAGGCGCTCGCCAGCCTTGAGCAGGCTCAACTTGTACGGGCCGTTGGACAATCTGTCTCCAATAAAGGAGGGCGAATCGCGACGTTGTACGAGCCTAATCCAGAGGCCGGCTACGTCATTGGTGTCGATGTTGGCCGAGGCTGGGTACGGGCCGCCGTTTCCAACCTGGCGGGACACATTGTAGCGCGGCGGGATGTGCCAAACACGACGCAGAGTGCCGCGTCCCTGGTTGCATTGATCAATCACCTGGCGCGTGAGCTTACTGCTGAAGCTCGGCTATCCTGGGAACAGGTGGTTCACACCGTTATTGGCACGCCAGGAGTCTTCGATGAAGAGAGTAAACGCGTCCGTTTCGCGTCCAACCTCCCTGAATGGGGCCGCCATGGTTTGCTGACAGAGTTACAGGAAGCATTAGGGCTGAGTATCTCACTCGAAAACGACGCCAACCTGGCGGCCCTGGGCGAGCGCAGATTTGGTTGGGGGAACGAGACTCAGACATTTGTATATATCCTAATCGGAACTGGCGTCGGCATGGGTATCGTCCTCAATGGGTCACTTTACCGAGGGGCAAATGGCTCAGCGGGAGAGATTGGTTTTCTGCCCTTCGGGGCAACACAGCCCCTGGACCTGGAACATACAGTAGAGCCAAATGAGGGCTATCTGGGAATGTTTGAAGAGGCCACCTCGGCGCAGGGCATCGTACATATGGCGCAGGCACAGGGCCTGTCTGAGCCTTTATCGGCCAAACAAATTTTTGCCGCTGCACTCCAGGGAGAGGCAAAGGCGCTTGCCGTCGTCGAACAAGAGGGGCAACGCCTGGCTCTTGCGATCTCGGCCATCGTTGCGATACTGGACCCTGAACTTATTGTTCTAGGTGGGGGCATAGGACAACGCACCGACTTACTCCTTCAGCCCTTAGAACAAACACTGCGTCGGCTTCTGCCAACGCGACCACGTATTATCGCCACCAGGCTGGGCAATGAGAGCGTGCTTCTCGGCGCGGTAGCTACTGCGCTAGAGCTTGCGCACCATCTTGTCTTTCAGCGTTATTTTAATGGCTAAAGGAAACAAGTTACATTGACTATCGAGGACATTAATCCTGTCCTGGTCGCGACCGGTATGGCGATCGAAGGCTTGATTCTACACATGGTCGTGGTTCTCTCTACCCTGGCCTTCTCCTTCTTGGTCAGAAATTAGCTTGATGGGCAACAATGGGCAACCTGGTGGTGGATCTGTATCGCAGGCCTGGTCGTCTTTGTTCCCACCATCTTTGTCGTCTCTGGCTACTGGCAGCCAGTTAGCGTCCGAACTGCCATACGCCAGCGCGAATCAGAAAGCCCGCTGAGTCCTGCAACTACGTAAGCCTTTTCCTCTCACCACCCATAACCCAGCAGGATGAACTTTATACATATCCACACATCCATCCTGCTGTGTTTTTCTGGAGAGCTAGCCTATGAATTCCTCTGCGAAGCGCCGAATCGCATCCTGTTGCCCGGTTCCGGGAAACCTGAGCAACAGCTCTTGTACGCCTGCGTCCTCGTACGCCGCGATACGTTCGCGGATGGTCGCCGGGCTACCAATCAGCGCAGCGTTGCCAAAGACAGTCTGTACGCTTTCAGGAGCCTTCGCCAGTGCCTGCTCATCAGTCTCCTCCAGGATACAATATGACCCTGATGTACGATGAATGCTCTGGTAGTCACGACCTACAGTCTCACAATGCTCTTTGAGTACAGCGAACTTGTTCTTCAGCGTGGCTGGATTGCCGTGAATGTTACAAGCATTACCATACTGCGCCACCAGTTTGAGTGTAACTTGCTCACCATTTCCGGCGATCAGCAAAGGGATATGAGGCCGCTGAACCCCTTTCGGCTGGTTTATTGCTCCCTGTACTGAATAAAACTTTCCTTCAAATGTGGCCTCCTCCTGCGTCCACATCGCGAGAATGATCTGAATCGCTTCGCGCAATTGACGTGAGCGAACAGGAACATCAGCGTAATCGTAGCCATAAGCGCGAGCCTGAGAAGCAATGGCAGGAGAACCTGAACCAATTCCCAGGGTAAGCCGTCCATGACTCATGACATCAATGGTACTCGCCATTTTCGCTAGCAGCGCAGGGTGGCGAAACACATTGCTCGTGACAATTTGACCAATACGCGCATGACTGGTGTCGCGCGCCAGGGCCGCCATGGTGGACCAGCATTCAAAGAGGAACTCTTGTGATGCATCCCTCCCAGAAAAATCACCAGGCCAGAGGACATCGGAGACCCAGAGAGCGTCAAAACCAGCTCCTTCAGCAATCTGGGCAGTGCGCGTCATGGTCTCATAGGCTTCCACGGGATCTTTGATCCCCGCCAGTTCATTCGTCGCGCCATTGGGTAAGATCACACTAAATTTCATTGACATGAAGAAATACCCCTTTTTCTCTCTCAAGCCATCTTCAAACGATATGATAATCTATCGTATCATTACAGGGCAGGGAGGTCAAGGATATCAGAATATGGTAGAATAGAATCTCTCGTATCGCTGATTTAAAAGAAGCAGAAAAGATCCAGTGCCTTGATGGAGGATGGAGGAGTTGCATGCGCACATGGTCTGAAGATCATCCCAAAGCGCGTTTGCTTGAGCGCAAGCAGGAAGCCATTAAAGTGGCGGCGAAAGAGCTGTTCCTGCGGCATGGATATGCCAGTACGACCATGGAGATGGTTGCTGCTCAGGCAGGGGTTTCCATTATGACCCTCTATCGTCATTTTCGTGGGAAAGATGTTCTCTTTCAGGCGGTAATCCAGCATCTATGTAGCCAGAAAACAAACGAAGACAGGGAAATGCTCTGGCAGGGCTTCCCTGCCGAGGTGCTGCATCGAATGGGCCAGTTACGGCTCACTTACGCTCTCAATCCAGAGGAGATCGCTCTGTACCAGGTTATTCTCGGCGCCATAGAACACTTTCCAGAAGTGGGACACATGTATTATCATTTGAGTGTTGAAAAGGCCCTTGATAAATTGGGCATATACCTTCAGGAACTCGACCACCAGGGAATCCTACGTATTCCCAATCCTCACCTCTCAGCACAGGCTTTCTTAAGCTTACTCCAGGGGCAGCTCATCGAACAAGCACGGTTGGGGGTAAGTCCTGCACCTACAAAAGAAGAGCTTGAGCAACATATTGATGCCTGCGTTACAATTTTCCTCGCAGCTCATCAAGTCCATCATCCTGATTGAGCGCTCTTACATCTCTCTGTAGAAAGATGATGAATTTTAACACCCAAAGCCGGGAAGTCGGACGCATGGCCCCTACAACATCCCTCTGATCTTGGGTGTTAAAATTCATTCATGTTCATAGAGAGAGAAAACCATGCGATATAAGCAGAAAGCCCTGACCGAGTTCCTCGGCTTGTTGAGTTTCGTCTAGATATGGATTGAAAGGAAATAAGTATACATGGGTATTGATACAGCCTTTACACATTTCCCCACGCTTACCACAGAGCGTTTGCAGCTCCGAGAGATTCAGCCCAGCGATATCGAGGCGCTCTTCGCCACCTTCTCAGATGAAGAGGTTATGCGCTATTATGGCAAACTTCCACATCAATCGCTTGCCGAGACGCAGACCTGGTTTCAGCAACTCCAGGAGCGCTACACCCGGCGCGAAGCCATCCGCTGGGGCATAGCGCTTAAAGGCGAGGAGAGCATCATAGGCACATGCAGCTTTCACCACTTCGGTCCGGACTACCATTACACAGAAACGGGCTATGATCTCAATCGCACCTACTGGGGCCGGGGCATCATGACCGAAGCCATGTCGGCTGTCCTGTCCTACGGCTTTCACGAACTTGCCTTTCACCGCATAGAAGCTATTATTGATATCGCTAATGAAGGATCAAAGAACCTGCTACTCAAGCTTGGCTTCGCCTATGAAGGGATGCTGCGCCAGCGCTTCTACTTCAATGGTCAGTTCGAGGATGAGCACTATTTCAGCCTGCTCAAGGATGAGTGGCGGGGCTCTTTTTAGCCTCGCTATTCGCGACTAGCGCTCCAGGACCTTAAAGGCCAGGTGCCGACTCTTGCCCTGGCCAAAGACCAGCGCGAACCAGAGTCCAGCGGCAGCATCAACCAGGCCGACCTTATCAGGACCACCAAGGTAAACACCACGTAAACCGACATCCCCAATTAACCCCTCGACGGTAGAACGTGCTTCACCCTCTGGACCACAGTAAAAGAGGTCGGCCTGGATACCATCAAAGTAGGGATCAGCGAAATTTTCCCAGCCAAGCGTATTAAAAGCCCGGAAGACCTGGGCCTGGGGGGCATGCTTCTCAAACACTTCCAGGCTATGCATGGTTGTCTCACCCACACGATTGGTCGCGTCGATGATAATGCGCTTATCCAGTTGTGCAGCATAAGTTGCTAACACCTCATCCACCGCCTTGCCAGGGATGGCCAGAACAACCACGTCAGGATTCTTCGCCAGCACGTCAGCAATTGAACTAATCACAACAGTATCGCCAAGGTCACTGCGCACCGCCTGAACCTTTGGGCTCTCTGGATTATTGATACCAAAGGCCACCTGGTGCCCGGCGGCATGCCACTTCTTCCCCAGGGTTCCACCGATGTTGCCAGCACCAAGAATAGCTATAGTAAGGGTATGTGTCGACATAGGATCTCCTTTTCTACATACGCAGGCTAGCTGTAAGGCATATGCATAAATTATGCCCTACAGCTAGCTAGAACAATCTATGACGATAAAAATTCCCGCTTACATATATTAATGCTAGCGTGGGCTGAGGCGCTCCGCCAGGTATTTCAAGCTGAGTGGATAGCGATATTCGATGGCTGAGTGAGTACCATCGAAGAGTTCGAAGAAGATGTCGGTAACACCGATCTTTTCCAACTCTCTTCTAAAGGCTTCCGCGCCCAGGTCGAGGTAGAACTGATCGCGCCTCCCCGCATCAATATAGATAGCTTTAAGCGAGCGCAGTGCCTCAGCATAGTGCGCCACCATTCGCACGGGGTCCCAGCGCAGCCAGCGCTCCCAGATAGCAGGTCTCAACTCGCCCGTCCGCAGATCATACGGCAGGTGAACCGTTCCATCCTCGTCTGCAGAGTAGCAGGCCGCCATGCACCAGTCATTGAGCAAGGGCATATCGCTCTCCCTGGTCAGGGCCGGGCGGCTGCGAAAGGATTCCCAGAACCTGTCAAATGAACCATCATATTGGTCGCGCAATGCACGCACCGAGGCTGGAAATTCTAGCAGATAGCACGTCTCAAATAGCGCGTCGCCCGCATGCGTGGCCAGGCCACCCCAGAGGTCCGGGCGTAGCATGGGGGTAATCATAGCACCATAGCCACCACTCGATTTACCTGCAATACCACGATGCTCACGCCGTGAAAGGGTCCGGTAATGCGCATCGATCCAGGGAACGACTTCATCACAGAGATAGGTGTGGTACGCTCCTGTCCCTGGGGAGTCGAGAAACTGGCTGCCACCATACGAGGTCCAGCAATCTACCCACACCACGATACAGGGTGGCGCCTCCTTCTGCGCGAAGAGTTCATCCACCAGCTCAGGAAAATTCTTGCGAAAAGCCATGCGATTGCGCCACATATCCAACTGACCCGTCATACCCTGGATCTGGTATACCGTTGGATAGCGTCGCTCCGACTCAGCGTCATAACCTGGCGGGAGATATACCCACAACGGGCGAGCGGAGGGATCACCCAGCGGATTGCCCTTGAGCACCTCGCTCTGAAATACATGCTCTTCAAAGCGTCCACTTAACTGTACAGACCAGGGTCGCATACGATAAACCTCCGAATAAACTTTCCAAAACAACACTTCTCGTTATTATACGCGATCCTGAGCAACAGTCTTTCCACACCTGCCACCATGAGCAAACAGGAAAGAGCCCGAGGGGCGCTTTCCCCTCGGGCCCTGACAAAAAGGCTCTCATCCCACTTCTTATGTTGGCCTGCTATTAATCGCTATCGTCGCTGTCTGAGCCATTAAACTGGCTAGGAAGGCTGTTGTAGACGGCTCGCCAATCAGTAGCGATTTTGATCTGTGCATCACGTAGCGACATCTTGCCCTTGCACACCTGGTCATGCAGCCAGTTCTCAATGCGGTCCTTCTCGTGAAAGCCCGGCGTCGGCTCAGCCAGCTCGGGCCAGAGATTGGCGATATCATTCGACCCGCCCAGTTGCAAGCTAACCAGGTGATCCACCTCATACTGCCCCGGACGGCGCTTCTTGATGCCATAGGCAGCATAGACCTTGCTTTTCAGGCTCACCGATACATTGCGCACCGAGCTGGCATAGCCAGGCACACAAATTTTTGTTTTGGTGGCATCGGAGAATATCGCCCCCGGCGTACAGGCCTTATCTTGCAAACCATTACTGGCCTGGCAACCACTGGTTTTGGTTCGCACACCCCATTGAGGCTCAGCCGAGGCAGGGGCTGCCGTCACTGTTGGTATTGTTGGGCTTGTGCCTGGTGGAGTCGTTACGACGGTGCCACACCCACTCACCACAAACAGCAGGGCCAGCAAGAGCCAGGCCCTACGACCACGATAGGTTATCACAGTTATTTTCCCCTTCTTCCTGCGAGTTTTTCTTCGTGAAGAGGATTTTAGTATAGTTTAGTCCGCCTGCAAGATCAACCAGGTATTCTCAAAATGCTGCGCGCGTAAATCCTCATCGATGATCGTGTAATAGAGCATGCCCGCGCTCGACCAGCGCATGCCCAGGCGCTCATCAGTATCGACCTGAAAAAGGAGTTGCCACGCTTTCACCCCCTCCTCCAACTGCTTCTGGCGCGGATCATTATCTTCGGTGACTCCGTGCGAGATAAGCTGGCTCTGCTCGCGCAGATCGTCCTGAATAAGATCAGGATTCCCAAGCAGGCGATGACGAAAGGCTCGTTTCTCCTGGGGCAACAAATTGGCAAGGAGATCATCGTACTTCTGCTGTTCGTCATCACTCCAATCGTATTTGGCTATCTCCAGGTTAGGCACCTGGGATAGCGTCAGTTCACGTGTGAATTGAACGGAACCTGCCTTAAAAAGGCTTGACTTAGGGAGTTTCGCAGGCACAGTCGCGCGCTTCAGCCCCTGGGCATCCTTCCGATAGATAACGCTCCAGCCTCCCCGGTTCGCGGGATCATCGCCATATGTCTCCTGCTGCGCATCATAAAAAAAACCAGAGCATTCCCTGGGCAGGTAGCACACCAGCGGCATCATAAGAATGGACATCTTGCAAGCGAAACTGCGCGATAAATGATTGCGGCAGACCCTGCCAGGTAGGCCAGGAGACATCAGCAGGTAAATCAGGCAGACCACCAAATTTGGAAACTCCCGGCTGAAACGTGGCTTCGTCAGCAGGTGTGACCACCAGGCGAATCGAGGGCCTGACCAGGGCATCAAGGTCCTTCGTAAGACGCTTCAGCCCGGCCGAGACAAACAGCTTCTGTACCTCACGTGTATCCATTAACGACCTCTTTTCCATAGTCCTGTATAGGAGCATATTCTCATTATGCACAAGGCCAACATCTGCCCCACATAGATATACTACACAGACGCTATCATGGCTTGAAGCTCATCAATATCAAAGGGCTTGCTGATGAAGCCTTTAATACCAAAGAGGTCGATCTGCTGCTTCGTTAAGACATCACCACTCATCACAATGGTAGAGAACGTATTGCTTACTCCTCGCCGGTGCAGTTCATACAGCAGGCTATAACCACTCATGCTTGGAGTCATCAGGTCGAGCAGCAAGATATCGGGCTGAAGCCCCTGCTCCAGTAATTCAAGAGCCACCAGCCCATTCTCCGCGCTCGTTACCTCATAGTCTGAGTTTTCTAATAGCGTTCGCACAGCCGTCTGGATATCGGCTTCATCTTCAACAACCAATACACGTTTTGACATATCTTCCACGCTCCCTCTCCTTGTATCTCGGTTACGCTGTATCGTGTTCCCCAACAGGAGACAAGACACAGGTCCAGGGGCCTACCCTGGGAACAGATAAATGGGTTATATATGACACGTATGTCGCACCCAAAGCGTTTGCGTGGTTGATGTGAAGTACCCCACGCCTCTGCGGCGGGGGCTTCGACAGTGGCCAGCACCCTCCTCAGAGGACACCAGTCACTGTGGGACGCTTCCCGCCCCGACCCACCTTCCTGGTAGGTTTACCTTTCTTGCGATCAGGAATGGGTCCTTGCAGTTCATAGCGGCGCAGAATGTTGCGGGCGGCATTTTCATCGCGATCCAGCTCTGCGCCACATGTGGGGCAGGAGTGCCACCGCACCGAAAGGTCTTTGGGTACCAGGACACCACACCCACTACATCTCTGGCTGGTCTGCTGGGGCGCCACTTTCACCACCATGCCGCCAGCTTCTTCCGCTTTGCAGGCACACAGCGTGATGAAATGGCCCCAGGCCGCGTCCAGGATGCTCTTGTTCAGGCCGCTCTTGGCCGTTGCCCCATTGGGAAGGTAGTGCTCATTCTGCACAACCGCCGCTGCCGTGCCACCTGTGGTGGGACGCTCATTGATGCTCCCACAGGTGGTGGCCTCATCTTTCTTGGGTTTGGGTCGTGCTGTCATGTTGCCAATCTGCAACGCCTCAAAGACCAGTATCCCATACTGGTTCACCAGGCGGCGCGAGGTCTGATGCAGGAAGTCCTGCCGACGATGACGCACCTTGCGATAGAGTCGCGTCAATTCCCGCTTGGCCCTGCCACGTCGATGACTGCCCCGCTTGCGCCGAGCCAGCCTGCGATGCGCCGCCTTGATCTGCTGCTCGGTCGAGCGATAGAGGCGAGGATTGGCCATCTGCTCACCCGTGGAGAGGGTGGCATAGGAGGTAATCCCCACATCAATGCCCACAGCCTCGCCAGAGGGGTGGATGGCCTTGGTGGGATCACCTGTCTGCTCCACGCTGAAGTAGGCGTACCACTGGTCGCCATCGTGCTTGATGGTACAGGTTTTGATGGTGCCGTGGATGGGGCGATGCATCACCATCTTGAGATGCCCGATCTTGGAGAGCGCGAGCCGACAGGTTTTCTTGCCCTTGGTCTCGTGGGAAGTGAGGGCACCCAGAATCTCAAAGCCACTTTGGACATAGGTAAAGGAGTGATAGCGGCTGCCTGATTTGTAGCGCGGATATCCTGGCGTGTGCCCCTCAGCCACCCGACGAAAGAAGGCTTGCATCGCCTTCTCGAGGCGGCGCAGGACATCTTGCTGGACCTGGGAATGCACCTCCCGATATTCAGGACGTTCTTGTTTGATCTGGGGCAATTGGTCGGCTTGCGTGCGATAGGAGATCGAGACGCAGGCCATCTTGTAGGCCAGGGTGCGTTCTTCGAGGCCTGCATTGTAGAGCTCTTTACAGCGACGAAGCGTCCACAGGAGGGTCCCTTCTTGCTTGCGCGTGAGATACAAACGGTAGGCATAGGCTTTGACGCGCACAGGCAACGATGTCTCGTCGGTCTGCGGTCCATGCTCTTCTTTCGTGGGTCCCATGCCCGTTCCTCCTCCTCCTCTTCTGGCGTTCCTGCACCTTTCCACGCGAAAGCCTGCTCACAAACGTAGAACATACTTTCGAGCATCAGTATACAGAAACATGCCTCTTCTGTCAAGTTTCCATCGCTCCATCTCTCCATTTCCCCCTCCCTTCCTACAAGGAACGCCTCTTTTATCCCCATGCATGAATGCAAGGGGCCTTCAGAGGCGGCCAAGGATAAACAGAAAGAGGAGACGTTAGCGTGGCCATGTCAGGGGCAGAGATGCGCCTTGTAGTTTTAAAGGCATCGTCTGAATCACTGTCCTGGCTCGCCGCTTGGCCTCTTCGGCTCTTGGCCCCGCGAATGCGCCATCAATCGTTTGAGAGAATAGCTCAAACCAGCGCGCAAAGTGCTGGGAACGTAGTGGCTCCTTCTGATGCAGCAGGATATGCTTATACATCATGCCGCCCCGATAGTTGCCCGTCTGAAAGAGCAGATTCTCCCAGAAGTTATACATCACTGGCAGGTGCGCCTCCAGGTCAATGGCGGCCACGTCCGTAAAGAAAAAGCCAATGAGAGGGTCTTGCGTGGCCTTGCGGTAAAATGTACTGACCATGTAGACAATATCGTCTCTATTTTCAATATCGCGCTTTTGTTCCATTTACTTTTCTCTTCTCATGTTTATTGGTATGCGGCGACTATTTGAGCTTATGAGTCTTTGTACTATATATGACAACCCTCTCCAGCATGCTGCTATTCCCAGATATTTCAAAGATCGTCTCAACTCTTAAGAACACCGGTCAAGTAATTGAGAGAAGGATTGACAGAGCTGTGCTCGGAAAACCAATGAGGGGCAAGCGCGAGATGGTACCTTTATTGAGGGAGTTGAAGCGGGAATCCGAAGGAAGTGACGAGTTCCGGCCCAAGGAATGCCGTCACCTCAGCGACCTGTCGCAGATCGCGCCGCGAAGCATCGAGGGTGATGACTTGTATCGCGAACGCTCGATAGGATCGTGTTGCTTCATCAGCTCGATACACCACAAATGCAGGCTGACCATTGGCGCGCGTCGGAGATAAACGCCACCGATTCTGCACGCCAGATGGGAATAAGACAGCCAGGAGAATCGTGCGAATCGCTTCTCGTCCCTGATACCACGAAGGGACCGGTGGCATGGAGAGCGTCGCGTCTTCTGTCAGAAGCGCCACGAGCCCATCCACATCGTCTGTTTCCCATGCCTGGAGATAGCGGACAAGCAACGTGTTCGTGGCTGCATCAGCACGGTAAAACTGCGCCATCTCTCGCTGCGAGCTCGGATAGTTTTTCTCCAACGTCACCCGAGCACGGTGCAAGGCGCTGTTCACCGCTCCTACCGAGATCTCAAGTAACTGTGCGATCTCGACGGCACGCCAGTCCAGCACATCCGAGAGGAGCAAGATGGCCCGCTGGCGAGATGGAAGTAACTGGAGGGCAGTGAGGAAGGCCAAGGAAACGCTCTCGTGCCTGGTATAGCGCGCTTCTGGGTTCTCCGTCGCCTCCGCCAACCAACTGTCAGGGAAAGGCTCAAGCCAGAGTGCCTCAGCCCCCCTGGGCGCAACCGGCCTTTGCGGGTTCCACGCAGGAGAGGCTGCGGTTGGCAGCGTGCGCGGCGAGCGTTTCTTGAGTGCGTCGAGGCTGGTGTTGGTCGCAATCGTGTACAGCCAGGTGCGCAGCGATCCCGGACCCTTCTGGGTGAACGTGTCAAAATGCCGCCAGGCACGCAGCATGGCTTCCTGCACCGCGTCCTCGGCATCGTGCAACGACCCCAGCAGGCGGTAACAGTGCAGAAGCAACTCCCTGCGATAGGGTTCGATCAAGGAACTGATATCAGATGAGCCAGGAGTCAGCCGTGTCGTGACCCGTACCTCCTCAACACGATCTTTCTTGCTCGATAGGTTGTCTGTCTTCCTTTGTTCAGATGGCATCAAGCGCGCCTTTCTTCTCGCCGCCTTGTCCTGGCTCATCACACGTTGCGACCGCGCCGCAAGTCGCGATCCTTTTGTTCCAAACACTCTCATTCTACTGTACGGTGCAGGCTTTTTGCCACTGATCCGGGCGTTGGGAACCATTCGTACCACCTCTCACAGTGCTGAGAAAATCACCCTCATCAGACCGCACAGTTTTGCTCTTCCCGACAGTTTAATGAGTGTCTCTCCAACTGAATACCCTTCGACAGAGAGGCATGTCCAGGAGAAGCATACTCGGGGTATCCAGGTAAAAAGATGGCACCCAAGAAACGTACTATGAGTATTCAGTTCAAAAGCGTATTCAATTCACTATCAGGAGGCTGCTATGCACTTCGCTATTTCCATACCTCAACGCGTTCCTGACGGCACATTCGACCCGGCCAAGCTGCGCGACTACCTGACCAGAGCTGAGTCTCTCGGCTTTCATAGTGCCTGGACGCAAGAAGTGGTACTTGGCTCCGCACCGGCCCTGGCTCCACTCGAACTCACGAGTGGAACGAAAAAAATAGAATTTGGCTCCGTCCCGACCCTGTCTCCGCTCGAACTCATGACCTTCGCCGCAGCTTGCACTACGCGACTACGTCTGGGATGCGCCGTCTTCGTCAGCCCCTTGCACAATCCTATCCATCTCGCCAAAAGTATCAGCACGCTGGATCAGCTCAGCCGTGGGCGCATCGAGGTCGGGGTTGGCAGTGGCGGAGGAGGGAGAATGTTCTCCGCATTCGAGGTTGATCCTGCCAGCCTGATTGCTCGCTTCACTGAGGGACTGCGGCTGATGAAGGCCTGCTGGACCGAGCCGCGCATTAACTTTAGCGGCCGCTTCTGGCAGCTCGATGGCGCGTCTATGGAGCCCAAACCCTTCCAGAAGCCTTACCCGCCGCTCTGGATCGGTGCCAATCACCCGGCAGCGGTGCATCGTGCGCTCCGCTACGGCAACGGCTTCTTTGGTGCCGGCAGCTCTACCACAGCGCATTTCGCTCAGCAGGTCCACGTGCTTCGCGAGGCGCTGGCAGAATCAAAACAGGATCCTTCATTTCAGATCGCCAAACGCGTCTATATCGCCGTTGATGACAATGTCACCCGAGCACGCGAGCGGGTTGACGCCGGGCTCAAGCAGATCTACGGATCTTCTGGCATGACCGCAGTTGCCGTCTACGGGCCGCTCTCAGCCTGCATCAAAGGCCTGCGCGAGGTCGCGGACGCGGGAGCCGAACTCATCCAGCTCCACCCGCTCTTCGACGAGTCCGAGCAGATGGAACGCTTGGCCGCCGAAGTTATCAGCGAAGTGCAGAATAATTGAGCCTGCCCTTCTGTAGTGTTGCCCATCCAGAAAGGAAACATCGGAATCTCCAGCGTGATCCCCGCATCGCGCTCTGCAAAAATGCAGAGCGCGGGCGAGAAGACGTCTTCTCGCCCGCCCTTTGACATCAGGAGGATCACCAGGACGCTGCTTGATTTCTTGACCGGCGCTCTTGCTCTCGCCTTGCCTTCAAATTATCAATGACAGATATTGACATCTGTCATCTGATGGATTATACTTTCATCAACGCACACATATGCGAACACTATATCCACAGAGGATTTCCATAGGAGCAAACAGAATGAAGACAAGAACATTGGGTACCACTGGCCCCCAGGTCTCTCTACTCGGCTTGGGCTGCATGGGTATGTCAGACCTGTATGGGCCTGCCGACGAAAATGAGAGCATCGCTACCATTCATGCCGCACTGGAGGCTGGCATTACCCTGCTGGACACTGGCGATTTCTACGGCATGGGACATAATGAACTCTTGCTCCGGCAGGCGCTCCAGGGTCGTAAACGCGAGCAAGCCATTATCAGCGTCAAGTTTGGGGCGCTGCGTGATCCCGCTGGCGGCTGGTCTGGCAATGATGGACGTCCCGCCGCCGTCAAAAACTTCCTCGCCTATACGCTGCGCCGCCTTGGCACAGATTACATCGATATCTATCGCCCGGCGCGCGTCGATCCCACTGTGCCTATTGAAGAGACCATTGGCGCCATCGCAGACATGGTGAAGGCGGGATATGTACGGCACATCGGCCTCTCGGAGGCAAGCGCTCAGACCATCCGTCGCGCCGCCATGATTCATCCCATCTCTGACTTGCAAATCGAGTACTCTCTGCTCTCACGCTCGCTTGAAGAGAATATTCTTCCGACCTGCCGTGAGCTAGGCATAGGCATCACCGCCTATGGCGTGCTCTCACGCGGCCTCCTCAGCGGCCACTGGTCTAAAGAACGTGACATGGCGGCTGGCGACTTCCGCGGCTTCAGTCCTCGCTTTATGGGCGAGAATCTCGATCATAACCTCGCGCTCGTGGAGGCCCTGCGCTCCATTGCCGAGGCCAGAGGCGTCACTGTAGCCCAGATCGCCATTGCCTGGGTGCTCTCGCGCGGAAGCGACATCGTCCCCCTGATCGGGGCGCGTCGTCGTGAACGGCTCACTGAGGCCCTGGGTGCGCTCGATCTCCAGTTAACGACTGCGGATCTTTCTCAAATCGAACGGGCTGTGCCAGCAGGCGCCGCCGCTGGCTCGCGTTACGACGAGTCACAGATGCACCACCTCGATAGCGAGCGAGGATAAAGCTACTCTTCCAGGGGAGCCTCTGTTGTTTCAACAAGAAATGGCGGCGCGGCTCTGCGCCGCCATTTTGCCTCTTTCTCTCTATAGTTGGTATAGTTTCTAAAAAGTGAGGCTACTTTATGACTTTTCCTTCTTTCTCTCAACCACTTTCGTCCCACGAAGCAACCTTTGCCATTCAAGCCTCTCCAAGTTCACTAGCAACAGTTATGCCCTCAACGGTATGTACACAATTAGCCAACGTCACAATAGATCAAGGTGAAAGTCAACCTCGCAAGACGCAGATCACATTGCACCTTGCCTCAGACATCAGTATCGGTCTCACTCCAGCTAACGCGCACATCCTTGACCAGAGTTTACAATCGGCGATAGGACAGCTAGAAGTGTTCACAAGCGCCTATAGCGAATTTCTTGAGTTTCGCTTTAACCGCCTCTCAAGCACTGGCGAAGAGTATCCAACGCGGCTGCTTCTACATGGGGTGGTGTTCTAGAGAACAGGGTAACAAGTATTGACCACTGCTAACCAGGCGCATATACTTGTTCATAACTCGAATATAACTCGCTCATTTGCATGTCAGAGGAGGACTAAAAAAATGCTTGAAAGCTTCCCATGCCTGAGCACTCAAGGCAGAGTAATAGACAGTTCGGAGGGGCAGCACCCAGGCCAGGCGATAGAGCCTGGCTTGAGCCATCACTATCTCCAGGCTGGTGTGCGATGAGCGATGAGATTTTAACCCGTGAACGGATTCTCAATGTGGCTGAAGAGGTGTTGCGCCGCTATGGTCCAGCGAAGACAACCGTCATTGATGTTGCCCGCGCGCTCAATGTCAGCCATGGCAGCGTCTACCGCCACTTTCCCAGTAAGGCAGCACTACGTGACGCGGTCACCGAGCGCTGGCTCGTCGAGGTCTCAGCACCTTTGCAAGCTGTCGTAACGGAGGATACGCCTGCCCCTGAACGCCTACGGCGCTGGCTCAAGCTCCTGATTAGTACAAAACACCGCCGGGTGTTTGACGATCCAGAGCTCTTCGCCACATATATGGAGTTGGTAAAGGAAGCCAGAACCGTCGTCAAGGCCCATGTTGAACTCCTCGCCGAACAGGCCGCATATATCATCAGTGATGGGGTCAGGCGCGGCGAGTTCGAAACCGATGATCCCATCAGCGCGGGGCAGGCCGTAATTGACGCGACCACGCGCTATCATAACCCCACCCATGCCTCCGAATGGTCCGACCCGGACATTGATGCCGCTTTTGAGCGCGTCTGGCACCTCATCCTCTGCGGCCTTGGTAAGCGCAACAATCAAGCCTGATACCCAGACCACGTATTTCGCGTGCGCTAAAGTATCAGGCCTGATACTCCAACCCCAATTTGGCTTGAGGAGAGAAACTAACCCAGGACACCTCCCACCAGGGCACACCAGGTTCCCTTCTCGACTGTGCCATCAGCGGTCAGCCCACGACTGCTCTGGTAGCTCTTAACGGCGCTGGCCGTTGCGCTACCATAATAGCCAGTCACGCTCACGCTATAGCCCCGCGCGCTTAAGAGATTCTGCACCGCGCTTACAGCAGCGCTTGAGCTGCCAGGAGTCACCGTGGTAATGAGCGCCTCCCAGGTCTGCTGGGCCACAATTCCATCAACACTCAGGCCCTTAGCCGACTGAAAACTCTGCACACTGCTCACCGTGCTTGTACCAAAGGTGCCATCAACCGCAACGCTATAGCCGCGCACTTGCAGCAAACGCTGAATCGTCCTGACGTTATTTCCACTGGTGCGGCTCTTGAGCGTTGGCCAGGTGTAGGCAGGCAAAGGCTTATTAAGGCGCGAGGCAACCGCGCGTCGCAGCGCAGGCAGGCGCCCATAAAACTGTGTGCCTGGACATTCTGTATCATAGAAGTCCCGATGTCCGAAGATATTGTTGGCATTCAGACCATACTGCTGGCAGATATAAGTACATAGATCTACAAGCGAGTTCCAGAGAGCATCTGGTGGCAGGACAGAGGTGTACGTCCCCTCATCCTCAATACCGATTGCCGAATCGTTCATCACTGGACAATGCGTCCCCTGGACAAAGGAGGTCCCTCCCTGTAGCGTTGCCAGGCTGCGATGCCGTCCTTCCAGCACATATCCTCCACGCGTCACCGTGAAATGTTGACCAGTATCGATCCAGCCGTTATTCAAGTGCGACGTCTGAATCGAACGCGCGAGTTGATAGGCCTGATTTAAAGAATAGTCAGTCGTATTGGGACTGGCAGTGTGATGAATGAGAATCGCGGTTGGCTTGCGATTAAATACTGTAATCGTATCAGTGGCTGCCCTGGCTCCCCAGGTTGCGTCTCCGATAATAGAGGGAGCGGCATGAGCAGTAGAAGACGTCAGGACAACTTCAAATCCGCCCAACCCGGCAAGAGCCATAGCTCCCGCTCCCAACTTCAAGACTGTCCGGCGGTTATGAGACTCCTTAGACGGCAAAGGCTTCTTCTGAGGGGGGTTCTGGTGATCACACATGGCATACTCCATCATTCACATACATCAATGCAACGAACAAACTCGCATTTTTGCGCGGGATCATGAGTGGAGTCCCTTCCGTCCTACTTATGGCAGAGCATACCTAATCCCAAGTAGAGAAGCAAGGCTCCAAGCATAAGCAAGGACAAGAAATAGGAATATTGGTATAACAACAGGAACAAGAACAGGTAGAGGTATGCTTCATGTATCGGAGTGTATTTTTCTATTTCATAGTTGACTCGCAAGTTCGCCTTGAGATAACGAGGAGTGGCGTGGTGTGCGGGTTCCGGCCCGCACACCACGCCACTCCTCGTTACTTCTGAGCGCCGGAGGCGCGAAAGCTGCTGTTAGTTATTCAGGGTCACATCATCAACGTAGAAGCTGGTTGGGTTCTTTGACCCATTGGTCGCGACAAAGGCGACCTGAATGGTCTGCCCCTTGTAGGCGCTGACGTTGTAGGATGCGCTTACCCATTGCTGAGTAGTGCTGCCATCGCTTATGGTTTGCAGTGTTGTCAGCACACTTCCACTACTGCTACGAATCTGCACCTTAAGGAAATCGTAGGAATGCGTCGTCTCAGTAGACGTCACATACCAATAATAGCTCAAGGTTGCTGTGGCACTTGTCGAGGGAATAGTCACGCTCTGGTAGATACTATCCTGGCAGTTATTGTACCCACAGAGGTAGGCTTCAGAGCTTCCCGTGTGGGGATTAGACGAGTCCACGATTTCATACCCACCACTGGAACTCTCCACCCAGGGCGAGCTTCCTTGCTCAAAGCCGCCATTCACGATCATATTACCCATCGCTGGCGTAGAAGTCGGTGTTGGCGTATTTGTGGGCGTAGAGGTTGGAGTTGACGTGCGCGTGGGAGTGGGCGTTGGACTCCCCGTTGACCCACCAGCCAACCATTCCGTTCCGTTCGGAAACAGGATTGCGTCCTGGGCGGCGCTATCATCCCACCCATCGTAACAGGTATTTCCAGAAGCGCAGGTACCATCATCAATGGCCGAGCTATCGCCCTGAGCGAGCACACGTCCGGAGCCATAGATACTACCAGCCACGAAGACACCCGTTGTGCCCGTATTAGAGACGCTATTCCGATAGATAATTCCATGCGCATTTGGGTTATCGGTACGTGAGACGGTCTCAGTGGTACCATTACGAATAATGCTGCCATGAGCCGTCCCGAATGGTCCACTGAGGACAGGGTCCCCATTGGGAGTGTCATTGCTGGGATTCTCATTGGCTATATTTACCGCATCGAACTGAATGCCAAAGACATCGTTGCCAACGCCATTGTTATTCATCAGGTCATTAAAGATTTGTAGAGAGTCATGACCATCATTGTTGCGGTCGCTACCAGTGTGATCGGCGATCATAAACAAGCCACCACCATTATGGACAAAGTTCAAGATGGCTGCCTTCTCGCTACTGGTGAAGAGTGTGTTAGGCTCAGGCAGCACCAGGACCTGAAAGTGACTAAGATCCAGGACATTGCCACTGTTACCATAGGTCAAGGCACTGGTATTCGTCTTCAAGCTATAGCGCCCCGTTTTCTGCAAGGTCACACCCCAGGCGCTAATGCCGCCCGTCCAATCGCTCTCCACCTGGGGATTTGCATTCTGTGCCAGGGGATCAGGCTGGCTGGTGCTGATGACCCAGTCGGCATTCCCTGCCGTCTCAGCGTGGGCATTATCAAAGAGGACATTATACGTGGTCTGGGCGCGTGCTGACTGCGAGTGGAGATAGAAAACAGCGACCAGGCCACTCACCACAAATAGCAGCACCCAGGCAAAACGAAAAACAAAACGCATCCTTGCCATGGCTCATTCCTTTACTAGCACCCTTACCGGTGCATCTGACAAATGATGGAGATTTGTAGGGGCCATGCTGGCATGGCCTCCTTATAACAGACACCTCTTAAAGAATATAACATGCAATATTCGATAATTCTGTTAAGAAAACTTAAAGCGCAGATAAAAATTTGCTGAAAGAGGCTCTGCCCCCCCTTCTGAGCGAAACCGTTCCTGGGAGTCCGTACGTATTCTAATCAGGAATTGTGAATTCGAATATACTCGCGAATACACTCGAGAGAAATGATAGTAGGAGGAAATACATCATGGTAGTCGCAACAGTTCTCGCAGCTTCACTTAATCCCGGCGGCATTATTGCCTGGCTCGTCGTTGGCCTGATCGCGGGCTTCCTGGCTGGTCGTGTCATGCGTGGCGGTGGCTATGGCATCGTTGGCGATATCGTTGTGGGTATCATTGGTGCCTTCCTCGGTGGCCTGATCTCCAACTTGCTGATTCCTGATGCCAACTTCGGTTTCTGGGGCAGCATCGTTGTTTCCTTCATCGGTGCCTGTATCCTGATCGCCATCCTGCGCGCAGTCTCAGGTGGACGCCGCGCTCTCTAAGAAGCGAGCATACATAAGCAAACCTACAACAGGCAGATATCTTGAAGGGTATCTGCCTGTTGTTATTTCGTTTTCCACAAACGCTATTGTTAAATCACATACCAATACTGCACACCAGCTTCCTTAAAAAAAGGATCGAGCCGACGCGCTAATTCAGCCAGATTATGGCTTGGCACCTGCGGATAGAGATGGTGCTCCAGGTGATACGTCAGCTCTAAAAAAAGTAACGGAATGATCCTGCCTCTTAAGGTGTGTGTTTGCGTCAGCGGCGTCTCCCCATAATCCTTGTGGGGCAGATAGACCGTTAAGAGCGGATAGACCCAACTTCCAACCAGGGCAAAGAAAGCATAGAGTAGAACGGCGGGTAGAGTATTCCATAAAAGGAGACCAACAATGACAACGACAAAGGGGACAAGAGCTTCCAGTATCAGCCACATCCGCTGCCCAAATCGCTGCTGATTGCGCAGAAAAGCCCACCACCAGAGCCTGTAGAGAAATACAGGACCATAAAAGAGCGCACCTAAGAGGCTTAAATGCGCGGGATAACCTTCAGGATCTTGATCTTCTTCAGATGGAAAATACTTATGATGCTGGACATGCGTCGTCCGATAGGCATGCCCGCTTTCCATGAGCACCATTCCCATGAAAAAAAGCGTATATTCTGTCTGATGCTGACTAAGACCAAGTGATCGATGAACGACATCATGTGTCACGGTCACAACTGCAACGAAAATAAGGAAAACAAGAAAAGGATAGAGCCACCATAAGTTAAAATAGGCAGCAACAGCGTAGCAAAATAACCCGATAAATGGTCGTGCCAGGGTAAGTAAACGTTGCCTGCGTGTGGTGACGAGAAGATCTGCGCCTAGTTCCTCAAGCCGAGGAATAGCTATCTGAGGCGTTTCAAGATCGTGCATATTCAGCACCTCCTTGCAGAAATGAAGCCAAAAACCAGCGGGGCCTTTGCAAGTAGCGAGCGCTCTCCGCTACCTGCTCAGCCACAATTTTGCTTCCAAGCACACATGCGACAGTTCCCAGGCCAGGCCAGGTCGTATCACCAGCCAGCCAGAAACCAGGCACACCTGAAGAATAAGGAATAGCGCGCTGATTCGCGTTATAAAGCGTCAGACGGAACCCTCCAACGGCACCGCGAGGACGAAAAGTAAAAAACTGGTAGGAGCGTGGAGTTGCCACCTCATACACGCTTGCTTGCTCAGCCAGGTGAGGATATACGCGCCGCGCAAGGGAGATAAGGTGGTCGCCAGAAGTCCGCTTTTGGGCCTGGTATGCTGAAGCAGATAGCGCTTCCCAGGGTTCCAATGAACAATGTGTAGAGAGCATGACGCTGCGATAACCCGTAGGCGCGCTTTCAGTATCCCCTGGAGCAGAGACAGAGATAAACATATTGTTGCCATCACCCAGCGGGCTATTATATGTCTGAAGCAATTGGTGGTGCCTAAAATCTTGCTCACAAACCTCTTGTTCTGGCACACCGAGAAAGACACACAGCGCGCCCCCTAAAGCATTCGCATTTCGGCTTAAGTATGGGCTTAGCGTCCGCGCGACCTGAGTTGGTGCGATACAGGAGGTCAATGATGCTGGAAGAGTACTTACAACTTGAGCAGCCTGAAATTCCCCTCGCCGCGTCCGTATATAAAATTTTCCTCGCTCACCTGTAATCTGTTCTACTCGACAACCAACACGCAGTTCTCCACCCAAAGTTCGATAGTGAGTTGTTAGCGCTTGCCAGAAACCACGCATCCCTCCTCTCGCACGTGTAAGACCAGCACCACGAATAGAAATTCCCAATGCGGCGTTGATAAGGGGCGCCTCCCTCACACTGCTATGTACCGTATCTTCAATGAGCATAGCGAGTAAGCTGGTTAATGCGCGGTCCTGATGCAGGCCAAAGGCCCGCAAGGCATCCTCCACTGTCCAGTTCAGGTAGCGAATAAGAGGGAGATGCATTGCTCCCAGCGCGCGCACATCACGAACCGCATCTCTTATACTTTGAATTGGTAATTTAACGCCCCTACGGCTAGCCTGCCAGAAGGCCGCTGCAAGCCTATCAATAAACATCCAGAACGCGTGATGTGCTGGTGTACAACCCAAAGTGTTAAGTCGTTCTTCATTCCATAAAGCCGGATCACGGTGCAGCGTTACCGTTCGGTCTGGAAGCCAGGCCAGATACCCAGGAAGTTGCTCCCATTCTATCGGAGGCATAGCAATACTAGAGAGCCATTCGCCACCTACTCCACCGGGGCCAAAATCAACCAGTGTCGTTGCTCCTACGTCAAACGAAAACCCACGACGCCGGTAAAAACCAGCACATCCCCCTGGCTGCCCATGCGCCTCAAAAAGTTGCGTCGAATAGCCCAATTTTTGCAAGCGCGTCGCAATTGCTATACCTGCAATTCCGGCACCAATAATAGCTACATCCTTCATATGTTGCGACCTACCTGTCCAAAAACATTTCTTTTTGAAAGGATAGGGCGAATTGGGGAATATCGTTAGTGTGAGAGCCCATGAATATACATGTGACCCGATACCCTGAAGGAAAACATGGTAGGCAATGCTCTATATTGATGAGTTAACGTGCCTTCTAAATAGAAGTCGGCCTCAGTAGGATTCGCACTTACGACTATAAGATATGTTTTCACTGGTCTTCTATTTCTTCCACAGGACGAATCCGCAATAAATCTTCGATTTCCGCCTGCTTATAATAGACCTCACGCCCAACTCTGCGCCGGTATTTTTTCAAAAGACCATCTCTAACATAGCGCTCAAGTGTACGAGAGGAAACATTTAAACGCTTACGGGCTTCTTCAGATGTCAAAAAATCTTCATCTTCTCGCATGTTCATTAATTGAACCTCTTAACAGTATTAGCTTTATGACTACTATAGAGACTGTGACGCAAAATGTCAAGCATGATAGCATTTTATCGCTTTATGGCGTGTATTGACATTCAAAAAGATGCATGTTATACTACATTTTGTCGCCAACAATCGCTCAATGCTACCAAATGACGCTCTATGTCGCAAGCTACGATTTATTAAACGCTCTGCTAGTTATGCAATGATACTTAAAACACTATACACAGCAGATTCTTTTTGATAGTCGGCATTGAAGGAGAAACACATGGGTTTGCAGGGAAGGGATAGGCGTACCACAAATAGCATAGGCAACATTAGTGAAGCTGCGATTATTACTCGGTTCTTACAACTCGGCTACGTCGTGCTCATCCCTAATGGGAGAAAACAGCGATATGATCTGATCATTGAGGATGGTGAGGGACAATTCTGGCGGGTGCAATGTAAAACGGCGCGGATACAAGATAATGGAACAGTAATTGCATTCGATACAGCAAATCATAATATGGCTTTGAAAGTTAAGCGTATGCGACATTATCGAGAACAATGTGACTTTTTTGCTGTTTATTGCGAGGAGCTTAACAAAATCTACCTCTTAGCAGTAGATCAGGTTGGCACAACTAGAGCGAATCTTCGATTGGTTCCTGCAAAGAACAATCAGGAAAAATATGTGCGGTGGGCAAAAGATTACGAGATATAAAAGGAGATGCATATGGGGCTACTTGGCAGGGGCAAAAATGATACAAATACTATAGGCGATATCAGCGAGGCAGCAATTATCACCCGCTTTCTACAACTCGGCTACTTCGTACTCACTCCCTATGGTGGCAATCATCGGTACGATCTGGTTATTGAGGATGTAGAGAGAAGATTCTGGCGTATACAATGCAAGACAGCCAGAATAGTTAATAATGCAATAATCAAATTCGACACAGCGAATCATAACGTAACAGGAAACAACAGGGAATGTCGTCACTATCGTGGGGAATGTGATTACTTTGCTGTCTATAGCCCAGGATTCAACAAGGTCTATTTAGTTCCTGTTGATGAAGTGGGTGTAGCAACAGCAATCCTTCGTTTGACGCCACTAAAAAACAACCAGGAAAAGAATGTGCGATGGGCGAAAGATTATGAATTATAAATGGGCCCAGCTGGGATCGAACCAGCGACCTACCAGTTATGAGCCGGCAGCTCTAACCGCTGAGCTATGGGCCCGGTTGCAAAACGTAGTATAGCATATCTCACGCCTCTTGAAAAGGGGTAAATAAGCCAATCAGACGGTTTTTCCGCCCTTTTCAAAAGTTATGCTGGCATACAAACAAACTCAGCACTTTTCTCTAAACCTCAACTTCGGACTGAAATTCGCCTCAGGGCGCCTGTAGGGGAGGAGGGTAGGCATAAATGATGAGGCAATCCACGATGGCCCACATCTACACTCTCACCGCGAAAGGCCAGCCTGAGAAGCCAATTCATAAACATGAATACCCCCAATGAGAACTCAATTAAACTCATCTTTTCGAGATGGCATCGGCTCTAAAGTGTGCTATAATAGCATCAGTCGTAAGTGTGTTTTGTACAATCACTCTACGACTGGCGTATGTTTGTGAATTGTCGAGAATGCACAAGAACAGACAGGAAACACATATTGAAAGTTTGCGGGCTGCTTCGCTTCACTGCTGCTTGAGGGTTGATGGAAGCAACAGTACCCTTTTTGCTCAGTATGTATGTCTATATAATATAAGTAGCGAAAACGCCTCTTGTGGCCACTCTCCCCCATCAGGCGACAGCCTCCACTTTCCCGTATTTACTGTGTCTCTTCTGATCCGAAAACCCTGAGTGCGAAGCACTAGTCGCGTCAGCGACGTTGGGTTTCGGCATAAGAGTCTAAGCACTATGACAATACACCCAATTATTGCCGCGCTACCTACATTCCGGGTGCGGTTCCACGTTTTGCTGAGGAGAAATCAGTGAAGAACGAAGTTACCATCCGAATAGGCGGCGAGTCGGGCGAGGGTACCATTTCAGGCGGTGATATTCTTGCGCTGGCAGCTGCCCGCTGGGGATATCACGTCTATACATTTCGGACCTTCCCTGCCGAGATTCTCGGCGGCCCGTGTATGTTCCAGGTTCGCATTAGCGACCAGCCCGTAAAATCTATGGGGGACTACGCGGACGTACTCATCTGCCTAAATAAGGAGGCGTTCGATCGCAACGTCAGCGATCTACGACATGGCGGCGTCCTGATTTATGATCCGTCCGACTTTACTCCTGAAACCGGCGACTTTATCACGTACGCGATTCCCTTTAACGAGATCGCGCGTAAAGAGGTACAGCTCTTCCAGACCAAAAATATGGTCATGCTTGGCGCCATCACTGGACTCTTCGGGCCGCCCATAGAGGCCATTACCCAGGTTGTGCAATCCAAGCTCTCCAAGTCACGCAAGGCTAACGCCACGCTGATGGAGAAGAATATGCTGGCCCTTGAGGTCGCCCGCAATTATGTCGTTGAAAAATTATCCAAATATGATCCCTATGTTCTCGGTCCCGTGGAGAAGGCAGATCGCGTTGTGCTCAATGGCAACCAGGCAGTCGTAGCAGGTGCCCTGGCCGCGCAATGCCGCTTCTTCGCTGGCTATCCCATTACGCCTGCGAGCGACATCATGGAAGGTCTGGCCAAGGAACTCCCCAACGTCGGTGGCACGTTCCTCCAGGCTGAAGATGAGATGGCGGCCCTGGCCGCGGTCCTGGGCGCTTCATTCGGTGGCAAGCGAGCGATGACGGCGACTTCTGGCCCTGGCTTCTCGCTGATGACGGAGCTGATTGGCCTTTCATCTATGGCTGAATTGCCCGCGGTCATTGTCGATGCCCAGCGTGCTGGCCCCAGCACGGGTATGCCTACCAAAATGGAGCAGTCCGATCTGAGCTTCGCGCTCTACGCCGGGCATGGCGATACGCCGCGTATGATCGTGGCGCCAGCCAATGTGGCCGATTGTTACGAGCTGATACAACTCGCTTTCAATATGGCCGAGCGCTATCAGATGCCAGTCCTCTTCCTGACCGATCAATCACTCACTGCGCGTGTGGAGAGCGTTGATCGCCACGTCTTTAAGCAGGGCGAGGTCCAGGCACGCCTGCAACCTGAGCCAGTAGCTAGCGATGAGAAAGAGGCAGTTGGCGCCGGCGCGACAGCGTCACACGACTATGCACGCTTTGCGTATACCGCTAGCGGCATCTCGCCCATGACCAGCCCGGGAGCCGGTGCAACTCCCTATGTGGCAACAGGTCTTGAGCATAATGAGTACGGGCATCCCGACTACGAGCCAGAAGACCATATCGCGATGATGGAAAAGCGCTTCCGCAAGCTGTATACGGCTGCCGAGGAGCTTCCACAGCCCCAGCGCTATGGCGATGCCGAGGCCACCATCGGGCTTATTGGCTGGGGATCGACCGAGGGAACCATTCAAGAGGCGATTGACCGCGCCCGCGAAAAGGGATACAAGGTAGCCGCACTTCACTTGAAGATTCTCTCACCATTGCCTGATCGCAAGATTCAAGAGTTTATCCATTCGGTGCAAAAGGTTATCGTCCCTGAGTGCAACTACTCGGGTCAGTTAGCTAACCTGCTGGGCGCGAAATATGGGTTGCAAGCGATCCGTGTGAATAAGTATGGCGGCATTCCGTTCACAGCGGGCGAGATTCTCCGGGCTATTGAGGAGGTCAGTTAATCCGATGACGCAGACAATCATCAATCCAACCCCTAAAGACTATAAAAGCGAAGTAAAGCCTACCTGGTGCCCTGGTTGCGGTGACTTTGGTGTACTCAACGCAACCTTGCGCGGTCTCTCTGGGATGAAGCTCGCGCCCGATCAGACGGTCGTGGTCTCGGGTATTGGCTGTTCAAGCCGCTTCCCGCACTTCATGAAGACCTTTGGCTTCCATAGTGTGCATGGTCGCGCCCTTCCTGTCGCCCAGGGACTCAAGATGTCACGCCCGGATCTCACCGTTGTGGCCGTGGGCGGCGATGGTGACTTCTTCAGCATTGGGGCAGGGCACCTAGTCCATGCCGCTCTGCGCAATATCGATATCACGGTCGTCGTGATGGATAACGAGATCTATGGCCTTACCAAGGGCCAGACCTCGCCCACCTCGCCTCATGGACATGTGACCAAGTCCACGCCCTACGGCTTGATGGCCTCCCAATTCAATCCAATTGCGACCGCGCTCTCGCTCAACGTCAGCTTCGTTGCCCGTGGCTATTCGGCTAAACCGAAGGATCTGGCGGCACTCATCGAGCAGGGAATTCAGCATAAAGGCTTCTCCTTTATTCACGCGCTAAGCCCCTGCCCAACCTTCTATCACACATTTGACGCCTGGGATGCCTCAGTCACGCCCATCTCGCCTGAGCACGATATTGCTGACCGTGGCCAGGCCATGACCCTGGCGCTCGATACGGAGAAGCAATTTACCGGTGTCTTCTTCCGCCAAGAGCGTGAGACGATGGATCAGGCCGCGCAAAAGCTGGCCGAACGCGCCAAGTCCTTTGATATCGAACAGTATATTCAGCGCTACGCGTAAACATCCATTTGACTAACGAGAAAGAGGCTATGCCCAGAATTGGGCATAGCCTCTTTCTCGTTAGTCTCTCTTGTCTGCGTTCCAGTCTGAAGCCGGTTGTCCCCTGGACGATTATACGAGTATGCTGGGTAGCAGGCCCGCTCGGATAGGTACAGATCGGTAACACGAAGCGCGAACGTTTGCATAGTAAAAATTGAGAGTGGAAGGGGAGTTAAAACAGTTCGTAACCAGAAACATTTGTCATTGCGGCAACATTAATCGAATTCACCACGGCCTGGGAAAACTTTTCGCCACAAGCGCGGCAGAAGAGGCCACCTTCGTTGTGATAGGTTCCTCCAATTGCGGTCAACTGGCGCTCTGCGGGCTTTCCACACCACTCACAGGCGCTGCCACGGGGGGCAAAGTCAACAGAAACTGGTCGGCGAAACTCATTGCTCGTCATGAGGGTATCCTCCTATCCTGTGCTGATCAGGTAATTTACATCGTTTTAGAGGGTTCCAGCACACTGGGGGAATCTGTATCTAGTGGTTAGTAGCTCTATGAGCAGCCACGACGATACTGCATCCACGAGTTCGCGCATCATCGCTTTAGAGCCACGCTGCTCCGGCTTCAGGTCAAATGGTAGATAACGCAGGGGTATACGGTGTTACCTAGTAAACCAACTATACCATACTTTTCTCCAAAGTACTAGCCTTTGGGCACAGTTTCGTCATATTCATTCTTGGGGAGGGGGAGCATCGGCCTGCGAAGGTGCCGTCTCTTCCTCAAGTGCCGGGAAACGGCTCGACATACGGTCTCCGATGATCCATCCAATTGTGCCTAGCACCACAATAAAAATGAGCCAGCTCCAGAGGATAACACTTAAATTTATGTTGAAGACAGCGGCCATGACACCCGCCAGAATAATGCCTACGGTTAAGCCTGTGGTAACGCCAATCAAGCAGCCAGGGTGCTTCAGGTTACGCCCACGAAGTTTGTTCATCATAATTGTGCAATACACCTTTAGAGAAAATATTGTTGGCTTTGATTGTTTGCTTTGTATACCGATGATAGCGTTTACAGCTCTCATCGTCAAGAGATTGCATCTTTTCTGCCTATTCCATACAATGAAGAGGAAGATCCCAGAAGAACCTGTATGTATATTGTAGAGTAATCTGTAGAGTAATCTCGAACAAAACATCAAGGGAGATGCACCATATGAAAGCATCGGTTTTTCACGAGCATGGTGACACACGGGTATTGCGCGTTGAGGACCTACCCCAGCCCACGCCAGGCCCTACCGAGGTTGTCCTCAAAGTTCATGCCTGTGGTATCAATCGCCTGGATATTTATTCACGTACCGGTCGCACAAAAATAGCGCCTATGCCGCATATCTCTGGCTCTGAGGTCGCGGGCGAGATCGTCGCGGTAGGTGATACGGTACGTGGTCTGACTGTCGGACAGGCGGTCGCGGTAGCCCCCTATCTTTTCTGCGGTCAGTGCGAATTTTGCCGTTCAGGTGAGGAGGCCATCTGCCTCAAAGGAGATATTGTTGGCCTGGGCAGCCAGGGTGGCTACGCCGAGTATATGCGCGCGCCAGCCTCCAGCATTGTACCCCTTCCCGAAGGCGTCGACGCTGTGTCCGCCGCGGCTGTTGGCCTGGCGGCAATTACGGCCTGGCATATGTTGACAAAGAAAGCGCCCCTCCAACCGGGCCAGGATATCCTGATTCAAGCTGGTGGCAGTGGGGTCGGTAGCGCGGCCATCCAGATCGCCAAGCTGGCTGGGGCACGTGTAATTACGACGGTCGGAAACGAGGAGAAACGCGCGAAGGCGCTTGAGCTTGGCGCCGACGATGTCATTAATTACCGCGAACACGACTTCTTTCAAGAGGTTCGTCGCCTGACCAATAAGCGAGGCGTAGATGTCGTCTTTGAGCATATTGGACCAGAAACCTGGGAGAAGAGCGTCGCGTGCCTCGCGCGTGGGGGTCGCCTGGTCACCTGTGGCGCCACAACTGGTAACGAGAGCAAAGTCAATATCTGGAACCTCTTCGCCAAAGAACAAACGCTGCTTGGTTCGTATGGAGGCACGCGCCAGGACCTGGCAGATGTCCTCAAACTGGTCGCGCGGCTCAAATTCCTGCCGGTGGTGGATAGCACCTATCCGCTTGAGCGTGTTGGCGAGGCGCAGCAGCGCCTGGAACGCCGCGAGAGCTTTGGCAAATTGATTGTGACCCCATCTGTATAATGAAACTGTCGAGGTATCGTTCAGGTACCGGGCGGTATTTCGTTTATGACTATCGCAGATCTTATTCCGAAAACCAACGCCACTACCGTGGCTAGTGCTTTACCCATTCGGGCACAAGCGCACTCAGGTTTTCGGAGAAGAAGACACCAGTAAACGAAAGGATGACAGTTTTCATGGCAACAGTTGTGAAAGAGTCGCGCCCATCTTCCAACCATCACAAGGTTGAGGTTATTGATGTTCCCGAGCAGTCATCAAGTCGCAGAGGATGGACGATCAGCCTGATCGTTACAGGTATCCTCGCTGTAATCGGTACAACGACCTTTTTTGTGTGGCGCCGCCTCTCCGCTGACGAGGAATAACCTCAAAGGGGATAACGCGCTAACCTATTTTTGAGAGGCCTTGCTCAGGTGCCTTTCAAAGCAAGAGAATGGCTGGTTCAGACATACACTGAATCAGCCATTCTCTCTTGCTTATCAGCCTCTCTTCTTTTCAGCCCCATTTCAGCAAGATCAGGTAATCATATAATGATAGAGAATATTCAACCTGATAGAAGCGAGCAGCGAAGTAATGCAACCGCCAACATTCACAAATGCGCACATCCTGATCGTTGATGATGAGACGCGTGTGACCAGCGCCCTACGGCGCAGCCTGGCCTATGAAGGCTACCAGGTATCGAGCGCCAGCAATGGGGAGACCGCCCTTGAGCTAGCACGCACCAGACGACCAGACGTGGTTATTCTCGATATCATGCTGCCAGACATAAATGGGCTAGAGGTCTGCCGTTGTCTCCATCAAACTCAGGCAACGCCCGCGATTCTCATGCTGACTGCCCGTGACACAGTCGCAGATCGCGTCACGGGACTGGAGATGGGGGCCGACGATTACCTGGTCAAACCCTTTGCCCTGGAAGAACTGCTTGCCCGCGTTAAGGCCCTCCTACGCCGCAAACAGCCTACAGAGGTCCATGGAGAGCTTCTCTGCTTCGCAGATCTAGAGCTTGATACCGCGACACGCCAGGCACATCGTGGTCAACGCATGATTGACCTGAGCACAACAGAATACGAATTACTGACGCTCTTTTTGCGCAATCCACGCGTAGTCCTCACACGCGGCCTGCTCATGGAGCGTATCTGGGGCAACGACTTTGAGGGCAGCCCCAATGTGCTGGAGGTCTACATCGGACACTTGCGCAACAAACTGGAGCGCGAGGGCGAACAACGCCTGCTCCAAACCATACGCGGCACTGGCTATGTCCTGCGCTTACCTGACTAATACATTCAGCACATGTGGAGAAAGATCAGTATGTCCACACTCTCTCAGCGAACTATTGCTCCCAGGGACCATAGTAGAACCCGGCGAGGGCTATATATCCCTCTGCATCTACGGCTCGCCTGCTTTTATACACTTCTCCTTATTGGGATCTTTGCCTTCTTTGGCATCTATGTATATCAACAAGCTCGCCAGCAAGCCTATCAAGAATTAGACAATGCCCTCAGTACGCGTGCGGCCAGTATCCAGCTTGGCAAGGACCTCTCGCCCTCATATATGAGTAGCGAGGGCACGAAATATCCCCTGCTCTTGCCCGGCGACAATGGCATAGGTATCGGCGGTATCTCCATTGAGATCCTCAGCACAAAGCTCCAATTGTTAGCCACCACGACGGGCGTACTGGAAGGCGGCACAAGCATCAGTCACCAGTCAGCACCGCCCGCTCCCTGGGATGAGAAGGCCGCACAGGCCGCGCTTCGTGGACACGGGTGCCATGAGAACACCGCCGCCGGCGCGTGTCTCTTTAGCACCATCACTTACAATGGGCAAACCGTTCGCGTCTATACCCTGCGCAATGATGACCCCTACCCCACGCCTCATATCATCCAGACCGCCCGGAGCACAGATGATGTAGAGCAATCCCTGGCCCACCTACGTCAACTCATTCTCGAGGTCTCGCTTCTGGCCTTACTGCTCGCGCTTCTAGGAGGCTGGCTGATCGCGCGCGGGGTTTTAAGCGCCGTTCGTCGCCTGACCCTGGCAGCGCAAACGATTAGCGCCTCAAGCGACTTTAGCAAACGTGTCTACCTTCCCAACAGCTTCTGGCGCGCACGTGATGAACTGAGCATACTCAGCGAGACATTTAACCAGATGCTTACAAACCTTGAAGAGGCGTACCTGCGCCAGCAACGCTTTGTGGCCGACGCCTCACATGAGTTACGCGCACCCATTACCTCAATCCGCTGCAATCTCGATCTGCTAAACAAGGCACCCGATCTTCCAGGCGAAGAGATAAGCGCAGCTCTCACCGACACCCAGGCCGAGGCCGAACGGCTCGGACGCCTGGTTAATGACCTGTTGACCCTGGCACGCGCCGATAGCACGCAGCAACTGCTACGTGAAGCTCCCCTCACGCTTTATCATACACGTATCGATCTGGATAGTCTCCTGCTGGATACCCTCCGCCTCTTTCGCCATCGAAGCGGGCAGACATCCATATATCCACGCCTGCTTCTTCAGCATACGGAACCAGTGCAAATCTATGGGGATGCCGACCAGCTCAAGCAGGTCCTGGTAGCCCTGGTGGATAATGCCTTCAAATACACCCCCCCGGAAGGCACCATCACGCTCTCACTGCGCAGCCATGAACACAGGCAAGCCTGCATCGTTATTAGCGATACTGGCATAGGCATTCCAGCTGAGGATCTTCCGCACATCTTTGAGCGCTTCTACCGGGCAGATCCAGCCCGCTCACGTGATCGTGGCGGTAGCGGCCTGGGACTCGCAATCGTGAAACGCATCATTGAGAACCATCAAGGTAACATCCAGGTAGAGAGCACGCCAGGCGCCGGCAGCAGCTTTACGCTCTGCTTTCCCTCAGTACCAATTGCTCCAGGCGAACAAGCATAAGCCCAAGCCAGCTTGGACCCTACAACTTACTGGATGTACCTCCATCCTGCGCCTGAATTTGCGTAGATCTCCGAAAGCATGCTATCATCACACTGAAAGCAGTCCGTTTCCTGATGGCAAAATGCCAGTGTCATAACATACACAGGGAGGTGAGAGTATCGGTACATTTACACTACCTTCAGACAACAATGTAAAGATTCAACTGCATGTTCCACGAGCAGATAAGAAGCAGCTTGAGAAGCTTCCCTGGCACGCTCAGCTCGAAGAATGGAAGCAACTGGGCGTCCCTCTTCTGGTCATTCGTCGTGGTGCATCGCGCCATCCGGTGGTCTTCGTTGAGAGCGAGGGCGCGCGCTACGCGATCAAGGAGACGACGCCACACATGGCCGAGCGCGAGATTCGCAACTTGCGTGAGATCGAGCGGCGCGGTATTCCTTCCCTCAGTCCCATCGGCACTGCGCACGTGTCGGCTCCTCCCATTCCGATAGAGGTACCCGGCGTCCCTGGCATGCGGCAATATATCAATAACGACCGTGGCTATACCATCACGCGCCTCGCTCCACGCGTTATTCCTCATGTCCTGCTCTATCGCCTCCCATTGAAGAAACGCTCCAAGCACAGCCTGCTCTCGGCTGTAGCGGTCTTAATGGTTGAGCTACACGAGCATGGTATCTACTGGGGTGATCCCTCTCTCGCCAATGCATTAATTCGCATCGATGGGAAGCGTGTGCTGGGTATCATGGCCGATGCGGAGACAGTTGAGATCTTTCCGCAAGCCGTCAGTGAGGGGCTGCGCCAGCAGGACCTGGCCCACTTTGGCGAGTCGCTGGCCTGGCAGGCCGAAGATTTACGCCAGGCGCGGGGACTGCCTGAAGAAGAACAGGTCCTTGATGATAGCGATTTTCGCTATTTTGAGCGTCGCTATCGCTGGCTCAGGCGCGAACACGCGCGCCTGGCGGATGGGCAGCACTTCGATACGCTCTTCCAGGCGCAAAAATTCCTGCACTCGCTCAACCGCTGGGGCTTCTCGCTGCTGGATATGACCGGGCGTGCAGTACAGCAGTTTACGACGGTGCTACCGGGCTGGTATCAGCGCCGCATCTATGAACTCATCCATATCTCCATCCCCCGGCCCTACGCACGTCGCTTCTATAACCTGATCCTGGGACACCAGGCCATTCTCAGCGAACAGGTCCATCGCCCCGTCAAACTAGAGGTCGCGGCCCGCGACTGGTACCGCCGCTACCACCTACCCACGATTCTCTTGCTGCGCCAAACCCTCACGCAAGAACAGGACCCTATGCAGGCCTACTTTGCCATCATGGATCACAAGTGGAATCTCAGCCTGAAGGCGGGACACGAAATTCCGCTTGAGGATGCAATCACTGACTGGCATATGGAGGAGGCCAATACCGGCGAGTTGGGCGCGGTCGACCCGGCAAAGATGGCGATCTGGTGGCGTGAGCGCACGCCAGTCCCAGAGGCCCTGGCTCCGCCTTCTATTGAAAGCGAAGAGCTTGAGCCACTGCTGGCGACCGCCGAGCGCCCCCTCGTTCGCCTACAACAGCCAGAGCTTGAGCAGAAACTGCCTAATATCCTGGAGGATAGCCAGAGGCCCAGGAAGATTACCACCTCTGACCTGGAACAAAACTGAGAGGTATGGTGCGCCCCTGGTAGCCTGCGGCTACCAGGGGCGCACCATACCTCTTACCAATGAATCTGGCGTTACACGAGGAGAGGAGCTACTCCTCGCCCTCGGTCGCAGCGATCTCTTCCTCGGTCTCCTCTTCTTCGACCCCTTCGATCTCGCCACCACGGAAGGTGTTCATGTTGTTGCGGATCTGGTCATCGATAGCCTGAGCCACGTCGGTGTTCTGACGCAGGAACTCTTTGGCGTTCTCACGACCCTGGCCCAGGCGAATATCGCCAACCGTGAACCAGGCACCGCTCTTCTTCACCAGGCCCATCTCCAGACCAATATCCAGCAGGCCACCCTCGCGAGAAATACCCTCGCTGTACATGATATCGAACTCAGCGGACTTGAAGGGAGGCGCGACCTTGTTTTTGACGACGCGTACGCGAGTGCGGTTACCAACCACGTCCTGGCCCAACTTGATGGAGTCAGTACGGCGGATATCCAGGCGCACCGAGGCATAAAACTTCAGCGCCTTACCACCGGCCGTGGTCTCTGGATTGCCGAACATGACACCAATTTTTTCACGCAACTGATTGGTAAAGATAACCGAGCAGTTCGAGCTGCTGATCGCGCCCGTTAGTTTACGCAGGGCCTGGCTCATCAGACGCGCCTGCAAGCCTACGTGCGAATCGCCCATCTCGCCCTCGATCTCGGCACGTGGCACCAGGGCCGCCACCGAGTCAACCACGACCACGTCGACGGCATTGCTGCGCACCAGGGAGTCGACGATCTCCAGCGCCTGCTCACCGGTATCCGGCTGAGAGATCAGCAGGCTATTGGTGTCAATACCGCAGCGTGAGGCATAGACACGGTCAAAGGCATGCTCAGCATCGATGAAGGCCGCGTATCCGCCCATCTTCTGCACATTGGCGATAACGTGCTGACAGAGCGTCGTTTTACCAGACGATTCAGGGCCATAGATCTCTGTAATACGCCCACGGGGCAAGCCACCAATACCCAGCGCCAGATCCAGGGCAACAGAGCCGGTGGATATGGCCTCAACCTGGACCTTCGCCGTATCGCCAAGCTTCATGATCGCGCCCTTGCCAAAGCGGCGCTCGATCTGCTGTAAGGCTTGCTCAATGGCTCGTTCTCTCTCGGTTGTAGCGCCGGAGCTGCTGGTGCTATTGCGGTCTACTGTGGATTTTTCTTTCTTCGTACTCATCAGCGATTTCTTCACACACAGGGTGCTAGGAGTAGAGACAGATAGGTCCATCATCTCCTTGCCCCGCGTGTTCCTCCTTTTTCAATCCTCTCAAAAGCCTGTCAAAGTCGTTGAACCGCCCCGCAACGCTCCTGGGACATCAGCGCGCAGAGGTTGGTAATCACCACATGCTTCCTCGCATTCGCCTGCCTCTCCCGACACAGAACGGCGATGATTTGGGTGACACTTATTCTATTCTCTGGTGGGGGTCAAAAACCGGAAATAGATTTCTCCCTATACGCACTATGATCTTATTCCGAAACCCATCCTCATTCGGGGACCACCTAAAGGTGGCACGGCAAGCCTTCACTTGCGTGTCTAGCGCTTCCCCCATTCGGGGACAAGCGCGCTCAGGGTGTTCGGATCAGAAGTATGTATGTATGCGCTCCCAATAGTGGTCGCCAGAAATTAGAACAAGAGTACCATAATCCCAACTACCTGTCAAGCGATATCGCCTCTCCGCACAACAAACACGCGTTACACACATGAATAGCCTGAGACAAGAAAAATGTCAGAATACAGCGATGCTGTATTCTGACGATTATTACAATTCGCGCCGTCCCTCAATGGCTCGTCCAAGCGTATCTTGATCGGCATACTCCAGGTCGCCGCCTATGGGAAGGCCGCGTGCCAGGGAGGTCATATGCAAATCGGGCAGGTTCAGCTCATTTTTGATATAGAGCTTAATAGAGCCGGCAGTATAATCTCCCTCAAAGCCTGGATTGGTAGCAAAAATGACTTCACGAATATGCTCATGATCCAGGCGTTTGAGCAATTCATCGATCCGCAGCTCTTTACGACCGATACCATTCATTGGCGAGAGTGCTCCATGCAGAACATGGTAGAGTCCCTTATACGCACCGGTCTTTTCGAGTGCCAGCACATCCAGCGGCTCCTCGACGACGCAGATCACATCCTGCTCCCGACTTGGATTACTGCAAATCGGACATGGGTCGGTCTCCGTAATATTGAAACAGCGCGAGCAGTAGACAATGCTCTCTTTGACCCGTATGATGGCCTCGGCCAGACGCCGGGCATGGTCATTAGGGCTACGTAGAATAAAGAACGTGAGACGCTGCGCCGTTTTGACGCCTATCCCTGGCAGCTTCGCGAATTCTTCGACCAGTGCTGCAACTGGCGGGGCAATATCGCTCATAGTTCCCTTTTATTTGCAATGGCACTAGAACAGCCCGGGGATGCGCATACCTCCCGTGGCATTGTTGACGAGTTTCTGCTGAGCATCGGTCACCTTATCAAAGGCATCCTTCGCCGCGGCCTTCACCATCACCTCGAGTTCCTCGATGTCCTCAGCATTAAAAGCCTCGGGATCGATCTTGACACCCGTTACTTCATACTTGCCGCTCATCTGAATCGTGACCGCACCACCACCAGCAGTTCCAGTAAACTGGTTCTTCTCCAGGTCTTCCTGCATTTTCACGAGACGCTGCTGCATCTTCTGAAGTTCACGCATATTCATGACTATTGTTGCTCCTTATTTTAAATGTATGTCTTTTACTTCGGCTTTAAACATCCGCATGACCTCCCGCACCACTGGATCGCTCGAAGCCTTGTCCTTGACCACGTCCAGGCGCGAAGCACTTGAGCTTGCCAGCACATCAGCAGAAGGTTTCTCTGGTATATTCTCTCGCACCGCTTGCATTCTGGCAAGGGGAATCGCAGAGACCTGAGACACAGGTGGTCTCGTCACGGTTGTAGAGGCCACTGGCGCGGCTGGTGAGATATCGGCGATGGGAGCCACCTGGCGCACAGGCTCTGGCCGTGGTGGAACCGCTGGCACTTGCTGAACAGGGGGCATGGCTTGCAGAGGTGGTCGCGTCGTCAGCGGAGAGCGCTCTACATGAGCCGAGGCCGATTGCAAACCAGCCATCAGCGTATTGAGAGTGCTACTCATGTCTCCCCCGCCATTACGACCATTTCCAGCCTGGCCACCCAGGGGAGGCAGGCCCACACCTCCAGCCTGGCCGGGGATACTGGCCCCAGGCGCGAGCGTCCGCAGGCGGCATTCCACACCCAGCTCTACCTTAAGCGCCCATTCAATCGCGCTCTGTGGCTCCTGTGACTGCAACGCTTTATAATGTACATCATAATTGGCCTGAATGACGACAATGGGGACACCATGCGCCTGCTGCACATCAACCAGGGCATAGCCATTGAGGAAGGCCGCGATACGCGCGCCATTCTTCCGCGTCTTCACACGCTTCTTAATATACTCCCATTTCTCACGCACGTCATTGATGGAGAGCGATGGCACTTCAGAGAGAGCGCCACCTGTAATCTCCTGCGGCGTAATGGGCATCGCGGTAGTAATTTCCTGCGATCCCGCGGGCGTTTCGTCGGCACGATCCTGCTGCGAGAACGGAGCAGAGACCTCTGGCTGGGACAGCCCCTCAGTGATCTCTGGCGGCTCTGGCTGAGTAGTCACAAACTCGGGGCGCTGCATCCCAGGCTCCCGCGCGACAACAGGCGGTGTGGGCGTGAATTTATATTCAGGCTGCGGCTGGGGGGTCGCGGGTCGCGGCTGTGGCAGGCTGATTGATCCACCCATAGGCGACTGAATAGAGGTCGTGGGAGGCGCGACAGGACGCGGCTGAGGTGTAGCAGCGCGTGATTGGGGCGCGGGAACCGCTACGGGCAGCTCTGTAGAGAGCACTGACTCGCCTCCCTGCGCCCGGCGATGCAACTCAACACAGCTTAAGAACGCCAGCTCCAGGCCCAGTTGGGGTGTGCCCTGGCTCTTCTGCACCAGCTCATTCTGCGCAAAAATACGCGCGCACTCAATCAGCTCTTCGAGGCGGAAGAGCCTGGCCGCTTCCCTGATTTCGTTGATCTCTTCATCGGTGCTATCCGTGATCTCCGCGATATTAGCACCCGCACGAGCCAGCATCATCGCCCGCCAGAACTCGGCCACCTGCGAGTTCAACTGGCGCAGGTCCGCGCCCGACTCCATCAGTTCCGCGATCAGGTGCAGGCCCGCCGGGCTGTCGAGGTTGGCAATAGCGGAGATAATCTTCTGAATGGCACGAGGATCGGCCACACCTAGCATCGTCTGCACCTGGGTAAGCGAGATTGTATTCCCCGCGTAGGCAATTGCCTGGTCAAGCAGGCTCAAGGCATCGCGCATACCACCAGCGGCCGCGCGCGCGATCAATTCCGCGGCTCCACCCTCGAGCTGCACCTGCTCCTGCTGGGCCACGCGACTCAAATGCTCAATGAGTTGGCGCATGGTGAAGCGTTTAAAATCATAGCGCTGGCAACGCGAGAGCACGGTTGGCAACATCTTATGCACATCAGTGGTTGCCATGACAAAAATAGCATGTGGTGGCGGCTCCTCCAACGTCTTCAAGAGTGCGTTGAAGGCTTCCACTGTGAGCATATGGGCCTCGTCGAGGATATACACCTTATACTTCCCACCCGTTGGGGGGACCATTACCTTCTCGCGCAGTTCGCGGATACTGTCGATACCACGGTTGGAGGCGGCATCAATCTCGATCACATTGAATGAGTTACCAGCCGTGATTTCACGACACTGCTGACACTCATTACAGGGTTCGCCATTGTGTGGATTCAGACAGTTGATAGTCTTCGCGAGGAGGCGCGCGGTAGTGGTTTTGCCGGTGCCACGAGGACCAGTAAAGAGATACGCATGAGCGAGAGTCCCGCTCTTGAGCGCATTACGAAGGGTTTGTATAACGGCTTCTTGACCAACAACTTCAGAGAAGGTCTGCGAACGCCATTTACGGTAGAGAGACTGTGAGGCCATCTAAAAACTCCCGTCTGGACTGCTTCATGACGGGCCACGAACCGACCCCCTGTTTCCAGATTGACCGTATCTCCACGAAGCCGCGAGATACGCTATACGATAGCCTTCCGTCGTATCGAGGCGGCCAGCCAGCCATTCGAGAGCAGAAAATGTTGCAATAGACAGAGAAAACCGACTTTCGCCCGGTCCTGCCGGTCAGCGCAATCGGGTAACCCTGCGTCACCCAGAGAGGTCCACTTATCGCTGCTTCCTCACGGACCTGACGAGATTCATAGACATCTGCCGCGCAGGCCCCAATTACGCCGACCGACAGGACCCGAAGAAAATCGGCCTGTCCCATCGATCATGTTCTTTCCGTTCACGGGACGTTGCCTATTGTACTCCCCTCCCCCCTATTTGTCAAGCACTTCCAGGGCCAAAAACCAGGTCTTTTCATTCTCCTTTAATAGCCTGCCTCGGCTCGCTGCGCGAGCCTTTAAACAAGATGTGTGGGAGGAACAACGGCTTTCGCTGTTGTTCCTCCCACACATCTTACTGGTTTGTTTGCTACATCTAGGAGAGATACTTCTCGATAAGCAGGCTATACTTCTCTTTGACTTCGGCGGGGATACGTGAGGGATCAGTCATGATCGCGCTTGACAAAGCGGTCCCACACTGACAGGCTGCATCTTCGCGCCCGAACGCAACCTTTTGCGCTACGGCACGCAGGATACGCTGGGCGTTGGCGACGTTGGCGCTTAGATTGGCGACGACCATCTCGACTGTGACCGCGTCATGGGTATCATGCCAGCAATCATAGTCGGTCACGCAGGCGATCATGCCATAGCATAGCTCGGCTTCGCGGGCCAATTTGGCCTCGGGCAAGGCGGTCATGCCGATCAGGTCGAAGCCAAGCTTACGATTGGTATTAGATTCGGCCTTCGTTGAGAAGAGTGGGCCTTCCATGCAGACATAGGTGCCACCCTCATGCACGGTCACATCGCCCAATTCTTGCGCGCTCTGGAGCAGAATGGTGCTCAGGTCGGGACAGAAAGGGTCGGCAAAGGGACAGTGAACGACAATCCCGCCTTCAAAGAAGCTATTCACGCGACTCTTCGTGCGATCAAAGAGTTGATCGGGAATCACCAGGTCACGTGGGGCGTAGTCCTCGCGCAGGCTACCTACGGCGCTCACCGAGACTACGTACTGAACGCCCAGGCTCTTCAAGGCCCAGATATTCGCACGCACGGGCACCTCGCTCGGGCTCAGGCGATGCCCGCGCCCATGGCGAGGCAAGAAGGCCATGCGCACACCCTCAATCTTGCCGACTGTAATCACATCGCTGGGCGCGCCAAAAGGTGTCTCGACCTGGATCTCCTCAACCTCGCTCATCCCCTCCATCTGGTAGAGTCCACTGCCGCCAATTACGCCAATTACCGCCTCTGGCATATCTCACTATTCTCCTCATCACATAGAGCACGCAAGTGTGCGCCGTATGTTGACTAGCATCAATGCAATTCACGAAAAAAGAAGGAAGGGCACGCGAGCACTCTTCCTTCTTACGTTTACTTAGGCCGTCAGGCGCAGGTACTGACGCTTACCCACTTTGAGGATCGCCCCAGGCGCCACCGGGACGACAAACTCGCCATCGGTGATGCGCGTGGCATCGTCGCTCTCGCCCTGCAAGAAGATCGAGACGCCTCCCTGCTTGATCAGCTCGCGCGCCTTGTTGTTACTGGCAGCCAGCCCTGCGGCAACCATCAGCGCCACGATATTGGTAGGCTCGCTCACGGTATATGAGGGAATATCCGTTGGCAACTTGCGCTCGGAGAACTGGCGAATAAAGGCCTCTTCCGCCTCCTGGGCTTCGGGCAGCGTGTGGAACTCGGTCACAATCTCGCGGGCCATGCGTCGCTTCACGTCGCGAGGATTCAGTGTGCCTTCCTGAATCTTGCGCTCAAACTCATTCAGCTCCTCGGTCGAGACATCGGTCAGAGCCTCGAAGTAGGTGCGCATAGCGTGGTCGGGAAGCGACATGAGTTTTCCATACATATCATTGGCGGGCGCGGTGATGGCAATATAATTATCCAGCGACTTGCCCATCTTCTTGACGCCGTCCAGGCCAACAATTAAGTTGACCGTCAGGATCTGCTGCGACTTCTGACCAAAGGTTGGCTGCAATTCGCGACCCACCAGGAGGTTAAAGGTCTGATCGGTACCACCCAGCTCGACATCGGCCCGCAGCGCCACGGAGTCATAGCCCTGGAGCAGCGGATACATAAATTCGGCCAGGTAGATCTCAATCCCGCTCTTATAGCGCTTGGAGAAGTCATCGCGCTCAAGCATCTGGGCTACCGTCTTATACCCGAGCAGCTTGATCGCATCTCCCAGGGAGAAGGAATCGAACCACTCGCTCTGGCGCCGCACCTCGGTCTTCTCGCGATCCACGATGCGGAAGAACTGGTCGAGGTAGGTGGCGGCATTGGCGTTTACCTGCTCTTCGGTCAGGGGTTTACGCGCCTCTACACGCCCGCTGGGATCACCCAGGCGCGCCGTCCAGTCGCCGATAACCACGACCGGCTTATGCCCCAGTTGCTGGAACTGGCGCAGCTTGCGGAACACGACGGCATGGCCAATCGTGAGGTCGTAGTGTGTGGGATCAACACCCAGTTTGATGCGTAGCGGCTCTCCGTTATTGCCTTCCAGCAGCAGACGACGCAGGTCTGCCTCTTTTTCCACCTGCGCGACACCACGTGTCAGCACATAGTCAATTAGTTGCGTCATTGGTTTCTCTTGTACAGACACCTCAACAAACCTCTCAGCGTACAAATTTGCGCATGCTATAGCTCTTTTTCACGCATTCTGCGAAAAATTAATTAAGCGCATTGTAGCAAAATAGCTCACTCTCGTCGAGTAGGACAACTTGATAGTCTCACTATCAAGTTTTCTAACAATTCTCTTATATACCTTTTACGTTCCTCTAACACTCCCCGAAGTATACTATCGACAGAGAACAAGAGATACACAAACAGGCGGGCGAGAGCCATATACACTCCGTCCGCACCTATATAAAATACTTTCTTAGTAAGAAGGAGAACTATACAATGGCTAACATTACTCGCTACAACCCTTTCAATGAGTTCGTTTCTCTGCGCGAAGCGATGGATCGCCTCTTTGAGGACAGCGTGATTACACCACGCACCACTGGCACCTTCTTCAATCGCGCGCTGCCAGCCAACCTGTATGAGACGGCAGAGGACTTTACGCTCCAGGTACCGATGCCCGGTGTCAAGCCTGAGAATGTCGAGATCAACGTCCAGCAGGATGTGGTGAACCTGAAGTGGCAGACAGGTATAGAGATTCCTGAGAATGCGACCGTGCATTATCATGGATTCCAGAAGGGCGAGTACCAGCAGAGCTTTACTGTTCCTTCGCCCATCAACTCCGAGCGCGCCGAGGCAAGCTACAAGGATGGTATCCTGACCCTGCGCCTCCCCAAAGCGGAGCATGCTCGCGCTCGCACCATCAAGGTCAACGCTGCCAACAGCTAAGCGAGACAATCTCAACAAAGGGGCTTTCGACAACGAAGGTTGCCTGATACGATAAGGATAAGGAAGAACCGGGAGGCTCATATCCCCCAGCTCTTCCTTATCCTTTAGCCCATAATGCGCTCTTGCAAACCAGCTTCTCCCGTAGTATACTAGTACCATTCGCTGCTGGACGATAGCGGATCAGTATGTCATGTGCTTGAAACCATGAGCAGATATCTTACCGCTCAGGTTAACGAGCAAACGTGATGCATAACGGAACGTCATTCAATATTCACTCATCACCGAAGAGGAGGTTCGGCCTATTAACAGGGACTTTCGTGGCAACGACAACAGACCACGTGAGACACGTACTAACGAACGCGTCCGTGCTCGTGAGGTACGCGTTATCGATGAAAATGGCGAGATGTTGGGAGTGATGCCCCCAATGCGTGCTCTTGATATCGCACGCGAACGTGACCTTGACCTGGTCGAGGTATCTCCAAATGTAGTTCCACCTGTATGTAAACTGATGGACTACGGTCGCTTCAAATACGATCAGAACAAAAAAGAGAACGAGGCCCGCAAAAAGCAGAAGATTGTTACCGTCAAAGAGATTCGCCTGCGCCCTCGTACCGATGACCATGATATCGAGGTCAAGACACGCAAAATTCAACAGTTCCTTGCTGAAGGCGACAGAGTCAAGGTTAGTGTCCAGTTTCGTGGGGCAGAGATGCGCCACCCTGAAATTGGCCGCCGTTTGCTCGACGACATCGCCGAAGTCTTGAAAGGGACCGTAACCATTGAGCGTACTCCTTCAATGGAAGGACGTATGATGTCAATGATCCTTTCTCGTGCCCCCGGCTGGGAACCGCCCAAGAAACAAACTCCCCCTCCCTCTGACAAGCAAAAGGCTAGCGATACTCCCGCTGAAGAAACGCCTCAAAGCAGCGATGCAAAGGACGCGACACCATAAGCGCTACTCTGCGCCCGGTCGCTCTTTTCTGTCTGTCTGTCCTCTTTACGATCGTTCCGTAGAAAAGGAAAACAGCATGGCAGAAGAAGTCACTATCAGGCCACAAAAAAGAGAGCATAGGTTATAAACCATGCTCTCTTTTTTTATGGTCTCCAGACGATTTTCCTTTTTAGGAACTTTTTCGCTATGCTCACCTTGGAGTTAGGCAGCAAGCAGAAAAGAATTGAAAATCCTACATTTCCTCTTTCAAGAATTGACTTTTGCGCATAACACAACTAAGATAGAATCACATTTTACAACAGATACATAAGTAACAATATACTCCTTTGGAGAGTTCTACCGTTTCCCGTACACACAACATAACGCCACATGGAGGCTTCTCGGTGAGTAGATATGATGACCCCCGCTGGTATGAAGAGCAGCATGGCAATTCCATGCCCCTCAACCTCCAGCATATGATGATCTGAACCAGCTACCTCCTCCCCCTGCACAACCTGGAGGAATGCCTGGCTACCCTTACGCTCCCGCCCCCTATAATCCCTACCAGCCCTACCAGCAACAGCCTGGAGGGCCGCAAGCCGGGCATCAGCGCCCCAAACGGCGCAATCTTGGCCGCATCTTCGCCCAGGCTCTGACCCTGGTCGCACTCGTCGTGCTTGCCTTCTTTGGCGGCTGGTTCGCGCACCAGCTTTTCGGCAATTCATTTTCCACTCCCAGCAGCACTGATTCGCGAGCTTATTCGAACCTCATTCAGCAAGCCTGGACCGTTATCGACCAGCATTATGTTGATCGCAAGGCCGTCGATTACAAGAACATGTCCTACTCCGCGATTCGCAGCATGGTTGATTCCTTGAAGGATCGAGGACATACGCGTTTTATGACGCCTGAAGAGGTCCAGTCCGAGAATCAACAGTTGAGCGGCAAATTCATCGGAATCGGTATCTACCTGCACCAGGATCCCAAAACCAAGGATCTCTCCATTGCGAGCACCATCCCTGGCGCTCCTGCTGAGGGTGCGGGGCTGAAGCGCGGCGATATCCTGCTCTCGGTCAATGGGCAGGATGTGCGTGGCAAGGATACAACAGCGGTCAGCCAGCTGATCAAGGGAGAAGCCGGGACAAGCGTCACCATTAAGGTTCAGCGCCCTGGACAGAATCAGCCGCTCACCTTTAAGATCGAACGCAAGGAGATCAACGTTCCCAATGTGATTCTGCACTATATCCCTGAAGAGCATGTCGCGCACATTCAGATCGTGCAGTTTACCAATGGCGTCTCCGACCAGTTGCGTGACGCCCTCCAACAGGCCAAAGATAAGGGCGCGAAGAAATATATCCTCGACCTGCGCGATAATCCAGGCGGCTACCTCAACGAGGCCACTCAGATCGCCAGCATGTTCGTCAAGAGCGGCAACGTACTGATTGAGAAAGATAGCAGCGGACGGGAAACGCCGGTACCCGTTACTGGCAGTACGATTGATACCCAGAGCACGCTCGTTGTCCTGATCAATACCAACTCTGCCAGCGCAGCAGAGATCGTTACCGCGGCCCTCAAAGACAATAACCGTGCCTTCGTCATCGGTGATCCACATACCTTTGGCACCGGAACGGTTCTACAGCAATACTCCCTCTCGGATGGCTCGGCAATCCTGCTTGGCGTTCAAGAATGGCTTACCCCAAAAGGAAAGTTCATCCGCGACAATGGAGTTGAACCTAACCAGGTCGTCAAATTGCCAGATAGTAGCGCGCCACTTACCCCCGCTGATGAGAATAGCGGCAACTACTCACTCCAAAAGATACTGAGCAGCGGCGACACCCAGTTGATCGCGGCCCTCAAGTATCTGCAAAATCACTAAGCTAACATTCTCGCCCTGGTAGACATGTAATACGCCCTGACAGCCTTCAGCTGTCAGGGCGTATTACATGTCTACCAGGGCGAGCCACCGCAGGTGCAAGGGCATCTCGCATACATCAAGAAGATAGCGTTAATTACAGGCAGACATGGCAGCCTGGTAATACTTGCTTGTGGGGGTATGACCAAGGAAAGGGGCGATGGTACGTGTTGCCGCGACGAGCTTCTCCAGGTTTACACCTGTCTCAATCCCCATGCCATTGAGCATATACACCAGGTCCTCGGTCGCCAGGTTTCCAGCCGCTCCAGGCGCATAGGGACACCCACCCAGGCCACCCGCTGAGGAATCCACAGTCGTAATCCCCATCTGTAAGGCCGCCAGGACATTGGCCAGCGCTGTGCCACGCGTGTCATGGAAATGAACCGCTAGCTGGCTCGCTGGGATGCTGTGGTGGGAGAGCAGAAGATCCAGTACTTCGATCACCTGCTTTGGCGTCGCAACTCCAATCGTGTCCCCCAGGGAGAGTTCGCTTACCCCCAGTTCGAGTAAGGCCAGCGCCACATCCGCCACTTTTTCGGGGGCGACCTGGCCCTCATAGGGACAGCCAAATACTGTTGAGATATAGCCGCGCACCGGGACGCCTTCCTGGCGCGCTAGCTCTATAACCGGGCGAAAGTTCTCCAGGCTCTGTGCGATGGTCGCGTTGATATTATGGCGGGTAAACTCCTCGCTGGCCGCGGTAAATACGGCGATAGTACGCACGCCTGCCGCCAGGGCGCGCTCCATACCCTTGCTGTTGGGGACCAGGACAGGGTACTCAACGCTCTCCAGGCGCTTGATGCTTTGCATCACCTCGCTGGCATCGCTCAACTGTGGAATGGCTCGTGGGCTGACAAAAGAGGTGGCCTCGACAACTGGCAGCCCCGCCGCACTCAGAAGGTTGATGAAGCGAATCTTCTCCCCAGTTGGAACCTGTGCCTTCTCGTTCTGCAAGCCATCGCGTGGCCCAACCTCGACCACGCGCACACGCTCAGGCCAGGAGACGCTCATGCGACACCTCCAGATTGCTCATGGTAGCTAAAGGCCGCCTCTGGCGTGGGAGTATAGATCTGTTCGGTCTCACCTTTTTTCTCACGCTCCTGCTGTGAGGGAAGGACCAGTACCTCTCCCTGTTCCTGCTCGGGCTGTGACTTCTCCTCCGGCTTGCGCTCGACGCGAATGGTCAGAATACGGCGACCCTTGGTACCCAGCACAGTAAAGGTCAACCCCTGATAGCGCACGGTGTCGCCAACCGAGGGGATCTTATCCAGTTGCGCATACACAAAGCCACCCAGCGTGCCATAGTCTTCGTCCTCAAGCTTCATATCCATGATCTCGTTAAACTCATAGATACCAACCATGGCGTCAAAGACATATTCGTCATCGCTCACCTTCTCATACAGGTTCTCTTCGCGGTCATACTCGTCTTTGATGTCGCCCACAATCTCTTCCATTAAGTCTTCGATAGTGGCCAGGCCCGTCACAGAGCCATATTCATCGACAACAATGACCATGTGGACGCGTTTCTGGCGGATCTCGCGCAGGAGGCCATCAAGCTTCTTAGTTTCAGGGACAAAGTAGGCGGGGCGCACCAGGTCACGAATCAGCAAGTGATCATGCCCCTCGCGCAACTCTTTGAGCATATCTTTGGTATAGAGGACGCCAATAATATCATCAATCCCTTTCTCAGCATCATAGACCGGGATACGCGAGAAGCCACCCTGCATGGCGACATCCACCGCCTCGGTGACGGTCGCGTCACTGGCAAGGGTGATCATATCGATGCGCGGTACCATTACCTCGCGGGCCGTGGTATCGCCGAACTCGAAGATGCTGTGGATCATCTCGGTCTCTGCTTCTTCGAGGATTCCCTCTTCTTCGCCCACGGTTACCAGCATACGCAGCTCCTCCTCCGTGACGAAGGGGCCTTTGCGCTTCACATGCCCGCCCAGCAGGCGAACCAGGGCCGTAGTCACGACGCTCAGGAGGGCGACCAGCGGACGCAGAACCCAGGCCGCCGCCAGGACGGGACCAACCAGGGTACGCGCCCAGCGCATAGGATTCTGCACTGCCGCGGTCTTGGGGGTAATTTCACAAAAGATAAGCACCACAGCGGAGGTAATCACCGAAGAAAGCAGCTCACCCCATGATGAGGAGAAACGCAGCGCCAGAACTGTCGCCAGGCTGGAGGCCACAATGACGGCCACACTGTTGACGATGAGGATAGTCGAGAGAAAGGTATTTGGCTCTGCGAGGAGACGCTCAATCTCGATGGCGGGCTTATCGCCCTCGTCAATGAGATTTTTGAGCTTGATACGACTGACAGAAGTTAACGCTGTCTCAGCAGCGGAGGCCACACCACAGAGGATGAGCATGAGCAGCAGAATAGTAATCTGCAACCACGCCTGCCCATCCAGACTTGGTATGTGAAAATCGATTGCGGCTGCTAAACTACCTAGTTCAGGGCCGTCCATAGTTTTGTAACTGCCTTTCAAAATGTGTTCGTGCCTGATACACTTTATACGAAGTTTATAAAGTTCGGTTACACGAAGACACTTTATTGTTTTTCACCTGCGGGTGCGCTTACATCCTCTTCCTGCTTCAAAGAACGCAGAAAACGGGCAGGAACGCCAGCCACAAGTGTATCGTCGGGAACATCTCTGGTTACGACCGCGCCGGCACCCGTATACGCACGATTTCCAATCGTGACAGGAGCCACCAGCGTGGTATCACATCCAATAAAAGCACCCTCTCCTATAATTGTACGATGTTTTTCTTTGCCATCAAAATTTGATGTAATGGAACCGGCAGCAATATTGGTGCCGCTACCAATGGTCGCATCGCCCATGTAGCTAAAGTGATGCATCTGGGTCTGGGGACCAAGATAGGAGTTTTTCACCTCGGCATAGTTCCCCAGGTATACACCACGCGCCAGGTGGGCGCCAGGGCGGCAGTGACTAAAGGGTCCCACACGTACCTCGGACTCAAGCGTCGCTTCCTCCAACACAGACTGGCGAATGATACAGCGCTCCCCAATCGTGGAATGTTCAATCGTCGTGCCCGGACCAATGGTACAGTCGGCACCAATGACCGTTCTGCCCATAAGCATAGTATTTGGCAGCAGCACGGTATCAGGCCCGATTTCAACCTCGTCATCAATATACGTCGTCGCCGGGTCGAGAATCGTTACCCCGGCATACATGTGGCGCTCAAGAATACGCCTCCGTAACAACTGCTCAGCCTGGGCAAGCTGCACCCGGTTATTGATGCCCACGGTGTCATCCAGCGTCCCCTGTACCGTCGCGATCTCACGCCCTTGCTGACTGGCGATCTCAATTAAATCTGTCAAGTAGTACTCGCCAGCCGGATTGCGTGGCAGAGCCTCTAATGTAGGCCAGAGCCAGGAGCGCTCAAAGCAATACACACCCGAGTTGATCTCGTCAATATGCAGCTGCTCCGGCGTGGCGCGCTTGACCTCGACGATGCCCTGTACACGCCCAGAGGCGTCGCGCACAATGCGCCCAAAGTCAGAGGGACCTTTGCTGCGTGCGGTCAGGAAGGTAATAGTTGCCTGCTTTGTAATATGCTCGGTAACGATCTGCGCCAATATCTCGGCCCGCACCAGGGGAGTGTCGCCATAGCAGACCAGCACCAGGTCAGGCAGGGGAGAGAGGGCGTCAACGGCCTCTTTCGCCGCCAGCACGGCATGCCCTGTGCCAAGCTGTTCTTCCTGCAAGGCATAATGGCAGCGCTCGCCAAAAGCGGCCTCAACCTCCTCGGCATCATGTCCAAGCACGACGACGGGACGGTGAGTGGAGACAGTATCATGAAATGGAGCGAAGACTGACGTAGAAGGAATGGTTTCAACGGCCTTGAGCACATGATCAAGAAGAGGTGACCCGGCAAGCCGGTGTAATACCTTGTGTAGACGTGAACGCATCCGTGTTCCCTTGCCAGCGGCAAGTACCACGGTCGCATAAGTATGCATATATGTTTTGCGGCGTGAGACCCCTGTCAGGCGTAGTAGGCAACGCCGCGTCTCCTTTCAGGCTCTCGCGATGGCGAAAAGTGGCAAGTGTGCAGCTTCCCCGTTACTAACGCTGGCCGAAGCCGCAATTATTTTACAACATTGCAAATCAGACATTAGCATGCTAATGTCTGAGAGGAATGATGTTATCCATTGTTGTAAAAGTGGCTCGGGTGCCAGGATTCGAACCTGGGAATAACGGATCCAAAGACCGTCGCCTTACCGCTTGGCCACACCCGAACGCAGATATACTGCCCGGTGAGGATCTCGTCAAATCACCTCACACGCCATGTATAATACACAATCTCAAGCTATTTGTCAACATTTTTTCTCAAGTTAGACAGGGCAATCGCATCTAAATGGGCGGTGATAAAAGAAGCTCTAAAACTGCGGAGAAGTTGGAGTTTACAGAGCAACGAGAGGAATAAACTATGCAGATTATGGGGTTCTATTACATGAAAGGCGATCACGCCTTTCAGCCAAAGTAATATCGAGAGGTTATTTGCATGGCCGATTTGAATAGCCCCAAAGTTCAGAAGATACTCAACTCGAAAGCGTTCGCACATCTTGCAACAATTGGCGCTAAGGGAGAGCCAAATTCATCAGTGATGTGGTTTTTGTGGGATGAGGAATACATCAAGTTTACCCATACCACTCAACGTCAGAAATACCAGAATCTCAAGCGTGATCCGCGTGTGGCTATCACGATTACTGACCCCGATGACCCCTACACGTATGCCGAGTTTCGTGGGGTGGTTGATAAGATCGAGGAAGATCCCACTGGAGCCTTTTTCAATACCCTGGCAGAAAAGTATGGCTCCTCCTCGCGCTATCGTGGCGATCCGCGTGTGGTTTTGTGCGTAAAGGTCGACCGCATCCTGGGGTACGTGTAGGCGGCACTGCTCCCTCGTGTCTGCAACTTCTGCAACTGGCTGGTTGCAGAAGTTGCAGACACGAGTTTTTTTAGATGCAATTGCCCTGTCAAGTTAGAGGCATTGTAATTTCTCAAAAAATTACAATGCCTCATCTCTCCTGATTTTTCGCGCTTCTACAAACTTCTCAAAATCATCAACACGGACACGAAGAATATTCCCAAAGCGGTAAGCACTCAATGATCCCTCACGAATATAAGTGCGTATAGTTTCCTCTTTTAAGCCAAGACGCTTCGCGATCTCTTCAACTGACTTCTATCTAGAACACCATCCCCCTTGACAAACCCTTTCATCCTGGTTACACTTTATATATACACAATACAACTAATATATTAATAATGCTTCTTTTTATATACTTGAAAATTCTTCGTAACGTGAAACTCCTACCCTGTCTTCACCATCACAGCTAAGGAGCTTCTATGACCACTACACCTGGCTTCACCCAACACTCCCTTCTCCTCAAAAACACAATCGCTCACATTCTACTAGCCATCTCCACACCCATTTCCCTAATCGCTCACATTTCACCACTCATCCTCAAAACAATAATCGCTCACAACTTTCCCACTTTACTCAAAACAATAATCGCTCACATCCCACTACTCACACTACTCAAAAACGCAATCGCTCACAACTTCTCCACTTTACCCCAAAATGCAATGGCTCACATTATCACCATCACTTTCCCAGGTATGCACAAATACCCCATCACTAGCTGACCCATGATGTTAGCTTGACGCTACTTTTGTGCGGTGCTATCCTGCATTTGGGAGCGTGTTCTCGAAATCGCGCTTCTCGCGCCTCTGTTTTGAAAGAAGGTAGCAATGAGGCTAGCTTCAGGTTCCCACATCACTGCTGAGAGGAACAACATTACTATGGCCATTCTTGACTCACGTATAGATACGACCGGCTCCGAGTATCAGGAGAATACACAGGCCTTCCAGCAATTGCTTGAGCAGTTGCAACAATCAGTTCAGACCGTACAGCAGGGCGGCGGCGAGGACGCGGTAGCCAAGCACCGCAAGCGCAACAAACTTCTCCCTCGCGAGCGCATCGAACTCCTCTGTGATCCCGATACCCCTTTTCTTGAGTTCAGCCCCCTGGCGGCCTGGGATATGTATGAGAACGAGGCCCCATCTGCGGGTATCGTTACAGGCATTGGCGTGGTTGAAGGACAGGAATGCGTCATCGTCGCCAATGACGCCACGGTCAAGGGCGGGACCTATTTTCCCATGACGGTGAAGAAGCACCTGCGCGCCCAGGAGATCGCCGAACAGAATCACCTGCCCTGTATCTACCTGGTTGACTCGGGTGGAGCGTATCTCCCCTTGCAGGCCGAGGTCTTTCCCGACCGCGACCACTTCGGGCGCATCTTCTATAACCAGGCACGCATGTCGAGCCAGCGCATTCCACAGATCGCGGTGGTCATGGGTTCGTGTACCGCTGGCGGGGCCTACGTCCCGGCCATGAGCGATGAAACCATCATTGTGCGTGGCAATGGTACGATCTTTCTGGGAGGTCCTCCCCTGGTCAAGGCGGCGACCGGCGAAGAGGTCAGCGCGGAAGACCTGGGCGGTGCGGATGTCCATTGTCGCACCTCGGGCGTGACCGATCACTACGCCATGAATGATGAACACGCCCTGGCCATCTGCCGCAGCATCGTCTCGCACCTCAATCAGCGCAAGTATCTCCCCTGGGAGGTTCGCCCACCTCGTCCTCCGCGCTATGACGCCAATGAGCTCCTGGGGCTGATACCGCGTGATCCACGCAAGAGCTATGATGTACGCGAGGTCATTGCCCGCCTGGTCGATGACAGCGATTTTCACGAGTTTAAAGAGCTCTACGGCACGACGCTGGTATGTGGCTTCGCGCGCCTGATGGGCTATCCAGTGGGCATCATCGCCAATAACGGCATCCTCTTCTCCGAGAGCGCACTCAAGGCCACGCACTTTATTGAGCTATGCGCGCAGCGCCAGACACCGCTAATCTTCCTGCAAAACATTACTGGCTTTATGGTTGGACGCCAGTATGAGAACGGCGGCATCGCTAAAGATGGCGCCAAGATGGTTATGGCGGTCGCCAACGCACCCGTCCCACGCTTTACGGTGATCATCGGCGGCTCGTTTGGTGCCGGCAACTATGGGATGAGTGGGCGTGCCTATTCCCCTCGCCAGCTCTGGATGTGGCCTAATGCACGCATTTCGGTTATGGGTGGTTTGCAGGCCGCAACTGTGCTGGCAACAGTACGCAAAGAGGGTCTCGCGGCACGCGGCAAGAGTATGACGCCCGAGGAAGAGGCGGCCTTTATGCAGCCCATTCTCGATAAATACGAGGAAGAGGGTAATCCCTACTACAGTACGGCGCGCCTCTGGGACGATGGCATCATCGATCCTCGCGACACGCGCAAGGTGCTGGCGCTTGGAATCGCAGCCTCCCTCAATGCGCCACTACCCCAGACGCCCTTCGGCGTCTTCCGCATGTAGCAACGTGACAACGCGTAGCGAGCTAGCGCCCCTGATCTGGCGGGTTGTGCCTGTCTCTGAGAGATGACATATAGAACAAAAGGATGGCTCCCTCGACGTCCTGGCGTTCTTATGCGTATCATTTCTGTAGCGATTTCACGCCTCTCGAGACAGGCCAACACCCAAACAGGAAAGGATTATCCATGATCCGAGGCACATATTGCGATAAAAAACAGCAGACCTTCCATTCCATTACCGACCTCAATGAGCTGAGTCAATTCAAAGACAACGATGACATCTTCCTCTGGGTTGACTTGCAGGACCCCACAAAGGAGGAATTGGCTAAACTGGGCGTGGAGTTCCAACTCCACCCGCTCGCGCTTGAGGATGCCACCCATGAGCACCAGCGGCCAAAAATTGAGGAATACGATAACTTCTACTTCGTCGTCTTTTACGCGGCCCATCTTAAGGCAGAGACAGGCGAGCTTGACTTGCGCGAGATCGATATCTTTCTGAACAAGCATTACCTGCTTACCGTCCACGAAAAACCTATTGAGGATCTCAAAGAGATTCAATTGCGCTGGACACGCAACGTGCAACAATTACACTGGGGAACGGGTATTCTCCTCTACTCTTTTCTCGATACCCTGGTCGATGACTATTTCCCGGTTGTCGATGCCCTGGTTGATCAGACAGAGGAGATTGAAGATCAGCTCTATCTCCAGCGAGGCCAGTTACGCGAACGCGATACAGCCCTCAAGCTCTTGACGCTACGCAAGAAATTCCTGGCGCTGCGACGCGTGGTCACACCTCAGCGAGATATTCTTAATGTGTTGACGAATCACGATAGCTCGATCTTCGATGAACGCATCAACATCTATTTTCGCGATATCTACGATCATATCACGCGCCTGGCCGATACAGTTGATCTGTATCGTGATCAGTTAAGCAGCACGATGGATGCCAATCTGACCGTGGCCTCGAATGAACTAAATAAAGTCATGCGCACCATGACGGCAGCCTCGATCATTTTGATGGTTGATGCCCTGATCCCTGGTATCTACGGCATGAACTTTGAGAACATGCCTGAGTTAAAATGGGAGTATGGCTACTTTGTCGTCCTTTTTCTTATGCTTGGACTCACTATTGGACTGATCGTTGTCTTTCGCCGGCTCAGGTGGTTCTAACGCAGGAGAGACTATGCTAGACTATCAACATCTGACGATTACCTATACTCATCAGGACCGCGTAGCTCAGGTGGCACTCAATCGGCCAGAGGTTCGTAATGCCTTCAATACGCAGACGATGCAAGAGCTGGTGCGGGCCTTCCAGACCCTGGGGATGGATGATCGCCTGCACGCTATCGTGCTTACAGGCTCGGGCAGCGTCTTCTGCGCTGGCGCGGATGTCAGCATGATGCAGCAGAGCGTTCATTATACCGAGGAGCAAAATCTGGAGGAGGCGCTCTTTCTCTCAGACCTCTTACATACTATCAATACATGTCCCTGCACCGTCATCGGGCGCGTCAATGGCGCCGCGATGGGGGGTGGAGTGGGCCTCATCGCGGTCTGTGACATCGTCATCGCCACGCAGAGCGCCCGCTTTGGCCTAAGCGAGGTCAAGTTGGGCATCGCGCCTGCAGCCATCTCACCCTATGTCATACGCAAAATCGGCGAGAGCCAGGCCCGCGCCCTCTTCATGACCGGTGAGCGCCTTGATGCCGAGCGTGCGCAACGTATCGGCCTGGTACATGCCATAGCTCCCGCCGAGGAGTTAGACGAAGCACTAGAGAAAACGCTCGCTGAGCTCTTAACCAGCGCCCCTCAGGCGGCGCGCGTCTGTAAAATGCTGGCGCTGAGCGTGGGTACAATGCCACATGATGAGGCGCGCCGCTTGACGGCGGCAACTATCGCAAAACTACGCGTCAGCCCCGAGGGGCAGGAGGGTCTGCGCTCCTTCCTGGAGAAACGTCAACCCAACTGGATTACCTCCGCCAACTAAAACCTTGTCATACATGCACTACAACGACGTGGGAAAAGCATATGTTTAAGAAGATTCTCATCGCCAACCGTGGCGAGATCGCTGTTCGCATCCAGGCTACCTGTCGCGAGATGGGTATCCAGACCGTTGCTATCTACTCTGATGTCGACCGCCAGGCTCGCCATGTCCGTGAGGCTAATGAGGCCTATCGCCTGGGTCCCGCCCCCGCAAGCGAGAGCTATCTGCGCGGAGATATCATCCTGGAGATCGCGCGCCAATGTGGCGCCGAGGCCATCCATCCTGGGTACGGCTTCCTTTCAGAGAATGCCGATTTCGCCGAAGCATGCGAGCAAGCCGGGATTGTCTTTATTGGTCCGCCAGCCTCCGCTATGCGCCTGATGGGTTCAAAAATCGCAGCCAAACAGATCGCTGAGCGTGTTGGAGCGCCTATAGTTCCAGGCTATAACGGGGAGCGCCAGGATGCAGACACCCTCCTGGCAGAGGCCAAGCGCATCGGCTTTCCGCTGCTCATCAAGGCATCGGCAGGCGGTGGTGGCAAAGGCATGCGCGTGGTAAACTCCCTCCAGGAGCTGCCAGAACAACTGGCGGGCGCCCAACGCGAGGCCGGGGCAGCCTTCGGCGATGACACCGTCTTCCTGGAACGTCTGATACTGCGCCCACGCCACGTTGAGATCCAGGTCATGGGCGATAAATATGGCACCCTGGTCTATCTGGGTGAGCGCGAATGCTCTATTCAGCGCCGCCACCAGAAGATTGTCGAGGAGAGCCCGTCAGTAGCACTTACCCCCGGGCTACGTGCCGAAATGGGTGAGGCCGCCGTGCGCATCGCCTCGGGCGCAGGCTATGTCAACGCGGGCACGCTGGAGTTTATGCTCGACGACGATGGCAACTTCTACTTCCTGGAGATGAATACGCGCCTGCAAGTTGAGCACCCGGTTACTGAACTGGTAACGGGGCTGGACCTGGTGCGCCACCAGCTCCTAATCGCCTCTGGCGAGCCACTCGCCTTTACGCAAGAGCAGATTACGACTCGTGGACATGCCATCGAGGTCCGCCTCTACGCGGAAGACCCACAGCAACAATTCCTGCCTTCAACCGGCACCGTGGAGCTCTTTGCGCCCACGCAGGGGCCAGGTATCCGCGTTGATAGCGGAGTGGAGTCTGGCGATGAGGTTACCCAGTACTACGATCCTATGCTGGCCAAGCTCATCGTCTATGGTGAGCATCGCCTCGCCGCCCTGGAGCGCCTGAGCAGCGCCCTTGAGCAGACAGCCCTCCTGGGCGTGACCACCAATCTATCGCTGTTGCAAAAAATCAGTACCAATACCGCCTTTCGCGAGGGGCAGACGCATACCAGCTTCCTCGATGAGCAAGACATGCTTGCCCCTACGGCCCCGGAGCCACTCCCAGCCGAAGTCCTGATCATAGCCGCGCTTACCGACCTTGCACCCACGCTCTCCTCAACGCCCACTCTTACAGGCACATCCCCTGGCAGAGCCTGGGTCCCTGGCGCATGCCAGGTGGCAGCTATACACGGACCTACCTCTATGCTCAGCAGCGTCATACCATCATACTAACTCCGCTTTGGGATACAATAGAGGGCAGGCATACTTTCGCCCAGTCGCAGAACTGGCGGATAAGTATCGATGACGGCCCACAGGAGCACATCAGTTGCCTGACACTCTCGGCTCATAGCTATCTGCTCACACGCGCGGGACAACAAAGTAAACTCGCGGCCCTGCGCAAAGGAGAGGAGACGCTGATCGCGTATCGCGGAGAGAGCTACATGCTTGAAGGGCGGCGCGCTCCCGATATTGCCACCACGGCCCAAGGCAGTGGACAGGGGAATGCGCAAAAGACGCTGAAAGCTCCCATGGCAGGAACCCTGGTCAAAATCCAGGTGCATTCAGGCGAGCAAGTAGAGGCCCACCAGGTGCTGGCGGTCTTAAGCGCGATGAAGATGGAACACTCGATCATCGCCCCCTACGCCGGTCGCGTACAACGCATCAATTACCAGGAGGGCGCGGTTGTGCCAGGAGGAGCCGTCATTATTGAGATTGAATAAAGCGCAGGAAGGAATAGACGCTATGCAAGTCGGCTTCATTGGTATCGGTGTTATGGGGCGCCCCATGGTCCTCAATCTTCTCAAAAACGGACACGAGGTGACCATTTTCGCGCGCCATCCTGAGAAAGCAGATGTCCAGGAGGTTTTGCAGGCCGGAGCCAAACAGGCCCCCTCGCCGCGAGCCGTGGCCATGGCCTCCGAGATCGTCATTACGATGGTCACCAACTCCCCCGATGTCGAGGAGGTTGTCGCCGGCCCTCAGGGCGTGTTCGAAGGGGCGCGCAAGGGATTGATCGTGATTGATATGAGCACCATCTCACCCAGCATGACACGCAAATTGCATGCCCAGGCTGGCGAGCGAGGAGTTCACTTCCTCGATGCACCAGTCAGCGGTGGATCCCAGGGCGCGGTCAATGGTACGCTCTCGATCATGGTGGGTGGCGAAGAGGAGATCTTTGAGAAGGCGCGCCCGGTCCTGGAGGCCATGGGGAAGAAGGAGAATATTTTCTACGTCGGCCCCAGTGGCGCGGGCGAGATCGTGAAGATCGTCAACAATATCCTCTGTGGTACCATTGCCGCCTCTATTGCCGAGGCCTTTGTCCTGGGTGTCAAAGCTGGCGCGGATGTCGACGCGATGGCAAAGGTCGTTGGCGTCAGCACTGGCGCGAGCTGGCAGCTCGCAAACCAGTTCCCTCTGCGCGCCTTCAACGGCAGCTTCCAGCCCGGCTTTATGACCGACCTGCTGCATAAAGACCTGGGCCTGGCGCTCGACCTTGCCTCTGAGAATCAGACGCCCATGGCCATGACGGCGATGGCGCGCCAGCTCTACGAAATGACCCGCGCCTCCGGGCATGGGCGCGATGACTATACCGCGCTCATGCAGGTCCTGGAAGAGATGGCCGGCGTCGAGGTTCGCAGTAAACAATAGTTAACGTAGTGGGAGATAGTGTGGCCCCCTGGCAGCCGCAGGCTGCCAGGGGGCCACACTATCTCCCACTACGTTAATTCACAACAAGCATACCCTGAGCAATTGACATGCCCAGGAAGAGCACCGCCGCCAGGCCAAAGTAGAGCACAGAGATGAGGATGCGCGTCGATATCGGGACCGTATAGAACGCCTTCATCTGTGGGCTATTTGAGCGGAAGCGCGCAGAAAAGAGCTGAGACCCTGCTATTATCAGGATCAAGACTAGCCAGAGCGAGAAGTTCCCGTGCATCCACTCCCAGACCTCGAAGCCCAGCAAGAGAATAAAGCCCGCAATCCAGATGCGGCGGTCGACCGCACCCAAGATACGCCCTCCATCAAAGGGCACCACCGGGATCAAGTTGAGCAGGTTGATAAAGAAACCAAAGTAGGCCAGGGCCATCCAGATGTTACGCGGATCGGGCTGTATCTCAGCAATAGCCAGGCAGACGCCCGCCGAGATCGCGCCCGCAATGGGACCACCAATGCTGATCTCAGCATCGTCCTTGGCATTCGTCGGCAGGCGTTGCAAAAGCGTCATCGCGCCAAAGAAGGGCACAAAGACGATTCCACCCACTGGCATGCCTTTGAGCTTGAGAATCAAGGCATGTCCAAGCTCATGAATAAACAAAAGCGCCACGATGCCCACCGCGAACTGCCAGCCAAAAACGATAGAGTACAGGCCAATGGTGATGAGGGCCGAGAAGCCTGCCCAACCAAACTTGAGCAATATCGCCAAACCCTTGAACTTGAGTAACCAGGAAAACAGCGCCACAATACCTGTGCCGATACCAGCCAGGCCACCCCTTCGCTTTTTTCCACCCTCGGCACTTCCACGCCTGGCCGCCTCTTGCTGCTCTACGCCCACATCGGTGGTGTATCCCTCCAGGCTCTGTGGCCCCCGGTACGCACCTGTGACTTCAGGCTGTACAGAAACAGGTTGCTGTTCCCTCGCGGCATAGGGATTATAAACCTGGTAAGGGCTATAAGACGATGTGGAGGCGCTAGCAGCCTGCTCGGGATAGATCTTGTCGGCCTCTTCCCTGGGAGGTGGCGCATAAAAACCAGGCTGCATATACTGTTTCGGCCCCTGCTCCTCCTCGTTCTCCTGCCCGCCAAACTCCCTGTAAGTATACTCAAAGGGATTATTTCTGTCTTCGTTCACGCAATGGCCTCGATTCTGCGCTGCATCGCGCATACACACATCTCATACTATAGATAACAACGTCCAATTTCTCTCTGCTATTCCAGAAAGTGGCCTCTACACCGGACTTAACCGGAAAAAGCTGGAAGGATATAATTTGTGGTCAGCCAGAGTATGACTAAAAGCGAGATCAGAATAACGGTCGCCCAGGAGATGATATTAAACACCACCCCATTGACACGTCGCCCCATCAATCGTCGCTTGTTGACTAACAGGATAATAAACACCAGGAGGATCGGCAGCATGGCCGCGTTCAATCCCTGCAAGAAGACCAGTACCTGGATGATGGGAAGGCCCGGGATCAGCGTTACCAGTACTCCAAGAATGATCAGGCCCGTAAAGATGCTTTGGAAAACGGGTGCCTCGTTAAAGCTCCGCGAGACGCCTCGTTCAAAGCCAAAGGCTTCACAGATGCCATAGGCGGTCGAGAGCGGTAGGACCGCAGCGGCAAGCAGGGAGGCGCCAAAGAGGCCAATGCCAAAGAGAAGCGTCGCGTAGGGGCCGGCAAAAGCCTTCAGGGCCAGGGCCGCATCCAGCGCTGTCTCAACTGATTGATGGTGCGGATAGAGGGTCGCGCCGGTCACGACAACCACAAAGATCGCGATGAGGACCGCGAAAATAGTCCCACTATAGACATCCAATTGCTCATAGAAGTACTCGCCCGCATGTATCCCTTTATCTGCGACCGAGGCCTGGACAAAAAACTGCATATAAGGGCTGATCGTCGTACCCACCAGGGCCACTGCGGCCAGGAGGTATTTCTGATTACCAGTAATTGAAGGGAAAACAATCTGCCTTCCAACCTCGCTCCAGTCTGGATGGGCAGCGAACGCAGCCGGGATGTAGGCCAGAAATCCGAGGGACATAAACAAAAAGATAATTTCAACGCGGCGATAGGACCCCTTGATCACCAGCCACCAGAGCACCAGGGCGGTTAACGGCACAACGATATACACCAGGGGGGTATGCACATCACCCGTGAATACCTGGACGCTCATCGCGATACCCATAAATTCGGAGATGGTGACGCCCGTATTCGCCACCAGCAGAGCCAGCATGGCCAGGGCCGCCCACCTGACTCCAAACTGCTCACGTATCAGGTCCGCCAAACCCTTGCCCGTGACGGCCCCCATACGCGCACACATTTCCTGCACAATCGCCAGGCAAAAGCCCGCGATGACGAGTGCCCAGAGTAGTCCATAGCCAAAGTCGGCGCCCGCAGTCGAAAAGGTCGCGATACCACCGGCATCGTTTCCTGCGTTCGCGGCAATGAGTCCTGGCCCCAGGACGGTAAAAAGCTTTAGGAGCGGCGATGTGCGGCTGATACGAAACCGTGAACGTCGCTTCGGCTCACCGCGCTCCCGCACGGCTATTTTTGTCTTTTGGCGCTTTGTATCCATAGGCCCATACCCAGAGGGAGCAAGATGGACACTTGCTCCCCTGACCTTTCCCGATCCTTATTCTTTCATGGCTCTGATCATAGCATGCAGGATATGCTCTTACAAGAGACGTATGCTGCATGCCAGTAGCCCAATGGTAATAATCTATTTTGGCTCTACACGTCCCTCTAGATAGAGCCTGAGTAGATTTAATGCTGTATTGACGGCATGGCGTTTGTTGTCACTGCGACTGGATCTCCATCCCGGTCCCATCCCTGTGACCACCCCATTGGGGCCTGCTACCGCGATATGCATTGTTCCCGCGGGCTTCCCATCAAGTTCATCTGGACCCGCCACCCCCGTCACACTAATACCAAAATCAGTCCCTATCTCCATACGCACCGCCTTCGCCATCGCGATAGCTGTCTCCTCGCTTACCACGCCATAGCGCTCAATCGTCTCACGTGGCACGCCAAACTGCGCTTTAAGATCAGTGCTATAGGAAACGATACCGCCGATGAAGTGGCTGGAACTGGTCTTGAAATCCGTAATGGTGCTGGCAAGCAGGCCGCCTGTTAGCGACTCCATGACGGAAAGCGTCTGATGACGCGCCTGGAGCAGGCTTCCGGTAACGCTGGCGAGCGTATCCCTATCGGTGCCAAAGATCAGCGCCCCCAGGATCTCACGTGCCTGCACTTCTGCCTCCGAGACCAGTTTCTCAGCCTCTTCGCTCGTGGCAGACTTGGCGCTGATACGCACATCGACGGCATCTGGTTTGGCGTAGGTCGCCACAGTTGGATTGCTGTTATGAATCAATTCACCCAGGCGCTCCTCGACGGTCGATTCACCCATGCCATACACCCGCAGGATACGCGTAAAGATCGTTCCGCCCAGGTAGGGAGCCAGGCGCGGGACCGCCTCCTCTTCCCACATGCGGTACATCTCACGAGGGACACCTGGCATAGCCACGATGATCTTCTGATCTTTCTGCACAAACCAGCCGGGCGCGGATCCACGCGGATTGGGCAGAGACTGCGCCGAGGGAATCAAGGTCGCCTGTTTGAGATTGCGCTCGGGCATGTCTCGTCCTGAAAAACGCGCGCGTAACTCCTGCTCCAGGACTGGATCAACACGCATCTCCTCGCCCATGAGTATACTAATTGACTCACGTGTCAGGTCGTCCTCAGTCGGCCCAATACCCCCCGTCATGATGACGAGATCTGAGCGTTCCAGGGCACGGCGCAGCGTCTCCACGACGCGCTCCTGATTATCACCCACCTGCGAGACATGATATAAATCAACGCCCAGGCTCGCCAGGCTCTGCGCCAGGAACGTGGCGTTGGTATCTGAGATGTGTCCTAACAACAGCTCGGTTCCACACGAAATAATTTCTGCCCTCATAAATCCTCCCTGCATATGGCCTCAGGTGGCCTTACACTTGCCTTTCTGCGCGTACCTACCAGGTGCTTTTACGCGTTTCCTCATCATATCACAAAAGCCACTAGCACAACATATTGTGTTAAAATTTATTAATCAACACAATATGTTGTGCTAGTGGGGTTGTTTTTGGTCGTCATTGCGAGTATACTGGATAGCGTAGAATATATTTTCGATAGCGAAACATGAGGATACACCCAAAGGGCTCTCAGCCGCATGTGTCTCACGTATCCATACAGCACCCACACAATTGACATGGTCCATGTCTCCATCGTTTTCAGCGCTGTCTTCTCACATCCATATTCTTTTGTATTGCACATAAAGCGACCTGGATGGCCGCAAAACAGTATCTAGCTCATACTTGATTTGACACCCAGAGTACAAGGAAAAGGAGCAAGCCTTTATGGTAGAACAACAGAAGCCACCACGACAGTCTGACTCCACGATACAGTCTGCACCTACCTCCGACATAGCCTCGCCCACCCAGTTAGAAGGCATTCGCCAGAAGGTGTTCATGGATAGATACTCTCTCAAGGATGCCACCGGGCAACCTCTGGAGTTCTACCCTGAAGATATGTGGAAACGCGTCGCCCGTGGCATCGCCTCTGTCGAGCAAGGCGAGGAGAAGCAGGCATTCTGGGAGGAACGCTTCTACGACGCTCTCTCCAACTTCCAGTTTGTCCCCGGTGGACGCATCCTTGCGGGTGCCGGAACTGGACACCAGGTTACATTTTATAACTGCTTCGTCATCCCCAGTCCGGAGGATAGCCGCCAAGGTATCCTGGAAAACCTGAAGGTCATGACCGAGATCATGGCTCGCGGTGGTGGCGTCGGCATCAACCTCTCCACGCTCCGCCCACGTGGCTCCTATATCAAGACGGTCAATGGCACGGCCTCTGGTCCCTGCTCCTGGGCGCAACTCTATTCGGTCGCAACCGGCGATGTCATCCAGCAAGGAGGATCGAGGAGGGGGGCTTTAATGATTATGCTCGACGACAACCATCCAGACATCGAAGAGTTTATCACGGTCAAGAAAAAGGCGGGCATGATCGAGCACGCCAACCTCTCGGTCTGCGTCTCCGATGCCTTTATGCAGGCAGTCAAGGACGATGCCGACTGGAACCTGGTCTGGCAGGACGAGGTCAAAAAGACTATCAAGGCGCGCCACCTCTGGGACCTGATCTGCACCTCGGCCTGGGAATCCGCCGAACCAGGTGTCGTCTTCATGGATCGCTGCAACAAAGAATCAAACACATGGTATTACGAAACGATACGTTGCGTAAATCCATGTGGAGAGCAACCGCTTCCAGAGTGGGGAGTGTGCAACCTGGGCGCTCTCAACCTTGCGGCCTTTGTCTCGGATGGAGCCATGGATTGGCAGCGATTGGCAGAGATAAGCAAGGTCTCCATGCGTTTCCTGGATAACGTCATTGATGCGACCGACTACTTCTTTGAGGAGAATCGCGAGGCCCAGCTCGGCACGCGCCGCACAGGCCTGGGGACAATGGGCCTGGCCGATGCCCTGATCAAGATGAAGGTCGCCTATGGTAGCGAGGCCTCAATCCCGGTGATTGAGCGCATCTACTCGACGATCCGCGACTCGGCCTACGAGGCCTCGACGGAGATCGCCGCCGAGAAGGGACCCTTCCCACGCTTCGAACGCGACAAATACCTCCAGGGCAAGTTCATCAAGCGCCTGCCCAAATCGCTGCAAGAGAAGATCAAGAAGCACGGCACACGTAACGCAGTCCTGCTTACCCAGGCACCCACCGGCACGACCAGCCTGCTTTCAGGCGTCAGCTCGGGGATTGAGCCAGTTTTTGACTTCGCCATGATCCGACGGGACCGCACGGGCGAGCATATTCTCTATCATCCTCTGCTCCAGGCCTGGCGCGATGCGCATCCCAACGCATCAACACCTCACTACTTTGTCTCCTCAAAGGATCTCTCGCCCGAGGAGCATATACGTGTACAGGCAACCGTCCAGCGCTACACTGATGCCAGCATCAGCAAGACGGTGAACGCGCCCAACAACCATACCGTTGACCAGGTCGAGACGCTCTATCGCCTGGCCTATGAGATGGGCTGTAAGGGCGTGACCTACTACCGCGATGGCTCGCGTGACGCGGTCCTGACTCGTATCGAGGATGAGAAGAAGCAGAAACAGGCCACAGGCGATGCGAACGAGACCCAGGGCCTGATGATGGAGCCTGTGACCTCGATCCGCCAGGGCATCAAAGAGCGGCCCGCTGTTGTCCACGGCTATACACGCCAGGTGCGCGCCCCCGAGGGCAAGATCAACATTACGATCAATAGCGACGAGCAGGGTCCCCTGGAGGTCTTTGTAACCCTGGGTAAGGCTGGTAGCGATATCGCGGCCCTCTCCGAGGCCCTGGGGCGCCTGATCTCGTTGAACCTGCAACTGCTCAGTCCGCTCTCGCAGATGGATCGCGCCAAGGTCATCACCGAACAGCTACGCGGCATCGGCGGCAGCCGCTCGGTTGGTTTCGGCGTGCAGCAGGTGCGCTCACTGCCCGATGGCGTAGCCCGCGCGCTGGAACTGCATATCGAGTCGCAGCTTGCGAGCGAGAAAGCAAAGGAGGACGCCGCCTCTGAACAGGACGATCCCCCTGTTGAGCAGAAGCACAATGGAACGAATGGCACCTATCATGAGCATGGCGACCTTAGCACACTCAACCTGACGGGCAACCTCTGCCCCCAGTGCGACTGCAACACCATGGTCTACGAGGAAGGCTGCCGCAAATGCTATAACTGCGGCTATAGTGAATGCTAGCCTCGGTAGGTAGTATGGTGAACCCTGCCAGCCGCAGGCTGGCAGGGTTCACCATACTACCTACCAGAAAGAAGTTACACACAATATACTAACGCTCGCTCTTATTTTCGCATTCCCCATCAGAATGGCAACGTCACCAGATCCTGAGCATATCTTTAGATCCGCCCTCCACATTTTGAGCCAAACTTTATTCCTTTCCCTCTATACTAATAACACAGACACCTGCTATTTGCTCAGTAACACCAGCTACTCATCAATAAGAATGGAAACGCTTATGCAGTATTTACTCCTGCCTTTTACGCACAGTATCGATAGAGAAGCAATCGATCAGGCTCTGGTCATGGCAGAGAACCTCTCTGCCTGCCTGGTATGTGTGGCCTTCATTCCTTGCTCACCCGACAAACACAAAGGAATTCGTCTGGAACGTATTCAACAGGCCAAAGACTTTCTGGAATATATGTACTACCGGACCAGGCAGGCAGGCGTAACGCTACAGCGTATGGAACTTTATGTTCCCAACCTTGAGGAGAGTATTTTACGCCTCTCGCAGGAGATGAATAATGCACCCATCCTGCTCTTCACACGCCATGAACGCGGCATCCTGCTCGAACTCTCGACTATTCGCAGTGTGATAGAGGATGAGCGCAGCCGCTACTATCTGCTCCTGCTGGCTCAGCCTCATGGCAGCATTGCGCTCCCCCAGTTCCTCCGCCCGCTCCTGCAAAAATATCAGGGGACAGCGAAGGCACCAGTCCTGCGCTTTCTTAGTCCGCACCGCGCGGATCCCGAATCCATGCTGCTCGGCTCACATCGTCTCTTGGAGAGCAGAAATGGGAACCAGTCATTTCTCAGAAGCAATTTCTAGGCACCTTCAGCCACTCTCCATTTGACATTCATCTTTGCGAGGGAATATTCTATAATCGCACACTTCAGAAAGTAAAGTGTGACTATTGATACAGTTGGGGAGTGATTTTCATGAGCTTGGAAGCTACGCAACCCAAGAAAGTAAACATGCACGTTGATCCACTCTGCCCACTGGCGTGGCGCACCGCCCTCTGGATGCGCAATGTACGCCAGGAGCGCCCAGTGGACATTACCTGGAAACTCTTTAGCCTCGAAGTGGTTAACCGCCAGGAGGGTGTACAGCCCGACTATGTGAACGGTCGCGGCTGGACCGCGCTTCGCACCCTGGCCCTCACTCGTCGCCAGAAAGGGAATGAGGCCCTGGAGAAACTCTACGTCGCGCTGGGAAATGCCGCCCACGGACGCAAAGAGAATATCAGCGAGCGCTCAGTCGTCGAGGCAGCTGCACAGGAAGCGGGACTCGGCAGCGACTTTGTCGCCCAGGCCCTCGCCGATGAATCGACGGTCCAGGAGGTACTCAACGACCATAAAGAGGCCGTTGATCGCTACGCAGCCTTTGGCGTACCCACCATCGCCTTTGAAGGTTCGACCGTAGGCTTCTATGGCCCGGTCATCCATAGTGTACCCGAGGGCGAAGAGGCTGCGACCCTCTGGGATCATACCTCCTACTTCCTGACCCAGCCCAATGTCTTTGAGTTGAAACGCGACCGCGCCCAGGCTCCATCCTGGGAACCTGTTTCCGCCAAATAATACAATTGGTCAATGATGTAGTGCACCGCGACAGCCGGCTGTCGCGGTGCACTACATCATTGACCAAAGCGAGCGCCACAGGCGCGAGAAGCCAAGCAGTGTAGGCGCTACCTGGCGTGCTTCTGCAAGAAGCGCTCGATGCGCACCAGGGCCTCTTCCAATTTCTCATAGGAGGTGCAGTAGGCGCAGCGCACATAATTGCGTCCCGCCTCACCAAACGAGCTACCAGGAACGACTGCGACCTTCTCTTCAAAGAGCAATTTCTCCGCGAACTCTTCGTCGTTCATCCCCGTATTGCCTATAAAGGGGAAGGCATAAAATGCGCCTCGTGGCTCACAACAGGCCAGGCCCAGCTTATTAAGGCCCGCCACAAACATCTGGCCCCGGCGCTCATACTCATCATGCATCCGCTTAACATCGTCATCGCCGTCGCGCAGTGCCTGTAAAGCGGCCTCCTGGGGCGCAGTCCCGGCACACATAATAGTATACTGGTGGATCTTGAGCATGGCCTCAAGGATCTCGGTGGAGGCCGCGACGTAGCCCACGCGCCAGCCGGTCATGGCATATGATTTGGAGAAGCCATCCATCAAAATGGTGCGCTCCTTCATCCCGGGTAGCGAGGCGATGCTAAAGTGATCAACACCATAGGTCAGACGGCTATATACCTCGTCGGAGAGCACAATCAAATCATGCTCGACAGCCAGGGCAGCGATCTTCTCAAGCTCCACACGGGGAATCACCGCACCTGTGGGATTATTGGGATTGCCCAGCAGAATCATCTTGGTGCGCGGGGTGATAGCCGCGGCGATCTCCTCCGCGCGTACAGCGAAGTCATACTGCGCGTATGTTGGCACCGGAACCGCTACCCCCCCGGCGAAAATGATGTCCGCCTCATAGGCCACATATCCCGGATCGGGCGCGATCACCTCGTCACCGGGATCAATGATGGTACGCATAGCCAGGTCGACACCTTCGCTTACCCCGACCGTGACCAGGATCTGCTTAGCGGGATCATACTCTAAGCCATAGAGCGCCTGCAATTTCTTGGCGATCTCCTGGCGTAGCTCAATCATGCCATAGTTAGAGGTGTACTGCGTATGTCCTTCTTCAATTGAGCGAATACCAGCGCGCCGAATATGTTCTGGCGTGACGAAGTCGGGCTCTCCCACTCCCAATGAAATAACCTCTGGCATGGTATTAATAATATCAAAGAACTTACGAATGCCAGAGGGCCTCACCTGCCGCACCCGCTGCGACAACGTTTCACGTTTTAACGTATCCATCCCCTAAAACCTTTCCTTTCATCCAAGCCTTGAGGCTTCGTTGAGCACGCTCTACAACAACCTGGCACAAATTACTTGACGCAATCGTTTTCTATTGTTAAACTCTTATTAGTAATATGGGTTGAAGGCGCAAATCATTTCCTCGATCTGTCTGACGATACTGCAATACTGTAACATAAAAACAGTCATCCTTACAACAAGCCAATTGCCCATATTATGGCTGAGCAAAAGCCAATTCCAGCCTGGCCTTTGTGTGCTGGCAGTGCTCCCACACAAAACAAAAGAAGAGAGGCCATGCTAACGCATATGCCTCTCTTCTACCTATACTTTTCGGCTATAGGCCCAGGGTCCGCACCTTCTCTACCACTCCAGGCAAGAGCGCGATGACTCGCTCAACCTCTTCCTCGGTATTCTCCTTACCGAGCGTCAGGCGCAAGCTCCCATGCGACCACTCCGGCGGATAGCCCATGGCCTCTAATACATGTGAGGGATCAATCGAGCCTGAGGTACAGGCCGAACCAGTCGAGGCCGCGATCCCCAGCATATCCAGATGAATTAGAATCGATTCTCCCTCCACCCCCTCAAAACAGAAGCTCGCATTATTGGCCAGGCGTTGCACTAGATGGCCTGTCAGGCGGCTCCTGGGAATGGTCAGGATGCCCTCGATCAGGCGATCGCGCAGTTTGCGAATACGTGGCGTCACGGTCTCTAGCTCTTCCTGGGCCAGCCGGAAGGCCTCGGCCGTCCCGACGATTCCCGCGACATTCTCGGTACCGGCCCGCCTACCACGCTCCTGCGATCCCCCCTGCAACTGTGGCAGGATGCGCTTCCCTTGCTTGACATAAAGAATACCCATCCCCTTTGGCCCATAAAATTTATGCGCCGAGAGCGAGAGCAAGTCCACATTTAACGCGGCCACATCGATGGGGAGTGCGCCACCCGCCTGCACCGCATCCACGTGGAAGGGGACCTTGCGCGCACGACAGATCTTGCCAATCTCGGCTATAGGTTCGATGGTTCCGACCTCATTATTAGCAAACATGATCGAGACCAGCACGGTTTTATCAGTAATGGCCCGCCCAACCGAGTCTGGATCGATCAACGCGTTCTCGTCAACTGAGAGATAGGTCGTCTCAAAGCCAAAACGCTCCAGGTAGTTACAGGTGTGCAGGACCGCGTGGTGCTCAATCGAACTGGTAATCAGGTGGTTACCCTTCTTTTGCGAGGCAAAGGCCATGCCCTTGATCGCCAGGTTATCGCTTTCAGAACCACAACCTACAAAGGCGATCTCAGCGGGCTGGCAATTGAGCAACGCTGCCACCTCTTCACGCGCATGCGAAATGGTCTGCATCGCCTGCCGGCCCAGCGCATAGATACTGCTGGCATTGCCGTACTGCTCGGTCAGGTGCGGCATCATACTCTCAAGAACACGTGGGTCAAGCGCAGTCGTGGCCGCGTGGTCCATATAGATAAGGCGCTGCGCACGCTCGGGCGCCTCTGACTGTAAAACATGCTCTGGCATAATTACTATTTCCTGCTTATGGCAAAACCCTATCACTTCTTACTTGGTGTGCAAAGAACACTTAGCTAAACAGATTATACCATAGCCGGGATAGCTACAGAAAATAGTGACGCATCAGCACCTACGGTGCTTCGTATGGGTAGGGGTGTGTTGGCGGCACGCTGGCTTTGCCAGCGTGCCGCCAACACACCCCTACCCGGCGAGCCATGCAATGGCGAGTAGTCACTGCCAACGCAAACAACTAATTCGCTAGCCGCTTAAGCGATCATGCAAGACAATATCATTAATAAACGAAGCGCAGAGAAAACAGAGTTGTTCTTGCTCAAGATCTGTCATCACAAAATGGCCACTCCGCTCCAACCAGTGCAGCGATTTGGGGGCATACACGGCCTTGCGATACAACTCGGAGGCGCTCTCAGGCGGGTTAAGCGCATCCTGCTTTCCCTGAATAATCAGTAAGGGTGTCACCAGTTCCTGCAAACGCACGCGCAGTTCCCGCACCAGTGCGGTCATCTGGCGCCAAAGCGCGCCGGGGTAACGCGCTTCCTTAAGTGCAATCTCCAGTATCTCGTCTTCACTCAGTTCCTCAACTCCTTTGGGGTCAAGGAGACGTATACTCGTGAGAATATCATGGCGCACACAGGGATCCTCCAGCGCATATCCAGCCAGGGGCTGCCGGTGCTTCGCAAAGTAGTCGCCAAAGGGAAAGCTCAACTCCTGAAACAGGCGCATAGGCGTTGACATAGCAATGACGCCCGCAATCTGTTGACCAAAGTCCAGGGCCGATAATATCGCCAGGACCGACCCCACGGAGAAACCACCCAAAAAAACATATGGGTAGTCTTCTAGCTCCATTACCTCCTCAGCGATGGTCTTCAACCACGCCTCTCGCTCAACCTGGGCCAGGTGCTCTAAGTCGCCATCGTGGCCTGCTAGCGAGATGCCGCGCACTCGGATGCCCTGTTGCGCCAGATACTCGCCCAGGTCCCTCATCTCTAATGGGCTCCCGCCAACATTATGCACCAGTACACAGGCCCTATCCGTATTCTGTGGCCCCAGGGAAAAAGAGACCGCGTTTCGTTGTAGTTTCATCAGATCCTCCGCCTCTGGATACCCCTGCCTGTAGGCATAGGAAGGAAAGAGGCTCCATGCCTCTTAAGAGTTCCTTACACAGGATGTTAGTGCTATACAAAACACACTTCTCTCCCCCTTATGCTCACGCTCCTCCGCTTAAAAATCTATACGTTTCTATCCTATCTAACGTTCGTTTGTCTAAAAATATATCACTCCCGCAGGCAAGAAATAGATACACAAAATAGATACACACATACATATCTACGTTGGCACAACGCAGAATTTCACCCTTTTTCTCGACAAAAAACCTACATGCTTGCTTTCGCTGCCACAAAACACATCTATACGTTCTACAAAACTGGCCTCGTGACAGTATCCAGGCACATACCCAGTTACCACCACGAGGCCCGTTCTCTACATTCGCAATGCACGCATGCGACCTACTCAGCGGCTGTAGCATTCTTCTTCTTGAAGAAAGACTCATTCATGCTGCCCGTGCGGTACCCTAACAAATCGACTGTTACATAGGAATAGCCAATCTTACGCAGAGCATCGGTCACCTTGCGGCTCATCTCTTCTTCTACCAGACGAGGGATCTCTGAGCGCTCCACCTCAATACGGGCGATTTTATCATGGTGGCGCACACGCAACTGGCGAAACCCCTGCTCGCGCAAAAACTTCTCCGCTTTATAGACCATCTGCAAAGAGGCCACATCCACTCGGCTCCCATAGGGAATACGCGAAGAGAAACAGGCCATCGCGGGCTTATCCCAGACCGGCATACCCAGCATTTTCGCAATGGCACGGATCTCTTTCTTACCCATCTCCGCCTCTTTGAGCGGCCCCCGCACACCAAACTCACGCGCCGCCTTCTGCCCGGGACGAAAATCTCCATCATCGTCCTTGTTGACGCCGTAGGCGATATGACGTAAATTGTGCTCCTTCGCCACCGGCTCCAGACTTGTGAAGAGCTCGGTCTTGCAGAAGTAGCAGCGCTGGACGGTATTGGATGCATACCGTTCATCCTCCAGTTCATGAGTCTCCAACGTCACAAGAGGCAGGCTCATCTGCGTGGCAACCTCGATTGCTTCTTGCGTCTCTTCAGGAGCATAGGCCGCTGATGAGGCAATCGCGCCTAGCGCCCGATCACCCAGGACGTCGTGTGCGACCTTAAGCAGAAGCGCGCTGTCGACCCCACCTGAATAGGCAACCAGCACCGACTCCATCTCGCGCAAAATCTCTTGCAAACGCTCATATTTCGCCTGCGTCTGGGCATCCAACGGCTCTACGTGTTCTTGTATTGTGTGGGGGGAATTTAGCATTCTTCTTTACTCCTGGTAGGCTACGAGCTTCTCGACTTGCATTCCTTCTTCATATTCTCTAATCTATTCGAACTGAACGTCATTATAGCACCACTGGCAACCCGCTTTATACACAGGCACGGAAGAGCCGCACTTCTTTCAGGCAACTATACTCCATCATCCTCCAGGTGATATAACAAAGAGGAACCTGCCTCTCTATTCCACCAGGTCTCTTCCGCAAATACATTTTATTGCTATAGGAAAGGTCTAGCACGTATGAGTGAGCGCACCACTGCCGCGATTATTCTTGCCGCGGGGACCTCCAGTCGCATCGGTGAAGACCGTCACAAGCTCTTGCTGCCACTGGGAGATCGTCCCGTTATCGCGCATGTCCTCGATGCGGTCCTGGCCTCACAAGCACAACCAGTCCTGCTCGTGCTCGGGCATCGCTCCGCGCAGTTGCGTGCCGTGCTCGCCCCCTATCTCGCGCATCCAGAGGTCCATCCTGTCGACAACCCACACTACCAACAAGGGATGAGTACCTCCATTCACGCGGGCATCACGGAACTGGCACACCTGGTACCAGACTGCGACTCCGCGCTGATCATTCTGGGTGACCAGCCCTTGCTCTCCGCCGCCATTCTCGATACACTTATTGAGGCCCGGCATACAACGCATAGCCGTATCATCGCGCCTCTCTATCAGGGACAACGCGGGAACCCGGTGCTCTTCGAGCGCAGTCTCTTCCCTGAGCTGCGAGAGGTACAGGGAGATGAGGGTGGACGCACCGTGCTTACGCGCCATCGAACCGAGGTTACAAGCATAGAGTTGGGGTCTACACACGCTAACAATGACGTCGATACCTGGGATGCCTATGAAGCCGTTGTCAGAGAGTGGCACAAGCAGCATCCTTCAGATAAATAGAGGAGAGTCGCTCACAACCATGTCTACACAAGAACAACAAGCCACCTTCTGGCTTCAATATAGTCAACAACTCTCGAACTCCATCCGCTATACCGAGGCCCTGGCCGCAGCGGAGAAAGCAGTCGCGCTCAACCCCGCCAACCCAGAAACCTGGTACACCCGTGGAACCTGTTTCGCCATGCTCGCCCGCTACCAGGAGGCCCTGGCAGACTTCGAGCAATCCCTGACCCTCCAGGACCAGGACGCCGCAGCCTGGGATGCCAAGGCCTGGGTCCTGGGTATCCTGGGTCACAAACAGGAGGCCCTGGCCGCCGTCAATCGCGCCCTGGAGATCGACCCGAACTACCTCGAAGCCCAACGCCGCAAAGAGCGCCTGGAAGTGCTCTAAGGCACCCTTTATTTCACCCGCATCCTCAGCGTTGAGACCCAAAACAAAGGAGGAGAAAAGTTTTGAAGATTGTTATTCCTGATGATTACCAGGATGCCATACGGCAGCTCGACTGCTTCGCGCAACTCAAAGGACACGACGTCACCATCTATAATGATAGCGTCACCGATATCGAGGCCCTTGCCAGCCGCTTTCGCGAGGCCGATGCCCTGGTACTTATCCGCGAGCGCACAAAGATCAGCGAGGCCCTCCTGGAACGCCTGCCCAACCTCAAGTTGATTAGCCAGACCGGCAGGGGCTACCCCCATATCGGTGTAGAGGCCTGCACGCACCGTGGAATCGTCATCGCGGCGGGCGGCGGGACCTCCTACTCCACCGCTGAACTGACCTGGGGCCTGATCCTGGCCGCGACACGACATATTCCCCAGGAGATCGCGTCGATGAAGGCTGGCCACTGGCAGACAACGCTCGGTACCGGTCTGCGCAATCGTACTCTGGGCATCTTTGGCTATGGTAGGATCGGTAGCCTAGTCGCGGGCTACGGTCGCGCCTTTGGTATGAAGGTACTCGTGTGGGGACGCGAAGGTTCACTAGCTCGTGCCCAGGCCGATGGCTTTGAGACCGCCAGCAGCCAGCAGATGCTCTTCGAGCGCGCCGATATCCTTACCCTTCACGTCAAAATGGCAGAGGCTACACGTGGGATCGTGACCGCCGCTGACCTGGCGGCGATGCAGCCATCCGCGCTCCTGGTCAATACCAGCCGCGCGGGATTGATTGCTCCTGGCGTGCTGGAGGAGGCGCTGCGCGCTGGACGCCCAGGCTCAGCTGCCGTGGATGTCTATGAGAGCGAGCCAGTCACCGACCACCCTCTGCTGCACATGGAGAATGTCATTTGCACACCCCATATCGGGTATGTGGAGAAAGATAGCTACGAATCCTTCTTTGGTGCGGCCTTCGAGCAGGTAGTTGCATTCCAGGCCGGCCACCCCATCAATGTCGTCAATCCCGAAGTCCTTGGTAAACAGCCAGATGCGTAATCGTGTCTCACTCAGACACTGCTAGAAACGAGAATGCTTCTTTGAATACAGATATAATCCTGGATCTCTTGCTCAATGAGCTCCGCGACACTCCTGGCCTATCTGGCATTGTGCTTGGTGGGTCGCGTGGCCGAGGAGCAGCCACGTCAACTTCAGACATTGATCTGGGACTCTACTATGATTCCGAAAACCCTATTGACTTGCGCCACTTACGCGCCGTCGCGGCCAGGGTCGATGACGAACACCGCCAGGATGTCCTCACCGATTTCGGCGGCTGGGGACCACGCATCAATGGCGGTGGCTGGCTGGTGGTGCAGGGGATGCATGTCGACTTCCTCTACCGCGACCTGCGCGCGGTCGCACATTCCATTACCGAGAGCCGTGCCGGGCGCATCGAGATTGCCTATCAGCCAGGCCATCCGCATGGCTTTACGAGCGCCATGTATATGTCGGAAATCGCGCTCTGCCGCGTGCTCTGGGACCCGGCGGGCGAGGTCCAGCGCCTAAAAGCCCTGACCACACCCTACCCTCGTCAATTGCAGGAGGGGATCGTCCGAAGCTTCTTCTGGGAGATCGATTTCGCCATCCAGAATGCGGCCAAAGGGGCCGGGCGCGGTGATGTTTCCTATGTCGCGGGCTGCTCCTTTCGCGCGGTTTCCTGCCTGCTCCAGGTCCTCTTCGCGCTCAACACCTGCTATTGTATGAACGAGAAGGGCGCCGTGGCGCTCGCCAACGCCTTCCCGCTCGTCCCTACCCACTTCGCCAAGCGCATTGGCGAGGTCTATACGCTCCTCACGCCCGAGAGCGCAAACCTCAAGGCTGCGCTCGAGCGACTTGAGGCACTCCGCAAAGAGACGCAAGCCCTACTGACAGCCCAGGGCTTGCCGGCATAAGCAAACGGGGTGCTGATAACCTCAGCACCCCATTCATCCTGGCTCCTATCTTATGTACGCGCCGCCAGGAGCCGCTCAACGTAGCCCTGGATTTCGCTCTGAATGACTTCAGGAGTACGCGAGGCATCAAGCACTTTGATACGCTGGGGATACCTGCGGGCTAGCGTGAGAAAGGCCTCACGCAGAGTCTGGTGAAAGGCCTCTGTTTCACGATCAAAATGGCTCTGCTCAGTACGCGTACCACTCTGATCCACGGCCAGGTTGGTGCGTTGCTGTACCTTCTCAGGTGGCAAATCCAGCATGATAGTTAGATTGGGCTGATGTCCCTGTGTCGCCAACAGTGAGAGATCCTCCACCAGTTGCTCACCAACACCACGCGCTGCTCCTTGATAGGCAATGCTGGAATCAAAGCAGCGATCCGAGACGATTACTTTCCCCTCGTCAAGCGCGGGCAGGATCACCTCGGCAAAATGCTGGGCGCGGTCAGCCTGGAAGAGCAGGGCTTCGGCCAGGGGAGAGATATGCAGGTCGGGGCGGTTCAGCAGGAGGCGCCGGATCTCCACCCCTAGGGGAGAGCCACCCGGCTCACGTGTGCGCAGATATGACACCCCCTGGCTCTGTAGCCACTCCTCTAGCAGGTTCATCTGTGTGGTCTTACCCGCCCCATCGAGACCCTCAAACGAAATCAGTACGCCACGTTCCACGCCCTACTTGCCTCCCTTATCGGTGCGATAGACATCGTAGTCCCAGTCAAAGTAGGGCTTGGGGAGCATATCCTCTGGACGCCAGGACTCCGCGCGCTTGCCGTACTTGCCATGGTACTCTTTGAGCGTCTCGCCAATAAATTCAAAGGTCAACTGGCAGATGCGGAAGCCCACGGGGACGTAGATGGTCGTCTGCGTATGATTGCTGATCTCCATGGTCCAGCGGCTAATATAGCCCACATCACCCACACCGGCACAGCGGCAGACTGAGAGGCCCGAGCGCGCGACCGTGCTACGCGAATACATCTTTGCCAGGTAGCCGTTATGACCACCAATGATCTCCTGTGTATGCGCCAGAATCGTCGTGCCGGGGCGAATCGCGATCTTTCCCTCGCTTGCCTGGCGGGGCATTCCCCAGTAGCGACGAATCTCCTCCGGGTTGTCCAGGTGCATAGCCTCTATATTGGCATCCCCCTGAAAATACCACTCGCCCAGGCGGCAGTCATATGAGTTGGTTCCCAGGTGACGCATATCAAAGGGTTCAATAACGATATTGCCCTGCTCTAGTTCTTCAAGGATACGTTTATCGGATAATAACATGCTGTTTCGGTCTCCAATGAAAAGAAAAAATACTATACACGCGCACTTCTATCCAGATCTTATTCCGAAACCCAACGTCACTGGCGTGACTAGCGCTTCGCGCTCAGGGTTTTCGGAGAAGAAGCTACTCTTCCAGCGGCAAGAGTGGTTCGGCACCGATATGTTGCCAGATCTGTGCGAACAACGCCTCCTGCTCCTCCTCGCTTGCCAGGGCAGATGAAAATGGGAAGAAGGCCCGGTCTTCACTATGATGATGAATCCAACGGCTGATAATATTAATTTGATCGACCTCGGCCTGACCCACAATATCAGGCGGGCGCCCTAAGTCACGCGCCTGAACCAGCAAAGTACGCAGGGCCAGCTTTGTCTCCGGCTCATTATGGGCCACGCGCTGCTGGGCGATCAAGCGGCCATGTCTGACCAGAAAGAGTTCATTGTGGTCAAGCTCGGACGAGGGATAGACAATAAACAAATTATTGGCCTCAACGGCGCCCGTGATCAACTGCTGGCCGATCAGGACCTCGTCGGCGCTGCGCAGTGCGTCACGCAGCCAGGCGGCTCGCTCAAAGTTGAGCTGTTGCGCCGCCTCAAACATCTGTCGGCGCAGGCGATCAAAGAGATCCTCTCGCTCACCACCCAGGAAGGCGCAAACCTGTTCGATAATTTTACGATACTCATCCTCATCTACGCCACCCCGACAGGGAGCGGGACAGCGCCCCAGATGGTGACGCAAACAGGGATCAGAAGCCTTCGCTGCTGGTGGCAGGCCGCGTGTACAGGTGCGCACCGGAAAGATCTTCTGCATCAATTCAATGGTCGCATCCACAACCCTGCGGCTGCGGAAGGGACCAAAGTAGCGCGCGCCATCCGCCGCGATCTCGCGCGTGGCGTAGACCCGGGGAAAGGCATGCTGTACATCGATCTTGATAAAGGGATAGAGTTCATAGTTGCGCAATTGCACATTATACATCGGCTGCAACTCTTTGATCAGCCGCGACTCCACCAGCAACGCCTCCAGCTCCGAACCCAGCACCCTCGTCTCGATCTCGCGTACGTTCTGCAAGAGGCCATCCATCTTGCGCGTGTATCCCAGCGGCTGGCTATAATAGGAACCCAGCCTGTCCTTCAGGCATTTCGCCTTGCCAACATAGATCACCTGCCCATGCTCGTCCCGCATGAGATAGATACCAGGCTTCTCGGGGAAGTTGCGCCGCCAGGCAGGATTAAGCAGGAGGCTCCCGTTCGGTCGCGTCGCCACACCCGAAAGCTTCTCGTCGGCCCGACCACGCGCCGCCATCTTCGCATCCACCTGGGTGATATCCCCACTCCAGGACACGGGCAACTGCTGGCGCAGGCGCAGTTGCCCCAACGTATGTATCCCCTGTACTTTTGCGCGTTCAATCAAGCGAGCAAAGACATCGGCCGTCACCTGGGCATCACCCAGGGCGCGGTGCCGATCATGCGTCCTGATCTGTAAATATTGCGCTACCATGTCCAGCTTGAAGCGCTTCAGACCCGGCAACAAGCGCCGCGAGAGCAAAATTGTATCCAGGCCCTCAACAGGAAAGGGCAGGCCCAACAACTGGGCTTCGTGCGTGAGAAAATTGACATCAAAGCTCAGATTATGTCCAACCAGGGTCGCGCCCTCGATAAAACGCAGGAAATCTGGCATGATATCGCGAGCCTTGGGCGCATCGGCTAGCATCTCTGGAGAAATACCTGTAAAGCGCACAATAAAGGGAGGAATGCGCCGCTCTGGATGTACCAGGCTCTGAAAAGTATCCAGGATCTCGCCATTGCGCATACGCACACCCGCCACCTCGATCACACGGTCCGGCCCGGGGCGTAGCCCGGTCGTCTCGGTATCCACCACTACAAACTCTACCTCTTCAAGCGCAAGCTGCGTACGCTTCCATGCAGTCAAGCCCCATAGCCGCTCCTGGGAACCCATCTCGTCTTCATCACCAACTGAGAGAGCTTCAAAGAGGGGAGAGCCGCGCAACGTCTGCCGCAATAATATTGTCCAGAAGCCATTGGAGTTGCCACCGCCCGTCACCCCAAAGAGACATTCGATTAACTGCTCCTCCGCGACCGGTTGCCTAACCTGCTCAAGCAGTTCATGTGCCCTGCGCAGTAATGTCCCTCGCTGCGGCACACTATTCTCATCCACCTGCGCCATGCCATAGCTCCACTTCGCCAAATAAATCGCCGTCAATTAGATCATATGTGCGAGAATAGCACGCCTCGCCCCTTTTGACAAGTACATAGTCCTGAGCACCGCAGGTGTGAAGGCAAGAGTAGTCAAGAGGGCTATAAAAAGAGCAAATATATTACCGCCAATCTCACTTCCTGCTACAATAGGAACAACTAACGTCTCCAAAGATGCTATTTGAAACGTTTACCAGTAAAATGCTGAAAAATCCAGTGGTATCGAACACTACAACATGTCCCTGTCGAAAGGAAAGAGGATGCCCACAAGCAAATTAGAGACAACCATTACTGCCTTCCATACCTATATTGCAGATCAGGGATGGCGTATTCTTAGCGAGAAGGCGGTACAGAGTGGGCACCAGTTCATGGTCAGCGATGGCAAGATCAACGTGCCAGTCACGCTCTATACCACCGGGCGCATTAATGTACAGGGGCAGGCCAGTGCGCTCCAGAGCGCGCTTAAAGCCTGGAATAGCGCCTCAATAGCATCACAGGTAGCAACAACGGCTCCCGCACTCAAGAGTCAATCAGGAGGAGAGCGACCACGCGCCACAGGCCTGGCGCGCATTGGGTGCGACGAATCAGGCAAAGGAGATTACTATGGTCCCCTGGTCATGGCCGCGCTCTACGTGGATAATCACACAGAGGAGCAACTTCTCGCCCTGGGGGTGCGCGACAGCAAACGCCTCACCGATGCCGTTATGTTGGAGATGGCCAGCGAGATAGAGCATATCTGTCGCGGGCAGGGCCTGCTGCGGATTTATGATCCCGAGCGCTATAATCGGCTCTACCAGGCAACACCAAACCTTAACCTGCTGCTCGCGCAGGCGCACGCCCATACTATTACGCGCCTCCAACCCACCGTGGCAGCGTCGCTGGCTATTGTCGACCAGTTTGGTGCAGAGCGACTCTTACTTGATGCCTTGAGGCAAACGGGGTGCTCGATTACATTGGAGCAGAGGCCCCGGGCAGAAGACGATACAGCGGTGGCCGCAGCCTCCATTATGGCACGCGCCGCCTTTGTTCGTGAGCTGGCAGAGCTTTCACGAAGCGTAGGGATTGAGCTTCCCAAGGGGGCCTCTAACCCACGGATTGTTACCATTGGACGAGAACTGGTTGCACAACATGGGGCAGACATACTACGCAAAGTAGCCAAGCTCCACTTCAAAACGACCGACATGATTGTTGTATCATAGAACGACGCACCTGATTGTATTCATACCCTAAATGTTATTGCTTCATTTGGCATCATAGAAAAAATAGAGAGCCTCTGCTCGGAGAAAGGATTTGAGAAGCCAATATGGTGTTTTGTGGTCAATGTGGCTTGCTTATACCACCCGGCTCGACGAAGTGCCCCCGCTGTGGCACCCCGGTCGATGAGAGCCCGGTAGGCCAGCAAGCGCCTACTACCAATGACATAAATAACGAGACGCAGGTTTCGATGCAGGCGATGCCGCAACACCAGCCAGGTGATGCCTATTCAGCACGCACGCAACAGGATCAGAGAGGCTATGAAACCTATAGCAACAACGCGCCCACGAGTGCCGTGCCGTCCTCTACACGGCCAACACCCGCTTATCCAGCGCCTCCTCCTCATACCTCTAATCCCTACAATCCAGTATCTCCATCCCCATATCCCTATAGGCAGCAACAAGAGGGCTACACTCCCCCTCAGCCCGCTCCATACTATCAGCCCCAGCCCTCCAGGCGCGGCAATGGGCTACTCACAACACTCGTCATACTCGCCGTTCTGATTGTCCTTGTGACTGGGGGCATCTTACTCGCTGGCTCGGGCAGACTCTTCCCGAACACGGCCAATGACGCCACAGCGACGACTGCCCCTCAGGCTACTCCGACAACCGCCCCTCAGGCAACAGACACGGCAACGGCCCAACCAACTGACACACCGGAGGCCACGGCAACTCCAACCCAGACCACGCCGACGCCAACAGTGACCTCAGCCCAGGCCGAGAGCGTAGTTCACAATTACTACAACTACATCAATGCCAAACAATATCAACAAGCCTATGATCTCTGGGCCCATATCAATCAAACCTATGATGACTTTAAAAATGGCTTTGCTACGACTGACAAAGACACCATCCAAACTATCCGTAGCAGCGATGATCCCCAGGGGCAAAAGGTTTCCCTCACCCTGCAAGCCCTCTCCACGGATGGACAGACCACCATGTATAGCGGCTACTATATCGTCAGCCAGCAAGCAGATGGATCACTCAAATTCGTAGATGGACAGATGAACCAGGCCTGATGGCGCCAGCATCTCACTTGGAAGGAGTGCATAGTCTGCACAAGGCAAGAAGGACACAACAAGGGAATATCAAACACGATACACACTTTCATAGCAGGAAGGTCACAATGGCACAGGACTCACTCTCGATACACTATAAGCTCTCACCAAGCCAAGAGACGATCTATATTCGACCTGTTCAGGCCAGTGATGCAGAAGCATGCCTGGCCCTCATGCGGCAACTTGATCAAGAGACAACATTTATGCTGCTTGAGCCAGAGGAGCGCAAAAATAATCCTGATGAGCTGCTTAAACGCTTTGCGCACCAGCAAGAAGACATGACCTCAGACATCCTCTTTATGGCCGAACATGGTGAGCGTCTGATTGGTTGCCTGGGAGCAGAGCGAGGCCGGGTACGACGCACCGCTCATAGTGCGCATATCTTCATTGGCATCCTGCAAGCCTATACCGGCAAGGGCATCGGCACACAGCTCTTTCTGGCCGTCGAAAACTGGGCGCGCTCCCTGCATCTGCGCCGCCTCGCGCTCGACGTGCATACGCATAATAAGGCCGGGATCGCGCTCTATACCAGGCGTGGCTTTGTCATCGAGGGGACGCTGAAAGATGCCTATTATGTGCGGGGACAGTTTGTTGACGCCTATGCGATGGCCAAAATTCTCGCTGATATATAGACAGGCACAGATCGCTCACAAGCAGGTATTTTTGTGAGAGAAGTTGGAACAAATGGGCAACCTCAAACGTTGTTACATACAATATGTGCGTGCAATATCGATAAAGACGTTGCCCGGAAGTCCTCCTTCGTGGCATTTGAGGGTACGTCACCGTTGAAATAGAAGATTGTGCCCGTTCCCAATGGGCCGACCATGGGGTATACTATCACACGAACAGCCTCGCATCTCGGCGATGTTTGAGCGGGGTCTGAAAGGAGTTTTCATGGTTTTCTGTGGTCAATGCGGTCAGCAAATGGCCCCCGGTACCATCCGTTGCCCACGGTGTGGTGCAGCTGTTGAAAACGGCCAATCCGGCCAGAATTATGATGTCACAGGATCGAACGACCAGACAGTTGAGTCCCAGTCGTTCTTTGCGCCTCAACCACAACAGGCGGCTCGTCCCTATTCTGGTGGCTCGGCGGCTAACTTTGGCGGTCACCCCTCGCAGGGTGGACCCCAACCGATCATGCTGCGCGGAGCAGACCAGAACTATGGCACACAAAATGCCTATGACGCAACCAGCATGATGGACGCGCATACGAATATGGGAGGCAATCCAGCTACCATGCAGCCTCAGGGCAACGCCTATGCTCAAGGAGGAGGCTATCCCATCTCTCAGCCAGGTCTCTCCGGCATGCAGCAGCCTATGGGCAGAGGCTACCCGGCTTCACAGTCTTCGTTCGCGAACGCGCCTCAAAGCGGTGGTCAGTACTCATATCCAGGCTTTGCGCAACCTCAGGGAAGCTTTAACCCCCAGGGGAACATGGCCTACCAGCAAGGGCAATCCGCCGAGAATTCTGCCACGACGAGTGCGACCTCGCGTGGCCGCACGACAGCTCTGGTCACCATTCTGGTGGGCATGCTCTTTATTCTTGTCGCGATGGTCCTCTTTATTATGCAATTTAATCATATGCTTGGTTAGAGGCCCGGTATCATATTTAGGCTTATCATTCTTGCTTTTGTGAAGCGTACATCTCCACGATAAGCACTTCACAGGAGTCAGGAGGGGTATCATGCTCATTGCATAATGAGTATGATACCCCTCCTGATTTTATATGAGTTGCTAGAGAGCCGCATCTACTCGTTTCCCTGGCTATAATGATCTATTTCGCTTGTCACCCTCTTTAGACTAGAAAGTGAAGGTATTAACGGAAAGCGAAGGGGAAGAGCCAGGTTGCACAACGCACAGACACTCCCTACCAAGGGAACACGCCTCCCACACACAACCTACCATCCACATCCGCTTACCATAGTCATTGCGTTTATCGCCCTCTGCATCCTGGTCAGCTACCTGTTTCTCCGCTCCGTTCAGTCCTTCGCTTCCCCACCATTAACCTGCACAAACCTTCTGCGCCAGGCAGACTACCAACAGATCCTTGCAGCGACTACTGAACAACGACTACCACCAGTGACGCAAATTACTAGTGACCTCATACCTGGCCAGCTAAGCACCTTTGTCCAGGTGAGTCATCCCGATGATCCACGCCACCTGCTCGACGTCTATGTCTACACCTGCTCTCAACAAGGCTGGGACTCGCAGCCAACCCTTATACCAGTCTTTCAACTTCACGACTTGATTCAGGGTACAGCCAGCATTACTCAGGCCCATTCACTCAGCATCGGCCAGCTTGATACCACACTTCCCGTTGATAACGACCTCTTGATGCAACCAGATCAGCAAACGATGTACCGCGAATATCGCTGGCAGAATGGCGCATTCATACAGGTGCCATTCCCCGCGCTCTTCCCAGTCTTAAGCCGTGCCGAGGCGCAACAGTTGCAAACACAAGCCAATGCTGGAACAATCCTGCCCTGGTCCGACCCTCTCAAAACGGCGGCCTCTCTAGCACAAAATCTGCTGCACTGGTCCGCAGATAGCACGCATATACACCTGATCCGCCAATCAGCAGGCGAGGCCGAGTTGATGCTCACTGAGGAGAGCCCATCCTGCGAGCTTGATGTGACCCTGCAACGCCTGATACAAACAGACGAGCATGGACTCTGGTTTGTCACCTCCGCCTCCTCGCCAGGCCTGACACTGCAACACAACAATCTGGATATGGCAACGAGTTCACCCCTCACCCTCAGTGGCACCCTTGATCAAGCAGGCGCACCCGCAGCACACCAGTCCACTCCCACGGCCCTCCTCTTTGACCACACCCTGACCCACCTGGCGGTGCTCAACACCGAAGCCATCGTCATTCAACCCAATGGAGGCTTTACCGGCACCTTGCATTTTACAAATGATCTGCCTGGTCAACCCTCACTCCTGCTCCTCGCCTTCACCACGTCTCGCTCAAGCCAACAAACCATCTCGCTCCTGCTCACCAACGTCCTGCTCAGTTAAGATGTGACAAAGGTGCCTCTACACCAGCGCCTCATGATATGCTACAATACTGACCATGAGTGAAATGACCCAACAAATTGAACGCTTACAAAGACGCGTCGAGAAAACTATGGTGCGTCTTTGACCTGGCTACCAAAGCAGTCCAGGTAACACAACTTGAAGAAGAGAGCATGCAGCCAGACTTCTGGTCTGATAACCGCAAAGCACAGGCCCATATGCAACAACTCAATGCCCTGCGCGAAGAGGTTACGACCTGGGAGCAGCTCGCCACGCAACTTAAAGACCTGCAAGAACTTGCCTTGATGCTGGAAGAGGAGCCAGATGATGATATGCAGGCCGAAGTGGCGCAGTCCATTCCCCCAATTGAGGAACAGATCGAGAAGTTAGAGTTTGCCTTAATGCTCAGTGGCGAACACGACGAGAAAAACGCCATCCTCAGTATCCACGCAGGTAGCGGCGGCGTCGATGCCCAGGATTGGGCAGAGATGCTTCTGCGTATGTACCTGCGCTGGGCGGACCAACATCGCTTCCGCACCCAGATCTATGACTATAGTGAAGGTGAAGAGGCTGGCATCAAGAGTGCGACCGTTGAGATCGAGGGGCGCTTTGCCTATGGGTATCTGCGGTCGGAAGCAGGTACACATCGCCTCATTCGTCTCTCGCCCTTTGACGCAGCACACCGTCGCCAGACCTCGTTTGCGAAAGTTGAGCTCATGCCCGATATCGAAAACACTATCGAGATTTCGATTCGGCCCGAAGATATCGAGGTAGATACCTACCGCTCAACGGGCGCGGGTGGGCAGCACGTCAACAAAACTGACTCCGCCGTGCGGATGCGCCACATTCCGAGCGGTATCGTCGTAACCTGTCAGAACGAGCGCTCACAGATTCAGAACCGGGAAGTCGCGCTCAAGCTCCTCAAGGCCCGCCTGTTTGAGCTGGAGCAGAAGAAGCACGACGAGGAGGCGGCCCGCTTAAAAGGCGAGCATGTCCAGGCCGACTTCGGAACGCAGATTCGCTCGGTGATTGTACATCCCTATAACATTGCCAAGGATCATCGCACCAACCACGAGACCAGTGACACCACCGCGTACCTGGCTGGCAATATTGATCCCTTCATTCACGCCTACTTACAGGAGCAGGCATCTGGCGTTGCAAGTCCCGCCGCGGTCGCGGAAGACTAACGCGCTCAAGATGTGGAAGCAGTAGCACACAGTTTTTTTAACCAGACACAAAGAGGCCCGGACGTTTCTCCCGTCCGGGTCATCTCTTATCCTCCTTGCTAGACACGCGCCAGGTCGCGTAGACCCTCATAGCGCTCCGGATAGCGCAGTTTGCGCAGGGCCTTCACCTCAATCTGGCGAATACGCTCACGTGTCAGATGGAAGAGCACGCTGACCTCGTCGAGCGAGAGGGAGTGCCCATCTTTTAGTCCGTAGCGCATCTCAATGATCGTGCGCTCGCGAGGATTAAGGACGGTCATGGCTTGCTCGATATGCTCACGCTGCAACTGCTGCGAGACCACATCAATCGTGGGCGCCATGCTGGTATCTTCGAGCATATCTGAGAGATGGTACTCCTCATCATCGGCCATCGGCGCATCCAGCGAGATGGGCTGCTCCGAGACATTGAGGAGTTCGACGACGCGCTCACGCGGCAGGCCCAGTTCAGCCGCTACCTGCTCCGGTAATGGCTCAACGCCTTGCTCCTGATACAAGCGACGTGTGATACGCTTGATCTTGTAAATAAGTTCTACGACGTGGACAGGAATATGAATGCTGCGAGAATGCTCGGCGATGGCCCTGCTGATAGCCTGGCGAATCCACCAGGTGGCATAGGTGCTAAAGCGGAAGCCACGCTTGTAATCAAACTTCTGTGTCGCGCGCATCAGACCAATATTGCCCTCCTGAATCAGGTCGAGCAACGGTAACCCCTGGTTGGAATAGCGCTTCGCGATACTGACGACCAGGCGCAAGTTAGCCTCGATCAAGCGCTGCCGGGCATACTGATCGCCCCGCGCTACGCGTTCTGCCAGTTGAAGCTCCTGCTCGGCGGTGAGCAGTGGATACATACCAATCTCTTTCAGGTACTGTTTTACAGAATCGTCGACCGCCCCACGCTGGTCCTCTTCCCCATCTACCTCCTCCTCGCAGGCATAGATGAAATCCTTTTCACTTTCTATCTCCACGCCATCGTCCATCAGGTCTTTGGTGTGCTTTCTCTTGCTCAACGTGACTGTCACTTCGGTATCCACACTCTGGGATGCTCTTTTTCCTCTTGCTCCCACGACATCTACTCCTTTTTCCATACTACCTTCACAGACAGACGCAAACGAGAAACTCAAAACGGACCTCTAGGTAATGCGATGCAGTCGGGTGCGCTTACCAGTTCTCTGGCATTGTTATATGACTCTGTCTAGAAACGCCATCTCTCCCGGCTGTGTTTTTTCTAACGTGTCGTCCGCGATATGCTCTCCCACTTTTCTATTAGTGCAAGAAACGTGCCAAACTCTAGTCCCCATTGACATAGTTTACTCCTTTCACTCCTCGCAAGCTGGTAGAAAGCTGTAACAGTAATACTATCGGCAAGCAAACACACTTTTATAGGGAAAATTGACCCCAAATTTCAGTCTACATAAAATTTGGCATATCATGCGTGCTCAAGCACGCCTTCCTGGCTGCTCACTGCTATAGAGCAAAGTAGACCTCTTCCATGAAGAGTTTTCCATGTTTGAGGATTTTTGCCCAGCCCTTGCGTGCAGTAACATGAATAGATAGCAATGCTTGACTAGAGTTGTTTCACCTGTTATGCTGGAAGTAAGAAGCAAAAGAACGCGGGTGTTCCGAGCGTTGTCCTCGCAATTTCACGCTCAGTAGGGAAGGCGTAGCCAGGGATGTCTGTTCTCTTGTTTCACCTCTCTTCTATGTGCCTGGTTGGTGAAGCGCTCTTGCACCTCTCCCAGGAACATGAATATTTCTTCACATACTTGCTGACATTGGGATGGAGTTGTGGTATGATAGGAGAGGCATGGATTAGACCTGCTGTGGGGATGCGGATGCAGCGGCGGAGGCTCCCCCCTCGGCTTACTTTTTTGTTAAGCCTCGCTTGAACCTGGTTACTACCTATACGGAAACCTGAGCACGAAGCGCTAGTCACCCCCATTCGGGGCACAGCGGCCTGACGTTGGTTTCCGCATAAGAGCTTAGGCAAGCGAATATACCCTCCAGAGAGAAGGAAGGAGGCGATTTCGTGGAAAACGCATTTCCTCGGTGTCGCAAATGTAGTGAAGGTGATCTGGTTCCGCTTTCGGATTTCGGTAGCCAGGGAGCTTCCATCGAGTACAAGGCATGGGTCTGCACCAACCCCTCCTGCTTGTACAATATAAAAATCCGTAACGGCGACATCATCATTAACGAACCTATCAGTGACGGCTCACTCCACTCATATCGTAGCGGTCGCCAATAGGGCTGAGATGTTGTTTCGCTTTGCACGTCTTTGGGTGGTTTCAACCACTCACTGACGTGTATTGCATTTTAGTAGGGTTTCTCCTGCTAAAATGCTGTTCTGCACGATGAGCATTTTTGGCCCTCTTGTCCTGTTCCGCGCCACAATGTTATACTCTGTGGGGACTGAGGTTCCCGCCGTAAGGCATCATGGCGTGGAGGTCGACTCCTAGAAGCTCTCGGGCACAACCGAGGGAGATGTCGCTCTCTTTCGCTTCCCTGCTAAAGAGAGGGTCACTCACTTTTATCCAGGTGAGTATAGTGATCTATTTTTCCTTCGCCTGGTAAAGGGACTGCTTTTATACATAACGCACTTATACGTTCAGCATAGAGATACATAAGGAGTCAACACAACGTGTTCAATCGCTTCTTTGGGCAGAAACCACAAGAAGAACCCGACGACAAGAATCAGGGTCCTGCTCAGGAACGAGCAGGAGATGCTCCTTCCCGTCCAGAACAACAATCACCACAACGCTTCGGCTTTCTCAATCGCACACGTCAGCTCTTTAGTCGCATGAGTGAAGTCGTAGAAGAGACCGATCTGATCACGGATGAGATGTGGGACGATCTCGAAGAGTCGCTGCTGGCCGCAGATGTCGGTCCCAGCACCACCATCTGGCTGATTGAACGCCTGCGCCAGCGTGCCGAAGACGAGCATATGCGCACCGGCGCCCAGGTGCAACACGCCTTACGAGAAGAACTGGTCATGCTGCTTGGCGATCCCTCCCCACTTCGCCTCTCACAACGCTCTCCCCTGACAGTCATTCTTGTCATCGGGGTCAATGGCTCTGGGAAGACGACCTCCATTGCGAAAATGGCCCACCGTCTCTCGCGCGAAGGGCGCCAGGTCATGCTGGCCGCGGCCGACACCTTCCGCGCCGCCGCGATTGATCAGCTCAAAGAATGGGGGCAGCGCATCTCCGTTCCCGTTATCAGTCAACAACCAAGCGCTGACCCGGGCGCAGTCGTCTATGACGCCATCCAGGCCGCTCAGTCGCGTGGCAGCGATGTCTTGATCGTTGATACCGCTGGTCGCTTGCATACCAAGTATAATCTTATGGAGGAGCTTAAAAAGATCAACAAGGTCATCCAGAAGTTTATCCCTGATGGCCCACATGAGCTGCTCATTGTTATCGATGCGACGACCGGACAGAATGCGCTCTTGCAGGCGCGTAAGTTCGCGGAAGACATTGGCCTGACAGGCGTCATTATTAGCAAATTGGATAGCACCGCCAAGGGTGGGTTCGCGTTTGCCGTCGCTGACGACCTGGGTGTGCCCATTAAATTCATTGCGACAGGTGAGAAGGTCGAAAACTTGATTCCCTTTGATCCACAGAGCTTCGTTGCGGCTCTCTTCACACAAGAATAACCAGGAGGACCTAGTATGGTGAAAGAAGCGGCTGCTCCATCGAACAGTGCCACCTTCTCGGCAGCACGCGCGCAGTCTTCGCTCACTGCGATGGGCAATATTGTTGTCAAATGCCCAAAATGCAAAGAGATTTTATATGGACGCGACTGGGAGAAGAATCAAAAAGTCTGCTCACGCTGTAACCATCATTTTCGCTTGACGGCACGCGAACGTATTACGCTGCTCGTCGATTCCAATAGCTTTGAAGAGACGGATGCCACCATGATTCCAGGGGATCCGCTCAAATTTACTGCCCGTCCTGCCAATATGGCCAATCAGCCTGACTACGCCAATAAGCTCATCGAGGAACGGCAGAAAGCCGGCCAGAATGAGGCAGTCGTCAGCGGCATTGCCACCGTCGATGGCCAGCCCCTGGCCCTGGCCGTCATGGACTTCCACTTCATGGGTGGCAGCATGGGATCCGTCGTGGGAGAGAAGATTACGCGCACAATTGAGTTAGCCATTGAGCGCCAACTGCCAGTGCTGGTCGTCTCTACCTCGGGCGGTGCACGCATGCAGGAAGGCATCTTCTCCCTCATGCAAATGGCTAAGACCTCGGCCGCGCTCGCCAAACTTGGTGAGGCTGGACTCCCTTATTTTAGCCTGCTCACTGATCCCACCACAGGCGGCGTCTCAGCCAGTTTCGCCTTCCTGGGCGATGTGATCCTGGCCGAACCCGGTGCGCTTGTCTGCTTCACCGGCCCTCGTGTGATTGAAGGCTTTATGCACATTAAGCTGCCCGAAGGAACCATCAATTCCAACTTTGCCCTGGAACACGGCATGATCGACACAGTCGTTCACCGCCACGAACTACGCCAGACGCTCTCGCGCCTACTCACCATGTATGCGCCCTCAACCAAATAAGGAAGGGGAGTCTGCTTGCGTCCATCTTGTGTTCTGGTATCTCATTTAGATAGAGGATTAGCCAAGTAGAGGAAGATACATACAATGCCTTATGATCTAGACTTTGAAAAGCCGCTCGCGGAGTTGGAAAAGAAAATCAATGGACTTCAGCGCAAGGGCGAGCGCTTAAAACCAGATGAAACCAAACAGCTACAAAGCCTGGAAAATGATCTGCGTAAGCGTACCGAGGAGATCTACAGCAACCTGACCGCCTGGCAAACAGTGCAGGTCGCGCGCCATAAAAACCGCCCCTACACCCTCGACTACATCAAGCATATTTGTGATGACTTCTTTGAACTGCATGGGGACCGCTCCTTTGCCGACGATCACGCCATTGTCGCTGGCACCGCCCGCCTGGGAGAGCAGACCGTTATGCTCATCGGGCATCAAAAGGGACGCGATATGAAAGAGCAACAGTATCGCAACCTGGGCATGCCCCATCCTGAAGGCTATCGCAAAGCCTATCGCATGATGCAGCAGGCCGAAAAATTTGGCTTCCCCATCATCAACCTCATCGATACCTCGGGCGCCTCCCCTGCCCTGGTGGACGAAGAGCGCGGCCAGTCCGAAGCCATCGCCTCCTGCCTCTATCTCATGCCCCGCCTGCGCGTGCCCATCCTCGCCATCGTCATTGGTGAGGGCAACAGCGGTGGCGCGCTCGCCATCAGCATCGCTGACCGCATCCTCATGTTTGAACACAGCTACTACACCGTCGCGGCCCCCGAGGCAGCGGCCAATATCATCTGGCGTGACGCAGGCCAGGCCCCCCTGGCGGCCGAGGGGCAGCGCATTCGCGCCAAGGACCTGCTCTCCTTCAAGATCGTCGACGAGGTCATTCCCGAGCCGCTGGGGGGCGCACACCGTAACCACCACCTGGCAGCCGAAGCGCTGAAAGTCTCTCTCCTGCGCAACCTTGAAGAGCTCAAGCAGCTCCCCACCGACGAGCTACTTGCCAAACGCTACGAGAAGTTCCGAGCCATCGGTCAATTCGACCACGAGGTGCTCGAAACAAACTCAGAAATTGGGGTCTGATCCCCTTGACTTCTGTTCGTGAATGCGCTATTATAGGCATCGCAAGTGATGAATATGCCTTGCATCACGAACACCTGCCGGTGTGGCGGAACGGTATACGCGTCTGTCTCAAAAACAGATCCCGCAAGGGTTGAGGGTTCGAATCTCTCCACCGGCACCTCCCTCTTATGAGGACGACGCTCTCAGGCCCATTCTAGACGTTCCTGAGGGCGTTTCCCTTTTTGGCGAAACGCATCGTTGACAGCAAAAATGACAGCAAAGCAGTCTCTAGCTCCCCAGGGCATCGTTGAGCTTCCTCATCGCCTCCTGCTGCATCGTCGGCAGCACGTGAGAGTACACGTCCAGCGTCATATTGATCCGGCTGTGCCCCAGGATCTCCTGAACGATCTTGGGATGCACCCCCATACTCAGCATGAGCGTCGCGGCGCTGTGCCGCAGGTCGTGAAAGCGAATATTCGGCAGCCCTGCTTTCTTGAGCAGTTTCTTGAACGGCTCCTGGATATCCCTATCCGGGTTTACATGCGTCCCCACCGACGTGCAGAACACATAATCGTGCTCCTCCCACCGCGGCCCGGCCTTCAACTTCGCCTCCAGTTGGCGCACGCCGTGCTGTTTGAGACCCTCCAGCACAAAAGAGGGTAACACGATATTCCTCCTACTCTTCTCGCTCTTGGGCTCGTCCTCGATATATCCCTTCCCCGAGACTCTGCTTGGGATGCGCGTCAGCACCCGGCGAATCTGAAGCTTCCCGGTAGCCAGGTCAATGTCGCGCCACTTCAGGCCCATGATCTCGCCCCGACGCATCCCGGTCCCGATGGCGAGCAGGAAGAGCGCCTCCTGGGGGCATCCCCGAACGGTGGTGAGAAACTGCTGAGCCTGCTCCAGGTTCAGCGTCTCCAGTTCTATGTGTTTTCGCCGCGGCGGCGAGACTAGATCGCAGACGTTATACGCCATGAGCCTCCAGCGCATAGCGTGGTCCAGGGCCTTATGCAGCACATTGTGAAAGCTAATCACAGTGGTGGCCGAGAGCCCCTCCCGCAGTTTGCTGTTGTAAAACGTCTGGAGATGTTGCGGGGCCAGCTTTTGTAGCATGTGGTGCCCCAGCGCCGGCAAGAGATGAAGGCGAACGATTTCCTCATACCGCTCATAGGTACGAATACGAATGCTCTGCCGGTGCACCTCCTCCAGCCAGTACTCAAGGTAGTGCTTAATGGTCTGCTGCGGCGCCGTGATCATCCTCCCTTCCTGCTGCTCGTGAAGCGCTTTCTTAAGTTTTTCCTGCACCTCCTTGCGCGTCTTTCCGTACAGCGTTTTCCGTTTGCCATTGTCCAGGGAGATGGCGGCGGCCCATCTGCCATCATTCCTGTGATAGATAGATCCTTCACCGTGGCCTCGTCTTGCCATGGGGTAAAGCTCCTTTTCAATCTATTCTCAGTGCAAAGCTGCACCGGCCTCTAGAGTACCATGATGAGGATTTGTTGTGAACATACGTCCTACAAAAATCCTATGTGATTCGGATCTGCGCATAAAGAGTGATTAGTAAAGTTGGTCTCTCATACGCATTTCGCTCATGTTCCACCAGAATCCTTTGCCTGCCTCTCCTTTAGCCAGAGCACCAGGTCCTCCTGCGAGACCCGTATGGCACGCCCAAATCTTTGGACCGGTAAGTTCTCCTTTTCAATTAATTCGTAGACCTTGGTTCGACCCAGGTTCAGCACCCTGGCAACCTGAGAAATCGTCAAAAGTAACTGAAGAGATGGCATACCATCACGCTGTTCCATAACCGCTCCTTTTCATAATCATCAATCTTGGCTACAAGAAATCCTCAATGAGATCACTCACCCCACACCAGCTTTTATGTTTGAGCTTTGGCCATTTTGTAGAGGCTCTAAAAGATTGAGATAAGTACATGATTTCTCGTACTTTTGCATATACGACATGCATATGCTGTCCAGAAAAGCGCTACTTCCGCCCTTAGAGGGAGACGCCTTCTCTTACCTGTTCAGGCACAACAACAGCTGAGTGAGCATACCATTCCAGCCATGCAAGAATCTGCTGCTGGTTGGCCAAATGCCAGACCCGTTCTGGATTGCCCCTCTCAATAATTTCAATGACACGTCGACGACTTCGAGGTGCTAGGCGCACACCAATGCTATAGCGACCAATATCAATACGCTTGCCCAGAGCACTCACCCATTGCACCAGAGGGCGTGGTAAATTGGTCAGCAGGGCCTGTTCTTCTTCCACAGGAAGCCGCTGAGACTCTGCCCAGGCGAGATACGTCTGGATCTCATACCTCACCTGGGAATCACTGGGATCATAGGGGGTGGAAAGAACTTCATTGACTGCAGCCTGACGATGCCTCTCGTAGTCATCAGGGGTAAAGAATTCTCCATCAAGATCCACAAAGAGATATCCGTAGCGCTCTAGGCCTCGTGCGCCACCCTCTACCCAGAACTCCTGCAACATTCCTGTTTCGATGATCACCTCGTGAGGAAGCGGACGTTTTCCCTCACCTGGTGTGATTCCCCCACTGCGCGCTGCTACTTCAAGCACCCACTCCAGATGGTTATAGGACAAGCCCCCATCAAGGATCCATTGCGCCCAGGCCACCAATTCGGCTGGAGGCTCTTCCTGCCCCTCGACATAGGCACGGTATCTCTTGATCACCCATCCTCCCCCGAGTCTGGCAGCACGACATCCTGGATCAGGGAACCAGGTCCGCACCAGAGCATCGACTGCCGCGACATGCAGCCACTCCGGGTGCTCATGCATGCGTTTGAGATAGACCCCAACGTTCTCATTGGTCTGACTAAACCGCTGCGAGTAGTCTTGCGCCAGCGCCTCAAGCATCTCATGCGTGGCCGTCTCATAGGCCACCTTCATCGCGGTCACCTGATCCCTAAGTGAGAACACAGGACCATCAGCCTCATCTTCATCATGTGTGGCAACAAGAGAGAGCTCATCTTGCGCTGGAGAGGGGAGTGTATGGGAAGGATCTTCAACCGTTTCTCTGCGAGAGCATGCAGCAGATGGTCGACTTGGTTCCTCTGCGATACGCGCTCTGGATGAAATATCGACTTTTTTGTTTGTCGGACCCTGCTCTCTCATTTCATCTTCATGTATCTCAATTATTTCTTTTTTTAGTGAAAAAGAAGAATTGAGATGATTGAATTCAGCGCACGCGTGCGCGCGTGTATGTGTATGGGTCTCATAGGTTTGCGTTTGTGCATCACAAAGGTCGACATTTTCTTGTGCCAAAGGTCGATGTTCCTCCACAAAAGTCGACGGTTTGGGTTGAAGTCGACCTTCTCCTCCAACCACCGACGCGTTCGCACCAGGCCGACGTTCCTCCACAAGAGTCGACGAGTCGGGCAAAGGTCGACGTTCTTCCACTCTCGTGGACGTTTTCTCGACACGAGTCGATGAATCAGATGGAGATGTCCTTTTCCCTTCTGGAGCCAACGCGTCACGTTGAGGTCGACGACCTGCTTCCACCACCTGAGAAGAAGGTCGACGTTTCTGTGACCTCATTGTTCGATCATTCTGCATCACATCATTCAATACACTCATCTGGGTTCGCGATGGCGAGGAAATCGACGCTTTCTCATCAGACGGTTGTGGTGAGACCGGCTCCGCCGGGCGGATGAACTCCTCCCAGAGAATCGTAGACATCGATGCTCTCACCGCAGGGGTGATACGCATCCCATAGGATTGCATCATCACCACCAGGCGCTCAACCATATGCACCACCTGATCATCTTTGCTGGATGGGTCGCCATGCCTTTGCATTGAACGATCATGTCCTTGCTCGTTTGGTTCCTGTGTAGGAGGTGGGACAAGGCTCAGATGAACTGAACGGGATTTCACGTCCATTGCTTCCTTTCCATGATGAGTGTCTATAGGGCAAGAGGTCTCCGTCTCTATCGCGACCCGTTGTAACGCGCGTGAACGCCTGACACTTTTGCGTCGACCCGATAACTGTTGTACCTGCTCCGCGCATACTGGCAAACAGGGCGTCGGTGTCAGTGGGAAATAATAGTTGGTCCCCATGCCTTTGGGCTGTTTCACTTTGAGCAAGAAACCTGCGGCTTGTAACACCGAGACGTATTTTGCGGTGGTGTCATAGCACCAGGGCCAGGCAAGCGAAGGCGAGGTACAGAAAGCGCGAAGGTTCTGGATCGTGAGTACAGCGACTAGTTGGGGACCTTCATGAGGGACAATAAGGATCTGTTCGACGCGCGCCACACGAAGCCAGTGAGCAAGAAATGCGTGCCCATTGAGACAGCGCCGGTCCTGTGGGAACCCAAACACCTGTTGCACCTGCTCAAGCAACGCAAGGGGAACCATTTGCAGAGTATTCTGCGCAACCACCTGCTCCTCATGCACTTCCATACCTGCTAGAGGAGAGGAAGGAACATATTCAGGAACATCCGCTGGTTGCAGGATACTCGCTTTATTGATCATGTTGTTCTGTCTACCTTTCATCATAATGAGGCCATGCAGTCCTCATGTGCTTGTTGGTCGTGGAGAATAGTGGGGGGTGGGGAGGCATCACATGAGAACCACACGACCTGCTTCTAGTGTACTGAAAAACCCTCCCAAAAGGGAAGAAGAAAACCACCCAATAGTGGGCGAAGTACTTCGCGATTTTGGGCGAAGTTGAACGCATGCAGAGAGAAATCGCGTGTTTTCCCCTTTGCATCTGTCAGATCTTTCTGTCCTCAAGCCTCTCTACAAGCCAATCGATTAACATGAGAACGCACGCCCTTGATGAGGAGACAGACAACATACGCTTCAACTTGGATTTTCACTCCTTTCTCCCCGGAAATGCGCTATTGACCCAAGATGCTGTTTTTGGGTACAACAAGAGTGGAAGTGCTGTTCATCCCCTTTGGATGAATGGAGCCTGGCTATGTCCGGGATTGCCTTGCCACCATCATTGCGCAGGGGCAAGGTCCATGGCACATGCTTACGCCAGAAATATGAAGAATCCTCTGCTCTCTCACCATTGCAGATCGTCTTCAGTCTGGCAGTGCCAGCAAAGAGGAAAAGGGTTGTCGAGTCACTCCTTCTCTTCTCCTCTTTGCCCAAGCCTCACACGAGTGTTTGTGTTGAGTCACTCCACAGATGACCCGTGTACGCAGCTGATCATTTTGCAATCAGCAGCGTATGGATCGCCTCGTTGCCCACGTTGAGGCAAAAGGAGGTCAGAGGCAATCAACTGTATCGATGTTGTATGTCGTAGAGAGCGGGAGCTATACGAGATGGATTCACTATCTCAATGTGGCGATGCTCTCTGGCGCGACAGGGCCTACAGTTCATCCTGTGGCTTCCTGTTTGCGCGTTCAGGCAAGAGGGATGGTGTCTCTCCCTCCATGATGGAGGAATAAACAGAAAAGAGAGAACACCAAGACCGATCGCGGAGCGTCACCTCACTTTTGCCATCCCACATCTTGTGGTATAGCTTCGGAAAATTCTCAACACGACAAATGGCTTGTAGAGCGACACGAGAACTCTTTCGAAAGCGAGTATCAAAGAGATGGGTAAACGACCAGGGCTTATTTACGAAGCCATACAACGACTCAACCAATTGATGGCTCCGGGCGAGAAACGCTCAGAAGCCAAGGCTCAAGCACGCGCTCGAGGCGAGACCTTCTGGTCTTTTTCCGATGGGAAGATGCACTCTTACCAGACACGAGAGACCTACCAGGCACTGATTATGCGTTTTCTCCATTGGTGCCGGGATGTGCATGGGCTCAAACGGCTCGCTGAAGTGGATGCACGGGCAGATGAACTTGTCACCAGCTACCTCTCGGAGCGGAAGGCGCAGGGCTATAGCCCCTGGACCCTTACCACGGAGCGTTCAGCTTTTCGCCTCTTTTTCGGGTCGGGCACCCTGGCGAAACAACTAGAACTTCCTCCTCGCCATCGAGAAGCCATTCATCGATCGCGACATTCAAACAATCCCAATCGTCATGTACAACCACACCATTGGGAGTCGCTCCTGGCCTTTCTGGATGCAACCGGCTTGCGACGGAGCGAGGTGCGGGATGTACTTGTTCGCGATGTCCTTGACGATGAGGAGCAGGTATACATCCGTGTGCGACGCGGGAAAGGGGGGAAAGAGCGCTGGGTACCAGTATTACCGGGGCGAGAAAAGCACGTTCTTCAGATCATAAAGGGACGTACTCCAGGTGAGCACATCTTTGCTAAATTGCCCAAACACCTCAATATTCACGCCCACCGCCGCCGATATGCACAGGCCTACTATCAACATCTCTCAGGCCGTCCCTTACCTCCCGCTTCAGGGCGCCTACCTCAGGGAGTTGTCGATCATGATGCAGTACTGGCAGTGTCACGTGCATTAGGTCACAACCGAGAGGACGTTGTCCTTACCTACTATCTCCGTTAGCATATTGCACCTGATGATAGCTTACACGCCGCTACATTAAAATAACACAATACGAAAGATCCAGGCCCGCCTGGCTGACAGAAGCGCATTTTACACTTATAGGAGAAATACCAAAATTTGGTAATTTAAGGCGGTAAAGATTTTTTAGTTGTTTGGAGAGTCAAAGCAAATTTGGGACAAAGGAATGATCATTAGAGCATTTACGGAATCCATCCTGGGGCGGGCCAAGAGGATTTCTTCGGAGAGGCAGTCGCGGACGATCCAGAGGACGCGCGTGGCCCCACATCGGGCTGCAACCCGTCGAGCGCCAGGATCACGTGGCCTTGCTTCTGCAGCCGCACTTTGATCCGGTCGTGATCAGCGATGCGCAAGGCCACCAGTTCTTCATAGCGATGCATCAAATGGGTCACACTGCGCTGCGCAATGCTGATCCCGCGTGCCTGGAGCGCCTGGTGCATTTCCGGCACACTGCGGTGCTCACGAAAACGCCACTGGCCAATCAAGGCGATGATCTCCAGGCCAAATTCGCCATGCGGCAGGGCCCAGCGCCCTTCCTCTTCGGGGCGCCGACGTTGATGATAGTTGGGGCAGTCTGGCTGGGCGCATTGGTGGATCACCAGGGTCAAATGCCATTGACCGGACAGGGTGGTCACGTCGCGGTGGCCGTGATAGGCCACCCCCAACGGCTGACCACACGCTTCACATTGCTTCTTCAACGGCGTCAAGGCGATCTTCTGCGTCGCTTCGGGACGCCGGGTTCGTCGGGCCATGATGCTTCTCTTATTGGACTTTTCTTCCGTCCTCTCCTTCCAGGCTACACCTGCCTTCAAGTCTTCTTTGCCATTCAGCAATATAATCCTCACATAGCATTAAGAACAGGTTTCGAGCCAGCACATAGTTCCTGGGATATCTAACACATCATTGATATATGCTTTCTCTAATAAGGTACGCGGGGTCAGATAATCATGCTTACCACGCCATAACTCGGCATCTTTTAGTTCCTTGACTTTGCCTTCAACCAGTTCAGGAACACGGGAACTCAACTTGTGTAATTCGGCACATAGCGCAGTAGCCGTCCCGCCATAGACAACCTCGATGTAGTATGTCTGATCCCGATTGTACCAACCCAGATGCGCTAAAATGTGCAGAAGCGTTCGATGAATACGTGATCCCGTCCAGGGAAACAGCACAAAACGTCCCTCGTCGAGAGGAACCACACTACTCTTGAGCCATTCGGCACGCCTGGCGAGTTCACGCGCTAACGCTAACCGCTGTCGCGCAAGGGGAGAAAGATATGGATATATCGTCTCTTCCTGCAATACCTGGCGAACGCGCTGCATCATGCGCCCATGGTAGCTCAAACGCCCCATACTCAACCATTCTGGCGTGACAGAGCCCTTCGATCGCTCAACATGCACCACTCGACCTCGTTCATCGACAGAGATCACTCGCCACGCATAGCCTGCTAGGCCAATGATACTACCGACCTCTGGCAACTGCTGAATGATGCCAACCTCCTGCGTTCCTGCCAGAACGCGGCACTCCTGCTCACTGGCAAAGATCGCATAAAAGTGGTAGTAACCAGAAAGCCGCTCACCTTTCATCCCCACAATCAGGGTCCTCTCATCCATCAACTGGAGGTGATCAAGGGCCACAAGGTGCTGGAGAAACAGGCGATAGTCCTCTAGGGTAATCGCATTGAACGGCGATAGCTTGAGAACCGCCTGCGCTAATTGGGCCGGTGTCAGTTCTGTACGTGCGCGTAATATGCTCATCGTTTGCTGATAGAGCAAACTGAGCGGCATCGTGGGAATATCGGGTGGCTCAATCCACTGTTCTTCAAGATAGAGCTGAATGATTGCTATCGTCTGCAGGAAATTCCACGGCACTTGCTCTAATTCAGCTGGTAACTGCTTCTTGTTTTCCAGTTGCTCGAAGGTGTAAAAGCACATGCGCGAGGGAGTGCCACGACGACCAGAACGCCCGAGACGCTGGACAAAACTGGACACCGTATGTGGAGCATCGACCTGTACCGTGAGATCGAGGTGCCCTATATCAATACCCAGTTCCAGAGAAGCCGTCGCAATGGTACAGGCGCGCAGCGAGGTGTCGCGCATCTTCGTCTCCGCCACCTCACGTAAGTCTGCCGCGATACTCCCATGATGCACATAGAACCAGTCCATACCGGGCTGCTCTTTTGCCAGCAGACTGCGTAACTCAGCAGCGAGACGCTCTACTTTATCTCGTCGATTCGTGAATATGAGAGTTTTCTGACATCGTTTGATCAAGGCGTAGAGATCCTGGTAATAACTCACCATCTCTTGCTGCAACTCACTGCGCGGATCGAGGAGAGGGCTGGCAGTCTCCAGTTCTCCATGCTCTGGTATCTCTTGCACTGATGATACTACTTTCGTCGAAGTAGGCTTACGGCGACGTATCCCAATCTCAGCTGGAGCCATATCAGCCTGGAACTCCCCTTCTCAGGGGCTATGACAAAATGATTCACCCGCAATTCCACCCGTCGGCCCTGCGTTGACTCCTCTACCAGACGAGCTGGTAGAGGAAAATGAGCACTGCTCTCCAGCCACTGTAAGGCAATAGCCGTATCACCAATGGTCGCAGAGAGACCAATGCGCCTCACTGGTCGACGCAGAGCACCCTCCAGGCGCTGCAATTGACAAAGTACCTGCTGGCCACGTTCAGTCCCGAGAAATGCATGGATCTCATCAATAATGATAAAGCGCAAATCGCCGAAGATTGTTTTCAATTCTCCTGCGCGGTTCATCAGCAATGCTTCCAGCGACTCAGGCGTGATCTGCAAAATGCCACGCGGCTGCTGCAAAAAGCGTTTTTTCTGGCTCTGAGCAATGTCTCCATGCCAGCCTTGAAGGGGAATATCAGGCTTCTCCTGTAATAACCCCTGTATCCGCTCAAACTGGTCATTGATGAGTGCCTTCAGCGGCCCAATGTAGAGAGCACCAACCGACTCGGCTGGTGCTTCATCGAGCAGCGTGAGTACTGGCAGCATAGCCGCCTCAGTTTTCCCGCTCGCGGTGCCACTCATGATCAAGATATGCTCATTTGTATCCAGAATAGCCGGGATCGCGGCCTTCTGGATCTCTCGCAGGTCAGTCCAGCCATGGCGGTAAATATAGCTCTGAATGAACGGCGCTAAGCGTTCAAAGGGGTCTCTCTGGCTCATAGGGTGAAGCTAGCGAATGCTGAATCGTCATCAATAATTTCAGTCTGAGCGGTCAATTCCTCGGGATTCGTCTGCTGGCGCGAGGCGACAAATTCCTGCTTGTGAACAATACCCGTGAAGGTAAGCGTTTCGTCGCGCCGCATCATCTCCATCACGGCGATAAAGTCGCGCGTGACCTCGCGTGGCGTCAGATACTGCGCCGAGCCGATTTGCGCCGTCACCACTTCCATAAACTGCTGGATATCGTTGTCCGTGATAGTGGTCTCGTATTTATAATGCAGAGCGTGAATATGCCGCAACTTCTGCAACAGGACAAAGAGCTCTTCATTAGTCAACGTATCCAGGCGAATGATGGGACCTGCAAAGGAACGCCGCCCATTCTGGGAGAAACGGCTCTCCTGCAAACGCGAACGTAGCGCCTCGTAGCTATACAGGCCGCGTTTCGTATCTTCCACCAGTTGAGGCGTGCCGCTGAAGATCAAGCCAATGTGCTGAGCGACACCCTGATTGACGTCATTGAAAAGCGTTAAGAGTTGCTCATAGTTGTTGTTACGTGAGACAGCGTTACTGATCTTATAGAGATTGACTGCTTCATCAAAGAAGACAATCAGTCCCTTGTACCCGATCAGTTGAAAGAAGGCAGCGAAGAGCTTGAGGTAGTTATACCAGTCCTTATCAGTCACCATCGATCTGACTTGCAGATCGGCAAAGACCTCACTCTTCACCTGGTATTCACCACGCAGCCAGCGTATGGCGTGTTCCATCTTCACCTCATCCCCTGCCTGATAGGCCCGCCAGTAGTGGAGCAGAACACGCGCGAAATCAAAACTATTGGATAAGGCACTGATCGAACTCAGCGTCTCCTGCACCTTCTCATTAAGCAAAAGCGTAAATCTGGGGTCATCAGGGAGCAGATTGGCGGAGCGCATTGTTTCTTCCTGGATCGAGTTCATCCAATGTTCCAGCAGAGGGGCAAAAGCGCCGCCCTCAGGACGCGTCCGAATGGCCATATTCTTCAAGAGTTCGCGATAGAGGCCAAGCCCCTGACCCTTTGTCCCGGTCAAACGACGTTCAGCGCTCAGATCGGCATCCGCCACGACGAAATTACGCTGGAGCGCGTAGTTACGAATGACCTGGAGCATAAAGCTTTTGCCCGAGCCATAGGGTCCCACCAGCAGGCGAAAGCTCGCTCCACCGCTTTGAACCCGGTAGTCCAGATCATCGAGCATGGCCTCAGTCTCGGCTTTGCGTCCCACCACGACATGTTCAAGACCAATACGGGGTGTCACCCCATTGCTAAATGCCTGTAAAACAGCGCTGCTCTGGCGCGGTGAAATTTTCCGGTCCGTCATAAAATAGTGATCTTCCTTCTCTACTACAGCTTATTTTTCTTTTGAGGCACGATACCAGCCAAGCAAGACCTCAAGAGTCGCTTGCAAATGGTCGGCAATCATTCTCGTATCAGGGTCAATTAATAAGTCACCGAGAACTTCTTCAACAGGAGAATTTACCTCATCAATAATCCGCGAAACCGGGCGATGCACCCGGCGCTCTACTGATGTCAGGTCTGTTTGCTTTCCCTGATGAAGCAGCCGAATCACTTCCCAATGTTCAGGTCTCCACTGTTGCGCAATACCCTTCCACCCTTCACCCACTTCCAACTTAGAGACAGAGATATTACTTCTGACAGGAGTGGCAAGCTCCTCCTCAGAACGTTCAACAACCAACTTGATAGATTTATGTGTCGTCCTTAGGAGAGTCTCAACGATTGCTTGCAAGTGACTGGCAATCGTTTTCGTATCAGGGTCAATCAATAAATCACCGAGGACTTCTTCGACAGGGGAATTGATCTCATCAATAAGCCGCGAAACCGGGCGATGAGTCTGACGTTCCACCAGCACCAGCTCTTTATGCTGGGCGTGATGAAGCAGTCGAATCACTTCCCAGTGTTCAGGTTGCCACTGCTGTACAATACCCTTCCACTCTTCATCTACCTCTAACTCAGAGACAGAGATGTTCCTGATCACAGGAGTGACGACAGGTACCACCTCTGGTATAGATATAATTTGCGGAGATTGTTCTTCCCGGTCTTCCTCCTTCTCAATAGTTAATCGCCCTTGCAGTTGGTCAGATTCTGCCCGTAACCTTGAAATAGCCTCTGTATTCAGCGATACAGCTCCTTCCCCCACCCCAACAGTCAATCGCTCTTGCAATTGATCAGATTCTTCTTGCAACTTTTCCAGAGCTTCCGCATCCAGTGGAACAGCAGATGGGAGTATCTGGGGCGAAGCGGAAATCACAATCTTAGATACTGTCTGCCTTTCAGGTTCTTTCGCCTGGACAGCTGGTTTGTTCGTTAATACTACCTCAATTGCTTCTTGCCAATTCACGTCAATTGTGGGGGCAAAAGGCGAGACAGCGCTTTGATACAACTTTCGCTGAACATGATCTGCATATTTCAGGATACCCGACAATGCCTGGGAAAAGCCTGCATCAGTAAACGCTGCATTAATATGTGCCACGGTGATAGGTGCATATGGTTTCTCTACCAACGCCCATTTAAACGGTTCCCTCTCAACAGCTTGACTTTTTCCTTTCCCATACCGTGCAATCAATGCGGGACGATCAAATTTCGAGCTGAGATAGTTATCAACCGCTGCAATCGCCCGTTTATACCCATCGTCGAGCGCATGCTTTTGCCGCATCTTCTGGTAAAACTTTGTCTGGGTGTTAAAACCGGTCAGTTTATAGAGCACAGCTGGCGGTATTTGTGTCCAATCACCGCCCTGGCGCAACCATGCTTCTGCAACTAATTGTGCATCAATATCACAATCAGGAACAGCTAATACCTGGGTATACCACTGCATTGGAGTTAGTGGCACGGTATACACTACGCAAAAATCAGCGATCCAGGGAATCAGATATTTGTCGAGATCCGCAAAACTCTCGCGATAGTGTTTCCACAACGAGAAGAGCCGATCGCAGGCCTGGGCTGGATTCGTAAAGCCAATACATCCCAGTGCTTCGTACGCATGAATAAAGATATAGCCCACATCGGTGGCTGGATAGCGACCAGAACGGACCTCACTACGCCAGTAGAAATACCAGTTGAGCTGGCTGGTATTCATAAGCGTATAATCAGGATGGTAGTGCTTAAATTTCTCCAGCGTTACAAGCCCATGCGACCGATCTTTCCACTGCCGAGCCTGATCCCAGAAGGAAAGCGTTTCTGTACGCATAAGGGGTAAGGCTGGCTCTTTCTTCTGCCCCTGTTTGATATCTGGCCTGACAGTAACCTTCTCATGTGGTACGACCTTTTTAGGCACTGGCTTCGCCTCTACCCTGGATACATCTCTAACCTCTCCAAATGGATCCCCATTCTGTTGAGTTACAGATAACAATGGGCGCGGATCTTCTTCATCCTCAACGGTTAGACGTTCCCTCAATTGCTCAGATTCCTGCTGCAATCGCACAACGGTATGCTGATTGAGCTCAATAGAACGGCTTTTGGATAATGAAACGGGCTTAGGCTCTCCACTATGAGGAACAGAACTGGCAGTTGTTTCTGTTGCATGTGAAGCATCAGTGGCTGGTGCAACGGATGAGGATGAGACTTGCTTCGCCTGGCTTTGCTTTACAAATGGTAGCTTCTCAGTCTGTTGTTCGTCCTCGCCCTGATCGGCTTGCTGGCTTGCTTTTACCTGTGATGATTGAGAAAACACGGTCGATGACGGACGCTGCGTTTGATCCGCTGTATGCTCGGCTCGAGACAATGGCCGTCCTCTTAATGCGATTTCGATCACCTCTTGCCAGCTCATATCAATGGTGGGAACAAAGCGTTCCGCATTGTTTTGATATAACTTTCGCTGAATATAATCTGCGTACCTGAGAATACCCGAGATAGCACGACAAAATTCAATATCATTGAACGCTGCATTAATGGTTGCAATGATGATACGAGGATATGATCCTTCCCATAATGATCCCTGAAACGGCTGTCGTTCAATAGTTTGCGTTCTATTGCGTCCATAACGTTTCATCAACGCCTGCTGGCCGCTTTGATGAGTGATATATCTATCAACTTCTGCAATCGCAAGTCGATACGCCTCATCCAAGACCTTCTTCTGTTGCGTATTCAGAGAGAGTTTTTGAGGAACATCAAAACCTACAAGCTTATAGAGTACCGTTGGCGGAATCTCTGCCCATTTACCTCCTTGACGCCACCACGCCTCTGCCATCAATGGCACATCCACAGCACAATCAGGCACGCTTAACAGCTGGGCATACCACTGCATTGGAGTGAGTGGCAATGTATGAACCACACAAAAATCCGCAATCCAGGGGATGAGATATTGGCCCAGGAGCGGAAAACTATTGCGGTACTGCCTCCATAAAGCAACAAGCCGCTCATACGCCTGCATTGGGTCTGCAAAACCTACACAGGCCAACGTTTCATACACATGTACCAGAATATAGCTTAGTTCAGTCGTTGGATAGCGCCCATTACGAACCTCATTACGCCAATAGAAATACCAGTCTAACTGCCTATCATCCATATCGATGTAACTGGGCACATGACACTTAAAGCTCACCATTGGCATCGCGTCATGTGTCCTCCCCACCCATTGGGTTGCCTGCGCAAGAAAAACACTCTCTATGGAGGGCGCTTTTGATGTGGTAGCAGCTACGATCTGTGGCCCTCTTTGAGTTTGTGCAGGAGGCGTCTGCGCGTGAGTAGCACTATCTCGTCTTGTTGCTCCTACAGCCTCTCGTTGAATTTCAGCACTCTCCTGGGTAGCGCTCAGCACAGATACACGCTTATCTATCACATTTAGTAACACCTGGTGAGCACTATTCAGGTTAGAGATATGTTTGCCAATCACTGTCAAAAAGGCTTTGCGCGCAATGGTTAGATCGGGATCACGTTCATCATGTATGCGAACAGATGCTGGAAGAGCTGCACTACCATTTGAGACCGCTTGCTCTATGTTTGGAAGAAAAGGCCGCATGCCAGGTGCAGTAGATGATAAAGGGCGCCGCACACGGTTTTGCTTCAGCATCTCGAGATATTGTGCGATTTTCTCTCTCTGCGCTTCATCGCTACTTCCCAACGTCCCAGGTATTGCAGTGCTACCTGAAGCGGCTGGCTTCTCCATTTCAGGCTGCGCAGCAGGGCCTTTCAGGGGATCAAAAAGATAATGAGCACCAAACTGTGCGCAATATGTTTCGGGCACATGTAATACTCGCAAAATTGCTGGGGTTAATGCACTCTTTGAGGCGATGGAAAAGATCGCCCATGCCCATGAAATTTTGGAGCAGATTTCAGATGCATGCTCTGCCTCCAACAGGGAATCTAGTTCCTGGAAAATCACCAGTGTCCATGCGTGCGATACGAGCTCTGGCTCTTCACACAAGGTCTCTGGTGATGCCACAGTTACATGACGACTCCGAATAGCGCTTGCCACAACCTCTCTCTTTTTCGCAGGAACTATCCAGAGAATACGCGCCTGCGGATTGTCACGAACCAGGTCCTTCCAGGCAGCCTCAAGCGTCATTGTCAGTCCCGCCTGATGATGGGCAACAATCCCACCGGGTATGCCATGTTGCCGCAGCTGCATAAAGAGAGATCGCGCTCGCTCAACATAGGTTGCGCCAACAGGCTTAATTGTGCGAGCAGGTGCCTGGTCGGGGAGAAGAGCGAGGCGCTGGGTGTCAAAACCCATGACTTCTTCTAGTCGTAATACTGCTGCTCGCTGCTGCAATAGAGTGTCAACAAAATCGCGTGCGTTCTCCGGCCACTCAAACCAGATCCCATGTTGTCGCACAAAACGTTGAGAACGCTGATACGCTATGAGCAAGGCATCTATATTCAGTACGTGCTCCTGGTACTTATAAGTCGTGGTAATGCTATACGTACCAATCCCGTTTTCAAATGTATGAGCAAGCGAGACGATTGGCTTTAAGGTAGGAATAGATACAATAGGGTGAGCCTGGCTTATTTTAGCCGCCAGATCATCGCTTATCTGGTGATGACGCTGCATGGCCGGCAGTTGTTCGCGAATAAAGAGGGGAATACTTTCTCCTTCGAGAGTAATCGCCGAACTGCTTTGCAGCAAATAGGTCATGACAGGTGTTAAGGCCTGGCATGACAACTGAATCACAGTTCGGTCGGCTAACAACGCATCAACATCCTCTTCAGGCACTCTGATCGTAGAGAGCAATTGAGGGTAATTGCATTGCAAGCCAAGGGTAACCGCGCTACTACTCACATTGTGAACAATGACCTGTGGGATAAAGTCAGTGATAACCTGGAAACGAGCACGTGTGGGTAGATACTGTTGCAGGTAAGAAATATTTGACTCTAACAGGACAGTGGCATGCTGCAGAGAGTACACCGGATTTTTTAAATGCGCATCCAAGCTAGCTGAAGGGGAAAGTTTTAAGGGCCAGATGGTTGCCCCTTTTTGAAACCAGCCCATTCCCAGGTAATGGTCCGCGCCTTCATAACGCCCCTCAATGCGCTCCAGAGAGCGATTAAGCTCCCAGACCAGCGCGAAATCTTGTGGTTGAGGTCCTTCCACTAATTGAGTGAGTGCAGATGAATCAACAAGAAGCTTTTTCGATACATGGGGAAAGAGGCTCTTCCAGAACTGTTTTATCAATGGATAAGGTTGAGGTCCTATGTGAATACGCTGATTCTCTATCCACTGAAGAAGTGGCTCTGGCAATACATGGCGCAGTTGTGATGGCTGCCAATCTTTGAGCAACTGGTTGTTCTGAGATAACTTGACCTCGATGCCACCATCAACAATTGCAAATGAAATAATCAGCGGTGAATGTCCAGGAAATAAAAATGATAGCGGAGACAAATGACTTCTTTTCATAAATATTGCCACCATGAGAGAAACCTTTTTTGGCACTTCCTAAAAGGTTTTCCCTCTCTGTTCTATCTACCTGATGCCATCTGCGAGATATTCTTTTTTGAAGAGCTTTATTATTATTGTTAGCAGTGTATCGATTTCTATGTTTACTGTCAAGAAGAAATAAACATTCTTAGCAAAAAACGCGGTATTTTCCTTGCTCATCTGCTTTTTACGCAGACTATTATATAAACAATACCTTCAAGAATGTGTTAGATGAGAGAAAAATGATAGTTGCTCTCTCCTAGCCTGTTACCACCTTTTTTTTCATCTAAGAATATTTACGCATTTAATACTTGACAATTATATACCATTTCATTAATATAATAAATAGTTTGGATGAGTTATAAATTTGTAAATATTCTGGGTAAAACCCATTATAAAAATCCAGCTCGTTCAAATGCGCTGATTCCTCGAAAATTCCAAAATCGTCAGAACGCTTTTTTTATCAAACTATAAAAGATTATAGCTTGATCTTTCACGCTCTTTTTTAACACAATACAACTGTAATGATCATAATGAAGGTCGTGGGATGAGAGAGCGTTGTAACATTTTCGAGAACATCAGAGCAAATGTTTTTAATCAGTCAGTCTTTTAATTTTTATGCTTCTATCTCTTTTTCGTACAAATATTTCCTCCTCACAAGGAATGTAACGGAGACCAACTATGGGCATACGCGAATCTAGACTTGCTCAGAATACAAACTATAGCCATATCGCAACCGATCTCGCCGATTTGATGGACGAGGGGCAAAAGCTAGGAGTCTCAGAAGGAATACAACGCGTTGAATTAATCTGTGAACAATACAAATCACTTACCCCTCACACCGCCTACTTATGGCTCGATCCTCCAGGATTCCAACACGAGATTGAAGATGCTCAAACCAATACACGCTGGATGCATTTTGTACGAGGTCTGCGCAATATTTTTAGCCTGGCACCACTGATCACCACCTGGGTAGGCCTCTATGAAGGTGTGAATGCTTACCAGGAATATATCGCCACCCCGGGCAGCAACAAACAGGGATCGTTTCTGGCCCTCTGGCAGGCGGGTTTTGATGGTCGCGTCCTCCCCTTCACCATGACAGCTCTCCTCGATGTCATCTTCCTGGTCGGCTACCTGCTCCTCATTTTGTATGAACAGTACCTGGAGAGCCAGGTGACGAGCAAAGCCGCAAAATATACCAGGAAGCTTCAAAGCAAAATTGATGAACTGGTCACCTGCGTCGCGGAGGAAGGTTACCCCCTGATCACCGATCAGTCAGACCTGGATCGAGCAGTCAATGGCATCAAAAGTGTCGTTGATAGCACAACAGAAGCACTGAAACAAATTGTCAATCATACCGTAACCTCGCTCAACACCATGATGGAACAGAACTTCAAAGACTTTAAGCAGTGCATGAGCGATAATACCGCGCTGGTACAAACGAGCATTGACAGTGCCACCCAGACACAAGAGAGTGCGCTCGAGAAAGTAGAACAATCCCTCGACTTACTCCTGTACAACACCCATACCACTGTCAAGCAATATATTGATGACGCTACAGAGAGTCAGAACCAGCGCCTAGAACGCTTTGAGCAAGCGCTACAAACAGTCCTGAACGAGACCAGCACTACTACCAAAGAGATGGTGAACGCAGCGACAGACTCGGTTACCACCATCCACGAGTTGGTGACAGAGACCGTCGTCCCCATGATGCAGGATTTCCACCAGGATATGACGTCGTTGCATGTTGAGCTGGCAAATTATCAGGGACGCCTGAACGATCTCTCACAGGTCGGCCATGAACTTGCCACAGCAAGCCAGGGGCTGGCAGGGGCTTCGCAAAGCCTGGTGAATAACGCGGATCGATACGTCAATATTGGGCAGGAGATTAGTGTACAAATAGCCGAGCTCAATGCCACTCAGAAGGATGTCCTGCGCGAAATTGAGAGTGTGGTTGGAGGAGTGACCACCGCGGCAGAGCATATGAACAGCGCCAGTACCAATATGATCAGTGCCACACAAAAAATTGAAGATCTCGCAACACATCTAGGAACTGACTTCGATCAGACCATTGAAAAAATGTCACGCAATCTTGAGTATGCGCAAACGCAGACAGACCATGCCGTCAAACATCTTGAGAGTGAAGCCAACAAGACCCTTGAGTTAACATCGAAAGATCTTCATAAGACCAGCAGCGTGCTAGCTCAAGTTGGCCCTGAACTCGTCCAATCCGTCAAGGATCTCAAACAGGCAAGTGAGGATTTGTCTGACGTCGAGGTATCCTGGCCCTTTAGAAAGCGTCGCACTAGAAGTACCGTTACTGCGGGAGGACATGTATGAGGAAACGGTCCTTCCGCAGTTCGCCCGTCTCTGTTGGCTGGCTCTTTGCCGATCTCTTGTTGGCGCTCGCGATGATTTTTCTCATCGCGAACACCAACATTACGCCACTTAAAGCGAGCATTCGTCCCAAACCGACGCCTTCGCCGACAGCCACGCCATCGCCAACCCCTATTCCCATTCCAAGGCTTGAGTTGCAGCCCCATCGCTTTACCATCAATATTGATGCCAATGGCTATCTCAGCAATAACGCGGATGCCATCAATAACGCCAAAAAGCAAATTCGCAGCCAGGGCTTTCTCAAGGGTCGGAGCGTCGGCCTTGTGATCGCCTATGGAGGGGCGCCGACGACCGATAATATTCCCATGGCCCTTGATATTGCCGCAAAAACATACGACGTATGCAAGAGCATAGGTAAAGATCACTTTGCCTTCGAAAACGCATCCTATTACACTGAAAAACTGTATCGCCTTGGCGATTCACCCAACACCGTAACAATTGACGTGTTCCTTTTCAAGGTATAGCAAGTGGGTGCCAGGACTTTCCACTTCGCGTAGGTTAGGGAGGTTCCTCTGTCTTGGGAGACCGTTCGCACCTGCGATCCTCAGAGGTAAGGGATATGCGTGGCAAATAATAAGCCATTTGCCACGCATATCCCTTACCTCATGTTTTTGCATTGTATCATGCTTCTCATTCGCCAGTTATTTAGAAATTAATGTGTATATATCTGGATTTTCCACGCATGACATTGTATAATAGCTCTTGCTCAATACCTGAGAAATCGCCAATTTCTCTCGTCTCCTTTATAGTATGATAAAATCTTGTTTTTTCTTCTTCCTTTGTTTGTTTTAATAGAATAAATTTTCATAAGCTATTTGATGCAGTGTGTTGGTGCGCCTCAAAAAACACATTGATGTGCTCTATATACGTTCTCTGCGTCCTCCTATCAGGAGCCTCCTCCTATGGCGAGAGCGCATATTAACGACATATCACCCTTGCACTATACACGTTCGTTGCCTGGAATGTGGCTAGAAAGAGATGAACGCTCGTGAGCTCCACGCCTACACTTCCTGAACTCGGCCAACTGGTGACCAAACGCCTTCGCTATTACACAGTCGTTGGTGCCACACAGTCTTCTTCCATCCAATATGCATTCCACTCACACACTAAAATCTCGTCAACGTCTGAAATCATCCTTATTGAGGATGACTTACCAGATACATCTCGATAATCTCACCATTTTTACCGAATTGTAGTTTGTCTTTAACAAACCAGTTGAACTGTTGAGCGGAGATTTGGATGTGAGGCAAATTATGATGTAGATAATTCTTACTCCATCCAACATTAATATCCTGCCATTGCTAGGATAAGGCTTGATCTGACATCTCTCTTACTGCAATTACAAGAGCGTGTCGACCTCGAGATCGAGTGACTAAACATTTTCTTAGCAAAGACGTGAGCTTTGGCTACTCGAGATCATGATGTAGATATGGTTTAGCGAGATAGGTACGTACTAAATTTAGTACATTTGCTTAGCAATATTCACTACTAAGGATGTAGATCTATGTTTTTCGATAATGGGATATTCAATTTAGACTTTGTTCAAGACCAGCTAACAAAAAGGGTATTACAGCAAGGAATGCAACGAGCTACTACCGTAGTTCGTCCAAGCGATATACTTATCGCTGCAATTGAGAGCCAAGACCCACGTATCACCGCCATCCTCTCCCAAGCACTAGAACAAGGATGCACTGTTTCTGATATTAAACCAATAATTGAAGTGTATAATCGTTCCGTAGCGATATCACCATCACGCCCAAGAAATAGAGAGGGTTTCTCCTCAGATACGCTAAAAGCGCTCGACCAGTTTGCAACTGAGATTCTCGAAAATCCACATCTTGCACAGGATTTCTCCATTGAAGTATTGTTTGCCTGTCTACTTGCACATTTAGAGAGTGAGGATAGGGAATATTTAACTCTGCTTAATGCAGAACGGGGCACAGACTTTTGTCGTCGGCAAATTCAACTGGGATCTAGTAATCAGCTTCCACTATTTGATCCCATCACCAAACAGTTATCTGAGCAAGTCTTCAGTACACAGGCATGGAACGTCATAAAAAGCGCTATCACCTTTGCTTCGCATCTAGGAAGCAATCGTCTTCAGCCTGCTCATTGTTTTCTCGGGCTATTAGATGAGCGAGAAGGAATCACACAACGATTAGTCCGTTTGCAGTTACGACCAGAAATGACACTGGCAAGCATATCACAACGCATTGTAGATACCCTACGAATCTCTGGTCACAGGAGTAGTCGCATTGATTTAACTTGGGAAAGTATGGATGAGAGTACAGTAAGCCTGTTCGAGACTGCCCGTGTAGTGTCCCAACAGCAGGGGGAGGAGCAGATAGACTCATCTCATCTACTCCTGGCACTACTCGATCATAAGCCATCTCATCTTATATCGATCCTAGAGCAGAGCCCGCTTTATCTAGATGTAGAGAAAATGCGCCGTCACTTCAACTACTCTCCCCCTGGGACCACATCAAGTGCATTGAGACCATCGCAGTACCTTGCCTCACTACAATTACCCGTACAAGATCTTACCTATCTCGCATCCACACGGGACTATCCCAAGGCTGTTCCAGTACATACCAGCAAAACACATAAAGGTTCTTTTGATATCTACCAAACAATCACACGAGCGCTCTATCGCAGAGCGAAAAATCACATACTTATTATAGGGCAAAAAGGCGTAGGAAAAACGATTCTGGTAAAGGAGTTGGCTAGACGGGCAGCGCTCGGAGAATTCCCATTTTTGAAACAAAAACAGTTTGCTTTGATGGACTGCCAAAATGTGACTCCTTTTGAGAGCAGAGAAACATTTTTGCACCTCCTCTCCCTCATGAAAGATCAAAAAGAGTGTATTCTCTGTCTGGACGGCCTGGGGTCACTATTACGTACCGAAGAGAAAACTAACAATATACTACTTCTCCGCCGTGCTCTTAAAGAGGAACAAATTCAGCTGATCGGAATATTGTCTCAACGAGACTTTGAGGAGTTATTCTCTGCTAATCAAGAATTACTTGAGTTCTTTACCTGTGTATCTATAGATGAACCAGAAGAAGAGCTGGCGTTAACTATCGCAAGACACGTCTGCGTTGAGCTTGAGCGCGAATATGCGGTAAACATCGAAGAAAGAGCAATTGAGAGAGCAGTATCGCTTGCTACCGATTATATCTTAAACGAATACCACCCAGCCAAGGCCATCAAGATACTACAACAAGCATGTGAACACGTGGATTACGCGCGCACTCAAAACGGAGAACACAGAACAGAAGTAACAACGCAGGATATCGTGCACGTTGTCGCACAACTGAGCGGTTTACCGGCAGAAACATTTACTGGCATAGCAAGAAAACTCGACTATGAGAGCATTTTTACCTCGTTTGTTGTGGGGCAAGAACATGCGATTAAGACCGTGGCAACGGAACTAAAACGTATAAAAGCAGGATGGACAGATTCAAACAAACCTGCAACGGTACTTCTCTTTGCTGGACTAACAGGAGTGGGCAAAACAGAGTTGGCTAAAGCTCTCGCCCAATTCTACTCCTCCTCAAAGCGACTTCAAACCTATACTATGGGGAATTTTACAGAACCACATAGTATCTCTGGCATTATTGGAACGCCACCTGGGTATGTGGGACATGAACAAGGAGGTCGCCTTATCAATGATCTCAATGCTGATCCTTATTGTGTCTTTCTTCTCGATGAAGCAGAGAAAGCACACCCAGAAGTCTGGAAACCGTTTCTCAATCTCTTTGATGAAGCTTGGATCACAGATACCTGTGGGGTCAAAGCGTTTGCAGATAAAGCCATCTTTATCCTGACCACCAATGCTGGCTCGGAAATTGTTTCTCAGATGTGGCTAGAAGGTGAACGAGATACTGGTAAAATTACCGAGAGAGTGAAAAATGCGCTTACAAACATCCGACACGAACGCTCACACCAACCGGTATTCTCCCCAGAGCTTCTTGCACGTATAAAAAGAATCATCATTTTTAATCCTCTAGATCAAGAGGCAATGGAGGCCATTTGCCGGAAACATATTGCAAAAATACAACAAAGGTGGCGGGAGCGATGGGAAAAAGAACTGATTGTTCCAGATGCACTCCTAAAGTATATAGCAAAGCGTAGTCACCAGATAAACCAGCGCTCGGGAAACAAAGAAGGCGGACGCATAGTGATGAAACTGATAGCCGAGCTAATTGAGGATAATATCCTGCAAGCACAGAGTCAAAGAGAAGACGAGTACATAGCAGCCAATACTATTGAAGTTGTGTTAGAAGATATGACAACTGATGTCTACTCTAACAGGAATTTGCAACCAACTATTCATATTCAGTTCCACAGACAATCTGAACGCTAGAAAAGAGGTTCTCATCGTGATCCCCAAGCCCACATTTCTGGATCGCTTCTCAAAAATGGGACGCCTAAAGCAACAATTGACGCACGCACAAACAGTGCAAGATGTACAAATGAGCATCGTTGAACTTCGCCATATCCAGCAGCAATTGCAAGAAGACCCTAAAAATCTCGCCAATTTATGGCTGCCCTTCTTAGAGATATTTCTGGATAAAAGCAGGGTTCGGGCATTAACCGAGAACGACCTACAGAATATTGAAGCAATGGGAATGCAATTGCTAAATGATCCAGTGGAGAACCTGGATACGGGTAATATGTGGAGCCTTATCGTACAGGCTTACAACGTAAGAGAAGAAAAACGTCTGGCTCGCGATCTTTTGACTCGCATGTATCATACCTCATCGCTGAAAGAGGAATGGAGGGTGTGGGCTGTCCGCACCCTTGCCCAATACGGAGCCAAGGGCGATGATCATGTAAAGATATACATTGATTATCTCGCCCGCATATCAGAACCGACTCAGGAAAGATCCATGTGCTCTCTATTAGAGCAGAGCTGTGCTGTTGACTTTGAATCGGATGACATACATATTAAGCGCGCAGGAGAAATAGCTGAATATGTGCTGCGAGTCGCTCTTCCAATAAAAGGAGCACACAACGCTTTTGCACTTTATGCACTCCTGATTGAACACAATCAGACAAAAGCTATTGAGCACTTTACAATAGTACTCAATAGCGATACACGTAACTTTACTGCACTCCGCGGTCTATTAGCAGCATGGATACAGGCAGATGAATATCAAAAAGTAGTAGCATATATTCATGACAAGCAAACACTGAAGTATGAAAATGACTCAATTGTACATGCCTTGTTCAAACTGAGCAGTATCATGCGCTGGCTCACTTCTATTGACGATCCGTCTCCTTTAGAAGACGATCTACCAGACCATTCTCTCCTAAAGCATATACGCAGATATATTGGAGACAAAATAGACGCTATACTCGGGCGGCTTTACCTTGTTCAAGGGAAAGCACAGCAGGCCGCAGAACTCCTGCATACATATGCATCAAAACACACCATTACACGATTAGAATATCGCTATTATGTGGCATGGGCGTATCTTCTACTTAACGAGAAAAATATGCTTGCAACATATTTTCATCACTACGAAAAATGGCCAAGCCAATGGACAATAGCCTGCCTCGTACTTGACGCAACCCCTTCGAACAGAGAAAGAAATGATCTTCGCAAGTATTTAGAAGAGAGGTCAACATCGTATCACCTCTATGGTTCAATTATAAAGGCTCGCCTCGCCTTAATTGATACCATAACCCCACTAGATATAGAGTGGGAACCTGGTGTTGGATCACCTGAGGAAGATATCGAAGCTTTTCGTACTGTTTTAGGCTACGCTCTTGTTGCAAAGGATTTTAAGAAAGCCAAACAACTCATCATAAAACCACTATTCCGACGTTTGCCACTTCCAGATCAACTTATGTGGACTGGTCTGCTCTTATTACTCACAGGCGAAGACTTCAAGAATGGATGCAGACATCTAGAAGCGGCAGCACACCAATATGGATATAAACGTGCAGCATTGGTTCTCTCCGCGTATTTTCTCGAACAGCATAAAGTTGCTGAAGCCAAGCGACTCCTCCCGAGCCAAATGGAAGGCTCATACAACAAAACGGCAATTCTTCAGGCTTACATTCGTGGGAGCGAAGGACACATAGACGCTACGATTTCCCAGATCAAAAATTTTGTAAATCAAGATGAACCCAGTATTCACTTCCTTCTAGGCAATCTCTATTTCCAACAAAGAAAATATGCGCTTGCCACACAAAACTTCACAAAAGCATTAAATAATCCGCAACACTTTCATCCACATGATTGTAGAGCACTCGCACGATGTGCAGAGTTTCTCGCATCCCCATCTTCATCCGTTGATGTATGGCAAGAAGTTAAGGATCTCAGCAATCTTGAACGCCAACCAATGTTAGTCTGGTCCAGTTTTTTGGCTCTTGTATGGCATCATCGCCCTGCGGAGCTCGCAATTCTTCTCAAACAGAGTTCCTATCTGCAAAAACACTTTGAGCAACTATCAGAAAAAGCAGCAATAGCGGTCACCCTGGCATTACTACCTATTTGCCGAGGAGTCGAAGATATAGTACAGGCAAATGACTTGATCAATTTCTTGAAAAAGATTTCACAATGGATCAGCTACCCTGCAGTTCAGCATTTATGCCAGATAGGCATCACTACAGCTCTGTATACTGTATGTACACAAGCTCAAGCTCAAGAAAAATACTGGGAACGAATCCAACAGTACATGGCATCCCAATCTATTATGAATCCAGCGAATGGCTCACTTGCGTTGCTCATCACATATACCTACATGACAAAGAAATACTTTGAAAATGCCATCGTAACTTTACGAAAAGTTCAGCCATTAGATGAGCACGAGCAATATATGTGTTCGGCTTTAGCTAGGCTGCTAGAAAATGAAGGACAAGCATTACATAAAATAGCTTCACTTATCTCTAATCCAGGGAGATCGTGCATCTTCGTATACGATCTTATCATGACAATTGCAGCGTTTATTACTGGCAATTTTGTACAGGGGTATCAGACATTTCTCAAACTGCTAGGCTCTTATCCCATCGAAACAGAGGCAGTTGTAAAAATAGAGCGTATATTCCCTTATCTCTGCGTTTATGTACCAAAAGAAAAAATCAGGCAACTCCAGTTAATACAAATGGCACAAAGATTATTTTCACAATGTGAAGATAAAGAGCTACTAGAAAGAGCAGCTCGTGCTATGACGTTAGTTGTAGAAGGAGACCAAGCTTGCCAGCTATTACAAAAAGCAATACAAGATCGGGGAACACGCCAAACTGCATTGCAACAAACATTAGTAGATCTCCTCTGTTTTACCGCAATAAAGGCATATAACCAGGAAAAGATCTCTACTGCCATACACAAACTCCAAGAAGCCTCTCGATGGGAAAACAAAACAGAGTCAAAAGAGATATTGAGTCAACTTGTCCACCAACTAGAGTCGCGTGTTCTCGCAGATCGCTTCCTTACAGCACAATTTCCTCAAAATAAGGTTAGACACATAACACCTGGGCGATATCACTGCTTAGAAGAGATTATTGAGCGAAAAGCGGCTCTTAGGAAAGCATTGAGGTCCAAGGATGAGTTCAATATAAAATCTGCATGGGGACACGTTGTTCAGCAATATCAAAGAGACTCTCGTTTTCTTCATATTCGCGCTCTCATCTATAAAGAGATGGTCTTACAGGATATACAGGCTATGCATGCGATTAGTGTGAATACGCCGCTTATCAGCACAATTTTATGGATACTTCTACTTTGTACAGAGGAGTTTTGGGCCTATTTTGCCAAAAATCGTATAGCTAGCAAAGAGAGAGAACGGGTAACGCTCGATGAAGTGCTACAAGAGCAGTTGTTTCTTGATGCTCTGGATACAATCCTCTCTCATCATAGCACCGAGGCACATAGTGCATTCAAGCAGCATAACTATTCAAGTGCAAAAATGCATTTAGATTGCCTGGATCTATGTTGCCAGGGGGATGAGAAACTTATTCAAACCCTCAGAGGGCGAAAAATCCCGTTTGATTCACCACGAGATCAACGACGACTAAAGCAAGCAATCACTCAAGCAGAAATGCTTCTAAATGAATGGTGTACGGCCCTCATTCAGGAGGCAAAGAATATACTAAAGAACCCAGAAGTAATTAAAACCCTCCCATCAGGAATCCCACTGAACTATGAAGGTGGAATTCAGGTTTTAGAGCCATTCATTCGCTTAGACATTCCAGTGACACGCATCCTGACCTTATGCCTTGAGTGGTACAACGAGTGGTGCATCAAATTATCCTGGAGAAATGAATTCAAGCGGATTCAAGGACTCACATTGCAGGCGCAAGACATTGCCAATCGCCTCGCTCAACTGGCGAAAAAAGGTCAGGATTATAAACCTGAAAATCAGGTTCTTGCATGGCACTTCTTTTGGCAAGGCGAGATAGCAATTCACATAGAAGAAAAGAAGAACAAATACAAAGAGGCGTTACTATGGAATTCAACTTTTAGAAATGCACAAGACAGACTCAAGCAATTACTAGAAGATGATGATGACGCTATTGTCTCAGATGATGAAGAGGAAGATTTTGACTTCTCTGCATATGAAAATGAAGGCGACTACTAGTAGGAGGGAGCGAAACATGAGAATAAAGACACAAACACAAAATTTAATATACGATGTATTAACTGCGGAAGAAGCACAATTCTTGCTCGTAGCGCAAACCAAAAACGAAAGAGGAACCAAATTCACATAAATGCATAGCACTTTTTGACAGGCAAAACTATTAATAGCTGTATCGAACATATGAAAGGATATTCATTCCTCAATGGAAGCAAAAGAAAATTCCAACCCCTTTCACATACTTCGTTTACCAACGACTGCGACTAATAGGGAAATTGTTGAACGAAGTCAGGAATTCTACGATCTTGCTGAAACTGATGAACAAAGAGAGTATTACCGCTGGGCGAAAGAGCAGTTGCTCACTAATCCTGTATTACGGCTGAAATATGAATTATTTGAAATGCCTGATACTCAGTATGAAGATGAAGAATGGGGGGACTTTGTCAGAAAATACAAGCGACATCCAGTACGTCGAGATGCTCTTCTCAAAGAACTACCTCCACTCAACGCGCAGGATTTTGATATCGCAGCATTATTACATATGCTTCTCCAAGACTTACTTGCAGTACCTGAAGCAGATATTTCTGTAGCAATTGAGGAAGCTCCCAAATCAGAGATGAGTTCACCATTGGAGGCAGTTCATGTCATATTTGGATAAATTAATCGACTGGGGCACATTCAGGAAAAGAGATGCTCCCATTAAAGTAGACATACAGTCGCCTCAAGCAGAGATCACCACACTCATAAGAAAACAACAATTATCTCTTTCTCAAGAGATCCAGAGAACGGACCGGATGCGGAATGATCTGGTCAACATACTAGCACAGCAGATGGTCTTCGTTGCCCAACTAGAAAAAGTGCTTGAACGCAACCAACCAAAAGAAGACTCGATCCGGACATTCTATAAATTTTATAGATCTGTAAATATTATCAAGAAACAAATGCTTGAAGCACTGCAAAAAGCCGGTTTTGATAACGTTGACCTACAAGAAAAAACATTTGATGAGGTTGCAGATATGGTAGAGGTGGATGGCTGGCGCCACAGCAGTCAGTTTACAGGAGAGGTTGTCGCGGAAGTGACAGCACCGGCAGTATGCTACCAGGGACATCTTATACGGCAAGGCATTGTCATCATGGGTGCTCCTCTCGAGCAAGAGGCATCTATACAAGAAGAAGTATAAAGCTTGTCTAAAAGGAGACAAAAAGAAAGATGGTCAAACAAATTATCAGCAAAGCGGTAGGTATTGATCTAGGCACCACCAATAGCGTTGTTGCTTTGATGAATGAGCATGACACAGAGATTATCATACATAGCGATGCAAAGAGAGAAACCACGCCAAGCTGTGTCTGGAAGGATCGGAAAACTGGGGAGATCGTTGTGGGGCGCAGAGCAGTAATGCGTATCGGCAGTTCTCCAGAACCTATCAAGTCAATTAAGCGCAAAATGGGGACGCAGGAAAAGGTTCGACTTACCAACGAAGACAGAACGCCGGAAGAGATTTCTTCTTTCATTCTGGCAGAAATGAAACGACAAATTGAAGAGGACGTTGCAAAGCTAGCGACCAACTCCACAGAATGGATAGTAGATAGAGCAATTATCACAGTGCCTGCTTATTTTGATCAGCCTCAGATCGATGCCACACGTAAAGCAGGAGAGATGGCAGGACTTCAAGTCCTCGAACTTCTTCATGAGCCAACTGCCGCTGCATGCCACTATTGTTGGGAGACCAACACACAAAATGGTATTTTCCTTGTGTATGACCTTGGAGGAGGGACATTTGATGTCTCCATATTGCGTTGTACGGAAGGGGAGTTCGAAGTATTAGCTATCAATGGCAATACACAGCTTGGCGGAGATGATTTCGATACAGTACTAGCAGAAGAGATACTTGAACGTTTAATTCGCGAAGGTTACGATCTGAATCTTGACCGCCAAGATCCCGCGGACCAAGAACGCATTGCCAAGCTCAAGCGCCTCGCTGAAGGTGTAAAGATCGCGCTTTCTACAGCTACAGAAACAACACTGCGCAGCACAACAGATTTACAGGATAAATCTGGCGAGTGGGTCGACATCGATATGGAATTTGAACGCCAGGATGTGGAAAAGATCGTCAAACCGATGATTGAGAGATCGTTTGGTTATCTCCACGAAGCGCTAGAACAGGCTCAACAAAAAGCTGGTGTGACGCTGGCAGATATTGACGCAATCATCCTTGCAGGTGGATCAACACATATTCCTCTTGTACGTGAAATGATAAAGCAGAATTTCTGCGCTGACCCTACAGTAAGAGAGAAGCGTGCCAAATGTAGCGAACCAGTTTACAAGAAAGTAGATACCATCGTTGCACTGGGTGCAGCCATTCGTGCAGCAGCCACAGGCGGATTAGCCGTATATAACCCGGAGAAGACAGTACGCGTCTCGTTTCGGGGAATGAGCGCAACAGGAGCCAGGCAAACTCATATTGCTGGGACCATAGAAGCGCTTACACCTGAACTTAATCTAGAAAAAGGGCTAATACGTCTTAGTGTACCGGATCTTCACTATGAAGATGAGCAAGAACTAAAGAAGAATGGGAACTTCGGCTTTACACGCGTCCGGTTGCAACCAGCTGATAGAAACCTCTTAAACTTTACCATCTACGACTCCTATGGCACCTCAATTGCCACGATAGAGCGATTCATCTATCAGAGCGAGGAAGCGCTACGCCCAACAGGAGGTTCTGCCGGTACAGCAATAGCGCCCAAAGAAATTCGCTTAGATGTCAACCATAATGGAAAGGTAGAGTCAAAAATCCTTATCGAGGCACTAGGAACCTTACCAGTAAGCAAAACACATACAGATCTCTTTATTCCTGAAAACGCAGATACTATTCGCCTGCCAATTTATCAGAAGAACAAAAAGATCCAGGAAATACATTTGCCAAATTCATACACAGCGTCAAAAAGTAATACAGCTGAAATTACTGTAACTATGGATAAACTGTCACATATTACAGTCAAAGGAAGAATTGGAAGTGAGGTATTCGAGCTAGAGGTGACATTACTTCCACCCGACCAGCTACCTACTGATGAAGAAGTACAAGCACTGGATACACAATTTCTCAGCGGGATTACGTCACTCCCAGCTAACCAGCGCCACCTTATAAGCGCAAAATATCGACATGCCAAAAAAGGTTACGAGGATGCTCTAAAACGAGAAGATGAAGGGCAGTGTATCCATGAATACGAAGAGATGAAAGAGATAGTAACCAGTATGGCAAGGCATCAGGTTAGTCTGAAGCCTGACAAATCCGAATTTGATTCCCTTGGTGCATCTTGTATTCAACTCAATATGCAATTACGCGCATTTAGTGGGCAGCTGCCTAAATCGTACAATTACAGTGAACTCGCCACGACAATTAATGAGCATCGTTCGCAAGGTGAAAAGGCCTTTAACGCAAATGATCAAATAGCATATTCTGAATCATTTAATATGCTAGAATCCATTAAAGGATACCTCAGCAATCTTTTATGGGAAGTGAATAGCGCAACAGATACAAGAACGGAGTCCGAAAAAGCCAAAGACTATAGCACGTATGCAGCGAAGCAGGCGGCAGACCTTGAGCAACTTGCCCAGTCACAGGGTCATACACAACTACAAAAGCAACTTCAACAGATACAGCAACAGTTAGAGGGAATAACAAAATCTGTTCAATACGATCCCCAAGGGGTATCGCAAAAAGCCATCCAAAGTTTGAATCAACTAGAGCAGATCCAGAATATACTCAAGAGTTCAACCGAGCCAACAGATACGCAAGGTCTTTTGGAATATCGCGGCTAATACGATAGAAGTAACAAAAAATATACAGGCACGGATGGCATATATACCATTCGTGCCTGTACAGGAAGGGGCATATAAATGCAGATCATTTGTCCTGCAGAGAACTGCCGAACAGCCAATGACCCAGATGCGGAGAAATGTATACATTGCGGTACACGAATTAAAGAATATATACATATAATCACGCACCAAGCACAATTGTTTAATGAAGGTGTTACCTACGCCCACAAAGGAGATTTAAGCCGAGCCCGTGACTTATTTGCAGCAGTAGTTTACTGGTATCCCCAAGATATAGAAGCTCGTGCCGCCCTGGCAATGGCTTGCATATCTGTAGGAGATCTAAAAGAAGCGTATCGCCATTGGGAACTCATTTTGGAACAGGCTCCAGAAAACACACTTGCCCAGCAAAATATAGTGGTACTCAGGCGATGTTTAAAACGAAAAAGACCTATAAAAAACCGAAAAGTTTCCATAAAACAATTCGCTAAATAAGCTGAAGATTATACAAGAAGGGATGGGGCTGAGTAGAGACCATATATGGGAACCCATCCCCAATGCAATTTTTGCCTACCATTGAAAAGACTTCTCGATAATAACTATCCGCACTAGCTCAAATCTGGAAAGTCACTCCAAATCTTCAGTCAATTCAGAAATTGATGAGTACGTATATAGATTTTCCATGCGAGGCGTTGTATAATAGCTCTTGCTCAATACTTGAGAAATGTGCCAATTTCTCTCTTCTTCTTTATAGGGTGATAAGTCTTTTATAGCTTGATAAATCCTTTATTTTCTTTCTTCCTTTCTTTGCTTGTTATGATAGACAGTTTCTCTTAAAATATTTGTTGTGGCGTGCTGGTGCGCCTCTTAAGGCACGTTGATGTGCTCGCTATACAGTACCTGTGACCTTGCATAGGAACCTCCTCCTATGTGAGTGCGCACTTCAATAGCACATCACGCCCGCACCCATACGCACTCTTTGCCTGGATGTGGCTAGAAAGAGATGAACGCTCGTGGGTTCTACCTTTGCTCTTCCTGAACCCGGTCAACTGGTGGCGGTCCGTCATCGCCGTTACGTGGTTGTTGATATCGCGCAAAATCCCCTCCCACCCGATATCCATTCTACACGCTCGCTGACATCCAGGCAGCACCTGGTGACGCTCTCCTCAGTGGAAGACGACGCGTTGGGCGAGGAGCTTCAGGTGATCTGGGAGATTGAGCCGGGAGCCCAGCCCTTCGATGGGGCGGCCCTGCCTGAGCCAACCGGCTTCGATACGCCCGAGCGCCTCGATACCTTCCTGAACGCGGTGCGCTGGGGCGCGGCCTCTAGCGCGGATGTGCAGGCTATCCAGGCTCCCTTCCGCAGCGGCATCCAGCTTGAGGACTACCAGCTCGATCCCGTGGCCCGCGCGATTGAGATGCCACGCGTTAATCTCTTGATCGCGGACGATGTTGGCCTGGGTAAGACGATTGAGGCGGGCCTGGTCATTCAGGAGCTGATTATTCGCCACCGCGCTCGCCGCGTGCTGATCGTCTGTCCCGCTTCGCTCCAGGTACAGTGGCGCGACCAGATGCGCGATAAGTTTGGCCTGGAGTTCCGCATCGTCGATAGCAAGCTGGTAAGCGAGCTGCGCCGTGAGCGTGGTCCCCATGTTAATCCCTGGAGCCACTTCCCACGCTTGATTACGTCGGTAGACTATTTGAAGCGCGAGCGCCCGCTGCGCCTCTTTAGCGAGACCCTGCCCCGCGAAGGCGAGTCGCTTTATCCGCGCAAGTATGACCTGCTGATCGTGGATGAGGCCCATAACGTGGCGCCCTCGGGTCGCGGCAAGTACGCCACCGATTCGCAGAAGACGCAGGCCCTGCGCCGTATCGCGCCTCACTTTGAGCATAAACTCTTCCTCTCGGCGACGCCGCACAATGGCTACCGCGAGAGTTTCTCCGCGCTGCTTGAGTTGCTGGATAACCAGCGCTTCGCGCGTGGCGTCAATCCCAATCAGAGGCAGCTTGAGACCATTATGGTGCGCCGCCTGAAGTCGGAGATGAAGGATTGGGATGGAGGCGCACGCTTCCCTAAACGCGAGATCGCCGATATTCCCGTCTCCTATACGCAGCAGGAGCGTGAGATCCATCGCGCCCTGCGTGAGTATAGCCGCCATCGCGAGAGACAGGCCCGCGAGAAGGGCGATAACACCTCGCTCTACGCCGTGGACTTTGTGACGACGCTGCTCAAGAAGCGTCTCTTCTCCTCGCCCATGGCCTTCCTCTCGACGCTGGAGAAGCATATCGAATCCTTGACGACGCCCAGGCGCCACGCCAGCGTGACGCGTCGTCCCAGCGTGGGCATCCTGCGCGGCAAGCTGGAGCAGATTGAGCAGGAGCATGACGATGAGGAAGAGCTCTACGATGCGACGGCTGAGGCGCTGGAGGCGACCGCTCCCCTCTTCGAGGCCCCCAATGCGCAGGACCTGGCCCAGCTTGAGCAGATGCGCGCCTGGGCCGAGCAGGCCAGCCAGCGCAGCGATAGCAAGGCTCAGGAGCTGGTCAAGTGGCTCCAGGCACATATCAAGCCAGGTGGGAAGTGGTCGCGTGAGCGCGTGATTATCTTTACCGAGTATCGCGATACACAGAAATGGCTCTTTGAGCTACTGACGCGCGAGGGCTTTACCGAGAAGGGACCCGATGGCGAGTCACGCACCCTCCTGCTCTATGGCGGGATGGATATGAAGGATCGTGAAGAGGTCAAGGCAGCCTTCCAGGCTGATCCAGATGATGCCTCGGTCCGCATCCTGCTGGCGACCGATGCCGCCTCTGAAGGTATCGATCTCCAGAACTATTGCTCGCGCCTGATCCACTATGAGATTCCCTGGAATCCCAATCGCCTGGAGCAGCGCAACGGTCGCGTGGATCGCCATGGTCAGCGCGCTCCCCAGGTCGATATCTATCACTTTGTAAGCAGCACCTATCAACAAACGCAGTACTGGCAAGAGAAGGATCAGCTGGATGCCGATCTCTCCTTCCTCTGGACCGCTGTCAAGAAGATCAACCAGATCCGCGAGGACCTGGGCAGCGTCGGTCCTGTGATCGCCGACCAGGTCGAGAAGGCCATGCTCAGAGGCTCCATAGGAAGGACATTGGACACTAGAGAGGCCGAGGCCAATACGCCCTCCAAACGTCTGCAAGCCTTCAAACAGCGCGAGCGCGATAAGATGCAGCAGCGCATCCACCAGCTACATCAGCAGCTTCTGGATGGTAAGCGTGAGCTGCACATGGAGCCGCGCAACATCCAGTCAGTGGTGGAGATCGCCCTGCAATTGGCCAAACTGCCACCACTGCAAAAGCGTCAACTGGTAGATCCGCATGGCAAGCGGCCGACTATTGAGGTCTACGATGTGCCTGAGCTGGGTGGAAGCTGGGCGCGCTGTAAGGAGGGCCTGGAGCATCCTCACACCCATCAGGAGCGCCCCATCGTCTTCGATCACGCTCTAGCCTATGGGCGTGATGATGTCGTGCTGGCCCACCTCAACCATCGCCTCGTCACCATGTCCCTGCGCCTCTTGCGCGCCGAGATCTGGTCCGGCGGCGGACAGGGCGGCCTGCATCGCGTGACGGCCCGCACGCTGACCCCCAATGTCAGTAATACGCCCATCGTGGTGGCCTACGCCCGCCTGCTTATCCTGGGCAGCGATAACCAGCGCCTGCACGAGGAGCTGATCGTTACTGGTGGGCGTATTCACGAGGGCCATTTTGAGGTGTTGGGCGAAGAGGAGCTTAGCCGCGTCCTGGCCTCTGTCCAGCCCAACCCGGCTCCAGAGCGCCAGCAGAGCAGAATTACACATAGCTGGCCCGGGCTGCGCGCCCCTGTCACGCAGGCCCTGGAAAAACAGATGCGTGCACGCACAAAATTGCTCAACAAAAAATTAAACGACCGAGCGTTAAAAGAGCAGCGCGACATTACGACCATCCTCAAGGAACTTCAGAAGAGCATCCTGAACGAGCTGCGCCAGCCCGAAGAGGGACCGCAACAGCTCACGCTCTTCAACAGCGAGGAGCGCCAGCAGTACGATCACGACCTGCGCGCTCTCGAAGCACGCGCCCAGCAGATCGACGAGGAGATCGAAGAAGAGGTCAAGCGCATCCAGCAGCGCTACGCGTACCCACAGCCCCGCCTCTTCCCCGTCGCCCTCATGTTCCTCTTCCCGCCCTCGGGCTGGTAGAAAGGCCCACCTATGTCCAACGATAAAAGCACCGCCCGCCAGCACGCCAACTGGCTGGCCTTGATCGATATTTCCGGTCCCTTTGTCAGCATGCCCGTTTTGCTGAAATATTTCCCGCAGGGCCTGGACCTCCAGGGCGACGAGGCCGAGCTGCGCCGCCGCGTGCGTCTGGCCTATGAAGAGTGGGCCGATAACCAGGGCGGCACGCGCCCAGATCCCGCCATCCATACCCAGTGGCTGCGCTTCGTGCTGGAAGAGGTTCTCTCGATGGACGAGCAGGCCATCCTCGAAGGGCAGGCCATCTCCGCCGATCTCAGCTATACCTCGAAAGAATATGGCGAGACCATCCGCCCGGATATGGTCATTCGCTCCCCTTTTGAGCCAAAGCCGCGCGTGCTGGTCCAGCTCTATCCCCCCTCCCAGGACCTGGAGAAGGCCGTTACGTTCACCAACTGGAAGGTCTCGCCCGCCACGCGTATGATGGAGATGCTACGAGAGAAGGGTGTGCGCCTGGGCCTGGTGACCAATGGCCGCTTCTGGATGCTCGTCGATGCCCCCGAGCAGGAGACGACGGGCTACTATACCTGGGACGCCACCCTCTGGACCGAGGAGCCCTTGACCCTGCGTGCCTTCCATAGCCTGCTGGGCACGGAACGCTTCTTCAACGTGCCCGAGGATCAGACCATCGAGACCCTGCTGACCGAGAGCGCGCAGAAGCAGCAGGAGGTCACCGACCAGCTCGGCGAGCAGGTGCGCCGCGCCGTCGAGATGCTGGTGCATACCCTCGACCGCATCGACAAGGACCAGGGGCGTCAGCTCCTCACGGGCGTTACGGAGAAAGAGCTCTACGAGGCCGCCCTGACGGTCATGATGCGCCTGGTCTTCCTCCTCTCAGCCGAGGAGCGCAACCTGCTCTGCCTGGGCGAGGCCCTCTATGACCAGAACTATGCTGTCTCGACGATGATCAAGCAGTTGCGCGAGCAGGCCGATCAGCAGACCGAGGAGGTGCTGGGCCTGCGCCACGATGCCTGGTGCCGCCTGCTGGCCCTCTTCCGCATCGTATATGGCGGCGTGGAGCATCCCGACCTGAGCCTCCCCGCCTATGGTGGGCGCCTCTTCGATCCCGACCGCTTCCCCTTCCTGGAGGGTCGCGCCAGACAGACCAACTGGCGCGAGACTCCCGCCAATCCCCTGCGCATCGATAACCGCACCGTGCTCTACCTGCTCAACGCCCTGCAATACCTGCAAGTGCGCATTCCCGGTGGCGGGACCGAGCCACGCCGCCTCTCCTTCCGTGGCCTGGATATCGAGCAGATCGGCCACGTCTACGAGGGCCTGCTCGACCATACCGCCCGCCGCGCTCCACACCCCATCCTCGGCCTGCAAGGCGCCTCCGACCTTGAGCCCGAGGTCAGCCTGGACGAGCTTGAGGCCCAGGCTCGCAAGGGAGAGGCCGCGCTTCTTGAATGGCTACAGGAAAACACAAAGCGCTCAAAGGTGGCGCTCCAGAAGAGCCTCGCCGTGACACTGGAGAAGCAGGAGGCACGCAGCCGCCTGATGGAGGCCTGCGATAACAAGCAGGAGCTCTTTGAGCGCGTGCTTCCCTTTGTGGGCCTGCTGCGCAAGGATAGCTTTGACAGCTATGTCATCGTTACGCCCGGCTCCGTGTATGTAACAAAGGGCAGTGACCGCCGCTCCACCGGCACGCACTATACGCCGCGCAGCCTGACCGAGCCTATCGTCAAGCATACTCTCGATCCCCTGGTCTATGTCGGACCCGCCGAGGGCCTGCCCGAGGAGCAGTGGAGGCTGCGCGGCGCCGCCGAGATCCTCGACCTCAAGATTTGCGACTTCGCCATGGGTTCGGGAGCTTTCCTCGTACAGGCCTGCCGCTACCTGGCCGATAAGCTCGTCCTGGCCTGGGAGCACACCGAGCAGCAGCAACAAGCCACGGACGCCAGCGTACAGCCCATCCTTACCGGACCCGAGGGCCGGGCCTCGCGAGGCATCCCCAGTGAAGAACTGCTCCCCCTCGATCCCGAGGAGCGCCTGGCCTACGCCCGCCGCCTCATCGCCGAACGCTGCATCTACGGCGTCGACAAGAACCCCATGGCCGTGGAGATGGCCAAACTCTCGCTCTGGCTCATTACCCTTGCTCGCCACAAGCCCTTCACCTTCCTCGACCACAACCTGCGCTCCGGCGACACTCTGCTAGGTGCTACTGAAAGACAGATCTTCAACTGGTCACTTGCTGCTCAGTCTGGAGACACCTCACAGGGCATGTTTGTTCGCGCGGGTATCGATGTTGCCATTGAGAACGCCCGCCGCCTACGCCAGCAAATCCGCTCACTGCAAAGCAACGCAATTGACCAGATCGAAGAGAAGGCGCGAAAACTCAAAGAGGCTGATGAGGCGCTCGACGTGGTCAAACTTGGCGCGGATATGCTCGTTGGTATCACTTTGCAGGATACCAAACGTCGCCAGAGTATTGAACAGGGCGATCTAGGTCTACACTACTTCGCCCTCGTACAGGGTTTTGCCGAGGCTCAACAGCAGCGCTTTACCGCTCAGGGGTGGCAACCTATTCTCGCAGAATACAAACGACTCAGAGCCGAAGCAAATGCTCTGCTCAATAAACGTACTCCCTTCCACTGGGACCTCCAATTCCCCGAAGTCTTTGCAGGATCAGAGCAAGATCGCGGCTTCTCGGCTATTGTGAGTAATCCGCCATTCCAGGGAGGGAAAAAGATTACTGGAGCATTAGGTATAGAATATCGCAACTACCTAGTCGAATATTTAGGAAATAAAAAAACAGGGGTCGCAGATCTGTGCGCTTATTTCTTTTTACGTGCAACTAACCTGCTTAAGCAAGAAGGTATGGCTTCACTCATTGCCACCAATACTATTGCTCAGGGAGATACAAGGGAAGTAGGTTTAGATCAGATAGTAGCAGAAGGTTGGAGCATTCCTCGTGCAATTTCTAGCCGCAAATGGCCGGGGGAAGCCAATTTAGAAATTGCTCAAGTCTGGCTTAGAAAAGGAAAATGGCACAATACTTACATGTTAAATGATGTACCAGTCATAGGCATCACTCCTTTTCTCGCAATACCTGGTAGAGCTCTCGGAAATCCCTATAGACTCATATCTAACGCAAAAAAATCCTTTCAGGGTTCTGTTGTCTTAGGCACAGGTTTTATCTTAGCACCAGAAGAGGCTCAAGCACTTATCAACGAAGACCCACGTGCTCAAGAAGTACTCTTTCCTTTCCTTAACGGTGAAGATCTTAATTCACGCCCAGATCAATCTCCAAGTCGCTGGGTGATAAACTTTTATGACTGGCCCCTTGAAAAAGCAGAAACCTACCAAAATTGCTTGCGAATCATACGTGAACGAGTAAAGCCTGAAAGAGACAAACTTGGACATAAAGCAGATGCCTCAGCTAGAGGGTATGCCAAGTTTTGGTGGCAATATGCACGAAAAGGTATAGACCTCTACTCCACCATCGCAAACATGAAGCGAGTGTTGGTAGTTCCTAGAGTATCGAAATATTGTCTTTGCAACTGGGAACCACTAGGTATAGTATATTCTGATGCAACTGCTGTCATTGCAGCAGAGTCCGATGCTTACTTTACTCTCATTCAATGTACGTTCCACAGTGATTGGACACGAGTCAACGGCTCAAGCATGAGGAACGATCAGCGCTACACTCCCTCTGACTGCTTTGAGACCTTCCCATTCCCTCCAAGCATGGAAAGCCTCAAGGACATCGGCGAACTCTACTACAACCATCGTCAGGCCATCATGCAGGAGCGGCAGGAGGGCTAACCAAGACCTATAACCGCTTCCACAATCCCGACGAGCATGATCCCGCCATTGTGAAGCTACGCGAGCTGCATAAGGAGATGGACGAGGCAGTGGCTCGGGCCTATGGCTGGGAGGATCTTAAGCTGGAGCACGGCTTCCACGAGACGAAGCAAGGCCTGCGCTACACCATCAGTGAGGCGGCGCGGCGCGAGGTGCTGGACCGCCTGCTCCTGCTGAACCACCAGCGCCACGAGGAGGAGGTGCAGGCGGGATTATTCGAGAAGGGTTCCAAGGCCAACGGCAAGGGCCGAGCGAAGAAAAAGGCTGGGGGCGAGCTTCCTGCTGCGCCTGAGCCTGGCGAAGCCATCGCGCCAGAGGGCACGCGCCAGCCAAAGCTCTTTGGCGAAGATGCCGACCAGCTCAAGCTTTTCTGATGACGTGGGCACCCCGCCCATGCAGGAGGGGAAAGGTAGTGCTTGTAAACGGCGCACCTACCTTTCCCCTCCTGCATGGGCGGGGCATTCCAGGGAAGTGAGGGTAGGTGCGCCGTTTACAAGCACTACCCGATCTGGAACGCGATGCAACCACTACCCGATCTGGAATCAACCATAGAGAAAAGGACTCTCTTATCATGGCTACACAACGCCAGTTTCTGCTGAAGCCCGCGCTTCTCAATGATATTTTGGCCCTGCCGCATAAGGAGATGCACCAGGTGATGGAGAAGATCTCCGCCCTGGTGGCAAACCCGGAGCCGGAGGGCAAGGTTAAGATGCGCTTCAAGAAGTATTGGAAGCTGGGCATCAAGCTTTATCGCCTGCGCTCGGGGCGCTTCCGCATCTTCTATACCTATAATGAGCATAGCGTGAGCATCTGTACCATACGCATGCGCGACGCCAATACTTATGAGGATGAGGTCGAGCTGGACGATGAGGAGTTGACGCCCGAGGAGCTGGCGGATCTGGGTGTTGATCCCCAGGCCCTGGCCAACGCGCAGCGCGAGCGCTACCAATGGCAGGAGGCCCACGATCCCGAGGACCCACCCTTCCCCGAGCCAGTCACAGTCGAGCTCCTCCAGCGCCTGCGTATCCCGCCCGCCTTCCACGCGCGTCTGCTGCGCCTCAAGAGCAGGCAGCAGCTCTGGGAGTGTCCCGGCCTCGATGAAGATACCATTCTTCGGCTTGACCAATTCATGTTCGAGGCTCCCCTGCTGGATGTCATCAGCCAGCCCGATCTCGTGGGCCATAAGGTCGACGACCTGCTGCGCTATAAAGAGGGCGAGCTGCTGGACTTCCTGCTCAAGCTCTCGCCTGAGCAGGAACCCTACGCCCGCTGGTCGCTCAACGCCGCGGGTCCGGCCCTGGTCAAGGGTGGTCCCGGCACGGGCAAGAGCACCATAGCGCTCTACCGCGTCCAGTCGCTCCTCCAGCAGCTTTTGCGCCAGAAGGGGCAGGCCGCGCCGCGCATCCTCTTCACCACCTATACCAACGCCCTGATCAACTCCTCCTCCGAGCTGCTGCGCCAGCTCCTGGGCGAGGATGCGCGCTTTGTGACCGTCCAGACCGCCGATAAGCTGATCAGCCAGGTCCTGCACGAGTGCCAGCAGCAGCGCCCGGTCCTCAGCAACGATGAGCTAAACAAGCTTACGCGCCGCGCCGTCGAAGAGGCCACCTTCGAGGGGAACCTGCTCCAGCAGCAGGCGCAGAAGCAGACCCTCACGCGCATGGGCCTGAGCTACCTGCTGGAAGAGCTGACCACTATCATCGTCGCACGCCAGCTCACGACCCTGGAGGCCTACCTGGCCGCGCCCCGCACCGGGCGTAAACTCCGCCTCAACGCCACCCAGCGCAAAGCCGTCTGGCGGGTCTACCAGCGCTGGTGCGCCCTGATCGAGAAGAGCGGCAAGGAGACCTGGCAGCAGCGCCACGCCCGCGCCGAACAGCTCGTCGAGCAAAGCCGTCTCCACGAGCGCTTTGACGCCGTAGTCATCGACGAGGCTCAGGACCTTGATCCCTGCGCCCTGCGCCTGCTCGTCAAGCTCAGCAAGGCCGCGAATCGTATATTTATTACCGCCGATGCCAATCAGTCGATCTATGGCAGCGGCTTCACTTGGAGTGATGTTCACCAGGATCTCAGGTTCCAGGGCCGTACCAGCATCCTGCACGCTAACTATCGCTCGACGCAGGAGATCGGCGAGGCCGCCAACGCCTACCTGACCTTCGGCGCGCTGGAGCCGGTCGAAGCCGAGCGCCGCTACGTCAACAACGGCCCCATGCCCGATGTGCGCGCCGTGCTCAACGGTCATCACGAGGTGCAGCTCCTCGCCAGTTTCTTCAGGAAGGCCAGCCTCAACCTGCGCCTGACCCTAGGAGCGTGCGCCGTGCTCGTCCCCAGCGAGAAGGCCGGGCGGGCTATAGCCGATGGCCTCAACGCCCAGAACCTGGAGGCCTGCTATATGAGCGGGCAGGAGCTCAACCTGGCCCGCCCCGGCATCAAGGTCCTGACGCTCAAGTCCGCCAAGGGCCTGGAGTTTCCCATCGTGGCCCTGTCCGGTTTCCTGGGCAGCGTCTATCCGGCTATCCCAGAGAACGCCTCCACCGATGAACGCGCGGAGATCCTGGGCAAGGAGCGCCGCACCATATACGTGGGCATGACCCGCGCCATGCGCGCCCTCCTCGTCATCACACCCGTCGAACGCGACAACGAACTGCTCATCGGCTTCGAGCCCACCTACTGGAACCTGAGCAGCTAACCCTGACCGGAGCCGAGTCCTTTGACAAGAGAACACATGAAGTAATAGCATGTGCATTAGCAGTATAGAATGATTAGGGGCTTGGAATGCCCTGATTCGGTATATACCAGCTTTAGCGCGTCCGAACGCCATTTACGGCAGTTCGGCGCAAGCCAAAAATCTTTAACAAACGACCATGCTTCCAATGTAGTGCGGTTGAAACGTTTCGGGCTGCGCCCACAGGCGATTAATCGCCTTCGGACGCGGTAAACCGGGTCCCTACCGGTCTTTAAGACCGTCGGACGCGGTAAGCTGAGCCCTGAGATAGCGCCACCAGACATAAAGGACGAATGCAGTGGAAATCATCCAGCTCTCTGAAGAACTCTCGGAACACGAACTGAGCCGACTCAATGAGCGCCTGAGCGCAGGAGAGATACGCCTCGATTGGGGCAACGTCGCGTCCGGCGTTCGTGCTGAGACGCTCATACCCCTGCTCCAGGGACTGAGCCTCGATGAGCACTCTGAGTTTCTCGGCATCGATACTGTTCCCGAGTCCCTGGTACCCATTATCCTTGACGCCTTCACGCTGCTTCCCGACCTCGATGGTGCGGAACCTGCGCCCACGCTCACGCGCCAGCCCGCCCTTCCCGCGCCCGAGGTCTGGCGACCTGAGCAATCCGAGAGCAGCGAGGAGAACACATACGAAGAAGAGGCACCCATCCGGCCAGTTGTCCAGCCCGACGCTGACAGCACTGTGATCATTGATAAGTCCGTGCTCTCCTCCGCCTTGCCTACACAATACGAGGTACGGGACGAGATGGTGGATATGGTCTTGCGAGACCTGTTGGGACCAGCCGGTGGTTCTGAGGAAGAGATCAAGGAGTCGCGCGTTCGCGACCGCTACCTTGTCGGTGCCCTGGCCCCCGATAAGCTACAGACCTTTCCCGAGGAGTTGGATGAGCTGGGTGGAGTCGAAGATCCGGGTGAAGAAGGAGACGAGGCCAATGAAGTCATCCAGGCAAAATCCCTCCTGCCTTCCTCCATTGGTATGAGCTTTAGCGTCGATCTTAGCGCGCGCGCCATTCTGGTCACAGCTCGCTGGGGCCAATATATGCGTGGAGAGAGCGCCTTAAGTCAGGAAAGCGAAAAACCGGTCTGGGTCTGGAAGCGCCAGCCGCGTGGCGGAGATGCTCGCCTCTTGCCGCTACGCGATGGTCCTATTGAGGCCTGGCGACCCGATGCAGAGCAGGATAAGGTCTTTGTCAAAGGTGTGATGCACCGGGGAAGCAAGAACTGGACAGTGACCCTCTTTCTCATCAATGGTCAAGAGGAGCCGACCACGCGCCGCGACACGGCCTGGATCTTCCAGCCGGAACTCATCGTTGAAGCTCCCGAAGGGCGCCCGATCTTTCAGCAACGTGACACTGACCACCGCTATGCCACTGAAGAAAGCGAGGCCATGGCGATGTTGTACCGTCACCATGTCAGCTTCGCCGTTGGCCATGGCGTGAGCGTCCATGCCGAGACGCTAGACGGCGACCCAACATGCGCCATCCGCCTGGCAACCACCTTTATCCCCAGCTATGATATTCCCCAGACCGAGCCGCCCAGCACCAACGAAATACCCACACTCTCGGGACTCGAGCTAGATATGTTCCAGCTCGCGGAAACGCCCCTTGAGGAACTACCGCAGAAGCTGGCTCCCCTGGTCACGGCCTACGCCCAGTGGATTGATGAGCAGGAACAACGCATCACCGATCCCCTCCAGAGGTTGGAAGGCTATGAAGGCCCGGCCTCGAAAGCCCTGAACAATTGCCGCCAGACTCTGACACGTATTCAAGCGGGCATCGATATGATTGCCACACGCACAGACGCCGCGCAGGCATTTTCTTTCATGAACCGCGCCATGTGGCTACAACGTATCCGCTCGATCTTCTCAGCGGTGAAACGCAGTAGCGGCAACGAGAAGCTCACACCAAACGACTTTAATGCACCGCAGAACCGCTCCTGGCGCGTCTTCCAGCTGGCCTTTATCCTGCTGAACCTACCCGCGCTCACGGATCTCCAGCATCCTGACCGCAGCAGTGAAGCCAGCGCGATCGCCGATCTGCTCTGGTTTCCCACCGGTGGCGGTAAAACCGAGGCCTACCTCGGCCTGACCGCCTATACCCTCGCCATCCGTCGTCTGCAAGGCACTGTTGAAGGCCACTCCGGTATGGATGGAATCGCTGTCATCATGCGCTATACCCTGCGCCTGCTCACATTACAGCAGTTCCAACGTGCCGCTGCCCTTATCTGCGCCTGTGAGACACAGCGCCGGATCAATCCTGAGATCTGGGGCACGACGCCGTTCCGCCTCGGGCTCTGGGTCGGCTATAACTCCACCCCCAACACTACCGAGCAGAGTGCACAGGCCTGCGCGGAAGATCGCGGACAATATAACGGCGCGGGTGGAAGTGGTAGCCCTCGTCAGCTCACGCACTGCCCCTGGTGCGGCTCTCCCATCGAGGCGGGCAAGAACATCTTCGTCGAGAAATATAACGAGGGCCGCGGTCGCACCCTCATCTACTGTGGAAGCGCCTTTGGCCAATGCCCTTTTAGCTATAAACAGTCACCCAAAGAAGGCTTGCCTGTCCTGGTCGTCGACGAAGAGATCTATCGTTTGCTCCCCTCCCTACTTATCGCGACCGTCGACAAGTTCGCGCAGCTCCCCTGGAAGGGCGAGACCCAGATGCTCTTTGGCCGGGTGAATAAATATTGTCCGCGCCACGGCTTCCGCTCCCCCAGCCTGGAGGATAGCGATAGCCATCCCAAAAATACAAAAAAGAGCCTGGAGGCTGTCAGATCTATCGATCACGCGCCACTACGTCCCCCCGACCTGATTATTCAGGACGAACTCCACCTCATCTCTGGTCCACTCGGGACGCTGGTTGGACTCTATGAGAATGCCATTGACTATCTCTCTACCTGGGAGGTAGATGGGAAATCCGTGCGCCCCAAGGTCATCGCCGCCACCGCGACCATCAGGCGTGCCAGCGAACAAGTTCGGTCGCTCTATATGCGCGAGGTCAACATCTTCCCACCTCAGGGACTGGATATCGAGGACAACTTCTTCTCGCGCCAGCGCCAGCCTTCGCCAGAGAAGCCAGGGCGTCGCTACCTGGGCATTTGCGCCAATGGCCGCCGTATTAAGGCCGCGCACATCCGCGTTTACCTGGCGCTTCTCTCGGCAGCTCAGACCCTCTTCGAGAAATATGGTGGCCTCGTCGATCCCTGGATGACCCTGGTCGGCTACTTTAACGCCATTAAAGACCTGGGAGGCATGCGTCGCCTGGTCGAGGATGATATTACCTCTCTGCTACGAGAAACCGAGAAACGTGGCCTGAAGAGACGTAAGAGTCCCAGTGTCGAAGAGCTGACCTCGCGCAAGAACTCCAGTGAAATTCCCGAGGTCTTGAACCGCCTGGAGAAACGATTTGGTAGTGATGGCTCAGGCAAGCCCATTGATATCCTGCTCGCCACCAATATGATCTCAGTCGGCGTCGACGTCAGCCGCCTGGGCTTGATGGCCGTGAGTGGCCAACCCAAGACAACCGCCGAATATATTCAGGCAACCAGCCGCGTCGGCCGTAATACCCCTGGTCTGGTATGCGTCGTCTACTACTGGAACCGGCCCCGCGATCTCTCACACTATGAGCAATTCGAACACTATCACGCCACCTTCTATCAGCAAGTCGAAGCCATATCCGTCACGCCCTTCGCGCCCCGCGCCCTTGACCGCGGGCTTGCCGCCTTGCTCACCAGCCTGGTGCGCCTGCAAGGACCCGATTTTAACGCGAACATTTCCGCAGGTAAGGTAGAGGAACAAGAGGAGATCCTGAACCAGGCTATCGACTACATCTACTCACGGGCCAGAGAAATCTCTGAAGACGCTGAAATTGTTGATCATCTCCTCGAAAGTCTGGAGAAGCTGAAAAGTTATTGGATCAAGCGCAGTCAGGCCCCCAGCCTGGGCTATGAGACAGAGAGAAATGGTATTACGCAGGGCTTACTTAAGCATCCCAAACGCGGCTACTGGGAGCCTTTCACCTGCCTCAACTCACTCCGTGATGTCGAGCCAACGGTGAACCTGGTCCTCGATGAGAACAGTCTGGGCGAACTGCTCCCAGCGACTCCCCAGCCAGAAGCAGCAAACTAGAAGAGGCATAGCAAGCATGAATACATCACACAAAAGATATAATGTAGGAGCCATTCGACCCAGCCAGGCGCTCTTTACCTATGGCGTCGGAGCCGTTATCGATCTGCCACGCCTCTCAACCCTCGTCATGGGCCTTGACGAATGGAACATGAAAAACGCCCAGGTCATCACGGAGGATCGCCTGCTCCAGATTGTGCAAAGCGTCCTGGGAGGACAGGTACAACAACTCCTTTCGCCACCAGCCACTGAGGAAACAGGGCCGACCCAATCATACGCCGCAGCCCTCACGGGCATTCCCGTCGTACCCTTCCCGCGTTGGATGCGTTGTCCCTGGTGCAGCTTACTGGCCTCCATTGACGACGGCTACTTCACGCTCAAATCGCCCCCCAACAGACCGGATAAGGTGCGCTATGTGCACGAGAACTGCCCCAAGGCTAATCGACCAGACGTGATCCCTGTACGCTACATGATCGCCTGTGACGCGGGTCATCTCGATGACTTTCCCTGGAACCACTTTGTGCATGGCGGGAGAATCTGCAATAAGGCTGTTTTACGGATGATGCATTGGGGGGCTTCCGGCGAATTTTCTGACACAGTCGTCAAATGTGATACCTGTAATACCAAACCCAGGCCCATATCAGAGGCCTTCAATAGTGACGAAAACCAGTCATATCACCCGGAGTGTCGTGGGCGCCGCCCCCATCTACGCGACTTTGAGACCAAGCGTTGCCAGCTTCAAGCGAGAACCGTGCTGCTCTCCGCCTCAAATATCTGGTTTCCACTGGTCTTTAATACGCTCTCGCTCCCTACCGCTGATAATCCTATCAATCAACTCATTGATGAGCATTGGAATATCTGGCAAGCGGTCTCAAACCTCCAGGAGGTCGCTTTATTCCGCAAAGTAGTCCAGCATGACCTTCGTTACCAGGAATATAGCAACGAAGCGATCTGGGAGCGCATTCAACAAAAGACAGCCGTGCCAGAAGAGCAGGACACCATTGAAGTCAAAGACCTGAAACGCCCCGAGTGGAACATGCTCATCAATCCCGAGGGCGTCAAACCAGACCTGGATTTCCAGGTCAGCAGTGCCAATGTGCCTGAAGAGTTTTGCGACTCTATTAGCCAGATCGTCCTGGTTGAGCGCCTGCGTGAGGTCCGTGCCCTCACTGGCTTTACCCGCCTGGAGTCGCTCAGTGACTACATTGAAGATGAGAAGCTTCCGCGTGACCATATCATGCCACTCAGCCGCAATAAACCAAGCTGGGTCCCCGCCTCTGAGGTACGAGGAGAGGGTATCTTCATTCAGTTCCGAGAAGAGGCTATTCAACGCTGGTTAGAAGAGGCACGTGTTCAGGAACATAACCAGACCTTCTTTACCGCGCATAAGCGCTGGCGCCAGGCACGCAACATCGCTGACGCTGAAGCCAACTATCCCGATATCCGCTATGTGCTGCTCCATACCTTCTCGCATGCCCTGATGCGTCAGCTCACGCTCGAAAGCGGCTATACCGCAGCCAGTATCCGCGAGCGCATTTATGCCCAGGGAAGCGATAAAGATGGCAGTCCCATGGCCGGTATCCTCCTCTATACCTCTGCCAGCGATAGTGAAGGGACACTTGGAGGACTGGTAAACCTCGGCAAAAACCTGGCCTTTCACCTGGAGGGAGCCCTGGATGAAATAAAACATTGCGCCTCAGATCCCCTATGTGCCGAGCACGCACGCCTGGATGATGCCACACTGCACGGGGCAGCCTGCCATGCCTGTATGTTCGCGCCCGAGACCTCCTGTGAGCGAGGCAACCGCTACCTGGATCGTTCCGTTCTTGTCCCAACCGTCGAAAATGCAAGCCTGGCCTTCTTTCACCCAGACAACGCATAGCTGGTACATCTTTTTAGTAGGTCAACCAGTTATGCACAAAGTGATCCTATAAATACATAGATTGGAAGACACCACCTGTATGGCAAACACGCTAAACGAACTGGTCACGTCTTACCTGGCAGATACAGCCGATCATGAGGAAGCCCAAAAGCTCATAGAAGAGCGCAAACCAACCTTCCCCGTCCTTCAGGCCATTATTTACGCTTTCATCGAGGGTCATACATCATTCTCTGATTTCCGTGAACGGCTGGGAAAAGCCCTGCGACCAGCAGAAATCTGGTTCGCCCAGGGCCGCTTCATGATGGAGCTCAACAAGTTTGGCAAGAACCATAACGACGCCAGTGAAGGTCCAGCCAACGAATTCCGCCAGATCCTTCAAGGGCTCAATGCCCGCACCGTTGGCCACAAAATCGAACAATTTTATCAGTTTCTCTTGAAAGAGCGCACACGCCTGCGACACGAAGGCAAGCCAGGTGGCGGTATCGTCGCACCTGGAAATAGCGCGTATATGATCTCACTCTTCGCGCTGTGGCTTGATCCCGAGGGAGGCGTGATTAGCTGTAGCGAGGGCATCCGCAAAGGGCTCAATCGCTTCATTAAAGCAGGCTTTATTCCCGAGGTTCCAGGTCTAAAGCTCAACGCGACCACCATCGACATCACCACAGCCCTGGATTACGAGGCATTTCTGGAGGCCCATCACGTCTTGCTCAAACGCGCTCCCGGTCTCGACTTTATTCCCTACTGGAGCGAGTTCTTCTTCTACTGGGTTCTGCAACAGGAACAGGATAACAAGGCAGGCGCGAACACCCTGATTAAAGAAGATGATCCCTCGGATCTTCTTACAGATACGTCCACTCAATCTGGTCACGTTCAGGAACGCGTTGGCGGCTGGTCAGGCAATCAGACAAGAGATAGCTACACGCCGGGTCCATTATTTGACACCAAACTCATCATCCCGAACGAGCCACTCAAAACAACGCCCGAGCCACTGCTCAGCAGGCTCATCCACGAGGTACAGCGTCACATCCTGGTGGATGAAGCGGTGATCAGGCGTATCTATCATGCCTTACTCGCCGGGCATGTCATCCTCTCAGGCCCTCCCGGAACTGGCAAAACCGAGCTGGCCCGCCTTATCCCTGAACTCCTCTGGCGCAGCGAGAAGTCCACTTCTCAGAACGGGAACGGTACAGCCGCTAGCTTCGATCTGACCGAATTGAGCACAGAGACCGCCTATTCCACGCGCCTGGTCACGGCGACCGATGACTGGACGCCACGCACGCTCATCAGTAACATCGCGCCGGTCAGCAAAAACGGGACGGTCAGCTATAAAGTTCAGTTTGGCCATTTAACCGCGACGATCCAGAAGAACTGGTCCTTCCAGGGCGCAACACCAGAGGAATGGAGCCATGTCAGCCTGCGCCGTGCTCGCGTCTCCGCCTCCAGCAGCCTGGAGCGCAGCACCATCCAGACTTTCAAGGGGCAATGGCTTGTCATCGATGAATTCAATCGTGCACCCATCGACCTGGCGTTGGGCGAGGCCATGACCTCGCTGAGCACCAACGATCACCTGCGCGTCAATATTGAGGGTGGCAGCGCGGAACTGCCCATTCCACAGGACTTCCGTATCATCGGGACGCTCAATAGCTTCGACCGCAACTACCTGAACCAGATCAGCGAGGCCCTCAAACGCCGCTTCTCATTTATCGAAATCCTGCCCCCGACGCGGGCCATGCGCGAAGCAGAACAGGGCATTGTGCTCTATAAAGCCCTCCAGAAGGTCCGTCATTTAACGGAGGTAGAAAACTCGCTCCACACCATCACCATCGATGACGACCAATGGCTCACCTGGAACGATTTCCTCTCCATTGGCCCGGACGACGTCGAGGGATATGCCGCGCTCTGGGATGAGAAACATCATTTCCCCTTCCAGGAAGTCTTTGCCGTCGCCTGGAACATTTTTGAGGTCATTCGCATCTATCGCCAGCTTGGCACGGCCCAGGCCATTACACTGGTACGCCATATGCTGATCGCGGGCCTGCTCCAGGGCTATACTACGCCAGAGCAGTGGCTACAAGCGCTGGATGCCGCGCTCTGCGACACCATCGCCGACCAACTCCAGGTGCTTCTCCCCGATGAGCTCACAGTCTTGCTGCTCTACCTGACCAGCGAGCGTGAGGCCTTTCAGGCCGCCTTACAACGCCATCACGATGACCTGGGGCAAACCACGCATAATCGCCTCTACCGCCAGCTTCTCGCCTTTGGCAGCGTGAGCGACGAACAGGGTCAGCCCTACCTTACCGATACCGAAATAGAGAGCATTGCTGCTAAGGCTCCGCACGCCATGCCCACCGAACGCCTGAAAGGCCTCTTCCATCTCGATCACGAACTACCAGCTCTACCACAATTCACCCGCCGTCTGCGCACCTTTAAAGCCGAACGCGGCTTGTAAACGAGAAAGCACATAAGCCCATGCTTCCAGAAGAAACATCTCTGGCAACACCACACAACGGCGAATCCCACGCTGCCGCCTGGACCCAGCATCTCCAGCGGCGCGTGGTGCGCTTGCTTTTACAGCACGATGAGACATTATTTCGCAACCAGTTTCGCCTTTTCTATACAGGCAGTACATTGCCCCAGGAGCCACTCTGGCAACAATATGATCGTTATTTAAAGCTCTACACACTCAGCAATGACTTGCTCAACAACATCATGCCGAGCATTCGCCGCTCGCTGAGTCTTAAGGCAGAGCACCAGCGCCTCGTGGAACAGCCTCCTCTGCGTGGGAATATCGACTGGGGCCGTACCCTGGAGCGAAGCTGGAACGAAGCTCCCGGTCAACCGCCCCTGGAGTTCTCCACGCGCCTACGCCAGCGCAGCCTGGAGACACGCGAGAATCTTCTGACGGTCGCCATCCTCCAGCGGTACTTGAAAGAGTTACGCCTTACCAGGGAAGAGCCCTTCCTGGATGAAGAGCTCAGTATTCAGGAGCAGCGCATCCTCGTAAGTGCCGAGGAGCAAACTGAACGCGAGCTGGCGGCTCCCTATGCTCGACTCCTGGCGGAACAGGCAAAACATGTCAATCTCGACGAGCTTTCGCAAGAAGTCGCGACTCACCTCCCCCCCGGTAATAGCGCCTACCGCGACCTGCTGGCCTGGTGGCAACGCTTTCAAAACTTCCGCCTGGGGCGCTCCATCGACCTCTCCGCCTTTACCCTCAATAGCGAGCGCGACAACGAGAAACGCGACGCCTGGCTATACGAGCTCTGGATCGTGTTAGAGATCCTACATTTGCTCTCAGATAATAATCTGCTCGCCAGCCAGGATGTTCAGATCGCAACAGACCAACTACAATCGACCTTCCTCTGGCAGGGGCGGCGCTTCCGCCTGCATTATAACCGCCAGCTCAATACCGCCAGTGGCTATGAGAGCGATTGGCAGAATAGTCCCGCTACGCGTCCAGATTATGCCATTGAGCGTGCCGAGCCGCTAGAGATTCGCCACAAAGGCGAGCTTATCTGGCGCGAACCACCCGTTCTGCTCGACGCCAAGTACTACCTGGGAAACCTTGATGGCGACAATACCCATCTTCCCATCAAAAAACTCCTGGGCGATATGACCTTGCTCAATGCCCACATAGGCATGCTGCTCTTCCCGCAACTACCAGAGCAGGCTGGCAATGAAGAGGCTCCCCGCGTTATCCAACAGGCAAACAAGCAGTACAATAGTACAGGGGCCAGCGCTCAGTCTGTTCACCTCTACCAACTGCAACCCACGCAATCTCTAGATGATCTACAGGAGCGTCTACGCGAGATCCTTGACCTGGCGGTTCAGCACTTGCCTGAGCGACCAGCACCCATCTGCCAAGGCGTCATGCTAGACCGGGATACCATTAATGCCAGCAACACGCTTCAGAGCTCACAACTGGTGCTCTGCCCAAAACGTCATATTGGCCCGCACACCTTTGACGTCGTCAATGCCGATACTGATTGCCTGCAAAACGCTCGCCTCTGCCACGTTATCGATCAGCCCATCCTGCCACCCTTCGTTGTACGTGCCATTGACGAAAAACAGCTCGCGCAACAAACAGCACAGCTTCGTCAGCGTGGCGAGACCTTATTGCAATTGGCAGAACAGAACGGAGATGAGGAGCGCGCTGAGCTTCTTCGCACTCGCGTCATCAATGGTATCGCTCATGTTACCGAGCAATATGTGAAGCAATTCGCCAAAACAGAAGATGTCGAAGAGGAGTTTGAACGCTGGGTTTTCACCAGGCACTGGAAGCATGACCCCTCCTGCCTGACCCAGACGAACCGTGACTCGCTAATCAGCGGCGAGTACATCTGGAAAGCCTTCCAGAGAGCGGAGCTACCAGATTGGGCCGCGCCTGCCGTCCAGTTCTGCCGCACGCTTGAGAGTGAATTGAAACGCCGCTTCTATGATCCACGTCGGAGAGACTTTCGGCTACAGCAAAAGTTCACGCTTGGCACTATTCCCTACATCTACCAAAACTTGCGGACAGAGCAATACAACTGGAATCTCTTACTCCAACGCGTCAAGGACTCTGGCGGAAATGATAACGAACTTGAAGTCATAGCCCAACGCATGTGTCAGGAAGATATCTCCAGGAAACGGAACAAGCTCGCCCATGGAGAGAACATCACGCGTCTGCTCGCCGCAGAGCTGCGTACCAGCATTATCGGCGATGGCGGCAATCCCGGTATTCTCCTCTGGGTCGTAAAAAATGTGAGCACGCGGTAGCAACTTCACAACTAAAATCCGAGAAAACAGCATATAAACGTACATTAGGAGGGAAAATCATGGCAAGAAGAAGTGGATTTATAAGTAGTCTCGCCCGCATGCAGCGCGAGGCAGAACGACAGCGACTTGCGCAACTGCGTCAGCAGCAACGCGCACAAACACAGGCAGTAAGAAATGCTCAGCAAGCACGCAAAGCGTATGAACAAGCCGCAAAATTGGAGGCCAAAGAGAGAGCTAAACTCTATGAACAATCGCGATTAGCTGATGTCACTTTAAAAAATGAGCAGCTTGAACAGACTATTGCGTCGTTGCAAACTATTTTACAAGATGCCCTTACTATTGAACACGCTATCGATCTACAAAGCCTCAAGCAGCCAGTTAATTTACCCGTATTCCAGTCCACACACCTGCTCAATGCGGAGCCACCACCGCCACCACCCATCATCCCTCCTGAACCCAGCGGACTGCAAAAACTCGTACCAGGGGCAAAAGAACGACATGCCCAGGAAGTAGCGAGGTTACAAGCTCAATACCAAAGCTTCCTTGCAGAGCATGCCGCACGAGAGCAGAGACGGCAATCTGCACTGGCCGCAGCACAGATGCTTCACAATAGAGAGGTAGAAGCTGAAAAGCAGAAAATCCTGGAGCAACATGCGGAAATAGATACGTTTCAACGCGATCTTGACGCTAAATTACCTTCTGCCATTAGCAACTATTTCACGCTCATACTTTCTTCTAGCGAGTATCCAGAGGACTTTCCACAACAGGCAAAACTTGCCTACGTGCCTGAGTCCAAACAGTTGATTGTAGAATATGATCTGCCAACAATTGATGTGGTGCCAGCAGTCAGCGCTTATAAATACGTCAAAGCGAAAGACGCCATCACTGAAACTGCTCGTCCATTAGCTCAAAGAAAGGCACTTTACGCTTCCATCCTGGCCCAGGTTGTGCTACGGAGCCTGTACCAGCTCTTTACCGCTGATCGCCAGGGCGTTCTTGAAACGGTCGTCTTTAATGGCTATGTAGAGAGCCTTGACAGGGGAACTGGACATACCATGCGCACCTGTCTCGTGACCGTTCGCACGAATCATGACACCTTCAACAGACTGAACCTGAAACAGGTTGAACCTGAAGCCTGCCTCAAGGGGCTCAATGCCTCCGTCTCGAAAAGTCCTTCCGAGCTGGCGCCTGTACGCCCTGTCATGGAACTCAACATGGTCGATCCGCGTTTCATTGAGAGCACTGATGTCCTCTCTGGCCTGGATCAGCGCGTCAATCTGATGGACCTCACCCCTATGGAGTTTGAAGGGCTCATCACCAATCTTTTCCAGAAGATGGGTCTGGAAACACGGCAAACCCAGGCCTCACGCGATGGAGGAGTTGACTGTGTCGCATTTGATCCACGGCCCATCTTTGGCGGTAAGGTTGTCATCCAGGCTAAACGCTATAAGAACACAGTAGGCGTCAGCGCGGTACGTGATCTTTTCGGGACTATGCAAAACGAGGGTGCCTCCAAAGGCATCCTCGTCACGACCAGTGGCTACGGCAAAGCGTCCTACGATTTTGCTGAAGGAAAACCTATTGAACTATTGAGTGGAAGCAACCTGCTGTATCTCCTGGCCGAACATGCCGGGATAGAAGCAAAAATCGAAGCTCCCTCCGACTGGAAAGATGCACAACCAGATGAATAATAAACCGTAGATTTCATAAGTGTCCAGGCTCTTTTTTTACATGAGGTAAAGTCTGGACACTTCACTGTCTATAACGAGAATGATCGAGATGAGTAGGTGGGTAGATTTGTTCCTAGCCCCCACAGCAATGAGATGAGCATGAACAGCCGATCTATCTCTTCAGTCGTTGGGAAAGTACCTCACCTTCAACTGATTTCTCCGAAGTCCGCCATCAGGGAGACGAGACTTCCAGGCTCTCAGCCACCGTCAAGCGGAACTTCATCTGGAAAGCCACATGCTTGCGTGATCTAGGGAAGAGCTGATGAGAAAGGGCCGAGTTATCAGTACCTTGTCAGCCGCCTGTTCCACAACGCTCCCCCTTATAGTGTCGAAGAACCATCAGATCAGGACAGGGTCAAGCCTTGCGTGCAATGATATGGTAAACGTGCCAGTGCTTCGGCTTCCCAACCGCCGTTGGGCCATCCTGATCCTCTTCCTCAAACTCGAGAAGCTCTAACCCGTCAAGATACACCAGGGCCTGTTGGCGGGTGAAGAATGTCATATGGGTTTCAGGAGTATTCCAGGAGTCGTTTCTCCCAAAGAATTGGCCGACAAAGATCGCACCAGGTTTGAGCGCATCCTTAAGGCGGGCAAAAACAAGGGGAAATTGTTCACGACCTATAAAAGGGAGCGCGAAATGAGCATTGATCAGGTCATAGTATCCAAATTGGAAATCCTCAAACGGGGACTGTACACGATGAAGACGATCTGGTGGCAGATCGGCAAGAAGTTCCAAGGATACGGATTCTTGATCAACAGCTGTTACGCGGAAGCCGCTTGCGAGTAGATACCGTGTATCGCGGCCAGCACCACATCCCAGGTCTAACGCCTCACCGCCACACTTCAGCAGTTCCACTGCCCGAACCAGACGCGGCCAGGGCGGGCGATTCTTCGTACTGGTGTAAAAATCATTCCAGGCAAACGGCTGCATCGATTACTCCTTCTCTTGTGTAGGTACATATCCTGCCAGGCAGCTGTATAGACAATAATTACTGGTTAAACGCCCTTCTGCCGGTCTTTTTGGCGTATAAAAAGGTAGTTTGGGTTTCCCCAACACCTGGGCACAGAAGCGACCATTGATAGCACACGCCAGGAACCCATGATCTGCCAACGAACACCCCGCTGATTACCTCTCTCCCAGAAAAGATGAGGACACCCCTCCAGCAGGAGAAATGCAGGCGTTCCTCACACAACACAACATTTCTCTGAGTATGTTTCTCTTAAGAGCGCTGTAGCTGGAGGAATTAACAAACGTTACACAGATTTGTTGAACGCAAATCTGCAAATAATAGAATACAAAAATTTGATCCTGCTGTTAAACAGGATTAGACAGGAGACATGAGGCGAAGAAAAGCAGATTGGCGGGTGTGCTCTGGTTCGTCGCCATTCAACCAGGCCGCAACCCGAACAAGATCGATAGCAGCCGCAATGCCCAGATGAAACAGGTGTGTTTTCTGTAAGCCGATGTAGCGTGAGCGGCGCAAGCCAAAGGCTCGTACCCCCTGAGAAATCGTCCCTTCAATCCCTGCTCGTGCGTTGTATCGCTTCAAAAAGGCAGGTGTGCTTTGTCGCCGACGTGCCGCCTGCAAGGCAAGATAGTGTTTCTGCGTGCGAATTTGGAGAGTGCGCGCGATCGCTTTCGACGTGATGCATTCCTCTCGCGCGGGGCATGGGCGACAATCGGATCGGGAAAAGCCAATCGTGATCACCGGATGCCCACAGCAGTCGAGGCCTTGAGACCAAGACCGACTCGTTTTTCCTTGAGGACAGGTCGCCTGTTGCTGTTCCCAGTTAATCGCGAAAGCGCTGGCTGGATAGCCCTTGGAAATCCCTGCTTCCCAGGTGGCTCCTGCTCGTGTTGGTCCGACGATCTCGACGCCAAACTGCTCTTGCGCCTCTACTAGCGTCTCGGCCGTGATGTAGCCTGCATCCATGAGATGTTCGGCTGGCAGCAGATCGTGCTGGCGCAGTTGCTCTTCAATGAGCAAGGGCATGCTTTCTTCAGGAGCAGGGGCAGGCAAGCTCGCGACATGGGTGATTACATGAGGGGTGTCCTCATCACAGGTCTCCGTCACGTGAATCTTGTATCCGACCCATGCCATGCCCCCTTTTCTGGCAAGCCGAGCGTCTTGATCGTAGGGGGAACTGAGAAAGAGGGTCGGTGGGGGAATGCCTTCGGTCGTTCGCCAGTGCAGTTCTCCATCCACGACCACATAATTCTGTATCCAGATGCGTCGAAGCGTGTCGATCTCTGGAAGGTCACGGAGGAAGGCGGGGGCGGTTGGGGCAAAGATCTCGCTTAGCAGTTCTTCACCATCATGTCCAATAGCCTCCGCAAGAACCTGGCGCTCGGCTTGCGTCTTGGGAAGATGCGCATCTTCAAACCGTGCCCCATATCGATACATCCAGTGCTCAGGACACCAGGAGACGAGCCAGCGGGGGGCAACCTCTGCCAGACCGCTCAGCGCAAAACGCATGGCTTCTCCGACACACACCACTCGATTGATGGCGCGGATTTTTGCTAGGACATGCGTGGAATCGGTTCGCTGGCGCCCGCCTGCTTTGAGCAACTTGTGCTCTTTCAACCGTTCGAGGAGGATCTCTAACAAAAGGTGTTCGGCGTTGCCTTGCACGAGTCGCTTGCGAAAGGTGGACAAGACGGAAGCATCAAAGCCTGGGTCAGCCAGTTCGAGTCCAAGCATGTATTTCCAGTCGATGCGGCCCCGAACGGCGTCAGCCGCTTGCCGGTCGGAGAGTTCTTCAGCATATTGCATGACGGTGATCATGGCCAAACGCCATGGAGCTTCGACCGCCCGGCCATTGTGGGGAAACAGATGAGCAAAGGTTTGATCGTGATAGATGGGTCCTAAGACCTCACGCATCTGCAGATAGATATTGCCGTGAGGATAGGCCGCATGGGCGACACGAACAGTTTCTTCAGGGATAGCAAAGGATGTATTGGCATGCAGAGTCATCTTCGTTCTCCTTGTCGGATGGTGGCACATGGTTCTCTGCTAACCATCTTCGTTGATGAGCGCAATCCTCTCCCCATTTAGGTTTAACAGCAGGATCAAAATTTGGTAATTTTGCCCAAAAATTGGGGAGCAGAGTATTGCCTTCGTGAACGAAGGTGTCCACTCGCTCAAAGTCAATTGCACAGTTGCGAATATCCTCCTTGGTTGACGCATATATACGAGGAAGTCGCACGAATTCTACGATCTGCTCTATCTGCTGAATATTGGATACTTATCTCATATGCCTTTGTCTGATGAAGCAGATGTTCTCGCATGAAGTGACCAGTTAGCGGCTGTGTCTGGAGAGACATCAAACAACTCCTATAGAGTAGTCGCATGAAAAGCGCATCTTGCTATTCTGCTGCTTGATTTAGTCTTTCAAGAATCTGTTCCCAGGGGACAACCTTTGGAGCGGGATAGTTGTCGGGATCATAGAGAATGTGAACGCCGCATTCTCGAAGCAGGGTCAGGCTACGACCAAAGGCTGAGTGCCGTGAGTACGGATCTGTAATACAAGGAGCAGCTACGATAGGAAGCCCCAAGCCAAGCCCCTTACAGAGCTGGCTCAAGAGGAGATTGTCAGCATTCCCTTGCGCCCATTTCGTCGTAGTGTTGAGCGTCATTGGTGCAATGACCATTGCGGTCACCTTTGGCCAGATGTCAGCCGTCCCTATCGTTTTGTATTCACTTCTGACAGGATGACCTGAAAGCTGCTCGAGCACAGGAATATTCATGAATTTTGTTGCCCGAGGCGTTGCCAGGATGCATACATCCCACCCGCCTTCTTTCGCCAGTCGAACAAAGTCCTGAGCCTGCTGTGCTGGTGGAGAAGCACAGACAGCGTAATAGAGCACACCTTTTTCATTGGAATGGATCGTACTCATCTTTCCCACGCCGTTAGCCTTCGCCTTCCTCCCCGATACTCACTCGCACGTGATAACGAAATTCTTCTTTCCACAACGCGCTGATGATTGCAAGCGCTTCCTGTGAAAGTGGCTCCTGATGAAGGACAGCCAGATTACATCTTGCCTGCTCGACGGCTCTGATTCCGGGAATAACGGCTGTGATGGCTGGATGGCTGAGACAGAAACGCAACGCAATCTGTGCAAGCGGCAAAGAGGTATCGAGTCGATCTTGTAGATGGGCAACCCGTTGCAGGGTCTGCCTCCATAACTCGCCTCGAAAGACACGTCGCCTCCAGTCTTGCCGATGGAATTTCATGCCTTCGTGCCATGTTCCAGTGAGAGCGCCCGAGGCCAACGGAGAACGCGCAATGACACTGATGTTGTGCTGTTGCGCAAGAGGGAAGAGCTGCTCTGCCGCACGTTGATCGAGAATACTGTAGGAAACCTCGATAATATCCACGAGTCCCGCCTCAATCACGTCATTGGCATCATCGGGGCGATGATCACTCACAGAAATACCAAAAGCTCGTATTTTTCCCTGTGCTTGGAGCAGGCACATGGTATCATACCACTCCCGTTCCTTTCCCCAGGATGGGCACCACGTTTGAAAGAGCAAACAATCCAAACAATCGGTCTCGAGCCGCCGCAAGCTCGCTTCCGCTTGAGCAATAATGTGTTCAGGTGGATAGATATCGCGCATGGGCGTTCCAGCAGAGGGTGACCAATGGTAGTGTAGTGGGTAAATTTTTGTGAGTGTGGTGACACGCTTCTGGCTTTCTCGAAACGCTTGAGCAACGATTTTCTCCGCACGCCCATTCCCATAGAGGGCTGCCGTATCGATGAGCAAACATCCCTGCTCTAATGCCTCGTGCAGAGCTTGTAAGGATTGAGCTTCCGGTTGTGGCCCCCACCCTCCTCCAATCGCCCAGGTGCCTACGCCAACCCTGCTTAGAGAAAGCTGCGTATGCCTCAGGTAGAGAGGAGTTTGTCGTTGCTGTTGTAACATTGCAGCCTCTTTCTTTATTGAAGTAAAGCTTCTGCCAATTGTTTTACAACTCTTTCTTTATGCCACTTCGAGGTCACTAACTTCTCATAAATTTCGCGCGCCCAGTTGATGTTACTGGCACTCTCTATTGTGCAAGCTATTTGAAGTCCTTCCAAAGCATACCGAACGCACTGGTCAGGATGCCCGCTGGCAAGAAAGGCTTCTGCGTGCTGCATCACTAAACGGCAGTGATTGCGGCTGTTTTTCTCATCTAACTGTTGCTGTGCAGATTGCAAGTAGTGGAGTCCCTGCTGTATTTCACCAAGGAGAATAAAGCACTCACCACGAGCATCTTCTAAGGATTGAAGTGACGGCTGCACATAGGCAAAATCTTCTTCAGGCACATAATATCCACGCCTCAAGTCATGCTCTGCCTCATCCAATGTCTGGTAACAGAGATCTCGCTCTCCTTTACGAGCATAGGTTTCCGCTAAACCAGAAAGGACATAGGCATGGATGTAAGGGGCCGCATGATGTGCGATCACCGCAGCTTCCCGATAACGTGGAAGGGCTTTGTCTATGTGTCCCTGACGCAAATAGACCAGGCCCTGTCGAGCAATAGCTGTTGCTGCCATATCAGGGAAATCTTCCTTATCAATTGCGTGAAGCGCTTTCTGAAAGTAGTCATTGGCAGTGCGGTATTGAAAGCGATCGCGAGCAAGGCTTCCTGCTAATTGGTAGTTTTGCGCAAGCATCCGCTGAATGATCGCTCTCTCTCGTGGATGTTGAGCCAGAACCTCTAATTTGAGAATTTGGTTGAGAAGCCCATCGCTGGTAAGTGTGTTCCTACCCGTGTAATACAGTTGCCAGCGTAATCGCGTTCCATCCTCCAAACTATTAACTAACCATTCATGTAAAAGATTCACATTATGAGCTGAAAGCTGTTCTAGTGCCGAAAGCGAAAGTGTGCCTCCTTGATCATGAGCACCACTTATGTTTACTGGTTCCTGCTGCCTATTTGTTGCATTGAATTTCTGAGACGATGAAAGTTCAGAGATAGTTTCCGGAAAAGGGAATAGATCGTCAATACTTCTCTTCAGAAGCTTCGAAAACAGGATACGGCGATCATCGGGTACTGCACGGCGACCAGTAATATAGTGAGAGAGTGTTCCAGGACTAACGCCTAACTCCTTGGCAAGCTGTGCCTTTTGCAACCCCAGATGGCGAATGAAGTGATCCAGATGATTTGGGAACGTCCCCGCTGGCTGAAGCACATTCGATTTCTTGTTTCCACTCAGCTCTTCCATAAAAACCCTCTTCTCTCCCTTCTGAGGCTGAACCACAACAAGGAGAACATATGTTTCTTTTGGAAGAGTATACCACAACTGATGCAAATATAGTGTGAAAAGGCGTTTGCACATGGATTGGCTTCTGGAGGCACTTTATCACTTCAAACAGGATTATGAACCTCTATTCAATTCAAAAAGACGTAAAAAAATGGCTAAAAACAGTAAAAGACTGAAGATTTGTAATGGTGCAGAGCACTTCCTACACAAAATTATGAACCAACATCTGGAATTGAGGCCTCAATTCCACAAAAAAAGCGCGAAAAAAAGGTTAAATGGTATCAAAATAGGCACAAAAAAAGTTTTCTTCTGCACGAAATTTCTTTTACACTCCTCACTGGAACGAAAAATATGTTCAGAGGAGACGTGTATGAGCCCCATGATCCTGGTCATCGACGATTCGCCGACCGTGCGCAAAATTGTGGAAATTGCTCTCCAGCGGAAAGGATACGTTGTCCAAAGTTTCCCCGATGGAGTAGAAGCAATACGCACCCTTCAACAGCCAGGTGCGCAATTGCCAGCTCTCTTGATTCTCGACATTGACCTCCCCAAAATGAACGGCTACGAGATTGCGCGCTATCTGCGCTCAAAGCCCGCCTGGAAACGGGTTCCAATCGTGATGCTTTCGCGCTACAACGGAGTCGTTGATCGGCTCAAAGCCCGCCTGGCTGGAGCCCAACTCTATCTTGCCAAGCCAGTGACGACGCAACAATTGCTTCAGACCGTTGAGGAAGCCCTCTCCCAGACGAGCAGTGCAACGGAAAGTGAGCAGCCACAAACAGCTCTTGGGGAAAGAGGGTAAGCGAGATGAAGCGCAAGAGACAGGCAGAGAGAGCGGTAAAAGGAAGAATATACCGATTGTTTCCACGTCGAGACCTCCTCTTCCGTACCGTTTCTGGTCAGCAAACCTCCATCTCTTCGGCTGAGATCCTGCTCGGAGCAGAGCTAGTGGATATTCTCCCTGCGTCAGGAACGACGCCTGCGCTTTATGAAGTGGCTGCGACCCTTGATGGAGAACGAAGAGTCCTGTTGATACCACGGCATCTCGTAGATCTTCAAGAAGACAGCCCTCATTCCGTAAGGGAATGAAAACCGCGCTGAAACACAGAGGTTGCATTGACAAACATAATTTTTTAAGCAAAGAGAGAAGAGGCAGCGCTATGCATATGCATACTCCATATTCCTGGCAGGAGCAACCGCAAAACATTCCTGGAAGAAATGCCCATCGTCCATCGACCTTCACCGCCAGCGGAAATACTGAAGAAATAGTTCGTGTTCCCCTCCATACTGTCCCTGTTGAGAAAGCACCTCTTGCCTCGCTGCCGGTCCGTATGCGCCACGTCTTTTTGCTCAGCAATGGGCAGCGGACCTCCCGGGACATTGCGCATCTGCTTGGGTTGACACTTGATGACGTCGAGCGCTTCATCCGGATCCTTCACAAGCAGAACCTGATGATCTGGCAGCAAAGAGCATCATGAGACGACCCCTGGTCTTCATATCGTATACATAGACGTTTTCTGCTTGCGTATCTCAAAATCGGGAGTACAGCTTTACCGAAGAAAGAAAGGGAAAAACAGCCCATGAACACAGGATACGCCATAGAGACCCCGCAGATCCACCCTCCTCGCCTCCTTCTCCTCTGCAAGCAGGAAGAAGCGCGCATGCTGCGGCCAAAGTTGCGAAGAGACCATTTCAAGGTCACACATCTGGCTCATCTGGAGAGTAGTGCCTCCACCATGACGGTCCGGCTGATGCAACCCGATGTCTGGCTTGCCTGCTGTACTCACGCACGGGATATCCAGCAAATTCGCCAGATCACGCCTCGCGCGCCATTGGTGATCTATTCCGACTTGGAGGAGGAAGCGCACATCGTCAGAATGCTTGATGCTGGTGCCGACGATTATGTCTTCTTTTCCTGCAGCAAGCTGGAACTCTACGCACGCTTACACGGCCATGCCAGGCGCTATCGAGCGTCTATGGCATCCTCCTGTGAAGCCTCGAGATACATCGGTCCTTGCTCAGTGCTGGCAAGTGAGGACAGCCAGATTCGCTTGCTGTGCGCAGAGCGATGTGTCGTCGTTCGTGGGCAGATGCTTCACCTCACTCCTATTGAGTGTACGTTGCTCTTCACGCTCATGCGCAATGGGGGGCAAGGTGCTCTCTCATCAGTCGTTGTTACGCGCTGTATGGGGGCAAGGGTATCACGAAGAAGTGGATTATATTCGTGTCTACCTGCATACCCTGCGTCTCAAGCTGGAAGTCGATCCCAGGCACCCTCTCTATCTCGAAACCATCACTGGCGTTGGATATCGGTTCCGTCAGCCATGTACTTCTGTTACTTCAGGGTAATCCATTTTGACGGAGTCCGCAACAGGGTTCACCTCAGATTTCATACCCAGCAATACAGAGATACAAGCTTTAAACGGCTGGTGAGAGGTAGGACTGCTTTTCAGCTGACTTTGATCATCTCTTAGAAGCAAAGTACACTCATTGTTCTCTGAATGTGCCTTGCACCAGGACATTGGATTTACCCAAATACCGCGCCTGAAAGCCCCTGTGCTTGAGCCATGGGGATGAAAGGCGCGTTCCTTTTTGGGGAAGGGGAATAGGGGAAGTTCGTTCCGCGAACACATGTTCTTGACAGGAGATAGCTTTCTGCTGTATACTCCATGATATGGGCAAGACAGACAAAAGCAATTGGAACGTGTTCTACCGTTGCCACTCTCACGTGGTCTGGTGTCCCAAATATCACGGAAATTGCTGACATGGTGGACCAATTCGTACTTCGTCGGGACGCTTGGCAGTGCTCCATTGAGCATCATCAAACACTCTATTGAGCAACAAAAGCATGGCTACGACTTCACTGAACATGCAGAAAAAAGCAGCCGAAAAGAAACCAAGAAAAACGTATCTCTTTCGCATCTATCCCAGCCGCAAGCAAATACAGAAGCTAGAAGCGTGGCTCGGCTTGTGCTGTGAGGTCTACAATGCGGCGCTCGATGAACGCAAAAGTGCCTATCGCATGGCCGGCGTCTCCCTCTCCTATGAGCATCAATGTGCAGAGTTGCCCGCTTGCAAGGAAGTGTGCCCGGCATTGAATGAGGTGCCATCGCAGGTGCTTCAGGATGTCGTCAAGCGGGTGGATCGGGCCTTTGACGACTTTTTTCGGCGGGTTGAGCAAGGGCAAAAACCAGGCCATCCCCGGTTTAAGTCACGCTTTCGCTATGACTCACTGACCTTTAAACAATATGGCAATAGCTTCAACATTCTGCCAGCAAGCAAGAAGAACAAGGCAACCCTCGTTCTGGCGAAATTAGGGCATGTGAAGATGGTGAGGCACCGGGCCATCAAAGGGACGCCAAAGACGGCCGTTGTCAAACGGACCCCGACCGGGAAATGGTTTGTCTCGATCAGTGTGGAGATGCAGGAAGAAGAAATCATCAGCAAGCTCCTGCCTGCCTCTGAAGAAGCGGTCGGCATTGATGTCGGGCTGAAAACCTTTGCCTATTTGTCCTGCGGGGAAGAGATTGCCAATCCGCGCTTTTTGCGCGCAGAAGAGGCGGCGCTCGCTCGCGCAGGGCGCAAGCTCTCCAAAGCGCCCAAAGGGAGCAAGCAACGAGCGAAGAAGCGCAAGGTAGTGGCACGTGTCCATGAGCGGATAGGAAACCGTCGCAAGAACTTCATTGAACAAGAGGTCTGCCACCTCATTAAGCGGTTCGGGTTGCTTGTGGTGGAAGCCCTGGTCGTGCGCAATATGGTGAAAAATCCGAAACTGGCGAAGTCGATTGCCGATGCGTCGTGGTCGATGTTCTTCACGCGCTTGCAAGCCAAAGCGGAGGAGGCTGGGCGGCAAGTGGTGCGAGTGAACCCCGCCTATACGAGTCAGACCTGTTCAGCCTGTGGTCATCGCCAGCAGATGCCGCTGTCTGTGCGGGTCTACGAATGCCCTCAGTGCGGTCTAGTCATCCACCGCGACCACAATGGCAGCCTTAATATCTTATCTGATGGTTTTCAAGCTGTGGGACGACACAGCCGAGTCATTCCAGAAGCCCCCGGCTTGTAGCCGTGGGGAGTCGTCACTGAGCACGAAAGATGCGGAAGAACTACCACACTGGGAGAAGCTTCAGATGAGCGCCTCAACATCCAATGTTGTTTCTGATCGTAATACAGAAACTCTAGGAGTTTGAAACGATAGACATGGTGTTCACACGACATTCTCCTGTAACAGAGAATCATCTTCCTGTACATCTAAATTGAGATCGCGGGTCTCACGTTCGGTAATGTTGCAAAAAAATTTGAGCTGAGAAAATGGAGCGGGTAATGACGGCATAAGAATCATTGCAGCAGAGAAAAGGCGCATGTTTTGCATCTTTTCCTGGTGAAAGGTGCTCGAGTGTACTTCAATTTGCTGAGCTTTAAATTTTTTGCAACACTACCGGGAGGGTTTGTTCGTCAAGCTCGGCAAGAAGAACAATATCTTGAGCCATCTGCTGCATGCCGTGAAGCGAACTGGCAATCGAGCCGCCAAGGTAGCAGGGGGCTTGCACCCTCTCACACGCTTAGAGCACAGAACGCGCGACGGAGGCGAGATCAATTAGCTGCAGGTGCCAATGCTCTTGCCTCTCTAATGCGGCTTGTACGTGCTGAGCAAGCGCCTCCCCGTACGAGAACGAGACAAAGCGTACCGCAGCCTCCTGCTCAGTGTTCCCTGCACAACGTTCTTGCCAGGAGCGAATATTCGCCCACAGCGTGCTCTGGGTCAGCGATTGTACGAGCCTGAACCGCCTCTCCACAGGGGCCTTGCGGATCAGATCGATGAAGACCCGCTCAGCATCAGGATGGGTATCAACAGATAGGGTACGAGCATTGCATTGGCAAGTCAAGAGACAGATCGGGTGGCGGATCGATGGCGGATCGGTGGCGGATCCAACAGAGCTTATGGCGGATCGGTGGCGGATAAACTATCTCCCGATAGTTTCCTCTGTTGGCTCACGAGTACGGTCGTACTCGCTGGCAACTGCCTGGATGCCTCATCGGGAACTCGGGGGAGAGCACCCCTCACGTCGCCAATTTTGGCGGCAAAGCCGCCGGACGCCAGCGGACATCGTAATCCGCTAGCGGGCGATGAATCCCCTCGGACCGCATGGGGAGCTACCCGGCGGACAGCGGCGAATAAGGGCGGGAAGGCGCCCACGGATCTCTCGCTTGAAACCACAAAAATACAATGTACCTAGCAAACACTTGTTAAGCTTCTATTATATGAAGTACAATTAGCAAATATTCTTACATTTTAACGCGTCAATAATCAAGAAGAAAGTCTTAAGAAATGGGTATACCTACTTATTGGTTAAAACTTTATACCGAGGTAACCTGGCAGGAATTTCTTAATGTAGGAGGAGAAATCTCTGGCTTTCGTGAAAGTCGGTGGAGCATCGTTCAACAGATCGAACCAGGAGACTATCTCATTTGTTATTTAACACGCGTTTCTCGCCTGATCGGTATTTTAGAAGTTGTCTCAGAAGCTTTTATAGATACTACTCCTATCTGGAAAAATGATGTCTTTCCCTGTCGCCTCAAGGTTAAGCCTGTCATTCGCCTTACACCCGAGACAGGCATACCGATTAAGCACTTACGCGACCAGCTTACCATTTTTGAAAACCGCAATAACCCTTCTGCTTGGATTGGACACGTACGCAGCGCTCCCGCCAAGTGGGAAACTACAGACGGAGAAGTTATTGTCGCTGCACTCAAAGAAGCTCAACAAAATCCAGTTATTCGCCCTTTAACAAAAAGGAGAGAGAGATGAGCAAGAGCCAATCATCAACACAAAAGAATATAATAAGCTTATCCGCGATTTCATTCCTAACATTATCCATCAAGACAAAAAATACGCAGTGAGCGTTCTAGGTGAGAAAGAATTTGAGCAAGCACTTCGAGACAAGCTCATTGAAGAGGCGAAAGAAGCCGCTACTGCTCCAATTAATGATCTTGTTACCGAGATAGCAGATGGAGTTGCTCCACTTTGATGGAGTCGACAAATGGAGAAGGAGTCGACGAATGGGATTCTTGTTCTCTCATCTATTTTTGGCAAGGGTCTATCTTCTTCAGAAAAGTCTATCTTTGGTATTGCAAATAGTAGACGTTTCAAGATGTTAATAGATCATTCAGCAGTGGGTAGACCTTTCATGCACGCAGGAATGGTAGACTCTTCGACAAAAGGTAAGCCTTTCAAGATGAGTTGAAAGCTGCTTTTCGAGGTTCGTTTGCTTGATTGTTCATACTTTCCAGTCTCATCATCAAAATGACGGGAGAGGCCAATTACCAGCTCTGCCTACCTTTGCGAAACCGTATTAATACCGCTCTAAATACCGTCTCAAACATGGATTTCTCGCGCAATTTTGACAGCATCGTTGACAGCATAACCGACGAATTATCGCGAATTCAGGCGGGTAATTTGGACGTACCTGAACGGCTTTGCTAGCTCAATACTATCGTGTAAGCAGGTATGCTACAATACAAATATGTTTGTACTATCCTATCTGTGACAATAATCCCTATGATGCCTACCTTTTAGCCTATTGATTTCATATGAAGGCGATGCATAAGAGTAGTTCCATTTTTGATTCAAGGAGGGGCGGTAATAAATGCAAGAAAATATAAGACGGCCCGATAATAACATCGGGCTTTATTATCCAAATCTTCACTTTCCTGACGACGGATGGATGAAACTAGCAGCGCTTTACTGGGATAAGTTGGGGCGTATCGCTACACCACATTTTATCAATAATGACTCTAGAACAGTAAAAAAGCTATCAGATGATTTAGATTTTATCGAAGATTTTTATCCAAACGAGAAAGATTTCGATGTATTAGGTGACATTTTCTTAGAATTGATACAAAAATATATAAATGAGCTGCAGCACCCATATAATTTGCATATGCATCCACTTAAAGAGACAGAACTTGCAGATGTTTATCTTTCAAAAATGTCGTACCGTGTTTCTAATGCGCTTACAAGCTTAGGATTTGCAATTCCAACTTATTCTGGTAGCATAAAGATGCATCCCAAGCTTGCATTTATTTATATGGAAGCACTTGGACGACGAATGGCACGAAGGCGTCAGCTTTATCCAATTACAAATGACATGGATGCTCACATAGCAATCAACGAATATACTATGGAGCAGATAGCGCATGCGTTATTAGGAAACAACATTATAAAGCCCCAAAACTCAACACCTAGATTTTCTCAATATGCAATAGAAGAAGCATTAGCAACAATTGCATTTGAAGCAGTCATACCAAATAACATTAAAGATATACCAGTCGAAAAAATCATCCAGCTTCGTAAAAAATACGGCCAAGAATTTAACGCTTTCCAACAATATATCCGAAACTTCACTGCATCGCTAAATGATATTCAATACATAGAAGATCGTGTTGCGCTTGAAGCACATTTGGACACTGCTTACAAAAAAGAATTGCAACAGCAATTAGAAGAACTTCGCAAATGCATGCATTCCCTTTCCATTTCTACAGCAACAAGTATCATCGATATGCAGGTTATAGCACCTCCATTCTTAGCAAGTGCCATATCAGCATTTCACATCTCAACAATTAATCCGATAGTTACAGGGTCAGGAGCTGTAGCATTTAGCGCTCTCAAGGTTCTCCAAAAGAGACGCGCCGAAGCAAGGAAGACAGTACGGAAAAATCCAGTTGCTTATCTTCTTTATCTAGAAGAAGGTATTACTCCAAGCAACTACATCACACGACTATTAAAAAAAACAAGGCAAATAACTTATGGGGTATAGAAAGGCAAAATAAAACAACTCATTGGATTTTATACGACATAGCGGCTATTGAGCTCAAACACATCATTGTTCAACGATCAAGAGCAAACTGATACATTCTTCTTTACTCAAATTCAGATGCTATAGTATATGTTATATGCCAATTTTGCCCATGGACAACAACAGGTATGTAAGCGGTAGTGGCCTCGTAGCCCCATGTACCGAAACCATGGAAGGGCGTTTGTGATGGTGAACTATACAGGGCAACAATCAGGAAGGGCAGGAAAACCAGGACTCAGATGAATTACAACAGCAATCACCTTTAGAAGGTGAGGTAGTAGATAAAAAAGAATAAATTCTTGTGGCTTTACGCCTGTCTCAAACCACCATCAAGAAGAGCACGCTCAAGAAGGTCTCACACCCCAAATGTATCAGCCCACTGGCGTAGATACGCAATATCAAGCGCTGCTCCCTGACGCCTCATTATGCCGAGAATATCGTCCCATTGTCGTCGAGAGGTTTGTCCACCTATGTGGAACCGCTCGAGTTTTGTGAGGATCGCATACTCCGCAGACGCGATCCTTACAGGAGGAACTCCATTCTCTAATACCTGATGCCGAGCGCGATGGGCTTCCTCTCGAGTAAAGGCGCGTCGCTTTAACGGGATCAAGTCCACTTTGAGCATGCCCACTATGTCGTTCCACTCTGTATCATCTCTCATCCCATCATCTCGCACGAGCGAAACCAGGTGAAAGCGCCAAAGCTTAAAGAGAATCATTTCACTGGCCGGAACAACGGGGAAGGGGGATATCGCTCATCAAGCTCGTAACGGGTCACCAACCAAGACAGAGAGGTATCAAATGCAGCGCATCGGGGGACAATGACATCGACCTTCGCCAGTGAATCGAGATGGAAGAGGGAGAAGGGCATGCGCCGCCGTACCGCCTCCCAGATGGAGCTTTTATCAAAGGAAGAGAAAATCATGTTCAAGGAGTGCCAGGAAGGCGGGGAGGGTTTGCTCGTCGAGCCCGGCAAGAAGATCAATATCTTGAGCCACCTGCTGCATGCCGTGAAGCGAACTGGCAATCGAGCCACCAAAGTAACTGGGCACCTCTATCCTCTCACACGCCTGGAGCACCGAACGCACGACTGAAGCGAGATCAATCGGCTGCAGATGCCAGCGCTCTTGCCTCTCCAATACGACTTGCACATGCTGAGCCAGCACTCCCCATACGAGAACGAGACAAAGCGTACCGCAGCCTCTCCACAGTTGCTTGCGGATCAGGTCAATGAAGACCCACTCGGCATCAGGAAGGGTATCAACAGATTGCGTACTCATCTCTTCCTCCTCATACAAACAGAGTACGAGCAGTGCGCCGACAAATCAAAGAGACAGATCGGGTGGCGGATTGATGGCGGATATGGCGGATTAATGGCGGATATGGCGGATAAACTATCTCTCGGTGGATTCCTCTATCGGTTCACGAGTATGATCGTACTCGCTGGTAACCGCCTGAACGCCTCATCGGGAACTCGGGGAGAGCCCTTCACTTCACCAATTTTGACGCCAAACTGACGGCAAAGCCGCCGGACGCTAGCGGATTACGATGCGCTCTGACGAGGGGTTATTCCCCTCGCGCCGTATGGGAAGCTCCCTAGCAGACAGCGGCGAACAAGGGCGGGGAGGCGCCCACGAATCTCTCCACCAGCACCTCTTTTATGATGATGATTCTCTCAGGCCGCTTTTAGACGCTCATGAGAGCGTTTTCCTTTTTTGGCGCAACGCATCGTTGACAGCAAAACTGACAGCGAAACGCAGAGGTGTAGATTCGTTCTTGTGCTGGCCCAGTGTCGCGGCCCTGACCCTGCTCGACAAGCTCATCACGGCCTCGCCCGATTACCAGCTTCACTATAGCGGCGACTTCGATCTAAAAGGGCTCCAAATCGCGGCACACTTCTTTGCCCGCTATCCTGGCCACTTCATCCCCTGGCATATCGATCCAGCGGCCTATATGACCGCCCTCCAGGCCAGCGGCGTGGCCGCCCCATCTGTCGAGTTAGCCCAACTCGACACACTTCCCGCCATCTTCGCCCCACTTGTGGCAACGTTGCAAGTGCACAAGCAGTGGACCTACCAGGAAGGCATCGCTCACCTCCTCACATCATTCACCTGAACGCGGCATCGCATACATGGTCAATAAAAAATGTGTCTCACTATTACAAATTTTTACTTGAATTCACATACGAAGTGCTGCTTGCCAAAGGTGTAAACCTCATTCCACGATTTCAATCGCCACTTTTGCATAGTATCTGTTACGACTATTATCCTCTTGTTCGAGGCTTTTGAAGAAAGCGAGTGGCATTACCTTCTTCACAGAACCTTCCCGTTCTTGAACTGATCAATATCTACCTCTCGCGAAAGAAGGAACTGAAAAAATGATTTGTTTCGAAAGCGGCACGTCTGCCTAATTCCAAGCAAACGGAGATACTGGTGGGTAGTAGCCTCGCGGAAATTCATTGATATCTGTTGTTGCTTGACAATATGTCTTAACGCTCGCTCCGCAGTGTTATTATGCCAAGGGATTCCATCGTACTCCAGGAAGGTAAAGAGGCTATCTCGATAACGGACAAAGCGTTTTTGGTAGGTGACGACCAGTTCGGATGTGTACTGCTTTCCGGTAATTGTCTGGGTGTAAAATGCGCTGACCTGCTGCCTGAATTTAGAGAGGTGTCGTTTTTTCAGGCCATATTTCTGGACTGCTTCCATAATCGGGATGATCAGGTTTCTGACTGCGGACACAAAGGTTTCGTATTCGCTATCAAACGGGCATTTCCAGAGGTCGTCGTTCAGGTCACGGATGAGGTGTACCCAACATTTTTGCTGTCTGCAGGCAATGGCGTCGTAACCGGAGTAGAAATCGGTGATGAGGATACCATCATAGTTCTTTAAAAACTCATGAGCGGTGGTTGCTTCTCTGGTTTTGCTTAATTGAAAGATGACGTATTTGTCAGTCGTGAAGGTCCACACGTATTGTGTCGTACCTTTGATCGTGATAGGGGTCTCGTCGGCGTGAAGAAAGGGAGATTCAAGCAAGTGTCGGATGATACCTTTTTCAGTCTCCGCATACGCGAAACTCAGATTCTCTATAGCATGGACAACATAAGCTGGGGGCATTTTTTCATGAAACTGCTCTGCCACCATTTCCGCAATACTTTCATAGGTCATGCGCAGAGCAACTCGTTGGTAAACGAGCCAGGCTTGAAATTGATATCCATATATTTGATTTGAACTGTATTTCCTGATCCCGGGCGGTGAATAGTATCTGTGACATTTGGTGCAGTATCCCTGGATTCCCACATATTCCGTGATTGTTTTTCGCATCCCGTTTTTTGCGACAACGAGATCGATAATGACTCTTTTAGACAGCCGTTCTGTTGGCCGAAGGGGCACGTCATGATGCGGGCAGACTTCACCAGCTGGCACATGGATGACCTTTGTGGCTTTGAGCCGGACTTTTCTCTGTCCTTGATAGCCTTTTTTCGAGTCTCTTTTCCGCTTCGCCTGAGCGGGCTTTTGATCTTCTTCGTTCGGGCGGAATCGTATCTTCTTCTTGTCGTAGTTAGTATGAGCAAATTCGAGCAGTGTTTCAAATTGACTGTGAACTTCTTCGCCCGATGATGTCGTCTGTCGTTTCGGTTGATCGGTGAAATCAACATGGGAGAGCGTTTGGGCCGATTCTTTGATGTGAGTGAGCTCACCTACGAGCACCTTGAGTGCCAGACAATCCTCCTGATTATAGGTGACCAACAAATCTTGATACTGCATACCACGGGTTTGGTCCCAATAGTACCGCCACACGAGGCTCTGCAATCCAGAAGCATTCGTTGCGGTCCATCTCGCTCCAAGGAATGTGCCGATCTCCTTCAAATTGTTTGACTTGACAGGAAAGTATACTTTTCCGTAGAGAGAGGTGTTGATGTTGAAGAGGCGTTTTTCAAGGCCCGCAATCCCAGTTCCATACCGCTTCGATAATGTCACCATTGCCTTCAGGTCATAACTTCCATAATGGTAGAGGGGGGCGTTAGGATACTGGCTGACCGTTTCAAGAAAGGCGCTCCACATGCGCCCTTCGTCTTGGGCTGTGTCTGCCCAAAAAGCGCGATACGAGATGGTATTGTCGCTGCATATCAATAAACCAATCAGGTAATAGAGTTGCCGATCAGGTATTCCCTCTACATCGAAGAACAATTCGACATTCTGTCGCGAGAATGTGGGGATCTGTTGCAGGTAGATTTTGCCGGTCCTTATGGCTAACGCCTGTAATTCCGGCTTATGTGCCGCTCGAAGGTTCTTTGCTTGCTTGCTTGGCCTTCTCGGCTTGTACACATATGAGAGTTGTTTGACCGTAAAAATTCCCTTTTTCCCATAGTACTGCACATCTTTCGGCTTGATTGCTGCAAGCAAACTCAGATTGTCCTCGTTCTCAGCTTTGGCTTGGCAGAGATCACGAAATTGACAAGAGGGGCAATGTTTGTTCAACACAAGAGGGGGTGGTTGGGGAGACAAAGCTGTGGCCCATTTTTGCAAGGGCTGGAGCAATGGAAGAAGGATGTCTGCGCTCTCCTGTAACTTCACTTTGTGGGAGAGGCCGTCCGCGCTGATAATCTTCCCATGCTGGGGAAATTCCCCCTGAATTTTCCCCAACACGTATCCAGCAAAAAGCAGCCCCAGCTTTTGTTCTTTGTTGATGCTATGTGTCCCCACAACAATCAGGGGTTCGTAACTATAGTCACCCAGCGAAGAGGGCCGTACGACTTTGGTTAACATACTGCACGCCGCTTCAAGTCCTTCGGCCAGGAGGATTGCCTCGATAAGGACATCACATGCGCTTGTGAGAGCAGCAGGAGTGTAGGAGCGAATATCGAGGTTCGTTTGCATGAGGGTCGTGAGTAGGTAATTTTGCGCCGTACACTGCTGTTGTTGCAGTATCTGCTCATACTCGTGAAAGGTTCCTTTCTCCTCGGTGCACAGCAGGAGAAACGCCTTTTGCGGGCATAGTGCATAGGCGGCAAACACTTCAGATGTGATGGGTTTGCTCATGCCGGTGTGAAGGCCCCCTCCTAAAAGTTGGTGTATTGTCTGGCCTACCATTTTTGACAAAATATGCACGAGACACATTACAGAAGAGTTTTTGCAGTAGAAAACTCTTTGCCAAAACTCTCGAAAACTCAGTTTCGCGTTACTTTATTCCTTGCTCATTCTAAAGGGGCGTATTGATAGGACGATCAGCGCCATATTTCTCCACTCGCCCATGGGCTTGAGTGCAGACGCCTCTGCATAAGCTAAGGCGGAATTATTCGCTTATTGCTCCAGCTGCGTGAAGCTGACAGCCAAATCCGGCCTCACCTGCACTGATCCGCCTTCATCAAACGCTTGCAAGACCGCAAGTTTCATTGCCAGAAGTGCAAATATTGGCCCATGCCAATAGCAGAAGAAAACTGCGAAAAGTTTTTCCGCGCAAACACCATGACCCTTTCACCTGTAAAAACGGAAAAACTTTTTTCTAATTTTTTGCGGATTTGTCTAAAGTTGGAGAGCCGTTTTTTTGCTCTCCAGGCTCATTCTAAAGTTATTGCGGACGGCACAGAGTGAGAATTTGTAATTTAACCCATGAGTTTTGCCGATTCTCTCTCTAAGAGAATCAGGGATGCCGGCAAGAACGTTGCTTTCGTTCTTGCTAGTGTTTGTTTTTATCGTTTTTTGCTTCTTCTTAAGAGTGGACAATAGCATGAAATTGTGGCAAAATGGAACAAAGGTTCAGCTTTTGTTGAGTAGCGAGGCCTTAAAACTGATGATTCCTTATGGCGAAGAGGAGGCATGTATGAGTACGCCGATTCCCATCTTCGTTGCAACAAGGCAAACCCAAGGACAACGCGACAACGATTTCTGCTTCGTGCCCGAGGGGGAGATTGTCACCTTCCCTGTCTTCACTTGCACGGGCGAAGAGGCTGATGGAGCGTGTGGGTGTCGTCGCTCCTTGTGCGGAGTACACTCCTCAACAGGCACGACGACGATGAAAGTCGCTCTGCTCGAAGGTGGACGTCCTGCATTAGAGCAAGCGATCCGTTCTTCCCTCAGAAGAGGAGGATGGCCACAAGTCAGGGTTGAAAAAACGATTGCAAAGGTCGTTACTGCGGCCTCACAGTTTCCCGTCGGGACAGTTGTGGAATGGCGCGATGACATATTTACCGCTCGTGAGAGCTAAGAAACGCTTATCCTTGTACTGGCTGCCTGGCACGCATGTTCGCAAAATCGCATCTTCGCCTTCTTCTCCTCTTTATTTGCTTGGTGCGTGAATCTAGAGAGAGGGAAAAGCAAGGATGTTCTTCTCACATTCCCGAGAAAAAGCCTCACGCATACAAGAAAGACAGACGCTTGCTTAGAGAATATGCTGAGGCACATTCGAAAAATAAATTGATCGCGACATGATAATCCCGAACAAGCACGGCACCGCACTTAACGTGGGCAAAGATCCGCTCGCTATATGCGAAGCGAGCCACTTCTGCGTATCGGCAGAAGGAACGCACCGCTTCCTGCTCAGGTCCAGTTCGGCTTTGATGCCCCTTTTGGCCTTCATGGCTCAAGCAGTCCCTCCGAATATTTCCACTTCAGGTCCTCCAGAGCTTGTGCCTGTTCCTCGGCAAGATAGGCTGCATGCTCCTCTGGTGTCATCTGCTCTATCGTGTACACAAGCTCGCTTCCATCCCAGTTCGAGTCGAGGATAAAGCCATTTCGTTGCGCTTCCTGCTGAAGCTCATCCAATTCGACGTCAACGCTCGAAAAGAACTCGTAATCGCCGCGAGCGACTCTGCGCTTGACATCAGGGAGTTGATCAAACTCAGCATGCCGCCTCTCCCACAGTTCGATATAGCGACTAAGCGCCTGCTCTTTGTTAAATTCCGTCATCAGACCTCTTGTCTCCCTCCGGTTGCATGGTATGCCCAACACACTGTTTGATTTTTTTCGGCGCGCTCTTTAGAGCGATGCCTAGAGATGCGACTCGCCATACTTGTGATTACAGCAACAAAGTCGTCTACCAAATCATGGCTGTGCCTGCTGCCAACATAAACTCCAGATGGTGTCCTTGCAGTCTACTACACCTGAAGTTTTTCTGCAAAACTATGCTTCTCCAAAAAGATCCTGGTTCGGACGAAGGTGGAAAAAGGCAGCCAGCCTGCTTTGCCATTGAGCTTAGCAAACTGTGTCTTCCGGCAAAACTATGCTTCCCTTTCTCTGCAAAACCATGGGTTAAGTTACATCGATGAATCCACAACGGCTTGCGGTGGGTTCTTTTCTGTCAATGAACATAGCTTTATCACGAATGCTGCCTATAGAGCCTTAACGGGCATTTCAGTCAGGACGGCTCACAGAGATCTGGAAACATTAGTAGAGCGCGGAAGGCCAAAAAAATTGGGCAAAAAGGAGCGCGAAGATACACGCGCCCCTGATCCAGCCTCCTCGTTTATTAAAGGCATCGATCGCCACTATCTCTCTAGACCAGGGAGTACTAAACTCACTTTACAGCATTTATGGCACTAATCATTACGATCACACGCAGGCTAATTTCAACATCAGCAGCAGGTCTCTCCTAGAGGATGTCCGAAGAAATGCCCAGAAGGGCGCAGACATTGCAAGGTTTCCTGACATAAATGACCTGGGAAAATCATTTTCACGACATGCGGAGGGAGAGGTAGTTCTGGCACAACTCAGCATCCATCACGGACCATATTAATTTGCATAGACAAATATAATGATTACAAAAGGAGAACTTTGGATATGAGGAGCATAGCGGCGTTTCACCTGTAAGAAAAAGGGGAAAGGGCTATTCAAATGGAGATTACACCTCTCATCCCTGACGGCTACAATGGACATATCAAGCAACTCACCTGTCGGATTTGTAAACATATCTTCTACCTTATAATGGCTGATTATAGTCGCTTGCCACGCATTTCCTATTGCCATGAGTGTAGTCTTATTCTGGCAGAGGAACTCGAGAAAAATCACGGAACGCGAAGCAGCACGCCCCTCCAGCAAGTTATGATACCCACATCTCTCCTTCAAGAACAAGTAACCGTTTCGCCTCCGCCATCTCTTCGTGTTCCACAGCCTCGAACCATCGATCGGGAGAAGATGACGATCGAGCAGTTACTCGATGAAGCCAGGATGCTGAAGAAAACCTGGCGATATCAAGAGGCGTTATCTTCTTATACGCAAGTGCTCCAGCGCGATCCTGTGAGTTTGGTTGCCCTATACGGCAAAGGGGCAATGTTGAGCAAACTTGGTCGCCCCAAAGAGGCTCTCGCTGTGTATGAAGAAATCGCACAGATTGATCCTCACTCAACCAAAGCATTTGAAAAACAAGGCTGGGAACTCATCTCATTGGGAAAATATCAAGAAGCTCTAAAAGCATTTGATCATGCCTTGCAACTCTATCCCTCTAGCAGTGAGCCACAGCACGGCAAGGATTTTATTTTCACGTACATTTTTCGCCAGCATGCTCCCGAGAAATATACCGATCCCGCCCAGAAACGTGCAATCAACGAAGAAATCGTGACGAGGCCTTGTCGCTCAGCACAGGAGTATTACGAATTAGGGACGGCACTCATTGCCCTCAAACGAGATAGCGAAGCGTTTCGTGCGTTCACACGCAGTTTAGAACTTGATCCGCTGGATCTCGATGTCTATGAGTACGTCGGTAGACTACACCTCATCAGGGGCAATCATGAGAAGTCATTAGCTCTTTACGATCAGGCACTTTTCCTCTTTCCAGAATGCGCCCAACTCCATGAAAAGAGAGCGGGTGCTCTTCTTCAACTAGAGCGCTATCAGCAAGCTCTAGAGGCATGCAACCACGCCATTCAGCTCGATGATACGCGCGCAAGTGCTCATAGTATCAAAGGGGAGGTTCTTCATCATCTGCGACGATTTCAAGAGGCACTTTATGCCTTCGATCTCGCAATCAATCTGGAACCCGACAGCGAATCAGCCTATCAACAGAAGGCTGAGGTGCTTGCAGGCATCGGGAAATATGATGAGGCGCTAGAGGCCTATGATCAGGCGATATGCCTGGACCCCTACGACCTGTTTTTGTGCCAGGACAAAGCCAAACTGCTTGCACAAATAGGCTGTGAAGAAGATGCACTGGTAGTCTACGACCAGTTTATCGAGCGCACCCCCTTAAGCTTTGAGGGATATCAGTGGAAGCTCTTCTTCCTTTCAGAACACAAACGATATACAGGCGGATTGACAACGTGCGAGCAGTGTATTGCGCTTCATCCCCAATGGGCCGAGGGCTATGAGTGGCGAGGCCATATGTTGAAATATTTGGGCCGCTACGATGAAGCACTGGTCTCCTATGAGCAAGCACTGCAATTAGATCCTCGAAATGAGGACCTCTATCTTGCCCAAGCACGTGTCCTTGTCTCCCTCAAACGCTTTGATGAGGCATTGGCGACCTGCCGACAGGCTCAAGAACTCGCCCCAACGAAACCTTCCATCCACAAAGAGATAGGAGACATTCAGACCTCTCAGAAACGGTACGAAGATGCGCTCTCTGCCTACCAGAAAGCTGCTCAGCTTGATCCCAAAGACGCCTTTGTTTATGAACGGGTCGGCGATACACTCTGCCAGCTGGAGCGGTTTGCAGAGGCCGTCAAGGCGTACGATCACGCTCTTCGTCTCAGTCCAGATTTTATCAGGGTGTATAGTTCTCAGGCCCGCGCCCTCAAGAAATTGGGGCGGTATGAACAGGCACTCTCTGCCTACAATAAGGCGCTTGAACGGAACCCAAAACAGTTCTCGCTGCTGGTCGGAAGAGCCAGTGTGTTGAAGAAACTGCTCAGATATGAGGAGGCCAATGCTGATTATTTACGTGCCGAGTGCCTTGAACCTACATCCTTTTACAATATCATTTGCATTTTGGGAAGGGTCGATCTCGAGCAGGTAGCCGAGGCAAAAGCACGATTGCAGGCAGCAGGCAAAAAGCTCAGCGATGAGGCGATAGAAGCCGAGATCAAACTGATGCACCAAGAAAAAAAGGCAGCAGAGTTGAAAGCCTCGTTGCGCGCTTCACCTCTCTTTGAGCCTGTATGTTTGCTCATGCAAGAGCATCAAGAGTGGAATGGAACAGCCAAGCAGTTCAAGGAACTCCTCTGTTGCCAGTTTCCTGATACATTTGCAAAGTGGTATCGTGCACCGTATAAGTTTGTTGATGAGCTAAAAAGAATTACTCCGGAGCTTCAGCAAGAAGGAATAGGGGTCGGTATTCCTCCTGAGACGACACTGGTAACCCTTACGAGAGAGGCGACAACACCCTGAAAGAGAAATGGCAAGGTACTGTATACCACATACCCATCCTATTCTCGTCGCAGAACTGCCTCAGCAATGGCAAACCAAACGCGCCAGGCACTTGTGAAAATCTCTTCAGCACACTCTGAAGAGGAAAGGCAAGCAGGCATCCTCTCTGTCAGGGAAAGCATGCTCCCCAACCCATGAAGAAAGGAAAAAGCCTGATGTGGATGAAGTACGAAGAAGCAAGCAATGGTGTTATAACGTGCTCCTTCTGTAAGAAGCGCGAGGGGCAGGTTCATCATCTCGTCGCGGGACCAGAAGGTGTACGTATTTGTAATGAATGCGTTGATCTTTACCACGAGCACCTTGAAAAGAACGCGCGCCAAGGACTTCATATGGAGACGATCAGCCAGACCTGTCCCACTTGCGAAACTCGTGCTCCTGTCAGCCACCGCTACTGCTACAACTGCGGGACACCCTATGCTCAAGAAAGCGTAATGATTGAATAACACAGATAACGATGGGCCTCGTTCACCTGAACCGAGGATGGTATTTCACAATAAACTGATCTGAAAAATTGCCTTCGTAGAAAGAGAATAAAATGCCTGACGGACTAGAGGATATGCCGGAGATTGAGTTTCTTGATAAGAAGGGAATGTAGTTTTCTACCCGCAATTAGGTAAAGCTACCTTCTGAAAGAAGCCCCAAAGCAATTGATAGATACTACGCCTGTCCCAAACCACTATCAAGAAGAGCACGCTCAAGAAGGTCTCGCACTCCCAACGTATCAGCCCACTGGCGTAGATACGCAATATCAAGCGCTGCACCCTGACGCCTCATGATACCGAGAATATCATCCCATTGTCGTCGGGAGGTTTGTCCGCCCATGTGGAACCATTCAAGCTTTGTAAGGATTGCATCCTCCGCAGACGCAATCCTCACAGGAGGAGTCCCATCCTCTAATATTTCAGGTCGAGCGCGATGGGCTTCCTCTCGGGTAAAAGCACGTCGCTTTAACGGAATCAAGTCCACTTTGAGCATGGTACTCAAATGGATCACATTGTAGGGGAAGCCGCGCCGGACAGCATCTTTTAACGCTTGCGCATCAAGATAGTAGTCCGCCTGAAGTCTCTGTACGAGCATTCTAACCTGATTGGGCTGAATATCCGCAATAACATCCACATCTTGTGTCCTGCGAGGCATACCATGAACAGAACTGGAAACAGAACCGCCAATATAATAGAAGATACCGAGTTGGTCAAAAGCTTGGATAAGTGGGGAGAGGGCTTCGATAACATCACCATACATCGCCATCTGAAAGAGTCCTCCCTGCTCTCTGCTACAAACATTCTTGGGTCAAATGTCAGTATTTATGCCCTGCTGCAAATATCCTGCTGTTTTGAGGAGCATGTCACACACTCGAAGTCTCGTGGCGTCCTGCATCTTTGAGGGCTTGTCGCCACGTTTCCGCTACATCCAGTGTCCGAGCCCATTCTGCCAGAAGCTCCACATCGAGGTTCGATCCTTGTACCTTGATCATGCTCACGATGTCGTTCCACTCCGCATCGTCTCTCATACCATCAGTTCGCACGAGCGAAACCAGGCGAAAGCGCCGAAGCTTAAAGAGAATCATCTCACTGGCCGAAGCAACGGGGAAGGGAGGATACCGCTCATCAAGCACATAACGGGTTACCAACTGAGACAGAGAGGCATCAAATGCAGTGCATCGGGGGACTATGATATCGACCTTCGCCAGTGAGTCGAGATGCAAGAGGGAAAAGGGCACGCGCCGCCGTACCGCCTCCCGGATGGTACTCTTCTCAAAGAGAAAATCACGTTCAAGGGGAGCCAGGAAGGCGAAGAGGTTTTGTTCGTCAAGCTCAGCAAGAAGATCAATATCTTGCGCCATCTGTTGCATACCGTGAAGCGAACTGGCAATCGAGCCGCCGAGGTAACAGGGTGCCTCTATCCTCTCGCACGCCCGGAGCACAGAATGCGCGACGGTGGCGAGATCAATTGGCTGCACATGCCAATGCTTTTGCCTCTCCAATGCGGCTTGTACGTGCTGAGCAAGCGCCTCCCCGTACAAGAACGAGACAAAGCGCACTGCAGCCTCCCGCTCAGTGTTCCCCGCATAGCGCTCTTGCCAGGAGCGAATATTCGCCCACAGCGTGCTCTGGGTCAGCGATTGTACGAGCCTGAACCGCCTCTCCACAGGCGCCTTGCGGATCAGGTCGATTAAGACCCGCTCAGCATCAGGATGGGTATCAACAGATTGCGTGCTCATCTCTTCCTCCTCATACAAACAGTGTACGAGCATTGCATTGGCAAGTCAAGAGACAGATGATTGGATGGCGGATGGATGGCGGATGGATGGCGGATGGATGGCGGATAAACGGCCACCCGATAGTTTCCTCTATTGGCTCATGAGCACAGTCATACTCGCTGGCAACCACCTGGGTGCCACATCGGAAACTCGGGGAGAGCTCCCCTCACCTCACCAATTTTGACGGCAAATTGACGGCAAAGCCGCCGGACGCCAGCGGATTACGACACGCGCCGATGAATGATACTCCCCCTCGCGCCGTACGGGAAGCGCGTTGGCGGACAGCGGCGAAAAGAGGCGGGGAGGCGCCCGCAAATCTCTCCACTTGCAGCTCTTTTATGATGATGATGCTCTCAGGTCGCTTCTAGACACTCATGAGAGCGTTTTCCTTTTTGGGCGCAACGCATCGTTGACAGCAAAACCGACGGCAAAACGCACAGGTGTCGATTCGCTCTTGTGCTGGCGCAACGCGCCGTGGAAAGCAGTGAGAATGAGATCTGTGCCGTAATTGCCCTGCTGCATCCAGCCCTGGCCACAAACCGCATTCTCAGTGCTGATACGATGTACACCAAAAAAGAACAAATGTGCATGTTGAAGGGCCGATCCCAAATGTTGCCGCGTGTGATATTCTCACATTGACACACAGTTGGCATTGATCCAGTGCGGAACAGAGAAAAAGGAAAAAAATTGAGGAGAAGCTCTCTGCTATGACAACCCTTCCCAATGGAAACCCCATCGATATGGAGATGCTTGAGGTAGCGATGGAAGACTCCAACCTGACTAACATGTATTTCCTCAATACCCAGACTGGAGAAGTGCTCTTCCTGTCAGAAGATGATGATATGGACGAGCAAGAACGACTGACGGAAGAAATCGAGGGGAGCAACGACTATGTACGTATTGAGCGTATCTCATCCTCTGAAGCCTATCAATGGATGAGCAATTTTGTGGAGGAGGTAGTTGCTCCCCAAGACCAACGCGCCTCCCAGAAATTATCCACTGCCTTACATGGGAAAGGTGCTTTCAGGCGTTTTAAAGATACGTTATACACACTGGGAGAGCAATGGACGCAAACCTGGTATGACTGGCGAGATCAGCGACTCAAAGAAGCAATGGAGGCATGGTTACGGGAGGTACTCTAGTTTATGAAGACGTTTGAGACTTATGACCTGCGTCAACTCGATCCCAATGGAGGCGTCCTAGCCACGATCACGCATTGGCGACCAGGCATGAAAGATCCAGACCCCGACCATCCAGGAGAGAAAGCCACCGCCCTCAGTTATCTACCGACGAAGGCCGAGGCAAGTTGCCCTTGCGGGAGTGGCCGCGCGTTTGCTGACTGTTGCCAACCCCTGCCTTACTGGCGCCCCGTCTGCCCCAATCCCAACATGGAAGGGTATAAGTCTCTTACGCCCACAGGGTGCTCGCTTTACGCCTGTCGATACGCAGGCAATACGTGCCTTTTTGCAGGTTGATGAGCGGCTTTATTGTGTGGAGGAGACACCCCAACGAGCCTTCTGGGTCTATTGGGGAGATCCGGCCTACGATACGCCGCCATTTGGGACCATCTGCTTTGGCGATCTCGAACTCCAGGAGCCCGACACCCTGCTGGTCAGCGCGCTCAGCGATAGACGGATGCAGGTATTGGGAAACGTTCACTCAAGGAATAGACAGCTATAGACAAATACGGCCATGTATGCTATAATCATGATATGAAATTGATCAATTATGCGAAACAACAAGGCATTAGCTACCGAACCGCCTGGAGGTGGTATAAGGCAGGCAAGATCGCCGGGCACCAAATGGATACGGGCACTATTCTGGTGACAGAACCAATGCCCGTGAAAGAACGGCCTGCCCTTCCCAATGTGGTGGTGTACACACGGGTGTCCTCAGCCGAAAACAAGTCAAACCTGGACAGCCAGGCGGAACGGTTGGTAGCCTACTGTACGGCGCGAGGCTATCAGGTGAGCAAGGTGGTCAAAGAAATCGGTTCTGGGGTTAATGACAATCGGCCCAAGTTTCTGGCGTTGCTGGCTGATCCAAGCATTGGGCGCATCGTGATTGAATACAAAGATCGTGGCACGCGCTTTGGCTTTCGCTACATCGAAACGTTGCTCAAAACCTCTGGGCGCGAGATTGAAGTGGTCAATCAAGCAGAGAGTGGCACCGAAGATTTGCTGGCTGACCTCACCAGCATCATTTATTCGTTCTGTGCTCGATTGTATGGGCAACGCCGGGCAAAGCGCAAAACGGAAAAAATTGTGCAAGAATTGGAGCAGGGAAGCTATGAAGAAGCGCAAGAAGCCCCCCAAGAAGGGTGAGCCGCGTACCATCACGCGTGCAATCACCCATATTGGATTGGAACGGGCAAATCCAGGCAAACTCGCTGCCCTGAACGAACTGGCCGAGGTCTATCTTGCGTTGATGCAGCAGTATGTGACTCTGTTTTGCGATGAGGAACTCCCCAACGGCTTTCGCGCTCCTTGCTTTCCGACCGCTCTCTCCGAGCGATGGCAGCGCGTCGCGATCCAACAGGCGGCGGGCATCGCCAAGTCCTGGCGGACCAATCGCGCCAACGCCTATCAAGTGTATCTGGACGCGTTGGCTGAGTATCAGAAACAACGGGAAGAAGGCACGCTCAAAGCAGAAGCAAAGGAACCGCAATGGCGGGAGTGGAACATTCCGACGTTGCGCCAACCCTGCATTCAAGCCAATGTCAATGTGGTCCAATTGGAAGCAGCCACCGATTCAACCGTGGATTACTGGCTCAAGGTTTCGACCCTGACGTTCAGAAAGCAACTTCTCATTCCGGTTGTGCTTGCTAACTACCACAAAATACAGCTCACTGATCCTCACACGGGCAAGCGTCGGAAGATCAATAGTAGTGTGGCCCTCAATAAACGAGCAGGGGCGTGGTGGTTGACCCTGACCTATGACGAAGAAATCCTGCCAGAGACCAGGAACGACGCGCCGGTCATTGGCATTGACGTCGGTATCGCCAATTTCATCACCACCTCCGATGGCAAACAGTACGGCTCGTTCAATGGGCGGATGAAAGAACGGAATCGGCAGGATCGCGAAAAACGACGGCGCAAGGCGAAACTGCGAGCCTGCTTGAAAAAGAAAGGCGTCCCTAAGGAGAAACTCCCCTCCACCACCAGTCGCACAGGACAGAGACTCATCCGGCATATCAAGCAATCGATCAATCGAACCGTCAACCTCTGTTTTGAAGAACACGAAGGCTGTCAGTTTGCCTACGAACAATTATCAGTGCCCTCGATGCGCTTCAAAGCCCGCGCCATGAACGCGTACCTGCGTGCCTCCAACCTCGCGCATATTCCAGTGCAACTTGAGTGGAATGCCACCAAACGCGGTGTCACCGCCACAAAGGTTAAGAGCGCCTATTCGTCGCAAGAGTGCCATGTGTGCCACTACATAGACCGCAAAAATCGCCCCAATCAGCAGACGTTCTGTTGCCGGATTTGCGGTCACACGACCCACGCAGACACTAACGCCGCGCAGAATATTGCATCGCGGCTCGGCGACCGGGAGTTGCGTGCCTGCCAGGACCGGCACCAAATCAAAGCACTGCTCCTCTTGCGGCATGAGCAGTGGAAGCAAGAATTCCGGTTCCTCGTAGTGGAACCGCCCGTCCAGTTGGATCTTTGGGCGTGCTCAGAGATGTCAACGGACGTAGGTTAAGGCGAGTTGTGTAGGCAGGGAATACCTGTCCATACAATGAGCAACTATTATTGGACCTGTTGCACCCACTTCAATTGGGTGCTCCACAGATGGAGTTTGATACCCCTCCTACGCCTTCCAAGGGATCGCAAAGAAAGCCAAGAAAAAGCGCTCGCCGCGCCTGATTATTCTTCCTGCTCTCACTGAGCACGACTCCAGGTTAGCCAGTATAGGCACACATCCCAACACGAGGCGAATTCACTACTGGCAGGAGCATATCTTCGCCACACTCGTGGCTCTTCTTATGCTCCTTGCAGAGCCAGCCTTTATTCTCAAAGATACACACAGAACAAACATCGCTGGCTTCCTGGCCACAAACATCGCACACCCGTCGGGGCGGAGTATTCCTGGCCAGGATACGGATGGCCTGCCCTTTTGTTGCGGTCTCTCGTGTTCCAATCACATTTATCTTCAGTTCGGTGGTGGTGCCATAATCGTATTCATAGAGGCCACTTTGGCCTGGACTCAGCACATGCTCCAGGCGCACGCGCATACTCTTCTCTTCCATCCCCCAATCATCGCCCATGCCCGCACCAGTTGCGTACCGAACGCCACCAATTTCAAATGCGCTCAGGTGCCCACAACATTCCAACCAGGTGTCGCGCAAAAAACGATCCAGCGCTGCCAGCGTCGTTGTGTCCACCACCTCCAGATGCATCCAATATTCAAGAAGGTCTCGCCCCTCAACGAGCAGATGCAATTTCCTGGCAGGACTGGCACTCGCGCGTTTCCCAGATAGTGTCTCAGCCGCCATGCGTTTCTCACACGCCTCCAGGTGCTTCGTCATACCCGCTTTCTTCAATTCAGCATGACAAAAAGCACACACCCCTTTGGATACCTGTTTCGCCATAGGACGACTTCCTCTCGCTGACTCCATCATGTACACTTCACTACAAAAAGAGCATACACCAGGAAGGGCAAAAAGCAAAACTCTGCTTCCAGGCTGCCACCACCCAGGAGGAACCATTGAGAGAGAAGCAAGAAGGGAAGCAGACGCTTGCAACACCCAGACACACCGATGAGAAAAGAGGATTCAACAGTATTGAAAATACGTAGCTTATATGGTATAATGTGTTCATGGAGCATACATATTCGCCTCGTGAGTTCGGCAAGCTGATTGGAAAATCCGTCAACACGTTACAGAAGTGGGATCGTAAGGGCATCTTGCATGCCTATCGAAGTCCAACCAATCGGCGCTATTATACGCACGAACAATACTTACAGTACCGAGGATTGGTTTCCTCCGATCAAGGAGTCACCATCGCCTATACTCGTGTCTCTTCCCCTGCCCAAAAAGCAGACCTCATCCATCAAAAGAATGCCCTGCGAGCCTACTGCCAAGAGCACCAAATCAACGTCGATGTATGGCGCGAAGATATCGGCTCCGCTCTCAACTACAAGCGCAAAGCTTTTAATGAGGTCATCGAGCTCATTGAATTAGGACGGGTGAAGCGGCTTGTCATTGGCTATGAGGATCGTTTTGTGCGTTTCGGCTACGATTGGTTTGAGTCCTTCTGCCAGCGTCATGGGACCCAGATCATTGTGGTCAATGGAGAAGAGCTTTCCCCAGAGCAAGAATTGGTTCGAGACCTGCTTGCCATCGTGACGGTTTTTTCAGCACGTTTGCACGGTCTGCGCTCCCACAAGAACGCGATCCGCGCTGCTGCTCTCCAAAAGGATGGGGCCAATGATCAAAGCTCATAAAATACGGCTCCATCCTACTGAAGAGCAAAACATCTATTTTGCCAAAGCCGCCGGAACTGCTCGATTTGTTTGGAATTGGGCGCTAGCTGAGTGGAACCGCCAACATGAGGCGGGAGAGAAGCCTACCGCGCTCAAGCTCAAAAAGCAATTCAACGAGATCAGACGCAAAGCGTTCCCTTGGACCTGGGAAGTGACCAAGAACGCTTGTGACCAGCCTTTCTTGGACCTGGGAAAAGCCTGGGCCATCTATTTTGACGGGCAGAAGAACGGTAAACGAAGAGGCCGCCCCAAATTCAAAACCAAGAAACGCTCAAAACCTTCATTTTATCTCGCCAATGATCAATTCGAACTTGGTGATCATCGTCTTTGGATACCCAAGCTTGGATGGGTCAATCTGGCCGAGAATCTTCGTTTCAAAGGCAAGATCACAGGTGCACGGGTGACAAAAACGGCGGATTGGTGGTTTGTGAGCATCACGGTTGAGCTTTCCGATCAAGCGAGTGAGCAAAAGCCGAAACGTGTGGGAGTAGATGTGGGTTTGAACCGACTGGCGACCTTGAGTACCGGCGAGGGATTTGAAAACCAAAAATTCCTCAAAACCGCACTGAAGAAGCTGAGGCAGGCTCAACAACACCTCTCTCGTTGCAAAAAGGGATCAAAGAACCGCGAGAAGGCGAGGCGCAAAGTTGCACGACTCCATTACAAGATTACCTGTTTGCGCAATGATGTCTTGCACAAGCTGACCACGCAGATTGCCAAGAGCTACGGCATTGTGGGGATTGAATCACTGCATCTTCGGGGCTTGATGAAAAACCGGTGTCTTGCTCGCTCGTTCGCGGATGCGGCATTAGGCTCTCTTTTGACCTTACTCACAAGCAAAGTCACACACAACGGTGGCCTCGTGGTGAAAGTGGATCGCCTGTTCCCCTCAAGCCAACTCTGTCATCAATGTGGCTGGCGCTGGCATGACATCACACTTGCCGACCGCCTCTTTGTCTGTCAAAACCCCAACTGTCTCTGGCAAGGGGATAGAGACTGCAACGCTGCGACCAATATCTTGAAGGAAGCCCTTCGCTTGGTAGGGCTCAATGACCAAGCCGCGCTCGGTACTGGCTCGGACGGCGCGTAAAAGTCGCTTGTGGACCTGGAGTCAGACCAAAAAGGCAATCGCCTTCAGGCATCTGGGAGTGAAGCAGGAACAACGAAAGGTGTGGCAAATCTATGCTTGCATACGTTTGACTACATTAATCGGAGCAGGAGAGAATGATGGAGCATATCAAGAAAGACGAATTCGCCCGACGCCTTGCCGAGCGCATGCATACGGATCAAGCGACAGCGCTAGCATGGATTGATGGAATGACAGAGACGCTTTATGAGAGCTTTAAGACCGGAGAAAGCGTCACCCTGCCTGGTTTTGGTGGATTCTATGTGCGCCCAGAGCCTCGAAGCTGGGTTTTCAAGTTTAATCCGGGACAAAAACTCAAAGCCCTTTTTGGCTGGTCTTCAAGCTATACAGGCGAACTTTAAAAGGCGGCACTATGCTGAAAATGCAACAAGCACGTACACAAGCCCCGGGCGTATTTCGTGCTGGGAAGCTAGACAGGTATGATAGAATAGTTCGAATGGGGCAATAGAGCCAAAGGTAGATAGAAGAGTTTGGAGCCAATGAACACGAGCGAAGGTCTTGCAACTTCTCCTGTTTTTACTATTACGGATCGCTTGCCGATCTTTAGTTACCTTGTCAGTTCCAATCGCACGCGCTGGTATCGCACAATTATGCGTACCTTCCTCCAACGCCATCGCGAGTTGTATAGCTATCAGCTAACGACGCAGGAGATTCGCGACGCCGTGCGTGCCGCCTTCGATCCCGAATACACGCTTGAGCAATGTCAGAGTGACCTGGCGTCGCTCAAAGAGTGGGGCAACGTCACAACCATTTATGATTCCAGCCGCGCCTCCTCTATTGCCAGTTTCCTCTCACCAGCCCTGCTCTATCAAGCCACACCCGAGGCGATCGCTATTGAGACGTTTCTTGACGAGCAACACCGCGCCAGCGCCGCCAGGGGCTCGCTGCGCCAGGGCGATCTTCCACGTCTGTGGACCTCCCTCCAGCATATTGATGAAGCTCTGCACATGCCTGGCCTGGACCCGGATGCCACGCATGGACGAGAGATCGCGGAGGAGTGGCAGCGCGCCTTTGAGGTCTGGAACACAATGGCCCGTGAGGCCGCGCAATATCTCGCTACGATGATCAATGCCGCGCAACAGGCACGTCCTGACCTGGAGACATTCCAGCAGTATAAGTCGGCGGTCGTGGCCTACGTTCATGGCTTTGCCCAGGCCCTGACACAATATAGCAGGCGCATCCGCGAGCAACTGGCAACGTGGAGATCAACGGGGAAGCAGTCACTCCTGGTTGATATCATCGCCCGTTACCTTGAGCCTCCCGCGCCAACCGCTGAGGGCAGGCGCGCACCCGAAGAGTTGCGGCAGGAGGCCAGCAACCAGTTCGAGGCCATGCTGAACTGGTTCAGCGAGGGGAAGAACGCTGATTCGTTTCGCCGCAACGCCCTCGCCGAGGTCGATAAGGTCGTTCGGCGCGCTTCAGCGCTGGCGGCAAGTGCGCGCCCCAACGCAAACTACGCGACGCACCTCAACACCCTGGCAAAGCATTTGCTCGCAACCCGTGATGGCGAGAGCGCCCAGCAATTGTTCTCCGTCGCCTTCGCCAATCACCTCCCGGTCCATCTGCCCGAGAGTTTCGCTGGCACCCCTAGCACGGCATATGATCCCCAGCAACCAGGCGTCTGGCAAGAGCCCGCCGCCGTCACGCTCTATTTGCGGCCAGTCAATCGCGGCTTTCGCGGCGATCCGCCTATGGAGGACCCCATCATCGATCACCGAACCATTATTCGCGATCTCGTGATACAACATGAGGCGAAGCTACAAGAGCAGAGGTCGCGTATCGCCCATCTCTTCGCCAGCGGCAATATGCTGGACCTTGGCGCACTGGCCCATGTGAGTATAGAGGATCGCTCGCTGCTCACCGAAATTATCGATGCCTGCCAGGGACATGCGTCTCATCAGTATCGTGCCCTCGATAGCTCAATCATCACACTCTTGAATCCAGGTGAGCGCATCTATACACTTCTCAACGCCGATGATGGCATCCTGTTCCTCCCACGCTATCGCCTATCACGGCAGCAAGAGGCCGTCCATGAGCCAGAGAGCGCATTGCTATAAAGCAGACGCCCAGACAGGATAGAGAGCATGCAAGAGACTGACATTCAGCAAAACATCATGACAACAGCATATAGCGAACCAGCGCAGATCGAGCAACGCCCCACACCACCAACAAGTCAGCGCATCCGCCGCGCAACAATGACAGCGGATCTGCTCAAGGCGCACGTGACGTTGATAGAGAAAGAGGTGATCCTCGCCAGCCAGGCCGACCTGTTCCGCCTGGTACAACATCATTACTATACCTTGCAAGCATGGCATGACCAGCATACGGGCTGGCGCATTCAGCGCAACAGCCATGTGATCCGCCTGGAGCGCCATCTCAACGCCCTCACTCCTGGCTATCTCTACGAACGGCTGAAAGAGCCAAAGGATTTCGCCTGCTTAACCTGGCTGCTCTGGTATTCCGAGAACCGACAACTGACAGGCCGCGGCAATGAGCAACAATTTCTGCTCTCCCAACTGGCCGAGCAGATTCAGGAGCAGTCAGCCCTTGATCAGGACGGGGAAGAGCCATTCGATTTTCGCAGGCCAGCCGACCGCTACAGTATGCAGCGCGCACTCCACTACCTGGAGGACCTGGGAGGGCTCCAACTCGTCGATGGGCAGACACGCGAATGGGTAGAGCAGGCTGGGAATGCCGATGTCCTGTACGAGTTTACGCCTGTCGCTCGCTCACTGGTAGCCGCGCTCAATCCACAGGCCGTTGAGAGCGCGGCAGCCCACCTGGCCAATCCCGCCACGGCGCTACAGCCAACCTTACTCGCGGATATGGCGAGGTCGCCCTCCCTCGTGCGCGCCTGGCGGGGACTTCTGCTCGGCCCCACGCTCTTCCGCTTCGACGATCCCTCCGCCTTCGCCGAACTGCTGACGCACGCCGAGAGCGTTGCCAATGAACTCCTTGATACCTTTGGCTGGCTATTGGATATCCAGCGTGATTATGCCTGTATCGTACGCGCAAGCGGCATGGCGCTGGGGCCTATCGCGCCCCTCACGCCCTATGGCACCAACGACCAGATCGCGCTCCTGCTCTGTCAGGCCATACGCACACAGGTCGAGACCAACGCCTGGCCCCCACCGGATGCCTTTGGTTGCCTGCATGTCTCGGTCGAAGATATGAGCGAACTCTTCTATAGCGTGCGCGAACAGTATGGCGAGCACTGGGGCAACGAGGCCCGTGGCAAGAGTTCACGCACGCTGCTACAGGACGTGTACAAAAAGATGCGCCAGGTCGGCCTTTTGCGTGGACCCGACGAGGCAGGGCAACTGCTGATCCTGCCAACCGCCGCCCGCTATGCCGCCACGTATGAGAAACCTGGGCCAGAGGCCATGCCAACCACGCGTGGGCGCACCAAAGCAAACGCGAAACGCGCCAAGAAAACACCCGCTACACCCCTGCCTGGATTGGAATAAGAGAAGAAGGATTTATGCAAGAAACGTTCGATCAGCTCACCGAATGGACAGCAACGCTCGATGAAACCTCAGAAGACGCGCTTACCCGCCAGGTCACACGCTTTGTCGAGACCCTCCAGGCACAGACAGGTGGCCCCGAGGGCTATCGCCTGCGCCGCATTATCCTGACTAATTTCTGGCTCTATGGACGCCAGGAATTTGAAGTTCCGCATGGTCGCCTCTTCCTGGCTGGTGAAAATGCAAGCGGCAAATCAACCGTGCTGACGGCCGCCCTCCCGCTCGCGCTTGAAGGCGACCTGCGCCCCAACCGCCTCGATACCTTCGGTGGCCGCGAGCGCCGTATCGAATACTATGTCCTTGGCGATAGCAACTCTGCCACTCCCTACCAGCACGAGCGCCGCACCGCCTATATCGCCCTCGAATTTGAATGGTGCGATCCCAACAGGCCACCCATCGCTGATGAACTACGTCAACGCTGGGAGAATGGGGACCGGGAACGCACGCGCTTTCTCACCATTGGCCTGAGCATCGCAGGCAACGCCAACACCACCGAGCGCATTCGCGCCCTGCGCTTCCTGATTACCGATGGCTCACGCCTCGGTTATGATCTCGATACTATCTATGAAAGCAAAAACAACGGCGAGAAGCGCGCCTACGACCACCTGCGCTTCAAGCAACTGCTCGAAGGGCATGGCATCATCTGCGAGACACAGGCTGAATACGAGCGGCAGGTCGCGCGCCATCTCTTCGGCTTTCACGATAGCAAGGACTTCGAGAAGCTGATCAATCTGCTGCTCATCCTGCGCCGCCCGAATCTGAGCACCGAACTGAACTTCTCGCGCGTCCACGACTATCTGAAAATGTCGCTGCGCAAGATTTCGAGCGAAACCACCTCGCGTGTCATCGGTACCATCGAGCGCATCGACTCCATCCAGAGCGAGATTGAGCGCGTCCAGGAGGCCTACGCCGCCGCCGAACGCATTCACCAGTCGCTGCAACACCTCGCCAGCATCCGCGCCCAGCTGGCGGCCTGCGAATACCAGGGAGCGCAGTTCGTCGAGGATGTGGCGCAAAACCGGGCAACGAGCCTCCGCCGCTCTCTGGCACACGCCGAGAAAGAACGCACTGAGGCTGGACAGCGTTCGCAGTCTCTCCAGGAGGAACAGCAGCACATTCATGGGCAGATCAGGGCCCTGGAAGCAAGCGAAGGGCTCCAGGTAGCAACGCAGCTTGCCGCTGTGCGCGAGCGCCTCCAGTCCGCCACCTCGCAGATGAAACTGCAACAACAAAGCCTCGATGCCGCGCGTCATGCCAGCAACGCGAGCGAACAGAGCATCCAGCGCCAGCAGACGCGCTTCGGCCGGATGAAGGACGAGTGCCTGGCCCAGTTGCGCACGCTGCATACCCTCGCCGCCGAGAAGGCGCTCTGGGAGACCGCCGCCATCCAGCTAGAGGGCGCCATCGCGCAGGTGAACACCTTCGCAACGCATACCTCCTCCATGCCCGAGGTCCCCTCTGGCATCACCACGCTCCTGGGCGCGCCAGCCGAGGAGCGCATCGCCTGGCTCCATCGTCTCGAAGCCCTGCACCAGCAACGTGCGCAACTGGATAATAAAGTGCAGAACGCGCGCCAGATCGAGATGACGCGCTTTCAGGAGCTTGATGAAGTGCGCAGCCATCTCCAGGCACTCCAGGACCGCTCCTGGCAAGCGCAGCAGCAGATCGAGCAGGACCTCGATACATTTAGCCTTGAAGAACGTGATGCACCAGACTCAGCCTTTGCTCCAGAAGAGCTAGATGCCACGCTGGAGAACGACAACACCCAGGAAGGCACGCTGGTAGAGCGCTGCTCAGCCCTGCTCAAGCACTACCGCCAGACCATCGAGTCTCTTGAGCATGAGCTCAGCGAGGCCTGCGCTGAAGTGCAGGATGAAATGCACGAGTTGCACCTCCTCATCGGTGGCAAGACCCACGAGCTGCAAGAACTGAAAGCGCTCATAGAGCGCAAAAAGGCCGAACCGGAATATCAGCCCGTGAGCGCTGAAAGGCATATGCGCGCGCGCGCCCGGCTAGCGGAACAGAGCATCGACGCCCTCCCACTCTACATGCTGCTCGACTTCGCGCCTGGCAGTGATGAACTGGAGGCAGGGTGTATTGAAACCGCCCTCGAGGATGCGGGCCTGCTCAATGCGCTTGTCGTCCAGCCCTCCCAGCAAGCCGCCGCGGCCGTGCTCCTGGCCAGCGAAGAACTCAGCGATTGCTGGCTCGATCTCAGGCGCTTGCAGCCGCACCCACGTGCACCGCAAGCAAGAGACATTCTGTGCTTTGATACCGCTCTCCAGGCGCCTGCTGGGCGGTGGGAAACCCTCACCATAGACATCATCGCCGCGCTCCTGGCCAGTGATATATATAGCATGGAGAGCAGCGGCCAGTGGATACATGGGTTGCTGAGTGGCCACGCTGGTCCAGGCCAGGCTCGCTATATCGGCCGCAAGACTCGCTTGCGTACCCGGCAACGCGAACTGGAGGCGCTGGAGAGCCAGCAAGCCCAACTCGAAGAGGAGTACCAGTGGTTTACCAGCCTTCTCTTCGCCTATGAGCAACAACTTGAGCAATTGCAAGAGAAGCAGGCGCAATTGCGCAAGGTGCTCCCTCAGAGCGGCCTGGAAGAGATCTACCTCGAACTCGTACAGACGCAGAAGACACTCAACACAGCCAGAGACAGGTACCAGAAGGCCCGCCAGCACACGCAAGAGGCGCGGCAAAGTTATAATGCTATCATTGCGCAGCTTGAACGCGAGAGCCAGGGCGTTGCGCTGCTCGTCAGCGATCAGCACCGCGTCCAGGCCACACTCATCAGCGTTATCGAGCTTAAAAATCAGGCCAGCTCGCTCCAGACACACTTTCAGAGCCTGGTTCATAGCTGGGAAGAATACCAGCAGGCCAGCGTGGCCCGGGAGCAAGCGCAGGCGAACGAGGCCAATAGCCAGCGCTTATATGAGCATGTACGCCAGCAGGTACTGCGGGCGCGCGCTGAGATGGAAGAGTTTGAGCGCGTGGCCTCGCTCGCAAATGCCGAGGAGCTCAGCGAGCGGCTCCGCATGTTGCGAGAGCGCGATGACATCCTCGCCAGTGAGCTTGACGAGGCCCGGCAAAAGCACGCGCGCACCGACGAGCGCTACCAGAATGTCGCGGCCAATCTCGTAGAGATCGAAGCCCATTTGCAGGAGGCGCAGGAAGAGCGCGCGCAGCGCCAAGCCCGCTTCCTCGACCTGCTGACGGCCTATCCGGTGGAAGCGCTCCTGGCCGCAAAGCAGGACGACGCGTTGACAGCCGCGCGCATTCTACTCAATGGCGCGCTCTCTGAGAGCGAGATTCCGCAACGCAAAGAACGGCTCGAGAATGAGTACCGGGACGCCTACAATGCCCTCGCGCGTAGTTTCAATCAGGAGCAATCGCTGCTCCTCGAATATGGGCCAGACCTCGACGACCAGGGGCGTGTCCATTTCCTCAATGAGAACAGGAGCCGCCCTATCGAACTGCTGGCTATCCTGAGCGAACGCATTGAGATGCAGAGAACCTTGCTCGGTGAAGAGGAGCGCCAGTTATTCGAGGATTTCTTGCTGCAAGAGATCGCCGAGGCCATCCGTATGCACATTCTGGAAGCCGAGGAATGGGTACAGCAAATCAATAGGGTGCTGAGCAATCTCCCCATGATTGGCGAGCACTACTCGCTGCAATGGAAACCACCTGCCGAGTACGATCTCACCCGCCTGGGGAGCCAGCTGGCGCAGCAACATCGTCTCCTGCGCAAACCAGCCCAGGCCCTCACCGCGGAAGAGAGCGACGCCCTGATGAGCGCCTTTCGGCGCGAGATCGAAGCGGTCCGTCTGCGCCAGCAAGAGGCACCCGATCTGAACTTCATGGAGGCACTGGAGCAAATCTTCGATTACCGCGAGTGGTTCCACTTCGATGTCTGGGTGACCCCCATCGGTGGCCAGCGTCAGCGCCTGACCGACCGCCTGGCGGGCACACGTAGTGGAGCTGAACAGCTCTTCGCGCTCTACGTGCCGCTCTTCGCCGCGCTGGGCGCGCTCTACAACAGTGCCAGCCCTGGGGCCCCGCGCCTCCTCGCACTCGATGAGGCCTTTGATAAAGTGAGCGCCAGCAACACCCAGCGCATCATGGAGTTCCTGGTTTCACAGGGCTTCCAGTGGATTATGACCGGCCCAGAGGTCAGTGGTGTAGGCGCAAAAATCCCCGCCAGCGCGCGCTACCTGATGATTCACGACAAAGGCTCATCAGTAGCGACAGCCTCGGCCTCGTTCTGGAGCGAAAAAACAGGCATGCAGGCAGAATAGGAAGTGGGAAGCATGCAGGAGCACAAGCGCGAGCAGGCCAACGTGGCCAATGTACAAAGGGCTGTTGCCTTCTTTATCCAGGCTGACCTCTCGCGCCTGCTCGCCAGGCTATGCGACAAATACCTGGAACTGGGGCAGGTCGGAGGGCAGATCGTGCTGGAGAACAGTACCCCGCAGGAGCGCCGCGAAATCGCCAGTTTTCTCGGCAAGCCCCCCTCTACGAATCAGGCGCTCAAGGTGAGATTGAGCGACATGGATAACGCGCTCAGGCATAGCGGTTTCGCCTGCACCCTTCCCGAGCTCCTGGCGGCCTTCTTCCCCGCCTCAGCCATGATAACACGTCCACAGCGCCGCGCGGCCCAGGCGGCTCACCAGCAGGAATTTCTAGATGCGCTAGACGTGATTCGCGCAGCCTTACCGGAGGCCTCTCGGGGGTATGCCTGGCTCACCAAGGGTACGCACGGGCGAGAGTGGCTCGTCTCACGCTACAAAAACGCGGGTAGTGAAGTGCAGGAGCAGCAATTAAAGCTGATTAGCTATGTTGCGCGCATCCTCGACCAGTTGCCAGGCTCGGACAGTCCGCAACGCCTGGCCCTTTTTGCCCAGCAAACCAGTGGCGATCCGCATATGCTCGACCCAAACCGGGCAGCGGGACGGCTGCTCCTGCTCGCACTTGGAGACCTCTCGCACACACCTCTCAAACCGGGCCTGAACCGCGAAGATATTCTGCGCCTCTACCTGGAGGTCGGTTTGCAGGTCGATACCATCTCATCCACTGTCGTTGTCTTCAACCTCGACAGCGCGTCCTTTCATGGTGGGACTCCCGATCCGATGATCGCGGCCGCGGGTCAGCGTATTTTGCCCCTGACACTACGCCAGCTATGGGAGTGGAGCAGCGTCCAGGCCGCCGCCATGGACATTTATATCATTGAGAATCCCCAGGTCTTCGAGGAAGTCATCGACAACCTGCCCAACAATATACAGCCCCCCACGATCATATGTACCGCTGGTTGGCCCAGTGTCGCAGCCCTGACCCTGCTCGACAAGCTCATCGCGACTTCGCCCGATTATCAGCTTCATTATAGCGGGGACTTCGATCTAAAAGGGCTCCAAATCGCGGCTTACTTCCTTGCCCGTTATCCTGGTCACTTCATCCCTTGGCATATCGATCCAGCGGCCTATATGACCGCCCTCCAGGCCAGCGGCGTGGCGGCCCCATCTGGCGAGTTAGCCCAACTCGACACACTTCCCGCCATCTTCGCCCCACTTGTGGCAACGTTGCAAGCGCACAAGCAGTGGGCCTACCAGGAAGGCATCGCTCACCTCCTCACATCATTCACCTGAACGCGGTATCGCTTATCAAACCGGCCCGTAAAACCCCTGCCTTGAGGCCTGATTCTTACCCACATCTACAAATGGAGGTGAAGAGCGAGATGCGCGCCCTCAAGAAGCGTTTGCAAGGAGAGCCAGCCTTTCCAGATGGTTCGCCATCCAGGAGGACCATCACGACGACGCGCCAGATAACCACCGAGCCGTGCCACTTCCGTCCAGAAGGTGCCCAGTGTCATGGTGGCAGGCGAGTGACCAGAGCGCTGGGCCAACACCGCAAGCATTAGAGGCTCAATCACCTCAGAAGCTGGGCGTTGTGGCGCTTCACGAGCGTAGGCACGCACCTGCAACAAGCGCACGGCAAGTGGAGACAACACCCCCAACAAGCGCATCAGAGCGTCAACCGTTTGCAATTGTCGTTCCTCGATGCGACACCCGCTTTTGAGGCATTGGTGATACTCCTCGACCAGCCAGCGTTGCCGATACCAGTCCACACGCTCCCGTGCTTGTTCGAGCGTCGTGGTGGGAACCGAGGTCAACAAGATCCATTCCAACGGTTTTTCACCTTCCGGAGCCAGTTCTTCCCAGACGCGGATGACCCAGACGGTCAAGGGTTCGTTGCTCGCTTGCGGCTCATGGCGTGGGGGCAAGAGGGTCATGTGTCCGAAGGCAAGCTGAACCTGGGTCGAACGCGCTTTGTGTCCATGCCGAGCTGGCACCTCCAGCGGACGGCTCTGCTGACTTGGAAAGGCGCGGGCGCGATCCAGAGAATACGTGATCTCTTCCTCGTCCGCTTCCGTGCGCCGATTCTGAGCCGCTCGCACCAGAAAGTGCGTCTGGTTCGCTTGGCATGCGAGGAAAAAACGGGAACATATCCGCGCCTCGATCCCCAACATGGACCCAAGTGCTTCCTGGCTTAGGCTTCCCAATGGCACCTACCTGGCGCATCCAGACATCGGTTTCACGCTCTTTGCGTTTGAGCCGTTGATGGCGTTGTTCCCCTTTGGGTGCTGCAATGCGCACAAAGGGTTCTTGAGCCATACAGCCAAGCACTTCCTTGGTAGGGGGACGCACAGCAAGCACTGTTTGCACGCGCGAAACCACGCCCACGTTCATTGCCAATTTGCCCCGTCCCACTGATCTTGTGGCGATGCGACAGATCGATATCGGTGGTATCTTGTACCAGCAACATCACTGCAGAGGATGCAGCTTGTTCCCTCGTCTGTTGAACATGCGGCTGCATCAAGGCAGCAAAGGTCACGTCTGGCTCGTTGAGCAAACGATACAAGGCTTTTGCCCCTTTCCAGTCGCATTTGAGCAGGCAGCGAACCCAGAGGGTTCTCCGCCAGGTTGCTGGCTGCCTGGATGGTGCGTCTCGTTCGGCGGCTATCGTGCAATTGGACGTTCCCAAAGGTGTGCTCGGCCCAACTCTTGGCGTCTCATACTTCTTGCGTCTTCATCCTTGATTCTATCACTTCCTAAATGTGGGTAAGAATCAGCGCTTTAGCGGGGGGAGCTTTCAGGTTCACGCATACGCTGAGTGAGCTTGATTAAACCAATGGACAACTCGAACAAGCCAGACATAGCCACCCCCAGGAAGATTGGACTGTAGAAATCGGCCCCTGGCGTCAGAAATGTGGCAGCAATCCACATCCCCACATGCGAGGCGGCCCGTTTCCGGCTCAAGGTCTCCGCCGTGATAACCCCAATAAGTGAGAGAAAAGTTAGGACCAGAGGAATCTCAAAGACAAGGCCAAAGGCCAGCAGGAATAAGGCGACGAATTTAAAGTAGCTACTGACCGAAATCAGTTCGGTAAAACTATCTGAGGCAAAGTTCACGAGCCAATTGACTGGGTAGGAGAGGACAATATACCCCAGCACCAGGCCAGCTAGAAAGAGCAGGAGGCCTGCGACTATAAACGAGACAGCGTACTTCTTTTCGTGCTGATAGAGGCCAGGCACAATAAAGGCCCAGACCTGGTACAAAATCACCGGTAGCGCCAGGACAAAACCGCCGACGAGCGCAAGCAAGAGATGGGTCGTAAAGCCCTCTCCGATCCCCGTAACAACCAGCTTAACTTTACCCCCTCCAAGTGCATTCGCCGCAGCAGGCAGAGGCCTGGTAAGAAAATCCATGATCTGTACGCGAAAGAAGAAGGTCACGACAGTACAAATGACAATAGCAATCAACGATTTCACAATGTGCCAGCGGAGTTCTTCGAGATGATCGAGCAATGACATATTGGAGGGATCGCTGGTTTCAGCCTCCTCGCTTTCAGAGACAAGGTTGTCTGATATCTCCAGGGAATCATCCTCTATTCTTCTAGTTGCCATAAAACCTCTCCATGCAGAGAAGACAAACAGGCTTAATTAGCCTGTTTGTCAGCATTGATCTCTTTGCTAGTATCATGAATGCTCGTCAGGCTATTCAATTCCTTGTGAGGGTCCGGCAGGGCCTCTTGGGTTTCCGGCTCAGGCGTTTCCTCAGCTTTGGGATTTGAGATCTCATCCATGCCTTTACGGAGCGCTTTAATGCTCTTCCCGATGGCTGAACCCATTTCGGGCAGCTTTTTGGGGCCAAAGATTAGCAGCGCGACAACGAGGAGGATGATCAATTCTGGCATATGAAACCCCATAGCGATGATCCTTTCTGGTAACCAGGTTCTATACCATAGAATCCAGGCGCGAGTTGCAGCACTCCCGCTCCAGGCGCTATATTCACTGGGAGAGTCTAGCTTTGCAGCCTGCTTCTCCCTCCAACGAGCTTTATAAGATCTAAGCGCGCTCGTGGTGATGGGGCCTCTTCTTTGACATGGCCAGCAAGCGCCAGGACATCGGAAGCCCCTTCCGCCAGAGCAGACGCAATTTTCCCCTGGGCATCCACTAGCATTGCCGTCGGCGTCCCATTTGAGCCAAACAACATTTTCACAGCGCCCTCTTTATCGAGCAATACAGGTGAACGCAAACCCATAAGGCGATTTTCCTCTGCCGTCCCGTCTGAGATGACGAGCAGCCTGGGCGCACCCTGCGGAGGATTGGCTTCCCATGCTTTCAAGTCTGAAAGCATGCTCTTACAGAAACCGCAGTCTGGATTCCAGAAGAGCAGCAGGGTGAGAGTGTTACGAAAAGAGCTCAAGGAGACTGGCTCGCCTTTAAGGTCAGGGAGACGAAAAGCGGGGGCCTGTGTTCCAATCTCAGGGACTGAAGGTTCTGGCTGGGCTCTGCCACCGTTGCCCAGAAGCACTACAGGTAGCTGACGCAAGCTTGCCGCTCTAGAGACCAGGGTTTGAATATCCTCTGAACCTACAACAATAGAGCTTTCTATGAAGCCATCAGGGCCAATGAGTACCGCACTTGGTGTTCGTTGCACACCGAAGAGAATATCTATCTCATTCAAGCGCTGGAGCACGATACGCGAAATTCCATGCTCGGCTGCTTTGGCAGAGTTCTCTTGAGTTGAGCCGTGGCTAAGCAAGGCAATGGTCAGCTTATCCGCGTAATCTCGTTGCCAGCGTCCAATCTCCGGCAAGAGTTCGGAGCAGGGAGCACAGGTAGGGCTGGTGAATATGAGTACAACTGGTTTTCCAGACGCGCACAAACCATCGAGCGAGATCTTTTTCTCATCGAGGCTGGTCCCAGAAAAAGCTGGAGCCTTGGCACCGACTGGCAGCCCCGTTACCGACCTTTCTCTTTCTGGCATCGCGAACATGAACCCCTCTTGTGCAAGTCGGCTCTCTGTACGCTCAAGGCGCAGGAGCAGCCGCCCTTGCTGACCCAGGGCATGCAAGAGAAGCCAGCCCTCGCCAGCCATTAGAGCGGCCGCGAGAGCAGCGGCAACGAGTGCGACCTGTTGCGCCAGAGGCATTGTTGTAAACCAGCTTGTAGCGCTTAATCCTGTGCTACCACGTCCAAACCAGACGACAAAAGCGGCACCTAGCGCTAAAAGAATGTTACGTACAAGCGTTGAGGGTCCCACCGGAGCCGAGTGCAACTGACCAAAACAATGGCAATCTGGCCTGCGCCCAAGCGCCAGGTTGTAACCGATACCCACGCAAAAAATGAGCAGAAGCGCGAACGCTCCTATCGCTCCATACCAGGACCAGGTCCGGGGAATAAGGGCTACGGCAACGCCAATCTCAACGATTGGCAGTACTATCCCCATCAACCCGGCGAGAGCTTCAGGTACACCAAAGTTGTGGAGTGCCTTCTGCGAACCAGGTAGATCGGCCAGCTTAGCGAGACCTGCTATCAGGAAGACAAGCGAGAGCAGGAGTCGTAGAAGCAGGAGCGTAACAGCCATGAATTCTTCCCCCTTTGGACCTGGATATGCTTTATACGAGATGGGCGCTCCGTGAAGCACCCACCTCCCTTACTCGTTTGATCGAGTGTGAAAGGATCAATGGCAGAGCGGTAGTCGTACTGCCTGAGCAGCCACGATAATGAACGAGATTGGCCATAATTTCCAACCCTACAGCACTACGCACATTTCCCGCCAGTACAAGTTTTGGAACAGCACTCAGCTGGAGCGCTACAACTGAAACCCTTCGCTCGACAGCTACACGTGCCCGAACTTTTGTCACAGGTGTATGTGCAGCAGTCATTGTTAGCTTTACAGGGAGCCCCGTGACCTCCACAAGCCGCTGCCAGTGCGGTACCAATGCTCCCCAGGCCAAGCGCACCGCCTATGGTTGCCACAAAGAGCGCTTTGATTGTCTGACGACGGGATGTGCTGTTGGCTAGTACTTTAGTCAACTCGTCAAAGTTGTTTGATGCCATGTAACTTTCCCTTCTTTACTTTTAGAATCTGAATGCTTCAGCAGTGTAACGGGCAACGTTACACTGCTGGAAACACTACCCGAATACAGGTAGGATTGGTGATAATGCGTCCTAGTATCTACTTGCTGCACTTACCCTCGACGCAGTAACTTTCTGGTCAAGTCGTCAAAATGGCTGGATGCCATATGTTTTCTCCTCTTGTCGAGAGTAAGTAATGGTTCCTACCACAACCCGCGCTTAACCGCAGAAAAAATCGCCCCCTGTACTTGTAAATCTGCAGACCTTTGAGCAACAGTCGTTATCATGCTTACAACGACCACTTTTTAGGCAACCGGCTGCTCCTGCGATACGAACGCCACTAAAACCGAGCGCCCCTCCCAGAGTACCAACAACAATGGCTTTTATCGCTTGTCGGCGTGACGTGCTACGGGCTATAACCCTAGTCAACTCGTCAAAATGGCTGGATGCCATGCGCTTTCTCCTCTCCTCGAAAGCCAACAACGGAGAATGCTCACAGTGCTTTCCATGCAGCCCACGCTCAAGCGCAGATTAATCCACCCGCCAAACCACTATAGAAGCAGCGCTTTGAGCAGCAGTCACTGCTATGCACACAGGTGGAAGCACTGCTCTTGCACCCTGCCGCTCTTGCGGTATGAATCTCACCAAAACCGAGGGCTCCTCCCAGGACTCCAACGGCAAGCATTTTTAGAGCCTGTCGACGGGATGGACTGCTGACTACAACTTTAGTTAACTCCTCGAAATGATTTGCGCTCATCCGTTCTTTCCTCTCTACTGCATGAAAACACCAAAAGCTGTAGCTAAACCCTGCGGTCCTTGCGATACACTTATCTATTTACACCCCCCTTACAAACTCAAAGATACTCCCGACGATGAGAGAGCAGACCTTCACCAAAAATAGCAGAATCTATCCTGCTATTTTTGAAATACCCGGCAAACTCTATCTCTAATTAGGCGTCAGAGGACCCCTTGCTTCTAGCTCTGCCTCCTATACACATTTAACAATGGTACATGGGAGCCAGCATCAGATGCGGGACGGGAAGCTTGAGCTTTCACATCTCTGTTTGTCAGCTCTTCTTTCCAAGACAGCTTTTTCAGCCACGTTGCAAAATCACTTTGTTAAATGTGTATAGGAGGCAGGCTTCTAGCTATGGGGATGAATGACGCCATTCCTTTCTTTTGACTTTTTATCCTTTCTTTTGACTTTCTACATGCTATATGCTAAAATGTAGAATATGAAACAGAAACGCGCCTACAAGTACAGGTTTTATCCCTCTGACGAGCAGAAACAGATTTTTGCTCGTACTTTTGTTTGTGTTCGTTTCGTCTATAATTGGGCGTTGCGTAAGAAGACGGATGCCTTCTACAATGACAACCAACGCCTCTACTACAAAGATCTTTCTGCTCTGCTCCCTGACTTGAAAAAGCAGAAAGAGTATTCATGGCTTTCTGAAGTTGCATCCGTTCCTTTGCAGCAATCCTTGCGTAACCTCGATAGAGCCTTCATCAATTTCTTTGAAGGTCGCGCAGAGTATCCTACCTTCAAGAAGAAAAGCAACCGTCAATCTGCTACCTATGCTGGCACGGCCTTCACATGGCGCAATGGGGCTCTTACACTCGCTAAGATGAGTGAGCCACTTGATATTCGCTGGTCGCGTCCTCTTCCTGATGATGTAACTCCTTCGAGTGTGACCATCACCAAAGACTGTGCTGATCGCTACTTTATCAGCATTCTAGCTGAAGATGAGATTGAACATTTACCCTCTAATGAGAATGCTCTTGGCGCTGATCTTGGCTTGAAGTCCTTTGTGGTTCTCTCGACTGGTGAGATCGTGGGCAATCCCAAATTCTTTCACAAAGATGAGAAGAAGCTTGCCAAAGCACAACGTCATCATGCCAGGAAGAAAAAGGGCTCAAAGAATCGAGACAAGGCACGTCTCAAGGTAGCGCGTCTTCATGCCCGTATCGCTGATCGGCGCCGTGACTTCCTGCACAAGCTCTCGACACGACTGATCCGTGAAAACCAAACGATCTGTGTTGAGTCGCTGGCAGTCAAAAACATGGTCAAGAACGAGAAGCTCGCCAAAGCGATAAGCGATGTCGGATGGTCTGAGTTTGTGTCCCAATTAGAATACAAAGCCGACTGGTATGGTCGAACCCTGGTCAAGATTGATCGGTGGTACCCTTCCAGTAAGCGCTGTTTCGAGTGCGGTCATCTTCTCGACGCTCTCACGCTTGATGTGCGTGAATGGACCTGCCCTGAATGTGGTGCCCATCACGACCGTGACATCAATGCAGCAAACAATATCCTTGCCGTGGGACTCACGGTCCATGCCTGTGGAGAGAGCATAAGACCTGGAGCGGTGAAAACCAAACCAGGCAGTTCTCGACGAAGCAGGAAAGCCTCGAAGTGATTCGAGGAATCCCCCGGCTTGAGCCGTGGGGAGGATGTCAATAAGAGAAAGCTAACCTCATGTATGGTGGTTCCATTTGCCTGACTCTCCCGCAATTTACGTGATAAGTTCTGCAATAACATATGAGGTTTCATAGCTTAATGGGCCTGGCGACGAATCTCGTCAATCGGGTGATATGCCAAGACGCGTTACCGCAAGGCCCGCTGGCGCAACCGTGCTCGACCCTCAGGCTGGCTCGCGCCTTCGCTTGCCAGTCGTGTCGAGCAGGTCCCCTGGGTCAAGCACCTCATGCGTTACTGTCCCATCACCGCCATCAGCCAGGAGCTGGTGCGCTTCGATCCCCAGTTGCTGGAGCAGCCTTCCATCGAGGGCATCCAGTACCAGCAAGGAGCCCTGGCAGACTATGAAACGCAAGAGTACCTGCTGGAGAAGTGGGGGCAACAATGTGCCTACTGCGGGATCGAGGATGTGCCTCTACAGGTCGAACACATGCACCCTCGTGCCAGAGGAGGAACCAGCAGGATCAGCAACCTGACGCTGGCATGCCAGGCCTGTAACCAGGCCAAAGGCACAACTCCTCTCGAGGTGTTTCTGGCGAAGAAACCGCAGGTAAGGAACGCCTCTTTCCTCCCCAGGCCTCAAGGCTGTCACTTATACACAAGTCATGAAGGATGGAGACGCGTAGCGAGATGAACGCCTTCCAGAACATCCATCACCCGCATCCATCCTTTCCATAAGGTCTGCCATCCAGGGGGACCATCGCTTTTGCGGTCGAGGTAGCCTCCCAGGCGTGCAATGGCGTGCCACACTTCTTGGGCAGTAGTGATGCTGCGGTGACGTGGATCCAAGAAGACGATGACCTGGATGGCTTTTTGCGAAACCACGTTGGTGGCTGGGATATCCCCCGCCTGCTGCGCTGTGTGCCGAATGACCAATAAACGCAAGGCAATGGGAGTCAACACCGCGAGTAATTTCCACTGAGCCTGCATGCGTTGCACGTTGTGCTGTTCCATCCGACAACCTGTTTTGAGGGCTTTGTGGAAATCCTCCAACAGCCAGCGCCAGCCATACCATTGCACCACCTCCCATGCCTCACTTGGGCACGTGATCGGCAGCGTGGTCAACAAGATCCATTCCAACGGCTCTTGTCCTTCGGGTGGCTGGGATTCCCAAACCCGTACCACCCAGGCGACGATCTCCGTTTTGCGTAAACAGGCTCCGTTCACAGGCGGCTGGACGCGTACCTTTTGAAAATTGATCTGTAAGCGTGCTTCTCGCCTGGGCTGAGAATGTTGGGCAGGAATGCTCACCAGATGAGCATCCACGCCAGGAAGGGCACGAGCCAGGGTCTTGAGATGCCCTTCGTCAAGCTCGGCTTGCTCATCCTCTTGAGAAATCTCCACGTTACGATCCTGGGCCACTCGCAACACGAAGTCGTACCCAAGCTCCTCACACGCCTGCCAAAATGTGTAGACATCGCTGTTGCTATCGCTCACATAGATCCATTGGTGGTGCTCTGGCACCCGCCCGATCTGTCGGATACTTTCTTCCCAGACATGCGATTCTCGCGCCCGCTTTTTGCGCTCTGCCTTGGTTTCCCCAATGGGGGCAAGCTGGCGAATGAAAGGTGAAAGCATCATGCATCCCAAGATCGCTTGCGTTTGGGGGTCCATTGCGAGCACGGTGTGCAAACTGAAACCGATATCTTCTCGGCTGTTGCCCACCGGCCCCCGTCCTTTGAGTGCGTTATGCCTCGTGAAGTCAAACTCGGTCATGTCAGCCAACAGGAGCGTACGAGAGCATTGGGTCGCCGCGTGGTAGGTTTGGCCCCAGTGGGGGAGCAAGAGATCTTCATACCCGTATGCAGGATTGCTCAAGAAACGATATCCCCCCTGCGTTTCCCCCCAGGTCTCAAAGGCGTGAGGCAACGAGGCCGATGGGTTCTCTGCCAGGGCGTTGGCGATCTTGAGCAAACGATCAGTACGACGCGGATCTCCCAGTTCTGCTGCTCCGAAGGTCTGGGCGGCCTATTTGTCGGCATGCTGCAAAGGTTCTTGTTCCATGAGCCTTTCTCCTCCGCTTGTTCTTGCTTTTCTTTTCAGCACGCCAACACTTGTGTGTAAGTGACAGGCCTCAAGGCCGGGATCTCCAGAGGCCGAGGTGTAGACGATTTTTGCGCTTGAATGGCGATCGAAGCAATGCTATTGATCTTGCTAGAAGGAGGCACAATCGAATTCGGCCTCTGCGACTGATTGTATAACCCCAAAAGTTTATTTCTTCGTGTTAAAGTCTATAAAAAACTTGCCTCTTCTCCAGTGTAGGGGATTAGTACTCGCTTGCTCTGCTTCGTTTCTCTCGATACTTTTCAAAGCGAGAGCGTAGCAAGTAACCAACAAGCCCCACACCATCAGCCGAAGCTTCTCAGCGTTTTGTCGTATTCCTATGCTGATAGAGAGTTCAAGAATAAGAACGTTCCTAACTTGCTGACATATCGAAGACCTATACGTTTTGGAGGAGGGTGCGATGAGAAGAAGACGATCGCTTTGCGTCTTTTGTGCTCGCGAACAGCGACGAGCAGGAACGCATCTACGAGCATACGAGCGGTGTGATGGAACTTCACATTTAACAGACATGTACACACTCAGAGACATCGTGTCTCGCTTTAGATATATGCTGTTCAGCCTAGGATTGGTACTACTTGTCATCGCTCTCATCATTGGTATCGCACTTAGAAACACGACACCCTCTTCCAATCCCGAGGAAATGTTGTTCATGGCTAAGAGTGGTGCTGCCATGACCAGGATGATGGTGGCCATGAAGATCAAGCCATCCAATAACGTCGATAAAGACTTCGTCGCCATGATGTTACCACACCACCAGGGGGCCATCGACATGGCAAAAGCTGAGTTGAGTTATGGTCACAACGAGCCGCTTCGCAGGCTTGCTCAGGAAATCACCATTTCCCAGCAGGAGGATATTGTTACGATGAAACTAGCTCTTAAGGGTATAGCATCTTCTTCCAATCCCGAGGAAATGTTGTTCATGGCTAAGAGTGGTGCTGCCATGACCAGGATGATGGCGGCCATGAAGATCAGGCCATCCAATAACGTCGATAAAGACTTCGTCGCCATGATGCTGCCACACCACCAGGGGGCCATCGACATGGCAAAAGCTGAGTTGAGTTATGGTCACAACGAGCCGCTTCGCGGCCTCGCCCAGGAAATCATTGCTACTCAGCAGCAAGAAATCGTAGCGATGCAACTCAATGAGAGGCGGTTGCCCCCTCCGTCTGAGCCTTCGCCCCATTAGCTATTTTTGACCCGCATGCAATGGATATTTTTAGCATCGGATGCCTGCACAAGTTGCCAATGCAAGAGACAGGAGTTTCCATATGAAACACAACGTCTTCGCTGTCATGCTGATCACCATGACTCTGGTCATGGCATTGTTCATTCCCATAGCCTTTGTTACCTCCCTGACCGCTTGGGCGGGACAGGCTTCGTTTGGGGACGCTCCCCCTCCAGATATACCCATCAGCCATCGAGATCGCGTCTATACTGCGGATCAATGGTCTAACACCGTCTCCGTCACTGATCCAGTTGACAACAAGCTCCTAGGTAGCATCAGCCTCGGAGAAACGACACCAGCCAATCTAAGCCCCCTGTATCATGGACAAGTGCTGGTGCATGGTATGGGCTTCTCACCTGATCACCATACTCTTCTGGTCGTCTCAATTGCCTCAAATTCAGTGGCATTCATCGATACTGCAACCAATGCCGTGAAGCACATTACCTATGTCGGACGCTCGCCGCATGAAGCGTTCTACACGCCAGATGGTAAGGAGGTCTGGGTGGCCGTCCGTGGCGAGAACTACGTTTCTGTTCTTGATGGGGCTACCTATCAGGAGAAGACCCGCATCGTTGTACCGAATGGACCGGGCATGACGATTTTTTCTCCTGATGGGAAATATGGTTATGTCTGCTCCTCCTTCACACCCGAGACCGATGTGGTCACTGTCGCCAATCACAAGATTGTTGGACGAGTCGCCCAGGCGAGCCCGTTTTGCCCGAATATTGCGGCGACGCCGGACGGCAAGCAGGTCTGGTTCACATTGAAGGACACTGGCAAGGTGGAGGTATTTAATGCTCAGCCGCCTTTCTCAATCTTAAAAACGCTCGATACGGGGCCGATTACCAACCACCTCAACATCGTCCACAACGCCAAAGGCACGTTTGCCTATATCACAATCGGCGGTCTCAACGAGATCAAGGTGTTCCGCACTGACAACTTCGCCCAAGTCGCGACCATTCCGGTCGGTGCGTTGCCACATGGAATCTGGCCATCCGGCGATGGAACACGGGTCTATGTCGGGCTTGAGAACGGAGATAGCCTTGTCGCCATCAATACGCTGACCAATCAGGTAATGGCGACGAGCCCAATTGGCCAAGGGTGTCAGGCGATCACGTACGTGCCCAATGCTGTGCCAAGCGGTACTGGCATGCAGGGGCTCACTCCGCTCGGCATTGCTGAGCAAGTCACGCATCTCTCACTTGTGCCGATGGAGCATGGCAAGCCAGCAAGGCTGGCAGCCGGGCAGCAGGCTCCCACCAGTGTCTCGTTGTTTGATCAAGGGCAGGTGCAAGTACTGCAGGCAGCAGTGACCGGGCTCAAGCCCAAGCATCCCTATGTGCTTGCTCTCTCTGCAAATCTGAGTGGCAACGGCACTCTGGAGCCGCTGGAGGAATTCATAACGAACCAGGCAGGTGCTGCCATTGTCAACACCGTTGGCCCGATCCGACAAGTGGTACAGAGACAGAACAATGTAACACGCCGCTACCTTGTGATCTTTCCTGGGACCGCTCAGCAGCCCAGTACTCCTGTTCAGACCCAGGCACAATGAGGAATAAACAGTTATATCATGTTGATATGTTGCCCTCGCACTCAAGGCTCCCTGTGCAAAAGCAGCGGGGGTTCGGAGCGTTCCGTCCACGCTTCCAGCCTTCCTGCCTGGGCAAGAAAGGCTGGCTCTTGTATGGGTTCACTCAGATTTTTGGGCACACGCGCTCCGGCACGAGGAATGCCCATGCGTTGAGGCAAGATCTGCCCCTCTTTCGCGCGTTGACGCGTGCGCTCGTGTGCTGCCCGCAGCGCAAGTCCCAAGGACTGCGGCTTGCCGCGTCCGGGAGCGCGCCTCCGCACCCACCCAATACCCCTGGGATCGGGCACACGGCGGAATTGACCAGTTATGTGCGCCAGCGCTCGGGCCATGATTACCAGGAGCATTGCCAGGTAGGCGCTTCGCATGCCGAGTTCGTCACCGACGAGGTCGTTGATCGCTTTTGCGTGATTGGTACAATGGCGCAGTGCCGTCAGCGCATCCGTGAACTAGCTGCCATTGGTGTCAACGAATTCAATCTTTACCTGATGGCCAAAGAGCAAGAGCACCTGCTGGAAATCTATGGCCGAGAAATTATTCCAGCGTTTATTGACACTCCCCTGGATAAATCCTGGGGATTCTTCCTTCATCCAGGCAACGTGCTCACTCCCATTGCTGAAAGTGCGTAGAGATCTTCCTGTCCAGAAGCGTTTTATGCACTCAAAGGTGCATCAGTTCCCATATGCCCTATGGTACTGAGAGCCTTTTGCAGAATGTTTAACGCCGCGTTATGATCCCTGTCAAGCACCACTCCACAATCAGTACAGATGTGTGTACGCACGCTCAAACTTTTCTTAACGAGTGTGCCACATGCGGAACAGTTCTGACTGGTGTAGTGTGGGGATACGGTAATGACAGGGATCTTATGCAGCGTTGCATAGTAGTTCACCCAGATCAGGAACCGTCCCCAGCCAGCATCGTGAATGCTCTTGGCAAGGTGGCGATTTCTGACCATGTTGCGAATATGCAAGTCTTCAAAGGCAATCAGATCGTGAGAGGTGACTAACGCGTTTGCCTGTTTCCTGGCAAAATCTTCGCGTTGCCTTTGAACTTTTAAATGCGCATACGCCACGGCTTGACGGGCTTTCTTGCGGTTCTTACTCTTCTTTTGTTTCTTGGAGAGGCAGCGTTGCAAGCGCTTCAGGCGTTTTTCCGCTTTACGATAGTGGCGGGGATTCTCAATAGTTACCCCTTCAGAATCCGCATAGAACGCTTTCAATCCAACATCGATACCAACCAGCTTGCCAGTAGGAATGTGTTCAATGTTGCGTTCTGCTTGCACAGCAAACTGGACATAATATCCATTAGCGTGTCTCACCAGACGAACACGCTTGATCTGTTTCACAGGGAAAGTTTTAATGTCTCGTGTGCCTACCAGACGAAGACGACCAATTCCACACCCATCGGTGAAGGTGATATGTTTTCCATCTGATTCCAGTTTCCAGCCTGTAGTCTTGTACTCCACAGAGCGGTTATTTTTCTGGAAACGGGGATAGCCCTTCTTTCCTGGCTTCTTGGCTTTGCAGTTGTCATAGAAACGAGCAATAGCAGACCACGCCCGATCAGCACTGGCTTGACGTGCCTGGGAATTGAGAGAAGAAGCAAAGGGGAATGCTTTGGCAAGAACGGCGCAATAGCATTGCAGATCATTCTTGGTTGCGTGGTCATCCATCCACAAGCGTAAGCACTTGTTGCGAATGAATTGCACAACGCGAATAGCTTCATCAATGGCGGCGTATTGTGCCTTCGTGCCATCAAGCTTGTATTCGTAGATCAGCATTGCGCCTCTTGCTCCTTTTCTCATCCTCTGCTATAATTATACATCATAACTCTGATGTATGCAAGAGGTGAGAGAGTGAGACGTACAAACATTTATCTGAATGAAAAACAACACGAAAAATTACATGAGCAAGCTGAGAAAGAGGGTGTTCCAGTTGCAGAATTAGTACGGCGTGCCGTGGATGCGTTTCTTATGTGGTACGATCCGTCCTATCAGCCAACTCCACCCAATCCACCCCAAACAAGGAAGAGCCATTCATCCCCCGGATAAATCACGGGGGCTTTCTGGCTCGTTTTCTGTAATCTATGCCGAGATCAGTAAGAAATAATAACGCCTGCTTAATCTGAATTTTAACAATACTTAACACAAACACCTTGAATCCTCACTGCGTTAGGGTAAAAATAATCGTGGAAATGTTTACGCAATCTTTGAGCGTAGGCTTCGACTGGAGAAATCTGTCGCCGATATTTCAATATGCCTTGCGCCTGATAGATATATACCTTTCTACATTATAAATGCGACTTAAGAAGTATTCTCAGCGTCTACAACGCTTCGCGATGTGGGGCAGTGGTGTGCAGATGCTGCTGGCATCTGCACACCACTGCCCCATATCCGGCGAGCCACGAAGTGGCGAGAAGTCTTGAGATGATAGAAGAGAGAAATGGAGCGAGTGATGGGATCCATACAACTGGTTGTCTTTGATATGGCAGGAACGACCATTGATGATAGCGGAAATAAAGTACTCACGGCCCTGGTGGAGGCGGCACGCATTCATAACTTGCCGGGAATGCCCGATGAGCTCAATGAATTGATGGACATGAATAAGCGGGAGGTATTTACCCTGCTGACCGAACAACTCCTTGATCGTGACTCTGAGCAGGTATCTCAGCTAGCTGAGGCGGCGCTGGCAACCTTTGTCGAGCGTATGCGCGCAGCTTACTCCCAGGGCGGCCATTCCCGGGACAGAGGAGACGTTTGTCTTCCTGCGTGAGCGCGGCGTGAAGATCGTCCTGGACACCGGCTTTGACTCCGTGATCGGTGGCCTGATCCTCGAACAACTGGGCTGGCTGAACGGTGTGATCGATTGCGCTATCTTCTCCAGTGATGTCTCCCGGGGCGTCCCGCGCCCTACATGATCTTCCGTGCCATGGAGCAACTGGACGTGCAGGATGTGCGCCAGGTCATGAAGATTGATGATTCGCCCGCCAACCTGGACGAGGGCATAAATGCTGGTTGCGGCGAGGTCATTGGTGTGCTCAGTGGAGCGCATACCGCTGAGCATCTGGGCTGCTATCGCCACACTCGCCTGCAGCCCAGCGTTATCGATCTCCCTGCTCTCTTTAACTAGCAAAGCCTGAACCGCCTCTCACAGGGGCCTTGCGAATCAAGTCGATGAAGACCCGTTCAGCATCAGGATGGCTATCAACAGGTTGCATGCTCATCTCTTCCTTCCTCTCATACAAACAGGGTACGAGCATTGCATCGGCAAGTCAAGAGACAGATCGGGTGGCGGATTCGATGGCGGATAAACTGTTTACTGATAGTTTCCTCTGTTGGCTCACGAGCACGGTCATACTCGCTGGCAACCGCCTGGACCCGAGATGACGATCTTTCGTAGCCCAGCGCTCGTGACTGCTTTCGGATTCCCGCTTCAACTTCCTCAAGAAAGTTGATCTCCCGCGCTCGCAGCCCTTCCCCCAACCTCCAGCTCTCCCATGTTGACACATGAAGATTATTAGTATTCGTGCATATAGCATATATTGCATTATTATTTATCAATCCCTGTAAAATTAAATAAAGAGCATATTATTTTATTACAAGGAAAATGAGCATATGTTGATACACAAGCATGTGGCTGCGCAGCTTTTTCTATGTGCGGCGCTTCTAATGCTGCTTGCCGGACAATCGGCTTTGACATACGCCAAAGTGGCACATCCATGGCGTTCTGACACGCCTCCCAACTGGCCCCTGGTGCTAAATGAAAAGCAAACGCTTGACCAGGCTCTGGCCAGGGGGTTACAGATCTCGACGGAGACCCTGAGTACGGCTGACGGATCTCAGCATGCCAGTCTGTTGAACGTCGATCTCTCCGATCCTTATCTACGCCTGGGGGTCATGCAGGCCCACGATCAACTGTTGAGTCGGGGCGAGACGGTTGGCTCGATGGCGAACCGCTCGCAGGCGATAGCTGGCATCAATGGCGACTTCTTCGAGATCAACACGACGGGCGCACCAATCAATATGGTGATGATCGATGGCGAACTCTGGCAGAGTCCAACCCCGCCATCACGCAATGCCAACGATTTCGCCGTCTTTGGCATCAATAGCGATGGGAATATGGTCATCGATCACGAACAGTTCAGTGGGACCGTCAGCGCTGGCAGCGTCGACCACCCCCTGAACGCAGTCAACCGCTACGCAGTCCCCAGAGATGGCGGCATGCTGCTGGTAACCTCCCGCCTCGGCGCTATGAGTGTGAGCGGATACACGGTAGCGCTCCTCAAGCCGGTTGATGGCTCTCGATACATTGTTACCTCGCTCCAAACGAATATGACAACGCTAAACAGGCTTACGGGCAATCAGCAGGCCCTGGTAGGCGGCGGTGAGTCGGGGCGGTGGCTCCAGGCCAATATCCACCAGGGAGAGACACTGAACATCACTCAGCAGCTTATGCCCGATAGCGGTCTGCGATACGCCCTAGGTGGGGGTCCACAATTGGTCAAAGATGGGCAGATCCCCAATGCCAGCGAGCTTGGAGATAGCGCCGCCGTCAATCCGTTGACCGCAGTGGGCATCTCGCGAGATGGCAGGCACGCCTTCTTCGTCGTCTTCGATGGGCGCGAGGCGGGAGCAGACCACAGCCACGGCCTGACGCGTTCACAGATGGCCGGTTACCTGCTAGAGCATGGAGCCTACCAGGCCCTCCTCTTTGATGGTGGTGGTTCTGCCGAGATGGTCGCGCGCCTGCCGGGACAGGACAGGGTATCAGTCATCAATACGCCTTCGGACGGTCATGAGCGCCTGGTCGCCAATAGTCTGCTGATCTATAAAACAGAGCAGCAGGCCAGCCAGCCATCAACACTTCACTACCATTGACTCTTCCCCAGATAAATCCCTATCACTTCTACACATGTAACAATGGCAAATGGGAGGCAGCATCAGATGCGGAACGGGAAGCTTGAGCTTTTCTATCTCTATCTGTTCGCTCTTCTTTCCAAGACAGCTTCTTTAGCCACGTTGCCAAATCACGTTGTTACCGGTGTAGAAGTGGCAGGCCTTAGGCGTGGGAAGTTGTCGCAGATGTATTTTACCAAAAAACAAACAAAACGAAAAAGGGAGCGCAGACCTCGTTACCCGTGCGCCTGAGAAGGACTCGGCACCATATCCCTGATGCCGGGTTTCTCCACGCGCATGAATGCGGGGTCTGCTGCCTCAGTTTGATGATCATGCGGAATGGTGTGCTGAAAGCGGGTGACGTTTCAAACTTAGGGATGACTCATAGATACAAAAATGTCACACCCGAGCCGCGCTCGCCTGGCGCATAATTTCACGCAATTGATCAAGGTGGTCTGCATCGTGGTACAGACCCAGGATAAAGCGGCCAACGGCGTTGAGTTCGCCAGCTTGCGGGAAAGGTGAATAGGTGATATCCAGGTGAGGCTCGTCAGGCCACGCATCGAGCATGGCTTGACGCATCCGACGGCTCTCCTCAAGACGCTGGCGCACCTGGGCGATACTTGTCACGCTCTCCCATGGCGTCTCGTAACGCGAACGACCCTCAACCGGCAGGCCACGAGCCAGTACGAGAGCCAGCGCAGCTGCCTCTTCGGACGAAGCGGTGGCATGAACCACCACGTGGCCCAGAGTCCACGCCAGGGTGGACTCTTCGGGTTTACCAAAGGTATCGTTCGCGTTGGGGTCTACCGGCACGAATGCCACGTCCGCGTCAACTGCGTCAATGACGATCCTCTGCATTACATCGATCATTTCATTGGTAAGTTGATAAAGATCGGCCTTTGTCAGACCAGCAGCCACGTCTGCAAAGCTCTGAGAGCCGCTTTTTACTGCACTGAAATCGAGCATAGGGGTTTTCTCCTTAAATAACATTTGTTGGAAAATAAAAGAATCTTAGGTCTTATCCTGGCCTGTTTTTTTGAGCAAGCTGAGATTGTTCATCTCTCTACAAAACACTTTGTCAAAGCAGCCTATTCCATCCAGGATGGGGCTACGTCTCAAGGAGATGGTGAGCACATATGAGGGTAGATACTGACCGCTTTTAGTGATAGCATGTCGAGAAAAGAAGCAGAAAGGAACATATGTTATGGCTAAACAACCGATGGAGACGGTGTTGCGTCCCGCTCTGTGGTGTCAGTTCGACGCGGCCATCGATATGCTTGAAAATGCCCTGGTAGCCTGCCCTGCCTCGCTGTGGAAAGAGCGCCTCTGGAGCGCGCCCTCGGACCACTCTCTCCCGCCGTGGCTCCCACTGGAGTTCGCTCATTTCTGGCATATCGTGTATCATACGCTCTTCTGGCTCGACTTGTATCTCTCGGGCTCCCAGGAGGAGGACTTCGCTCCCCCCGCTCCCTTTATCTGGACTGAGGGCAACCCCGCCGTGTCGCCCGAACGGCCCTATACGAAGGAGGAGCTACTCGCCTACCTGGTGCAGATACGCCAGAAGTGCCAGACAACGATTGCTGATTTGTCAGACGAGAAAGCGCATCAGCAGGTCGATTACCCTTGGACCGAGGGAAAGTTGGTGAGCTATTTCGAACTCCTGTTGTACACTATGCGCCATGTCCAGGAACATGCGGCCCAACTAAGCCTCTTTCTCGGGCAACACGGCATCCCGGACGAGGCACTCGACTCGGTCGCGCGAGCAAAGGACGCACCTAGCAGCTAAGGCGCGCGAGGCGAGAGTTGGCGTGGTCGTCGGGACGACACGCGCAATCCCAAACACACGTCTTCCAACGGAGAAGACAGGAATGGTTTGATGATTTCAACAGAAGGAGTCGGGAGCAGAAAGCAAATAGAGAGAAGCATAGGGATACATATCAATTTTTTTGCAAGCACAGCCATTCATTTCTACAGGAGGCGCGCCTCCTGTAGAAATGACCATGTGCAAAGACATGACGCGCACCCGAAGTTTGGTGGAGATAGTGACCAGTGCTTTCTCGCCACGATCTCTGTAACAGAAGCAGAACTATACCTGTTTGCGCCAGGAATATTTGGGATTGTAGCCTAGTAGTTTGCGGGCTTTGTCGATCGAGAGCAGTGTCTCATGCTCGCCGACTCCCTCACGTAGTGGCACGCTGGGATAGACTTCGGCCATTAACTCGCTGTTGGTCTGATTCTGTGTGGTATCCGCAGCGGCAATAATAAAGGTTTCAGCGCCAGTGATATCGGCTTCGAGACCCAGGCGGCAACTCTGTGCGACATCACGGGCGTCGACGTATCCCCACAAATTCCATTTGCGCGTCAGTACGTCCTCTGAAAACGATGGGAAGCGAGCGTAGTCGTGTGGCTCCATGATATTAGAGAAGCGCAAACCTACAAAAGGGATGCCACTCCAGCGGTTGAATTGCCGGGCCATCTCTTCACTGATGACTTTGGAGAGCGCATAGCTGGACTCTGGATAGAGAGGATGCTGTTCATCGATAGGAGCATAACTGGGTTTCTCACGGTCGAAAGGCAGGCCCAGTGTGGTCTCACTTGATGCCCATACAACGCGCTTCAGGCCTAATGAAACAGCTGCGCTAAAAATATTGTATGTACTGAGCGTATTATTGCGAAAGGTTGTGCCCTCTGTCTGCCTGCCGGGTGCCGGGATTGCGCCGAGATGCACGACGCCACAGGCTCCTTGAAGTACCTCGATGGTCTGCCCCAAATCTGTCAGGTCAACTTTCAGAAATGGTGAAATCTCTTCACGAGGTGGCACCAGATCGACATTGAGTACTTCATAATTATGATCTATGAGCTCGCGAATCACGGCTCTCCCGGCCTTGCCACTACCGCCGGTAACAACAATCTTTTTCATCAGACCTCCCGCTTCTGGATACCCCTGCCTAGAGGCATGGGAAGGAAAGAAGCGTTCCTTCCTCGGGGAGAGGAGTAACGTTGCCGGTTGCTCCGTATGCCCTCAACGCAACAAATGTCGTCCGCCCTTGGGAAGAGCCGACCCGCCTCCTTGCCTCAGCGGATCGGCGTATCGGGCAAGACCGCTGATAATCACCAGAGTGGGTCGTGCCATCTCCCAAACAGGTCACGTGATCATGCACTAGGAACCGACAAAGGGTTTCGCTCGACGAACTGGCGCTGATGCCAGTATGGATAGATGCCCACGGATCTCTCCTCAGGTACCTCCCTCTTATGAGGATGAGACTCTTAGGAACATTATGGTGGTACTGGTACATTGGGCCAAACTTGAGTCTGGCACACATTTGGTGATTCGACGTTCCCAACGCTCTCCTCTTTCAGGCCAGCGGATGCAAGATCACCACAGGAATCTTGCGGGTGGTGCGTCTGGCATACGCTTCCCAGGGGGGATTCTGGGCAATCAGCCGCGGCCACAACTGGGCGTACTCCTCCGGTCCGGCCACGGTGGCCAGCGCGGCCTGCCGGCGGCGTCCAATTTGGATGCGCACGTGAGGATTGCTGAGTACGTTATGATACCAGCCTGGATGACGATCTTGACCATTATTACTGGCCACGATCACATAATTGGCTCCATCAGGCATATACTGCAAGGTGTGACTGCGCTTCTCGCCGCTTTTGCGCCCGGTTGTATGGAGTACTAACATTCCCATTTTCCCCAAGCGACTTCCCAGCCGCCCATCGCTCTTTTCATAGACCCAGGTCATCGTGCGATCAACCAGGGTCACCACAAAGTGAGAGAAAGCCATCAGAATAAAAACCTTCCTTCCCAGTCGAAACTCAGGCTTACTATAGCACATGGCTGCTCATTTCAGCATGGCATGGGACCCTGGCCAGGGACTGCGGAGATCATTTTCAGAACCCTGAATCGAATCACCAAATGTGAAACGTCATGCGTTGCAAACGCACCACTCCGCATGAGGTCTACACGACCTCAGAAGATACTTCCATGAAAAAGTGTGCGCTGATGTGACGTGCTGAAAGAAACGAAACGAGGGAAAAAAGGGTAAAAGAAAGAGGCCGGTGATGCGTCGGCGCCATCGGATGAGATCTAGAGAGAGGGCGATGGGATGCCAAGCGTGATCAAATTCTTCCATACGTGCTTCGCCGAGGTCGGCGAGCGACAGACAGTGGTGCTTGTGCGGCATCCTCAATCATACTGTTGGTCCGGCTCGTAGCGCGAGTATCAATCCGATCTCTGACATGGCCCTCTCTCGGGTACAGTGTAACACTTTTTCATGCGCAGTGGTGCGCTTCTGGCGCATGAATTACTGCTGGCGAACCTTAAAGAGGTTTCAACAGTATTGAAAAAGCGAGGAAAATAGGGTAAGATGTAGTTATGGAACATATGTTTTAAGCAACAACCTTCTTCGAGCAGCGGTTCTGTGAAAGGATGTGAGGGATGATCAAGGCGCATAAGATCAGACTCCATCCTACAGCGGAGCAGGTGGTGTACTTTGCCAAAGCCGCCGGGACCGCACGCTTTGTCTGGAACTGGGCATTGGCTGAGTGGAACCGCCAATATGAAGCCGGGGAGAAACCCACCGCCTTGAAGCTCAAGAAGCAATTCAACGAGATCAGGCGGGAGCACTTTCCTTGGACCTGGGAAGTGACCAAGAACGCCTCTGATCAGCCATTTCTGGACCTGGGTAAGGCGTTCACAGCCTTCTTTGCAGGTCGTGCACACCGCCCACGCTTCAAGAGCAAAAAACGAAGTAAACCGAGCTTCTACCTTGCCAATGATCAATTGGAACTGGGCGATCATCGTCTGTGGATTCCCAAGCTCGGATGGGTGAATATGGCGGAGAAGCTGCGTTTTACCGGCAAGGTGACCGGAGCGCGGATCACGAAGTCGGCGGATTGGTGGTTTGTGTCCATCCAGGTCGAAATGCCTGATGCTGTCGCGGTGAAGAGACCAGGGGCTGTCGGCATGGATGTAGGACTGAACCGACTGGCAACCTTGAGTACGGGAGAGGGAGTCGAGAACCAAGCCTTCCTCAAAACGGCTCTGGGGAAACTTCGCCGGGCGAACAAACGGCTGCATCGCAGGAAGCTTGGATCGAACAATCGGGAAAAAGCACGCCGAGAGGTGGCCCGCCTGCACTACCGAATCACCTGCATGAGAGATGATGTGCTCCACAAGTTGACCACCAGGCTTGCGAACTGCTACGGGATGATTGGGATTGAAGACCTCAACATCAAGGGGCTGCTCAAGAATCGGCGTGTGTCGCGTGCGTTCTCAGATGCCGCACTGGGCAAACTGTTCTCCCTGCTCGACTCAAAGGTGACGCAGCGTGGTGGACAGGTGGTCAAGGTGGGGCGTTTCTTTCCTGGAAGTCAAGACCAGCCACTGTTGTGGCTGGAAGTGGGAAGCAATGACGCTCGGAGACCGCGTCTTTCGCTGCCAGAATGCGGTATGCGCCTATTCTCAGTTCCCGCAAGATCGTGATCAGAATGCTGGCCAGAATATCCTGCGGGAAGCTCTCCACTTGATCGGGCTGATTGATCAAGTCGTCACCGGTATTGGCTCAGACGAGGACGGAAACTTGCCTGCGGACGCGGGGTAAGACCAAAAAGGCGTCGGTCTTGGCGGCTCCTACGGATGAAACAGGAACAACAAAAGGTGTAGTAGAGCTATGCGTGCATACGTTTTACTACATTAATTGGAGCAGAGTGATGAGACAGCCAAGCAACAGAGACACTGTGACCAGATCAGATCAACGAAGACGTATGAACCAGGCAAATGGGCAGCAAAAGATGCATATGTTGATCTCTGATACATGATGCTGAAGATCCAAGGGACTTCAGTGTGATTGAAATCCAGGCGCACTTTTTACGACGCCTTCCTGATGCGATAGGGAGGGATTCGCCAGCAGTGAGTCGTACCAGAACCAAGTTTTACCCAATTTACCAGTACCACAAGAGGGAACGTCCTATGCGTGAGCAACACGGCGAATCGCCTCGAACTCGTCCTGGCTCAGTCTAATCTTGGCAGCCTCGACGTTCTCTTCAAGGTGCTTGACCGAAGCGGTGCCGGGGATGGGCAGGATCGTTGGTGAGCGTTTCAGCAACCATGCCAGGGCAATCTGGCTGGATTGTGCGTTGTAGCGCCTGGAAATTTGATCCAGGACACTCCCTGGACGTGCCAAGTCACCGACCGACCGAGGATGCCAGGGAATAAAGCCGATGTTCTCTCGTGCGCACAGATCGATCAATGCTGCGGTTTGCTGGATATCTATTCCCACAGCCTGTGGTTGCTCCAGATTGTAGTGGTTTTGCACCGTTACAATGGGTACAATCTTCTGCGCCGCCGTAAGCTGATCAATGGTCACATTGGAGAGACCGACATGGCGGATCTTGCCCTCAGCTTTCATCTTGGCGATCTCACCTACAGAGTCTTCAAACGGGACCCTCGGATCAGGATAATGCAATTGATACACATCGATCTGATCAACACGCAGACGTCGCAAGCTGCCTTCCAGATCCTGGCGCAGGCGCTGTGGACGTCCATCCGGTCGGAACTGGTTAGGGCCAGTACGTAGCAAACCACCCTTCGTGGCAATAACCAGGCCCTTTGGATAGGGGTAGAGAGCTTCGGCAATCAAGGACTCACTGATCTCGGGTCCATACGCTTCGGCGGTATCAATGAGGGTGATCCCCAGGTCCCATGCGCGCTTCAAGACAGCGATTGCCACATCCTTATCCTTTGGTGGTCCCCAGATGCCCTCACCAGTGAGGCGCATTGCCCCAAAGCCGAGACGAGAGACCGGTAAATCACCACCAATCGCAAAGACACCGCTTGCTGCCGCGATTTGCTCGTTTCTGTTCTCCATCATATTCTTTTCCCTTTCTGGAAATAGAATTACATCATAAAACGTGCATAATAGTCGAAAAAGGCAAATCCTATGCGCATCTGTCACACAACAGATGACGCATCTGACTGGCTGCGTCCTTCTACACATGTTCATAGATCGAAGCCTACACCTTTGAGTGCACTCTTAGTCAAGGGGTCCAGCACTCTTGCTTGCCTTCGTTAAGAGAGAAAAAACTCCACTTTCCTCTTGACTGAGAGTGCACTCAAAGATGTATGTTTAATGCAGACAGTATTGCGTCTTCCTCTCTGAAGAGGTCAAAAGTGACAGCAGGAAAGGGAAAACAATGGAACAGCAGGTTGCAGAGAAAGCCTTAACCATCCAGCAAATGGCACAGGCAACCGGGCTAAGCGCCCATACCTTGCGGTATTACGAACGCGCTGGATTAATGATCCAGCACGTTGGGCGAGATGAGAGGAATGGCTATCGCTTCTATAGCCAAGAGGATGTGGCCTGGATTGAGTTCCTCAAGCGCCTACGAGCGACGGGGATGCCTATTCGCGATATCCAACGGTATACCGAGCTCCTCCACCAAGGAGAGCAAACCATGCCCGAACGTCTGCAACTGCTCAAACAGCACCAAAGCCGGGTAGAAGAACATTTGAAGGAAGTAAAGCATCATCTTGAAGTGATCACCTTTAAGATTGTCTGCTATGAACAACTGCATACCCAAGAATAGCACAAGAATTCTATGGAAGACAAAAACATTCTCAAATGGAAACCTTCTCAAGGACAATAGCAGTTTGCTCTTCACACTTGCCGATAACCATGGCGATCCGACCCCAGTTAGGGTCCGCGCAAAAAATGGCTGTCTTGACCAACGGGGAATTGACGACAACTTTCGCGACACGTTTCGCCTGCGCAAATCATTCGGTGTCCGCAACCGTTACTTTGGCAGTGCATCGTCGAAGCCACTCGCACAAAAGATCTCTTAAAATATGCTCTAAGAGCCGACAAGCTACCTTACTATACAAGTGGATCAACCTCAAAAACCGTTCTCCGAAACTTAGCCATATATAGACATGCCATACACAGTGTTCGGTTCCTGCTTCAATGCAGACAGCAAGCCTTTCGCTCGTCTTACACCTGCTCTACAGGCGTCAATTCCCGCAGAACTTGCGGTACTCCGTTTTCATCAGGCCAATGCCGCTAAATTTCTAGCGGCGTTGTAGTCTCGATCCTGTACACTTCCACAATCCACGCAGGCAAAGACACGATCCGAAAGCCTCAGCGTCTCATTGACCCAGCCACAACACGAACAGGTTTTTGAGGAGGGTTCCCAGCGGGAGGCCAGCAGCACCTTCACCCCTGCCTGTTCTGCTTTGTAAAGGATTTGCCGCTTGAACTCGTACATGCCCACATCGGCGATCGCTCGAGCCAACCTGCGGTTCTTGAGCATGCCTGTGATGTTCAAATCCTCTACCACAATCACACGCGGTCGCTCTTGATCGGGCTTGGTTCTCGCCACGATCTGAGCGGTCGCTTTGTGCAAGACATCTTTGCGCACATTGGCGATCCGGGCATGCATCCGCGAGAGGCGCTGCTTCGCTTTCTGGCGATTGCGTGATCCTTTGGCCTTGCGGCAATGGCGCCGCGAGAGGCGTTTTAACGCCGTGATCTTCTTGCGCAGCGCCTTGGGGTTCTCGAAGGTGCGTCCATCCGAAAGGGTCGCTAGCCGCTTGATCCCCAGGTCAACACCAATGACGTCGCCTGTGGCTGCTTGGGGTTCTTTCGCTTCCTCGTGCACACAGATGGAGACATACCACCTGCTTGCTCACGGATGGTGGCACTGGTGATCTTAACGTTCAGAGGGAAATAGCCGTGCTCTTTGAGTCGGAGCACACCTAAACGAGGCAACTGGATGGCATCAGGAGACACCCGAATACTCCCAGTGAAGCGTGCGCCACCGATGGCTTTCTTCCGGCTTTTGAAGCGGGGATAGCCACACTTGCCTTTCCATTTGCCCTCTTTTTTGAGCTGGCATTTGCGAAAGAAGTGCTTGAAGGCGGCATCCAGGTCACGTAATCCCTCTTGGAAGGCGCACTTGCTGACCTCATACATCCAGGGCTCAGAGGTCTTGAGGGCATTGATTTCGCGATGCAGATCGATGGCGGTGGGCGTTTTCGCTCCTGCCTTGTAGGCTTCCTGTTTGCGGCGAAGACCATAATTGTAGGCCCAGCGAGAGGCTCCAGCATGTTTGCGGCACAGCGTCTTTTGCACGTTATTGAGGTCGAGTTCCACCCGATAGCCACGTATCATCTCTTGCTCTTCTTCCTTTATGATGAATGTAGAACAAATATACCAGAAAACCACTGCTTTGGCAAGGGGGGATACATGTCCCTATTTGTCTACACCTGTCTAGATAATGTAAAACTAACTATAGCCCTCTACGAAAAGCTCGGTTTTATCGAGAAAGAGCAGAAGTTGGTATACATGGTCTTCTCGTGGAACTACAGTCAGAGATATTCGCATAATGGCTATCTCATTCCAACTTATAATGGCTCTTTTTCACAAGCCACTTTCATGATAAAGTCTCCCTTAAACGATACGATAGAGGCAGCGAAGGACAGTTAGAAATGAAGATATTACTTGTGGGTGCTGCAGGAGTTATTGGGCGCAGGCTCATCCCTTTACTGGTCGAGTCAGGCTATGAAGTGATCGGAACGACACGCGCAATCGAGAAGAGAGAGATGCTTCAGAAACTAGGCGCGTTTCCCGTAGTTGTTGACGTGTTTGATCGCGAGGAACTCTTCAAAACTATGCGCGAGGTACGGCCGGATGTAGTCATCCACCAACTTACAGATCTTAGTATGCGAGATCTCGCAGCAAATGCCCGTATACGCCGGGAGGGGACGCGGAACCTGGTTGACGCTGCCCATGAGGTGGGAGTGCGCCATCTCATCGCACAAAGTATCGCCTGGGCTTACGCGCCCGGCAAGGGGCCAGCTGATGAGGATGTTCCCCTAGACATCGAAGCACCGGAGCCGCGCTGCACAACTGTTGAAGGGGTCCAGGCGCTTGAACAGGCGGTTGGCGAGATGGAGCGAGGTATCGTGCTGCGCTACGGACTACTCTACGGGCCTGGAACATGGTATGCTCCTGACGGCTCTATTGCAGAGCAGGTAAGACAGGGCCAGGTGACCGCCGATGAGGGTATAACCTCCTTCCTCCACGTCGATGACGCCGCACGCGCCACCCTGCTCGCTTTGGGCTGGCCTAGGGGTGTCTTCAATATCGTGGATGATGTGCCAGCCCCCGGCACTGCCTGGCTCCCAATCTACGCAGCGACCCTTCATGCCCCACCTCCGCCCATAAGCGCAACCCAACCCCGTGCCGCTCGCGGAGCGACAAACGCCAAAGCCCGCCGCCTCTGTAACTGGCAACCCTCCTATCCGGACTGGCACGAAGGCTTTACTCGCGCCGCGCAGGAGTAATGCGGCAACAGACAGAGCCAACCTGAATGAAAAGATACAACACACAAACTATTTTTCGCGAAGCAATGTTGCCTGTTCTTGCGTCCAGGTCAGTGCCGCCTGGACAAACAACCTTGCCCTATCTGATATACCCACTTGCCCCACCTTTGGAAAATCCCAGTCTCAGTCTGTTTGCGTTATTACCTAAACATGGTTCCTGTGCTATACTTTTCCCCAAAGTGATGGTTTTAGGTAATACATTCACCACTCTTTCTCACGAAGGACTGTTCATGCCCAAACGAGTGATATATCTGGTCCATTGGTCTCAGGAGGCACAAACCTATGAACTTTCTGATGGCAATAGCACTCTTCTCTATGACCTCACTGCTGAGCGTCCTACCTGGTTGGCGTGGTTAGAGGACATCTCTTCCTTTGCCTTTCGTAGTCGATCGGGGGTCCATTATACAGTGCGAAAAGAGCGTGTCCAGAGGAATGGGCCCTATTGGTATGGCTATCGTTCTTGCCAGGGAAAAACCATCAAGCGCTACCTGGGTCGAATGACAGATCTCTCTCCTGCGCATTTAGAGGACGTGGCGCAACGTTTCACACAGGCTATCTCTTCTCGCGTTGTCGATTCCACGCAACCTTCGTCCACCCCGTTGTCTTCTCCCCTGCTCATGTCCAGATTCCACCCTCCTCGCCTTCCGCTTGCGCTTGTAGAGCGCTCGCACCTGTTTGCAAAACTTGATGCCTGGCGCTCGCATCAACTCACACTCGTCTGGGCACCCGCCGGTTTTGGAAAAACGACCCTGGTCAATTCCTGGCTGGCTGAGCGTCAGGCACACCGCGCCATTGCTCGTACGGCCTGGGTCTCCCTGGAGAAAAACGATAATGGCCCCATTCATTTCTGGTGTTCTCTCATTCGTGCCTGCCAGACGTGGCACAAGGAGATCGGGGAAACGGCGCTCGCGCACCTGCGCTCCACGCTCCAACCGCCTTTTGCCTCGGTCCCCCTACGCACCATACTGACCACATTTCTCAATGATCTCGCCACCCAGGAAGGCCCCGGCATCCTGGTTCTGGATGAGTATCACGTCATTACCGACTCCCGCCTTCACGAGGCTATGGCCTTTTTTCTTGAGCACCTTCCGCCCCAGTTACATGTGGTGATCCTGACGCGGAGCGAGCCGCCTTTCCCTCTCGCTCGCTGGCGCGCGCAGGGGAGTATGCAGGAGTTTGCTCCGGCTGACCTGCGTTTCTCAACGCTGGAAACGGCGACCTTTCTGCAACACATCACCGGCTCCGCCCCCTCTGAGCAAACAATCGCCCACCTTGAGACGCTTTTGCAAGGGTGGCCGGCCGGGCTCCGCTTGCTCAGCCTGACTGGTCACATGATGCCGGAGCGCGTGGAACGGTACCTCACCACGCTGCATGGATGGCAGTACCTCGACTCCTACCGTCGCCAATTGCTCGACTACTTTGTCGGTGAAATCCTAACGACCCAACCTGAGCCACTTCAACGTTTTTTGCTCCAGACAAGCGAGCTTCCCCTTCTGACCGGCCCACTGTGTGATGCCGTCACAGGCAGGCAGCAGAGCGCCTCGCTGCTAGAAACACTCGAACGAGCTGGTCTCTTCCTGGAAGCGCTGGATGAAGCAGAAGCGTGGTATCGCTATCACTCCCTGTGGGCTTCAGCTATGCGCCTTGAAGCCAGGCGGCGTCTGGGAGAGGAGGCGTTGCACACCGTGGCACAGCAAGCAAGTCACTGGTATGAGCAACATGCTCGGCCTGGAGAGGCTATCGAAGCCGCTTTGTGCTCCCAGGATACTGAACGTGCGACACAGCTGATCGAACGTTTTGGTGCCAGCGGCCAACGATATGAATTACACACACTAAGAGGTTGGTTAGAACAGATCCCGGACGCAGTCGTGAAGGCACATCCAACACTCTGTCTCTACGCTGCTCTCACCCTCCAGTTCCAGGACGGGCAAATCCCTCCTTCCCACAAGGAGAAGGAACACATCGAGGCTTTGCTCCAAAGAGCAGAAGATGCCTGGCGCCAACTTGGGAAGCTGTCCTGGGTTGGTATGATTTTCGCCTTTCGGGCGCTCAACGCGTCACTTCATCCTTCTTCCCAGCAGGAGGCAGTGGAGCATGCCACGACGGCCCTGAGGTTCTTCGCAGATGGTGATTCAGATAATGATGATGGGCGAGTAGGCACGTGGGAGTGGCGCACCATCTGCCTGGGAATTGTTGGATCAGACGCCTTACATCAAGGACGCTTTGAAGAGGCCCAGCGGCTCCTGAAAGAAGCGCTTACCAGCAGTCAGGAGCGCTCCAGCAGCCAGTTCCTAAGCGAGATCTACCTGAGGATGGGAGCCGTCAGTACGGCCTTAGGTGAACTCCATCAAGCGCATGCGTATTACCGAGAGGCCCTCTCCTCAGGACACTTACAGGAGAATAGCGAAGACTGCGTACGGGCGTTACTTGGTCTGGCGCAGCTCTCTCTTGAATGGAATGACCTGAAAGCCGCAGAACAGCGAATCAGCGAAGCATTGGAGCGTACACAAAAGTTGGGGCAGGAAGGCAACGAGAGAGTTACGTATTTCCTTGCGCTCCTTTCTGCCGCACGCGGTCAGGAGGACGCAGCATCTCTTCGGCTCGCCACGCTCCTTGCGCGACTGCACATCGCCTCGACCCAGGAGACAGAGGACCTGCTCCCTGAAGCTCTGGCCTTGCAGGCCCGTCTCCAACTGGCCACAGGTGATCATCTCGTGGCCCAACGCACGGTAACGGCGCTGGCAAACATAGCAGGGACATCATATTCCTTTCCTCAACGCATGATGGTGAACATCCTCCAGGCACGCCTTCAGCTTGCGCAGGGCGAGACCAACACCGCTGTGTGTCTGCTTGAGCAGCTCCTGCTGATGGCCCAGGAAAAACGGTATGTACACGGACAACTAGAGATCCAGGTGCTTCTGGCTCTGGCGCAGATGGCCTGTAAGCAGCGAGACGGGGCTCGGAAGTGGCTCCGGCAAGCCCTCTCCCAGGCACACAACGAAGGATTTCTCCGCGTCTTCCTCGCCGAAGGGGCGCCCCTGGCTCGCTTGCTCCGTTCACTGCTGCCTAGCATTCGTGAAAAAGCACCGCGTTCCTTTGGACAGATGCTCTTGCGCGCTTTGACAATCCCTGGAGGGGAACGCACCCTCTCGCCCTCTCCCTTCGAGCAGCAGCCATTCGAGCCGCTTTCTCCGCAGGAACAGCGTGTCTTGCAGTTCCTGGTCGCCGGGCACACCAACCAGGAGATCGCCAAAGAACTGGTCATCTCGGTCAATACCGTGAAGGACCACGTCAAACATCTCTATCGCAAGCTGGGCGTCAGCAATCGCCTGCAAGCCTATGAGGCGGCACACCACCTGAAACAGCTCTAACGAGACGCCCTCCCGCACTTAGAAGCCCCCCATAAAACCACCCGGCTGGAGGATGTCAATCTACCTGCCTATCCTCTATACTTCCAGCAGTCGCTTGAGAAAAGCGCAAGCGAGTAGCGAACAAGAACGGAAGGAAGAGCGTATATGAATCAGGATAACCGATTTAACGAGCGAGCAACTGGAAGAGATGAGCGCATCAAGCAACATTCCCCATTTGGTATTGTGCGAGGTCCGCTCTATGGTCATATGGGAGTCAGGGCAGATGTGTTCATGCCACAGGTTCACCAATTGGGAGCACACCTGGTCAGGCTCTTTCTTTTCTGGAACCAGATAGAACCTGAGCGAGGGCGCTTCGTCTGGGATGCCGTTGATGCGTTGCTGGAACAACTAGGGCCGTCCGATGATGCGTGGATCACGCTCCAATCTAGTTCGTCGTGGGCCACGCGGCATGCCACTAATTTTCAGCCACCCTCCCCGGCGCGTCATCCAGAGGAGTATGACCATTTTGTGCGTACGCTGGTCTCACACTGCAAAGGGCGGGTCCGTTACTGGCAATGCGAAAATGAGCCGACGAACCCTCTGCTCTGGGAAGGAACAGCGCAAGACTATGTGAACCACCTCAAGGTCTTCTCGCGTGCCGTCAAAGAGGTTGATCCAGAGGCCATAGTGATACTTGCCGGCGCCGTTGACGCATTTTACCCATCCGCCGACGCTCAGCATCCTGATCTGCAAGCGGAGCAAGACTTCTTTGATTACCTACTACGGGAAAGTGCTAGCGACTTCGACGTTTTCGATCTCCATCTCTATGGCGACCTTGATGCCATCACAGCAAACATCAATGCGGTTAGACAAAAAATGGCCGCCCTGGGATATCAGAAGCCGATCTTCTGCGGTGAATACAATGGCCCGAGTTTCTTCAATTTTGTGGAGAATCTGCCCATTCTGCAAAACATTTTCATAAAGATGATGGAAACCCCACAGGGCGAGTCCCTGGCACAGGCCACGCAACGAGATGCTATTGCTGAGCTGTATGAGCAGAGGAAAATGCTGCCACCACAAGCACAGATGTTTATGCAGGGTTGTTCCCCCGAACTGGAACAGAAACGCCATCGTATCAACTGCCGTGAAATCGTCACACGTTGCATGCTTGCACTTTCAGCGGGCGTCCAGAAAATGCTCTGCTGGAATCTGGCCAATGAGAACGTTGATCGCGCGAATCTGATGCATTTGCTCTTTGACAAGTATAAGCTGCTACACTATGAAGATGGGGTGTTCAAGCAGCCCTATCCAGCGGCAGAGACATATCGCAGAATGACGGATGCGCTTCACAACATTGAGCACGTTCAACGAATCACTGTTCCCGAGCATCCAACCATCTCTCTGTTTGAAGTCCAGCGACGGGAGCGAAGTCCCCTGTTTGTCATCTGGGAACAACGTGACACCTTCTCAGGCGAAGATGAACCCTCCACGCCCTTTACATGGACATGGTCTGCGCCACAGGCTCAAGCTATTGATGTGTTTGGCCAGAAAATTCCAACAGAGGTGCGTGATGGTCAGGTGCATCTCTCAGTCTCACTCACACCAGTGTTTCTCACACACTAAGGGAATCTCGCCAAATACCAGTGTGGCAAAGAGAAGACTTGCCATCAACCATTTCACCTTTTCCCTTGTTCAAGCATCTTCTGCGTGATAACGTGCTGCTTTTCGGGCTGAGAGAACGTAATCGAGGTTGAAGGCTGACCATAGATGGCAAGTTGGTCAAGGATGCTATCCAGGTGATCGATCGAGGTTGCGGCTACTTTGACTAATACCTGATCATTGCCAGCCATGCGATAACACTCAAGCACCTCTGGGAGTTCACTGACAGCGGAGGCGATGTTCCGACAGTGAAGTCCCGCCGCTGGCACTAAACGAATCATCGCTACAAGTGGTAAACCGAGCTGAGCGAGGTCTACCTCAGTATGATAGCCCCTAATAATTCCCTGTTCCTCCATCTTACGCATTCGCTCAGCTACGGCGGGCGCAGTGAGTCCCACCCGTTGCCCTAACTCGCTGTAGGAGAGGCGTGCGTTCTGTTGCAATGCTTCAAGCAGTTGCCAGTTTGTCTCATCAAGAGGCTTTTTGGTTTCCAAAGCCATTGTTCGCTTTTCCTTTGGTATCTGAAGTTTTCTGGGAATATTACTTTCATTTTTTTCTCCACTTTACCACAAAATGATGCTACACTGGAAACGCAGAGCAAGCAGATCAGGAAAGCCATTGCGAGCATTATTTTGCGCATGAGTGCCTTCCTTTTGCTCTCCCACTTCTACCTTTTGTTCCTCTCAGAGATGGAAGACGGGTACGTGCGCCTGCTGGATGGGCTTTCGGATGCACCACAATCGTCACGAGACCTTGTGCATTCCCGATGACAAAAATAAGGTCAACAGCATGTTATCGTTGCATGAAATGAGCCATCGTAAGACAAGAGAAGGAGAAACCAATGAGAGAGCAGCATATTCGTTTCTACATAGTTGATGTCTTTGCACAGGAGCCACTGAACGGTAACCCACTCGCGCTGGTGGTGAATGCACAGGACCTGAGTCAGGAAACCATGCAGCGGATCGCACGCGAATTTAACCAGTCAGAGACCACCTTTCTGCTCCCTCCAACCAGGCAGGAAGCCAATTGGCGTCTACGTTCATTCACCCCAGTAGGAATAGAGGTCGGAGGTGCTGGTCATAATGCGCTTGGGGCCTGGTGGTGGTTGGCCGAAGCAGGACAACTGGAACTGTCTGGGCCTCAGACCACCTTTCAACAGGAGATAGGGGAACAGGTCCTAGCAGTGGAAGTATTGGCGGAAAAGAGAAGAGAGGGTGCACTGTGGGAACCGACCACCATCGGGATGAGACAGACAGCACCATCATTTGGAGACACCCATAAAAATCAAGTGGAGTTGGCAGCAGCGCTTGGTCTGGAGGTAGCCGATCTGGCTGTAGAGGGTTTACCGGCGCAAGTTGTTTCCACGGGGGCAGCACATCTACTTGTTCCAGTACAGAACCGCGAAGCAATAAGGCGCGCTCAACCAGATGCGAAACGTCTGTATCAACATCTTCACTCAGTTGGTGGTCAAGGCTGCTATCTGTTTAGCCTGGACCCAGTCGATCCGGATGCCGCTGCTCATACACGCTTCTTCAATCCCACGGAGGGGATTGTCGAAGATCCAGCCACGGGAACTGCGGCTGGCCCACTCGCATGTTACCTGGCAAAGTATGGTCGGATCAGCTCTTCGGGAACAGTGACGATTGAGCAGGGATATGAGTTGATGCGGCCAAGCCGTATTGAGATACGCTTGCATGGCGATGAGGTACGCATCTTTGGCGCTGGCGTGACGGTGGCTGAAGGTGTGCTACGGCTCTAAGCTCTCATGCCACTTGGTACGGTCCAACACCAGTATGATGCACCTATCTGGACCAGCGCTAATAGCTTACGCAAAGCGCTTTCTTAGGAGGGCTTGAGCAATGAAATGGCCAGTGGTAAGCGACCGTGAGATAAATAAACCTCAAAATCTGCTCAGTCTTGGCGTTTATTACCATCGCCAATGGATCTATGTGGGAAATAGCGGCAGCGATGTGTACACCTTTTGGCAGACATGTGAAGATCGCGGATATAATCGTACAAAAAAGCACAGCCTTAGGGTCGCGCTGCGGTGCCATCTGGTGTGCGCGCCAGGGTCCACTGTGGTGGCCCATCTGAACAGGGATAACGCGCGGCCAGTTGTTCATCGATAGCAATACCCAGTCCTGGCCGCTCGTTGGGATACATGTAGCCGTTTCGCACTTCCGGACACCCTGGAAATACCTCGCGCACAGTTTCACTGAAGCCGCTCCACTCCTGTACGCCGAAGTTATGGCAACTTAGATCCAGGTGCAGGTTCGCCGCATGCCCAACCGGCGAAGTATCGCCTGGTCCATGCCACGCGGTACGCACGGCAAAGGCTTCACACAAGGTTGCTAATTTCCTGGCCGGTGTCAGTCCACCAATCTGGCTTACATGCACGCGGATGAAATCGATCAGGCGCTGGGTAATCAATGGCATCCACTCGTGCTGGTTGTTAAACAATTCGCCCATCGCGATGGGCGTGGCGCACTGTTGCCGCAGCATCTCAAGCCAGCCGCCCTGCTCCGGTGGCAGGGGATCTTCAAGAAAGAACAATTCGTATGGCTCTAGCTTCTTCGCCAGGTGTAGGGCCTCAATGGGCACCAGGCGTTCGTGAACATCGTGCAACAATTCTGCCTGGAAGCCAATGTGTGCGCGTATATACTCAAAGAGCTGCGGTATGCTGCGCGCATAAGCGGCCGGGTCATAGTATGTCCCTGGCTGTGCCTCCTCCGGAAACCGGTTGAGCGACGTCTTACCCCCATAGCCTCCCATCTGACAGCGTATGTAGTGATATCCCTGCTCCATCAATGCCTGAACGCGCTCTAGCACTTGCGCCTCGTTTTTCCCATCTGCATGCCGGTAGACCGCTGCGGCTTCGCGGCACTTTCCTCCTAGTAGTTGGTAGATGGGCATATCAGCAAGCTTCCCTTTGATGTCCCACAGGGCAATATCCACGCCTGAGATGGCATTGTTGAGCACTGGTCCATTGCGCCAGTAGGAATTAACCCACATCGTTTGCCACAGGTCTTCAATCCTGTGGACATCCTTTCCCAGCAAGAATGGCCTTAGATACTCCTCCACGGCACTTCGCACAGCCAGGGGACGTTGCGTAAAGGTCGCGCAGCCCAGGCCATAGAGTTCCGGCTCAGTGGTCTCGACCTTGACGATCACAAGCCGATTTGCGCCGTCTGGCATCGTTAAAATAGTTCGAACATCCCTGATGGCCAACATCATCAATACCCTCCTCGGTCATAATTATTCAGAACGCCTCGACGCCAGATTTCGCGCGGGGAGCACTCAGAAACATTATGCGCTCTCGGTACCGATCAAGCGGGCAATACCCAGTGCAATTAAGATAATAAGCCCATTGGCCGCATCTATCCAGAACGTCTGGATTTGCGAAAGAATGAGGATGTTCGTGACCAGCGCCAATAAGATGACACCCGTGAGGGCACCCACGATACGTCCTCGACCGCCATCCAAGGAGATACCACCAATCACGGCGGCCGCAAAGACCGAGAAAATGAGATTGTTACCCTGGTTGGCGGTTACCGCCACCACCTGCCCCGCTGTCATCAGTCCGGCCAGCGCAGCCAGGAGGCTCCCGACAATAAACACTCCTATGCGGATACGGTCTACCTGGATCCCAGCAGCTAGTGCCGCTTCCGTGTTCCCTCCGATAGCATAGATAGCGCGTCCAATCCGATGGTACCTCAGAAAGAGTGCCGCGATCAGGAAGATCGCGCCAGTAATCCACACCGAGACCGGAATCCCTAGAACGTATTCCGACCCCAAATAGATATATGCAGCGGGCAAGCGATAGATGGTGCGTCCACCCACAATACCAACCTGGATACCTGCCAGGAGGATCAGCATGGCCAGGGTAAAGATAAAGGCATTGAATCCCAGCTTGATCACCAGGATACCATTAAGAGTTCCGATCACCAGACCTATGAGCAGAACAATGGCGATCCCAAGCAAGGGAGGCCAGTTGGTACCCAGGCCCTGGCTATCCTTTGAGACAATCAGCCATGCTCCTACCATTGGTGCCAGGCCATACGTCGATTGCAGAGACAGATCAAACTTGCCGGTGAGCAAGATGAGGGTCTCGGCCACCACAACGGCACCTAAAGCCGCCGATTGCTGCGCAACGTTGATGAAGTTATCTGCAGTCAGGAACGCGGGATTGACAAAGGCGCCCACGATCACGATCAAAATAATGATCGGAAGCAGGGCCAGTTCTCGGATCCAGCTGGTCGCCATGGAGCGCCCACGACGCAGAAGCGTCCCATCTGTAGGCTGTTGCAATGGTTTGACCTCGTGTTCGACCATCATAAAATTGCGCAATGCGGGGACCCCTGGCTTTAGACATGGGGAGGAGCATTGCGCACTCCTTTCTGTGTGTACTCATAGCCATCTGCTTGATGGATACAACGCATATATTTGGGATGGATATCGACCTTCCCAAGGCGAAACGACGGACGATGGCGAATGGCTATTCTTCCTTCAAATGTTCCTTTGGGGGTAATGGCTTTCACCATATCACCTGTGCGATATCCAAGAAACGTTTTTCTTCGTTGTTTATGTTTTTCTGGGAATCCGTACTTATCAGGAACGCACATTTGTCTTCTTCCATGACCATTGGCAGTAATAAGCAAAGGAACCACCCCTTTGTGGGAAATGGCAGAAGGGGTGCTCTTGCCCACGCAGGTGGCATCGAGCCAATGCGTCTTGGCTAGCCCTCTTGTGGTTCGGTTGTACTTGGTCAACCCACCACTGCCGCACTCGACAGGCAAGCCACATGCTTTGAGCCGTTCAAGCAAGGCAAAGCGTGTCGCATTCACGGCACTGGCATCCTTGAGAGGCTTTTTGACCTGAGCCAGAATGCGCTTAAGCACATCAGGCTTCTTCGCAAGAAACACCGCAATATCCTGCGTCCCTTTGGCACTATTGCATGGCTCGCAGGCCAGGGTAAGATTGCTTATCCTATGGGTGCCACCGTTGGCGCGAGGATGAATGTGCTCAATTTGCAAGGGCACATCTTGCTTGCCACAATAGGCGCATGTTCGCTCCCATTTTTCCAGCAAGTATTCCCTTACCTCGTAGCCTTGCAGCGTGCCTTGCTGGTATTCCACTCCTGTAATATCGGGATTCTCCATCAGTTGCATATCAAACTTGACCAATTCCTGGCTCAGAGCAGTAATGGGAGCAGAGCGACACAAGCGAGCTACCCACGTCAGAATAGTGGCAAGGCGACTTTCCAGCGATGGTGGCAACCACCCTTTCTTGCGCCTTCTATTCTGAAATCGCGGTTTGCGATACCTTGTTTTGCGGTTGCGTCGTCTGCGTCGAACACCACGGCGACTATCCAGGCTATCTTTTATGGCGTGCCCACGATGCTCAAGTTCAGCCGCGAAAACAACGTTCCCGTTGGTATCGTTCACCAGGGCAATACCCGTGGTTTTGCTGCCAGGATCAAGCTTGAGGCGCAAGGGGTGCACCTCTGGCTGATCTACCACCCGTTTGAGCACAATGGTAAATGGGTATCTCCTGTACACGGCGGCTTTGCCCTGTGTGAGCAAGCGCCTTGCACGTGCTGGATGCACTGGGTTTAACGGTTTATAGTCACTATCAATCACAAAAACATTGCTCAAGTTGAGCCTCTACTTTCGTAGGTAATGTGCGCCTCGTCAATGTTAGCGAACGGTTTTACGTACAACACACGTCCTTAACCCTCTAGGGATGTTTAATGCTGTACCGTAGCGGTTGGAGCTGGCAAAGCACCCCAACGTACCTATTTCGTTCCTAACGTAGCCCGATAGCCTTGATGATTCTATCCATCAAGTCCGCTCTGGCTGAGACTGGTCAGGTCCAGGCTTACTTACGCAAGCCCCTGCCTTTAGGCATGGGGTTCCTGACTGACTTTCTCATGACAATTCCTCCCCGTTCGTTTCGGCATACCCTTGTGCGGATGCCGGCTCAAGCCCCTCAATTGCAGTAATGAGCACATGGCGGTCCCAGGGCGGCTGGTACTCCTTGACCAATCTCCCTTTGACCATGACTAGCAAGCGTGTGCAGATGCGCAGGTCATCCAGATCGTCAGAGACGAGTAAGACAGCCGTCCCATCCACGCGGGCAGCATCGATTACATTGAGAAGCGCCTCCTTAGCGGCGACATCCACCCCGACCGTAGGCGTCACGACCACCAGGACCTCGGGTTGCCGGGCCAGTGCTCGCCCAACCACTACCTTCTGCTGATTTCCTCCACTCAACTGCCCAACTGGCTGATCGAGGCCGCTAGCGACGATCCCCAGTTGTTTGACCAGGCGTCTAGCAACCGTTTGACTGCTGGAACGCGAAACGATGCCCCCCTTTGCGACACGATCCAGAATGCATAATGTCAGGTTCTCTTCAACACCAAGATACGGCACGAACCCGCGTGCATGCCGATCCTCAGGCACATAGGCAATCCCCTGTCGCAAGGTAGCGTCTACTCTGCCCGCCTGAATCGGCTTGCCATTGAGCTTAATTTCTCCCGAGGCCGGTTTTCTCAGACCAACGACAGCGTCCGCGACAGTCGTCGTACCAGAACCCTGTAAACCGACCAGGCCAATGCACTCCCCCTCCCCCACCGTAAAACTTACATCCTGCACAGGGCCCAGGGTGGCGGGGATATGCAGGTGCGAGATTTCGAGCCGTGGGCGTGGGGAAGCGACGACCTGGCTCGCGACTGCGCTGTTTGTTTCCTGTTGCGGCGCAGCTCCAACCATCGCCTCGACAAGTTGCTCCTGCCCGATCTCCTCAACCTGCCTGTTCACCACACGCACGCCGTCGCGCAGGACGGTGACCTGATCGCACACCTCATAGATCTCCTCCAGGTGGTGCGAGATAAAGAGGATAGCGACGCCGCTCTCCTTAAGGCGACGGATCCTTTCAAAGAGCCGTTCAATCGCGACCTTCTCCAGCGATGCCGTGGGTTCATCAAGAATGAGAAAACGCGCTCCCGCCGAAAGGGCACGCGCAATCTCGACGATCTGCCGCTGCTCAACGGTCAGGTCATGCGCGCGACGGTTGATATCCAGGTCGAAGCCCCAGTCGAGCATAACCTGCCGTGCCCGCGAACGCATGGTACGCCAGTTGACGATCCCTCGGTACTTGCCGGTCACGCGATTAAGAAAAATATTTTCGGCGACGGTCAGGTTGGGAACGACCATCGATTTCTGGTATACACAGGCCACCAGGTGCTGCCAGGCGGCGCGATCCACCAAAGGTGGCGCGACTTCACCTCCGATTCGAACGACGCCGCGGTCGGGGTACGTCATACCGGTAAGGATGGCAACCAGGGTAGATTTCCCGGCCCCGTTACGCCCAACCAATCCGTGGCACTCACCGGCCCTGACCTCAAGTGAGATATCACGAAGGGCCTGGGTTTCACCAAAGGCTTTCCAGATGCCCTGTGCTACCCCCACAGAGGGCTGGGCGGGGCCCAGTCCTCCATTCACAGCTTCTCCTCTCACGATTCCTCCTATATGTCAGGATCTCTCCGCTTTCAGGCTCTTCCCTTAGGAGGTCGACTTCGCATTTCCCCACAGATTGGGATCGCCCACGTTGGTTTTGTCGACGATAGGCGCCGGAAGTGCGTCCTCAAGGTTGCCTTGCAGGCTAACGATGGTGCTCTTATGATCGGTGCTCTGTCCGGCGGAGTAGGTCTTGCCCTCCAGTGCAGCCCGGGCATAGAAGACGGCATATTGCGCGTAGGCATTAGCGGGTTGCGAGATGGTTGCATCAAGCTTGTTGCTGCGAATGAGGGCATGTTCATGCGGCACGCCATCATTGCCAACCAGCACGATATGTGACGATCCCCCCACAGAGGTGAACTTGCCAGCAGCCTGTTCAGCCGCTAGAATACCATCCTCGGGTGCGCCCCACTCCACATAGATGCCTTGCAAATCCGGGTAGGTACTCAGCGCCGTCTTGGCGTCGTTAACAGCGGTCGGCGTATCCCATTTCGTGGCGTACTCAACCGTCTTGAATTGCGGATAGTTCGACTTGATCACCTGGGTGCAGCCATCGGTCCGATCCTTGCCGTTGAGCGAGGCCAGGTCGCCCTCCAGGATCGCGATGTGCCCACCGCTGCCAGATGCATGGGAGGCAATATATTTGCAGGAGTTTTGTCCATACAGTACATTATCCGCGCGTACAATCATAAAGACCTTGCCCGTGCTTGGCGCGACATCGACGCTAATCACGGGGATGTGCTTGCTGGCAGCGTAATCGAGCGCGGGAGCAATCGCGGCGCTATCAACCGGGTTGACGATCAGCGCCTGGGCGCCTTCCTGGATAAGGGTGCGAATATCGGTAATCTGTTTGGCAGCGTCATTATTAGCGACCAGGGGTCCAATTAAGGTTGCCTTATACTGAGAGGCGAACTTGGTCTCATAGGAGATATAGTTAGTCCAGAAGTCGGTGTTGTTGAAGGTGAGTGACACACCAAGTTTGAAGCTATCGCCTGGCGCGAGTGTCCCACCTGAGGATGAACCAGCTGTCGTGCTACCTCCGCATCCTGCGAGGGCAAGTGTGGCGAGGATAACGAGTATCCCCAGTGCTCGTAGACGGCTTGCGAACTTCGATGTCATGGTTTTCTCCTCCCGAAATATCAGCTACTATGCTGACATACAAACGCTATACTTCTTCGGAGCCATGTCTAGTATTGGGAAGTCCTGAAGTCAAGGGTTGTATAAGCGCCTCCTTTCCTCTGCATGGATGCACTTATTTAGATAAAAGCGGCACCTCATTACTCTCTTCTGTTTTATGTATTACATGCTAGCAGAAACGGCGTTCAAATTCAACCATATTCCCTACCCACGCCCCCCTGAGGGACCCACGAACTGCGCAACGAGATGATCATGGGTAGCGAGAAAGCAGAAAATGTGTCTCTTTTACCCGTAATGAGTCATGATTCGCCTGGCTTCGCGTCCTTGAGATAGCGATAGAAGCTGGCACGAGAGATCCCGAGCGTCGAACAGATCTCCTCAATGGACTTGGTCTTATCAGCATACAGACGCCGAACCTGGTCGACCTGGGCAACGGTCTTCAATTTCTTCGAACGCCCGCCTTTTCTTCCTCTCGCACGGACGGATCTGTGGGCACGCGATCGATCATCCTCCACCTTCGCCTGATCACCCACTTGAAGCTGTTCTTGTGCGCTTGCCACAGAACGATCCAGATACTGCGTCAAGGTATGGGAAGCCATCTGGAGTGAGCTGGATGGAAGCAGGTCACGAGGCTCTAGGGTGCGATGACCCGTTTCAGCTATCAACTCTGCCAGCTCCTCATCAGAAGGTTTGAACGCATCTGGCAAGAAGGGAACCGCGAGGAAAAAACCGGTAAAAATAGAACTGAAAAGGGCTCCTAGTATGTGCAGAGAGAGATCAGCGCGCACCAATCCCTGTTGGCGCAGCGCTTCCAGATAGGCCGTGAAGCCTGCCAGCACCTCTGTCGAGAGAATGCCGCCCTGCTCGCGCTGGATAACCTCCCCGAAGACCTGTGTATCATGCAGCAGAGCTGCTTTGAGCAATGGGCGCTGCATCAGCGCAAGTGCTGCGTGTTTGAGAAGCCCATGCAACGAGGCTCCCACAGGATCGCCTGCAATCCGCTGCTTGATGTCTTCTGCCATCGCGACCTTTTCCCGGAGAATGAGCGCAGCGAAGAGCGCTTCTCGCGAGTCCCAGTGCAGATAGAGCGTCCCCTTCCCGACGCCGGCTTCCTTGGCGATCTCCTCGATGGTGATCTTGTCATAGCCATCGTGCAAGATCAAGGTCGAGGCCGCATCCAGAATGCGCTGTGCTCGGGCCTCACGTCTCTCTCTGGTCTGCATCTGTCGGCTTTCTCGCCTGTTCTGCTGTGCCAAATATCGTCCTCCTGTTGCACAGCTCAAGCTCTCTGGACCTTCTTGCTCATGAGGCGGATCGCCAGCAGAGCAATCCAACTCCAGCCGATAATGATGCAGATTCGTTGCATGAGCCCTGCTGGCCCGTTGAGCAACGCAACGACATCGGTCACGACGAAAAAGACAGCGACCAGGATACCTGTGGCAACGGAATACCAGGCCCAGCCGCGCCCGGCAGGATCAGCGGCCTCATGCCGTGCCAGCACGAAGCAAGCCGCAATCAGCGAGGCAAAGACGAAAAGGCTCAAGAGGTTATGGAGGGTCCCGTGAACGGTTGGCGTGCTCGATGCTCCAGGTGGATAACCCAGAAGTGGGTCGGTCACAAAGAACCCAGCACCAATGAGGCAGAGGCCAAAGATACCTAGCAGGATGGGCCCCCAGGTGGAGCCACGGCCTGTACGCAAGGCACGCCTCAGCCCGATGGCAAAACCGAGCACGAGCGCTCCGCAGACGATGAAGTTCGCCATTTGTATCCACCCACCCTCACCCTGACTGAGTGAGCTGACAACGTTCTGCCAGGCGCTGTAGTGAGGACGTATTGCCCCTTCGATGAGAAACACAACAATGAAGAGCAGCGGACCGATGGCTCCACAAGCTAGCAGCAGTCTGATCGCTACTGACTGTTCTCCAGTGCTTTGTGTTGAGGTTTCCATGTACTTTTTCCTTTGTAGGAAGACACGTGACCATTTTATGAGTAATAGTCATAGATATATCTAGTAAAACTATACCGAAGAGGAGGGAAAAAGTCAAGGAGTGAACCATCATGATCGATGTTATAGAGCCCATTCAAGTGAGAATTCATGAGCTGCGAGTGCTTTCCTTCCTGATCTTACTGAGCGCCAGTCTCATAATCAACGTCTCAAAACATACTGATACCATAGGAACGTAAGACACACGGAGGAGGGGAATTGAATGTGCATCTCTTCTCCCTCTGCGCTGATCAGGACTTCGGCGATGCAGGAAGCTCTGTTTCGCTTTCCACTAGGCGCCATGAGATACAAGCTCAAGGATGGCTTGAGGTGGTCCCCACGCATCTTGGTTGCTGATGCTGCCAATGATGCATGGTACATCTATGAGGCGGCAGTCTACTTTTTCGCATACATCAGCAATTGAGAGACAGTCACAAACTGATAGCCTCGTGCCTCTAGCTCGTCGATGATCCTGGGAATAGCCTCGCGGTCCGCTGCACAAACCTTGTCACAGAATGGATGCAACAAAATAATCGAGCCCGGCTTTGTATGTTCTAGCGTATACTTCACCAGGAAATTCGCATCCCCGTTGCTCGCACCTGTATCCTCAAATGTGTCGGGTTCGACATCCCACATGATCGTACGAATATGCTGCTGGCTGAGATACCAGGGCAAACCAACGAGCTTCTTCCCATTTGGGGGTCGAAATATAATCTCCCCGCTATAGCCCGTACCCCTGATCAGCCGATTCGTTTTGTCCACCTCGTCCTGATAAAAGGAAAACGGCTTCAAGACCATGCGTTGGTGGGAATAGGAATGATTGCCCACTTGCATGCCCGCCTGTGTGATAGCCCGCGCCAACTGCGGATACTTCTCGATTGCTGAGCCAATCTCGAAAAAAGTGGCCCGGACGTTTTTTTGTGCCAACGTCTGCAACACAGAAGTAACCTGTAGGGTTGGAGCATCATCGAACGTAAGTGCGACCACCTTTTGATTAGTCTCGATGCGATCAACCAGGCCACCAAAAAACTGGAACGTGCGCATATCCATCAGTTGTAATGTCCCATAGCCCACTGCAGCAAAAACCAGAATGACTACCAGCGGAAGAAGCACATATTTCTTTTTTATTCTCATAATATCAGCCTGAAAAGCTCCATCTAAAAATTGCGCCATGCGGGGACCCCTGGCTTTAGCCATGGGGAGGAGCATGGCGCACTCCTTTCTGTGTATACTCATAGCCATCGCATCGTTGCACACAACGCATATATTTGGGGTGAATATCGACCTTCTCCAGTCGGAATGATGGCCGATGACGAATGGCTATCCGTCCTTCAAATGTTGCTTTGGGGGTGATGGCTTTGACCAGATCACCCGTTTGATACCCAAGAAATGTCTTTTTGCGCTCTTTGTGCTGCTTGGGGAATCCATACCTGTCAGGCACACACATTTGCCTCCTCCCATGCCCTGTCGCTTTGATGCGCAATGGGATAACTCCCTTCTGCAAAAGCACAGCAGGCGTGCTCTTGCCTACGCAAGCTGCATCCAGCCAGTGGGTTTTGGGGAGTCCTCGTGTGGTACGATTCCACTTCGTCAATCCACCGCTCCCACACTCGACAGGCAAACCGAGAGCTTTCAGCCGTTCGAGCAAAGCAAAGCGTGTGCTATTGACAGCGCTGGCATCCTTGAGTGGCTTTTTGACCTGAGCGAGAAGGCGCTTGAGCACGTCAGGTTTCTTTTGCAAGAAGACTTCGATCTCCTGAGTGCCTTTGGCCGTATTGCATGCTTGGCAAGCCAAGGTAAGATTGCTTATCCTATTCGTCCCACGACGGGCACGTGGATGGATATGCTCTACCTGAAGCGGGACATCTTGTTTGCCACAATAAGCACACGTACGTTCCCATTTGAAGAGCAAGTATTCCCGGACCTCATAGCCTTGCAAGGTTCCTTGCTGGTATTGCACGCCTGCAATGTCGGGATTGTCCATCAGTTGCAGATCAAACTTTACCAATTCCTGACTGATGGCGGTAATGGGAGCATAGCGACACAGACGCGCTACCCACGTCAGGATATTGGCAAGCCGACTCTCTAACGATGGTGACAACCATCCTTTCTTACGCCGCCTATTCTGAAATCTTGGTTGACGGTACCGCGTTTTACGCTGCCTCCGCCCCCGGCGACTTGCACGACGGCTATCAAGGCTGTCTTTTACTTTGTGCCCACGGTGCTCAAGTTCAGCCGCAAAGACGACTTCCCCGTTAGCATCATTCACCAGGGCAATCCCCGTGGTTTTGCTGCCAGGATCGAGTTTCAAGCGCAATGGCTGTACCTCTGGCTGCTCGACAACCCGTTTGAGCACAAGCGTGAAGGGATATCTCCGAAACACGGCTGCTTTCCCCTGCCTGAGCAAGCGCCTCGCGTGTCCTGGATGCACCGGATTTAAAGGGGTATAGTCACTATCAATCACAAAAACATTGCTCACGTTGAGCCTCCTGTTTCCAGGGTAATGGTTGCCTCGACAATGATAGAGGGCGGTACTTTTCTCTGAGCACTGCATAACACCCCGCTTTGCTGTTTAACCCAGAGATTCTAGGGCTACAGGCTGGCACGCACCCGTAGGTAGGAACTTCAACACTTCACCTCTATCGTAGCCTGATAACTCCGAAGAGTCCTTGCTAAGTCTGGACAGGTCCAGGCTTGCTTTCACAAGCCCCTACCTTTAGGCATGGGGTACCTGACCATCTCACAGTTCCCTCGCCTCGCCGTATTTCTTAAGCATAACCTCAAGAACACCTCTTGTCCAGTAGAACCACTTCACTAGAAGGCATCAAATTTCCACCTCTTTACACAAGGGCTTTCTTGAACCAGCACTAGTAAAGCAGATACCGGGCATTCTATGAATACACGATCAAATGCACGTCTTCCTCAGCTCTTGATCCACATTTCCTCGACACCCTTCGTTATCTGCTCTGAACGCACGATTATACGTTCGACGCGCCATCAGACCATCTTTTTTTCAGGCAGAAGAATTGTCTGAGGGGGAATGCTCTGGCTATGATAAAATACCGTGGCAACTTCTTTTATATTGCTGATAGAACAAGGAAGGATACGTCATGCATTGGTACAACGAGCCTCCCACGTGGACGATCCAGGACAACAAGGTAATCGTCCACACAGGGCCTAAAACGGACTTCTGGCGTCTGACTGCTGGGGGCTATATCCAGGATAGCGGGCATTTGTACTTTGAGCGACGAAAAGGAGACTTCCGGGCCGAGGCCAAATTCAGCGGGGAGTACCAGACCCTCTACGACCAGGCGGGACTGATGGTACGCTTAAATGAGACTACCTGGATGAAGTGTGGCATTGAGTTCATTGAAGAGAAACAGCATGTCAGTGCCGTGGTGACGCGAGATACTTCAGATTGGTCGATGGTCGCCCTTTCCTCCAATCCTTCAGCGCTCTGGCTTCGTGTAACTAGGGCCGGGAACACAATTGAAGTTCATTATGCTCTGGATGGAAGCCACTATCAAATGCTTCGGCAGTTCTCTCTCCCGCAGGAGGAGATGTTGGATGTGGGGCTGATGTGCGCCTCCCCTGAGGGAACTGGCTTTGTAGTGACCTTTGAGGATTTCTCCATTCAACCAGAGCAGCATCCATAACTCTTGAGTGTGAGGAAAGAAAAAAGCGACGAAGACAAGGGCCGTCTCTCCTTGTACTGAGGACAGCGCTCGCTCGCAAATGGCAGAAGCGCTACTCCGGCACCTGAGTCATGGAACGATCGAGGCGTTCAGCGCAGGTCCATCCACTGGCAGTCCAGGTTCTGCAATGCAGGAGTGCTCTTCTCGTTGGCCCATTAATCGGAGAGGCTGGAGAGGCGTGATGCCAGATCCGCGAAGCTGAGAGCCTCTGGCCCGGTGACATCAACTGGTCCAATGGTTGTCAGTTTGCTTATGAGTGCACCGGTAGCTGCACGTGCACAATCCTCGCGGGAGATCCAGTTGTATTTGGCATTACCTTGTTCTGTGCAGGCATATGGAATAGAGTAGGTGGAAGAAGAAAAGAAACAGACAGAAACGAGAAAGAAGAGAGCATGGATCAGAGAGACCGTCAAGAACTCTTTCTAGGAGAGGACCCAACCTTTGAGCAACAGTGGCAGGCATTGAGTTTGAATAACCAGGGCTGGTTTGCCCGCTGTGCGCAAGCCAGTGCGAAAGAAGTAGTTTCTGAAAAAGGCATCATGTGGACGAGCGGACACCTGGCTATTTCTTCTGTCAATCCTCTCCAGATTGGCGACCAGTTAGATCGTGCGCTGGAGTGGTATCGCGCTCAACGTCCCATGGAGGGGGCGATCTGCTGGTATCTCACCGCGATTCCTCCAGGCGACCTTGCCGCGCGCTTGCTCGCTCGTGGATTTGAACCAAACTGGCAACCACACTGGATGTGGTGCAACCTTCGTGATCTCTCGGACCAGCATGTCCATTCTTCCACCTTTGACATTCAGGCTGTCGAGGACGAGCCAGCCTGTCAGGTAGATGATCTTTCTTTCTACCCTGCAGAGAAGAGAGAAGCTCGCGCTGCCCTACATCAGATGTTTCCACACCATGTGCACAGCCTGGTCGCTTTCCAGAAGGATCAGGTAGCGGGGCGGTGTATGCTCAATATCACGACCGGCGAATGGGGGATAGGGGGGCTGTTTGCGATGGAGGTAGGGTTTTCGGCTCGCAACCAGGGGATCGGGACCGCGCTGGCGTGGGAGGCGTGCGACCTTGCACGGCAGATGGGATGCCATCATGTTGTGCTCAATGCAACGCCCATGGGAGAGCCGGTGTACCGGCGCGTCGGCTTTCAGTCTATGGGATACGGTCCAAGCTGGCATCTGCGTACGCAGACGCTAGCAGTTCCCCCACCAACAAACGATCAGGTACTCTTTCTGGAAGCGATCGGACGAGGTGAGGTCATGGCCCTCGACGAGAGGAGCAAACGTGTTGAAGACAGGTTCTTCCACGATTCCCTGCCCAATGGGCTGACGCCCCTGGATATAGCAGTTCACTGCCAGCAACCCGCCTCAGTGGGCTGGCTCGTCAGCCACGGAGTGCCTCTTGATCTTCTCTCCGCATGGGATATGGGATGGAAACAGCAGGTTCACCGGTTGCTGATCGAGTATCCAGAACTGGTCAACGTTCAGCGTGGAGAAAGGCAAATCACCCCCCTTCATATCGCGGTCCAACGGGGCGATCTTGAACTCGCGAAAGTTCTGCTCACCGTTCCCAATGATCTTGACCTCAAGGATAGCGAATTTGAGGCAACAGCATTAGGATGGGCAGAGCATTTTCAGCGTGCGGAAATAATCATACTCATTGAACAGCACCGCATGAGCCAAAGGGAACTGGATCACTAAAGAGATTTTCTGGAATATTCAGTTCGGAAGTATCACGCTCACGAGCATCTCGCCACCTGGCGAGATGCTCGTGAGCTACGATAGACAGGATATAGCAGTCATGACACCTTGAAGATTCCTCTTGGTGTGCTCATCGGTCCAGGCGCCTGTTTGCTGATTCATTGAGCTCCGCCACATTGTAAGTGGCTCTATAGCTCCAAATGGTAGTCATTGTAGTTCCGGGGATTGACCTGGACGGTCACGTACTCACCCTCACGCACGACCGGACGCGAGTTCTTATCCTGCTTGAAGCGATAGCGCGAGCCCGTTCGCGGATCGAGCCACTCGGCATGTACGGTATAAACGGTGTAGCTATTGCCGGGCGAGCTTGCATTGTTTACGTAGCGGTGCTTGATTGCGCTGACAAGCGCGGAGATACGCATGCCTCCCTTCGAGAGACGGTCGCGCTTAAAGGCATAGCTCACGCTCTGGATGAAGACGATCAGCCCGATGAGTATTCCGCAGCCTACACCAATGAGTGTGCCAGCGCTAGCAAGTCCGGGCGTTTGCAGGACCGTTGACAGATCCGATGGATCGATTGAAGAGAGTGAAGTCCCGTGCGCAAAGAGCACTTCATACAAGACCGTTCCAATAATACCGCATACGAGAACGCCCACGACAGTCGCGAAAGCGCCCGCAATTACGGCTCCAATTAACCGGATAAGAAGCATGCTAGCCTCCCCGCTCTCAAGGCATCTATTGAACTTGTATATAGCCTGGTATCATTATCTGAACGCAGAGTGCCATGAGTTTCAGTGGTTGGCTTATACCCGAACTATAGGCGCGACCGGAGAGGTAAAACGCAGTCTGCCAATACAACAATGCCCCTCTGTCAACCACACCCTTTCGCAGTCAAGAAACCTGGCAGGATCTTAGGGAGATGCGCATAGAAATATACGTAAGGTCTTCGTCCTAGTAATTTTACCGGGTAGGTCCCATTTTTCTCCTCATCGTGAAACAAAACCTGGCTCCAAATACCGGTTATATTACAGATGCGTAAAGGTTGTTTCCCCCTGTATACTCTCCCCATACGCAAGAGCTACGGCTTCTACAACCTACGATTGGTAGTGTATAAAGAACCCGTTGAGAAGGTACAGCATACAATTACAAGTTTGATTGCGAAAAGAAGAGGCTTTGTTGCTGGTAAGAACAACATTATGAAAGGACAGCTGTATGTATCAAGCAGCCAGGCGTATCTGTTCTGCATGTGGAACAGCCCTCGCCACGCATGAAGCATTTTGTCACAATTGTGGAAAACCCTATAGTGAGCATTATAACGCGGAATATGCTCCGCCACCTCTCCCTATGGGAAGCCAGCAGCCATATGACAACCACCGAAATGTTCAGGCGCCACAACGTCGGTCTCCATGGTTTATTGGAAGCATCAGCGCGTTTGTCTTGCTGGCTCTTCTTGGAGGAAGTTTTTTTTCCTGATCTTGCCCCGTCTCCAGTCGCACGCTGGCAACGGTGTCCAGAACTCTTCCACTCTGACCCCGACTATTGTACCCCTCCATATCAATCCCTATAGCTACACAGGACATTCATCAGTGGTCTGGCAGGTTGCCTGGTCCCCTGATGGGAAAAGAATCGTCTCCGCAGGCGGACTTGGCGACGACTCGGCGCAGGTTTGGGATGCCGTGACTGGCAAAAAACAGATGACCTATGCCAGTTATACCGTCATGAATGCGATTGCCTGGTCACCCGATGGGAAATATATCGCCGCTGGCGGAAATAGCAATGATGTGGATGTCATTCAAGTCGTCGGCAAGCAGAGAATCGCTACCTATAAAGGGCATCAGGATGTCATCCTCTCCCTTGCCTGGTCGCCTGACGGAAAATATATTGCTTCTGCCAGTTATGACAAAACTGTGCAGATCTGGGACGCCATGACTGGCGCTCATGTGCTTACCTATCAGGGACATAGTGATACAGTGAGTAGCATCGCCTGGTCGCCTGATGGAAAGAAACTGGCTTCCGGGAGCTTTGATGGCACCATCCAGATCTGGAATGCCACAAGTGGTAAAACGATCCTCACCTATAAGGGGCATACCGACAAGATTTACGCGGTTGCCTGGTCGCCTGATGGCAAACGCATTGTTTCGGGCAGCGTTGATGAGACCGCTCAGGTTTGGGATACCAGCACTGGCCAGATGGTATTCACCTACCGGGGACACCATGCAAGCGTGAGCAGCGTTGCCTGGTCGCCTGATGGTAAGCACATTGCCTCTGCTAGCTACGACAAGACGGTGCAAGTCTGGGACGCGACCACTGGGGGTAATGTGTTCACGTATAGCGGCCATCATGATTATGTTTACTCCATTACCTGGTCCCCTGATGGTCAGTATATCGCTTCCGCCAGCGCCGATCACACCGTGCAGGTCTGGCTGGTTCGCTAATGGAAGGGCCGTAGCAGAGGCTGTAAAACGTTTTCTGTACTGTGTAGGGACGTCGCACCGCATAATCTCTGATTTTTAATACATTGCTTTTGAGCGTTTCACGTATGCGATGCAGATCTAACCCTAGGAGAAAATCATAATGAAAAAGCATCTTCTATGGCGAGCGCGCCACCTGAGTTTGAGTTTGCTTGCCATGATCGCCGCCTGTTGTCTGTTCTTTGCTTCCTCGTTACCAGCGCAGGCCGATACCGTCCGCGTCAGCGATCCAGTAGAAGTACTCAATGTCCAGCAAGTGATATATGAGGGATCAAAGCTCGCCTACCCGCTCGATGTCTATACTACCAGCACGTTCAGCGGAACGGCGTCTGACTTTGTGCAACGCACGGTCAGCGCTCATTTGACCAGTAAACAGTTGATCGTGATTGCCATTGATGTCGCGCATCACTACTTCACGGTAGTTGGTGGTTCCCAAGTTCCGTTGTCAAAGTCGCAATATACCGCGGCTGGACAGGCTTTCAAAAACGCGGCTGTCGGCAATCATTTCACTTCAGCGACGCTTGCGGCCATTCAATCTCTGGAAACCTCTCTGCAAAGCCGCTCTAGTGCAAGTTCTGGTAATGGGGGAATGCTCCTGATACTCTTGGGTGGGATCGCAGTTCTCGTCGTTCTTGGGTGCATCGTTGGTTTCATCAGGCGACTCCTCGGATTGGGTGGACGCCTTGCAGTCGCTCAACCTCCATCGGGAGGTCAGAAGATACACTACGGAGATGGGCGCGATAATCTTGGCGGTGGCGTGGCAGGGGATTTTTAACCACTCTTGACATCCTCCCCATGGCTAAAGCCAGGGGATTCCTAGAGTCACCTCCAGGCTTTCCTGCTTCGTCGAGCCTTGCCTGGTTTGGTTTTCACCGCGCCAGGTCTTATAGACTCTTCACAGGCATTGACCGTGAGCCCCACGGCAAGGATATTGTTTGCTGCGTTGATATCGCGATCATGATGGGCACCACATTCAGGGCAGTCCCATTGACGGACATCAAGTGTTAAGGAGTCGAGGATATGCCCACACTCGAAACAGCGCTTACTCGATGGGTACCACTTGTCAATCTTGACCAGGGTTCGACCATACCAGTCGGCTTTGTATTCCAATTGGGACACCAACTCAGACCATCCGACATCGCTGATGGCTTTGCTCAGGGTTGGATTCTTGACCATATTCTTGACTGCCAACGACTCGACACACACCACTTGGTTCTCGCGTATGAGTCGGGTCGAAAGTTTCTGCAGGAAGTCACGGCGGCGATCAGCGATACGGGCATGAATGCGTGCAACTTTGAGACGAGCCTTGTCCCGATTCTTGGACCCCTTTTTCTTCTTGGCATGGCGACGTTGGGCTTTTGCCAGGTTCTTTTCATCTTTGTGGAAGAACCTGGGATTGCCCACCACTTCGCCTGTCGAGAGGACCACAAAGGACTTCAAGCCAAGATCAGCACCAATCGCCTGCTCATTGGCAGGCAACTGTTCAATCTCATCTTCCACAAGGATGCTGATGAAGTAGCGATTCGCGCAATCCTTAGTGATAGTAACACTCGAAGGGGTTGCATCTTTTGGCAGAGGGCGCGACCAGCGTATGTCGAGAGGTTCACCCATCTTGGCAAGCGTGATAGCCCCATCGCGCCAGATGAACGCATTGGCGGCATAGGTAGCCGATTGCCTGTTTCGTTTCTTGTGAAAGGTTGGGTACTTGGCACGTCCCTCAAAGAAGTTGAGGAATGCCTTATCCAGATGACGCAAGGCTTGTTGCAAGGGAACAGAAGAGACTTCCGAGAGCCAGCTATAGTCTTCTTGCTTTTTGAGTTCGGTCAACCGTTCACTCAAGTCTTTGTAGTAGAGGCGCCTGTGCTCGTTGTAGTAGGCAGCAGTCTCTTGACGCAATGCCCAATTATAGACGAAGCGACAACATCCAAAGGTGCAAGCAACAATATGTTGTTGTTCTGGCGTTGGATAGACGCGGTATTTATACGCTCTCTTATGTTTCATATCTTACATGATAGCAGAAAAGATGTAAAAAGTCAACAGTATCCACCCAACCCAAACCGCCTACAAAGGAACGCGCCTTATATCCCTAGGCTAAAGCCCAGGGTTTTACGGCGCGTTTTGATAATCCAACGCCAGACACTACCCGATTTCTCGTGGTACAATGCTGAAGACACAAGGTATTGTTTCCCCAAAGAAGCCCGTTCTCCTCCTCGTCAGGCTTGGGGGTCGAAAATGAAGGAAGAAGGAAGGCAATGACTGAGATATCTGTGCCGGAAAGAAACTGGGCTGGCACCTACACATATCAGGCACAGAAGCTACACCGACCGCGGACGATTGAACAGGTGCAGCAGATCGTCGCCAAGGCGGCCAACGTGCATGTGTTGGGCTCGCGGCACTCGTTCAACGGTATCGCCGACGCCTCGGAGCTGATCTCGCTCGAGAATCTGCCTGCGTATGTGCTCGTCGAGCATGAAGCACATACGGTCTCCTTAGGCGGGGGGATGACATACGGCAATCTGATCAAGACATTGAACGACGAGGGGGTGGCCTTGCACACCCTTGCCTCGCTTCCCCACATCTCCGTCGCTGGTGCCGTAGCGACGGCGGCGCATGGCTCAGGCGTCACCTGTGGCAATCTCGCGACTGCGGTCGCCGGGCTGGAGATGGTGACCTCCAGCGGTGAGATCATCAAGGCATCCAGAGGCGATCCCGACTTCGACGGCCTGGTGGTCGGACTTGGCGCGCTCGGCGTAGTCACCCGAATCACCCTGGACGTGCAGCCGGCCTACGAGATGAAACAGCAGGTGTTCGAGGGGCTCAGTTGGAAGGCACTCTATGACCACTTCGATGAGATCACCTCGTGCGGCTACAGCGTCAGCATCTTTACCCGCTGGGGCCAAACGAACGATCAGGTCTGGGTCAAGAGCCGGATGGATGAACCTGACCGGGTGGAGGGTGACCTCTTCGGCGCGATTGCCGCAACGGTTGATCGGCACCCGATCGTTGGACTCGATCCGACCCCTTGTACACCGCAGTTGGGGCGGCCCGGTCTCTGGTCCAACCGCTTACCGCATTTCCGCATGGGCTACACGCCCAGCAGCGGCCAGGAAATCCAGTCGGAGTATCTCATCCCCCGACGGCACGCTTTCGCGGCTATAGAAACTCTACGCGCCCTCGCAGACAGGATCCAACCACTCCTACAGGTGAGCGAGATTCGCCGGGTGGCTGCGGATCGGCTGTGGATGAGTATGAACTACGAGGAAGACTGCGTTGGCATCCACTTCACTTGGAAGCGCGAGCCAGACGCGGTCCAGGAGATGGTCATCCAGATCGAGGACGCTCTGACCCCGTTCGAGGCGCGCCCGCATTGGGGCAAGTTCTTCTATGCGAATGCAGCGGCAATTGCTCCGCTCTATCAACGCCATTCCGACTTTGTCCGTTTGGTGGAGCGGCTCGACCCGCGCGGCGCGTTTCGCAACGCATGGTTCAAGGCCCACGTGCTTGGCGGCAACTGAGAGCTCCTCGCGCTAAAGCGCTGTCACTTACACACAAATCATGAAGGATGGAGAAGAGCGGCGAGATGAACGCCCTCCAAGACGTCCATGACCCGCATCCATCCTTTCCATAAGGCCTGCCATCCAGGGGCCATCACTCTTGCGGTCGAGATAGCCTCCCAGGCGTGCAATGGCTTGCCACACTTCTTGGGCGGTAGTGATGCTGCGGTGGCGCCGATCCAAGTAGATGATGACCTGGATGGCTTTTTGCGAAACCGCGTCGGTCGCCAGCATGTTTCCCACTTGCTGTGCCGTGTGCCGAATGACCAACAAACGCAAGGCAATGGGACTCAGCACAGAGAGTAATTTCCACTGGGCCTCCATGCTTTGCACGTTGTGATGCTCCATCCGACAGCCCGTTTTGAGGGCCTTGTGGAAATCCTCCAGGAGCCAGCGCCAGCCATACCATTGCACCACCTCCCATGCCTCACTTGGGCAAATGATCGGCAGCGTGCTCAACAAGATCCATTCCAACGGCTCCTATCCTTCGGGCGGCTGGGATTCCCAAACCCGTACCACCCAGGCGACAATCTCCGTTTTGCTGTTGGATACTCTCTTCCCAGACCTGCGATTCCCACGCTCGCTTTTTGCGCTCCGCCTTCGTCTCCCCAACAGGAGCAAGTTGGCGAATGAAAGGGGAAAGCATCATACATCCTAAGATCGCCTGGGTGTGTGGGTCCATTGCGAGCACGGTGTGCAAACTGAATCCGATATTCTCTCGACTGTTGCCCACCGGCCCCGTCCTTTAAGAGCATTATGGGTCGTGAAGTCAAACTCGGTGCCTAGTGGTGCTTTCCCGGAAAGATGGGAGCATTTTTCCTGGCATCAGTTGAGTACTGCGGTGAAGATTGGGTAAGCAACCGCTGTTTTCTCTTTGCACAAATGGCCAGGAGGGGCCTTTGGAAAAGCTGTCCTCTCGATCAGTGGGCAAAAGTGCCTCAGCCACTATACTCTCAAGAGAAAAGACCTGGTACACATATGTAATTTCAGTGATCTGATGGAAGAGATCGTTCATTGATCAGTATCGACAAGGAGAAAAGAAGATGTCACCAGAGCAGATGAGTGTACGGCTTGAACTATTTGTGCAAGATATGGATCAGGCGATAGCGTTTTATTCACGTATCCTTGGGGTTGAGATGCTCCGATGAGAAGAAGATTACGCGAGTCTGAGGAATGGCACCCCCCCTCGTCCCCATATTACTCCTGAAAACATGCTATTATTACCTATATTCCTAATGATGACGCAACAATATCTAGCCGAACAATGGAGATCTCAACAATGCCAGCATTGCGCATGGACGCCCACCGTTTCCGCGTCGAGGATGTCGGAGAACACTTTACAGCATCCCTGACCACCACCGCTCTCGCGGATGGTGTGCACCTCATTCATTTACACCTTCTATCAAACTCCCAGACCGCGAACTACCTGCCACAAGTCAAACTGCGCTGGGAACTCCCCATCCACGATATTTATACCCACTGGCACCCTGCAAGCGACCGCAATAAAACACTGTTGCCCGATTGGATACGCGGCTATAAAGCAAAGGTGACTTCACAGATGCCGGTCAGTTCTCTCCTGAACGCTCAAAATGAGAATCGCCTGACCTTTGCATTCTCTGATGCGCTGGAAACGGTTGAAGTACGCGTTGGTGTGAACGAGGAAACGGGCATGCTCCACTGTGCCCTCCATCTCTTCCAAGAATCTTCTCCTTTCCTCGCCAGCTATGAGGCAACGCTACGCTTCGATACTCGGGCAATCCCTTACTATGAGGCGCTCGCAGATGTCCAGCACTGGTGGGCAACACAACCCGACTATACCCCCCAACCCGTCCCCGAACAGGCTCGCTTACCGATGTACTCTACATGGTATAGTATTCATCAGGCCCTGACTCCGGAAAATGTTGAAGAGCAGTGCCGCATCTCCAAAACGCTTGGCTGCGAGTCAGTGATTGTGGATGATGGCTGGCAAACGACGGATAATGCTCGTGGCTATGCCTATTGTGGCGACTGGCAGGTGGCGCTCGAAAAAATACCAGATATGCGTGCCCATGTTGACCGCGTACACAAGCTAGGTATGAAATATATTCTCTGGTACTCGGTCCCTTTTATTGGGATGTATAGCCAGGCCTGGGAACGCTTTAAAGATCGCTTACTCTACACAATGCCCGGTCTGATGAGTACGGGTGTTGTCGATCCACGCTACCCCGAAGTGCGCGAATATTTGATCCAACTTTACGAACAGGCGGTTCGCGAATGGGACCTCGATGGCTTTAAATTGGACTTTGTGGATAGCTTCCGCCCCTCCAACAATGAACCTGCTTCCTTACAACCAGGTCAGGATGAACTCTCGGTAAACAAAGCTGTCGATCGCTTGCTTACCGATATCATGACACGCCTGCACGTCCTCAAGCCAGATATCTTGATCGAGTTCCGCCAATCCTATGTTGGCCCTCTGATGCGTAAATATGGCAATATGTTTCGCGCCAGTGACTGCCCTTATGAGTTTGTGACGAACCGTGTACGCACTCTGGATATTCGCTTACTCTGCGGCTCGACGGCTGCTCACTCCGATATGCTGATGTGGCATAAAGATGAAATTCCTGAGGTGGTCGCCTTACAGTTCATCAATATTCTTTTCTCGGTACCTCAAATCTCGATCTTGCTCGATCAGTTGCCTGAGTCACACCGCAACATTGTGCGCTTCTGGCTCTCGTTCTGGCGTGAACATCGCGATGTGCTTCTGGATGGCAGGTTGATGCCCCTCAATCCCGAATCTTCTTACCCTGTCGTACTCGCCTCTACTCCTACGAAACAGGTAATTGCGGCCTACCTGGATACTGTCCTTAAACCTATCGGCGAGGTTCCTACACACCTGCTTATTGTCAATGGCACCCTTGAACAACGCCTCATTCTTGAACTATCCACTGATACAGGTGAGCGCGCAGTGAAAACCTTTGACTGCCAGGGTCATCTGGTACGTTCCGAAACGTTACATCTCACAGCCGGGATCCATCGTCTCGCTATCCCACCCGCTGGTGTTATGTCCTTACAGAGAACGTGGCGAGAAAGCCCCAGTCATTGATGCCTGTCTTTTACCCACATTTTACTAAGTGAGCTCGAGCACAGACCATTTTCATTGAAAAGAAAAGCCCATCAACAGCAGCTCCAAGCTCACACCTGATATCTATTGTAAAATGTGGGTAAAAGACAGGTTTTTAAACAAGGGGATGAATGGTGCGTTCTTTTTCCGGTTTTGTTGTGCCGAAGAAGAAGAGAAGAGGAGGTTATGAAACAGTTCTGATATAAGCACTAAATTGTGTTAAAGTGTGTTTATGAAGAACACATACGATATCCAGGCATTCGGAAAACTTATTGGCAAGTCCACCAAAACGCTCCAAAAATGGGACCGTGAAGGCAAATTAGTTGCTCACCGTTCTCCACAATCAAACAGGCGTTACTATACGCACGATCAATACCTTGAGTATCGCGGGTTGAAAGCGCCAGAACAGGGCCTCACCATCGCTTACTCACGTGTCTCTGGGATTGCTCACAAGCCTGATTTGCTTCATCAAACACAAGCGTTAGAAGCCTATTGTCACCAGCATTCGCTCAAGGTCGATGAATGGATGTCAGATATTGGTAGTGGACTCAACTATAAACGCAAACAATTCAATCGTCTCATGGAGATGGTGGAGCTTGGTCAGGTACGGCGCATTGTTCTTGCCCATCGGGATCGGCTAGTTCGCTTTGGTTATGAATACTTTGAAGTGTTTTGCGAGCGACACCATACCGAACTCGTGGTCATCAATGGCGAAAACCTTTCTCCTGAACAAGAGCTTGTGCGAGATTTGATTGCTATCGTGACCGTCTTTTCGGCCCGGCTTCACGGATTGCGCTCCTACAAGAAAGCAATACAAGATGCTGCTTTGCAAAAAGATCAAGATTGACGTGAGCGAGCAGGATGCCGCTACGCTTGAGTTCATGCAAAGCAAGTGTAGAGGGCTGTACAACTGGTGGGTGATGCGGCTCAGAGAGGGCGAGAAGTGGGATCTCTACGAAGCTAAACGAAGCTTGCAAGAGAGCAAACAGCATGATCCTGAGCTCGTTCAGGTCTATGGGAAACTGCTGCAAGAGGTCTACTACCGCCTTCATGGTGCGATGAAAGCCTTCTATCGCAGAGTCAAAGCAGGAGAGACGCCAGGATTCCCGCGAGTACGCCCACGTCACTGCTTTTTCACGCTCTGCTATCCTGCAATGTATCTCAAGATTGAAGGCGATACGCTCATTCTGCCTACTGGTGGTGGAGGCAAACATGGTGCAAAGGTGTATCCCAACATTGTTGCACGCCTCACAGAAGCGCCCCCAGAGGGTTTTCGAGAAGTGGCGATCAGTCGCGATGGCAGAGGCAACTACTCTGCCTCATTTGTCAGAGAGCGCAACGAGAAACGACACGAAACAGAAGGAACGGTTGCTTTTGATCTCGGCATCAAGACCCTGGCAACAGGCGTCAATGAGCAAGGCAGAGTCTATACCATTGGCGGCTTCAAGGGGGCACGTTGGCACAACAAACAACTGGATAAGATTCGTTCCAAGCGTGACAAGTGCAAAAAGAAATCACGTCGATATCTTCACTTAAGCAAGATCTACAAGCGCGTTTCCCAGAAAAAACGCAATAAACAACAGGATAGTCTTCATAAAGCGTCACACTTGATAGCCCACAAACTGGTTGAGAGAACCGTTGTGGTTGGGGACCTTTCCCAAAGACAAATGGTCACGAAAGAGCATCGAGAGCGCAACAAACACCTCAATCGTGCAGTATTCAATGAGTGGGGCTTGTACACTTTCATTCAAATGCTCACCTACAAAAGCCAATTGTACGGGAAGGACCTTCACTTTTTAGATGAGCGCAATACCTCCAAGCAGTGTAGTGGCTGTGGGAATCTGCAAGCCATGCCACTGTGGAAGAGAACGTATTGTTGCGTCGAATGTGGACTCGTTATGGATCGCGATGAGAATAGTGCGCACAATATCCTGACGAGGTTTTTTGCTCGGCAAGAGCCACACACTCAGGCTCGTCCTGAGTGCGGTGTGCTGCATGCGACCCAAAGCGGCGTAGAAGTCAAAGGGGCTTCCTGTAAGGGGCAAGTGCAGCAATTGAATCTATTTGAGGGTGTGTAAGCACTTTTGAGTAGATTTAGAAAGGCAGTACATTGACAACGGAAAGTATCGCTCATGCAAGGATCTGGCAGAAGTATTCTGCCAGATCCTTTTTGTGCTACCAAAAGAACGGGTCTCTGAGAGTCGTCTCTAGCCGCAACATGCATCGCACCACTCAATCGCACAACCTTGCTTCACTACGACACCTGCCCCCATATGAATTGCTCCCAGGCCTGCACCTGGGTCACATTTGCATCCAGGGGCGTATTCGTTTGGTCGGTTCGGGCGCTCACATAGTTGTTATTGGCCACGGCTTGCAACGCGACCGTCCCATTGCTCTGTGGAAGCCACCTGAATTGTTCCCAGGCCTGTACCTGCGTAGCAATTGCCTCCAGCGGCGAATTGGTTTGATCTTTGCGGGCACTCACATAGTTGTTATTCGCGTGTGCCCTCAAAGCAATGAGTCCATTGCCAGCATCAATCACATCAAACTCTTCCCAGGCCTGCACCTGGGTCACATTTGCATCCAGGGGCGTATTCGTTTGGTCGGTTCGGGCGCTCACATAGTTGTTATTGTTCGTTGTTTTGAGCCAGATGGTATGGCCCACCGGAGTTCCAGAACCACCACCCGTTTGTGTTCCACTCCATTTAAAGGTTACAGCCGCACCTGCCGGCAGCGTATAGGCAAACGATTCCCCGCCCCATTGCACATTGAAGGTCTGGCTGCTGGATGCGGAGTTATAGGCAACCAGTACTTTGGTTCCATCGGGATTCTTGAAGGCGACATCCTGAATGCCATTGCTGCCAGCGCTGGAATCAATATGGTAGGCACCAGGGGTGACGAACTTGCTGGCCTGCCCCAGACCATAGTAATCTCCGTTATACGTGACGTTGCCATTGCTCTGATCCACGCTGACAACACCGCGACAGGTGGAGCAGGCCGCACCTGTGCCGAGGTTAGGCTGGCCATTGGGATCGAGCACCATGCCCCAGCGGACAACCGACTTGCCCCAATTGCGCACAACGCCGATCAGCAGTGACATCGTGTTGGGGAAGCCATTGCTATTTTCCCATGATCCACCAGAACATTCGGTTTCCCAGGTATCTTTGTTGGGGAACGAGTTATGCACCGCCGTCTGCGCATCGACGGTACCACCATAACAGTGCCAGGCGGTACCAGCGGTATAGGGATTGGCGGTTGAGTCATTCAGAATGGTGGTAGGATAGCCTGGTTGATCCCAGTTGTGATCGTAGCCCAGGATTTTCGTTGTAATGCCGTTACTGGCAAAGGCTGGCCCCAGGGTGTTTTTGATAAAGTTGGTCTCATCGCTCGCCGGAAAAGACATCCCAGGATAGCCATTGGGCACATAGAGAGGCTCGTTTTGCGGTGTAATGGCATAGATAGGCAGTCCCTGTGCCTGATATGCCTGAATGTACTTGACGAAGTAGTTGGCATAGGCACTATAGGCACTCGTGTTGAGTGTGCCACCCTCCATCGAGCCAGTCGACTTCATCCAACCAGGAGGACTCCAGGGCGTACCCATAATCTTGAGAGCGGGGTTGATCTGCAACGCCTGTTGGAGCACTGGAATGATGTAGGCGGAATCGTGGGCGACGGAGAAGTGCGCCAGCGTCGGATCGGTCTGTCCACTGGGCATGTCATCATACGAATATTCACCCACGGTAGGAGCTGGCCGCGTTAGATCTGAAGCGCCTATAGGCTGGCGGAGAAAGTTCAGACCAATGCCGCTACTGCTACTAAAGAGATTATTCATCAACGTAGAACGCTGGCTACTGCTCATCTTGTTGTAGACAAGCCACGCCGAGGAGTCTGTAAAAGAGGCTCCAAAGCCATCCATTTGTTGATAGGTCTGGTTCTCGTTGACGGTGATCACATTTCCAGAACCACTGCCAGTGGCAAACGTGAGATTAGATTGTTGCGCAAGATGTGTGCTCAGATCGCCGGTGGTGAGCCACACACTGACCGCTTCGCCAGCAGCATGCGCCTGATACGTACTCAAGAAGAGAGCGAAGACATTACATACGATAACAATACAGATCACAGTAATATGAAGTACTTGTACAGGTACTTTGCGCAAAAAGGTCGACCAGAACATATAATCCTCCTTGATACTTTTGTCGGTCGGACACAAACAAATGCAACAGGCTCCTTCCCCTTAATGCGGGTTGACTAAACATCATTAATCCGTCGATAGCATGAGACACTCCTTCTCCCCCAATGGAGTTGCATCAAGACACATTCAATCCTCCTAATGTATTTGTCTTTTCCAGGTGTGTATAGCGCCTTATCAGCATTCCTACACAATACTAGCGCTCTACAAAATATACCTATCCTCCTTCTCAAATGTCAATATGTCTAGACCTCTATACCAAGGTCTAACTACACTTCCCTTATAGTAGGATGGCGCCCTCAGGGGCATTCTAAACTGTATTCTGTCTTCAAACCTTTTATCTAACTGTAGAGAGAGGCAAAGTTTGCGTCTCCCGGAGTGTCACTCCAGAACTTTTCATCCTACCAGGAAACACATTTGCTTCCTGGTGAGGGAGATTATATGCTTTTTAGGTAAACGTTTACCTAATTTGCTTTTCCAGATGGAGACGCAAAGTGATCTAAAATGCCAATTAACCTGGCCTGATATTCGGTTTTAGTCAGACCTGACTGCTCAATCTTAGAAAGCAGAAAGAGAAACACCCTCGCTTTCTTGACAATGATGTTTTTCTATGTTACTTTTCTCTATAAGGAAGAGTAAACGTTACCCCTTTTTCTCTATGAATGACCGTTCTGCTTAATGGGAGCGTTTGCAATTCGTATGTCTTCTCCATTTGAGCAATAGCTCTTTCTCTGGCTCCTTTTATTCTTTTGTCGATGTTTGACGAAGAAACGCTCTGCGAGGAGGTGTCTTTTGAAGCTATGAGGCTGATACCTTTGTGGTGTGCCAGAAGCCAGGGAACACTTTAAGCCACAGCATTTTATGCGAACTCACCACCCATATCACGGCTCGTTTTTCTCCCTGTCCTTCTAGACGTATGGCTTACATGATCTATTTTTCGAGCACGTTCTGTTGAAAGATGCTATCTGACATGCTTACGATATGACATAAGGACTACATTATTATTTGTCGCAATTCTAGGAATTGATTCAACCAACATACATGCTCTTTTTTACAAAAGCGGCTTTGCAATGCCCACATTTTTGGATGGAAGGAGGATCAATACCCAGCAGGATATACTTCCAGGACCTTAATGGAATAAGCGGAAAGGAATATATTTTATGCGAGACATTGTGCGCACGAGGCGCAAAAAGAGGTTGGCGGGGCTTGTTGCCTTGCTTATGCTGGTAAGCGCCGTCAGTCTGTTGGTACCTTTTCCCCACGCGGCTGTCAGAGCCGCGACTTCCCCGCGTGTGACCGTCGCCGCGATCGATCCGTCGCTCGTCGCAGGACGCGGCGCCCAGCTCGGTATCGTCCAGCAGGAGGCCGAGAACGCCACAACGAACGGGACGATACTCCCGTTCGACACGTCGGCTTACACGCTATCGAGCGAGGCGTCAGGCCGGCAAGCCGTGCGGCTCACGCCTGGCCAGTCCGTCGCGTTCACGCTCACGCAGCGGGCGAACGCGGTGACTATCCGCTACGCGATCCCCGACGCTCCGACCGGCGGCGGAATCAACGGCCCGTTGACCGTGAGCGTGGACCACAACGGCCATGAGAACACGCATCCGCATACGATCGCGCTGACCTCGAAGTACTCATGGCTCTACAACCAATATCCGTTCACAAACGACCCGAATGCGGACTTGCTACACCCGGACTGGTGGATCACCGAGTGCTCGTGCGTTCCGGCTTCTACGACACCGCCACCGACCATAACGAAACCGTTCAGGCCGATGCACTTCTACGACGAGCAGCGCCTGCTGCTCCATAACACCTACCAGGCGGGAGACGTCGTCCACCTGACCATGCCTGCCGATTCGAACGCAGCGTGGACGGTCATCGACCTCGCCGACTTTCAGGAGATCGCCGATCCCGCACCGCAGCCGCAGGGCTCCGTTTCCGTGACCACCTTCGGCGCCGATCCGAGCGGCATGCGCGACTCCGCGGATGCGTTCGATCGCGCGATTCAGGCGGCGAAAGCCTCAGGGAAGACGGTCTATATCCCGGCCGGCACGTTCCAGGTGAACAGGCACATCATCGTCGATAATGTCACTGTCGAAGGCGCTGGCAGCTGGTGGTCGATCGTCAAAGGCCATCAGGTCACGCTCACCTCACCGGCCCCCGACGGCTCCGTGCACACGGGCGTCGGCTTCTACGGCAAGTATGCAGCCGATGGCGGGAGCCACAACGTACACCTGTCGAACTTCGCAATCGAGGGCGACGTCCGAGAGCGAATCGACACCGATCAGGTGAACGGTATCGGCGGGGCGCTAAACGACTCGACGATCGATGGCCTCTACATCCATCACACGAAAGTTGGCATCTGGCTCGACGGGCCGATGAACAACGTGGAGGTCAAGAACACGGTCATCGCGGACCAGATCGCGGACGGCATCAACTTCCACCAGGGAGTGACAAACTCGAGAGTCGTCAATTCGCTCATTCGCAATACGGGTGATGACGGACTCGCAATGTGGTCGCAAGCGGTTGACGGGCAGCCTGGAATCGAGGACGCCAACAACATGTTCGACCACAACACGGTGCAAAACCCGGTGCTCGCGAACGGAATCGCCATCTACGGAGGCCACAACAACACCGTGTCGAACAACATCGTCGCTGACCCCGTGCGTGAGGGCAGCGGCCTCCATGCGGGATCGCGCTTCGGCTCGACTCCATTCGCCGGCTACCTCCGGTTCACTAATAACACGACCGTGCGGGCCGGCTCGTTCGAGCTCAATTGGCAGATTGGCCTTGGAGCGATCTGGCTCTACGCGCTCGAAGGCTCTCTCACAGCGGACATCGAGGTTACTGGTGACAACTTCCTGCAGAACACGTATAACGCGATCCTAATGGTTTCCGACTTCCCAGTGAAGGATCTCTACTCCATCTCGAACGTCCATTTCCAGGACATCCACGTTGATGGAGCAGGCACATCAGTGCTGAGTGCGCGTTCCGCCGGAAACGCGACGTTCCAAAACGTCATCGCGCGCAACGTCGGGGCCGTCGGCATCAACAACTGCGGCTCCTTCCACTTCACGTCGGCGGGTTCAGAGTTCCAAGTGACCGACCTCGGCGGCAACACTGGAGGTGGGACCACTGGTCCCTGGCTCGCGCCATGGGAGCTGCCGAACACAATCACCTGCAACGATCGGCCCCCGGTCGTTCCCCCTCCGCCCCCCTCCGCCTGGTAAGCGGTTAGATCGCGAGCAATAAGTCATCCCTGATTTTTCTGGCTACCTATGTGGAGCAAAGAGCAAGACAAAAGGAGTGAAACAAAACGGATAGGCTCGTTTCGACGTTGATTGGTTTGATTATTCAACATTGAGACGAGCCTATTCGTTGTTATCGTTGCATCCTCCAGAGAGATGCCTCAGCGAGGATCGCAGTGGGTGAGCAATACCCTCGCGAGGCGTAGGACCCCTCCAAAGAAAGCCCACACGTTCTATCCCTGCCAGGTTACCATCGCGGTAGCGTTGCCGACCGAGGAAGTAATTGTAAATGTCAGTTGGCCACGCTGGCCCGGCGTGCTATGGATATAGAGCGTCAACTGGCACGGTTGCCCTGGCTGACCTGTTCCCTGAAGCGGGGTAAACTGCACTGGGAGCGTCGCGGGTCCGGTTTTCCAGATCCAGGATGACGCCCCCTGTCCGTTGGTATAGAACCAGAGTTTCACATCGCATCTGTAGCCAAGTGTTTCCAGACTACACTCCTGAGGAGTTAAATTCCTGGGATCGGCCTCGGCTTCGAGAGAGGAAGATGAGGGTATCACGGAGACAGAAGATATCGCAGGCGTAGGAGATGGGACAGGGGATGGTGTAGGTGTCAAGAGTGGTATTGTACGGTTACTTGATCTATCAGGCACCCTTCCCTTGGTGCTTACGTTTTCCTGGGTGGGCAAGGAAGCATGAACGCCTGAGGATGAGGGTAAAACGAGAGGATACATCTCTTTGAAGGAAAAGCCCCCTAGAAAAAAGGCTGAGATAACAAGCAGGGCCAACGCAATACCTAGCGTCTTATGATCCGGACGTATATGAACGATATACGTACAGGAAGGCACAACGGGCGGAACGGCCTCCTCCTCGCAAATTTCTTCTCTCGACTGCTCCCCATGTGCGTGTGGTGAGGACAGGATAGCAGGTGGTTGGAGAGGTAGATCACCACATCCTTCCTCGCATAATCGACGCGAACTCTCCAGTAGCCCCAACTCCTCAGCATTCTGGTCGAAAAGTGTGCAGAGTTTCTCGCGAAAATACGGAGTGGGCGAAAAGAGTCCACGTTCCCAGCGACTCACCGTTGTTGCGTCTGTACCGATTTGTTCAGCAACCTTTGCCTGCGACCAACCTCGTAGTTCACGCACCTGTTTCAGACGATGATTAGATGCCATAGGTCCCTCCAATAGCCTCTTGCCGTAAACGTTCGATTGAGTAGCATCTTGCTCACAAAATCTTCTGCAATGAATTATCCCAATTAATTGTTTTCACCCATTTATTCCATTTCCCCTTTACAACTCTTTATCATGAAGCATCAGAGAAATCAACAAGAAAGGGGAAAGTGAATAGAAAGTGAATAGAAAGACGGCTCATTCATTCCCCCCTATGAATAATGGGGGAATGAATGAGCCGTTTACTGGAATTTGCCAGCACGAAAAGGGGGGAGCCAATTTACGGGAAAGCCGGGTAGGCGTTGGAGACGAGCGTATCGAATCCCGCCTGGAACCAGGCTCCCGAGACCGGGGCGTTGGCCATGGCACCAGTAGGCATGTTGTTGTTGAGCGCATCTCCGCCAAACGTCGGGTCGCACATACGATCAAAGCCCTTACCAGTCGGGTTGTTCGGACCAGTCGGAATCAGTGAGCTAGAACCATCGGACTCACCGGGTGGTTTGATCCAGACATAGGCGTCAAAGCCTGCTGCTGGATTGGCGACTGGGCGAGCGCCGATGCCGCCGGGCTGGTTGCACCAGTTGCCCTTGGCGATACGCTGGTCGATCCTGGTAGCATTGACAAACGTGTTCAAGTCGGTCGAGGTACTCGGGCCAGTCGGGCGCTTAGAACCACCCCAACCGTTACGCGACGTGTCGATCAGCATGCCAATGGTGCTGGGGAAGCCAGCAGCGATAAAGGCATTGCGCATGTCAACGTCGTAACTCTGTTCGTCAATGTACGTGTTCCACTGGAAGAAGCTCGCCGAGCGCACTGGCTGACCACCAACCTGCTGGTTGGCAGTCATGTATGGCTCAACGGTTGGCGTGTAGTTGGCCGTGTTGCTAATAAAGCCATCGAGACTGCTCACTCCCGCGGTCGTGCCTTTTGCCACATTAGTGGCCAGATTGACGAATGGCTGGAAGTTACTATTCCAGCCGAGCCAGCCAGAGTGAGCGATGTCGAGGAAATTGTACACGTTCGGGATCGCGTGTAGCTTGTTGAGCGCGTACTGAATCCCCTGCACATAGACGCCACTGGAGTTCGCGTCAGCACAATTCTGAATATTCAGGTTGGTGACCAGGTTCGGCAGGGAATCTGGCTCAATGATCGCCGAGACACGCAGATTGGAGAACTGCGACTGGCTCAAATCAGACGCGATCACATCAATGTAATTGTGCTCGTAGGTCTGCAGGCCATTGTTGGCGATCTGTAGTTCACCGTTGGAGGCGAGGGCAGCGCAGTCGCGATCGGGCAGATCATAAACGACAATGGTCACTATGATCGGCTGGCTGCTGCTGGCCGCCTGTGCCTCCGCGGCTTTTAAGTAATCAAGCAGGCTAGAGGTGTAACCTGTTCCACCGGTGACTGCCGCCATGCTATCGAGCCAGATGGCCGTTGGATAATTGGCAACCGCTGCCTCCTTCGCACCAAGCGTGCCACCCACAGAGGCCCCAGCGGCCTTCACTTCCGCAACATAGTTGGGGTTGAGGAAACCCTGCGCCCCAGCATACGGGTTTTGCACGTGACCACCACCCGTCACGGGAGTACCGGTCGGGGTTGGGGACGGCGTGCTGGTCGGTGTCGAGGTCGGCGTGCCAGTTGGTGTACTGGTCGGTGTCGAGGTCGGCGTGTTGGTGGGCGTATTAGTGGGCGTTGGTGTGGGAGTGCCACCGCCAGAACCAGTACAAACATTTCCATTAATAGAGAAACTGGTCGGCACGGGATTGCTCGTCGTCCATGAGCCATTGAAGCCAGGCTCTGAGCTGACTGTGCTACCGGCCGGGACAGAACCATTATACGACAGATTCGTAATCGAGACGTTCTGACCGGACTGCGTATAGTTGCCATTCCAGACCTGTGTGACTTGCTGGCCACTAGCAGGGAAGGCAAAGGTCAACGTCCAGTTGCTCCAGGTGGAGCCGCTGGTATTCTGGATAGTGAAACTCGCCCCAAAGCCACCAGTCCACTGGTTGGTCACCGTGTAAGTCACCTGGCAATACGAGGCTGCGTGCGTGGGCGTCACCCACAGAAAAAGACTGCTCATGGCGATGAGCAGCATACAGGTAAGCAAACCCAGACTGCGAAGTGGCCTTTTAAACAGGGATCTTCGCAATCCGCTCTCAGAGAAATCGCGCTTAAATTCGCGCATTCTCCCCCTCCTTTGGGTGAAACTAAGGCAAACGCTCCTGGTTACCTCCTTTCTCACATATAGCGTTTGCTTCATTGATACCTTCTCATCCTTGATTGGTATATGCCGCGATTCATCTCTACCAGATGCCAGCTCCGGCGTTGCTGGCATCATTCATGTGAGCGAGTACGGCTATAGACAAATGATAGAAGCCGGTGGGGAAACAAACCAGAACAGATAGAAGACACTTGATCAGCAGTGAGACAGCATGTCCTTTAGGAACCTGCCCCTTACCTGTCGATTGGATGCTTCGTATGTGCCGTGGCTTTCCCGGAGAGAAACCGTATACTTTTCTTCTGTACCACTGTGAGCGGAACGGGATGAGTGGACACTATTAAGAGCAAGAGGAGCATCTTTCGCTTATGATTTTGTTCTGGAAACGGGCTACCCGGTACACAACGCTGGCTTTGAGCATCTGGTTCCTGCTAACGGCGCTGGCGGCCTGCGGCGATACTACCACAAGTGATCCGCAGCCAAAGTCAGCTCCGGTAGTGACGCTGCGAACGTACCAAGGAGCGGGCTTCACACTCAATTACCCATCAAACTGGGGTGTGCACGCTTCGGGCAACCAGGTGACGTTTGCCGATCCTCAGGGGAGAAATGTGCTGGCCATCTTTGCCGATCCCGATCGAGCAGGTGAGCCAGATGCCAGTGTGGTGGCCGATCAAGCCATGTCCCACTTCAAGGGCACGCTGCTGGCAAACGCACAGGACATATCCGCTCCCCAAACCTTCACCACGGGCAAAGTGACCTGGATTCAGCGGAGCGCAACGGGAAGCCTGGCGATTACCGATCCTGGCGTGCAAGGGAATCTTTTCCTTCTCGTGACAAACTTCCCTCCTCAGGCGAAAAATACCGTGACGTATGAGGTAGAGTACTATGGGCCAACTGCAACATTTGGCCAGGCAAATGTGAGCTTTATGCAAATGTTGCAGTCATTTACCTTTACAACGCGATGAGCGCGCACCCATAGTGTTCGTCAAGGATCGCGTGATACATGCCGTAGATCCATATATGCGGGTAACAACATGTTACGTAGTCACACGATACCTGGTACAAACTCTCTCCTCACGAATAAGGCCACCTCTTGTGGATAAAGGGCATGCCAGCGGCTGGCATGCCCTTTATCCACAAGAGCACTTAGATTACTGCCTGACTGCCTTGTAGGGGTAATGCAAGGTCTTGTCGCTCTCCCAGTTCTCGCGGAGACCGGGTTTGGCGAGATCCCAGTCGGGGCGCGTCTTCTGCATAATGGCGCGTAAGTCTTGACGCAGATCGTCAGGCGACGGACGCCCCCAGAACCAGTAGCCATTGTAGATCTTGTAGATCACCAGCCCTGGCTCCAATACGATGGTATGTGGGATCATAGGATTATGGTGGGGATCGGTGTATTCCTGGATATCCAGGTCTTGCTGAACCTTGCGACCTGAGTCAGAGAGGAAGGTCCATTGCGCCCCCACCGCGCTACGAAACTCGTTTGACTCCAGAATATTGTCCGTCGAGATAGTCACGATCTGGGTATAAGCGACGGCTATTTTGGGATAGAACGCGGCCAGTTCTAGATGCTGCTGGTGGTCTTTGGGACAGTAGTGTCCACGTGAGAGAATCAGGATCATCGGATCGATGCCCTGTAGCTCACTAAGCTTACGCCGTGTTCTGGTGTGATCGGTCAGTTCATAGTCGGGAAATTGCGCACCGGGAATAATATCTGCTCGCACGCTAGATCTCCTTTGTGCTATAGGTGGAATGCTGAAAGATCATATCTCTACTATAAGCTTGACTGCTTACTTCTCTATAACACGCGGAGTGAGAGGCTTCTTCCCCTGAATGCAATTGGCATTGAATGCTCTTTGCCATCGCATACTCTTGATCAAAGTGTCACGAATGGAAACTGATTTCGGCTGTGTTGCAAGAGAGTCAGCCGATGTGTTAAAGAGCGTCGCTGAGTACCAGACACCTCACTCCAGCAGCACATAATCAAACCAGTCGAAATCCGCTGGCGCGCTTGGATCCTGGTTATTGCTGGTAGCGTACATACCAAGGTAGACTCCGGTAAAGCTGCCGGCTACTTCGCTTCCAAGGTAGCGCGCCAGACCTCTGGCCAGGATACGCGTATCCTGGCCAGGCAGGGCATATGCGAAGGTATACATATCTGCGTCGGCCTGAATGATCAATTCCAGTTCTTCTGTGTCGACCCGCTCGCAGGCAACGAGCGCGCTGAGATCGCCGATACGCCGGCGCACAATTACCTGCACCTGGCCCTCCAGGCGGGTGAGCGCAACCTCATAGTGGTGCTGATCATTCATCAATATAGTCAGACCGGCCTCTTCACCGTCGCGGGCGGGAATAAAGCACAGATGGGATCTGACTAAACAGGCAAAGTGCTCCTGGCGCCGGCCCACGAAGGCAGGCGAGGCCAGATCATTGAGGGTGAGCGCTGAGCCATACAGGCGCAGCCAACCAGGACGCGCGCTGAGAGACCAGCTCGCGGCATCGGGGTTGCGCAAGAAGTTCCAGCAGAAACGCAGACCGGGTTCGTCAAAATCATCGCGCGCATCTTCTTTCGGCCAGATATAGGATGGCAGTGTCTCGGCCTGCATGGTGAGAGCGAGCATTTTATCCGAGGAAACCTGGAACCAGCCGTCTGGAGTCCAGCTAGCTGGTGCGAGAAAAGTTTCACGGCCAAGGTGATACTGGCCATTGCGCGGGCGTACTCCGAGCAACACGAGCCACCAGCTGTCATCGTGAGCCTGGACCAAATCCGCGTGGCCAGTACATTGAATGGGATTGGTATCCACATCCCGGTGGGTCAAGATTGGATTATGTGGACAGGCTTCAAACGGCCCCCACGGACTCTTGCTGCGCGCCAGCGTCTCCATATGCCCATATGAAGTTCCCCCTCGGCAATCATCAGATAATAATACTCACCTAGATGATAAAGATGTGGTCCCTCCGGCCAGCGCCCGCCCGTGCCAGCCCAGATCGTGCGCGTCTCAGTCAACTGCTCTCCGGTAGCAAGATCGATCTCGCATTGTAAGATCCCATGGGGCTCCCACGCAGCGGCACTGGTTAGATATACATGCCCTTCATCAAAACAGAGCGAAGGATCGATGCCCCCTTGCTTGAGGTAGATTGGCTCGGACCACTCACCAGCCGGGTCATCTGCATACACAAAGAAGTTGCCACCGGATGAAACATTCGTCGTCACCATATAAAAACGCCCCGCGTGATAACGCAGGGTCGGCGCAAAGATACCTCGCGAAGCGCCAATATTCGCCAGCGGCACCTGGCTGGCACGTGTCAGACAATGCCCAATCTGGCGCCAGTGGACCAGATCACGACTATGAAAGATAGGGACGCCGGGAAAATATTCAAAGCTGCTCGTCACCAGGTAATACTCCTGGCCAACACGACACACACTCGGATCAGGGTGGAAGCCTGGTAGCACTGGATTTGTATAGGCCAACTTCTCAGTCATGAGCATATACCTTACCATTATACGCAGAAGTATCTTTGCAAACGCTTGCAAATCCTACAGAAGATATACTCTATTTCTTCTCTGCTGTCAACCTCTGTGAAAAAAGTGCAGAACTATGTACATAAGAACTAGCGACAATTCTAGGAGCAAGTGCCATTTTTCTTCCAGACACTTTAAAATACGGGTAAGATGATGAAGGAGAGGCTTCTGGGAGGGCCTTTCACGCGCTGGTAAGAGATGAGAGATACCCTGCAATGCCCTCTCTTTTCAGTATTTCTATGATTTCTTTGTGCCGCATGGAAAAAGAGCCGCAAAAAGTCTTGACAGTAAACAAGAGTCTATGGTATTACTGGAGCAGAGATTGTAAACGTTTACAAATTGATCCCCTGCGGAGGGATCGAGCAAACGGCCTGGCTGCTGTTTTTGATGGATTATCCAGGCAAAGGCAATCCATCCTCCAATGTTGAAGGAGCACAAATTTTGCGGCAGAGAGAGACGGACAAAGGGGGCCAGATGGCGCGCGAAATCACAATTGTTGATGTTGCCGATGAAGCCGGTGTGTCATATGCGACGGTTTCGCGTGTGATCAATAATAAAGCTCATGTGAGTCCTGAAAAACGTGAGCGTGTTTTGCGGGCCATGGCTCAGCTCGGTTACGTAGTCAATATGCAGGCACGCAGCCTGGCCGGAGGTGAGTCGCGGGTCGTTGGTTTGCTGGTCGATTACCTCAGCAGCAGCTACATTGATGAAATTATTCGCGGCATCGATGAAGCGCTGGACGCCGAAAACTACGATCTGATGCTCTATACAACGCACCGGCGCAAGACGAAGGAATCGGCCTACGTAACCAAGCTTACGCGCGGGCTAGCTGATGGCCTGCTGCTGATTCTGCCGCGCAACGCGGCGGCATATTTAGATACACTGCGCCAGCGCCAGTTTCCGCATGTGATCGTAGACTATCTCAGCAATAAACAGAACGTCCCATCTGTTTCAGCAACCAATTTTCGCGGAGCCTATGACGCGATGTCCTTTTTACTCTCGTTGGGACACCAGCGCATCGGGTTTATTACCGGCACGATGGAATTAGGCAGCGCGCGCGATCGCCTGGATGGCTATCACGCGGCTCTGAAGGACCATGGCATTCCCGCCGATTCACACCTGATCTGCGAGGGCGATTTTACGCAGCCACAGGGCTATCAATACGCCCAGGAGTTGCTCAGCTTGCCTGAGCGGCCTACCGCAATCTTTGCGTCCAACGATATGATGGCCTTCGGAGTCATGGAAGCCGCCAGAGAGCGCGGACTGCGCCTACCTGAGGATCTATCAATCGTGGGCTTCGATGATATCCCCCAGGCCTCTTATGTCCATCCAGCGCTGACAACGATTCGCCAGCCACTCGAAGAGATGGGGCGAAGTGCTACTCATCTCCTCTTGAAATATATTGCACACCCCAACGCGGAAATCGAGCGCATCGAACTACCAACTCGCCTGATTATCCGCGAGTCGTGCCAGGCCCTCTCGTCGTAAATTCTTATTTGACCGGGCACGATACGCGCTTTTTTACAAAAGAAAAGGAGGTCTTACTTTTCCTGAGGTTCTTGGTTATTCGTCCTGTCGTATGGTCGTGCCATCATGTGTTATGTACTTTCCTGGTAGGGAACAACGACAACGAGAACGACAGTGGCGAACCCGGTTGTTGTCTGTCCAGAGTCGGACTACTCTCCATGTGTATTTTTGAAGGGAGCATACAACCTTATGAAACGACGCGATTTTCTTGCATCATCTATAGGCGCGGCAGGCGCGGCCCTGTCGATACCTTCGCTGCTGGCAGCCTGTGGGTCTTCTTCCCCCTCCTCCTCCGGCGGGCCAGTGACTATTAACTGGTGGCATATCATCACCGGTGATCCGGGCAAATCATTCTTGCAGGGCCTTGCCAATCAGTACACGAAGGCTCACCCGAACGTGAAGTTCAAGATTACCGTCCTCGAAAACGATGCGTTTAAACAGAAGCTTACAACGGTCATGCAATCAGGCTCCCCCCCGGACCTCTTTACGACCTGGGGCGGCGGCGTGCTTTTGCAATACGCGAAGGCCGGACTGGTGCAAGACCTATCGTCTTATCTCCAGGGGAGCTGGGGGAGCACGTTCGATACATCGGCTTTGAATATCTATGGCGATAATGGCAAATATTACGCCGTTCCTACCGATAATGGTGCGGTCGGATTCTGGTATAACAAGGCACTGTTCTCCAAAGCAGGAATCACGACACCACCAGCAACCTGGACCGATTTCTTACAGACGATCAAAAAGCTGCAGTCCGCAGGCATTACTCCTATCGGGCTGGGCGCGAAAGACAAATGGCCGGCCATGTACTACTGGACCTACTTGGGGGTACGCCTGGGCGGCAAAGCCGCCTTTGATAAAGCATATAACCGCACGGGAGGAGGGTCGTTCGCCGATCCACCATTTGTGCAAGCAGGCGTGCGTCTACAGGAACTGGTTGCCTTGAATCCCTTTCAAAAAGGCTATCTGGGAGCATCCTATACCGATCAGCAGACCGTGATGGGCAATGGGAAGGCTGCTATGGAATTGATGGGACAATGGGCTCCCGGCAATGACAAGGGGGTAGCCACTGATAAAAAAGGCCCGGATTTCGGTCTCTTCCCGTTTCCAATGGTCGAAGGTGGAGCTGGCAACCCAACCGACGTGATGGGAGGTGGTGGCGGCTACGCGGTCGGCAAGAACGCGCCACTAGCGGAGGCAGCCGATTTCCTGAAATTCATGACCAACGCGACAAATGCAGCCACGATGGTCGCACAAAACATTTCTGTACCACCGATCAAAACAGCAGAGGCTGCCGTTACCGATCCACTGAGGAAGGAAGTCGATGCGATGGCCGCTGCTGCGCCCTACTTCCAGCTCTACTATGACCAGTTCCTTCCCCCAGCGGTCGGCCAGGTACTCCTGGATCAGGTACAGGGCCTGTTTGCCGGGTCTGTCACTCCGCAGGCTGCGGCCAAGGCAATTGATGACTCGGTAGCTGCATCATTGAATCAATAGATTTACCTGTATCGCACAACCAAAGAGTTGCAGGGCATAAAAATGCCCGACGGTGCAGGGGCTTGCTCCTACACCGACTCTTGTGGAAAGGAGGCGGGTGCTGATCTGTCGCGGACAGAGATGACAGCGCAAGGGCGCGGTTCGCTCTACGCGCGATGGATCGGCACCGCTATCCAGGCTCGCTGAAGAGCGTTGGAAAGGATTTTCGGATGCAACTACTCACTAGCTCCCGCAGCACGACGGACACGCCGGTACTGCCGCAACCTGCTAAGTTCCGGCGTAGAAGAACCAAGTATATTAGCACGATTGTGCTCTTCTTGTTGCCCTGTGCCATACTCTACTCCATAATTGTGCTGTTTCCAATCGTCCAGGCCGCCTATTATAGTCTCTGGAGTTGGAGTGGCCTGGGACCCCTAACGAATTTCGTCGGATTGCGTAATTTCGTCACTGCCCTTAAAAGTGCGACATTTCTTCTAGCACTCGAGCATAATCTGATCATCCTGGTGCTCTCGCTAGCCCTGCAATTGCCGCTCGCTCTCGTCCTGGCGTTGATCATTGGCAAAACGCTCCCCGGTCGCACCATTTTCCGCATGATTTTCTTTATGCCCTACATTCTTTCCGATGTAGTAGCGGGCGTCATCTGGCTCTTTATCTACCAGCCGAACGGGCTTCTGGCCATAGTCTGGCAGCACCTGTTCCCCGGTTCTCAGAGTCCGCTCTGGATAGCCGATACCCATGTGGTGCTCTACGCCATCTTCATGACGATGACCTGGAAATACCTGGGGCTCTCCCTGGTGCTCTACGCCGCCGCGATTCAGAACATTCCCGACGAGCTTGTCGAGGCCGCGCGGATCGATGGAGCCAGCATGCTGCAGACTGTGCGCCATATTACCATTCCGCTGCTGGGCAGCACCATTCGTCTGACCATCCTGCTGTCAGCGCTGGGTTCCCTGCAATATTTTGATCTGATCTGGATCATGACCAACGGCGGCCCGGTGCATGCCACCGAAACCATGGCGACCTATCTGATGAAAAGCGGTTTCCAGAGCTTTGCAATGGGCTACGGTAGCGCGGTAGGCGTGCTAATGTTTCTGATCTGCCTTGTGTTCGCATTGACGTACCAGCGTTTCGTGATGAGCAAAGACCTGGCTGGCAGCGTCACCGGGCCAACCGCATAAAGGAGAAAATTGATGTTGTACGTTAGGCAGCAACAAAACGCTGGTAGTAGGCAACAACGAAACACGGGCATACAACAACGCGTAAAGCTACAACATATAGCTGGATTGTCTATACGTTATTTGATATGTGTCGTGGTTGCCATCTTTATGCTGGTTCCGATTCTGACGGCTTTCCTGGGAGCCTTCAAGACTACAGCTGAGTTGAGCACTACGCCATTCTCGCTGCCGACGGTCTGGCACTGGGAGAACTTAGCCTCTGTTCTGAGCCAGGGCGTCTTCTGGCAATCGCTAGCGAATAGCCTGATTATAACCATCTCGACGGTGGTCTTGCTGCTCGTTGTCGCCTGCCCAGCAGCCTTTGTTTTCTCGCGCATGCCTTTCCGGGGGCGCGAAGTGATATTCAATATCCTGTTGATTGGCCTGCTGCTCCCATTCGCGATGGCTATTTTGCCGCTCTACATCACTCTGCGCAATCTCCAACTGCTGAATACACTGTGGGCTGTGATCCTGCCGCAAGCGGCCTTTGCCCTGCCAACAACAATCCTGATCCTGCGCAACTTCTTCCAGGCCATTCCAGGTGAGTTGGAAGATGCCACATACATTGATGGGGGAACGCATATCGATTTCTTCTGGCGCATCTTGTTGCCTCTGGCTCGTCCTTCGCTGGCCGTGATTATTATGTTGAACGTCGTGGCAAGCTGGAATAACTTTTTACTTCCACTCATTGTGCTCAATGACTCCAGTCAGTGGACTGTGCCACTGGGAATCATGCAGTTTCAGGGCGAGCATAGCACCGATTGGGCTGCGGTCATGGCCTATATCTCGCTCATGATGATTCCCGCTCTGATCTTCTATCTCTTCGCGGAACGCCATCTGATTGCTGGTTTAACAGCCGGCGCTGTGAAAGGGTAGCGCATTTTGCGCGCGGACTTTCCAGGAAAAAAGGCACAATCGGTGACCAGGCATCTTGCTTGTTGCTGCCTGGCTTCACTGAAGGGCCCTCTTGTGCAAAATGACTCTCTCTGTTTCTCTATAAAGGAGCATCTCTAGTTCTATGTCCACGCCATCCTATCGCGATCCCCATGCCTCGCTTGAGGAGCGGGTTGAGCATTTACTCTCTCTGATGACGCTTGATGAGAAGCTGGCGCAGCTCGGCTGTCTCTGGAGCACCTCTTTTGTCCGCGCGGGCACGTTTGACCCGGAAGAGGTTGCCAGGCAAATGCCGCATGGGATCGGGCAGGTGACGCGGATTGGTGCCGCCACCGGCCTGCACCCACGCGAGAGTGCTGCCTTTATGAATGCGATCCAGAAAGTCGCCCTGGAACGGACGCGCCTGGGCATCCCTGTCATTGTGCATGAAGAGGCAACGGGCGGCTTCTCCCATCGCGACGCGACAATGTTTCCTCAGGCTCTTGGGCTGGCCGCAACCTGGAATCCCGCGCTGGTGACGGAGGTGGCCGGGGTTATCCGTGCCCAGATGCTCGCTGTGGGTGCGCGTCACGCCCTGGCGCCAGTCCTCGATGTGGCCCGCGATCCCCGCTGGGGACGCGTTGAGGAAACGTATGGCGAAGACCCCGTGTTAATCGGCGCGCTCGGTAGCGCCTATGTGCAAGGGTTGCAGAGCGACGATTTGCGTCAGGGTGTAGCAGCGACAGGCAAGCACTTCCTGGGCTATGCCATGTCAGATGGTGGGCGCAACTGGGGACCAGTGCAACTCGGCCCACGCGAACTGCGCGAGGTCTACGCTGAACCCTTCGCTGCCGTCATCCGCAATGTCGGGCTTGCCACGGTGATGAATTCTTATGCCTCGGTTGATGGCCTACCCTGCGCTGGCAGCCCGGCTATTCTGACCGGCCTGCTGCGCGAGGAACTAGGCTTTGCTGGCGCGGTTGTAGCGGACTACGATTCGGTGAACCAGCTCAGAGACTACCATCGTGTGGCCGCAACCCGCGGAGCAGCAGGACGCCTGGCTCTGCTGGCCGGCCTCGATATAGAACTGCCAGCCCTGGACTGCTACGGAGAGCCGCTCAAGGACGAGATCGAGGCCGGACGGCTTGACATAGCAGTGGTCGATATGGCAGTGCGCCGCGTGCTGCGCCTGAAATTCCAGCTTGGACTCTTTGAGCAGCCGTATGTTGATGATACCGTAGCCCACACGATCTTCGAAACTCCTGAGCAGCGCACACTGGCGCGCCGAGCGGTTGCCGAATCAACTATTCTCCTCACCAACGATGGCGTACTCCCGCTAGCTCCGACGATCAAACGCATCGCGGTGATTGGTCCCGGTGCGGATGACGAGCGGCTCTTGCAAGGCGATTATCACTATCCAGCGCACCAGGAAACACTCTACAAGGCGGCACAGGACGTTGAGATCACGGGTCTTGCTATCCCACAGACGGCGGGGAACTATGCGCCCGGCCCCTACTTCACGCCTCATGTTACGCCACTGGCCGGGCTGCGTGCCACACTACCCGATGTCGAAATTTCCTACGCCAGAGGCTGCGAGGTGCTGGGCAACGACACTTCAGGCTTCGAGGATGCGTTACGGATCGTGCGCGAGGCCGATATAATCGTAGCGGTGGTGGCCGGCAAGAGCGGCCTTTTGCGTCCCGTCACTGTGGGCGAAGGCAACGACTCCACCAGCCTGGACCTCACAGGTATGCAACCCGAACTCATCAATCTCCTCGCCAGCACAGGCACACCACTGGTAGTGGTCGTACTCAGTGGGCGCGTGCATACGCTAGCCAGCGTCGCGTCCCAGGCCAATGCACTGCTCCAGCTATTCCCGGCTGGCGAAGAGGGCGGCCATGGTCTGGCCGATGTACTCACCGGCAAAGTCAATCCCGCAGGCCGCCTGCCCGTCACTCTCCCGCGCTCGGTCGGCCAGGTGCCAATCTTCGCGGGCCAGCGCGCCGGCGCGGATCGTATCCCACTCTTCGGCGATTATATCGACTCGCCACCCACGCCGCTCTTTCCCTTTGGACATGGACTGAGCTATACCACCTTCACGTACGGCGATTTGAGCATACATGCGACGGATATCACCAGACCAATCGTGATCTCCGTTGAGGTTGAGAATACTGGCACATTCGCTGGCGATGAGGTAGTGCAGCTTTATGGACGCGATGATGTCGCCTCAGTGGCCCGACCTGATCGCCTGCTGCTCGGCTTCGCGCGCATCTCGCTCGCACCTGGTGAGTGCCGCCAGGTCACCTTCACCGTCCATCCTTCTCGCCTGGCCTTCTACGATCCACACATGCGCTTCGTCACCGAACCTGGCGCGTTTACCTTTAGCGTTGGCGCCTCTTCTGCCGATATCCGAGCAGAAAGTACGCTTATCCTCGACGGCCCGCTTGTCGAATATAAGCAACGCGAAGTTGTGGAGACGACAGTACATATTCGTTAGACTTTATCTCTATCAGGCTTTGACATTCCCCCGGATACATCACGGGGGATTCTTCCTTTATCCAGGTAGACATATTTACTGCCATTCTAAACCTCCTCAAATGTGTTTATACACACTCAAACAGGTTCAATTGCTGCACGTGCCCCTCACGGGAAGTCCCCATGACTCCTACGCCGCTTTGGGTCGCCTGCAGCACACCGCACTCAGGACGAGCCTGAGTGTGTGGCCCTCGCCGGGCAAGGAACCTCATCAAGATGTTGACGGCGCTATTGTCGTCTCGATCCATAACGAGTCCGCATTCCGCGCACCGATACGTCCTCTTGCGCAATGGCATATCTTGCAGATTGCCACAGCCACTACACTGCTTGGACGTGTTGCGCTCATCTAGAACGTGAAGCTCTTTCCCATACACCTGGCATTTGTAGGTGAGCATCTGGACAAAGGCGTACAGGCCCCAGTCGTTGTACACCGCCCGATTGAGCGCCTTCTTGCGCTCCTGATGCTCTTTCATGACCATTTGCCGCTGGGAAAGATCCCCCACGACGACAGTTCTCTCAACCAATCGTCGTGCAATGAGATGCGATGCCTTATGCAGGCTATCGCGCTGCTTGTTGCGCTTCTTCTGCGACACGCGTTTATAGACCTTGCTCAGATGAAGATAGCGGCGGGACTTCTTCTTGCACGTGCTGCGTTTGGAGCGCAGTGTATCAAGCTGTTTGTTGTACCAATGCGAGCCTTTGAACCCACCGATGTGATAGAAGCGACCCTCTTCCGTGACCCCAGTTGCCAGCGTCTTGATGCCCAGATCGAAGGCCACAGTGTCACCGTCGCGTTTGGCTTGCTCGGGCTGTCGGTAGCTGAAGGAGGCGTAGTAGTTGCCCCTGCCATCGCGACTGATGGCCACCTCTCCAAAGCCTTCGGGAGGCTCTTCGGTGAGTGCGGCACGGATAGCGGGATACTGTTTATGCTTGCCCTTGCCCCCTGTGGGCAGAATGAGGGTGTTTCCCTCGAGCGTGAGATACATCGCAGGATAACACAGGGTAAAGAAGCCATGGCGAGGTCGCACGCGAGGAAAGCCTGGGGTTTCTCCATTGGCGAGGCGACGAAAGAAGGCTTTCATGGCTGCATCCAGGCGATAGTAGACTTCGGCAAGCAGTTTCCCATACACCTGATTGAGTTCAGGATCGTGGACACGACTCTCAGCCAGGGTTTTCTTGCAGGCGTTGAAGCGCCACTTCTCACCGTCTCGCAGTTTCATCACCCACCAATTGTAGAGGCCTCTGCATTTGCCTTGCATGAACTCAAGGGTCGCCGCATCTTGCTCGCTGAGGTCCAGTTTGATCTTTTTGCACAGGATCATGAAGACCTTCTTTCCTTTCACCCCATCTCTCCTGATGAGGAGAGATCCCCTTTCGCGAGAGACGTGAACTGTTTTATGCTAGAACATTTTTTCTTGATTTGTGCGTGTAGCATACCATGATAGCGTTTGCATGTCAATGCGGAGAAAAGTGCGCAACAAGCACACATTTGATCATGATTGCACATCTATTTGATTACTGTTCTTTTACTCCCATCGCTGAAAGCAATACATTTGAGCAAGAGAAAAGAACTATGACACGAGAACGCCTGGAGGTGTGCCGACACACCTCCAGGCGTTCTCGTGTCATCACCTGGACACGCCAGCAGACCTCCTCCTTCGCCAAATGACTCTTTCCCTTACCCTTATTTATCCTTCGCCGCCTCTGAAAACCCCTACATTTACATCTGTCTTTTGCAACACAACCTAAAGAAACGAAGGATATCTCCGATGTATTACCTTGACTCTAGAGAAATGGAGGGGTTTCTCTGGCACTCCAAAAAGTGTAGTCTGCTTATTTCTCGACGCTCTCACATCATTGGAGTATTCATCTTAAGATCAGAGCAGGAATGCGTCTTCATTCTCAGGGATCGAGATATGTGAAAGGGGTATGAGCGCGATATGTCTCATACAAAGCAGAAAAAACGTGTCACGCCTGCATCGAGTGAGACACTCCTCACTCTTCTTGAGACGCTTCCCGGTGCCTTGTTTCTTCTCGATGACAACGCGACGATTGTGTATGCCAATGCAAACGCACAGACCATGACACGAAAAGATGTCTGTGGCAAGCCATTGTGGCGTGGCGCGCCCCAACTGGTGAGTACATCGCTCTATCAAGCTGTCCAGAAGGCCAAACAGACCCGAGAACCAACCGAAGTGGAGTATATTTCTCCCGTCACTAACAGCCGGCTGCACGTCTCGCTCTCACCTACAAACGAAGGCCTCGCGATCTTTTTCCAGGAATATCTGGAACCACAGTCCCCCCAAAATGCCTTTAGTCAGAACGAACACATGTATCGAGATCTCCTGGAAAGCTTCTCTGATGGGGTCACCATCTTGACCCCGCAGGGGCTGGTTCTCGACGTCAATCAGCGTCCCCTGGCCGATGCACACCTCCAGCGAGAGGAGATGATTGGCAAACCGTTCGCCGACTCCCCAGCATGGTCCCATGACCCTGCTGCCCAACAGCAATTGCGCGCAGCCATTGCGCGAGCCAGCAGGGGAGAAACCGTGCGCTTTGAAGCCAGAATCCATCCACGAAGTGACCTGTCTCTGGACATTTTGATGACGATTACCTCCCATCGTGGTGCCAACCAGCAGGTCGAGTATCTCATCTGTGCAGGCCGAGATATCACCGAGCGAAAGTACATCGAAGACGAATTGCGCACTCTGGTCGATGCCATCCCCCACTTTGTGTGGATTGCAAGACCAGATGGGCATGTCATCTACAACAACCAACGCTTGATAGATTATCAGGCGATGTCCCGCGAACAGGTCGAAGGTGATGGCTGGATAGCGGCTGTGCATCCTGATGACCGGCAACGTGTATGGGATGTGTGGCAGGCCGCCATTCAGAGAGGCGTGTCCTATGAAGTGGAACATCGCATGCAAGACGGTATAAACGGAGCGTATCGCTGGTTTCTTGTACGAGGAGTGCCGCAGCGAAATGCAGAGGGCACGATCCTGCACTGGATTGGCACCTGTACTGATATCGATAAACAGAAACAGGCTGAACAGAGAATCAAAGCCAACGAGCAGAACTTTCGTGTGCTGGCCGAAACGGTGCCGCAACTCGTGTGGACTACGCGCCCTGACGGCTTGTCAGACTATTTTAATCAACGGTTCCGTGACTACACCCACGCCACGTGGGAGCAACTGTATGGCTATGGATGGAGCCAGTTCTTACACCCGGATGATTCTGAGCGCACCCTGGTGGCGCGAGCGCATGCGTTCCGCACAGGCACGCCCTATGAGGTTGCCTACCGTTTCAAGGAAGGCCAAACGGGCGTGTATCGCTGGTTTTTAGCCCGCGCCATGCCGGTGCGCGATGCCACCGGTCAGATCATCAAGTGGTTTGGGACTATCACTGACATCGACGATCAGAAACGGACCGAGCAGCGGCTCAAAGCCAGCGAGGAAAACCTGCGCGTGCTGGCCGAAACGATGCCGCAGTTTGTGTGGACCACTCGGCCAGATGGCCATCTTGACTACTGTAATCAGCGCTATTGTGAGTATACGCATGCCACTTTTGAGCAACTCCAAGGCTATGGATGGCGTCAGTTCTTGCATCCTGAGGATATTGAACGCTCGCTGGCTCTTCGGCATCACACGCTCGAAACAGGTGAGCCCTTTGAGCGCGAACATCGTCTCAGAAATGGTCAGACGGGGGAGTATCGCTGGTTCTTAGCCCGCGCCATGCCGGTACGTAATGAAGCAGGCCAGATCGTCAAGTGGTTTGGGACCTGCACCGATATCGAGGAGCAGAAACGGACTGAGCAAGCCTTACGCCAGAGCCAGGAACGCATCCGCGCCCTCATCGACTCCAATATTATCGGGATTACTTCAAACGAGGGGGATGAGGAAGTGCTGGTGGATGCCAATGACGCGTTTCTTCACATGACTGGCTATACCCGAGAAGATCTCAACAGCAGAACGTTGACCAGGATGAAGTTCACTCCCCCCGAACATGCACCTCTCTTCCAGCGCGTGCTCCAGGAGGTAGCTACACACGGGCAGCACACGCCTATTGAAGCCGAGCTGGTGTGTAAAGATGGCAGTCGCCTTCCTGTCTTAGCAGGTGCCGTCACCTTCCAGGGCCATCCGCGCCAGATGATTGGCTTTGTGCTGGATAATTCGGCCCGCAAGGAGTTGGAGCAGCGCAAGGATGACTTTATCAGCATGGCCAGCCACGAACTGAGGAACCCGCTCACAGCCTTGAAAATGCAGACCTCCTTGCTACGCAGGCAACTGGCAAAGCAAGGCCTCCAGGCTTCTGCTCCGGCTCTTTCCAGCATGGAGACCCAGATCAACAAAGTCACCCGGCTCGTGGAAGAGTTGCTGGATGTCTCCAAGATTCAGGCGGGCAGACTGGAGTATCGGCAGGAGACGGTGGATCTCGACGCATTGCTGCGGGAGACCATCGACACTATGCAGCAAACGCATCCCAGCCATCGCATCCTGGTGCGTGGCGCCGTTCAGGCCAGCCTGATGGCGGATCGAGACCGGCTCGGGCAAGTCTTCACCAACTTGATCAGCAATGCCATCAAGTATTCTCCCGGTGCGGAGACTGTCGAGATAGACCTCGAGGCCACCCTAGAGACCGTCACGATCCGTGTGCACGATCATGGCCTGGGTATCCCACGAGAGCAGCGCGACAAAATCTTTGAGCGCTTCTATCGGGCCACTGGTCCCAAACAGAAAGCGATCCCGGGACTGGGAATGGGATTGTACATTGTGGCGGAGATCGTCAAGCGTCATGGGGGAACCATCACAGTGGAGAGCGCAGTCGGAAAAGGATCGATATTTACGGTGACTCTTCCCAAGAAGAGGGATACTCTTGATTGAACAGTTTCCTGGTTTTCCATGGGTGACGTTGACCCACTTGTATGCAAGCTCATCTCGTGTGAACGGGAGGTGAGAGAATATCGTCCGATCTGAGCGAGTTGAACAGGGAGCGGGATCACCATCTTTTGTTCGAAGTCTCAACCCCACGGGTCACCCCAGATTCACCTCTCCCTGCTCTCTTCTCACGCCATCTCGTAGTATATCCACTCCTCTCGTTCCGTAGTAAACATACAAGCGGGTCAAGGTCATTTTCCCAAGCCAAAGAAATGATACATTTTATTCTCGTGAAAAAGTTACCTTAACCATCCTTTGCTCACTGAAAAAACCCGCTCTTTCTATGGCTTTCTTTGAAGCATGATTGTTAACAGTACAGGAACAGATAGGCTTCCAGCCCACTTCATAACAGTATTCTTTTAAGTGAAGAAGGACGGATCTTCCAAGACCTCTTCCACGATATGGTTGAGCTACAACCATGCCTAAATCAGCATAGGGAGGTTGTCTTTGACTAGGAATACATTCCCCTGTTGCTATCAGCGTGTGCTGAGAGAAACCGACAAATAATTCCTCTCGGTCGAGCCGTTCATGAAGAAATGGCTCAATCCATTCTCCTGGCCCTTCTGCGTTCTCCTGGTAAAAGCTCACAAGAGCATTAAATTCACTTTTTTCTGCTTTCCTAAAAGGCTGAGCAAATAGATCGTCTGTTGCCTTTATGTATTTATGATCTCGAAAAAGGTAACTCTGAGGCGTGATACTTTTTTGAAAATCTAAGCATAAAGCAAAATACAGCGGCTCTATAGTGCTTGTGATAGCATACTGAAGCTCATAGGTTGAAACAATTTTCTGAAAGATTTCCTGGGCCTGAGCCTGATACTCCTTTATCAGATAAAAACGCAGCAAATTATTGCTGGAATCGAGGCAAAAGTGTCCTGCGTGACGTTCCTGGTCTTGTATTTCCCAAAACGTCGCCTCAGCAATGATAACACTCTCCCACATCCCATCCATAGGTGCGAGAAGCGTGTGCAAATAGTCAGATCTTAACTGTTGTATGATCTCAAAATGATCAAGTCGAGTAAATCTCATCATGGAAAAGCCTTTTTGTTAAAATTATACTCTATCTGAAGTTTTCCACAGAACGGTGCTTCCTCATCAATATCTAGCCACACAATCCACAATTGCCGATAGTGATCTCTTTCCCCAAGTTCAAATGGCTTCACTCTCTGCAAAACTATCGTCTAAGGAGCGTCACCAAACCCTATACATGAATGCAGGGGTCTCCACAAAGCCGATTTGTTTGATAATGATCCATCTCCTTCTGTTATAATCAGGTTGAATTGCAGCGTTTTGAGATGTGCGCAACAAAAGAGGAGTCACTGCATGACCATTTACAGCATTGGGCCAGAACGAGCCACTCTCCACGGAAGCTTTTCCCGCGAGTTTCCCCCCATACTTACAGAGAATGTGGCGAGAAAGCCCTGGTCATTGATGCCAGGGATGAATCGCCACATCCGCTCTCGCGCGCGAATAAAACAGCGTATTTTTCTCAAATAGAACTTGTGTTCTTCTGCTCGTTCTGGTAGAATAGGCATATCAGCACGATTCATCGGTGGGAATGGAGAGAAGGAGCCGACATGCCTGGACAACGCCAGAGACAGCAGAAGCCAAAACATCCCAAGGAGAAGCGACCGGCAACGCCTACCTTTCTGCTCGAGCTACCCCTCGTCGTTGACCCAGGACAAGCCACTCGCCTGCGCGCTCACCTGGAAGCCGCTCGCCAACTCTACAACGCCATCCTCTCCCAAGGACAGAAATGCCTGCGCCGCATGCGATCTGACGCTGCCTGGCAAGCGGCTCGCGATCTTCCTCGCACGCAGAAGACCCAACGAGCAGTCGCCTTCTCCGCTTTGCGCAAGCAGTACGGGTTCACCGAGGCGGCATTGCATGAAGCCGTCAAAAGCTTGCGCGTGGGATGGATTGCCGAGCACATCGATGCCGTGCTCGCCCAAACCCTGGCGACCCGTGCCTACCGCGCCCTCAACCGCGTCTGCCTGGGCCAGGCCAAACGCGTGCGCTTCAAGAGCCGAGGGCGTGGTTTCTCCAGCATCGAGAACAAGCGCAATGATACCGGCCTGCGCTTTGTCCTGCGGCCACCCGAGAAGGGAAACGCAGGGTTCCTGCTCTGGAACGGAGATCAGCTTCCTGCCTTCATCGATTGGAAGGACGAGGTGGTGACCCATGGGCTCAGGCACCGCATCAAGTACGCCCGCCTCGTCCAACGTCCCGCCAGCAGCCCCAAAGCGGCCGGAGCCGATGCAGAGGGCTATCGCTACGTGGTGCAGCTCGCCCTGGAGGGCACGCCTCACCGTAAGCCCAAGCACACGGTTGGGCAAGGGGTCATTGGCGCTGACCTGGGTCCCTCGACCCTGGCACTCGTTCCTCAGGAGGGGGAGGCCAGCCTGGTGGTGTTCTGTGCACAACTGGCTCCTGACGCCAGAGCCATTCGTCGTCTGCAGCGGCGGATGGATCGGCAGCGGCGAGCAGGCAATCCGGAGAACTACGATGAGAAGGGGCGCATCAAGAAGCAAGGTCACAGGAAGCTGCGGTGGAAGCAGAGCAAACGCTACCAGGCGACAAGGCGACGCAAAGCTGCCAAAGAACGGAAGCTGGCGGCACACCGCAAGAGCCTGCATGGCCGCAAGATGCACGAGGTGCTTGCGCTGGGCAGCACCATCATCATCGAAAAGGTCTCCTACAAGGCATGGCAGAGGCGATTCGGCAAGAGTGTGGGACTGAGAGCACCAGGAATGTTTGTGGAACTGTTGAGACGCACCGTTGCAAGCACGGGCGGCACCCTGGTTGAAGTCCCCACGCGTACAACAGCGTTGAGCCAATGGTGCCATGGTTGCGGCAAGAAGGTCAAAAAGTCCCTCTCCCAGCGCTGGCATCAGTGCGAATGCGGTATCGGCCCCGTGCAGCGCGATCTCTATTCCGCCTTTCTGGCCGCTTATCTCGATCCAGCACATCCCCTTCCCTCGTGTGCCCGATACCAGCCGTATTGGGAAGGTGCGGAAGCGCGCCTGCGGGCAGCACACGAGCGTACCACACAACGTGCGAGAGAGGGGCAGGCGCTGCCCCGAAGCTTGGGTGTGACTCGAGCCAGAGCGCGTCTGCCCGAAAGTCCAGGGGAACCACCACTAGAGCCTGCTCTTCTCCTTTGGCGTGAAGAACGGGAAGCGTGGGCCGAACTTCTGGAACCCCCGTTGCTTTAGCACGGGGAGCTCTCAGTATTGCATCGGGTGATGCCGTCCATTTTCGTACCCTTGATGCTGGTTGGCATCTTGGTCCCTCTACAGAAGAGTTGCAGAATCGCTTTGAACCACGTGACCTTGTGCACGATAGTGGTCATGCGCTGTGCGGCCCCGTAGCCATTCATGGTGCTCAGCCTGGGATGACGCTCGAAATACAGATACACGAGGTACGGCCGGGAAACTGGGGGTGGACGAGCGCTGGAGGTCGGGAAAGTGCTATGAACAGGTATCTGGGACTCGTTGAGAGTCATGAGCTGCTTTACTGGACACTCGATGCTGATGCCATGACTGGGACAGATCAGTACGGCCATACCATTGCACTACGCCCATTTATGGGTGTGATGGGCATGCCTCCCGATGAATCCGGCGTCCATTCCACTATTCCTCCGCGCTTCTGTGGCGGCAATATTGATTGTAAGGAATTGGTCGCTGGCAGCACACTCTATCTGCCAATCAGCCTTCCTGGAGCACTCTTCTCTGTTGGTGATGGACATGGCGTCCAGGGGGATGGTGAGGTGAGCGGCGTGGCTATCGAATGCCCTATGGAACACGTTGATTTAACATTCCATGTGCGTGACGATATGCCTTTGAAGACTCCACGTGTGAGAACGGCCAATGCATGGCTAACCCTGGGTTTTCATGAGAACCTGCATGAAGCATCTTTCATTGCACTCGAGGCCATGCTCGATCTGATGCGTGAGCAGTACAACATACCCCGCCCACAAGCGCTCGCGCTGGCGAGTCTCGTCGTGGATTTGCGGATCACGCAAATTGCCAACGGAGTGCATGGCGTGCATGCGGTACTCCTTGATGGCTCCATAAAATAGTACCACCTGGATGGCGGCAAGAGTGCCCTCGGCTTCAGGTATGTCTTTTCTAGACATGGGATTTTGCAACGTAACTGAGCGTGAGAAGCCGATTCACGCCGTAGCCTTTCTTTCTACAATCTTGTCACACCTCCTTAAAAACCATTAATTCATACTGAATATTACTTTGCTTCCAATAGAATAAAATATAATATAGATCCTCATCATTTATCTTTATAAGTAAAATAAAGACAGAAGCATGATATATGCTATCTTGCAATCAGGTTGCACCATTTGCTCTCAAAAAAGAGTTCAAAAAGTACAACATTTTTCAATAGGACATTTTCTGATGGAGAAAGGAACGAACCTATGAAATCTCATACATCCTCTCTTATAGAGCAATTAGGGATCCACGACCTCTCCGAACAGGATTTGGAACAGGTCGTAGGGGCTCAAGGCTACAGACACGATCATGACTATGGTCGCAATGATCATAACCATGATTGGTATTATGGTCATAAGCATGGTTGGGATCATGATCATCATCATCGCTGGGATTCTAAACGCGGCTGGTGTTATACCAGTGGCTGGTACCGCTAGCCTCGTCGCCACTGTTATAAAGAAACAAAAGAAAGCGGGTATCCTTCTCGGATACCCACTCTTCATACCTCAAGTTCGCTTCCCGACTTCTTAGCGTGTACTCGCTTCCTCCACTCTATGGTAGTGACTCTTGAAAGAAGTGGTAAAATAGAGGTCAGGAGGACTGACCATGACAGCAACCCCATCTCTGCCAGCATGCCCCAATCCTGCGTGTGCGCAGCCACACGTCACTCGCAATGGCAGTAGCAAAGGACGACAGCGCTATCAGTGTCGTGGATGCGGCCGCTTCTTTGGCGAAACGGAAGGCACACCGATGTATGGCCTGCATACGCCAGTAGCCGAGGTGGCTCAAGCGCTCCTGGTCGTGATGCGCCGAGGAAGTCTGCGGGCGGCGGAAGAGATTACTGGACACAAGTACGAGACGATTGGCCAATGGCTGCGGCGAGCAGGCGAGCATGCGGAGGCCTTGACGGCCATTCTCACGCAGGATCTGCACCTCACAACGGTAGAAATCGACGAGTTTTGGTCCTTCGTGCGCAAAAAAACGGAGTCCCCGACGAAGCTGATGCCGGTGAACGCTGGGGATGCCTCGTGCAAGATCGCCCTAGCCGCTTCATCGCCGCCTGTGCCACAGGACGCATCGGCGACGATCTCGTCGAGCGAGCGGTCACCCTCACCGTAGCATGCACGCAGGGCCATCCGTTGAACTGGTGCAGCGATGGCTGGCGGGGGTATGCCGCGATCCTCACTCGAGCCTATCGTCAGCCTCTACGTTCGGGCCAGCGCGGTCGGCCCCCACTGGTCGTCCCTCCACATGTGTGCTTGACGCAGACCATCAAGCATCGCGATGAGCATGGGAAACTGCTCTCCGTTGAGATCCGTGCCGCCTTGGGCGAGGTGATCTCCCAACCCGGAACCGTCCATATTGAGCGGGTCAACGGCATGCTCCGCGATCGGCTCAATGCCCTCACCCGCAAGACCCATGCCTTTGCCAAACGGGACGCTACCTGGGATGCCCTGGTCCACCTGCAGCTTTTTGAACACAACTGGATACGCCCTCATCGCGCATTACGTCTCCCAATGCCTGCGGAGTCGCGACGCTATCAGCCACGCACTCCTGCCATGGCCTTGGGACTCACCGACCATCCCTGGTCCTGGATCGCGTTCTTGACCACTTCTCTCTACACCACTTCTCAATAGAGTCACTACCCACTCTATACTTCCTCGTCGCAATCTGAAATGTTTCCTCATCAATATTACCACCAGATATCACAGCGACTATTCTTTGACCCGGGTGGTTCTCCAGGTAGCGTAGAGCAGCTGCGACAGCGGAAGCACCCGCCCCCTCCGCGCGTATATGATTGTGCTTCCAGAGGAGATATAGCATGTGCTGTATCTCTTCCTCAGAAATAAGCTCAACGTCGAAACGCGGATAGGCCCTGGCTCTCTCCAATGGAAGGACACCAGCCTGCCGTACTAACATTCCTTCGGCCATACTCCTCGCCGGAGGCAGCAGCACACGCTCATTGCTCTCAAGGGCGATCTTCATCGAGGGAACACATTCCAACTCAACACCAATGATATGCATACCTGACCCCTGGTAACACTCCAGGCATCCAGCCAGTAGGCCACCCCCACCAACCGGCAGCAAAAGCACGTCGAGATCCTCTTCAGCCTGCTCTCGAATCTCGCGGAAGAGACTCGAATGCCCGTGTATCACCGAGGGGTCATCGAGGCTGGAGATATATGGAGCACCTGTTTCCCTGGAGAAGCGCAATGCTTCCTGCACACACTCATCATAGCCACCAGCCACCTTCTCAACGTTCGCCCCCAACTGCACTAGCTTCTCTGCTTTTACTGTCGAAATGTGTGCTGGCACAAAGACCTGGACGCGCAGTTTCAGAAGCTGGGCAGCTAATGAGACTCCCATGCCATGATTGCCTGTCGATGCAGTAACGACGGTTGTTTCAGGCGCTTCCTCAAGCAAACGATGATAGGTGCCACGAAACTTGAAGGATGTACCAACCTGCTTTGTTTCATCTTTCAGCCATAGCTCACTTCGTGGAGCAAGGGGTCCCTGATAGCGCACCAGGGGGGTACGAATCACATGTTGATAATATTGATGCGGAAACAAAATATATCCTCTTTCATCGAGCCAACTGCTGATATATGACTTATACAATAGGAATCACTGATTCATGACAAATGGCATTTTTTTAGCTTATTGTGATAATTCATTTACTCTGCGCGCTTTGCCGTATAAATTCGTTTCGCAATATGCTATAGACCCGGACGTTGTGATACGTTCCGAAGCGCAGAATGGCCTCACGTAGGGTACCCTCTAATTGGAAACCCGCTTTCTCGTCCGCGCGCCAGCCGCCAATGTTCTCCTCCATATCCTGCGTCTGGATACGATGAAGATTCAATTCCATAAATCCATACTGGATCATAAGTTTGGTTGCCTCGGTGCCATACCCTCTTCCCTGGACGGAGGGATCAATCTTGATATAAAACTCAGCGGTTTGATTGAGCGTATTGATGTCTTTAAGACCCACCACACCAATAAGCGTGTTGTCTTGCTTCAAGGCAACGCCTAAGAGGATATGTCGAAAGTCACGATACATTTGATCCAGTCGCTCTTTCGAGCGTGTATCGCTGGTCGGATACACATTAAAATAGCTGCGCATTTCCTCGCCGTTGTGCCATAACGCCACATGGTGATAATCCTGGGCTGGCTCTAATGGGCGCAGGTAAAGGTGAGGGCCAACACTAAAAGGATTCTGCATTGCTGATTCGTTATTACGCATATATATTCACCCTTTCCTACATAAGAATGTGATTAACGATAAGAGCGCAACTGCTGGCGTGTCTCATGCTGCCGCAAAGCCAATTCGATAAGCTGGTCAAGTAATTGGGAATAGGCAAGACCACTGGCGGCCCATAGTTTAGGATAGAGGCTCATTTCGGTAAAACCAGGCAACGTGTTCACCTCGTTAATGTAGAATTGACCTGTAACTTTGTCCAGGAAGAAATCAACACGAGACAGCCCTTGGAGATCAAGAGCCTGGTAAGCTCGCAAAGCCATATCACGTAACATCTGCGCTGTTTCTGTAGGGATAGTTGCGGGAATAACAAACTGGATGGTGTGATTGACGTACTTATCTTCGTAGTCGCTAAACTCGTCGCCGGGAAGGATTTCGCCGACAACTGAGGCGCTCGGCTCGTCATTGCCCAGGACAGCACACGAGAACTCGCGACAATCGATGCCCTGCTCGACTTCAATCTTGCGATCATAGGTAAACGCCTCGTTCATTGCCTTGATAAGCTGATCCCGGTCATTTGCTCGACTGACGCCAATACTCGATCCAAGATTGGCAGGCTTCACAAAGCAAGGGTATGCCAACTGATGCTCGATCATAGCGATCAGGTGTTCCGGCTCACGCTCCCACTCGAAACGCCTATAGGTAAGGGTCTTGACCACAGGCAACCCGGCAGCTTGGAAGAGTTCCTTCATGATCTCCTTATCCATACCAGCCGCCGAGCCAAGCACACCACAGCCAACATAGGGAATATTGGCCATCTCGAAGAGCCCCTGAATAGTGCCATCCTCTCCATATGGGCCGTGGAGCACGGGAAAGAGTACGTCGAGTTCGCCATTAGCCGGAAGAGGCTGAGCTTTATTGATGCTGATAAAGCGTCTACTTTGTGAATCAATAACCAGAGTCACGACAGGAGAGGATGCAATCTCTGTCGCCAACATAGAATCATTGACGGCTCGAAGCAGTTGTTGTGGCTCAACGCCCCAGAGCCACGCCCCATCTTTTGTTATAGCAATAGGAACAATGTCGTACTTTTCCGCGTCGAGATTCTGCACGACCGATGCCGCCGAAGCCAGAGAAACTTCATGTTCACAGGATCGGCCACCAAAAATGATGCCAATACGTTTCTTCTGTTTCATCGTTTTGCCTTTCTCCTTCTATCTAAAACATTGAAAGCATGGTTTCCATGCGCATTCCGCGCGATCCTTTGACAAGGACGAGATCTTCAGGGTGCACCCTCTCTTTGAGCAATTGCACAACGGCACGTTTGCCATCTTCCACTTCAGAGACATTGGCAGGATCGACGGAAAATACGTAGATATGCTCGGCAGGCATCCCCGCCTGCATTGCTCCTTCCGCGAAGTAACGCGCGAAGTCCCCAAGCACTACCAGGTAGTCAATCTTACCCGCCAACGCCAGGCCAGACACAATGTGTTCATCCATGGTATGCTCACCTTGCTCAAGCAATTCGCCTAACACTGCCCAGCGCTTTCCCAGAGGGACCAGCGGAGTCGCCTGCATTGCCTGAGTCATAGCAATGATAGATTGCCGTATAGAGTTATAGGTATCGTCGACTAACGTGCTCCCATTCGGGCCAGCGCTAGCCTTGATCTCGCCGCGTCCCTGGACGGATGAAAGGTTTTCTAGTGACTCGCGAATGTTCTCAAGCGGAATGTTAGCGGCATAGCCGACAGCCGCCGCCGCAAGAGCAGTGGTTATACCATGCGAGCCGGGTAGGCGTAACTGTACTGGCGCCTCCTCATCCTCGATGCACAGCGTAAAGCGGGAGCCGAGGAGTCCCCGTTCTTCGACGTGCAGACCGCGCACCATTGCCCCATCACCCTGCCCATAATAGATCACACGCGCCTGCGTCTTCTCCTTCATCGCTCGAACCACTGGATCATCATAATTGAGCAGCGCGATCCCTTCTGGAGAGAGCACCTGAACCAGTTCGCTCTTGGCGATTGCAACATTCTCCAGTGAGCCAAAGTGCTTGAGATGAGCAGCCCCTACAGTAGTAATCACTGACCAGTCTGGACACGCGATTGTCTCGCAGAGGCCCCGCAGTTCGCCGACCCATTCAGCACCCATCTCCAGCACCGCGTACCTATGCTCGGCTTCCAGGCGTAGTAGCGTCAGTGGGTAGCCAAGCTCATTATTATAGGAGGCATAGGTTTTTAGCGTCGGTGCGACACTGCCGAGTACAGCGGCAATAGCTTCCTTGGTTGTCGTTTTGCCACTACTGCCTGTAATGCCAATCTTGATAGTCCCTGGTTGACGCTGTACACGCGCGCGGGCAGTGGCTTGCAATGCCTTGACAACATCTGGTACCACCAGTTGGAGAAAACTGTCGGGAACGTCCTCAGAAGGCGTGGTGCAGAGTGCTCCAGTCACTCCAGCACGCGCAATTGCAGGGATGAAACTATGTCCATCTACACGCGCTCCAGTGATAGCCACAAAAAGATCATTTTGTCTACACTGTCTGTTGTCATGTTGTGCGTTATAGAACACATGTTTCTTAGAGCCGGCCAGAGAACCATGAATGGACAGGTTCTCCTGGTTCCCAGACATAACATCCTGTAGTTCAAACATCTAGACATACTCCTGACATATAGGAAAAATCACTATCTGACTTCACTATCGTATTCTGTGCGAAGGTACCTAACAGCGCCGTTGCTGCCAGGAGACATAGCCCCACAATATCCCTAAGACGACCAGAGCAGTACCCACTAAGGCTAACAAGCTTTCTAAACCCTCGAATGGAGATACCACCATCAACCCGCTATCAGCGATAATAGTAACACCGAAGAAGCCATTCGCTATAACCATACCAACTGGTGTGAGAATTGTACGACTAATAGTGGGCACACCATAACCCGGGCGTAAGAGATTCCCCCAGAACCAATAGCAGATGAACAGGAAACGATATAAATTCGTGCCAAAGAAAGCTGGCCCTGCCAGCGAAAAAGCACTGACAAACAGCATACCGGGTAGCATAATGACTGCAAAGCAAAGTACGCCATAGAAAACAGCCAGAATATCACGCACGAGCCAGCACAAATAGGCAACACCAATTCCATAACAAAGTAAAACAGGCAAAAGGGTTGCACCTAAATTTCCCAGATACTTTCCCAGGATGCGTACGCCTACCGGCACGGATAAGGCCTGGACCAATTCTTCCATCATTGCGTTGCGATCCCGTAGTAGGCGATCCGCCATAAGTATCCCTACCCCCAGTGGCAGGAAAAGGTTGGCATTGCTAGCCAGGAGAGCACTGATGTGCAAGAGAGCGCTATCAAACGCAACGCGTTCATCAAATGAGCTTTTATATAGAAAGCGGCCCATAGAATCTGGAAGCCACATCCTGTTCAGGCCGAATTGGAACGCGATAAGCAGCACAGGTACAATCCAGACGGCAATACGCCGGATCTGCATACGAAATTCATAGCGCATTATGCCCACGAAACTCGAAAAACATCTCACTGTCCGTCAGAATCTCCTCACTCTAGAACTCTAGAATAAATTACATATGTCGTTTCCTTGCCTACGACCACCTCGACCACCTGACCACTCTCGGTTGGCGTGGAATAGCGACCAGAGCCACAACCAGGCAAAGCGCGGTAAGCAAACATATTGACAAATTCGTTTGCCACCAGGAAGAAAGAACAAAATCAACACCCAGAAAAGTATTTAGAGGTGTTGTCTTCATCTGGATAGACTGGCTTGCTTCCAACAATAACGTCACACTGGCCGCACCCCAGGCTCCAATCAGCGACGAGAGCGCCAGGGCCATAGAGGCAAGCAAACACATGGGACCTAACCAGGTGTGCAAGATATCCAGAAAGTTTTCGTGATGGGTTAGAGCCAATAACACGGACATCCCCAGAGCCAACAAGACATTGTAACCCACTACTAACAGAAAGCGGCAGAACACTATCAGCCGCATAGAAGTAGGAGTCGAGCTTATTAATTCGAAGCCCGCGTCGTGCTTCATCCCATAGAGAAAGGGCACATCACAGGCTGCAGCTGCCGTCGTGAACACAGCGAGAACGGAGACAGCCATCTGAAGCTGAGTTTCAGAGTGTACTTTAAAGAAAAGGAAGATGCCTACACTAAATACCACCAGGAGCGGAGCAATCCAGACACCACTATGGATCAGGCGTATCTGCATCAACAAAAGTTGCCAGACCTTTAAGAACGCGCCACGCCATGATCGACGAGTTGGATGTGACATTAACTGAGCAACCGTATCCAGCGCCTGTGCAGCGGCTGTTCGGACCATGCTATCCTGGTCGTGGGCAACGACAGACAATGCTTCAAGTGGAAGAGCAATGCCCTGCTCACTTAACATACCGAATGTCAAAGCAGCAGCCTCGCGCACAATCCAGGAACGATCCTGTAAAGTGAGAGATAATTTGTCTGCTGGAACGTCTTCTCCCAGAGAACCAAGAGCATGCACTGCCGCTGCACGTACCGCTTCATCTTCATCATGAAGGGCGGCGCATAATGGTTCAACACAAACTGGATCCTGAAGGTGCCCCAGCATCCGCACAACTGCTTCGCGAACACGCCAATCGTCGTCGCGTGTACGTATTTCAACCAGCCGCTCTAGCGAAACCCTGCTTCTCGCCATGCTTAACACACGAAGCGTTGCCACACGTATGGATGGGTGAGGGTCCTCTAACATAACTAGTAAGCGTTCATAATACGCCTGAACAGCCGATGGAGGTATATCGCTCAGGGCCTGGAGACGGACATGCCAATCAGAACTCTTTAGTAACTGATCAATGTTCACGTAAGGATGCTCAAACAGCGAAGCGCTTTGACCTAATCCCAATTGTCGCAGAACATCACTTGCCAGCGTAGTAGGAACCACATGCTTTTCAGCCCCTTGTCCAGACACAAAGGGTGTAGACTCATTCATCTCGACCGCACCTCGCCTTCCTGAGTGGTTAAAGCACGACGCAACAATTGCGTGCCACGATAAATACCAGATTTCACAGTGCCTAATGGGATAGCAAGCAAATCTGCAATCTCCTGATGACTCAGCTCTTCAAAATAATAGAGATTGACGAGTGTACGAAATTGAAGTGGGAGACAGGCTATATACTCCTCAAGAGTATGTATCCATTCCCGCTGTTCGCTCATGATATCTGGCTGGTCATACCAGGCACTTTGCCAGGTTTGATCGAAGTCCTCAAGCAGGTCAAGAGAAATTTCCTGCACCCTTGTCTGACGCAGATGCCCATAAAACGTATTCAACGCCACTTTATAGAGCCAGGCTTGAATCTTCAACGTACGCCTCCGTTCGGCCGGGTAATTGCGCAACGTTGAGTACGCGCGTAAAAAAGCTTCTTGGAGAATGTCTTCCGCGAGTTGGGCATGGCCTGTCTGGCGCAAGATAAATACATATAATCCCTGCTGATAACTCGCGACTAGCTGCGCGAAGTGCGCGTCAAGATCCAGCGCGAGTAACTCAGGTAACTCGATTTCCGGACTCTTCATGCGCCTGATTCATTCCCTTTCGTCAATCTTTTGCTCTGTCTATATAGTAGAGTACAGAAAGTTATGTTTTGGTTCCCGTTTCAGGAGGCATCAGAAGCCTTTTTGATAAAGGTGAGCCGCAATGTGCCCTTGTAGCTCTATTCAGCAGGCATTGAGATATACCCAGGCGGCACCGCGCTATCACCGTATATACTCTAACTTCGGGGTATCATTTATCGAGAGGGGATATAGTAGAGGCTAGAGTTTGACGGGCATTACGCATAAACCAGACATAGCTGTCTTCCAGGTTGGGATCGATGGCTACAACGTTGGAATAAGATGAGTATTCACCTACAACACGATACTGTGTGTTCAGACCCATATTGAGCGTTGAGACAACCGTAAAGTTGCCCGCTGGCTTTTGACCAGCGGTTGTGATCAGCCAAACCTTGCCACGTGCCTCCTTCAACATATCCGAAACCGTTCCCTGAAAGAGCATATGGCCATTTGCTATTAACGCAAGTTGTTGACAGGTTTGAGCAATGTCTTCGACGATATGCGTGGAGAGAAGCACAGTTCGTTTACCCGCCAGGTCCGAAAGCAAGTTACGGAAGAGGATACGCTCTTCAGGATCAAGACCCGCTGTAGGCTCATCGACGATGAGAAGTTGAGGGTCGTTGAGGAGAGCTTGTGCAATGCCGACGCGACGCTTCATGCCACCGGAAAACGTTTTGAGCTTGCGATGAGCGAGATGGCTAAGCGCGACTGTCTCTAGCAACTCATCAACACGTCGCCGTCTCTGTTTACCATCATTGAGGCCTTTGAGAATACCCATATAGTCCAGAAACTCATACGCTGAAAGGTCAGTATACACTCCTAATTCTTGAGGCAGATAGCCCAGGATACGCTTGATCTGGGTCCGACCTCGCTCTGTAGCCCCATCATAGCTGCCGACACGAATTGAGCCTTCAGAAGGGGAAAGAACTCCCGCCAGAATGCGCATGAGGGTGGTTTTGCCCGCGCCGTTGGGGCCAAGCAGACCAAACATGCCACCGGGGATGGTCAGGTTCAGGTCCTCAAGAGCATGGATACCTCCCCCATAGACTTTGGTAAGATGCCGAACTTCTATTCGCATGCTGAGTATTCTCCTATCAGAGTAAACGATTGTCACCTATAGCGTTACTAGCGAGCATACGGCCATTGTACCAAACCACGTAAGATGAGTAAAACCAGGATGGCATCAATGAACATTCTCAGGAAACAATCAATCAAGAAACAGGAGCAAGCAGAAATGCGAATGTGAACGTATCTCATTTGACTTATGACAATATTCCCATCTAAGACTTAGAGTAACTACTCAGGCTTCTCTTTTTAGGAATGCCTCAGCGTCGCAATGGCAAGAAGGCTCGAGTAGATGGAGTTCCTTTTTTGCTCGTTAATGCTTGACTTTCCCTGGCTTTTTCTGTACACTACTTAGTGTATATATGACACTAATTAATGGGTATGCAGGTTTATGCTCGCTCGCATGGAAAGGGAAATCAGCATGGCACTCTTCTCATACTTTAAATCAGAGCCAACAGAGTATATTCTTGCGTATGTGAATGGACATGTGGTGAGACGGGGCACGGGACTCTCTTTCTGGTATTGGGCACCCCATACGTCGATCTCTCTGGTGCCAATCTCGACAGTGGATGCGCCTTTCATCTTTAACGAGACGACCAACAATTTCCAGGCCGTAACCGTCCAGGGCCAGGTGACGTTTCGTATTGTTGCGCCTGAGACGATGGCACAGCTCCTCAATTTTACGGTTCAACCACGCACACGTCGCTACCAGAGTGAGGACCCGGTCAAGTTGCAGCAGCGCATTGTCAACATTGTGCAGATGCATACGCGGAATCAGCTCCAACAGCTCTCGCTTGAGGATGCTCTGCGCAGCTCGGAGTCACTGGCCCGGAATGTCCTGGCCCGTCTACGTGAGGGAAATGAACTGGCAGCCCTGGGTATTGAATGCATGAGCCTCTTCTATACAGCACTGAAAGCAACGCCGGAGATGACGAAGGCGCTGGAGGCAGAGCAGCGTGAGGCACTACAGCGTCGCGCGGACCAGGCCATCTATTCGCGCCGAGCAGAGGCAGTCGAGCAGGAACGTAAGATCAAGCAGAATGAGCTGGCAACCTCTGTGGTTTTGGAAGAGCGTCGTAAGGAACTCGTCAACCTGCAAGGAGAGAATACCCGTCAGGAGGCCGAGTACGAAGCTATGGCTATGCGTATTCGCCTCGCCCCTTATAGGGAGCTCGAGGTTAAACAACTGCTTGCCCTATCCTTCCACGATTTTGCGGATAACGCCCATAAGATTGGCAATTTGACGATCACCTCTGAGATTCTCGAACAATTATTGCATGGGCAGTAAGCCTTGAACACATACCACACCAGGAACAGACATACGCATGTAACGCATCTGTTCCTGGCTACTGCTACACCATGGGAGGATTTATGGCTGCTATTGAACGCATTGTTGTTGTAACCAGAAAAACGGCTCTGGAGGAGTTGGTGCAGCGTATGAATAGCTGGGCGCAGGCACGTTTCTATCTGGAACAGAATCAGGTCGCATTTAGCGAGTATGAGCAGGCAGATGCCCAGTACCACCGTGCCGTTGACTTTGTGCGCCAACATCTCCCATCTACAGTAAAGCAACATTTCATTGACCGGGACTTCCTGCCAACCTACCAGTTCCGTGAGCGCGACCTGGTCGTGACAATCGGACCTGACGGGCTGGTCATCAATACTGCCAAGTACCTCACAACACAGCCCATCCTGGCTCTCAACCCTGATCCTCAACGCGTCGATGGAGTCCTGATTCCTTTTCACTACGAACAGGTGAGGAGCGTTGTCGAGCAGGCCGCGCGGGGACGCAGCGAGATACGGCACGTCTCGATGGTGAAGGCGACGTTGAACGATGGTCAGATATTGTATGCCATCAATGACCTGTTTATCGGTCAGCGCAGCCACACCTCAGCCCGCTATCTGCTCCAACTTGGGGAACAGCACGAAGTACAGATATCGAGTGGCATTATTGTCTCTACCGGGGCGGGCAGTACTGGTTGGTTACGCTCGATTGTACAGGGGGCATGGGCAATTGCGCACCCTCAGGGGCATGAACAGGTGTTGCCGGTAGCACCATGGGATGCTGATACGCTCTGGTACACGGTTCGTGAACCATTTGTCTCGAAGGTTTCCCAGGTAAATATCGTCTTTGGGCAACTCAAACCAGGTCAGGAGCTTGTGATTACCTCGCAGATGCCCGATAACGGCGTTATTTTTAGCGATGGTATCGAGAGTGACTATCTTGCCTTCCATTCAGGTCTGATCGCGCGTGTGGGATTGGCAGAACGAAAGGCACACTTTGTCGCGGCCCAATGAGCTATGCATATAATGATCTCTTCTACTTTTTGGTTCCCCAAAAAAGTATATCTCTTGCCCGTCGGAGATGCCAGGCAAAAAAGTGGTGGAGCACATATCCATCAAGCTCTATTTCTGCTATATTACTGGATAACAGTTGAAATCTCGCATGAAGGATTAAACGAAAGCGTATATGGAAAAACAGGATGTTTTACCGATCACAGAAGTGGCCGCTCTAGGCCGCTATAAGATCGTACAGAGCCTCGGCAAAGCACTCCCCGCCAGCGACCGCTATAGCCTGGCAGTCGTAGCCTACAAACTCCTCACAGATCATGTCCCTTTCGATGGCGATAGTCCTTTCGCCGTCGCGCTCAAACACATTCAGGACGTGCCGCCCCCACCACGCCAGTTCAATCCTGGGCTTTCTCAGGACATTGAGCAAGTCCTCTTACACGGCCTGGCAAAAGATCCCGATCAGCGCCCAACCTCGTGTGTGGCCTTTGTTGATGAATTAGAGCGCTTGCATCACCACCCGCCGCATCTCGTTCCACGCGTTGAAAACGATCCAGCTTCGACCTTGATCAAACCCATGGACGAGCTACACTCTGCACGTCGCTCTTCTCCTCCTCAGGAGACATCACAGGCAGGCGAAGTTCCCCCTGTGATCGGTTACGCTCCCAGAACCCAAACAGCATTGGAGATCAGGTGGCACAAGAACAGTTAGCCACAACCGCTGGCGCGCATCGGCCTCTCTCACGTCGCTCGCTTCTGCTTGGCGGAGCTGCCGCTACCATACTCCTGGCTGGCGGAAGCTACGCCCTCGCCAACGCCTATCAACCAGAAGCAACACCGCGCCTGGGCCACAACGCCTGATTCCAGGTATTCCTCGCCTTAAGTTTACCGGCCATGCCGATGGTGTGAATAATGTGTGCTGGAACCCACAGGGGCGTTTTCTCGCGTCTGGCAGTCTCGATACCCGGATCATGGGGACCCAACCTCTCTCTTAGAAACACCGACAAAAACACCACAATCAGTTACACAGCCTGCTGCTCAATGGAAACTATTCGCGGAAAACTATCGCCATGACCTGGGCTGGTCCCCTGATGGCCGTTTCCTGGCCTCCGCTGATCACTCAGTGATCATCTGGCAAGTCGATGCGGAATAGGTTTGTCATAAACACTTCTCCGGCCTTTATTCTTCTATTCCGCCTTTACCACACGTATGGCACCAACCGATAGTGTACCTTCTGTGTGTACTCGCTATACCCGTCTAACTCTTGCTTGAGCATCTTTTCTTCGTCGAGGATGCGGAAGGCGAGCCCAATCACGCCAGGGATGAGGATGACAAGCCCCCACCAGGAGTCGAGCGCAAGGGGGATACCTACCATCATGATCAGCGTTCCCACATACATTGGGTGCCGCACGAGCCCGTAGAGACCGGTAGAGATGACTTTCTGGCCCGCCTCTACCGTGATGTTGGCGGCTGCATAACTATTCTGTATGACCACAAGCATGGCGATACCAAGTCCAATCGCGACCAGAGCATCCCCAATCACTGAGACAGCCGTTGGCACTGGCGACCAGCCAAAACGATGGTCGAAGGCGCTGAATATCATCACCGCTGGCAGCGACAGGAGTGCAACAGAGATGATGATTTTCTGCACTGTTCTGGTTTCCGCCATTGGCCCGGCATGCATACGCCGCTCAAGGGCTGCTGGGTTCTTCAGACTTAAGTAGATGCTAGGGACACTCGTCGAGAGGGTAAAGACGGCAATAAAAACCCATGCTTGCCAGTAATTGAACGTCCACGCTGGCAAAAACAACACCAACCCAAACACTACAAGTCCAATAAGTCCAGTACCTACTGCTTGAAGGCCAGTTTTCATGATTGCTTCTCTCTTTTCTCGTCGCGCGTTCTCTTGGCTCATTCGCTTGCCAATTGGACGTGGAGGACGTGTTGTAACCCCGTTAGGGAGCGTGCCCTGGATCTTCCTGCTGATTGTTCTCTCGTATCGCTTCAACCCAGAGTTGCACCCCTTCGGCATTGGTTCGGTAGAAGGTGTGCGGTGGCACGCCTAATACTCGCTCGATAGCATCCATGTAGACAGCATGGGTAGTAACGATCTCTTCGATGAGGTGTTGATCATTGTCGCGTGTCTGGTCTAAGGCGAACAGTAATTCAGCATGCCTGTCTCCCATCCCTTGTAGCAGGGTCACAATGACTTCCCCTGCATTGTCAGGATAAGCGGCGACAAAGCTACCTTCCTGAATGCCTTGCCGGACGATCTCGTTGAGCAGTTGCGCTCGCTGTCTGGCAATCGCCTCAGTCACTCTGAGTCGCACAACGGCATTGCTATCGGAATACCAGACACGCCCAATCCTGACCACTTCCGCCTTGCGCTCCATTCTCAAGCGGTCCAGCGTATCAAAGAAGCCCTGGAATTTTTCGCGGGCGCTCAGCTTAGGGTCATCAATGAGCTGTCGAAGCGGCGTCCCCGACTCTTCCTTGACCTGCTTGATGAAGGCTTCTAACAAGGCTTCGCGCGAGGCGAAATAATGATGGAAGGCCCCTCTTGAGATTCGCACTTCCTCCAAGATATCCTGGATCGACATGCACTCATACCCCTTGCTCAACATCAGTCGCTGGGCCGTATTGAGGATCTGTGCACGTTTGGCTGCGTATTGTTCTGGTCTAACGATTCGTGCCATTGCCTCTGCCATTCTAAATCTACTCAAAAGTGCTTACACACTCTCGAATAGATTCAATTGCTGCACGTGTCCCTCACAGGAAGCCTCCATGACTTCTACGCCGCTTTGGGTCGCATACAGCACACCGCACCTTTCGGTGTGTGGCGCTCGCCGCGCAAAGAACCTCGTCAGGATATTGTGTGCGCTGTTTTCATCACGGTCCATGACGAGTCCACATTCCACGCAACAGTATGTTCTCTTCCACAATGGCATGGCTTGCAGATTGCCACAACCACTACACTGCTTGGAGGTGTTGCGCTCATCTAAGAAATGAAGCTCTTTCCCATACAACTGGCATTTATAGGTGAGCATCTGGACAAAGGCATACAAGCCCCAGTCATTGAATACCGCTCGGTTGAGCTGTTTGTTACGCTCCTTGTGCTCTTTCATGACCATTTGTCTCTGGGAAAGATCGCCCACGACGACAGTTCTCTCAACCAATCGCCGGGCAATGAGATGGGATGCCTTATGCAAGCTATCCCGTTGTTTATTACGCTTCTTCTGGGAAACGCGCTTATAGACCTTGCTTAAGTGAAGGTACCGACGTGATTTTTTCTTGCACTTGTCGCGCTTGGAGCGGATGTTGTCCAATTGCTTGTTGTACCAACGTGCCCCTTTGAAGCCGCCAATGGTATAGACGCTGCCTTGCTCGTTGACGCCCGTTGCAAGGGTTTTGATGCCGAGGTCAAAGGCAACCGTTCCATCTGTCTCATGCGGTTTCTCGTGACACTCTCTGGTAAAAGAGGCAAAGTAGTTCCCTCTGCCATCGCGACTAATTGCCACCTCTTTAAAGTACTCTGGTGGGACTTCCGTTAAGCGCGCAACGATGGTAGGGTACACCTTGGCGCCGTGCTTCCCGCCGCCGGTAGGCAGAATGAGCTTGTCACCTTCAATTTTGAGATACATTGCCGGATAGCAGAGGGTGAAGAAGCAATGGCGAGGTCGGACACGGGGAAAGCCTGGCGTTTCTCCATGAGCAACTCGACGAAAGAAAGCTCCCATGGCAGCATCCAGGCGATAGTAGACTTCAGCAAGAAGTTTGCCATAGACCTGATTGAGTTCGGGATCATGAACACGACTCTCAGCCAGCGTCTTCTTGCATTCGTTGAAGCGCCACTTCTCTCCATGACGCAGGCGCATCACCCACCAATTGTAGAGACCACGACACTTTCCTTGCATGAACTCAAGGGTAGCAGCGTCTTGCTCGGAAACCTCAATTTTGATCTTTTTGCAAAGCAGCATCCTTGATCGCTTTCTTGTAGGAGCGTAGCCCATGCAAACGCGCACTAAAGACGGTCACAATGGCAATCAGGTCACGTACCAGTTCTTGTTCAGGGGAATGATTTTCTCCATTGATGACAATGAGTTCGGTATGGTGTCGCTCACAAAAGGCTTCAAAGTAGTCGTAGCCAAAGCGAACCAAGCGATCCCGATGGGCAAGGACAATCCGTCTAACCTGACCAAGCTCAACCATCTCCATGAGATGATTGAACTGTTTGCGTTTGTAGTTGAGCCCACTGCCAATATCCGACATCCATTCATCGACTGTAAGTGAATGCTGAGAACAATAGGCTTCTAACGCTTGTGTTTGGTTGGCTAAATCAGGCTTTTGAGCAACCCCTGAGACACGTGAATAAGCAATGGTCAATCCCTGCTCTGGCGCTTTCAACCCACGATACTCAAGGTACTGGTCGTGGGTGTAATAGCGCCTATTGGATTGTGGAGAACGATGGGCAATGAGCTTGCCTTCACGATCCCACTTTTGCAACGTTTTGGTAGACTTGCCAATAAGTTTCCCAAACGCTTGAATATCATATGTGTTCTTCATAAGCACAATTTAACACAATTGGGTGCTTATGTCAATACTATTTGCATTCCTCCTCAATTAATAAAAAGACACTCTGACTATTAATTATAGTCAACAAATTTCTCTTGTCAAGGATCCAATCATCTCCATCTTCGTATTTAGGACTCTACAAAAAAGCGGAGCAACAACAAGAATGGAGTTAAAAAAACGACTGGGAAAGCATAAGCTATCATATGCTTTCCCAGTCGTGTCTCTTCCATGTGCGTCTTACACGTGCTTATCTCTGACCACGATCCATCTCGCCAATCGCCTTGCTGACATCCGTCGGCTTATTGAATGTCTCATTGGGTAAGCGGTTCAGCGTTTGTTGGACTTGCTCATCGGCTCCATGTTGCTTGGCATAGTTGATCACTTCTTGTTTGTCGGCCGGATAGTCCATTCCCTTGAGGCACTTCTCGACTTGAACGGGATTCGCTGGTTGCTGTGACATATCAATGTTCTCCTATTTCCCTGTTTTTTCCAATACATACTCATATGTACGACGTGGAACACACATTTGTGTTATGTCCACGCAATTATTTTGAAACAGAGGAGGTTCTGATTGCTTGCCGATTCTCGTTTCCTTCGCCGGTGCGGAAGAAAGGAGAACAGGGAGAAAGCTTTCTGCTCACTCTGTCGTCCTTCATTAGTATGATGAGGATGAAAAAATAGCATATGTTGGGATATCAACCTAACAGAATGAAAAAAATCATGTGCCCATAAAAATGTCCCGATACCAGCGAGTTGAGCACATTGCTCATCATTTGTAGTATCTCCAATCGACACAGCCTGTGCCAGATTGATCGTATGCGTTCGCGCCAGATCGAAAACCATTCCAGGTTGTGGCTTACGGCAAGGGCAACCAGCGAGCGGATGGTGCATACAGATGCGATAGTCAGTAATCACCTGTCCAACCGCAACATTGATCTGGTCAATAAAGCCGCGTGCTGTCGCTTCAGAGAGTTGCCCCAAAGCCACAGCTGCTTGATTAGTAATAACAAACACAGGTGTTCCGCGTAGAGGCAAAAGATGATCTTTCACACCTGGCAATAGCGTGACCTTCCCCGTCTCAGAGCAGGCGATCTCATCCTGCTCAAGGGCAAGTAATGTGCCGCCCAGGTCGAAGAAGTAGGCACTGTAGTGTTTCTCCATGGTCATTGCTCCTGCTTTCGGGAAAGCGCTGCTGCGTGCCGCACGCTCTCCAATAAGATCCTGAGATCATCCGGAGTTGTAGCATCGTGAAGGATACAAGCACGTAACGCAAACTGGCCGTGGAGGACAGTACTGGTGAGAAAGGCTTCTCCTGTCAATTGGAGCAAGGGAACCAGAGCACGGTTCATCTGCTCAATACCCTCCTCATCTCCTTGCAGTTCCAGAGGCAGGTAGCGGAAACAGACGATAGACAGTGTCACTGGAGCAACACGTTCAAAGTCAGAAGCTGCATCAATCAGCGATGCCAGCTGCTGCGCAAGGACATTGTGATGCTGGATACGCTGTACCAGACCCTGACGTCCCGTGGTTTGTAAGACCATCCATACCTTCAGTGCGCGAAAACCGCGGGTTTGCTGGAAACCGTACTCGGAGAACCAGGGGAGATTCGCAAAACCTTTGCCTTCTTCAAGCTGCAGATAGGGAGGGACAAGGCTAAAGGTTTCACGAAGCAGGTGTTTATCTGAAACCAGGGCACAGCCACATTCGACGGGGACAGAGAGCCATTTGTGTGGATCGATGGCGACCGACTGTGCACGCTCAATTCCCTCAAACAGAGGCGCAACATGCGGGTCCACTTTGCCTACCGCACCATAGGCCCCATCCACATGCAACCAGAGTGACTCTTCTGTACACATATCTGCCAGGAGAGACAAAGGATCGATTGCCCCGGTATTGACCGTTCCTGCACTTGCCGCCACACAAAAAGGCTGCCGTCCCGCAGCTCGGTCCGCTTGAATAGCTGCCCGGAGTGCGGCCACATCCATCCGAAAGGTTGAATCGGTTGGAATCAGGTGCAAGGCGTTGCTACCGAGGCCAAGCATCTCGGCTGCTTTGCGAATACATCCGTGCCCTTCTTCCGAGAGATAGAGGACCAAATCTGGATTCTGTGCTGGCAGCCCTCGTTCTCGCACGTTCCATCCCGCTTCTTTCGCCGCCCAGAAGCGCGCTGCTGCCAGGCAGGTCAACGTTGCCATCGAGGCCCCCGCTCACGAAAAGCCCCATACTTTTCTCTTGAGGAAAGCCGATCAATTCCATCAACCAGCGGATGACGCTATATTCCAGATAAGTGGCGGCATGATCTCCCCCTGCGCAACTGGGATTGAGAACCGCCGCCAAGAATTCGGCGATAATGCCAGGCAGGGCAGGAGGCGAATTGACCCAGCCGAAAAAGCGAGGATGCCCATTGCCCATGGGATGGGTAAAAAGACGATCGCGAATAATGGTCAACAGTTCTTCTGGCGGTATTCCCTCTTCGGACAAGGCCAGGGTGAGCAACTCCTGTCGCTCATCAGGAGTCATAGGGACAAATACCGGGCGGTCTCGGAGAGTTTCCAGGTAATCAGCGGCCATATCGACTGCCAGATGGCCGAGTCGGCGAAACGTGACCAGATCCTCTACAAGAGGAGATGCGAAGGAATCAGACATACATCGGACTCGCTATCTATGATGAACATGTGGAACGGGAGAGGGTGGAATCTCCATCACAAGGTAATAGGTGCAGGGCTTTTCTCCTGGATTGGCAAAAGCGTGCTGGCAGTCGCCAGCATAATAGATACTATCTCCCGCCTGGAGCAGATAGACAGTGCCGTTCAAGGTCAGTTGCAAGGTTCCTTCTTCGACAGCGATATATTCGCGTGAACCAGTGCCATGAGGAAGAAAGACCCCCGCATCGACTCCAGGCAAGATGGTGGTACGCATAAACTCAAACTCGATTCCAGGCAAAACGGGAGAGAGAATGCGCCGCTCCCAACCTGACGGATCTTGTACAACCTCTTGCTCCCTATGACGCAGAACAATCACCTTTGCGTGTTGTTCTTCTTCAAGAAGCCGAGCGAGACTGGTTCCCAAGGCTGTTGCAATAGAATCAAGCACGAGGACTGATGGCACTTTTTTGCCGCGCTCAATGTCGGAGAGCATACTACTGCTGACTCCAGATTGTGAAGAAAGGGCCTCAAGAGAGAGATGCCGACGGAGTCGTTCCGAACGAATACGCGCTCCTAAGTCAGTCAGATCAAGTCCACTCGCCAAACGTGGCATTGGTACTTCCATAACAAAATCACCTCCATAGAGAAATTATATCCTCTATAGAGGATTTCAACAAGAGCGAAGGCATACCCACTATCCCCTTTTTCTCAAATAACCCATGGATGTAGCTCTATATGTCCTCTATGCCATAGGGCGGAGTGATAAGCCGCTATATCTACAGAGCGTAGAATAGCTTTACAACTATCTCTTCTTCGAGTATGCTAAAGTTAGTAACACACGTCAAGAAGCAAAAGCAGTTGCTGGTTGCTGGGTAATTTTTGGGTAATATGATATTACCCAGTTAGTTGATTGCTTGACGGAGGTGAGTTTGTATGCCGCGTCGCTTGATGGCACGTGTTATCGATAACCAGCTAACTTTACCTTCATCATTCGCAAATATGTATGCAACAATTGAGGTTGACTCTTCTGCCTGGTTTACCTGGCTACAAACTGAAGAGACGCATGCTTTTGCGTATCAGACCGCTCACGGGTCCTTTACAGCCAGGCGAGAGTTCCGACAGGGCAATGGTTACTGGTATGCCTACCGCTCCCGCAACACAAAATTGCATAAAGCGTATCTGGGTAAGTCGGAGGAACTTACCCAACAGCGCTTAAGTGACGTCCTTAAAAAACTTTTAGAGCGCTCTGTTGGCATAAAAGATATCCTTCATAAAAATGATACACGGCTAGAGCAATTACATGCTTCTCTTCTTCTGGCAAAAGTAGACATACCTGCGGTTCCCGGTAACGTGGTTGCACGTCCGCGTGTCATGCATATATTGCAGTGCGCGCTGGTATATCCAGTGACTGTGGTGTGTGCGCCAGCTGGCTTCGGTAAGACAACACTGTTGAGTGAATGGGGTAACCGTAACAGGAGTTCAGTGGCATGGCTCTCTCTCGATAAAGAGGATAATGATCCACTCCGCTTCCTCGTGTATGTTGTCAAGGCGCTACAACAGCTCTGTCCTGGAGTTGGCCAACAAGTACTGGCAGCTCTATCCATTTCATCCACATGTTCATTGACACATAGCTTGTATACGGTAATAAACGATCTGGCAGCCAGAACTTCCTCTGCCACCCTTATCTTTGATGACTACCAGGCTATTGATTATGAAGTTATTCACACCACTATTCAGACAGTCGCTGAACATCTCCCTCCACATATCCACTTTATACTTGCCTGTCGTAGCGTGCCCGCCCTACCGCTGGCACGATTGCGAGCAAATAATAAATTGGCAGATATAGATGTTACGACACTTCGTTTTACTCATGAAGAGGTAGACACGCTTTTTAACGCTGGGATGAAGCTACGACTTACTGCGGAGGAACGAGAAATACTATTTCAGCGTACCGAGGGATGGGTTGCAGGTCTGCGCTTGTTTGGCTTGGCAATGCTAAATAGATCAGGCTCCTCTTTTGCTGTTTCTTTGGCGACGGGCAATCGCTACGTTATAGCATACTTGCTTGAGGAGATATTCGATCACCTTCCCGTACAGATACGGACTTTTCTCTTACACACCTCTATTCTTGAGCGTTTAAATGGATCGCTGTGCAGGGCGGTCACAGAACAGGAGAATGCAGCGGCGTTATTAGAGTGGCTGATACAGGCAAATTTCTTTATTTCCCCCTGTGCGGAGGCAGGAAACGTCTATCTCTATCACACCCTTTTTGCGGAAGCCCTGCGTCATAGGCTAGAGCTTGCTCATCCAGAACTCATACCTGTCCTCCATGTCCGCGCCAGTCGCTGGTTTGAGACTCATCACGCTCTCGATAAAGCCATCAACCATGCCCTAGAGGCGCAAGATCACGAGCGCTCTCTGGTGCTCATCGAGCAGGTGGCACAGGAGTTTCTGGCAAAAGGTGAGATTGCCTGCCTACAGCGCTGGCTTGATGCATTACCAATTAAAGCGCTTTACACGCGACCCCGCCTTTGTATGGCGGCAGCCTGGATACAACTATTGACAACTCAGACAGGTTGCCATTCCTGGCTCGATGCGGCAGAGCAGGCCATTAACCAGCAAACAGAGACGCTCCTTCCGACTGTCGCGCAGGCAATGACAAATGAAGTACAAACATTACGAGCTATTATGGTCATTGCCTGCAATGAATTTACGCGTGCTATTGAGATGTGCCGCCACATCCTCTCGCATCTGCCCGGAGAAAGGTTGTTTGAGCGAGGCCTGGCATTGTTCGTATTAGGGACGGCACATTTGCGAGGGGCCGATGTGCATATCGCGGTGCAAGCTCTTTCAGAGGCGAGTAGCCACATTCAGGCCTTAGGACATGATCTGTTGACGCAGTATATCATGGTCATCCAGGTAGAACTATATCGCATGCAAGGTTATCTCCTTCAAGCAACCAGACTTTGCCAGCAAATTATTAAGCATTCCCCACAGCAAGATGGGCAGCCTTTTCCAATGGTAGGTATTGCCCAGATATGGCTAGGTGACATTTTCCTGGAATGGAACGACCTGGAGCAGGCGAAGCATCATTTACTGCTGGGGTGGCAGATAGGTGAGCAAATCCATAGCAGACATATTACCGTGCACAGTGCTTTGAAGCTGGTTCACGTGGCGCAGGCACAGGGGGATATAGAGGAGGCAGAGCACTGGTTGCGCCAGGCAGAGGCGCTTGCCCAAAGAGCGAATATTATTGAAGAGATCGAAGAGGTAGCTGCTGTACGCGCCTGGCTTGCGCTACGTCATAATCGCTTACGCGAAGCGCTGTTATGGGTACAGGAACGTAACTTCTTCTGCGATGAAATATTTCATCGACAAGAGCAAGAGTATCTTATGCTTATCCGAGTAATGCTGGCAGCCGAGCAAAATACTATGAACGGACAATACATACAGCAGGCTCATGCGGCGCTCATGTATCTCTATCGTTCGGCAGAGCAGGCAGGGCGGGTTCGCTCTCTTATAGATACCCTGATTTTACAATCTATAGCATTTTATATACAACAACAGATAGAAGATGCTCTGGCAACACTCACGCAAGCAATGCATCTCGCTGAACAGGGAAGACATATCTATCCTTTTGTGAGTGAGGGTGAGGTGGTCGAAAAGCTGTTGCGCCAACTCCTGGAACGACAACGTACACATAAATCCGGCGAGCAGCAGGTGAATCTGGCATATCTGCGCACACTTATAGCCGCTTTTGAACAGCCTACCCTGAGGATCCAATTTGTGCCTTCTGTAGATGAACAACCTCTGTTCATCCCGCTGAGCTGGCGCGAACGCGAGGTGTTGTACTTAATGGCTGCCGGGCGCAAGAACCAGGAGATTGCTAGAGAGCTGTTCGTCGTCACCGGGACAGTAAAGGCTCATATCAACAATATTTATCGTAAGTTGAATGTGAACAGCCGGGTGCAGGCTATAGCACGTGCCAAAAAGCTACATCTACTGTAAAAATATACCTTGCACTTTTACCCTTTGGTAGATGTCTCTTACCAGACCGCTTGAGTATACTTCCTCTCATACACATTGGTGCGGCGTCTACTGGATTCGTAAAAGTTGATATGAAAGGCTCCTTTGCCACTGGCCTGGATGACTATATCGAAAGTTTCTTCTTGCCTATCGAGCCAGGGTTCAAGCCGCTCGTCTTCACGCGAGTAGCAGATAAAAGCTTACGAGAAAAAAGTGTTTTAGAGAAAGAGGAAGCGATATAATGACGAATACATCTGCATCTGTTACCGACACAGCATTGCAAGGATTACCCGAAGTTATTGAAGCGATCAGAGATGAGTGGAACGTTCCGGGTCTGGCAACAGCCGTGGTCAAGGATGGTCAAGTGATCCTTTCCCAGGGCTTTGGCAAGCGTTCTATCGTGGGTAATCTCGACACTACGGATCAGACCCTCTTCGCTATCGGTTCCAGTTCCAAGGCCTTTACAGCGATGGCGATTGCGATGCTCGTTGACGAGGGCCTAGTCAATTGGGATACTCCCATCAAGCATTACTTGCCAACATTCAAACTCTATGACCCTATAGCGACCGAGCAAACCACAGTGATTGACCTGCTCGCCCATCGTACCGGCCTGCCACGCTATGACCTGGGGTGGTACAACTCTTCCCTTTCACGCAAAGACCTGTTCGAGCGCCTCCAATACCTGGAACCCAACAAGAAGTTCCGCGAGGTGTGGCAATACCAGAACCTGATGTACATGACAGCGGGCTACCTGATTGAAGCCCTGACAGGGCAGACCTGGGAGGAGTTTGTTCAGCAACGTATTTTCACGCCTCTGGGGATGACTACTAGCAACTTTACACCTAAAGACTCCCAGCAGACCTCCGACTTCGCTCTCCCCTACCGGGAAGCCAAAGAGGAAGTGCAGCAGATGGAGTTCTACGACCGCTTTCAGGCGGTAGGACCTGCTGGTTCGATCAACTCCAGTGTGCAGGAGATGTGTAAGTGGCTACAATGTCTCCTCAACAAGGGCAAATATGGCGAGACCACCCTTGTTTCAGAGGCACAGTTCGCGCAACTCGTAGCGCCTCATATGGTCATTCCCCCCGATCAACCGGCATTTAAGAAACAACCGGAAACCTTTTATTACAATTATGGCCTGGGCTGGGGTCTGACGTCCTATAGAGGGCACACACTTGTTGAACATGGTGGCAATATCGATGGCTTTAGTACCCTGGTAAGCTTCCTGCCCGACGACAATATCGGCCTTGTTACATTGACAAACCTTGATAGCAACCTCGCGACACAATCTGTGAACTATACCCTATGTGACCATTTACTTGGATTGGAAGAGCGCCCCTGGAGCACGCGCACCAAACAATTCTTTCAAGGCCTAAAAGAGCAGGCAGAGAAGGCCAAGGAGAATAGCCTGGATACCCGTGTACCAGATGCACCACTTTCGCACCCCCTCAAGGACTACACGGGAAGTTTTGAGCACCCCGGTCTTGGAGTATTTACCATCACCCAGGATGACGAGACGCTGAAGGGCACGTATAACGAGACCGATTTCACATTCCAGCACTTGCACTACGATATCTTTCTTGTCACGGCAGAGCGTTTCGAGGTCCATATCAAAGGGTCTTTCATTACGAATCTTGATGGCGATATCGAAAGCTTCTCTTTGCCTATCGAGCCAGACGCTAAACCTATTGCCTTTATGCGGGTAGCGGGAAAGCACCTGCAAGAGAAAAGCGTCCTGGAGCAATTCTGTGGCGCATATGAGGTCATGGACCAGACCGCTACGGTCGCCTTCAAGGGTGAACATATCCTCTCTCTAACGCTGCCAGGCCAACCCACATACGAACTAGAGCCGTATAAGGAAGATTCCTTCCGTGTAAAGGGACTGAGTGGCTACAGCGTTGCATTCCAGCGCGATGAGGCAGGAGTTGTAACGCAGGCCCTATTCAAGCAGCCATTCGGGACCCTGATAGCCACGAAAAAAGCAGAGTAGCAGTAACAAATTGTCTATGTATTGCTATATGAGATGTACGTAGGTTAAGGAACGACTCAGGTCCCATCTTCTCAAGAAGTTCTCAGCATCATTATCAGGCCGCTTCATAGCAGATGGGAACCTGAGTCGTTATTGAAGCGAGTTTTACAGGAGGGCAGAGACGTAATGGCATACACATCACCTGCTTCTGTTACTAGCACAGATCTGCAAGGATACCCTGAGTTTGTTGAGGTAACTATGCAAGAGTGGAAGGTACCGGGAGTGGCAGTAGCGATTGTGAAGGATGACGAAATAGTTTTTGCGCAGGGGTTTGGTAAGCGAGACCTTGCCGAGAACCTGGAGGTCACGCCTCAAACTGTCTTCGCGATTGCCTCATGCTCCAAAGCTTTCACCACTATGGCGCTGGCTATCCTGGTGGATGAAGGGAAACTTAGCTGGGATGAGCCAGTCAGAAACTATTTCCCAGCCTTGAGACTCTCTGATCCCACGATCTCCAGGCTTGTCACATTGCGTGACCTGCTCTGTCACCGTACGGGCATACCTGGATACGATCTTGTGACTCTTCACTCTTTGATGCCACGCAAAGAGTTGGTGGAGCGCCTTCAATACTTTGAGCCGAATAAGGGCTTTCGAACGACCTGGCAATATAACAACGCAATGTATTCCCTGGCAGGCTATCTTATCGAGGTGGTAACTGGACAAACCTGGGAAGCATTTGTGCAACAGCGTATTTTGGCCCCTCTTGGCATGACGAACACCTACTTCTCTGTGCGGGATGTACAGCAGGTGGCGGATTTTGCGCTTCCCTACAAACTCATCCAGGATGAGCCGCAAAGAACTGACTTTTATACCAGGGAGGATGCTATCGGCCCTGCGGGTTCGATGAGTTCTACTGTGCTGGACATGAGCAAGTGGCTACGTTGCCTCCTTAATAAGGGGAAATATAGTGAAGGTACGCTCGTGCCCGAGGAGCAATTCCGAGAGCTGACTTCCCCACAGATGGTCATGTCCGCATTCCCGCATAATCTCCCTAAATATCCCGAGGAGTTTTATTACAGCTACGCGCTTGGATGGTGGACGACATGTTACCGTGGTCATAGGCTTGTGCAGCACAGCGGCGGCATCAATGGCTTTAGTTGTTTAACGACGTTCCTGCCCGATGATAACATTGGTATCGTCGTACTTACAAACAGACAAGCTCACCTGGTGCCAGTACATGGTATCTTTACCTATAATGCTGTCGATCGCCTGCTACAACTGGAAACCGTTCCCTGGAATGAGCGTACCAGGCAAAGCTATGACAAGCTGAAGGAACAGGAAGCTAAAAGCCAACAAGAAAGCCTCGCTACTCGTGTTCCAGATGCGCCGCTTTCTCATCCCCTCAGCACCTATGCCGGGCAGTTCGAGCATCCTGGAGGTGGTACATTTACCATTGTTCAAGATGGCGACACCCTCAAAGGATGGCATAACGGCCTGGAATACACCTTCCAGCACCTGCATTATGATGTCTTTCTTGTATTCCTGGAACATTATAACTTCTATCTCAAGGGTTCTTTTGCTACCAATCTTAATGGTGACATTGAAAACTTTGTGCTTCCTCTGGAGCCTGCTGCCAAACCGTTGGTATTTACGCGCGTAGTGGTTGAAGCTCCTGCTGCAAGCCTTTAAGGGTGCACAAGGCCAAACCACTATCATTCTAGACAAACTGGTCTACAACATCTTTATCTTTTCTTTTTTGTGCATAAGTGCAGTTCGAGAACATAAGGGGGCGTGATTATGCCGTATCGCAAATTTTTCCGGTCAGCGCTTCTTCCTGGTATTTTAGGGATACTTGCCATACTTGTTCTTGCCTGTAGCGGCGGTACAGGTCCAAGCAGCAATACAAACACTACGCCAGCACCTGACAGTAAGCAAATTTTCCGTTATCCAATCGGGCCATCGGACTTTGGTTCTCTGGACCCCGCTCTTGCTGTACAGAATACCGATATTTCTGCAATACAGATGATGTTCACCGGCCTGGTAGCGCTATCATCAGATGGGAAGGTTACAGACCAGCTCGCAAGCAACCATACCATTTCTTCGGATGGGCTTACCTATACATTCACCCTCAGGCCTAACCTGACCTTTAGTGATGGTACCCCGCTTACCGCTAACGACGTTGCTTACAGTATCAATCGCGCGTTGTTGCCCAGTACAAAATCACCTGCGGCCTCCTTTCTCAGTCCAATTAAGGACTTTACCAAAATTATTAGCGGGCAGCTTCCTACATTGATCGATGATAGCTTGATTGTGAAGGATGATCACACCATTTCTATCATCCTGGCTCAGCCAACAGCTTACTTTTTACAGTCATTAGCAGCTCTCCCAACTGCCTACACAGTCAATAAGAAGGTAGTGGAGAAATATGGTGCTAAGTGGACCGAACACCTGAGTGAAGGTGGAGGAGCAGGTCCCTTTAAGGCTTCTAGCTACAGTCATAATAAAGGGCTTACCCTGACCCCCAATACGAACTATTATGGACCCAAACCACGCTTGCAGCGAGTAGAGTTGCAGCAGTCGGGTAGTACAGATACAACCTACAAATCCTATCAGGCAGGTCAGTTAGATTACGCAACTATTCCACTTGCCGACCTGGCAAATGCCAGGAAACGCCCAGATTATAAGCACACACCAACGTTAGGGTTAAATTATGTGCTCATGAATTACCTGGCAAAGCCATTCAACAACATCAAGATCCGCCAGGCCTTTGCACTTGCCATCAATAAAGATATTCTAGCTCAGAATGTGATGTACGGCTCAGTTCTTCCTACGAATCATCTCATACCTCAGGGTGTTCCAGGCTATAATCAAGCCCTGGCGGGACCCGCTAGTGTAACAAGCACGAAAGGTGATTTGCAGAAGGCGAAACAACTCTTTCAGGAGGGGTTACAGGAAGAAAACTATCAAAACGCCGCTGCGTTGCCGTCTATCACGCTTTCATATCTTGCAGGTAGCAACGATACGAAGAATCTTGTAACCGTCCTTGCGCAGCAGTGGCAAACAGCCTTTGGCGTCAATATGCAGGTATCTAGCATGGAGGCCAGTGCTCTGGTTCAAGCTCAATTAGGAACGACGGGCAAATCTGGTCCATTACAGATATGGACGATCTCGTATGGCAATTATGCTGATCCTCAAGCCTGGCTGAGTACATGGTTTGCGAAAGGCGCTCCATTCAACAATGCCAACTATGGACAAAATACCTCTAGCAACGCCACCCAGCAACAGGCCATTCAGAGTGAGCTTGCCCAGGCTGACGTAAACCAGAATCAGCAAGAGCGTCTACAGCAGTATAGTTCAGCTGAACAGCATCTGGTTGACGATGTCGCTGCAATTCCTCTCTACCAGGTGGAGGCACATGTACTCATTAATCCTAAACTGCAAAATTATTCCCTGAACCCGCTTGTTACTATTGCACCGAATGACTGGGGCAACATCTACATGAGCCTATAAACACAATCTCTTATTGCTCTCTTGCCTTTCCTGGCCCAGTATAAGGAGTTGGCAAGGGAGCAACATATCCACATTTCAGGTAACTCTTCAGGGCACCTCTGCGTCACATGCGCTTCGTTTCGCCACCTGCGGTGGCGAGGGGTCCTAAATAGTTACATCGCATACGGAAAAGAAGGGAACCCTAGCAGATATGGCCCGCACAACGATCACAGCAGTAAAAGTCGAACCTCTTAACATTCCATTGCGCGAAACATTTACCATTACCACTGGAAGCGTCTCGGAAGCACGTAATGTCCTGATCACTATTGAACTTGCTGATGGAAGCATCGGCTATGGTGAATGCTCTCCATTCGCTCCTAGCACAGGTGAGACACAGGAGACAGCCCTGGCAGCGGCGCGAACCTGCGTTCCATGGTTAGAGGGGCAGGATGCCTCACGCTGGCGCCCACTCTCTAAGCTCATCAAACATAACTACTACCATCAAAATACTGTCCGCACAGGTATTGAAATGGCTCTGCTTGATGCCCTCACACATTCGTATGGGATGCCTCTCTATGTTTTTCTGGGCAATGCCGGAACAACTGTAGAAACTGACATGAGCATTCCCCTGGCCTCGTCTGAGCATAGCTACGAACTGGCGCAGCAAATCGCGGCGCGTGGTATCAAATATATCAAAATCAAAGTGGGCGTCGACATGCAGGAAGATATAGCGCGTATCGAAGCCATTCATCGTGCAGCTCCTACACTAGCTCTTACGCTAGATGCCAACCAGGGCTATACTCCTGATGAGGCATTGTCGTGTCTGCGCCAACTTGAAGAGCGCCAGATTTATCCAATCTTGCTGGAGCAACCTGTACACAAAGACGACTTTGAGGGACTGCGCTTCGTTACACAGCATACGTCTGTTCCTGTTGCGGCAGATGAAAGTGCCGCTAGCCTGGCTGATGTGGAGCGCCTGATTGCCATGAAGGCTGTGAATGTGGTGAATATTAAGTTGATGAAATGTGGCATTGTCGAAGCGTTGGATATTGCAGCTCTTTGTCGCGCAACCTCAACACAACTGATGATCGGTTCTATGATCGAATCGCGCCTGGGGACGAGCGCATCGGCACATTTTGTTGCTGGGCTGGGTGGCTTCCGCTTTATTGACCTGGATGTACCTCTACTGCTAGCGGAAGATCCCTTTATGGGAGGCTATGTAGAGCAACAGGGGGGCATCTATGATGTCTCTGACATCAAATCAGGACTGGGCATAGCCAGGAAAGTCTGAAAAAAACTAGGATCGTAAATTGAGCTTGGAGGAAGGAGTAAACTAGAGAGAAAGAGGTGAATGAGGAGAAAGCGCAGATGAGAGGAAGAAGAGTGCCTCGTCCCCAAGCAGAGCAGCACATTCGTTTGGAGCCACAGGAGCAGCACTGTCGCTCATGCGGCCACTGGATGCCGGTCGCCTATCATGGAACACGCAAGGTGCTCACGATGCAGGGGTTCGTTCAGCTACGCATCGTCGTTCGCCGCTGCCCCAATGCAACCTGTCAGGCGTACAAACAGCCGTATCGAGCCGAAGAAGAAGGTCGGTGGGCACTTCCTCATGGGGAATGCGGTCTGGATCTGATTGCGTATGTGGGGCATCTGCGCTACCGCGATCATCGTTCAGCTCCCCATATCCAACGCCTGTTGCAGGAGCAAGGAGTGCCAGTCTGTGAGCGGACCGTCGAGCATCTGATGCACCGGTATGAGGAATTGGTGAGCCTGCATCTCTCTAGCCGACACCGGCTGCAAGCCCGCTTCGCTTCCCAAGGACGTGTGATTCTCGCCATCGATGGGTTACAGCCGGATGTGGGTCATGAGGTGCTCTGGGTCATCCGCGAGGTCCTCTCCGGAGAGATCGTGCTGGCCCGAGCGCTTCTCAGCTCAAGTCAAGAGGATCTGGCGGGTTTGCTCACCGAGGTCAAAGACCTGCTGGCTGTTCCTCTCCTGGCTGTGGTTTCTGATGGGCAGCTTTCCATTCGTCGTGCCGTCGCTTCGGCCTTTCCCGAGATACCTCATCAACTCTGCCATTTTCACTATCTGCGTGAAGCCGCCAAGCCCATTTACGAGGCAGATCGCCATGCCAAGAAGGAGCTAAAAAAGCAGGTTCGTGGGGTGCGGCCCATCGAGCGAGCCGTCGAGGGGAGAACCGATGAGGAGGCTCAGGTGATTCATGATTACTGCCTGGGGGTTCGTGCCAGCCTGACTGATGATGGAATGCCTCCGCTCTCGGCATCGGGCTTGCGTTTGCAGCAACGATTGCAAGCCATCAGCGAGTCGTTGGATCGCGTGGCTCAAAAAGGGGGCTTCCACGAGAGCTTGGACGATTGAAGCACCTGCTCGACAAGGGATTACAGGCCACGGAGGCGCTGTTTGCCGTTGTTCATCCGCTCTTTGCCCATGTCTGGGCCGTGGCCCAGGTGCTCAGCAATCACGAGCAGCAAGCAGCACAAGAGGTCCAAGAGCGCTTTGAGAGGGAACTGATGCGCATGCGAGAGGACGCGGAGCAGCATCAGGCAAGTCGAGAGGCCCTCTCGCACTTCTTGAAGGTCACTCAGAGCTATGGGCCTCATCTCTTTTGCTGCTACCAGGTGGCCGATGTTCCCAAAACCAACAATGACCTGGAACAAGCCTTTGGGGCCGTTCGTCGAGGGGAGCGCCGAGCGACTGGACGCAAAGGAGCCATTCCGGCTCTGGTAGTGCGGGGAGCCGTTCGCTTGACAGCAGCACTTGCCACCCGCTTGCATCTTTTCAGCGAGGAGGAGCTTGTTCCCTCTGATCTGGCCCGCTGGCGACAACTGCGCTCCGAAGTTTCCTCTCGTCAAGAAGCTCGCTGCAAACAGCTTCGCTTTCGCAAAGATCCTCTCGCCTACTTGGCTGCTCTGGAAAAACAACTTTCTAAGGCAAGTTTACGATCCTAGGAAAAAAAGAGGGTCTGGCTCAAATTTGGTGATTGAAGACCTTATTACCAAATTTGAGCCAGACCCCAAACGGTACCGCCGTGACTCCACGTCGTCCTAATTGTTCTCTCATCCTCAGTGAATGGCTGACTTCCAATCCGCGGTCTCAGGATTCTTCTTGTCATAGAATGGGCGACGACTGCGGACGATGGGTATGGTAAGGAAGTTATACTTCTTCGGCGGCGATGTCGTGTCCCACTCCAGGGTAAAGCCGTCCCAGGGATCACTACCTACCTTCTGACCTGACTTCATGCTTGTGACAAAGTTGCAGAGGAAGACCATGATCGCGATACCAATCAAGAAGGCTCCAATTGTCGACATCAGGTTCAATTCGTTCCACCCTAAATTCGCTGGATAGGTGTAGACGCGACGCGGCATGCCCAGCAGCCCCAGGATATGCATGGGGAAGAATGCCAGGTTCATACCAATCATCAGCAACCAGAATTGAATATGTGCCAGCCTCTCATTCATCAATTTGCCGGTCATCTTGGGAAACCAGTAGAAGAGGCCCGCGAAGATTGCCATTACGCTACCACCGAAGAGCACGTAGTGAATGTGCGAGACCACAAAGTAGCTGTCCGTGACCTGGTAGTCAAAAGGCACAACAGCCAGCGCGGCCCCATTCAAACCACCGATGAGGAACATAGCAATAAAACCGAGTGCGAAGATCATAGGAGCTTTAAGGCTCAATTTCCCCTTGTAGATCGTTCCCAGCCAGTTGAAGATCTTTACAGCGGTTGGCACCGCGATGAGAACCGTGCTGGAAGCGAAGAATGCCTGTGCGACAGGTGGCAGACCAACGGCAAACATGTGATGAGCCCAGACAGTGAAGCTCAAGAAGCCAATCGCCACACCGGACCACGCGATAAAAGTATAACCAAAGATGGGTTTATGTGAGAAGACCGGCAAGACCTCCGAGACAATACCGAAGGCCGGCAGGATCAGGATATATACCTCAGGATGACCAAATGACCAGAACAAATGCTGCCACAGAAGCGGGTCACCACCATAGGCAAACTGATAGAAGTGCGTCCCAAGATGGCGATCCAGCAGCAGCATCAGACTCGCCGCCGTCAGACTTGGCATCGCGAATAATATCAGAAACGCCATGACTAGGATCATCCACGTGAAGAGCGGTATACGGTTAATGCTCATGCCAGGCGCGCGCATCTTTAGAATCGTCACAACAAAATTAAGCGATCCTGCGATTGAGGAGATGCCAAGCATTGTTATACCCAGAATCCAGAAATCCACGTTCATCCCAGGTGTACACTGATAGGCATGGATGCCGCAGACCTTTGTCGTCAGACTCAAAGGAGCGTACATGAACCAGCCCCCATTAGGAGCCACGCTCAACAGAAAGCTGGACTGTAAGAAGAGGCTACCAAAAAGCAAGATCCAGTATGCAAAGGCATTCATGCGCGGGAATGCCATATCGCGTGCTCCAAGCATCAGAGGTACAACATAGTTACCCAGCCCCGACAATATCGGCATGACGAATAAGAAGATCATCGTCGTGCCATGCATCGTAAAAATCTGGTTATATTCTTCGGGACTGAGCACCTTCCCATTGGGGACCGCCAGTTGTGCCCGAATGAAGAGTGCCTCTACACCGCCGATCAGGAAGAAGAAGAAAGCTGTGATAATGTACATGATGCCGATCTCTTTATGATCGGTTGTCGTGAGCCAACTACCAATATAGGTGTCGCTCAAGTGCCTCTCACGTACGCTCACTGACTCTCTATTACTAGTGCGAGTTGCCATATCTGATTTCTCCCAAACATCTCTTCTATACCAACACTAGTAACACCACATACTTCATTTTATATTTTAAGTATAGTCAATGCAATCTCAAGATATTCTCCCCTGTGTTTTAAGGATCAGTCACGTAAAAATATCACTCAACGTGATTCTAGATGTTCCTAAAAATGTTCTCACAATCTTCCTCACAGAAAAAGCTCAACCTAGTAGTCAAAAAGCGCACAACTCCTGAGAGCGACAATCTGTAGACACTCGAGGACTTCGTCTTAGAGGCGCAAAAGGATGATTGTCAGGATGAGTGGGAACATGTGGTTCTAGAGTGAGGAATAGTACCTTGGCGATCTTCTCCCGAAAGGAGAACTATCATGGCTCAATACTCAACAAGAACATCGGAACATCGTGACTTGGCAGAAGGACGTATTGCAAGCCCTATCCCTCTTGGGCTGAGCGTTCTTGCACTGACTACGGCTATTCTTGGCTCCTGGTACGCTGGTTTTATTCTTCCATTTGGAAATCAAGGCGCCCTCAGAGCTATTGGACCGATCATTCTTGTGGGAGGAATTGTTCAAATTCTGGCTGGCATGTGGGAGTTCCGCAAGGGAAACATGGAAGCGGCTACGCTCTTTACCTCGTATGGCGGCTTCCTCACAGCCCTTGGCGTGATCTTCATGCCAGGGTTTGGCATCTTAGCGAGCATGAGTGCAGGAGTGCAGCATCTCCTCTTAGGGCTTTTCTACCTATGCTGGACCATTCTTCTTGCGGTGACCTTCATTGGATCACTCAGGATGAATATGGTCTACCTTGCGGCCGTTGGTTTGTTGTTTCTGGCCTACCTCTGTCTGACTATCGGGCACCTAACAGGATTTAACCGGGTGTGGCTTGGCATTGGTGGTTGGCTGGCTATCATCTGCGCGCTCGTTGCCTGGTATGCGACGATTGCCAGTATGCTGCGCACGGCCGCTGGTATCACGCTGCCAACAGGTGGACGTGGACCTGTTGCAACTGAATAAGCACGCATCGATGCTCACAGTGTTTTCTCGTACGTACCTGGAGCAATTGTCAGGTGGTACGAGAAAACACGCTCAAGAGGTAAGGCGCTGGAGATAAGTATTTTGCCTATCTTATCTCGCTCATACTAAAAGTTTTCCTTCTTTTCTTTCGTCTTGCAGAGTATATTCCCCATCATGGTCTGTTTCCCGTTCAGGAAGAGTTCTCGTTTTGCTGTGGAAACCAAATGTGCAAAGTGCGAGGATCACACATATTGAACCAGCAATGCCTAGCGTCAGAGACGCTCCAATGTCCTGAGCTATCCAACCAGCAACAAGGTTGCCAAGTGGCGCGAGGCCGAACGCAGTCAGTATCCAAAGGCTGAGAACGCGCGAACGCATCTCCTGTGGCACCATCATTTGCAGAATGGTATTGGTGAGGGTTGAGGAGAGCACTGAGCATATACCTATGCAGATGAGCAGGGCCAGGGAGAGTGGTAAACTGTTAGAGAGCGCAAAAGCCAGGCAAGCGCCTCCTCCCAGGCAACAGACAATCACCAAGATACGCGACCCATTTTGAATGCGTTGTGTCATCATGACCAGAATGATGGAACCAAGTAGAGCCCCAATACCTGCCGCAGAATTCAATAGACCCAGCCCGGTGGCCCCGATATGGTAGATATTGTTGGCAAAGATTGGAAGCAGTGTCTGGTAGGGGAAAACCAGAAAGGCAATAAAGAATTGCAGCAAGAGCACGATTTGGGCTATAGGTCTTTTTCGCACATACTGCAGGCCATCGCGTAGGTCGCTCCACATACTTTTGTGCGTACTTTTGCGTTGCTCTCGATTGGCGGTGTGCATCAGGAGGAGCGGAATAATGACCGCAATGTAGCTTAGTGCATTGAGGTAGTATGAGCCTGCGATCCCAAAGATACCTACGGAGAGACCTCCAATAGCTGGGCCGATCACACGCGAGAGATTAAATTGAGTTGAGTTGAGCGCGATACCCTGCCTTAACTGCGATGGTGGTAATAGGTCGCCAACAAATGTTTGCCATGCGGGGAAGCCAACCGAACTGAATACTCCATTAAGCAGTGCAAGAAGGATAATCTGCCAGACAGTGATGATGTGTAAGGTGGTAAGAATGCCCATGAGAAGGGAGATGAGCATATAGAAGCACTGTGTAAAGAGGAGCAGATGACGCCGATTGAAACGGTCAGCTATGACTCCCCCAATAGGGGAGAGGAGAAGGTTAGGCAATGTCGCTATGAAGGTGACCAGGCCAAGCAGCAGGGCTGAATTGGTGATTTGAAGCACTTGCCAACCTTGACCAATAGATTGAATCCAAAAACCAGCATTTGAAAGAAATGCTCCTACCCATAGAAGTGCGAAATTTTTTTCCGCTAATGGGCGTAGTGACGATGGGAGAGCAGAAGCTCGTGTTTGAACAAGGTGAGATGATTCCGAAAGTTTTTTAGTATCTTTTATATTCTCAATAGAGGGCGATAACATAAAATATCCTTGCTAGACTAAAAATGAGGATTATGATGAAAAAGCTTTATCTTTTATAGTGTAACCGGGTGGGTACATGCAAACAATGTATAAATGCTCTATAAACAGGGCGAATAAGGTATGCAAAACACGAAAGATCGAAATCCACTGTTCCTTTTGCTCGGCCATAGACGACTTTTTGGGACAGCGTTCTGGAAAGCTGTCCCAAAAAGAACGGCCCAACCCTCTTTAGATATGGTGATTATGGAAATAGTCACCCTCACCATGTCTCTCCTGAGAGAACGCGCAGAAAAATGGTTGACATTTAGCCAATGGAGATTTCTTTCTCCAGGTAAAAGGAGCTTCCTATGAAATTGAACCATATCAATTTGACCGTTACCGATACCTCAGCAGCAACTCACTTTCTCGAAACATACTTTGGGTTACGTACACTAGCCAACAATCAGATGTTGACGGTGCTCACCGACGATGACAACCTGATTTTCACCTTGACAAAAGCTGGTCAGGTAAACTATCCCAACTCGTTTCATATCGGCTTTGTCCAGGAGAATGCAGAACAAGTCAACGCGGTCTATCACCAGTTGAAAGATGGTGGGTTTGAGATGAAACCACCACAGCGGAGTCACGCTATGCCTGGAGGAAAGTATGCCTGGAATTTTTATGTGCAAGCACCAGGCGGCTTTATGGTTGAGGTGCTCACCGCAGTTGATTGATCAGTTCGAGGGTATTCTGCATACTCAAATGCAAGATTGATTGTACCAATCAATCTTGCCCCCCTGGCTCAAGCGGAAGAGAAGTTTTTCCCTCACTATCCAAGTACAGCAAAATCCAGTCAAGAAGCTCTAGAGCAACCTGCACACGCTGCTTAGTTTCCCCACAAAAGAATTGTTTTAGCAGCTCTTCGGCATCAGGAGGTCCTTGTGATAAATCCTCGAGGTGCGCCCAGATTGATCCGTTAGGTGGAAGTGGCCTGTTATTTGCAGCCCATAGCCCCTCGATAACCTGCCAAGAAACTGTCCCAGCCACGAAAGCTGCTTTCAACAGATGGCCTCCTCTCTCAGCTACACGTATTTTGAAGCGAGCAGCCTCTAGCCAGGAGGTGATTTTCTCCCGCTCTTGTTCAGAGATCCGGTAGGTCTCAAAACGTCTTTGCGCCTGTTCTTTCAGGCGCGCGAGGATTCCCTGCGGATCAAAGAAGATACGGCCATCTAGATAGGCATAGACTTCCATTGGGTTCGTTTCGAGTTTGTACTGAGCTCCTGCCGCATCAGCATATCCCTGCTCAACCAGAACCCCCTGGCGCAGCCCTCTATGAAACTCACGCCTGGCACCTGGAGTAAGAATGAAGCGTAGGTCAAGATCGGCTCCCGGCAAGGCATCACCTCTCGCGACGGAGCCAGTGAGCAGGATGCCAATGATCTCTTCCTGCCCAGATGCCTCTTCGATTATCTCTTGCAGGAGGGTCTGATACAACAAATCAGCATCTCCTTTCATAGGTTTTTATCTCCTTATTCATGGATTTGCTCTCAATCGAGCCAAATTTCTCAATGCTCGCCTTCTGCAAATGAATTAGTTGCACCCTCGCCAAGGACATCACGCAGCACATCTGGCGTGTGAGAAGCGCCAGGTTCGATGTTCATCATACCTCTCTCCTGTCGTTGGAACTGGGAGAGACTCGATCCGCAAACAAGCGGGACGATCTCTTGCCAATCCAGGTGTAGTTTTACACTTGGTACAACACATTTCCCCTAGTATACTCTTCCCTGTGAGCAGAAAATGGTCCAATGCGCGTGATTGCCTGGAAGATGCTCTCTCGCAGAGGACCAGCAGAAGCTTCACCTATCAATGAGCGAGAGCTGTTCTTGCGAGAAAGACAAGCTCACGTTCATACGGGTTTCAGGCACCTGGTGCAAATGCAAGAGAAAATGGAGATACAACATGGTGACTGTAGGGTTTCTCATTCGATACGAGGCAAAACCCGGAAAAGAGGCGGATGTCGAGCGCGTCCTCAAAGAAGGGTTGGCAGCAGTCCAGGAGGAGCCAGCAACGACCGCCTGGTTCGCGTTCCGCCTGGGATCCTCGACGTTCGGCGTCTTCGATGCCTTCCCAGATGAAGAAGGGAGGCTCACACACTTCAATGCCCGTGCGGCGCAGTTGCAGGCGTTAGCTTCCGAACTGTTTGTCGAAGGATCACTGATCATGGAGAAGATTGATATCCTGGCGGCCAAGCTTCCTGGATAGAGGCTGCAAAGATCGTTATGTGCCGAAGGAAACATCTGTGGTTGGGAACCTCGCCAGGACCGACGCGCCGGTCCTGGCGAGGTTCCCGTCGTTTTACCACTAGAAATTGTGGCAATGACGGCTATTTCAGCACGCCATCCGTCACCCCCCTGATGAAATACCGTTGCAAGAATAGGAAGAGGAATACCGCTGGCAACATACTTATCAGGCAACCCGCAGCCGCCCAGTTGACATTATTATGGTACTGAGAGAAGAAAGCCGCCAGGGCCACAGGAAAGGTTTGTACCTCTGGTTTCTGAAGGAAAAATACGGAGAACTGGTAATCGTTCCAGATGGCAAGCCCGGCCAGGATAATCACTGTTGCCGTCACAGGCTTTAAGAGGGGGAGCAGCACGTGAAAGAAAACGGTAAAGCTATTGCACCCATCAATAAGCGCGGCCTCATCTAATTCCCGCGGTATCGTGCGCAGGAAACCAGTATAGAGGAATATAGTGAGCGGCAAGAAGAACGTGACCTGAACAAGGATAATCGCCCAGTAGGTATCGATTCCGTTGATATCCACCAGAAGCTTGTACAGGCTCACCAGGATGGTGAGGCCGGGGACAATCATAGACGCAATGCAGAGCGTATAGACAAAGGTATTCCAGCGACTTGGGAAGCGTGCCAGTGGATAGGCAGCCGCGGCGCCAATAAGTACGACCAGGATCACCGATACAACTGTAATGAGAGCGGTATTGAGTAGCGCTTGATCCAGGTGCGCACTTTGCCAGGCATTGACAAAATTGTCGATGAACCAGTAAGTGGGGGTTATCCACTTCGAACTGGTATCATTCGGCGACTTAAAGGCAATATTGACGAGAATAAAAAAGGGAATACTATGTATCAGGCCAATAAAGACCGTAAGCGCCCCCAGAGAGATCTTTTTCGTCATAGCTGCACTTCCTTTCCTCTGAGAGAGCGTAATGAGAAGATGCTGATAATGCTGATGAGAAGAAACATCACGATCCCCATTGTTGCTGCGTACCCAGCATCCTGGCGCGCAAAGTAGAGGTTGTACATCATGGTTGAGAGGGACTGCGAAGCATAGCCTGGTCCACCTTGGGTCAAGGCAACAATAATGTCAAATAGTTTTAAGCCACCTATAATGTTGTAAACAATGCTAATAGTTACCGAAGGCATGAGAAGAGGTAGCGTCACATCTTTGAAACGACCAAATGAGGAAGCTCCATCAAGTGCGGCAGCTTCTAAATACTCCTTGGGGATAGCTTGTAGCCCAGCGAGGTAAATCAGCATGGCAATCCCAACGTATTGATAGGAATTGACGAAAGTGATGATCCAAACAGCGAGCGCGCCATTACTCAACCAGTCGCGTGGAGGATTGCCAAATATTTTCAGAATGTCATTGACAGCACCACCATCATATTGGAAGAAAAAGTAGCCAATGTACCCCATAATTAATGGGCTAATGATAATTGGAAGGTATATGATGGTGCGGACAATTCCCTGCCCGCGCACTTTTCGGTCTAAAAACAGTGCATAAGCCAGGCCAAAAATATTTTGTAGCAAGGTGCTACCCAGCCCATAAATCAGGGTATTCACAATCGTATGGAGAATGTCCGCGTCAGTCAATATACGACGAAATTGCAACCAACCTACCCACTGCATCTCATCAGAATAACCATCCCAGTTGGTAAAGGAGAGACGAATGCCCTGTAAAAAGGGATAGAAAATAAATACCGCTAACAGGATGAGCGCGGGCACATACATAAGGTTAACCAACCAGGTCTTTCGTTTTTTCCCCTTGTGAGCTTGTGTTAATAATCGCGGTTTTGCCAGTCGCAGTTGAGCCTGAAAACGCACTGTTAACTCCTCACTACTAGAAGCCCTGTGATACATGCGTCATCCCAAATTGTTGTCCGCGAGCTTTCCAGATAGGAAAGCTCTCTGCGAGCCTCTCCCTCCCAGGGATCAGGATGCCAGTGGTGAAGTTGCAAACCCAACCACCGGCATCCTGATCCCTGGAGCGCCAGAGACGCACGAGGAGCACAGCAAGCCAACGTAGATGTGAATATTTAGGGATGAGCATGTTTGGCTTCAGAATCTCAACTAATGAGACCCTTTAAGCCGGTCATACTCTTGTTTCAAATTCGCGGAATATTGGCTGGGCGTGATTGCCCCCGCCAGCATATTCTGTGCATTCTTACAGAGCGGGTCCCACATCCCATTGGGCAAGTAGACGCGATCAAAGTATGGATGCACAGGCGTCGAACTGTACTTTTGATAGTATTGAGTCATTTCACCAAGATCCACCTGAATGCCTTGCAGTCCTGCCGGTGCCTCGCCAGTTTTCGCGAGATACTTGATATTCTCAGGCTGTGCCATGAAGTCCAGTAATTGCTTGGCTTCTTGCAGGTGAGGAGAGTCTTTCCATATCCCTAGAGTTGTTCTTTCACCACCGGCAAAACTTGGTTGATCTCCCGCAACCATGGCGGGAATAGGCATCAGCCCAAGATGGACATTGGGGTTCACCTTCTTTGCCTCATCAACAATGTACGAGCCATAGAAGCCAAAGGCCGCTTTCCCCTGCGCCAGAGCTTGTGCCGAATCACTGTACTTCGCGGTCAGCACATCTTTATTCAAACACCCCTTTTTCTGCAGATCCAGAAAATCCTGTGCGAGCGGCGTATAATGCGACCAATCGAAGGTGCCATTGAGTAGATCTGTTGTGTAGTTCTTCTGGGGGCTGATGAGGAGTGACGTTGAAAAATAGTCGAAGTAATTTCCTAATGGCCATGAATCCGCACCGCCGATGTGCATTGGCGTCACCTGCCCGTGACTCTTCTCATTGATCGTCTGACAGGCTGTGACAAGTTCGTCATAGGTCTCAGGGATGTCGATTCCATATTGCTTTAAAACATCACTGTTGAACATTAGGCCCGACTTGTCCTCGTCGATTGGGAGGACATAGACCTTTCCGCTGGAATCAGTAATGTTATCCTTGATGGTTGGGCTCAAATGGCTAGCCCATGGCCTATCGCGCAAATCAGCCAGGAAGTTCCCATAGCGAATCTTTGCCCATCCATGCGTCGAAAATATGTCTGGTAGATGCTTTGAGGCCATCTTCACCTTCATAATATTTTCGTAGTCCGCCCCTGGCGCGGTCACGTCAACTTTAATAGTAGGGTGCAGTTGGGTAAATTTTTGAGTAAGCGTTTCAATTGCCTGCGCTTCAGCATCTGTCACGTTTGTCTCCAGCGTCAGCGTAACAGTGCCTCCACTAGAGCCACCGCCACCTGAGCCACAAGCACTCAATAAACAGAGTAGAAGACAAAAACCTGCCATCATGGCTTGTAATGTGCGACGCCGCATAAATGCCTCTCCTGTTCTTTCCCTGGAGAGTGAGCTCAACGAGCCTAGACAGCCCATATAAACCACTGCACCTGGCTCCAGGAACTACTGGATACGCCAGCAGATGTACTCTCCAGAAAAATGTACAATAACGTTGAAGTGCCTTAAGAGCTTTGTATAATAACCACCTCTATTACTGTCCGCTTGCTTCTTGACAACAGATAAACGATCAGTTACCATTCACCTCAGGACCTGATAAAAGATTAATCCGTATTATTGTGTTTGTGTATGCTGTAAAACTACGATATGCGCGCTCATTTCTCTTCAGCCGGTAACTACTTCAGATATATTCTTGCTCACGGCATTCCTGCCCACACCTCCATACCTGGAAGAGCCATGTAGTGGCGAGAAGTCCTGCGAATTGGTCGAACATCGTTTGCAAGGAAGAGGCGATGAAGTTCACAAAATCATTGCGGATGAAGCTGTCAGTCTTGTATCTGCTGACGACTGTTATACCCCTGGTCGTTATTGTTTTTGCGATGCCCAGCTATACCGAGGGGGTCATCACCCAAGATACGCAAACCTTGACTACCGCTACATTGACAGCAGTATCGCGCAACATTGATACCTACCTCGATGACTTAGACCGCCTGACCCTGACCCCTTATCTCAATAGCGAGGTGATGTATGCGCTTAAACTCAAGGCGAGCAACGAGTATGCACACGCGACACCTTACCAGCAACTCATCGCGGACCAGGCCCTGTATAGAACCCTTCCTAATTACCTGCGCATTACCAGAAAAGACATCTTAAACACCATTATTTTGCCACTTGATGGTTCTGTTTTTGTGGCGTCCAAATATCCCTCCTCCAGTCCCGTTCCCAGGTATCCATTTACAAAACAGGAGTGGTATCGAAAAGCCATCCAAGCCGACGGAGACATTGTCTTTGTGAATCCACATTCACAGGATTATCTGCTAACGCCCACCGCGACGCAGGTTTTTTCCGTCGCGCGGCTGATCAAGGACCCCGATTCCAGGCTTCCCCTGGCTGTTATAATGGCGGACGCTGACACAGTGGTATTACATGATATTGTCAACGGCATCAAACTGAATGTCAGTTCGATCATCGCCGTATTTGGTACAAACGGAAAACTTCTTTACTCCAGTCAGCCACTCTCTACGAATGTGGAAAACGCAATAGCCCGCAGAGATCCAGGTACCCAGGGTGCCACTGATAATTACATTCCAGTCATCCAGTCTACGGCCTCAGCACAGTGGAAAGTCGTGATATTACTCTCACAAGCAGAAATAATCGCGAAATTGCGCTGGCTGTATATCACAGGGATTGGCTTTGCCATCGGCGCGGTCGGCATTACCCTTCTTGTATTTTTCTTTCTCTCGCGCTGGATTATCACGCCTTTTCAACATATGATTGTTGCCATGATGCAGGTGCAAGAAGGAAATCTGCACACGCGCTTTGTCACTGATGGAGAAGATGAAATCGCGCAGCTAGGGAATGCCTTTAACACGATGGTTGCGCGCTTGAATACACTCATTGAACGCGAATACGTCGCGACATTAAATCAACGCAATGCCGAATATCATGCGCTCCAGGCGCAAATGCAACCGCACTTTCTTTACAATACCCTCAATGGCTTTATTGGCCTCAACCGTTTAGGTGAGAGAAAAACGCTGGAGAGCGCCATTATCGCGCTCAGTGGTCTGCTACGCTATGTGCTCAATAATGATGAGCAAGTCATCCTCAAGGAAGAGTTTCTGTTCGTAAAGCGTTACTGTGAGCTTCAGGCACTTCGCTTTCAGGGTAGATTGACTTATCACCTGCAATGTGAAGATGGGCTAGCAGACTTTATACTCCCCAAGGTTCTTTTACAACCCCTGGTCGAGAATGCCATGATTCATGGTATCGAGCCCTCGGACCGTCCATGCCACCTGAATGTCTGTGCGACCTCGTTGTCAGATGAAGAGACCGGGCAACCCATGATACACATCCTGATTGAAGATGATGGAGTAGGTTTCTCTACGGCTGCACAGCGTGAACGGTGTGGACTTGGCCTGAACAATGTACGCGAGCGCCTGAAAATGGCTTTTGCAGCAGCCTCTCTAACGATCAACAGCCAAGTGGGTCAAGGAACACGCATAGCTATTAAAATTCCCAGAGGCGAGGCGGTAAGGACATGAATATTCTCATTGCTGACGATGAACACCTGGCACGGATGAGCTTAAAAAGCATGTTACAAGAAGCAGGTCTTCCCCTAGAAGCTATGAAAGAAGCTATCAATGGCGAGGAGCTGGTCGATCTGGCTTGTCTCCACAAGCCCCTTCTTGCGTTCGTAGATATTAGAATGCCCAGGCTGAATGGTTTGGAGGCTATCAAACAGGCCAAACTTCTCTCACCGCAGACGCGCTGGTTTATCCTCACAGGCTTTTCGGAGTTCCAGCACGCCCATGAAGCGTTACGTATAGGGGTCTCCGACTATCTCCTTAAACCAATTGATCCGGCAGAGATACACACGATCATAACAAAGGTCACAAGAGAACAGAGACAGCACCTGCTCGATCGCAATAAACAATTCGCTATGGATCTCACTGCTATCTATCATGGTGTTAGTCCTCTATCGCAAGAAGAACAGGATGATATCCTGCAACATGCATGCTTCATCGGCACCATATTTTGTATTGACACGACCTTATCAGCGATAGAGAAGGCCACGCGCCAGGATTCTCTGCTCCAGACCGTACAGTCTATCATTGACGAAATGGTGACCCCTGAGTTCAAAATGACGGTCTTTGTGCTCTCTAATGGCGAAATAGCCTTAATTGGCACTTGGGGATCAGAAGATGCCGATCAGGAGATGCAGCATTGCCTGAACTGCCTGTACCAGATTGAGCAAACTGTATGTCGTCCTCCAGATACCGGTTTTGACGTGACGCTGCTACAAACAAGTGTTTGTTCATCCTACAAAGATTTGTTCTATCAGTTCAACTGGCTACAACAATTTTCTAGCTTGCGAGTGATTTACGGGGTTGGCAAGAAAATCCAGCAACGCGACCTCTTACCCTATGCGGATACTCCACGTTTTCTCGCTATAAGTAAGCTGGTTAGTACCTTGACTGATTACTACAGGCAAAGTATGTATGTAAACTACATGAGCACGCTCGACCACTTCATGAAAGCGTATGCAGAAGAGCGTGCCATTGACTACGGCGTAAAGAAAAGTGTTGCGGAGTTCCTCAGTCAGATGCTTCCCTGCCAGATTTCCCCTCAACAAGACCTTGCCGACTGGTATCAGATCTTGAAGGGCTGTGGAGAACATCTCTTACATACTCAACCTCACAAGGAAGCTGTTGGCCTGGTTGAGTGGGTCATAGCGACTATTGAGCAGGAATATCATGCCAATATTAGCATCGCTCAGATCGCTGTAAAGTTAGGAGTGTCACCAAACTATTTGAGCACCCTCTTTCATAAGAAAACAGGAATGACCTTTGTAAGGTATGTAACAAAAGTTCGCATGCTCAAAGCGAAAGAACTGCTTAATAATCCTTCTTTGCAAGTCCAACAGGTTGCCGAACAAGTAGGCTACTACAGTGTGCGACACTTCACCAAAGTATTCACCGAGTTCTTTGGCTATTATCCGTCAGCCCAACGTAAAAAGCGAGACAAAAATACCACGCCTGCCCAAGTGGAACAGCAACCTTAGTTGTTTTCATGAAGGCTTCTTGACGGCTTCTATGCAGAGCTCAATGCGCGTGTCGTATCCGACAAGAGAGATGCCCATGTCCAAGACCTGGTTGAAGTGCATACCAAACATGCGCCGGTCGATGGTAGCAACTGAGAGGAGACCAAGTCGCCAGCCATCACTAAAAGGATCGCGTGCGTAACCATTGAAATCTGTTTGAAAACTGACAGTACGCGTAATACCATGTAGAGTCAGATTACCAATAATAACACAGCTTTTGGAGGTAGTGCGCCTGACCCGTGTGCTCTCAAAGGTAATTGTAGGATATTGTTCGACGTTAAAGAAATCAGCAGAGCGCAGATGTATATCTCTCTGCTCAGTACCCGTTGAGAGGCTGGCCGTGTTGACCGATGCCTTGACCCAAGAATTTTCTGGTTCCTGGGTATCCAGATAAATACTTCCCTGTACCTCGTTAAATCGTCCTTTGACAACATTAATCATCAGATGCTTCACGGAAAATTCAACGAGCGTGTGATAAGGATCAATGTCCCAGTACATAGCGATGCTCCTACAAAAATGGCCAAACTCCACAAAATATAGATATGTGCGTGAGAGAGGAGAGATCGCACCTCTTCTTCTTACTTCGTCTCTTTACCCTGGATATGTCACATGTTTAGCAATTATGTCGCTTTAAAAGCGGTGCCGTTTGATGATAGCCCACGCCTACCGCCGCGAACACCAGGTAATCGGTCGCAATATTCAAATATTTGCGACCGGAACCCCCTCTTTCTCAGCTTACTCATTTAATTTTTCGTGTTGCCACTCATTGTTGCCACTCATTATAGAATAGAAGCGTGAAGACATTGTGAATACTCGCAAAGCACTGGTGATAGTTTTGTAATGTTCATAGGATATTCTTGTGAAGATAATTCTTTCCTGAAGCAGAGGAGCGTTATGTCTCATTCAGAACAAGATATGCAGCAAGAAAATCTTTTTCTGTCCATGCTTCGTGCTCTACGAGAGGAAAAGGACTTTTCCTGTGATGGGACGCAGGAGATCAGTGAGAAGCAGACCCATCTCTCAGTGGTGTTGCTCACGCCGCAGTACGTATACAAGATAAAAAAGCCGCGAGACTTTGGCTTCTGTAACTACACGACACCTTCACGCCGCCGCTACTTCTGCCTGCAAGAGGTCCTGTTAAATGCGTCGCTGGCTCCGAATGTTTATCTTGGAGTGGCCCCTATTCTTCAATGCTCAGAAGAACACTTCCGCATAGGCCCAGTCATTGCGAGCGATGAGTTGCCTGAAGCTGGAACACACTATCAAGAGGGGATCGTCATTGACTACGCGGTCGTGATGCGGCGCTTGCCCGAAGATGCGACACTCGCCTCCCTCATTCAGGCGGGTCAGGTCACCCCTGAAATGATGCGCGAGGTCGCGCAGACGATTGCACATTTTCATATGGCAACTCCTACGAATGCCTCTATCATCACCTTTGGTGACGCGCAAACGATACAGCAGAACTGGGAAGAAAATTTTCGCCAGATCCAACCCTATATCGGTCGTGTGCTAGAACGAGAAGCCTATGACGCACTGCGCCGCTACATCGCTCAGTTCTTGCAGGCGCATGGCCCACTCTTCACGCGGCGTCTGTTACAAGGACGTATCCGCGATTGTCACGGGGATCTGCGTTTGCAGCATGTCTATGTATTGCCCACTACCAACCATTCCCCCACTCGACATATCCTCCTGCTTGATCGCATAGAGTTCAACGAGCGATTTCGCTACGGAGATGTCGCCAGTGAAGTCGCGTTTTTGGTGATGGAGCTGGAGATGGCACAGCACCATGATCTCGCAATGAACTTCCTCCAGGCCTATATCGCGGAGACAGGGGATACCGATCTCTACACACTTCTCCCTTTTTATATCTGTTACCGAGCTTGCGTACGCGGCAAGGTGACCGCATTCCTCCTCGATGATCCCGAGATCGAAACTAATCAGAGCAGGCAAGCTATTCAGGAGGCCTCTGACCTCTTTGCCTTCGCGGTTCGCACCACAAACAGCGACACGCACCACCCGCTGCTACTCTGCATAGGCGGGCTCATGGGTAGCGGGAAGAGCACGCTCGCCCACGCATTGCAACAGCATCTCTCCTTTCCCTTGTTCTCCTCAGATGTCATCCGTAAACAACTCACACAGCAGTCGCCCGCTATGCATCAGGCGGAATATTATGGCAAAGGAAACTATACCCCCTCCTGGAACAGGAAGACGTATGCTGCTCTCGCACAACGCGCGCTACTATATCTGGAGCAGGGGCAGTCAGTGATCCTTGATGCCAGCTTTTCACGTCGAGAGGAACGACAGGTATTGGCGCGTGCAGCGGTGACATTGGGGGCCAAGATCGTTTTTATCGAGTGTGTCTGCCCGCCAGAGGTCGCACTGGCGCGGCTCCATAGTCGCTGGCAAAGTCATTTCGATGGTACCAGCCATGAAGCGTCCCCTGAAGCTGTTCTGGCCTCAGATGGTCATCCAGATTTGTACGCCGTACAGGCTGCACACTGGGAGCCCTTTGAGTCTGCATTGGAACCATGGGTTACACATATCCTTCTCACAACGACCTCTCCTCTTGTGGAAACAGTGCAGCAACTTCTGACAAGGCTACCGCTAGAGTGTACCTCGCGCTACGCTTAGTTGGGGAATGCTGGGCGACAATGCTATTTGAACCAATGCAACAACGAAATTGGATGCATATGTATGTGTACATATGCATCCAATAATCGGAGCAGGATGTCTTTCGCTTTCTTCCCTAACTCAAAACCGACCATCCTGCGCTGGCGAACGGGGTGACAGCATAGGAGCATGCTTTCCCTGGAGCATGTAGTAGAGATGCCAGGAAATCTCATCAATAACGGGCACCTGGGTCATGAAGAGCTGAGGATCAAGCCCATTGACCATACTCTGACCAGTGTTGATCCGCTGTAGCATTGTTAAAAGCAATTTAGCAGCATAAGCTGTCTGCTCATTTGTAGCGCCGCCTTGCTTGAGACGATAGAACTGCCTCAACTGGTTGTTGATGAACATCCCTTGCTGATGTAGTGGATGGTCCGAAGATAAAATAATGAGGCCTTCCTGGCCATTTGCCAATAAACGCAAAGCATTGATGACCTCCTGCACAAACTCTTCCACCCGTGCTTTGCGTTCAGTCTCAGCCATACTAAAGCGCTGCTCAATAGTTCGCAATTCCTCTGCCCGATCAGCGCGTCGCACTGCTTGATCCATGCCACGTACCCAGAGAAAGGCGATAACGGCTGTCATAATCTGAATCGCTACCGGACGCCCAGCAATAACAGCCATGCTGTATTGAGATAGAGCCTGGTGAAGATCAGTGGACCAGGGCTGCAACATCAGATCGCCATAAATAAGGACAACATTCACACCCGCAATGATAAACGCTGCACCGCGTGGGAGAATAGAGGCACCAAGAATGACTGAGATAACCAGAACATCGTACGCGGGCAAATAAACCAGGTGGATTTTGCCATCCGTTGAACCTAGAACAACACCGATGACTGCCAAACACGATAGTATCACTAGAATAGTTCCCGCTACAGTGACCAGGCCCCCACGATTACATAGTATCGCGACCAGCACACCTGCAAGAGCAAAGAGGACGGCAAAAGCTGAGGCTCTGTCCGTAAAGGTAGCGGGAATGAAGGCCACAAGAGTGACAAGCATGCCCAGCAAAATCCAGGAAGTCAGGCGACTGCGGCGAACCTTCTCACGTTGCTCAATTGTTTCCTGGGGTAAATCCCAACCAGTACTTGTCATCCGCAACCACCAGTTTGTTCGAGGTGCTGGTGGCACAGGGGTTTCACGCAATGGCATACTTGCCCGAGGCTCGGTATTGGTAGGGTGCGTCATAAGCTAGCCTCCTTTCACTGCTATGACTAAAGGGAATACACGACAAAACTCTATTTTCTACTTGCTAGGAATAGGTGAACCCTCCAGTATAGCTTTGAGCTTCGCGAACATCTCTTTATGCGATGCTAAACCTTGCTTATAAACCGTTTTGATAAGCAAGCTCGGTGCTGTAATTTCAACACGCTCTTGTATTCGCGTTCCATTTCCCTCAGGGAGACAGATAGTAACATTGTGCAAATAGATGCCTGGAGATTGGTGCGCATCGTAAACGATTTCGCCCCGAGCATTGATGCTCATCTCTACGCTATAGGTAAAGGTCGTCATAAAGGGACCCTGCTTCATACGATCACGAATCTTATAATGATCAATACGCGAACCATCAGCCGCCTTCGTAGTTTTCTCATATGCGATATTAACAATAAGCGGGTGAATCTGAGTATGGTTACTCAGTGTAGAGAGGAAGCTCTTCACCTTTTCAGGTGGCACCTCAATAAAAGTGTCGATTTCGAATGAGTCCTGTGCCATAAAACACATCCTTTCGCTGCCAAAAAGATAAATAAAGCATTTTTTGCGTTTCTAGTGAGGTGGATGCTTTCCATCTATGAGTGCAATGCCTCTATATGGCTCACATATAAAATATAAACGCTAAACGAACTATAGCAGCACCATAGAAGGCAGTCAATATACATATTGAAGGTCCTAATGAACAAACGATTCAGGCCGGTATGCAAAGGTCATTGATCACGTCAAAAATTGTTTTGATCTTCCTTGGCGAAATCATCATCTCACGCCAGTTGACAAAAGCAGAAATTCATATTATCATTTTCATGAAAAACGATAGGTACAACATAATATATGACAACAACAAAACTCATCGATGTAGCGCGCACTGCTGGTGTCTCCCCAACGACAGTCTCGCGCGTATTGAATAATACGGGACCGGTCAACGAAGGCACACGCGCGCGTGTGTTAGCAGTCGTTGCCGAATTAGGCTATAAGCCAATCAGTGGTATACGACCACAACCTAGAAAAGAGCAGCGCACTATCGCCCTGGTTATTAGCGATATTCTTAATCCTTTTTTTCCTGAAATTGTACGCGGGGTCGAAGATGAGGCAGGCACGAATGGATTGACCATGCTCCTTTGTAACACGTCAGAAGACCCGCAAAGAGAGGCCCAGGCGCTCACGACACTCATTGAACGCCAGGTAGATGGAATTATTGTCTGTGCTTCGCGTATTGAGAGTAGCGCCCTGGTTACGCTCTATGAGCAGAGCAAGATCCCCCTCGTGATCATTAATAAAAATCTTAATCATCCCGAAATTCCTTGCGTCCTCATCGATTTTGAAAACGCGGCTTATCGCTCGACACAACACCTACTCAGGCTCAATCATACACGCATAGCGTATCTAGCAGGCAACAGTCTTGCCAGCCCTTCTTTAGCCAGAAGGCGAGGTATCGAAATGGCACTTCGCGAGAGGAATCGGACATTGCAGCCTGAATGGTGCCCCACCAGTTTTCCTAACGTTGAAGGAGGATTTCAGGCGATGAGCGCACTCCTCTCGCGCCCTCGTGCCGAACAACCTACCGCTGTGATAGCTTACAACGATATTATGGCATTAGGCGCTCTCCATGCTATCCGCACATACAGACTACGTGTCCCAGACGACATTTCGGTCGTTGGTTGCGATGGTATCGCGATGGCGGCTCACTCCAACCCTCCTCTCACCACTATCGACCAGCCAAAGTATCGTATGGGGCAACTAGCCATGCAGATGCTTCGACTGCTCATTGAAGGGCGGAATGCACCGAGCAGCGGCTACACACTCATGGAAAGCCCCTTGATCGTACGGGAGTCTACCGCCCCTTGTGTGCCTTAAGTCAACAACTAGCTCCCACTCCTTACACTATCTCTCTCTGGACTCTTCGCCTCTTTATTTTCATGAAAATATTACATGTATTTTCACCTTCTATTGAGTAAGTCCCGGGAGCACAAACACCACATTTGCGCTAAACCTGGGGAAGAATCTGCATTTACGAGCTCATAATAGAGAGGTTTATTCTTTTTTTACTGATACTGGTATGCGCAGGCTTTACAAGACCAAAGGTGAAATCACTGAAAATGCGCCTTGACAGAAAGGGTAATCATATGCTACCTTCTGAAAAGTAGTGAAATATTTTCATCTTTTTCTGGTAGCTAGTTGGCATTAACAAGGAAGGTGTGTCACAAGAAAGATCAGTACATCCCTGGCAGGTATATTTACACACTACTGCATGACAGAGGAGTTATGTCGGGTAGTGCGATCAAGCGCGCTTATGGCAATTCGCTTCAAACTACGGTGACTTGTCGTCAGAATAGTACTTATCAAGGAAGAGGTACACAATGAAGAATCCGCTAAGGTCGCCAGTTCTCCGCATCATATTTCTAGGCATGGCCTTTCTGCTTGCTGGATGCAGCGGAACTGGAGGATCGCCCAATGCCAACCACCCCATCATATTACAGGTAGTCGATGCCGGAGGATATACCGCGCAAGTAAAACCCATGCTCGACGCCTACCAGAAGGCTCATCCTGACAAGGTATCAAAGATCGTCTATCCTGCACGCATTCAGGCCCCCCAACTTCCTGGCAAGCTCAAGGCCGAAGAAAATGCCGGTAACATCCAGGATACACTTATCATTACTGGCTATGATGCTGTCGCGAGCACTATTCAACAGGGGCTAGTCGAACAACTGACACCAGCTCATAACGACAAATTCCCTAATCTCGACGCAAACTATCTGCCCGCGGCAAAGGCTTATAACGACCTGGCTCAGGGTTACGGCCTGGTTTTTACCTACACACCAAGCGGCCCCGTCTTCGAGTATAATCCAGCTAAGGTGTCCAATCCCCCACAACCATTGAAGAGCTACAAGCCTGGATTAAAGCCCACCCACGCCAGTTCCTCTATGCGCGTCCCTCAAACTCTGGTCCTGGACGAACAATGTTGATGGGACTGCCCTATCTGTTAGGTGACAAAGACCCCAAGGACCCGATACATGGCTGGGACAAAACATGGTCATTCCTGAAAGATGCAGGCTCAGCTATCGACGCGTATCCAACACGAACCGGAGACACGATGAAAGCCCTCAGCACTGGTGAAGCCTCTATCATCGCCAGTACCCTGGGATGGGATATTAATCCCCGCTTCCTCCAACAGGTCCCCGCGGGAGACAAAACGTTTGTCCTTAAGGACACGACATTTGTGGCCGATGCGGCCTTCATGATGATGCCCAAGGGGCTGGACCAGGCACGCCAGAATGTCATGCTGGACGTGATGGCCTGGATGCTTCGACCAGATCAGCAAGCATATAATTACGATTCTGGATACTTCTATCCCGGTCCAGCAGTAAAGAACGTGCCAATCTCTCTGGCACCAGCTAGCAGCCAACAAGTCATGCAACAGTACGGTCGCCCAGAATACGACACGTTGATTAAAAACATCAAAATCGAGCTGCCATTGAATACTGACCAGCTCGTAGCGGCTTTCCAAAAGTGGGATAGCGATATTGGTAGTGGCAAATACCAAACGTCTTAAGGCTTTAAGCGAAGATAGCGGTGCAGGAGGAGAATTTCCTCCTGCATCTTGCTAGAATCGAATACACCACCAAACCAGGACACAAGAAGCATGAAGAAAATAGAGAAGCTCGTGATCAAGGGCATGACGCGCCGCTTTGGTGATGCGACAGCCTTACACGACTTTAACCTCGAAATAGCTGGCGGTCAGTTTATTACTCTGCTGGGTCCTAGCGGCTGCGGCAAGTCCACAGCGCTCAATTGCCTCGCTGGGCTCCTTGAATTGACTGAAGGCGAGATCCTACTCAATGGTGCACCTGTCCAACACTTACCAGCGGAAAAGCGCGGCTTTGGCATGGTTTTTCAGAACTATGCCCTGTTTCCGCACCTTACCGCACAACGAAACATCAGCTATGGACTGGAAATTCGCCGTGTTCCCCGAGCTGAGCGAGAACAACGTGTCCGTAAAGCCCTGAATATGGTCCATTTACAGGATTTCGGGAAACGCTATCCGGCCCAGATGAGCGGTGGGCAGCAGCAGCGGTTAGCGATTGCGCGTACGATTGTATTGGAGCCTTCTCTCCTTCTTTTAGATGAGCCGCTCTCTAACCTGGATGCCAACCTGCGCAACGAGATGCGTATCGAAATTAAGCGCTTACATACTGAGCTTGGTCTGACAACCGTCTACGTGACGCACGATCAATCCGAAGCCATGTCGCTCTCAGACAAAGTCGTCGTCATGCGCCAGGGTCGCATTGAACAGATTGGGACGCCACAAGAAATTTACAATCGCCCTCAGAGCCTCTTTGTCGCCAGATTTATGGGGTATCTCAATCAGTTCCCTGGCACAGTTATAGGAAGAGATGGCGAGTACTGGCTCATTCAGACGGCATCCGGTGTGCAATTTACCGCCAGTAGTACAGCGGCAGAGAGCGCCCACTGGCAAACGGGGCAGCGTGTACTGGCATGCATACGTCCCGACGAAACACTGGCTGATCCGTTGCCCGCCGAGAACCACGTCCAGGGCCATGTGCGACTGGTGGAATATGTGGGGCGAGCATATGAAATTCTAGTACAACTTGCGGACGAGAGAGGCACACAATTGCTGGTGCATAGTGCCCACGCGCCAGCAATTGGCGCTCCGCTTACATTTGGCGCGCAACCCGACAGGCTTTTGCTCTTCCCTGACGACGAAACAGCAACAGATCACACCAGTGCTGAGCAGGATCTAGTAGATGTCGCAGCGATGAGAGTCGAGAGATAATGCGATGGCAGATATACCTCATTCCTCCATACGGCGCAAGATAAACAGGCGCGGACTACCTTTCAAGGTCAATAGCAGCGCGGTGTTGCTCTCGCTGCCAGCGATCATGCTGGTACTTGTGCTGTTTTTCTATCCTTTGCTCTTCGGTCTTGATATCAGTTTACGTTCAAGCGAGCAGGCATCATCCTGGAGCCTGACAAACTATTTTCAGTTTTTTAGCAATTCCGACCTGGTTGCCACCATCTGGACAACCTTTCGTGTCGCCTTGCCTGTGACCCTCTTTAGCGTATTGGTCAGCATTCCCCTCGCCTATTATATGCGTCGAGGCATTAAGTTTGAACGCCTGCTCACCGCAATTTTGATTCTGCCCATCACGCTCGGAAACGTTATGGTGGCCCAGGCAATGCTGGACTATTTCGCGCCTACCGGTTGGTTCAATCGCGTGCTCCTCTCGCTACACCTCATACAGCAACCCATGCTCCTGCTGCATCACTGGCTCGCGGTCGAGATCGCGCTCTTTATCCAGGGCTTTCCCTTCACCTTTTTATTGATCCTGGGCTATATGTCAGCGATCAGCCCGGATCTAGAAAGAGCCAGCCGGATGCTAGGAGCGAGGCCGTGGCAAACTTTCTGGCGCGTTGTACTTCCCCTCTCATTACCGGGTATCGCGGTCGCGTTTTGTCTCAATTTTGTTGCCAATTTTAGTGTTTTCCCTTCAGCGAACCTGGTTGGAGAACCATCGCATGAGACACGTGTGCTGGCTATCGCCGCCTATGAAACGGCCTTTACCAATTACAACATCCCGCTTGGCACGGCGATATCGTTGATCATGGGCGTTATTGAATTGCTGGTAATCGCACTGGTCCTGTGGCTGCAACGCAAAACGGCACGTGGCGCGACCATCAGTGGCGGCAAGGGGGTATAGGCGATGAACATTGAGGTTTCCCAGAATACTGTCACCAATACCACGAACAATGTGCCAACTCGTTCTTCAGAGAAGCCACGACATCAGAGGCGCAGGGGACGTTTCTGGAGTACGCTCGCCTTTTACGCCGCAATCGGCTTCTTTATTCTTAACATCCTGGCCATGGTCTGCACGGTTGTGCTCGACTCGCTAGGCAAACAGTGGTTCGCGACCTGGCTCCCGGAAGGACTATTTACCACACAATGGTACGCCTTCGCATTTAGTGACCATGATATTGTGCAACTCCTCTCGAATACGCTCATTGTCGCGCTTAGCGCAACCTTTATTTCCATGCTTGTAGGCTTCCCCGCCGCCTACGTGCTGGCGCGTCAACAGTTTCGCTTCAAGGGAGCACTGATGGGCTTTTATCTGCTACCAATGCTTGTACCGCCACTCGCGTATGGTATTCCGCTCGCGACAGTTTTGCTACGCTACATTGGTGGCGAATTACCAGGCGTCATTCTCATCAACGTTGTGCCCACGCTGCCCTTCGTTATACTCATTCTCGTTCCTTTCATCGAACAGGTGGATATCTCGCTGGAATCAGCCAGCCATATGCTCGGCGCGAATCGCTTACAAACGTTCTGGCGAATCGTGCTCCCCCTGGTGATGCCAGGTTTGCTCACTGCGAGCATACTGGCGGTTGTGCGCGTTATCGCGATGTTCGAGCTAACCTATCTGGTTGCCAACGCCGATGCCGGAACTCTCGTCGTCACCCTGTACGGAGATGCCTTTGCTTCGGGTATGCGGCCAGAGCAAGCAATCAACGCGATGGCTGTCGTCTATATGCTCACCACCATGGCGCTGCTGATCATAGCGCTCTGTTTCGTCAAGCCGACACAATTCGTTGTGCGCTTGAAAGGGAAGTAACAAGCCATGTCATCCTGCCAAATTATGTGCAGCGTTTACGCTACAGCGCTTTATTCCTCGATATATTCATTGTTGGCTCATAGATAGGAGATCCAATGACTCAGTCACTAGAAGACCGCTTCTTTTCGTCGGATCCTGCTCAACTCCAGATTGCTCGCAGTCTGTATAAACGCGTAAAAGACCTTCCTCTTGTCTGCGTCCACGGACATGTTAATCCAGCGATGCTTTGTGCATCCAACTACGACTGGGGGACGCCCGTTGATCTCTTGATTATTCCCGACCACTATATTTTCCGCATGCTCTATTCCCAGGGTATCATGTTAGAGGACCTGGGCATCCCCTCCAAAGAGAAGGGGAGCCATCTCGCGATGCCAGATCATCGCAAGATATGGCAGATCGTCTGCGACCACTGGTACCTGTTCCGAGGGACGCCATCGAGTCTCTGGTTGCGTGATGAATTGCGCGATATCTTTGGTATCGAGGAGAAGATAAACTCCGCCAACGCGCAGAAGATCTACGACGCCCTTGAAGCGAAACTACACAGCCCTGAGTTTCAGCCGCGCCAGATGTTTGAACGCTTTCACATTGAGGTACTCGCCACGACCGATGCCGCTACCGATACACTTCACTATCATGAAAGCATGCGCCAATCGGGCTGGCACGGGCGCATCATTCCAACCTTTCGTCCTGACATGGTTGTAAATATCGACGCGGAACACTTTGTAGAGAATATTCAACGCTTGAGTCAGGTGTCCAACATCGATGTAACCAGTTATCACTCGTATATCGCAGCGCTGGAACAGCGGCGTCGCTTCTTTAAAGAGATGGGAGCTACCGCCACCGATCATGCCGCCATGACCGCGTACACCGAGCATCTCAGCGAACGTGAGGCTGAGGTTATTTTTCAACGAGCATTGAAGGGTCAGATCAGTACAGAGGATGCGCGCCGCTTTACAGGTCATATGTTGCTTGAAATGGCGCGCATGAGCGTTGAAGATGGCCTCGTCATGCAATTGCATATCGGAAGCTATCGTGACCACAATCCTGCGATTTACGAGCGCTTCGGACGTGACATGGGCGCTGATATCCCTGTCGCCAGCGAATTCACACGCAACTTAAAACCCTTGCTTGACCGCTTTGGGCGAGAAGATGATCTGACCATCGTTGTATTTAACCTCGATGAGACAACCTATAGCCGAGAACTCGCACCACTGGCGGGCCACTATCCCGCCCTGCGCCTTGGTCCCCCCTGGTGGTTTTTTGATAGCTTGAACGGTATACGCCGCTTCTTCGATAATGTCGTGGAAACTGCCGGGCTATACAACACCACTGGCTTCAACGACGATACGCGCGCCTATCCCTCCATTCCTGCACGCCATGATTTATGGCGGCGTACCAGCGCCGACTGGCTGGCTGGAATGGTGCTACGTGGCATCATTGATGAAGAGGATGCCCATGAGATGGTTGTGGATATGGCCTATCGCCTGGCAAAGCAGGCCTACAAACTGGAGTCATAAGAATGCTTCATAATCTCAATCTACCGATCATTGATACATCAGTCGTTACCCTCGATAACACAACATATGCCCTGGTCACGACAGCCATACCAAGCGAGAAGCTGCTCGTCGTGCAGGGCCATACCAATGGCTTTGTTGGGGAGCGGCTACACAACGACCAGGTTATGCTATGCGCCCGAACCCCTGAAAATGCGCGTGTTCTACGCGCACGTCTTCCATGGCTACAACCAAGCGTACTAGGCCTGCAAACATCAGCAGGCTTTGGTGATCGCCTGGGCATCGCCACCCCCGGACATGTGCAAAGCGTACGCGACACAGGCGTGGCTCCCATCTTCGCGCAACAATCGGTACGCGAAAATGCACGTACGGGTCGTACCCCACAACAGGTACTTGATGACGCGATGTGGGGAGTGTTTGAAGCGGGCTGGCGCGAGCCCTGGGGAGCGGATGCCGACCACTTGAAAGCCCTGGCTGATATTGAAGCCTTCATCGCCGCCGGTTATACATTCTATACTATTGACCTCGGTGATTATGTTGACGATGATGCCGAGGAAGATGACACTGCAACGTTACGTCAGAAAGCCTCTGCTCTTCCCTGGAGCGATCTACAAAGCTCGCTCAATGAAACGCAACAGCGGTACCACAGACAATTCGATATCGAAGGTCTCCCTCTAGCGTTTGATGAACATACCTTGCTCAAAGCGGTTGTCAAATATGGTGCTGCCGTGGCTCACATGGCGCGCATGACACAGAGGATTCAAGAGCTGGCTGGTCAGCGCCCCTTTGAAATGGAGATCTCGGTTGATGAGACCGGGACCACAACCGCATTGCTTGAACATTTCTACATCGTATCCGAGTTGAAGAGGCTCAATGTCCCTTTCGTCAGCCTGGCACCGCGCTTTGTGGGGCGCTTCGAGAAAGGGGTGGACTACATTGGTGATCTCGCGGAACTGGAACAAAATATCGCTGGGCACGCCAGCATTATGCGCTACTTTCACAATGACTATAAACTCAGCTTGCATACGGGCTCGGACAAATTCGAGGTCTATCCCATCACGATGCGCCTGACTCAGGGTCTTGTCCATCTTAAGACCGCAGGAACAAGCTATCTGGAAGCGCTGCGCCTCATCGCTTCCATCGACAGTTCGTTCTTCAGGGAGATCGTTGAATTCGCCTGTAGCCGCTATGATACTGACCGCAAAACGTATCATGTCTCGGCCACGCTAGCGAAGTTTCCACTCATCACGTCCTTAACTGATGAGCAACTACCAGATCTCTTAAACCAGTTTGATGCACGCCAGGTCTTACATGTCACCTTCGGGTCGGTCCTAGATACCTTTGGCTCCAGGCTGCATCACCTCCTGAATGAACACCAGGCGGACTATCATGTGTATATCAAGAGGCACTTCGATAAACACCTGGAAGCCTTTCGAAGCCGTTGATCTCATAGCGCACACGAATGGCTCTCAGAGGGTAGGGGGTTCATGATCTCTTGATGCAGCAAACGCCTATTAGCACTTACTCTCTGCCTTGCATTGAAGGCTTCTGACCATCAAGAGCATAGCACTGCTCGTTAGTCCAGATGATACTCACTTTGCTGTTCATCTCCAGGGGAATGTCTTTGAAATAAAGAAGGCACCAGGAAGAGCTCCATATCATGAGCTTTTCCTGGTGCCTTTTAAATGGGTCATTAGACCCATGTTTAGCATGGCAGAGAAGACATATACTGAGGTAACAATGGTCGTTGTTGATATGGTAAAAGCACCATAAGAAAAATATTCTCGTGGCCCAATATATCACAGTTGGCCTAATATATCACATTAGAATAGCAGGGAAGTTTTATGAGTACTTTCATCAGCAATACGCCTGTTCGGGTTATAGCCCCCAGGAAACCCCGCCTTTTGAGTCCACAACGGATCATAGTGGCCTTGCTCTCGCTAATTCTTCTATGCGCAATCGCGTGCGGAGGCATTGGCTATTACTTCTCCAATGTCCTTTTAGTACCTGCGCACGATATATCCTATAATTTAGAGGCAACCAATGTGAGCACGCAAGCGGTGACGCTGCCACACACCCAGGACACCGAGCAGCCAGGTACATTTGGCATCACCTGGGCCAACGGAGCAGCCATCGTGGGCAAGATTACCGACGAAAACCAGGACACCGTGACGCGCCAGGTACTCCAGACGACCGCCCCTCTGGCATCACACACTATGGTTTCCTGGAATAGAGAGGTATATCTAAACGGATTGAAGGATACACTGGAGCTACACATCAGCACCGTTCAAGTCTCGACGTCTTTAGGAGAGATGCCCGCCTGGTATGTGCCTGGTAAGCTGGATACCTGGGGCATCCTGGTTCATGGGCGAGGCGATACGCTCGCTAGCAGCCTGCGCTTCATGCAACCGCTGGCGAAATTGGGCATACCCATGCTTGCCATCTCGTACAGAAATGATATGAATGCCCCAGCTAGCCCGGATGGCTACTATCACCTGGGTGATACTGAGTGGCAGGATCTGGAGGCTGGCGTCAAGTATGCTCTGGCTCATGGCGCCCACCACCTCGTGCTATATGGCTGGTCGATGGGTGGCGCGATCGTTGAAGCATTCCAGCATCGCTCACAATATGCGAGCAACGTTCAGGCACTCGTGCTCGATGCCCCATTGCTCGATTGGCGCTCCACGCTGAGCTTTCAGGCCGCCAGCCGCTACTTGCCAGATGTGGTTGCCAGCACCGCCGAGTTCTTCGCCACTCAACGCGCCAAAATCAATTTCGACGCGCTCAACCAGCTCAATCAGCCGCAGGGCAAGACCCCAATTCTGCTCTTCCATGGCACAAATGATACCACCACTCCCGTCTCGGTAAGCGATACCTTCGCGCAAGCACATACCGATATTGTCACCTATAATCGCGTCAATGGCGCGGACCATGTCCAATCATGGAATCTCGATCCTCAGTGGTATAACACACAAGTGGAATCGTATCTGACGCGCGTCCTGCACCTGTAATCATCAGACCTCCGCCTCTGGAGACCCCTGGCTTGAGGCCTGACACTTACACACAAGTTGTGGCGTGGGGTTCCTGACTCTTGCTACATGTCATAACAAGCCCGTCTCCTTGAAGGGGCGGGCACTTGACTGAGCTCAATACAGCATTTGCGAACTAGGCAGAGGCATCAAAGACGTAATGTCGATGTGCGGAGAAAGAGGCAGGGGAACGATGGAGAAATCAAGAATATCCTCATCCATATGCAGCATTCTGAAAAGGCTATTCTTGAAAAAGAGCGGCACCTTTTCACCATTGAGCCAGATACAAATAACCCCTTCCTGTCTGCGCTGGCTCGAGCCAGAATAGACAATTTTTGCTTCTCCCGCAGCTTCTGCCTTAATCTTATCTTCAATTTCATAGACGAGTTGTCTCAAAACAGAAAGTGAACATGCACATACAATATATGATTCAGTTCCTTCTAGCACCTTCCCACCTCTCTTCATATACATCCTTCCTCTCTACCTTTCTGACAACAAGAGCAACCTATCTGCTTTCAGGATGGTGTTATTACTATCTGCCCTTGTGCTTTGCTTCTTCCGCGATAATGGGTATAATGTGAGAGAAGTGTAGCATATAACCTTATGGTCATACATCGGTGAGTTCCCCTATATCCAGATCTTTTTATAGAGTAGAGAGCTGGTTGCGCACCACAGGTGAGAGCGTGTTATGGTTGAAAACAAGCGGTCAGATGAGAATCTAGCGACGCTGCTCTGCGCACTTTCCTTTGCTACGGGTATGGGATTTGGCGAGGACATGGAGCATGGGTTGAAAAGCGCCTATCTTGGCCTTCAGCTGGCCTGCGCCCTTCGACTCTCGCCCGATATACAGGAAGCCGTCTTCTATGGCGCACTGCTCAAGGATGTCGGCTGCACCGCCTGTTCGGCGGGTATCTCGGCCTTCTTTCCGGACGACGAACAGGTGCCGCGTGCTGATTTCATGCTCGTCGATCCATCACAGCTTCATGAAATGCTGGGCTGGCTCTCGCGCAATGTTCCCCTGGATGCACGCTTCCCCAGTCGCGTCACCAGGCTCTTCTCCTTCATCGCCCAATGTGGCCCTGTTATTCGTGAAGCCATGCGCGGCCATTGTGAAGTAGCTGAACTCTTTGCGCGCAGGCTTGGATTTCCAGAGACTGTGCAACACACGCTCCGCTTCCAGTGGGAACGTTGGGATGGCAAAGGGTTGGCTTATAGTTTAAAGGCCAGCGAGATACCACTTCCCGCACGTATCTTACACCTGGCACAGGTTATGGAACTTACAGCCAGCGTTGGAGGAACAGCCGCAGCACGCACCCTCGCCAGAGAAAAGCAAGGTACCCGCTTTGATCCAGACATCGTGGAGGCATTCCTGCACCTGACCCCCTCAGGGCAGGGGAGAGACGACCTGGAGCACCCAATAACCCGCGAAGCGATCATACAAATGCGCCCATATACATCCGCTGATACTGTCACGACAGACCGCAAAGAAGATGTATGCCAGGCCCTGGCGGACTTTGTTGATGGCAAAACGCCTGGAACCTGGCATCACTCACAGCTTGTCGCCCAGGTAGCCGAGGGCATAGGCAAGCAACTTGCCTTGACCCCTGGCGAACTCTACACATTGAAATGTTCGGCCCTGGTTCATGACATTGGCAAGGTCGCGACACCCTTTGGTATTCTTGTCAAAGGAGCACGTAGATCCCAGAGCGAATGGGAAATTTATCGTCTCCACTCTTACTATACCCAGCGTATCCTGGAACAGGTTACCCCATTGCGCGATCTTGCCCCCATTGCCGCCTCACATCACGAATGGGTCAACGGGCAAGGCTACCATAGGCAACTCCAGGGTGAGCAGATACCACTTGCAGGGCGTATTCTTGCCGTCGCCAACACCTATGTGCACACAACGCAAGAGGGGCAGCAGCAACATGAGGAGCAACCTTCGCGTGTACTCACCTCGATGTCTGCATGCGTGGGGACGCAACTTGACACCGCATGCTATGAGGCCCTGGTCGCATCCTTGCAAGCTGGCGATACCAGCAAAAAAGTAGCGCCGAAGCGCTCACAGGCAACTGATCTGACCCAGCGTGAAATAGAGGTATTGCGCCTCCTTACCCAGGGGCAAAACACCCCTCAAATCGCACGCACCTTGAGTATCAGCAAAAAAACGGTTGAGCACCATCTGGCCCATATCTATACAAAATTCGGCGTCTCCTGCCGTACCGCCGCGGTTGCCTACGCCGTACAACAAAATCTTGTCTAGTATACTGCGAATCTCATCAGGTTAAGGAGAGCGAACTTTGGGGGCTGTGCCTCGCGCCATTGTGAAGCGCCCCCGGTGGCCAGCGTTCGTACCCGGCGAGATAATGCATGCGGGCTAAGGTCTCATTCTAGCACATGTGTGTGGAAGCTAGCTATCCAGGAACAAAGCGACCAGGTAAAACACATCGCGGGTATCTCGATGAGACACCCGCGACCAGGATCACTTAGATTTGTGCCTGCCCTCCATCGACGAAGAGTTCAATCCCATTGACAAAGCTGCTCTCATCCGATGCGAGGAACACGGCGGCTTTCGCAATTTCGTCAGGATCACCCAACCGCCCTAGTGGCACGATGGACGCGAAGTGCGTCAAAAGCTGTCCGCGCTCCTCCTCAGTCTGTACTAAGCCATTCAGTCCCGGCGTATTGGTCGGGCCAGGGCTGATCGCGTTGACCCGGATCCGGCGGGATCTCAGGTCCAGAATCCAACTGCGCGCGAACGAGCGTACAGCAGCCTTGGCTGCACTGTAAACACTCAACGCTTCAATACCTGTAATCGAGGTCGTCGAGCCTGTGAGAATCACTGAACTGCCGTCTCGCAAGAGGGGAAGTGCCTTTTGCACGGTAAAGAGCGTCCCTTTGACATTGGTGTCAAACGTTTGATCGAAGTGAGCTTCAGTGACGGCCTCTAATGCAACCAGTTCTCCCCCACCGGCGTTGGCGAAGAGGATGTCAATGTGATCGTGACGCTGCTTGACCGTGGCATACAACTGATCAAGATCCGCGAGATTCGAGATATCCGATTGAACTCCAGTAATGTTTCTCCCGATCTGCATGACTGCCTCATCGAGGAGGCCCTGGCGGCGACCGGTGATGTACACGTACGCGCCCTCTGCAACGAAGCGCTGGGCTGCGGCAAGGCCGATGCCGCTGTTCCCACCCGTGATAACAGCAACTTTCCCTTCGAGTTTGGCCATGATTGTTCCCTCTATTCGTAGTGTGGGTTGTCAGAAAAAAAACATCTTAATTCCTCATGTATTCGTTCCAGGAAATATTATAGAAGGGAGCAGGTGTTGTACCAAGTGTAAAACTACACCTGGATTGGCGAGAAATCATTCAATGGATCGGATCTTGGCCAGTCCTCATAGCAGGAGAGAGGCATGATTGAAAGCAAACCCAAATCTTCTCAGAGATCAAATGTGCTACACGACACTCTTGAGGAGATTGAAATCCTGCGGCTCGCTCGCCAGGAAGAGGTGAGGGATCACCCTCATCCACTCCTCAAACGCTTTACGCAACAGGAGCTAACTGATGAAGTGTGTCCAACCTATAAAAATTTGCTGGTCGGACGCTCACAGCGAATTCCCAGCCGCCAGACATTGATGCAGATTGCCGATTATCTGGAATGTACCATTGCCCAGCGCAATGACTTGCTCTTAGCCGCTCGCTATCTTCCAGAAAGTCTTGAATTAAAGGGCCTTGAACTTCGGCAAGCTTTAGAGCAGGCCCGACAACTCATGAGAACCCTCCCCTATCCCGCCATGCTTGTGACCCATACCCTGGAAATAGAGACAATCAACAAGGCCTTCCAGCGCCTCTTTGAGCTTCCCTCACTCACCGCGCTTCCACGTACACAACGACATGTCCTCCCTTTATTTTTTCGGTATGACTTGCCAATCCGAAGGCGCTCAACCTTCAATGAGCAGGCCGTCACAGCCTGGCAGGCTGGTGTATCACGGGGCATTCAACTCTTTAAGCAAAGCAACAGGTTATATCAATTTGAACTGTGGTATCAAGAGCTGGTAGACCAGTTCTGCGCAGTAGCCGATTTTCGTCAGCATTGGGAGCGAACGCCTGAGCTACACGATCAGCACCAGGAGCCATCAAAGTTGCTGCTCGGCCAAAATGCCACCACTGGAGAAATGCTCCCCATTCAACTCCAGCATGTTCGCATCTCGGTCTGTAGCCATATGTATCCCTGTATCATGGCACTTCTCCCCTGGATGACGCGGCTCGCGCCGTCATTGCATCCCTTAGCAATGCAGAGGGACCTGTGCTCCATAATCTGGCATAGGTAAAATCAGGCCAGGAAGTTGTCCCAAAAGTGACTGCGTAACCCTCTTTCTCTCTAGATGATCACAAAGAGTGGTCATGAGCATAACATCTCCATTGCTAGAAAAGGAAAGAGGGAAGATGGCAACAAATATCCCATCAGGCTCTTTAGCAAGCATAGTAGCAAGCACGATTCCAACCGACATTCCATTGCAGGAACAGATTGATACATTCGTGGCTCGAGGAGCAAAATATGTCCCAGAAGAAATGGCGAGGCAAGTGGATAGCCACATTGAGCACCTTGCCGCGTCTGGCGTCGCGGAATTCGCGCTGAAGGAAGATGAGCAGGCACCTGATTTCACGCTACCCGACGCCTTGGGGCAAGCGGTGACGCTCTCGCAGCTACTCACACAGGGGCCAGTCATCATCATATTCTATCGCGGCGAATGGTGTCCCTACTGCAACTTGGAATTGCGTGCCTATCAGAAGGCGTTGCCGCAGCTCCAGGAACTGGGGGCAACACTTGTCGCGATTTCGCCGCAGACGCCAGACCACAGCCTCTCAACGCAGGAAAAGCACGAGCTGGGCTTTGTCGTACTTTCAGATAGGGGGAATCGTGTGGCACGAGCGTATGGGCTTGCCTTCGAGCTCGACGAGGCAGGAAAAGCCTTGCATGCCCAGCTTGGCGCAGACTTACCTGCCTACAACGGCGATGACTCATGGGAATTGCCGGTGCCAGGAACATTTCTCATCGATCAAGCCAGGACGGTTCGCCTGGCTTCCGTCGACTCAAACTTTTTCCATCGGCTTGACCCATCGGTCGTGATCGCGCGGCTTAAGGAGTTAAAATGAAAATTGTCATCTTTGGCGCAAATGGCGCGACAGGAAAAATCTTGACCAAACAGGCCCTGGAGGCTGGACATATCGTGACGGCCGTTACTCGCCACCCGAAAACCTTCCCCCTGCAAGATGTCCACTTGAACGTGATGGGTGGAGACGTGTTCGATCTCGCGCTGGTTGAACAGGCTGTTGCTGGACAGGACGCCGTCCTCTCCACCCTCGGTGTCCCCTTTAGTCGCGAGCCAATTACCATCTATTCGCGGGGCATGGCCCATATCACACAAGCCATGAAGCACTCCAGCGTTCGTCGCGTCATCTGTGTCAGTTCAAGCGCGACTGGTACGAACCACGAGACGGGAGGCGGTTTCATCTTTGATAAAATTCTGCAACCGATCGTGATGTCCACAATTGGGAAGACGACCTACGCGGATATGAAAGAGATGGAAACTATGTTGAGGAAGAGCGACTTTGACTGGACGGTCGTCCGGCCCTCCGGTCTCTTTGAGACGGAAACCATCACTGATTACCGGGTGGCTGAAAATCACATCAGCCGACAATTTACCTCCAGGGCAGACCTGGCCGACTGTATGCTCAAACAGCTCGCCACGGACAAGTATTCGCGCAAGGTGATCGCCGTGGCAACGTTTTCGGCGCAGCCCAGCATGCTGAAGTTTATGCTACAAGAGGCCTTCAAAGAGCCCGCCAAAAGCTGATAAGGAGGGAGATTGGTCATAATTATGGCAAAAACAAATAAAGCTCCGTGGTTTGTCAATTTGGGGAATGTTATGACAACGACCCTACTGCACGCGGGCTTCAAGCTCGTAGGACCCGGCAACTACCCTATGTACCTGCTTACGGTGCGTGGGCGCAAAAGCGGGCAGCCACGTACGGTCCCAATTGTAACTATTGAGCGTAATGGAGAACGCTATCTGGCCTCCCCGTTTGGAACCGTGGCCTGGGTGCGCAATCTGCAAGCCGCGGGAGAGGCTACCCTCACGCGTGGGCGTCGCGTTGAAAGAGTCAATGCACGAGAACTACCCCTCAAGGAGGCGGCTCTCGTCTTGCAAGAAGATATCAAGGGCGGCAACCCCTTTGCTAGCTACTACCAGGTCAATGCGGAATCTTCCCTTGAGGAATTTGAACGTGTGGCGGGCAAACATCCTGTGTTTTTGTTACAGGGCGCCATGTGAAACCTTATATGAGCGCACTGCCCCCTGCTGGACGCAAAGGGCAGTGCGCTCATTATTTCGTGCCAACGACCGAGGCAAGTACCAATGGCCGCACCCGTTGCAGGAGTTCGCTGAGAAACTGTTCTGGTCGTGCAAAAGCCGCCAGGTGACCAGCCTGTTTGATCAGGACAAATTCCTTGTGCGGAGCCTCAAGCGTGTCGAAGTAGGCCTTCGCCGCAGCTGTTGGCGTGATCGCATCGGTATCGCCCTGGAAGACGAAGAATGGGATTTCGAAGCGCGCACCAAGCGCGCAGAGATCGGACACCATAAGTTCGTTCAATAGTTGATCAGTCGAAAAGTTCATGCCCTTGAAGATGTCTATAAGATCTCCTAACGTGTGATCGGGTGAGGTCAGCATGGCTGGCAGCATGATATCCATAATCATGTTTGGAATCGTTGGGTTGGCCTTGATCGTCCACTGATGCAGTGTTGTAAACTCTTTAGCAGTAAGCTTCCCTTTCCTGGCTCCAAGTTTCTCCACTGCTTTCACACCTCGGGTATTGCCTGAGGCGCGAAGCCACTCCAGCGTCAGTTGATAAGAAAGCTCGCCGGCATCGGGCGTGCTATTCTGGTCGGTACCCACATAGGCGGCAAACAACTCAGGCCGATGTTTGATCATCATGGTCCCGGTAATACTGCCAACCGAGCTGCCCACGAGAATGATGGGCTGACCAAGGTATTGGCGCAAAAACTCCGCGATCTCGATCCCATCCTGGACCAGGCGCTTAAACGTGAGAGGGCCGGTGCCAGCCTTCCCGTTTTTGTGGAAGGTCTTGCCCGCGCCGCGCTGATCCCACTGAACGAGCGTAAAGTACTTTTCCCAGGAACGTAATAGGGGAGCAAAGATCGAATAGGTTGAGCCTGGGCCACCATGGACAAAAAACAGGACCGGGTTGCGGCGGTCCTCGCCGCGGATCGTGATCCACTGGTCGATACCACCAACCTTGATGAAGCGTTCATTGACAATTCCATTGGGAGTAGTGATCATAAGCGCTTTCGCGAGCTTTTGCTGCGTGCTTTTGCGTGTCATAAGAGCAGTGAACATGTTGATAGCCATGAATATTTTCGCTTTCTTTTCGCGCCATCTCTCTGGAGAGAAGAGCAAGATTTTTATTGTGTGTCTGTTGTCATTGCTTGCTACTGTTGAGAGTATAGCCATTTCATGAGAAGAACTCCCCACCCATGCGGGTAGTGCGAAGGGTAGTTGATAGAGAGGCGAGGAGGTAGTGAAGAGAGGAGAGGCTATCTAGCGTGGCTCATAACGCTGAGTATTAGAGGGAGAGGAGAGATGTAACTGGCGCGCCGCCTCACTGGCCTGGAGGCGGTTGCTGACACCTAGCTTCTGATAGAGGTGCTTGATGTGGTACTTCACAGTATTGACTGAGATAATCAATTCGCTCGCGATCTCCTGGTTGCTCAAGCCCGCGATCAGCAGGTGCAGCACTCGTTCTTCGTGCGCGGAGAGCGGCTCCACCAGTCCATTGGTTTCCACTTTCCCATTCAGTCTGTCCAGCTCACGCTGTGCCTCTACGATCACCTTCTCATCAGAGAGTTCGCGAGCGCTTAAGAGCGCCTGGCGAAGATGCGTTTGCGCGAGCGCGAAGTCGCCCTGGGCCAGGTAAATCTTGCCCAAGGTCAGAAGGATGTCAACGGCAAGAAAGCGGTTGCCAGGCGGAAGGTTATCCTCCTGAGCCTGGAGCAGCATCTCGCGCGCCTCGCTCACCTGGCCAAGATCCAGCTTTTCCTTGCCCACAAAAAAGAGGCATGCCGACCGATACATCTGCACTCGCCGATCCAACGCTCCTTTTCGCGGCAAGAAGATGAGTGCCTGCCGGGCGAAATGCACAACTGAAGAGAAGGGGGCTTCGTCCAGCAAAGCGCTCAACGCGCGATGCGCCCAGATGGCGCCAATCCAGGAGACGTCGCCACTACGCTGCCAGCCCTCTTCGGCCAGTTGCAATAACCTCTCGATACGCACGCGTTCGCCATCAGGGATAGTGGCTACCTCAGTGGCTAACGCTGCTTCCTGAGCAAACCAGAGTTTCACCGGAAAGCGAAGTTCGGTGGCAAAGAGAAAGCAGAGCATGGGATGTGCGCGTACAACCACTTCCGGAAGCAGCTCCATCCACCGCAGCATCGTTTGTGGCTCAGAGAAGTTTTGCGTGTGTACCCGCTCGATCAGCCGCGCGACCCGCTCCATATCTCGCGCCAGAGAGGCGGCCTCGATAGCCTCCGTGAGCAGCGCCTCCTGCTCATACCATACGCTGGCTCGCAAGGAGAGGTCACGCAGGGCCCCTTCACCGAATCTCCGTTCGGCCTCATGCCGCATGGCCGCCGCAAAGAGCGCATGATAGCGGTACCAACCTCCAGGTCCCTCCAGGGCTTCCAGGAAGAGTCCAGCCTGCTCGGCTGCCTCCAGTTGAGCCGCGCTCTGCTCATCCCCCGTGACGGCTACACACAGCGTAACAGAGAGACGACCGAGAATGCTAGTTTGAAGGAGAAAGCGCTGTATTGGCTCAGACTGCGTCTCCAGGATCTCGTAGACAAAGTAATCGAGTAGCGAGCGATCGGCAGCGGTATCCAGCACGCCAAGCGAGAGGACGGCCTGGTCAATGGCCTCCTGAGTTCGCCATTTCGAGAGGGCCAGCGAGAGCAAGCGTAATCCGGCAGCCCACCCCTCCAGTTTGTTATCAAGTTGCTGCAGAGCCATTGGCGACAGGTCGTGAGGGAGGGCCTGGCGAAAGAACGCTGCTGTCTCCTGGAGGGAGAAGCGCAGATCGCTTGTCTGTAGCTCGTATACCTCACCCCTGGCTCGCCAGCGCAGGAGCGGAAGTGGCGGTTCAGAACGCGAAAGCAGCAGAATATGAATCGTCGCGGGCAAATAATCGATAAAAAAGGCCAGCGTCTCATGAACACGAGCATCCTCGATCACATGATAGTCGTCGACTACCAGCACACCCTCGAAGGGCGAGCGCGCAAGGGTGTTGAGCAACTGCGTCAGAGCCAGGTCCAAGGCAGGTGGCTCAAAGGGTGAAGGAGTGAGCGGACTAAGCAGAGCCAGCGCAGCCTGTCCCGAGGCCAGCTGCTCCGGTGCCAGAAATTTGAGGCAGCTAGTCATGAGGTAGCGCCAGAAGCGCAGGAGATCGTTGTCACCAACATCAAGCGAAAGCCAGGCAAGAACGGCATCTGCTCCCGATGTGTCCTGTACGCCAGGAAAATGGAGATACCGCCACTGATTAACCAGCGTCGTTTTGCCGGAGCCTGCTGGCGCCTGGAGCACTGTCACTTTGTAGTTCAGGCTCGCGTCAAGCTGTTCAAGCAAGCAAGTTCGTCTGACCAGCTTCCCTGAGAGAAGTGGCGGATGCAGCTTGGTTTCCAGCAGCGGTAGCACGGATGGAACAGGAATCAGGTTAGTATCCTTTTCAAAAGGCGTATCGCGAGACACAGAGCCGCCCTTTCCAGTCGTTGATGTCAGAAATATCTTCCATGAGAGTATAGCAGATAGAGAAGCTTTTGGATAAAAACTTGTTGCGCTTCCTGCCTAAAAAAGGGACGGGTGATGAGTCAACTGACCCATTACCCGTCCCTTTTTTAGGCAGCTACCCGACGCATGTGCGGATTCAGTGTGGCTGCGAGGGCAAGAAGTATAAGACCGGCTGTCATGAGCAGGATGGTAAACGTCGTCCCGGCATTCTGGAGCAGGAACCCGGTCAGCGCCAGGCTCACAGGGTTACTACTAAAGACAATCAGTCGGTATACGCTATTGATGCGCCCTTGTAAGGCATCAGGGATCAGGGCCATACGCTGACTTCGCTGTAGGACATCAAAGATAGGGAAAAGGAAAAAGAGGAGGGCGAGAATAGCCCCAAGCGTGAGCAGGTTGGGAGCCAGGATCAGCAAAGGCGCAAGCAATGCCTGTGCCCACAAGGTGATGAGAGAGATCACAAAGAAGCTCAGACGGCGGTGGAGCAGTGGCGCAGCCAGCGCACCAAGCACCCCGGCCACCCCTGCGACGGCGAACAGGACCCCGAGGTCTACCGTCGAGGCATGCACATGTTGCCCCAGCACAATACTGACCAACGTGATTCCCCCTGTCATCAGATTGATTCCACACAGGAGCAATGCCAGCGAGCGAATGAAGCGCTGCTCCCATAGCCACTTCAGACCCTCTTTGACCTCTGTCATCAAAGCACGCGAGGTCCCTGCTGTACGCTCCTGCTGAAATGAGGTTCGAATGAAGAGAAGCGAAAGACAAGAGCAGAAATACGAGACAGTATCTGCCAGAAAAGGGAAGAGGCTCCCAACACTATAGAGGAGGCCACCCAGCGGCGAGCCGAGGAGCATCGCAATATTATAGGTCGCGATATTTTGCGCGCTGGCGGCAGACAATTGCTCCTTTGAGACGACCTGGGGCAGGCTGGAGACTTCGGCGAGGTCGAAGAAAACAAAGAGGGTCCCTTCCAGAAGGGAGACGAGATACAGTTGAATAAGGGTCAGATGGCCGAAGAACAGCGCCAGCGGTATGCTTGCCATGCTCAGAAATCGCCCAATATCACAGAAGATCATCACCTTCTTGCGGTCCCATCGATCCATCAGGGCACCTGCGGGCAAACTGAGGAAGAGATAAGGAATGGTACGCAGCGCCGCCGCGATCCCGGCCTGAGCAGGTGAATGGGTGAGCGCGAGGATCAGCAGAGGAAAAGCCAACTGTGACACCTGTGAGCCAGTCTGCGAGACCACCTGACCACCCCAGAGGAGCAGATAGTCCCGATTCCGCCACAGCGGAAGAGGCGCACGTGCCTCTGATATCGCTTCTTTGATCACAACCTGATTTTGATTCTCTATCACGAAATTGTTCCTTTTTAGTTAGCTTTATAAATTGCACGAAAAGCATGCAGGCATAAAATGCTTGCAAAAATGAATAAGGGAGTGATGGATGCATCCAAAATCAGGCCAGGTATGAGGGCTGATCATCTTCGAGACTGAAGGGAATGCAAGGGAGGAAACACGTAGGGCTTTCTTAGCGCGTTGTGGATGTGCCCAACTCGGAAAGGATGCACCATCTTTCTGTCGAAGGAATGTGCTGCATAAGAGTGCCCCTTTCTTTTTTCTGCTGGATAAACGACGCTTGCTTGGCTTAGTATAGCATACCGGATCGCCCATCGCAATGAACGAGCCAGGGAAGGCAAAGAGCAGCAATACAATCTTGAACGCGCCCTCATGGGCCATCTCAGCTTAAAAGACAGGGCATTCTCGCTCGCAACTGTAACTCATGTGGGAATACCATTGCAAGTCAAGCCATTTTCCTGGCTGGTTGATGGGAAAAAGCCTGTATATTCTGCTCTATCTCAAGAGGGATTTGTACAAAAAAGGTAGTGCCTTCTCCCTCAATGGATTTCACCCAGATTTGCCCGCCGTGGCGCTCGACAATTTCTTTACTCACAGTGAGCCCCAGGCCCCAACCTTCTCTGAAAAGAGCCTCGGCGTAAGGAGTACGATAAAATGGGTCAAAAAGGTGTGACTGCTGCTCGAGAGAAAGAGCTGGTCCCTCATTATGTATCTGGAAAAACACGGAGTCCCCCTCCACATGTGCGCAAACAGAGATCACAGTATCTTCTAACGAGTAGTGAAGAGCATTGCTCACCAGGTTAATCGCAACCTGGGTAAGTCGTTTGCCATCAGCTTGAATGATTATAGGATCAAGAGGAAGTTGTAGCTCAATCTGGCGACCTGAATACGTACGTTGATCCTCGACGACCTCACCACAAAGCTTGCTGAAATCGCAGGGACCAAACTGCAAGAGCTTCTCTCCAGTATGTAAACTACTGAACTCTATCAGATCTTCAACCAATGCCTGCAATACACGTGCCCGTGCCTCAATTTTGTCAAAATGCCTTCTATACAAAAGCGCTTCTTTCTCTGTGCTTTTCGCTTTATCCAGACGTCGTAGAGCGAGCTGCACTTCTCCTAGTATGGTGGTAAGAGGGGTTCGTAACTCGTGAGCTGCGCGTACCATAAAATAATCCTTGAGATGGTTGGCCCGCTCAAGCTCTTGATTGATTTGTTCGAGTTTCTGGTTTGTTGTTGTCAGTTCCTGGGCATAGGCATGCACCTTTTGTTCGGCCGCACGTATACGCCAGTATTTCACCATATTCTGGCCCGCGAGAACAGCGATTATGCATTGGGCAAATACGAAAGGGCCAAGTGTTGCTATGGCAGTTCCAAAATTCAGACTCACTATATCGAAATGGGGAAAGACTATGAGGAAAAAAGCAAGAAACCCAGCCAGAGTCGTTACCAGAGCAGGACTTACTCCCCACACAAAGCCAACGATAACAGATGCAAGACACAAGGGTACCCACATAACACGTATGCTTGGAATAAGAAGAGCTAAGATCACTGCTATACCTGTGAGGAAGAGTCCGATGAGATACCCAAAAACGGGTAGACGCCACCTTGGAAGGTATATGGTAGCCTCGTGATTCACCGCTCTCTGGCGATCAAGGTACTGGCTTATTTTTCTCCTTGGCATCATAAGACACTCCTGATCATTTACCAATCCCTTGTTTCGTTGCTACGAGGGGGAGAAGATTATGCAGCGGGGATAGGATATTTCATTTTTATGATACGCCTTGGAGACAAGAGAGATTTCACAGGATACGAATAGATCACCTTTGTTGAGGAAAGGGAGATGAATACCAGATATTGACAAAGTGTACAAAAGTGAGCTAAAATTATTATATGTACTCAGTTGCACAGTTTGCCAAGCAAATAGGTGTAAGTGTAAAAACCTTGCAGCGCTGGGATCGGGAAGGCCGCCTCAAAGCGAAACGAACCATTTCCGGGCGTCGCTACTATGATGAGGCCGATCTGGCTACGGCGCTCAACCTTCCTCAACGCCCAGCCATACGCCGAACGGTGGCCTATTGCCGGGTGTCAAGCCCCGCTCAACGACCGGATTTACAGAACCAACGGGCCGCCTTAGAAAGCTACGCAGCCTCCAAGTTACTGGTGGTGGATGAGTGGATCATGGAAATCGGGGGCGGCCTCAATTTTGAGCGCAAGCGGTTTCTTCGGCTCGTAGATGCCATTATCGAAGGGCAGGTTTCGCGCCTGCTCATTGCTCATGAGGATCGGCTGGCTCGCTTTGGCTTTGCCCTGATCAAGCATCTGTGCGAGACTCATCACACGGAATTGGTTGTGATGAACACTGAGACACTTTCGCCCGAACAAGAGATAGTGCAGGACTTGATGAGTATTGTCCACGGTTTTAGTTCACGCTTGTACGGTCTCAAGAATTACCGCAAAGCCTTAGAGAAAGCGCTCAAGGATGAAAACCGCGCACAAAATACGGATCAACCCGACGCCTGAACAGGTGGAGTATCTCAAACGTGCCTGTGGTACGAGAAGGTTCATTTACAACTGGGGGAGAGAACAGTGGGAGAAACAGTATCAAGCGTACAAAATGGAACAAGAAACGGTCCCCGAGGCCGAGCGCACTCTCACGTCTCCCAACGCGATGTCCCTGAAAAAGCAGTTCAACAAGATCCGGGAGCAGGAGTATCCGTGGACCTACGACGTGACAAAATGTGTGGTGGAAGGAGCTTTTGATGACCTGAAGAAAGCCTACGACAACTTCTTCGCAGGCCGAGCCGAGTATCCTAGGTACAAGAAAAAAGGGAAAGCGCACGAATCCTTTTACCTTTCCAATGACAAATTCACCCTCGGCAGTCATTGGATGTCAATCCCAGGACTTGGCCGCTTCCTTCTGGATCAGCGCAAGATCGAGAAAGGGCGAGGGAAACTGCTTCGCAAACTTGGGACCGTCAATCTCGCCGAAAAGCTGCGTTTTGTGGAGGAGGGAAAAGCGCCACAGCCGACGAAGAAGCGCAACCAGCGCAAGCAGGTCATTTGTGAGTTGGTCAAAATGCTGGGGGCAGCGGTCTCCTGTGAAGCAGGTCATTGGTATGTGAGTATTCAGGTCGAGATCAAGAAACAGCGCCCTCCCACTCCCACGGCTGTCGTGGGGGTGGATGTGGGCATCAAGCAGGCTGCTGTGGTTTCCGATGGGCGACGACTTGAGAACAAAAAGCCGCTCGAACACCATCTAGGGAAGCTCGGCAAGCTGCAACGAACCCTTGCACGGAAGCAGAAAACGAAAGACCCGGAGACGGGCCGAACCGTTTTCGGCAAAAATTATGAGGAACAACGGGTGAAGGTGGCCCGCGAGCACCAGAAGATCGCCAATATTCGCCGGGATGTCCAGCACAAGTTTACCACCGAACTGGCACGAACCGCTGGAGTGATCGGCATCGAAGACCTCCATCTGTTGGGGATGATGGCCAATCGCAAACTGGCAAGAGCTGTGGCTGATGCGGCGATGGGACAACTCTTGCAGTTCATCAAGACCAAGGTCGCCACCGCAGGAGGAGACGTGTTCATTGCCTCGCGCTGGTTTCCTTCCACCAAACGGTGTTCGTGTTGTGGGCATGTGAAAAAGCGCATGCCACTCAAACATCGTACCTATCAATGCCTGGTTTGTAAACTCATCCTGGACCGCGACCTGAATGCCGCGTTGAATCTCGCGTGGTTCGCCACCGACATGCTTCGCCAGCTTCACGCCTAAAGCTGGCCGTCCTGGGTAGTGGCTACGACCGATGACGTAAAAGCGCCTGTGGAGTCAATGTGAGACCGAAACGGGAGGGCTGATCCAAAGGTTCCCGTGCGCTGGCAACTGACGATGAAGCAGGAACAACTGACCGCTTAAGGGTGGGTTCGCTCACCTTTGAGTATGAGAACGGTAGCAGAATACCGTAAATTTCTCGGCAGGCCACGAAAGTCGTAATAGGAGCGGACAGCTTCGCGTGCCTCTGTCTCCAGGTCGAAGGATTGGTCGAAGGGTTTGAGGAGGATGTCAAGCTCATTCTTCTTCAGCGTGCGCTTCCAGGTGCCGACAATCTGGCCCGCGACGACAAGCATGGGCATGAAGACGCCGTTGTTGCCCGGCACGACTTTCTGGACATGCTCGGCAGCAAGCACGGCACTACGGTCCTTGTATCCAAGCAGGTATTCATCGAAGCCGGGTAGCAAGTAGAAGTCAGAGGATGGATGTGCCTCGCCGTTGAGCACGTCACTGGAGAACCAGTACTCCTGCCCATTGTGCTTCTCGACACACAGCTCGCTTCGGACGGAGTGGAATCCGGTCCTGGCCTCACTGATGGTCAAACCTGTCCACCAGGCGAAGTCGTGAACAGTAACCGGCCCATGACTCGCCACATAGCGCTTCACAAGCTCGTTCAGGGCCTCCTCGCGCGAGAATTTACGTGGTTGTGGCACCCATTCATCGAGCAGCACAAAGGTCTGTTGCTTACCCTCGTATGGCCCCAGGCAGATCAGCCCCGTTTGTGCCAGGTACCACAGCAGGTGATAGCCACGCTGGCCCCTGGTGCTGATGCCCGCATCTTCCCATAGCTTCATGACACCAGGGCGAGAGAGACGCTTGCCACCGTGCAGCGCGTCGTGAAGGAGTTGCGCGGCACACTCGATGATGGCCTCGTCAAGTTCGAGCTGCTCCTGTCTGCGCTTATCCTTCGCGATCATGCGCGTGGCCGTCAGTTCCAGCATCCATTTCGCATCTTCCGCCGGAACAAAGTGCAGCGTGCCACGCATAGGCCAGGTACGTACGATCTTCCCCTCCGCTATCGCTTGTTCGACCATTGCCAGTGTCGCGGAGCGGGTACGCAGGCCAATCGCCCACAAGGCCTCCTGATACTCCTGCGCCTGCATCGCGCCCAGCCAACGCACCACCTCTTCCGGCGTCTGGCAGCGCTCACCATTAATCCGCTGGCTCAGCAATCGTTGCTGCGCAATGTCCATATCCGTTTTCTCCCTCATGGTCTACACGTGTTCATAGTTTCACTGATTGGTTCGCGTACAGGAGTCGTTGGAGCGCACTCAGACAGACCTGGCGCATCTGTGCAGGGCTAAGTGCGGGATTCTGGAGCGTGGCTTGAATAGCTAATCCATCGATCAACGCCGCCAGTTGCGTGGCGACGATAGCTGCATCAACTGCTGCGAATTCGCCGGAAGCACTCCCTTCGGCGATGATGCGCGCCAGAAAACGCGTCCAGCGACGATGTTGTTTCTCACTGACTGCGCGCAGCCGTGCATTGCGTGTGACTTCTCCCCAGAAGATCAGCCACAAACGCCATTCGTCGCGGACCTCCTCGCTTTCGGGCAGGCTTGCCATCACCAGGCGCTCCAGGCGTTCCCAGGCACTCTGGGCGCCAGTGAGTGCCGCCCGAAAGGCAATGCCGGTATCCTGCACTTTCTCGAGGAGCGCGGCCTCAAGCATGGTGTCTTTATCACCAAAATAATGGACGATGGTTCCGGTACTGACTCCGGCCGTTTCCGCCACGTCACGCATCGTCACGCGCTCATAGCCGAGTTCCACAATACAACTGCGTGCGGCGCGCAAAATTTGCGTACGGCGAGCGGCCTCATGGATGCCGGGTTTTGCTGGCATGGGGTGAGTCCTCCTTTGCTCTTATTGCCTCACCTATGATATCATAGAACTGTCCGTGTTTATAAAACGAACATTCGATTTACAAACATGGGGATAATGTGATTCTCATTTGACAGTGTGAAGGAGAGTTGAAAATGGTCCAAGCAATGATCCCTGGCTATCCGCGTCTTGGCGCCAGGCGCGAACTGAAGAAGGCACTTGAACAGTTCTGGTCTGGTCGTATCACTGAAACGGAACTGCTTGAGCAGGCAAGCGCGCTACGCAAGCAGCGCTGGCAGCTGCAACACCAGGCAGGACTGACGCACATCCCGTCGAACGATTTTTCCCTCTACGACCATGTACTTGATACAATCGCCCTGGTTGGAGCCGTTCCCAGACGCTATCAATGGAATGGAGGCCTGGTTGATCTGCATACCTATTTCGCTATGGCGCGTGGCACGGAAAAGGACCAGGACCAGACCAATGCAGTTCCTGCCATGGAGATGACCAAGTGGTTCGACACCAATTATCACTATATCGTTCCTGAGTTTGAGCCAGGGCAAGCGTTTCATCTTGCCTCACGCAAGCCTGTCGAGGAGTTTTTGGAGGCGAAGGCATTGGGCATCCAGACATGTCCGGTGCTGCTCGGTCCGCTCTCCTTCTTGCTGCTCGGCAAGACAACACAGAGCGGGATGAACCAGCTTGCACTGTTGGATGCCCTCCTGCCTGTCTATGAGGAGACGCTGCAAGCCCTGGCGCAGGCGGGGGCTGAGTGGATACAAATCGATGAGCCATGCCTGGTTCTCGACCTGGATGAGGCGACGCGGGCAGCCTACCAATTTGCCTATACGCGCCTGGCTGCGCAGAGAGCAGCCCAGACTCCATCACTGCGCATCTTACTCGCCACCTACTTTGGCGATATGCGCGAGAATCTGCCGCTGGCATTACAGTTGCCCATAGATGCGCTACACCTTGATCTGGTTCGTGCTCCAGAACAGCTTGAGCAGGCGCTTGAGCAAGCCCCGTCCTCGCTCTCACTCTCACTCGGCCTTGTCGATGGACGCAACATCTGGCTCACCGATTTTGAGCGTGTGCTGACTGTGGCTTCGCAAGCTGTGCAGGCGCTTGGCACAGAGCGCGTCTTGCTCGGCGCCTCCTGCTCACTGCTGCATGTACCTATTGATGTGATGCAAGAGACGCATCTTGACGAAGAGATGCGTTCCTGGCTCGCCTTCGCCAGGCAAAAGGTTGAGGAGATCAGTCTGCTCACCCGCGCGCTCAATGAGGGTCGAGGGACAATTGAGGCTGCGCTCCAGGCCAATAGGCAGGCGCTGGAGAGCAGGCGCAGTTCAGCACGCATTCACAAGGTGGAGGTTGCTCAAAGTGTCCAGGCCATTACAGAGCAGATGGCACAACGTTCGCAGCCATATCATATGCGCAAAGGGCGTCAGCAAGCTGGACTTAAACTGCCACTTTTACCCACCACGACGCTTGGCTCCTATCCGCAGACAGCAGATGTGCGCGCAGCGCGTGCCGCCTACAAGAGCCACAAGTTGGATCAGAACAGCTATGAAGCCTTCCTCAAGCAAGGGATCGAAGAGGTGATTCGCTTTCAGGAGGAGGCCGGGCTAGATATGCTGGTGCATGGCGAGGTAGAGCGGGGTGATATGGTCGAATACTTTGGTGAGTATCTGACCGGGATGCTGCTGACACAGCATGGATGGGTCCAGAGCTATGGATCGCGTGCTGTGCGCCCCCCGATCATTTATGGTGACGTGGCACGCCCTGGGCAGATAACCGTTGAGTGGTCACGCTTTGCGCAATCGCTCACCACTCGCCCGGTCAGAGGGATGCTCACCGGTCCGGTGACCATCATGCAGTGGTCCTTTGTGCGCGATGACCAGCCCTGTTCAGAAACGTGCAAGCAGATTGCCCTGGCGATTCGCGAGGAAGTCCTGGACCTGGAAGCGGCTGGCATACGCGCGATTCAGATCGATGAGCCAGCGCTACGTGAGGGCTTTCCTCTACGTCATGCTGACTGGCAGGAGTATCTCTCCTGGGCAATCTTCTGTTTCCGCCTGGCTGCCAACGGTGTACGTGACGAAACGCAGATCCACACCCACCTATGTTACTCAAAGTTTGATGACATCGTTCCTGAGATCGCCAGCATGGATGCTGATGTAGTCCTCATCGAAGCCTCGCGCTCTCAGTTCGATCTCCTGGAGGCACTCAGAGCCTATCGCTATCCTAACGGCATTGGACTTGGCATCTACGATGTGCACTCGCCGCATGTGCCGACAACACAGGATTTTGATGAGAAACTGCGTCTCGTCCTCCAGATTCTTCCATCCGAACAGTTGTGGGTGAATCCTGATTGTGGTCTCAAGACGCGCAAGTGGGAAGAAGTCAAGCCAGCGTTGAAGCATATGGTCTCTGCCACCCAACAAGTGCGATCCTCACTACCACTACAAACCGGTACTTTGTAATGGTTTAGGGATCAGGCGAGAAACATTTGCAGTGCTGCCCAGGTTTGTGCGATAAAGCAGTGTCTTCGTTCACAAAATTTGGGAAATTTGCGCTGGCCTCTCGTCAAGTACTTCGCGCAAGCGGTGGGCAAAGGCCCTCGGATTGCTCACATAGCCCACGTGGCGGCCCGGAAATTCTACCATATCCGTTCCGAGCCGGTCCGCTACGGCGGCGGCGCTTAAGTATGTCGCGGCCTCCTGATAGTCGTGTCCGCCAGCAAGCACGATTCGCGTCTGACTGGTAGCGCTTGCGAGTGCGGCAAAATCCAGTAGGTAGTGGTCGTACATGGCGACCTCATGCTCAAAGAAGAAGATCGTGTTCTTCACAATCTGATCCTTTATAGAGGCAGGTAACTCGCTCACTATGTCTCGACCGTCCTCGTTCAGGCCATCCAACTGAAAGAGTGCCTGTAAGGCCGCCATAATTCCTGAATGCCGGTATACGTCCTGGATGCCTTTCATCTCCTGAATGGGGTCCGTCTCGGGCAATAGGTGCGTTGGCGGCTCATGTGCGACCAGCGTATAGACCTGTCCGGGGTGGCGGGCCACCAGGTCAAGTCCAATAATGGCACCGCCGCTACTCCCGAATACATATGCCGGTTCATAGTCACTCCCCAAGGCTTTAAGCAAACGATGGGCATCGTCGCTGTGTACCTCGACGTGTTGTTCTTCACCTGGATTGTCGAGTTGACTGCGCGAAAGACCCCGGCGATCATAGGTCACAACGGTATAGTGATCGGTGAGATAGCCCACAATCTCATGGAAGACAATGCGATCATTGCCTCCACCAGCGATAAGAAGCAGGAGAGGACCGCTTCCACGCACCTCGTAGGAAAGAGTCGCGCCAGGCACAGGTAAGGTGTTCGATTTTGTGCTACTCATGAAAAAGTTCTCCTTTTTGATCTCATTACTTCGATGTATCTGATATATGGGCATGATCCCCTCCCTCAGCACCATCGTCAGGCATGTGCAACGTTAGGTCTCATAGAGAACAATACATGGGTTTTGTAAACACAATTTAAATTGGCACCTGCCAGAAGAAGCCCCGCTCACTCTCATTCAGAGTGAGCGGGGCTTCTTCTGACGACCTTATTCTGCTGCTGGCAAGGAGACAAGCATACTCGTTCCGGCATGAGGTTGACTCACCACCTTAATGGTCCCCTGGTGGAGTTCCACTATTTTTCTGACGATGGCGAGTCCTAATCCGCTTCCCTCGCGGGCACGCTCCCGTGAGGCATCGACCTTATAGAAGCGCTCAAAGATACGCGTTTGCGCCTCCAGGGGGATACCTATCCCCGTATCCGTAATCCTGCATTCGATGCAACGATCCTGCCGATGCACTTCAACACACACTTTTCCACCCTGTGGCGTGAATTTGATACTGTTGTGTAGGAGATTACTCCACACCTGTGAGAGCAGGTCTTCATTCGCGAAAAGCAAGACCTCTTCCAGATCCACCTCCATAGTGATGGCTTTACGCGTCCACTGTGGCTCACAGGCCAGGATGAGCATTCTAATCTGTTTATCCAGGCGATAAGAATTCGGCTCAACCGTCAGATGCTTTGATTCCAGGGAGGCAAGCTTGAGCATATTCTCAGTCATTCTGGAGAGCCGCATGCTTTCGGTTTCGATAATGCCAAGATAGTGCTCTCTCTCTAAAACCGGCAGGTGTTCATCATGCAGGGCCTGCGCAAAGCCCTGAATTGAGGTCAATGGTGACTGGATTTCATGCGAGACATTCGATATAAACTCCTGTCGCATATGCTCCATCTGGTTCAGTTCCTCAGCCATTTGGTTCACACTCTTCGCCAGTTCACTTGTAAACCCATTGGCCCCAACCTCTGGGTCGAGCCTGATCTGAAAATCGCCTTTCGCGATCCGCTTCATCGCCTCGATAATAGGTTCAAAGACCTGCATGCGTTGTCGCCTGACTTCTGACCTGGTGCTGCTCCAGGCAATGTAGACAATGAAAAGTAAGACAAATACCAATAGACCAAAGAGTGAATTCAAGACCTGAATCAGGAAGGGAGGAAGCGTCAAGCCAGTCGCAGCATACAGCCACGCCGTCAGGAAAAAGGTGCCAGTCCAGATAGCGCACAAGAGCAACATTGCGACCACGCCCACAGCAGTAACCTGAATAACCCACCTCGTCTTCATCAGCCCACCTCCAACCGATATCCCAGACCCCGGATAGTTTTTATGCGGAAGGAATGCTGATCTTCGGGAAAGCGTTCGCGCAGCCGATTAATATGCACATCCAGGGTACGTTCATTGCCAGCAAAGTCATAGCCCCAGATATCCTCAATCAACTGGTCGCGAGAAAAGGTCCTTCCTGGCTCGCTCGCCAGCTTGAACAGCACCTCAAATTCTTTCAGGGGTAACGTGAGGCGTTCCCCATGCACACTCATTTCAAAGGTTTTATGATCCATAACCAACTCACCGACCCGAAGTCGCTGTGAGGTGGCAATGCGATAGCGCTTCAACAGAGCCTTGACCCTGGCAACCAGTTCAGGTGGCTCGAAAGGCTTGACCAGGTAATCATCAGTACCCACCTGGAAACCTTTGAGCTTCTGGCTGGTCTCCCCCCTGGCTGTGAGCATGAGGATGGGGACATCAGAGTACCTGCGTAGCTCCTGACACAACTTCCAGCCGTCCATCTTTGGCATCATGATATCAAGGATAACCAGGTCGATTTTGCTTTGTGCAAAGACGGCAAGGGCTTCAACGCCATCAGACGCTTCAGCGAGCGTAAAGCCTTCCTGTTGTAGGAAGATACGCGACAGCTCCCGAAGATGAACATCATCATCTACCAGTAAAATAGTGCTCACAGAAATAGTCCGCCCTGTTTATGGAATAAGAACAACAACCTGACGATCCCATCCAACACCCATCCAGCCCATTGATGGTAACAACCTTGCCTGGGCTGATATTCTCCGAGAGCTAAAGCTGTATGAGCAGGAAGCGCTCCCGCTCCTTCGCTGTCTGGGCCAGTTGTTGCGTCATCTGGCGTAGTATAGCACTCTGGCTCACCCAATCCTCAGGAGTCATACGCGAAACGTGCTGATATATTTGCTCGCTGCCGCGTACAAGTAGCAGGTCAAAGTTCAACAACTGTGTCAAAAGAGCGTGCTCTTGCCGAAAGCGCCACCATATACGATCCTGGGTCGGGACCGACATCCCACGGATGCCAGATTCCACACTCGCAAGGGCCTGTTGAGCCGCCTCAATGGCTCGTATTTGCGCCATGGCTTCCTGGGGTGGGTCAGGGTTGGCACGCGTCAGAGGAGGAATAAAGCGCGTATGATACTCGCCACGCAATTGTGCGAGCAGGGATACCGCTTGAGAGAGAGAGTAGGAGGCTCGCTCTCGCACAAGCACATCGTCCGCGCGTGCCTGGTCTGTCTTATTATAAAAGTTATAGCCATAGCCCGTAAGCAGCAATTGCAATTGTTGCATGAGCGGATTGTTGGATGGTTGTGAACTCATCTCGATCCCTCCCGATAACGGACAAGCATGAGCTTGCCCGTATCCCTTTGATTATTCTTTTAGCGAGGTGGCTGAACCGGTGCGCGTGGAGGAGTGGGTGCAGGAGCGTGTGATGAGTTGACCGTATAGTGATCAGCATTTGTAGTTGGCTGTACACCATTGACATTGAAGGGTTGGCCAATCGCCATATTGGGAGCGGAGACAATCCCTCTTTCCGCCATCAACATCGCTGTATAGTAGCGCACCGCTTCTAGCTCGCTCAAACCAAAAGCCTTGAGCGAAATCAGCGCCTTCATGCGCTCATCGCGAGGAAACACCAGGACTTTCACTGTATTGAGCGCGATTCCATACGTCGTCAGGAATTGCTGGAGGTGCTGAAATACGATCTGCGAAAGATCGTGAATCTTTTCATTCACCACTTCGAGGGGTGTAATCTGCACAACCTGGTTGACCGCCTGCTCAATGACGGGGCCAGCATAGGCATTGATCTCTTGCGTTGTCAATGCATGTCCCCGGTAGGGCATGTGTTGGACAAGTTGTACCGCGGCCTCGCGCGTCTCAACATGAATATAGTAATCCACGCTGTAAACCATCTCGGCCATTTCTCGTGAGAGGGCCATGCCGGTTGTTTTCAGCACGAGCTTGGCGCGATTGATGTAGAGTGCCTCATACTGCCAAGGGCTCTGCCCACCATAGAAAGCCTGTTGCATAGAGCCGAAAAGCGGACGATCAGGGGTCTGAATCGTATACTGCCCTGTTTCGTAGACATTGAGAATAGCTCCCCGCGACTTGAGAACGCAGAAATGGTTGCTCTCCACTGTAAGCAACGAGCCATTCATGATGCCATTGTGGGGATAATGCCAGAGGAGAATTTCTGGCCCCATTATCTCCTCGCCGTTTTCGCTCAACGTCGAAATCACGTTACGGATGCCTGTCATAATACCTCCTATTATCTCAGAAGAGTATGGCCAACCTGCTAGCAGACAAAAACTTCTGCCATACTGATAGACGACATATTTTGGATCTCATCAAATATCAGCCTCTAGATACCCCTGCTTTATTTATGACTATTTTTTGATTTCACTACTAAATATAAGATGCTTGCTTCTATGCTCTCTGTTGAAAACCTAAAAATCGAATGTCGGATTAATAGTTGACTTTCTTGAATTTATATGGCATCTTAATTACGGTAGCTATGGCAGAGTTTAGAGTATGATCATTGAGCAAATCCAGGTACGATAGGTAGAGAATATATGAAAACCAGCGTAACATTGCTTTGTGTCTTTTTTCTTGTCTTGTTCCCACTTGTCGCCTGTGGTGGCGATCCCACAACAACAACAGGCACCCATATTACCAAGATCCAGACAGGTAGCGGTTTTGATTCCCATGGAAATACAGTACAAGGAGAGAATAACTCTTTTGGGGTTGGAGAGACAATATATGTCGTCTTCACGGTAAATACAACGGACAAAAACGCTCTGGTGACACTTAGAATATTGCATAGTGGCGTGCTAGAAGATACTAGTATACCTCTGGCTATTCAGCAAGGAGAACACATTTACAATAAACCTATCGATATCCATGCGGCGGGCAAATACAGTATTAAAGCTGAATATAACAATAATGATGAGGCTTCTATTGAGTTTTCAGCAAATTAGATTGTAGAGGCAAGCAATGAAACATATTCTACCGCTGGGTTGCATCTTCCTTCTCATTCTTCTTCCAATGCTTGGTTGTGGTGATGATTCGTCACAAACAACAGCGCCTTCCTGTAAACCCAAATACGTGTATGATCAAGTTAAGGATGGAGGCGAAGCATTAGAGGTACTCGATTTCGAATCTGCCTATAATGGCACGGCTGATAATGCAGACTTTACCCTCAGCGCTACGCATAGCGCGTCTGTGAGCATTTCACGTAGTGAGACTCAAATTCAGAAATTCCATGCGGAAGTCAAGGGTGAGGCTCCTGTCATAACTGGAAATGCCTTTGTGCCGCTGGCAATTGTACAAGCTAATGCCGTCTACGATAGCGTTCACCAGCAAAGCGAGAGTGTAAGCAAGACTATGACGTCAGTAACAGGCAGCAACATTAGATTAACAATCCCGCCCATGGCAAAAGGATATGGAATCTATGGGGTCGTTGTAAAAATCACCTCTGGACATCTCTACTCACAAAACTGTACCAATCATGACGATTTAGGAAACATATCCACTATTATTCCCGAACATTTCGATTGGTGTACGTGGACAAGGGGACCCAATCTTTTTACAGAGGGTGGTCAAGGTCCATGCCTCGTTGTGGCTTATAATTTGTGAGAAAGCTAGAACATAGCTTTTCTGCGCGCTGAGAACACCCTTTCAAGATGGGACAGCCTTTAAAGAGTATGCTTTATAGTGTACAGGCCTCCTTCTTGGAGGAGGCCTGTACACTATAAGGGCGCTTATCAAGGTCTTTCTGCAATAGCGGGTGGTTCCAGGAGGAGCACAGATGGTACCCGTCCCGGGTCGGCAAGCCTGAGCAAGGTGTAGCCAATGCCTGCTAATCCGATCATCAGCCCTGGCGCTTCAATGTTGCGTGGAGTACCCAGACAGATTGTACCGGCTTCGACGCTTGCGAGCAGGCTTGAGGTGACAACATTCAGTCGAGCATTGTATTCCTCGGCCAGTGGATCACGCAGTACCCATCCAGCTAGCAAGAGCGCCTCCAGGTTGCCCGCATCGCCATGGGCCAGAGAGTGATTAGGACCAATCTGCTCGTGACTATACCCAAAACCCTCCTCGCTGGTGGTAACAAGCGCAGCGGTGATCTCCTGACGTAACGTGTTATCGTCAAGGTAGCGCAAGGATGCGAGTCGCCCCAACGCAATCCCAGGGGCGCCATGCGCCCACGACATCCCATATCTCTGTGCCTGTGCCGAGGAGCCTGGCTGCTTGCGCAGGTCTCGCCAGTTGCGCACCTCCGGCACATACAGGCTACGCTCGTATGCAAGTGCCGCCAGGGCAGCCTGCCGAAAACGTTGCTGACCGCTCACCTCCGAGAGTCGAAGCAAGCTCCAGACAATGCCCGCTGTTCCACGCGCAAAACCCGCCAGCGGGACCTCCTGGCGCAGCGTCTTCCAGCTTGATCCTTGCGCACTGTGCTGAGTCTGTGCTAGCAAATGATCACCGCAGCGCTCAGCCATAGCCAGCGTCTCTGCTGTCGGAGCCACGGTATAAAGGCTCAGCAGACTGGCAATCCCACCGGCGCTCCCATCCACCAGGTCATAGCGCTCATCCTTCTTCAATACGTCCGGAAACAACTGAACCAGTCCCTCAGCCTCCTGCAAGAACGTGGAGTCACGCCAGAGGATGGCCAGTTGCGTGAAGAGATAGATGCCTGACCCCCAACCATTGAAGCCTCCCACGCAATAGTGGTCGGGATGGGCCGTAAGCCTGGCAAGCTCACAGCGAAACGTCTTGAGGGCACGCCTGGCCAACTCCGTGTAGCCCAAGTTCTCGGTGAGCGCTCCCAGATAGCCCAAGAAGAGGATGATACCTGGCAGGCCATTGTAGAGATCGGCTCCAGCCAGTGCCACACCCCAGTCACGATCCATCACGAAGGAGAGTCCAATCCAATCTGCCATATCGTCTTTCACAATCGCGCTCGCGCAAAGGCGATCTCCAAGCACCTGTGCCCCCCTGAGTAGCCTCTCACGCTCAGGGAAGGGGCACGCCTGCCCGGCGGGAGGCTGCCCACCAGAGATGGAAAGAGCCATGAGCGGTACACTGGCAAATGAGGCACGAATCAGCCAGATCTGCCGCTCCAGGTCCTCCTCATCGAGAGCCGCAAGACGCTGCCTAACTATGTCCAGGCTCGAAGTGGCAAAGAAGTCTGGAATGCGCTCGCCTCGGCTTGTGAAGAGATCACAACTGGCTGGACGCGTTGTAAACATCGGGATATCGCCTTGCCAGAGGTCCGCACGCTCAGCGGCAATGAGCCTGGCCAGGAGTGGTTGTTGCTCAACCTCTGTCCACAAACCATCAAAGAAGCGTTCGCGCTTCAACGCATCCCGCAACATATTGGGATGAAAGCTTTCGGTAAGCAATATCCCATAGGTCCTGGTAGCGCGCGCCACAAAGCGAATCTCACCCTGCGCGAAAAGTGAGAGGTATTCACGCGCAATACGCTCCTGGTGACGTACGAGGAAATGGTACATAGCGTGAAAACCGCTCACAATATATTCAAGGTAGTCAACGGCCTGTATAGGACGCCCATTGAGACGTGGGAGGTTATTTCCGCCTCGCATCTCAATATGCTCACGTACCAGCTTCATCTCATCGCTCGCCACGTCTTCCCAGCGCGCAACCGGGTGAGGACTCAGCCCCTCTCCACTCCCTAACCCGCTTAGATCAACTCCCTCAAAGGCTTCTGTGGACCAGAAACGCTCTGGCAGCAGGGCGATACGCCGTACAGAGTGATCAAGAATGTGGTAGGCTGGGCGCTTGGCCACGCCATCCTCATTGAGGGCCCAGCGAGGATGAAAGAGCGCCTCCAGGTCCACCAGAACAGGATGCTCGCCTGCAGCCAGGACATTTTCTCCGTGAAAATCGCTGGCGTCCAGGGCATAGAGCAGAGCCAGGTATCGCCCCTGCCGTACAAAAAAGCGTTTTACCTCTTCTTCAGAACTGCACTCAGGGGTTGTCACAAACTCCGACCAACCATAGGTTTCGCGATCAAGAAGTTTCAGGGTGCGAAACGCTGGTCCTTCCCCCTGCCCATTTAGCCATTGGAGCAGTTGTTGAAAATGCACGTCAATTGCCAGCGATTTTGGCTTGTACACCAGTTGCAAGCCAGAACGGAACTTCAGCAGCATTACGCTGCGCCCACCACGATGCGTATCGCCCGCGCTCCCCCCAATTTCGACGAGTGGTCCAGGCTCACTCTCAGGAGAGAAGAGAGCACACATCTCGTCCCAATCCGCATAGAGGCGCGATACGAGTTCCAGGCTGCATAGCACCCAGCGATCCATGGCTACAAGAAATTGCCGAGCTAGAACGCAATACTCCTGCAGAAAAGCGATCAGGTGCTCACGTTGGCACAGGCGCTGGATGTAGCTATGGAAGCGCTCCTGCGGCGTCTCACCCTGTAACTGGCCTCGTAGGCGCGCAATATTAAGTTCCAGGACTAGTGTCTTGCTTATTTTAGGCATAATCTGCTGGACAAAGTTCGGCAGAAGAAGCTCCATGATATGCTGCTGATCAAAGGGGAGAGAGCCATGAGCAAGCTTCTCTATTCCCGCACGTAGTCGCGCAATCCCCGGGCGCATCAGTGAGGTAAATGGCAACAGGAAGGCAACCGCCTCCGACTCTGGTATCGCCTCGGCAAGCAGCCGCGCTATGTCCTCGCCCGGCGTAGGATCAAGAAGCGCGTTGCTCAATTCTACCATCCATTCAGGTGGATAGGGTTGCGAGAGCCGGGCCTGTAGAGACTCAAGCGGTTCGCCAAGCAGGGTCAGCAGGTCTTCTTCCGTAAGGCCATCCATCTCCAGCCGTTGGGTAAAAAATGTCCCTGTATTGAAGGGCGCCTGGTCTCGCCAGCGTTGAAATTTCTTCTGGGCCTGCTCAAGCTTGCTCCGGTCCGGCACAGGTGATGGCTCAGTACGTAAACATGACATGCTTCGCTCGCTTAATAGCGCGGCGTTATACCAGCCAGGAGCCTGCCACAAAGGACTTGTTGCCTGGTCTGTTTGGACTGGGGTAGTTTCCATATGCTAGTTCCTCTTTCCCTTCAAGACAAAAGACAGGATGGCTTTACGTGAGTGAACTATTCCCACAGCAGCACCGAGGGGAGTTTTTGTGGGGAGGCCAGGCGCAAGAGGGTATAGCCAATGCCTGCCGTTCCATGAAAGAAGACCGGGTTGGGCACCCATTTCGGCAACAGGTCGTTCAGGGCCAGGCCACCTCTACGCTGTGCTCGGGCCAATATCTCCTTCGTCTGCCTAAGCGCGGCATCCGCCAGGTCAGAACGTTTTAGGCGTTGAGCCGCTGTCCACAAGATCTCGACACGACCAAAGTTGCCACAACAGATGTGGTCGTCACCATAGATCCCCGCCTTCTGTGTGGTCTCCAACGCGACCTCAATATCGCGTCGAATCTGTGCATTATCGAGACAACCCAGACCACCCAGGCGCGCGAGGCCAATGCCAGGAGCGCCATGACACCAGGTTGAAAGCACGACTGGTTTCCCTGCCTCGTCCTCAACAAGTTCGTCGGCCCAGTTACCCAGGGTGGGGAGAAAGGCTGCATCCTCATAGGCGAGGGCCTCCCTTCCCGCCTCTAACAAAGTGGGGTCACGCGTGACCTCGTAGAGCCTGGTCAGGGCATAGACGATACCAGCCGTTCCATGCGAAAAGCCTGTAGAGTGTCGCTTGTTCAGCGTTGGCCACGCGAGGCACCCGACCATGCTGGCCGTCCGCTGGCGCAGAAGATGCCGAGCACAGAGGATGGCTCGTTCCAGAATCTCCTGGTCATGCGACACCTCATAGAGCGCCAGTAAACCGAGAATAGCCCCAGCTGAACCAGCGATAACATCGAGCGCGAGATCGCGTGCGATGCGTTCACGCGTCACCAGGCTTGCGGCCTGGGTCGCTACTGTGTAGAGTTCTGGTAGGTCTAGAAATTGAGCAATGCGCGTCAGCGTATAGACCAGCGATCCCAGGCCAAGCGCGCCACCAATGCCCATTTCGTGCGCGAGCGTCTCACCCTCATGTTGCAACGCTTGACGCAGCGTGAGAGTGGCTCCCTGCGCCAGGCGATGATAGGTTTCATTTCCTGAAAGTTGGGCGGTAGCGGCCAGGAAGAGTGCGATTCCACTCAGGCCATTCAGGAGGCTATAACGGACGGGCTGGAGCTGATAGCGCCTGGAGCGCATCTGGTACTCTGGCGCAAGCCAGGTGATACAGCCATGAGGCAATTCTATGGCCTGCTCCGCAATGCGTTCCGCGATAGCCAGTGCCTGCCTGATAAGCACCTCACGCTCAAGACTAGGGCTTCCCTGGCGCTCCTCGCCGTCGATGTGATATATACGCGCAACGCACTTCTCTCCCAGCGTTCCAAGCAAGAATCCCTCCTGGCGGCGCATATCCTCAATATCAAAGTTCCGCAGTCGTTCAAGCACCAGCGTAAAACAGGAATGATAAAAACAGTTGGCGATGCTTTGTGTCTCGTCAAGGAAAAGCGTGGTACCATCTGTAGGCACCGTAAAAAAGGGCATATCTGCGCGTAATAGTGCCGTCTCTTCAGCGCGTTGGACTGGCAGCCAGTGTGCGAGATCCCCCTGTTCCCACAGGTAGTACTCGACAGGGATGGGATGTCGGCGCGGCGACTCCAGGAGTACCTGTCGCTGCACCTCATCGCGCAAGCGCTCCACGAGTAGTAGTTGTTGGAAGAGCGCGTGGTACACCCGGTCAGGGCGATAAACGAAACGCGCGAACCGCCCTCTAAAGGCGTGGAGAGGACTTCCAGGGGTAAGCAGGGTTTCACGTTTCCCCATCAACCACTGATACATATCAACAAAACCCGTAGCGAGAATGTCGCGATACGCTTCCAGGCGCAAAGGGAGCCCATTATACCTCGGTACATGCGCGCGTTCACGCATCTTCACCACCCCATATTTGAGCGGCAAGGGACGATACTCATGTACACCTTCAAATTTGAGATTCGCCGCCTCCTTGCTCCGACCAAAGCCACTGATATCCATATACATCTCACCCACCCGTGAAGGTCCATCATGTGGAGTAAGTTGATCCCAACTGGCAAGGAGACCTGTATGCAGAACAGAGTATGTGCCTTCTTCCCAATTAGTGCCGGGAAGGATTGCTCGTGGCTCGGGGTTGACAAAGGGCTGGAGAAGAGCGCTCGCGTCAACCAGGACAGGATGTTCGCCATGCGCGACGATGTGATCATAGAAACACTGCTTGCCTCCCAGCATATACGCCAGGCAGAGCAGTATCCCTGCGCGCCGATAGAACTTCTGCCCCGCCTGCTCATTTTCACACTCGACGTGCGCGACATACTCCATCCAACCGTAAGAGCCGCGTGGTACAACCGTCACAATTTTGAAGGGAGGCTCTATGCCCTGCTCATTACACCAGGCAAGCAGGCCAAAGTAGCTCGCTTCCATGCCAATGTCCCTAGGTTTATATACCAGCTTGCAGCCCGAGGCAAAGGTTAAGGCCATGGCCATACGTCGACCATGATGGGGATTAGAGAAGGCAGGTTGGAGAGCAACGACCTGGCCCAATGCTCGCCCATCTGCGAAACTCTCTTGAAGAAGCTCCTGGTCATCTGCCAATCGCCTGATAAATGTACAGGCGTTGTCGATCCAGGCCTCCACCGTTGTAGCCAGGAGGCGAGCCAGGACGCTATAAGAACATAGAAAGCTTGCCAATCCGCCTCGTGCGGCTTGCTGGAGAAACTGCTGATAGAATCCCTGCTCATCGAGAGGTTGAGCCTGCTGCCTATACTGGCTGGAGAATTCGGTATAGAGCGCCTGCACTGCCAGCGAAGTAAGCACCTGGAGCAAGTGTAGCTTGAGGCTAGTATGAGCCTCCTGAGTGAGCAAATGATACCAGGGGCCAGACTGCTCAACGTAACGCTGGTGCCCAACCATGACAAAGGGGAGCAAGAGTTCTACGAAGGGAGAAGGCTTCTCGGCAGCAGTTTTATACCATTGGTCCTGCTCACCCAGGTAGGTCTCGGCGGGAGTGCTTTCTATATACTGCACAATGTCCTGTAAAAACACTGCCCAGGCAGGGAGAAGGAGATCTTCGCGCAGGTACGGTGGACTTAGCAGCCGTACAGCATCCTGCGACTCGTCTGGGATAAAGCCACTGCATTGCCTCTCGGCAAGTGTACTGGCAGCGCTCACAATGGCATGCAGATCAGCGTGGGAGAGAGGCATTGATAATGGCCCATCCTTTCTTCTACAAAGGGATTTAGCACCATACTGACAATAGGCTGAAACCGCCTGGAGGAAGGGTCGCCAGCATAGTATCCAACGGCCCTTCCTCGCAGGCAGAGCTAGTGAAGAAAAGGTGACAGATTGTGAGATTACTAAATGGCAGAGAGCTTACAGGTGGGGTTACAAACCAATGAAGTTTCTTCACAGGTCACAGTACAACGCAGTCCGCCGATCACTTCCTGCAACTCCTCTTCCGTGAGTTCCTGGCCCACCGGGTTCGCCGGAATATGAGCCTCTAATGCGGTCTCCTCGGACTTCCAGGCTTTAACGATCTCTTCAATACTCATAGCGGTTATTTCCTTTCTGCTTTATTCTGCTTTAATTTTGCTTTACTGGAGTGTGCTCTACATCTTAAGGTTGGATCTTGGAAGGGCCTGGGCGGCAGTCCAGTGAACTGTCAAGGCAGGTCATCGTACACATCATCCCGCCCACAGTCTCCAGGAGTTCCTCTTCTGAGAGTTCCTGGCCTACCGGGTTCGCCAGAACGCTTGCCTCAAGAGCCTGCTCTTCAGACTTCCACGCCTTGATGATCTCTTCAATACTCATTTTTCACCTCCTTTCTCCGCATTTTTTGAGGTTCGCCCAGTTTTTGTCACTCTTATGCGACATATTTCTAGATGCGATACCAATCTATGGCAACGGCAGAATGTCTTACGCACAACCCGTCATCATAGTTGCTTAAAAAGGTGCTTAAGCGAGAGACGGTGTCACAGAACGCGTTTCCATTCACACCGGAATGCCCGGAGTTACTCGTTTCTCAGTGCGCCATGAGCCAGTTGGTGCTCAATTAATTGCGCATAGTATCCATTCTGCCGGAGCAGCGCCTCATGGGTTCCCTGCTCAACCACGCGCCCCTGTTCAAGAACCAGGATCAGGTCAGCATTGCGAATGGTGCTGAGGCGATGGGCAATAATAATCTGTGTGCAAGCCAGTTCGCGCAGGTTTTGCTCGATGAGATGCTCGGTCGCGACATCCAGGGCGCTCGTGGCTTCATCAAGCAGGAGCAGCGCGGGTGAATTCAGGAGGGCGCGCGCAAGCGCTATGCGCTGGCGCTGGCCGCCCGAGAGGGCGTTGCCTGCCTCAGCTACATAGGTCTCATAGCCCATGGGCATGCGTACAATATCCTCGTGGATGGCTGCCAGGCGCGCGACCCTGACGACTGCGTCATGATCAATCCCTGGCCTATTCAAGGTAATGTTATCCCGTATCGAGCCACTAAAGAGGTTTGACGACTGGATCACAACCCCAAATTGGGAGCGTACCGCCTGGTAGTTCAGCGTATGTAATGGCCTGTTGTCGAAGAGAATCTCCCCTTGCGTCGGCAGATACAGACCCAGGAGCAAGTTTCCCAGCGTGCTCTTGCCCGATCCCGTACGCCCTACAATAGCCACTTTCTGGCCCGCCTGAATAGTCACATTGATATGGTGTAACACCTGTGGCGCGTGCGAATCATAGCGAAAACAGACATCTTCGAGACGCACACTGCCTGTCAAACGTGGAGGAAGCGCTACTGCGCATCCCTCCTGTTCTGGAGCGGTCTCCATTACATCAGCAATGCGCTCCAGGTGCGAGTGAATAAGTTGCAGGCTCTGCCCATTCGTCACCAGGGTGACAAAGGGAATGAGGCAGGCGGTACTTAGAGCATTCAAGGCCAGCATGGTGCCAACCTGCAGTGTACCAGCAAGCACCTGCCAAGTTCCAAACCAGAGCAAGGCAACAGGCGCGAAGACGCGTACCGTGGTCAGGATCGCATTGATGATCGTTGAAAGCATGTTACGCCGCACGGATACATTCATCTGCTCATAGAAGAGATTGGACCAGCGTTCAAGTGCCTGCTGCTCTGCGCCCATAGACTTGAGCGTCTGTATGCCAACCAGCACCTCTGCCATATAGCCCTCCGCCTTCCCCTGAGCCATCAACTCACGATGCGAGAGGCCGCGTACCTGACGGTTTGTCGCCAGTAAGAGTAGAAACTGGAGCGCGCCAATGCCCAACACCAGAAGACCGAAACCTGGAGATTGAGATAACAAGATGATGAAATAGACAATGGCAAAACTGCCATCGAGTACCGTTGAGATGAGTTGGTTACTAATCGTCTCGCGAATAACCAGATTGCTATTCATGCGTGCGAGAATATCACCGCTGGACCGTTGCTGGAAGAAGCGCTGCGGCAACGCCAGGAGATGCTCAAAGAAGTCAAGCATCATGTGCCTGTCAATGCGTGTCTGCAAGTAGAGCAAAACCGAGCCACGTAGGAACGTCGTCGCCAGTTGTGCGAGCAACAGAATCCCCATGCCAATACCCAGCAGCACCAGAACGTCTCGCAACGTATGAGGGATAACCTGGTCGATCACGACCTTGGTCAGCACGGGAATCGCCAGGCCAAAGAGTTGAAGCAGCAACGAGGCCGCGATAATCTGGAGAAGTGCTACAGGTGATTGTTGTACATATTTTCTGGCATAGGCGCGCAACCTTACGCTCACATCAGAGCCCTGACGGGAAAAATCAGCCCCTGGTTCTAGCAAGATGGCGATCCCCGTAAAGCTCTGTTGAAACTCCTTCATGGAGACACGAGTTCGCCCGCAAGAGGGATCGACTACGTCCAGAGCGGTAGCCGACCAGCGTTCAACAACCAGAAAATGATTAAAGTTCCAATGAATAATGGCTGGCAAGGGCAGAAAACGCACCTCTTGCTCAGAAACGCTGATTGCACGTACGCGCAGGCCATAGGAACGGGCCGCGCTTACAATAGCAGAGGCAGAGAGGCCATCTCGGCCCGGACCACAACGCTCCACGACCTCCGCGACAGTGGTTACGCGTCCATAGTAGCTGAGAATCATAGCCAGGCAGGCGGCGCCACACTCTACCATTCCCATCTGCATACGTACTGGTACGCGCCGCCGAAACTTAAACAGAATCGCGGGTGGCGAGGCAACGCGAAGGAGAATATCTTTCTCCCTTCTTCGCGTATAATGCTCCAAGGCTGTCCGGCGAAAGATGCCGCGTTTCTCCTCTGACATGGTACTGCATTCCCTCTTTTTGCTCTTTCGTTCGCTCTCGAGTACCTTCAAAGTCTAACGCACAAAACGGCAAATTCCACCTGTAGAATTACTGGTTCATGAAACGGGAGATATAGCCAGCCAGGAGGAGACAAAGCCGGTAGAATTACTGGTTTCTCTAACGTAGCGAGGGGCGATGCCAGGCAAGCCCCTCGCTACTGTCTCTCTATCAGGACCATGCCCCTCAGTGACGCCCGAGTACTCACCACCAAACTGCATATATATCGTTATGCTCAGTGAGCACTCAAAGTGTGAGAAGACACTCTCATGTCTTCTCACACTTTTCACGCTTTTCATTAAAAAGGATCAAGCTCATCTTTCCTGAGCTGGTTTCCTCATCCCTGCCGAAGTTGAGGCATGGGGACAGGAATGGTATAGGTCTGCCCCCCTACGCCTACTCCTCCTTCGCAGCTATTTGGAGGGGTTGTACAGGTACCTCGCGCTGAAGGACACTCGGCAGCCCAGAACATATAGCCCAGCATCCCACTCGTGGTCCCTGCTCCGTTAGGAGCCACCGAATGCACATAGCTGCCAGTGGTATCTATGAGCGATCCACTGAAATGGTAGCATTCCGGCTGAACGGCCCCGTTGGCACTGGTAATATAGAGACCTCCGGTGAACTTGGCTGGAGCAAGTGGGGGAATCGGGGGGCTATACTGTGGCTTGCCATCAATATGTTCTTGCCAGTTCGCCTCGGCACTGCTCGCACTGCTTGGCTGCTTACTCGGCACCATGGCATTGGCATAATCGAGTATAGGAGTCGAAGTTGTAAGCCAGGATGTGGTCGCTTTCGTCGTCAAGCCTGATAACCACCGATCGCCAGCGGCCAGGTCTATGGTTAAGCGCGCAGCGGGATTGCTCCCCGTCACATCATAGGGCTCTACAGAACGATAGGCATCAATGAACGCTTGCAGCCCCGTCAAATTGGGTGAGCTTGACTCCTCATAATCAATCTCGATGCCCACTCCCAATTGTTGAGCGACCGCTGCCGCGTTAAGCCCTAACTGGGTGGGATTGGTGGCAAGTGCCTGATTCCAGGCACTGACATAGGTAATCCCGCCGATGGAGAGCATAACACGGATATTATGACTCTTGAAATAGTTCACGATATCCGCTGTCATCCCAATGGGAAGGCCCTGCGTCGTTTGCGTATCTGTGGTCTTATTGAGCAATTTGAGCGGTTGAACGAAACTCAAGACCACCAGGTTTACCGAGGGAACACCATCTCCTCGATCAATAAGCCAATGATTTTTGCTATCGAACTCAGTCACACTGCGTACCGTTCCCCAGAGGCAGCCATCGTTACTACACTGCCAGGCACCATAGACCGAGATCGGGGTAGAAGTGGCGGCTCCTACATGAGATGAGGCTTTACTAAAAGGAACGTGGATAAAGAGCAGAAACAGCGCCGTACAAATGCCTAGTGCATGAGCTACGAGCTTTTTGTGTGGCATTCTCTCCTCCTCAAAAATAAAGGATTTGCATACATCAAACAAAACGTTCATAAAATGAAGCGAAAAGAGGTCCTGCAACCTCCAGCTGTGTGGCATACCCATTCGCTATCCGAGGTGGTATCACCCCAGATAGCAACTGTTGAGCCGATGCGAACCATCTTAGGGGTAGCTGACCTGGTCAGCGACATTGGTGCTGGAGTTCGATGGACCGCCAGTTGTGTTGATAATGTGAGTAATCGTGCCAGTTCCGCTCAGCGTGACGGTGTCACCGGCGAAAAGAAAGAGAGGAACGGAAACAAAGGGGAATTTTTGGGAAAGGAATAGACATATTTCCTCCTTGAAATATCTAGCAAACACGGCATTTTCTGTTAGCAAACTCTTGCCTGGAGGCCTTTCCGCTTCATGCGTACTTGTTCACCTGGCATTTCGCTCACATCATGCAAAATAATCTCCAGGGAAAGCATACCATGCTTCTAAGCATAAGGTCAATATATCTATACCACCATACAAGATCTCGTAACGGTGAGTTTTGGCACTTGATCTTTTACGCCTTAGGGAGAAAAAGCATATTTTTCGAATGTTATAATTTCCCGTTTTTTGCGATAGAAAGGAGAGATCTCAAAAGGTAGGGAAACAATGAAGAAAGGATTCACTGTAATAGAGCAGGATAGAAGCGCACTACTCTATAAACGGCAGGCGCCTGCCATTCTCGCCTATTTCTATCGGCAGACCGCTTCCTGGGATGACGCTGAAGATCTTCTTGTCGAGGTCTTTTTGTCTGCTCTGGAAAATCAGCGTTTTCGAGTCATCTCCGAGGAAGAGCAAGAACGCTGGCTGTGGAAAGTTGCACACAATAAGGCGGCGGATTACTTCCGCCGCCTCAAACGGCAAGCTAGCCTACCGCTCCATGTAGAGACAATCGAAGCCGTTCTTGCAGACACGGCTCTGACACCGGAGAATCGTTTGTTACGACAAGAAACATATGCTGATTTGGATGCCATGCTCAAGACATTACCCAAAATCCAACAGGATATGTTGGAACTGCACTTTGTCCATGGACTCAGCGTGAAACAGATCGCGGCGGTCTTTGAAAAAAATGAGGGAGCCATCAGAATGCTCCTCTTTCGTACGCTCAAACACCTACGAATCATCTACACAAAAACGGCGAGGTGATCAATGACAGAACATAATCCAGACTTTCACCCAGAAAAAGAAGAGAAAGATATTGAACAATACTTCCACCATCTTTCATCCGAAGACGCACAACTGCTAGATGATTTGCGCAATCACTATAGCTTGATGAGTGCGCGTAGCACACGCATCCTCGCACATGCCTGGGAGCGCATTCAACAGGAGCAGCCATCATTGCAAGATGAGAACATGAACGTGTTCATTTACCCAACCAGTGAGATAAAAAGAGAAGGACGTCTGAAAGTCGCCTCAAAGAAGGTAGGTTGGCTGAGACAATTAGTAAACGTACTGGTAGCAGCGATACTCCTGATAGTTATCGTTGGAAGCATGGGACTGGTCTCAAGTTATTTTCGCGCACAAACTAGCACAGGGCATAGGGATAAGATCGCCATCACAGCAGTCACTCCTTCGCCAAGGAAGGGGACAACTCCTGGTACACAAGGAGGTCAATCGTCCTCAACTGGAGAAAAGTCTCTTGACTGGCCCGTTGGACATGATACCTACTGGGCCAATCGTCGCTATCATCAATTAACTGGTTACTGGATAGCCTGGCACGGAGACGCGAACCAATGGGTCTCTGGCGCACAAGCCGCAGGTTGGCAAGTTTCACAAACACCACACTTTCCCTCTATCATCGTACTGATGCCATCTGTACAGGGTGCAGGCGAACATGGACATGTCGGGGTGGTCGAGACTCTTGGCACCACCAGCAGTTCTACAACGATACACACCAGCAACATGGATTGGTACATCAATGGAGGCGGTTTAAATCTTTTATCATACGCCGATTTCACCGTTGGGACGGGTGTCTATTTTATCTGGCACCCTTAATTATTGCGCGTAATGAGCTTTATACCAACCAACCAGCCTGGCGTGTGTGCTACAGTCGCGCCAGGCATGCACTCTACGTCCACCGTTCATGCAACAACAAGGATGTGAGCAATAACAATGAAGGATTCACTCTTCAGTTCGGAGCCTCGCAGAGCAAGCCATACCACCGTATTACGCGATCCAGTTGTCATCAAACCAACAAACACCAAGAGCTCCCCGCCTCGTCACTCGCAAGGGCAGCGCATCATTATCCAGATCGCAGTTACTTCGCTTTTCATCATGCTTCTCGCCGTGACGCTGCTTGCAGCAACAACGAGTGGACAGGCTGAAACTGGCTCTGGGAATGTTTTCAACAGCGTTAGCCATCTCTTTGACTCCAAGAACGACAATTCAACGCTGTTAGCTCAACAGGCTGCAACAGCGACAGCAGTGACCCAAGATGGCTTTGATGGAGGCAATCAGTCATATGCTGGAGTGAATGGAGGCCCGGTCCTAGATGGTACAGGTAATCATTTTTTCCAGGGACAATGCACCTACTGGGCGGCCTTCCGTTTCCACCAAATACACATGGTGTGGGTTCCCTGGCTAGGCAATGCCTGGGAATGGTTGGGGCAAGCACAGCGCTATGGCTGGAAAGTTTCCGCCCAACCCACTGTCGGCGCGATCCTTGTACTGCAACCTAACGTTCAGGGGGCAGGTGCCTATGGCCATGTAGCCATCGTGGAGAAGATTAACACGGACCATACTGTGTATATCAGCCAGTATAACTGGCAGGGAGGCTTTGGTCAGCTTTCTAACTGGAATTTTTCATATCCAGACTATCCCAGGGTAGCCTTCATTAGCTTACCGTAGGTATGTTCTTTTCCCGTGATAAGAAGCGATGCCAGGCCTGGCAAGAGCGTGAGCAGCCCTTGACGAGTTTTCTAAATCAACCTTACAATGTTTCTGCATATAAAGATAAAAACCAGGCAGGAACGCTCCTGCCTTAAGCAGCGTTGTGGAGGATACAGAATGCTCACGGCCATTGCTTCTCAGATCGGCCCCTATCGCCTCAAACGCCAGATTGGTTCAGGCGGCTTTGGGAAGGTATTTCTCGCGGAACACACCGCAAAGCAGACTCAGGTCGCTCTCAAAGTACTCCATACGTTCTCTGATGATGGCGAGGAAGAGAAAGAAGCCTATGCAGAGGCGGTCGTAGCCTTTCAGCAGGAATTCCGTATATTGCAACAAATGCAACACACTCATATTGCGCATGTGCTGGATGGACAGTTGGAAGGCGAAACGCCGTATGTGGCGATGGAGTACTGCTCCTATGGAGCCTTTGCGCGTCGCTATCCTCTGGGAGTAATTTTCCCGCTGGCCTTAATTGTCTCACGCGTGCGCCAGATCGCGTCAGCACTGCATTACGCTCATGAACTGGGAGTAATTCATCGCGATGTGAAACCACAAAACATGTTGTTTGGGGTCAACGAGGAAATCTTGCTCAGCGACTTTGGACTGGCAGCACTTACGCACAAGGGTGACGGTGGTCCCGATGACCCCTACCGCTTCTCCGGCACCCTGTACTATATGGCGCCTGAGCAGTTCTTCGGGTCTCCGGTCCCCAACAGCGATCAATATGCTCTCGGCGTGACCGTCTACAACTGGTTAAGCGGCAACTTTCCTTTTTATGGATCGACCCACCAGTTTGCCGCGTATTTCCAGGGAGCAACGCCACCCATACCATTGGGCGACCAGGTTCCCGATCTGCCCGCTGGCGTTGAAGCAGTAATCATGCGAGCCCTGGCGATAAACCCCGATGAGCGTTATCCCAACGTCATGGCCTTCGCAGATGCCCTGGAAGAAGCCAGTCAGATCAAAGCAGATTTCTATGCCCTGCCCATTGGCTGGGCGCAGAAAGCCAGTGCCCAGCTTTGGGCTGACCAGGCACTGGTGCTCCATGACGCCAAACGCTACGAGGAGGCCAAAGAGGCCTGTAGCCGTGCGCTAGCGCTCAATCCCCGTTTCTACGAGGCCTATGCCCATCGAGGTTTGATCAAATATGAGCTCAAAGACTACGTTGCGGCGCTAGAAGATCTAAATCATGTGATTAAGCTCTCTCCCGACCTACAAGTCGCGTATAAATATCGCGCCCTGGTCTATCACAAGTTAGAACAATTTGAGCAGGCCATCGCCGACCAGACCCACATCCTTGAACGTGATGATGCGGACGCCGTTATGTATAATAATCGCGGCTATGCCTATCAAAGGTTGGAGCAGTTCCAGGCGGCGCTCGCGGACTTTCAGCAGGCCATCACGCTTTTCCCGCGTTTCGCCCTCGCATATGCCAATCGGGCCTCAGTTTATCGTGAACTTGGCGAAATTCAGGAGGCGCAGGACAATATCCAGCAAGCCCTGGAACTGGAACCAACCCTGGTTCTCGCGTACAACGAGCAGGCAATGCTTTTTCATAAGCTTGACAGGCACGAAGAGGCACTGGCCAGCATCAGGCAAGCACAGGAAATAAACCCACATGATACTCACACCTGGGTCGCGCTGGGTGGGATTTCTTATGATCTTGAAGAGTATGAGCAGGCCCGTATCGCTTTTACCCGGGCGTTGGAACTGGAGCCGGCATCTGCTGATGGCTGGTATCTCCTTGGTTGCATATCTATCAAGCTCGAGGATTACCCACGTGCGTTAGAAGAGCTTTCGCAGGCAGCGAAGGTTCGTCCAACCTACACACATGCCTATCATGAGCGCGCCCTGCTGTTGTATACCATAGAGCAATATGAACAGTCGCTGGCGGAATTTGAGAAAGCGTTTGAACTCGATCCGACAAATGCAAAGTACTGGTCTGAGTTCACCTCGCTGCTCCTCAAACTGGGGGGAAACGACCTGGTTCGAGACATGTTGCTACGCGTCATTCAGCGCCATCCAACGCTCTCCGAAGCCTGGTTTCAACTGGCATCGTGTTCCGCGTATAACGACCGTTTTGTCTCAGCGCACCAGCAATATAGTAGAGCACTTAAATTCAATCCCCATAACGCCTTTGCCTACGCTATGCGCGCCCTGTGCAACCTGGAGATGAAGCACTATAATAGCGCGCTCGTCGATTGTCGCAGAGCCAACACGCTTGATCCCGGGCACTATCTCCCCTGGCAGACGCGCGGAAACGTTTTTCTGGCAATCGGTCAGAATGACAGGGCCTACCAGGCTTTCAGCCAGTTGATTGAAAGAAACCCAGATGATGCAGCCAACTGGCAGACACGCGCCACAGCCTCGTATCAAGCACACAATTATGCGCAGGCCATTGCCGACTGCACCCAGGCGCTCATGTTGGATGAAGAACTCGCGGAAGCCTATCTGACCCGAGCACAGAGCCAGCGAGAACTCGCGCATCTTACTGAGGCCGTAGCGGATTACCAAACCTATCTTGCCGCCAGATCCGAAGATACAGATGCCTGGAGACAATTGGGGCAGGTCTATGATAGGCTGGGTGATTCTGAGCACGCGCAGACCGCGTATCAGCAGGCCGAGCAACTAATGACGTCGTCGCAGACAGTGGTCGAGCAACAGAGCGAAGGCAAGTAACAGGTAATGATTGCACAAAGCAGCCATGCGGTATGACATAATACTCTCTTAGAAAGCACGCCGCCTGTGATGATATAACGCGCTTTCGCATATCCACGGTTTAGGAGCATTAAATGACAAATTCCCACTATACAGTCTATGTTGGCAGCTATGCCACCGCCGATACACCCGGCATTCATGCCTTTACCTTTGACACGACAACTGGAATATTGACGGCCAAAGGGTCCTCTGCTGGCATTGCGCATCCATCCTTTATTCTCGCTCACCCCAACCGGCGCTGGCTCTATGCGGTAAGTGAACAGGGTGAACAGGTAGATGGCAAGGCTGGCGCGGTCTGGGGGCTGGCACTGGATAACATCGGCGCGCAGGCGACTTCGCCCCTCTTAAACAGCCAGGCCAGCGGCGGCAACTGGCCCTGTCACCTGGCGCTGGATGGCAGCGGCAAGTGGCTGGTCGCATCCAACTATGGCAGCGGAACGGTCGCTGTCTTTCCCATTCAGGATGACGGCAGTCTTGGCGCAATAAGCGAACATATCCAACACCATGGAAGCGGACCAAACCCAGAGCGACAGGAGGGTCCACATGCACACTCTGCGATCTTTACGCCTGATAACCGCTTTCTGATCGTGGCAGACCTGGGAATTGATCAGCTTGTCATCTATGCCTTTGATCCTGTTAAAGGAAGCCTCAAAGCGCACGCACAGATTCACGCCCGGCCTGGAGCCGGTCCTCGCCATATGGCTTTTCATCCCCAGCGTCCACAACTCGCGGTCGCATGCGAACTAGATAACACCGTTATCATCTACGACTACACTGTGGAAGACTGTCACCTCGAAGCACGCCAGGTACTCGAAACGCTATCGCCAGGCTCCCCTGAAAGTGCGGTCGCCGATATTCACTTTGCCCCTTCAGGCGAACGGCTCTATGTCTCGAATCGAGGCCATAATAGCATCGCAGCTTTTACCGTTGCCCCAGATGGAGAGTGGCAGCGCCTGGCAACTGCGCCCACGGGCGGCGATTGGCCCCGCAACTTCGCCATCGCGCCCAATGGGCGCTTCTTGCTGGTCGCGAACCAGTATAGCGGCGAGATCACAATCCTCCCAGTAGTAGAGAGCGAACAAGCCCTCGGAGAACCCGTGGCCAGAGTAGCCGTTCCAGGGGCATCATGCATACAATTTGTGAGCAGAGAGAGCTAGATTATGCAAGTTTGACCGATTTGTTGTAATAGCTCCTGGTTAGAGTTGTGTCCAGCCCGCGATGGCGAAGGGACCCGCGAGATAGAGCATCGAGGTCTTATAAGTGGCAAGTGTGCTGACAACGGTATTGGTTTCAGGTGACAGGATGCTCATAGTATTGGTCACTCACGTACGGGGGAGTGTCAGCTGCACTGAAAAATATGAGGAGAACTTCAACCAGTAATACAAAAGGTGGCGTCTGTGTCTTTGCCCAACATAGCAAATGGGCACGTGTTAAAATGGGGGAGAGGAAATCCAATATCCAGAAGATAGATAAGGAGATACAGAGCATGAATGATACTGAGTTTATTGAGCGCAATCAAAAAGTTGTCGAGGAATTTCGCGCTAATAGTGGAAAGGTCCCAGGTTGGGCGCCTTTGATTCTCATTACAACGAAGGGGGCGAAATCAGGTCAGGAGCGTATCTATCCGTTAATGTCGGTTCCTTATGGAGATACCTATCTTGCGGTCGCCTCTAAGGGAGGCTCACCGAAGCATCCTCTATGGTATCACAATCTCATGGCACATCCCGATATCACGGTTGAGGTTGGAAGCGAGAAGTTTCCTGCCAGGGCCAGGTTGCTCAGTGGCGATGAGCGGGCGCAGGCCTTCGCGAAGGCAATCTCGGTCTTTCCCCCTTACGGCGAATATCAGAAGAAGACCGCCCGCGAGATCCCCGTTTTCCTGCTTGAGCGCATCTAAGCGCAGTAAAAGCATGTTGAGAATACTTGCCACTATCCACTCATAAGGGAAGGCATGGGCTTTTGCACGATCTTGGTACAAAAGTCCATGCCTCTTAAGCTCTTAGTCGTTCTGGGGAATGGCGCAATTGTCGCCTTCACAGACGCCCGCATCCTGCGTGCTTCCACTGAAATTGATAAGTGGATGGGACTCGGACCACGCCTTAGTGAGCACCTCCGCAAATACCTGGCTCGGTTGCGCGCCGGAGATCCCATACTTCTCATCAATGGCGAAGAAAGGAACACCCTGAACGCCAAACATGCTGCCACGCTGGAAGTCCGCCTTTACCTCGTCGGCATAGGCATCGCTCTCAAGCGCCCCCCGCAGTTCATCGGCATCGAGACCAATCTCGGTCCCCAGGCGCACAAGCTCATTAATGTCGGAGACCGCCGCGCCCTCGGTAAAGTGCGCTTTGAGCAGGCGCTCTTTAGCTTCATCCTGGAGGTTCTTGTGAGCCGCGAAATGGATCAAGCGGTGCGCGTCAAAGGTGTTGTCGTAGATGGCCGTGTCTAGATGATACTCCAGACCAGCTTCGGCAGCAACCTGCGTCACTCGCTCGTTCATAGCCTTTACCTTCTCGGGTCCACCAAATTTCTTCGCGAGGGCCTCGCCTGTTGTCTGCTTCGAGTCGCGGGGGGCGTTGGGGTCAAGCTGATAACTGCGCCAGATAACATCAACCTGCTCGCGCTGTGGAAACTCTGCCAATGCAGCCTCAAAGTGTCGCTTCCCAATGTAGCACCAGGGGCAGGCAACATCGGACCAGATTTCAACCTTCATGGATGGTTCTCTCCCTTATTCTTGTGCGCGCCCCCGAATATGAGTGGGGTGACGCGTTTCATAATAACATTGCTCTATAAATAGCGTACTCTGCCATATAAGAACAATCACCAGCGAAAAAATCTTCCCCGAAGAACCTTCGTGCCTGCGGCGCGATGGAGTAAAGAAGGTGTATGTGGGAAACGGCAAAGCCGTTTCCCACATACACCTTCTTTACTCCAAGGCTCGCGTAGTGAGCCGAGACAAGAGTCAGAAGAAACTTGGCAGACAGCCCTTGAACACATACAGCAGTGTTTGCAAAAAAGCAAATCTGGGTCTATACTAGTAATGCCCCAATAAAGAGACGCGTCAATATTGGAAGGCCGTCTTTGCTATGTGGTTTGCGCGAATGAAAGTTGCGCAAGAAACACCGCCAACAAAGATGCATTTCTCTGCAGTGTCTCTTAAACTTTCACGACTGAGAGAAATGAGTTAAAGCCGAGTGCTTACCAGATATCGGTCAGCATCTCGGCTTTAACATTTTTGGCAGAATTTCCCTATGTAGACATCGCCATAATCACATGTTTCAAATCGCCTTCAAGACCTCATCCCACATATAGGCACATGCGTCGAATGAAGTGTTTCTCATTCTCCAAAGTATGCGTCCACCAGCGTTGATCATGTAAGATCACTTCTCATCCGCTTTGGCAACACATTTTACTTCAATTGTACAACGGTCTTTTTTGCGCCGCTTTATCAGCGCATAGATGCTCATACAATGTAAGGAGAACACTTCCATGGTTCAACAACCAGGTCGTTCCTGCCCCTCGTGTGGATCCCCCCTGGGCGCGGGACAACGCTTCTGCTCAAACTGTGGCTCAATCGTTGAGGAAGATATCAATAAGCCGACGGAACGTACGCCAGGGGAGCTTCAGTATCGTGATCTCCAGCAGGAGGCAACCCAATGGAGTTCGCCCACACCCACGCCTCCTCCTCCTCCTCCTTCTCAAGGACCAGCCATCTCACAACAAGCCTATGAACGGCCCATGAATTACCAGCCTGTCCCGTCCTACGCTCAGGCCCAACCCTCTTCATCAGGGAAAGCACTCCGACAGATTGGATGCGGAACGGTACTTATCCTGCTAGTGCTACTCTCGCTCTGTGGCGGAGCGGGATACCTTGGTTTCCAATGGATCAAAGGCGCCGCCACCAGTGCTTCTCGCAGCACACCATCTACCTATAACTCTAATGGCAGTAGCTCGGATAACTCAGGCACCAGTGATGGTTCAGTCATCACGACGGCACTCAATACCAAGGCCGTTACCTATGCCAGCGTCTCCATCACCATCGTCAATGTTCAGCAGGCGAACAGCCTGCCAGGTGATGAGAACGGGAATCAGTCGGGTCTGCTGCGCTTAAATCTGAAAGAGGATAATACCTCTTCAAAAGGATCGTATTATTACTATGGAGACGTCGCGCATCTGATTCTGCCCGGTGGCAATAGTATCGCGCCAGGCACCATGCAAAAATCTTCGGGTCCCGATGCCTCGACCAAGCGCGATAACTGGCTTGATTTCCCGGTAGCCACGAATATTAAGCCAGATCAGTTGACCCTGCGTCTGGGCAAGAGCACTGAAGCCCAGATTGATATTCCTTTGAAATCCGATGCAGACGTGGCGAAATACCAGCCAACGACGATCACACCCAATAAGCATGTCCAGTATGCCGATGTGACCTGGACGATTACCAGCGCCACGCTGCAGATGAGCTTCCAGAGCAAACAGGCCGATAATGGAAAGCGCTTTGTCGTGCTCAAGCTGCGCATGGATAATACCAGTTCCAAGACGTTTATTGGCTACGATGGCGATTATATGCGTCTCCAATCTGGCGACACCACAAGCCCCCCAGACGGCGACAGTGATGTCCCTACCAGCGTCGACTCTAATCAATCAAACGTGACTGGTACCGCTGCATTTATGATTCCCGATGGCAACCCCAATTGTACGTTTATCCTGTTAAATACGCCCTCTACTGGCTCTGTGCCACAACAAACCATTGACCTGCAATTCAAATAAGCCAGATAGTTTTTGTAGGTGGTATGGTAAAGCCCTGGCAGCTTGCTACTGCCAGGGCTTTACCATACCACCTACAAACTAGAGGGTTGCCAGGTACTGAACGCTAAAGAGGTGCTGCTCGTCGCACCAGGCGCGTTCAACGCGAAAGCCTGCGGCCCGCGCCAGCCGCGCAAACTCCTCCAGGGAGTATTTATAGGAACTCTCGGTCCAGATGCTTTCGCCACGCTTAAAAGGGATCTCGATATCATCGATATGCACAACCTGTTCCTCCAGGCTCACAAGATGCATCTCGATACGCCCCTCACCTGGATTATAGCAAGCGTAATGGCGAAACTTCGCGAGCTGAAAATCGGCCTCCAACTCCTGATTGATTCGCCGCAAGAGATTCAGGTTAAACTGGGCGGTGATCCTCTGCGGATCATTATAGGCATGGTGCAGGACCGTAAAGTCTTTTTTGAGGTCGACGCCGATGAGCAGCCCTCCACCTCTACAGGTGTGCGCGATCTGTTGCAGGAAGCTCCGGGCCGCCTTTGGCTCAAAGTTGCCAATTGTGGCCCCGGGAAAGTAGCCGATGCGCTGGCGTACCGCTCTCGCAGGCACGGGAAGCTCAAACTCACTGGTATAGTCGGCGCAGACAGGCAGTACTTCGAGCGCTGGATAGGCCAGCGCCAGAGCAATAGCCGCCTCCTTCAGATACGCTTTTGAAATGTCTATAGGAATATACCCCACCAGGTCATTCAGCGTATCGAGTAACATGCGCGTCTTCAGGCTATTGCCACTCCCATACTCGATAAGCAAGCAGTCCGGCCCGAGCAGCTCAGCAAGTTCTCCCACGCACTGCTGCATGATCCGCCTTTCGGTGCGCGTTGGATAATAGGCCTCCAGTTCACAGATCTGAGCAAAGAGTCTGGACCCCAGTTCGTCATAGAAGTATTTACTGGGCAGGGTCTTGGGCGACTGCTGCAACCCCTGTATGACCTCCTGCCGCAACGTTGTGCAGGTGGGCGCGCAATCAAGCAGTTGAAGTGTCAGATGCTTGCTACGCATGCACCTCTCCCCCCCTGGCCAGGCGAATGCCTGTAAATTGCCAGCGCGCATCTGGTGGAAAGAAGTTGCGGTAGGTTGGGCGAATATGTGAGAGGGAGGTAACACACGAACCACCCCGCAGGACAAACTGGTTACACATGAACTTACCGTTATACTCGCCAACCGCCCCTGATGCAGGTCGAAAGCCTGGATAAGGAGCATAGGCACTCTGTGTCCACTCCCAGACATCGCCATACATCTGCATGGGACCCTCTTTCTGGAGCGCTATCTGCATAGGTACAGGATGGTAGACGCCACTCTCCACAAAGTTCCCTCTCACGTCCAGACCACTGGCCGCGACCTCCCACTCCGCCTCGGTCGCAAGTCTGGCATGCTTCCAGTGGGCGTAGGCATCGGCCTCGTAGTAGCTGACATGGCAGACAGGCTCGTCCTTGTTGACTGCACGCAGGCCGCTCAAGGTCATCATGCACCACTGACCATCCCGCTTCTCCCAGTAGAGGGGTGCCTGCCACTGCTGCTCTTGCACGGTGCGCCAGCCATCAGAGAGCCAGAGCGTGGGTGTGCTATAGCCGCCATCCTCGATAAACTCAAGGTATTCACCATTGGTGACCAGGCGTGAGCCCAGTTGGAAGGGCTGGACATAGGTTTTATGCCGGGGTCCTTCGTTGTCAAAGGCGAATCCCTCGCCTTTATAGCCTATCCAGTAGACATCCTCCTGATAAGTTATCCAACGCAGGGGTGCAACCGAGAGCGAGGAAGAGGCAGGAGCCTCATGATAGGCGGGATTGAGAGGATTACAGGAAAGTACGTGCTTGATATCGGTAAGCATCAGTTCCTGATGCTGCTGCTCATGATGCAGACCCAGCGTGATAATGGGTGTGAGAGCGCTCAGGCGGCTCTCGTCGAGATGCTCAAATAGGGCCTGCATGTGCTCATCGACATAGCGGCGATACTGGTAGGTTTCCGTAACAGTTGGACGAGAAATCAGACCGCGCTTAGGACGACAATGGCGCGCACCGACGCTATTGTAGTAGGAATTGAAAAGATATGTGTACTGGGGATGGAGCGAGGTATAGCCAGGCTGAGCGGCGGAGAGCACGAACGTCTCCCAGAACCAACTCACATGAGCTAAATGCCATTTCGTCGGGCTGACATCTGGCATAGATTGCACAACATAATCTTCTGTCACCAGCGGCTTACATATCAGTTCAGAGAAGGCACGCACCTGTTTGTACTGCTCAATGAGAGCATGGCGGGAGTGGGCCAGGGTCGAGGGTGTTTTGGGCTGCGCATAATCTACCATGAGTATTCTCCTTTAGTGGTGGCATAACGCCCAAGGATATGCTGAATTAGATTCTGCCAATGGTGCATTCGCTTTCAGCATACACGGCGCAAAAAACTACACGATGGCAGATTCTCTCACATCACTCTTTCCCCTTTGCTGCATGTTTATGATGAGAACAGACCCGTAAGTATCCCATGGGTGCATAGATATTTGCTTGAGAAACAGAAAGGAAATACCAGAATGAACTTTGATATTACCCAGGTAGACCAGATGGTCAATAAGATTCCCTACCCTGTGTCCACATCCAATCTTAAACAGATGGCACAGCAGTTTAGCGGGGGCAATCCGCAGATTACGGCGGTTATTGATCGCCTGCCCGAAAAAACCTATAATTCATCTGATGAACTTAAGAGTGACCTCCAAAAAAACCTGGGGAACCTGGGGAATATGGGGGGCTTCAAGCTCTAAGCCATTTCCCTGTTTAGCTCGCTTCTATAGCAGGTGGGTACATGTTCCTTGCAGCAAGGAACATGTACCCACCTGCTGCTACGATGCTTTACCAGGATCAGGACGTACCAGCAATACGGGCCTCGTCGCCGCTGCCAGGACGCGCTCAGCAGTGCTCCCCAGAACCCAGCGCTCAAAGCCACCACGTCCATGTGTAGCAAGCGCTACCAGGTGACAAAGCTGAGCTGCTTCATCACTCTGACTGGTCTCAGCCAGGTGAAGCAGGGTATGAGCCGGGTCGCTCCCCTTCACAATTGCCCATGATAGCCGTACGCCGGTTTCCGCTCCAAGCGTGTCTTTCAACCTGACAACCAGGTTCTTGAGATACTCATGTGCCAACGATGTCGCCTCTTCTTCAATGTTCTGGACGAGGCACGCGCGACGGTACAGGGCGAGTTCATCGCTAGAGAGTGACTGAATTACGCGTACCAGGTGCAATTCACCTTGCTGGGATGCTGAGAGCAGAGACACCAGTTGCGCCGCTGGATACAGCGCTGACTCTGCCCACCTCGACCCATCCAGGCCAACCAGCGCGCAGAACGCGCCTGGCTTCTCAAGCGTAAGGCATTCCTCAAGCAGGCATGCGCGACTCATAATGAGTACTGGCACATGACTATGGCGCGCCACCTTTTGCGCTACGCTTCCCAGCATCCAGTGCTTAAAACCGGTCCTCCCATGCGTGCTCATCACGAACATATCCACATGCTGCTCACGCGCAAAGGCTAGCAGAGACGATGCCGCCTCGCCATATAAGACCACTTGCTGAGTCGCTATACCAGCGACAGCTGGCGTCTGAGCCAGGTGTGTGAGGTAGTTCTTCGCATCCTCCGCCGAGTCGACATCGTCATCGGCATACATATAGCAGGCATAGGGATTGGCGAGCGCCATACACGACGCCATGTTATCAATGACTCGCACCACGCGTGCCAGAAACAACGTTCCCCCCGAACGGCGCACAATGGCAGCGGCAAGCGGGAGCACGCGTTCAGCAAACGCAGACCCATCCAGAGGAACCAGAACATTGTGAAACATCTTATGTCTCCTCCTCAGTCTCCTCTTCCCCTGCATGCTCCTCGACCCAGGCTGGACGTGTAATCAAGAGCGGTAACCGCGTCCCATGCAACACGCGCTCCGTCACGCTGCCCATGGCCCAACGCCGGATGCCACTCAAGCCATGCGTCGCCATCGCGATCCCATCACACCTGGGCATGCTCCCAAGACCATCCTGCGTATCGCCATGTTCGGCCACGCGCACAATGGCATTCGCGACGTCATTGTCCAGGATAACAGACCAGGTGACCATAAAGTTTTTTGGCGAGAGCGAGGGTTCCACCAGGCTCTCCTTGACCTTTTTAGCCATGGACTGCAAGTATTCTCCCGCCTTCTGCACCAGTTCGCGCCTACGTCCTTCATTTTCTAAAAGCTGTACATTAGCAGGAATGACATGCAGGAGATGCAATTGAGCAGGCGTTTGTGGGGCCAGGTTCGCCAGTAGAGAAGCCGCCGATGTAAGCGCTGTCCTGGCTGGCGCCGAGCCATCCAATGGCACCAGCACGCGAAGAGGTTCAGTCGCGTCTGGATGTGGGCCCGCAGGCACCCCGCCCTCCTCTTTGAGCATCAAGACCGGGACTTTCGCGTGCCGTACGACTTTGGCTGCGACTCCGCCGATACGCCAGTGTGAAGCAGCATTTTGTCCATGGCTACACATTACAATACCATCCGCCTGCGTTTCAGAGGCCGCATTCAGAATGCTGGCGGCTGCGCTTCCACGCAGTAACAACATTTCGGTGGGGATGGGCGGTTCCGTTATCTCTGCCTCCTCCCCCGCTGGTGCAGGACTTAGCAAACTGTTGAGATACATCTCGGCCTCTCGCAGGCGCATCTCCACCAGGGGGGCCTGTTCCACTGCCCAGAGATCACTTACTGGATCCACCACGTAAACCAGGACAATCGAGCCTCGTGTGGCACGCGCTATCCTTTTTGCTAGCGGAAGCGCGCGCTCTGCCCGAGGTGAGCCATCCAGGGGAACTAGAATGCGCTTAAACACTATTGTCTCCTCCTTTTGCTACCCATCTTGCCTGTCTCCTCTGCTCCCCACTGACATCCTCATCACACATTCAGTATAGTTTGCCTCCTGTATCTCAGCCACTAAGCCAACCAGCAGCCCACCTTTGAGAAATTCCACCAGGAATAGTGTGAAGGCTTTTCTTGTTTATATTGATAAAAATAGTTCACGGCTAAGCTGTAAAATAAGAAGGTCAGGTGGTGAGACGGGATCAAGCCATAGAGAAAAATAAGAGGAAGAGCTATATCCGTTTTCCTTACGCCATTTATCGATGCTATGGTGTCCACACCATAAAGTACTAGGGATTATGTTTTCAACAATGAAGAGGCCGATAGTAGGGTATAGAATACGGCAGACCATGTAATCGTGTGAGCGAAGCTAGTCGCTGTGAAGCGGCGTTCACGGTTGTTCTTTCATGGTAAAGGGTTGCCTGGTCCATGTCGTTTAATTGCTCTCGCTCGGAAGGGGCGCAACTGGTTCAAGCAACCAGGAAGCGTTGGCATCATGGCTCATGACCTGGTACCGATGTAACCCGCTGGCGAAGTTATACTTAGTTACATATGAAGTGTAAAACCAAGGTCGCGGTTTTAAGCCCGATGCTGGTTCTTGAAATGAAGAAATAAAGAAGTACGCGATGTTGAAAAATGTTTACACTCCTGGTACGAGCAACGCAAGTACAAAACCAACTGCAAATCCAACTGCGAAATACGCTGGTATTCGACTAGAAGATAACACTTTACATATAGCAGCCACTCGTAAAAGCGAACAGGATGTGGAGTTCCATGCTTTTACTCAACCACTCCACCAGGATGGAGTAGAGCAGGTACTCACCTTTTTGCGCCAGGCAGCCCAGGAACACAATCTACAGTACATTGCCAGTACCTTTACGCACGATCCTCGCTTCCAGGATCTGCACTCTCGTCTCTGGCTCGAAGAGGATATTGTCCCCTTTCATCTGCCAGCAGATATGGGTACAACCCTGGCCTCAGGTATAAAGACGATGATGAAAACATTCGATGAGCAAAATATTGTGGAACCGGTACTCACCAGCGTCAATGAGGTTCTCCCATCGGAGCTGGTGACAAAGGAAGACTACCGTCGCGTCACGGCACCATCCGACTTTGCACGCCTGGAAGCCCTGGCCCAGAGCCTACAGGGTCGAAAACTCATTTTCATCAACGCGACCCCGCGTGGTGGTGGCGTCGCCTTAATGCGTCATGCCCTCATCCGGCTTCTCCGCCTCTTTGATGTCGATGCCCACTGGTATATTCTTCAGCCCAGCAAGGAAGTTTTCGACATCACAAAGACTAAAGTACATAATGTCCTGCAAGCCGTCTCAAGTCCCGACACAGTGCTCACGCCTGAAGATATACAGGTCTACGAGTCCTGGACGGAAGAGAACGCGGCGATGCTGCACGAGGTTTTCACCCAGGCAAACGTGGTCGTGATTGATGATCCTCAGCCCGCTGGCCTTATTCCGCATATTAAGCGCGTCAATCCCGAGGCAAAGATCATTTACCGCTCTCACATCCAGATCGTGAGTAGCCTGGCCAACCAGCCAGGTACACCACAGCATGTCACCTGGAGCTTCTTGTGGGAAAAGATTCAGCTCGCGGACTACTTTGTGAGCCATCCCATGAGCATGTTTATTCCAGATAATGTGCCCGCTAACAAGGTCTTCTACATGCCCGCGACCACTGACCCGCTCGATGGACTGAACAAGCCGCTGAGCGAGAAGCAGCTCGATACCTATATGCAACTCTTCAATACCTACCTGGAAGCTGCCGGTCAGACTCCATTGGATGAAACACGTCCCTTCATTGTGCAGATCGCGCGCTTCGATCCCTCCAAAGGCATACCCGATGTACTGGACGCCTATCGCAAGCTGCGTGAGATGTTAGAGGAGCAGTGCCTACCCGTTCCACAACTGGTGATCGCAGGCAATGGTTCGATTGACGATCCAGACGGGGCGCCCATCTACAATCTCATCTGGAACATCCTGCAAACAGCTCCATACGCCCGTTTCGCGCATGATATCAAGGTGTTACGCCTGCCACATCGCGACCAGGTGCTCAATATGCTGCTGCGCAGAAGCAAAGTGGTGCTTCAGCTCTCAACCAAAGAGGGCTTTGAGGTCAAGGTGACGGAGGCCCTGATGAAGGGGAGGCCCGTTATTGCCTATAATGTGGGGGGCATTCCACTCCAGATCGAGGATGGTATTACCGGCCACCTGATCGAGCCAGGCAACACGACCCAGGTAGCGAAGCATCTGTATACCCTGCTTACCGAAACAGAGAAGTATCAGCGCATGAGCCAGGATGCCGCCGAGCGCGCTAATAACGATTACCTGACGCTACCTAATGCCATCAACTGGCTCTTCCTGGCGCAGCAACTCCTACAGGATACCCCTATTGAGGGGAACTACCAATGGGTCAAGCGCCTGGCAGAGGAGCAGATTCCCGTAGATCTTGCACCAGAAATACTCCAGCTCGATATGCAAGAGCTTTCAGCGTAACAGACACCTCTCATTCCTTTATCACGGTTGTCTCATAGCGTTATGACGTGAGGGTTCGTGCTCAGGCCTGAGCACGAACCCTCATTTTTGTTGTCCCAGGCAACTCTCTCCGTATTAACGTCCACTAATCCTGCCGCTTCTTCTCCCGGTCTTTCGCCGAATTATAGGCTTGTTGACGCTCCTGTTCAATATCCTCAGCGATATCCACTCTCCCCTCGACAGGGGGCTGCGAAAGCACCCCTGGCTCTCCTGACCCCACTGGCGAATACCTTTCTAAATCGTTCTCACGTCCAATATCGTCGCGTCCCTCTGCGGGAGGCAGCGAAGCTGGAATAGGAATATCATCGTGACGCTCTTCGGATTGGGGGAAGGTCTCCATGACGCTCGCTCCTTCATCGAGAATGGCGGCATACACATGGCCGCCTGCCAGGAAAAAAGATACTTTTTCTCTTCTCGTTATACAAGCAACAACAAGCACCTTAACGTTGGCTAAGTTTTTTCGCTCCCGCAATGTTGAGATCAGTCTCCGTTTTCTTTTTGCCAGATGAAGCGTTCTATATATGAGAGGCAAGCAATGAAGCTTAACTCAACACTAGAAAAGAGGATTTCAACAGTATTGAAAAAACGAGGAAACTAGGGTAAGATGTAGGCATGGAACATATGTTTTAAGCAACAACCTTCTTCGAGCAGCGGTTCTGTGAAAGGATATGAGGAATGATCAAGGCGCATAAGATCAGACTCCATCCAACACCGGAGCAGGCTCTCTCCTTTGCCAAAGCCGCCGGGACCGCGCGATTTGTCTGGAATTGGGCGCTGGCGGAGTGGAACCGGCAATATGAGGCAGGCTTGAAGCCGACCGCGCTCAAGCTCAAGAAGCAATTTAACGAAATCAGACGAGAGCAATTTCCCTGGACCTGGGAGGTCACGAAGAACGCTTCAGATCAGCCGTTTCTCGACCTGGGCAAGGCGTTTACCGCCTTTTTTGAAGGGCGTGCCCGCCACCCGAAATTCAAGAGCAAGAAGCGCAGTAAGCCGAGTTTCTATCTTGCCAACGATCAGTTGGAACTCGGTGATCATCGCATCTGGGTTCCTAAACTCGGATGGGTGAATATGGCAGAGAATGTGCGCTTTGCGGGCAAAGTGACAGGCGCACGCATTACCAGGACAGCAGACTGGTGGTTCGTGAGCATTCAGGTAGAGATCCCCAATACCATACCGGTGAAAAAACCGGCCGCTGTCGGCATCGACGTGGGACTCAACCGGCTGGCAACCTTGAGTACGGGAGAGGGAGTCGAGAACCAAGCCTTCCTCAAAACCGCGCTGAAGAAGTTACGCCGGGCCAACAAGCGTCTGCATCGCCGGAAGGCGGGATCAAAAAACCGGGAGCAAGCACGCAGGCAGGTTGCACGCCTGCACTACCGCATTGCCTGCTTACGCGATGATGTGCTCCACAAGCTGACCACCAGGCTCGCCACCTGTTACGGGATCATTGGCATTGAGGACCTCCACCTCAAAGGGTTGCTGAAAAACCGGAAGCTTGCTCGTTCGTTCTCGGATGCGGCATTAGGCAAACTCCTGTCGCTACTGGCGAGCAAGGTAGAGCAGCGCGGCGGGCAGGTCATCAAGGTAGATCGCTTCTTCCCATCAAGTAAGACCTGTCATTGCTGCGGCTGGAAGTGGGAAGCCATGCAGTTGTCTGATCGGGAGTTTCTCTGCCAGAATCCCTCCTGTGCGTATCATCTTTTCCCACAGGACCGGGACCATAATGCCGCGCTATGCATTCTTGCTGAAGCCCTGCGCTTGATCGGGCTCATAGATCAAGTCGCCACCGGTACTGGCTCGGACGATGGCGTAAACTTGGCTGTGGACGCGGGGTAAGACCAAAAAGGCCAACCGGTCTTGAGGCACCTACGAGTGAAGCAGCAACAACGAAAGATCTGGAAGGCGATGCTTGCATACGTTTTCCTACATTAATCGGAGCAGTATACAGCATGGTACAGGATCACAAGCAGGTGCGCTCACGCAAAGTCCCGTTTGCGAAGATAGCATACGAAACCTTTGGCTACGATCAGTTACACCCTGGACAACAAGAGGCACTCCAGGCGGTTTTCTCAGGACACGATACCCTGGCCGTCCTTCCAACAGGATCTGGTAAATCATTTATCTATCAATGTGCCGGGCACCTCCTCAAAGGGGCAACGGTCGTAGTCTCGCCCTTGATCGCGCTCCAGCGTGACCAGGTCGAAAATATTGAAGAACTCAACATCGGCAATGCCGCACTTATCAATTCAGTAGAGCGCGATGTAGAGGCAAGCACTATCCTGGAGGATCTGGAAGAGGGAGACCTGGAGTTTCTCTTCCTGGCGCCCGAGCAATTCAACAACGCGGAGACGCTGGAGCGCCTTTGTCAGATCCAACCCTCGCTCTTTGTCATCGACGAGGCGCACTGCATCAGCGAATGGGGCCATGACTTCCGGCCCGAGTACCTGCGTCTCGGCTCGATTATTGAGGAACTTGGACACCCTAGAGTCCTGGCTTTGACCGCCACAGCTGCGCCCCCTGTGCGCGAAGAGATCCTTGAGCGCCTGCACATGCAAGATACCAAAGTCATTGTCCAGGGCTTTGATCGCCCCAATATCTGGCTGAGTGTTGAGCGCTTTCAGGATGAACGCACCAAGAAAAAAGCACTCATCGAGCGGGTACAGGAGAACGCCAAACCGGGCATTATCTATGCCGCCACCCGCAAGCACACTGAGGAGGTGGCCGAGGCGCTTCAAGCAGTCGGTATCAAGGCCGCCTTCTATCACGCGGGCATGAAGGGTGAGGAACGCACCCAGGTTCAGTCGGACTTTATGGAAGACCGGGTCGAGGTCATCGTGGCCACGACCGCCTTTGGCATGGGTGTGGATAAGCCCAATGTACGCTTTGTCTACCACTATGATATCAGCGACTCGGTCGACTCCTACTATCAAGAGATTGGGCGTGCTGGTCGCGATGGCGAAGCGGCCAGGGCCATCCTCTTCTATAGCCCCAGGGATCTCAATATTCGCTATTTCCTCTCGGGACGCTCACCCGTTGACGCAGAAGAGGTAGAACTGGTCGCGGAAACCATTCAGGAGCAACCAGGTCCCATCACCACTAAAGAGCTAAGCGAGGCCCTCCATCTCTCCCAGACCAAAACCATGCAGATCCTCACTGCACTGGAAGAGCTCAACGTGATCGAAACCCTCTCCACTGGAGAAGTCGTCGCCAATCCCGAGTATATTGAGCATCACCAGGCCATCGAAGAAGCCATTCATATTGATGAAGCGCGCCGCCAGCATGATCGCTCACGCATTGAGATGATACGCGGCTATGCCGAGCTGCATGACTGCCAGCGCGAATATATGCTCAACTACTTTGGCGAGGTCTTTGAAGGGCCATGCCAGAACTGTGCAAACTGCGATGCTGGTATCGTCACCACGAACATCCCTGTTGAGCAGCAGCCCTTCCCCATCAACAGCCGCGTGCGGCATACCTCGTGGGGACCCGGACTGGTGATGCGCTACGAGGAAGATAAAATCATTGTGCTCTTTGATGAGGTTGGCTACAAAGCGCTCTCACTGACTGTTGTTCAGGAAAATAACCTCCTGGAATCACTGGTGAGCGCCTAGCAATACGCAGAAACCCAAAAGAAGCCACGACGAGTCGGATGATCCTCTCGCCGTGGCTTCTGTACTTCTGCCTGCCAGGCTAGCGCGTCTGTAGGGAACCATGATCGTCACAGTGATCACCATGTGGATGATGCAGGTGCCCCTGATAGAGGTAGTCATAGTGATCACCATGGGGAACTTGCTCATGCTGGGAAGCATCATGGCCGCCACAGGAGCACTCCATTGGCTGACACGAAGCGGGATTCTGCGCATTCACGCCAATCACATGCTCATCATAATGCCCCTCGTGAGGATGGTGCAGGTGACCTTCATGCAGATAGTCGATATGCCCCTCGTGGACGACCGCTGTATGACCACACTGCTCCGTATGTTCATGTTCGCCGTGCGTTTCATGCATAGAATGGGTCATGCGTTCTCACCTCCTGATCGCTAAACGCTACCAAAGCAAGTATACTTTCTCAAGAGGACACGCACGCTTAAGCCATTTCGTCACTAACCCGGCCATAAAGCTGCAAACGCGCTAGCCCCGCTACTGGCATACGCGGCTACTTCTGCGTAGCCGCGTATGCCAGTAGCGGGGCACAACTATAAGTATCAATTTTCTATCCTTTTATACTAATCGCAACAAAAATAAAGCAAGCTCACATGTTGACAGAAGAGATTTAGTGTGGCATAGTGTGAATAAGCAGTCTATTGGTATATACAACATATCAACTGTATAGCAATGGCAAGAAAGGTTGTGTGATAGAAATAGTAGCAAAATCACGTGCAACCTTTTTTTCACGCCTACGCACGTCGCGGATTCAAGCGGCGCTTTGCCTGAATCCTGATCAGCTCATAGACGAGTGTGTCCAACGAGGAAGCTTTCGCTCCTGTGACCGATCCTCTTCTTGCAGGATCGCTCTTCCTTCTACCCTATTTTCCCTTGTTCAGGTAGAAGTCCATACGACCTCTGGACCATTCCTCACGGCTTATTCGCGATGCTGAGCATGTATCCTTTTTGTCTTCATCAAAGGAAACAAGGAGTATTTTAAAACTATGTATTCTACGACACGTCGACAATTTCTTGTGGATGGCGGCAAGATCGTCGTCGGAACCAGTGCATTAGCTGCATTCCTCGCGGCCTGTGGCGATTCCGGTGCCAGTGCAGCGTCAGGCATCCTCAACTACTGGGTCACAAGCTATCAGCCTCATGGCGCTAACGCGACCGGTAAACTTACGGATGCGGCCATGGCAGCTTATAAAAAGGCACACACCGATCTCAAGGACGTCAAGGCCACTGGCTTCACGGGTGACCAGGCTGGCTTAACCAAGGTCACGCAGGCGGTACGCGGCGGCACCTCTATCGACCTCTTCCGCTATCCCTCCGACAACCTGCCCTTGCTGATCAAGCAGGGATTGGTTGCTCCTATCGATGAGTATCTGAGCGCGGAAGACAAGGCCGATTTCTATCCTGATATCCTTAAATCCGTCACCTTTGATGGCAAGGTCTATGCCTGGCCGCTCTGGGTACCTCCAGTAGGCATGTACCTCAATGTCGATCTCTTTAAAGAGCGCGGCATCGAGCTGCCCAAAGATGATTGGACCTACGAGGAGTTTGTCGATATCGCACAGCGCCTGACCTTCAAGCGCTCCAATGGGCAGCAAGTCTATGGCTATACAGGTGCCATCGATCCTGACCTGGTTAATACCTGGTCCTTCCTCCTGGGTGATGGGGCGACGCCTCTCTCCGAGGATAACAAGAAATATACTCTCAATACCCCTGAGGGTGTGAGTGGCCTACAGAAGCTAGTTGACCTGGCGCAAAAGTATAAGGTTACTCCTCCCGACTTTGGCACACAGTCGCCCGATGATATCGGTACCGGCTTTAGCCAGAACAAAAATTACGCGATGTACAGCGCTCCCAGCGGTGACTCCAGTGGCTACCGCCAGTCGGGCCTGAACTTTGAAGTGCGCGCCATGCCCGTCGGCAAACGCAACAAACCCTTCACGGTTGGCGGCGTAGGTCTGATCGTGGTTGGCAAGCACAATGATAAGGGTCAGGAGAAACTGGCCATGGACTTCGCCAATTACCTGACAGGCAAGCAGGTCGGCACGGATGTCAACGGTTACTACCTGGCTCCAGGCGCGCGTAAGTCCATTACGGTGCTCGATCCCATCAGTAAGTTCTCGCCCTTTGTGTCCAGCACCTACTTTATGCCCCTCATCGCGCAGTGGTCTCAGGTTCGTACCCTGATCCACTCGCAGTTGCAAAACGCGGTGCTGGGCAAGTCTTCCGCGCAAGAGGCACTCAATGCCCCTGCCGACGAGATCAATTCGATCCTTTCCGGCAATGCGTAAGCACGCATAAGAGAGGATGCGAGTGTACAGGCACGTTCTTGTACACTCGTGCTTCCCCTGAGCCATGAAGGGCACAGCCTGCTCCTGATGTACATAGGTATAAGGGGGCACCTGACTCACCTCGGGGCATACTAGCGGCGTCACAATCGTCTGTCGCACGGTCCTCTCCTCTCGCAACATACTACCCTGACCCTTTCAACATCATCACAGGAGAATGGTCATGTCAGACATATCACTGTCAGGTGCGGAGAAGCGCACGCCGTCTCGCCCATCGGGTGCGTTTGGGCGCACTCTGAAAAAGCACGGCTGGAGTTACTTCTTCATCCTACCCAGCATGCTTACCTTTGCCATCTTCACGCTCTTTCCTATCCTGTGGGCGCTGGTCATCTCCTTCCAGGATAGCGATATCGTGACGACCGGCAAGTGGATTGGCCTCAAAAACTACGTCTCGGCCTTCACCACAGAGGGGGGTATCTTCCTTAAGTCTATCGAGAATACCCTCTACTACACAGTCATTACCGTCATCGCCAATATTCTGATCGCGCTCGTCCTCGCCGGGCTGATTCAAAAGCGCGGCAAGATCGCGAAGACCTTCTTCCTGGCGGCATTCTACCTGCCCGCGGTCTCCAGCTCCGTCATTATAGCGATTACCTGGAAGTGGATCTTCAACTCTGAATATGGCATGCTCAACTATTTACTGAGCCTGGTGCATATCGTCCCCGTCCGCTGGCTCTCCGATCCCAATGTGGTGCTCAATAGCATCACACTCTCTACGGTGCTCACCATTCCAGCGACCGGCGTAGTGCTCTTTAATGCCGCCATGGCCAGCATTCCACCCGAGTTCTACGAGGCGGCTCAGATCGATGGTGCTGGCCCCATTCAACGCTGGTGGTACATCACCCTTCCGCTGATCAAGTCAACCACGCTCTACCTGGTCGTGCTCTATACCATCGCCAGTTTCCAGGTCTTTGAGAAGTTCTTTGTTATGGTCAAGAGCGGGGTAGGAACAAGCACTCAGGTGATGGTAACGCAGATCTACGAAAATGGCTTCCAGCAGTCGCGCTATGGCGTTGCCTCCGCGCAAGCCTTTATCCTCTTCTTGATGATCGCCTCCGTAGCTGTGGTACAGTTCCGTATGCTCCGCAGCGATGTGGAATACTAGGTGGGAGTGTCAGTAATGGCTCAAGCAGAACTCAAACAGCGGAGCGTGACTCCGCGCAGGATCAAATGGGGAAGCGTCGCACCCTGGCTCGTGCTCCTTATCGTTGCTGTCATCGCGCTCTGGCCGATGTACTGGCTCTATGTGACGGCCTTTACGCCGACCACATTTTCGCTCAAGACGCCCCCGGATTTCTTTCCCGTACACGCAAACATATCGAACTTCCAGCGCCTGCTCAGCCAGGCCACCGATTACTGGAGCTGGGGCGCAAACAGCCTGACGATCTCCATCGTTATTACCCTGTTCCATCTTCTCTTCGATACGATGGCTGGCTATGCCTTCGCGAAACGTAAGTTTCCTGGCCGTACCATCCTCTTCTGGGTCGTGATCGGGACGATGATGATTCCAACATACGTGACCCTGGTTCCTATGTACCTGATCACGCAACAGCTCAACCTGATCGACTCGCTCTGGGCCGTAATTCTACCAGGTTTCGCCAATGTCTTTGGCATTTTCTTGATGCGCCAGTATATCCAGACCCTCCCCACAGAGCTGCTGGATGCCGCTCGTATAGACGGCTGTGGCGAGATGGGTGTCTTCTGGCATGTGATCCTGCCTCTGTGTCGGCCCGCGGTTGGCGCACTGGCCATCTTTACCTTCGTCCAGCACTGGAATGATTTCCTCTGGCCCTTGATCGTATTGCAGTCCAGCAATCACTATACGCTCTCCGTTGGGGTGGCAAGCTTGCAGGGCGAGTTCACCACAGATTATGGTATCATTTTTGCAGGCGCTGCCCTGGCCGCGCTTCCGATGATCATCTTCTTCCTGATCTTCCAGCGCAACTTCCTCTCCGGTGTGCGCATGGGCGCGATCAAGGGATAAGACCATGACCTGTTGAGCGAAAGGAGTATCTTCATGAAGGGGTCCACCCACGCTGTCGTCCAGAATGGACTCGATGTCTTACTGGCGGGAGGAGTGCCAAGCCTACACGGGAAACGTTTGGGACTGATTACCAATCCAACGGGTATCAACAGGGCGCTTCAGGGCGGCGTTGATCTCCTGCACGCCGACCCGCGCTTCGAGCTTTGCGCACTCTTTGGACCCGAACATGGTATTCGCGGCGATGCCCAGGCCGGTGTGCATGTGCAGGCCAGCACAGACTCACGCACCGGCCTCCCAGTCTACAGCCTCTATGGCGAGACCCGGCGGCCTCGTTCCGAGATGCTCCAGGGGCTGGAGGCTCTGCTCTTCGACCTCCAGGACATCGGCGTGCGCTACGCGACCTATCTCTCAACCCTGGTCTACGCCATGGAGGCCGCGGCGGAGGCCGGGCTACTCTTTGTGGTTCTGGATCGCCCCAATCCGCTTGGTGGCCAGCTTCTGGCAGGCAATATCCTTCATCCAGATTTTAGCTCCTTTGTCGGCATCGCCAATATCCCCGTCTGCCATGGACTGACGGTCGGCGAGTTCGCACGTCTGTATGCCACTGAACATGCGCTGCCTGAACCCATGGTGGTGGCGATGCGGGGCTGGCGGCGCGATCTCTGGTTTGATCAGCTCAATCTGCCCTGGGTGCAGCCCTCACCCAACCTGCCGACGCTGGACGCGGTGGCACTCTACCCAGCGACCTGTCTGCTTGAAGGTCTCAGTTGCTCTGAGGGACGCGGCACGACGCGCCCCTTTGAAATCCTGGGCGCTCCCGATATCGATCCCTTCGTCCTGGCGGAGACTCTCACAGCCCATGCCTTGCCTGGAGTGGCCTTCCGTCCGCTCTATTTCATGCCAACCTTCTCCAAACACGCTCAGACACGCTGTGGAGGCATACAGGTCTACCTGCTAGACCGGACACAGATCCCTCTTATGGAACTGGGGCTACACCTGTTGGCGGACCTGCGCCGCCTCTCGCAGCTCTCACGGACCTGGATTCAGGGTGAGAACGGCACCTATTTTCTCGACCTGCTCTGCGGCAGCGACCAGGTGCGCCTGGCCCTGGAGGCCGGCGCAAGCGTAGCAGAGATCACGGCGAATTGGGAGGATGGCCTGGCTGCTTTCGCGCAGCGACGCGCCCCTTTCTTGCTCTACCAGGACTGATGGCATGTGAGAACGAAAGGAGCACACATCCTATGCGCGTACTTGGCCTGAACTCGGGCACCTCCGTTGACGGCATCGACCTGGCCCTATGCGAGTTTCTGCCTGTCGCACCAGGCGAACTCTCGCTGCGCCTTTTGGCATATGAAGAGGCCAGCTTCTCCGCATCCTTGCGCCAACAGGTGCTCAACATACTGCGCACGCCACAGGCGCACCTGGCGGACCTGACAGAGCTAAACTTTCTCCTGGGGGCGGCATTCGCCGAAGCCGTCGAGACCTTCTGCCTTCATCAGCAGGTCTCACGCGCTGATATTGACCTGGTCGCCTCTCATGGGCAGACACTCTATCACCTCGTTGAACCTGGACGCGTCCGCTCAACCTGGCAAAGCGGCGAGGCGGCGGTGATCGCGCAACGCCTGGGCATAAGCGTCGTGGCTGATATGCGCGTGGCTGATGTCGCTGCGGGTGGGCAGGGGGCGCCCCTGGCCTCATTCTTTGACGCCCTGCTCTTTAGCGACCCGCAACAGACACGCGCCCTGCAAAACATAGGTGGCATTGGCAACGTAACCTTTCTCCCGGCGGGCCAGGGTCCATCCGGGGCCTACGCCTTTGATACCGGCCCGGGCAATGTGCTTATCGATGCCGCAGTCCGCCACTACACGCAAGGGGCGCTCCACTTTGACCGCGACGGAGCACTGGCACGCCAGGGCACAGTTGATGAGGGCCTGGTAAGCCAGGTCCTGGCCCATCCTTATTTTCACCAGTTGCCCCCCAAAACCACCGGGCGCGAACTGTTTGGTGATGTCTTCGCGGCCCAGCTCATCGCCCAGGCCGCAGACGCGGGTCTCTCACCCGAAGATACCATCGCGACGCTTACCACCATCACAATCGAAAGCATCATTCACGCCTACCGCACCTATGGTCCGACACACCTGGATGAGGTCCTGGTCGGTGGTGGTGGTGGCTATAACCCTGTACTCATGCAGGGCTTACAGGCGGGCCTTCCCACCACACGAGTCCGCCTCTTCGAAGAGACGGGCCTACCCGCTGGGGCCAAGGAGGGTATCCTCTTCGCCCTGCTGGGGCATGAGTGCCTCTATGGCCGCGCCAACAATCTACCCAGCAGCACAGGGGCAAGCGCCCCCGCCATCCTGGGCAAGATCGTGCCAGGGCGCAATTATCGCCAGCTTCTCCGCCAGGTACACGCAGACCTGGCACACGAGGAGGAGACAAGCACAGCATGCAACTATCCCATGCTGCACCGTCTGCACCTCATACAAAACACTGTGCCCGCACCGGGCACACGGCAATAGTAAACACACCACCAGGAGTAACGCATATATGTCGAGTTCATCAGGACAGCCAGAACTCAATCTTCAGGCTATGGAGACTGAGGGGGCCAATCCCGCCAGCGCGCAAATCGACCAAATGAGCGCGCTTGAGATTGTTCAGGTCATGAACACGGAGGACGCCAGGGTCGCCCTGGCTGTACAGCAAGAACTACCTCAGATCGCGCGTGCCGTGGAGGAGAGTGCCAAACGCCTGCGCCAGGGAGGGCGCCTGATCTATCTTGGCGCAGGCACCTCGGGTCGCCTGGGCATTCTGGATGCCTCGGAGTGTCCCCCCACCTTTAGCACACCACCAGAGTTAGTGATAGGCTTGATCGCGGGCGGTCCTCCCGCCATCCTGAAGGCGGTCGAGGGAGCGGAAGATAGCCCCGAGGGTGGCAAGGCCGACCTGCAACAGTTGCATCTTGAGGCCAGAGATGTTGTGGTTGGCATCGCCGCCAGTGGGCGCACTCCCTATGTCCTGGGGGCTGTCGCATACGCCCGCGAGGTTGGCGCATTGACCGTGGGACTCGCCTGCAACTCACAGACGCCCCTGCACTCCGCCGTCGATATCATGATCGCGCCCGTGGTTGGTCCCGAGGTTGTCAGTGGCTCCACGCGCCTCAAGGCGGGCACCGCGCAGAAGATGGCGCTCAATATGCTTAGTACTGGTGTCATGATTCTGTTGGGCAAGACCTACGGTAATCAGATGGTCGACGTGCATGCCTCAAACTATAAGCTCCAGCGCCGGGCCAGCAAGATCGTGCAGACTATCGCTGGCATTGAGCAGGAGCAGGCCGATGCTCTGCTTGCCCAATGCGATGGAGAGACCAAAACCGCGATTGTGGTAGCGCGCGCTCATGTCAGCCCGCAAGAGGCACGCCAGCATCTCGCGGCACACCAGCAGGTCTTGCGCGCCACCCTTGCGGCCTTGCAGGCAGAGTAACCTGGCACACACAAACGAAAGACCTATTACATGACCTCTATATCGAAGAATGTGATAATATTGTGATAGTTGCGGTCAATGACGAGCGCGATGCATGCCAGCTATAGTTGTTTTGCGCGTTTTGAATCAAGTTCTATGGAAGATTGATCATCTACGCGGGAATGGCGGGGAAGCCTCTTCGCTTCACGTAGCCGAAGGCGAGTCGCAGCAGCGGCGTTGTGAAATGGAATCCAGACAGGGATGTTGCCCACACCTCTCTTCCTTCTACAGGATTTGGTATGACGCGCCTGTACGTCAAACATATTATTTTCGCTTCACACGGCTTGCACAGCCTGGTGAAGAAAGGATGGGGACACATGTCTGATTACACCCGAGGCATGGAGCTTGAGCGGCAGATCGGGCAACTGCTCAGTGTTGGCTTCTATGGTACCACCCCAACGCCTGAAATCATTGATTTAATCCAGAATCACCATGTCGGAAACATTATTTTCTTCGCGCGCAATATCGAGAGCGCCCACCAGGTCCACCAGCTTACCAGCGAGCTACAACGTATCGCACGCGATGCAGGCCATCCCTACCCCCTGCTGATCTCGACGGATCAGGAGAACGGCATGGTGCGCCGTTTCGGCAAAAGCGCGACGAGCTTCCCTGGCAATATGGCCCTTGGCGCCATCGATAGCGAACAGGAGACTTACGAGATAACCCTGGCAACGGGCAAAGAGCTTAAGGCGCTGGGCGTCAATATGAATCTGGCCCCGGTCGCCGATGTCAACAACAATCCCGCCAACCCGGTCATCGGTGTACGCTCCTTCGGTGAGCATGCTCCCCGCGTCTCGCGTCATCTCGCGGCCGCGATTAAGGGCTACCAGGAAGCAGGCGTCATCACTAACTTGAAGCACTTCCCCGGCCATGGCGATACCTCTGTCGACTCCCATCAGGCCCTGCCGGTCATCCCGCATACCCTCGAACGCCTTGAGGAGATTGAACTGGTGCCCTTCCGCGCTGGCATCGCCACCGGGGCCGATTCAATCATGATCGCGCACGTCTATCTTCCAGCTTTGATGAAAGAGGAGATGCTACCCGCGACAATCTCCCGCGAGATCATTACGGGACTCCTGCGCGAGCGCCTGGGCTTTAATGGCGTTATCACCACCGATTGCCTGGAGATGAACGCGCTGGCGGACACGGTTGGCATTCCACGCGGGACGGTGATGGCCCTGCAAGCTGGTGTCGATATCGCCCTGATCTCCCATCACTACGAGTATCAGAAGGCAGGCCTTGCCGCAGTCCTTGAGGCCGTGCAGAAGGGCGAACTAACAGAAGCTCAGATCACGAGCGCCGCCGAGCGTGTGCTCCAGCTCAAGGCCAGTTACCTCTCCTGGGACGATTTGCCACAGGAAGAGAGTGTGCGCCAGATCGCGACTCCCGAGCATCTCGACCTGAGCAAGCGCGCCTTTGCACATTCGACCACCCTGGTACGCAACGCCCAGCAGCTTGTACCCGTGACAGGCGAACAAGCACAGCACCCGCTCTTCCTCTTCCCAGAGACCGATCACGCCACCTTCGCCGCCGACCGCTACCCCTCGCGGGAGGAACTCCAGGTCGCTATTACGGAGCATTTCCCCACGGCAGAGGTTCTGGCCGTCCCCAGTCAGCGCGACGAGGCAACGGAGGCCCAGCTGCAAGAGGCCATTGCCAGCAGTTCCACTCTCATTGTCGTCACTGTTAACGCGAACCGCTATCAGCCCCAGGCGGACCTGGTACACTCCCTGCTACAACAGGAGAAGCCAGTCATTGGCCTGGCCGTCTATGACCCCTATGACCTACTGGCCTTCCCCGAGCTGGAAACCTACCTGATCACCTATGAATACACCCTGCCAGCCTTTGAGGCTGCGCTGGATGTCTTACAAGGCAAACAGACCGCTCAGGGCAAGCTTCCAGTAAGCATTCCTGGCTTGCACGAGCGGGGCCACCACGCAGAATAGCACACCCATAACCAGCAATCCCTCAGGCAAGAGGTTAAGAAAGAAAGTTCTTTTTGCTATGGCACACCATTTTGCTATCTTTGAGCCAGAACGCGACCTGGACGACCTGGTCACGCTCTGGCAGAGCACTGTTGGCTCGCAATGGCCGCTTAATGCCGAGCGCATCCAACTGGTTCTCAACGGGCCAGAGGCACACCATTTTGCTCTCCGCGAGGAGGGCAGGCTGATCGCCTTCGCGGCCACTTTCCAGAGCCCACGGGGACACGACAAAGTTGGACATCTCGCCGCACTCCTGGTCGCCCCTGATAAACAACGCCAGGGAATCGGCAGTGAGCTACATGATGTGGCCTTCAACTACTTGCAACAGCAGCCAGGTCTGCGCGCCATCCAGCTTGGCAGCATCTATCCACGCTTCTGGTGCGGCGTGCCAACCAACCTGCCCGTCGCGCCATTCTTCGTCCGCAAAGGCTGGCAACTGGATGAGATTGTCTATGACATGGTCCGCGACCTGCGCGACTTTAGCATCCCCACACGTATTGTTGAGCGTATGCAGCGCGAGGGCATTCGCTTTGAGGTTGCCACCCCCGAGACGATTGACGCACTCAGAGCCTTCGAGGAGCGCGAGTTTTATAACTGGCTGCGCGCGGTGAACTATATGGCGAGCGTGGGCGATTACCAGGACCTGCTCATCGCTTTCGATGGAGAGCGCGTAGTTGGCTCGCTCGTCACATCATGCCCCCAGTCCAACCCTGAGCGTACCGATGTCATCTGGCAGGGTCTGCTGGGCGAGGACGCTGGCTCCCTGGGTTCAGTCGGAGTGGCCGTCTCCGAGCGCGGACGAGGCATTGGCATCGCCCTGGTGGCCTACGCCTCAGAGATCCTCAAACAACGCGGTGTCCGCAACTGCTATATTGACTGGCTCGTCCTGACCGACTTCTATGGGAAGCTCGGTTACGAGAACTGGCGCACCTACCAACCCTCCTGGCGCGAATTATAGTTAGGAGAGGGGATGATGGTACGTGCTGGTGGCGTCAGCACGCACCATCCCCTCTCCTAACATTACTCCTTCCTCTTGAGAAGCCTCTTCTAACACCTATCTATCATCTATACGTGCATATCTTACGTGTATATAGAGATGAGGTAAAATGACCATTTCCTACTCATCCTTGAAGGAGCTTCTCTATGTTTACAACGCTGTTTCGCGCTGTCTCGCGGCGCCAGAAGCAGAGGGGTATGCTTGCGCTTTCCCTGGCCCTGCTTCTCACTTTGCTACTCACCGCCTGTGGTGGCTCAGGGTCTTCAGCGCAGAAGGCCGATTCATTGTGGATAGGTCAGGTTGGTGACCAGTATACACAAAATTTTAATCCTTATACCGGCGCTTCGGGTGGTCCTCCCTCTGAATTGATCTACGAAACGCTGCTCTTCACGAACTATGCCAACGGCACCATGAATCCCTGGCTCGCTACAGCATATAAGTTTTCGCCCGATAATAAGCGACTGACGTTTACCCTGCACGACAACGTCAAATGGAATGATGGCAAGCCCTTTACGGCCTCCGACGTCGCCTTTACCTTCAATTTGATGCATAAATATTCTGGCCTGGATGTCAGTAATGTCTGGAAGTATCTCACTAAGGTCACAGCACCTGATACTCATACGGTCGTGCTTGACATGAATACCCCCTACACACCACTCCTCTGGTATCTCGGACGGTTGCAGATCCTGCCAGAACACATCTGGTCATCTGTGGGCGATCCCACCAAGTACACCGCCTCCAATCCCGTTGGTACCGGCCCCTTTAAGCTAGGCTCCTTTAGCTCGCAACTTGTGACCCTGGATAAGAATCCGTACTACTGGCAGAGCGGCCAGCCTGCATTCGCGCATGTCAAATACCCAATCTACAAGAGCAACGATACGCTTCAGCTTCAACTCATCTCGGGGAAGCTAGACCAGGCCAACGTCTTTGCTCCCAATATTCAGAAGAGCTTTGTTGCACGCGATCCCGAACATAATCACTACTGGCTCGTGCCCAACCAGACCGTGATGTTCTATCCAAACAACGCCAAGGCCCCCTTCAATGATGTCGCGGTGCGCCAGGCCATTAGCGCGGCTCTCGACCGCGAGAAGATGTCCAAGGTGGCCGAGAATGGCTACCAGCAGGTCGCCAGCCCCACAGCACTTATCCTGCCCAACGCCAGGTCCTATCTCGCGCCTGAGTACGCGAACCTGAAGTTCCAGCACGATGTCCAGAAGGCGCGTCAGCTTCTGGAGAGCGCTGGCTATACCCGCGGCGGTGATGGCATCTATGCCAAAGGTGGGCAGCGCCTCTCGTTCAAGATCAGTGTGCCCAATACCTATAGCGATGAAATTCTCCTGGCCCAGATTGCCTCCGATAACCTGAAAGAGGCAGGCATGGATGCCAGCGTCAATACTCTCTCTTATACTGACTGGTACAATAACAAGCAGCTAGGGCAGTACGACATCACCATCGATAATGATGGCGGTGGCCTCAATCCCTACTACTACTTTAATCGCACCCTCTACAGCAAGCGGAGCGCACCAATCGGGGCGAATTCGCTCTCTAACTTCGGGCGCTGGGAAGATGCCACTACCGACAAATACCTGGACCAGTTTGCCGCATCCAGCGATCCTAATATCCAGAAGCAGGCCATCTATGGTCTCGAAAAGATCTTTGTCGAAAAGATTCCGACCATTCCGTTGCTGGACGCACCAACCTGGTTCATCTATAACTCGTCCCGCTTCGATGGCTGGCCATCGGCGCAAAATCCGTTTACCACAGCAGCCTCTCCGCTCCAGGTGACGCTACACCTGAGGCCCAGATAAGCCTTTATGAATTTACACCGTAGGGGGTGGGGTGCAGTAGCCGCGTACGCAAGTAGCAGGCTACTACAACCACACCCCCTAATCAGGACAAGCGCCGCAGGCGCGAAGAACCGGAAAAAACCAAAGGAGGTCTGCGCGTATGCCTCATACCATACGCCGTGTCGGCTTCTATCTCTTAACACTATGGATCTCGCTGACGCTCAATTTTCTTCTGCCTCGCCTGGTCCCGGGCGATCCGGCCCAGGCCATCATGGCCCGCTTCCGCGATAAAAACGTCGATCCCGAGATGCTGCAAGCCATCCAGGTCCAATTTGGCATCTCGCATGATCCGCTCTGGGTGCAGTATGGCCAGTACCTGACCAACCTCTTGCATGGGAACCTGGGCATCTCGACCAGCTACTTCCCCACCCCAGTCAGTGACATCATCGTGCAGCGCTTGCCCTGGACTTTGACCCTGGGACTAATCGCACTGATCCTCAGCTTCATTATCGGTACAGCCCTGGGCATCCTCAACGCCTGGAAACGCGGCACACGCATCAACTCTGTGCTTGCTCCCTTCATGATGCTGATCTCGGGCGTGCCGTACTTCTGGCTGGCGCTGATCGTGCTCTATGTCTTCGCCTTTATGCTCCACTGGTTTCCTCTCAATGGTGGCTATGACGAGGACCTGCTTCCTGGCTGGAATATTGATTTCTTGCTCAGCGTGCTCAGCCATGCCTTCCTTCCCGCGCTGACCATTATCGTCTCCTCCATCTCTGGCTGGATGCTAACGATGCGCAATGCTATGATCACGACGCTTTCAGAGGACTATGTCCTGATGGCGCGTGCCAAGGGACTGCGCAACGCCTACGTCATGTTTGGCTACGCGGCGCGCAACGCCATTCTCCCCAGTGTAACTAGCTTCGCCCTGGCGCTGGGCTTTATCGTCACGGGACAACTGTTGACCGAATTGGTCTTCTCCTATCCCGGCATCGGATTCGCCCTGGTACAATCTGTGTCTAACAAGGATTATGCCCTCATGCAGGGCCTCTTCCTGATGCTCACCCTGGCAGTGCTGGCCGCAAACTTTATCGCCGATATGCTCTATACCGTGCTGGACCCACGCGTGCGCCAGGAAAGGAGCTAAGCCATGAGTTCAACCCCTCCCTTTACCTCCGCTCCTCAACCTGATGAGGCAAAACCGAATCACCCCTCCAGGATACCTATGCCGACGACGCCTACTACAGGCATGGAACTACTGAGCGCGAACGCGTCAACGCGCCGACGTTCCCTGCCAGGGGCCATCCTGCGCGCCTGCTGGCAGCTATTCACCATGAATAGCAATATGCTTGTCGGCTCGCTTATTGTTGGCCTCTTTTTCTTGCTCGCAATCTTCGGGCCGCTCCTGGTACGCTATGACCCCAACGCGCTGACCACCGATATCCTCCTGCCTCCGTCCGCCGATCACTGGCTGGGCACGACCCAGGCGGGACAGGATGTCTTTGCCCAACTCATGTATGGGACGCGCTCCTCCATCCTCTGGGGTCTGCTGGCTGGCGTGCTGGTGACCTTCATCTACACTATCGTTGGCCTGGCGGCGGGCTATTTTGGGGGGCTAATTGATGAATTGCTCTCACTGCTCATCAATATCTTCCTGGTGCTCCCCGGGTTTCCCCTGGCCCTCATCCTGGCGGCCTACATCCCCTACAAGGGACCGCTCACGGTCGTCCTGGTAATTGCTTTTACCAGCTGGCCGGGACACGCACGCATCATCCGCGCCCAGACGCTCTCGATGCGTAACCGCGACTTCACCGAGGCGGCACGCTCCACCGGTGAGGCCACCTGGCGTATTATCTTCTTCGAGGTCCTGCCGAATATGATCGCCATCGTAGCATCGGGCTTTGTGGGAACCATGATCTCGGTTATTCTGGCGATTGCGGGCCTAGAGTTCCTGGGATTGGGGGATATTCGCAGTGTAAGCTGGGGAAGCATGTTTTTCTGGGCACAGAATAGTTCAGCACTCATCCAGGGCGCCTGGTGGTGGTTCGTGCCACCCGGCCTGTGTATCGCGCTCCTCTCAGCGGGCCTGACCTTTATCAATATTGGTCTCGATGAGATCGCCGATCCACGCCTACGCAGCGAGATCATGCGCCTGCCACGCCACAAAAAGCGTTCTGCCGAGGAGGCAACGCCTGTCCTCGTTCCCCCTCTAGAGTCTTAATTGACGAAGATGGAGAGCGCCCTGGCAGCTACAGGCTGCCAGGGCGCTCTCCATCTTCGTCAACACTACTGCTTAGCGCTCGCGGAATGTTCTCCCGCGACCCTCTTCGCGAATTGGACGCCCACCTGTATCCACATGCATATCTGGCTCACGCACTGCCTCGCCACGCGTTACGGCTGTGCCCGAACGCCTCATGCCACGTTCCGCAAGCACGCGCCCAATAGTATAGTCATAGCCAAAGGCCGCGATCAGCCCGCCCACAATGGGCGCCACAATGGGGACCCAGGTGTAGCTATTCAGCGCGCCCAATCCACCACCAGCCAGGGTCATCCACAGACGCGGACCAAAGTCACGCGCAGGGTTGACCGCAAAACCGGTAATTATGCCAAGCGAACAACCAATAGCTGCAAGCACCAGGCCAATGATCAAGGGATTGAGGTTCGCCTGCACAGGCTGATTGCGTGCATCCACAATTGCCAGGATCAAGCCAACGAGCATGGCTGTGCCCAGCGCTTCAGCACAAAACGCTCCAAACAGACCCACAAAATCTCGTTTCCCCGTGTAGAAGGCTAAGCCTACCTTATTAACATTGGCGGCATTCAAGGACGCCCCACCTAGTGTATGCGTGATTGCACCACGATAGACAAAGAAAAGGAAGGCCGCCGCCACAAACGCGCCAAGGAACTGCGCCACGATATAGGGCCCCACTTTGTTCCAGGGGAAACGCCTGGTGGCCGCAAAACTTATGGTCACCGCCGGATTGAGATGTGCTCCGCTAATCGCGCCCGCGATATAGATGCCCAGCATCAGCGCAAAACCCCACCCGAAAAAGACTACCGGCCAGGTATTAGCAAAAAAGGCGTTCGTCCCTGCGATATTGTTGAATAGAAGGAAGGAAGCGACCGCGCCATTTCCTAACAGCACGAGCACAAAGGTCCCGATAAACTCGGCCAGCGCCTCGCCACCTACCCCAGCAAGGGGCGTAGCTGGATGTACTGCTCGATTTGCCATATGCTTCTCAAACTCTCATCTTGGACTAAGGATAAACATCTCGTCATATCACACAAGCGCAGCAATACCTATCTCTCGACCTACGTAGTTTTAGTATAAATAACATACATACTCCTCTCTTCTCAAGACCACGCCGGAGTATATCCATAGCAAGAGAGGCGCGCACGACCGCGGTTGTGCGCGCCTCTCTTGCTATGGATATGCTCCATCTAATCGCGAGGAACCTCGCGCTCATTCTGCTCAAACAAATCATGCCAATCGTTTTCACGCAGTTCAACATCAAATTTCTTGGCTGCTTTCTGAATACGATGCCAGGCCTCTTCACGCTCTTCGTTCGATACCCCCTGCACCTGGTTAAAGCGCGCGACGGCCTCCTGCACATGACGCGCGTCAATCAGCGGCTCTTTGCGCTCCTTAGGAAAGGCAAAGGCGCTCTCTGGCAGATTCTCTTTATCTTTATCTGAGAGTTTACTCATAGCAAAACGCTCCTTTCTCTCTCTATCACGATGCGCGAGAAGGGAGTGTTTCTCTTGAGCTCGTGTCAGAGAAGAGACAAGCCAACCTTGCGTTCAGGCAGGAAAATACTCTATACTTTTAGGACCGGGTTATCTACAAGATGAGAGATGACGCTTCATACATGTCCATCTATCCGTCGCCTATCAAACAAGCGATCTAGCAAAGGTGCATACTAACATGTCAATTCCCACACTCCCCTTTGGTCGTACTGGCCATTTCAGCACACGTACCCTCTTTGGGGCGGCCTCTCTCGGCTCCCTTTCGCAGGCCGAGGCGGATCAGACCCTTGAGGTACTGCTCCAGCATGGCGTCAATCATATCGATGTCGCCGCCAGCTATGGCGAGGCGGAACTACGCCTGGCCCCCTGGCTCAAGCAGCATCGCGACCACTTCTTTCTCGCGACCAAGACCGGCGAACGCACGGCAGATAAGGCTCGCGAGGAACTTCACCGCTCGCTTGAACGCATGGGGGTGGAGTATGTTGATCTCTGGCAACTACATAACCTGGCCGATCCCATTGAATGGGATATCGCACTTAGTCCTGGAGGCGTACTGGAGGCAGCCATTGAGGCAAAAAAAGCGGGGCTGGTACGCGCCATTGGCGTGACCGGGCATGGGTTGCAGATCGCCGCGACCCATCGCCGCAGCCTTGAACGCTTTGATTTCGATTCGGTGCTCCTGCCCTACAACTATCTCACCCTCCAAAATTCCTACTACGCGGAGAACTTTAACGCGCTAGTAGCAACCTGCCAGCAGCGCAATGTGGCGGTGCAAACCATTAAGTCTATCGCCTATCGCCCCTATATGGGTCGCGATCACACACATAATACCTGGTACGCGCCACTCACGGCGCAGGAAGATATTGATCGCGCGGTCCACTGGGCACTGAGCCGCCCCGGCATCTTCCTCAACACAGTAGGCGATGTCACACTGCTTCCCAAGGTACTCGACGCGGCCAGCCGCTTCGAAGCCAGCACCACACCTGCTGAACATGAGATGCAGGGCATGGTCGACCGCCTGGGCATGGAACCACTCTTCGTATAACGAGAGGACGAGCAAGCGCTATACTGCGTGCGCACCTAAAAAATACGCGGGAGGACGCGCCACACACTTACGCGTCCTCCCGCATTCCTTCATTGCCAGGTGCAAACTGTCTCATCACTCCTGCATTCCCAGGCGGCCTCATTGCCGTTCGGGATGCTAGAGCTATGACAATTTCCCTGGCTGCACAGGCCTACATGCCTGTTGTGTAACGGCTATTCTCCTTCGCGTTCACAGCCTGGTAGATGTCCTCCTTATGCCGCGAGAGCAAATTGAGCAGGCCCAGCATCTCCTCGGCATCCATACTGCCATAGAAACCACTGGGGTCCCCTACCTGGTGGTAGTAGAACTTTAACGTGCCGTTCTCCAGGCAAGATTGATAGCGCCCAATGCGAACACACTCTTGTGCCTTGTTGTCCATGACAAACTCCTCATTGATTTTCAAGATGGTACGGCTTCATTGCGTACCTCTCAAATTGAACAGACACATGCATTACTTGTGTTCATAAGCCTACACACACAAAGCCTATGAACTACACACACTACTACTATACCGTATTTTCTTGCTATGTGGAATACTTACGAAACCCGTGTACGCCCAAAATGTTACTTTTAACTGCCTCTGTCACCTGGTACTGTTTGTTCTAGCTATAGGTTGTGCTCGTTTTGGCCCTTTCTTTTCCCGCCGAGTTGTAACCATTTTCGCCATCTTTGTGTTTTAGAGGATAGAAAGCATAGGATGGTTAGTAGGGTAGTGGGTGCGTGCGGGCGGCCTTTGGCTGCCCGCACGCACCCACTACCCTACTAACCCTGCCTTATTACGTGTCGCAAAGATGCGGCACAACAGTAGGAGGCTGGCCGTTCATGAAGAAACGCCACACATTTTCACTTTTCTTTACCTTTCTCCTGGTCTTCCTGCTCACAGCCTGCGGCGGGAGCGATACCGGCAGTTCTGGCGGCAATGGAGGCAGCGGAAATACGCACCAGGGACTCACAGGCGGAAATAGTTATATCGCCTGCCCCGGCAATACCAACGATAAGACCGCAGATAAAGAGAGCGGCACCGTGACCCTCACCGTCGCAGGCTGGTCCTCCTCACCCGCTGAGGATGCGCTGGTCCAGCAAAACTTGAAGAAATTCGAGGACGCTCATCCCAATATTAAATTGAAGTGGTCCCCCATCACTGGCGACTACGCGACCAAGATGCGCGCTAATATTGCCAGTGGAAATGTACCGGATGTCTTTTATCTCTCGACCGACATGGCACCCGAGTACATCACTGCAGGCAAATTGCTCGATCTCTCGCCCTACATGAGCAAGTCGAATGTGAGCACCAAGGACTATTATGATTCTCTGATCACGCCCTTTAGCTGTAAGGGCGGTCAGGTCTACGGCCTGCCAAAGGACTGGGGTACCCTGGGCGTCTTCTACAATAAGAAAATGTTCCAGGACGCGGGCGTGAGTCTACCAACGGCAAACTGGACCTGGAATGATATGCGCTCCATGGCCAAGAAGCTGACCAAGTCCGGCAATGCAGCGACTTCAACCTATGGCATTACCCTGGGAGCTGCTTCACAGCGCTGGCTCCCCTTCATGCTCGCCGATGGTGGCAAGGTGCTTAATTCCGATGGTTCCGCCTCGGCCTTTAACAGCCAGGCAGGCATCGATTCGCTCAATTTCTACACCAGCTTCCAGAAGGATGGTTCCTCGGTACAGCCTGGGGATGTCGCGGCCGGCTGGGCTGGCGATGCCTTTGGTAAGAAGCGCGCGGCGATGGCCCTGGAAGGTCCATGGCTCATCCCCTATATGCAGCAGAACTTCTCTGATGTGGACTATGATATCGCGCCAGTTCCCCTGGCCCCCAATGGCAAACGTGCGGACCTGATCTTTACCAACTCCTGGTCCGCCTACGCCAGCACGAAGCATCCCGAAGCCTCATGGGAGTTGATCCAGTACATGACAGGCAAAGATGTCCAGGGCAGTCAGTTGCATGCCGGTTTCGCCCTGCCTTCGCTCAAGAGCCTGGCTAACGATTCCTACTTTGAGCAGCATCCTGGCTTTAAGACGCTCTTCGAGGCCGCGACCTACGGCTATGCCGACAACTTTGGCCCACATACCGACAAAATTCACTCGCTGCTCGACGCTGCCGTTGAGAAGGCCCTGCTCGGGAAAGCCAGCCCCCAGGATGCCTTAAAGGAGGCCGAGAACAAGATCAATAACGAACTGAACTCCTGATCACCTGTTCTCTATCGTTTGTAATATGCCTGTCGCCCTGTCTCTCCTTCTTCCCCGGGAGTACAGGGCGGCAGGCCCTATCCCTAATGAGTGTAAGGAGTTTTGCTATGGCAGCATCACCACAACCTGCGGCGACGCCAGGACTGGTTACCGGTGAGGAAAAACCCGCCTCTCCCCGCTTTAAAGGGGCCTCTGAGGGTCGCCGTCGCGACGCCGTCGCCGCTTATCTCTTCCTACTCCCATATCTATTTGTCCTGATCGTTTTCTACCTGGTGACCATGCTCTACGGCCTGGGACTCAGCTTCTACAAGGTCGATATTGGCTTTACCATCCCCCGCTTCGTTGGCATTCGCAACTACCAGAATCTCTTCAACCAGCTCTCATACGCCGCCGATAGCGACTTCTGGGTCTCGATGATCAATGTCTTGAAGTATACGGTGGTCGTCGTGATCGGGCAGACGATTGTTGGCCTACTGCTGGCGCTTCTGCTCCAGGCTATCGCTCCCCGCCTGCGTGGCCTCTTCCGCAGTGTCTTCTATCTTCCCGCTGTGACCTCATCAGTGGCGGTCTCACTGATGTTCCTCTGGTTCTATAATCCCCAAGGACTGATCAATTACATGCTCTCGCTTCTACGCCTGCCAGGCCCCCACTGGCTTGAAGACCCCAACTTCGCGCTCCCGGCCATTATGATGCTCAATGTCTGGGCGACCTCGGCCACCTTTATGCTCTACTTCCTGGCCGCGATCCAGGATCTCCCCCTGGAGCTCTATGAGGCGGCACGTGTCGACGGCGCCAATCGCTGGCATCTCTTCCTCAATCTGACAATACCTTTGCTACGCCCAACCATCTTCCTGGTCGTGGCCCTTGGGACCATCAGCAGCTTCCAGCTCTTCGACCAGGTCAAGTTTATGACGGAGGGTGGACCACTCAACTCTACCCTGACGCCGGTGCTTGAGATTTATAACGCGGCCTTTAAAGATAATAACTTTGGTCTCGCGGCATCCATGTCCGTGCTGCTCTTCGTTGTCATCTTCATTGTGACCATAGTTCAGCGCCGCCTGATCGACGTCAATAACTAGGCCAAATCACCGGTTGGAAGAAGGAGAATTGCTATGGCTCAGGCCCAGACAATCAGCAAACCACTCGATACCAGCCAGCAAGAGAGCGAGAAGCCACGCAGGCCATTTCGCTGGTACAATGTCTTTCTCTATGCGATGCTTCTCGTGTTTACGATTACATCACTCGGTCCCTTCATTTTTACCTTCCTGTCATCCTTCAAGACCTTCTCGCATATTCTGGATTACCCTCCAACACTGCTGCCTAACCCGGTGACCTACGATAACTTCGCCCGCCTAATCAGCGATCCCGACTTCTTACGCTGGATCCTCAATTCGGGCATTTACGCGGTGAGTGTGGCCGCGCTAGATGTGCTCTTCTCGGCTATGGCTGGTTATGCCCTCTCGCGTCTCAAGTTCCGTGGGCGCGAGGTCATCTTTCTGGCGACGCTGGCCGTGATGATGATTCCCGCCCCAATCACGATTATCCCCAAGTTTTTGATCATGAATAGCGTGCATCTCGTAAATACCTACTTCGCACTGATCCTCCCTGTTATGGCCCAGCCCTTCGCGGTCTTTCTAATGGTTCAGTTTATGAAGAGCCTGCCACGCGAGCTAGAGGAATCGGCCATGCTAGATGGCGCGTCGCGCTGGACCATCTTTACACAGGTCATCCTGCCTCTTGTGAAGCCCGCACTGATCGCGGTCGCTATCATCAGCTTCCAGGGCGCCTGGAACGATTTCCTCTGGCCCCTGCTTGTTCTCAATAGCCGCAATATGTATACCCTACCTCTGGGCATGTTCTTCTATAAAAGTGCCTACTATACCGAGTACAACCTGCTTATCGCAGGCTCGATGTTTAATACCATCCCCATGTTCATCCTCTTCTTTATCTTCCAGCGTTACTTCATCGAAGGCGCCACCAGTGCCGCCGTCAAAGGGTAAGAAAGTATGAAAAGCCTGTTGCGCAAAATGCGCAACAGGCTTTTCATACTTTCACCTGATTTATGGGCTTAAAATCTGGTTGACCTGCATTGCCGCCCGGTTCAGAGCCGCTTGAGAACTAGTCTGACTAAAGAGGACGCTTTGAATGGCCAGATTGAGTCGGTCGTGAATATACTGGTCATACTTACCAAAGTTATCCAGGTAGCCGTAGTTGGCACCTTCAAACAAGACGTTAATCTTAGGGTGTGCCTGAAGGTATGCATTTATATTCATATTCTTCAATGTTGGCAGCGCGAAGCCAGCCTGGAGTTGGCTACGCTGTACATCCTGCCCGGTCATGTAGTGAATCAATTCCCAGGAGGCTTCTGGATGCTTGCTCTGGACGGATGCGGCCCAGGCATTGGTGTAAATCAAGTTGGCCTGCTTACCACCTGGACCTTTGGGAAGAGGCGCGATGCCGTAGTCTGTCTGAGGATAGTTCTGCTGCATATAGGTCACAAGCCAGCCGCCTTCAATGACCATCGCCGAGTGTCCCATGCCAAAGGCGTCAAACTCTTCCTGGGCCGTCGCCGGCACAAGCGCGGTTGGCAGCGTAGAAGAGGCATCCTGGCGCATAAAGCTGGTATAGTAATTCATCGCCTCGACCCCGGCCTTACTATTAAAGGTGGCGCGCGTGCCATCAGGACTAAGCACCGAGCCGCCGTTCGCGAGGAGAAAGGCCAGCCAGCGCGAGGAGTCAAGCTGGAGCGTCAGGCCATATGTCTGCGCTCTCCCCTGGGCGTCTACGCTTGTTAGCTTCTGAGCGGTTGTACGCAAGTCCTGCCACGTCCAATTCGGGCCTGGCTCTGGAAGATGGGCGGCTGCGAAGAGGCGCTTATTATAGAAGACACCAAGCGCATTCCAGTCCTTGGGCAGACCATAGACCTGTCCACGCTTACAACTAAATGAACTGATTAATCCTGGATAAAAATCAGTGGCGGCAACCTTGTCACGCGCCATGTAGGGAGAGAGATTGAGCAAGACGCCCTGACTGATATAAATATTGGCCATGCGCGGCTGCAAATAAAAGACGTCCGGCATCTGACCACGCTTGAGATCAGCTTGAATCGCGCTACTATAGTCCCCGCGAATGAGTTCTTTCTTGATAAGGATATTCGGGTGCAGGCGCTGAAATTGCTGTAGATTGGCTTCCACAAGCGCATCCTCGGCTGGCGAAGACGACCAGTAGGCCACGGTCAATGTAATCTTTCCTTGCACTGGGAGCGTCACTTGAGTGTTTGTCTGTTGTGGGCACTCCATAAAGGGGTCGCCACTCCTCAAGGAGTACTGACCGCTCTCCCTGCCGCCCCCCTGAGAACCTTCATTCCCGCTTTCTCCTGTGCTACTACCAGTACATGCCAGCATCATTACCATCATGCACAGGAGCAAAGGAGTAATCACGCGTCTCATACTGTACCTCCACCGGTGCCACACGGCCAATAGGACTACTCGCTTCGTCGCGATCTGGGCTATTGAGACACATTATATTCGCCGCTACCAATCTACACAGCATCATACGCAACCCACATTCCCCTGTCAATAGGCACTACCATATCACAAAAGACGTTCAAATCGGGGTAAAAAGCAAAAGAGACAGGCGCCTATCGACCCGTCTCTCTAGCCTTCTGGGAGAGGATCAAACTCATTTTTTGACGCCCCATACAAACAGCGTGCCATTCTCGTCAACGGAGGCGACCTGCAAGCCATCGGGGGACCAGGCTACGTCTGTGACAATGTGTTTATGCTGCTCAAATGAGCCACCCGCGCACCCCGAGGGATCGCATACTTGAATACTGCCATCGCTGCTCGCCGTGGCAAAACGGAGGACATTTGTGCTCTGTAAAGGAGACCAGGCGCTAACAACCGAGGCTTTGCCATTCACCAGCACAATGCCATCGGCAGCAAATTGCTTCAACAACCACCGTTTAGCCCCATCCTGGCCGTTTGTCCCGATAAGATACATGCTATCAGGCGACCAGGCCAGCGAATCGAGGGCATAGGTAGGATAGGCCGTCCCAACTGGAAGCAATATACCATGCCCCACGATCTCCAGCGTGTTACCGTTGTTTACCATCTCAGGCGTACTACTGGCAATGGCCAGCATAGCGGCATCATCCGAAAAGGCAAGGGCGGTCACACGGCGATTGAGCGTGGGATAGGTTGTAAAGGGCGTGCGACTATTCCAGTGCCAGAGCTGTACCCTTACTCGGGCGCCTGTCACACTATCATTGTTGTTCAGTGCAAGTGCGATAGTATTGCCATCGCGTGAAAGCGTGGCGACGGAATACCGGCTTGCCTCTCCTGGCAGCGTATAGTTACTTTGCGCATCGCTGCCCTGATAGTTCACAAAGATGCGCGTCACGACAAGCTGTTGATTCAGGTTAAGGTCAACGATGGTGAGACCATCCTGGCTCCACTGCATCGCGAGCACAGATCCAAAGACGCCAAAACTCTTATCACAGACCTGGCGCGTAACATCACAGACCTGGATATAGCCTGCCTCGTCTGCGAAGGCCAGCAGGCGCTGCCCATGGCGCGCACCTCGATACGCGTTCGGCGCCCAGGAGACCTTCTCAATACTGCGCGCATTGACATAGCTAAAGTAGGTCTCGGTGCGCCCCACTCCAGCAGCGGGGGGATGCGTCCACGAGCGTAGGGAGAGCCAGCCTCCAATGAGGAAAAACAAGAGGGCAACCGCGAGCAGGCGTCCTCCCCACTGCTGCCAGGGCGTCGCACTGCGTGGCGCACGCTCCCGGTATTTCGCGTGGGCTCGCCCACCCCGTCTCTCCGCACCTGTTCCCCACACTGGGCGTGACACTTGCTCCTGTGGCACATCATCAACCACCTGTTCAGCTTCCACGACACCAGTAGAGAGACCTTCACTATTGTCCGACTGAGCGCCAGGTGTCCCGGTCTGTTCAAGCGATAAGGCAGGATCAGTAAGCGGGAGCAATAGCAAATCGGTATTCGTGGATGAGGCAGAGGGCGTTTGTGCGATATGCCGCTTGAGCGCTCCATCTTCCGACCCGCGCTCATGATCTGCCTGATCCAGTTGCGCACGCACAAAAGGCTCCAGGGAAACCTGTTCGTTTAATTCGCCCAGGGCCTGAATAGCGGCTTCACGTACAAGATTGGACTCATCAGTAAGCCCTTCGACCAGGATATTTACTAGCGCGCGCTCCCCCATTTGCCCCAGGGACCACACCACAGCCGCGCGTACCGTGGGATCGGTATCGTGCCAGGATTTACAGAGGAGATCGAGAGGAGCACGCTGGCCTTGCTTGCCCAGGGCGCGGGCCGCCTCTGCTCGAACCTGCCACTGCTCATCGCGCAAAGCTTCGGCTAGGATAGACACCGATGCCCGCTCTCCTCTACTACCCAACGCTCGCACAGCCGCCGCGCGCACAGCCTCATGCTCATCATGTAAGGCAGCTAGCAGTACCTCTGGCGCGATATCTTCCTGCCTGCGCGCCAGTTCTCGCAAGGCCATTACCTTTTGCTGCCAGTTCTCCTGCTGAAGGGCGGCGCATAGCTGGTCATGCGAGAGGGCGCGCGCCTGTTGACGCACCTTCCCCAGACCCAGGTGCGCGAGCACTGGTGGCTCAGGTGGGGCAGAAGCACTATCCAGAGGTGTGGATGGGACTGATGCAGGCTCCTGCTTGTCACGATTTAGTTGTGATCGGTAGGCATCAAACTCCATTGGCTTGCTTTCTTTGGTTTCCCCTCATTTTTGCTCTTCGTGACTTTTTTCACCGGTTCGGCTGAATCTGTAGGAATACCGGGGCGCGCCTCTTCAAAGGTCTTGCGCAAGAGCTTAACGCCCCTATGCACATACACCTTCACCGTCCCCAGGGGCTGCTCAAGCACATCCGCGATCTCCTGGTACGTCAAGTCCTCAAAAAAATACAGACTCACCACGTCGCGATAATGCGCCGGCAAGAGCGCGACCAGTAGCTCCAGTTCCTGCCGACTCTCAGCGAGTTCAAAGGCTCGCTCCGGCTGTGCATTAAGCTCATCCTCGCGCTCAAGATGCGGGCTCTCATCTGAAGTATCGAGATAAATGGATGGGGGCGCTTTCACACGCCCGGTATAGTTGCAATAGACATTCCAGGTAATCTTATAGAGCCAGGCACGCGCTTTTAGCATCTGTATACGCTCTGGAGAATAAGTCTCCAGAGCCATATAGGCACGCAAAAAGGCCTCCTGTACGATATCTTCCGCATCTTGCATGCTCCCTACCCGCCGGTACACGAAGGCACAGAGCTGGTGCCAGTAGAGCACAACCAGTTCTTCATAGTACCGTTCGACGTCATCGGCGAATAGAGCCAGCAAATTTTCTCCTGCCGGTTTCATAGCTCTTTTTAACCATGCTCTTTATATTTTTCTCTACCAACTACAACACAAGCATTCAGCCAATGGTTACAATTAGCACCATCAATCCGGCACGTCTCCTCAAAAAGGGCATGTCTTCTTTATGTATGATAGCACAAGCAGGAGGGGATGAGAGCGAGTCCAGGTATATACACTAATGAAAGTAGCAAAACGAATTCACAAATGGATTCAATGCTTCAGTCGGGCTTTCACCTATGCGTCATGCTAGTAGGAGAGGCCCTCCTTTTTGGTTCAGGGCTGTCTCGCTCCAAGCACTAAATACAGTATTATACGTAGTGAGGAGGAACACGCATGCAACGAACAGACGATTTCTGCCAGGGTGCGTATGGCACGACGGGGTCCACCTGGCTTATGGCCATACGTGGTGTCGTCGCTATCATCTTTGGCATTGCAGCACTCTTATGGCCGGGTCGAACACTGCTTATCCTGGTCTACCTGTTCGGAGCGTTCGCTATCGTTGATGGCATCCTTGCCGCCGTTGCCTCGGTGCAGCTGCGCCATCTGACAAGCTACTGGTGGATCATTCTGCTGGAGGGCATCTTTGGCATCATCATCGGTATCGCCGCCTTTGCCTTGCCCGGCGTGACCGCGCTGGCACTCCTGTTCCTTGTCGCGACCTGGGCCATTCTCACAGGTATTCTGGAGCTTGTGAGCGCTTTTTCGGGACGCGCACCAGTCAGGCGTGAATGGGCAATGGGTATCGCGGGCGTGCTCTCTATCGTGCTGGGTATCTTGCTTATTGCCCAGCCGCGAGCTGGACTCCTCACGCTCGTCTGGCTCATCGGCATCTACGCCATTGCGTGGGGCTTTACCCTGTTCGTGCGTGCGTTTCAACATCGCGAGCCTCATCCCTCTATGCCTGGCACCGTCTAGCCAGGCATAGAGGCACCGTATTTTATCTTTTATTGTACCAGGGATTTTTTACCTACTTCTGATCCGAAAACCCTGAGCGCAAAGCGCTAGTCACGCCAGTGACGTTGGGTTTCGGAATAAGATCCTAAAGGAGATTTTTAGCAGTGAGTATGCCACAGCAACCATTTGGCAATCCACAACAGCAGCCCGACTATACCCCTGCTGAGGAACAGGTCGTCCCGCAGGATGTCTCAGACCAGCCAACCATGCGCACTGAAGCAGTCAATAGCCAACAAGTTCAGGCTCAGCAAGCTATGCCAGGCAATGAGGAAGGGGATGTCGCGACCCTCGAACGCGAACTTACTGAGGCTCAGCGCCAGGCAGGCGAGTATCTGAGCATGACCCAACGCCTGCAAGCCGACTTTATTAACTATAAGCGGCGCGTGACCCAGGAGCAGTCCGAGGGACGCCTGCAAGCCCAGGCCCAGATCATTGAACATATCCTTCCCGTGCTCGATGACCTGGGGCGCGCCCTGATGGCTGTCCCACCTGAACTGACCCAGCATCCCTGGGCGCAAGGCATCCAGCTCACTTCGCGCCAATTGGTCTCAGCTCTCCAGCAACTGGGTGTACGCCAGGTCGGCATGCCAGGTGAACTTTTCAATCCTCACTGGCATGAGGCCTTGATGAAAGAGCCACGCCCCGATCTTCCAGAAGGAACGGTCGCCCAGGTCTATCGCCCAGGCTATGTCTTTGGCGAACGCGTCATCCGGCCAGCCCAGGTCACAGTGGCAGGCCCCGCTCCATCAGGAGAACAGAACGCGAACCAGTAGAGAATAAATTTTGCCCAAAATATGTTATCATTCTCTAGAAGAGACTGCTAGCAGTCCTGGAACAGGAGAGCCAGAAATTCATGTGCTCTCCTGTCTTCAGGCTATGGACCCACGCTCTTCACCGCTCTAGCGCTTGAAGGTCCTTGTATTTTTCGCACAATAACTAGCAGCGTAGGAGAACCGATCGATGGCAGTTGATTATAAAGATTATTACAAAGTACTTGGTGTCAGCAAAGACGCCGATAAGGATGCGATTCGTAAGGCATTTCGTAAGCTAGCGCGCCAGTATCATCCCGATCTCAATCCTAATAACAAGGAAGCGGAAGAGAAGTTCAAAGAGATCAATGAGGCATATGAGGTGCTGGCCGATCCTGAGAAACGCAAGAAATACGACGAACTCAGCGATTATTATCAGCAGTATGGAACCTGGCCTGGGGCAGGTGGCGGAGCCAGCAATTTTAGCGGTGGCAACTATCGCTATCGCACAGTCAGCGAGGAGGACCTGTCCGATCTCTTTGGTGGTCAATCGCCCTTCTCGGACTTCTTTGAGACCTTCTTCCACTCTGGCTTTGGTGGCCAGGGGGGAGGTAGTCCCTTCGGCAATGTACGTAGCCAGCGTGGTGCTCAACGTGGGCGCGTCGCCCAGACCCACGGCCAGGATGTCGAGACAGAGGTAGAGGTCACGCTCGCCGAAGCGTATCAGGGCACTACGCGCACCCTGCAACTCGCCGCACCTGACGGCAGCACCCGGCGTCTTGAGGTCAAGATACCCGCAGGGGTCAACGAGGGTGGGCGCATTCGCATCGCCAAACAGGGCCTGGACGGTGGCGATCTCTACCTCAACATTCGCCTGCGTCCCGACGCACAGTTTGTGCGCGAGGGCGCGACCCTACGCACAGTGATCGATGTTCCGCTCAAGAATGCGATCCTGGGCGGCGAGGTCCAGGTTCCCACACCCGACGGAAAACGCCTCCTGCTGCGCATCCCTGAGGGAACGGCCAATGGGCAATCCTTCCGCCTGCGTGGGAAGGGCATGCCACGTGTGGGCAAAGGCGATGAGCGCGGCGACCTCTATGCGGAGGTACGCGTCCAGCTCCCGCCCAAGCTGAATGAGGAGCAGAAGCGCCTCTTCCAGGCCTTCGCGGACTCACTTCACTAAACTTACAGATGTGATGAGCTGGAGCTGCTAAAGCAGCTCCAGCTCATCACATCTGTAACCTCTTCTCACGCCTCTGGTCCCTGCGCCGTGTGCCGCATCAATTCATCGGGATTATAGACCGAGGCCCAGTGCCGCCCCCCTGGCTGCAAAAACTCCTTCAGATCCAGGTCAGGCGGCATCAGCAGACCATCCAGTGTATGAATGACCCCATTTGAAGCGAAGAGGTCTGCCTCCAGAACGGGGACGCCACCTACCCGCATGGGATTGCGCATATCAATCGTCAGGAGACGGCCTGTGCGGGTCTGAAGCTGAATCGTAGTAGAGTGACTCTGCTCCGCCTCCCGGCGCAAATCCGCAAGCGAGATACGATCGGGCACGATATGGTAATCAAGCAAATACTTGAGCTTGCTGAGGTGCCTCAACAAATCAAACTCGTTCACATCCTTCAGCTCATTCAAAGCCTGGTCATGCGGCGCGAATAGGGTGATCTGTGTATCCTCCTGCAAGAGATACTCCAGGCCAACTGCGCGCACTAACGCGTCCAGGTCATGAAAGGTATAGGGGTAACTTCGCTCTTCAAGAATATCGATGATCCGCTCCATAAGTTTTTCTCTCTTCGTGTGAAAAGGGGTGAAGATGCATGTATCGAGATCACGAAGAGCGAAGGAGAAACGTTTCTCGGCAGAAGACTAGCTGGGAGCGCGCCAGACGCGGGCCGTGGCGTCACCCTTGGTTGTGGAAAACCCTTCGTCCAGGCCGCTGCCACTGAGCAGCATGCGGCTATCTGGTGACCAGGAAGCAGAACAAATGGGTTGTGTATGCCCGCGATAGACTTTGACCAGTTTGCCTCGCTGCGCTCCCCCTTGCATTTGCCAGACATAGAGATTGGTGTCTTTGCTGGCATAGTCCCGCGCCCCTAACAGGTAGCGCCCATCTGGTGACCAGGCTAACACCTGGGGTCCCTTCAAGGCTGGTGCGCAGGCAAACACAACTCGCTGGCGCGCCACATCCCATACCTGTACATCCGCATTTTGATACGAGACCGCCAGCATCGTACCATCCGGCGACCAGGCCAGGGCCTGCGCATCCACATCTGCACGGGTGAAGAGGGCCTGCACCTTGCCGTACGCCCCAGATTGAGTGCTCCACAGGCTCACTAACTCGCGAAAATTCTCGCCGCGCGCGTCACTACTCTGTGTTAATGAGGCGATTGCGCGCCCACCGGGTTCCCATTGCAGCATATAGGCAAGCTGGCCCTGGGGAAACTTGACCGTGTTGTCTATATAGACCTGTTTCTTCTGGCGCACATCCCATATCTCAAGCCCATTGCTGGTGACCAGGACCAGAAAGTCGCCCCCAGGCGACCAGTACATATTCAGAAGATAATTGCGTGTGGCTAATGTCTCATAGGTGTCGGCGTTGAGATGGCCCAGGAGCAGACCCCTATCTGTTGCCAGGGCGTACTGTCTTCCATCCGGAGCCAGGCAGATGTTTTTTAAGAGCGTGGTCCCATACAGCCTGGCACCTGGATACAGCCATTGCTCGTTCGCGCCGGTCTGGGCATCCCATAGATAGGCATCGGTATCATCGAGAAAGGTCAGCACACGCTTGCTATCAGGGAGCCAGGCGACATAGCCAACCTTCTGGTGCGCCCGGCGATAGACAGCGATTTCATCCCCCATAACCACCGGGGGCGCTTTCCGCCAGAACCAGGAACTCCCCAGGGCGCCCAAACCCGCAACGCCTGCTACGCTAACACCTCCTGCCAGCAAGGCACGCCGCGACAGGCGAGGTGTGGTGGGAGGAGCAGGCTTCTCCAGTGGCACAGATATCTGTATCTGCTGCTGGCGCCTTTCGGTCACTTGCAGCGCCACCGCTAGCTGCTCAGAGGCAGGAGCCTGTAGCGTCCTCGAAGCCCCAAACAGGGTTCCATAGTCTCTAGAAGTTCGCTCACGCACACCTCTATCCCCTCCGTGGACAATATCGGGCGCGCTCACAGCGGCACTAGCCTGGGTAAAGGCCTGGGCAAAGGCCAGTACGGAAGGGAAACGCTTCTCCGGCTCTTTCGTCAGCGCACGCAGGACAACCTGCTCCAGTTCGTCAGGGAAATCTGGCTGATAATAACGCAACGGATAAGGAGGGGTGAGCAGGTGTTGCGCCAGCACCTCGGAGGTAGAACCTATGAAGGGGGTCTGGCCACAGAGCCACTCGTACGCTACGATACCGAGCGCATACTGGTCGCTGGCGGCACCGGGCTTCCCTTGTAACTGCTCGGGCGCCATATAGAAAATTGTACCTGCAATCGTATCCTGCGCACGCTCTTCACGTACACTATTGGCAATCATGGCAATGCCAAAATCACTGAGTAGCACCTGTCCTTCTCGATCTATCAGCAGATTCTCCGGCTTGATATCGCGATGCACAATTTTATGCTCATGTGCGTACTGTAAGGAGGAGGCGACCTGCGCGATATAGGATGCTATCACCTTCAACGGTGGGCACGTCCCCCGGGGATAGAGGGTGCGCGTGGTGCCCCTGGGAGCATACTGCATCGCCAGGTACGTCGACTCGCTCGCTTCATCGATACCAAATTCCAGGATACGCACAATCCCAGGGTAGTTCAACTGCGCCAGTACTCGCGCCTCCTGCAGGAAGAGTTCCCTGTTCTCTTTTGTCAGGGTGGTAGGCATAACCTTGACCGCGGCCTGGCTCCCCAGGTAGCGATGCTCACCCAGATACACTGAGGCAAAGCCACCCTTCCCCAACAGCCTGGTCAGGTGATAGTTCCCAACTTGTCGCCCGCTATAGTCGCTCATAACTTCTTGCTGCTCCAAACCTTTTCATGGCCCTACCTGTGGCTGGCCTTATTCCGCCTGCCAGATATGCACAACGCTTCCATCCGTGGAGGCGATACGCGTGCTATCCGGCGACCAGGCTATTGCACGCACATAATCTGTATGCTTTGCATAGGAACCCAAGAGCCTTCTCCGCACGATATCCCAGACCTGCACATTGGAGACATACCCCTGCGCCTGTAACGAACCAATAGAGGCAGCCAGCCGCGTGCCATCAGGCGACCAGGCCAGGGCCAGTATGCTCTCTCCATGCTGGCCCGCCTGAAAAACCTCCTGCTGCGCGCCGCTAAACGCATCCCAAACGCGCACATGCCCCTCGATATACCCTGTTGCCACCAATCGCCCGCCGGGCTGCCACGCGATATGCAACGCATCGTGCTCTCCCGAGGGATTGCTCACCAGGTCGCTGCCGTTATCTCGCCTCCAGGTCATAATACCAAGTAGCGCGATATCAACATCGCCTGCACTGCCACCCATACTAAAAGCAGTGGCAATATATTTTCCATCGGCAGACCAGGCGGCATCAACGTTCGAGAGCACGTGCAAACCAGGATGAGTTGTCTGCGTCTCCCCCGTGACCAGGTCCCACACAAGCAGATTTCCAAGATTGGAGGCATTCTCCTGGTCCGATACGTTCTTCATCCCCAGGACGGACTTGCCATCGGGAGAAACGGCTATAGGAATGGTGTTCTCTCCACTCTGATAGGTGGCTTGCACGACGCCACTATGCGCCTTCCATACACGCACCCCCAGCTTGCTCGAGCCTGGTGCTGCGCCCGCCTGTTGTCCATTGACGGAGACAAGAGTGTCGTTGTCGCGCCAGTTGAGGCGGGTAATGCTTCCCAACTGCTCCCACGGTTGCGCGCTCAACTTCCCCTGTCCGGCGTCCCATACCAGGACACGGTTGAGATCAGCGGAAGCTATCAGCCTTCCATCAGGCGACCAGCCCAAAGCGGTGATGGTGTTATAGCTCCCGGCCTGCTGGGGATCGTTATGAATATCATGTCCATTGAAGGTGAGCAGGCGCGTTCCAAAGGGAGGCAGTGGCTTCTGCGCTGGACTATGTGTCGGTGCCGGTGACTTCTTCGGCGTACTCTGCGCCGCTTCTGGTCGCCTCAAGATCCACCAGGCGGCGCCTCCGCCTACAGCAATAATGCCCGCCCCTAGCGCGATACTCCCCACTACCGCGCGTCGCGAGACACGACGAGTGCTTTCTGGTATGCGCTGCGTCTCCGCTTCGATCTGCCTCGTGGACAAGGCCTCGTCCCCGGTCGGTATTTCCACGACGCGCTCGCGCTCCACTATGCCGGGTTGAGCCTGGTAGCCAGCTTCATATGGCCCGGGTTCTCCCAGGCATGCCTGCTCAAAGGCGCGTGCGAAGCTGCGGATGTCGGGGAAACGCTGATGAGGGTCCTTTGCCAACGCCCGTTCTATGACGTGAGCAACGCCTGGATGTATATCTGGCAGCAGCGTGGTCAGAGAGGTTGGGGCCTGCGTGAGATGCTGGGAGAGAACCTCGCGGAAGGTTCCTACGAAGAGCGGCTTCCCGCTCAGCCAGGTATACATAATCGCCGCCAGCGCATACTGATCGCTGACGGGACGCGGATGGCCTTGAATGACCTCCGGCGCCATGTAGTTGATCGAGCCAGCGAAGGCCTCTCTATGCTGCGAGTGTGTATGATGCGCAGTAACAGCCAGGCCAAAATCACTCAAGAGTGCCTCATGAGCCGCGCCCAGCAGGACGTTCTCCGGCTTCATATCACGATGGACGATACGCCGCTGATGTGCATAGGATAAGGCGTCCGCGATCTGTATGACATGCGGCAAAATAACATGGGGTTCATAGCATTGCCCTAGACGATAGCGCTGCTGCAAGGTTCCATTTGGAGCATAGGCCATCACGAGATAGGGGACATCTCCATCGATGCCACCCTCCAGCACGCGAATAATGTTGGGGTGCTCCAGTTGCGCCAGGGTGCGTGCCTCAGCATAGAAAGCCTCCGCTTCGCGCTCCTGGATATGCGTATGCAGTACTTTGATCGCGGCCTGCATCTTCAGGTGACGATGCTCGGCCAGGTACACCTCGGCAAAACTTCCACGCCCCAGCAATTGTGTCAAGCGATAGTTACCAAGGTGCTTACCCACCAGCCCAGCGTTGCCTGTTCCATACATTTCCATAAATATACGACTCTCTCATTAACGGGGCTTAACCTGTCTATAGCGTCTACCATAGCATATTTAGAAATAGTTTGTATATGACATCCATCACATCATGAAGGAATTTCTCTTCTTATGTCCGCCACCAGAGGGTGAGGGTACTGCTGGCGCATAGGGCAGATATGGCAGTGCTAGCACGGCGCGGACATGGCTAATCACAGCGCTATCCTGGCGTATGATATTTTGCACCTCGCCACGCTGCGCCATCTTTTCTCACTCCCTGGGAAACGCCACACACCTTGTTCCTGGTCTAAGCACAAAATAAACCCGCCTTCGGATCTCCTGGGCGGGCGATCAGGCGGGTAGAATGTACTAATGAGGCAATTCGCCATCGTTATCCACACATCACTTGGTTTTGTTATGCTGACGCGGATGGGTCGTTCCTCCAGTCTTATGTGGCTTTTGATGTGGCTTTTGATGCCCCTTCCCGTGGTGTTTGGGGCCTGGCGTGCCTTTTGGGGGACCGGCATAGGTGTCCTTGTGCAATAATGTGCTCACATGAGAAGTGCTATGCGTTCCCAGATTCATAGCATGGCTCGCTGCCAAAGCAGGAGTCTTGGTTCCCACAAGCAGACACAAGACCAACACACACGTGACCAGGAAGAGACTGATGCTCCTCTTCATCGCCGAAGCGCTCATGTTGCCTCCTTCATACCAATAACTGTCTTCGGACCTTCTCTCGTTATAAACCAATCTACTAGCTTCTCTCAAGAGCAGCTAGTGAGGTCAAAGATATAGCTGTGTTTTCACGTAGTACAGCTTTTCTCTTTTCCCTACGAGTATCAGTATAGATCGTCTCCAATGGTTGCAGTTGATGAACCAATTTTCATACCTACGTTTCACAAATGTGCAAGGGCCTGAAAAAGCCAATTCGCAAGTTTGCGCCCTACATCGGCTCTGGCCTGGTTTCAACACATCCACAAATCCAGGCGATACTTCAAGCGGGCGCTCAGGCGGTGGCAATTCATCATGCCCATCTCTGACCCTGACACTCCCGCAGACGATTAGGGAACTATCATGCTCTCATGCTAGAATACTGTGGGCACCGCTGCTCGCATTTTCACCGAAAACGCCGCAGGATGCCCCTGCCCTTTCAGGCATGAGGAGGAATGCGGCGTTCCTTTGTAGGTGGCTTGGGTGGAATACGCCGCAGACATGCTTTCATCTGCTTATGTATTATTGACGGTCAGATGAAAACTATGATATAATTTAGAGTATGAAAACGGTATTAACAGCTAAACTCAAATTGAATACAACGCCCGAGCAATTCAAGGCATTACGCTCTACGCAACTGGCTTATCGTGATGCTCTCAACTATGTAAGCCAGTACGCCTTTGCGAATGGCAAATTGAGTAATGCTCTTCGTTTGCAAGATGCCACCTACGATGAGATCCGCCTCCGTTTTCATCTCCCTTCGCAAATGGCCTGTTCTGTTCCTCGCCAAGTTGCAGCCTCGTATAAAGCCCTCTGGACAAAGGTGAAGAACAATGCTGCTCATCGTAAGGCAGGTCTCACCAAGAAACGGTATAAAGGGCTTGATCAGGCTCCCACGTTTCTCTCTCCCACGTTGACCTACCAGTATAAGAAAGACTACACGTTCAAGAAAGAGCAGCACGTGAGTCTTCTCACGCTCGATGGACGTATCGTTGTGCCCTATACTGGCTACAATAAGCATGTGGCATTGATCCAGCGTGGTACGGAGATTGGCGCATCGAAACTCTGGTATGACAAAGCCAAGAAGCAATTTTACCTCCTTGTCTCCCTAGACGTGGAGATGGCTGATCCTCCCCCCGAAACACACAAGCAAGTCGTTGGCGTGGATGTGGGGATGCGATACCTTGCCGTCACGGCGACAATGCAAGGCGATTGCACCTTCCATGCTGGCATCTCTACGGTTGCCAAATCACACCACTCTGCACGACTGAGAAAGCGTCTGCAAAAAAAAGGCACTCGTTCTGCAACGAGAAGGCTCGTTGCCATCAGTGGACGAGAGAGACGGTTGAAAGCAAACGCCAATCATGTCGTGAGTAAACGGATTGTTACCCGATATTCTCAAAGCTTGATTGGGCTGGAGCATCTGACAGATATTTGCGAGCAGACCAAACGACGGAAAGGCAAGCGAGCCAGTGCAAAACAGCGCAAAGCCAATCGTGCCTTTTCCAAATGGTCCTTTGCAGAGTTGCACAGTATGATCGCTTATAAAGCGCTCTTGCATCAAAGTATGGCGATTAAGGTGGATGCCAACTACACCTCGCAGGCCTGCCCCAAATGTGGGCATACCTGCAAAGAGAATCGTCCTCACAAGGGCTTGCTCTTTCTCTGTCAGAATTGTCAGTACACGCTCCATGCCGATCTGGTTGGTGCAAGAAACATTGCGATGCGAACGCTTCTTATCCGGCAAGACTGGATAGGAACGGGCCTCTTGTCAGTACGCCCTGATGTGTCGGACGATGAAGCCAAAGCAGCACGCCTGAAAAGGTATGCTGAATTGCGGTGGAGTTCAGACACAACTCCAAGCCCTCGGCTTTAGCCGTAGGGTACTGACTACTACATTGCTGTTTGTTGCTCAAAGAACACGGAGGATTGTACGTATGGCCAAGTATGTATTAGCACTGGATCAGGGCACCACCAGCTCACGCGCGATTGTTTTTGACCATGATGGGGCAATCGTCAGCGTCGCCCAGCAGGAGTTTCCTCAGATCTATCCCGCTCCCGGCCTGGTCGAGCATAATCCCGAGGACATCTGGTCTAGTCAGTTGAGCGTTGCGCAGGAAGCCTTGAAAAAAGCCGGAGCCTCCTCTACCGACGTAGCGGCAATCGGTATCACGAACCAGCGTGAGACCGCCATCGTCTGGGAGAAGGCAACTGGCAAGCCTGTTTTCAACGCCATCGTCTGGCAGAGTCGCCTGACCGCTCCTATTTGTGATGAGCTCAAGGCCAAGGGCTTTGACAAAGAGCTCCGCGCCCGTACTGGCCTGGTAACAGATGCCTATTTTTCGGGAACCAAGGTTAAGTGGATTCTCGACAACGTGGAGGGAGTACGCGAGAAGGCGGAGCACGGCGAGGTCCTCTTCGGCAACGTCGATACCTTCCTGATCTGGCGCCTGACCAGGGGTCGAGTCCACGTTACCGACGCTACCAACGCCTCGCGCACCCTGCTCTACAATATCCACGAGGGAGAGTGGGACGATGTCATTCTCAAAGAACTAGGCGTGCCACGCGCCATGCTCCCCGATGTGCGCCCCTCCAGCGAGGTCTACGGCGAGACCGATCCCGAGTTCTTCGGTGGCCCCATTAAAATCGCGGGTATCGCAGGCGACCAGCAGGCCGCAACCTTTGGCCAGGCCTGCTTTGAGACCGGTATGGCCAAGAACACCTATGGCACCGGCAGCTTTATGCTGATGAATACCGGTTCCGAGGCTGTTGAATCCAAGAATGGTCTCCTGACCACCATCGCCTGGCGCTTGCAGAACCAGACCACCTACGCCCTTGAGGGCAGCATCTTTATCACTGGCGCGGCCGTGCAGTGGCTACGCGACGGCCTGAAAGCGATCGAGAGCAGCGGCGATGTCGAAGGCCTGGCCAATACCGTTGAGGATAATGGCGGCGTCTATCTCGTTCCCGCCTTCGTGGGCCTGGGCGCCCCCTACTGGGACTCCTACGCACGTGGCGCCATCCTCGGCCTGACTCGTGGCACCACGATGGGCCATATCGCCCGCGCCACTCTGGAATCGATGTGCTACCAGACACGCGATGTACTGGAGGCCATGGTCGCTGATAGCGGAGTCGATCTTAAGGCCCTGCGCGTCGATGGCGGCGCCGCGGTCAATAACACGCTGATGCAGTTCCAGGCAGATATCCTCGGCGTACCCGTACAGCGTCCCAAGGTCGCGGAGACCACCGCGCTGGGAGCCGCCTACCTGGCTGGTATCGCCACCAACTTCTGGGGCGGCCCCCAGGAGGTCGCAGCGCAATGGGCGATTGATCAGACCTTTGAGCCACGCATGAGTGAAGACCAGCGCGAAAAGCTCTATATGGGCTGGAAGAAAGCCGTCGAGCGCGCCCTTCACTGGGAACAGTAGCTTGCTGGAGGTTGCGTGAGAGGGGGAGAACCGTCGCGACGGTTCTCCCCCTCTCTGTTCTACGGATACTTAGCTCTCTACAGCCTGCACAGGCTCAATCGCTGGAGCAGCGGGCTCCTCCTTCAGTTCCTGGCGGAAGGCCTGGCTCTTGGCGACCGCAGCCTGGTAGCGCTGCTCTTGCTCAGCACGCTCCTCTTCGGGCCAGCCGCAGAGCGTGCTCATCTCCTTGAGGACACGTGGCAGGGCCGCCAGCCCCTGGTCCTGAGTATAACCTAGCATTGTCCGCCGTAACAGGAAGTCTTCGGCGTCCACGCAGAACTCGCGCGCAACGGCGTGATGGATCTGCGCCACAATGTCCAGGTAGGCGGGATGGATACGCTCCCCCAATTCTGGCTGCCTGCGCAGCAGGGCAAAGATGCTTAACGCCTCCGTCCCATACAGGCTCAAGAGATGTTCGACCTGCTCATTTGGTAGGTTCAGGCTCTCGCTCTCTTTGTAGAGCAGGTCGCGCATATAGCGCAGGCTCTCGTCCCGCCCCTGGGTTCGAACACTCAGGCGCGCACCGGGCAGAGGAACCTTCGCGGTCTGCGCTCGCGCCGAGAGCCCCAGTTTCTGGCAGGCCATGTCTACGGCGTCTTCCGCAATACCGCGATACGCCGTAATCTTGCCGCCCACCACCGCCATGTAGCCGTGTAGATTATTGGTTTTGGCATAGTCGACCAGCGCATGCTTGCGTGAGACGGCCGACTCGCTTACACCCTCCTTACGCACCAGGGCACGCAGCCCAGCCGTGGTATAGTAAATCTTGCGCCACTGCGCCTCCGGGAGAAACGTCTCGACCGAGTCGCGCAGGTAGTCGACATCTTCACCATTGGCGCGTACCAGGTCGGGCGAGTCATCGTAATCAGTATCGGTTGTACCGACCCAGGCATAGCCCTGCCAGGGAATGACGAAGAAGAGACGGTCATCCTTGCGCGCAAAGAGAACCAGGGCATGGTTGCTCGCGGGAGGGGAGGTAAAGTGAATGCCCTTGGTCATGCGTACGCGGTGACTAGGCTTATGCAGCAGCTTGCCCGTCAGGCTATCGAGCCAGGGTCCAGCCGCGTTGATAACCAGGCGTGCTCGGACCTCACGCTCCTCCCCACCGCGCTCATGCCGCACCTTGACCCCGGTAATCTCCTCTCCTTCTCGCAACAGACCCACAACCCGCGTGTGATTCCAGATCTGCGCGCCATGGTCGCGAGCATCGAGAATGTTCTCCATAACCAGGCGCTCGGTCGATGGCACCTGCGCATCATAGTAGCACAGCGCCCCTTGCAGGCCATCAGGATTGAGCAACGGCTCACGCTTCAGCACCTCTTCCCGATTCCAGAAGTTATGGTTCGGCAGGCTCTTATCATAGGAGAGCAGGTCGTAGAGGATCATGCCCATTTTGAGCCTGGCGCGATAAAATAGACTGCGTGACCACATTGGTACAACAAAGCGGAGCGGATTGACCAGGTGAGGGGCAATACGTAACAAGATCTCGCGCTCGCCCAGGTCCTGGCGTACCAGGCCAAAATCGAACATTTCCAGGTAGCGCAGACCTCCATGGATCAGGCGCGTTGAGGTCGAAGAGGTTCCCGCGGCAAAATCGTCCTTCTCAAAGAGCGCCACTCTTAAGCCGCGTAGAGCCGCGTCACGTGCAATACCCGCCCCCACGATTCCTCCGCCAATAATAACGACATCGAAAAGCTCTCCTTCGAGTTGTGTGAAAGGAGATATTGTACTCATAGCCTGTTCCACTCCAGTCTTCTTTTAGAACTCTCTATCTCTACTATGCCAGCCCGCCAGAAGAGAAACAAAAAAAGCCCTAAGCCTTCTTTATCTATCTTCGGCTCAGGACTTTTCAAATCAGTGTCTCAGGTTATATTACATTGCAATCAAGTCAATCGCTCCATGCTTGCATATGAGCACGCTGACTGCTGTATTTTTAGCTGCAATATTTTTTACCATTCAATTATACCTGGAGCATGGGTGTTTGTCAAGTTATTTTTGGTTCCTGAGCGCCGCAGCAGGCCGAGGCAGAGGAAGCGCCACCTGGAGGCAGTTCGCGTTTGACGCGGACGCTACCTGGATGTTACCTTTAGGGAGGACCACACACCCCGGATTTTTTCGCCAGCGATCCAGCCTGGCTAGCTATTTCAGAGGAGAGATCTCTTATGACCATTGTTGTTCGCCAACTCGCGACGCCAGAGGAGATGGACCAGCAGTTTATCTGGGCCGACCAGGCCTTCGCGCCCACGCCCGATCCCGTCAATGCGCGCGCCTGGGGCCAGACGGTCTTGACGCAGCCTGACTTCCGCCCCCAACAACTACGCGGCGCTTTCCGCGAAGAGGCGCAACTGGGCGGCTATGGGCTCAATGAATGGCTACTGCGCATTGGCGAGGCTCGTATCTCCACCGGCTGCATTGGCATGGTCGTCACCAACTCCAGCCAGCGTAAGCAAGGGGTAGCGACGGCTCTGATGCGCGACGCGATCCAGTTTGCGCGCGAACAGGGTCATAGCCTGCTCCTGCTGGATGGCATTCCAAATTTCTATTATCGCTACGGCTATACCGATGTCTTTGATTCTTCTACGGAGGAGATCAATCGCGCGGCCATCCTGGCTCATCCCGCAAGCTCCCATAACGTGCACCAGGCCACGCCAGAGGATGCACAGTCCATACGCGATCTCTACGAGCGCCGCCTGAGCGGTTTTACTGGCAGCTTTGAGCGCTCACGCGAGAAACAAGAACACCTGTTGCGCCACCGCTTTGGCAAAAATACAATCTTACTCGCCACGTCTCCCGAAGGCAAGGTTGAGGGCTATGTGCTTGCTTCACGTGCTCCAAGCCCGGCCGTGGCTCTGGAGCTCTGTGCCGACAACTGGCCTGCCCAGATCGCGCTCATGCAGGCACACGCACATCTCTCTGATGGACCAGAGGCGCCAGCGATACATACCTATTATCTCCCGCCTACCTCAGAAGAACTCTATCGCGCCATCGCCCATCTCGAAGTGCCCGATACCTCCCACTGGCACGGCCCTGCTGAAGAATGGGGCATCCGCACAGTACAGGCGCACCATCGCTACGCGGGCTGGATGGGGCGCATTGTTCATCTACCGACCTTCCTCGATGCCCTGCTACCCGAGTTGCAAGTGCGCTGGCGCCGCTCCCTGGCCCACTGGTCAGGCGAACTACATTTCCTGGTGGGCGAGGAAAGCTATACGCTTGGCATCTCTGGCTCCGAGCTTCAGAGTACCACAAAGTCAACCGATAACGCGAGCACCTTCCAATGCTCGCTCCAGGACTTCACGCAACTGGTCCTTGGCTATCGCCCCCTCTCGTGGGTCCTCACACAGCAGCCACAAGAGCTTTCACCAACTGAGCAGACCGTGTTGCAACAGCTCTTTCCGCCCAGCCAACCCTGGATCAGTTTTAGCGACTGGTTCTAGAAGCGACTGGTTCTAGAAATATAGAAGATTGCGTTTGCCTGCATCATACACCGCATTAGCGGTGTATGATGCAGGCAAACGCAATCTTCTATATACTATCTTAATGCTTTATACGCCGCTCTCGTACCAGCAAGATGCTCTCATGGGGAGCCATCTGCCCCTGAATACGTTTCTCCAGCAAGACGAGAGCAATGTAGAGATCCAGGTAGTGCCCCAGCACGCGTTCAACAGACGCTTCCGCTTGCTGTAGACCCCCACCTGCAACCATTGCAGAATGCTCTTCGCTCCCCTGATCAGGAGAGCCTGAGGGGCGCGCCCGCCAGTCATAGACATAGAGTGCCAGCGAGAGCAGAATACTCCTCACATACCTGCGCAGATAGTCCTCGCTCTCATTATTCGGTCTCGATGTCTCTTCATAGAGGGGCATGAGGCGCGAACGATCCAGCATAAAAGCCAGCATCCGCTCCAACTCGTGCATTTGCAGACGCACACGCTGAAACTCGCGCGCACTATTGCGCACAAACGCTGCCAGGTGTTCCTGCATAAAGGCAAAGACAGACGCCAGGTCGCGACCATGATCCAGGTTGCAGACGTTCTCACGCGTGCATGCCAGCGTCAAGAGACGATCATAGGAGAGCGGGCGCCCCTGATCTAAATCCATACTGCTGGCAAGCGCGACAACGTGCGCGCGTTGTATGGCTCGCTTAAGCGCCTGGGCCTGCTCGATTCTGAACTGGATCTTGCGCACACGCATAAGGGCGCGCTCGCTCTCCCTGGTCTCCGCAAGCGAGTACGCGCCAGAGAGGGCATGGTAGAAAGAGCTGAGCAACGGCTCCATCTGCGCGAGCAGCTCTCCCAGTGTGGTGGCAACGTCGCCAACCAATTGTAAAGGCAGTTCGTGCTCCCAGATATGGAGCAGTACTTTATACATATTCTGCATAACAGGTTTATCATAGATCTTGAGTAGCGCTTGCACACACTCAATAACGCGTGTCAGGGTCTGCTCCAGCTCCTGGCTGAGCTTGCTATTATAGGTAAGATCCTGCTTATACACTTCCATGAGGATGCGTCGCAGAGCCTCAGGTGATGAGGCGTCCTCTTCGACCCAGGCAAATCCCTGGCCCTGCTCCACCCAGTAGCCTAGCGAGGCGGACAGCCTGGATCTGATACTCTTATCCGCGCCTACCAGCCGGGCCTCAGCACGCGTGGGTAAGCGGTAATACCAGGCGCCAGGCTCCCGCTCATTGAGCCAGTCACAGAACGCCACAGCGTCCGTTGGGCGCATTCCCAGTACGGGCATATGGCCCTGCCCATATTCAAAGCTGGAAATAGACAAATGGTCCGGCAAGCAGTTATTGCCTTGAGCGCGCTGCTCATCCAGGAAGAGCTGGTACTCAGCACAGGTTACAAAAGAGGGGTTGAGATAGACCTCTCCATGCAGGTGCAGCATCTGCTGTAAGCGACGGGTGAGCAGGACATTGGTAATCAAACGCCGCCGCTCTACGTCGCTATCCTCTACCCCCTGCTTGAGCAAGGTCTCCAAACGCAGGCGAACCTCGGGCTGGACTTTCAAGGCTTCGCGCTGGCATTCAAGCGCCAGGGTCAGCGTGGCGACCGAGGTCTGAGCATCCAGGCAGGCGGCGATAACAGGGGTGGCATCGGCCTGAGCGCAGTAAAGGCGGATCGTTTCATGCCACCAGCTAATAGCAATCTGCTCTACCAGGAAGTTGCCCAGCCCCTCCTCTTTGATATGCACAGCGGCCAGGTACTCTTGGAAAGTGAGGTGCGCGAAACTATATACCCCCTGCTCCCGCTCCAGTAAGAGGCCACTGGTATTCTCCAACTGGCGTAAAAAGGCCGCTGGTTCCAGGCTCGTGCCGAGCTGGGATAGTGGCGCCTGAATGATGCGATAGGCGTCTTCAAAGGGGATATCGCGTATCCCCATACAGAGCATCGAGAAAGCCAGGGAGCGCAATACCTCGCGTTTCTGCGCCACGGTAAAGTCTAGCGCAATGCCTTTCGCCTCCTGGCGCTTGCCCAGGAAGACATCACAGATCTCGTCATAGAGCATCACGCGCTTCACTGGTAGGGTATCGCGATAGCGGTGCACCGTCGCGATCATCGTCAGCAAGAGGGGATTGACCGCCAGGGCTATCAGCGCCGGATTTTCATACAGACGCCCCAGTAAATCGTCCGCGCCGCTCCGCGCTTTCGCTCGTACCTCCAGGTCATCGCGCTGGGCACTCATAATTTCGTTGGCCTGGTACCAGTTATAGATAAAGCGCTCGACCTGGGCACGTGTAAAGACACTCATCTCCAGCACAGTAACGCCCGTCAGCGGGTTACTCCGGTAGCCAAAGGGACGCGAGGTAATAATAAAGCGGTTCTGGCCATAGACGAGCATCTGCTGCTGCACCCAGTTCACCACCTGCTTGCGCGCCTGGAGGTCTGCGACCTCGTCAATACCATCCAGAAAAATCAGGCAATTGCCACTCTCCAGGCGCTGCTTCAGCCAACCTGCGGGCATACTCTGCCGCCAATATTTCTTGTGGTGATCAGCAGCGGCTTCCTCTAAGGTATAGCGCTCGCCGCGACGTTTGATGGTCTGAGCATGATCGCGCAGAAAGAGCAGAACCGGCAGTTTTGTGGGAATAGCACTCCCCTGCTCCAATCTGCGCCGGCTCGCCAGTGTCAGCACCATATGCTTTAAGAGCGTTGTCTTACCACTGCCAGGGGAGCCAACAACCACAAAATGTTGCTGTTGCAAGGCTGAAGATGCGAGAAAATCCCAGATCTGGTGCTCGCCTGGCGCAAGATCCGATCGCACACGCAATGGGTCAGCCGATATCTGGTGGACGGGCGTTGGCACCATACTCAGCTCGACAAAGACTTGCTCCAGGGCCAGTGTATACATACTCTGCGTTCCTAGACCCTTCACATCCAGGTCGCGGTGCTGGGAGAGCAGATAGTGGCAGTAGCGCTTATGCACGCTTGAGAGGTTCCACTGCATATGGACATCTAGCCAGCTTGCAATCTGCTTAACGGCAACCAGGGGAGCCGTCACCAGGTGTACAGGCGCGCCCACCTGCTGAGCGGGAACTGGTATCATGCCCGTGGCGGTGGAGAGCCGTGCTTCAGAAGACGCTTCTATTGTGTTGGCCGCCTCCGCGAGCGCCAGCGCAAAGGCCTCAACCGTAGAGAAACGTTGCTGGGGTTCTTTGGCGAGAGCGGTTTGAATGACCTGTTCGACGGCCAGGGGGAGCGAGGGCCGCTTGGCGCGCAAAGAGGGAATATCCGCGAAGAGGTGCTGGCTCCCAATCTCAGCCAGCGTTCCCTGAAAAGGGGGCGCGCCTGTCAGCAGTTCATATGCAATGACCGCCAGGGCGTACTGATCGCTGGCGGCGCAGGGATTCCCCTGATATTGCTCTGGAGCCATATAGGCAACGGTTCCACCGAAGTGAGGGTGGCTACGCAAATACGAACTACGCAAGATAACGGCGATGCCAAAATCACTGAGTTGGTACTGCTCTTGCGCACCAATCAGCACATTCTCTGGTTTGACATCCCGGTGGACGATCCCTCTCTCGTGCGCATACTGCAGCGCTGCCGCAAGTTGCTTAATACAGGCCACAACCTCAGGCAAAGAGAGCGTATTCCCCGTCTCACAACGCTGGCGCAGCGTTCCATGGGGGGCATACTCGATGACAAGAAAGGGAATACGCTCTCTCCCCTCAAGGCCGAAGTCGAGCACATGGACGATGTTCGGATGATTGAGCGCGGCAATCGTACGCGCCTCTTGCAAAAAAGCCTGCACATCTTGATAGAGAAATGCCGTTTGTTGAACTTTGATCGCGGCCTGGCGCTCCAGGTAGAGATGCTGGCCCAGGTACACTTCTGCGTAACTTCCCTCTCCAAGCAGGCGTACCAGTTGATAACTACCAAATTGCGCCCCAACACGGTCAACCATCAGAACATCTCCTACAAATACATACTTGCAAATACCTCGTTCCAAAAACCACTCTTGTATACTAAAGATGCAAGCCAAACCTGTCAAGGTATATACTATAAGTAATTTCTCCTTCCCCATCCAAATTTTGATGAGTCAATATACAACTATCTCAAATAACGGTGGGAACGGAGAGAATTGTAACAACGAAAGGAGCCGTAGAGCAACCACTCATGAGCAATGCAGTACTCTTTTTCCCGGCACAAAACTTTCTTGGCGAGGGTCCACTCTGGAACGTGGATGAGCAGGCGCTGTACTGGGTCGATATCATCGGTCAATATTTTCATTGCCTCGATCCGCGCACTATGCTGCATGAGAGCTTTGATGTTGGCACACCCGTCTGTGTGCTTGCCTTCCGCAAGAGCGGCGGATTGGTCATGGCGCTACGCGATGGCTTCGCTTACTGGAATGTCCAGGAGAAACGTCCCGAATATATCGTACGCCCACTGGAGCATCTGAACAATGTCCGCTTCAACGATGGCGCCGTTGACTGCGCGGGGCGCTTCTGGGCTGGCACCATGAGTACCACCGGCGATCTGAACTCAGGAGTGCTCTATCGCCTCGATCCCGATGGCTCACTCCATGTGATGGACACCGGCTTTGGCATTTCAAACGGCCTCGGCTGGAGTCCGGATAACACCATTATGTATCTGACCGATTCGCCTCGACGCGTTATTTATGCCTATGACTTCGCGGCCACAACTGGCGCCATTAGCAATAAACGTGTCTTTGTTCAGCTTCCCAATGATCCACCTCAGCCCGATGGCCTGGTCGTGGATAGCCAGGGCTATGTCTGGAGCGCGCACTGGGACGGGGGCTGCGTCACTCGCTACGCCCCTGATGGCTCCATAGAGCGTGTCATCCAGGTCGCGGCCCCACACTCCTCCGCCTGCGTCTTTGGTGGGCCAGCGCTCACCGATCTCTATATCACCAGCGCCCAACAGGGTCTCTCGCAGGAGCAGCTCAAGCAGTATCCACTCTCCGGCGACCTCTTCCGCTACCAAAGCGATGTACCCGGCCTGCCAAAATTTCAATTCGCCGGCTAACACACGCTACTTGCGTACACGCCTACTCCTGACCTGGAGAAGAAGGCCCGTACGCAAGTAGCGCGCCTGCCTCTTGCACCACCGACTCTGGCTGCTCCTCTACACGCAAGGAGAGAATGATATATCCGGAAATGAGCTGGGTCAGGCCAACAAAGGCCATCAACAGGCTGATGCCGTGCACTCCCTCTTTGCTCGTCATAATCCAGCCCATGAACAGGGGTCCCACAATCCCACCGATACTGCTAATCGAGCCAATCATCCCCACGCCCGCGCCTAGCGATTCACTGCTCAACAGCAAGGCGGGCAGGGTCCAGAAGACGCCACCTGCTGCCAGCATGCAGCCCTCCGCGATAACCAGGCTCCCAATACTCATGTTCCGGTTGACCACTACCAGAATACCAGCCGCCAGCAAGGCAAAACCAGCGAGAAGATGAGGCACGCCCGCGTGCCGCTTACGCTCTTTGCTGCGATCAGAATGCCGGGAATTTATATAGAGTCCAACCATTCCCGCAAGCGAGGGCAGGACCGCGATCAGACCTACTGTGCTGGAGCGCTGGTGCGTCACACCCGTAATGACCACTGGCAGCCAGAAGTTCATACCCCTGGCTCCCAGCGCTCCTAAGAGTGATGCTATCCCTAATGCCCAGACACTTCCTAGCTTTAACACCTCACGCCAGTTCTGTTTTCGTGTGCCTGCCATACGCGCCTTATCGCGGGCAAATTTATGCTCCAGTTCTTCTTGTTCTTCTACACCGATCCAGCATGCTTTTCCTGGTTCATCCGCGACCAGGAAGAACCAGAGCGGCGCCCACAGCAAGGGTCCAATTCCTTCAATCACAAAGAGCATACGCCAGTTCATGTGTAGCAACAACAACCCCACAAGTGGCTTTAATGCTAGAGACGTCAGGGGAATACAAAACATCCAGTACGTGTTTGCACGTGCTCGCTCCTCCAGGGGAAACCAACGCGAGAGGAGCACCAGCAGCGCGGGACCCATCGCGCCATCTATCATACCCAGCAGAAAGCGTACAATCAACAATTGCGTCGCGTTCTGCACACCACTATTGGCCAGGGCCAGTACGCCCCAGGACAACAAGGCCAGGGTGACGAGGCGACGTGGCCCCCACTTCGCCACCCAGTAGCCCGCTGGCACCTGCGCCAGCAGCGCACCACAGCTTAAGACACCCGCGGCAATCCCCACCAGCGTGGCGCCAATCGTCAGCGACCGCTCCATCCCTGGCAAGGCAAAGCTCAGGTTAATATGGTCCATGGATATCAGAACATGGGTCAACATAATCAGCGGGACAATACGTCGCCAGCGCTGCCCCAGGCGCGCTGATTGTGCTGAAAAAATATACTGCATACAACATCTTCCCTTCCATCCACCCATTGTAGGGTCCATGCTGGCATGGACTGCGAGCGAAGCGACTTGCCTGTGTTAGGATATTGGCTTGCGGGCCGGGCGAGCCCATGCCAGCATGGACCCTACACGTTCTTCGTGAACTAACCACGTAAGAATTTTCATCTTTTCTGGTATAGCTCAGAATCAGGTATTTTTCCAGCGCCTGGTTTACATACGCCTATGTTCCCACCATAAAACCGCAGAGAGGAGACATTTCCCCTGCCTCCTCTCTAGTACTTTCCGCCCAGCACTCTTATAACAGCGAGCGCACCAGGCCACCATCTACCTGAATGGTTGTCCCCGTAATATAGGCGGCCTGCCGCGAGGCCAGGAATGTCACCATCGCTCCCATTTCCGCTGGATCGCCCAGGCGCTTCATAGGGATGTCGCGCGCGACACTGGCAAGGGCCTCTTCCTCGCTCATGCCAGCGCTTATCCGCTCCTCAATCCTATACACCTGGCGCACCCGGTCTGTCAGGATACGCCCTGGGCAGACGTTATTGACGGTAATATTATCCTCGGCCAGTTCGACGGAGAGCGTTTTTGCCAGGCCTACCACGCCCGAGCGTACGGCGTTGGAGAGCACCAGGCCATCTATCGGCTGCTTGACTGAGGTGCTGACAATATTAATAATGCGTCCCTCGCCCGCCTTCCGTAGATGCGGTACGACCTCGCGCACCAGGCGCACGGTGCTCAGCAGATTGAGCTCAAAGGCCGCGACCCACTGCTCCTCGTCAAGCATTTCAAAGGTGCCGGGTTTAGGACCGCCCGCGTTATTGACGACGATATCCAGCCGTCCCAGTTCTCGCACCGTAGTGGCGACAATATTCCGAATATCCTCAAGCCGGGTGACATCGGTTGGCACGGGCAGGACCCTGCTCTTGCTCACAGCTTCAATTTCCTGGGCCGTACGCGTCAGTGCCTCCTGGTCGCGCGAACCAATGACGACAGACGCACCCTCCCGCGCAAGCTCCAGAGCACTAGCGCGCCCAATCCCCTTGCTCGCCGCCAGGACGATGGCAACCTTTCCCTTTAGACCTAGATCCATATCGCTCTATTTCCCCTTCATATACGAGCGGAGAGCCGGACTATGTTCCGACTCTCCGCGTCTCTGTCTACACTTCCTAATTATTCCTGCTCTTTGTCGAGGCCCGCATCCTCTGCCACGCCTTTCGCGAGGGCGGTCCAGTCCATTCCTCCTCGTCCCTTTGCCACGCCCGTCAGCAGGCGATCATGCATCAGGCCAGCCAACGGCATCGGCACACTCACCTGGTCGGCTGTATCCAGTACGAGGTTGAGATCCTTGAGTGCCAACTCTAACTGAAAGCCGACTGGCTCATAGCGCTGTTGCGCGATCATTTTCCCGTAATTTTGATAGATGCCACAGGCAAAGAGCGTCTGCGCGAACATATCCATCACCTGCTCGCGTTGCAAGCCGTTCTTCTCGGCCAGGGTCAGGGCCTCTGCCATCGCCTCCTGCGCGGATGCGATCATGAAGTTACCACACAGCTTGACGACGTTAGCCGCGCCCGGATCCGCGCCATAGTCAAAGCTTCCCTGGCCAATGGCCTCTAGAAGCGGGCGTACACGCGCCTTCGCCTCTTCGGAACCCGAGACACAGAGCCAGAGCTTGCGAGCAGCGGCGGCGTCCGGTCGGCCAAAAACGGGCGAGGCCACATACTGGCTGCCATATTCAGCATGTAGCCGTGCCAGCTCACGCGAGGTTTCAGGCGAGATGGTGCTCAACGAGATATGTATTCCCTCATGACCCAGGCGATGCAAGAAACCATGCTCACCCGCGACAACCTCCTTAACAGCGACATCATTAGAGAGCATGGTGAATACTACGCCACCCGGCTCGACGGCTTCAAAAGGTACTTCAGCGCGCTGTGCGCCCTCGGCAACCAGGGCCTCGGCTTTCTCCGTACTCCGGTTATAGACACGCAACTCATAGCCAGCCTTGAGCAGATTCCGCGCGATGGGTTCGCCCATTTTGCCAAGGCCAATAAAGCTTACCTGTTGAGGCATATGTTCTCTTCCCCCTTCTCACAAGGATTCGCTACATTGCAATATGGCAACATGCATATTAAGAAACATATATATTCAATACTGCAACATCAGCAACTACCACGCTTGCTTCAGGGGAAACAAATCTTGTAGGGTCCATGCTGGCATGGACTCGCCCGGCCCGCAGACTGTCCCCTGCGTGAGAAGGTCGCTTCGCTCGGAGGCCGAGCAAGCTCTGCCCCTACAACTTACTGATTGCTCCTCTTAGGAGCGTAAGAACAGCAATCGAAAATGTGCGCGACTATGGTCGAAGGTGTGCTTATTGTACACATTTGGAGGCGTTGACAGAGAGACGATATCATGGTATGCTACACGCATGAAATAAGAAAAAGTGTTCTAATTCATGTATCTGTCGTTTCTCGCGAAAGAGGCGAAGTCGATCTTTCCGTGTGGTGTTGAAAGGGAAGGGGTCTTCATGCTCCTCTGCAAAAAAATTAAACTGAACATGAGCGAGCAAGATGCAGCTACCCTTGAGTTCATGCAAGGTAAATGCAGAGGGCTCTACAATTGGTGGGTCATGAAACTGCGAGACGGAGAGAAGTGGCGCTTCAACGACTGCAAGAAAACTCTGGCCGAGAGTCGTGCCCATGATCCTGAACTCAATCAGGTGTATGGCAAGTTGCTTGCCGAAGTCTACTATCGCCTGGATGCAGCCATGAGAGCCTTCTTTCGTCGCGTCGCCAATGGAGAAACCCCAGGCTTTCCCCGCGTGCGGCCTCGTCATTCCTTCTTTACCCTCTGTTATCCGGCGATGTATCTCACGCTTGAGGGAAACACCCTCATCCTGCCCACTGGAGGCAAGGGCAAGCACAAACGCTTCCCTGCCATCCGTGCTCACCTCACCGAAAAGCCTCCAGAAGGCTTTCGAGAGGTGGCGATCAGTCGCGACGGCAGAGGCAACTACTACGCCTCCTTCAGCTATCAAGAGTACGAGGAAGCCAGGCGCGATGGCGGCACCGTGGCTTTCGATCTGGGTCTCAAAACGCTGGCAACTGGTGTCACGGAAGAGGGCCGAATCTATCACATAGGTGGATTCAAAGGCTCGCGTTGGTACAACAAACAGTTAGATCGGCTTCGCTCCAAACGCAGCAAATGTAAGAAGAAATCCCGTCGTTACCTTCATCTCAGCAGGGTCTACAAGCGCGTGTCGCAGAAGAAGCGCAACAAACAACGCGATAGCCTGCACAAGGCCTCGCATCTCATTGCACGACGAGTGGTTGAGAGAACTGTCGTCGTAGGAGATCTTTCTCAACGGCAAATGGTCATGAAAGAGCATCAAGAGCGCAAGAAGACACTCAACAGAGCCGTCTACAACGACTGGGGCTTGTACGCCTTTGTCCAGATGCTCACCTATAAATGCCAGTTGTATGGGAAAGAGCTTCAGTTCGTAGATGAGCGCAACACGTCCAAGCAGTGCAGTGGCTGTGGGAATCTGCAAGACATGCCGCTGTGGAAGAGGACGTATCAGTGCACGGAATGTGGATTCTGCATGGATCGAGACGACAATAGTGCCGTCAACATCTTGATGAGGTTCCTTGCCCGGCGAGGGCCACACGCTCGGCTTGCCGAGTGCGGTGTGCTGCAGGCGACCCAAAGCGGCGTAGAAGTCATGGAGGCTTCCTGTGAGGGGCACGTGCAGCAATTGAATCTATTCGAGGGTGTGTGAGCACATTTGAGTAGATTTAGAATGGCAGATTACCTCAACCGGGCAGGTCAACCTACGCTGGTCCTGTGTGACATCCACAGCGCCAGCGGCTTCCTTCCATGGGTCTTGCTGGGGAAAGAAGTTTGGCGAGAGCGTGCAGTCCTTGTAGGGGATATGAAACACGGGCGTCACTGAGCCAGACATGGGCGGCACGATCCAACTCCAGTCGGCGGGCAAGACCCGACCAGCCTCCTCTTCGTTGCGCTGATGATGCATAAACTGGCGCGAGGCAGTATGATGATCGATGATGGTCACGCCATGCTGGGTAAACGAGGAGAGGACGGCGACGTTCAATTCGACCAGCGCCCGGTCCTTCCAGAGCTCACGATCCAGGCGCGTTTTTAGCCCCATCTTCTCCGCGATGATCGGCAGGAGATTATAGCGTTCAACATCACCCAGGTTCCGCGCCCCAATCTCGGTTCCCATATACCAGCCATTGAAGGGGGCAGCGGTATAGGAGACACCACCCACCTCCAGGCGCATGTTGGAGATGACTGGCAGGGCGTGCCACTTCAGTCCCAGATCCTCAAACCAGGCATACTCTGGATGCGTCAGGGGTACCTCCAGGATAACGTCGTGAGGTAACTCAAAGAGCATCGGTTGCTGGTGCGGCATCTGAATAATCAATGGTAAGACATCAAAGGGGGTTCCCGGTCCTCCCTGCCAGCCAAGCTGGCGCGCGACCTCGCTCAGTTCCTCCTGCATGGGATCGCCGATAAGCAGACCATTGGGTTGGCGATATCCAGCGTAGCGTATGAGCTGAGGATTCCAGATACGGATGCCCGGCTCTCCCGGCACCTGAGGCGCGAAGACGGAAATAGTGGAACGAATCTTCCCTCCATTAGTAGCGACGCGTATATGTTCGACCAGCGCTTCATAGATCTCCTCGGCTGTCTGCACATGCCGCATATCTCGAACCGCCAGGGAGTTCCAGTGCAAGCGCCCAATACAGCGTGAGTTATTGCGCCAGGCCACACGCGCACCATGGGCCAGTTCCTTCTCTCCCTGCCAGTACGTTCCAGTCTGCATAATTTCGTCGTGGATACGCGCCATTCGCGGTATAAAGCCATCAAAACCTTCCTGTTCTCGATAGTAGAGCGATAAATAGGCCATAGCTTCCATAAATATTCGCTGGCGCTCATTATTAACCCCCTCACCATATTTCATCTTCATGACTTCTCTATGCTGCGTCTCCTCTCGGATAGTTTTTTCCCGGTGAACATACTGGAGTGCCATCTTCTACTCTCTTCCTTTGACAATAGTTGTCTACTTCTGTTTTTCTCAAGACCATGACAATATGTTCAGGAGCATTAACAAGCACAAGTATAGCATATTTCTATTTATCATTGAATAAAACTCATTTTTTATGACAATTAATTCACAATGCGAGAATAACGCCACCATCTCGCTTCTTTCATTAAGCGCACCTGTCGTCGTTTTGCATATAAGACCTTTCTCACTCTTAGTTCTCTTTATTCGAGACGTTGTTTTTGGCCTGGATGCCTGGTTTACAGAGCTAACCCTGGCCTCTCTAACAAGGGCCAAAATGGCTATTTTATGACAATTAATTCATTTATTTTCCCGCAGCTTGTGCAATAAAAATAGTATTAAAAATATAAGCGACCAGCGAGACCACATTTTTCACCGGAGAGACGTCCTCAGCCAATCACCTGGCATTCCACTTCATGAATAATCTCTCACAAATAGAGGCAAAAATCACTCTCCCGAGTGATGAGGATCCGGTGCCCAGTGCTCTATACTAGCTGGCATACCTTTCCTGTTATAACCATTATCCCAGCACAAGAGGTTTGCCATGAACAGCATGAATCAACTCAGTTCTTCGCGCCGCCCCATGGGCGTCAGTATCGTTTCGCTCATCGTAGCGCTTAATGCCATCCTGGTCCTGTTTGCCGCGGCCACCTGGATCTTTGGCATTGGACTCTTTGGCTTCAATGTCCCTGGCAATGTGCGCGGATTCGCGATCTGGTATGGGCTTTTCGCGGCTCTCTTCGGGATCATACTTGGGTACCTTTCATGGGGGCTGTGGTCGCTACAGCGCTGGTCCCTATACACCATCGTTTTTATCGAAGTACTCAATATTGTTGAGGTTCTTGCCGCCTGGGCTCAGGGCTTTCTCTCTCTGATACCATTCATCCTAAGCTTGATTCTGCCCATCGTCATCCTGACATACTTTCTGGCTGATCGCCAGGTTCGCCAGGCCTTTAATGTTTAATTCCATCTGCGGCCCTGTTTCCAGAAGCGTTCTATCTCTTCCAGGTTACGCCCCTTCGTCTCGGGAATGATAAACCAGCAGAAGAGGAAGGCGAGCACACAAAAACCAGCATACAGCCAGAACGTTACAGGCAGACCAAGATGAGCCGCCAGTGAGAGAAAGGTTATGCTTATCAGGAGGTTTGTGCTCCAGTTAAAAAAGGTGGTTATGCTCGCGCCACGCGCGCGAAAGGAGGTGGGGAAGATCTCCGAGCTCATCAGCCAGAAGACAGGACCCATACCAATCGCAAAGGCAATGATATAGAGGAGTAGCGCCCCTAAGACCAGGTAGCCCGTGTGCGACGTTCCAAGCGCAAAAATGCTCCCCATCAGCACCAGGGCCACAAACATGCCAACCAGGCCGCCCAGCAAGAGTGGTCGCCTTCCTACGCGATCAATAATCAGGACCGAAACCAATGTGGTCAGGAAATTCACGACGCCCACAACGCTGGTGGCCAGAATCGCCACAGAGGCAGAGCTAAAGCCCGCGAAGCCAAAGATGGTGGGCGCATAGTAAATGACGGTGTTAATCCCTACCAGTTGCTGGAAGACCGCCAGGCCAATGCCTGCAACCAGAGCCAGAATCATGCCCGAGCGCGCGAACTCACTCAGGGTCACATGTTGGGTGTCGCGGACAGCTTCGCGAATAGCCACCATCTCCTCGCGACGCTCCGGCACACTTAAATGTGTCAACGCCTGCTCGGCCTCCTGCCAGCGCCCCTGCTTTGCCAGCCAGCGCGGCGTCTCTGTGAGAAAGAGCATTCCTATCAACAATCCCATCCCAGGGATAGCCGCCACCGCCAGCATGGGTCGCCAACCCATTCCGGCATTGACAAAGGCCAGGTCTACCCAGTAGGAGATGGCGATGCCAGCCGTGATCAATAACTGGTCAAAGGCAACCAGTCCGCCACGCAAGGCGGGCGGGGCCGTCTCCGCGATATACATCGGCGCGAGAAATGAGGAGACGCCTATCGCGAAACCAAGCACAACACGCCAGAGCAGGAACAGGGAGAAATTGGACGCACTGGCCGTGAGTAAGGCGCCAAGCGCGAAGAGCAGGCCCATGCCGATCAGCGCCTTGCGTCTCCCCAACCAATCGCTCAACCTCCCACCTACCAGGGCACCAGTAAGACTCCCCACCAGAACCGAGCTTACCGCCAGTTCCTGCTGGAAGTTGGTGAGGGCAAAATCCCGTTTGAGGAAGAGTAGTGCCCCCGAGATTACTCCTGTGTCGTAGCCGAAGAGAAAACCGCCGATGGCCGCGACCAGGGCGATTATATATACGCGTGTCGCATAGCGCTTTCTGGTCCGCGTTGGCGGTATCAAGCTCTCGGGACCAGGCGTTCGCGAGGAATGCGGAAAAGACATAGTGCGTTCCTTTTCTCGGCTTTGGACAAACAACTATGTTCGTCCCCTCTTACCGCCGAGGCATCTCTGAGACCACGCGCTCCGACGATGCTTCGCGCTCGCGGTTCATCAGGCGCAGGAAGAGGTAACCACCGCCTCCCGACACCAGGGCCGCCAGCAGAATACCCATTTTGGCCTCGGTGAGCAGGAGCGGATTCTGCCCCTCAAAGGCCAGGTCCGCGATGAAAAGCGACATCGTAAAACCAATCCCTCCCAGCCAGCTCACGCCATAGATATGCCGCCAGTTCGCCTGCTCGGGGAGATCCGCCCAGCCCACCTTTACCGCCAGCCATGAGAAGAGTATGATGCCCAACTGCTTGCCGACAACCAGGCCCAGCATCACACCCAGCGTAACTGTGCTCAATAGCTCAGCAGGATGTAGCCCCACACGAAGGTCAAGGCCTGCGTTCGCCAGCACAAACAGGGGAACAATCACAAACGAGACCGGGTAATAGAGCGAGTGCTCAAGTCGCTGGGATGGCGTTTGAATCTGCTCACAGGAGACCTCAAGCGCCTGTACCGCCGCCACCTGCTGGTCATTCATGTGCAAGCCTAACCCGGGCCTACCTCCACGCTCAAACTCATCGAGGAAGGCATGGCCCTCGGCCAGGAATTTCCCCGCATTGATACGCGCTCGCGTGGGGATAAGCAGCGCCAGCAAGATTCCCGCCACCGTAGCATGCACACCTGAAATGAACATCAGCCACCAGAGCACTATCCCCAACAGTGCATAGGCTGGTATCCAGCGCACACCCGCCAGATTTAAGCCCAGCACACAGAGCAGCACACCGGCCGCCGCGATCAGCGCCAGCCAGTTCAAGGCCTCGGTATAAAAGGTCGCAATGATTAGCACAGCCAGGATATCATCAAAAATGGCATAGGCGATGACAAAAACCTTCAGGCTCCACGTGATACGCCCCCCGAGCAACGCCAGTATCCCCAACGCAAAGGCGGTATCCGTCGCCATAGGAATAGCCCAACCTTTGATGCCCGGTGTACCCGCATTCCAGAGCAGATAGATCAACGCGGGGCAGATGGCCCCTCCTATGGCGGCCGCAAGCGAGAATGTTGCTTGTTTCAACTTCGATAGCTCACCCACCAGGGTTTCACGCTTTAACTCCAGGCCGACCAGGAAGAAGAAAAGCACCATCAAGCCATCGTTGATCCATGTATGCAGGGGCTTATCCAGACCATAGCCACCCAGGTGAATGACCAGGTGTATCTCCCAGAGCTGCTCATAGCTCCCCGCCCAGGGGGAGTTGGCCCACACCAGGGCTAGACAGATACAGAGTATCAAGAGCAGGCCACTCGTCGTTTCCGCCTGCGCAAACGCTTGAAATGGTTGTAACAAGCGACCAGCAATGCCCTCGCCGGTCGGTCTACGAATAAATTCTCGCAATCCCTCCATCGCGCGTCCTTTTTGACTCTAACAAAGAGGAGCAGGGGCCGCAAGCGGCTTCCCTGCTCCTCCAAGCAATTGTATCGCACTGGTACCTTCAGCATAGCACGATGGCGAAAAAGGGGAATATATGTGGTGGAGGGTCAGCAGTTGTAGGCTGCTAACCCTCCACCACATATATTCCCGAACTTGCATTCTCGCGCCTCTATGAGGTACAACGCATAGAGAACACTCTTGCTCACATCGCAATGGCTAGACAGGATGGAACACACGCTTATGACCACAACCCTACCCCAACAGGGAACGCCCCCTTCAGGCTCACCAGCGCGCTTCAAGACCTTTCGCGCCCTGCGCTATCGCAACTTTCGTCTCTTATGGATCAGCCTGATCGTGTCCTCGGTGGGTACCTGGATGCAAATTGTGGCCCAGAGCCTCCTGGTGCTCGCGATTACCAATCACTCCGCCTTCGCGCTGGGAACTGTCTCGCTGGCCCAGGCCTCCTCCTTCTTTATCTTCGCCTTTATCGGCGGCAGCGTCGCGGACCGCATCGATAAACGTCGACTCCTACTCTTTACGCAGACGCTCTCGATGCTGCTGGCAGCCCTCCTGGGCGTGCTTACCCTGACTGGTCAGATTCAGTTCTGGATGGTCGTGGTGATCGCCTTCTGCTCAGGGACAGTCCTCAGCTTTGACCAGCCAACGCGTTCGGCCCTCGTCCCCACTCTCGTACCACGCGAGGACCTGATGAACGCCATCTCGCTACAATCCATCGTTTTCAATGGCTCGGCCTTTATTGGTCCCGCCCTGGCCGGTATCATGATTGGCGTGCTGGCCCAGACCGGTCATGCCCTTGGCCTGCATGGTCCCCTGATTGGCTACGCGGGCAACTTCCTACTCAATGCCGTGAGCTTCCTGGGCGTGCTCGTGGTCCTCTTCCTCTTACAAGTGCCTCACGATGCCGAGGCCAGCGAGCGACGCGCACCGCTGCTCAGCTCAATCAAGGCCTCGCTGAGCACCGTACGCCGCGATAGCGTCCTCCCCTGGGTGCTCTCAGGCTATGGCATTATGCTCTTCTTCGGCCCCTCAACTTCGCTGATTCTCCCGATCTTCGCGACCCAAATACTCCATCTGACTGACGCTCAACTAGGTCTGCTCTTCTCTGCCAGCGGCCTGGGAACAATCCTGGGAGCCTTGATAGTCGCCTCTCTCGGCGAGGTCAAGAAGAAGGGCTGGCTCATGCTCGGCTCACTTCTCATCTGGGCCGGCGCCTTGCTGCTCTTCGCCTTCAGTACCGTGTTCTGGCTCTCACTTCTGACCTTACTCATCTTTGGTATAGCTCAGAATGGCGTGGGCGCGACGACCATTACACTGATGCAGACCCGCGTGCCGCCCCAGATGCGTGGGCGAGTGATGAGCCTGAATACCCTGATGATTATGGGCATTCGCCCCCTGGGCGACTTCCCCGCTGGCGCGGCTATCGGGCTAATCGGCGGTCCGTTGACGGTCTGTGTTAGCTCTCTCATCATAGGCGGCTATACGCTCTTCCTGCTGCTGACCCGTCCCACTGTACGCGACGTCGTCTGAGGAACACACTCAGGTTATAGGAGGCGATGTGGGCGTGGCGCGAAGGCGCCACGCCCACATCGCCTCCTATAAAATCATCCTCTAGCTTTCATGCTCCGGCTGCTGTCGCTTAGTGGCCTCACGCTGCACACGTGGATTCTGCGCTACTCGCGGAGGTACATCCTGCTCCCTGGTCTCAGCGACATAGTTTACCGACCGCTCCTTATCGCGATGTTCGGTTGGCCCGGTATCAACACGGGCCTCCGACTCATCCTCGGGGATATCCTCGTTGACCTTGCCCGCCATGGTGCTATAAAAGGTGGCCAGGTCATTGGGCGTGGGGCGCACCCTCTCGACGAAGTAGGCATTGACCTCCGCGCCCAGGAAGAGCAACACGGCAAAGTAGTAAAAGAATACCAACAAGATGGCCGCAAAACCGACTGCGCCTACCGCTCCTTTGAGGAAGTGAGCCGCGTAAAGTGGGAAAAGCACCAGGTAGAGTTGCAGCGCGACCGCCGAGACAATCGCTCCCTTCCAACCATGGCGCAGGCGGATATGCAAATTGGGCACAATTACATAAATTGCCAGGAAGAGGAGAAACGCTGCCAGGACACCACCTAGAAGGCTGGCAGCCGAGGTCAGGAACGCGAAATGCCCCAGCGGTGTCGCCTGGAGAAACGAGGCCAACAGCACCGGAATACTCGCCGCGATACTCATCACCGGCACCAGCAAGATAAACAGAATAAACACCGCTATCGCGATGGCCATCCGGCGCACAATGGGTCGTGGGCGCACATGGTAGACAATCGAGAAGAAGGTTTCCAGCAATGCAAAGAGCCGCGCCCCCACCAGAATGGCACTCACGACTGCGATAATACCCAATATCCCCGAAGACGCCTTCAGGTTACTCTGCACTCCCTGCACTACTCCCTGAGGATTGGTCACCGAGGGCAGGGCGCTTACCAGCATATCCGTCACGCTTTTGGTCGCATCCCTACCCATAAATCCAAACACCAAACCCAGCAGCGACAATAGCGCCACCAGGACAGGAAAAGTCGCCAGCAGGAGATGATAGGCCAGGGCCGCCGACAAGTTAAAGGCCCAGTCGTTCTTAAACTTTAACGCGAACTCTTTCCACGGCCTTACCTCTCGCTTTTCAGTGAACTGTTGTGCCTGCTCAGCCATCACTGGCCTCCTCGTGCTTATAGCTCTTGTAAAAGAGCCTACCCATACGTCCACGCTCTACGATAGAGAGATACCTATGCGCCAGTTCTTGCATTCTCTAGGGGTAAAAAGCCTCTCTCCATATTCCACAACACGCTATAAAGCAAGCAAACGTAGCAGTGGGGCAGCTCCTTGACTTCAAGTCAACTTGAACATGTATACTGGCGGCTAACTTCTGGTAAATAGCAATCGAAAGGAACATAGTATGCATATCCTGGCCATTTCTGGCAGCCTGCGCGCCAGTTCGACGAACACGACCCTGGTGCGCGCAATTATGCGCCTGGCACCTTCACATATGACGTTTACCCTCTACGAAGGCCTGGCCGACCTGCCTCATTTTTCGCCCGATCTGGATGGCGACGAGCCGCCAGCGGCAGTCCGTACGCTACGTCAGCAACTTCAAAGCGCCGCTGGCATCCTCATCTGCACACCCGAGTACGCCTTCGGTGTTCCAGGAGTCCTCAAGAACGCGCTCGATTGGACGGTATCTTCGGGAGAGTTCTCAGATAAACTGGTTGCCGCCATCAGCGCCTCTCCATTATGGGGTGGAGGCGAGAATGCCCATGCCTCGCTTCTGCTCACGCTGAAGGCGCTGGGCACCAAAGTTCCTGAGCAAGGTAAGCTCATGATTCCCCATATCAACAAGAAGCTGGACGCCAATGGCGATATCTCAGATATCGAGACCAGGCAGGCGCTTCTAACGCTCCTCGAAGCCCTGGCCCAGACCATTACTGTGACACCAAATAAATAGAAAAAGACCACTAAAAAAATGTAGCGGTGAGAATCTCATCGCTACACTCTCGTCACACTACACCTGACCTCCAGTTTCTCTCATTCTGCCAATGGGAATGACACATAAATGATCTCTTGCTCGCTCGAGTCTTGCTCACTCCACAGGTGTCCTCCATGCTCTCGAATCACCTTATAACAGAGTGCCGTACAGATATTCTGGTCTCTTTCATCAAGCGTCTGAGACCATACTTCAAACAATTCAGTCGACTTTGACCTTCGAGCCATCAAAGTGTCATGTATATGGATGGCTACTCTGGCCTCGTGAAGAGCGTAAGCGGCATCCTGACACAGCATGACCTTGACATCTACTGGAACCGTCCTGGCATGGTTAGTAGTTAGATGCATGAGAATATGTTCTAACGCAAAGATTAGCCACTGCGAGTCACACATAATATAGCAAGGTGTAGCCGACAGCTCTAGATGCCAAACGTCTCTCTCGTAGAGCGGCCTCAGCTGATTTGTGATCTCCTCTACTAACAAGCTCAAATTATTTTTCACAAAACGCGCAGAAAAATGCTCTTTATCCAGATTGGCAGATAAGTCACGAAGCCGGGAAAGAAAAGTGTTCAGCCGCGTCTCCGTAGATTGCATCGCTTGCAGATATAGATCGCAACGCTGCTTATTTTTCGCCCAACCCCTTTTAGGATCTGTTGAATCCTCCTGCGGCTCACTATGGATGACATGTTCTAGAAGCTGAGTGTATCCTGAGATCGTCGCAAGCCCATTGCCCATAACGTGATGGATGATCTCTAATAATGAGTAGTTGATAAGACTCTCGCTTATCATCTTGCATGCCCTGGGTGATGTCTCCTCTAGCATCGTATCTCTCCCTATTAGTATTTCTCTGTTTCACTGTATAATTTTCAGCAAACAGAGCAGGAAATACGGAGGAGTCAAACCAAGAGTCTGCGCATTGGATTAACTGGCATCAGGAACATGTATGCGGAAGAGGCTATTTCCATCGTCCCAGTAGTGGGCATAGAGATAGGTCCCGCTGCTCGAACTCCTGGCGATGCTGGCGCTCCAGCAGAGACCACACCCCTCGTTGGCGGTATAACGTAATGGACTACAGCAAGGGCAAGCCCATGACGAGGGGCGGGTCAGTCAGGCGCGGGGGATGCAGGACAAGGTCGGAGCTACCAGACACGAGGCCAGCCTGTACGACAAGCGGGGACATATTACTGCCGAGCAAGATCTTCTCGCCAGGAAGCAGGCAAGCCCGGAGATCCGCAGCCAGCGGAAACGCGGCGGAACGTAGGTAATACACCCCGTCGACAACCCCATGCAGCGCATATGTGCCTGCTGCGTGCAGTTTCGCGCAACGCACAGGCGCCCCCTGAGGAATGGGGCTGGTGAAAAGACCGACATAGATCGTACCTTGAAAAGATGCCGGAGCACTGATCCATCCCCGGATCGTGTTTTTCATCCGCGTATTAGGGCTTCCTGGAAAACGCTTCGCCGCTGGTTCTACCCCTTCTTCTATAAGGGGCGGCTCAAATTCATGCGCGCGTTGACGCAAGAGGCGAGGAGACAGGCCCACCAGTTGGGTAAAACGCGTTGTGAAAGAACCCATACTGCTATAGCCAACTTCGAAACAAATATCGGTCACGCTGAGCGATGTGGTCAACAGTAAGCGCCTGGCCGCTTGAAAGCGCAGAGCTGAGAGAAATTCCACTGGCGGGATGCCGATCAGGCGGCGAAAAACCCGGTTAAAGTGATAGGGACTCAGGCAGGCAACCGAAGCCAGGTCTTCCAGCGCCAGTTCCTCATGCATGTGGGAATGCATGACCTGTATCACACATTCAATGGCCTGCATGTGAATATCCAGCGTCTCATAGCGCGCAAGGCCTTGACCCGATGCTGGCGATGCGATTTGCATGATAGCCTCCCTTACTATAGAGTTTTTGTTATGAGGTTATTCTTTTCGGCCGGGCCAAAGGCGGCAACGATGAAGAACAGCGCAAGAATGGACCACTAGAACGGATTTTCGCCTGCTATACTTGGGGTAGTGATCACGAGGAGGAGGAACGCCATGGACTACCGGATGTGCATCCAGAGGAGTATTGATTATATTGAGGAGCATCTGCGCGCCTGTATTACGGTCGACGAACTGGCCCAGATCGCAGGATTCTCCACCTACCACTACTATCGCGTGTTTAACGCCTATGTCGGTGTACCAGTGGTGGAGTATATCAGGCGCAGGCGCCTGGCATATGCCGCCGCCGAGCTCACCCATGGCAAGCGTATCCTCGATATCGCCATGGACTATGGCTTTGATACCTACAATGGCTTCGCGAAGGCGTTCCGTAAGACATATGGCTGTTTTCCCGAACAGTACCGCAGCCATGTCTCAGGGCAGCTACCTCAAAAAGTAAATTTGCTCCTTTTTCAGGAATACAATATCGCAGGAGGAATCGTTGTGGAACCAAAGATTATCAGCAAACCCGCAGCTAAAGTCGCAGGCTATGAACTCAAAACAACATGCCTTGAGGGCAAAAATTTGCAGGAGATTCCGGCCTTCTGGTCAGCTATGACTCCGGAGAAGTTCGCCACGCTCCATAAAACGTTCCCCGTCGTGCATCACAATGAGCTGGGCATCTGCTATCCGCCCGACAGCGTCACCGGCGAGTTCTCGTATGTCATCGCCGTCGAGGTGGAGAACTATGATGGCGTCCCAGCAGGCATGTTTCGCGGCGAAGTACCCGAGGCAAACTATGCCGTCTTTACCGTGCCTCCAGTTGAGAACACAGGGCCGGAATTCTCGGATGCCATTCAGGGAACATGGAAATATATCCTCACCACCTGGTTCCCCGAGTCCGGCTACGAGTTCGCCGAGGGCAAAGCCGATTACGAGCGCTACTACGATGCCACCAAAGTAGAGATCTATATCCCCATCAAGAAAAAAGCCTGAATTTCCTAAGCGTCTGCTTGTGCGCCGCAGGCGCACAGGGGAAAGAGGGAGGGGCATGTGGCGCGGGCAATTGCCCGCGCCACATGCCCCTCCCTCTTTCAGTCAAAGATTCACCCGCCCGAAAGACAAAGTATCCAATTTGCCCCCATCCAAAAAATAAATTGAGGAAATTTACAAACTCTTTTTAATCTTTCTTTAATTTTATGGGCTACTCTTAAAGGAGATCGAAGATAGAGATAGGCAGTTTGCATTGAACTTATTCAATGCAAAAAGGGTGTCGTAGGATGAATAGGAGTTTGTTTCATGGAAGTCTCCACGCCGGGTATCCAGCGTCAAAACATTGCTGCACGCATTGACCGCTTGCCGCTGAGTCGGGAAATCTGGAGCATTCTATTTCTGGCAGGTCTCTCCTGGCTGTTAGAATCATATGATATCGGCATTATTGGCACTGTTCTCCCCACTATAACGAAGCGATTTCACCTTGATACATTTACCGTGGGCTGGCTGGCAACTGCGTCCACGCTGGGAATTGTCGTCGCCATTCTCCCGGCAGGCTGGCTTACTGACCGGATTGGGCGTAAGTATATGCTGGCCCTGGGAACCGCCTGGTATGCTTTCTTCTCTCTGCTATGCGCCTTTATCCCCAATATTCCCCTCTTGCTACTCCTGAGATTTGTGGCAGGCTTTGGCATGGGCGCGATCTTTCCCATTCCGTATGCGATGGCCGCTGAGTTTACGCCCGGTCATAAGCGTGGCCTGATGACTGGAATTCTGGATTCATTTCTTTCAGTGGGCTACTTTGCCGCGCCGTTGCTCGGCTTCCTGGCAAACTCATGGTTTACCAGTGGCCAGAGCTGGCGCTTTCTCTTCCTCCTTGGTGGTCTTCCACTCCTGTATGTCCCCGCCCTGCTGAAATGGATGCCGGAATCTCCACGCTGGCTGCAAATTCGGGGCAGAAACAGCGAGGCGGACGGCATTGTGCATCACCTGGAAACCTCCATCGAACAGCGTCTCCAGAAACCTCTGCCAATGCCCCGGAGCAGTGTCGTGGCATCTTCCGAGGAGAGCGCCTCTCCGCTTGCCTTCCTGCGTAGGCCCTACCTTAAGCGTACGCTGATGATGTGGGTCTCTTTCGCCTGCATCCTATTCATCTTCTATGCCATTCAAACCTACACACCAACCGTCCTGGTGAAGCAAGGATATGGTCTGGATAATGCTTTCCTCTATACCAGTTTCATTGTCATTGCCTCTATTCCTGGCAAGTACGCTGTGGCTTACACCCTGGAACGCTGGGGACGCAAGAAGACCCTGATCGTCTTCACGCTTATCGCGGCGGTGAGCGCTATCGGTTTTGGTTTCTCCCATAGCGTGCTTCTCTCGCTCGCCTTTGGCGCGCTCATGTCGTTCTTTGGCATCGGCGTCGATCCAGGCATTAAGATCTACGGTGCTGAGCAGTATCCAACCAGCATACGCGCGCTTGGCATCAGCGGCTTTGAATGCGTGGGGCGCCTCTTTGGGGGAGCGCTGGCACCCTTTATCATGGCCTTTATCATCGCTGGCGGCGGGATCGCGGGATCGTATATCTTCCTGGCTACAGTGGCCCTGGTAGGGGTCCTGGCCGTCGCCTTCCTTGGACATGAAACGCGTGGAAAAACTCTGGAACAGGCCGTGATCATTGAAGATAAACGGCGCATCGCCTGAACAAACCATTCAACGACAAGGCGTGTCATATCGCGAGGGATGAGGAACATTTATGAGCACCTTCTATACCCGTTTACACTACTGGACACAGCACAGGCCTGAACACATCTTTCTCACTGAGATTGAGACAGGGCAAAGTTTCACCTATCAGCAGTCCACACAGGCAGTGCAATGTCTATGCCAGCACCTGGGCAGTTCGCCCCAGACCATCTTCTTACAATTTCAGAATAGCATCCTCAACGCGCTTGTCTGGCTAAGCACCTTCGCGGGCGGTCATGTCCTGCTGCCCCTGGCCCCCGATCTCTCCGAGCGCGATATTGCGCGTGCGATAGAGATGTTTCATCCTGATATCGTGTTCGTGGAACAAGCAAGCGATGTGGCACAATTTGAGGCCAGTGGCACCCGCGTCGTAACGCGAGAGGAGTGTGAAGCCTGGCTCACACAGCCTCTCGCCAGGCCCAACCGGCTCCCCACGCCTCCGCAGGAAGGGCGCATATGCATCATGACATCGGGAACCACGGGAGAACCCAAAGGGGTTGTACTGACTGAGCAGCAGGTCGCCTGGACGGCGGACCAGGTACGTCTAGTGCACCGCCTGGGGCCGCAGGATCGAGGCCTGACACCGCTCCCATTTTTCCATATCAATGCTCCCGTAGTTAGCCTGTGCGCCTCCCTGCTGGCGGGGGCCAGCCTGGTCATCGCCAGGCGCTTTAGTCGTCGCCAGTTCTGGGCCTGGCTCGAACAGCAGGATATTACCTGGGTCAGCCTGGTCCCGGCCATGATCGCTATCCTCCTGGAGGGTGATCCTCCACGGCTGCTGCCCTCGACGCTACGCTTTGTACGCACCGGTTCGGCTCCTCTACCAGCAGCCCATCTCGCACGTTTCGAGGAGTACATCGGTGTGCCAGTCATCGAGACCTATGGCCTCTCCGAGGCGGCAAGCATGATCGTGGCCAATCCACTGCCACCAGAATTCCACAAACCCGGCTCCGCAGGGCGCCCTGCAGGCGTCTCGCTACGCATCTGTAAACCCGCAACGCAAGAGAGGCGTCTACACGATGTCGCGCCAGGGGAGGTCGGTGAAATCTGCATCCAGGGACCCAATGTCATTCAGGCTTACTATGGGGATGCCGGACAGGAGGCCTTTGTGGCGAACGGGTTCCGCACCGGCGATCTCGGCTACCTGGATAGAGATGGCTATCTCTTCCTGGTTGGCCGTTTGAGGGCAGTCATTAATCGCGGTGGCGAAAACATCGCGCCACGCGAGATTGAGGAGGTATTACAGGCCCATCCAGCGGTTCGCGAGAGCGTAGCCGTAGGGCGTCCACACCCCATCTATGGTGAAGAGGTCGTGGCCTACCTGGCGCTGAATGAGCCCCAAACCAGGCAGCTAGAAGAAGATCTCTGGACCCATATCAGGCGCCACCTTAGACCGCCCAAGACGCCAGTTGAGCTGATCATTCTCGACGCCTTGCCCAAAAATCGGATGGGGAAGGTTGACCGTCAACAACTCAAGCTACGAGAGGAGACCATGACCTGTGGGGCAAACGTTAACGCCTGCTAGACAGGAACAAAGGGAAGCAACAAATCAGGCAGGCGTAGCGCAACAACGTACGGCGCGGAAACCTCACATCTATGAGCTAGATCCGTTGCGAGCCGTTACCGCACTCGTCGTCGTTGCTGTACACGTTGTCTCCTTCACCACGTTTCTCAATACAAGCGCGATGGGAGTACAGCTACAAAATGCCGTGCTCTCTTCCCTGCATTTCACACGGGCGCTGTTCATGTTCGTGACGGCATTCGCAATGACCTATGTCTACTACGACCGCTTCGCCCAGGGACAAGGCTTCTCGTTTATCCGCTTCTGGAAGAAGCGCGGCGTAGGTGTGCTGCTGCCATACTGTCTCTGGAGCATCGTCTATGTCTGGGCCAATAAGCACCCCCAATCCTTGCTCCAACTACTGCAAGAAAGCCCGAGCGCGATCCTGACCGGGAGCGCCTCATATCAGCTGTATTACATCCTGCTCACGATCCAGTTTTACCTGTTGCTCCCGCTTTTCCTCTGGTTTCTAAAGCAGGTCAGGGCCTATCCCTGGCAGGTACTAGGCGTCAGTTTCCTTGTGCAGGTCCTTGTCTTCTCCCTGGACTTCGGGTATATTCAAATGGGAACTCTTAACCAGGTTGAACCCTGGCATACGTTCTGGCTCTATCAAGAGCACATAGCCCTGATGTACCAGTTCTACTTTGTGCTCGGCGGCATCACCGCGTTGCACTTCCAATCTATTCGCGCCTTCTTGTTACGCCACGGGCGGTGGATTGTCTGCGGTATGCTACTGGCGCTGGGTATGCTCTGGCTAGGGTTCTATGCACAGCTTCAGTTCTTGCATGAAGAAATGGGGCTGGCTATCTCGGTACTACAACCCATCATGGTACCCTATAGCGCTGCCATCATCATAGGTGCCTTCTGGTTGGCATCCCGCTGGGCTAATCCAGCTCGGCGCCGTCCAGGTGAGCGCCCACGCTGGTATACACTCTGGCATATGCTCTCAGATGCCTCCTTTGGCGTCTACCTGATTCACGCGCTGATTCTGGCCGCGGCCATGAGCTGGCTCGTACCCGCTATGCCAGCCACCTGGCCCGTCGTGCTTCGCGTCTTTTTGACCTGGGCCTTTACCGCCGGAAGCTCGGCCCTGATCAGTATTGCCTTTACCCAAACGCCAGTGTTTAGCCGCCTGGTTGGAAGATCCCAACCATTGCCGCCCTGGTTGGCAAACGTCCCCAGGAGAGCCTGGGAGCGCCTATCAATCGCAAAAGATCGTTAACCCAGCGAAATCGAGAAAAAAACCGTGCGCTTCTTTCGTTTTACGAGCAGCTCGCTCAAATATGGATCATATGGACTCATCGCTATCCTACTTTGTATACTGACAGGCTGTGGTACAACGGAAAAAGCGCAGGCGGTCAGCACCACAGCCCAGGTCGCTGTCCTCTCTGGGTATGGCTGCGGCACGCCCTTCACACCTCCACCTGCAACCAGCGTCAATGAGACCCTGCTCTCGGGAGGGCTCTCCCGCCAATATCGTTTACATATTCCCCATACCTATCGCAGCACGCTCAAATATCCACTCGTATTGAGTTTTCATGGACATAGCGGCAATGCTCTCATGCAAGAACGCATCAGCGGCCTCTCTACGCTAGCGGAGCAAAAAAACTTTGTCGTGGCCTATCCCCAGGGTACCTTTGGCCCCGACCATCTGCGCGGATGGGACACGGGGCCGCGTAACTATCCCCATGTCGATGATGTGCGCTTTGTAAACGACTTGATTGGACACCTGGAGCAAACGCTCTGTATCGATCCCCATCGTATCTATGCCACGGGCTTTTCTAATGGAGGCTCGCTCACCAATATCCTCGCATGCAAGCTCGCTAACCGCATCGCGGCCGTGGCGATTGTTTCGGGAGGCATGCATCCCGTCGCGGGCGGCTGTACTCCACAACGCCCAATCTCTCTACTAGAGTTCCATGGCACGGGAGATCACATCGTCCCTTATAACGGCAACAGCGCCAATGATCAAGAGCCTCCCATTCACACCTGGCTCTCCCAATGGGTCGAGAGAGATGGCTGCCAGCCTACACCCACACCATTTTTTCAGCAGGGCGACGTCCTGGGTGAGCAATGGATGTCATGCCGCGCCCACACGGTAGTCATGCATTATCGCATCACTGGCGGTCAGCACACCTGGCCCAAAGGCAGTTTTGTTGACGAACAGGGGCAGAGATATGCCAGCGCGACAGATCTGATCTGGCACTTTCTCCAGGCCCACCCACTTACACTGCCGTCATAAAGCAAGCCAAATAGGCAGGCATACTGATGGCCTGGATTCCCTCCTGGCCCGCGGGTCCAGAGTGAAAGGCATTGTTGAGCGCGTTAAACAAGAATAACCTCTACCAGGCAGACGTGGTTGTGCTACAATAAAAAGACCTTTAATGTCGTAAAGCGAGGATAAGAAAACAGTGGCAGACAACTGGTTTGTACGTCTCTGGCAGAAACAACGCTTCAAGGTACTGACAATAGGAGCATCTCTCTACGTATTGCTCGTCTTGATCTTTCTGATAAGTCATGCCATTGCTCCTCAGCGCGTTGGTCTGCTCGCGCTGGCAGGAATCTTTGCGCCCTATCTCTTTGCGCCCCTCGTACTCCTCGTTCCCTTCTTGTTTCTACGTTTTACCGCGCTGCTACGCATTGCCTTTGCCATTGGTGTCATCCTCTTCGGTCTCTGCTTCTCGCCACGCCTGGGTGCTGGCAACGCTCAAAGCATCGAAGGAGGACGAACTATTACCGCCATGACCTGGAATTTCCTGGGCGACAACACACGGGGCGGCTATGTGCGCCAACTGATCAACACGCACCATCCCGACCTTATCGCCCTGCAAGAGGCGGACTGGAACGGAATCGATGAGGCTCAGGATATCTTACGGCAGTATCCTTATCACCTCTATGGCTCGGGAGAGGCACCGCCTGGCGAGGTCCTGCTCAGTACCCTTCCCATTCTGGATCATGGGCAGGTCACGGCCCCAGATGGTTCACGCGCAGTCTGGGATATTCCTCGTATTCTCTGGGCGCGCCTGGATTTAGGGCATGGACAAACGCTGCTCGTGGTCAACGCACACCCTATCTCATCCATCAACACGGTGTATGGCTGCCTCTTCTGTCCCCAGCGGCGCGATAGCCAGGTCAAGGCACTTCACCAGTTCTTGCAACCCTTCATTCAGCATGGCGAGCGGTTGCTCCTGCTGGGTGATATGAATACGACTGATCGCGAACCCGCCTATCAAGATCTCTCTGCCGGGCTACAGGACACGCACCTCCTCGTTGGCAAAGGTAGCGGCCATTCATGGGGCATTCGCGGGCTCAACCAGTATTGGGCCTTCTTGCGTATCGACTACATGTTCGTCACGCCCAAAGTCAAACCTCTCAGCCTCGATACCGATTGCACCTCGCGCGGTAGCGACCACTGCGTCTTGATCGGCAAATTCTCCACTTGATTGCCTCCCCTCCTTCGCGCCTGCGGCGCTCAGGGTAAGGTGCATGTGGAAAAATTGGCAACGCCCAATTTTTCCACATGCACCTTACCCTGATGACTCTATTGATGGTTATAAAACTCAACGCTCCAGCGCCATTCCTGATGATCGGGGGCGTTCCACCAGGCGCGTAAAATTCCAATTTCGCCACCCGGCAAGATCACTGGTAGGCCATATTCTGCCTCGGTTGGCCAGATCTCCTCGCGCGTGACCTGCCCTTCCTGAAGTTGAAGCCTGGTAATCGGTGTCCTTGCGGCGTGACGCTCCAGATTTCTTCCCCGCGCCAGCAGGTCCCCCTGGTCACTCCAGATATCAACTGAGAGGGAGAGTGGCGCCGCATGTACCAGCATGAACTCGGTCTTATCACAGCGCCCACGCGCAAAGGGCAGCCCTTGCGCCCCAGCACCAGGCATCCAGAGATCCCAGATCTGTCTTTCACCTTGTGACATAGCACATCCTCCAATGCTTGAGCAAGCGAAGAGAGCAGGTGTATTTATTCACCTACTATCATAAATATATGATTCATATCAAGGGTATGTGAAGGATATCGAGAACCAGCGACCATCTATTGATAATCTCTTGAGGTTCAACACGCACCTTCATACATTTTTTTGAGTGTCTATCAGATACATTAAAAGAGCACACATATCTCCTGCTTATAGCAGAGCCGAATGATAGTGAATCAAGATTTTCAGGCATGAATAAAAGGAGGTAGCGATGCGTACTATACAACAAATTCCCCAGGTCCCCATACAACTCAAGAGAAACTGGCGAGGCTACCTTATAGACAGCGCGCTGGCCATCGCCGGAGCCTTGCTATGTACCACGTTCATCTACGTCTTCCACCTCTATCCTACGATCCCCAACATTTCCGTGATCTATCTCCTGCTCATTCTGGCCCTGGCAAGTACGCGAGGCCGCTATGCAGCCCTGCTCGCGGCGCTGGTAGCTGTCTTCTCCTTTGACTTCTGGCTTGTTCCTCCCCTCTACACCTTGACTATCTCGCGCTGGGAGGAGGTACTGGCGCTCGTTGTCTTTCTAGTGGCGGCCTTGCTGACCGGGCAACTGGCTGGCGTCATGCGCCGCAGCATCCAGGAGGCCTGGCGACGCGAACGCGAGGCGCGTATCCTCTATGAAGTTGGGCGTGTGATTAATAGTACAGAACAACTTCCCGAACAATTGCAGAGCATTGCCTTGTCCATAGTCAGAGTCTTTGGGCCTTGGGGCGTGCAGGCATGCGCCCTGCTCATCCCCGATAAACAGGGCAACCTCACCCGCCAGGCAGAGGCCCCAATAAGCATCGAAGACTTCGCCCTCTCACCCTCAGAGCTTGCCTCTGCCAGCAAGCTCACGGGGCAGACGAGCCTGGAGAAGCCGCTCCCCTCCATCGCGCATCCCGAGGAGGGTCAGATCCTGCGTCTCATCCCGTTGCGTACACCTAGCCAGATCCTGGGCGTGCTCTGCCTGCGCCTCAAACATCCCATCCCCTGGCTGGCCGATGATCAACTCTTCCATGAAGAGGAGCGACGCCATACAGAGCGGGCCACCTTCTTCTGGGCCTTTCTTGACCAGGCCATCCTGGTCATCGAGCGCGCCCACTTCCGCATGCAAGCCCTCTCAGCTAATGAACAATAGCATTGAGCCGTGATAGCTCGACGCTGCGAAAGCGCGTCTACATATGGCACTAATGTAGACGCGCTTTCGCAGCGTCGAGCAACAGCCAATAAGCAAATCACTCATTTCTCACTCTATCCCCCACACCTCCCACCGTGCCTCCTGCTGCCTACCCATATGTCCTATCGAGTGCAAGTGAAGTGAAATATTCACCAATTTCGATAAATCTCTACCAAATAGCAACCATCTAGACACACTACAAACACCAAAATTACATAGACAAGCATCTATACTTTTTCTGGTGCCATTTCTGCTCTTCACTCTTTTTTAATACGACTCCTAGAGCTGGAGAACATTATGCCGAAAAATTCCTTTTTTCGTCGCATGCCTAGAGTGTTATTTGCCTCCACTGTTATGCTTGGCCTGCTAGCTAGCGTTACGCTAGGCACCGGTCAGGCGACTCACGCGGTTGGACATGTCAATCCAAATGCGGTCACCATCCACCCCCAGCATGTCTATGCGGGTAATGTCCAGGATAGTCGCACGTTCAGCTGTCAGTCTGCGACCGCGGCGGTTCGCTGCTACGGACCACAGCAGATTCGCACGGCATATAACATTCAATCCGTTCTTGATTCCGGTATCACGGGCAAGGGTCGCAGCATTGTGATCGTCGACGCCTTTAGCGCTCCGTCGATTGCCAGTGACCTGCAACTCTTCGACAAGACCTTTGGTCTTCAGGATGCGCCCCTCAATATCATCGCTCCTGATGGCCTAACGCCTTTTGATCCAAACGATGACAACCAGGTCGGCTGGTCCGGTGAGATCTCTCTGGATGTCGAGTGGGCACATGCTGTCGCTCCCGACGCCACGATCAACCTGGTCCTGGCCAAAACCAATAGCGATGAGGATATCCTCAGCGCGACCCGTTACGCGGTTGACCACAACCTGGGTGATGTGATCTCGCAGAGCTTTGGTGAGGGCGAGACCTGCGTCGATCCCAAGCTGCTCAAGAAAGAGCACCAGCTCTTCTTTGAGGCAACACAGAAGCACATCACGCTCTTTGCCTCTGCCGGTGACCAGGGTTCTTCGCAGCCCAGCTGCGATGGCTCCGGCAACTACTTCCTGAGCGCCTCTTCTCCCGCTACTGATCCCCTGGTGACCTCCGTTGGCGGCACTCAGCTCATCGCTGATCCCGTTACCGGCGCCTACCAGAGTGAGGTGGTCTGGAATGAGCCTCAGTTTGGTAGCGCGGGCGGCGGTGGCTTCAGCACCATCTACCACAAGCCGTTCTACCAGTATGGCATCCCCGGGATTAAAAACTTCCGTGGTGAGCCCGACGTCTCCTACAATGCCGCCATCAATGGTGGTGTACTGACCGTCTGGAGCGAGTCTGGCACACCTGGTGCGATCTACATCTTCGGTGGTACCAGCGCCGGGTCTCCCCAGTGGGCTGGCATCACTGCGCTTGGCGCGCAGAAGGCCAACCATCGCCTGGGCTTCCTCAATCCCGCTTTCTATCTGATCGGACATACGTCGTTCGCCAAGCAGGTCTTCCACGACACCACGGTTGGCGATAACGGCTATTCCTATCAGGATGCCAACGGGAACACGGTCACCATTCCTGGCTATAGCGCCACGAAGGGCTGGGACGCGGCAACCGGTTGGGGCACCCCCGACGTCTCCAAACTCCTGTCCGTGCTTATACCATACTCCTGCGGCGAGAACAATGCCGCAAACATTGCTTCACTACACTAATGTAATAGGCTTCTTAAAGAAGAGCAAAAGGCCCACACAGAGAAGCGGAGGACTCGCCAACGAGTCCTCCGCTTCTCTGTGTTCTCTGCCGCCTGCCCGACGCTGCAAAAGCACGCGTCGGACCACACATTTCTCTATCGGAATATGAGTAAACTACCGTTCTGCCTGATTATTGCGCACTTATTTGGTTAGAAACGCGACTATACTAGCAGCTCATCAAGTAGCTCGCAAAGTCTTTGTTCCCCAGGCAGATATAGCAGAACACAAAATACGCTCATTTTAAATTCCATTGACATATAACGATTTAAAAGATAAAATCAATGTTTAAGGCTGTTCTTTATAGTAGAAAGAGAGTATGGCATGACCACAAACGACTCCCTCAATCCACAGGACGTCCCCATGCTTGGCCATGAAAAAGCCCAGTTGACCGGCTTGTTTGGCGCCGAATATACCTGTCCGGTCTGTCACAAGGTGATCATCTCTCTCGCAGGCAACGAAATCCAGGTTAACAAGAGCCATGTAAAAGTGGAACAGGATGCCAACGGAGAAATCTCCCTCTTGCTCTACCATCGACCTGACTCCGGCAATTTTGTTCCGGCCAAGGTTCTTGAGAAGCCCTTTCTTGTCATAAAATCCTCCAACATTACCTCATTCTAAATCCACCCAGGGTGCAACTTTGGTGTGACTCCTCGCGCCTATAGCGCTCGCCTGGGTAGGGGAGTGTGGTGCAGGTTTGCAGCCGCTGGCTGCAAACCTGCACCACACTCGATAGATAAGCTCCGCCTATTGTCAATCTGCACCACACTTGATGGATAAGCTCCGTCGAGTGCAAACCTGCACTACACTCGATGGATAAGCTCCGTCGAGTGCAAACCTGCACTACACTTGATGGATAAGCTCCGTCGAGTGCAAACCTGCACTACACTTGATGGATAAGCTTCGCTGGTGCAAGGGAGGAGGCAAAACTTATGCCTGGCATTAGTTAATATTCGTGTGCAATTAGGTCTTATTTCCCTCGTTCACTTCATGACAGGACATGCATGGCATCCAGAAAGTGATACGAGGGAGGCTCCAATGATTGATCGCATCACGCCTGACGAAAGCACACAGAGAGGACAACACCACCCACCTCAAAGCTCACAACACGAAAACCACCAACATCCAGAACATCTCCAGAAGCTCCCCGTTACCTTTACGCCCCTCATCGGGCGTGAGCAGGACCTGGCTATGGTCACAGCGTTGCTACAACGTCCAGAAGTGCGCTTACTAACGCTTCTAGGTACCGGCGGGATAGGCAAGACTCGCCTGTCCATAGAGGTAGCGTCCTCTCTCCAAAACGACTTCGAGGATGGGATCTGCTTTGTCTCGCTGGCCATGCTCAGCGATTCCTCTTTCGTCCTGCCCGCTATCGCCCAGGAACTGGGTATTCAGGAGTTGGCCGAGCAGCAACTCTCCGAGCAGATTAAAGGGGTCCTCTCGACCAGGCAGCTCTTGCTCATATTGGACAACTTTGAGCATGTCTCTGCCGCCGCGCCCCTGCTGGTAGAATTACTCACGGTCTGTCCCCAACTCAAACTCCTGGTCACCAGCCGCGCCGTGCTCCATCTACAGTGCGAGTATGAGTACCAGGTTCCCCCACTCGCGATACCGGAGAGCGAACAGCTCCCCGCTCTCAACACACTGGCCCACAACGCTGCCGTAGCCCTCTTTCTCCAGCGCGCCCAGGCCATTCGACCACATTTCAAATTGACGAATGAGAATGCGCCAGCTATCGCGGAGATCTGTAAGCGACTGGACGGCTTGCCCCTGGCCATCGAGCTGGCGGCGTCGCGCGTCAAACTCCTTCCACCACAGGCGCTCCTCAATCGCATGGAGCAGCGCTTCTCGCTTCTAATTCACAACGTCCTGGATGCACCAGGCAGGCAGCACACGCTGGAGGCCACCATCGCCTGGAGTTATGATCTCTTAAACGATGAGGAACAGCAACTCTTTCGCTACCTCTCGGTCTTTACGGGTGGCTGCTCGCTGGAGACAATCGAAGCCATTGCCAGGCCCTTACAAAACAAAACATCTGTGATCTTACAACTCGTTGGCTCACTGCTCGACAAGAGCCTGCTCCTACAAATCGAGCAACAGGGCGAGTCGCGTATCTCCATGCTCGAGACGCTGCGTGAATACGGCCAGGAGCGCCTGCGCGAGCAGGGCGAACTGGAGCCAGCCCGGCGTGCTCATGCTCTACACTATCTCAAGCTGGCACAGGAGGCCGAGCCTCACCTCAAGGGCGCGCAACAGCTTGTATGGATGAGGCGCCTGACCCACGAGCAGGAGAATATCCGCGCCGCCCTGGGCTGGTTAATTGAGCAGGAAGAGATCGAGCTTATGCTAAGCTTCTGTGCCGCGTTGGGCTGGTTCTGGCACCTGCGCGGTCATTGGAATGAGGGACGCCGCTGGCTGGAGGCCGCGCTGGTGCTTCCACGAGCCGAGCTGCCCTCCGCCACACGCGCGACTGTGCTCTACAGCGCCGGAGACCTGGCCTACTATCAGGATGACTATGCCGTAGCCCGCGCCCGCTTTGAGGAGTGCATTGCCCTCTGCCGCAGCTTAGACCGCAAAAGCGAACTCGCCAGTGCCCTGGGAGCAGCGGGTATGCTGCTCCACATCCAGGGGGAAACCGAGGCAGCCCGCCCCTTCTTAGAGGAGAGTGAGCACCTCTGCCGTACCTTCGACCTGCGCTGGGAGCTTGCCCACCTGCTACGAAAACTGGGCCGTATTGCCTGGGGTCTGGGCGCGCTGACTGAGGCAGCGGCCTATACAGAAGAGGGCCTCAAGCTCGCCCAACAGCTCGGAGATTTCTCTCTCGCCGCCATGACCTATTCCACTTTATCGGCAATCGCCATGCGCCAGGGCGATCTCACTCAGGCCGCCAAACTCACGCGAGAGAGCCTCACACTCGCACGCACCCTGGATGATAAAGCCCTCATCGCGACGGCGGTCCAGAACCTGGGATATCTCGCCATCCAGGAGCGCAACCTCACCGAGGCCTCCGCCCTGGCACAGGAGGCACTAACCCTTTTCCGCGAGCTGGGCGACAAAACGTTTGTAACGATCGCCCTGCATAGCCTGGGCGACGTCTACATGTTACAAGGAGATAGGCAGCAGGCCGCCGCCGCCTACCAGGAAGGCTTGACCCTGGCCGAAGAGATAGGCAATGCGATCCAGGCGGGCTGGCACCTCATCGCCCTGGCGAAAATTGCCGCCGCCGAGGATCGCTTCCAGCAAGCCGCCCGTCTGCTAGGCACGGCCACGGTGAAGATAGATGTCAGCGTCCATATGAATGGCGCTGAGCGCGCAGAGTATGAGCAGTTGGTGCAAAGCATACGCACGCACTTAGGGGAGAAGAAATACACCAGCGAGCTACTCGCGGGAAAGAGTTCGGGTACGGAGCAACCCACCAGACACACGGAGCAAGGCGCAGTCATCCAGCCCCCAGCGGACGAACCAGCACCTTATCCCGCCGGGCTTACCGCCCGCGAAGTAGATATCCTCCGCCTGGTCGCCCAGGGCCTGACCGATGCTCAGGTGGCGGAGAAGCTTATCATCAGCCGGCGCACCGTGAACTGGCACCTGACCTCTATCTACAGCAAGCTGGCCGTCTCATCACGCACCGCCGCCACCCGCTACGCCATCGAACACCAGCTCACCTGATAGATGTCAAAGGTAAGGACGTGGTGGTGGACCAGCTCTATCAGTCCACCACCACGTCCTTACCTTGCATTCTTCCATGCTGCTTTTCTTCTTGAATCCTCTATCATCCAAATTGCCTACTAATACACTTTTATATTGACATTCACCTTTTTCACCATTATAGTGAGCACACTATTATGAATGGAAGGTGGAAGTGTCATGATTCATCCTCAACTGCATGCACTCTATCATGGTCGCATGAACGAAGAGCAGCAAGCCATCATCTCCCACAAAGAGGGGCCGCTGCTGGTCATCGCTGGTCCAGGCTCTGGTAAAACTCATAGCCTTACCCTGCTGGCGATGAATTTACTCCTCTCGGGAGAGGCCACGCCCTCCCAACTGATCCTCTGCACCTATACCGAGAAGGCCGCTCTCGAGATGCAGGATCGCCTGGCAGGTATCGCCAAAGCGGTTGATTATCGAGCAGATCTCTCACAGCTCAAAATTGATACCATCCATGGCCTCTGCAACCGCCTGGTCGAGGAGCATCTCCACCATACCCCGCTGGGCAATGACTATGAAATCCTCAATCAGTTCACCCAGCCACTCCTGATCTTTGAGCATCTAACAGAAATCTGTCACGGACAGACACTCCCCTTTTTTGTGGACCTGTGGGGTAACCACTGGCAGGTCGCCAAACACCTGGGCAAATACTTCGATAAGATCACAGAGGAGCTGATCTTTGAGCAACTCAAAGACTATGTCAAGCAATTTCCGCGTCCCACCAGCGAGCGCGCTAAATTCCTCTATGCCCTGACTTATGCCTATAAGAATTACCAGCAGCTTCTCACAATGACCAACCGCGTGGACTTTGCCCACCTGCAGAAATGCGCCTATAACCTGCTGCAGAAGCGACCAGAGATCATCCAGGGCCTACGCTACATTCTTGTCGACGAATATCAGGATACCAACTACATTCAGGAGCAAATTCTGCTCACGCTCGCACGCGCCACAGAGAGCCACAACCTGGTTGTGGTGGGAGATGAAGACCAGGCCCTCTACCGCTTCCGTGGCGCCACCGTACGCAACATCCTGGAATTCACCGCCAGGAGCGAGTTCGCCGGCGCCTGCGTCCAATACCATCTGACGACGAACTACCGCTCCCATCCGCAGATCATTGATTTCTATAATCGCTGGATGCGAACACTTGATTGGAGAAATGACGAGCACGATAGGCTCTCGCGCACAGAAAAGATCATTCAGGCCGATCCACAGGCAGCCTTCTCCGACTATCCATCTGTCCTGACACTTCAGAATGTAGACGTCAAGCAAGAGGCAGAACAACTGGCTGAACTCATTTACACACTTAAAGAGCAAGGGCGCATTTCGGACTATAACCAGGTGGCCTTCCTGCTGTATAGCGTGCGCTCTTACATGAGCGAAACCTATATCGAGGCCTTTCACAAACGAGGTATCGCGGTACATTGTCCTCGCGCCAGACAATACTTCGAGCAAGAAGAGATCCGCTTGATCATTGCCTGCTTCGCCTACCTGCTCGATTATGATGGCATACACCAGGATACTGTTATGGAGTATAGCGCCTTCCCAGGCTACGTCCGCGCCTGCTTGCAACAACTCCACACTCACCCCACGCTAGTACAGGTCCTCCAGCCCCTGAAAGAGGAGGTGGCACACATCATAGAGGTAAGGGAGCAACCAGGCAAACAACTACTCGACTACTTTTACCTTCTGCTCTTTCACCCCGCATTCTCCGGCTTCCTCGCTAAGGAGACGCAGCGCGCCAACCTGGTAGCCTTTTCACAGCACCTGGCAACCTTCCACAGGTATTATCGCGATACGTCTCCCGACATGTCAGCGCTTGAACAAGCCCGTGCGCGCTTCATGCACGCCTTTCTCTGCCTGCTCTACGAAAACGAGGCCAATCTACCAGAGGATCCCAACCTGCTCTTCCCCTCTGACCATGTACAGATGATGACGATTCACCAGGCCAAGGGCCTGGAGTTTCCCGTCGTGATCGTGGGGCGTCTCGACAAGGCCTCTTCCCTCTCCAGGGATGAATATAAGAATGAAAATAAACACCTGCAAGGCTTCTATCACCGTAAGCCCTTTGAAGCTGAGGAGAAGATCGCTACCTTCGACTTCCGCCGCCTCTACTATGTCGCCTTCTCACGCGCCAAACACCTCCTCATCCTTACCGCCAAAAGGCAACCACACGTAGAGTTCACCACTATCTGGCGTAGCGCCCCTGAGAGCGCCTCTGTCCGTGATAGACTACGTCTTATGCCACGTACAGAGGCAGAACCACACACAGCGCTCAAGCCTCGCTATAGCTTTACCGGGCACATCCGGCTCTACGCCACCTGCCCACGCCGCTTTCAGTTCTTTCGCCAGTTTAACTTTGTCCCTCGGCGCGCGACCGAGCCCTTCACAGGCCTTATCGTCCACCACACCCTTGAGCACATTCACCGCCTGGTCCTTGAGCAACCACACACGAACCTCGACGATACACAGCTTACACGTATTTTCGAGCGCACCCTGGGCTTTCTGACGGCAACCAGCCTGGACCCCAGCGATACCAGCCAGAATGAGAAAGCCCTGCACCAGGTCCTCAACTACGTCCATACAAACCAGGGCACGCTCAAAATGATCGCAGGCGCCGAAGACAGGTTTCGCGTGGAGAAAGAGCGCTATATCCTCACAGGCAAGATCGACCTGCTTCTACATGGCACGCATGGCCTCGACATCATGGACTTTAAGACCAGCAAACGGCCAGAGAAGGATACGGACTACCTGGCATTCTACAAGCAACAACTCTATCTGTACGCCTCCGCCCTCCAGGCGCGCACCGGGCAGGCCCCCAGACGCCTCTTCCTCTACTGGACCGCCGAGGAACACAAAAAAGATGCCCTCATGGAAATCCCCTATACCCCCACCCACATCCAGGAGGCCAATGACTACGTTGAGGAGGTTGTGACACACATCCAGCGACAAGACTTTGCCATCCAGCAGCTCCCCCGTCCCGGCGTCTGCAAGGCTTGCGACGTCCGCCACCTCTGCCGGAGAGAGCGGATCATTTAGAGCAATTCCCCCTCTCTCCAATTAAGGAGGGCATCCCCTTTGTAGCGAAAGGGGATGCCCTCCTTAAGCAGAAGCATAAAAAGATAATATCGTGTACTTATCTTTTTGCCGTCATTTTCCAGAAAGATAGCCTCTTTTTTGTAGACCATTTACGCATATAGCAACGCACACATTCGCCCAAAATGACTATATAAGCCCTTTGTTTTTGCCCTGGCAATAGAATGTTTTGTATACTACCCTAAAAGTAAACTGGGCATGACTTATCATTTCACACCTGTAGCACTTTGAAAGAGGGACGCAACTGCTGAGAATTGGAAAACCCCACAAAAACATTTTCTGTCGGAGAAAGGATTCAGAAGATAGATAAGAGGAGCAATTCGATGGGTGGAAGGAAAACCAACCAGGCACAATTCAACACCTTACTAAAAAATGCACGTTTAGAACATCACTTATCACAACAGGAGGTGGCCGCGCTCATTGGCGCACCACACGCCTATATGATTAGTCGCTGGGAGAATGGCGCATCCTCCCCAAGCTCCTACTATGGGGAGAGGCTCTGCAAGCTCTTCAAAAAAAGTTTGCAAGAATTAGGCCTGCTCAGGCCAATTCAGGCCCATCTCATACATCCTCTCTCCACCACAATCTATGATCCTATGCTCCCCAGTCGCTTAACCAGTGATATCCCACTTGTGGGAAGAGACGCCCTCTTACAACGCCTGAAAGAGTTCTTACAGCCAACCTCCCCTCACCGCTCCACACGCCTCGTCCTGCATGGCCTTCCCGGTGTAGGAAAAACCACTCTCGCGATGGAGCTCGCCGCTCATGAAGAGATACGCTCCTGGTTTCCCGATGGTATTCTCTGGGCCGGACTCGGACCTCGCGGACAGGCACTGACGGTGCTTAATCGATGGGGCAATCTTCTATCCCTCAATGAGCAGGAATGTCGCTCACTGCATACCTTGCAAGACTGGACCCAGCGGCTGCACGCTCTTATTGGAGAGCGGCGCCTGCTTTTTATCATCGATGACGTCTGGGATATAACAGAGGCCACCTACTGCATCATCGGGAATACACACAGCGCCTGCATCCTCACAACACGTTTACCCGAAATCGCGTACACGCTTGGAGGTGAGGTCATCCAGGTTCCTGAATTAAATGAGCAGGAGAGTCTGCAACTACTACAGCATATGATCCCCATCCTCCATAACACAGCACAAACAGAGATACAAGAACTCGCCCATGCTGTCGGCGGGCTCCCCCTGGCGCTCACCCTGATAGGTAGTTACCTGCTAATACAGACACGACACCAGCAATCTCGTCGCACCCAGCAAGCCCTCTCACGTCTCAAGCAGGTTGAGCACCGCCTGAATTTGACCCAACCTGGCATTCGAATCTCCAGACTCGGCTCGGACGCGCTCCACGAGACAGACGTCAGTCTGCAAGCCGTCATCGAGATGAGCATCTCCATTTTGGAGAAAACAGAACGCGAGGCGCTCTATGCCCTGGCACTCTTCCCTCCCAAACCCAATACCTTCTCAGAGGAGGCGGCGCTCGCGGTCACAGCAACAGTGCCAGAGGTGCTTGATCGCCTGGTTGATGTAGGATTATTGGAAGTTCATGAGCACGAACGCTATCAACTCCATCAAAGCATCATCGACTATGCACGCATGCACTCTGCTGAAAGCCAGGCCAGAGATCGTTTGAGCAAATATTTCTTCCAGCTCCTCGAGAGCCCTACCCATGGACACTATGCCCTTTACCTGGAAATAGAAAATATACGTACCGCCTTTGAGTATGCCTATGAGCCAGAGACATATGCCTTGTTCGCCCACGCTGTACTTAACAGCGCCCCTCTCTTCATGAAGCACGGCCTGTTCTCCCAGGCACAAGAGCTCCTCCTCAAAGCGAGCAGCGTTTTTACAGAAGAACATGAGCAGATCAACCAGGCTCGCGTGTTGTGCCACCTCGCCTCTCTCTCCCGCATTCTTGCCCACTATTCAGACGTTGACACCTATGCCCAGGCCTGTCTCACCTTAATGGAGAAGCATGATCACCAGCATGAAATAGTCACTACGGCGCTCTCCTGCCTGGGCCATAGCGCTATTGTCAGGGGAGAGTATGCTGTAGCTGAAGCCTACTTACAGCAAGGGCTGGCAGTCAGCCGCCATCTTCCACCGGTCACTTCGACCTGCCACATACTCAGACTCCTGGCAGTCATTTTAGATTACCAGGGTAAACTAGCGCAGGCAGAACACTATTTTCAGGAAGGACTCGAAATCGCACGCACGCTTTCAGAACATGAAGCCCTCATCTCACTCTTAGGCTCGGCGGGCGTCTATATGACTACGCATGGCCGCTACGCTGAGGCAGAGCAGCTTTTAAGTGAAGGGTTCGCACTGGCGCAACAGATCGGCCTCCGCGCGGAAATTTGTCACTTTCTCCTCGACCTGGGAGACCTGGCCTTCAGTCAGGATGACCTGGCGCAAGCTGAGAGTCGCTGGCAGGAAAGCCTCACCTACGCACGTCAGATGCAGCTTCAGCAAGCGACCAGTGTGCTCCTGCAAAACCTGGGGTTACTTGAAATCAGGCGTGGGAGAGATGACGCCCAGGCCTTAGCCTATTTAACAGAAGGTTTAGAGATCGCCCAGGCCAAGCCTTATCCTGATACCGTCAGTGGCATCTATTGTGCCATGGGCGATATCTACCTCAAGCAAGGCAAGAGAAGTGAGGCTCTCCAGGCCTATCAGCAGGCACGAGCGAATGCCCCGGCCGGTCACCAGATCAACATGGCCAGCGCCCTCTTCGGCCTGGCCCAGGTCTATGCGCTACACGGGGAGAGAGCACTCGCCCACGACTACGGCAACCAGAGCTATCATCTCTTCAGAGAAGCAAAGGCCCCTCAGAGCGCGCAGGTAAAATACTGGCTGCAACACAACAATCTACCATTGTTGGAAGCCTGGTAAGCGAGCGATCTAGAGGTCAACCGTTCCATTCATGATGATCAATAGAATGGCGTCTGCCATCTCTTCCCTTGGCAGCACCAGTTCCTCCTGGCTCCATTGGATCGCCGGCCCCAGGATCGACCAGCTGACGATGCGAGCTGTCGTTTCTAGCCGTGTAGCCTCCTGGGCGCTCGCTCCCCTCCGCTGCTTGAGCCAGGTGAAGAGCAGATGCGTCAGCTCCTCGTGCGTAGCTCGTTCAAGGAGTGGCGCCAGGACATGTGAGGAATGCTGCTGATGGTGGTACTTCTGCTCAAAGCTCTCCAGCAAAGCCAGGATCAGCAGCCGCAAGGATTTCCTGTCCCAGGCAGCTGTGACAGGAAGCGCCTCTGTCAGCATCAGGCAAAACTGCTCGCGCGCCACAGCGTCCGCCAGCATATACTTATCCGCGAAATGCAGATAAAAGGTGCCTCGATTGACATTGGCCCGCTCCGTCACGTCCTGAATACTCAGCGCGAGGAAGCCCTTTTCTGTTCCTCGGATACCCGTCGTCGTATGGCCCTTTTCACGTATAGCGTCCTTAAACGCCTGCTGCAACACCTCGCGTGTACGCTGGACACGCCGATCGACATGCCGTTTCTGCGTCGCCATCGCGCCTCCTCTCTCTGTCTTCCTGCCAGCACTCCGCTGCGTTTCTCAACAGTTTCGCTCATGTGTTCATTATTCAACAAAAAGGCTTTTTTGCGCATTGCTTGCGAAAGCATCGGGCCTTAGTATTATAGACAGCTGCTATACCTTCAGGCAACTGAGGAATGCCAGCCAGAAGAATCTTATTACACAACATTGACAAGGAGCAGGACATGCAGTCATTCATACTTACGCACGAAGCCATTACATCTTCTTACACACACGCCAGTGAGACACTCGCTGAGATCGCTCAAGCCTACTTCCTACTTGGCAGACTCAAGGACGCCCGGCACCTGCTTTCCACTGCGCTGCGCCTGCTAGAGGCGAGGGAGGCGACGCCACAGCCACGCCTCAGGCTCTTACTTCTCTATAGCCAGGTCCTCATCGTCGACCACTTGCTTACACGTGGGGAGACAGAGCTCATGTTCTCGATCATTAGCCAGGCCCAACAGGTCGCCGAAGCCATTCAAGATCCCCAGGGCCGCGCAGACGCCCTGAGCCTGCTCGGGCAGGCCCACTGCAATGCCACGACTATCGCAAGCTTGAAGAGCGGCGTTTCGCCCTTTGTTCCACAAGGGCAAGGGAGATACGACGAGGAGCTTACCACGGCCCTTACCTATCAACGACAGGCTCTGCAACAACGTGAGGCGCTCAACGATACACGCGGGATCAGCGAGTCCTACTTCCTAATTGGCCTGGTGCATGAGCGCTGGTGCCTGGATGAGCAGGCTCAAGACTACTACGCCAGGGCCAGCCAGGTAGCCGAGGAATCTGGACACGCCTTTGAAAGGACCGAGCCCGCCCGTCACAAGGCATTGCACGCCTTAAAGCAAGGCCATCTGGAGCAGGCCCTCCCTCTAGCCCTACAAGCACTCAAGCTACGCGAAGAGGCCCAATTCCGCCCCTACCAGCCCCTGGATCACCTGCTCATCAGGGACATCTATCTCGCCAGGGGAGACACCGCCAAGGCGCAGCAACATACCGAGGCCGCTTCCGCCATAGCCGCAGAAATGGGAATGGAAACACTCGTGGCCTCCATGCCCAATATACGCGATGTACTCACAGCCAAACACAAGGAAGAGTAGATACAACGCGGAAGAAATCAGAGTGGCGCGTTTCCCGTGGTAAAATGAAAACATTGCGGCAGATGCATGCAGCCTTCAAGGGCTCTCAATATCAAATCTCATTTAAGAAGCCCTCTAAAGGACTGACATGCATTTTCCTCGCGCCACTCGTGCCTAGAGACTTTAAGAAGGAGATGCTGGTATGTATCATCCTCAGGTAGGAGAGCCCCTGGAGGCACTCGACACGCCATCGATGATTGTGGATCTTGCATTGATGGAGGAAAATATTGTCAGGCTGATGCAACGCTTTCGCGAAAAGCGAGTTCACGTCAGACCTCATCTCAAAACAGTCAAGAGTCCTGAGCTGGCACGCCTGTTGCTGGCGGCAGGCGCCATTGGAGGGTGCGTTGCCAAGGTCAGCGAAGCGGAAGTCATGGCGCAAGGCGGTATTGAGGATCTCCTGATAACGACCGAGGTTGTTGGTAAACCAAAGCTACTGCGGCTCGTTGACCTCGTGCGCCAGCACCCTAGGATCAAGGTTGTCGTAGATAGTTTTGCAGGCGCCCAGGCACTTGACCAGGCAATGAGTGCGGCCCAGGTCGAAGTCAACGTGCTCATTGATCTCAATGTTGGGCAGAACCGCTGTGGAGTACTGCCTGGGGAGGAGGCGCTCATGCTGGCGCGGCGGCTCAGCAAAATGTCCCACATCCACCTGGTTGGCGTTCAGGGTTACGAGGGGCATCTCCAGCATATACACGCTCCTCTGGATCGTGTGCATCGCTGCCAGCAGGCTATGCAGGCCCTCACGGAGACCGCCGCCCAACTCCGAGCAAAAGGCTTTCCCATCGAGATCGTGACCACCGGTGGAACGGGAACCGCAGAGATCTGCGCCAATTGCGCTGGAATCACAGAGGTTCAACCGGGTTCTTTCGTGTTTATGGATACCGATTATCGTAACGCCCTCGGCCCAGCCTATGCCAATGCCCTGACCATTCTCTCGACGGTCATCAGTAAACCGACCCCTACCAGGGCCGTCGTTGATGCCGGTCTCAAGTCGCTCTCTATTGAGAGCGGCATGCCTGAACCTAAAGGCATGGCTGGCATTGCATATCAGCCAGGGGGAGATGAGCATGGAATTCTTACGTGGAGCATGAGCGCTGCATCCGCACTAACGCCGTTGGAGATTGGCGATCGTATTGAGTTCATCCCAAGCCATATTGATACCACCATCAACCTTCACGACACCTATTACGCCCATCGAAATGGAAGACTGGAGGCTATCTGGCCCGTTACCGCCAGGGGCAAAGTTCAATAAAGGGCAACTCTTGTTGCCCCTCTTGATATCAGCAAGGAGCCTGGTCAGCGCTGAGGGGAAGCGTAAAGCAGAAGTCAGATCCCTGGCCGGGCGTGCTCTGCAAGCCAACGCAGCCGCCGTGCTGCTCCACGATGGTCTTGCAAATGTGCAGCCCCAGGCCGAGCCCCAGGCCGTTCCCGCTCATGACGTTGATGCCTTTAGCGCGATAGAAGCGCTCCCAGATACGTTTCTGCTCGTCAGGAGTCAGGCCTGGCCCCTGATCGCTTACTGTCACCCGTACCATAGGGCCTTCAGTCATGATGGTTACCTCGATAGGTCTCTCAAACGCTGAGTATTTGTGCGCGTTGGTCACATAGTTATTCACGACCTGACCTAAACGTTCAGCGTCGCCATGAATAAGTAGTTTCTCGTCTGGCTGCTTCAAGATAATCATCCGGCCACCAGTTATCTGGCGCTGGTCCTCGACCACTTCACGTACCACCTGTCCAATATCGCAGGGCTGCATATGAAGCTCAAGTGTGCCCGCCCGAATACGCGAGACATCCAGCAGATCGCTTGCCAGGCGGCTCTGCACATGCACCTGCTGCTCAGAACGCTCGAGATAGCGCTGCATCTTCTCCAGCAAGGCGGCGGAGGCCTCTTGCTCCTGCATTCGCTGAGAGCGCAAGGTTCGCAGGGAGCGTTGCGCTAACTGAATGTTGCCTTTTAAGCCGGTTAATGGATTCTTCAGTTCATGGCTGGCAATGCTCAAGAACTCGTTGAAGCGACGATTGGTCTCCTGCAATGCCAGCGCATGCGCACGGGCCTCAGCCTGTTGCAAGAGCAGGTGTTCTCTCTCATATACCAGTCCGGTCAGCTTGGCAACGGTCTTGATCAGGGTGTAGTCAATGGGCATAAATGGATCGTCATTCTGAGGTGAGATCAGGACGAGTGCACCAAGCATGCGGTTTCCCAGGAACATTGGCGCCTCAACCATCAATGGAGTATCTAACCCCTTCTGTGGGGACAGCTCATGCATCACGATCTCATTGTTGCGCAGGCAATCTGTATCTCGCTCCTGGGAAGAGGCAAAAGCGTGCCTGACGTCATGCCACCATGGTGCTTCCTGCACCTGGTCAGAATCACCTTCGTTCAGCAAGTGCCAGGTTACGGTTTCAGGATCAAAGGAGAGGATGCCAACGTCCTGGCAGTGCATGACGACAGATATAAGTTGTCTCAGGCATTGACAGGTAAAGCGCAGTGATGATGCCTGATCTGACGAGGACACGTCAGTAGAGAGCGTAGGCTGCGTTTCTGGCAAGCGCGCCAGGGATTCAGCCAGCATGAGGAGGGCGTCCAGTGTTTCATGTGTGCGCCGCCCGAGCAGATAGCGTTCAGTTATATCGCGAAAGATGAGCACACCACCGTTGTCATGACCATGCAGATCACAAATCGGCCGCCCGGAGACACCCAGGAAGCGCCTCTCGCCCCGCGCGTTCTCCCGCTGGATGATGACCGTCTTTTCTCCAACCAGGCGCTCACCTCGCAGGACGCGCATGATAGGTATATCCTCAGGAGCTATGGGATGACCGTCTTCATCCCAGATCACCGTCCTCCCACTCTGGCGATCAAGGAAATCATGGATATTGTTACATGAGGGGACCACAGACAAGAGGGGCAGGGCGGCATCGTTCATACGAAGCAGCCCATTGCTGTCGCACACAAGCATGCCATCGCCCATGGCCTCAAAGATAGCTTCTAGTTCTTGAACGCGTTGGTCTGTATCCAGTCGCGCTTGCTGCTCCCTGCGCGCCAGCTCAGCCTGAGTTTTCTCTGCCGCACGTAACTGCTCCATCAGCTCTTCCCGTTCAATATGCGAAATCAGAAAACGAGCCACAATTTGCATCAATTCCAGCTTCTCCGGCTGCTGTGTAAGTGGGCGTGGATGCGGGTCCTGAGAGCAAAGGGTACCATAAACACGGCCATCGCTGTAGAGCAGGGGGACGCCAATATAAGATCCTATGTTATACTCTTCGGTCGTAGGCAACTGCTGATAATAGGGGTTGCACGTGGAATCCTCGACAATAAGGGGTCGCTGTGTGCGCCAGATGGTCTGACAATAGGTTTGCTTCAGTGGCCCCTCCGCTCCCTGTGCGGGAATCGACGTGCCTTGATTACGCGCCTCCATAATCTTGAGAGTATGGGCATCGATATGCCCCTCACAGATCGTTTCGTCCGTCTGGTGCATGCCGACCCGGGCGACAAAGAGGGTCTGGCAATCCAGGAAACGGCCTAGCATTTCAAGGGCAACGCGCATCGCCTCCTGCGAAGATTGAAAGCTCTGAGCAGTCATCTGCGCCATGTCATGCAATATATGTGCACGCTCCTCCTCTGCTGGCTCCTGGTGACCAATAGAATCCTGTCGCCTGCCAGGGCCTTTGTGAGTGAAGGCCGAGACTTCTCCAGGGAACGCACTTGGCGTTTGACTGGAGAAGTCTTGCTCGGTTGGTCGCTGAAATAGCTCGGAGGGCTGGTGTTCCATAATAGAGTTCCCTTTCTCCCATCATCGTCCTTGAAGGAGGGTCATTATCGGTATAACTGTGAAGACGATACGAATAGAGTATGCAATCGACATACCTGCTCGATTTCCGAAGAGAAATGAGGTTTTTCTCTATATCAGGTCATTACAAAGCGGGTTGGATCTCTTGAGAGGAAGCGTTACGCGAAATGTAGAGCCACTCCCCACTTCGCTCTCCACTGTAATTGTTCCCCCATGATGTTGTACGATCTCCTGGGCAATAGACAATCCCATCCCCAGACCTGGAATCGCTCGCTGGCTCAAGTCAAATGCACGGTAGAAGCGCTCAAAGATTTTCCCACGCTGCCCCTGTGGAATACCAATACCGTAGTCTCGCACACCAATAGTGACAGCCTCTGTGGTAGCATCCAGGTCGATATCGACTGTGGTGGCATCAGGCGAATAGGTGATGGCGTTGCTGATCAGGTTGATCAGGACCTGTTCGAGCCGGCCCTTATCGCCAATGAGCGTGCAAGGAGCCGAGCCATGTACCACGATAGTATGATTTGTACTCATCAATTGTATCGTTTCGGCGATCTCATACACCAACGCCTCTATATCCACTGGTTCTCGGAGGTAGTCAAGCCTACCAGCCTGAATTTTGGAGACGTCCAGCAACTCTCCGATCAGGCGATCAAGGAGTTGAACCGGCTCCTCCGCTCTCAATAGCGTGGCCGCCGCCTCGCCAAACCCTTGCTTTAACAGCCGTGTCCTCGCCAGTTGTAAGCGCATCTTAATAGCGGTCAGTGGCGTCTTGAGTTCGTGGCTGGCCATGCTCAGAAAGTTCTCTTTACGCAGCTCCAGTTCCTTACGGGCAGAGTTATCGAGCACAAAGCAGAGATTCTGAGAGGGATCAAAGGGCAAGGCCACGCCACCCACAAGTACAGGGAGACGGCTCCCATCTTTACACACATACTCCTTCTCATAGGGAATAAGTGTCTGATGCTGTGCGAGCTCTTGCCGTGCCTGCTGGGTGCGCGCAAGAAAATCTGGATGTGTCATACGAAACCAGCCCATTTTCCCCTGGCGCAAGTCTTCCTGGCTATAGCCGGTCATACGCAGAAAGGTACTATTAGCCTCAATAATTTCATTATCTCTGGAGATAAAGATGCCTATAATATTCGAGTCCATTAGGGTACGCGCTCGCTCCTGGCTCTGATAGAGAGCGATCTCCGCCTTTTTCAGATCATCAACGTCTGTACAGGTTCCGACCCATTGCCGGATCGTCCCCTGCTGATCCCTTCGTGGCGTGCCTCGTGTGAGATACCAGCGATACGCGCAGGTTTCCACCTCCAGGAGCCGGTGCTCCACTTCATAGGATGTACCAGCATGCACAGCTGCTTGCCATGTATCCAGCACACGCTGTCGATCATCGGGATGAATCCAGCGACTCCAGCTATCATTCCCCTGGTCTTGTTCGGCAGTCGTAGCAGTATAATCGCGCCAGCGCTGGTTCCTGTAGTGGGTAGAACCATCAGGATACATTGCCCAGACAAAGTGAGGGATGATATCAAGCAATGTACGCCATTCTTCTTCGGCCTGCTTCCACTCGGTAATATTGAGGCCCACACAGGTCAGATACTCGATACGCTGCTCCGCATCGCAATGAGGAGTCATGACAAACGCAAGGTCACGGTAGCTTTCCGCCTGCGGGTAGAGTCTGACCTCAAAGTGAACCGTCTCGCCTCTCCTGGCCTGTTCAATGGCGGCGCGCAACTGATCTTGAGCAAGGGGCGCGGACCTCCAAGAAGGAAATTCAACCATTGGCCTACCGATGACCTCCTCTTGCCTGGCCTGGGCAACCAGGAGAGGGCGCTGATTGATGTCGAGGATTAACCCTTCAGGAGTAAGAATGACGATTCCATCCGTAAAACTCTCCAGCAGGCTGCGATAGCGCTGTTCGCTCTTATAAAGAGCATCATACAACCGTACAGGCTCCTTGCCTTCACGGAAAAAGGCCAGAACGCCGCCATTCGTCGGAGAGAGCTGCACACGCAACCAGCCCTGGGTGATTGGAGAGCAGTAGGTTATTTCAAGCGACTCCTGCGTATGAATAGCTGTAGTAACGGCCTGGTAGAGCGCGGTACTTACAAGGTGTGGTGCGCTCTGCCAGAGACTTGTCCCTAGCAACTCATGTTTGCTTGCTCCAAACATGGCCGCAGCTCGCCTATTGACATACTGAATCGTTGCCGTCGTATCAAGGAAGAGCAACGCGTCGGACAGCGTCTCCAGCAAAGATGGCAGTTCGGGATATGATGTGAGTGGAGCACCTACTGAGGCATCATCAAGACACATGCGTACTTATCTCCTTTTTCCCTTGCTCAATCCTTTGGGCGAAAGGAGCATACTTGCTCGCTCAATGAAACAGTATATTGACGCCTGGCTGGGTTTTCACCATGCCACCCTTCCCTACAAATGCATTCTACAAAGAATAGCCATAATCACTATCACTATACAAAGCCATCTTTTTTACAAAAGACAAAGTTCAACTGTAATCCTGTATAGAAAAGACTACTCTCTAAATATGGAGTTGTCAATAGGATTGTGCACAACTTAATTTTCAGGGCCCGCTTGACAGATGGCATTGCTCGCGCGTATGGTTACCTCATAAGTACATTTCTCCTAGATACTTCGAGTTGAAAAGGGCATATACACATATGACGACACACGATCGCTTACAGCAAGCAATTCACCTCCGCGAGACGGGGCATGCCGAAGAGGCCCGCGAGATCCTGCTGGACCTGGTTGCCGCCGCTCCCGATGATCCTCAGATTAATTACCAGGCTGCCTGGGTGCATGATAATTTAGGACTGGAGCGTGAGGCGGTTCCTTTTTACGTCCAGGCCATTGAGCAGGGGCTTGCAGGCACTAACCTGGAAGGCGCACTACTGGGCCTGGGGAGCACCTACCGGGCGTTGGGAGCATACGACCAGTCAATCGAAACCTTCAAACGTGGGATAAAGGAGTTCCCGCATAATCGCGCCTTCCCTGTCTTCCTGGCAATGGCTCTCTACAACGCCCGGCAGTACAGCGAATCAGTGGAACTCCTTCTAACCCAACTCGCGGAGACGACCGCCGACGAGAATCTCTTGCGCTACAAGCGAGCGCTCTTGTTCTACGCCCCCCAGCTCGATCAAACATGGGAATAACCACGCCACATCATACCTCCTCGACCACCTGGATAGAGTCTTGTTGCGTGGTTCCCTCGTCGGCCTGTACCTGGCTCACCTCCCAACGCGAACGTGTCCCCTCACGCCAGAAGTGTATGGAGAGTGAGCAGGGGCCAACTCGCAGTTGTTGCAGCTCGATATCAGGCAGCCATGCGGGCAGCGTTGGTCGCACATATAGCCGCTTCGGCAATGCCGGTCCAGCCCTGAATACAATTGTGCATGGTAATCTGCGATGTTTTGGGAAAGGTGCACGGGATTGAAGGCCAGACCCGAGACGTGCAGACGCCAGTCGGCAAAGTTGTGCTGCGCCAGGCGCTTAAACTCGTCCTCTTCTGGAGGGTGCCCGTTGACCCAGAAGTAGTCCGTAATGTCAGACGTCGTCCTTCCTAGCCATGATGGGGCGGAATGGTCTGCGCCATACTCTTGACCAACTGCTTAACAATGCCTGTCTCATTGGTCAGCCACTTCATATGAAACGCATGTGCGCTCATACTGATGAGTATACTCAATGTCTACGTATCCCATCTTCTCTCTTCATCACGTTTCTGGTAAGCGAAAAGTACAGCCAGACCTGGTGATACAGTGTGGTGCAGTAATATTGAGTGTGGCCCGACACGTACTTTACGTGTCGGACCACACTCAATATTACTGCACCACATCCATCATTTTCACGCACACATCGTTTGTGGCTCCTTCTCGGTAATTAGGAGCGCTTCGACCGCTCCATCTGGGTCTAGATAGGCGATGGCATCCCCCAGGTCAATCAAGCCAAGCGCCTCTATCAGGTCGAGCAATTGTTCTTTTGTCATGGTTCTCTCTGTTTCAAAGATAGTTATGCTTCCGTAGTTTGTTGTGGGCTCTTCAACAAGGCAAACGCCACTCCGGCCATGCCTAACGATAAGGCGACACCGATGGCGAAGGTCGTCTGAGGGGTGATCCAGTGCCCGACGAGCGCTTGCGTCAGCGGACCAAGCATCACGGCCAGAGAAATGGCTGAGCCACGTATCCCCATTACCTGGCCGCGATTCTTATCGGTCGTAGCACCCAGATAGATACTGCCCATCGCTGGCTGCACCAGGGCGCTTCCCAGCCCTCCCAGTACTGAGCCCAGCAAGAGCAGCGGATAGAAGGGGGCCACGAACATAAACAGGTTCAGACCACCAAAGAGCAAGCTCCCAATGACAATGAGTGGCTTCTTCGGCAGGGTCTCGCTCAGACGGCCCAGGAAGAGCGGGAACACGGCCAGGGCCAGCCCATAGGTGCTGATGATGATGCCATATTGGGCCGCGCTATAGTGCAGGACCTTTTCAAAGAAGAAGGGGTATTGCGGAAAGACAAATGGGTAGGTGAAGATCATGCCAAAATCGATCACCAGGAATGGCAGGAAGAGCAAGACCAGGCCAAGAAGACTCAAATCTTGCTTGTTGCTCGTGATTGACCCCGACTTCGCCTTTGGTTGCCGGGCCTCTAGCCGCACCGCATCCGGCAAGGTTTCGGGCACCATAAAGATTGCCAGGAGCGAAGCCGCCAACGCAATTCCGGCTGAGAACAGGAATGGGCTGGTAAAACCCAACGATTGGTAGAGGAAGCCGCCAATTCCGGGTCCCAGGGCAATCCCAACAGCCTGGGCCGTCGTGACAAAACCAATCCAGCGCCCCTGTCGCTCCAATGGAATGGTATCGCCAATCATCGCCATCGCCACAGGCATCAGACCAGATATCAGCATGCCCTCGACAAAGCGAATAAGAATAAACAACAGCGGCACATTCACAAATGCCAGAGCGATATTCGTGCCAATAAAACCAGCTAACGAGATAAAGAGAATAGGTTTACGACCAATACGACCCGCCCATGTTCCCATTGGCGTGCTAAAGAGGAACATGCCCAGACCAAAGGCACCTTCCATTAACGCCAGCGTCTCAGGTCCCAGCCCCAACGCTTGCAAACGCTGGGGAAAGACGGGGATGATAATCGCAAACCCGGTCATAATTAAGGTGACGCACCCTATGAGAAAGGTCAGAGCAAGAGTAATAGATCTTGTCTGTTTGCCAGGAGGAACCACACCGGGTTCCACCAGTACCGCATCTTCAAGAGTGGGAGTAGTCGCATTGTCAAAGTGTGTTGTCTGCATATATTTTATTCTTCCCTTTTAAGTGAGGGACAATATCCTTCTTGCGGAAATAATCTAATGCTTTCCTGATTTATAACCCCTCTCTACTACATTCTTATTCCTGAGATAAAAAACAGTATATCTGGTCAGCAGGGATGCCGTCTTCACCTCTTCGGGTGATTGCGAGAAGGAGTTGTTCAGCTTTGTTGGGGAAGAAACAGGTGGCAGGGTGCCCTAACGGGATCTCGCCCCTGTACCGTTTTCGGGGCAGACGTTCAGGTATTCCTCGCCATGAAGAAAAATGGAAAACCTCATTTTGTCTATCCAGATATGACAGTTTCCTGTGATGCTGCGGATAACAAATCAGATAATACCTCTTTTGATGCCAGCACGAGAGCCACGCTGAGGAGCACGCCTATGCCGAGGCTCGCACGACGACCTTTGCCTGCAAGGTGCCGGTCTCCAGAACAGGACCACCCTGGCAGACGGAGACAACGCTCGCGATTAGGTGCTCGGTCAGGTTGGGATTTTCGAGGCCGATGGTGGTGAGCGGAGGAATACTCAGTTCGGCAATCATGGTATTGTCGTGACCGATGACGCTGACCGCTTCCGGCACGGCAATGTTGAGGTCGGAGAGCGCGGCCAGGGTGGCAAAGGCCACGTCGTCGTTGTATGCGCAGACCGCGAATGGCGGAGACTGCACTGCCAGGAGATCCGCCAGCGCCTGGCACGCCTTCTCGCGCGTCTGGGAGATGGTCACTATACACGGTTCAGGTAGGCCATGTTCGCGGCACATCTGCTGCACGGCTTCCTGGCGCGTGCGCGAGAGATGCTGCAGCTGTGGCTTTTCCGTGGCTGCGTAGACAATGGGACGCGGACCGAGCTTCAGCAGGTACGCCACCTGCGCGCGCGTGCCCGCGTTGATCCAGTCCCGATTGCCCAACGTAATAATCGGGGCGTGAAAACGCTGGAGGCTGGCAACTGCGGCGGCATCGTTTTCATCGACCATTCCGACCACGACCGCTGGCGCGAGGTTGGCCGACAAGTGCTCCTGTTCACTGGAGAAGCCCACCTGCCAGACCAGGCTGAAGCCCACTTTTGCCACTGCCGCTGCCAGTTCTTCAATCATTTGAGAGATCGCTGCCTCAACGACCACCATTGGCCAGACAACCAGCACAATTTTGCTCTTTCCCGAGCGCAGCGAACGAGCCGGCGCGTATGGTTGATAGCCCAGTTTGCGCGCGGCCTCCATCACTCTGACCCGCGTCGCCTCTGGAATGCGCTGGCGCGGATCATTATTGAGCACATAACTGACGGTGGCTTGCGATACCCCAGCTTCCCGCGCCACATCGACACTTTTGGTTCTATGCTGCTCGCCTCTCATGTCTTCGATCTTCCTTTAACTCAGCCTCTTGACTTCTGGATTTTCCCAGATTATACTCCAACTTATACGAATAAGTAAAGACGTGAACGATGCTGGAGGCCCTCACCGATGAGTTGGCAAACCGGGTTCAGCGTCTTCAAAAAGGAGTCTCAACGATGGATTCTTCATTCCAGAGCGCTTCATCCCCTGATGCAGGTCAGACAGAACAAGAGCTTGATAAGACGGGTGGTGGAGATATAGCGCTACCCTGGTGCTCGTCGTCATCAGCGCGCTTTGTGAGCCCCATCCGTTCTGTGCGCTAAGACGCAGAACTAGCAGAAAAAGAGAAAAAGAAGCACATGTCTGTACAAACACTCTCTACTGATGATGGTTTCGCGTATCGCGATCTGAACAAAAACGGGCGCCTGGACCCCTATGAAGATCCCCGTGTGCCCATTGAGGAGCGCGTGGAGGATCTACTGGGACAGATGACGCTAGAAGAGAAAGCGGGAATGCTCTTCCAGACCATGATTGCGATGAATCCCGATGGGACGTTAAACGAGGGCGGAGGCGATTTCCCGACGGAGCCGACGACGGAGATGGTGTCTCGGAAGTTGATGAATCATTTCAACATACTCTACGCCTCTGCCCCCAGGCAGATCGCGGAATGGTACAATCGACTCCAGGCCCTGGCCGGGGAGATGCGCCTGGGCATTCCAGTGACCATTTCCACCGATCCACGCCACGCCTTTAGCAGCAATCCCGGGGCCAGTTTTCTGGCCGGCGCCTTTTCGCAGTGGCCTGAGCCACTGGGTCTGGCTGCCATCAATGATCCCGCGTTGGTGGAGGAGTTTGGTGATATGGCACGCCAGGAATACACAGCGGTGGGTATCCGCGTGGCGCTTCACCCCATGGCCGACCTGGCGACAGAACCGCGCTGGGCGCGCATTAACGGGACCTTTGGCGAGGATGCGGAGCGTTCCGGCAAGATGACCGCCGCGTATATTCGCGGTTTCCAGGGTGAGCGCATTGGCCCGGGGAGCGTCTCCTGCATGGTCAAGCACTTTCCTGGCGGAGGTCCCCAGAAAGATGGTGAGGACCCGCACTTCACGTATGGACGCGAGCAGGTCTATCCTGGCAACAACTTTGACTATCACCTCCAGCCTTTTGAAGATGCCTTTGCGGCAGGCGTTTCCCAGGTTATGCCTTACTACGGTATGCCAGTGGGTTTGCCCATTGAAGAGGTTGGTTTTGGCTTCAACAAAGATGTCATCACCGGTTTGTTGCGCCAGAAATATGCCTTTGATGGGATTGTGTGCACCGACTGGGGGCTGCTTACCGACGCGGATATGATGGGTGAGCCTTTCCCGGCGCGCAGCTGGGGCGTTGAGCACCTGAGCATCCCGGAGAAGGCCAAGAAGGTTCTTGACGCGGGTGTTGACCAGTTTGGCGGCGAAGCCTGTCCTGAAGTGATTATCGACCTGGTCAGAAGCGGGCAGACCCCTGAAAGTCGGCTTGACATCTCGGTGCGCCGTCTGCTGCGCGAGAAATTCCGCCTTGGTCTGTTTGATCAGCCCTTTGTCGATCCTGATGCTGCCGAACGGATTGTTGGCAACGAGCGCTTCCAGGCGGCTGGAGCGCTGGCCCAGCGCAAAGCCTTTGTGCTGCTGAAAAACGCTACTGGCGCAAACGGACCGACGCTGCCTCTGAGCGGCAAACCAAAGATTTACATTGAGAATATCGCCCCAGATGTTGCCAGTGCCTATGGAGAGGTGGTTGCCACGCCCGCCGAGGCCGATCTGGCCATTCTGCGCCTCCAGGCGCCGTTCCAGCCTCCCAAGGGTGGCGGTTTCCTGGCGAACTTCTTCCACTCGGGCGACCTGGATTTTAAGGAAGAGGAACTGGCACGCATTCTGAATGTGTTGAGCCAGGTTCCCACCATCGTTGACATCTACCTGGATCGACCAGCCGTGATGCCGGAGATCGCGGAACACAGCGCCGCTCTGCTGGCCAACTTTGGGGCCAGCGACGCAGCCCTGCTCGATGTGGTCTTTGGCCGCGTGGCTCCTCAGGGTACCCTGCCTTTTGAACTACCCTCCTCCATGAAAGCGGTGCGCAAGCAGAAGTCAGATGTCCCCTATGACTCGGAGCAACCGCTCTTTCCCTTTGGGCATGGGTTGTCCTATTAAAAAGCATCTCCCCGAAAGAGAATGTGCGGTAGACCCACACTATGATAGTGTGGGTCTACCGCACATTACTTGTTTCAATATTTAGCTCTCTACAAAAGTGGTTCAAACTTACACTTCGACTGCAAAGCCGTACCCTCGTAGTCCTCTCTCCCGCCACCCCATAACACCCAATATGTCTGGTATGGGCAAAATCAGACCGGAAAGCTGTCCCAAAAAGGATATCTCAACCTTCTTTATAGGTGGCGACCATTGCATGGTCATTTCAACCATGCCTCTCTTCGAAGAAGGGGCATGAAACAGATTGATATTCAACCATCGGAGAGTTACTTCTCCAGATAAAAGGAGGAATTACATGTATAAAGGGATACGGGTGGTATATATGATCGACGCCTGGCTGTTCCCAGCGGCCATTCTTGTTCAGGTCTTCTTCGCCGGGCTCAGTCTCTTCACTCGGCAGAGCTACTGGGGCGCGCATGACCCCTTCGGTCATATCATCGGTTTTCTCCCTCTGCTCCTGGTCTTACTGGCGTACCTGGGACGGCTCCAGCCTCCAGCGAAACGTCTCGCCTGGACCTTGTTAGGCGTCTACTTTATCCAGGCAGACCTCTTGACACTGCTTAGCTCGACTGTTCCGCTGCTGGGTGCCTTGCACCCTGTCCTGGCGCTCGTGCTCTTTGCCCTTGCCCTGACGATCGCGTTCCAGGCACGAGCGCTGGTGGCGGCGGGCATCAAAACGCCCTCTCCTTCGAAGTCCTTTGCTATGAGAACCCCTAACCCAACAATAGAAGAAAGGAACTAGCTATGATCCTGGTTACTGGAGCGACGGGAAACGTCGGACGTGAGGTCGTGAACCTGCTGCTCTCTGGCGGAAAGAACGTGGTAGCAGTCACTCGCAATCCCGCCACTGCCGCCTTGCCCGATGGGGCGCACGTGGTCGGCGGCGATCCCTCCCTCCCACCCACACACCCTGGCAGCGGCACTGCGCGGCATTGAAACAGTCTTCATCAGCCCACGTGCTCTGGGAGATGCCACAGCCGGGGCCGCGACCGTTGAACCGCTCAAGCTGGCAAGCGAGCAGGGCGCGGCGAGTGGTCGCGCTGTCGGCTGTCACCGTGGAGGATGGCGGCGGGTATCAGCGCTTCTCTGATGCCTTCAGGGCTGTTGAGGATGCTGTCAGAGCTTCTGGCTTGCAGTGGACCATCCTGCGCTGCGCTGACTTCGCCTCGAACGCCCTGGCCTGGGCACCACTCAAACACTCGCCTTTTTGCACCCCTGATGTAAATGTTGACATTTCATGGGAGAAATGTCAACATTTACATCGTGGAGGCAGAGAGGAGTCATATTCCTGCAAAATAAATGTGTGCATGTTTCTTCAAGCCAAAGCCCGAACAGTATCCTTCAACAAAATCTCTTGACGCATATGCCTCTTTTGCCCTACAATTGGCTTTTGTGGAGAACATATTTGGTCTCATCAAGAGACTTGAAGGATAAGCAGAATGGGAGAGCGGGTCAGCCGCAGAGAACAGCGTCTTGGCAATTACCGCCTTATAAGCTTGTTGGGCGAAGGGGGCTTTGCCCAGATATACCTGGGTGAGCACATCCACCTGGACACCCAAGCCGCTATTAAAGTGCTGCATACTCGCCTGTCTCCTGATGATATTGATAAGTTCCGTGTGGAGGCGCGTACTATTGCGCGTCTAGTTCATCCTCATATCGTGCGCGTTCTTGAATTTGGCGTGGAGGACAACACCCCTTTCCTTGTCATGGACTATGCTGCGGAGGGAACCATGCGGAGGCAGCATCCTAAAGGGACGATCCTGCCGCTAGAAACGATTACCTTCTATGTGCAACAAATCTCCGAGGCATTGCAATATGCGCATGATCAAAAAGTGATTCATCGAGATATCAAGCCTGAAAACATGTTGTTAGACAAGCATCGTCGGGTGCTCTTGAGCGACTTTGGTATCGCGGTAGCTGAGCAGAGTTCGCATGATCAGAAAGCAAGAGGGATGGCAGGAACTGTCGCCTATATGTCCCCTGAACAGATCAAGGGCAGATTCTCTCCGGCAAGTGATCAGTATGCGCTAGGTATTGTCGTCTACGAGTGGCTTTGTGGAGAGCGCCCTTTTCAGGGTTCGTTTACTGAACTCTGCACACAGCACTTGTTTGCCTCTCCTCCTTCACTGCGTGAGAAGGTCCCCGCGATCTCGCCTGAGATTGAGCAGGTGGTCATGAAGGCTCTTGCCAAAGATCCAGCGCAGCGATTTCACAACATACACGCCTTTGCTCTTGCCTTGCAAGAGGCTTACCAGGCAAGAGGGGGCAGCATCGTGCAGTCTTTGCGAGCAGATCTTATATCGGCCAACTCGCATGAAGACTCTCCATCAACAGCATCGGGCGAGGATACACCACCAACAGAGTTAAAAACAGCTATACCCTCAATCAAGCTTGAGAAAGATATTCCATCGGCAAACGTGAGTCAGCAAAGGCTTCCATCTGCCAAGGGCCTCTCGCGCCGTGCGATGATTCTGGCGAGTCTAGGGGGAGGTGTCGGTGTGGGTGGAGGACTCATCTGGTTTGTGGTCTCACACAATGGAAGGCCAGCCACGCCAGCCTTGACGCCTCCTCTATCCTCGCCTCCAACCCTGCCATCAAGAGGAGCTACTCTTTATAGCTATGAAGGGCATGATGATACGGTTGATGCGATTGCCTGGTCACCTGATGGGAAGCGGATAGCCTCTGGGGGTGGTGATAAAACAGTACAGATTTGGGATACAGCGAAAGGCGACCACATCTTCACCTACCGTGAACATAAAGGTGCCGTGGAAGGACTGGCGTGGTCACCCGATGGGAAACGAATTGCCTCTGGAAGCTATGACAAAACAGTGCGGGTATGGGATGTTGCCAGTGGTGGTCATGGATTTACCTATGTATATATGGGACATGGTAATTTGGTAGAGGAGGTTGCCTGGTCGCCTGATGGGAAGAGAATTGCCGTTACCGGAGTAAGAACAATGGAAACCTGGAGCGCGGAGGATGGCGGACAGCGCACTATTTATCAGCGGGGGCTGGAGGCCGCGAAAACAGTGTCCTGGTCCCCCCACGATGGTCGCCAGATCGCCTCTGGTGGTGGGGTCACGGTTTATGTCTGGAATGCAGTAGATGGCAAGCAAGCCTTTGCGTATAGTGGGCATACAGATCGTGTGGATACTCTCGCCTGGTCGCCTGATGGGAAGAGGATTGCCTCTGGTGGAAAAGATAAGACGGTGCGAGTATGGGATGCCGCCGATGGTGGTCATGTTGTGATCTATCGTGGGCATGCTGATTACGTGAACTCTGTTTCCTGGTCGCCTGATGGGAAGAAGATAGTTTCAGGCGGCAATGATGAGACTGCGCAGGTCTGGGATGCTACAAATGGCAGCCCCATCTTGACATATCGAGGGCACACCAGTGATGTGAATGTAGTGGCCTGGTCGCCTGATGGGAAGAGGATTGCCTCTGGTGACGATGGGAGAAGTGTGCGTGTCTGGATGGCACCATAGCCTGTTTGCCGAATATTCACCCCATTTACCAACAACCTCGACTGAGCTTGGGGGCGTATAATACAATGACGTTTTTATATCTATCGTGATCTGCGAGGAGAGAAGGTATTTATGCAGAGCCAGGAAAGCGGCTACGAGTCACAACAACAGGTAACGCCGGAGCGTGCAGTCAACCGGGACCCGCGCGAGCAGGCTTCGCCCTATACGGAAGGGGCGCACGTGGACGAGAGGGAGCGCACGTACGAGGAAGGCTATACGGGACAGTACGCGCAGGATAGCTGGTTTCAGGAGGGCGAGAAGCTGCACCCCCAGGCACCCCGGCAACGTAATGCCTCCAGCGTCTTCGTCTTCATAGGCATCCTCTGTCTGGCCTTGATCGCGAGCAATGTCCTGGGCCTGCTCTCCGGCTGGCTGATCTGGGGCGGTGTCCTCCTGTTGATCGGTATTGGCGCTTACCTCGCTATCCTCAACTGGCGCGTTATCACGCTTCCCATGCCCACGGAGAGCTTTATGATTCAGGAGCATGCGCGGCTGGACATCAATAACGTCTTGGGTCGCGTCACGATCCGGCAGGGCGAAGACAACGTGGTGACGGTCAAGGCCACGAAGAAGGCCAGTGGGATCGGTATGACGCTCGACTCGATGCGCATAGATTACCAGCAGCAGGGCGATTCCATCACCATGAAGAGCGCCGCTGACTCGTCCTTCTTCCAGTTTGGTTGGAGAAGCTTCGAGCTTGAGATTACAGTGCCGAAGGGGTGTGATGTGCAGATGAAGACCGGCTCGGGCCGTGTCGAGGCGCGGGGCTTTAAGGGTGATATACGCCTGCGCACCGGTAGCGGTGGGATAGAGATCGCGGAGTTGGAAGGGCGCATCGATGCCCGCACTGGTAGCGGCTCCGTGAACGCAGATCAGATCAAAGGCGATCTCTTGCTAAAGACCGGGAGCGGACACATCATGGCTCAGGAGTTGAATGGTAGCGCCGAACTGAATACAGGTAGCGGCTCTATTACTGTCATGCAGTCCAACCTTACGAGAAGGACCACAATCAAGACAGGTAGTGGCCCGATCACAGTTACGCAATCGCCCCTTGCGGGAAGCGCTCTCTTCAAGACGGGCAGCGGCTCCGTTACCTACTCCGGCGGGCTTGACCCGCTCGGCACGTACGAACTGCGCACCGGTAGCGGCTCCGTCTCCATGACGCTCCCGTCACAGTCCGCGCTAACGCTCAACGCCTCGACCAGCTCCGGCAAGGTCATCAATGCCTTTGAGCATATGCCCGTGGATGGTCCGCGCGCCCAGGTTCGAGTCAAGACCGGTAGCGGCTCCATCACCGTCGCAAAGGTGTAGAGGCTGAACCTGATAAGCAGAGTCCTCTCAAAGAGTGAAGAAAGGGTCATCGCGAACGGCTGCCAGGCATTCATCCACCGTCATGGCCGAGTAGGGCTCGATCCACTGGCCAGTGTAACGCATAAACGCCAGATCAAAGAGCCTGGAGCCCGCATAACGCATGCGCGCAAATTTCACTTCGAAATGGGAGACTTCTGCTTCAGGATACGGCACGTGATAGGTCGCACAGAAATAGAAAGCGCTGTGATACCACTTCCCATAGACATCTACCACGTAGTTGAATTGGGGCTTCTGAGGAGGTGGTTGAATGTAGCGCGCTTTGAGCACCGTCTCGATGAGCATATTGGCCTTCGTGCTCACCTCTTGCTTTAGCGTTTCGGGCAACGTTGACGATGTAGTTTTGCGTGGGCTAGGCATCCACGATTTCGGTGGCTTTCTCATACCGGCTTTCCCTTCTCCATTGGAACGACGAGAAGTTCCCAGTGTAGGTCGACGACCAGCCAAACGGCGCTCGCAACCGTTGGGCGGAATGGATTTGGAACACCCATCTCTGCGGTTTATGATTCCTTTCTCAGTTCCAGTTTGACATGATCATGATCTACTCTTACTATAACATGGGGAAAGCTGGTGCGGCACACTCTACTGTACTAACAGACCAAACAGCAACAAGCAGTGTGCGTGGAGAAGATGCATGAGAGGAGTTCAGTAGCTATGACAGCAAAGTTATCATCGCAAGAGAAAGAGCGCTTTTATCGGATCTGGTTTGTCTTGTTGCATTGGGTCAACGAGCAACTCCATCTGGTTCCCTGGCTTCCAGCAGTACCTTCCGAGGGATCAGTGCAACCAGAGCAAGCCATGCAGGTGCGCAACGCCCTGTGGGCAAACGACCGTTTGCTCACACGTTTCATTACCGAAAATCCCACCCAGCTCTCAGATGAGGACCTGGCGCTCGTAGAGAGTTGGCAGTACCGGCTCGCAGGCAATTTCTTTGTTGTGCGCGCACTCAAGAACTACACCGTCTTGCTTACTGACTTTGCGCCTCATGCGCGTGCCTATGGAGTGGTAGGACTCACCGATTCGGTGGCCGAGACGATGATCCTCCCGCTGCCCGTGTACATCCAGACCGTTTTATTACCCTTTGAAGATCGGATTATCTATGACAGTTTGCTAACCACCTACAACGTCTCTTTCGGCTCCGGCATTCGTCGCAGTCTCAAAGAAGCCTATCGCAATGCCACAGAGCGGGAAGGTATTCTGACTTCGCTCTTGCCCACAGCACCAGCGAACCTGAATGAGCTGCGTCTCCAGATAGAGGCGCGCAGTGAGAAGCTCTTGCAGGCCTTTCGCAAGCACCTCACCCAGACGGGTTTAAGCCTGAAGATGGTAGAGCAGCATGCCAGCACTATCCAGCATTTCGCCTCCAACGTGTTGTTAAGCCAGACGCCATCGCACGGATTGCTGGATATGACGCCGAATGAGGTCGAGTCCTATTTGCAGAAAGTTGACGTTAAAACGGCGAAGACAAGCTTCAAGCGTTTTGTGCGCTTTCTTGTGGAGACGGGAAGGATGGAGTATGGGCAAGCTGAGGAACTGCGGCAGATGCTCAAATAAGGAGAAATGAAGCCTCCCGCCTGATACACTTCACTTGAAAGGAGAGCGAAGGTGACCTACGACATGACGCCAACACAGCAGCTTTTAGAAGTCCTCAAGCAGAGAGCATTCACAAAAGCGGAACGGGCCATCGCGAGAGAACAAATCGGACGCTATTATGCGAAAAAACTGGCAAGCCTCCAACAGCACCTCTTTGAGGCGTTAGAGAAGCGCCACACTGGGGAACTTGACCCCTTCGAGGTGGATGAGTATATTCACCACTATCATAAGCAATCCCAGGAGCTCTATGTCTACATCAACATGCAATCCCACTCTAATGAAAGGCTTCCTCTCTGGCTGGCAGCCATTGAGGCTGATGAGCAAGGCAGAAACGTGTGGCAACCAAGCACGATACTTCCACATGAAGAACAACCTTCCTGACATCTACTGTCAGGAAGCACTGACTAGACTGAAGTGTGTTGTCAGCTAAAAGCTTTAAGGAAAAAAACCATCAAGCTCCCGGTTCAGTCAGAAGAGAGCGGCCCCCTTCTTCTTCAATCAGGAATACCGCCAGAGAAGCGCGAGCTTCCTTCAGCTGATACGCCAGTTGGGCAAGAGAGCCACGCAAGAGAGGAGATTCCATCATTCAGTCGTACGCAATGATAGTCAGAGCATATTGATCACTAACAGAGCGGGGCTTGCCCTAAAACTGCTCAGGAGCCATATAGACTTGCCTCAATGAGGAATGGATGCAGGGGCCAGTGGACTGTTCTCCTCTCTAAAGGTGTGAAACTTTTGACTAAGCTGGTGGCTCCCCAGGCAGCGCAATGGCCCCCAGTTGCGTCAAGAGACTTAAGATGTCCATGAGGATTTGGCTCTCCACCAGTTGCCCCTCAACCACCCGATCAAAGACCATTCCCGTCACCATGATCTGCTTGCCCGTTGCAGGCACGCCAAAAAAGGCACCGCGATGGGTGCCACGCCAGGTAAAGCGGCTGGCGACTGTCTCCCCTTCGGCCACCATTTCATCCACGACCCACTCCAGATCGGGAAAGGCGGCACGAATCATAAGAATGACGGCTTTGAGACCCTCGCGACCTGGCTGTTGACCAGGGAAGGGATCACGTTCGAGGAAGTCAAGGGCTACCACCTCGTCGGCGATGGCCGTTTTGCCGGTATTAATGAAGTTGACAAAACGAGTGAGGACGGCTTTGTTCTGTTCGAGGGACATGGAGTGCTCCTTTCATTTCGGCAAACAAGGGTGTATCATGATTCTAAACTAAGCATATCTGAGATATTCAGGCTTGTCAATATCATTGAACACCTCTGTTTAGCGAAATGTGGGTAGGCAAGCAAAAGGAAGAGAACCTATGGCGCGCAAATACACGTTACAGCAACGTGCGAAACATCAGGAGGAGACGCGACAGCGCATTATCGAGGCAGCGGTCTGCCTCCATCAGACGGTCGGAGGAGCCAAAGCCTCCATCAGTGCCATCGCGGAGTTAGCAGGCGTCGAACGGCTGACGGTCTACCGTCACTTCCCGGATGAGCGTTCGCTTGCAATGGCCTGCACCAGCCATTATCAAGCGCTCAACCCTCCTCCCGATCCTGGCCCCTGGCAAAGCATCCAGGATGCCGAACAGCGGCTGCGGAGAGGACTCAGCGAGATTTATGCCTTTCATCGTCGCACCGAGCAGATGTCCCGGCATGCCCTGCATGATATGGAAGAGAAGCCAATCCTGCGTGAAGTGCTTGCTCCCTACTTCGCATATTGGGAGCAGGTCCGGGATCTGTTGGCTTCGGCGTGGGAACCCAAAAACGCACCATGTTCGGCACGGATTCGTGCCGCTATCGGGCATGCCATCAGCTTTCAAACCTGGCGCTCGCTCGTGCGTGAGCAAGGGCTGGAGGACGCGGAGGCCATTGAGTTGATGGCAAGTATGCTCCGCTGCCTCTAGGCTCTATTTATGAATGTTTAAAACAGGCATTATCCAAGCGGGCGTTCTGCTCTTCTGAGGAAAATGATCAACGACTAGAAAAAACAACTGGATAGACCCAGAAGCGTACCAACTGGCATTTGATCAATTGTGATCCAAAAACGCATCGTCCCTTTGCTTCCTTCTGACCGGTCACTTCGTGTAAAGTGGCCTCTCATCGGCTTGCACAGGGACGATTGACAGCAAAAAAGCGGGAGACGAGACTCGAACTCGCGACAGCCTGCTTGGAAGGCAGGAACCCACAAGCAGTCCTCCCCAAACCCATCAATCGGCCTGGCAAGCCGTTTTACTCACCTATCACCTACTGACATCGTGATAAGAAACTAAACTGAGTAGCCGCATTGCAGTGAACAACTACGAATAATGTCGCGTTTGTGACGTAATCGCTCTTTTGCTCGAAGCAGCTCTTGATACAAGTGATCGAGGTCCCGACAACAGAGATTGCCCATCTCGACGCGCTTGAGATACTGCCAGATGCCCTCATCTGGGTTGAGGTCGGGAGCGTAGCCTGGAAGTTGCTCCAAATGCAGTCGTTTGCCCATCTTCGTTTTGAGAAAGGTCTTGATCTCATGGTTGCGATGGATGGGAGAGCCATCCCAGATGATCAGGACCTTGCCGCTGATCTTACGCAACAGCACTTTCAGAAATCCGACCACTGCCTCCGCATCATAGGAGGTCTGGCGCACTTGCATGAAAAGCCGCCCATCCAGGGTAATCCCACTGATCGCGGAGAGGTGATCCCGTGTCAGTTTCACGCGCAGAAGAGGCGTTTGCCTGCGCGGAGCCCAAGTACGAACCGCCATTGGCAGCAGATAGAACCCAGCCTCATCTACCCAGAGGATGGTGTATTTCTCGTTTTCGGCTTTTTTTTAATCGCTGGCCAACGATCTTCATACCACTGCTTGATAGCTTCTTCATTCCGTTGCGTCGCCCGTTCGATTGGCTGTTGAGGACTCCAACCAGCTTCTCGTAACAGTCGTCCGGCGTGATCGGGATGGTAACGGACACCAAAGCTGCGATAGATCACTTCCGCGATCCGCTTCCCTGTCCAGACATCTCCCCGAAATCCATAGGCTTCTGCCCCTCCACCAACAAGCCAGGAATCTGCGCTTGTTGCTCAATTGACAGTTTTGGCTTCACGCCTTTAGGAGGATGTGCTTTGAGTGCTTCTATGCCGCCTTCTCTTGCTTGTTTCATCCATTGGCTCACGGCTCCCTTACTTACCCCTAGTGCTTTGGCTATATCCTTTTGTTGCCATCCTTGTTGCTTCAGTTTCCATGCTTGTTTGCGTCGTTCTTCTCGCCAATCGGCTTTCTTTGGTGCTCCCATGCTGCCGATTCTATCACAGTTTACTTGCTTCCGTCGACGTCAGTAATATGAGCAGCACTGGAGAAAAAGGTTACGACAATTTTTGCTCTCTTGCGGCAAAAATTGTCCGAACATTTTTGCCATTTTCAGCCTTTTATCACTCGCTGCTTTCGGCTCAAAGACAAAAGAGGCTATAAGATTTATCATCTTTTCCCCTTTTATGCATGAGCTTTTTCAACTGCGAGACAAAAGGCGTCACACCATCCTTTGACTATGAGAGCGGTACAAGGCCCTCTTCCCGCACTTCTTCTGATGAGAAACGCATCGTGGGATGACGAAAACAGCGAAATCTTTTCCCCGCAAACATGCTCTTAAAGAAACTATAAGGACTTTCTGCCTACATTTCAAGCGGGAAAGCCTGCCTCTGACATACCACACTTGTATCACAGCAAATGCTTTCTCGTTGTGATCGCTACCTACCATAAAGAGAAAGGAGAATATGTACTCATGCTTTGGCTCTCTTTCTGTTCAGACCAATGTGTCCCAGCAACACCCAGAAAGCAGGGAAAGCTGCATCCAGAGAGACCACACGATGGAAAGAGCCACAAGAGGAGCCGCCCAGACCTCGCTCCTCCTTTCCACCAGCGATCAAAGACAGTATCTTAAAATGATGACAAATATGCCTATTGGTCATCCGTTCAGACGGCCAGCCGTCTGGGGAGAACTGCGGCTCCCGCTACTCCTCGCCCCACTTGCAAAGGGTCGGAGTTACTTTTGCGTAAGATGTTGTAGGATCCGTTGATATCGGCATGAATGAGGCGTCCATCCCTGGCACGATACCAACTGCGAGCCACACGCTTGCCTGAGAACACCGGTTTTTCAGCAGCGTTGGCTTCATAGGTTGGGATGGGATCGTCGTCTAGAAAACTGGCCTTGCTGGTGTAGCTTTCTTCTTGAAGGATGATCCTGATCCCAACCAGGTGCGCTTTGTAGGTTACCTGCTCAATGAAACGGGCATGGGGAAGTTGCAATAGAGTAGGGAGCGAGTGCCTTTTGCAAGGTCACTCGTCACCCTCTCTCAGAACCGTGCGTACAGCGTTAACCGTACACGGCTCGCCCTCTACTCATCTCTTGAAATGGCTCCTTCCAGGGAGGGTTCCAGTATGTAGGCGTTGATGGCATCTAACGCAAAGAACGAGTGTCTTTCTTCGTCTCGCAGCCATGATGCGTTGCCAGAGTTCTTTCCCGTCTGCCACATCCTTCATCTTCCGAATGTGATGAACTTGGAACGGCCCTTCTTTTGTCTCACAGTATTCGCATTGCTCCGCATTGATCCTTCGGATCAGTTCTGAACGACTGAGCGTTAGCGCAAACGTATTGGGAGGAATATCGATACTCTGATAGGTAAGAGGTGACGTTTTCAGGTCTTTTAGTCGGAAAAGTCTGATTATTCGTGTCTTCTCTTTCTCTTGAACGGTATGAACATAGCCATTATCCGTCTTGAGGCGCTTGGCGATAGTGGTCACATGGGTTTTGTGCTTGTGAGCAAGAGTTTTGAACAGACTTGTTTGCCAGATATGGGCCAGTTTGTTCATCTCTCCCTTGACACTGTGCGCCAGAGCGTAGTAGTTTGCCAAGCCCCGAAGTTCCCCGTTGTAGGCAAGAATGATTTCTGCGTCGCTGAGTATCGAGAGTTCTGCCTTGTGGCGACCATCTCCGTTTTCATAGATTCCATAGCGCTTTTCTGCACAGAACTTTTGAAGGTTTCCTGGTGGGATCTGGACTTGAATGCGTTCGGACATAGATTTTTGTGTGGTGTGTCTTCCCTTATGGATGATAGCCTTGACCACACGTGCGCCCGAATACGTCTTAATCCAGTAACCGACAAAGATTACGCCTTGTTTACTGTGCCGGATGTGAGACTTTTCTTCGGCTATTTCCAGCTTGAGTGTCTCCTGAATGAATCTCTTGATTTCTTGCTGGATGCGTTCGGCATCTGCTTTTGAGCCAATGATGCTCGCTACAAAGTCGTCGGCGTAGCGGTAATAGGAGAGTCTCTTGTATCCCTCGTCAAATGGATCGCTACTTGGTAGGCGTCTTCTCTGGCGTTGGGTCTCTTTGATTTCCCTTTGGATAGCTTGAAGTGTTTCTTTACTGTTCTCCTTTCCCTTCAGCCTATCCCCTTTCTTCCTGAGACGATGGATTTTGTCTGAGTGGCGTTTGTACGCTCGATTGCTCTTGCGTTGTACTCCTTTATCGAACTGTTCTTTCATGGTTTTCATGAAGAGATCTAATTCGTGGAGATATACGTTCGCCAAAACGGGTGAGACGATTGATCCTTGAGGGACGCCGCTGTAGGTCGTGTGGTACGTCCATTCCTCTAGATAACCAGCGTCTAGCATGGCTCGAATGAGGCGAAGAAAGCGTTTGTCCTCAATTTTCTTAGCGAGAAAACTCATCAATAGATCGCGATTGATCGTAGTGAAGTAGTCTCGGATGTCCATATCAATCATCCATTTGGAAGCTGTCCACTCCTGTTCGATTTGGTGGAGCGCCGTGTGGGGAGAACGCCCTGGTCGGAATCCATGTGATCGATCAACAAAGATCGGCTCATAAATCTGTTCCAGTATCCTTCTAACCACTTCTTGTACTAATTTGTCGTCTCCTGAAGAAATGCCTAGAGGGCGTTTCTTGCCGTTCTTCTTCGGGACATAGACACGACGGGTTGGTTTGAAGCAGTATCTTCCTTCTCGGAGCCGTTGTACAATCGATTCGACTCGTTCATTGGAAAAACCATCAAGAGTGGTGTTATCCACTCCTTTAGTCATTGCCCCCTCATTCGAGTAGATATTGGCGTAAGCTTCATACCACAAGAGAGGACTCTCCATGAGACGGAAGAGACCATTTAACCGTTTTCCCTGTTTGGAGATTTCTCCGAGTGCTTCCAATCTTCTAATCACTTGAGCGGGTAGCATCAGCACACCCTCGCTTTCGTTAATTGATAAGCTGAGTAGACTGCTCTCCTTCCCCTCAGACAGGTATGGTTTCGTGGCTATCACTAGCCACTTATCCGCCTGCCGATCCCGTTTACACGGGCTGCGGAACCCATTACAGGCCCACCTTGGGTATTGCGAGAGTTCTGTCACCATGCAGGGTCTCCCCTGTTTAGGTGATCCCGCATTTCCAGCGGCATGAGATGCGACGTGCTCCAGGTCTCCTGTTCGTTCATATTCCCTCGTACAAGGGTGCGTCAGGAAGGTTGGATAATGTTGTAAATTCGTGATACACCATTACTTCCTGAACCAGCGTTTCAGCCACGTTCGCTGGCATCACCAGAAAAACCGCATGAACTAGGATTTAACCAGTTTAGGCTTAACCATACACGTCCTTGCACTGACAGATCAAGAAAGTGTGGCCTTTCCTTACGCTGCCTTGGTAGGATAGACGGCCAGCGCGTTACCTCTCGGCACGTTTCCAACCGTCCTCCCCCGAACCATGGCATGCACACTTTCTATGCACCAGGCTCTCCAGAGACCCGCATCTTTTCAATGCAACTCCCACGATGGTCTCATGACACATCCGTGTCAACCATCATTTCCTGAGTCTGGCCTCCTGTGGTACTTCGCTCAACGAATGGTTTCCCATTGGCGAACTACTATTACCACTCCGTCGCCCTGACCCTCTCGGATGGTAGGCGATCCCCAAGTTACACATCATCTTCGCTTCGTCCTTAGGCCCTCCGTACGTCGTTTCTCGTTCCCTACGAGCTGGCTCTGATGCAGGCTGTAACCACGCTGGAAACGTTCATGGTTACCATCAGACATGGGCGATGACACCGCTCCCACAGGACGCATGTATTCCGCCACGACTAGAGTTGAAGCAATCATGCCTTGACCATAGACGACCTCGCTGCCTATCTTCTGACCCTTGGTGTTAGGGTTTCAACAGACTTTTAACCCCATGCTACAGTCCCCCCCAAACCTTTCGGCGGGAAGTAAGGGGCTGCGTTACTCACTTCGCCTGAGTGAGGTCGCGCTCTCGCACGACAGAAGATCATGTGCCTCTTTGGGCGCACCTCCCAACATGCTACACTCCCCCCTCCCTTTCGGGATTCAAGTCATATGACAGGGATAAGTTGGGTGTGTAGTAGGTTTTCCAACAACCTACACAGCATATGCTGTACTCATTTTCGCCGTTGATGCGGCGCACCAAACTGCTGATTGTTCCTGCGCCCCAGGTTCACATTCTGTTTCCACAAGGGATTCTTGCCAATCACCAGCGTTCCGATACCTTCGCTCACCAACAGATCAATGATCCGACGGCTGGCCGTGTGCAGGTAAGCATCCACACGGCGATTGCGCTTCGTCGTCACACGATCCAACTGGCGTGAAGTGTATCGGTTCTCATGGGCGAGGCGTTGCTGCTGCTTGGCGCGCTCTTTGTTGTAGCCCTGATTGAGGCTTTTGAGGGGTTTGCCACTCACCAGACGAGGCACAAAACCAGATTTGTCGCTGGTAATGGCTGCCAGCACGTTGACGCCCACATCCACGGCTGCCCGAAGCTGGGGGTTGACCGCAGCCGGTTGGATCTCCTGCTCATAGACGACTTCCACCATGTAGCCATCAGCGCGTGGAACGATGCGGACCTGCCGGATGGCTTCCCAGGTGATCTGAGTTGCGATCTCAATGGGAAGTCCTGATGGGACCAGCTTGCCTGTGCGCTTGAATACCCTCTTGCCCAGAGCTTTTTTCTCGTAGATAAGCAGGAAACGGCCCCTGGCCTTGTCTTGATAGCCAGGGATCTTGGGGCGTCCTGTAAAGGGAGAAGGGTCTTCGCGATAGGCCTCCATGCCTTCAAAAAAGCTGATCCAATTGTGGTGGAGCTGAATGAGGATGGCATTACTGACTTTGCGAGGCAGGGCACAATAGGCCTCATGCTGCTTCAAGCGATGAAAGATGGCGGCGTAGGGCAGATAGGTTCCCTCGTGAATGAAGGCTTGCCGAACGTGGTAATTGGCCTGGTTATAGAGGTTCTTGGAGGCAAAGGCTGCTCGATCAATGACGGCAAAGCGTGCATCCTGATGACGAATGAGATGTCGTTCGACCAACTGCATCTGGTGCCTCCTCCTTTTCCAACAACACGTCCTTCGTGTCAGTGAACCTCTCTTGGCATTTCACGCAAGAACATTCTTTCTAAAGAAACTCTACCAGAGATGTCTCCAGTTGTCAATATCTGGCGTGATTCCTTGGAAACGTTTATCACACTCCTCTGCGTGCAGAGAGGTCCGCGAAAGCGGCGTGTGAAGTGGCGGTCTTTTTCTCATTGCTCGCTTCTGGTTCTATCCCCGTTTGTTCAGGCGTAGCCCGATTTGCTTCGACCACTTCGGCGAGCCCAGGCAACTCAAGTGAAAAGGTGGGATTATCGTTTCTCCTGCTCCTCTCTGCCACTTTCGTGGATTGTTCCTGCCGAGGCAAATGTCATCCAGTTCTTAAAGGCAGTGTATTATTTCACTGTATTCGTGCAGGCATCGTGCCTTTAATCGTCCCTACAAATTGTGATGCCGAAGCACTCCACTACGAGGAGATGCTCGCTTTCCAACGCCTCATCCATAAATGTGGTATGATGAGGATAATACAGCGTAACGAAATTATGCCGTCCTCCCTTTTTGCTTTTCAGCGGAGAAGGATCGTCAAACAGTCTGTTTGAGAAATATCGTGCTCTCGTGGCATTGCCTCTTTTCGTTCTCGACAAGCGTCCCGAACACCTTGACCTTTCCTCACTCATCTTCTGGTCAGAAGCATATACGGTTGTGATCTCTTTCGTGTATAGAGAATGCAAACAACAACACATCCAGATGTTGTCCTCCTCTCTGTACTACTTGTACGTACACCATGTTTGTATTTCATGACACCCGGGTTTTCGCATGCCCATTGAAGAGGAAAAGAGGCTGGATATGGGAGAAGATCTCAAAGGATTGGCGCTGTCTGATGCGTCCAGGGAGGCGCCCTTTCCTATTGTGGGAATCGGTGCCTCTGCTGGAGGCTTAGAAGCATTTACCCATTTGCTCTCTCACTTGTCACCAACGACAGGAATGGCCTACGTCTTTGTACAGCACCTAGACCCCATGCATCACAGCATGTTACCAGATCTGCTTGCACGCGTCACCACGATGCCTGTGTGTGTTGTCCAGGACCTGATGCGGGTGGAAGCGGATCAGGTCTATGTCATTCCTCCAAATGTCGATCTGACGCTGGAACAAGGAACCCTGCATCTTCTACCACGAACGCAGCACGGTGGTCAGCACCTCACGATAGACCGCTTCTTTCGTTCGCTAGCGGCTGATCAGAAACGTCAGGCTATCGGGGTGCTTCTTTCGGGAATGGCCACTGATGGCACAGAGGGTTTACAAGCGATTCAGGCACAAGGAGGGATAACGTTTGCTCAAAGCGTGGAGTCAGCAGCGTACCCACAGATGCCTCAGCATGCGATTTCCTCCCACTGCGTGGACCGGATCCTGCCACCAGAGCAAATTGCCCTGGCGCTGCTGGCTGATCTGGGGCATCCCTCCTTCAAAACGCCCTTCTCACAGGAATCGGAGAGCTTGCTTGCTGATGAGCAGCAGGCGTTCACAACGATTCGTCTGTTGCTCAGCGCTGCTACCGGTGTGGATTTTCTCGCGTATCGGGCCGCCACGCTGCAACGGCGCATCCTTCGTCGCATGGCCGTCGTGCACATGAACCAATTCCTTGCGTATGCGACCTATCTGAAAGACCATCCGGCTGAGACGGAAGCGTTGAGCCAGGAGGTCCTGATCCATGTCACGCGTTTTTTTTCGCGATCCACCCGCCTTTGAAGCTGTCACCCGCCTGGTCTTTCCAGAAGTCGTGCAGCATCTCTTGCCAGCAGAGCCCATCAGGATCTGGGTCGTAGGCTGTTCCACGGGCGAGGAAGTGTACTCGCTCGCCATCTCGTTGTTCGAGTTTCGTGAAGCACAAGAGCTTCCATTCTCTTTTCAAATCTTTGCGACTGATCTGGATACGGGGGCTCTCAAGCAGGCTAGGGCGGGCATCTACCAGCGAGAGATCTTGCAGGCGGTCTCCCCAGAGCGCTTGCAGCGCTTCTTTCTTCCTCTCGATAGGAGTAGAGGGCGCTACCAGGTCAACGAGGCCATCCGTGAACGGTGTGTCTTTGCACGACACAACGTTATGCACGATCCGCCATTTTCGCGGGTAGATCTGATCAGTTGCCGCAACGTCCTCATGTATCTGATGCCTCCTGCACAAGAGAAGGTCTTGCAAACCCTGCATTACGCCATCAAATCACATGGCTTCTTGCTGCTTGGGGCCTCAGAAAGTGTTGGTCCAGATTCCACGCTTTTTACCCGTGTGGAGCAGCACCAGAAAGTGTTTACCAAAAAAAGTTGGGCGCAACACCTCTTGCCGCCTGTTCTCAGCACAGGAGTTGAGCGTGCTACCAGACAAGAGAGCGTCAAGAAGGAGCTACAGGAGATGATCCATGAACCTACTCTTCAACAAGAAGCTGAACGTCTGCTGCTGACCACGTATGCACCGGCCAGCGTCATTCTCGATGCAGATCTGCACATCCTCCACCTTCGTGGAAACACCGGCCTCTACCTGGAACCAAGCGCCGGGAAAGCCACTTTTCATGTGCTCAAATGGGTCCGTGAAGGGGTAAAATTGGGTCTGCGTGCAGCCATTTTTACCGCACAGAAGGAAGATCGTCCTATCACGAGAGAAGGATTACACTTGAGCAACACGAATCGCCTGGTGCAGATTACAGTCGTGCCACTCAAAACGTCTTCCCTCATCCGTGGTTTTCTCGTCCTCTTTGCAGAGAGACCGCCTCTGGCCCCGCTCGTCGCAGCACCGCTCTCCCTGAGGAAGCTCCTGGGTAGAGAAGCCGGGCGCGCCACCGGTGCCACCCGAATCGCCACCCTGGAACAAGAACTGGCACAGACTCAAGTAGAGGTGCAGGCCACGCTGGATGCAGACGAGAGAGCCAATGTGTCCTTGCAGGAAGCCAACGAGGAGGTCCGGTCAAGCAATGAGGAACTGCAAAGCCTCAATGAAGAATTAGAGACATCCCAGGCCGAAGTACAAGCCATCAATGAAGAACTGACCAGCACGAACCAGGAACTGCAAACGCGCAATGAGCAACTGCGTGTGGCCCAGGACTATGCGGAGTCTATTGTCGAGACGATTCGCGAACCGCTGGTCGTCCTCAATGCAGAGATGCAAGTGCAGAGTGCCAATACGGCTTTCTATGCATTCTTTCATGTCATTCCCCCACAGGTTGCGCAACAAACGCTGTGGGAACTGGGCGATGGGCAATGGGATCGCCCCCAGGTCCGAGCGCTCCTCCAGCAGGTCCGGGACACACACCACTCGTTCCAGGATATTGAGGTCGAACACAACTTTCCCACCATTGGACACAGGATCATGCTGCTCAGCGGTCGCGCTATCGTCAGCGAACGAAAAGGCACCAGGGATCATTTGATCCTGCTGGCGATGGAGGATATCACTGCACGCAAGGAGCTCGAGCGGCAGAAAGAGACGTTCCTTGGCATGGTCAGCCATGAACTCAAAACGCCCCTCACCAGTGCGAAGGGCTTCGTCCAACTGCTCCAACGGCGTCTGAGCAACGCGGGAGATGAGCACATGGCACCCGAGCTTGAGCAGGTCGATAGAAGCCTGGAGAAGCTATCGCGCTTGATCAGCAGTTTGCTCGATGCCAGCGCGTTGGAAACAGGCATGCTCTCCATCCACGCAAGCGTCTTTGCGGTGGATGATCTGGTACGAGAGATGGTCAAGGAACAAAAACAGCGCTGGCCTCATCGCCTCTTTCTTGAAAGTACCATCCAGATACGGGCTTACGCTGATCGAGAACGCAGCGGGCAAGTCTTACAGAACCTGCTCAGCAATGCATTGAAATATTCTCCTGTGGATGAGCCGGTGTGGGTGAGCGTCTCAGTCGATGACGATATGATTCGGTTGAGTGTGCAGAGCCGGGGCAAAGGTATTCCCCAGGACCAGCACACCAGGATCTTTGAGCGCTTCGTTCGGGGTGCTCAACCCGAACAGAACACAGTGAAAGGTATGGGACTGGGGCTCTATATTGCCGCACAGATTGTGACGCAGCAGGGAGGGCGGATCTGGGTGGAAAGTACCCTCAACGAGGGAGCAACGTTCTTCTTTACCCTTCCTCTGGCGGCCTAAGTGCAGTCAAGCAACTTTTTTGGCATTGGCTACCCTTGATAAACGGGACTCATACCGAAAACGTTGCGTGATTGTACTTAGCTCAAACTTCGGCAATATGTTTAGTATGGCGGGGGCGTACGTCTTCTTGCCCTTTCTGCCCATGTTGCCGTCGCAGATTCTCCTCAACACGTTTCTCTATAACCTCTCTCAGGTGACCATTCCCACCGATAACGTGGATGCAAGCTATGTCAAAAAACCGCAGCATTGGGATATCAGGCTCATCCGTCATTTTATGTGTCTGCCCAGGATCTAGGGGATATTCTATTTATTAGTTGAACTTTTTATAAAAGCAATGAAATTAAAATAGCATAGATTAGATATATATTGTATTTTTCTCAAAAATAGTGTATACTAAAAATAGCCCATAGATCTTTTCTTGAGCCAAGCCGCTCGTACCATGTCCCTCGTAATTACTAACGCTCTGAGCGCTCTTCTCTCCACTCAGCAGACATGATTGCCATAATGGTTGCGTTCGCGCTCTCGCGCTTGTGCCTCCTCTCTTCCTTCAGGCATAGGCATCTGGAGGAGAAAAATACAGGATCACATGATTATGGAAATTGTCATTCTCTCCTTGGTGCTCTTCGTCCTCCTGATAGGTCTTCTCTGGTTCAGGGAAATACAGGACCGGCACAAACGAGCCCACTGAGAAAAAGCAACACCATGTATATTCGATGACACGGTTTCAAGAGTTCGCTCCCGGTTGACACGCCTTCAGCAGAAGAAGCGCTCCTCTTGTTTCTCGCAAGGAAGGCAACTTCTATGAACACCGTTCAAGAAACACACTCGCCAGTCAAGACGATGAGAAACGCACCACCGGATGAGCATCCAGAAACAGTCGTGACCGCGCAAGGCGTCTCTCCATCTGTGCAGGGCTCCTCTGTGAGAGAGGGTAGTGCAAGCCAGGGCAACCTCGCAGGGATGCTCATACCGGAGAGGCATGCTCAAACACAGTGGGTCTACCCGGCATGGCCGACATCCAAGCCCGGTCCGCCGGTCACCTCTTTGCCTCCAGGGCAGAAACCGCACCCAAAGCGCACTGATCAGATGGTCTATGACTGCTATGACCGGGAGCGAGAAAGACCATGCGTTGCTCCTACAATCCAGGTGGTGCGGAAAACGAGAGCCAGGACGTACCGTCCTGATAACACCTTCTTAGAGGTGATTTGAGGTGATTTCTGAGGCAGAGGTAACGCAACGCTGGCGTGATGCTGGCAACGCCTCCGAGATCGAGGCCATAGCGCGTTGGCTCGACGATGGCTGTGCATCTGATGCCGCGTTTGAGATGGGGAGCCTTTCACCTTGCCACAGTGTACAACGCTAACGCCATCAGGAGGTTTGCCATGACGTTCTTTACCGTGTTTGTGTTTGGTGTCATCGTGGTTCTGCTGCTGTTCGTCGCGATTTCTGCGATTCGCATCGTGCAGCAGTATGAGCGCGGCGTGGTCTTTGTGCTGGGACGTTTAATCGGAGCAAAGGGTCCCGGGCTCATCTTCGTTCCCCCACTCATTTCACGCGTGTGTAAGGTCGACTTGCGAATTATCACGCATACCGTGCCCCCGCAAGAGGTCATTACCCGTGATAATATCACGATCAAGGTGACGGCGGTCCTCTACTTCTATGTCGTCGATCCCATTGTGGCTATCGTCAATGTGATGGACTTTAACCAGGCAACCACGCAGATTGGTCAAACGACCTTGCGCAACGTTCTCGGTCAATCGGAATTGGATGAGTTATTGGCGCAGCGCAACAAGGTCAACCGTGATTTGCAAATCATCATTGACGAGCAGACGGGGAGATGGGGAGTTAAAGTGACCGCAGTTGAGATCAAGGATATTGAGTTACCTGCCACGATGCAGCGTGCCATGGCCAAGCAGGCGGAGGCAGAGCGCGAGAAGCGCGCGAAGGTGATTCATGCTCAGGGAGAATTACAGGCCTCGACCCAGCTGGCTCAAGCCGCTGAAATTCTTGGCTCACAGCCTGCTGCGCTACAACTGCGCTATCTCCAAACGTTGACAGAGGTCGCGGTGGAGAAGAATTCGACGATTCTCTTCCCGCTGCCGATCGATCTGATTGAACCGATGTTAAAGATGACGCACCAGAAGGCGGACAGGGCAGTATGTGAGCCGCCCAACGATGTTCCTCTGAAGGAGTTCTCTCTCCCGCGTTAAATGTATTCTGGAAGCCGTCGTTATCATAGAAGCAATGCTTCTCTGGTGCTGCCACGAGTGTGCCTCGAAAGGGCCTCTTTCTGGCAGCTCACCCCGGGAACTGCGAAGAAAGAAGAGCTTGCCATGGAAGAAGCAATCGTGAGAACGGCATTGGTAACGCAGAAACTCGAAGCGTTTGAGCGGCTACAATCCGAATTTGAGGCAAGTCTTGGCTTCATTCAGGACGTACATGGGCAGCGGCGCTTCTCAGCATTTCCTGTTGCTGAAACTATCCACTATCTTCACGCCCTCTGGATCTGTGCATGCAAAGACCGCCTCCTGAATGTCTCGAAGCATCGTGGACGATATGAGGGGGATATGTGCTTAGGTCTCTTACAGGGTTGGCAGGAGGGAAAGACGGCTCCGGTAGTGGCATTCCTCGAGCGAAAATTGGATGGGGTCGCTTTTGCTGGTCTCACGCGTAAGATCGAGAAGGCTGCAACTGTTCTTCCTCCTCATGAGGATCTGGCACAGCGCCTTGCCCATGGTCGTCTCGTCTTGCTGAATCGGAGAATGAATTTGCTGCGAGCCTTAGACGCCATTTTCGCGCTGTCAGAGCATGATTTGTTGCAGGAAGTGTATGCCGCCAGTGTGTACTATGAGCATACCCCTCAGCAAATTGAGCAACAACGAGCCCAGCAGGACGATGTTCGTTCCTCTTCTGTCCTCCATCCGCTTCTGGCACAACGCAACATGGTGGTGATGAATACAATTGGTGCCCATGTCATAACGCAGCAAGCCGCTGGAGAAAGAGCGCATTCGTGGAAGGTTGTGACACCAACGGACCCTTCGCGCCCCTTTGCTGAGTATCTTATGAGAACATATCAGGACCAGACGTCACCAGAGCATACCTGGTGACGGATCAGCATTCTGGTTTCTGCTTCCTTTCGCTCCTTTAGAACACGCATAATGAAGGGAGAAGATGATGATAACACCCATCCCATTTTCTGAACAACAGAGTGAACAATGGCTCCTTGAGAGGACCTATCATGCACAATTGCGTGATGGTCGGGAGCTTTCTGTTCCTGACTTCACACGGGCCATGAAGCAGCTCACTGATGTCGACGTTCCTCTTTCTTTGCAGTCCTGGAAATCAAAGCTACCGGAGCGGTTGCCTGCAAAGAAGAGCACCAACGTGTACATCCCAATCTCCACCTGGATGGAAATCTCACCAGAAGAAGCACGTACCCGCTACCAGGAAGGAAGCCCTGTCCTGCTCTATGGTGAGCATCGGTGGGAGCATTTGAAAGGAGCCTCTGAGACATGGAGGCCAAATAGAAACGTATGTACCCTCATTTATGGAAATGCCAAAGCAGTGCCGGAGGTCGTCTCTGGGAGTGAATATGCCGTCTGCTACCTCGACCCCACACGAGGCCATGCTGCCAATGCTTGCTGGAGAGCCTGGTTCTCTTCGGACGTTGCCACACTTCTTCATGGCAGCATGCACAGTAATGTTCTCTTCCTTCGCCCTTGTATGCAGTTTCCCTCTACGACCCACGACACCATCATTGCGGCTGATGGACACATTCAGGAGTATGCGGACAGAGCCGGGGCAATACAGGGCTATGCTCTCCTGGCATCACAAGAAGCGCATGACCGGAGTGATCTTCACCACATCTTCCCCCAGTTCTGCTACTATCATGAGATCATATGTCCAGATGGTGTCTACCGCATCGAAATTTTTGGACCCCGAATGAATGAACAAGGATACAAAGTCCATAAGGGATGAGCTTCAGCGGAATGAACAGCTCTTCCCACATAGCATGACGTGCGAGTCCTGCTCCGATAAATGTAGTAAAACGTATGCAAGCACAACCTTACTACATCGTTCGTTGTTGTTACTTCATCCGTAGGTGCCTCAATGCCTGGGCATTTTTGGTCTTACCCCGCGTCCATAACCAAGTTAACGTCCGCGTCCGAGCCAGTACCGCTGACGACTTGATCAACTACCCCGATCTAGTGAAGGGCTTCGCGCAGAATGTTCAGAGATGCGTTATAATCTCTATCCTGCTCGAATTGGTAATAGGCGCATTCCTGGTTTTGGCAGAGAAAAACACGGTCAGACAACGCCATGTCTTCCCACTTCCAACGGCAACAATGGCAGGTCTTACTGGAGGGAAAGAAGCGCCCCACCTTCATGACCTGTCCCCCGCGCTGCTCAACTTTGCTGGTGAGCAGGTTCAAGAGCTTGCCGAGCGAGGCATCAGAGAACGAGCGAGCGAGCTTGCGATTTTTGAGCAATCCCTTGAGATTGAGGTCTTCAATCCCAATGATCCCATAACAGTCAGCGAGCCTGGTGGTCAGCTTATGGAGCACATCCTCTCGCATGCAAGTGATACGGTAGTGCAAGCGCGCGACCTGCCGACGGGCTTTCTCCCGATTCTTTGATCCCTGTTTCCTGCGATGCAGCCGCTTATTCGCTTGACGGAGCTTCCCCAGTGCCGTTTTGAGAAATGCTTGGTTTTCGTATTCCTCTCCAGTGCTCAAGGTGACCAATCGGTTCAAGCCTACATCGATGCCAATGGCTGCAGGTCGCTTTGTCGATTGCTTCTCTGGAACTTCTACGGTGATCGCGATGAACCACCAATCCGCGGTGCGCGTCACCCGTGCCCCGGTGATTTTTCCCTGGAATCTCAGATTCTCCGCCATATTCACCCATCCGAGTTTGGGGATCCACACTCGGTGGTCCCCTCGTTCCATCTGATCATTCGCGAGATAAAAGCTCGGTTTACTGCGCTTTTTGCTCTTGAATTTGGGACGGCGAGCATTGCCCTCGAAGAACGCCGTAAAGGCTTTGCCCAGGTCCAGAATAGGCTGATCCGAGGCATTCTTCGTGACTTCCCACGTCCAGGGGAATTGTTCCCGCCTGATCTCGTTGAATTGCTTCTTGAGCTTCAAAGCGGTCGGCTTCTCTCCGGCTGCATATTGCCGATTCCATTCAGCCAATGCCCAGTTCCAGACGAACCGGCTGGTTCCCGCTGCCTTCGCGAAGTAATTGGCTTGCTCAGGTGTAGGATGCAGCCGGATCTTGTGCGCACGAATCATCGACAGTTTCCCTTACAATAGATCAAAGCGCATGATGCATGTCTATATTAGAACATTCCTTCTCCAGTGTCAAGGGAAGAGAAATGTATGTCTTTTGCCACCATTTGATGGCGTTCTCCTATCTTCTTGAAAACTGTCGCATTCTCTTTTGTGGAATTGGCCCAGTTTGAGAAGAGAAGATGAAATGCAAGGAGATTGCGAGGAAAAACAATCTCCTTGAAAGCAGGTCACGCTCTCTTTCCAGCCGCTTCTGCACTTCGATGAACGTATCATGATCATACGTCGTTGCCAACTCGGCATTGTTCTCACACAACTGGGTCAGTTGGACCTGGTGCTTGGCACTCAGACGTGAGGGCGGCAGATGGAACCACCAACGGAAGCATATCAGGTTCCTGTTTGGATGGCTCATCCTTTTTCACTCCGTTCTCCGAAACTTACCCAGATATAGACAGGCTATACACGGTGTTCGGTTCCTGCTTCAACCCTCGAGGGGGCACAGCGCAGACAGCAAGCTTTTCGCTCGTCTTACATCTGCTCCACAGGCGTCAATTCCCGCAGAACTTGCGGTACTCCACTCCTCGCGAGGCCAACGCCGCTAAATTCCTGGCGGCGTTGTCGTCTCGATCCTGTACACTGCCACAATCCACACAAGCAAAGACCCGATCCGAAAGGGTGAGCGCCTCATTGACCCAGCCACAACACGAACAGGTTTTTGAGGAGGGTTCCCAGCGGGAGGCCAGTAGCACCTGCACCCCTGCCTGTTCTGCTTTGTAGAGGATCTGCCGCTTGAACTCGTACATGCCCACATCGGCAATCGCTCGAGCCAACCTGCGGTTCTTGAGCATGCCTGCAATGTTCAAATCCTCTAAGACGATCACGCGCGGCCTCTGGGCATCGGGCTTGGTTCTCGCCACGATCTCAGCGGTCGCCTGGTGCAAGGCATTTTTGCGCACGTTGGCGATCCGGGCATGCATCCGCGACAGACGCTGCTTCGCTTTCTGGCGATTGCGTGATCCTTTGGCCTTGCGGGAATGGCGTCGCGACGTGCGTTTTAACGCCGTGATCTTCTTGCGCAGCGCCTTGGGGTTCTCGAAGGTGCGTCCATCAGAGAGGGTCGCCAGCCGCTTAATCCCCAGGTCAACACCAATGACGTCACCTGTGGCTGCCTGGGGTTCTTTCGCTTCCCCGGCTTCCTCATGCGCACAGATCGAGACATACCACCTGCCTGCTTGCTCACGGATGGTGGCACTGGTAATCTTGCCATTCAGAGGGAAATAACCGTGCTCTTTGAGTCGGAGCACACCCAAACGAGGCAATTGGATGGCATCCGGATACACCCGAATGCTCCCGGTGAAGCGGGCACCACCGATGGCTTTCTTCCGGCTTTTGAAGCGGGGATAGCCACACTTGCCTTTCCATTTGCCCTCCTTTTTGAGCCGGCATTTGCGAAAGAAGTGCTTGAAGGCGGCATCCAGGTCACGTAATCCCTCTTGGAAGGCGCACTTACTGACCTCATACATCCAGGGCTCAGAGGGCTTGAGGGCATTGATTTCGCGATGCAGATCGATCGCGGTGGGCGTTTTCTGCCCTGCCTTGTAGGCCTCCTGTTTGCGGCGAAGACCATAATTGTAGGCCCAGCGAGAGGCCCCGGCATGTTTGCGGCATAGCGTCTTTTGTGCATTATTGAGGTCAAGTTCTCCCCGATACCCACGTACCATCTGTTGCTCTTCCTCCTCGGTGTCGAGAGTAGAACAAATATACCAGAAAACCACGGCTTTGGCAAGGGGGATACACGTCCCTACTTGCCTACATCTGTCTAAAGAATGTAAAACTAACTATAGCCCTCTTGCTCTCGTTCAGCATCAGCAAGACGTTGGTAGCGCCTCGCTACTGTCATGTCTTTGAGACCCAGGATCTCACACAAGACGACGAGCGCCCCTCCTGTCAGCAGATACTGAACGGCAAAGGTTTCACGTAGCAGCCATGGCGTCACCTGTCCGTCTTCAAGCCCCGCTCGCGCCCTCAGACGACCAAACAAAAGCGTGATGCTATTGGGAGTCAGTGGCTGATAGGTCTCCGTGAAAAAGAGGTATTCCTCCCCGCTCCTGCTCTCCTGTCCCCTCCGCCTCGTCGAGCAAGCATGGTCCAGATACATCAACAATTGGTCCTGTCCAGGTGGGGAAAGGGGAACCCAACGTTCTTTCCCTCCGGTTCCAATCCGAAGTGTTCCCTGCTCGCGATTAACATCGCTCAACCTCAAACGGCCCTGGGGAAACTGCGTCAGGCCAACAAACGCTTGCATCGTCGCAAACGTGGATCAAAGAATCGAGAGAAAGCGCGCAGACAGGTCACACGCTTGCACTACCGCATTACCTGTCTGAGAGACGATGTGCTCCACAAGTTGACCACCCAACTCGCTGAGAGTTATGGGATCATTGGCGTGGAAACCTTGTACCTCAAGGGACTCATCAAGAACCGACGCCTGGCGCGCTCGTTCTCTGATGCCTCGCTCGGCACGCTCAGACGGCTGCTTGAGGTGAAGGTAGTCCAACGCGGGGGACAGGTCATCAAAGTGGACCGCTTCTTTCCCGGAAGTCAAAACCTGTCACTGCTGCGGGTGGACATGGCAGCAGATGACGCTCAACGATCGGGTGTTTGTCTGTCAAAACCCAACCTGTCCCTATGATCAGTTCCCGCAAGATCGTGATCACAATGCGGCTCAGAATGTGTTACGGGAAGCCCTTTGCTTGATCGGGCTGATGGATCAAGTCGTCTTCGGTACTGGCTCGGACGAGACGGAAAAGACGCCTGTGGACTTGGGGTAAGACCAATGGGCTTGGGCTCTGCGGCTCCTGGGAGTGAAGCAGGAACAACGAAAGATGGAAGAAAACGATGCATGCATACGTTTTCCTACATTAATCGGAGCAGGATGAGAACACAAGATACGGGTAGCGTGAAGAATCCATGCAACACCTACGGAGAACGGCTTGCAGATCACTACAGGAATGAAAAAACATGCCATGAACATCATACCCACGGGTACGATTTCTCGTGACGCAATGCGCCCTTGTTGAGCATGACACATTCGGCCCGCTCAGCTATCGCTGCATCTGTCATCTCTGCGCGTGAGGGTGTGCCCTTCCTTGCTCACACTGTTTTCCAGCACCTGGGTTGCCCAGATGACCGGGACGTGAGCCGCCTCGCATACCCACAGCATCTCCTCCTGCATCTCTGCCAGCCGTTCAGAGCCGAGGCGGCGTCCGTGCCTGTCTCCCCTGGTCTCCCTGGCGATTGGTCATCTCAAAGCGGGACGTGCTGGCGCTTCATCGCAAAGGATGGAGTCTCAGAGAACCAACTCGGCTTTCATCAACTGATCTTCTTGGGAATACCAGAGGCGAAACCCCAACTTCTTACAGACCGCTTGCATGCCCTGGTTGTCGGCCAGAATATCTCCGGTGAGCCGCTGAATATGCTCATCGCGGCTGAACTGGATCAAGCGACGCAGCAGTTCGCTGCCCAACCCCTGGTGTTGGTACTGGTCAGCGACCAGCAGCGCAAATTCGGCCTCATTGGCGCTGTGATCCTTGATAATGCGACCCACGCCCACAATGTCATGCTGGTTGGTCGCAGGATTGTCATAGTCCACGACGAGCGCCATCTCGCGATCGTAGTCGAGAAAGCAGATGCCGATCAACCGCTCGTGAGCGACCCGCTGGCTCAGCTTGATCATGTGCAGCCAGCGGGAATAGACGCTCTCGTCCGACAACGTGTGGTGGAACTGCACCATCAGCGGTTCATCCTCCGGGCGGATGGGGCGAAGCATGACAGGGATGCCATTTGGCAGCGTCCATGGTTGGGCATAGTGGAGCGGATAGGGACGAATCGCGAGCCTGGGCAACGTTTCCTCGCCCATCTCCGGCCCGTGAAGCACGATCCGCGCGTCAAGGGCCAGGAGCCGATCGGGAGACGCAAGCAGGGGATTGATGTCCATTTCTTTGATCCAGCGGTGCTCGGAAACCAGATAACTCAAACGAACGAGCACTTGCTCCAGAAGATCCAGGTCCACAGGCGGATGCCCGTGTGCTCCCGCAAGGGCCTGGAACACGTGGGTCTGTTCCATCATGCGGCGGGCCAGGGTGGTCGTGAGCGGAGGGAGGGCCAGAGCACGGTCCTGAGAGACTTCCACCCATTGGCCGCCTGCACCGAAGAGCAGAATCGGGCCAAATTGGGGATCGAGGCTACTCCCCAGGATGAGTTCGTAGCCATCCTGGGGAACCATCGGCTGAACCGTGACGCCCAGGAAATGTTCGGCTCCCACATGGTCACGAACTGCCATGGCAATGCTCTGATAGGCGCGGCGCACCGCGTCCGCATCGGACAGGCTCAGCCGCACACCACCCACCTCGCGTTTGTGCGTGATGGTTTCTGACCAGAGCTTGAGCACGACCGGATAGCCCATGGTTTCCGCGCACGCCACGGCCTCCTGTTCACTGCTGGCCATCCGCGTCTCAACCACGGGAATACCATACGCCGCCAGGAGTTGCTTGGACTCTCCCTCGGTAAGCAGCGTTCGACCCGACTGACGCGCTGTTGCAATGATCATCGCAACCACCTCCCGATCAGGCCCATGCTGGTTGGTCTCCAGCAAAGGCAGTGGCGTTTCGTAGAGGCTTTGGACAGTGGAGATGGAGCGCCACAGGTAATCAAAGGCGCGGGCGGCGGTGTCAGGGTACGCGAAGGTGGGAATACCAGCCTGGAGCAAGATGGCTTTGCCGCTTTCCACTTCTGCCGCCCCCATCCAACTGGCCAGGATCGGTTTGCCCTTGAGTGTGGCAAACTGCTTCACCTGTTCGGCGGTCACGGTGGGATTGGTCATCATCTGAGGGGTCAGGATGACCAGGAACCCATCGCTTTGTGGGTCCTGCGTGATAATCGCAAGCGACCTAGCGTAGCGCTCAGGATCAGCATCCCCCAGAATATCGACCGGGTTGCCATGACTCCAGGGCGCCGGCAGAAGCTGGTCGAGTGCGGTCTGGGTTTGGGGAGACAATGCGCTGAGTGTGCCACCCGCGCTGAGTAAGGCGTCGGTGGCCAGGACTCCTGGTCCACCCGCGTTGGTAATGATGGTCAAACGCGGTCCACGTGGGCGCGGCTGTGTGGCCAGCACCTCCGCCATCGAGAACAGTTCATCAAGGCGGTCAACGATCAGTATCCCGCTGCGCCGACAGGCCGCTTCAAAGACCTCCTGACTGCCAGCGAGCATTCCGGTATGCGACATGGCCGCTCTGGCTGAGGCCATCGTGCGACCCGCTTTCAGGAGGATAATCGGCTTGCTCCGGGCGACTTCTCTGGCGGCGGAGAGGAACGAGCGCGCATTGCCAAGCGTTTCCAGGTACAGGACAATACTGGTCGTCTGCGGGTCACTCCCCAGGTAATCAATCAGATCACCCCAATCGACATCCATCATCGAACCAATGGAGACGAAGGCGCTAAAACCCACCCGTTCACGCAGACTCCAGTCTAAGACTGCCGTACACAGGGCACCACTCTGGCTGATGAACCCGATCTGACCGGGCAGGGCCATGGCGCTAGCAATGGTCGCGTTGAGTCCGGTTGGCGGGCTCATGACACCAAGACTATTGGTGCCGATGATCCGCAGTTTTCCCCGCCGGGCTTGCTCCAGGATCTGCTGCTCCATCTGCGCTCCAGCGTCTCCGCTCTCCTTAAAACCCGCTGATAGGATAATCGCCCCTTTCACGCCAGCCGCAACGCATTCGGCAATGATGCCTGGCACAGGAGGTGCAGGTGTGGTAATCACGGCGAGTTCGACGTGTTGAGGTAAGGCGGCCAGATTTTGATAGGCTTTGATGCCCAGAACCTGGGGGCGTGTGGGGTGAATGGGAAAAACCGTTCCCCCAAAGGGGGTGCTGATCAGATTCCAGAGGAGTGTGCGCCCAACACTGCCGGCTTCTTCTGTCGCGCCGATGACGGCAATACTGGTTGGCTCGAAGATGGCGTTGAGGGGATGATGGCGCTTGTAGCGAAAAACAGTCGTGGGAGTGCTTCGGCCAGAGAGGGATGGCCCTCCGGTTTTCTTTCTTTCCATAGGATTCCAGAACCTTTCAGTAGCCGCTCAATATCGCGTGGAGCCTGCATTGCCTTCTCCTGAGAAGCAGCAAAGGGAGGCCAGAGCAGACATCCGTGAAACAAGCAAGCAGCGCCAACGTTAGGTCGGATGGACCTCCATCGTGTAGACTTGTGCCACAATGACGCTGACATTGTCAACTCCTCCCCCTGCCAGTGCCGCCTGAACAAGCGCCTGGGCCGTCGCAAACGGATCGGGTTGAGGTGTCATGACGATGGTGGCCATCTGCGGGTCACGGACCATTTCCCATAACCCATCGGAGCACAACAGCAGCAGATCTCCAGCCGCAAGTGACAGCGTGTGGGTTTCCACCTCCACAGTGGCATTTTCACCCAGGCTGCGATAGATCTGGTTGCGCATGGGATGGGTATAGATGTCCTCCGGCTGGATCGTTCCCGCTGCCACCAAGGCGGCCACGAGCGAGTGATCGTGGGTAATCTGCGCAAGTCCCAGCGATTGGTGAAAGTGGTAGAGCCGACTATCACCCACATGGGCAACGTAGGCGGTGGCTCCAAGCACCAGGGCAGCCGTCATCGTGGTGCCCATCCTGGTTTCCTGGGCCTGATTGTGCTGATACACGGCCTGATTGGCCTGCTCGACGCCTGCCACGAGCAGGGGAAGCAACGCCTCTGGCAACACCTGCTGCGAGCGGAGGGGGCCTGACACCGATGTGACCAGAGCTTGCGCAGCAAGTCGGCTCGCTTCTTGCCCATGCTCCTGCCCTCCCATCCCATCGGCAATCAGGAGGAGGGCAAAGGATTGTGACGGGGAAGAAGCGCCAGGAAGGGTGATTCCCTGGCTGACGAAGAGGGTATCTTCATTAGGTCTGAGCCTGCGTGCCAGCCCCGGATCAAGGCGGGAGCCGATCCGTAAGGTCAACAGTGGCAGCCTGGCATGCACTGGCTTCGCTCTATCTTCGAGCGGCGGTACCGGTGTATGCGGAGCAGTGGCAGGCACATTATTCGTTGGGTGTATCGACATGCTCGTATCTCCTTGCTCACGGGAGCGAAAAAGAGTCAATGGATGGTCCACCTGCATGCATCAACGTACCCACGCTTTCTCGTCATGGGGTGGAGTCACACATGAGACATGAGAACTTCTCAGCATTGATACGGAGAACGTGGAAAGGAAGTTTCTGTTGTGGATTGAACCCAAGAGACTGCTTCCTGTACAGAAAAACGATGAGTTGAACGTCTGGCCAGGCAATGCTCCTCAGAGGCAAGGTTCCTGTGGCCAGGTTTCCTGCGCTCATGGAGGCTCTTGCTCGGCAAGATGCGAGCCAAACAGCGGTGGTATCCATACGAACGCTGTCGTCTTGTGCGCTCTCCAGAGAGCAGATAACTCCAGCAGAGAAAGATCGGTGACTAGAGTCATCTGCTCGCGGCATCTAGGGGACTGGGGCTGGACTCGTGTCTGCGCTGCGGTGTGCTTCGACCCGCACGTCATGATAGTACTCGCGCCAGATCAGGCGGTGGACGCCGAGGTAATACGGGAGACGATTGAGCAAGGGCAGGTAAGGGAACAACGTGAGGAGGGCCGTCAGTATTCCCATCGTGACCAGCACCAGCGCATCGGCGTTCGTCGAGGTGTTGTAGGGTGGGACCTGGTACCAGAACGTGTAGAGCCAGAGCCACGCCTGACCGGGATAGTTGCCGGTCTCATTCATCACCCCCCACTGCGAACCCAGCAGATTGAATTGCGCGGCCTTCGTCGGCAACGCATCCTCCGACAAGAACAGCAGGGGTTTGGTAAAGTCATTCTGATAGAAGCCGCCACTGCTCAAGAGCAAGCCATCTAACGCGCCGCTGGTGCCTAACGTGAGCAGATGATCCATCAGCGCGGGAAGTGGGCCATCGTCGCCATTGGGCACGACCACGTGACCATTGCTTCCCGTCGCTGTTCCCAACGCCTTGGTATATGTAGATTCCCAGGCTGCTTGCTGTTGTGCTTCGGCCTGGGTAAACATCTGAAGCGCCGTTGCCACCTGCGGGTCGCTCTGTGCAGCGATGGCTAAGGGATCGAGGACGTAGACATGCGCCACATCAATGGGAATAGTCACGCCTGCCGCCTGTTGCAGCGAAATGGGCCCGATGGATTGCACGGAGCCTGTCCCCTGGTTATAGGGTGGCCCATATTGGGCAATGATGCTCGTGCCGCTGAGTTCCTTCATAGCGGTGGTGACGAAGCCAACCGGATTCTGCTGCGCGTACTGCTGAAGCGTCAATGGCGGCTCATCCGGTGAGGACAGGAAACCAGCCAGGGCGACCGTCAGAACGAAGACCAGGAGCAGCGCGACCAAGCCTTCACGGATGAGGTCGTAGGGCATCATGCGCAGTCCGCGATAGTAGCTGACCTGGTCGGAGGCTCGTGGGCGCGGCGTCGCAGGAGTGGTCTGGGATTTTTTGCGGCCTCTGCCTCTCCAGAGCGTTTCTCTTCCACGTTCCTAGTGAGATCAAGAGAAACCCGACATGCAGATATTGGGCGGGACCATTCATGGCCTGGCCTTCTTTCTGGGAGGCAGAGCCTCCCTCCAATCCTCCCATGCTCTCTGACAACGGTGCAAACAGAGAGGATGGTATGGAGTATCAGAGAGGCGAACCTGAAGTCTGCCCCTCTCAAGAGGTTACGTGAGTTCGGCGAAGCATTGCTTTGCCTCATTTAAAAGAGACCTGATTCACAACGTACTGCTTTCCCTTTTCGCCAGGTGAACGAAAAACTCGGTGGCTTTTTCACGTCTTTCCTGCTTCATTTCTCGGACCCAACCAGATACCCTTTCCCTCAGACGCTGGCTTTCTGTGAGGAACGAAGGAAAGATGTGCCTCTCGTACGCCTTTTCTCGGCATCGGGATTGGTACGAAGGGCGCGAGAAAAAAGTTTCAGCATCTTCTGCTCAAAAGTCCTCTGATGATGAAATACGCCATTGCATCCGAAACTTTTGTCCGCTGTTCTCCGTATCAACTCAGATGCTCCATAAGGAATGATGCCTCTTCAACCAGGTTGCTTGTAGAAACTCGCGCGTAGAACCCACATGTATCAAAGGGACCTCCTGGTTCCGATGGTCTTGTGCGCTCTCCCGCTTGTGTTCCTCCCATCGTTTGCCCTGCTCGCATCTTGTGTCTGTTCTGGTTTGAGCACATTTTCGCGTCTGACTGACGGCATTGCGCTGCTTTTGAAAGGAGCCGTCTGGCTCTTTCCCGTTCATGTCACGCATCTGGATGTCATCAGATTCTTCCCAGGAGGAATAGCATGTCAATCATTACTCAGGCCAGGAGGTCTTCTCCTGATCAGGCAGATCTTGAGCTTCTGCATCGCTATTGGAATGCCGCGAATTATCTGACCATTGGTCAAATGTATTTACAGGACAACCCCTTGCTGCGAGAACCGCTGCAAGCCAGACACATCAAGCCACGTTTGCTCGGCCATTGGGGCACATCCCCTGGATTGAGCTTTGTCTATGTTCACATGAATCGGCTGATTCACGAGTACGATATCAATGCCATCTACCTCGCGGGACCCGGACACGGTGGCCCTGCACTGCTTGCCAATGTCTATCTGGAAGGGACCTATACGGAGATCTACCCACAAATCACGCAGGACACCGAGGGCATCCACCGCCTCTTTCGTCAGTTCTCCACGCCCGGTGGCGTCCCCAGTCATGTGAGTGTGCCCACTCCAGGCTCTATTCACGAAGGAGGCGAACTCGGCTATGTCCTCTCCCACGCTTTTGGTGCCGTCTTCGACCATCCCGACTTGCTCGCGATCGCGGTGGTGGGCGATGGCGAAGCCGAAACCGCTCCCCTTGAAGGTGCCTGGAAAAGCCTCAAATTTTTGAATCCGGTGCGCGACGGGGCCGTATTGCCCATTCTTCACCTGAATGGCTACAAGATTTCCGGCCCTACCGTGATGGGGCGCGCAGAGGATGACGACATTCAGACGTTCCTTGCGAGTCATGGCTACGACGTTCATGTGGTCGAAGGCGACGATCCTATGACGATGCATCAAGCCTTCGCCGAGACGCTTGAGACCTGCTACGCAACCATCCGCGCCGTTCAAGAAGAGGCTCGCACACATGGCTTTACCAGGGGAGCACGCTGGCCTGCCATTCTCCTGCGAACACCCAAAGGATGGACGGGACCGAAAGAGGTGGATGGTTTGCCCATTGAAGGGACATTCCGCGCTCATCAGGTCCCAGTGGCAGATGTGCGAGAAAACGCGGAACACCTGACGATCCTGGAGCAGTGGATGCGGAGCTATCACCCAGAAGACCTCTTCGATGAGCAAGGTCGCCTGGTCGCTGAACTCGCCGCCCTTGCCCCAACGGGGGATCGTCGGATGGGAGCCAATCCCCACGCAAATGGCGGCAAACTCCTGGTTGATCTGGATCTGCCACCATTCGCCGATTATGCGCTTGATGTGCCAAGGCCCGCGACCGAGCATCACGAGTCCACCCGGCAATTCGGCAAGATGATGCGTGATATCTTTACCCGCAATGCAACGCAGCAGAATTTCCGGCTGTTCTGTCCTGACGAGACGAACTCGAATCGCCTGGGGAATGTATTTGAGGTAGAAAACCGGTGCTCGACTGGGAAAGTGATTTCCAGCGACGACCATATTGCTTCTGATGGACGCGTCATGGAGGTGCTAAGCGAACATCTGTGTCAGGGCTGGCTTGAGGGCTATCTGCTCACCGGACGGCACGGCGTGTTCGCGACCTATGAGGCATTCGCGATGGTCTCCGATTCGATGACCATCCAGCACGCGAAGTGGCTGCAAGTGGGGAATACCCTTCCCTGGCGCGCCCCGATTGCCTCTCTCAATGTTCTCCTGACCTCGACCTGCTGGCGCAATGACCATAACGGCTTTAGCCATCAAGGACCGGGATTGATTGATGTCGTCCTGTCGAGCAAGGGCACCGTGGCACGCATCTACCTGCCGCCGGATGCCAATTGCCTGCTTTCCGTCGCCGACCATTGCTTACGCAGTCGTAACTATGTGAACCTGATCGTGATTGACAAGCAGCCCCAACTGCAATGGCTCAACATGGGCGATGCGATCGCGCACTGTGCGCGCGGTCTCTCCACCTGGCAATGGGCGAGCAATGGCCAGAATGACGAGACGGATGTGGTGCTGGCCTGCGCGGGTGATATCCCCACCTTAGAAACGGTGGCGGCTGCCTGGTGGCTTCGTCAGCATCTCCCGGAATTAAAGGTCCGTGTGGTCAACGTGGTTGATGTGATGAAGCTCTACCCGTCGTATCTGCATCCTCATGGAATGGACGATACCACGTTCATCGAGCATTTTACCGAGGACAGGCCAGTGGTGTTTGCCTTTCATGGCTACCCGCGTGCGGTGCATGAGGTGGTGCATGGACGGCCAAATGCGCAGCGCTTCCATGTCCGTGGCTTTAACGCAGAGGGCACCACGACGACCCCCTTTGATATGGTTGTCCTCAACGGCATGAGCCGATATCATCTCTGTATCGAGGCCATGCGTCGCGTGACGCGTCTGCACGCGTTGACCCCACCGCTCATCGCCGCATGCAATGCTTTGCTGACGAACCATCACGCCTATATCCGAGCCCATTTTGAAGACCTGCCGGAGGTTCGTGACTGGGTCTGGACCGACGAGGCAAGGTGAGAGCGTCAGGAGCTTTCGCCCGCGAAAAACCATTTCTTCCCGTCTCCGACACGCTCATACGAACTGAGCGTGTCGATGAGCTGGATACCACATGGGAGTCTATTATGCAAAGCGTCGAGACTTTACAAGCACCACAGGAACAGCCTGGTGCAGGAAACATGGCTCTCCATACGCTCCCTGTCCAAAAGGTGTTTGAGCAACTCAAGAGTAGTGAGCAGGGGTTGACGAGTGAGGAAGCACGCAAGCGGCTCGCTACCTACGGCCCGAACGATACCACTGGCGTGAAGCGCAGTTCGGCGGTCGTCCAATTTCTGCGCATGTTCTTGAATCCGCTGGTGACTATTCTGCTGCTTGCCGCCGTGATCTCGGCGGTCCTGGGGGATCGGATAAACGCCAGTATTATCATCGTCATCGTCCTGTTTAGCACCATTTTCAATTTTATCCAGACCGCTCGCTCACAGCAGGTGGTCGAGAAGCTGCGCGCGGACGTGTCTCCGACAGCAACCGTGTTACGCGATGGCACATGGATGGAGCGTCCACGGCACGATCTCGTGCCTGGTGATATGATCCGTCTTGCGGCAGGAGATCTGGTCCCTGCCGATGCGCGCCTAGTACAAGCCACCGATCTGCATATCCAGCAAGCTGCCTTAACCGGCGAATCCCTGCCCGTGGACAAAAGCGCGGATGACCTTGACACACCGACCGAAGGTTCCGCCGAGGTCCACAATTGCGTCTTTCTGGGAACCTCGGTCATGAGTGGCACAGGAACGGCATTAACCTTGGCGACTGGCCGTGCCACCGCCTTTGGCGATATTGCCGTGCGCCTGGCCAGCCGCGCACCGGAGACCGAGTTCGAGCGTGGCATCAAAGGTTTTGGCCAGTTGATCATGCAGACCGTTTTCTTCCTGGTGCTCTTTATTGTCCTGGTCGGCGTGATTGGTCATCACCAGCTCTTCGAGACCTTGCTCTTCGCCATTGCGCTCGCCGTTGGTCTCACCCCCGAGTTCTTACCAATGATCACCACAGTGACCCTGGGACGGGGTGCGTTGCGCATGGCCAAACAGAAGGTCATTGTCAAACACCTGGAATCAATCCAGAACTTTGGCAGCATCGATACGTTATGCAGCGATAAAACGGGCACCTTAACCAGTGGTGAGACGAAACTCGAAGGCTATCTCGATCTCCAGGGACAGGCTTCGGAGCGGGTACGACTGTTCGGGTCTGTGAATAGTACCTACCAGACGGGTATCAAAAGCCCTCTGGATGAGGCTATTTTGCGACATGGCACAATCGATGTCAGCGCGTATCGCAAGATTGGTGAGATCCCCTTTGATTTTGAGCGACGCTGCCTGTCCGTCGTGGTGCACCATGAGAGCGAAACCCTGCTGATCATCAAAGGTGCCCCTGAAAGTGTCCTGAATCATTGTTCCGCGTATGAAAGCAACGGTGAGCGCCGGCCTATGGGGAGCATGAGTGACGAAGCGCGGACAACCTACGCGCAGCGCTACAGTGATTTAAGTACCCAGGGCTATCGTGTCCTCGCGGTCGCTTATCGCGTGCTTCCTCCACAAGCCGTGTATCGCAAAACGGATGAGCAAGACCTCGTCCTGCTGGGCTTTCTGACCTTTGCTGATCCACCCAAAGCCGATGTGGTCCAGGTGCTCCAGGCGCTCAAGAATGATGGGGTGCAGGTCAAGATCATCACTGGTGACAACGAACTGGTCACCCGGCATGTCTGCGACCAGGTGGGACTCGCGAGTAAGCGCATCGTCCTGGGCAGTGAACTGGAGCAGATGACCGATTCAGCCCTGGCTCAGGTCGTTGAGGAGGTCAACGTCTTCGCGCGTGTCTCCCCGGCGCAAAAGAACCGCCTTATCCTGGCACTCAAGAGCCGCAAGCACGTGGTGGGTTATATCGGTGATGGCATCAACGATGCGCCCTCACTGCACGCGGCGGATGTGGGGATCTCGGTCTCCACGGGTGTGGATGTGGCCAAAGACGCAGCGGATATTATCCTGCTCGAACAGAGTTTGCGGGTGCTCCATCAAGGCATCCTGGAAGGGCGCAAAGCCTTTGGCAATGTGATCAAATATCTGCTGATGGGCACCAGTTCCAACTTCGGCAATATGTTCAGTATGGCTGGAGCCTATGTCTTTCTGCCGTTCCTACCCATGTTACCAGCGCAGATTCTGCTCAACAATTTTCTCTACAATCTGTCTCAGGTGACGATCCCGACGGATAACGTGGATGCGAGCTATTTCAAGAAGCCGCAACACTGGGATATTGGTCTACTCCGTAATTTCATGCTAATCATCGGACCCATCAGTTCGATCTTTGACTTTTTGACATTTTTCCTGCTACTGCAGGTCTTCCACGCGAATGCGGTCCTGTTTCATACCGGCTGGTTCGTCGAATCGCTCGCCACCCAAACGCTTGTCCTGTTTATTATTCGGACGGCAGGCAATCCGTTGCGTAGTCGTCCCAGTCGCCCGTTGACCATTACGACGCTCGTGATTGTTGCGCTGGGCATCGTGCTTCCCTACACACCTGTGGCGGGGCTGCTCGGTTTCCAGCCGTTGCCAGCGCTCTACTTTCTCTTCCTGACTGGCATGACAGCGATCTATCTGCTCCTCGTTGAGTTGGTCAAGAGGCGCTTGATGAGACGCTATGCATAGCCATTCCAGAGACAGACAAAGGGAGCCTCTCGCATGCTGATAGGTAGAGATCTGGTCGTTTGATAGAAGGAGCCGTTCCTGCATCTCGTGGACGTTTCGCTTCTCCCTGAACTTCCGCATGCGTGAAGCGTTTCTCGCGCGGCGAAAGATCGTCTAACGGCCGATTACACCATCGAGGACCGCTCGCTTCTGCGCATCAAAGGAATGCCCTCCCAACCGTGACCCAACTCATCGCGGAGCATCTACACTGGCATCGCCCTTGACCTTTTGCTCGTGCTCCAGATGAACACGAGGAGACCGGTTGGTGTGGTATAGTTGAGGGAATACAGTGCAAGGAAAGGCACTGTTCTTCCTCCTGGCTCACAGTCGCCAGAAGGATAGGCACACCCGGTGCGTGAGAGGTGAGACTATGGCACCTCGCCTGCTGGTTCTTGATGACGAACCAGATCTGCTTTTTCTGTACCAACTGATCCTCGAACCAGAAGGATATCTCGTTCACCTTGCTGCCTCTGGATTTGAGCAGGTGACAGACATCAAACACTTTCACCCTGATCTGCTTATTTTGGACTATCATCTGCGTCGCCACCGTGGGGCAGAGCCGCTTTTGCGTCAACTCAAAGCCTATCCACCAACCGCCGCTCTTCCGCTGATCCTCTGTACTGCTGATGCATACGCCATTGCTGATGAAGAAGCCTTCTTGAGAGCACATCATCGCTGTCGGCCTCTGGAAACCCCTGTCTTTAGACCTGATTCTTACCCACATCTACAAATGGAGGTGAAGAGCGAGATGCGCGCCCTCAAGAAGCGTTTGCAAGGAGAGCCAGCCTTTCCAGATGGTTCGCCATCCAGGAGGACCATCACGACGACGCGCCAGATAGCCACCGAGCCGTGCCACTTCCGTCCAGAAGGTGCCCAGTGTCATGGTGGCAGGCGAGTGACCAGAGCGCTGGGCCAACACCGCAAGCATTAGAGGCTCAATCACCTCAGAAGCTGGGCGTTGTGGCGCTTCACGAGCGGTAGGCACGCACCTGCAACAAGCGCACGGCAAGTGGAGACAACACCCCCAACAAGCGCATCAGAGCGTCAACCGTTTGCAATTGTCGTTCCTCGATGCGACACCCGCTTTTGAGGCATTGGTGATACTCCTCGACCAGCCAGCGTTGCCGATACCAGTCCACACGCTCCCGTGCTTGTTCGAGCGTCATGGTGGGAACCGAGGTCAACAAGATCCATTCCAACGGTTTTTCACCTTCCGGAGCCAGTTCTTCCCAGACGCGGATGACCCAGACGGTCAAGGGTTCGTTGCTCGCTTGCGGCTCATGGCGTGGGGGCAAGAGGGTCATGTGTCCGAAGGCAAGCTGAACCTGGGTCGAACGCGCTTTATGTCCATGCCGAGCTGGCACCTCCAGCGGACGGCTCTGCTGACTTGGAAAGGCGCGGGCGCGATCCAGAGAATACGTGATCTCTTCCTCGTCCGCTTCCGTGCGCCGATTCTGAGCCGCTCGCACCAGAAAGTGCGTCTGGTTCGCTTGGCATGCGAGGAAAAACGGGAACATATCCGCGCCTCGATCCCCAACATGGACCCAAGTGCTTCCTGGCTTAGGCTTCCCAATGGCACCTACCTGGCGCATCCAGACATCGGTTTCACGCTCTTTGCGTTTGAGCCGTTGATGGCGTTGTTCCCCTTTGGGTGCTGCAATGCGCACAAAGGGTTCTTGAGCCATACAGCCAAGCACTTCCTTGGTAGGGGGACGCACAGCAAGCACTGTTTGCACGCGCGAAACCACGCCCACGTTCATTGCCAATTTGCCCTGTCCCACTGATCTTGTGGCGATGCGACAGATCGATATCGGTGGTATCTTGTACCAGCAACATCACTGCAGAGGATGCAGCTTGTTCCCTCGTCTGTTGAACATGCGGCTGCATCAAGGCAGCAAAGGTCACGTCTGGCTCGTTGAGCAAACGATACAAGGCTTTTGCCCCTTTCCAGTCGTGCATTTGAGCAGGCAGCGAACCCAGAGGGTTCTCCGCCAGGTTGCTGGCTGCCTGGATGGTGCGTCTCGTTCGGCGGCTATCGTGCAATTGGACGTTCCCAAAGGTGTGCTCGGCCCAACTCTTGGCGTCTAATACTTCTTGCGTCTTCATCCTTGATTCTATCACTTCCTAAATGTGGGTAAGAATCAGGTCTTTAGACATGGGGAGGAAAGAGGCGTTCCTTTCTTTCGGGCGGATAGGGTGGTGGTGCATCCTCCCCACTTGACAGTTCTCGGTCTCCATGAGATACTTTTTGCATGGATAGAACACTTGTTTTACGCCTTGCCCCCACGCATGAGCAAGCTACGGCACTGCAACAGACATTGCAGGAGCATACCGCTTGCTTTAATGCTGTGGCTGATGAGGGTTTTACCACCAGGTGTCGAAATGGAATTGAACTGCATAAACGCACGTATTTTGACCTGCGTGCACAGTATCCCAACCTGCCTGCCCAACTGGTGTGTGCCGCTCGTGTCAAAGCCACCGAAGCCGTCAAGAGTGCGCTTGACCGGGTGAGGAAGGGTCGCAAGGCAAGTGCTCCACGCTCTCGTGTCTGTCCTATCCGCTACGATCAGCGTTCCTACTGGATCAAGTGGGAGACACTGACCATGAGCCTTGCCACGGTGCAAGGGCGTGTGCACCTCTCCTTTCTCGTTCCCAAACATGCAGAGAAGTACCTTGGAGGCAAAGTACGCAGCGCCGACCTGTGTTATCGCAAAGGCACGTACACGTTGCATGTGGTCGTAAGCGTCCCCGATCCTGTTGTTCCTTCCTCTGATGAGAACATTGGCGTTGATCTTGGACTCACCCATCCCGCTGTCACCTCCAAGCATCAGTTCCTGGGGGAGCGCCGATGGAAAGAGCAAGAACGCCGCATCTTCCGCCTCAAGCGAAAATTGCAAGCCAAAGGCACCAAGAGCGCGAAGCGCCATCTGCGCAAGCTCTCTGGCAAACTGTTTCGGCAACGCAAAGACCATGACCATGTCCTCTCCAAACGCATCGTTGAGAATGCCATTCCCGGATGCACCATTGTCCTTGAGAACCTGACCCATATTCGCTCTCGTGCGCGTCTGCGCAAAGGTGAAGGACAACGCCGCCTGCATTCGTGGAGCTTCGCACAGTTCCATTCGTTCCTCTCGTACAAAGCACAGGAGAAGGGGATGATGGTCGTGAAGGTCGACCCACGCCACACATCGCAAACGTGCTCGTGTTGTGGACATCAGGCGCGCAACAACCGTCGTTCTCAAAGCCTCTTCCTTTGCCGTGCGTGTGGATTCAGCCTCAATGCTGACCTCAACGCCTCTCGCAACATTCGCAACAAGTATGTTGCGTCTCTTGCCAGCCTCGGTACACCTTTGGCTGGTGGGTCGTTGTCAGACGGCCTCTCGTCTCAAGCTTCGGCTTAGGGACAAGCCCCTGCATTTATGCATGGGGTATCTGACGTGGGTGTGATCCTCAAGCCATTCGCCATTGCTGCGCTGCTCCAACTGGTTCGTCAGATGCTGGCGGAAACGGTGGCACCCACTGCGTAGGTGCGCTTCCGTCTCCGTGTGCTGGCTCCCTCTCCGTTCTTTCAACAAAAAAACAACGCCTGCTCTGGCGGGAAGCCGAGCCAGGCGTTGTTTTTCCTGGAAAACATGTTCCATTTTTCCGACGTTCACCGATCGATGCTCCATCTGACTGCCTTGGTGCTTCACCTCCATCCCTCAAAGAGAGCATGACCTTGAGGAGCTGTTTCATGGCTTCCAGGATGTTTGGCCCTGGAAATGACGATGAGGCCAGGTACAAAAAGCAGGGATTTCAGGCGAAACTTTTACCTGATGTTCTCCGTATCAACCCTGATGCTCAGAAAGAGCGCTCTCAGGGATATATCTCTGCACGCTCCCTCTCTCTCACGTACCTGCCTGTCAGAAGGAGTTCCGCCCGTGCGCGACCCATTCTGAACGGGTCAGAACGCGCAGAGAACGCTCTCAAGGAGGTGTTCCCCGCGCGTTCCCTGGGGAATCGGGGAAACAGCAGACGTTTCCAGCTAACAGATAAGCGTATTCCAGGCCATGAGTGGTGGCCCTCTCAGCAGAAAAGGCCCATTCTCTTGGGGCCAAGGAGGGCCTTGTACTCAACCAGAATGCTCTCTTTCAAGGAAACGCAGACATATCTAATAGGAATGATGCCTCTTCAACCAGGTTGCTTGTAGAAACTCGCGCGCAGAACTCACTTTTCTCAAAGGAACCACCTGGTTCCGATGGTCTTGTTCGCTCTCCCGCTTGTGTCCCTCCCATCGCTTGCTCTTCTCGTGTTTGGCATCTCTTCTGGCTCGATCAAGCTGTTTGTTGAGAAGAGACGTGGAAAGGATTATCCTCTGCCACCATTCGTGCTGTTCTAGCTCTTTCTCCTGGTTATTGCCTGTGCTTATGGCTACTCGGTGTACCGCGTCCCGATAGAGGAACAAGCGAGAAAAAGGAAACGCAACCAGTTCAACAACCGGGTGTAGTAAGGGCAGAAGCCATGTGCTCGCCTTTCCTCCACGATACGCTCTGCGGCGCAATGAGATAGACGCTTCAAGGAAGAGCTCTGGCGAAAAAACGTCTCCTGTTTCAGGAAGAAAGGCTTTCTTTATGCCTACCGATCAATCGACACCCCTCCCGTCGCGGGAAACGATGCCGTTCTCGCCACAGACGCGAGGAGTAGAAGTGACGCGTCAGACGCAACCGCATACTCCGGATTTTCTCTTGACGTGGCGGCCAGGTTCGGGTCTGAGAGACGTTTTCAGGCCAGACCCCGGCGCCGCCAATCTTTCCAGGGCCAATGGGCAGCACGCACTGTCTGAAGCCGAGGCGCTGCAGCGCTGGCTGGCGGCTGGTGGTGAGCTGGACATTGCATCTCGGTATGACTTGGAAATCATCGCGGGCGATGGTGCTCTCGATCCGTTCTCCATAGAGCCATCCGGGGAAGAGGCCAACCATGGCTCATCAGAAAGAGCGTGATCTGCTTCGGCGCACGGATCACTGCCGACCAATGCGAGTACGTGGCGGAAAGGTCGCCCGTTGTGTCAAGGGAGACTTGAGATGGAGAAGCGATCCTGACAAGGAGTGCAAACACTATGGTAGCGCAAAGAAAGAGGGTTCTTCCCTCTCCGACTGGCATCGAAAAGCCCCTGCTGGGAAGCAACCCGCTGGCTCGTCGATCTGATCTGAGGAAGGTTCCGTCAAGGGATGGCACGGGCTCGCCCATCGAGTCTTCTGTGTGTCCTTATCTCAACGAAATAAGTGCGGTCTTGTTGCTCTCTGCGGAAGAGGAGGTGTGGCTGGCCCAACGTATCGAGCGCGGCCAGGCAGAACGACGCAAGCCTGAAGCGTACCAGATATCTCAGTTCATAGAAGATGGCGAGGCGGCCCGACACCGCCTGATCGAAGCCAACTTGCGTCTGGTGGTCAGTGTTGCCAGGCGCTATTGTGGCTATGGCATGGCTCTGGAAGATCTGATTAGCGAGGGCAATCTCGGTCTGATCCGCACGGTGGAAACCTTCGATTACACCAGAGGCTACAAGTTTGGCACCTATGCCACCTGGTGGATTCGCCAGGCCATCACGCGTGCTTTCTCCGAGATCGCACGCGTGATTCGCCTCCCCGTCCATGTCTGTGAGCAAATCCATACGTTGACGCGAACGAAGCATACCTTGCTTGAGCACCTGAGGCATGAGCCGAGCGAGCAAGAGATTGCCACTGCGATGGGAATCGCCCCAGAACGGGTACGAGATCTGGTGGAAATCAATTACGAAATGGTCAGCCTGGAAAAGCCCCTGGATGAAGAGCACGCCGACTCACTGGCGGACATCCTGGAAGACCAGGAAACGCCGGTCCTCGATCATCTCCTGGAGCAACAGGCGTTGCGTACACAGGTTGAGAGCTTACTGGCGAGGCTTGGGCCACGCCAACAACTGGTCATGAGGATGCGCTTCGGTCTGCTCGACAATGGCCATGCGTATTCGCTGAGTGAAGCCAGCAAAGAACTCCAGGTGACACGGGAACGGGTGCGTCAGATCGAGGCTGCTGCCCTGGCAGATCTGCGCTGGTTTGTCCAGGCGGCAGGCAGGGATGTGTACGAGGCGTTCCGCGCGATTGTTGGCCATGGCGGCTGAGCCGGAAAGCGAGCTTCTCTCTCTGCTTCTCACCTGTTCTAGACAAAAGTTTCATCGGCAATTGCTGTCTTTGGGTCAATGAGCTGGGAGAAAAAACAAAGGAGCAGGTGAAACTTTTTCGTGCTGTTCGGAGTACTAACCCTGATGCTGAGAACAATTCTGAGCATTCGTCATTCCACCTGATGGGGAAAGGAGCATCTACAGGTCTTCTGTCTTGCAACCCACTCATTGAACAAGTGCCTCGTTTCCTCAAACGGCTTGTTCCTCTGAGACCTGACTGCTTTCATTTTAGACCACAGAACCCATGCGGCAAGACAAAGCGGTCAGGAACAGAGTGTCCCTCGTTCGTGCGACCTCTTCATGCTTGTTCTACCACGCGGCACACCTTTTCCCCTCCCTGGTTCCTTGAGCATTGTTCTCGCAGCGGAATCAGAAAGGAAATGGCATGTCTCTTCTCTTCCACAGAGCTGTTTTGGTACAGAACCAGAAAGAGATTTCTTATGACCCAAATACCTCTCACTCCCACCGTAGAGCCAGTCAGGGAGACGACGACAGCCCAATTCTCCAGCAACGTAGCGGCTCGCTACCTGTGGGCGTTGACCCGACTGTGTCTGGGCTGGACCTTCCTGTGGCCTTTTCTGGATAAGACCTTCGGACTTGGCCACGAGACTACTCCCGCGCACGCGTGGATCAACGGTGGTTCTCCCAGTATGGGCTTCCTCAGCGGTGCCACCGGTCCCTTCGCGGGCCTGTATCAAGCTATCGCAGGTGCCGGCTGGGTAAACTGGACCTTCATGCTCGGTCTGCTTGGGATCGCCCTGGCACTGCTGCTCGGCATCGGGACGCGCATTGCCGCTGTCGCCGGAGCAATCCTGCTCGTCCTGATGTGGAGCGCATCGTTGCCGCCCCAGGATAACATTTTCATGGACAATCATATCATCTACGCCATCGTCCTCCTCGGACTCGCCGTGGTCGGCGCGGGCAATACCCTTGGGCTGGGCCGTTGGTGGACCCAGACCAGTCTTGTTCGTCGCTTCCCCTGGCTCGCCTGAGTGAGGCGGCACAGGCTCTTTGAAGCGTGGCTGACCTGGGCATTCCCCCCAGGCGGGAGAAGCGCCCAGGTCAGCCACTGAGGGGTTCACGAGCGTTTGTGAGAACGCTTCATCGTTCCCTGAAGAGAGCAGAAGGTATTTTCGCGAAGAGAAGAGAGGCTGGGACCTATGAACATACTCGTCTATGGAGTAGGAGTAATTGGCAGTGTCTATGCGGCTCTCCTTCAAGAGTCAGGCTGCAATGTCGTTCTTCTCGCACGAGGTCCGCGCGCAGATGCGCTTCGTCTGCATAGTCTTCTGCTTGAAGATGCCGCTTTCTCTGGATGCCCAGGTGGTTTGCCGTTCTGTATTGGCAATATGCTCTGCGGACGACGATAGGCACGCTCACCCTGGCTCCCCGCCAATGTAGCCCGCGAGGAGATGCACCTGGTCGCACTGGCAATGATGGAGCAGCTTCAGGCCGCCTCTGCTCCAACACCAACCTTGCGTCACCTGTTGACGTTTCTCGCATCTCCTGTGTCGAGTCCGTCTCTGGCTGACCGTGAAGATGAACAGGTGGGAATGAAACAGGTGGAATGATGAACATGTTCTGGGTAGCCTGCCTTTTTGGAAGGGAACAGCCACCCGCAGAATGAGACAAGTTTCGTCCATTGCATCCCCAAAATGGACGCGAGAAACAAGAAAAAGAAGGAGAACAACCGTGACACAAAGAGATCCAAACACACCAGTCGCAGGCCAGCGACAAGACGATCGCGAAGAATTCCAGGTGATGGGTGAGCAGTTAGTTGCCACCGTGAAAAGACTGTTCCACGAAGGCAATGTCCGTCGCATCATCATCAAGCACGAGGGGCAACCAACCATGGAGATCCCGCTCACCATCGGCGTTGTCGGCACACTGCTTGCTCCGTGGCTGGCTGCCATAGGAGCTATGGGGGCGCTGCTGACCCATTGTACCGTTGAGGTCGTACGCACAGAAAAACCCGGCGAACCTTCCTTAAAGTAAAACCAAGGCTCTTCGCGAAACACGTGGACTGATTTTGCCCTTTTCCGCTACGTGTGGGAGACAAAACCGTCAACGTCTTTCGGCGGAGAGCTTGAGGAGAGATACTTCATGGCTACTGATATCACGCCATCTGGCAAAGAAGAGGTCGTACCAGCGACTCCCACTCCGCTATCTGGCAAAGAGGAGGTCGTGCCAGCGACTCCCACTCCAACACCACCGCGCAAAAAATCAGTCGGAGGAAGGCGTTCGCTCTGGCAGGCAGCGGGGCACTCGTGCTGGTCGTCGGCGGGGGCGTCTGGCGCGCTGCCGATCAAGGGGTGTTCAGCACAGGCGAGGGACCCGCCTACGAGCCCTGGGATGATTGGCGCACGCCAACCAGCGGACCTCTCAACCTCGTGCGTGCGGCTATCCTGGCGGCCAATCCGCATAACAGCCAACCCTGGCTCTTTCATGTCACCCCGACGCAGATCGACCTCTTCTCGGATCTCCGTCGCAATCTCGGAACCGTTGATCCCTTTCTCATTGAGATGCATATCGGTCTGGGTTGCGCTCTGGAAAACCTGGTATTGGCGGCGGCAGCCAATGGGTATACCACCCGGGTCAGCCTGTCACCGGATGCGTCGGATGAGACCCTGGTCGCACGGATTGGCCTGACACCCGGCAGCGTTCCTGTCTCTACGCTCTACCACATGATCCCGCTCCGTCACACCAATCGCTATCCCTATGACACCGGACACCCGGTGTCACTCGTGACCCTGGATGCCCTCAGTGCGCTGGGCGACGATCCAGATGTGCGCGTCTTCTGGTTTGCCAGTGCTCTGGAACGAACGCCTGTCGGCAATATGCTTGTGGAAGCGGCGCACGCGTTTGTGGCGGATAAAGCGCAGGATGGGGTAGATACCGGCACCTGGTGGCGCGCGACCTGGCAAGACATCCAGCAGCACCGTGATGGCATCACCCTGGACGCGGCAGGGCTGCCAGATCTGACCCGAGTCCTGGGGAAGATGCTGCCCTCGGTCTCGGTAGAGCAGCAAGATTCCTCGTTCTTGCAGAACACCGCTGAGCAAGCCAAAACCGCTGGAGCGTTCGGCTTGCTCGCGATCCGCAACAGACAAGACCGCACACAACAAGTACGTGCGGGTCAGTTCTGGGAGCATATGCACCTGTGGGCCACCAAAGAAGGACTCGCCATGCAGCCGCTCAACCAGGCGACAGAGCGCGCATCCAGAGAAATCGTCCTGGGGATGTCCCCTCACTTTGGCGATGCCTTGCGCTTGTTGGTCCAGGATGCTGCCTGGCAGGCCATCCTGACCTTTCGCGTTGGGTACTCGACGCACGAAGGATTGCGTAGCCCACGCCGGGCGGTGAACGATGTGGTGAAACCATGAGTGCTGGAGCGCATCGCTCTGTTGAGACAGAAGAGGTGATGGTTATCTGCGGCACGCTCAGGTGCTCTCCAGACTCCTTTTCCATGAAAAGGGGTCCAGGGATTGAGGGGTTTTTGTAAGCAGAGAGGTCAGTTCCGCATCAACAAGCAAGCAGTGTTTCTCCTGAAGCATCACACGAGCAACAGACCCTGGATTGCACGAACACATGTTCTTCCATCCAGGGGAAAAGGAAGCAAGATCATGAAACAGAAACGGATCGGCATCGCGCTGGTCGTCTTAGAGGTCTTTGTCGCACTGGGTGCCGTCGCAGGAGGCATCGGTCTGCTGACAGGAGCGATTCCTGCCTCACTTGACAGTCTCCAAGGCTCGCCGTTCGTTGATTACACCATCCCCGCCTGGTTGTTGATGGTCATTGTGGGTGGCAGCATGCTCCTGGCCACAGCAACCCTCTTCACCGGACGCGAAAGGGGTGTGCTGGCATCGGTTTTCGCCGGGCTCACCATGATGATCTTCGAGATTGCGGAGGCAGCAATCGTTGACCGGAGCGGTGGAAGCTGGCTCGTGATGACCGTGGTCCTGCAGTCCTTCTACTTCGTGCTCGGCCTGGCGATCGTTATGCTCAGTTCTTCCCTCTGGATGACCAAGTATCGGAGTCACCACTTCCCTATCAAACATGCCTCATGAAGCATGAAAAAGGAACATATGAACATCTCGAAGAGTGCGCTTTGGTTATCCGTGATCGATGCCCTCCTGGTGCTTACCGCGAGTGCTTCAGGCATCTTTCTCAAGAGTATCTACGCCCGAGAAACGCCCTCCTGGGCGCTCCAGGGAATTGGCCAGGATATCGTCAATCTCGTCGCTGTCGTTGTGCTGTGCATTGCAACCTATTTTGTCAACAGAGGATCAGTCAAGGCGTTCCTGGTCTGGAGCGGGGTGCTCCTGTATCTGCTGTACGCGTACATTATATACGCGTTTGCTCTCCACTTTAATAGCCTGTTTCTGGTCTATGTCGCTATTCTGGGCTTGTCTTTTTATGCCCTTGTTGGCAGCGTGATACACCTCCATATGGACGATCTCCAAGCTGCTTTTTCTCCTACCCCGGCAAGACTGGTGAGTGTGTTTTTTCTCGTCCTCGGTAGCGCATTTTTCTTGCTATGGTTACGTGAGGATGTTTCAGCCCTGGTGACAGGGACGATTCCGCCAAGTGTCACTCAGGCCAATGTGCTGACCAATCCCGTGCATATCTTAGATTTAGGACTCTTCCTCCCCGCCATGCTTTTGACCGCGCGGTTGCTGTGGAAAAGAAAGCTCCTGGGCTACCTCCTTGCCGGTTCTTTGCTGGTGTTTAGCAGCCTCATGGGAACCGCGATCCTCGCCATCTTTCTTGTCATGAACTGGAATGGAATAGCGACAAGTGTTGGCGTCGAGGCATTCTTTGCGCTCATTATCGTCATGAGTCTTTTTCTCAGTGTCCTCTCCCTTCGAGAAGTGAAATAACAGAAGAAAGCAGTGACAAAGATGACGATACTTATCGCTTACGCAAGCAAGCACGGATCGACCCAGGAAATCGCAGAGCGCATCGCGGAGAAACTCCAGCAGATGGGGAAGAAAGCCGAGACCAGATCGGTGGATGCTCGCGAGAATCCTGAGAACTACGAGGCTCTAGTGGTTGGGAGTGCGATCTACTATGGGTCCTGGTTGAAGGAGGCCACAGAGTGGGTGCGCCAAAACCAGGCTGTCTTAGCTGCGCGCCCGGTGTGGCTGTTCAGCAGCGGTCCACTCGGCACCGAGGTCCAGGACGCCGAGCCGCAACCCAAGGAGATCGCGAAGTTCCGGGAGATACTTGGACCTCGCGATCAGCGGATCTTCTTCGGAGTCCTTGACCACAGCCGCTTGTCTTTTGCTGAACGTGACCATCACCAAGATTTGTGGAGACCCTGACGTCGAACTGGCCGAGATGCATTTCCAGTTTGTCATCGTGACGCTCGACGGCCATAGCAGTTTCACGGCGGAAGGAACAGCCTTGCTGCACAGCCTTGGCGACGCAGTCCGCACATCCGAGGCAATGGTCATCATGCTCTCTTGCGAAATACCTTGGAGAAATAATTAGCATCGTAAAATCCCACATTGGCCTCCTCAATTCTCACCTGTTTGAGATAATCTGTGAGCATCATCCCCAGCGCTTTTTTGCTGGTGCGAGTCTGAAAACCCTGGGTCTCTCACACCTGACGTTGCTGCTCACAAAAGTGCTCATACCGTTTCACCGAGACACGATCTGCGATCCCAAGCTGCTGCTGCAAGGCTGCCAACGTGCCCCCCGCCTGCAAAAAGCGGATGGCATAGGTATCACGCAGCATGGATGGGCAGATGGGCATCCTGGTGAACCCTGCACGTCGGCTCATCCGTTGAAACAGGCCCGTCAGACTACTCTTGATCAAAGGACGCCGCCGTTCCGTGAGCAAGAGCCGGTCCTGCGCCTCTGGCACCGCAGGCTCCCAGGCTGGCGTGAGACGGGCTTGATCCAGATAGGCACCCAAGGCACGCTTCCCGTCTGGCGATAAGGAAAAGGTACGAAGTGGCCCTCGTTTTCCCTGGACGGTCACGGTTCCGCCGGCTCGGTCCACATCCGCCAAGCGTAAGTGGCACAGTTCAGACACCTGCATTCCCGTCTCCCACAAGAGCCAGAGGATAGCACGGTTGCGTGCTGTCAGACCCGCGTGGTGCCCTCCAGGCGACCCTGGGAGCTGACAGACCCGTAGCAGGTGGACAAACATCTCTGGTTCCACCAGGTGGAGCGGGCCCTGGGGGACAGCAGGAATCACCTCATGCGGAAAAAGCGGTTCGGACACATATCCCTGCTGAACCAATCAGTTACAGAATGCCCGCGCCGAACGGGCGTAAGCCGACACCGTACTCACTGTTCGCGTCGCCCCGGTCCGAACTGACGGCACGAGGTGCAGGTCAGCCACCCAGGTCTGCAAGCAGTCCCTGGAAAGGTGGCGCACGTCCGTGAGATGGTACTGCCTCCACAGATAGCGCCGCAAGGCTCGAAGCGAGGTGTGATGCCACTCCAACGTTTTGGGGCTGCGAGAGGTACACATCTCCTGCATGTAGGCCGCCATAGCCTGCTCGACCGTCATTGAGAGACCATCACACCCTCGTGCTCCCCTACGGTCCTGCTTGATGTCCCAAAGGCAAGTGCGGGAAGAGGGGACGCCTGCACGGCACACTGGTCAGCATCTGAGATCACTTCTTCAGAGGAGGACGGCTCCTCTGGGAGTGGCTCCGCCTGCCCTCCCTGGAGGCGCTCCAGGAGCCAGGAGTCTTCCCAAGTGGAGCATCCGGGCGGACAGATGACAGAAATGTGCGTCTCCAGAGGGGCGAAGACAGCGCGATCAGGAACCTGATGCTCGATTCCCTGCACGATCTGGGTGCTAGTCCACTCCGGATGGGCCTGGAGCAGCGCCAGGATCTCCTCGCGGCCAGGCACCTCCAGGGAGCCTGTCTGTTCAGGTTCTCTTTCGGGCGCCGGCAGTGGCTCGGACATACAAGCCGCCAGACAGAAGCGGAGCGGTGGCCAGGCACGCCCAGAGGCTCCCACCGCAGGGGGCAAATGAGCCTCACACAGGAGGGCATACCGCAAGGCATCGAGATGCTCGCTCAGCGCGAGCGGATCGATCCGCTGGACCCACTTGCTCAGATCATGCTGCTGCTCTTCCGGCAGGACACCAGAAGCCAGCGCCCGTTGCAGTGGCGTCTGGGCCACGTCATACACACGGTGCACTCGGTCCCTCTGGAGCACTTTGGCCTGAAGCTTGAAGGAGGGCTGAAAACAATTAACCACTAGGCGCAGCACCCGGTAGACTTCTCCGAGTTGCCGATACGCCCGCACTCCCACCAGCCGGACACAGCCCACCACCTCGCGGACTACCGCTCTATTCTTCTGCTCGACATGGGCTTGATCATTTTTCACTCCTGGGCGCCCGCGCGTAAAGGTCAGGTGCTCCTGCTCGCAATACATCATCACCTGCTCATTGAGGAACTCCGAGCCGCTATCGGCGTCGATGCCCAGGAGAGGAAACGGAAAAAGCGTGCGCGCCTGCGAAAGCACAGCCTGCACGGCGTCAGCTCTTTTCTCCAACAAGGGAATGCATTCGGTCCAGCCAGTAGCAAGATCCGTCAGCGTCATGGTGTAGAGAAAACTGCCATCAAGGTGCTCCCCGCAATGAGCCACCAAATCCACCTCCACAAAGCCGGGGCGATCCTCCTCTCATGGAGCGAAGACACACACCGGGATCTGAGACTTGCGTAGGAGACCAGGAGTGGTCGTAGACAAACCATGTACACGAGGTTTGCGTTGGGTGCGTAGGTACCGCTCCGCCGTAGACACACTCATGGCGAGCAACTGGCGACGCTCTTCTTCTGTGAGGTGCAGATGCCCGTGCCGTTCCAGCAACGTCACCAGCGTGGGCAGGGATGGCAAAAGCCGCTTGGCACACACGTAGTGAGCCGCTTTCCAGGCCAGAAAGAGGGCCTGCTGCACTTCTTGACGGTACTGAGGCAGGCGATGACGCTGAATAGTTTGCTGGTCATACTCCCCATGGTTGAGGAGCCTGATGGCATGCTTGCGTGTGTAGCCCGTCCATTCCACAAATGCATCCAGCAGCAAGGTTTTCTGGGCCGGAGACGCCTGCTGGTAGCGCGGCACCAGAGACCGAAGCAGCACGCGCCGGGTCTGAAAGGTCTGTACGATTTGTTGCGGCATAACGATGTTTCCTCTCTCCAAACAACCCGATCTTCATCGGAGAAGGAGGGGAAGAGATTCGTCAGTGTGCCGAGAGGCTGCAGGACGTGCGCTCGTTTTGCGCTCCCGTTGCCCAGATCCTCCTCAGCACCTCAGACGCGCTGGTGGTCTCTTCTGTCACGAAGCAGACGATCGATGCCTAGAGACTCAGCTTTATGAGAAATCGTACCCGGCTCTCCACGAAAAAGAGCACCTCCCTCTTTGCGAGAAACGCACGCGAAAGCAATGGGGAATAGTTTTCGGGGCTTCTCTGCAAAGGGGGAAAAGGAGGAACAATCATACCCGTGGGTACGATCTCTCGTGAAGTAATGCGGCGCTGGAGAAAAAGGTTACGACAATTTTTGCTCTCTTGCGGCAAAAAATGTCCGAACATTTTTGCTGTTCTCGATCTCTTATTACTCACTGCTTTTTGCTCCACGACAAAAGAGGTCAGAAGATATATCATCTTTTTCCTCTCTTATGCATGAGTTTTAACAATGAGACAAAAGATATGCTCAACCCCTCTCATTATGAGAGCAGAAGACCACCCCTCATCTCGCTTCTTCTGAAAAAACAGCGCAGCAAGGAAGCGAAACCAGCGAAATCCTTTCTCAGCAGACATGCTCTTAAGATAACTATAAAGGACTTTCTGCTTACATTTCAAGTGGGAAAGCCTGCCTCCAGCAAACCACGCCTAAATCACAACAAATGATTTCTCGTGGCAATAAAGACGACATATCCAATGCAGGTTGTAAAGTTCTGTCACTCCAGGATCGCCAGCGCTGAATTAGCCTGCTAAACTGGGAAAAGCTCAGCATCGTACGGCGCACCGACCCACTGGCGCAGACGTTTATGCTCAGGATGCTTTGGATTCTGCAACACCTTCAGTAAAGCTGTGTATCCCCCTATTCCACCAGCATCCTCTGGGGGGCATGCCCGTTCACCCGCCAGGCAACGCGGTGTGATCCAGAGAGCATCCTCAGTCCAGTTTTCATCTGCGAGGTGCTCGATTTTTTCAATCGTAATCTGGTGCATCCAGCTATCTCCCAGGTCATATTCGTACGTCAACTTCAGCCACTCAGCTCAGACAGTCGCATCGAGCTTTGTGCTTCGGCTATCCCTGATGCGCATATATACACTGTCCCAATCAGGGTCAGGAAGGCCATACACGGTTGTCTTCTTATTGATCGTTAGACGAAACAAATAGAGATGAGCATTCTCCCACCCCATGACCACCTGAAGCATTTTATGGAGCGTATGAAGACTAATGGCACCAGGCACGACCATTCTGCGCCAGATCGGTGGCTCAATACCAACCAGTTGGACGTGCAGAGAATAGCGGCTCTCTGACTGATAACTTCCCAAGCGCATCTTCTCTTCTACATGATGTTACCTAATACAACTCCCCTTGCAGCTCATACTGGCCCCAAAAGTCGTGGTATCTCTTAAAATGTACGAAATAACCACAAGCAACTTGCAGGATCCTTGAATGGATCGATCTCTCTGCTACGGAATAAATCAGCTATTGCGAGAATGTTCCGACAAGTTTTTCGTCTAGGCTGCTTACTCACTAAAACTGGCAATTTTCGCATGTTTGACAGATTCTATTTTTTTCTATTCGTTCGTTTACCCCTACCCATACGCTCTAAACCTCGATGCAATAGTACCAGCAACATGGTTTCAAACAATACAATGAGCCAGAGTGCAATGCTACTGACAATCCAAATCACTTGTAGAAAGACCTCCTTGTCTGCAGGCAACCCACATTTTGCCTTTGAGCGTATGTCACGCAAAGAGACAATGGGATACCAGTTCATCAAGCCTATCGCGACATCACCCTATCCACCATTGACGCATTTCTCGTTGTAGCACGATGCAACATCCCGCACTACTCAGCCATCTCTCCCTTTCGCTATCGCGTGCTCAAACCAGGCGATCTCTGCCCCTAACATATGCAAATTATAGTCTACAAGCTGCTCTGCAAAAGGGCATTCATCCTCGCGTACCCGCGGGTTCAATCGTAAACTTGCCAGAGCATTGTGATAATACGAACGCGACGACTCCAAATAGCGACGATACCGCTCGAGCACATTCAGCCGCTCTTGAGGCAATAGCAGGTTAAATTTTGATAACTGCACGGTAAACAACTCAGGATGATAGGCATATCCCTGAGGCTGACACATCAACTCAAAAAAGAGCTCACGTCCCTTCTCAGTAATCGTGTACGCGCGTCGGGGCTGTCCTCGTCCCCGGCGCTCTTGTGGGGCAGTCTCATGCTGTGTATCAACGAAGATGGTGATCAACCCCTCCCGTTCCAGGCGACGAATGAGCGGATAGAGCGTTCCCCAGCTCAACTGGCGCTGTGGCCCCAAAATATGGTTGATAATCTCATTGAGCTTATATCCATGCTGTGGGCCTTGCATAAGCTCACCCAGGACAAATAATTCATACGCTGGATTGGACTTGCGAGCTTCAGAGGAACGGTAAGCATGAGCATTCTGCTCGTCTAATGGCGTTATCTGATCGTTCTCATACGACATCACGGCCTCTTCTTCTTCATGACAACTCAGCACCTATCAGGAAGAACTGCAATTTCATTTCCTTGCAAAAAGGAAACAATCTCGCTCTTTCAGCGTATGAGCATCGATTACCCCTGAATTACCACGATGAGCCAGTGTCACATGGATAGAGACAAAAACGCGAACTCCTTTACTTACAACACACTCCGTTCGCCATCGTGCTCCCCTTCTCAACACGCCCTCCACAAGGAACTTGCTCCTCTTGCGCTGACACCTCCCTTCTCATCCATACAGGCTCGCTTCCTTCCATTGCAACGAGCCATTCCTAAGAAAAAGAGTAAACAGTTTCTCCTGAGACAAGGCGAGGGAAGCATGGGCCAAGTCTCCCCGGCAGTATTTCAATATGTGTGGAAATTGGCTTTGCCCACGCTCAATTTTTGGGAATTTACACAACATTCGCCATACTGCCTCTCCCCTACCCTTACAGAAAGAGCATGCCTCTAATACGCCGTATTGAGGGAAAGTACACTACAAAGCAGCCTCTTCTCTCCTCAAGAGTACGTGCTGTTTCCTTTCCTTTGCAAGCAAGAAGCCTACCATGAGAAACCAGAGTGGGAGGAGGGCAAAGGTCGGCGAAAGGACCCACAAGGGGGCATGGGGAATGAGAGAATAGAGTACCAAGTCAAATACCAGGAAGAGACCTGCAATCCGTGTCATCCCTCCCGCTTGCCAGGATGAGACGGCGATCCACACTGCGGCAGAAATATATCCTCCTTGGCGGAACGGTAAAAAGATTTGAGGCGCGACCCCGTTGAGCGCCATATTATCAGCGTACAGGCTAATCACAAGCCAACCATAGCCTGCAGCCCTGGTCCACTGTGGACCTCGAAACCCTGCAATCACAAGAAAGGTAACAAGATGAGCACATACAGCGATGAGGTTGGGGAGGAGACGTTCTGGAGGAAGTAGGGACATTGAGAAATGCGCCAGGAAGAGCAGTGCTGCAGCATAGGAGGCATACATCGCAAGGGTTACTGAAGAGAGGTTTTTCACACCTTTCATACGAAAATGGTCCTTTCTCGCCTAAGAACAAAATAAGGAGCTATCAGCCTTAGAAATACCACCACTTGCATTTCTAAGCGCTTGCTTCACAATTCTACTCTTTATATAGAAAAAAATCAATATGCCTTTTTCCGTTTTCCACCGCATCTATTCAAATAGACATATTTTCTCTCCTTTTACACAATTTTAGCAAGGTTACAACCATCTGAGATGGGCAACCGTTTGAGAACACAAGTGACGAGCGTGGGATGGGTGCCCAGATGAGATCCATCTGGGCACCCATCCCACGCTCGTCACTTGTCAGGGCAACAACGCTATTACGACATTAAGAGGCCTTCATCGCGTTCTTAGACACGGCATCGAGCGTAATTTCTGAGATGTCCCCCAGGGCTTCGGCATTCAGTTCACCCTCTTCCAAAATCTTTTTGACTTCCTGGAGGATGATTGCAGCAGTATTGGCCTGCCAGAGCCGGTGATCTCCTGAGAAACCAAGCGTGGTCATAAGGCGTATAACGGGCTGTCCATTCCTCACAACGACGCGCTCCTCCACACGCGGGAACGTGAGTACGGCAGGTGTCGGATATTTAAATGGGATGCCGACACTCAGATGAGGAATACTCGTGACGTGGAATGCCCCGGTATGTTTCCTGACCATAGACATCTTTGACTTCATCAGGCGCAGTACGGCCCGACGCACCCACGGAATAGGCATCATCTTTGCCACTTTCCGTAATTTCGCGACCCGTTCCCGATTGCCTTCGCGAACCTGGCGTCCACGCTCGGCGATTTCCTGGGCGAGTTGTGCCAGCGTTTTCCGACCAGCATCTTGCAGAATCATCGAGGGCTGGGTCGCCTTAGAGTCGGAGCTACTCACCGAGATGCCAATATCGAGCGTCCCTGGATAGACCAGCTTATTGCCGAGAATGAGGCGATTGAGATCAGCATGGCGAGAGAGCGCAACTGCGGTTGCGCGTACAACAATGTGTGTATACGTCACTCGCACGCCCCGTTTTCGCATCTGTTGCATCAGTTCCTGGGCAGCAGTCATCTCCACATCCTCGAGAACAAAGAATCCAGGAGGTTCCCCCATGCTCAATACATCAAAAAACCACCGTTCAGCCGGGTCAATCTTCTCAAAACGATCAGTCATCGCGATCTCCTTTTTCTACTCTACGTGCTCGCCTGAAATTGTTGCCTCAGGCAATACAACAAGTCCTGAGATGTCATCGCCAAACACGTCATTCAGCAGGTAATTCGTAGTACACGGGGAGCGGCTTTAAAACGAGTACATACGGACACTTGCCCTGGCAGTCTCCGCTTCGAGATTACAATGTGACACATATTCCTGAAGGGCATCAGCGGCCCTTTGGTAACCTCCCGCTTTCTTTGCATCATCTTGCATCTGACGGGCACGAAGACGGTATGTAGGATTTTGCAAAATGTGCAACGCGGCATCTCGCAGGGACTCAGCAGTGACACTCTCTTTGTCCAGTAAAATCCCCAGCCCCAATTCGGAGACACGCCGTGCACTCGGTTCTTGTGATGTCGCTTGTGGCATCACAACCATGGGAACGCCGCTTGATATGGCTTCCATAATGGTTGTCATACTGCCATGGCCAACAAAAACATCGGTCTGTTGGAGGACTTCTGATTGTGGTACATACGAGCGAACAATGATGTTCTTTGGGCAAGGACCAAGATCAAGTTGCTCGACCGGCCGCCCTGTGGCAATAATGACCTGCACCGGGACATCGGCAAATGCAGCGAAGCACTTTCGGAAGAATTCTGGGCTATTGTTGTACACGGTTCCCAGCGTACAGTAAATGAGCGGCTGTTGATTCAATTGCTCGAAAGGAAATGCCGAGGACTCGCAGCGTGCGCCGATGCATGGCCCAACAAAGAGATATTCTGGCCCCATAGACGCTCCATCGATCTGAAAGGAGCGTGGGATGTAGACAAGGTTTAAATCTTCCTTATGGGAAAAGATGTCCATGATGTTGAAGGGAGGAAGGGAATAGTGCATACACAACTGCTTGATCGACTGCTGAAATGCCTGGGCCGCACCGTTATCAGCGCCCTTGGACGCGTAAAATCGTCGGCCCTGTTCATGGGCAACAAAGGTTGGGCGTGAAATGACTGCGGGCACATCTAATATCTGAGCAATGAAACGGCCACTCAGGCACATCGGGTCATACACAATACAATCAGGTTGCTCTGCCTGGATACTCGGCACAAGCTGCGGCATCACGAAGAGGCACTCGTCAACCATAAGCATCGCCATGTTCGCCACGGGATTCTGAGCGTATTGTTCCGTTTTCGATTGGTACGGATGAAAGGTGGCTCCAGTCGTCTCAATAGCTGAACGATACTTTTCTGTGAGGTAGTAGACGACCTGGTCACCTCGGGCGACTAACTCCTCAACAATAGGAAGCGTCGGATTAATATGGGCATGTAGAGGCAAATTGACAAAAGCATATTTCGTCATAACAGCTCCTTCCTGAACTTGACAACTCTCACCAAATAGCATGCTTCGGCAACTCGTACATCGTCAGTATCAGGAAAAGGAATTACGTCTTGATTACTCCCACCGTAAGAAGCGAGCGCTCGACATGAAGAGGGAGATCAGTGTCGGTTCTTGCTCGCAACGAAGAGGTGCAGTCAGCGAATGCGGTCGCCCTCTTACGCCAGATGTAAGAGGGCAGTAATACTCAAAGAGCATAAGTAGCAATGATAACGGAGACATACGCTACTGCTATGGCCATGCCTCTCTCTTCATAAGGAGGATTCATTCGATGGAGCGACATGTTATTGCGGTCACTGGAGCTGCCGGTATTGTTGGGACAAGGGTCGTTCAGCAACTGCTCAAAGCCGGGTATGCCGTCCATGCATTTGTGCGTCAGCCACCCCAACTGGGCATCCATTACGACAAGAACACGTCACACTGACCACCATGGATTTTGCCACCGCACCTGAAGAGGTTATTACGCATTGCCTTGATAGCGTTCGTCCTCTCGCAGTAATTCACTGTGCAGCATGGGTCGATGTCAATGGCTGTGAACAGGAGCCACAATTGGCGTATTCTATCAATACACACGTCACCCAATTACTCGCACAAACATGCGCACACGCCAATATCCATTTCGTCTTCATTTCTACCGAATACGTGTTCGACGGAATGCTTCCTCCCGGGCAAACCTATCGCGAACATGATCCCCGACATCCCTTAAACTATTACGGCATCAGTAAAGGGCTTGCAGAAATGGCGGTTGAGGCAGCATATAGCTCGTCATTCGCCCCCTGGACCATCTGCCGAACCGCGGTCCTCTATGGTTCCACATGGCAGAGCCGCCCCGATTTTCCACAATGGCTTTGCACAAAGCTCAAGCAAGGAGAAGTCGTACATATTGCCAAAGACCTCATCAGTTCGCCAACGCACGCAGTTAATTTAGCGAATATGCTGGTCTCTGTGGTGCAACGTCGGTTACGAGGCATATACCACACCGTAGGAAGGACGACGTTAGATCGCTATCAATTTGCGCTTCTCGTCGCCCACTTCTATGACCTTGATGCCCACCTTATCCATCCGATAGAAGCTGCCGAGCTGGGCGTCACACGCCCTCTCAATGTTGGTCTCTGCACCACTAAAATCAGCCACGATATCGGTAGGCAACCATGGTCTGTAGAAGAGGGATTAGCGTACTCGCGCCAAATGGAAGTCGAGGAACCACTCGAGAGTAATAGTTTTGCCTAGGAAGTGCAGCACACCAGTTGTATCCTTCTCTGCACTTACAAAGTCATCAAGGCTGATTCCAGCCCACCACAATACAGTGTGCTATGACAACAGCTCGTCAACAGGAACACGAGCATGCCCTGCAGGCCATTACTGCTCACTGCATATGAAGGGTCACAACAGCCACCCTCCCGGGCAAGGGGTCCACGAATGACTCACGACACAAAAACGAGACCAGAGGAGGGATATTCACCGACCGAGGACGGATCTCAAAACCCCTTACCACCAACTATACTAGCACCATAAGAACACGGACACGACGACAACGAGAAACATGTTCAATTCTCGAGTAGCGATACCGAAAGGAGCATTCATATGAAAAAGTCATGGACACGTAATTTGTACCTGATCGGTCTGGTAGCTGGCATATTACTGGGAGTTCCCCTCATTGTCTTTGGATTACTGGGGGTTCCTCTCATTGCCTTTCACATCATGGGTGGTACAATCAACGCAAATCCGGTACACGCGAGCAATTCCACCCTGTATGTGGCGGGAGTGAGCGCTGTCGTAGGAGCAAGCCTCTGCGTGTTAGTCGCCTGGATTGGAGCGCTTCTCAAAACCATTTCATTGCGACGCTGGGGCTGGTTTATTAGCCTACTTTTCTTTTCTGGGCTTGCCTTGTTCGCTTACAGTTTCGTCGGACCAGAAACTCCTTCTTTTTCAGAAGAGGCCTGGTAGAAAGCCCACATCCTTCCCTTGGGATGTGAGGAGAACGTCTCTGATAGCAGAACCTTTACGTAGGGTGGGACTCGGCATTCTGCCGAGTCCGCTTTAGTATGTTGTAAGGGAAAAGGAGGTTCCTAATAATGGAGCAACAAGAGAACAAAAGCACCCCTTTGCCTCCGCCACGCTTTGCACCTGCATCCAGACAGTGGTCGCGTTTGCAGATCCGTATGGCATTCTCCTATGTGCTGATGACCGCGGTCATCGTCCTCCTGTTCGAACTGGTCGTTGCGGCGATTCTCTTCATCGTGTTAACACAGACGCCCATTTTAAACCAAATGTTCCCCCACATGGGGAGAGAGATCGACAAGCTCAGAACGGACATCATCACATCGATAGCGATTGGCTGGCTGAGAAGCATACCAGGGCTCTTGCTTCTCATGGCTCCTGTAGGCATGCTCTTTGGCCTGATAACAACACGGAGCCTGGTACAACGATTGCAGCGACTGATTACAGCGACTGATCACTTTGCGAGCGGTGATTATACGCAACGCGTTTCCATTAGCCAAAGCGACGAAATTGGGCAATTGGAGCAGCACTTCAATCGCATGGCAGAACAACTCGAGGCAAGTATTGCTCAGCAACGGATATTGCATGAACAGAGCGCGCGATTGGAAGAGCGAGCACGGATAGCGCGAGATTTACACGATAGTGTGAAGCAACAGGTCTTCGCGCTCTCAATGCAACTGGGAGCAGCCATGTCCCTTCTAGATTCGAACCAGGAGAAGACCCGTCAACACCTGGAATCAGCTGATGCACTGACCCTCCAGGTACGGCAGGAGCTGACAACGCTTATCCAGGAATTGCGACCGGTCGCATTGCAAACGAAAAATTTGTCAACTGCACTCAAAGGCATCGTCAGCACGTGGAGCCAGCAGCAGGGGATTCAAGCCGATACGCAGATCCTCAGCCCCTGTACACTTGCCCCAGCAGTGGAAGAGGCACTGTTACGCATAACCCAAGAGGCCCTTTCAAATGTTGCTCGCCACAGCAGTGCGCGTAAAGTCGAAGTCACGCTTGGTTGTGAACACAAGTGTGTACAGCTCTCTATTAGAGATTTTGGGAGCGGGTTTGAGATTGCCAGGAGAGGATCGAGTGGTGTGGGCCTTTCCTCAATGCGAGAGCGCATCGAAGCATTGAGGGGATCATTGGTGCTACAAAGCGTGCCAGGCGAGGGAACGCAGATCACTGCCCGATGCCCCTGCTCATGAAGGCAGAGAACGATGCAGCCCCGTTCGTGCGAAAGGCCCTCAGCCATCGAGCGCGGTCACGCAGTTTCCGAACAGACCACCCATAGACACGAGATGATGCAAACAGTGATTCACAGGAGGTTTTTACCCATGGCAGAACCTATTACCGTGCTTATCGTAGACGACCACAACATGGTTCGAGAAGGCATTCAAGCCTTCCTTAGCGTGCAACCCGATCTGCGTGTTGTTGGAGAAGCGGCCTCTGGCGAAGAAGCGGTACGACTGGTTCAGGAACATGTCCCCGATGTCGTTTTGATGGATCTCCTCATGCCTGGTATGAATGGGATTGAAGCGACGCGCGCCATCAAAAAGGTCAGCCCGAAAACCCATGTTGTGATCCTGACCTCCTCTCACGAAGATGAACACATCTTGTCCGCCTTGCGCGCTGGCGCGCTCTCCTATACCTTAAAAGACATTCGCTCGGCCGACGTCATAGAGATTGTCAGAAAAGCCGCCCAGGGAGAGGCGATCCTCCATCCCCGCATCGCAGCGCGCGTCATTCAAGAGGTACGGGAAGCGAAGCGTGCCATCCCACCGGCCTTCGCAGAATTGACCCAACGAGAGCTAGACGTCCTGCGCCTGATAGCAGATGGGCGCACAAACACGGAAATTGCCGAAGCGCTTATCCTCAGCGAGAAAACGGTCAAGGGACATGTGAGCAACATTTTAAGTAAACTGCACATGGGAGATCGCACGCAGGCGGCTGTTTTCGCCTGGCAGCGAGGATTTATGGAACGAGAATAGCACACGCCCCTGCCTTCCCTGCCCATCCACGAGTGGGTCCTTCAAGCATGAGCGTGGGTCAGGCAAGCCATGGCTTGCCTGACCCACGCTCCAGTTAGACCGGTAACTACTGGAGTTGTTTTCGGAAACGAAGGACACCCAGAGTGAGCGTGAGAGCGATGGGAATGAGCAGGACCACGATACTGGTCAAAATCACCTGTACTTCGGCTTGACCGCCTGCCTTTTGCCATGCGTTTACGCCAACCACGATGACACGTATCGCATTGACAGCATAGGTGACAGGGTTATACCGCGCCACGAACTGTAACCACCCCGGCAGCAACCCGATGGGAAGCTGCGCCGAGCTGGTAAAGAGCAACGGCAAGGAGATCAGACTGAAGATAAGGTAGGTAGCCTGCGCGCTTCGCGTAGAGAGACCGATAAAGAGCCACAGGCCGCCCATGAATAACCCGAAGAGCGCCGCGACCACGAAGAGCAGCGGAAGCAGTTCTGGGTGAGCGATGCGGACTCCCGAGACCAGGCCAACCACGAGTACAATAACGACCTGGATCATCATGCGCGTTAAGTCCGCCAGGAGATTGCCCAGCATAATACTAAAGCGGTTGATAGGGGTCACGCGCAACTTGTTCAGGTATCCACTCTGCTCATCGGTAATCAAGCCAAGCGCAGAATTGACAGGGCCGAAGAGCAATACCTGCACGATAATCGCCGGTAGGAAAAAAGCGGTATAGCTCTCAGTTCCAAACTGCGTTGCCAGCGCGTTTCCCCCATCCGCACTCACCAGACCAAACCCTGTTGTGAGCCTGCTAAACAACTGGCCAAAGAAGAAAAACCAGACAAGAGGTTGCGCCAACGAGAAAATGAGTTGCCCTGGTTCACCAAACATGTGAAGGAGCACTCTCCGATAGAGTGTCCCCGTATCTCCAAACAGCGTAAAGATCGGCTGCTTGGACGTGGTGTGCACATCAAACGCTTGTGCCATCGTGTTGTATCCTTCCTTTCGAGTAAACCGCCCGTTCACCAGCTAGCGACGACGAGGAGCCCAGGGACCACGAGGTGGGGTATACGCGACAGGATCTTCCTGGCGGATACGCGTGCCCGTGTATTTCAAAAACACATCATCAAGAGAGGGGTTGGCAAGGCTGAGTCCTGCCACAGGAATGTGCGCTCCCTCAAGCACGCGTATGACATCGAGAACACTTTCCCGCCCATTTTTTACGATGACCACCAGATTCTTTTCTGCATTGATGGTCGCCTCTTGTACAAAGGGACAGCGCGCCAAAACTGCCTGCGCCTGTTGCGCCTGCTGCTCTGCTGAATGCTCTCCAGCGCGAAACGAAAGGGTGATCAGGTCTCCCCCCAGTTTGGCCTTCATCGCCGCTGGGGCATCCTCAGCGATGATCTGACCGTGGTCAATAATGGCGAGGCGGTCACAGAGGCGGTCGGCCTCTTCCATATAATGGGTCGTCAAAAAGATGGTCAGCTTTTCCTGTTTGTTCAGCTGCTCCAGGTATTTCCACAAGCTTGCCCTGTTTTGGGGGTCAAGACCCGTTGTGGGCTCGTCCAAAAAAAGAATGTGCGGGCGGTGAATCAGTGCCATGGCAAGATCAAGCCGTTTGCGCATTCCCCCGGAGAAGGTTCCCACGCGACGATGCGCGACATCTTGCAAATCCATCAGTTCAAGCAGTTCATCCGTTCTGCGTTTGACGGTCAATCGATCCAGATGGTAGAGTTTCCCAAGAATGGTCAGGTTTTGTTTTGCCGTCAACTCGTCGTCGGGACTGGCCTCTTGTGCAGCATAGCCAATAAGACCGCGAACCTTATTGCTCTCCTTCCCGACATCGTGTCCGAGAATCGTCGCAACTCCAGACGTTCGCGCCAGCAACGTAATCAGGATCTTGATCGTGGTGGATTTCCCCGCCCCATTCGGCCCTAAGAAACCGAAGAATTCACCAGATTGCACGCGAAAAGAAATCCCTTTCACAGCCTCGACACCGCCTTTATAGACCTTGGAGAGGTTGCGAACGTCAATCACCGTACGAGCCGTATCAGGGACAGGTAGTTCTTGCATTTGTTGGATGTTCGCTACGTGTTGTTCGGCAAGCATAGAAGCTCCTTTCAGCCTCGTTCCAGGCAGGCCATGATGTCGCCCCCTCCGGTACCCTCCCGGCTTTCACGACAACATCTTTCCAGCAAACTCCCCTGGCAGCTGCCATAAGCGAACCAGGGGGATAATGACACACCCTATTGCGGGGGCATGTGGCGGTTGTGAGCAAGTTGCGTGCATACCACGTCAACGAGTCGCAACCTTGGACGCAGCCAGCCACTCGCGAATATAGTGCACGCGTTCCGTACGGCCTCGTCGCTCATTGACCCGTAATTGGAGTTCTGGTGACGGGAGCAGAATCTGGTACCCGCGCCACTGAAAGGGCTCTACTGAGCGCGCCGCCTCAAGGAGCCCTGCCTGTTCGCCATGCTCCGGGTGAACACCTGCAACCCATCCCACCCTGGCCCCAAGGAAGGTGCGTGTGACCCGTTCGGCGATCCAACCGGGACGTGCGGGCTCGGTAATCACATCTTGAAAAATGCGATCAAGTTGAATACCATCCTCGACGGTCCGCGTGACGATATCAATGTCGCCCGGCTCAATCGGGACACCTCTCGCCGCTAACGATGCGCTTCCCGTCAGCCACCACTGAATAGGCAGTGAGGCCACACGGCTGAGAAATGCCTCTAATGCCGCTTCCCATGGCACAGCCACGCGGCCAGCTTTTTGGAGTATGAGCGTCTCGACTGAGCGAGCAAAATTGTGATAGCTCTCCTCAAGGTAGGGCGTATCCGATGGGAAGGGGCGCCCGAAACCTCCATGAGGAGTAGGCTTGTATCCCAATCGCTCTGCAGCTTGCTGGAGATCAGCCTCCAGATCCGTAACAAGAAACCACGTCTGCTCGCCATCTGGCAACAAGATCGTTTTCACAAACACCTCTTTTCATGCCTTGCTCATTCAGGCAGGGCTTATTCACTCAAACCATGCTCTTCTTGCGACAAGCAGCGTGGTTACTCAGTATCAACATGACCCATGTCAGGTCGAGGGGCAAGTGGGCCAAGGTGAAAGACGATGAAGGCTTCTTGCTCCGCGATGTTGACCAGGCGATGCCTCGTATTGATGGGGATATAGAGTCCATCTCCCGCAGACAACGGGCACGATTTCCCCTCTAGCTGGGCGTCAATCGTTCCGCTGACCACGTAAATGAATTCCTCTGAATACGGATGATAGTGCTCGCTAATTTTTTCGCCGACCCTGATCTTCGCGACCCCCATAAAACCGGACGTCGAGCCAACCGTCTTGGGCGATAACAGAGTACGGACTTCGCCGCCTCGTCTTCTATCCGCTGGAATGTCATCCAGCGACCTGGTGTGAAACTGATACCCTTGCACGCTTTTCTCCTCTCGTTTCGTTACGCGTCTAGGCGCCATCTAGTATGCTTCAAATTCACTCGATACCGGTTCTAATGTGGAGGAGTAGAAATTTACGGTCACATCATAGATCTTGCGCTCGACGCGCCCGGCCCAATAGGGGCGCATAGGCGTCGTGGTCTGGCGATGGATAGGGGCATCTTCCCAGGCGAGGAAGGCCTGTCTGCTTTCCCACTCGCTGAGGAGGATGTAACGATTGGGGTCGTCTGCCTGGTGCAGCAGTTCATCCCTGATATGGCCAGCAGTGCCTTTGACTTGACGGGTCACCTCTTCAAATGCCGCTTCAAAGGCTTCGTTGTGCCCAGGGATAATGTTGGCAAATACCATTACACGTGTGGTCATGATGCTATGTTCCTTTCTATCTGTGCGACGATATACTGAATGTCCATCCTTGCCGACTCGCGCAAGGCCCGCAAGGGGGCAGTGACACGATCCTGTTCAGGGCTACGTTCAAAATGATGGAAGGCGTCCTGGCTCTCCCAGTCGCTGGTGATGATGAACAGCGATGGATCGTGTACACTCTGTCCTAACGTCTGCCTGAGGTTGCCAGGGACCCCTCGGGTATATTCCGCAACGCTCTGCCACGCCTGCTCAAAATCGCCCTCTTGCCCCTCTTTTACTTTCATGGTTAGTATTGCTCGTATCATATGCTCACTCCTACTCGCCCGCTTTTCCCCTCTTCCGCCGGGCTAAATGCCGCCATCCACATTGATGGTGATACCGGAGACAAAGCGAGAAAGATCGCTGGCGAGGAAAAGTGCCACTTGCGCAATATCGGTTGACTGCCCCAGCCGTCCCAGGGCCGCCATAGCGGCGTATCGTGCGCGCTGTTCGGGTGTTAGGCCCGAGGCCTGATCGGTATCAATGATACCGGGGGCGATCGCGTTGACCCGTATCCCCTGGGGTCCCATCTCCTTACACAGTGAGCGTGTAAAACCTACAACACCCGCTTTTGAGGCCGTATAATGTGTCCGACCCGGCATGCCGACGGTTGCAACGGCAGACGCGATATTGATAATGGAGCTTCCTTCAGGCAGCATATCTTGCGTGGCCTGCGTCACCAGGTACATGCTTGTGAGATTGGTGTCCAACACGCGTCTCCATTCGGCCATGGTCATCGTATCGAGGGTTGCATGACTCACCACGCCCGCATTGTTGACTACCACATGGATGCGGTCGAAACAGCGGCGAACTTCGTTTGCCAGGTGCGCGACATCGGCTTCATTGCTGACATCCGCTTGTACCACAAAGCTCTCTGCGTTGAGATGCCGTAGTTCGTCAGCAAGACTGCGAATCGCGTCGCTTTCCTGTTGATAACACACGGCCACCGCCACGCCTTGCGCAGCCAGTGCCAGCGCTATTGCTCGACCAATGCCGCGCGAACCACCTGTAACAAGAGCGCGTTTCCCCTGTAAGTGCAGATCCATCGTACGCCTCCTACGTTGTTGCATTCTTGACCAACTGCCTTGCCACTACCGTGCGGCGACCAGCTGGAGTATAGAGACAATAAAGAAGAGAAATCCAAACAGGCCACAGGCAGCGCGTACATTGTGCACGCGGATCCACTGCGTCTTCATCCCGACCAGATGGGCTTCACCTGCTGCTGGAGTCCACGCCACGATTTTGCGGCTCAAAGGAACGCTTACTGAGCGCGAGATGGTGCTCAGAGCGAAAATCCCTGCGACCCCAAGGAGAATGCAGACGGTCTGCCAAAGCTGCTGGCTGAACCAGAGTTCAACAAGCCCAGAGAGAATCGCCAGGATCGCCAGTTTTGGCTGCCATCGGTCGATATATCGTCCGATTCCCCGGTGTACCGTAAGTGTTTCTTGCTGAGACAGATCCGCAAGCAAAGGATTATATGCAGCTGCCATTACCATGACCCCACCGGTCACGAGCCCTGCTGATGCAAGATTCAAGAATAAGAGGGCATAAAAGGTTATTGTGTACATTTCGACATCACCTCTTGTGTTTGTAACCTACTACGTCACTGCGGTATCTCCATAGGTATAGTGGCTAAGCCTCCTTACCCTGTAATTACCAGGCGGTAAATGAGTCAGTAGCATCCCCACAAAAGAGGTTCCCAGCGTTTCGCTGTGAAACGCTGGGAGCCTCTTTTGTGGGAACGAGAGAAACAGCTAGAGAGATGGAGAAGGTCAAACTTTGACGTGGGCCGGCCGGGGGCCAAACACAATCATATTGACAAGGAGATTACGCGTGAACGGAATGCCGAATAAAACGCGTATGATCGGTGGTACGGTAAAATCCTTGCTCGAGTTCAGCGTCGCCGAAAGCAGCCTCTTCTGTAAAAAGAACTGATATTTCAAGAGGAGTTTCGTCGGCAGCTCCCGCTGATGCTGGATCTCCGCCAGGTCCGCGATCGTGACGCTTTTGTTCTGCAATTTCTGGGTCAAAATGTTTGCGGCAACAACGGCATCCTGAATCGCACAGTTGATGCCTACCCCTCCAACCGGCGACATGACGTGCGCAGCATCACCGATGAGCAGAAGGCCTGGGCGGTACCAGCGCGGTAGACAATCCGACTCCACCGAAAGGACCGAGATCTGCTTCCATTCCCGCAGTTCGTCGACGCGATCGACAAACATGGGGCAAACCTCGACGATCGACTGGCGAAAGACTTCGAGGGAGGCGGCGCGAATCTCTTTATACTTGCCCTTGGGAATCACGTAACCGACCTGCCAGTGATCAGGGCGATCAATTAATGCCAGGACCCGCTGGCTCCCAAAGCGCAACAACCCCTCTCCTGAATCTCCCGGCTTGCGGGAGAGGCGGAACCAGAGGACATCAACAGATGAGGTAATCTTCTCAGGTTGCAGACCTGCAAGCTTGCGCAAACGAGAGAAACGACCGTCAGCGCCAACCACAAGGTCAGCTCTGACCTCACCCCATCCGTGAGGGGTACGATAACTAATGCCACGCGTCGTTCCGTTCTCCTCGATGATCTCCTCGGCCCGTGCCCCCATGATGAGACGGAACGTAGGATAGCGTTTCGCCTCAGTCGTGACGAGGTTGAGAAAGTCAGCCTGGTTAATCATGGCGATATAAGGATATTTGGTTTTCAGGAGCGAGAGATCAGCCATGACCATGGACATTTCTCCCATCTGATAGACCACTGAGGATCGTTTCATATGGCGGAGTTGCAGTACCTGCTCGACCAGGCCAAGTTCCTCCATAATAGTAATCGTCGATGGGTAGATGACATCACCCCGAAACTCTCGGTCAAAATCAGTGTGTGCTTCCAGCAAGACAACGGGGATATTGCGGCGCGCCAGCATAAAAGCCAGGATCACACCCGCCGGTCCCCCACCAACGATACAACAGGTCGCTGTTGTCTGCTCAATCTGCTTCTCCTGCGTAGGAACAGTCACTTGTTGCATAGATACTCCATCTCCTCGGAAATCTTTAAAGCTATATACAGCACCCTTGAACCTGACCACCGGCACGCGTCACATGCAAGTGGAAATCTGGAGGCTCTGGCCACACCGGAACAGTTCACCAGCGCTCTCAGCACTGATTGCAATCAGGCAGTGGTTGCAATCACGATGTGTCGCCCCAACGTCACCTGCATGCGCTCGCGCATCGTTACCAGCATGCGTTCTTTTCTGCTATTTCTCTGCCAGGAGAGTAATCACTGGAGCAAACGCATCCATTTGCTCCTCGTTGATCACGATATAAGAGAGGCCAAAATGTTCTCTGCGCTCCCATAAGACTTCAGCAATTTGTTGCGTTGTGCCGATCAAGAGTTGAACCGAACTCAACGCCTGCTCCCCTGTCAACCCAAAGCGAGCGCCTACCTGTTGTGCAACACCCTCACGCTGGTCAGTCACCACAACGCGGAATATCATCGCACTCAACTCCAGGTGCTCGAATCGCTCGCCAGCGGCTTCGCGTACCCACGCGATTTTCTGTGCCGTTGGTTCCGTCGTTGTATTCGCCAGATCCAGCCCATGAGCACTGCTTTTATGGGCAATGCCTACAATATCAGCCTCCCGCGCGGCAAAAGAGAGCACGCGCTTGCCGCCTCCACCAATATAGAAGGGGGGATGAGGCTTCTGCAGCGGCTGAGGAGTCCCTTGCAAATCAGCAATGGTGTAGTAGTCACCCTGAAAATGCGTCGCTTCTTCGGTAAATAGCTTCTTCATCACATGAATGGCTTCCTCAAAGCGGCTGACACGCGTCCCCGGAGCATCGAGCGACAAGCCAGATTTTCGGTAATCAGTAGGAAGGTATCCTGCCCCTAACCCAAATTCAAAGCGACCTTCAGAGAGGACATCGAGTGTGGCGATCTCCTTCGCCAGCACTGCAGGATGCCGAAAATCGTTACAGAGCACAAATGTCCCAACGCGAATCGTTTTCGTCGCCTCAGCAGCTACCGTCAAAGCGACCAGAGGACCAAGGCCTGCAGTCAGATGATCCACTACCAGGAGCGTATCATAGCCCAGGTCCTCCACTTTGCGTGCTTTCGCAATCCACGCAGCACGCGACTGGACGTGTGCTGCCACAACCCCAAAGCGGAATCGCCGTTGCTTTCCCATATATCCCTTACCGTTCTTTCTATGGACAGAGGCAACAAAGCATCTGACCACCTATTGTTTTGTTCTTGAGGCCCATACCAGCACATTCAGCTGATGTACACCTAAAAAAGAAATCGCATGTTGTGACTAGAGCGTAGGTGCCCTCAATTGCCAGAAGCTTACTTTGTGTGTGAGTCATTGGTAAGAGCTACAAACCTATACTTGCTTCAGTAAACTTATATGATGCCTCATGTAGCAGGGCATGCGTAGAGTTGTCTACTGTGGAATGTCATAGGTGTGATAGCAATGTGAAACAGCTGCAGGTTGCTCATGGCATGATGAGCCGGCATACACGCTCGGGAGACTCTTTTGGTGAGGGAATCGAGGGAATGTGCCTGGAGAGGTTCTGATCATCTGAATGGAAAGCGGGAGGCTATAGCTCCGTTGGCAAGCAAACGAGAAACATAGACAGAGCACCCTCTCCCCATATTCCTTCCCTTTCCCAAAAACGACATGCAAAGGCCTAGACATTCTGCGAGATGAGCACAGAAAAAGGAGTACGTTGTGATTCTTAATCTTCGTCCTCACATCACCGAAGAAGAGCGGGACCAGGTACTGGCTCAGGTCAGTCATGTCACCGGCCACCCATCGTTACTCCCAGTGGAGATTGAGGGCCGTCAGGTGCTCGCACTTGATGCATCACATTTCGATTGGGAGGCACGCTCAATGCTCGCAGGGTTGCCTGGCGTTGAGAGCATTATTCCCATTCCAACACCGTATAAACTGGTGAGCCGACATTTCAAGGCAGAGCGATCAGCCATCGTTGTAGGGAATGGGGCGTATTGTAATCCTGTCACCATAGGTGGAACAGAGCTTCCAACCATTATTGCGGGTCCTTGTGCGGTAGAGAGCCGAGGGCAGATTCTCCTGACGGCTTCAGCAGTGAAATCGGCCGGTGCCCACATCTTACGCGGAGGCGCATACAAACCCCGCACATCCCCATATCAGTTTCAGGGGCTCGGTATAGAAGGGCTTTGGTTGTTAGCTGAGGCCAGGGAGGCAACCGGGCTCCCCACTGTCACTGAAGTGATGGAACCAGAACTGGTAGAGACTGTTGCCCAATATGCTGACCTGTTACAAATCGGTGCACGCAATATGCAGAACTATCCGCTCCTACGAGCCTGTGGACAACAGAGGCAAAAACGCCCTGTACTCCTCAAGCGTGGACTTTCTGCAACGATTACTGAATTGCTGCTTGCTGCCGAATACATCGTGGCCTCGGGTAATCCCAATGTGATCCTATGCGAGCGCGGCATCCGTAGCTACGATACTGCCACACGCAATGTCCTTGATCTCACAGCAATTCCCTTATTGAACGAGTTAACGCACTTGCCAGTTATCGTTGATCCCAGCCACGCCACTGGAAAAAGTTCGCTTGTGCCGACGATGGCTCGCGCCAGCATCGTTGCTGGCAGCAATGGCATCATTGTTGAGGTCCATTGCGACCCGGATCAGGCGCTGTGCGATGCACAACAAGCGATCACACCTTACCAATTACGCTATATCGCACAAGACGCTATAAACCTGGCAAGGTTCTCTCCACATACACGCGAAAGCGAACGTTTGAAAACCGATCCTGAGCCCGTACAGGCTCATCTATTGAGTAAACGATAGTTTCTTGTTCGTGCCATTGTCTCCTGGATTGCCTCCAGAGACGCTGGCACGAATACACTCATGATGCATCTAGCGGACAAGACAAGCACCGTTTTAGCTGGTACGACACGCTCCGCCTGGTGCGAAGTTAACTGCTATTCCTTTGTGATCACTCTGGAGGTATGGCTTTGTATCATCCAACATATGAAGAAATCAAACAGCTACACAGCACAACCAGACCAAACAACTCCACGCGCCATCTCAAAGCCAGTAACGCACAATCGAAAGCAACTCCGATTGTTCCGCTGTATCTGGATGTAGAAGCTGATATTGAAACGCCAGTGTCGGCTTATTGTAAAGTTGCCCAAGGCCCATATTGTTTTCTTTTAGAAAGCGTCATCGGGGGTGAGCGTCTCTCGCGTTACTCAACCATTGGAGTCGATCCCCATATGGTCATCAGTCACTATGGCGAGCACGCAGTAGTGCATTGGCCAGGGCACCCAGGGGAAGAGGGATCTGGAGATGAAAGTATTTCCAGTCATGATCCCTTGACCCTACTACAAACCAAACTAGACCGATACCAGCTGATCATGCCGGAGGGATCCAAAGAGGATGAGCTCACGCGTTTTTATGGTGGAGCTGTTGGGTACCTGAGCTACGAGGCAGTAGCGTGCTTTGAGCAACTGCCTGTTCCGCCCGATGACGAACTACAGTTACCCCTGGCCATCTTTTGCTTTACAAAGACGATCCTGATTCTCGATCAGGTGACACATCGCATCAGAATTGTGACACATCTGCACCTCGATGCACCAGACATGGGTGCAGAGTATCAGCGTGGTATAGCAGTAATTGACGAGATACAGGAGCGCCTCCGTCAAGAGCTCCGTTTGCCGGAGGAACCGCCCGTGCATGCAATAAGTGAGCAAGGCCAGATCAGCGCGAATTGCACACGCGAACAATACGAAGAGAGAGTGCGACGAGCGCAGGAATACATCCAGGCAGGTGACATCTTTCAGGTCGTACCCTCTTTGCGCCTGAGCCGTTCCGTCAGTGCCTCGCCTTTCACTGTATATCGTGCTCTGCGTAGTATCAACCCATCGCCATACATGTTCTACCTGGATTTTGGCACATTTCAGCTTGTCGGGACCTCGCCTGAACTGTTGATCTCTGTCAAAAATGGCGAGGTAGCGACGCGCCCTATCGCTGGTACACGACCACGTGGGAAGACGCTTATGACAGACCTGAGATTGGAAGAAGAACTCCTGTCAGATACCAAAGAACGGGCTGAGCATGTCATGCTCGTAGACCTGGGACGCAACGATATCGGACGCGTCAGCACACAGGGGAGTGTATACGTCACCGATTACATGGGAATTGAGCGCTATTCTCATGTGATGCACCTGGCATCTAGCGTGAAGGGACAATTACGAGAAGGCCTTAGCGCTTGCGACGCTTTGCGCGCAAGTTTCCCAGCAGGCACAGTTTCGGGTGCCCCCAAAATTCGAGCGATGGAAATTATTAGTGAACTAGAAGGGACACAGCGTGGCGCCTATGCGGGAGCGATAGGCACGTTCAGCTATGGCGGGAACCTTAATACTGCCATCACGCTTCGCACGCTCGTCATGAAGAACGACCATGCCTATATCCAGGCAGGAGCCGGTATTGTCGCCGACTCCAATCCTGCTCAAGAGTACCAGGAATGTATCAACAAGGCTAGCGCAATGTTACACGCGCTAGAAAAAGCTGAATGTATGGCGGAAACACACAGGAAAGAAACGTACTCTGCACAAGGAGGTTTTCATGCTGCTACTCATTGATAACTATGATAGCTTTACCTACAATCTCTACCAGTACTTCGCAGAGTTAGGGGCCAACATAGAGGTACGACGCAACGATAAGATAACACTCGCCGAGATTGAACAGTTACAACCTACCCAAATTGTTATCTCACCAGGTCCTTGCACCCCCAATGAGGCAGGGCTTTCCTGTCAAATCATCGAAACATTTGGACCCCGTATACCCATCCTGGGCGTCTGCCTGGGACATCAAGCGATTGGGCAAGTCTACGGAGGACGAGTGGTACGAGCACCGGAGCTCAAGCACGGGAAAACATCGCTCATTTACCATCGAAGGCAGGGTATTTTGTATAACCTACCCAGTCCTTTTGAAGCCTGTCGCTATCACAGCCTGATTGTCGAACGAGCTTCATTACCCAATGCACTAGAAATAACTGCCGAGACGGAAGACGGGCTGATTATGGGATTGCGACATCGCAAGTACGCCATCGAAGGTGTGCAGTTCCATCCAGAATCAATTCTCACGCCAGTGGGGAAAGATCTTTTACGCAATTTCTTACTGAGAGCACAAAGGCGCTCTGGCATCGAATTGTATCAAAGAATGCCGGCGGCTTGAGAAAGGAAACGATATCATGGCGTATGCTGAGTATTGGAATCCTAAAAACGAGACATTACCCCGCGAAGACCTGCAGAAATTGCAGCTGCTCAAACTACGTCGCATGTGCGAGTGGGCATACTCATCTTCACCCTTTCACAAGCAGCACTTTGAGGCAGCGGGCTTTGAACCAGCTCAACTCAAATCACTCGATGATTTGCGGCGCATCCCTTTTATGACACGAGAAGAATGGATGGACTCCCAGGTAGAAAGCCCGATGTTTGGCGACTTGATAGCCACCGACAAGGCGAATGCAATCCGCTATCACCTGACATCTGGGACCAGTGGGCGCACCCCCCTTCGGGTTCTCGATGGGATGAAAGACTGGGAGTGGATTGGCGAAATGTGGTGCTACGGCCTCTGGGGCTTTGGTGTGCGGCCTGAAGACACCGTGTACCTTGCCTTTGGGTATGGCTCCTTCATCGGCTTCTGGGGGGCGCACTATGGCAGCGAGAAAATTGGCGCCCTGGTGATTCCCGGTGGAGCGCAGACGACCGAGGCACGCATCAAGCAGATAATCGAGATGGGAGCAACGACTGTCTGCTCCACCCCTACCTATGCCTTGCACCTCCAGCAGAAAGCCAGAGAGATGGGGATTAACCTGGCAAAAGAGAGCAAGGTCAACAAACTGATTCTTTCAGGTGAGCCAGCCGGCTCAATTCCAGCGGTCAAACAACAGTTGGAAGAGGCATGGGGAGCCAAGTGTGGCGATTCCGCAGGTATGACTGAACAGGGGACCATTATGATCTTTGAATGCTCCCATCAGCCTGGCGGGACCCATATCATCGAAGACCATTTTATTGAAGAGGTCATTGATCCGACCACAGAGCAACCAGTAGGATATGGGCAACTGGGTGAACGAGTCGTTACCTCGTTTGGACGCGGATTCATTCCCCTCATTCGTTACCGCACCAAGGATTTGGTCATGAAAGTCCCCGCGCATACCTGCACTTGTGGGCGCACCTCGGATATCTACGAGGGGGGCATCCGCGGACGCGTCGACGACATGAAGCTCATTCGTGGTACCAATGTCTACCCAAGAGCAGTCGAAGCCATTATCCGCGAATACTCTGCCATCGATGAATTCCAGATTTACATCTGGCGCAAGGAAAACATCCAGGACGAAATCTCCATCAAGCTAGAAATCCGGCCAGGACAGGAGTCAGAATGGACCACCCTTCAACCCTATCTGGCCAAGGAACTCTCCCAAGCACATGAGGGACTGCGCTTCAATATTGAACGCACCGAGCATGGTCAGTTACCACGTTTTGAGTTGAAAGCCAAACGCCTGATTGATGCTCGCCCAGTCGCACACTATTAGTTTCATATGAGGAAGAGGGAACAACGATGACGGCGATACCAACCGATCTCTTAGGGAGACTACTGACGGAGCATGAGCGCGATCTGCTTCACATCTATCAATCGCTCAAATCACTCGCTGCCTGCGATGATCTGCCCGCCTGTGGCAGACAGAATGTACGGAAAGCCCTGGCAGCCATGTGGCAAGTCACAAACGACCTCGATCTCCAGTTTGAGCAGCTCTATGATGTGGGGGTATAACAGGAAAGTAACACTCCTCCCATAGGAAGTGCCCATCATTCCCGTTCACGATAGGCTCGTTGAGAACACTTCTGGATGTACATCCAGAAGTGTTCTCAACGAGCCTATCGCGTTGTTGTCACTATGCAATCAAACAATCTAACTGGATGCTCTGTTTTCTTCTTTACCACCATTCAAGCAAGAGAAGTGCGAAGCTAATGCGAAGTATAGGCTAAGCGGATCAGGCTATAGTTCTCCTGTACGTGATATGCAGTTCAGATGTCCATGCGAGTCGATCACACCTCCAGTATATTCAGCGAAGACAGACACTGTCTGAAGCGAACGCGCAGTAGTTACTTACACGTGCCAACCAGTATTGAAAGGAAGAAGCATGAAAACACAAGAAAGAATACAAGAAGAGAGCTCCGCGAGTGTAGCCCCTCCCCCTCAAAAAAGGGGCATACGTCCACTGAGATTCCTGCGCAACGTTCTCCTGAGTATCATTTGTATCTGTTTGATAGGCGCTGCCACACTTGGTATCTTCTACTGGCAGTCGCTCTGGCCGTCCACGATCAACATGAGTAGTACATGCAATAATATGCAAGGGATGCACATGGTTCACATGGACGGCATGAACATGAGCGAATCTGACAACGTATGCAATGGATCAGTGTCAAAGAGCGGAGGGATACCTGTTACCAGCTTGCAAGCCCCTCAAACCGCAGAACACGTAGCAAACTTTACACTGACGGTGCAGCAAGCTCGTCTTCCCTTGGGAGATGGAGAAACGGTAAATTCCTTCACAATCAATGGGACGTCGCCTGGACCAACGCTTCGTGTCCATCAAAACGATCTCGTTGTGGTTCATATGATTAATAAATCACCAGTTTCCACCTCAATCCACTGGCATGGTATACGCGTTCCCAACTCGGCTGATGGTGTATCAGGGCTAACACAAGATGCCGTACCACCGGGACACGACTATACTTATCGCTTTGTCGCCAAAGATGCCGGGACGTACTGGTATCACTCACATCAACACAGCTACGATCAGACTGAGCAAGGCTTCTATGGCATGTTCATTGTTGATCCAATCAAAGAGGCCTCTCACGATGACGTAGATGCGACAGTGGACCTGCATGAATGGACCTTTGGTGATTTCCGTAACTTCCGCTATGTACAGATGGTCAATGGAACCGCCAAACAGCAACAGATCTCAGCTACGCCTGGTCAATGGGTCCGGATGCGCCTCGTCAATACCTCTAGCAATCCAAAACTTGTAACGCTCGCAGGAGCGCCCTATATGATCGCCTCGATCGATGGGCATGACGTGAACAAACCATCCCTGCTGACGAATACTGCCATACCACTGGGCACAGGACAGCGCTACGATATCCGTTTCCAGATGCCCAGTAGCGGTTCTGTCGCACTATTCAGAGCAACCAGTACAAACAAGTTCGTGTTTGAGAAAACTCCAGCTGTCGTCGTTGGTCAGCAGGGCGCTTCATTTGCATCCCCAGCAAAGGGATTACCGTGGTTTAATCTCAGCAGCTATGGAGAGCCAGCACCGACCACCATTACGCCACAGAGCAAATTTAATGCTTCATACACGCTGACACTCAATGGCCATATGGGTTTTGAGAATGGACGTTTCGGCCCCATGCATACCATTGATGGCGAGGCATTCCCCAATACACCCACCATTATGGTTCAGGAAGGGCAAGTAATTAAGCTGCGCTTCGTGAACGAAACGGACGAATACCATCCCATGCATCTTCATGGGCATACCTTCACGGTGCTCTCGTACAATGGGCACGCAATTAGTGGTAGTCCGATCGTCCTTGATACCGTCCTTGTTCTACCCCATCAGACTGTGGAGGTCGCATTTCTCGCCGACAATCCAGGTCTATGGATGATTCACTGCCACAACTTATTCCATGCCTACATGGGGATGGACATGATGATCGTGTACCCAAACATCTCCACGCCATTTAATGTTGGCAATTCATCGGGCAATTTCCCAGATTAACATCTTTTCCCATAGACGCCAGAAGAGCACGCGGAGAGCAAGGGAAGGCCGCTGATCAGCAGCCTTCCCTTGCTCTCCGCATGCTCCCAACAGAGTACTATAGACTTTTCTCTTTATGATAAAAAAGACGTAGGCAAAAAGCTAAAAAGCTAAAATTAAAACTAACTAAAATAAACAAAAATTTTGTGAATTTACTACTTTTTCTTGCGAAGAAAATAGCTTATAATAGTATGCAAGCAAATATACTTATTTCTTCCCAGGGAGGGACTTTACCGGCAATTAGGTCCGACTGTGACCGGCTCACGTGAACCAGGAGGAGATCATGAGCGTTGCTCATAGTATGAGAAAGGTTGTCCGTCCAACACTGCCCCCCACCATTCTCTGCCGTACTTCTCTGATGCTCCGACTCAAAGAAGCAATCGCGGGACCAATGGAAGGATTTCCGCACTATAGATTGGTGTTGCTCAATGCACCAGCGGGTTATGGCAAAACGACGTTGCTTGCAGACTTCGCACGCAATACGACGATCCCTTGTTGTTGGTACTTTCTGGACAATACAGACACAGACAAATACTTATTTCTTGGCACTCTTCTCGCTAGTATACGCCTTCAATTTCCAACATTTGGCACAAATCTCGATTCATTTTTGACAATAATGACGAATGCGCAGCATACAGATCATCACGTTGAGACGTTCTTAGACATGTTCGTTGCCTCCATTGCAACGGAAATTTCTGAACGCTTTGCGATCTTTCTCTGTAACTACCAGGAAACAAACAACAGCCCGGTTATCAATAGCCTGGTCAATGCCATCTTGCACAAACTCCCAGAAAATTGCGTATTCGTAATAGAAAGCCGGGTATTACCAAATTTAGCGTTTGCATCGTTGCTTGCGCAGCGAGCAATGACCAGTATAGGGAATAAGCTGCTACGTTTCACAGCTCAGGAAATACGTGACCTGGCCCGTCTTCAAGAAATGGAAACACTCAGTGAGGAGCAAGCAGAACAGATCTTCCGCTCATTTGATGGCTGGATTACAGGTATCCTGTTAGGCACATCCCTGGGGAACGTGGAAATCTTGCAGAAAGGTGAAGCACAACTCCATATCAACGGTTCTCCCCAAAGACAGATACTCAAGACCGATCGGCAACACCTGCTCTCCTATGTCGTCAATGAGGTATTCAAACATGACCTAGAAATGCTTACTTTTCTCAAAGAGGCCTCTATACTCCATGAAATGACGCCTGATTTATGTGCTGAACTACTCGCTATCCCTGATGCCTCCAAACACCTCCGTGCATTAGAACAACGGGGGTTATTTGTGACGCACCGCGACGAAGACACGCAGATGGTCTATACCTGCCATCCTGTCTTACGAGAACTCCTCTATGAAGAACTCCGCCATCAATCACAAGAACGCTTTTTGCACCTCCATCGTCACGCAACACAACTTTTACAGGCACGTAATGACCACGCGAAAGCGATCCACCATGCGTTTGAAGCTGGTATGGAGGATACCGTCGCCCACCTCATTCTTGCTTCATGTGACGACAAACTCGCCCAGGGACGCGTGGAGTTTCTGAGACACTGGATCGATATGCTCTCTTATACGACAAAAGTCCGTTACCCCAGGCTATTACTCATACAGGCCAGTATCTCTCTCATGTCTGGAGATCATGCAAGTGCTCTGAGCCTCCTCGATCAGACAGACCACATTTTGACAGAGGGACTCACAAAGATTGACCCAGATACCATTCCTTTGTTTGAGGCAGAAAGCACTGTTATTCGAAGCAAAGCATTATTTCAGCGTGGAGAGTACACGCAGGTACAAGCATTGTGTCAACAAGTGATAGAGCGCCTTCCTGTCGATGAGACAAAGTTACGTGCAGAGGCACGCATGCGCCTGGGTGTATGTGCTAACTTGCTTGGTGACCTCAAAAATGGCATTTCGCAATTGCAACAAGCGCTTCAACTTTGGGGGCGTCATACCATTGGCAGACAAACGGCTGAGGTTCATAGTGCATTGGCAAGTGCCTATAGTTTACTGGGAAACTTCGCGCTCGCAGAGCATCATATCACACGCGCTATCCTCTGTTGGGAACAACTGCATGATGAATGGGGCAAAATCAATAACATGATCCGATTAGGATTAATTAAACAGCGCCAGGGCCTGTTCATTGAAGCAGAGGAGACGTTTACTCAGGCATTGCATCTCTCTCGCGGCACTGTTCCTTTCCTCCTGGGACAGGCCTATGCCCTGGTCAATCTGGGAGAACTCTACCAGGATCAAGGCCTCTACGAACGCTCGCTGGCCGTCACCGAGGATGGGTTAGCGCTTGCGCGTCAGATGAAAGATAAATACCTGATCAACAGTGCTCTCTGCATCTTGGCGATGTCTTATTTGTATATGGGAGATGCCAATACAGCGCTCGTCCTTATATCTGAGACAGATATTCAAAACGATGCGAGTGCAGCACCCAGTTACGAGCAGGCCATTCACGAGCTTGCGTATAATACGATTCTGTTATACCAACGCCGCTATGACGATGTCTACACTCATCTCAGCAGGATGGAACAGACCTTTCAGAAGATAGGGCTCAAACGTGAACAGATCTATGTGATACTTCGCATGTCTGCATGCCAGTTCGCTCAGGGGCGAACTGACGAGTGGATGCAACGCATGAGAGAGCTTACAAGGCTGCTCGATACACAAAACGGCTACGAGCATATCGTGCTTACAGAATTACGCCGCCTTCCCAAGCTCTATCACGCAGTAGAGACACTGCCCACCATGGCTCAACTACGAAAACTCTTGCGGCTGGAAAGTGAGGTACCGGAAGCCGTCATGCCGCTCAATGAAGGAGAGAGCGATCCGCCACTCCCCCCACATGAAACCGCGATAGCATCACTACAGACACAACCCGAGCAGCCACTGGTAGAAATACGAGCTCTGGGAGAACCGGTGGTTTGCTTTCACGGGGAGCCGATTACTCGCTGGAGGATGGCACGCTCAATGGAGCTCTTCTTCTTCTTACTCGATAGTAACCACCCCATGCGTAAAGAACAGATCATCACAGCCCTCTGGCCAGAGGTGGATGAGCAAATCAACCAGACCTTTCACTCAACGGTGTATTATCTACGCAAAGCCCTCGGGGGATTCCGCCTCACTTCTCAAGGGGGAGCCTATTCACTCGATTTAGCCTCTTATGGGGGGAACGTATGGTATGACGTAGAAGCATTCCAGCGTTACCAGGATCAAGCGAAACAAGCGTTGAGCCAGGAGAATGATAGAGCAGCAAGGGAAGCTTTGCATGCGATGATAGACCTCTATAGAGGCGATTATGTGCAATCCTTTTATAGTGATTGGTGCGTTTTCCGCCGCGATGAGCTACGAAGAGCCTATCTGGATGCACGCTCTCAACTCGCTCAAATTGCCTGGCGCCATGAACAATTCGATGAAAGTGCTATCCACTGGCAACATGCGTTAGTGATAGATAATTGTCTGGAACAAGCTCATTATGGACTGATGCGCTGTTACCTACGACAAGGGAAAAGGGGGCTGGCGCTACGTCAGTATCAACGGTGTCAAGATATATTGCAAAGCGAACTCGGCGTTGAACCGGGAAACACACTCAGGCAACTCTATCAGCGGTTGACCCACTCATCTTCGTAGCAGAGGATGTCAGATCGCTTCCACAGCCCCTCCTTTATGACTCAATGCAATAAGCACTTCACGAGTAGTGAGGTACATCAAGAGGGAGGGGCTTCTTCCACATCATCACTTTCTAGCAGGCCAGTCCTGTTGAAATCTCTTTTACCGGGGCTATTCTTCTTCTCATTGTTTCCCACATTCATCATTGATCAACGTTTTTACGCAGGTGGGGCACATCTCATGAATCACGCACCAGCTCAAAAGCCTATTGCCAACAGCACACTTTAGTCGCTACACAATCACCATTCGCTGATGTAGCGACTAAGCCCCCTATGAAACACTGCTCGCATATTGCGACACTTCTGCCTCTCCCCAATAGATAAGCGCAACAACCAAATCGCCATCCACAGAAACGTGATGCGCCGATTGGCGCATCACTCCGTATGAGGTTATACATGGCCTCAGAATATACTGTTGGGCGGCGCACTCAATACTCCATATCTGCGTGTGCGAAAACAATGCGAAGAGGACCATACATCGTGCGAAGCAGGCGCGAAGCATGAGTTGAGAAGTACACAGTATTATTGCATCAACGAAATATTCTCAAAAATTGCGATTTGCCACTCATATCCCAATTGGAGGAGAGATGCGCTATGAAGACACTACCCGTATCCTTTCAACAGACTCCCATCGCAGGTTTACATGAGTCAACGGCTCACTACAAAGCCTACTTCTTCGGCCCCTTTCGAGTCACCCACGGCGCTCAAGTCTTAGGTGGGGCAGTATGGCGCAGAAATAAAGCGAAAACATTGCTCAAGTGGTTCCTCCTCAACCACGGTCAGAAATATTCTGCCAACCAGCTCATCAATCTTTTCTGGCCTGACACGACGAAGTCCGCTGCGGCACGTAACTTGCATGTCACGATCAACTATCTGCGCCATTTACTTGAACCTGAGCTCTTACCTCGGCAGGAGTCCACGTTTATTCGGCGCAACAAACATAATTTTTACTGGTTTGAGCTTCATGGGGTGTGGTGGGCAGATATATTCGATCTGCAGACGCATCATCTGGCCGCAAGAGAAGCGCAACAACGCAACTGCCCAGATGAAGCGATGACGCATTTCCGCGCGATTGTGCAGCATTGTAGCCCGGGCTTTCTTCCTGAAGATGCCTATGAAGACATATTTTCGATATACCGCAGGCATTATGACCTGATCTATATACAAGCACTCGAAGGCCTGGTCGAACTCTGTTCCGAGGCGGCACTGTTTGATGAGGTCCATTCACATGCAAACCAGGCGCTACTGGTCGATCCTTACTGCGAGTTTGCACTCAAAGCCATCATTAACGCTTTCTTTCGCCAAGGAAACGTCACAGGTGCCATTCGCCGATTAAACGATTTTCAGAAGTTGCTCAGGGAGGATTTGGGCATGGAGCTGGGAGAAGATATGCTCTCCCTGCGCACAAAAATGATTGGCATGAAATAACGCTGCGAAGTGAGTGCGCAGTCTCTGGTAAGGGGAACCGTTTACACTCTGATTACAGGCAATGTACAACAGAACCTGGTGCACGACTACAGCCAGGGAGGAAGGGGATAGCAATGTCATATCATCAGACCATGGTCGTCTTGGCAAACAGCCACGAGCAGCGTCAAGAAGATGCGAAAGGTACAGGTGTCTATTCTGGGGCGCCTTCATCCATTCCAGAGCACGCTCCAACCACTCTTGAAGAACCCTATGATCACATGAGACTTGCTATCGAATTATGGCTGCTCGAAAAGTATTCCCTTACGCAAAGCAAATGTACGGAAGCCACGTACCGTGACATTCTGATCTCCTTGCATACTCACCTGCAGGACAAAGGATTGAGCCTGAATCACCCTGCCGAGGAGATTGTCTCGGCAATACTCTGCTGGGCCAGCGCACGTACTCCCGGTAGCAAGCGCCAGGGTGATGTAGCTCCGTCAACATATAATCAACGGGTTGCCGCTGTTTCCAGCTTTTACCGCTGGGCTATCCAAAATAGCCTCTACACGGGCAACAATCCTGTTGAACAGCTTCCACGCGCGACCATTCAAAAGTATGCCAAAGCAAGCTCGTTGAATCCACAGCTTGTGAGCATCAAGCTCAACGCGATAGATCGCTCCACCCCCCGTGGGTCACGCGACTATGTCCTCTTACAGGTCGCCCTCAATACAGGACGAAGTTCACAAGAGCTGGCATCGCTCACCTGGCAATGTATCCGTATAGAGGGCGATGGGGTAGTACTCACATTCAAACGTTGCAGAGGTGGGAAAATCATGCAAGATCTGCTTGATGCCCGGCTCTCGCACGTGTTTCTCGCCTATATACGCACTATCTATGGAGAGCAACTAGAAGCGCTGGCGCCCACTGCCCCCATCTGGGTCTCCTTCAGTGATCGCTCCTATGGTCAAAGCATCAGCTCTCAAACCATTGCTGACATTTGCGAATCCCACCTGGGCATCTCTACAGTCCGTACATTACGCCACACCTTCGCCCTCACGATGGATGGGCTGGGTGCGCACATCAGTACGATCCAGGAACGACTCGGACACGAAAGCGCTGCTATCACCACTAGCTATATTCACAAACTCAAGAAATCCTATAACCCTCATGCAACTGTGTTGGCAGATGTCTTTGGACTAGAGGAGCCCTATACAGCTACTCGCCAGGCATAACCGGATGCGTGAGGAGAACGTGCGTTCTCTTTTCACCTCTTTCTCAAATGTGCAAGCAAAGACGCTAGGTAGCGTGGAAAGGATAAATCATAAAGGGTTGTTTCTTGACATGATCTGTCAGGCCATCAATGTACGTCCTTAACTCTTCGTAGCGCTGATTACTTATCAAATCATGATGTCTTGCATGGTAAAAAAGCGTTTGCAGCAAGATATAGAACAAAAGATGGGAGACCATCTCTCTCATATGCACATTCTCGATATGAGTGGTCACCCCAGCAACGGTGGCACCAGGCTGTTGCAAACGCATCCAACACTGTATGGTTTCATCTGCAATCTCTTTATGAGCTTTCAGATTCAGTTCATCCAGAGTTTGCATGAAGGATTTATCATTCATCGGTTTTCACTCCATAGACCCGCTTATCAATGGTAGCACACAAAGATTGCGCAATATGTACCCTCATGGAGGCGGCGTTCCTTCTGCTTGCATGTGCTCAACGAACCATATTGCGCTTGGCGATTCTTGTTTCTCTGCTTACCATTCTTTCTCGCATACGCTAGGTATGTAAAGCGAGAACCTTACCTGGCAATTACTCGAAAAAGAACAGGGGAGGCAGGGTAGATACAGCGGGACACTGATGAAAGGCACGCAACAGATGAACCTTGCGTCGATCTACAATTTGTATAAGGAGGCAATAGGATATGTCTTACCCCCAGAAGTCGAGCCCACAATCACAGTTTCATCCGCGTGAACGAGAACAGCAAGCGATCTTTCGCGCATACTCTTTCGGACAATTCCGCCTGTTTTGCCAGGACACATTCATACGAGAAACAATGTGGCGCCGCAATAAAGCAAAGACACTTCTCAAATGGTTTCTCCTCAATCCTGGCAAGCTCTGTTCAGCCGATCAGTTCATTGATCTCTTCTGGCCTGACTTGACGCTGGAAGCCGCATCCATCAATCTCTATGTCACCATTCATTGTTTGCGAAGGCTCCTTGAACCTGCGCTTTCTCCTCGGCAGGAGTCAAAATTTATCCGCCGTCAATCGAACAATTTTTACTGGTTAGAGATAGATGATACCTGGTGGACCGACACCATGGAGGTGCAGCACCTTTTCGATATCGCAAAAGGCTTTGATTTGCGCGGCGATGATATCAAGGCCTCATACTACTACAGAAAAATCACGAGCTACTGCAGCTTAGGGTTCTTGCCAGAAGATAAAGATGAGGAGTGGCTCCAACCCCATCGCCGTCATTTCGACTACATTTACTCGCAAGTCCTTGTACGTTTAATCCAGATTTACCAGCATCGAAATGAGCCAGAAGAAGTGCTCGAGTATGCCTACCAAGCGCTCACACTCGATCCTTATTGCGAGCCAGCAGTGCGAGCTATTGTAGATGCCTATCTACAACAGGGGGATCTCACGATGGCAACCAATCGGTTAGAGATTTTCCGTAGCTTCATTCAAAGCGAGCTGGGAGTGGCACCGAGCAAAGATATAGACGCCTTGGAACAAAAAATTGCGCAAGCCGGCATCTAGGATTTCATTCCCAGGAACGCAACAACACAGAGCAACGACTGCCCTCTCACTCCTGACTTCATCGTACTTACTGATGAAGTAACCTTCTTGTAATTTCCCCTGCTTACACTCTCCTCAGGCGACACAAGAGAACGTTTTTCGCCAGAGATAAGCATGCTTATCTCTGGCTAGTGCTTCACAACTGCTGAGAAAAACAGATGTATGGAGTGTAGAGCACATGAAAGCATTGATTCTAAGCGGAGGCAAAGGTACCCGCCTGCAACCTATTACGAATACCAATGCCAAGCAATTAGTTCCGATTGCAAACAAACCCGTCCTTTTTTACGTCTTAGAGACCATTGTCGCCGCCGGTATCACCGATATTGGCATTATTGTTGGTGATACACACGCCGAAATCAAAGCGGCAGCCAAAGACGGCAAACAATTTGGTCCCGATGTCTCAATCACATATATTCACCAGGAACAGCCCCTTGGGCTTGCGCACGCTGTAAAAATTGCCCAACCATTTTTACAGGAGGAGAAATTCGCGATGTTCCTGGGGGATAACTTTATTGAAGAAGATATCAGCGGGCTTATACACAACTTTTCTGCTCCTGACTGCCCCTGTAACGCACAAATCTTGCTCAAACAGGTACCCCACCCTCAGCAGTTTGGCGTTGCACAACTTCGTACACGAGAAGGGGACCCGGTCTCATCGGCGACCTATCCAGGCGATGAACGGGTCTATGTTTCCCGTCTGGTGGAAAAACCGCAGGAACCGATTAGTGATCTGGCCATCATCGGAATCTACCTCTTTGATAGTCATATCTTTGAAGCAGTCAATGCTATTGAGCCTTCTCGTCGGGGGGAATTAGAGATTACCGACGCCATCCAATACCTGATCGATCACCACTTCAATGTACGTCCGCATTTGCTAACGGGCTATTGGATTGATACGGGAAAAATGCAAGATATGCTTGAAGCAAATAGAGCGGCATTGAGCCACATCCAGACAAATTTCGCCACGGGCGTTCAGGTTGATGAGGATTCTCAGGTACTTGGAGAGGTGGTCCTGGAAAATGGTGCGCGCTTAACCAATAGCATTGTGCGCGGCCCCTCCATTATTGGCCGCAATGTCAGGCTCATCAACACCTATGTTGGCCCTTTTACCTCCATTGCACAAGATAGTCTGGTGGAAAACAGCGAAATTGAGCATAGTATTGTGCTCGAGGGGTGCCATATTCGTGATATCGAAGGGCGTATAGAGGATAGTCTCATCGGTCGTCACGCGCAAGTCTACCCCTCATCGAATAAACCACGTGCCTACAAGCTGCTATTGGGAGACCATAGCCGTATTGGCGTATTGTAACAGAAAGGATAGAGAAACCATGCGAATACTTGTCACCGGTGGTGCGGGTTTTATCGGCAGCAATTTTGTGCGAGTGTTGCTTATGGACTACCCCACCTATGAAGTGGTGATCCTGGACAAGCTCACCTATGCCGGCAATTTGAATAACCTCTCCTCCCTGCTCTCGTCAGGACGGTGCACATTTATCCGGGGGGATATCTGTGATCCTCGTATTGTGAGACGAGCAATGGAAGGCTGCGATGCAGTCATCAATTTTGCCGCAGAAACCCATGTGGACCGCTCGATTATTGGGCCAGATGCCTTCATTAAAACAAATATTGAGGGTACCTATACGTTGCTCGAAGTAGCACGCACGTTACCTATCAAACGCTTTATTCATATCTCGACCGACGAAGTATATGGTAACGCACTCTCACCCACAGGAGAAAGCCGCCCTTCTCTGGAAACGGATCCGCAAAGGCCCATGTCACCGTACGCTGCCAGTAAAGCTGCTGCCGACAATCTCGCCTACTCCTACTGGGCAACCTACGGTCTGCCCGTTGTCATTACCCGTTGTGGGAATAACTACGGCCCCTACCAATATCCAGAAAAACAACTACCACTGTTTATCCTGAATGCACTTGAAGAGCGGCCATTACCTGTCTATGGAGATGGGCAGAATGTGCGCGATTGGATTCATGTATACGATCACGCAAACGCTATCATCTCGCTCTTGCACCAGGACGGCTCACATGTTCACGGAGAAATCTTTAATATTGGCGCAAGTGAAGAGCGCTCTATCCTCCATAATGCTGGGGCGGTGCTTGACCACCTGGAAAAGCCACGCACACTCATCCGCTTTGTCGCGGATCGACAAGGACACGTTATGCGTCATGCCGTGAATGCATCAAAAATCAAACGCGTTTGTGGATGGCAACCTCGTATCCCTTTTGCCGAAGGAATCGCTTATACCATAGAGTGGTACGAGAAAAATCCCATCTGGATTGCCCATATCCGAGCACGCAGTAACGAATTCTTACAGACAGCGCTTAATCTCGCAGCCTGATACAGGGTCGGCTCAGGAGTATTCAACTCGCTGATCAACCGGCCTCGCGTAGTTCGCCACCCAGCAACAAGTGATCACCACTCGGCTCCAGGCTCCATCAGGCGCCTGAGCCACACCCTCCATCGCACAACATATAGAAGAAGAAGTGGCCAGCCAGTCATCCCTGGCCTCTAGGCACAAGCAAGGAGCGTACCATGAAGAGAACATTTGCTTTTCTTTTAAGAGGGGGGCCCTTCGATCCTCATTCTTTTCCTCTGTTCGGTGGTTCAATCTTTCTGATGGTATTTGTAGGCATTCTCTTAACCGTCTTCTGGCTCTCGATGATAACAATTTGCATACTCGATCGCACAATGAGCCGACAGCAGAAATACCCCTGGATCATCTTCATGCTTATGGTACCAATCCTGAGTACAGTGCTCTACCTGAGCTACGCGTATCCCTGGCAAACACACACGCCATCTCCGAAAGAGTAGCCACTACAACATCGAGACATCTCATTATGCCTCCCATCAGACAATGGCGACGTGCGGGACCCCTTACTTGAGCAAGAGGGAGAAGCACGGCGCCCTCATGTTTGAGGCCAACGATGCGACTGATGGACAATTAGCAGGGAGACGTTTCCCTTCGACCAGGCAGGCCAAACTGTTTTGCACGCTACCACCCATGTGAAGATGAGCTTTCCCTTCACGGTTCCTTCTTCCAGTGAGTACTCTCGAGCATGCACGATGATCACCACTAACCTGCTCTCGGTCAATGTCGATATCTTCACTATTGCCTTAAAGCACTTCGCGCAAGCTATTAGCGCTGGTCTAGATCGGCGCATCATACTGCTGTTGTATCGTGCCAGGTGGCATGAGAGCGGTGAACTCGCTCTTCCAGAAGACGCCCATCTGGTGTTTCAACCACCATACTCACCAGAGGTGCAGCCCTGCGAGCGTCTCTGGCCGCTCTCCAACGAGGCGATGAGCAATCGCCGCTGTGAGACGCTGGATGATCAGCAAGAGGTGCAAGCTGCGCGCTGTGTCACTCTACAAAACGATCCAACATGCCTACGTCGCGTTGCGCTTTTCCACTGGTGACCTACCACATTCGCGAGATGCCTGTAACGCAACACGTGCTCAGCCGGTATGTATATGCAAGAAGGGCAAAATCGAAGAATTTTTCATCTTTCCAAGGCGGTAGAATAGATACGTGGCATCTTGTAAGCATGCTTGTCATTCCACAAGGATCGAATGAACAGCCACGTGCAACTGCCCTCCAGCCTGGAGGGCAGTTGCACGTGGCTGTTCATTAGCGTTGGGGTTCTGGCCCCACGAAACTATAGATCAACAACCCCAGGCCGCGTACTAATAGGATAATGAGTAACCACTTCCACTCACGAAGGCGGACCGTGTTGAGGATCGACCCGATCCACGCGATCCCCATGAGAATGCTTGCCACCACGGCGACGCATATACCACTCACAAACAGAGGAGGGTTGGCCAGATGCGTCATGACATGGGTTGCCTGGTTGAAGGTACTGCCCATAATTCCCAATGCAATCAGCGCTCCACCAATGGCTCCGATAATAAGGCTTGCGAAAATCAGTGTACGGATACGTGCTTTGGTCATGATCTGTTTTTCCTTTCTTTCTCCGTCTTTCTCTCGTAAAGAGAGGTGACGCTTCTTCTCTATGCTCGTGTTTCTTAGTTACCGTTCATGTTGTAAGTATAGCCGCTCTTCCACCGAAAGAGATCCGACTGCAGGAGCAATCTCCCCCGCCTAGAGTCCTGAATTTCTCTTCCTCCCGCTTGACACCAAAAGGATGCAGGCGGGAGATATCTCCCGCCTGCATCCTTTTGGTGCTACTCATGTCGTCCACAGCTTCTCCAAGCTGCATATGACCATGTCGCTATTTCTTTAAGACAAGAGCAGCATTAAAGCCACCAAAGCCACGCGCTCCTACCAGGACACGTTGTACGCTCGCGGAACGAGGTGTGTTAGGAACGCAATCGAGCAAGCATTGGGCATCGGGTTGTGAGAATCCAACAGTGGGCAGAATGGTCTCTGCTTGCATGCCAAGTAGAGCCATCGCAACATCGACGGTTGATGCACCGTTAAACAAACGCCCTAGCATCGATTTAGGCGCAGAGGCAGGAATTGCCGCCAGGTCAGAGCCAAAAACCTGCTGCAAGGCTTTCACCTCTGAGATATCGCCTTCTTGAGTACCCAATCCATCACATACCACCCAATCAATGTCGTCTAGTGAGATCTGTGCCATTGTCATTGCTTTCGTCATCGCTCTTGCATATTCCTTGCCATCACTGGCCGGTTCACGTGACACTATAGCATCAAATGACTGACCACTTCCAGCAATCTCCGCATATACGTGCGCGTTCCGTCGCTGCGCATGCTCCTTGCTCTCGATGCAAAACACAGCGCCACCCTCACCAATAATGGGACCGGAACGCGTGGCATCGAAGGGACGATAAGGGAACGGGCCCTGTTCTGAAGAGACAAGCCCCGACGCCTGGTGGCATGTAAATGCATAGGGCGCAATAGACGCCTCTGAACCACCAACGATGACAACGTCACACAGGCCCTGTTGGATAATCTTTGCGGCATGAGCCAGAGCAATCAGTCCGCCAGCTGCTTCTGCACAGATATTGCGGCCATATCCACGAACACCATTCGTAATGGACACCTGACCAATGCTCGCAGCATAGAACCAGGCGATGGACTGATACGCACTCACATAGCGTGGTCCTTTTTCCCAACATAAATGCAACTGACGCTGACCGAACTCATTTCCCCCTGTGCCTGCCGCGAAGACAGCCCCAATGCGTGTCGCATCCTCCTGTGCTATATCCAACTGCGCGTCGGCAATCGCTTCGCGAGCGCAGACCAGATCAAAATGCGTCCAACGGTCCGTTTGCGCAATAATACGTGGATCAATGGAGCGGGTAGGGTCAAAATCGGCAACAACTCCGGCGACCTTGCTAGTGAACTTTGTTGTATCGAAACGTGTCACTGGTGTGATAAACGATTGCGCACTAGACACTCCCTCCCAGAACTGCTTCGTACCAATTCCTGCGGGGGCAACAACTCCAATTCCTGTGATGACGGCTTCTCTAGGCATCGAGTTCCTCCTTTGCCCTCGAGAGAATGAGAGCAGATTGAAATCCGCCGAAACCACTTCCCGTGGAGACGATCACATCAACCGTCTGTTGCCTGGCCGTATTAGGAACGTAATCGAGATCACAATCTGGATCGGGAGTGCGATAGTTAATCGTTGGCGGAATAATTCCTCGCTGGATGATGAGCGCACATGCAGCTATTTCGACAGCGCCAATAGCCCCTAATGAGTGCCCAACCATTGATTTAATCGAGCTAATAGGAATGCGATACGCTTGAGGTCCCCATGCGGCTTTAAACGCGTTGGTCTCGTGAACATCATTTTGCGGCGTCGAGGAGCCATGCGCATTAATGTATTGCACTGAGTCCGGCGCGATGCCACCACTCTCGAAGGCAGCATGAATCGCCTGCGCCATATCCAGACCATGGCGCTGTAGCCCCGTCATGTGATGGGCATTCAAGGCACTGCCATAGCCAGTAATTTCTGCATAGATGTGCGCGCCCCGTTGAGAGGCATGAGCCAGATCCTCGAGGATAAGAAACGCGCCCCCTTCCCCAAGAACAAACCCGTTCCGTGTTTTATCAAATGGGCGCGAAGCTGTTTTTGGCTCATCATTGCGTGGCGTCGTCCCTTTGATCGCATCAAAGGAAGCCATATTGATCGGACAGATACCGGCTTCCGATGCCCCGGCAATGCACACATTGACATCACCATCGCGAATCCACTCAAACGCCTGTGCAATAGCATCGATACCGGCGGTACAGCCGGATGAAACAGTGATGACAGTTCCTCTGGCATTGTAACGAGTGGCAAGTTCCGCACTCAGGCTTGATGGAGTAACCGCATGGTACAGGTAGGGACTTGCCAATGTGGGATCAACATTAAATTCTGTTGCGTTCTGGCTGACAGCCAGGTACTCCTGCTCAAGCCGTGTTGTGGAGCCAATAGCGGTACCCGCTGAAACACCCAGGAGGGTTGGGTCAAGCGTAGAAAGGTTCAGGCAACTGTCCTGCAACGCCTCTGCGGTAGCAACCAGGGCAAATTGAATATGCCTATCCAGCCTGCCCACTTCCTCTTCGGTCAACCCATAGGCGAGGGGGGTCCAGTCTGTGACAGCGCCTACAACCCGCGATCGAAAGTTTTCCAGGTGGTCCATGTCCGCTATATCGCACGCGGAGGTTCCCGTCTTTAGCGTTTCCCAGAAGGCCTCTCTCCCGGTGCCCCCTGGAGCGACAACGCCTATGCCCGTAATAACGACGCGCCTCATGAGTAAGTAATCCTCCCTTTCAGGGAATATACGATTTCCCAGAACTTGCCATACACGTCTTTCGTTGCTAGCAATGTACGCGGCGGTATGTACCGCGGGCTTACTGGAAAAAGAAGTCTTCGGTAATTGAGGAGCCCTACGATACAGTCCAAATGAATGATATGTATGCTTCAGTGCAACGTGAAAGGAGCAATAACGAATGCCTTTAGCATGTACAACTGCAATGGTAATCGATATTCTGGCCACAAAAGTAGGCGTTCCTGCAAATACGCCTGGTATCGATACAGCCGACTGGGAAGCGATAGGAGTAGAGTCGCTCGGCCTCGCCGAAACGATTTCCACCTTGTCTCTTACGCTTGGTGTCGATCTCCCCCACGAGGAAATCCTCACGGCAACCAATGTTCAGGAATTAGTGATGCTCGTCAATAACCAGTTTTAGGAGAGTACCACCATGGGATATATTCGCAATGCGGTGCAGATCGAAGCACCTGTAGACGAGGTATTCAGCCTAACCAACAATGTACGTACATGGCCTTCTCTGTTTACCGAGTATGAGAGTAGTGAAGTCATCGAAGAAACGGACAACAGTGTCACCTTTCGGTTAACCACCCGCGTCGATGAGGATGGCAACCAGTGGAGCTGGATTGCGCAGAGGCGCACAAACCACCAGAGGCGTTCAACGTATTCGGAACGCATGCCCTCATCTGGCCCATTTGAGCGCATGGAGATTCGCTGGTGGTATGATCCCATTGGGGAAAAGAGCACAATCATGACATGGGAACAAGAGTTTACCTTGAAGGGAAACGCACCCGTCACCGAAGAACAGGCAACCAACTACTTAAACAAGCAGACCAAGATTCAGCAGGCCGTTATCAAAGAACGCGTCGAGCAGATGTGTGGAACGGCACCTGACGCAGAGACGTACTACCGCGGTGTCATTATTGGCCGCTACCAAAGTGGCAGCGAGGCTGCCATTGCCGATGCATTTAGGCGCTCAGATGAAAGCGAGCTCCCCCACCTTCTGGGTGTCAAATCGCGCCATGTCTGGGTATTGGGTGACATCTATCTCCATCTCGTGGAGGCGAAGTCTTCCTTACCAACCATCATTAGGCAATATATCAATCATCCGTTGTTTAAAGAGATCAAGGCAGAAGTAGATACCTATGTTCAGCCTCTCTCTCCCGAACTCAATCCCGGCGTTGGGCGGGAGATTTACCGCTGGACCAACACGTCCGTCTCTGCTATCCCTCAGACAGCCCAGAGTGCATAGCCTCCTACGATCATTGATGGTCCGGTTCGAGAGGAAGCAAATACGTTGAACTAGCGCGTCGAAAGACGACCTCAACAGGTGCGCAACAACAAGCAGAAGCATGAGCGCATCCGAAGGTCGTCTTTTCTTTTTCCCAATGACAACACAAACAAACGGAAAGCCTGTTCGGCTTCCGACTCTTCCCTGAAAGGTAGCACGGAGAGGGCTCTTCCCCGTTTTGCCCGGGGAAGAGCCCTCTCCGTGCTACCTTTCAGGGAAGACAGCTCACCATTCCCCCTGAGCGCTCCTCGCCACTATCCCGACGACGAAAAAAACGTCTCGGGAGGAGCAATACCCCAGATATTTGCCGCCTGCAGGCTTCTGCTCCATACCTTGGGTCGCTGGGGACAATCGGTGTGCCAGGGACGTGGCTCAAAATACCCCAAATCTTCATTGAGCACAAGATCCATATCGGAAAAGAGTTCGATCAGGTTCCCATCAGGGTCACGGTGGAACATGAAAAGACTATGCCCTGGCCCATGTCGTCCAGGCCCCCAGGAGAGCGCGATATTCTTTTTCGCAAGATGATCGCACGCTCGCTGAATATGCGTCCAATCATGCAACTGAAAAGCAATGTGATGCATACCTCGTGTTCCAGGCATGTCTGCATCTTGCTGGATTAATTGAATGGTATGATGATCCGGGCCACAACGCAAAAATACGCTTCTCTGCTCAATCCAATCGGATACAGCAAAACCAAGGATACGCTGATAGAAATCAACCATAGGTTGGATATTACGCACATGGAAAGCGACATGGCCTAATTTCTCAGGAGCGATTCCTCTGTCGAGCAAACCACGCCTGCTTTGTTCGATAGAGCTATACAGGTGAATACTATTTCCTTCTGGATCTGCAAACTGGAGTAACTCAGGCACACCGGGTTGCACATCGGCCCGCATTTCCACCTGTACGCCCTGAGCAAAGAGCTGGCTCGCCACCTCTTTGAGGGTCTGCCCCTGACCAATTTGAAATCCTATATGACGAAGACTAGCCTCTGCCGCCGGATAAATTGCGATGGTATGATGATCTGTAGTATGTCGCAAATACGAAGTACCATCATCCTCTCGTTCAGCCAGTGAAAACCCGATTACCTCTGTATAATAGGTCCACATATCTTCCACGTGTGGCGTCGTCAATGCAACATATCCAAGTTTCGCTATATGCAGCATATCCTCTTCTCCTCTACACGAGCTGTTCGCTCTTGCTTCCAACCAATGTCGTAACAAGGGGAAAAGGAGGAAGTTCCCCCTTTGTGTGTTCCTGATACCAACGACCAGGAAAGCACGCACTGTGTGCCTTCGATGCAGGCAATCAGCATAGAACCCACTCCCCAGAAGTTATCCCCTCTCCAAGGGATGTTCGCCGTTTGGGACTCATTGTGATTGCACACTGACATGCTTTCCACAATCTACCCTCACTGTTCATCGCCGATGAAGAGCAAACCATAGATACAACCTATTCTAAGGCAGTTGAGTTACCGGAGAGTTACCACATCACGCGGCAGAGGTAAGCGATCAGTAAACTCCCTGTTAAGCCGCAATAGCCGATAAGCGTGCAAGCAGCAAAGCATCGCGAAGGTGCGCCTCCTCTCCTTCCATTTTGTTTTTTGGGCCCGGAACCGCTTGAGGCGCATTCCCACGTGAGGAAGCAGGCACACATTTGGGATTCACCTGAACATGACTTTGGGCCATGCCATGGACATTGTTTGTCAAAGCAGAACGTATCTCGCGGACAAGCGTCCCCAATACCATCTACGAGAAAGAGGGGCAGAACGCTTGTGCCTCAAGGCTCCTCTTCTCCAGAGAGTATTGGGAAGCCTCCCTCTGGCTGCCTGTTCGAGAACAGGCGTTGTTATACTGCGCGCTAGCAGGCAATCGCGTTCTCGTTGAGATGAACAAATGGGCCGATACGACGGTACTTGCGATAGCGCAATTCCAGCAGTTCGCCAGGAGTATAGCGCTCAAGTTCGGTAAGATGGCTGAGCAGCGTATCTTTCAGATAACCGGCGGCGCGACAATGGTTGCGATGCGCCCCCCCTACAGGTTCAGGCACCAATCCATCGATCAATTCAGTAGAGAGGAGCTCACGGGCGCTAATACGCATGGCTTCCGCCGCCTGGGGAGCAAAGGACTTATCACGCCAGAGAATAGATGCAGCGGCCTCGGGCGCGGCCACCGTATACACGCTATGCTCCAACATCAACAAACGGTCAGCAATACTGATCGCAAGAGCACCGCCACTCCCACCTTCTCCAATCACGACAGAGATGATCGGCGTACGTAAACGCGACATAAGTGCTAAATTCGCAGCAATCGCCCCGGATTGGCCATGTTCCTCATCTTCCAAGCCGGGGAAGGCGCCAGGAGTATCAATCAGGCAAATCAACGGCATCTGAAATTTCTCCGCCTGGCACATCAGGCGATACGCTTTACGATACCCTTCAGGGTGAGGCATGCCGAAGTTGTGATACTTCTTGGCGGCCATATCGCGGCCTTTTTGTTGGCAGATAAACATCATGGTTCTCCCACCCATTTGCCCGAGGCCTGCCAGGATCGCGTGATCATCCCCATAGGCGCGATCACCATGGAGTTCCATAAAGTCCTCACACATCAGTTTCAGGTAATCCGCAGCATAAGGGCGGTCTTTGTGGCGGGCAACCTGCACTGTTTGCCAGGAGGTGAGACGAGCATACACATCTTTCGTCCGTGCTTGCAAATGATCGATGGCTTCCTGCAGTTGGGCGTCATCCGGGTTTTGTTGCTGTAGCGCGCGAATCGTTTCGGCTTCAATAGCCAGTTCTTGTTCAAAATCTAAATTGTAACTCATTCTCTCGCTCCTCATTGTTCTCGTATACTCGTGTCTTTGCATCCTTTGGGGAATAGGGAGAAAGGAAGGGAATAGCGCTGGCACCCTTCCTTTTCGGGTAGTGTGTGATCCAGCCCTAACTGTGATGGGTCAGATCGATGATATTGCTGTCCGCCCGTCGGCCAGAAGTGCAAGCATAAAAACGCAACAGGCGCGCCAACGTTTGCCGTAGCTCATGTCTCGGGACGACAGCATCGATCAATCCATGCTCATACGCGAATTCAGCGGTGACGGCCCCTTTTGGCAGCTGTATATGCATAAACTGTTCGATAACGCGAGGGCCTGCGAAGCAGACCAGGCATCCAGGTTCGGCGAGGATCACATCTCCAAGCGTCGCAAAACTTGCCGTGACACCACCAGTGGTAGGATCGGTAAGCAGGCTAATATAAGGAAGCCTGGCTTCGGCCAGTCGTGAAAGGGCTGCAGAGGTTTTCGCCATTTGCATCAGAGAGTAAATTCCCTCTTGCATCCTGGCCCCGCCTGATGCGGAAACGATAAACACAGGAATGTGCCGCTGTATTGCCAGTTCCACCGCTCGCGTAATCTTCTCTCCCACTGCCGCCCCCATACTGCCACCAATAAAGCGAAAATCCATGACCGCCAGTGCCAGGGGCAAGTTCTCAATGGTCGCATGACCAATAACGACCCCCTCGTTTAAACCAACTTTTTGTTGCTCTTTTGCAAGTTTCTCCGCATACAACTGTGATTGGCTGACAAAGTGCAATGGATCAGCAGAGGCAATATCAGCGTCGAGTTCAACAAAACTGCTGGGATCCACCAAAAGATCGATACGATCGTGGGCACTCAACCTGAAATGGTAGCTGCACCTGGAACACACGTGTGCGTTTCTTTGGTGATCTCGCTGATAGAGAATCTCTTTGCATTGAGGGCATTTCACTGCAATATTTTGGAGAAGCGTGAGCCTCTCCAAGGGATTCTCCGCGTGTCTCGCGTCCGCTGCATTCAATGGTCTGACCATTTCCAACATACGCTCTCTCCTTCTTTACGCGCAGGCCGACATATACGCAGGCTCTTGCAATGTCGCGACTAACGCATCAATCTTCTCTGGTGTATCGGCGGAAAACACCTGTGTACCCGGGGCAATTGCACGTACCAGCCTGGTTAGTACCTGAGAGGAACCGAGTTCGACAAAGATATCACATCCTGCATCAAGCAGCGTTTCGACACACGCTGTCCAGCAGACCGGGTTGGTCACCTGGTCGATCAGCTCGTTGCGAACCTGCTCTTTATAGCCAAGAGGTCTTCCAGAAACATTGGCAACTACCGGCATGCGCGCATCGTGCCAGGTGAGATGATGCATCACCGTTTGGAGTGCCGACTGGACCGGAAGCATCAGCCTCGAATGAAATGCCCCCTTCACAGGGAGACGCATGGCACGCACAGTCTTGCGTGATCGCAAGGCTTCTATCATCTCCTGAACGCCCTGCTCAACCCCCGAAACGACGAACTGGGAATGCGTATTCAAGTTTGCGACAGTAACATAATGGTGTTTCGAGATCTCCGTGCAAAGACAGCGTAACTCCTCTAGAGGGACGCCCACAATCGCCGCCATAGCGCCCGGGGCATCTTTCTGCACCCCATACATCAAATTACCCCTTTGACTCACTAACTGTAAGCCATCCTCGAAAGACAGCACGCCCGCCGCCACAGCTGCCGTATACTCTCCCAGACTATGACCTGCCACCATATCCGCATACAAACCACATTGATGTGCATACGTTGTCAGGGCCAGGGAGTAAGCGAAAAGGGCAGGCTGAGCAATATGCGTTTGACTCAAAGCATCAAGGGGCCCTTCTAAGCAATAGCGCGTGAGAGGCAGCCCTATGACCTCCTCACTACATGCTAAATACTTTTCAAACAACCAGGGAGCGCTCTTCAAGAGTTCACCACCCATGCCCACTTTTTGTGAGCCTTGTCCAGGGTAAAGAAACGCGATCTTCGCCATAATACCTGCATCCTTTCTCAAGCTATCGCTTTCCCTGCCGTTGTCATAAAGGGGAACGGTCAGCCCCACGGCAGAACAACGCGCTAACCCACCGCTACGTAGCGGTGGCCAATCATTATTTGTAATACAATCATTATTTGTAATACAATCATTACCTCTGTATTACTGGGGGCGTAAGCCCCTCTACAGGCGGAGTATCTTCTGGAAAAAAGAGGCAACGGTTGAGCGGCCAGAGGTTGTTCGCAGGGGGAAAAGACGCAAAGATGCAGCAGCGTATTACGAACGCTGCTGCATCTTCAAAAAGCAGTATCTATGCTGCAACCACCTGCAATAAATGAGTTGTTGCAGGCCGGCGAGATGGAGAAGGGAGAGGTGTACCTAGATGCGAAGGCAGTAGGTGATTGAGAAAAAGATGCTTATACACGGCAAGGGACCGATGCTGTGGATCAGACCAGAAAAGCCTGGTAGGCTGCATGGTAAAGCCTCTGCTCTTTGACTCGCTCATAAGTGCCTTGATGTATAAGGGGATCGATTCACCAGGTTGAAGCGTAAGCTGCCAGTTGACTCGGCCCGACTCTAGCTCATCAAATGCAGGCTCGAACTGCATACGCGTGACACATTCAATCTCGTCACGACCTGAAGGATAGAGCACAAGCTCTCTCTTACTATATGCCTCCTCTCTCTCCCCGTCACATTGTGCGTAGGGCACATCACAAGCAAAAAAGAGGTCAGGGCAGGAGGTACTGACCTCCAGACTTATGGTCAGGGAAAGCGTCTCAGCGTGAGTATTGGCGATGATCAGTGTTTGCACGAGCGCGTCTTGTTCTAGATGGAGAGCACGGGTGACCACAATGCTCCCTTGCTTGAGCACGTTCCCAGTTTCATGTGTGATTGAAGCATTCGTCAGCTGAATAGTACAGGCATCAAGGGTAGTTGCAATCTGGTGCGAAAGCGCCATCAGGGGAAAATCATCAAGGTAAAGATTGCAGGTATGCAAAAAACAATTTCCCCGGCGGTAGAGGCCACTTTGCCGGTGTGCCAGGGGAAGGTCGCCGTGCTCATCGGCGACGAGGAAGGCATCTGCAAATTTGAGCACAATATGCGTCGTCCCTTCCCGCATCATCTCCCGCTGCGCTTCCACCTCCCGGCGTGTTTCCGTCGCATCTCTACCCTCTTCGGTCCTATGACTTATCACGAGTTTCTCCCTCATTGAATACTGCTATGCCAACGCACAACCTCCATGCGGAAAATCTGAGACTTTCTCGAGAGGGAGCGGGCATCCGTCGTATGTATCGAACCCTAACCATACTGTGCAGTATCCAGATTACCAAATTCTTACCAAAGAAATAAGCCAGGTTCTCGTAGCGCAATCGCTGAACGTTCAGCGATTGCGCTACGAGAACCTGGCTTATTTCTTTCTTTGAAAATACTGTGCTGAGCACTCCCTATACCAGTAGTGAGCCGTAAACGAAGAAACGATAGGTATTCATATATGCGCTGAAGAACTTCTCGGCACTCTCTGTAAAGAGAATCTATAGAAGTGTCATACTTCTTTTTGCTATCACGGCATATTCTCGTGGGTGGACCTGCTCTCGATCTTGGTCCACCATACCACGCTCTCCCATGTGTCGCTTCCTTTTCTTTAGGCCTCAAGGCGAAGCTTAGGGCCATGGATCAGGCGTACCTGGGCCACCTTGCGGCAACACACATATCACAAAAAGAACCAGACCGAACACCAGACATTTTCTGACAGTGGCATTCGCAAGTGTCATAGCCAGCCAATACTGAAGGCCTGTTAGAAAGCGAATGATACGATGCGGAGTATGCATTTCTTTTCTCTCCTTCCCCAATAGCTGCAGGATACCAAGAACAATTTCATATGTGATCTTGATGAGAGAATACACAACATGACTCAGCAAAACATTCGCGCTCACTTCGCATGCGTGAGCAACACTTCACATTTCTTTCGCTATTCTATGGCAGAATACTATTTTATCAGCACTACCACTTCGCACCGACGAACAGCGATCATGGAATGCACACGCCATCAAGGATGAGGTTGCAAGAGGGCCCTTCCCACAAGCGGAGAGAAGGACCCTCACCCTCATCCACCCGATATCGCGTACACCTACTGCTGTCCGGCTGATACGACCTGCTTACGCAGCCTCCTCAACGAGCAGAATAGTCCCTGCAGACCCATCAACAGTGATTTGCTGACCGGTACGAATGTTGCGAGTTGCTCCTGGGACGCCAACAACAGCAGGGATACCATATTCGCGGGCCACAACAGCCCCATGTGACATCGGCCCTCCCATTTCCATGACCATGCCCGCCGCCGTAAGAAACAGTGGCGTCCAGCCAGGATCGGTTGAAGGCGCAATCAGAATTTCACCGGGCTCTAAATGCGCATCCGCAGGGTCGAGCACAACTCTGGCCTTCGCGGTTATTTTCCCCGCTGATGCGGGTATCCCTTTGAGCGTCTGTCCATCCTCACCTCCGGCACGAGCATTGAGAAGCGCCGCCTCAGGCTCTGTTCCGTCGGAGAGCAGAATTCGCGGTATATGCCGACGCCGTAACTCGTATGCATAACTACTCCGGCGCTCCTGCACAACAGAGCGAAGAGATGTACCAGTGAGTGCCAGACGTACTTCGGCAATATCGAGAAAAAAGATATCTTCGGGCGCCTCCAAACAGCCAGTGCTGACCAGTTCATCAGCGACAGACAAGAGCAAACGCCGCGCCCCTGCAAGTAAGAGCACCAGGTAAAACTTTGCGATCTCTCTCATTCCCGCCAAGGCGCGCCCTCTCCGCAAGCAAAACCCAACAAGCTTACTGCGTACCCACCCACGTGTCGCCGCTCTGCGTACCAGTTCGGTCACCATGGCCTCCGCTTCCTCCGCGCAGCGCTGGAACACGAGATCAGGAGCCGCATCAAACTGATCAAGCTGTAGATAGTTTGCAAGAACCCCCAGAATATAGGTGGGATCCTCTGACCAGCGTGGTAACCCTAGATCGATTTCAGCGACACCACGATGCCCATAATCGTCGAGGAACGCACGTAATCCCCGTTGGAAGACAAAGGGCAATGTTTGATCATGGTATTGCTGCACCAGTTGCGCATGTGGTGTGTTCAGGAAAAACTGCGCAGTGCTTGCGTCAGCACGCAGTTGTTGCGCAAGATCCCATAGAGCGAGATCCATCTCTGTCGTCGGGTTATGGGGGAGCGCTCTTAACACGACCTGTCTCTCTTCAGGGGTTGCAAGATCCCCAAGCAGCTTCCCTGCCAGGACGGTGAGCAGAAAGGCAGGAAGGGCAGTAAAGAGTGAGTTACAGATCGTAGCGGCCGTATTTTGCAGCAATAACACTTCGGCAGCCGTCAACCGTTGGCTAGCACTTGTCTCAGGACGAACTTCACTCTGTTTCTTCAGCTGTTCTTTCAACCCCAGCACACGTTTCTTCGCCTTCTCTGGCTGGAAGAGGACCTGTCCGATATAGAAGAACGCGCGAGTGCGAAGCAGGATGCTTAGAGAGCGTCGCACAATCGTACCACGTGAAATGTGGTCGAAGGAAGTGAGGCGAGGGTCAGCGCTTTGTTGTTGTAAGATCTCACCAGAGCGCGCTTCTAGCCTTCCCATCACCCGCTTGAGCACCTTGCGCCCTAGTGGATGACCCAACAAAGGGGTCATATCAATAAAGAAACGATGGCCCGCTTCCTGTATGGCCGAGGGTCCGACACGCACATCCCGCGGGGGAAGCCGATGCGCCTGGCAATCGACGATGCCATAAGGCGCAGGGCCGCAAACCCCATAGGGGTAAACGGGCGATAGACACCCTGTAATACATTAAAACAGAGGTAGACGCGTAATGAGTCGTTTGCAGAAGGGACACTATCGGGCAATGGGAACAGCGTCGTGATTGGGCGTGCCTGGGTTAACCAGAGCTGATTCGTTGCATCGATAGCCCATTCTATATCCTGTGGCGCTCCATAATACGTTTCTACCCGCGCGCCTAACCGGGCCAGATCTGCTATTTGCCCATCAGAGAGGCATGGGCCCCGTTCGGTCAGCTCTACTCGCTGAAGCCCTCCACCCGGAGTCGCTTGAAGCATAAACTGTTTGTCACCCAGGCAACGCTCAATCATTTCTCCTGTATTGACATCGATGACAAACTGATCTGGATTGACAGCTCCTGAAACCACGGCTTCGCCTAAACCCGGGCTTGCGTTGATCACGGCTTGACGGCGGCGTCCTGTGAGCGGATTAGCGGTAAAGAGGACGCCTGCCACGTGTGCCTCGACCATACGCTGCACCACGACAGCTAGGCGTACGGTGCGATGATCGATACCATTGCTGGCGCGATAGCTCACCGCTCGGTTCGTCCATAACGACGCCCAGCAGTGCTTCACCGCCGTGAGAACGGCATCGACGCCGACGACATTGAGATATGTATCCTGCTGTCCAGCAAAGCTGGCAAATGGCAAATCCTCAGCATTCGCGGAAGAGCGTACGGCAACGGCAATCGACTCCCCCTTCCCCAACAGTTCGTAGGCAGCGGTAATATCCCTGACAATGTCAGCAGGAATAGGTGTGGCAAGCAAAGCGGCTCGCATTGCAGCGGCACACGCTTCAAGCACTTCACTCTCACCACTCGCTGTGGCAGCTAACCGGCTCAGCGTACCTTCAAGATTTGCATCACCACTCACGCGGAGATAGGCAGCTGTGGTAATGCAAAATCCCTGTGGGACGGGGAGGCTTGCCTTGACAAGTTGGCCCAAGTTGGCAGCCTTGCCACCAACGGACGGGAGCATCGTTGCATCAATAGCGGTAAAAGGGAGGATAAACGGAGCAGATACGACATGTGTATCCTGGGATGTTTCGTGTTGACATGGGGTATATTGCAGGCTCATAACGACTCCTTATAAGGTGCGAAAACGTTTCGATTCACCTGATATATAGCCCCATAGTGAGGAGAAGCTCTTACCAGAGAATTGTATGAACGCGAAGTGAGCGGTAACTCTCGATCTTTATGCTGTCCTTTGCGCATCTCGGATTCGCAGACAGATGCAAGAGGAAGCGCTAGCACTTCCCCGTTACTGTAGAGGGAAGCTGAGGGTAAGTACTGCCCTCTATATCTGCTCATCAGAAGGTAATCACGAAAGGATGTAGACCTAACCAATTCACCAGGAGGATACCTCAACTGTGAAGCAATTACAGTCAACGAGAGAAGAGGATTTTAATCCCCAAAGGGCAACAGATCCTCGCTCTATGCACACTCCGCTCGACTTTGCGGATCTCATGGCTCAGAATTTCACGACGGTCCCTTACACTTGTGACGTTTGGTCTTTGCTTGCCTTGATCTCGTATGAACTCGCCAGAACGAACTGGCGTTTCCCGAAGATGCGGAACAAGAACGCGAACAAGTTGGACATGTCGTAAACACACTCTGCGTTGCCAGGCTTTGCGTCCTATACCCATTTTCATGGAGGTCACACACATGATTTATGTCGATGGAGTCCGCCATTATCCAAAGTGCAAGCTCTCATTCAAATATTGGAGCCATATGGCAACCGATAGCACACTGGAAGAGCTACACACAATAGCGAGCAAGATGGGTCTACCACGACAGTGCTTTCACAATGTCAGCTCCCACCCTCATTATGATGTCACCCCTTTACAAAGAGCGAGGGCAATCCAATTGGGTGCAAAAGCGGTCCATTCACGAGAACTGATTAAAATGTGCTGGCCAGCGCGTCACGACTCGAAGAACGAATCGCGGTCAAATGCGGCGTAGGCAGGAAACAACCTCACGCCGAAACGAATCCATTGCGGTTAAGGAGGGATGCTACATGACAGTACCAGTAGACGAGACAACCTTGCTCAAACAAGGCTTCACCCAAGAGCAGGTCAGCCATTTGCGAGCCACTCGCATAGCCATTCAAGAACGCCAGAAAGCACAGGTCATGACGATCCGGCGCCGCCTGGAGTTTGCGCGTTGGCTCATTGCGACTGGAAGGATCACCGAGCAGGTCTGTTAATGCTTCTTGTTCTGACGACTCAAGGCCATTGCCGCAGGCTTTTCTCTCCCTGAAGGGAATGATGGATCAGGGCAGACTGCCCTGATCCATCATTCCCTCGCTCACGAAGTATCCTACTGACTGAGAAGACTTCAGCAAGGAACTTTTCACCACATTCAGACAAAGAGAGGTTACCCATGGCAGATTCTACTGTTGCGTCCAGACAACCTGTTTTGCACTCGCCGAGCGAAGAAACACCGCTTGCATTATTCCAAGTGCCCACTCGTCGGCTCAGCCGCACGTTTTGCGTCCTCTTTGGTCTCGCCAGCATGGTGAGCGGGCTCTGTAACATCGCCATCAAACAGCTGTTATTGCCTGCCCAGGTCAGCTTACTTGATCCCACGAATACCTATACGACCCTTGCCATTGTCGCCTCAGCAGGGGCTGCGGCGGGCATCATCACCACACCGCTCGTCGGAGCACTCAGTGATCGCACCACCTCCCGTTGGGGACGACGGCGTCCCTGGTTGGTATTCGGCTTGATCTTTGTCGTCCTGGGCCTCGTTTTGATGGCACGGGCAACGACACTCGCACAACTTCTCATGGGAGAAGTCATTGTTCAAATCTCTGTCGATAGTATCATGGCCGTTATTACTGCCATTATTCCCGACCAGGTGCCACTGACGCAGCGTGCACTTACCTCGGCATTCGTCGGGATGGCGCCAGTCGTCGGTGGGTTGATCGGTCTCTTGCTTGTCGCGCGCTTCACAAACGCGAATCTGCATCCGGAACAGGGCTACTACATTATGGCAGCTGCTGCGTGTGTCTGCGTACTGCTCTTCCTGCTTGTTCTACGAGACCGGCAACTTCCGCGACATATCATGCCACGTTTTCGCCTTGTCCCGTTTCTCGCGGAGTTCTGGGTGAGCCCCAGAAAGCATCCTGATTTCCTCTTCACGTGGCTATCCCGTGGACTGGCCTTCCTCGGTTACACAATATTAGTCTCATATCTCTACCTCTACCTGAAAGACGTTATCCACTATCCAGGTGCGGATAAAGGCGTCGCCATTTTTCAGGCGCTTACGACAGGCACACTCATCATCTCAGCCATCATCGGCAGCATCCTTTCAGATCGGTTGCAGCGCATCAAACCCTTCGTAATTGGATCTGCGCTCCTCATGATGAGCTCCCTACTAGTCATCGTTTTTATCCCAGTCTGGTCCTTCATGCTCATTGCAGCAGTGCTCACGGGACTCGGCTTTGGGGCCTACCTTGCCGTAGATATCACACTCGCTGTCCGGGTCCTCCCAACTGAGAAGAATCGAGCGAAAGATCTTGGTATTATTAATACGGCGATCTTCCTGGCCCTGCTTTTCACGCCAATAGTCAGTGCGTTCATCTTAAACACTTTTCATAGCTACGCCTTGTTGTTTGCGTTCGCAGCCGGCTGTTTCCTGCTCGCGGCACTGTTCATCATCCCCATCAAAAGTGTCCATTAGATACACGTGTCATGGAGGAGTGCCGCACGTTCCTCCAGTCAGCAAAACACGCGCTCCTCCCGCCTCATTCATAAAGCTGGCAGCGTTTTATGGATGAGGTATTCCGGCCCTCGTGAAACCATTGAGCGCCTGCACACATGCGCGCTTCTCTATTATTCCCTTCATGAAGAGGCTCCCCTAAAAACATTGACTTCGGTTTGAAAAGTGCGAAACGAATGCAAAGTGATTGCAAAGAACCTTTGCGTATACTTATCCACAGAAAAACGTTGTGGTCAGACGGAACAGCGCCAAAAAGCGGAGAAACGCGCAGGCATTTTTCTCTCCGAGAGGAGGGAACCAGAAACAACCTGTCGTTTTCTATGCCTATAGACGACACGTGCAACACAGTTCTCTCCCACTGGATGGTGTCTCATTCCCTCTTCCGATCTCCAATGCCAGGGGTATGGCAGAAAGGGAGGAAACACTTACTGTGCAAGTAAAGCATAGGGGGGAACGGAGAGTTCTTCCCACTCTTGCTCATGGAGAAGCGTTTCAAGGCGACGAAGCGTCTCTCGCAGTTGTTGATCCTGGTGGATAGGATGTTCCTGGGCATCCTCCAGGCATAGAATAAGGGACTGAGCAAGCTCCTGTACAATCTGAGGGGAACTCATTGGCTTCATGTCGTGTATCTCCATTTCTTCGTCATCTCATGTTCTCTTCTCAAGGTGCCTCTTCTCTAGAGGACACTCAAAGTATACCTACAAGAGCGGTGAATCGAGATGCGCCAAGAGAAGGAATCGTCCAGGACTCTAGACTCATTTTGGCAAACGAGAGATGAAAGGAACGAATAGTGATAAATTTCCTACTTGTCAGCTTACTCATTTTTCCCATCATCAGTGTCCTGGCTTTTTTGGGCAGCCGGTTACTTGGCGGACGTGTCTCGTTCCCATGCGCTCTTCTCACGGCATTGCTGGGCCTCTTAGCAGCGCTCGGTCTCATCATTACACTGAAGTTGCTCAATGCGTGGTTCCCAGTGACTGCATTTGCCCTCGCGCTCCTCCTCACAATGGTAGGAATGGTCTTCACAGAACTACTGGCACCACCTGGCTCATTAGGACGCATTCAAGATCGACTTGTTCACAACTCTCTGCCTATACGCGCTCTCTACTTCAAATGTTCACGCATTTATCGCTATCTACAAATTTGCTTTATCGGTGCACGCCATGGGCTCTCCTTCTCATTAGGCAACGCGACCAACCGCACACCGTCAAAGCAGGCACTGAATTCGTCCCTACTTGCCAAAGGCCTGAAGAGTACGCTACAGGATGCTGGAGGCGTCTTCGTCAAACTGGGGCAAGTGCTCTCTACAAGACAAGACCTCCTTCCACCCGCAATGATTACCGAACTTTCAACCCTACAAGATCATGTCCCGCCAGTCCCTTATGAACGCATCGTGGCTGTTTTCCAAAAGGAACTGGGAGGGACACCCTCCGAACTCTTTGCGCAGTTCGACCCCGAACCACTTGCTTCAGCTTCTATCGCTCAAGTCTATCGTGCACAACTTCATTCTGGGGAACAGGTCGTTATCAAGGTTCAACGACCTGGGATGCGCAGAAATGTAGAGCGAGATATTGACATTCTCCTGCGATTATCGCAAACGCTCGAACTGCATACCGCCTGGGGAAGACAATTACAGACCACCAGACTTGCCAAGGGTTTTGCAGAAGCATTACTCGAAGAATTAGATTTCCAGGTTGAGGGGCGTAATCTTCTGGCGCTCTCAGATGCTTTAAAAAACCATGCCGCCATTGTTATCCCCAAGCTCTATCAGCATCTTTCAACTAGCAGGATCTTGGTTATGGAATGGTTAGATGGCGTCAGTGTGCGCCATGCAGAAACTGCCATACATTCACCCAGTGAAGAGCGCACATCACTCGCCCGTTCCCTCCTCAACTGTTTTCTCTACCAAATTTTAGGCAATGGAGTCTTTCACGCCGATCCCCACCCCGGCAATATCTTGCTCCTTCGAGAGGGAAAACTTGCGCTCATAGATCTAGGATCTGTCGGACGCCTCGATCCCCTGCAGCAATCAGCCCTCCGCTCTATGCTCTTTGCGATCCAACGTAATGATGCACACTTACTCTCACAAGCGATTCTTGACATTGCAGAAGTAGGAGAGGACATGCAGGAAGAGCGTTTTGAGCGCGCACTTGCTCAATACCTCGTACAGCGTCTTGGATCACATATGCCTTTTGATGCGCGGGCAATTGCCGATCTCTTTCTCCTCATCCAAAAATTCGAGGTCTCCTTTCCTCCTGTGGTAGCCGGTGTGTTCAGAGCGTTGGTCACGTTAGAAAATGCGCTCCATTTGCTGTGTCCCGGTTTTTCACTCGTTGATGAAGCTCGAACTCTTGCCGTCGCGTACGTGAAAGAAGAACTGCAACCAACAGCCCTCAGTAATGTCCTCATCAACGAAGCGTTAACACTTCTGCCTATTCTGCGTCGGCTCCCAAGACGTCTGGACAGAATTACGGCGTCGTTAGAACGCGGCAATTTCGTCATGAATACACGGCTCTTTGCTCACCCTGCCGATGCAGCCTTTATTCGCGTCCTGATCAGTAACATTATTCTCGCCTTCCTTGGGGCAACGCTAGGAATTATGGGCGTATTATTAATCACCATGAACGGTGGTTCTACCGTTCTACAGAAGATGACCGTGTTACAAGGATTAGGCTATATCAGCTTAGGCATAAGCGCTATCTTCATTATGCGCGTAGTGATGACCGTCGCACACGATCAGACGAGATATCGCTCTTAGTAGGGGCTGTCCTTTCACCGCATCTGGAGGACACCCAAACTGGTGCTCACGCACACAAAAGCATCAGCGCCACCTGTTCGTGACAGCGCAACGCTGATGCTTTTGAACCAAGAAAATAAATACACCCAAAAGTTAATCAGTCAGATACTCCATCCCGTGAAAGGGGACGAGCTTGTGTCTAGCCTCCGCCTCAACTCAGGACAAGCCTGCTTTGGTTTCATCGACCGACACATCAGGGCGTACTGACAAAACACCCGTCCTTCTTTACCTATTGGGGGCAAGGAGGCCCCGGTTCTTGAGACCGAGGAGGAATTGCCGTCAACACAACACCTCTCCCCTTACGGGGGAGCCGTTTTGTATGGAAACGGCTCCAAACCTCTCTCCTCAGCGTGAGCCTTGGAGGTAATGTTTGCCTCGACAATGATAGCGGGCGGCACTGTTCTCTGAGCACTGTCGCGTACCCCGTCCAGCTGTTTAACTCAGAGATTCTAGAGCTCCAGGCTGGCAACGCACCCGGAGGTAGGACCTTGAACGCTTCCCAACTATCGGAGCCCGATAGCCTCCTGCCGAAACAGAAAGCCCTTGGCTGAGTCTACTCATGTCCGGGGCTTGCAACCAGGCACATGGCCTGGCTCCAAGCCCCCGCTTTGAAAGCGGGGTACATGACTAGTCTCTCTCTGTTAGGGCATGTATGCCCATTGGGTGGTTGCAACTACCTCAACCTACAGACTGCCTTTCGACCTAACGATCTCTTCTTCTGCAGACAAGAAAAGCAGTAACGACCACCCTCTCCACCAAAGAAGGGCTCGGCATTCCTCCCGTCCCCTCAAGGGAGATGGGCATCCAACCTCGATTTAGGGGAATCTTGACTTACCAAAAAACGCCGGTATATGAAGCAGCAACAAGATGGGTAAGATCACATCCGCAATCAAGCTGTACGTGAGAGTAGTCGTGCTGTAATGAGCAATCGTGAGTGAGTAGGTGATGTTCGCAATCATTGGCACCCAACAAGCCCACCAGGCCCAGCGCGCACGTTGCCGAAACGGGATCACGAGAATAAGAAGAAAGAGAAGCCCAAAAACGAGCTCATGGACTGCGTATATTATCTCTAAAAGCGTTACATAGTGGGCAATATTGGGTGATGCAAGCTTCGCGCTATTCCAGGTGATACCTGCAATCGCGTGAAATGCCTCCAGGTGATCGGAGGGCAAACCCGTTCTGATATCTGCTACAAGGTCAGAGCACGACGCGAAGATATAAAACGCGCCAAGGAACAGGAGAAGAATCCAGACCTCCAGTAGATAGCGGGACTGTCTGGGCAAGGAACGCTTCGAGGGAGCGTGCTTGGCAGGCTCGCCTTGAGCTTGCTCATCTGATGCCCTCTCATCTGGTTGCTTCATTGTGAATCCTTTCTCATACAACAAAAGGGTAATGTACTCATCCTTCCCTCTTATGAACATGAACAAACAAGAGCAGTGGCAAGCATTCCTTCGCAACACAAGCCAACGTAACATAAGAGCTCGGTAGATCCCTGTGCAAATTGCGCGAAGAACACATGGCCCCTCTGTTCCCACGGGATGCGCAACGAGGTTGCTACAAGAAAGCCATCTTACGTGAATCAGCTTTAGAAGCAAGATTGGTTCCCATCCCATTCTGATTTGTTTCAAGAGAGCAGAGCGCCTCGTTAGCTTTCGTTTGACAACGCAGAAACGGGCGAAAGTCCCTCGCCCTGGTTTTCTTGAAGGCACTCTCCCAGATGAAGACAGCCACATTGTAAAAAACGCTCAAAAATCCGTTTGGTCTGCTGGGCATGAGCGATAATGGCCTCAATCTCTTTGAGTTTGGCTTGAGCAAGCGATTACCACCACTCTGATGCTGGAGTTGAAGCATCAAACCCTGCTACTAGCAGGTGCATCTCAGCAATGGTAAACCCTGCCTGTTGAGCCATCCGCAGAATGGCCAACAGCTCAAGGATACTGGCGTCATAGTGACGATGCCCTCCAGAGGCCCGGCGAGGGGCTGGAAGTAAGCCCATACTTTCGTAGTAACGCAAGGCGGATGTTCGTATCCCTTGCCCGGCGCGCAACTTCTCCAATGGTCAGTTCTTCCATCTCTCTTCTTGGTCCTTTCCCTCTTGACTTCAAGTTCACTTGAAATTGTATGCTTGTAACCAGAAACATGCAATACGAGAGGAGATTTCATCGATGCCATTTCAGCTGCATTGCCTCACGAGAATCTTCCCTCATCGGTCTGCCAAACCCTCTTCCCTTCTGTTCTTCGTTCACCGTGCAATGGGGTTTCAAGCGCGTTCGAGGTCTTTGACCACACAGAAAATAGGCGCTCCAGTACATGACAAGAGGACGATCGTTATGAGGCACAGAGAGGCGAAGCTGTCGTGCCAGGTCTCGGCAGACATGGCAATGGTCTCGACCTGGGGTTCGAGAAACGAGAGAAGCTGTGCCTTTTTCCCACAAGTGGGGAAGTGTGCATGCAACGCGTTTTTTGCCTTGAGTATCATTCCTCCAGTTTCCTCTCCCTCTGGCTTGATTCCCAACGACGTTGCTGAATGAGCAATGCTCTCTCAAATCCCTTCGGTTTCTTGCTGCTCGTGCTCGAGGAGCAGCTGGTCATACCAGCGCAGATATTGCCTGACCGGAGCCATTCCCTCATAGCCCAACAATTCCTGTAAACCCTGGGGGTTTCCTCCCGCCTGCAGATAACGCAGGGCAAAGCTGTGACGGAGGACCTGGGGCGTGATTTTGGTTTCACTGATCCCTGCCCGTTTGCGAAACCGAGCAAACAGCATGGTCATCCCGTTCCTGGTCAGCGGCTGCTTCCCCTGGGAACCGAACAGAGGATCGCCACCAGCATGTCTCCTGGCCAGCCCTCTCCTGGTCGTCGGGTCCATCTGCTTCAGATACACACGCAGGTGGCTCAGACAGGTTGACTTGAGAGGCATCTGGCGTTCTTTGCCTCCTTTCCCCCTCACCCGCAGCAGGCTCCCTTGTTGGTCCAGATCAACGATCCGTAAGGCACATACCTCAACGACCGTGATGCCGGTGTCAAAGAGCACCCAGAGCAGCGCCCGATCACGTGCGGCCAGGCACTTTGCCTCACGCGCTTGCGCTTTCTGGGAAAACCCTGCTCGCATGATCTGGTCAAAGGTCGCTGGCGAGATAACATGAGGGAGAGGGACACTGGTCCGAGGGAATGCGCCCTCGCTCAGAGGGGAGCACGAGAGCATTCCTCGCTCGGCCAGCCAACTGCAAAACGCTCGCGCCGAGCGCGCATAGGTCTCAATGGTACTCGCCGAACGCACTGATCCTCTCGTGGTTGGGGTCTGTGTCAGGGACGCCAGCCAGTTCCTCATGGCCGCTTTGGTGAGCTGATGGACGAGGAGGAGATGACACTCGGTCTGCAAATACTGGTGCAAATGACCGAGCACCATCTGGTGCCATTCGAGAGTTTTCGGGCGATGCCCAGCCTTGCAATGGGCCTGGAGATACTCCTGGACCGCTCGTTCAATGGTCAGGCGCTGACCTTTCTCTCGTGAGGACGTCTGAGGTGCAGATCTGGCTGAGACGGTGGCAGAGCGCCGGACGATCTGGCTTGGTTCGCTCTTCGAGAGGGTTGGGGCAGCGGGTACGGATTCTCTCGCCTTCTCGACGGGGGGTAACGACAGATCTACTGCCCCCTGATGCCGGTCGGAGAAACGCGTGCTCCGGTCACCTGGAGAAGGAGCACCAACGCTCGCTGGAAAGGAAGAAGGGGCCAGGCTCTCAGACGCCGGCCTGGTGGGCTTCAGCTCGGCAGGGAAAGGCAGGGTTCCCTGAAGTTCTTCTGGCGATTCTGCTTCCTCATACGTTTGGAGCAGATGCGTCTGGATCTTACGCATGCCCCGTTGGAGCGTGCGCAGATGCGAGCGCTCATAGCGTCCAGGAAACAGAGACTGGAGTTCGCGAAGGACGTCTCCGCTACTGCGCGTTGGGTTCGCTTGCATCCAGGCGAAAATCTGTTCCCACTGCCCGGCGAAAGGATCTTTGCTGGTCCGTCTCCAGTCCAGAACACGTGCGTTTCCCTGTTCCTCATGGGGAAGCTCATCTGCTTCGCTTGCTTCCGGCAGGACAAGCTCCGCCGCGCATCCTGCCAGACCAAACGGTAGAAGCTCCGGGGGCGGCGTCGGTTGGCTGGCAGAGGACCTCCCAGCTTCACAGCGAAAGGTCGCTTGCTGCAACTGTTCTACCTGCTGGAAAAGCCGAAGCGGGTCGAACGCTTTCCTTATGGCACGCAGTTCCTGCTGCTGGCAAGGGGACAACGCCCCAGAGAGCAACGCCCGTTGCAGCGGCGTTTTAGCCGCGTCGTAGATCCGATGGATCTTTCTCCCCTAGACCTGTTTGGATACCAGCTTCATCGATGGCTGAAAACAGTTCACGTACCAATGGAGAGCACGATACAATTCGTCCAGTTGCCGATAGGCATGCTCGCCAACCAGGCGGCCATGGCCCACCACCTGGCGCACCACCACCCCATTTTTCTGTTCCACGAAGCACTGGTCCCGTTTCTGATAGGGACGTCCTCGCGTGAAGGTGACCTGCTCACGCACACAATAGGCAGCGACCTCTTCGTTGATAAATTCTCCGCCGTTATCGGTATCGAGTCCCAAGATCGGAAATGGGAAGCGCGTCCGGGCGCGTTGGAGGGCAGCCAGGACGGCTTCTCGCCCCCGATTGAGCAAGGGGAAACATTCTGTCCACCCGGTGGCGACATCGGTCAGCGTAATGGTATACAGGCAGCCACCCTGCAATCGCCCTCTACAGTGAGCAACCAGATCAACCTCCAGGAAGCCTGGTTTGGTCTCGTCCTACTGAGCGTAAGTGCGGATCGGAATCTGTTGCTTGAGCAAGGGGCCAGCTTTGGTCGTCGGAAGGCCATGGGGATGCGTGTAGCGGTGGGCCTGCAGGAGACGATCTGCGGTGGCTGCGCTCATCGAGAGGAGTTGGCCGCGGTGTTCCTTGCTGAGCTGGACATGCCCTTGCTCCTCCAGTTTTTCGAGCACATCAGGCAGGAACGGTATCAGGCGTTTCGTACAAATCCGGTTGAGGGTCTTCCAAGCCAGCACCAACGCTTCTTCGACTTCTGGCCCATAGCGACGGCGAAGTGCTGCTGGTGGCGCGAAGATCTCCTCGACGTGATGAAGCAGCCACTGGGCATATTTACGTGCATACCCGGTGGTAATGACAAATTCCTCCAGGATCTCTTGTTTCTGGAGTCCTGATGCCTGGTGATACGCTGGCGCTATTTGCTGGAGCAAAACCCGGCTGGTTTATGTCCTCAATCCGTTTCCCACGTGTTCCTCCTTGATCCGTCAAACAACCCAGAAATTGCATGCGACAGATCCCTGTTCGCTTGCCTCATGACCTTCGTCCTCTTGTCACGAGTATAGCGCTTGAGTGCCGATTTTGCTAGAGACCATCAGCACGCTTCTATCCTCGTGGCAGCGTCTCTGTAAGCCGAGAAGAGAAAGATGGAAAGAATTGGCAGAGGAAGATTTTTGTGAGGCAATGCAGCGCCGGAGAAAAAGGTTACGACAACTTTTGCTCTCTTGCGACAAAAGATGCCCAAACATTTTTGCTGTTTTTCAGCCTTTTATCACTCACTGCTTTCGGCCCCGGGGCAAAAGAGACTATAAGATATAACATCTTTTCTCCCTCTTATGCAAGAGCTTTTCTAACAGCGAGCCAAAAGGTGTCACACTGCCTTTTGGCTATGAGAGCGGTACAAGGCACTCTTCCCACATTTCCTTTGATAAGGAACGCATCGGGGATGACAAAAACAGCGAAATCGTTTCTCCGCAGACATACTCTTAAAGATACTATAAGGACTTTCTGCCTACATTTCAAGCGGGAAAGCCTGCCTCCCCAACAGGCCGCGCTTATATCCTGGGCCAGTGTGCAGACTTGAAGCGTCAAACGACATATTCCAGCCAGCGTGGTCACCGTGCGGGCTGTATGATACGCTGCATACAGGCGCTTCCCACACGCAGAGCAGAACTGCGGATACTGTATTCATGCTCTCTCAGAGAGGAAATGAGAATGCTGGTTCGTCAACTATGCGGCAATCTCGACAGTAAATCCGCCAGGCGCTTGCACATAAAATGTCCAGGCATGACTGCGCTGTGGTGGATTCACATCAAAGCCGTCACCTTTCAAACGTTGATAAATCTCGTTCACTCGTTGCTCGCTCTCCTGACCAAAGCCGATGTGAAACGTACCAGGATAGGTGACGTTTGCGGCCTTCATCAAGGTGAGAACCAGGCCGTCATCGTCAAAGAGCGCGCAAAAGCTCTTCTTATCGCTTGGTTGTTTGCGCAACCCGAAATACTTTTCGAGAAAATCGGCTGCTGCCGGGACATCGGTAACACTCAGATTGAGATGATTCAATTTCATGGATAGATGCTCTCCTTTCAACGAGAAAACGTTTTGCTGCTCAACAGTAATTGTATTTTAAAAGGGTGGTGTATATGTGGAGAGTTTGAGGGGGGAGAAGTCTCTTATCCTGCGGGGAATAGCTCGATCATGTGTCCAATTTGCCCAATCATTTCCTGGGCGCGTTGCTCCAGCTCTAGCAGACTCGCAAGCCAATGATCAGCAGCAGCGACAATAACTTTATCGGCATTTTCTTCAGGCGGAATACTCAGTGATTCACGCAGGCTCTTCGTGTTACCGCTATCAAACTGGTGCAACATACGCAGAATTGCCATGAGGCTGAAGCCACACTTGACAAGCATGCGAATAACCCGCAACCGTCCAAACTCGGTACCTCCATAGAGACGGTAGTGGTTGGTCGGGTCACGTGGGACAGTAAGTAGGCCGTTGCGCTCCCAATTGCGCAGCATATCAACGGATACATTAAGATGGAGGGCCGCTTGGCGAATATGCATGGGATGTGGTGAGGCGTCCATGGTGCGTCCCGCTGCCCAACGCTCAAGAAACTCAAGCGCGGATTCGGCATAGGTGCGTTCGACACGCACCTGAGCAAGATACTGATAAGCAAACTCCATCGCCATGCCCAGATCGCCATTCGCTGCATTTTTCACCAACATAATGAGCTGATGCTTATCGCCTACATATGGCCAGCGAAGCGCCAGCCATGTGAGCCGTGCTTGTTCGAGATGCAGCGCACTATACTGGCGATAGCCATTCGTCCCGCGCGGAATTGGGGCCAGGAACCCGGAGGCTTCATAAAGCCGAATGGTGTTCACATGGACTCCTAGCTCTTTCGCCAGGTCGCTCGTGCGCAAAAACGTTGTTCCCATACATCCAATCCTACGGCATTCTACGAGGAAATCTTTAACTGGTTGCGAGTCGAGGAAACCCTCTACATATTAACCAATGTTGTGCTGCACTTCAATAGAGGCTGGTAAACCGCCCTCGATTTGAGAGCGTGTTCGATTCCCAGGGGCCTCCGTCCTCTCACGTCAGAAATTCGCGCGGCTTCCGCGAGCAAGCGGTCGTAATGGGGATCAGGCACACTCTCAGTGGGGAGCTGGTGACTTCTGTGGAAAACTCTTCCTGACAGGAAACACGTGAAATCCGCTCTGTGAAAAGAGACATCCCTTCACCAGGGATGCAGTAGAAAGCGCAACTCAATGCCAGATGGACGCATCCGTCAACATATCCGTTCGGGAATCACCGTGTTAATCGTCCTCAAGCAAGACCAGCTCGTTTGCACTGAATGCAAACAAACGCTGATCATGACACGCGGTATGGTGCTCTCACGTCGCCCTGAGACGACAGCTCCGTCTCAGAGAGAGCGCCTCTCTCATATACCTCCAGCGATCCTATCGCAAGAATCGCATTTTCGTGGCGATTTGCAGCCACCTCATATAAGAGAAGCGATGACGAATGCGCATCGGTAGCGGCTCCGTCTCCATGACACTCCCGTCACAGTCCGCACTCACGCTCAACGCCTCGACCGGCTCTGGCAAGGTCATCAACGCCTTTAAACATATGCCCGTGGATGGAGCCGCTCCCAGGTTCGAGTCAAGACCGGCAGCGGCTCCATCACTGTCACGAAGGTGTAGAGAGGCCACAATCTCGCGAGCCTCCAGACAGCGTGAGGAGTCGGGTTCATAGCTGGATAGGTAGATGGTTGGAATGGGCTGAATGTAACGGGTTTAAGCCTGAAAATGGTGGAGCAGCATGCCAGCACCATCCAGCAATTTGGCTCTAACGTGTTGTTAAACCAGACACCATCGCATGAGTTGCTAGATATGACCCCGGATGAGGTCGAATTCTATTTGCAGACAACTGGCGTCAAAACGGTGAAGACGAGCTTCAAGCGTTTTGTATGCTTCCTCGTAGAGGCAGATGGGATAGAATATGAGCAGAGCGAGGAGCTGCGACAACTGCTTAGATAGGGAGACGTGCAATCTCATGCCTGATACGCTTCAATGGAGAGGAGAACGAAGGTGAACGATGATTTGACACCAACACAGCGGCTTTTAGACGTCCTAAAGCAAAGAGAATTGACAAAAGCAGAACGCGCCATCGCGAGAGAGCAAATTGGACGCTATTATGCGAGAAAACTGGCCAGCCTCCAACAGCATCTCTTTGAGGCTCTAGAGAAACGCGACACAGGCGAACTCGACCCCTTCGATGTGGATGAGTTCATTCACCGCTACCACAAGCAATCCCAGGAACTCTATGTCTATATGAATGCGCAATCCAGCTCCAATGCGAACCTCCCTTTCTGGCTGAAAATCATTGAGGCTGATGAACAAGGTCGCAATGTGTGGCAGCCAGAGACAACGCTTCCACATGAAGAGCAACCTTCCTGACATCAACGCAACCAATTGAGAGGTTTTCTCAGTCCAGGTTCGCCAACGCTGAATTGACCTGCTGGACTGAAAAGAGCTCAGCATCGTAAGACGCGCCGACCCACTCGCGCAGACGTGTGTGCTCAGGATGCTTCGGATGCTGCAATGCCTCAAGCAAATCAGAGTATCCGCCTACGCCACCAGCATTTTCCGGGGGACAGGCCCGTTCACCAGCCAGGCAACGAGGGGTGATCCAGAACGCATCCTCCTGCACGTTCTCATCTTCGAGATGCTCAATCTTTTCAATCGTCACCTGATGCATCCAGCTATCGCCCAGGTCATACTCATACGTCAACGTCAGCCACTCGGCCCAGACCGTTGCATCGAGCTTAGTGCGTCGGCTGTCCCTGACACGTATACCTGTATCTTCCCACTCAGGATCTGGAAGACCATACACCATGGTCTTGTTGTTGATCGTGAGCCGAAACAAATACAGATGGGAGTTCTCCCACCCCATCACCACCTGAAGCATTTTATGGAGCGTATGCAGACTGATAGCACCAGGCACCACCATTTTGCGCCAGATTGGTGGCTCAATCCCAACCAACTGGACATGCAGATAATAGCGGCTCTCCGACCAATAACTTCCCAAGTGATTCTCCTCTTCTCCATATTCTATAACAGATTAATCTCTCTGCTATTGTCCGCTAGTATACCCTCAAGCTCTTCCTCTTCAATCCAACTTGCAGGATCCTCTACCAGATCGATCACGCTGCTACCGCAGGGTGAGAAATAGGGGTGGCTGGTATGTTTTTTGCGTTTTGACACCTTTGAGCCGTTTGTTGAGCATCTCAGAGTTTCGATTTTGCTCCATGTACCTCTGCTAGTGTAGCATAACACAGGCTTTTTTTCGAAAATCGTTTTTTTGTCTCAAAAATAGGGAATTCTCGGACGCCTTTTGCATGTTTATGCACATCCATCTCGCTTTTCAGATATATTTCGCAATATATCACAAAACGATACCTATCAGTAGCAAAACCAGGCCTGCCACGATCAATCGAGGATCAGTCGGATATTCTCTCTGAAAGACGGAACGCGGTTCGCTCATCATGGCTGTAGAGAGTTGCTTTTCTTTCGTGTGGCGACGCCGTTTTTTGCTCATTGAGGTAGGTCCCTTTTTCATAGACACATAACTCTACTATGTTACAAAGAAATTTGACGGAGGAGATCCAATGCGGCGAAAAGTCTGATCATTCTTCACAATTACTACCACCTCTTTGCTGGTCTTTGGGTACTCTACGAAGCCATTCGTTCACTATTGTAGTGTTAAAAAAAAGATCAATTGACCCGGCGCGACCAGGATAAGGCGTGCGGGAGAGGGGTAAAGCGTATGTTGGCTCGTACAACGGATATCTCGGAAGAAGCTTCTACAGACTGGCCTCTGCGGCCTCGTTCCAGGCCTCTGCTGACCCTGGGCGAAATGGTGGTCTTGCTCATTGCTCTGCTCATCCCAGCCTGTGGTGGCTTGTATCGGGCGGACTATTATAGCCGCTTTGTCCAGGGCACCTGTACCATCACCAGTGGGGATGTGACGAGTGTGTTGCACCATGTCAAAAATGGCTCGGATTATACCACCTATGCTCCTTCTTTTTTCTATATCGTCTCTGCGCCTGGAACCTCTGGAGTGGACAGTTCGGGCTATGATGGGCCTGACCATACAACCTTTTATGATGAGACTGAGGCCCAGGATATCGTGAACCAGTATGCGGTCGGCACGACGACAACATGCTCATATAATCCTGCCAATCCCCATGAGGCCTTCCTCATCTTTCAAGGCTATTCGCAGGAGCGTGCCTGGAGTGTCTTCTGGTGGTCTCTCTTCTTGACTGGGCTGGCCCAGATAATGATTACGTTGCTGATCTGGTATCTCTGGGTGCGCAAGCTCATGATCTTACATGAGCGCGGCCAGTTAACGCGTGGCCATGTAATCAGGCACGAGACCCGTCAGAGCAAAAACGGTCGTTATACCGTCTCGATCATTGAGTATACCGGGATCACTATCTTGAAGCACCCGATCAGGGGAGAGCTTACGGGGCCGGGATATCTCTCTCTCGATAGGCCGATCCCCGTCTGCTACGATCCCTATCGCCCAACCCGAGCCAGGCGCGGCGACCGTCCCACCCGGCTACATATCTGTGGCGCTATCATCGCAACGCTTCTCTTGCTGGTCTCAATAAGCGCATTTGCCTGTTTGTTCACGTTTTTGTTGGTATAAATAGTATGATCAGCATCTGATCATTCGTGTCCTTCTGAAAGAAGATAAGAGGCCAGTAAGCAATGTTATTGCTTGGCCTCTTTCCTCATATGTTTTTATCGCTGCCTCTCCCTCCCTTTCCCTCGCACTCCCTGCCTCCCCTCCCCTCCCTATGGCCTACAGGGGCTGCTCTCCTCCGCCCTCCTCTTTGCTGCCAACTGGAGTTTGGTACGCTCAGCATTGAAGCTTTTCACGAGTAAAGGCTTTTCTTCTGTGCAGATGGGCACAGCGGCAAATAATCGGTAGTCACACTTTAGACTGAGGAACACTCGATGGACCCGATTCAATTCTGGAATCTGCTTCAGAAAATATTTAATGCCCCCCACAGCCTGTTCGGGACAAGTACGCTTGGGCCGTTGGAACCACTACTGATTCACTATATGAAAAGCACGCCGGAGAATTTGACCACCGGGAATATGGAACCCCTCACTGTGCCAAAGCTTGCAAGCTGGATATCTCCAAGATCAAAGTCTCTGCGAGCTCTGGGCACAGATGGATCAGATCATCAACGGGTTCGGCGAACCAGATGCGTGGAGCAAAACCTTGGGACATTAGCGAAGATATCATATCCCTGCTGATGCCTACGTGTCGGCGCGCCCCTTTAGCCTCCAAGTTTTGCTGCGGTCTCGGCGAGGCGCGAAGCGTATCCCCATTCATTGTCGTACCAGGCCGCAACCGAGACAAAATTTCCCTCCTGCACCTGGGTCAGAGGGAGATCAATAATCGAAGAATGATAGTCTCCGACAATACGCGCTGACGCCCATTCCTCTTTCAGTACATCCATAATCCCTTTCAGCGGCCCCTCGCTGGCTGCTTGGATAAAAGCATCGTTCACTTCCTGCGCTGTGACCGCGCGTTCGGTGATGAGATTGAGTTCGGCGATGCTACCAGTCTTGACGGGAACACGATACGCCTTGCCTGTGATTTTCAGGTCCGGCCAGATAAACTTGAGGGCTTTCGCCGCGCCCGAGGAGGAAGGAATGATATTTTCAGCTGCTGCCCACGAGTCGCGCCGGTCGCGCATGGGCTGGTCGGTTAAAGATTGGGTGTTGGTATACGCGTGAACCGTTGTGAATAAGCCGTACTGGATGCCAAATTGCTCCAGCATCACTTTCACCACGGCGGCAAGTGCGTTGGTGGTGCAGCTTGCCATGCTCACAATTGTGTGGGCCTGCGGATCAAAACGCTCCATGTTAATACCAGGCAGCAGAACGGCGTCGCAATCCTGAAGGGTTTTGCTCGCGGCGCTGATGAGCACCCGCTTCGCGCCACGATCAAGATGCACCTGCGCTCCGGCGCGAGTGACGGCGCGACCCGTGCAGTCAACAACCAGATGGATGCCCATCGCTCCCCAGTCGGGCACTTCTTTGGAGGAATCGATATAGGGGATGTCGCGCCCACCAATCAGAAAACTCTTTTCTCTGGTGCTGACATCTTCATGCCAGCGGCCATAGTTGCTATCAATTTGAAAGACGGCGGCTGTTGTCTCAAGGTCTCGAATGTCGGCAATCGCAACGGGCGTGAACAGATTCCGCTTCAATGCCGATTTAAGCATAGAACGTCCAATGCGTCCAAAGCCATAGATTGCAATGTTACTCACACAGCATCTCCCTTATTGTTTTGAGGAAGCCCTTCTCAAGCAGGAGGACTAACATCTCATCAGCAAGTCTACCCAAAGCTCTTGATAAAAAAGAACCTTTTATCCCTCCAACCCTCGATGGGTAGGCTTCTCTCGTTTCCATTTGAGCATGCTTTGATCAGCCTTCAGGCGCTGCATACCTAATTTCTCAAGCACTTTGATGGAACCAATATTGTCATCACGGCACTCAGCCGTGATGCAACTGATGGGAAGATGCTGGAAAACCCAGGTGATGAGACCTTCTGCCATTTCCGTCGCATAGCCTGCTCCACGATACTCGGGAAGAATGCTGTAGCCAATCTCGACCATTCCCTGATCATCTGGCCCGCCCTTAAAACCGATATCACCAATGACTTGTTGATCGGCTGTATGAAGAATGATACCATCCCAGATCGCTCCTGATGGATCACTCTCCGTGAGTCGAATGAAAAATGGTAAGGCTTCCATGTAATCTGGGAGAGGCCAGTGAGGAGGCACATGCACTCCCAGCAATATTTCCAGAGAGATTCTATCCTCAAGCGTTGCTTTTTTTAACCTGAGCGAATAAGGAATGAATTGAAGTCGAGCTGTCTGAATACGTTGTAACATAGGGAAAATTTACTCCTTCTTCAACCAAGGCTTTGGTCTGCTAGAACTTGTGGTACTGGAGAATCATCACACCACTTTCAAAGGATCTCGAAGAGATCAGGCGAAACGGCTTCACCTGAAATTGACCAGAAAAAAGCGGAATCCCATTGCCGATCACGATAGGATTGAGCTTTAGAATCAGTTCATCTATTTCAGGGAGAAGCTGTTGAGCAAGCTTGCCCCCTCCACAGAGCCAGATATCCATCCCCTCTTCCTGCTTGAGTTCTTGAACCTTCTTGAGAGGGTCGCTAGAGATAAATTCGACTGAAGGATCGATCTCTGCTGAGAGGCTGGAGCTTATGACAATCTGACGGAGTTGTGGATAGGGACTGGTCAGACCCACCTTCAATCCTGGTTCATACGTTCCACGCCCCATGATAACCGTATCAAAACGTGTATTGGCAGCACTGATTTCGAAGTGAGCGCGAGCAGGGGCAGGGAACGTCTCTGGGAATTTCTCGATAAGATAGGGAAAATGATCAGTGGCTGTAAAAAAGTCGTACTGGCCCGCTGGTCCGGCGATATAACCATCTAAGGTCGATGCAACATAGTAAACGAGTTTTTTCATTTGTTTTCCTTTTCTAGAGAATGTGCTTGGTGAGTAGGTAAGCAGCGTGAAGCGGAAAAAAGCACGCGACTGCCATCGATGAGACTTACCTGGCGACTCGTCCGAGAGACAAGGGAGCGACTGGCTCCGTCCATCAGCCTTCCGGGATCGTACTGCTCTCCCGGTCAAAATAGCCTTGAAAGGTCTCTCGCTCCTGGTGAACTTCCCCGTCAAGACATTTTCCCAGGTTTCGGGCCTAGCTCTCGATGAAGGCCAGCAGGTCGCTATTGAGGTAATCTCGATGGGTGAGGAACATGCCATGGCCGCCTCCAGGATAGATTTTGAGTGTGCTGCCCGCGATCCCTTGAGCGGTTCTGCGTCCACAGAGATCCAGGGGAGCGATGTGATCGTTATCCCCATGCAATACCAATGTGGGAACCGTGCAGGCAGGTAAGTCGGGGCGGGCATCTGTTGTTGAGGCAGTGCGCTGACACTCAATGCAGGCTTTGGGCGAACACTCCAGAATGAGGCGAATGCTCCATTGGATCATCTCGGACGACAGCAGTTCCGGTCCCGGCCACGCCGATCCCAGGCCGTAGTACGTGATTGCTCCGGCGCCCATGTATAACGGACGGTCCTGACGGACTCTTGAGATATTGAACTCGATCGCCTCCTCTGGTAGTCCTTGAGGGTTATCTTCCGACCTGCGCATAAAGGGGGTCACACCACTGACGAGTGCAACCCGCGCGATGCGACTGGTGCCGTGGCGCGCGAGGTAGTGGAGGATCTCCTGGCACCCCATGGAGTTGCCAACCAGTGTAGCCTCGTGCAAGTCGAGCTGGTTGAGCAACGAGGCCAGGTCATCGGATAAGGTGTCAATATCATAGCCCCGTCCAGGATCATCCGAACGGCCATGTCCACGTCGGTCCAGGGCAATGCAGCGCAAACCCCGCTCTGAGAGTGCCAGCATCTGGTATTCCCACATGGCACTCCCAAAGCTCCAGGCACTCACGAAGACAACTGGTTTACCCGTCCCGTACCAGTCCCGATAGTAAAGGGTAGTATGATCGTTTGTTTCAATGGAAGGCATTGTTTATATCTCCTTTGGTCTCTTTTTCATATGGAGTTCTTTTCAGGAGGCTTCCCAAGCGCCTCTCGACGTATCTCCTGGAAAGGAGTATAGCCGAAACATCAGCGAGATGACTTCACCCGTTTTCGTGATCATGAGGGTGATCGTGTCCTCATCTCCCGAACATTGGCTGTCGATCTTTGGCACCCAACACCAGAACACGCGTTCTGTTACTTCTCCCACGTCAAGGGCAACTGCTTCACCCCAAAAGTGGACATGCTCTTGAGCGGGGTCAGCGGCCCGTCAGACACGCGCCAGGAGCCGGGGAGGCGGTCGAGCATCGCGTTCAGCGCAATCTTTGCCTCCAAACGCGCCAGGGGAGTGCCCAGACAGAAGTGGATACCGCGCCCGAAGCCCAGGTGCCGATTCGGCTCACGCTCGATAGTGAACTGACTGGCATCGGGGAACTGGGCCTCATCGCGATTCGCTGAGGCGATCCAGGCAAAGAGTAATTTACCAGCTTCGATGCGCTGACCACCAATCGTCGTCTCGGTCGTGGTCCCGCGTATCGTGAGTTTGAGCGGCGAGTAGTAGCGCAGTGCCTCTTCAAGCACGCCTGGTACCAGGTCGCGATTGGCACGCAGACGTTCCACCGCTTCAGGATACTCATCCAGGCACAAGATGGCATTGCCAATCAGATTGGTCGTGGTCTCGTTGCCCGCGACCAGGAGCAGCACACAGAAACCTAGCAATTCCTCGTTGCTCAGGCGCTCCCCATCCACTTCAGCCCTCAGCAGTGCGCTCACCAGGTCGTTCTGGTTCCGTCATCCTGAAGTATTTTTCGCCTACTGCTTTGGATTCATTACTCCAATTCCATGCGATATCCCTGTCCACCTCACGACGCCAGACAGGCAACCAGCATGTCCCGACAAGGACACTACATGTCCTCATCGTCTTCCAGCAAGTCGATCTACTGATCCTGCTCCTCCGTTTCCAGCGAGAGCAGGACGAGCCCAAGACTGTGAATTTTCAAGAGCACCCGATAGAGCGCTGCTTGACCGACCAGGAGCTCATGGAGCACGGTTCTCCCATCTGTCTTATGAAGAATCTTAAGGTCCTCAAACCATTCTTGCCAGGAGGGGTCCAGATATCCGTTGATAGAGCTATGGCATCGCATATGCGGTACCATCCTCCTTCCGTTCAGGATGGTTGAAGTATAAAATCCCATCGGGTGAGTTGTGATCATCCGATGTGGTGATTGTGAGTGGGTGAGGCAGAAACAGGAAGATTAGAGTAAGGACAAACGCCGGGCGGCCTCGCTGGCTTCGACCCGATTGTGGACATCAAGCTTGCGGTAGACACTTTGGACGTGGGTTTTCACAGTATTCAGCGAGATCACCAGTTCACGCGCAATCTCTGGATTGGATCGCCCGGCGACCAGCAGACGCAGCACACGCTGCTCCTGCTCACTGAGCGGTTCCAGGAGCAATGTATTCTCCCTAAGAGGCGCTTCCTCTTCTCCAGGCTGGGCACCTAGCTCCTGGACAAAAGCACGCAGGAGAGTCCGCACAAAGAAGACCAGGGATGCCTCGCGCAGTTCTGGGAGCAGGATCTTGAGCAAGGCTTCCATCGCCGGGCCTTCATCGAGAAAGATGCGTTGGTAGTTCTCAGAATGTGCCAGCCACAACGCTTGGAGGTGAGAGGATTTCGCCTGGCTGTATTCTTGACAGGCAACATGGGCTCGGATCGTTGTCCAATGCCTCCAAAGACAACCAGGCAACGGCCTCCTGATGCCTGTGTGCCCACGCTGAGAGCAAGGTAGTTTTCCCCCAGCCCGCGGATGCGGAGAGCAAGGTGAACGGGCGAGAGAAGGCAGTATCTAAAGCTGAGAGGAGACGCTCCCGTCCCACGAGAGTGGCAGGAAGAGGGGGTGGAGCCAGCCTGGTCAACACCATCAGCATGCCGAGATCAGTGAATGGGACAGCAGGCTCGACAAGGTGGGAAGGAGTCTCGTTGTCAGCAGATGGGATGGACAAGGAAACAGGCCTCGCCTCCAGCACGCGCGAGGGGGACGACGGCTTCTGTTGGCCCTCCTGGAGTTCCTGTGCCATCTCCTCTAAACGAACCAGAGTCACAGTGGCATCGGTTCCCAGATAGCGCTTGCTGGTCTGGCCGAAATGGGTGTGATAAGCATACCAGTAGCCACGCCTACGAGACCGACTCTCTTTGAGGACATTCAAGTGACCATGTTGGCCCTGAAAGGAGAAGGAGGAGTGCGCTGCCAGCCAGGCCCGCCACGCTTCCTGGTCTTCTGGAAGCATGGGCTGTAGTGGCTGGTTGAGAGTATGCAAAAGATAGCACTGATTCTCGGGAGACCAGATGAGAGCATGAGCGGCTGGCTTTGGCATGGCGTCCTTTCTTCTCCACAACTCCATACTGAACGTCTTCCCCAACTCCCCAACAGGGTGAGTATAGCAAAGGCGAGACGAGCCTGCAAGCGTGCGCATCCGCTCCAGCTTCATCTCTCCAGGCGGTTCCAATGACGTGTCAGGCGAATGGTTCAAAATCGACCTTTTTTGACGCTTGTTGCTCTGCTTTTCAGGACTGACTGGCCTGGCGCTGCTCGTGACCGATGAGGAGACTCCCCTTACCAGGAGCGAGGAGGCCTACCTGACTGCCGTGGCGCGGGCAACCTATGCCGAGAAAGGCATTACCGGTGAAGCCATACGAGCACATGCTGAAACTACGCTTCTGCCTGCTCCAACCCTGGCTGACTTCATTGAACGGCTGCACACCATCCCGGCCTCATCGGAGAGTATGCGGTGCTCACACGATGCCATCCCGAATGTTGTGTAACGGTGAATTACGGAAAAGCCTCGAAGCCAGAACTGGCGCCGTTTTAACGCATTCTAGCATTACGCCATTACACACAACTCGGTATGGCATCTGAAGTTTTGTGAGTAGGAGTCATAATTGTGAGATTACACCCACTCAATGAACCAGGCGTCTGTTACCTACCTCTCGCAGGTGAGTAATTTCCTCTTGTGAGACAAGAATCATGCATGCTATCCTCCACAGAAGAGAAGTATTAGTGAAAGATGGTGAGCATGTTAAACACTACCTTTGATTGGAATGAAGTTGAGTCTCTCATCGCTCTTTTGCATACATATGGAATCTCTTCAAACTCGCAATATGTTATATGATATTAGCATACAAGCAAAGCTGATTTTGCTTGTATGTTGCTAAAATAGACGAGGGCAAACGTGACATTCATTCTTGGTTACTTTCTTGTACTGAACATCCTGACTTTTGTCGTCTATGGCCTGGATAAGCATTCAGCCAGAATTGGAGGACAAAGAGTTCCAGAGAACGTCTTATTGTTACTCGCATTTGCTGGTGGTACTCCTGCCGCCTACATTGCACGGAAATACTTCAGGCATAAGACGATCAAACGCCCCTTCATCACAAGGCTGCGGCTTATACTCATTGTTCAAATAGGTGTTTTGCTTCTCTATATTCTGTTTTCTTTCCGTGGACAGGCGTAGCTTTCATGTGTTTGCTAAAGAGATCCAAATTGTTCCTTTTTTAGATATTCTTATTTTTTTGCTTAAACATATCAACCATTGAGATTAGCCTATTTCACCACCCCTTATGAATCAAAGCAAGCAGACACGCTTACTATGGGGATGAGCCAGGATAGTTGATCTTTAACAAACCTCGAAAGGTGGGAAATTCCATGCATCTGAGCAAACAAATCCATGGAATTCCCAATCTTCTTTGGCTACGAACAACCGCACTTTACAATACGAAAAACAAATCTGTTACTCATCAAGGACGTGACTTGCGACTCTGGCCACGTGATTGGTGATGAGTGACTTTTGAGTTGGTCTCGGCGTTTGTTGTAGGGCCTGGGCAGGTGCAGACGTTATAGAGGCGGCTGGCGCCCAGGCGGAGACGTCTTTGCCTCGACGAAGCCGGTCCCATTCGATGAGGATACGTCGCGTGGCTTCTGCACGGCTGAGTCCTCCCCATTCTTTGCAGAAGGCATCGAGCGATTGCAAGGCCTCGTGCTGCCTGGGAAGGCTCGTATTCCAGTAGACATCGTCATCGTTGCGCATTTACGGTGCCTCCTCCCAGCGATCTTCATCCAGAGAGGCGGCAAGTTCTGCGTAGCCACAGATGCTTGCGTGTTCTGGATCGGGGACGGTGACGATATGGCATTCCTGTAACGCCTGGCGGACCACCTCTTCAAAGTAGTAGGCTCCTCCGCCTCCGAGATAAATCTTGTCAAATTGTGTTCCCGCTGGCGCGCCCTCGACATTCCATGTGCCAATGAGAAATGAGGACAGAGCGCGAGCCAGGCGCTTGAGCGAGCCTGTAATGACCTGCATAATTTCCTCATCTGGAAGAGAGCTTGCGCCAGTGGGGATACTCGGGTAAGGCTGATGATGCGCATAGGCCGTGAGCAAGGCATGCGCCTTTTCGATGGAGAGCTTGCGCTTATAGCGCCAGACAAGCTGCTGAAGATCTTCGACCAGTTGGCCGACGCCAAATTGTTCTCCTTTGCATAAGGGGATGAGGAGCCGTTGCCCTTCGGCAGCGACTAGATCGGTCGTGCGCTCACCCACATCGATGACGGCCTGCTGACTGCTTGCATCGCCGCAGTGGATAAGGATACCTTGCCCTTCCATCGCGACATAACCGCACTTAACGATTACCTCGCGGGAGCGCCCATTGAAGCTGAAGCGATACTGCTGCGAGAGTGCCTGCTTGACGCGCTGGCGTCGCGTGCGCTCATAAAGGCTCACAGGCAGAGCTGTCACCAGGCGCAGCTCAAAACATCGTTCAGGTATGAGGATACATGCCAGGCAGAGCAGGAGAACCTGGGCATGCTCAGACCAATACCGCCGCTCGTCATTGAATGCGTTGTGGCTATGCGTGCCATGAGCGAGCAAACGGCCAAGAAAGTAGGTATGGTCCTCCAGGGAGAGCACATAGTCGCTCGGCTGGAGGACATCAGCGAGCTTTGCGTGAGGGTCACTGCCTTTGAGCAAGGTGACAATATCGCCATCCGCAAGAAAGCTCGGGAGCGTAACGAGGTCCTGGACCAGTGTCAGCCCATCGGCGGGAAGGAGTTTTAAGCCCGCAAATCCAGAGCCAACCTCAAATCCGACATAGTAGAGGGGGAATGTAGGATGCATATCTCAGTTTCAACCCTTTCCTTCTTGGCACTCTGAAGGATACGTCCCCCAAAGTGATGTACATGTTCCACAAGTTAGTGAACACCTCTTGTATCTTGCCATCGGTACATGGGAATGGTGTACGTGTCCCACACTTTGTGGGACACGTACACGTTTGCTCAGTCCTTAGCGCTCCTCTTGTTGCTTCTTGACTCTTTGGCGGGGGTATAGCCTCGGCGGCGCAGTTCGCGAGGGCCAGGCATGCTTGCGGGAAGGTGATCGCCAGGGCTATATTTGCGCTTTTGCTCCTGAATATCGTCGTCGTTCATGTGCATATACAGCTTGACGGTCGCCATGTCGTCATGCCCTAAGAGTTCTTGCAGGCTGAAGGGGTCCTTGCCGAGCTTGAGATAGCGGATGGCAAAGGTATGGCGGAAGATGTGAGGGCTGATACGCTTGCTGGTAATGCCCGCACGCTTCTTCAGGCGCGCAAACAAGAGGGTAATCCCATTTTTGGTTAATGGCCGTCTCGTTTCAGCGAGAAAGAGATGATCCTCTCCGAGACTTCCCCATTCAGTGAGCTCCTCCTCATCGGGTCGATGGCGGTCGACATAGTATAAGAGGTTGCGCAGGCAGTTTTGCCCCAGTGCTATCCGTCGTTCTTTCTCACCCTTTCCTTTGACGGTCATGATGCCTCGCTTGCGATCAACATCACCCAGGCACAAATTGGTGAGTTCGGAGACACGAATACCTGTATCGTAGAAGAGCCAGAGAATAGCACGGTTACGCACCGTTGCTCGCTCGGCGAAACGCCCATCTTCATTAGGAGGAGTACAGGCAAGCAGCAGCTTTTCAAATTCCTCGTCAGTGATAGTCTGGATTAAGGGCTTGCCAACTTTCGGAAAGACAACCCGATCAAATGGACTGACCGTGAGGAGGTTTTGGCGTATCAGCCAGTAAAAAAAGGCGCGAGCAGAGCGAGCATAGGTCTGAATGGTTCTTTCACTGCGCACTTTTCCACGCGCCCCCGGTGTTTTGCGCATAAAGACAAACCAGGCGCTGATATCGGGGGCATCAACATCAGTAATGGAGGAAATGCCTCGTTCTTGTTCGAGGTACTGGCGCATGAGTCCAAGTGCAGTCTCATGCCACTCAAGCGTCTTTTGACTATGGTTGCCGCCTTCGTGATCATCCAGGTAGTGCTGGATCGCACGCTCTAGCGTGACTATCGTGCGTTTTTTTGTTGAACGCTCCTGGTGATGCTCTTTTGCGGATGGGCGCGTGGGAAGCTGCGCTTCTCCTAAAAGCGCCTGCGCGTCGGATTTGGCGCGTTGCGCTCTGGCACGCGCCTGCGTGACGCCATTCCCGCTACGCGAACGAGCATGAGAGGATTCTACAAAAGAGGTACCTGGTTGCGTAGAGCGTATTTGTTTGTTTTCTGTCACCATGAGTATCTTGTCTCCTTCAACGAGATCAATGAGCCATGTGCGCAAGCCGGTCCTGGCTCTATACTACCTGTCCAAGGTGGGCAGGCGAGAGGGAGGGGTAGGGAGGTGGGAGGCAGGGTGGGGGAGGGTAACGTGACAGACCGAGAAGGAGACAGAACGTCACATCCTGCCAAACAGAGAGTTCCCTGTAATGGGTCTTGCGACACCCCAATTTGCGGCAGGATGTCAAGCCTGAAAGGGCAGGATGTTTCGCGTATCCCAATCTTGGGACACCCCTTTTTGCGGCAGGGTTTCGCCTGCCAGGGGGCAGGGTGTTGCCCGCGTTGGAGGCAGAGTGTTGCACTGCGCGAGGCAGGCTGTCCGCCTTTTTGGAGGCAGGATGTGATTGGAGGGAGTATGATCCAAAACGACATCGTCCCTGTGCTTCCTTTCGACCGGTCACTTCCTGGTGAAGTGGCCTCTTATCGGCTTGCACAGGGACGATTGACAGCAAAAAAGCGGGAGACGAGACTCGAACTCGCGACAGCCTGCTTGGAAGGCAGGAACTCTACCAACTGAGTTACTCCCGCATAATCGGGGTGCGCGGACTTGAACCGCGGACCTCCTGCTCCCAAAGCAGGCGCGCTACCAACTGCGCCACACCCCGTTTGTTACGGTTGAAATATTAACATGGTTTTGGCGGCTTGTCAAGCACTTTTCAGCGCGATTTCTCAGCCATCCATCATATCCAATTCACCCTTAGCGCGGGCGGTCGTTCTTGCGATAACGTAGCTTCAACAAGAACAGGTTCCAGCGCGTGCGCAGGTTACTAAAAGGGCCGCGCCGCAAGGGGGTAATGGTGACATTGCCAAACTGGACCGATTGATGGCGCGTACGCTGCGCGAAACCCGAACGAGGCGAGACAAAATTGGTGAGCGCGACACACACAATACAGATCATACCCACAATGGCCAGCAGACCTGTGATGAGGTTGGCCTCATGCGTTGGCGTGGCATAGGCATAGCCACCACCCAGCAAGGCCGCCACAATGGCGCTCAGGAGAAACCACTCGTTGGGGGAAAAGTTCCAGGAAAAGCCCCGAAAACGAGGGCCATGTGGGGGTCGCTCCTTCTTCGGGGGGCCTGACCGGCGCTCGCTTCTCTTCCCCCCAGACCCCGGAGAGTCTGAGAGTTCCAGGTTGCGCAGTATCTCTTCAATTTCGCGTTCATATTTATTAGGCATAGCCGCTCTGCTTCCTTGTATGGTTACCAGGACGCTCTTGCTTGTAATCATACCAACTTTTGAGCGTCGATACAAGTAGTTTTCTTCCTATTTTCTTCTATCTAGCCAGGTGGGTATATTGTTTCTGCCGCCTACGGCGGGGGGAGAAAGAAGAATTTGGGGACACCCCAAACCCCGCCAGGGGCTCCGCCCCTGGACCCCGTTCTCGCTCTTCGCCGGTGAGAAGCCTGGGAACCTGCCCCTGGACCCCGTTCTCGCTCTTCGCCGGTGAGAAGTGGCCCTATCCCTGGACCCGTTCTTGCGTTCATCAGGCTTATTTGGGGGGGCCTACCAGAGTCTGCACGCGCTCTACGAGTTCGAAGGGGTGAAAGGGTTTGGTAATATGGAGCGCCGCCCCCAGATCTTCGCTGATCCGCTCGTAGATGTGCTCAGCGCGTGCTGTGACGATGATGACAGGGATGTGCCTGGTTCGACCATCCTCGTGTAACCCCCTACAAATATGATACCCATCCTCCCCAGGCATCATGACGTCCAGGATAATCAGGTCGGGTAGCGGTCCATGCACAGGGGCAAGGAGTTGCTGCAACTGAGAACCATCCTTCGCGCACTCCACTTCAAATCCATAGCGCACCAGGATAAATGCGAGTATCTCCCGCACCTCCCGGTCATCATCCACAACGACAATTCTCTTTGGCATCATTCCCAATCCCTTTACCGGACCGCATCTCTCGCATGTATATATTCTCCCATACATGCTAGCTTACGCCTCTCCTCTGCATCTATTCTATACACGTCCGCCGCCCCAATGGTTGACTCACTCTACCCCCTCTGTTATCATATACAAAAGCGCAAATGGAAGTCAGAAACGCATCTAATTATGTATAAAAGGTGGAACTGGCATGAGTAGCAACGCTCCTTCCTGGACATCCATCCTCCACTCCATCATTAAGTCAACCGCCGAGCGTCAACGGATCGCCAATGAACTCTCAATCGCTCCCATGACCCTGACCCGCTGGGCCAATGGCGAGACAAAACCGCATAAGCAACATCTTGTTCGCCTGCTTCAAGCTGTCCCCGTCAAGGATCGCCAGGAGCTCTTTCAAGCCCTGGAACAACAATATCCCGACCTGCATGCCTGGCTGATTGAAGATACTGTCGATACCATTCCTTCTGAGTTCTTCGCCCAGGTCTTGCATATGCGTACCATCACCAACGAACGCCTGCTCTTCTGGCGCCTGGCCGATCTCATCTTGAAGCAGGCCCTGGAGCAGCTCGATCCTAATCGCCTGGGCCTCTCCATTCGCCTGGTCCAATGCATGCCACCACGCGAGGATGGGGCCATTCATAGCCTGCGTGAGATCGCGGGCAAGGGGCACTTCCCCTGGCCGAGCGACCTGGAACACGAGATCTGCTTCCTTGGGGGCGAGACCCTCTGCGGCTACGTAGTTGAGACTGGCTACCTGCAACTTGTGAGCGACCTGCGCCATGAACATCCTCCCTTTCCCGTCTATAATGATAAATTTGAGGTCAGCGCGGTCGCTCACCCCATTCGCTACGCGGGATTAACCGCCGGGTGCCTCCTCGCCGCCAGCAGCCAGCCACACTATTTTACCCCCCTGCGCGTGGAACTGGCCAAACATTTTAGCGACCTGCTGGCCCTGGCCTTCCCCAAAGGAGCCTTCTATGCCAACGAGATCATCAAGCTGCATATCATGCCCGAGCCAGAGAAACAATATGCCCTGATCAACACCTATCGTGAACGCACGGCCCGCCTGGCTCAACAAGCCGCCCAGGAACACTTACCCTTCGATAATACTCAGACCAGCATCCACGTTTGGCAACAAATTGAGGGCGAACTCCTCGCGACCCGCTAAAATCTGGTTCAGGGAAGGGATGGTGTTGTGGCCATGCTTGCGGCATGGCCACAACACCATCCCTTCCCTTTTTAATCAATGCCGTGTTTGCGCATGAGGTAGCGGAGCTGGTCGACTTTGGCGAAGCCGAGCAGCTCCGCGGCTCGTGTGCGGTTGTGCCGGGTGGATTCCAAAGCCCAGCGGATAAAGTGGCGTTCGATGCGCCCGTTGATCTCTTCCAACGAGACCGGGCCGGTGGGGCGCGCGTTAAACCATTGCTCCCAGGGGTCTATCGGACTGGGCGCCTGCCCGTCTTTTGAGCCGACGATCTCATGGGGCAGGTGCATGGGCAGCAGCTCTTCGCCGCTACTTAAAATAATGGCGCGCTCAATGACGTTTTTTAGCTCGCGTATATTCCCCGGCCAACTATAGTTCTGTAAGAGGTGTTGCGTCTCGGGCGCAAGCTTGCGCACGTTACGACCAAGCGAGCGATTGAAGTCTTCGATAAAATGGGCGGCGAAGAGTAGGATATCTGCTGGCCGCTCGCGCAGGGGCGGCAAAGGAATCTTCAGGACCGCCAGGCGGTAGTAGAGGTCCGAGCGGAAGGAGCCATCCTTCATGGCCAGTTCCAGGTCGCGGTTGGTCGCGGCCAGGATACGCACGTTGATCTTGACCTCCTTGTTGCCGCCCAGGCGAAAGAAGGAACGCGTCTCCAGTACGCGCAGCAGCTTAGCCTGCATGTCAAGCGGCATCTCGCCAATCTCGTCCAGGAAGAGCGTGCCTCCTTCTGCCAATTCTAACAGGCCGCGCTTCTGCTTCTTGGCGTCGGTAAAGGCATACTGCTCATACCCAAATAGCTCGCTTTCAAGCAGGTTGTGCGCGATGGCGGCGCAATTGAGCGGGTGAAAGGGGCCGCTGGCACGTGGACTCTGCTCATGAATGGCGTGCGCGATAACCTCTTTGCCGGTGCCGCTCTCGCCGGTGATGAGCACCGAGGCATCGCTGCGCGCGATCTTGGAGACCAGCTCAAAGACGGCATGCATACGCTCACTATGCCCCACGACGTGATTGAAATGATAATTATCGCTGCGCTCTCGCTTTAACTGTCGCAGTTCTCTCGACATCGCGCTGGTATCCAGCGCTCGTTTTACAACTAGCAACAATTCCTCCAGGTCAAATCCTTTGAGTATGTAGTCTGAGGCTCCTAACTTCATGGCCTCTACGGCGGTCTGGACGTCGCCATAAGCGGTCAGGATTACCACGGGCAGCTCCGTCTCATGCTCGCGAATACGCCTGAGTACTTCCAATCCACTCAATTTGGGGAGGCGCAGGTCCAGCAAGACAAGATCAATCGTATTCTTCTGGAGTTCGCGCAGGCCCGCCTCGCCATCTGAGGCAGTGTAGACATCATAGCCGCGCTTGCGCAGGTAGCGTGCAAGCTGGTGCGGTAGATGTGGCTCATCATCGACGATCAGAATACCCAGGCTCATCAACGCCCTCCTCCACTAACATCTCCTCTTCCAATAACATGTCGCCCCAGGGCGCTTCATAAGCATATTTTCTGCGGGGGCTTGTACAGGCATCCTCATCGAAGACGGGCAGGCGAATCGAGATGGTTGCGCCATAGCCATAGTGCCCCTCGACGCGGATATAGCCCCCGTGGTCCTCGACCAGGCGGCGCGTGATCGCCAACCCCAGGCCGATACCGTGGGCTTTGGTGGTAAAGAAGGGTTGGAAGATACGCCCGAGTTGTTCTGGCCTGATGCCCTCGCCAGTATCGCTCACAGCGATCTCAACCCACTGCGAGAGGGTGATGCCTGGACGCTGAAGCCCAACCAACACCTGGGGTGAGCGTGTAGTGGCCACGTCCTCCTGCTCGCCCTCCGCTCTCTCCTGCTCGGCTGGTAGCGTCATGCAGGAGACGGTGAGGATGCCCCCTTCGGGCATAGCCTGCAAGGCATTCATGTAGAGATTAAGCAAGACCTGCTCCATTTGCCCGGCATCGACGCCGACGGCAGGGATATCACGGTAGACACGATGCACAACGACATTAGCTGCCTCACACTGTGGCTGAATGAAGTGCAATACCCGGTCGCTTAGCTCGGAGAGGGAACAGGGCGTGCGGTGCAATTGGCGCGGCTTGGCGAAGAGCAACAGGTCATGCACGATGGCATTGAGCCGCTCGACCTCTTTCAGGACGACCGAGCTCTCCTCGCGTATCCAGGCCTGGTCGCTTCCCAGGCCACAATCAATCTCGTCTGAGGGCAGAGGCTCGGTCGTGGTGGAGAGTTCCTCCATGATCATCTGCATAGAGGTCTTAATCGAGGCCAGGGGGTTGCGCACCTCGTGGGCGACGTTGGCGGCCATCTCGCCCAGAGTTGCTAGGCGGTCCAGGCGCCGCTTCTCCTCCTCCAGGCGATGGACCGAGGTGACATCGGTGAAAGTCACGAGCATACCAATGGGCATGTTACTCTCATCGCTCAGGGGCAGGGCATCGACCTCCAGCACCACTTCGCGCCCCTGCCGGTCGGTGTTCTTGATAGTTCCGCTGCGCAGCTCTCCCAGCAGGGCGTGAAAGGGAGCTGGCAGGCGCTGGAGCGAGCCGGAATCCACCGGCTCGCCATCCGCTCGCGCCGGGTCACCATTCGGTAGGGCTCCTTCACCTGGCGCCTCGCCTCGGAGAGCGCTGAGGACCGCCTCGAAGGTCTGCGTCTCGCGCACTGGCTCATCTATGCCTGGCGGCGAAGATGGCTGTTCAATAGGTGAGAGATATTGCTCATACGGGGCGGTCGCGACATGCAGGGAGCGTATATCCAGAACACACGCCAGCGGCTGGCCTACAATCTCGCGAGCATGATAGCCAAGAATGGCGGCGGCTGCGCGGTTAAAGGTGGTGACGCGCCCGGAGCGGTCGGTCGTGATCAGGCCACTGGGAATGCTTTCGAGGATCATCTCTTTGAGGCGCTGATCCTCAAGCACCTGGCGCAGGAGCTTACGGGCCTCATTGCGGGCCTCAATGACCTCGTGCATGAGCGTCATATTCTCCAGTGCCGCCCCCGCCTGGCTGGCGAGCACCTGGAGCAGTACCAGCTCGGACTTGCGCAGCTTCCAGGGCGTGTGATAGGCTCCAATGACCACACCCAGGATGCTCGTCTCCTGTGCATACTCCTGGTCTTTGCTGATACTCCCACGCAGCAGGGAGCCGCCACGCCGCGCGCCAATCTTGCCACCCAGCAGGGGGACCGCGAAGAAGGTCTTCACAGAGGAGGGGAGAGCCTGAGTCATTTGCTGGCTCCAGGGATCATTTCTGGCACCAGGCAGTTCTAGCAAGAGGATTTCGGGAAACTTCTGTTCGCCAAAGTAGCGCAGGAGGAGGGTACGTAACTCTTCTGTCACCCATGTTTCCTTCTCGAGAGACCTGGGGCGCGTCCGCGCGCCCCGTGCAGGCACCTCTAGCAAGGCCCCCAGGTCGGCCATCGAGATCTCGCGTGCGCGCTGGACGATGACGGCACGCATACGCTCATACTCATACATCGAGTAGTGCATCTGGCTGCTGATGCTGTTAAGCAACGACAACTCATGGATACGCTCCCGGTCGCGCTCCAGCAGACGTGTATTCTCCAGTAGTAGCGCGACCACGCCCGCGACGGCCTCGACCATGCTCACCTCGTCCGACTGCCAGGTCATAGGCGGCTCAGAGGATTCCTCGCGCGGCAGGCGAATGACGACCATCACACCGATACAGCGCTGGCGATAGATGAGGGGTGCCGCGACATGCGTAGGGGCACGAAAGGGCGTGGCCCTGGCATGCCGCTCGCGCCAGGCCTGCGCCTCCAGGAGGTCGCCTGTGAGTGGGATAGGATTGATGCGCGCTACCGAGAGTAGCGCGCTCGACCAGCCCGGCTGGTCATCGAAGGAGCCAGCCACAAACTGGAGTGTCTCGCCAATGCGCTGATAAAAGAGGACACAGCGACAGCGCAGCAGGGTCGCCAGCCGTCGCGGCAGGCTATCCTGTAACGTTTTATAATCAATAATGGCGCTAAAATCTTGTAGCAGGGCCTGCACGACCGCCGCAATCTCAATCTGCTCCACCAGTGGCACCCCTTCTTCTACCCATCAACCCAATCCCCACACGCTCCACAACGACTGCACCAGCCAGGCGTGCCCTCCCACGAAAAACGCCTCTCCACCGCTCTGGCTGAAATCAATCATACCAGATGCCCCCCGCGCAACGCACGCAATAGGACCGCTTTATGAAAATATTGTCACCAAGTATCTGAAAGCGCTCGATAGTTGATGTGATATCGGGCAGATCAGAGCCGTACATATATAAGCCGCACATATATACATTGAAGGATTAAAAATATGCTCAAATAGCTTTAAGGAGATCACCACATGAGGAGACATCACTTCCACCTGCGACTCATCGCGCTCCTGCTACTCTGCCTGGTGCTCGCAGCCTGTACATCAGGAGGAGGCTCACCACAGACCTCAAACCCTCCTACTCCGACCGCGACACCTCCCATCGCTCCGACGCCTACCACGCCCACAGTCACCAGTCAAGAGGTCCACTTTACGACAGCCGATCATATTAAGCTTGCTGGCATACTCTATAGCAAGAGCGGCACGACGGCGATTATCTGTTCTCATGAACTCAATAGCACCAAGGCTATATGGCAAGGGGTCGTGCCCTGGTTCGCCGCACGCGGCTTTATGGTTCTGGCCTATGACTTCCGTGGCAACGGCGAGTCCGAAGGGCAGCGCGATAGCGCTCAATATAGCCAGGATTTACTTGCCGCCATCACCTTTGTCAAAAGCCAGGGTGCGAAAAAAGTCATCCTGCTTGGCGCAAGCATGGGGGGATCCGTGAGCCTGGACGCTGCCTCCCAGGCCAAGGTAGCAGGGGTCATCACCCTCTCCGCCCCCCTCAAAGGTTGGATCGAGGAAAAGAAGATTCCCGCAATCGCTGCACCCAAGCTCTTCATCAATAGTCAGGAAGACACCTACGCCCAGGAGACCCAGCACATGTTCGACATCGCCCAACAGCCTAAAGAGATACACATCTACCCCGGCAGCGCCCACGGCACCGCAATCTTTGGAACCGAGAATAGCCGTGATTTAATTGACCGCATCCTCGCCTTCACGGCCAAAAATGCACCTCAATAAGAGGTCCCTTCCCCAGACATTTTTAGTTCAAGCCAGCATGGACCCTACAACTCACCCTCGCATCACATCTGGGTAATAGAATGATCGTGTTGAGTCCATGCAAGCATGGACCATAATACCTTACCCCTACATCTGTAATAATATGGGCGTGCATTGCGGGCGGATGCCCGCAATGCACGCCCATATTATTACCCTTGAGCGCCGCAGGCACCAAGGGTGATACCAAATAAAAAAATAGGAAGCAGGCAGTATTATGGGTAGACGCTGAGACGGAAAAAGAGTACAATAACTCATGCGCGAATATGTATGTATTAACTATATCTCTGTATCAAAAGGCCGGGTGTTGCAATGGCGCGCACATCGCCCACAGGTGCGCACGCTGTGACGTATGTTCTATTTGGGGAACGCGAAATTTAGAGGAGGAACAATGTCCGCCAAGGCGAATTCACATCTACCCTCAGAGGCCGCCGAAACGCCTGAGAAAAGTCTTGAACGCCTGCGCTATGAAAACAACAAGCTGCAAAGGCTGCTGGAGGCGCGCACGCAGGAGAACGCCCTGCTCAACGAGGTCATCTCGACAGTTGGCTCAACGCTGCGCCTGGAAGAGGTGCTTAAACGCCTGCTCGAAGCCATTAACCGGGCCACCTCCTGCGATATAGCAACCATCTACCTCTATGATCCCGAGAAGGATCTGCTGGTGCTCTCCAGCGCGACCGGGCCGTACGAGGGCTATGTAGGCAAAATACATATGACGCTGGGCGAGGGCATTACCGGCTGGGCAGCCCTCCACCGCAAGCCAATCTTCCTTAAAGAAGCTGCCCTGGCCGATCCCCGCTTCCACTACATCCCTGAGTTTCAGGAAGAGAAGTTCCAGTCGATCTTTAGCGTGCCCATTATCGCCAAGGACAAGAGCCTGACAGGCGTAATCACGCTCCAGGCCGTGGCTCCCCACGAGTTTAGCAAGCAGCAGCGCAATTTTATCAGCAACATCGCGGCCCTGGTGACGGGCGCCATCGAGAATGCGCAGTTGTACGAGAGCGCCCAGCGCAAACTGAGTATTTTGACCTCGCTCTCGATGCTGAGCCAGACCATCAGTTCAGGCCTCTATCTCGATGATATGCTACGCACCCTGGCGACGCTGACGGTCCAGATCATGGAGGTCGATCTCTGCGTAATCATGCTGATGGACCAGGCCCGCGAGCGCGATGCAGATACCTCGCGCCAGCTACGCCGCCTGATCGTTCACGCCACAGCGCCCAACTGGAACGACCAGAGCCAGTTTCAGGCCGTGGATGTCGATCCCCATACCCTCGACCACCTGCGCAGCTTGAGCGATAAAGCCGACCTACAGACCATGCGCGCCTATAGTTCAGAGGCCCAGGACCTTCCCGAGGGGGAGACGCTTGAGCGCTTGAATCCCCTGCGCACCTCGCAGTATAAATCCCTGATCTCTGCTCCCCTGATCGCGGGCACCGAGCAGCTTGGTCTGATCAACTGCTATACCTATAAAGCACGGCGCTTCAATTCAGAGAATCAGACGCTCCTGACGACCATCGCTAACCAGGTAGCCATCGCCATCAAAAACAGCCGCCTCGTAAACCAGTTGGCACAGAAAAACCTGGTCAAGGGCTTCTTCGAGGATCTCATCCAGGGCCTGCCGGAGAACGAAGAATCCCTACGCCAGCGCGCGCACTTCCTGGGCTGCGACCTCACGCAGCCACATGCCGTGGTGCGCATCGAGATGACGCGTGGCGATGAGAGCACGCACCCCACCAGTGGGCGCAAGGAGGGCGCACCAAGCTCCAGCGCGCTCCAGAACACCTACCGCAGCCTGGGCAATCTCGTCCGCCGCCGCATTCAGGAGAGTGCCCCCGGCTCCATCTTCTATGAGCATGAGAACCTGCTCAATTGTCTGCTTCCGCTTCCGAAGGACTCCGACAGCCTGCGCCTCAAGACCTGGATTCAGGAGCTGGCCCACCACATCTATGATGAATACGATGTCAGGCTGGCCGTGGGCCTGGGCAATGCCTGCCAGCAGATCAGCGATTACCGTCAGGGCTTTGCCGAGGCCAGCGAGGCGCTCCAGATGGGCCAGAGCATGCACTCGACCGAGCGCGGCCCCGCCGTGACACACTTTAACGACCTCGGCGTCTACCGCTACCTCTACAAGATAGCCCATATGGACGACCTGCGCGACGTCTACCAGGAGCAGGTGGCAAAGATCGATGAATATGATAAACGTAAAAATACCGAGCTGCTAACCACGCTGGAGATGTACCTGGAGAACGCAGGTAACCTCACCAAGACAGCCGAGCACCTCTACGTGCACCGCAACACACTCATCCAGCGCCTCGAACGCATCCAGTCCCTCTGCAGCATCGACCTGCAAGAGCGCAGCAACTGGCTCACCTTCCAGGTCGCCATCAAGATCTACCGCTTACGCATGGAGTAGCCGCGTACGCCAGTAGCGGGCGGGCCCGCTACTGGCGTACGCGGCTACTGGCAGGGGTTATGCCTCGATGGGAAGGTGCGGGGATTCCTCTTTGGCTTGCTGGCTCTTGCCGCGCAGGGGGATCTCTTTGAGGAAGAGGACGACGACGAGACCAAGGCAGAGTAGCAGGGTGCAGAGCAGGAAGACATGGTGGATGCCCTGGGTGAGACCGAGCTTGACGGCCTGCATGAGCTGGGTGTAGAGGTCCTGGCCCTGGGGGCCGAGGGCGGAGAGGCCAGAGTGGACGTGGCTCTGCATCTCCTGGGAGAGCAGGATCTGCGGGTTGTCGAAGAAGTGGAGGGTTCCGGCGGGCAGGGCCTTCTTGCTGGCCTCGGGGAGGGCACCGTGGAAGGCCGGAAGATAGCTGGCGTTCATGACTGAACCCATGGCCGCGAGGGCGATGGTGCCGCCGATGGAGCGGAAGAAGACCAGCGAGGAAGTGGCCTGGCCGATCTTCTGCGGCAGGGCGTTCTGCACGATCAGGGTGTAGAGGGACATGCTGGTCCCCATGCCCAGGCCGAGCATGATCATGGCCAGTAGCACATCGCTGTCGCTGGCGGTGATGTCCAGGCGCATGAGCAACCAGGAGCCAGCGATGCCGATAAGCATGCCGCTGATGGCGGCCCACTTGTAACGTCCAGTGCGGGCAACGAGCTGGCCTGAGATGACGCTGCCCACAACCGAGGTGAGCATGAGCGGGGTCAGGACAAGGCCGCTGTTCGTGGCGGTGATACCAACGACCCCCTGAACGAAGAGCGGGATAAAGAAGGTGCTGCCGAAGAGGGCCATGCTAAAGATGACCGTGGCGATAGTCGAGATGGTGAAGATGCTGTTGCGGAAGAGCGAGGGCTCGATGATGGGCTGTCCGCCCTCGCGCTGCACGATGGACTCGTAGAGCACGAAGACGCAGCCAACGCTAATAGCCAGGGCAAAGAGGCCCAGGATGATGGGCGAGCCCCAGGCATACTCCGAACCGGCCCAGGAGAAGCCAAGCAGTAGCGGAACCGCCGTGGCGACCAGGAGAGCGGCACCCAGGTAGTCAATTTTTGGCTTCTTACTCGTCTGCTTGAGCGTGGGCATGAGAAAAATGAGCACGAGCATAGCCAGGAGGCCGACGGGCAGGTTAACGTAGAAGACCCAGCGCCAGGTCGTATGCTCGGTAATCCAGCCGCCCGCAGTAGGGCCGACTATAGAGGAGAGGCCCCAGACCGCGCCCGTGACGCCCTGCCACTTGGCGCGCTCGCGGGGAGCAAAGAGGTCAGCGACGATGGCGATGGCGATGGGCATGAGCGCACCGGCACCGATCCCCTGGAAGGCGCGAAAGAGCACCAGTTGATCCATAGTCTGCGCGGCCCCGGAGAGTGCCGAGCCCGTCAGGAAGATGACGACGCCCACCAGGAAGATAGATTTGCGCCCAAAGATGTCTGAAAGCTTGCCATAGATCGGCACCATAACCGTCGAGGCCAGGAGATAAGAGGTTGAGACCCAGGTATAGCGGTCAAAACCTTGCAGGTCGGCAATAATTCTGGGCATGGCGGTCGAGACAATGGTCTGGTCCAATCCTCATCAGGGCCGTTCATGTCCACAACCGGCAACACCCACCAACAACTGAGCGGCGTCTCTTTGCCTGTGGTGTGCGCATAGTAACTCAGCATCTCCAGTATCTTCATTCCTTCCTCAGTTTCAGGGTCGGTCTCCAGGGCTGCGCAAGCCCCTGTCCAGTCGCTATAGCACAACGCTCGATGCAGCGGACTACGACGTTTCTGAAAATTCTCGCTCCGGTGAACGCCGAGTTGTAAGGCACGTACCTTCATGGCATGACTGGTTTTCGTCGGGAGTTGCTGAGATATCACGAACCCATTGGTGTCGGGCCATAACTGCCGCAAAATGTCGTCTTCTGCGGGCGTCCACTGCGAGACATTGAGCAGTTTCGAGCGTATTGCCTGCCGCTTGAAGAGAATCGCGCAATCCCACCGGTTGGCGACAGGGTCTTTCCATTTCAACAGCAGCTTATAGAGATGAGGGGAAATACTTGTCACTTGTATTTCCTCAATAAGCAGACTCAACATGTGGCGCTGCCGGTCAATATCCAGGCTCCAGAACTCGCCAGGCGCCTGGCCTAAGATGCGGTAGAACTTCGGGATGAACTGTGCTGGTTGCATCCGGTCATATCGCTCCAGCGCACTCTGAGCCATTGCCAGATCGCGTTCAGCCTGCGCCTGTTCGTCCAGATAGCGGCCCTCCTGCGATTCGGTCAGAGGCCTCGCCGGTGTGGTGAGCAATTTGTCGTAGCGAGCGATCTTGGCTTGCAGGGCAGTTATTTCACGCAGAATTGCCTTTTTCTCGCTCACCGTGTTGGCATGCAGGTTTTTGTAGTAGTTCTCGACGCGTGCAGCCAAGTCTTTGTCATGTGCGGCCAGGGCGCTCAGACGTTCGACAATGATACGGTCAAACGTCGTGCATGGCAGCGACCATAGCCGATTGCTTTCCATATAGCTGTACGTCTCGGTAGTCTGAGTTGTGCGTCGGAGGTAGGCAGCATAGTAGAGCGGCGGACCGTCTTCAGTGCGCACGCCCCATGTATTGTCCGGCGCGCGGAATTGTTGGGTAAGCAGGGCCGTCTGATCTTCAATCGGCTTGCTTCGCACGAAGCGCCGGTGGTTTGGGCGCATGGTGCTTGGCTGACCGTCGAGCGTGAAGCCGGTAATTGCCTCGTATGCTGGCTCGAATAAATCGCGCGGGATGGCCGCCTCGAATGCTCCTTCGATATAGACGTGGCTGCCCTGTGTATCCTTGCCGACACCAATATAGCCCTGGTGCATCAGATTGGATAGCCACGTAGACAAGCGGCTGTTCACCGTGAAGGTGTAGCCAAGGCCGGATACCGAACTCATTCTGGTCTTAAAGATGTACTGTTGCATATCTTCAGCTGAGGGAAAAGGGAAAATGTATTGCCGCTCCTCGATATAGCGACCCATGCGCGAACGGGAATAATCAAATAGCTTGAATTTTTCAAACAGCTCAACCGCGATCTCCCGCCACGGTTCGTAAATGACTGGTCGGTAGGCTTTGGTAATAAGCAGTTCTTCCTCGTCACTTGCCCCGAACTCCTTCATTATTTTCCGGTGCTCTTTGGCTTCCTGGATCGCCAGCCGGTCCAGAATATACGGTGCAATCAGATTGCCCCCGACCCACTCGCCACGCTGGAGCTTCTGAAGTTTCATCTCCATCATATATTTCACATGCGTGTCGATATAGCCGTACGCCTCCTCCATCTTACGCAGGAAAGCTTTGAAATCGTCCTGAATGCGAAAATCGTAGGCACGTCGTCCGGCAACGATCAGAATCACGCCACGCTGGGCACACTCCGCAGCGAATTGGGTTGGCTGTGTCAGCCAGCGGTCCCTGAATAAACGGTCCTCACGGGCCACGATGATACTGCCAATTGTACTGTCCAGCAGCGCCTTCCAGAGTTCCAGGAGCTTTGGCCGTTCGTATATTTTTTTCTGGCCTGAGACACCAGCGCCTTCGTCGTAGGGTATCACCATGAGCGGGTCGTGATCGCCGCGTATCTCCAGGGCAACAGTAGCAAGGCCCTTCTGGCGCAGGCGACTCTCCGGGTTGTCTTCATCAGCCCCACGGCGGCTTTGGCGGATGAGTGCAGCTGTCTTGCGTGTCAAATCGATTTCATAGCCGTGCATATACCTATGAGTATTGTCATAGCCAGTACTCTGTGTCGAGAATACGGTCGCAGCTTTAATAATGCGAACGCCATCACTTCGCATGACTTTCTCCGTTCGATTGACAGGCCATATTCCGTAATGCGACAATGCGCCCGGAAGATCTGTACCTGTCTGGTATGGAATATCTATACAGATAGATCAGCAGGACATACCGAAGAAGCCTCGGAAACTTTCGCGGTGCGCCTGCTGTGTGGTACGACTCATCTTAAGAAGCGCCCGTCTCTGAACAGGAGACCATGGGCGTTTTTTATATGTGCGAATGGCTTAGGATTAATCGGCAAACACAACACCTTCGAGATCGGTATAGAGAATAGATGATTTGCCGCGTCGTGTGAGCTCCTGGTTGATCGCCTCAGTGATCGCCCCCACTTTGGCGCGATACACTGGATTGCCAGCCATCGCGCTACGCAGCGTATTTTTATCTATACCTGCCTCCTTAGCCATATGCCGCCGCGACCAACCGAATTGCACACGGTAATCGTCTATGGTCATATGCGCCCCTTAAGAGTAATATCAGATATAGAGTACAATGAAAGTGACTTAATGTCAATGAATATAGACTATATTAATCTATTATGAATAAAAGTTGGTGAAAGTGACTGAAAGTTAGTGATAGTTGTGCTTCAGGCGTGCCTGCATCCAAGTAAGATACTGTGTCGCTCTTTCAGTACCCAGAAGGGCCAGTCCCCATTTGAGCTGTATCTGAGGATCAATAGCTGGCGGTCGCGTTCTTTTCCTATTCACAGAGTGAATACGCTTTTGCATAATGCTTGCCTTTCTACAACTGCTTTACCAGTAATAAAACCATGTGTCCACAACGCGCTATTAAACAGTATTTTTGAGCGCATCATGTATGCTACAATCATGAAGTGAAATCTTCTTGTCATCGGGGTGGCACATCTCCTTCATATCTATGAATCTCATACATATGGTGAAAACTCAGCAATTTGGCAAGATCTGCAAACGCAGCATGTATTGAGGGTGGCTACTATTTTCAAGCACATGAACGATTTGGCATCAGAACCAACCCGCAAAATACAACACATAGATGAAGCCAGCTTCAAACATGTCCAATTGCTCAAAGAGCTGCATCTTTAGATGCTTGATAAATCAGATGCCAGACTTGCTAACTGTTTTTATATTGTTCCTCAAATGTTATGCTTCCGCACCTATCTTTTCAGGTATACCAATCGAGACGTGAGCATACCATTGCAGCCAGGCAAGAATATGCTGTTGATTTCCCAGATACCAGACCCGTTGTGGATTGGCATGCTCGCTGATTTCAATGACACGTCGACGGCTACGAGGTGCCAGACGCACGCTAATACAATAGCGATCAGTATCAATTCGTCTTTGGAGCGCACTCACCCATTGCACTAAGGGACGCGGCAAATCCGTCAGGAGCGCCTGCTCTTCTTCCGCAGGAAGATGCTGCGTCTTCGCCCAGGCCAGATAGGTCTGGATTTCGTACATCACCTCGGCATCGCCGGGATCATAGGGAGTAGCAAGGACTTCATTGACCGCAACCTGGCGAGACCGCTCGTACTCTTGAGGTGTCAAGAATTCGCCATCACGATCCACAAAGAGATAGCCGTAGCGCTCCAGGCCTTGTGCGCCACCTTCCGCCCAAAACTCCTGCAACCATTCGGCGTCTATAATCACTTCGTGAGGAAGTGGGCGTTTCCCCTCACCTGGCTTGATGAGCCCACTGCGCGCTGCAATTTCAAGCACCCACTCCAGGCGGTTATAGGTCAATCCACCGTTGAGAATCCATTGCGCCCAGTCCACCATTTCGGCGGGAGGCTCTTCCTTCCCCTCCACATACTCACGGTATTTCTTGATCACCCAGCCTCCCCCCAGGCGAGCGGCACGACGTCCAGGATCAGGGAACCAGGTACGCACCAGAGCGTCCACCGCTGCCACATGCAGCCACTCTGGGTGCTCGTGCATACGCTTGAGATAGACTCCGACATCCTCATTGCTCTGGTTAAAACGCTGTGAGTAATCCAGCGCTAGCGCCTCAAGCATCTCACGGGTCGCCGGTTCATACACCCGCTTCATTGCGGCTACCTGATCTCGACGTGAGAGAAAAGAACCATCAGCCTCATCCTCATCAGGTGTGGTGACAAGAGAGGTCTCTTCTTGCGCCGGGGAAGACGACATGGGTGAAGGCTCATCACTATCCCCTCTGCGAGGACAGGCAGCCAGGAATTGACCTGCTTCCTCTCCGACACTCACAAAACCATCGACCTTTTTTTTTTGCATACCCCTGTTCTCTCAATTCATTCTCATTTTTTTCATGTATTTCTTTTTTTGGTAATTGATGGGTATTGAGAGTATTGAATTCAACACGCGCGCGCACGTGTGTATGCGTATGCGCCTCGTTGGTCTGCGTTTGTGCGCCGCGAACGTCGACCTTTTCTTGCACCAAAGGTCGACGGTCTTCCACCGAAGTCGATGGTTTGGGTTGAGGTCGATGGTCTTCTTCCAGAACTGACGTGCTCACAACAGGTCGACGGTCTTCCGTAAGAGTCGACGTTTTCTCTCCATCTTCTCCACTCTCCATACGAGTTGATGCATCAGGGTGAAGTCGACGTTGTTCTTCTGGAGTCGACGGTTCACCTTGAGGTCGACGGCCTTCGTCCACTCCCCTGGACCGACTCCGAGACCATCGACTTTTGCGTATCGTGAGTCGTCGACCATTGAGCGGTCCATCATTGGGTGCATGCATCTGGGTTCCGGGTGATGAGGAGACCAATGCTCTCTGATCGGACAGTTGAGGTGAGACCGATTGTGCCGGGCGAATACACTCTTCCCAAACAATCGCGGCCATCGATGCTTTCACCGCAGGGGTCACACGCGTTCCAGAGGACTGCATCACCGCCGCCAGGCGCTCAACTGTCCGCCCCACCGGGTCTTCTTTGCCAGATGGCTCGCCATGCCTCTGCATCATCTGAGAAGAAGAATCATGTGTTCCTTGTTCGTCTTGTCCCTGCGGTGAAGATGGGACAAGGCGAAGATGAACTGGACGGGATTTCACGTCTCCTGCTTCCTTTCCATCATACGTGTCTTCTGGACCAGAAACCTCCATACATCCCGAGACCCGTTGCAACGCGCGCGAACGTCTCACGCTTTTGCGTCGCCCCGCGAGTCGCTGCACCTGATCAGTACAGACGGGCAGACAGGGCGTCGCGGTGAGTGGGAAATAATAGGTGGCTCCCATCCCCTTGGGCTGCTTTACTTTGAGCAAGAGGCCTGCCGCTTGGAGTACTGAGAGGTATTTTGTGGTCGTATCGTAGCACCAGGGCCAGGCAGACAAGGGAGAAGTACAGAACGCACGGAGGTTCTGGACCGTGAGCACGGCAACTGGCAGAGCAGGTTCATGAGGGAGAAGAGGGATCTGTTCGACGTGGGCTCCCCGAAGCCACTGAGCGAGAAACTCCTGCCCATTGAGACAGCGCCGATCCTGCGACCCAAACAACAGTTGTACCTGCTCCAGTAATACAAGAGGAACTCCATGCAACGGATGGAGTGCCATCGTCTGCTCCTGGTGTTGTTCCTTCCCCTTTTTTGGAGAAGTGTGCGGAACATGTTCAGAGGCATTCACTGATGGCAGAAAACGCTCCCTATTGAGCATGTTGTTCTGTCTACCTTTCATCAGAATAAGGCCGTGCAGCTCTCAAGGGTCTGTTGGTCGTGGAGAAGAGTAGGGGTAGGGAGGCACCACGCAAGAGCCACACGACCTGCTCTTAGTGTACTGAAAAACCCTCCAAAAAGGGAAGATGAAAACCACCCAATACTGGGCGAAGTACTTCGCGATTTTCGGCGAAGTTGGACCGTGACAGAGAAATACTGGATGATTTTCCTTTTTCTTCTCTCATATACATCACGCTTCAACCCGCGCTAGAAGCCAATCAAACGGCATGGGAGGGAACGCTCTTGACAACGAGCGTGGTTCGCTCTTCTCTGACGTTCATCCTGACCGTTTTCTTCCCGAAAATGCGCCATTGACCCGAGATGCGTTTTTGGGTACAACAAGAGTGGAAGTGCTGTTCATCCACAGGGGATGAATGGTCCTGGCAAGGTCCAGGGGAGCCTTTCCACCTCACCATCAAGAGGGGAGAGGAAGTGGCACAGCCTGCGCCAGAGCCGCGCGGTTCTCTCTTCTCTCGTTCATAAGAGAGAGCCGTCTGGCCCTGGTGGTGCCACGGGTACAAAGCAACGTCGAGTCTCTCCGTTGCTTTGTGCTTTCAGGCCACCCGCATTCAGGCATCGAGCCTCTCTGCCTGCATGCGTTCGCGTCTCTCGTCCACTGGTTTTTCTCGTATTTTGCGCAGAAAGGAGGTCTTTCCCACACAAGAGTATCCGTGACTCTTTCCCTTTTTCCCCAGCCTGGGAAAAGAGGTGTGGTGCCTTTCTGTGCCTTTTTCCCACATTGAAAGGAGTCATCACCATGAGTCATGGATCACTCTGTTCCTGCGGGACCAACTGCCGCGTCACCAAGGCCCTGCGCGACCTCATCGACACTCAGAACCAACTCTGCCTCCTGGCACGTGAAGAGTCGGTCATAGTGAGCATTCTGGAGAACCTTCAGAATGTGGTCAGCGCGTCCCAACACCGCTTTACCACGTGGTTGGGTGCCGTTGCTGCCTGTGAGACCGCTCAAGCCAATCTCGCGATTGCCCAGAGCTTCTCCCGCGCGCGTACCACCATCCCTCGCTGGACGGTGGAAGCTGAGCAGCGTCTGTTTCACCAGTGGGTGAAGCAGGAGCAGCAGCGCTGGGATCAACGGCTCGTGCAAATTCAGCGAGGCATGGCCAATTATCGCGCCTACCTCCAGAAGTGCGCGCAACAGTTCGTGCTGACCCCGGAGTGCCTGGCGTTGTGTCTTCCGCTTCTCGATGAGCTTCTACGCCATCAGGAAGAACGGATTGAGCAGCACCACCTGGCATCCATCTCGGCGCACGAGCTCTTCCTGCAATTTGAGCAGCGCTGGACCTACGAGCGAGATCGTCTCGACTATGAGATTGCTCAGGTTCCCCAGGCTTATCAAGCAGGTCGTTCGCAAGCCCAACAGCGCTGGGGGTTATACGTCGTCACCGGGATTGGTCGTCCTGTGAGTCTCACCCAGACAAACATGAATTACCAATCGATGGTCCATACTCGGCAATTGGAGTTGTACTCACAACAATGCAAGCTGTTCCTCTCCACCAAAGTCGAACAGTTTCGCCTCTATGTCCAGCAAATGGAGGGGGAGTACAAGGCAACGGTGCTTGCCGCCCAACAAGAGCGCTGGCACATGCTGCACGCGCAATTGTCTGTTGAGGTGGCTGATCCCGACCAACTCACATCACTCCAATCACTGGTCCTTTCATACTTTCTCTAATCCGCTTCACAAAACGCAGTCCCACTCCCTTCTCCCTCGCGAGAAGGATGGGCTGCGTTTTTTGCTGTTCCTTACACCTCAAGACAATGGTGAAGGTCCTCATCACCACCAGGACACATCTTCATCTTGTACTCCGGCTGACCATTCCCAGGAGGGGTGATCTGCTGCTCTCACTTGTGTTCGCATCATCCCCCTTGTTCGCTTTTTCCATTTCATCCGGTATCCTGCTCGCCCTCGACGGCCTGAACAGGATACCCTTTTACTCTCCGGGCCAGACATCGCGTGTCATCCCTCGCTGTCTGGCAATGGGGGAGCCAGGAAAGGAGTCTCTCATCATGACACATCATAGTGGCACGTCGTGGGCATTTTCGGGTCCCGTCCCGCACACCGGGTATTCGCTCGATTGTGCTGTCGCCACCAGGCACCTTAATCTCGTACTCCAGGGGCATGGGGCACTCTTGCTTCCTCGGATCAGTCCTTTTCCCATTCACCGTGTCTGGTGGACCCAACAGGGTCCCCTGGCGAACCTCCAGGTTCCTCCAGGGCATCCTGCCCCTAGACAAAAGCACCTCTCGCCTTTGGAATGGCAAAGCCTGCTGCTGGTCACCGGCGTTGTTTCACACGCATCGCTACGCGCATCTCCTCTCCCGATACATAGGGCAATCCATTCGTTTCTGTAGGACGTTCTATCCCCACTTTTTGGAAAAAGACCAGGCATCGGCCTGTGTCGGTTTGATCGCGCGAGAAAGAGAACTATGATCACACCACAAAAAAACACCCAACGTATTGGCGTACGTTGGGTGTTCCGTCCTCTCTTCTCACGCGGGAAAAGAAAGGTTCATTACACGTGTTTAGTGTAGCATCCCTTGATGATGTTTTCAATGCTGTTCCGCCCCACTATGACGATTTTCGTACCCAGCAACACGTCCTCCTCGCCAGGGAGTTCTCGCAACTCTTCCCTGAGACGATCTATGGCGGGAGGCAGGTCCTTTGGTGGTGTCCTCGCTGCGCTTTTCCCTGGTGGCAAGCTGATCACCGCCTCTTCGTCCTTCAGCTCTCACCAGAGCAGGCCGCTCGGATCGGACACCAGTTACACGCCCCGATGCACAAAGACGGCACCTTTCATGAGTTACCCATGCGGATCTGTCCAGGCTGCATGGGCGCCGTCTGTACAATAGAGATCTATCCTGGTCGCCTGGGAACGCAGGTGCTCTGGCATGCCCTACCAGATGCCGCCACCACCTCCTCCACTGAGCCTCCGTTGACCGGTCTGGGTCCGCTCCGCCCAGCGCGCAGTCTCCAGACACGAGAACCTGCCCCACTGGCCTTTGTGTTTGCTATGGCTGAGCAAACGCCAGACGAGGTATCATGGTCTTTAGCGCAGATGGGAACCAGTATGCTTACCTGGCTGACCGACCTCCCAGGGGAACTGGATGCGGTCTCCTGGCAATTACGCTGGGTGGAGCGGCTCCTTCCTCCTCCCAGGCGAGAGGAATACGAACCACTCGGTACTTCTCATCTCGCTCGCCTTGAGCACCTGGTTGTCCCCCACTCAGGGATGCGATGGCAGGGCTTTCTCTGGCGACTCCCCGACATGCTCAGCAAAGAGTTGTTCACGCGCCGTCCCCTGACCATCCTGCTCGCCGTCCTCTCTTCAGAGGAAGAACCCGCTACCGCCTTGAGCCTCTATTCCCTCTGGCAGCGTCTCCTCCCACGGGTCTTTGACGTCGCCCAATGGGATGAGCCGCGCTAATGATCGAGATCCCCCAACGGAAAGGGTGCTCGCCTCTTCCCACTGCCCGTTCACCCCCCCGCCTCCCACACGCCCCCTCACTCCCTCGTGTTTGTGTAATTGTTTCACTCCCTCTCATTGCGCTCCCTTGTCGCCATAGTGCTCGACGAGAGCTATGCGCCACAAGAGAGCCAATGGGAGGGAGTGTGTTTTTTGGAATGGAGTCCGTATCCTTATGACGGAATTTCTTCTTCCCAGTTGGTACCGTGCGGTTCAGGTACCAGATCGTCGGGAGCAAAAAACGCTCTTCGACACGCTTGAAAAGATCGTCTCTACGATCAACATGACACTCACCGTCAACACCTATATGGCTGGTGGCAACTACTATACCGTCATCTTTTGCCTGGGTTCGACGGTCCCCTCTGAGCGCGAGCAGAAGCGTCTTGAAGCCGCTCTCGCGCCCTATACGCCCTTCCTCACGCTTGAGGAGACGTTCCTTGATGCCCTCGTCCGAGCGCGTTTGAGCAAGGAACCTGAGATTGCGAAGGACACGCAGTTTGGAAGAACACATGTCTCCCATCAGTATCGCCCCGTGGTCTTTGATGATGCCGCCCCTCTTTCTCAAGAAGAGCGAGACCAACGTCATCAGGCTTGGGTCGCGACCATAGAAGCGCTGCTTGCCGAAGGCAAACCCTTCGTCGAGGTCTTCAAAATGATCTTCAACGAAGAACGTCTTACAGCAGGCTCTCCCCTGGTGCAGCCGGACCCCTTCCAGGCCAGCATCTTTCGCCAGATGCTTGATCATGCCCAGCTCTGGCTCTGGACAGCCTCGGCCAGGCAGATGCACCAGGATCTGGTCCAAGCCCTTGAAGCGTTCTGCATACGTCAGGGTTGGACAACGCCTGAGGAGCAACTGGCCCACTCCAATAGTCTGGTCACAGACCTCTTCCAGACGGAGCAACGCCTCTGGATCGAGTTTGATGAGCCGCAACCCGATCCCTTTGGCCGCGTGCGAGCCGTGTTTGTCTACCCACGCTACCCCGAGCAAGAATTGAACAGGCTCATTGACCCGCGCGAGGATCTGATCGCGTGGCTTCAGGCGCATCAGATCCTTGGTCAAGAAGCGGCACGCTGGAACATTGATGTCATCGGCGAGAATGCGGCGGTGCTCTTGCGCCTGTCATACGACACACAATACGGGTGCTGGGTGCTGCCAGAAGACCAATATATGAGTCAGGTGTTTACGTGGACACGCTGGCTTGCCATCGCAACCGGGATGCTGTACAAACGCTATGCTCGTAGCCCACAGGCCCCAGCATTTCCGGCTCATATCGCATCCTACCAGGCCAAAGAACTGGTGCCACGTGTCAGAGGAAAAGGGAAGCCCAAAGACAAATGGGTGACACACAGCAGGACGTATATCAAGATCACCTATGACCTCTCGGACAAGCCTTCCGTCATTCGCGCAAACGAAATGGCAGACAACGAACGTCCCCCCAAACGCCAGAACTGGCTGGCCCAGGCCCAACCTGAAGACTTGCTCTATGAACAGCGGATCATCGACACCTTTACCCGTAGCTATCCAACGCGCAAGGATGGCACCCGCCGGGAGGGAGAAGTCACTGTCAAGCATTCCGAACCCAAGTGGGTCCCGCTACTTCGGCCCGAACGGCGTAAGCACCAGGTCATCAAAAAAGCCGTTGCCAAAGTCTACGAAACGTCCCCTGTGCTTCCAGAACAGGAAACGCCGACTGCGCACCAGTCGATGCAATCATCATCAGTGAGTGAGAACAGAGAAAAAAGAAGGGAGCCATCATGCTAGTCATACGACGCAAGAAAGGGGAGCGAGTCATCCTCGCGGGCAATATTCTCATTGAAGTCCTTGAGGTGGATGAAGGACGAGCCAAACTCGGTATCACCGCTCCTCCCGAGGTCACTATCGTGCGCGAGGAATTGCTGCAACGGCAATCACCCCTCTCAAAGCCTCCCGTCACCAAACCAGAGTGAGGCACTTGTTCTCTTTTCAATTGAAAAGCCGTTTTTTGAGAAAGAGAGGAGAAACATGTAACCACAGCCTGTTCTCACCCGTATTACAGGAGAACATGCGTTCTCCTTCGTGAGAACCGCAGTGCATAAGAAGGGATCCCTGGGTGGATGTTGAGTCCCTCCATTCGCCCAGGTATCCTGGCACTGCACGTGCGCCAGGTCGTAGCCCTGCTCCCTGGCGTCACACCGACATGAAGACAGCAGCACCTTGTTGTCTGGGCCTCTTCTGAATGGAAGAATAAACAGACAAACAGGATGTTCGAGAGAAAACGGAGCATCTCCCTGCCTTCATCCCGCCTGGCACGGTGCCTCAGGGCACCTGCACACCGCTTCGGAAGTACTGAACGGAACCCTTCCTTAGATAGGGGCAAACCATGCCTTTCGACCGAAGCAGGATAGACATGCCATGGGAAAACGACCTGGGCTCCTCTATGAAGCCCTTCAACGGCTTGATGGCTTGATGGCCCTTGGACAAAGCCGTGCCGATGCCAAAGCACAGGCCCGCGCCCAAGGCGAGCGCTTCTGGTCGTTTTCTGACAGGAAGATCCACTCCTTCCAGACGAGGGCTACCTACCAGGACATGGTGATGCGCTTTTTGCGCTGGTGCCGAGCAACCCACGGAACTAAGCGCCTGGCCGAGGTCGACAAACGTGCAGACGAACTCGTCTCGGCTTACTTGCTCTTGCACATACAGGAGGGCTATAGCCCCTGGACCCTGGCCACAGAGCGCAGCGCGTTACGGCTCTTCTTCGGGTCCCCACTCCTGGCAGAAGCCGTTCCACTCCCACCGCGTCACCGGGAAGCCATTCGTCGTTCTCGCCAGTCTCCTGAGTCTGAGGAACAGCCCTCACCCCATTTTCAACCCAAGCACTGGCAACCCTTCCTTGCCTTCATTGGTGTAACCGGATTACGGCGACGCGAAGTGAGAATGCTCCGGGTTGGACAGATTCAGGAGGAGCCGGATGGACACATTGTAATTCACGTGCAGGGCAAGGGGGGAAAAGTGCGCCAGGTCCCGGTCATATCAGGGCAGGAAGCAACCGTGCTCAGCCTAGTGCAAGGCAGGAACAAGGAAGAAAAGGTCTTTCCCCATATTCCCAGTCACCTGGATATTCATGCGTATCGGCGGCAGTATGCGCAGGCCCTCTACCAACAACTCTCAGGCCTACCACTCCCCCCAGCCACTGGTCGACTTCCGCGTGGCATTCTGGATGAGGAGGCAGTACTGGCGGTCTCACGAACGCTGGGGCATAACCGTCGAGATGTGGTCCTGACTTACTACCTGCGCTGATTCTGATACTATTCCAGGAACATTGCTGTCCCTGTTCACATACATTTTCTATTCACTGGCTCATCTACCTGCCAATACAGGTGGGTGAGCCAGTTTTTTCATGCCTTTTTTGAAAAATAAGGAGAATGTTCTATGCGTCGAGAAGATGCACGCTATCGCTTTTTACTCCAAGAGATCGAGGCCTTTACCACTGTCTACAAACAAACGGCCCAGGCCTGGTTCACCGACTTTACCAGTGACCCATCCAACGTGACCGATCAGGAACATGGCTACCGACGCGTCTTTCCCGAGCAAGTGCTCGCCCGTATCGAAGGCTTTGAGACCCTCAAACGCCTCTTCCAGCCCTTTGAGCGCCCCGAACCAACGCGTTTCTTCCTGCCATACCATGACCAGGTTATTACCCCTTTCAACAAGACAATGGAGCAACGCCTGGCTGCGTGGTGGAGACGAGAGTGGCGACGCCAGTGGCTCGACTTTGCCCATATCCCACCGGCGCCATCCACACAGCCAGAGGCACTCATTCCACACGGATTTCGTACCTGGCGCTATACCGATCAACTTCTGGTACGGATAGAAGGAGGGATGAGGACACGCCGCTGCCAGGTGAGTACCTGTTGCACAGGCTACGTTATCTGGAGCCTTCCGCTGCCTCCCGCGCCGTTGCGCATGTTACCTCACCTCTTACTCCCACGGCTCCATCGGCTGGCATCCCTTACCGACTGGCGACAACTGGAACACCTTCCGCCCCCAGTGAGTCGTGCCCTCGCGAAACGCGTCAGCCAACTTATCGCCTTTTATACTGCGCGCCCCCTTCAGGTCTCACCACTTCCATTGCCTTCACCCACGCCACCCTGTCCGAGCAGACCACAACAGCAAAGATCCGCTGCCCATGAATAACGGTCTTCTTCCCCACTGCCGCGGCCCGCCACATCTCACACTATTTCATCATCATGCTCAACCATCATTAACACCTCTCATCAGCCAACCCGTCAAAGAAAGGATACTCATCGTATGAAGACACATTATCTCCGTGAAGAGAACCCCCATCTCTCCCTGCTCCATTCAGCAGATGCTGCTGCCCAACACGCACCCGTGCCGCAGGTCGACGAGATGCAGGAAGAAGATGCGAGCCTCTTGCTCCTACTTGAGGGCCTCGCCAATCCTATCAGGTTTCGCATGCTCGGCGTCCTGGCACAGGAGGGAGGAACCCTGTGTGTCCGCGAACTAGTCGAACGGCTCCCGCGCAGTCAACCGGCGATCTCACACCACCTGCGTATCCTCTTATTCTCCGGGCTCATCGGTGTGAAGCGTCAGGGCACCTATGCCTATTACTTCATTCGACCCGAAAAGCTTGGCCAGGTACGCGAGGCCCTCACCTCCGTTGAGCGCCTGTGTCAGCAACGGCGTGAGGATCTGCGCTCATAAAAGAACCTCTTCAGGGGAGATTGTCCAGATCCAGCCCTGAAGAGGCCTGCGTGAAGAGAGGGCATGGAGTACTCCTACACGCTCTCCCTTGAGCATACCTCACCTTCTACCACCGTGCAACATTAACTGCACGCCTTCTCTACCACAGAGACGACAGCTTCTCGCATACGGGAGGCTGTCGTCCTTTTTGATGAAAGGAACACTGTATGTCTCATACCAACCCATCATTTCCCCCGCCCTTCAATTATCAGCAGGCCGTCGAAGAGGCCCGAGCCCTCCTGGCAGAAGAACAGCAGGCAAGCCTGCTGCCCACGCGTACGTCCCGCAACGTGCGAGCACAGAGACGCGAGCACCTGGAGCAGTTACTGATGCAGATCCAGGTCCGCATGCAGCAGGAGATCGGGCACCTGCGTTATGCGCTCCATACGCTCCCATCACTTCCTCCTCTTCAGGAAATCCGGTGGGCGCAGGAGATGCTGGCACGCCCCGATCTCGCCATCTTTCACCTGACCACCGCCGGGCTCTCACATGACGCCGAGATCATCGCAGTGACCCTGGTTGATCGAGCAGGTCTGCCCATTGGACATCTCGTGCTTCGCCCAACGGAGCCCATTTCCTTTGCACGTGGCGAAAGCTATGGCCTGAACGCAACCCAACTGGCGTCGGCGCCTTCTCTGCCTGAGGTGTGGGGGAGTCTTTCACAGGCCTGCCAGGATCGTTTTCTGCTCAGCTTTCAGCGCGACTATGACCTGGCACGGCTTGCCGAGGCGGCTGCACAGTTGCACCTTCCGCCTCTCTGCGTCCAAATGGAGGATCTGCGCGCCCATACCCGGGCCTACTTTGGCGAACTGGGGTTACGGCTCTCAGACCTCTGCGAGCGATGCGGGATCACACTGCCGCCCACACCCAATCCCCTTCACTGTGCCCAGGCCTTCCATGCTGTGCTTTGCGCCATGGCCCGCGCAGGAGAGGACTAACCGTTGCCCCACACGACACAAACACACCAACGGGAGGGGGCGACAATGCTGCCCTCTCCTCTGGTACCTCACTATCAGACCATGTCCTCAGTTTTGAAAGGAGTAGGTTCCATCATGTCCATATCATCATCAACAACAACACCGACGCTCGCCTCAGAGATCGGGTACGCCTTGCGCCAGATCCTCATGCTGCATCCAACCCATCCGCTCATAGAGGTGTGCTCCTGCGTAAGCGACGATGGCACCGTTGAACGCCCACAACTCGCGAAGCACATGAGCATCTGGTCAGCACACATGAGGCACTCTCAGCCCAACCCACACGCGCTCTTCTTCCCGCAGAACAAGGACACGCAACGCCTGCTGCTGCAACGCGGGGCCGCCTATGCCCTGCTTGGTGCCCCTGAGCAGGCACGGCAGGATCTGCATGCGCTCCTGCAACGCACGAGCGGCAGGAGAGGGGGAGCAACGAGGCAACTGGAAGGGCTCGCCTGTCTGGTGCTCGCGGTCCTTGCCACAGCACAGGACCGCTACCCAGATGCGCTCCCACTCTGGAAACAGGCCCGGGCCTGGCTCCAACCCCAGGAGTATGACCTGTTAGCGTGGACCTGGTACGACGCGAAGGTCCTCATCCAGCTCCGGCATCTACACAAGGCCCACAAGGTGCTTTCAAACATCCTCACGCCAGTCAGCCCTGATCCACGTCTGCCACGGCAGCAGGAGCGAGCCGAAGCCTATGCGGAGCTCTATGCCCAGCGTGGTGGGGTCTGTTCCCTCTTGCGCTCTCACCAGGAAGCCATTGAGGATCTCAACGCCGCGATTCGTCTCCATCCCACGTGTGCGCGGTTCTTTCACATTCGGGGGTTACTTCATGCCAAACAGCAGCACTGGCAGGCGGCCTATCATGATCTCTGGCGTGCGTTACACGAGATGCCAGAAGACCCGGAACTGGCCGACTGTTTCTTCGTCGTGATGCAACACCTGGGCACAGAGCTTGCCGTGCCTGCCACCTCTGCCCGCGCACGAGAGGGAGAGCCACGCATGCATAACCGCCGTCGACCTTCCGCATTCACCCGTCAACTCCAGGAGTTGCGTGCGTCGCTTCCACCAGATGCGCCTGACCCCCTGATCGATCCGCCACCTGACGCGTTTCTCCACCTGTGGGAGTGTGCCAAAGCCGAGGGGATCGAGGTGAGCACGCTTCTGGTGGTTCGCCAGCCACTGGATTTTCGCGCGGCAGGGGCCTATTCCATCGAGGATCGTGACATCTGGGTCTGGTATTCCTCAGATATATCCGAGGAGCAGGCCTTGCGTACGCTCCTGCATGAACTGGCCCATGCTCAGTGTCCCCCCAAACTGCCCTATGCGTCCTTCGAAGAGGAATGGGCGGAAGAACGCGCAACCTGGCAACGCGCCATTGCCCTGGCGCACACGTGGGAGATGGCGCATCTCTTCTCGCAGGAGATTATTGCAGAGCTCCTGGAAGAGGTGGAGGCCTGTTTGCAACAGCGCCTCGCCACATCTGCCGTTCTTGGCAGTGCCGATATGGAGCGCACAGAACGCGCACTCAAACAACTCTGGCTCGAAGCCGATGCGCGTGGTTGGACGGGTGCGTTGCTCCATGACGTGCTCACAGGGGCCAACACTGATCCTGGTTTGCTCGGTGAGGTACTTACCTTTGATCGCTGTGTCCTGCATGCCTGCTGGGAAGTGGCGCATGAGCCAGAAGAAGACCCTGACCCGGGCATGCTCTTTGGTCCCCTCTCTCGTCTGGGAGAAGGGTCACTCCTGGTATACGCGGTCGGTCTGCTCCAACGTACCCTGGCCTCTTGTGCCCACCAGGAAAAGGCCCTGCGTACACGTCTCGCCACACAGCCCTGGCAGGTGGTAACGTCGGGAACGATGTCCTATGAGCGAAGCCGCCGGGTAGTACAGGATGAAACCTCGCTACAAGAGGCCATTGTTCTGGTCAACCAGCTTTGCTTTGAGGCCCATGGCTATGCACTGCGGATGAACTGGCAATGCTTTAATGAACTGTTCTCCCGGCAAGATCAGATGGCCTACCCGGCGCGTCTCTACTGTCTCCATCTCTTCTTCACTCCCTGGGCAGAGGTGCTGACTGATATCATCTCCTGGATAGACCCAGAGATGCTCCCTGCCTGCCAGAAACGCCTCCCAAAGGCCGTCTGGTTCCTGTTTCCCAGAGGCGAGGACACCACACTGCTTGAAGCCACGTGGCAACTCTTTCTGCTCTCCTGGACTAGGTGTGCTGAGATCAACTATGAAGGCTCCCTCTTCACTCCAGAGTCGCCACTGCAAAGCACAGGTGCATCTCAACAGGCACTCTCATCAGAAGGTACAGAAGGTGATGTGAACACGATGGGAGGGACAGCGTGATAATGTTAGATCAACGCCAATGTGATGCCCTCTCTACCTAGCTGCAGGAGCCCCAGCAGTGCCATGCCCAACCTAGCAAGAACGGGTGACGCTACAAGTGTAATCACACCTTTCAACATACAGCAGTCTGGCTTACTTACGCGTCAGGGTCTGGAGGTAGAAAGCCATCTGCGCAGCTCAGAGCGCGGGGGATTACCTGCGATTGTGGCAGCCTCTCAACACTCATTGACTGGCCCGCCCTCTAGCTAGCGTTCCTGCTTCATTTCATCTTCCTCTCCGCACGCCCCATGATGGTGTGCTGCTTTTATTCCAGTAAGAGCACACTGCTCCACGGTAAGCGGATCGCTTTCCTGTTGCATCTGAACCACACGTTCACAGGCAGGTAGGAGAGAAGATAGAGGAACAGCATCAAGACGACAAGCACATAGAGAAGACACGTCATCTCTGTGCTCTTGTCATGGAAAAGCATGCCTACTACCCGGCCATGATCACGGCTGGGCAGTAGGTATTGTTGTGCTCAAAAAAAGGAGATAGACATGTCAGAACGACAAGCGAAACGCCAACGTCGCGCCGAGAAAAGAGCGGCAGCTACCCACGAGGCAATAACAGCTCACCCTCCTCTGGATGCATCACCTCACCCTACAAGGCAACCTTCAGTCGCCTCCAGCCACCTTGCCATCGCGTTGAGTGCAGCCGTTCCTCTTCGCGTACTGGCACTTTATGAACGGCAGGGTCCCGATGAGAAGGATCTAGAGGCCGCCTGCAAGGTAGGAGCACTCCTGGCCTCAAAAGGAGATGTCCTCCTCTTTCGAAGCCAGGTAAAAGGAGAAACGGCTGCTGTCTTCAATCAGACAGCACAAGCACTTGCGGTGCTCTCATTTGCGCCAGATGGAGTCACCTGTTTTGGTCACCACTTTGACGCTCAAAATATCCTCTCTGGATTCTTTGGAGTAGAAGCTGCTAAGCGCTACTGTCAGCAGGTGACAGGAACTCCTCTTGCAGCACAGCAAGAGAAAAATACCACTCACGACGGAAATGAGCACTGAGCCAAACGCCACAAGAATTAGTTCGAAAGGCGACAGACGAAGCCCCAGTAAGGCTTCGTCTGTCGCCTTTCGAAAGAAAGAAACAGCGATGAAACGCAAAAAACAGCACCACACGCATGATCTTCTTAGCATCACCTGGACGCCGTTTGTCAGGTGTGAGAAAGATCCACGAGACCCTGAAAGTGAGATCTATCTCAACAGTCGCTATCAGGTCCATCTCAGACGCCTCAAAGCAAACGACGGCGGACCCGATCTGCTCCACCTCTCGTTTCGGCGCTTAGACAGGGAAATCTTTGTGCCGTATAGGGACAAAATGCGTATCAAAGACGAGTTAGTAGGACCGGAATGCGAAGGCGTCGAACTGTTTCCCGCTCGCTCAAGGGAAGTAGACTCATCCAATCAGTTCCACGCGTGGATTATTGATGATCCCACATTCCACTTCCCCTTTGGCTTCACCCAGCGCCTAGTCACCGAGGCAGCCCTTGATGGCGCGCGACAAGAGCCATGGCCCGCCAACGAACGTCCAGCGTATTGCCTTTCCGAAGAGGAAATGAGAGCCCTTCTCCAGCAAGAGAAACGGAAGCGTTCCTAATAATAGGCAATGAAAGACGCCTTCAAGTACTGCATCCTTTAACACGCAGTGCCTGAAGGCGTCTATAAGGTTGTAAAAATGTTCTTTTTTTTTGCACAAGCGATTCTATAAATAATCACATTACCAAAGTTTGGTAATCTTGGGTCTCCCAAGAGCGGAGAGCGTCTTTTCGTGGTTCTCGACCGCATGTACCAATTCTCGTTCTCTAAATTCCCTCTCTCTTCAATCGTTTCGGGACATCTTGCTCTCCTACCTCGCTAAGGCTATCGAAAAAGGATGAGAAAAGATCTGAGGGACATTTGCACACATTATCTCAGCTTCTCTGGATCGCCATACTGCTGGAGTGCCACATCCATCCGCTGTCGTTCCTCTTCAACCTGCTGGCCCAGTTCGTCAATTGAGGATCCAGTTGATGATACGCTATAAGCATAGCATCCTTTCGCTGTCGTATTTGCTCGGCACGACCAGCCACAAGCAGTTCTGGTCCTTCCACCTGCCGTAGAAATGCTAGGCTCGCATAGACTGTCTGCAAATTCGCTATGAGTTGCTCAATATCGTCCATATCCACCTCGTCCTTGTTCTTTGTATTGTCCCTGGCTATACTGGCATTCTACTACTCTTCCATCCCACCTTACCATAAATCCTTCTGGTTCTGTTGAAACAGCCAGCGACAGCAGCACCATATCCTCAGGCCGCAGTGCTTCATGCTACCTTTCGCGCCCATCACTCCCCAGTATTCACGTGTTGTGCCTGAGATTTTTGGGATCAGGTACAGATGCATATTGTTCACACTATGCTCGTTTCATCGTTTGAAGAAGTACGTTATAGTTCTTCCGTACCTCCATGGTGTAAGGATGCTGCTCCCCTAATCGCTGCTCATAGATGGCGAGAGCCCGCCGCATGAAGGCTTCCGCCTGCTCGTACTTGCCCTGATCCTGGTAGAGACGCGCGAGATTGGTTAGACTGGTTGCCGTTCTTGGATGCTGCAACCCCAACTGTTGCTCACGGATCGCGAGCGCTCGCAGATGCAGAGATTCCGCTTGCTCATACTTCCCCTGATCTCGGTAGAGTTCGGCCAGATAGTACAGGCTGATTGCGGTGTCAGGATGTTGCGGCCCCAACTGCTGCTCACGGATAGCAAGGGAGCGCTTGTACAAGGATTCCGCTTGCGCATGTTGTCCCTGGTTTCGATAGAGTCCCGCCAGTGAGCCAAGGGTTATCGCAGTATCGAGATGCTGTGGACCTAATTGCTGCTCGCGGATCGCGAGGGCTTGTTGTAACAAGGGTTCCGCCTGTTCATACATCCCTTGATCTCGATAGATAAGCCCGAGATTATTGAGACTTGTCGCAGTATCGAGATGCTGCGATCCCAATTCCTGCTCACGAATGGTGAGCGCTCGCTCGTACAGAGGTTCAGCCTGCTCATACTTCCCCTGATTCCGATAGAGTCCTGCCAGATAATAAAGACTTGCAGCAGTATGGAGATGCTCTTTCCCACGTATTTGTTCACTGATAGTGAGAGCAGATGTGAGCAGTGGCTCTGCCTCACTGTAACGTGCTCGCTCAGCGAGATACCAGCCCGTTTGTTGAAGCAGATGCGCAGCCTCAGGAAGATGGAGATGGTACGCTCTCACCCATCGTTCGCATACTAGCGCTTGCTCCACAATCTGTTCCCATACCGACCAGAACCTATGCTCGACTGGGGGACAAGCAGCCTCTACAGCGCGAATCACACGCTCTGCCCATACGCGTTGCATAGCGGGATCCATGCTCTCTCTGAGCACCTCCTGTACCAACCGATGCATACGAAGCGTGTGTCTCTGCCCATCGCGAAGAACCAAAGAGTACGCTTGGAGAAGCACCATCACATCATCGAAAATCAAGGGATCACTGAGAACATTGGCAAGTGTCGGTTCCAATACTGCGGCCCCTTTGGCTAGTATCTCTTCTGGGATCGCATCGGGTGCTAGAAATGCACACAGGTGGAGCATTTCTCTGGCCTCTGGCCGCGTATGATCAATCTTTTCGAAGGAGAGGAACCAGGTAGTCGTAACTGAATCAGGATGCTCGCCTGCAATCCCGCCACGTCGCTGCAAAAGCGTGAATTGACGATGCTGATAGAGGGCAAGATAGCGCGCAAGGCCGCAGGAGGTTTCTTCGATATAGGCACCCGCCTGATCGAGAGCGAGAGGGAAACTGCCCATCAAGCGAACTAATTCCTCGGCCTTGACTCGATCTTCGAAAGGAACCTGCTCAAGCGCCATACTTCTGGTGAGGAGTCCTGCCCGTCGCAACAAAAAGGTGATTCCCTCAGAGAGGGGTAACGCGTCTATCCAGAACCCCTGCATTTTCCCCACATGCTGATTCCGCGTGGTGAGTAACACATGACCAGTACTACCAGTAGGCAAGAGAGGCCACACCAGAGGCAGATCATCAGCGTTATCGACGATAAGGAGCCAGCCATCATGGGTGGCTAACCAGTGTCGTACCGCTGCAACAACCTGCGCTTCCTCTTGCTCTACGCGCTGAGGTAACTGTAAATGATGTGCAATAGAGAGAAAGTCAGCAGTCAGTGTTGACGGTGATGCCGCATTGATCCAGAGCACAAAGCGGTAGTCATCCCTGTGCTGGTAAGCATACTCCACGACAATCTGCGTCTTGCCAACACCTCCTAAGCCACTGATCGCCTGCCCCTGCGTGAGTACCGCTGCCCGATCAGTCAAAAAGCTGCTATGTAATTGTTGAAGAATGTGCTCACGACCTGTGAAATGGGGATTGCGGCGATAAGGAATCATCCACACATGCTCAGGCGGCTCAGAGGAAACCGGTGCTTGATGATAATGAACACTGGGATTGCCAAACACTGAGGTGGCATTGAACTCCCCAGAAATCTCTTGCCTCACTGAAGGTTGTTGCTCATCCACCATTACACATCCTTTGGAAGATGAACATTCACGCTGGGATTACCATAGACCGATGTAGCGTTGTAACTGCCACTAATAAACTGTTGGATAGAAGGATTTCCTTGGGCCTGCTCTCCAAGGAGCTTTTGCACACGCTCGGCCAACTGGCACAGTTCTGTATCCTGATCGGCATGCGCTTCAGCGATCTCTTCTACCAGCATTGCCTGCCGCCCCTGAGAGGCTGGCTTGGCTTCCACGGCCTCAATGGCATTCACGATGGAATGTTTGTGTCCAAAGCGCTGGGTAATCCTGGTTTTCAAGGCAGCATATGCATCGAGAAGGGCTGTCTTGCCTACTTCAGTCAGTCCTGTTGTGGCAACAGCTGCGCTGGTTGCAATCAAGGCAGTTGATACTGGGTCCATCTTCCTCACCTGCTTCCATACTGGTTTGGACTCTGTTTTCAAAGAGACATCCACTTGCCTACTATAGGGACGAATAAACCAAATGAATGTTGAGGGTGAGATTGAACCGCCGCAAAGTAGGTTCCGCACACAACAACTCACCTTTATGGAATCACTCCGCCTGGCACTTCAAACTCACATGGTACATGCAGCCGATAAAATGCCTCTGCTCCCCAAACACTTCTACATGTAAAACTTTTACTCAAGAAAATACAAAATTACATTTTGTAAGCCATGTAACACTTTTATTATAAATAACGTCACTAACAACTTATAAATCCCATGGTATACTTTCTAACGGCTTACGGTCTTGCTTTTATATACCATTTTTACATGCATGAGGGAGGCTTGAGGCATGAATCAGCGTATTGGAACGCAAATCGGTAACTACAATATTGTAGACGTTATTGCAAGGGGAGCATATGGAATAGTCTACCGTGCTGAACATATTTACCTTCACAATTCTGCCGCCATTAAATTTTTGCATGAGGACCTCAACACATCCAAGCAGCAAGCTTTCTTCCTTCAAGAAGCCCAAATGTTGGCAGATCTTAAGCATTCGAATATTGTGCGCATTCTCGATTCCGGTATAGACAACGATGTTCCCTATCTTATATCAGAATATGCTTCAGGTGGTTCATTACGCAACTATTTACGCAAGCAACAACCTAAACCTCTTTCTTTGCAAAATGCACTACTTATTCTGGCTCATATAGGTCGCGCCCTGACGTATATTCATTCGCAAGGGATTATTCACAGAGACCTCAAACCAGAGAACATTCTTTTTGGGAAAAATGGGCAAGCCTTGCTAGCAGACTTTGGGATCGCTCAAATGAAGCAAGCCACTGGCGCATCAAAATCACGAAGTTTGGCAGGATTGGGAACACCTGCATATATGGCTCCTGAGCAGTTTAAAGCCAAAGGGAAACCTTTACCAGAAAGCGATCAGTACGCTTTAGGATGCATTGCGTATGAGTTGTTGACCGGGCAATTACCATTCACACCCGAAGATGAACGTGCATATGAGTATCAGCATGTATATGAAATACCTGAGACTCCACGTTCCCTCAATCCAACACTTTCGCCACGCATCGAACAAGCCGTGCTTACAGCTCTCGCCAAAGAGCCAGAGGATCGCCACCCTAGCATAGAATTATTTCTATTAGCTCTTGGTATCCACAAACCTGCTGCAACGCAATTTAGCCTCTTCTCTGATGCAAGAGGGACACTTCTCAACGCTGAAATAGACGGAGCAGATAGTATCACACTGGTGAAACAACTAGAATACGAGGCTCCTCAAGGCGAAACGCTCAAGAGGCAAGGTCAGATGGCAACGGACCAGTTTGCGTCTACGTTCCTACGAGCAACCTCTCCTATAAGAGCAACTCCTCGCCCCGACAAAGCCCAATCTGTTCCATCTTCTTCACGAACAAAAAGGACTACTGAGCGTGCCGCCCCTGCACCACACTCAATGAAGCTATCCTCTCAGCCGAATGCTCTTTCGTTGTGGAGACGCGTACAACTACTGATTACAGAGACTCCTCCTTACACTCTCATCAAATGGGTCTTTCTTTTTGTGGCAACTTTTGACCTATTATTACTGCTCTGTGGTTTCTGGCTTGGCTTCACTCCTCTTGCTCTCACCGCCACAGTTCTCGCCATTGGTCTTTGTGTTTGTGGCATTGCCCTTAACTTCTTCACGGAGCCATGGGTCTGGCTCGTGGTGTTCCTCTTATTGAGTCCACTATCAGGAGCAATATATACGCTTGCAGTACATATTGTTTCTGTGGATGGAGGCATTATTAACTGGCACACATACTGTGCCTATCTTCTGTTCACGCCAGGAGCAGGCTTTTTGTATGGCTTGTTTGGTCCCGATAAACAGCGCAAGACAGCTATTGCGCCTGCCATGGTAAAGACATTGACGCTGACGATCTGGTTTCTAGGCGCGGGACTTTGTATAGTGGGTATCGCCGCACCACAAATCATTTATGTTGGTTTGGCATGGGCACTCGCTAGTGCGATTATTGCCATTGCACAACTTATTAGATGTAAACAAATGGAATGGTTGGGTGCTATGTTGCTTGCAGCTGCAATAACATTTGGCATTCCGATACTTTTTTTAGGCTTTATTTACGGAGCCTTTGGACCCAAAGAAGGAGAGAAACCAGAGAATGTATAGTATAAAAGTGAAGATCTGTCTTTCTCTGCTTTCGCAGCATGATCAAACAAGCAAGACTCATTGCTTGTAGGTAGTATGGCACATATCGGTTAACTATAATAGCTTAGATCCAAGAAGAAATGGATTACATCACCAGCGCTACTCTTGTTTAGAAGGTGGTACTCGGGCAGGGAAATCAAGAGTCATCATACGGAGTCTGTTCTCAACGATCGTATTCTGCTAGTACTTGGCTTAGACTGTACTCCCCAAATTGTAACATCCGATCGATGAGATCAAGACAACGTGTTTGGAGAGCCTTGACTTTCTGTTGGCTGTATACTCTCAGTAGGAGCTTCCCAACGGCATCTGTGTGGATAATTGACTGACCGTATACCCTGAGACCGCGCTCGGCCATCATCTCGAAAAATGTTTCGCATGCCAGGCAGGTGATCTCCGGGAGTTTCGCCGTCGTGTTTTCCAGAGCATGGATCAAATAGTAGGGATTGGTGGCAAAGGTTTGGCTCTGGACAAAGGCTTCGACTAGCCCACTGTACTCGCCAAGTTGCCCACCTTCAAACTCATTGAAGCAGGTCGCCACCTGATCACGCACCTTTTCTGATGGATCATTGAAGAGCTGTACTATTGCCTGCTCACAGAACATGCGGAAACTCGCCAGCCGAAGGTGGAGCGTCAATACCTCAGCCATCCCCATCCTCTGAGCTTCGGCCCCAGAGAGATAGCGTTCGACCAGCGAACGTGCCTGTTCTGTGACGAGCGACGCGACACAGATCAATCGCGCGCCCACTCTGGTCACATTCGGTATGCTGGATTGGAGCATCCGTTGGAGAATGGGTTCGACCGTTGTGAAGTGCGTGTGCAGGGCTTGTGCAATGAACTGTTCGATGGCGCTGGTCTGTAATAGGATGTCTTCCGTCTCGCACAACTGTGAGAACAACGAAAGAGCTGACTCTCGATCATATCTGAGAACCGCTCTCAACGCGAGAGCAACGCAGGAACGCACTGGAATCGAGGGGTCTTGTACCATACGTTCCAGGATCGGTAGGAAGAAGGGGATTCTCCCACCATCATGATAAATGAGATGGGCGATCACCTCCGCCGCATTTCCCCGCACCGACACTCTACCGGCAGCAGTAATGGGGTCGGTACGGCGATCCAGGCTCTCCTCAACTGAGGAGCGCCATTCCTCATACTCTGGTTGCGCTCCCTCCACTGCATACCAGGCGACCATGTCCAGTGCATCCTCTGTAAGAGGGAACTCCGCTTGCTTTGCAAGCACTGTGCAAATCCAGTAGCCGCATGGTTTGTCTGGCAGGATATGACACCGCCTGCAGACTGTGAGCACGGCCTGCACATCGATCTGTGCCTCGGCTATGCCACACAACACGGCATCAAAATATCCAGAGTGGGCATCATTAGGAAATGCTTGTACCAATGCGGCAAAACGACTAGGCTCCTCCTTCACCCTGCGCTCTAGCTGGGATGATACCCTGCTCACACCGCCCACAAGGGCACCATTGTGCTGTATCTGCACAATATCGTGGTGGTGGCGGGAAATAGCCCTCAGCCACTGTTTGTCCGTCATCTTCACCATTGCTGCATCTGGAATGGGAGACCCAACTAAGGAGGCTCCGATTATGCCCTGGTGCGATCGGCGAGGTTCTATTACCTCGTCAGGAAATTTTCGTCGCCATTCTGCGATGCGGCGCGTTATAGCCCTAGTGCGGCGGAAAGGGGCGATACCTTCGAGTAACTCCAGCTGGGCATACCCAAACAGTGTGGGTTGTCCGAAATACACGCGGTGCTTGTAGCTTCTGGCGCTGAGTTCGTATGCTGTGTAGTAGTGCAGGAGGCGCTGCTCTAGCAGCGCGAATGCCCGCTCAGAACAATGCAGAGTGATGGCTTCGATAAGATCCCGTGTAACTCGATGGGCATCACCACCATACCCGATCGCGAGGTCAACTGTACGGTTGCAGAGGTAGTTTGCAGCCGCATCCGCAAAGCGTGTACCATTGGCCGCATACCCACGTAGTAGCAGATAGTGAGCTGTCTCAAAATCGAGATATTGGAGCAGATCGGCAATTGGCTCAAAATCTTCTGGAGAATCTACTGCCAAATGAGAGAGCGCGCGCTCCATTGCACTCAACAGAGCATCATGTGCGCTGTCTCCCCCTCCATAATGGTGCGATATTCTTCCCCAGACAGTGTCCTGCCACGGTGGGCTCCCTTCTTTTTTTACGTTGAGGCCCATAACCATATACATAAAAGGAAATACCTGTCGGTAAAATGCAAGAGGAGCCCCAGTCGCACTCTCCATGAGAGCGTGGTTGCCGTGAAAGGTATAGGGCACAATACTCAAGCTGTGACTAAATGGGTGCGTCTCACCGAGATTCGTGCCCCGCTGTAAGCAGCGATCAAAGTAGCGGCCAATTGCCTCACAGGCCCATTCGGGTCGCTGGGTTGGGAGAGAAGCGAGCAGTGTCCAAAAGAGACTACGATGAGAGGCTAAGGCATCTTTGGTTTCATCTAACCACCCACACTCGATGCACCGCAAGAATAGCTCGAAGAAGTGGCGCCCTGCACCGAGATCAGCCCACTGGAAAATATAGACGAAGCGAGAGTGCCATTCTTCCTCCTCGATGTATGGTCCGACCAGCTCCGCTACACGATCGGGCAACTGCCTCTGAGCATGCGCGAGGAGAAGGATAGTTTGTTCGATGCACTCTTGATTCTGGCTCGCTAACCATCGTTCAATTATACCAAGTGCATCGAGCAAGCAAAACCAAGGGGTGGAGTACTGCAATTTGTGCCAGATCTCTTGTGAAAAGGGATCAGCGGTCTTCTCCAAGAGTGGCGCCAGGGCCATCCATTCTTCTTCCGTCGGATCAGTGAGACCCGCCAGGAGCGCGAGAACAATCTGCTTGAGATGGAAGCGAATAGCGGGAGAAGTGAGCAATGATCGCAGGTCATCAAGATAGTGATCGCGATCGATATCGCGCTCATGTAGGAGTATCTGACGTACTTGAGCACGTCGAAAAAGGTGCTGCTCGCTCTCGCACAAGAAAGGGACCAGCATGCGTCCCTGAGCGGCGAACCGGCGCGCAAAGACGTAATCGAAGAAACTCTCATGGAAGAAGGCGTACTGACCGCTATGCTGAACCAGGACGTGTTCAGAGACCATGGCCTTTATGGCTGGTCGGAACTGGTCTACAGTAGGCTCCGTCACAAACAAGCGCTGCTGCTCACTCATGGTACCGGCCAGAGTATCCATAATTTGTGACCATGGCACTGCATAGCCCAGGCGTTGCGAGACGGCCATTTCCTTGGTGTCCCAGAACTGGTAATACAAATCCTTCGCCGTCTGAAATGAGAAAGTATCTGTGGGAGAGGTTTGCGCACCTCCCGTGAGCAAGCTAAGGTGGAAGGGATTGGAAAGTAATGCGATCTGCTTCTGGGTCAGACGCTCTGTGGTCAACCCAAGTTCCTGTAAGACACGTCTTACCGTCCCTTCATCGAGGGAGCCAAGTGTGAGAGGAATGGCGATGCCATCCTTGCCTGCTAGCATGCGAAGTCGATAATCGTTCTCCAGATCGAACTTCCGACAGGCCAGTACGAGGTGCATACGCGGGTGCGTTTGCGCCTGCTGGATAAGTGTTTCGATACAGTCAAAAAACTGCGGATTGCGGCCAGACGTGGTACTGACAGCATCTATCTGGTCGAGCACTAAGGTACAATCACGTCCCTGGGCAAGTGCCGCCAGTACAGTGACGGGCGAACCTGGTAGTTTAAGCTGTCGACCAATATCCTCGGGGTCTAAGACTGGTTCGAGCCGATCCACCCGGAATGCGAGAACTGGCCACCCTCGCTCGCGAATCGCCTCCACCACCTGCAAAAGAACTCCACTTTTCCCGGCCCCCGCCTCGGCTGACAGTAGAATGCCTTGACGGTCCTTCGGGGAGAAGAGGGTCTGGAGAATCGTGTTCACCTCGCTTCGGGGAATCACTTTGCCAGCAATCAGAGTGGTGCGAAGCTGAGTGCGATAACGCTCAGTGACTCTCCCGGCGCTCGCCACGACACCAAGATCGTTTCCCCAATCGCGCCGACGATATCCTCGGTTTTCCAGGCGAAGCCAGATATCGTGTGCAGTCAACGTGTGATGAATGCTTTCCAGGGCGAATTGCGCCAGAATATCTCTGGCAGTAGCTGCATCACCTTCGCTTCTATAAGCCGGATCTCGCTCTACTAGGAGGTCTAAGTGGCTTTCGACAGTGCGATACAGGCGCTTTTCACTGATCGTTTCCACCTCAATACGCTGAAGCGCTTCGTATGCCTCTTGTTCAGAACACCTGTCCCAGTAGAAGCACAGGTTCTCGAAGTCTTTCGCCCACCCCTCCGCTTGCAAGCATGATTCACGGTATTCCCGCCATGATTTAGATCTTCTTGCCCGATCGGCCAGTTCGTCTAATTGGTAGGCGGCATGCATCGAAACAAATACGCAGGAAGCCGCACTGTCCCCACACAATTTCTTGCGGAAGTGAGGCAATACCATCTTGTTATTTAAGACAGATAATGTCCAGCGTCCGTCCTCGCTATGCTGTCGCTTGACCTGGTGGTACTCGCGGTTTTCATTTCTACGTTGAAGCCAAAACTCGACACCTTCTCCCTCTGGACCAAGGGGCTCAATACAGATGGAAAGTGCCCGTCCACTGATAATCTCAATCATGGAATTGACGGTCCAGAGCCCTTCATAGCTGTTACCAAACTTATCAGCGGGCCCACCAGGCAATGGCATCTTCTACCAGCTCTTCCTCTATTTTTCTTCGGTTCCTACGTATATAATAGTGAGGCGAAAGAGGGAATACCCCTGTTTGATTGCTGAGATGAACAATATCATATTGGAGGATCTTCGTCTTAATCTTCGGTACTATTGAACTTGTCCCACTATTGTTATTATTATTTGCGGATAAGGATAGTTAAGCAGAGGTGGTTCAATTTTTTTTGCATATGCCCGAAATGTCTTCCCAAATCGCATTTCTCTAGAGATAATTTTAGCTTTATCACGTGAAACATATCCTATATGTTTTTCTTCATACAGAATGCGAATCGCGGACGAATCGAATTGGTTCTCGGGTTCCGCTTGTAAAACCAGTTCATCTCCCACTTCGACTCTAAAAGCGACTTCTGCCCGATTCCCGTAAGGAATACCTTGAATAAAGCACTCTAATATGGTTTGTCTCTGCAGGATAAATTGCAACTGAGCATCGTCAGCAACGATCCTACTAATTTTTTGTATAAACCGTTTTTTTTCAGCAATTGATCCTTGAGGTAGATCTTGGAAAATGAATTCAGTTGGAAGATTCACAAGCCATTTGATAAAGCTCATAAAAGGGGCATCATTCGTAGGTTGATAGTGTCTTGCGACCTCCAGAGCTAACTGGCGTGAAGAAATCCCAAAACTACTTACCCAGCAGGCAAAAACGCTATTAACTCCAAACTTCATCATTGAAGGAAGATGCTGCCATGCTAATGGTAACTCATCATAATTTTTTTGAAGCTTGAAAGATAATATTCGCAAGAAACCATTGAACCCCCAAGGAAGCTTGTAAATCACTCTATCTGCAACATATTCTCCAAGCGCATCTTCTTTATCTGTAGCAGACCAATATTTGGAACGTATTTCACTAATGTGCTTGCCTTGCACCCAATCTTTCACAAGCTCTAGCTCATTTTCAGGTTTGTTTGCATTAACACTTTTTGCTAACATCATTTCCGGTATATTTTGACATGCTTGGAATGCAAATTCTAAGAGCCTTTCATCGAGGAAAAAGCTGTTTGCTTCTCCTTCAGATATCTCTTTACCAAGCACGTCAATAAAAGCGTCTACCCCTTTTTCCAGGATCTTACAACTATTTACACGCAAACCAGTTGACGCGAATACACTTCGTAAAGCTTGATCAGGCACATTCTCGTGTATTTTCATCGACGTATGGTTAATAGTAGAGGTTAGAGGTTTGAGGCTTAAATTATTTCTTTGAGCTTGCACTCCTACAAGGCTTGTTTGTAAAAAATTAGTAATCGCACTTTCATCTTGAGTATCTACCACTTCTTCCGCAAGGAGAGCCAATACATGAGGATCCAAATACTCTGCTAATTCTTCTTGAGTAATTCTTTTTTCTATTAAGGCTTCCAGCACTTGGTACAGTGGACTTTCGACAACTTCAATGTTTTGTTCGTTTCGATATTCCTTAAAAAGCTGTAAATCATTATTTGAGTTTGTGACAAAAACAATTTGCCCTTCTGTTTCCTTACCTGCTCTCCCTGCTCTCCCACAAATATTCCAGAAGTCACGTTTCTTTACTTTTTTAGTTTTCCGCTCTTCCTCCTCAACATATGTCCTCTCTAGGCTATAGATAATAGCAGTCTTAACCGGCATATTGACCCCTTGGCCTAGAGTGTTGGTCGAAACAAGAATAGAAATGTTACCGGCTCTAAAATCATCTTCTACAGCCTGACGGACAGGATCAGGTAATGGTCCATAATGTAATCCAACTCCATAGTGCAGTCCTCTTGTCAAAGGATGCTCATCACCTAACCACTCCATTGCAAGATCAAATGATTCAAACGCTGGCTTCGGCACAAACCGCAAATGCTCACTCGGTGATTTTTCGGATGATTCAAGATACTTTAGAGACTTGATAATATTATCCACAACATTTCTTACTTGAGATGGCATGGCACAAAAAACTAATACGGGGCCTGTTTTTGCAAACATAGCTGCAAGCATTGCTGTAGTTTGAACCTTATTAGCTGGATCAGGCCACGTAGTTGTTTGCCTTTTACCTGTTGGTGTGAAATGACCTGTGTAATAGCGTTCTTTTTGAAGAAAATAAGAAACATATGTAGGAGTTATATCGTCATGATAGTATTGAAGTTGGCCATTGTGGCCACTTTTAGTTTTCGACCATCTAAAGGTTGCAATAGTTTGTCGGGAAGGACGTTCTGCCTTATCTATTCTTAATGGCTCTTGTCCCTTCTTTGAAAGCCAGGCGACAAAATCTTGAACGTTGATCTCAGACATAACAGCTGACAGAAATAGGAAGCGGACTTGGGGAATCTTCTTTTTTAAACGTGTAATGAGCATTTCTAACGGAATACCACGTCCTAGAGTGCCACTTTTCTCAAGCTCTTCAGCAAGCCTTTTATCTTCTCCTACGTCTTCTACGGCAGGAATTCCTTCATCAAGCATATGTCCTTCATCAATAACAATGGTGGATATATTCTCAAAGTACTCAGGACGGGTTCTAAAAAGCAAATCTGCTTTTTCAGGGGTTGTTACTAAGACATGAGACTCTACTGCCAGAAAATTTTGAAAGTTATCAAACTCAAATCCTCCATTGAGAGTTGAGACACGATATCCCAGAGCACCAAGCATCTCAGCTAATTTATCTTCTATTTCATTTACTAGGGCACGATAAGGAGCTATATATAAGCAGCGTTTTTGCAGAGAGTTAGTGAGAGTAGCGAGTATAGACAACTCTGCAACAAAGGTTTTTCCAGCGCTTGTTGGCATTTGTATTACAAAACCATCTTCAGATGTTAAAAGCCCGCTACGGAGAGCTTTCAATTGAGATGCCCAAAATTCAACTACTGATTTTTCTAGAGTAAGGTTCCTTAAATAAGTGCTCCATATAGGGTTTTCAATTAGATTCTCTCCATACCATTGAATATTTGACCAAGTACTTCGATCCTCGAAAAGTTTTAAAAGGGTCCTTGATTCAGAAGCAATAACAGCTAATCTTGTGTCCCCTGTTTGTTGGAAGTAAGTATGGGCCTTCTCAATATTTTTCTGCGCTGCAATAAGCCTTTCAGCTCTTCCTTCTATGCAATACTGTGTGAAGTTCAAAAGAGACTTTTGAAAAAAGAGGTGACCATAAAGATTTTCCGTATTTAAAATCACATCATCTTCTTGTGAATCTGAAATAAGCCTCTCCTGGATCGACCTTACAAATGATAGTGCGCTTTGTGTTATACGTTGAAGTTTCACAATATCCCTTCGTAAGAAGGATACAAGAGCTTGACGGAAAAACTGAGTCAAATCAGTATCTAACTCAGTAAAAGCTTTTTGTTTTCCAGTACTCTCAACAAGATAATTTCGCTCTACAACCTTAGCTATACACTGTGCATTTGCATGGTAACCAGCGATATGATAACAAATTGCAGAATTGATTAATAAAATTTCTTTTTCTTCTTTATCCGAGAACTTAGACAAAAATTCAAAAGACTGAGCAGCAGATTTTAAAGAAGCGAGAACTTTTTGTCTTTTTTGCTCATCTTCCTGGATTTGAGCTCCCTCTCTCAACAGAAGCGAACTATTTGAAAAAATAAAATCACATGTTCGCCAGACATCACTAAGGTTGAAGGTGTATCGAATATCTGGCTGAATAGATGAAAGTTCCTCGTGAATCGAGCGTGCTTGTACTTGGGCAAGATTCTTTTGAAACTGCCTATCCTTCATTAGAGTCTCGAGGCTTAGATATGTATTATCAAGATATTGCTGCTTATCCATTGATTTGGTCAAAGCCTTGGTAATCGTCGTAGATCTGTCATAAATCGTATCAATCAAATTTCTTAACTGAGAAATCAAGACAACTTTAGTTGAAAAATCAACTAATCTTTGATCCAAAGGATGGCCTTCTAGACGTTCTAATATTTCGTCAGTCCACTTCTCTTTAGAATGTATGATAAAAAGGTCGTGTCTCTTATCATATTTAATTTTGCCTAACAGAATTTCAGAAATGAAAGCAGCTTCCTCAAATCTGAATGTTTCGTATAATATTGTCGAAATGAAATGCAATATTTCAGGGTCTGATAATGCATCTTTAGCCTCCCCTAAAACCAGACTATCATGACCTTTAATCGCTATATCTTTGTCACAATTACCAGATATAGTTTTGACTTCACCATAACAAACTAAAGGGCTCACATCTTTTAGACGTTTAATTAAACAAAGGTCGGTTAACCGCATTGCCCAATCTTTTTTTTCACGGTAGCGCAGCTTATAAATAGGGAACCAGAAATTTTCGAACTCTATCAGAAAGGTAGATGCTAATACTTCTCCAAAATTACCTACGCGAGTACTTATTCTTTTTGAATGTGGAAAAATGTGTTGTTCTAGATAGTTTTTCAAAATATCTAAGGAATTATCTTCAGCATCTTTTAAAAGAAGATTATACTGATCTCTTATTAAATATGGATTACCATGTGCTAATAACAAAGCAAGTGTAAGGTAGTTTATCACCTCATCATCAGGTAGAACAATCTCGGTTATATCCACAACCGGAAATTTATATGCAGACAGCATCTTTATTTGCTGTTGTAACCATTTATTTAGCATAATGTACTCCCCCAATTTTAAATAGATAAGGTTATGGCCTCTACCGCAAAGTAGACTTATTGCTGATTAGATACATAAAAGACGAGGTGGCTTAGATACTATCAGTAAACGTTACTTATAGTGATATTTTGCCTTCAAGTTAAGCATTACTAAACTATTATCCTTGAGCCTATTTTATGAATGAGTGAGCTCAAGGATGATAGTTACCAAATGTATTCAAAACAAATCAGCTTGAGGTCTTCACGCCGTATCCGCTCAGTTTTCTCCCGATCTTGTTCCTGAGTCGGGCTTTGTTCGCCAATACTGAGCACAGCTGAAAGTAAATTTGTCAGCTGCCCATCGCGTTTGAACGTATCATAGGCCTTACGCAACGTTCTCGTATAGACTCGTGGTTGTGGCACATTCACCCGTTGCAGTCCGGCAATAGCCTCCTGGCGCTGCACTCCAGGATGATTGAGATAACGCTTCAGTACGGCAGCCACCGTTTGCTGAATAGGATCCAGTACCCGCGGTGCTTCCTCACGAGCCACTTGCTCAGCCGAAGACTGCAAGATTGAAGCGATCACTTTCTCCTGTAACTCAAAGATGTTCACCTCTCCACGTACGGGAGCAATACGTGGGGTATCAGGCTGGCACTGAATAAGGTTGGTAATCAGATACCGGTTCTCTTCAATCTCGCCATAGTCAGCACTCCCATCAACCAGGTCAATGTAGCGCCAAAAGTGTTGCTTTTTCCCAGTCGTCGTTACTTGCCCTCGCTCAAAGTTCAGCGCAGCCCCAGACTGGCGACGCTTCTTCTCCTGTGCAGTAAAGTAGAAGAACACGCCTTTGGCCCCGCGGCGTCTCAACCCACTATGAATACCATCGGGCAAATCTGTCAGGCTTTGTAGAAGTCCCTGTCCCAGGAGATCTTTGAGGTGTTGTAACAAGAACTCGCTGCTAACCAGTTCCGCAAATTGTTCCTGCTCTTCAATGACGCTTCCATCCTCCTCAGCAATCCTTTTGAGCGTATTAAAGTTTTGAGGATGCACGACCTCCCCAAGGATGCTTGCATCAAGCAAACCGTTGCGATCAATCTCACTAATCTTGCGCGAGAGGCTCTCCACCAGGTTGAGCAGTTGCTCCAACCCATCATCAGGGAACATATTATGGACCCAGAGCGTCTCAAAGCTCGTCCCCAAGCGATCAATACGACCAGCCCGTTGAATCATACGTGTTGGGTTCCAGTGCAAATCATAGTTGATGAGTACACCGCAATCCTGCAAATTTTGCCCTTCAGAGAGCACATCCGTCGAGATCAAAATATCAATCTCATCGTCCGCCCCCATAATATCAGTCCGCTTATTTGCGATGGGAGCAAACTGTGCCACCAGGCGTGCCCGCTCTTTGGTATCGGCCCCACTGTCCATACGGCGAATATGCGGATTCCCCGCCTCACTGCGCCACTGCTCACTTGCTGCATCACTAGCACACAGCTCTCGATAGAGGTAGCGAGCGGTATCTTTATAGTAAGTAAAAATCAGGACCTTCTGCCCTTTAAGTTCCCCGGCCAGCAACTCCTTGAGGCGCGCTAACTTCGCATCATTCTGTGGGGTAATGAGATTGATACGCTGCCAAATAACACGCAAAGCATCGACATCTTTCCGAATATCCTTGTGCAATCGCTTGAGATCATACTGGGATGCCTCAAGTGTGGGCAGACCCTCCAGGAACTGGCGTGCCTCCACATTGGCATCCAGGTCATCTGCACGTGAGTTGGGCATAGCCGTAGCATCATCTTCCTCATCCTCACGCGAAAGGAACCGCATTGCCTTCTGGAAACTCGCACTATCAAGCACTTTGCCATCAAGGATATAGCTCTCAAAGGTTTCGAGGAACTCCAGCGCACGCCGCACGCTAATGCGGAAGGCCTCGATACTACTCTCAAAGCGCTTCAAATAGCGGCTCTTGAAAATGCCTACCAGAGCCTCTTCACGCCCCTCCTCAAACTGATCGCGCTCGACCCCTTTCTTCTTGTACGTCTCCAGGCGATAGGGCGCTAGGCGCAACGTCTCAATGCCATCTACAATCTGGCCATAGATGCCGCTATAAGCGTGCTCCAGGTGATAACGAATAGTTCGGAGTCGACGTTCCGGCCAGTGAATAGGTTGCCCATTAATCGTCGCATCAGGATACGCTTTCTTGATAAACGGGCGCGTACGACGAATCACCACTTCTTCAAGCAGGTTAAAAAGGGCAATGCTGCTCTCACGTTGGCGACTCATCTGCCGAGCGGCGGCAAAGTAGCGTTGTAGATCACCAATACCCGCTGCGGCAAAATAGCTGCGATCACCACCGGTAAAGAGGTTAATTTGATTATAGAGGTCAAAGACACCATTATTAATGGGGGTAGCAGTAAGCAAAATAATTTTCTTGCGCTCATGACTAATCCCACCGCGACGCTGGTTCGCGGCCAGTAACCGCTCCAGGTTCTCGTAACGCTGAGTAGCATGATTCCGAAAGTTATGACTTTCATCAATCAGGATCACATCCGCATCGGCAACATTGTTTAGGTCAAATTCCTCGCGCCCCAGCGCCTCCTGGGTCACGATCTGCGCGGCAATACTGGCATTGAGGAGCTCATCATGCCACATCTTTTGCAATGCCGCCGGACAAATCACCACCGCTTTATAGCGCAAGTGGTAGGCATAATCTTCAAGCAGTTTCTTCCCAATCCAAGTTTTCCCCAGCCCCACACTATCAGCCACCATCACCCCATCATAGCGTGCAAGAATCTTCCGGGCCTTTTTAACCGCATCCTCCTGAAACTCGCTCAATTCTACGGCAGAACGCGCGACAGGCTTGCCCTCTTGTTCCATCTCCAAGTCATCGCGGAAATACTCATAAATCGCCTTCATGTACACCTGATAGGGACTATATTCCTTCTGCCCAAACTTGGAGGCATTGAGCAGTTCTAAGAGCTCCGATTTAAAATCCTGGGAGACCTCCCAATGTTGCTCATACCATTGGGAGAGTTGGTTCATGGCAAGCAATCCTGGAACGTTACCAGCCAGGACACGCTGATCTTCGTCCATTTGCGTCAATTGCTTCCGCTCAGGTCGCTCCATAATGCCTTTGAGGCGCTCAGGATCTATTTCCCCAGGAAGTAAGGCGGCTCGATGCACCAGGTTCAACTCTTTACTCGCATAGAGACCCGCACGGGTAAAATTGGACGAGCCAACAATGGCCGTATGGGGAGAGAAACGCGCAAAATCGCTATCATTATAGAAGAGATAACATTTGGCATGGAGAAAGGAAGAGGTATATCGACGTACCTGTACAGAATCCTGGCGTAAAAAAGCGACCAGCGTCTCAACAAGACGAAGCATCTGTTCATTGAAGCTCACCTCAGACAGCTCCTGAATGAGCCTTTTCACAGGCCTGGCTCCAATCTCACGCAGACCAATGTCAGCACCAACCTCAGGCTCATCTCCAAGGAGTAGGCGGAAAGAAGCAAGAGCAGTGAGGCGTTCTTGCAGAAGACGCCATCCACCAATGTTGAAATAAGCCGTTGCAATATCGAGAGCGTGCCCCTGGTGATGTTCTAGTAAAGTATTGAGAACATCACTCATCATGTATTGTTGGTTATCGATTACAAAGGGAAGTTCATCGAGCGTTTTGGTTTGCACGCCATCTTCATCGAGTGGCAGGCTCAATTGTTTGTTAACAGGCTCAACAGACTCCACTACTGTACCTCACCTTCAACCACTTGGATCTCTTCGTCATTCAGGTCATAGAGGCGATAGACGACTTGGTCAACAAGGTAGACAGTGCGTTGTAGACGTTTCTTGAGTTGCAGCACTTCAGGCAGATTATTCTGGTAAGCCTTCTCAATATCCGCTAGTACACCTGCAGTCAAGGGCATTAAGTAACGTTTCTTATTGCTGCTCTCTAGAAGGATTCCCTTTAGCTGCTCGAAGGTGAGATGAGGCTCATTCTTTTGATAATCACCAGAGTAGTTAAGCAATTCTGCTTTATATTTCATAGCATCAATACCCACCTTACCATTCTTATCAGGTTGTGGCTGAATCCGAAGAATAGAGGTAAGATAATCAAGGAATTCACGCTGAATAGCATACTTTTCTTTATTGAAGCTTAGCATCACTTGAGCTAGATATGCTAGTAAATCGTGCACAATATCTGAAGCCTCTGGTTCACATTGCAAGCATTGATCAACAAAAGTTAATATTAATGTTGAATCAGCATCCCGAAGGAAACGCTCAAAAAGTTGCTTTACCTGTTTCAAGGCAGCATTTCGTTCCTCTTTAGGAGTTACAAATTGAATCCGACGAATAGGCAATTTTTCCAAGTCAACTAACTTTACCTCGGCAAAGACTCGACCCGCTTCACCAACTTGTGTTTGATGATAAAAAGTGGATAATTTGGCGTTAAGCAAAGAAAGCACATAATGATCATTAAGTTGAGGATGAACAACCTTTATATTATGTAGGTTGTTAAGCGTAATAAATTGCTCCTCATCACGAACCGCAATTATGGAGTCAGCTGTTTGCCTGACAAGAATTTTAGAAGGTTCGAAAAATGGTGCTGAATGACGTGGTTCAGCCAGCCAATCGCCGTAAGCAATCCACCTCTCTACCACCGCAGTTATTGCATATCTATTGATATCACGCCCCATAAGATATCGATGATATGTCTCATTTAATCTAGAAGTGGCATCAAAAACTCGATTTTGAACAGTAGCGGTTGTTTGTTTTGGAGTTCCTTTCCCTACTTGATATGGCTTAATACCTACCGTCATGACACATATCTCAGATAACTTCCAAGCTACTGATTGCAGATGTTTTATAAGTTGAGAGTTTTTAGTGTCTTGTAAAAAGGAAAAGTTATGCTTTTCTGACGCCAATATATCTTTAATATTAAAAATAACTGGAATTTTTGTACGAGACATAAACTCATCAGCTGATTCGTATACAAAAGCCTTGCCAGCAGCAAGTTCATCTTGTATTCCAGTAGCATTTTGTAAAATAATAATCGAAGACTCTACAGTTGCATCTTCAAACACAGAGAATTTTAACTTTATCAGCTCCTTTGGTAGACTATGAGTTAAAATAAAGTAACGAAGCTTTGAAAAGTAATGCATACTTACATATGTAGTTGGAACTATAAATCCCCAAAAACCTTGTTTATGGGCAAGATAGCAGCCCTGTTCCATAAATAAAACATAAGCATCTATTTGGTACTCTGCTGCCTCAAAGAGAGTTTGACAAAATTTCTTTAACAACTCCTGATTAATTAATCCATAAGGAGGATTACCAATTACAACATCAAAGCCTGGATTATCTTTCAAGCTAGCATGCTTTAGATCAATAAAGATCTCTGGGAACTCCAGTTCCCAATGAAAAAAGCGGTATTCTTTATCGTCGCGCTCAGCATTCTCTAGTATCTCAAGCTGCTCTTCATTGAATTGCTGCTGAGTACCATTTTCTACCCAGATCTGCGCTTCATCAGATCGTAAGAAATCGAGAGCCTTATCTTTGTTGACCTTATCACGTTTACTCGCCACAACTGAATTAGTAAACCAACGGCTCAAGTAGACATCTAATAGACGTTTGTAAGGAGCAATTGCAGCTTCAGAGCGCATATATTCGTCTTTGCTCTCATGTGCTTGTCCTGGTGTTACATCCGTAAGTTTACTTACACGAATCATGCCTTCTGTTGAAAGGAGCGCACCAGCCCAGATATTATTGCCAAAGAGTGAGAGTTGCCCCTCCTCAATGGCTTTGCGTACCTCGTTTATCCTTGTACCGATGAGTGAGTTTCCCGTCTTAAGGTGATGATCAAGAAAGGAAAGTGGAGCACCAAGAGTAAAACTATCTAGCCAAACGCTCACTTTTGCCAATTCGACAGCCATAGGATTGACATCTACGCCATAGATACAACGCTTGAGAACTTGTCGTTTGAGCAGATTGATTTCTGTCAACTTCGAGCGATCAATGACAATATGCTGTCGCTCCATCTCCTCAGCAATAGAGAGTTCAATTTTTTTCAGCTCATAGCGCACAGGATTTGTTGGTACCTGATCAAGAAACTTAAGCATGCGGCGCGTGATATAATCAACAGCTTCGACGAGAAAGTGTCCACTTCCCATGGCTGGATCAAGCACCTTTATGTCAAAGAATTCATCCACAAGATGCTGATAGCCTTTGTAAATATCGCTGAGATCTGTTGCGACCATATTGCGTAGCTGTAAAACCCGGCTCTCACGCTGGCGCTGCAAAATCTGTTGTTCAAATGAACGAAATTTTGGCAGCAACTGTGCTTCTTTCATATCCAGAGCTGGGCCAACGGTCTGCTCAATAATGTACTCAACAATATAATCGGGAGTATAATAGCTTCCAGTTACCTTGCGCTCCTGACGATCATTTTCGATATACAGCTCATTCGCCTGAATAACAGTTGTTCTCCCAGCAACATAACTTCCCCCACGAACCGCCTCACTCAAGGGAAGATACTTTTCCTTGATGACAACCATTTCTTCAAGAGCGATACGCAGTTTGAACTCGAGCAACCCTTCGTAGATACTCCCAAGTTGGCGCACCCCAAGACTCTTATAATCAATAGAGACTAATTCATGACGAGCTAGGTCTACCCCACGAGTCAGTTTGTCAAGGCCGAGCGATAGAGAAAGATCAGGCACACGAAAGGTTGCCAGAATGTAGGTCACAACCTCTTCCGGAGTTGATGAATCGATCAACTCCTTCCAACTTGCAGGTGTAACAGGTTGACACGTAATAGCACTTTGGGTCGCAAAAAGACCGCCATTATAGACCGGCACGTTCCAATCCTCACGACCTCGATCAATAGCTTCAAAAAGCGCCTGTAAACGAGTATAGAGGTCATACGTCTTATCACTATAGTGTTGTTGCAATTTCGCACGAACCTGAACTTCATTGCTCTCAGCGAGCCTAGCAATTTCAGCCTTAAGATTTGTCAAACTATAGGGGTAGAAACCACGTCGCTCATGTAGTGGCAACAGATATCGGCTCTCAGCATAGAGCAAAAAGAGTAACCGATAAAGCAAGGTCAGGGTAGCATTAAAGAAAGGCTTCAGTAGGCTATCCCGCTCCTCGAATGTCAATATCCCCATGTTCTCAGGGAGTGCTCCTTGGCGTTGGGCATCATGCACCAGTCCTCCAGCAAAATAGGTAAACACCTCTTCGAAGATATTCTTCTTCAGCGAATCACCAAGGGCCAGCGCATAACGCTCACACTCACGCAATAGCCAATCAAGAAACGAAAGGTCTTCTTCATAGCCATCATGCTTCTTTGGAAGAAAAGCATTAGCTCGAAAAAAGAACCAGAAATAGCGAAACGCTTCTTTCGCATCGGCATGATCGCGCGGCATTGCAAGTGTTTCATCGAGGTCTATTTCATAGTAATTAGTAGCCCGGCTATGAGTTTTGGCCGAATAAAGACGCCACGTGCGTCCATTTGTTAAGAAAGCCCAGTCAACCTTTTCCTGATCAAGTAAACTCACCACTACAGCGCCTGGATTTTCGCGATCAGTCGGGTCAAGAGATGTCACCCCCAGTACATCATCTACCTCTTCATAACCGTCTAAATTACGCCCCCACTTATAGGCCAAGCAAATTGCTACTTTTGATGTAGGCTGTCCCATATCATCTGGTACATAAAGTGTGTAGTCAGGGAGACGACGATGCTCATCATCAAGGGTATACGGCTGAGATGAGGTCTCTATTGCAAAGCCAAGGATCCTGAGCGCTGGTTCAATGAGCTGCTTCCTCATGGCTCCACTCGGCTGCTCAAAAAATGTATCGGCTGCATCATCGTAACGCCTACGTAACCCCTGGTAAGCTGCTGTTAAGTGATTTGCCTCACGCATGTTGTTTCGTGAGTCAAGCCATTCATCTTGTGCAGGAACATTTGTCGTCAGATAGTGATCTGAGAAAAGTGCACGGTTATTAAAATATTCCTCACTCCACTCGGCCACATCATATGCACTACTCAGAATTTCACATTGTGTAGCCACACTCCGGTTTGTGGGCCAGCGAAAACGATTCAAAACACGGCGAACCACATGGGAAGGGTTTGAACGCTTGATAGAAAGAAGGCGCATACGAGTGGAAACGGGATTTTGAAAAACAGGCTGTATTCCAGGAAGAGAGGGCTGCGTGACAAAATGTGTATTGGTTCCAAGAGTGCGATCAATATAAACGATATCAATTTCTTCAATTTTCTCGTCACAAACGACTACGAGATAATCGCCCTCGTGTTTGCTCAGATCACGAAATATTCTTTTTATTAGTGTCTGTGTAAGAGATGGGAGAACATACACATAAACATAAAATTTGGAAAAAGAAACATCGCTGCGAAAACCGATTTGACGCATCCAGCGTATTTTGTTACGCAATTCTTCATCGCTTGGATGTAAATTGTTTTTTAGGGCATCCGTGGACTGAGGAAAACCTTCAGGATTCGGGTTATAGCCAAGGGCAGCAAAGAATTCAGCGATACGCTCAATAGAAGAGAGATCTAAGATAACTTGCGACGGAATTTCATACTCATTGAGTAGCATAGTACCATCTCAAATTCTAGCAGAAGTGCAAGTCTAAACAACAAAAATACCAATACGTGTAAATAAGGCTATCATTTCTACTAAAGAGTTGTCAATAGACACTCGCGTGTTTACTACCTAAAAATAAATAAAAAGGATTTATAGCAAAACTAGTGATACCTTTTCTCAACGCGTAACTGCATGTTACCAGGACCACTGGCGATAACAGTGACACCAGCACGACGACAGACAGCCCAGAGAGCTTGATGGATTGAATCAGCTATATCAGAACCAGGTAACAAGTCAACTAACCGATGCACAGTCGCTTCATCATCGGCAAGCATTCCAATAACGTCCGCAATGACAGCACGCACCTCCCGAATAATGACACGCCTATGTAGTAGTTCCAGCAAAGGCGGAATAACAGTCTTCTCATCTCTCTTCCTAAGCTGGAGCACAAGATATATCCTCCACTCTAGAGGCAATGTAGTGCCTTCAAGAAGAGGTAATAGTTCTGCTATATCACTATGGAGAGCAAGACATCGAAGAGCTAACTGCCTCTGGTGCCGTTCAGCAAATCGCTTCTGCATACAGAGCTGTAACAGTACTTGAAATGCATGATGATCTCCCAACATCGCAAGGGCTAAAACGGCTTCGTTATGCACCTCTTCTGGTTGCTTCTCTGAGGTCAATTTTTGCAGGAGAGGAAGATACGCAATATTCCCCTGTAGTCCGTATCCTCGTATAATGGCGCAGCGAATGGAAATATTTGTTGTCTCATCACGCAATAGGTGCATTAAGTCTTCTTCAAAGGTAGGACCGCCTCGGCGAACAAGCAGAGCGGCAATACGAGCGCGCAAACCAGCTCCAAGAAAGCTATCATGAAGGAGCGATACCAGATACGCGAGGACACTCTCCTCATATAACACATCAACTAAACGTGAGATTTCTATTCGAACCTCCTCAGACAGGAACGGATCTGAGAGGAGTTGAACCACATCAGCAACAATAGAGCGATCTCTTATTCGTACTAATGCTGTAATGCTTGTAGAAAGTAACGTCTTCGAAGTACGAGGATCTGCAAGAAAAGCAAGCAGAACTGGCACGACGGAAACATCCTTGAGCACCGCCAGAGACTTAATACACGCTACTTGAAGCAATTCATCCTGTTGCGTATCGCGAAGTAGACGATGTAATGTGGGCACAATACTACGATCACCTATCACCCCAAGCAGGGAAATCACATCCATACGAAACCAACTATCAGCCTGAGTATCCTCAAGAAGAGGTAACAGATGAGATGCCATGTCAGCCGTGCCATATCGGCTAAAAATATCTAGAAAAAATGGATAGGCAGTCAGTGTACGCTGTTCGAGTGAAAGATGAAGCAGGCGAGAGGCCAATTGCTCTGACCCAAAGGAGCTCAATGCCTCAAATAACACATCCAGCGGTAGAAGAGAGCCATCTTCTGAAGTTGTCTGTGCATATGACAACAATCTCCCCGCTATACCGCCATCAGGATCAGTGCGTGCGATCTCAGTCAACACTTCCGCAGCATGTTGTCGTAGAAGCGCATAAGGAGCCTCTTCAAGGAGTTGAAAAAGGCGTTGCGGAATCGTATCACGTAACGACCTGTTAGTGCTCAGGCGTGGGCGCGCAGCAAGGCAGCGTCCAGCCAGAATTAACTTCGTTGAGAATATATCTTCGGGAACTTCATCAACTCCACGATAAGTTACCAAGTGGGTAAGCAAAGCGCTGGCATCGCGTACCTGCCCGGCAAAAAGTAATACAATCTCTTCCCACCAAGGAGACCCCAAGTAAGGCAATAAAAGATTCATATCTTCATTCGCAAATACAGCAACAAAGTATTCTTGTATGGTCAGATGAAGAAAGCCATAGACCTCATCGGCCTGCTCACGTAACAGGCCTTCTTCACCCGCAATTTCTTGCAGAACAGCTTCCATTAACGTTGGGGATTTTCCCAAACTTTCCAGAAAATCCCCCACAAGGGGGCGAAGATCCCTCTTACTAAAGTAGCGCAAGCCTTGTTGATGAAAATGCCAGGCCACTTGTTGAAGCAGTTGCTTGCGATCCTCGCGGTTCAAGATATGGTGCCGAGAAATAAAGCGATCAGCGTCCCAGCGAGAAAGCAGAGTATCAACACAACGTTTGTAAAGATCTGCGCGACTCTCAGGCAATGTTGGATCATCATGCTCATAGGTAATCGCTAAAAGGGAGAGCAATAGAGGATTGGCAATCAGGGTAGCAATCCGTGGACTATTTTTGAGTGCAGCAGTCAAACGTGGACCAAGGGCTTGACGCTCTTCGCTGCCATGACTAAACCACTTGCCTATAAACTCTTCAATATCCTTAGGTAAAAAATCCAGAATCTCTAATTCAGTAAAACCTGGAAGCTGTCCACGTTGAAAGTAGCCAGCTTTACGCGCAGTTACCACAACAGGAGCACGATGAAATCGCCGTTTCATATTGAGGATCGCCTCATGAACCTGTCGGTACGACTCTTCGGCAGCCTGACTTGTCTCACCAACCACCGTCTCATCCAGCGCATCGAGCAGCAATAAAACATCGCCTGCCTCCATACGTTCCTCAAGCAGCGGTGTAACCTGTGTAGACGAAAAACCATATGCAACTAATACGTCTACAGACGCAGTGAAGAGATCAAACTGCTGCTTCCTGGCAACTTTGTGGAGCTTGATATAGATTGGCAAAACAGGCATATCTTCCAATGCCCCATCGATTACTGACAGTGCCAGGCGCTTAAGTAACGTCGTTTTTCCAGCGCCAGGATCTCCCACAATGACACAACTACGATGCCTTTTTACAGCCTCGGCAGGATCCATTGAGGAGGAGGAGCGGCGCTCAACCCATGCCTGTCTTTGCTGCAAAGCCATCAATGGATCACGCAATTGCTGCTGCTCATGATCTAGACGTGAATGGGGGCGTGGATCATCATGCAGGCGTACTCTTACATAGAGATCAGACACGGAAAGTGGTTCTCGCATCCCTAGAATTTGAAGCTTCGCGATCTCTGGGTCATCATGCAATTTTTCACGATACACAGCAAGAAAATCATCTAGTTGCAGTGGTGGCTCAGAGGCCACTGGAGTGGCAGGGGTTGTATTGTAGAACGATATTGTAACAGTATTATGTTCGCCAATTACTGTTCCTTGAGGATGATCGAGCGTAACAGGAAACGATGGATTCATCAACGGCTGATCAAAGAGGCCTGGCTGGCGTATATTTTGCTGCTTGCGTGGATGAACATTCGCCTTTTGTTCAGAAGCAATCTCTTCTGCATGAGAAAGTTGCTTCCCATGCTGTTCATCTGAAACAAACGCTGCCGTATAAATGGTCTGTGCTACCTGAGCCCACCACTCTTCGCGCCGCTGAGGGGCCGTAACCCATAACGGACGAGAACTATCATGAGCAGGATAATAACGAGCAATCTCTGGATAGAGTTCAAGTTGACAAGGACCAACAATCACAGGAAAAATACGAAGCGTCCCTTGTTCGACAGCCTTAAACAACAACGGCAGTGCTTGATCAAGGAGAAAGGAAGATGCAAAAAAATCGGCATCAAGCAATAACACAGCGGCCCTTGTCCTCTGAAGCTGTTGCTCAAAATAGGCAAGGGTATCTACCCCTACAGGTGTCATGGAGATATCCCATATCACATCTTCAGGCCTTTGTGTTCGCGCAAAAGGAGCGAGGTGTGTTCTTAGGCGTTGCACATACCCTGCATTCTTCTCATTGATAGCGTAGAGGGCAAGAATAGACTGATCTTGCCTGGATACAAAAGAAGCGTCCATGCTCCCATGTAATCCTTTCATTTTATATTACTTAGAGTTCCTTTTATAGAATAACGCCTCTTCAACGATTTTTGACCATATGGATTTTTACATAGGCTCTGTCATCATACGAACTGTTTCCGGATACCATACCCTTTGTGGAGAGGCATTTGCGAAAGAGGAGAGGATCTTCAACCAACAGTTCTTGCAATGCTTGCTCAGAAGATACCAGTGTCTCTTTCAATACTGGATATCCATCTGAAGCCAGAACGATAGTTGTAATATCTTCAGGCAAAGGAAGAACCCGGATACCCTCATCGGGGACATGAAAACCATCAAGTACGGGGAACCAGTATTGACCGGCTGAAGGATTGTTCTGGAAGATCATTTGCCGCTCCAGCAAGGGAAAAATAAATGCGCGACCCGTATCCTCCTGACGTAACTGGTCAAGAGATTTCCCCTGAGCAATCTCAGCCTCTAAAAACATCGAACGAGCCAGGGATGTAATGCGGTCCACTTCCTTTGTATTCACAATATGTTCCTGATTGAGCAAGCACTGGCAATCACCAACAAGCCATACCTCTTTCCGAAAGAAGCTTACCGCGATGAATGAAGCGACCGCACGCTGCACTGGATCAGATTGCATAATATCGACGACCTTATGCTGTTCATATAACTGCTGGAGTGCCATCGTCAATTGATCAACAGCCTGGCGTGCAGTGGCATCAGGTGGAAGCGTTCCAAATGCATCTCGTAACACCGTCGCACCAATACGGCCCCCTGTTTGACCATCCCACCTTCTTGATGTTTTCGAGGTCGCCCCATCAATCACCGCGATAAAATGAGGGCCAACATAAATGGCATCCTCACAATCCACCTCAACGCCTGTTTTTGCTGCGAGAAACTGCTCTTCCACAGTGTATTGAAACGAAGTAGCATCAGATGATGCTTGACTTAAAGCATTGTTCTCTACCATGCGTAACTTCTCTCAACTTTCATGCGAGTGGGATATCCTTCAACAACTTGCGTACTCACGAGTATCACAAAATTTTTTCGCCCATCTTTTGTGAGTTTACGCAACAGACCTTGCATATTCTCCGTAAAAAATTTTGCTGCTGCTACCGTACCATACGTATGCGAGCCTGAAAAGAGGATCGCAGTTCGTTTTCGTAAGGTAAAAGGGTTATATGCTCGTATAATGAGGCCGTAGTCATTCACAACCTGGCGCTTCATAGCACTTCCCTCATATTCAACAGCTCCTTGATCAACCCACTGCCCTCCTGCCTTATGAATACGCCAGATGATGAGGCTATCAATGACTTTGGCCGGTTGTTCATCCTCCAACAATTCCAGGAAGCGTGCCGTCACAGCGTTGGTTTTGGAGCTCCCAAGAATAAGGAGATCGTTCTCAATACGTTCTTGCAGGTGATCCGTCGAAAGCAAAATATTTCGAATGTCGAGATGCTTGTGATAGGCGTGATGGAGTGACCGAAGAGCAAGGGCCAATGCCCGCACCTGTCCAATCCCTGTTGCAGGGCGATTGTACACGCCAGTATTCGTCGTGGTGGAACTAGAGGCACAAACAACCAGATTTGCGGGATCTTTGACCTGCCAAAGTGCTCTGTGGGGAAGACGAACACTGAAGAAAAAGCCGATGTAGGCGAGAAGGGCTCCGATTGGCAACCAAACAATATTAGAAAGGACATTAATGAGGATTGAATGGATGTCTTCCATGTTTCACATTTTCCTTCATACATTCACGTGTTTTACTTCTCACGCCTATGAAGGAAATATACATGGAATTTTGGCTTTCATCTACCAAAAAGATACTTTTCCTACTCCGATGGGGATCTCAATTTTTGACGAACTCTTTATTACTATGAAGCAATTAAGCATAGAAAAGTAAGGGTTAATAAGCTCTAAAGGCTGTTCGATGTTTCATGAGAAACCATTCCCCAAGCCTTTACACACTGTCTCTAGGTATGAATTAATACAGTGCCATTAATATACTGAGCAGTATTCCAATCCAACACCTCTCCAAGTTCTACTTTAAAGCCTGCCAATTCCTGTTCTTGTATCTCTTGAGTAGGCATATCAGTCTGCTTCCATACAAATTGAATGGTTACCGATAGAGGAGAGGTTTCATCAAGACTAATGTAACGAACAACTGTACCAGGAAAGAGAAAGCGTTCATCCTGTCTAAACGTACTCAGTATTTGCTTCAATAACTCCTGCTTGTTCTCTTTTACATTAACTCGTATGTATGTAACGAGGAAAGCATTTGCATCTGGAGAGGTATGCCAAAGTGCGTTTCGCTTGCGAGGGCGACCAGTGATTGTGGGCTTAAATTGTTCAAGCGACTTTGCTTCAATCATAATATTCCTGCCAGCTTGGAAAGCAGAGAGACGCCCTGACTGAACATAGCGATAGATGCTACTTTCAGCCACGCCTAGAATACGGGCAGCTTCTTTTATATCAACATAACCAGGGAGATCAGGAAGCGGAAACACATCTTTCATGCGACCAGTGTATTTTCTTATCATGTTTATTAAAATGAAATTTTATTATCATGTTTAAAAACATGATAAAATGTGCTATACTTTACCTATCGACAAAAGCAACAGCTAATAAAGCCTCTTCGGGACTATATAGTCCACGAAAAAGTAGCAGGTAAAACAATGCATGAAAGAAAGAAAAAACCAACGTTAGAGCAAATACGAACCCTCTTCCCTTTCGACGTACCTGATCTGGCACGAACCGCAAGAGTAGAAACCAGCGCTGTCTATCAGGCGCTACTTAAGCGCCCCATTCATCGTCAGAATGCAGAAAACATCCTTCAGGCGCTCTCTACCCACACAAACCTCACCCTGACCATGGAGAACGTCGACATCATGCTCTGGGAAGAATATTTGACCCTCTGGCTCCTTCGGGTCACCTCCGCAGAGGAACAACGGGAAGAAAGAAGCTCAGACATGTACCATTTCGTCTATGCCCGTGACGAACTGGAGGCAAAGTTTCGTGCTCAAGCCTGGCTTGCCCAGCATCCCCATCTTCCCCATCACACCTTCACCCCATGCCCAAATGGCTTTCAGATTGGGCCTGTACGTGTACCAGGTATTTGCTCCGATGAACTGGTGGGCACAGAAACGCTCCCATACCCATTTTGACCAAAGTGACAACCATCGATACAGAAAGGATGATCACCTCTCACCATGAACACCATCCAACCGCCCAACATAGCGCGCCCTTTGCTACTTGACAACCAGCAAACCACGCTCAACGAGACCCTACATCACCTCCTGGCTCACCACGCTGGTCGAGCCCTTGATCTCTGTACGACACGTCTCACCCTGCAAGGGTGGGCACTTGTGCGTGACGGGCTCCAACAGCTCGGAAACCTTCGCCTCCTGCTCCCTCCCACAGCCCTCGCCACCACTGAGGATGAGCCGCTAGACGACACACACGTTACACTCACTCCCCATCCATCAGGCGCCGAGCATCCCCAAGCCTCCCAGGAGGGACCACTCGTGCAGATCGAAGCCCTGATTGCCTTCTTGCAGCAGGATCACGTGGAGGTTCGCTTTGTTGAGCACACCCCCTTTCATGCCCGCTGCTTTCTCTTCTACGCCGACCGCGATAGCGTACGCATCGCACCACAGACTGCCATCGTCGGCTCATCCGATCTGACCCGAGCAGGGCTCCTCACTAACGCCGAACTCAACATCATACATCACGCCCATCTCACCCACGAGGACATCGCACTTAAGCATCTCCGAGGGCTCTTAGAGCGAGAGGAACGTACTCTCTTGCTAGAATGCACTCAGGAACAGCGTCTGCTTGCCGCCAGGCTCCCTACTCTCTTGCTCCTGGAGCACCTCACCACCTGGTTTGCCCACCACTGGGAGCACGCCACCGACGGCAAACACCGCCTTATCACCCACCTGCAAACCCACAAAGCACACTACTATGGTGCGCCTCTCACACAGCACAGTCAGCCTAGTGGAGCACCAGAAGAAGGGCAACCACTGCACAGGAAGCATGGATCAGCGCCCCTCTCAGGCACCCACGAGGGAACGTGGGCAGAGCATGACTATACGCAGCGCCAATGAGATTGATGCAAAGAGAGAGATACGCTTGTCATTTTGTCAGGTTGAGAGTAGAAAGAAGAAGGGAAAGATGTTTCACGCCTCCCATCGTATTTATGCCGAAAGCAGCACGCATGGCTCCCTGCTGCTTGATCCACTGGCCTCCGCTGAGCAAGCACGCGTCATTGCGCAATATCACATGCTCACCTCAGTCATCAAAGAACCCTTGCCCGAACTGGAAGAGTTGACCTTCACGACGTCCACCGCACCGCACCTCATCCTGGATCTGGGGTGTGGGCCAGGAGGGACCTGGGCCTGTGATGTGGCCTTTGACGATCCCTTCTGTCTGGTCTTTGGGGTCTCGGCCCTTGCCCCCTACGTCCGGCAAGCCCAGACCTTTTGTCAGATGCAAGCCCAGACCCGTCTCCAATTTCTCCAGATGGACTTTGCCAGGGAGTTATGTTGCCCTGCCAACTTCTTCACGCTCATCAATGGTCGCTTCTTACGCACCTTTCTCACAGACGCGGGCTGGCCCCGGCTGCTCCGGGAGTGCTTTCGTGTACTACGACCTGGAGGACTGCTTCGCCTCACGGAATGTATCGCTGCCTTCTCCAATAGCCCGGCCTGTGAAACGCTGACCCACTACTATGAGCAGGCCCTTGCCGTACGGACCCAGACCCTCCTCTCTCAGCACAAAGAAAGCCAGGAGGGCTCAGGCCTTGCCAATATACTGTTGCAACACACGTCCCTCTTCGAGCTCCTGCACGACGTTGGTTACTGTGCCATGGAAGAACAACGGATCATCCTCGACTTCTCAGCGGGCACCCTCTATCAAGCCAGTATGCGCACCAATGCCGAATCCTTCTTTTACCAGCTTGCCCCGCTCTTTTATCAGACCACCGACCTCACCCCGGCGCGGTTTGAAGACCTCTTTGAACAGATGCGAGCAGAGATGAGTGCCCCCACCTTCAAGGGGTTCTGGACCCTCTCCCGTATGCATGCCTACAAACCAGCAGGAGGAGCGCAATGACAGCACCACTCTTACGTAAGCAGTCGGGACAAGTCCTACACTACCTGGACAGGAACGAGTCCCTAACTCCCTCCAAGGTATCCCGCCTCCTCGTCCCGCTGTTCCATGAGGACATGGGCTATCCATCCCCTCTGGCACCAGAGGGCACACTCTACCCCTTCTATACTCCCTCCGACCCCTTGGTGGTTGACGAAGAGGTGTTGGTATCGCCAGTGCATCCTCTTGAATGGCGGAGGCACACACAGCAGGCTCGCATGCTCTTGCAGCATTTTCACACACCACTTCCCGAACAACACGAAAGTATCCCTCTGGCGCGGGTCCTGGAACTCAGCATTGACCCTCATGGTGAGTGGCTACGACAGGTTGCGTCCTTGCAGCCACATACAGAGATCATTGGCATCACGTCACAGGAGCTCTATGCCAGGCAAGCCACTTTCTTTGCCGCCGTCCAGAGATGCCGCAACATCCATATCCAGGTGTGCCCGCTCTCCCAGCCTCTTCCCTTCCCGGCGGGGAGTCTAGATCTCATCTGTGGCACTTTCCTCCATGCGAGCCTTCCTGAGCATCTCTGGCCGCTTCTTCTTGAAGAGTGCTTTCGGCTCCTTCGACCAGGAGGGGTCCTCCACCTGCTTGAATGTGGACGAGGAGAAAGTACCAGCGCTGCCGCAGGCTCCCTATGCGCCGCCTACAGACACTCCCTGGAAATGCGACGCAACGCGTCACGTCCGTCTATCCCAGGAGCACGGACCGTACGCGCCTTTCAGCCTGAACACCTCCCTACAAGGCTTGCAAAGACAGGCTTTGTCGCTGTTGAACAGCAGGAGAGCCTGCTCGACTTTTCTGCCGGGATGCCCTTTCATGGCACCCTCCGCGACCAGGCCGATGACTTTTTTCAGCTTGTGGCGCCGATCTGCACGCACCACGATGCGCCTCTTTCTCTTGAGGACTACCAGCAAGCCTATCACGAGATGCAATTGGAACTGCTTGAGCCGACCTTTCGTGGGTATTGGCACCTCTACACTATCCAGGGCTACAAGCCATTGGGACGCGTCCTGCGACCGATCGCAAGCATGCATGCAGGACAACTATCCTCGCACACACGCTTGCAGCCATGCTCTCTTCTTGCTATGCAGGAAGAAGCCTTGCAGCGCGAACAAGAGTCAAGCGAAGAAGCCAACAACAGAGAAGACTGATCAACACAAAGAACAAGTCATATCACAAGGAGATCATATATATGCAGCACATCTATCCAACACAGACAGCACACGTCTTTCACCTGCCTCTCGTTGCCTTATATGAGCAGATGCACACAACGCAAGCAAGTCTCTCACTCTCTGCCATCGTTCCGCCTTCAGCGCCTGTTGCCAACCTTTCAGAAGGACAGAACATGGTCGCTGAGCTGTCCTTTGAACAGGGAAGGATCACACGCTGCCAGCTTTCTCTCCAGACAAGTGAGCGAGTGCTCCTGCAACAGGGTAAAGCCTGGCAGGTTCTGAACGGAGTCGGCGCTCTTCCCTGGCATATTCACGCACACCAGCACGACCATGAGGCAGAAACAGCGCCCGTCTCGGCGATCACCGCCACGAGCAGCAACACGGAAGCGCCTGTCCATGTTCCTCTTCAGGCCGTTCCTGTTGAGCAAGCGCCTCTGGCTGCGCTGCCACTGCGCGTACGCCACGTCTTTTTGCTCAGTAATGGGCAGCGTACTCCCCAGGACCTTGCGAGCGTGTTGCGGTTGCCGCTCGATGAGGTCGAGCGCTTCATCCAGATCCTCCAGAAGCGCAACCTGATGACCTGGCAGTTGAGAGCATTCTGAGCGTACCGCCCTATGGTCTTCACATCATGTATACAGACGTTTTCTCATCTCAATCCCGATAGACTGCCTCATTGAACAAAGGAGAGAAACAAGAAGCTATGAACGCAGCATACACCAGAGGGAGCGTGCCGTTGCACCCTCCTCACATCCTCCTCCTCGGGACTCGGGATGAAGCGCGCATACTTCGGGCACGACTGCGAGGAGGCCAGTTCAAGGTCACGCATCTGGTGCATCTGGGAAGTAGTGCCTCCGCCATGACGGTGCGGCTGATGCAATACGATGTCTGGCTTGCCTGCTGTACATGCTCACGTGAGGTCCAACAGATTCGTCAGATCACACCTCACACACCACTGATGATCTGTTCCGAGCAAGAGGAGGAAGCGCATATTGTCAGCATGCTTGATGCTGGCGCCGACGATTATGTCTTCTTTTCCTGTGGCAAACAGGAACTGCATGCCCGCTTACACGGGCATGCCAGGCGTTATCGAGCGTCTCTGGCATCCTCGTGTAATGTCTCAAGACAGGCTGGCTCGTGTTCTGTGCTTGAAAGTGAGGATCAGCAGATTCGCTTACTGTGCAAAGAGCGATGTGCCGTCGTACGTGGGCAGATGCTGCGTTTGACGCCTATAGAGTGTACGCTGTTGTTCACACTTATGCGCGAAGGGGGGAAGGTACTTTCTCATCAATCGTTGTTACACGCCGTCTGGGGCACAGAGTATCACGAGGAAGTCGATTATATTCGTGTCTATCTGCATACCCTGCGTCACAAACTGGAAGATGATCCGAGACATCCCACCTATCTTGAGACCATTGCAGGAGTGGGATATCGGTTCCGCCAGCCATGCTGGTCGAAAACCATTCTTGAAGAGGCATCGCCATGAGGCACGATACAACACATCCAAATCACATCGTTGTTTCACCCATATAAAGGCAGAATTTCTGCAGTATGTCCCTATTCATTCCCACACACATGCACCGCTGAAGGGCAAATAGACAGTGCATTGGGCTAGAGCCTCTTTCTATTGCTTTGTAACGGGCGTGATCTATGGCACTCCCTATAGCCTGAGTTGTAAGCTATGTGACGTATCAATGATCATTGTAAACACGACAGTATCGATGGTAAGCACTTTTACCCGATGAAAAGCAAACCAAAGGAGAGCCTACATTCCCTACTGTTTTTTGACCAGAATATGGGTCCTGCGTGAGAATGAAAGCCTAAGAAATAACGAACGAAAGGTTGCACCAAATGGGTTACCATACCGAGTTACAGGGACACTTTTCGCTTAACAGATTTTTAAGGCCTGAACACAAAGCATATCTACGACGATTTTCTGAGATCCTACATCTTGAGCTTGACGAAGAAAAACTGAAGGGTTACCCAGATCCACTTCGTGAAGCTGTAGGGTTACCCATTGGTAAGAATGGGATGTATTTCACCGGTCTCATCGATCCAGATGACATCGGAGATGATCTCTTGTTAGCTTACTCTTACCACTCCGATAGAATGAATACGCTCTCCACACTAGGGATACAAACTGAAGAAGCTTGTACCCCTTCTAACTTTTGCCAGTGGGCACCAACCCATGATGGAAGAGGAATACAAGCAGAAGGGGAGAAATTTTATTGGTATATCAAATGGCTTCATTTCCTCCAGGAGCACTTTCTGCATCCCTGGGGATATGAGCTTTCCGGCGAGGTTTCCTATGAAGGAGAACAAGGGGAGCACGGAAGAATTATTGTCGCACATGGTGAAATCACTACTGAGGTTGATGGAGATTCTTTGCTTCCCCGCTCAAAAGAAAGCTCCGAAATTGATGAGGTGAGAAAAATTCACTGGATGACCGTTGGCTCTCTTTCGGATGCTGCTCGGCAAGCGCTCCTCGATGCTGGTGGAGTCGTGATGGATGTACACAATGAACCACCGATCGTGCTGATAGGTATTTCTTACGACTGCAACTACTACAAGAGATTCAGCCATGATGATCTCGCCATTTTTCGACTGGAGGGAATAGAGCTTCATTCGAAAAATCTTCGTTTAGCATGGAGCAATAATAATTTTCCAGGGAAACGCTGGGGAGGAGTTCCAAGAAAGAGGCTTATCCTTCCTGGCGAACCATATGAACGCTTTCTTCCTGACAGAGGAGAATTCTGATTGTATTTGTTTCTCTGCTAGAAGCTCTGAAGTGAGTAATAATGAAAGAGAGAAACATGGAACCAACAAACCAGCACCACCATCAACCAGAGCGCTCCCAGAGAGAGGTCGTCAGCGGGACGACTCGCTCTCTGATCCCCACACAGAAGAGGATCATCGTCGTGACTGGCATCCAAGCTGCCGGAAAATCGACTGTCTCAAACTTACTTGCCCAGCGCTTTGTACGAGGCGTGCATGTCGAAGCCGATATTTTGCAGCACATGATTGTCTCAGGAAGCCAGGGAGCACAAGAACCAGGCCCGCTCACGGGAGAAGAAGCGCGACAGTATCGGCTGCGCCTCAAACACATGTGTCTCCTTGGAAAATCGTTCTTGGAGGCAGGCTTCACCGTGGTGCTCGATGATATTATCACCGGTGAAGATTGGCCTGAGGTGCAGACGCATTTACAAGGAACCACTTACTCCTTGATTGTCCTGGCTCCGCGCGTCGAGGTGGTTGCGCAGATTCGCGACAAGAGCCGTGCCAAGCGTCCCCTTGGCGAAGCGTGGGCTCTCTATCTCGATCAGGTTCTCAGGACGACGATGGAGGGCGTCGGTCACTGGATTGATACATCCGAGCAAACACCTGATGAAACAGTTGATCAGATTCTCCGTCAAATCTGGCTAGAACAGGAAATCTAACCAAACCTCTTAAGCACTAAAGGCATGCCTCAACTCATTATGGATGAGCACATTGAGAGCAGGCACAGAAAGCTCATCGATCAACAGCATCATATACATTTCTCTTGGAGAGGGGCATATGGCTTGTCATACCTCTCTCCAAGGTCAGTTTTTATCGCAAAGGATACTTACAATATATATCAATCCTCATGCAAGCCAGTATCCCCGATCATCTCTCTTGAGTTTGCACTAACGGGAAAAATAGAGCGAACACCCTGATATATCCGACTTCGCCCAAAACTGGGAATGACTTCGCCCACTATTGGGTGGTTTTCCTCTTCCCATTCACCACCCTCTTTGAGTACACTTACCCCTGACACAGATAGATCAACAACGAAGAAGGAGCCACTCGATGTCTCACCTGTTTACTCACACATTGCTTTCACTCATGACAAGAAGACCGTACGTCATGCTCACACGCTGGGGAGGTATTGTTCTACTCGTGATGGTAGGGATGCTGCTCACTACACATCCACCTGCTCCCTATGGCGCATCTCCCGCCGTTCAGGGGATCTCGCTTTCTGCTCCTCCCGTCACCCAGGCAGGTGGAAGCGAATACGCACGCATGCCTTTCAGCCCTTCCTCTCAGCAACAAACCTTTGCCTGTGGCATTGGAGATGTTACCTGCTACAGCAATGAGTTTCTGGCCAACCTGACCGAGCAAATCTGGAATGTCGTGCGCCCCATCATCGAGCTCTTTCTGCAGAACCCCTTCAATTTTCTGTCCCAGACTCCGGCGCTCGCCACCTATGACAACAGTCAAATTCAGCAGATGGTGAGCTGGGAGCTGGGCTTTCTGGATACCGCTGTGGTGGTCCTGATTGGTTTTCTGGCCTATAACGTGCTCATTGGAAGAAGTATCGGCGTGCCCATGCCCTCCTTGCACGAAGCCCTCCCACGGCTCTGCGTGGCCTTTCTTGCTGCCCACATCAGCCTGTACATCTGTCGACTCATCATCGATTTCAACAATGCCCTTTGCCTGGGTGTCGACGAGTTATTTCTGCACTCTTTTCTCAAAGACACCCTCTCCCTGATGATCAACTTTGTGGGGCAAACACCCGACCAGGTCGCGCTTGGCTTCCTCTTGCGCGTCTGGTTTGTGGTCTTTCTCTTCTGGCACATGCTCTGGCTCGCCTGGCAGATGCTGGTCCGTCTTGCCGTGGTCGCCCTGCTCACTGCCCTCTCCCCACTGGGTCTGCTCTGCCTGGCCCTCCCACAAACGCAGCGCTGGGGCCAGATCTGGCTCTCCGCCTTTGTCTCCACCGTCATGATCCAGTTCATTCAGGTCACCGCGCTGAGCATGGGAGGGCTCCTGGTGAGTTATAGCACCAGCATCCAGATCAGCACAGGCCCCGTCGCGGGGCTCGACACCATCATCCAGCAGATGGTGGCGCTTCTTCTGAGTGGGGCCATGTTCTACCTGGTCCCACGCCTGCCCTCCATGATCCAGAACTATGCCCTGCGCCCGATCTTGCAGGCGCAACAGCAAGCCGACTCCGCCCAATCGCAAGTCACGACCCAGGTCGAGTCGATGGCCATTCGAGCCATCGCAGCCCTCTAAGCGCAGGGAAGAAAGGTAGGTGAGAAAGGATGCTCAAGTTCCTTCTTCTTGGTGGCATGATCCTTATCGTGCTTGGGATGTTTGGCACAAGCATGACCGTGGCGATGGATGCACAGGCCCAGGGAGTACCTCAGTCAGCGTATTCCGGGCTTCAGACCATCAATACCTCGGGCTCGGGCAAACGTGGCGAAGTAGTGCAGTGGGCACTCAAGATGGCAGCCCACCTCCATTGCACGCCTGCTCGCCTTGCCACCGATTGCCAGGGCAGTGGCGCTGATCACTACTATGACGCGGGCTTCCCGCCTGAGATCATCGCGTGGGCGAACACTCACTGCCCTGGATGTGCTTCCTGGCAACCAGATACCTTTCAGTGCGTGGTGTTCGTCATCGCCGCCTATGCCTATGTCCAGCCACTTCCCGTCCAGGGCCAGAATGCCAACCAGTATTGGGACCACTTCGCCAGTGAGCCTGGCTGGCAACGTCTGCCTGTCCAAGGGAATACGCCCCAACCCGGCGATATCATGGCCTGGAATGGAGGAGCCTACGGGCATGTGAGTATTGTCCTTGGTATTGACCCTCACCACCGCGCCATTACCTTTGCCCAGGCCAATGGCGAGTTCCCGATTCAAACCCTTCCTCTCAATTCTGATGGATCCGTCAATACCCACAACGGGTACTGGAATGCCTTTGAGGTGGTGGGCTATCTCCATCCCCTCACCCTTTCCTAACAAAGAACGAAAAGGAGAATGACGATGATACCCATGATTTACTGGCACCCAATACTGGCTGCCGCCGTGCTGCGGGTCCTAAGAGGACTGCCCGCGCTTCACCTTGTGGGCTGGCTGGCAGACGCTCCCATTCCCAATCCGCTTTTTCCACTCGCAATCGTAGTCGCCGGGGGAGGTGGAGATGCCACCACCATCACCCAGTTTTTCAAAAATCTCTATGACAACGGCATCAAACCCGTGGCCTATGCGGTTGCCCTCTTCTTCTTTGCGTGGGGTGCGATCGGCCTCATGTTTCCTCATGAGCGATCTCAGGATCACGCGAAGGCCGCGCTCTACCGCGCCCTGGGAGGGCTGGCCCTCGTGTTGCTCGCAACGGCCATCTCGTCCATTATCAATAACGCCGCCCCCTGATGGAATGCGTGAGAGACGTCCAGCCACATCCATCTTCCAGCAACGAAAGGAATGTTTTGCTATGACCCACCCGACAGATACATCCACAAGACGGCAGACCTATACCGTGCCCACGCATATCAATGAGCCTGATAAGCTGCTCTTTGGGCTGACAGCTCGTCAGCTCCTGGTTCTGATCACCGGTGCAAGTGTGACCTATGCTTTCTTTCTCCAGGTCCTGACCTGGACTATGGCCTGGGGAGGAGGGCTCCTCTGGAGTCGAGGCCTCGCCTTGCTGGTCGTGCTTCCACTCATTCTGGTGACGCTCGCCTTCACCTTTCTCCAGATTGCAGATCGCTCGCTTGAACTCTGGGTCGTAGTTTGGATACGTGCACGTCTGGCCCCGGTGACCTACGTGTGGCGGAGCGCCAAATGGGACGCAGCTGAGCAACGTCGCCTTCACATACGAAAAAGAGCCCACTCACGACAGGAGGAACACAGCCAGAGTGAGCATGAACAGGAGGGGTGGTCATGACCGTGAAGGATGAGCAGATTGCCAACGAACCAGCGCTCCTCACAGTGCGACAGGAGCGTTCGCAAGTGGAAAAGATTCGTTCAGAGCGTGCACGCCCACGGCGTCCATCTCGTGCTCATCGCAAGCATCGACGGAGCCGAAAACATGGGAGCGTACAGCGCCAGTTTGTCTTTCTCGATCACATTGTCCAGGATGTGCTGGTCAATCGTGCGCCTCTGACAGAGGGACCGCAAGAACGTGACTATCTGGCAGTTCTTGAAATTCGGGCGACCAACTACACGCTCAAATCTCAAGAGGAGCGCTCGACGATGATGCTGGCCTTTCGCGCCCTGCTGCGTTCGCTGCGTTTTCCCATCCAGATGCTCATTCGTTCGAAGCGTATGGATCTCTCCTCTTATGTGGAACAACTCCATACTCACGAGGCCCTCTGGCAAGGAAAAGCCTTCGATATTGCCACCTCGCATGAACGCGCCATACGTCTCCTTGGAGCCCAGCGCACGCTCATCGATCGTCGCTTTTACCTTCTGCTCACCGCTGATCAAGAAAACACACAGAGCACCTGGAACAGCTCCCTCAGGCGCCTGTTCAGTCGTCGAGCCAGAACGCGTGCGCGAGAGAAGCGCCTGGACGAGGCCCAACAGATCCTTGCTACCCGCGTTCAGGCCATACAACATCAACTGGCCGCGATGGGGCTCCTGGGCCACCGCCTGGCAGGCAAAGAACTGGCCGATCTGACGCATGGTGCACTCCAGGGAGAGCAAGCTCTGCGCTTTCCCCTGCCTGAGAGCATCTTCGCGCTCTCGGATAAACCATTCGCGCGTCCAGCCCTTGATGTGCTTTCTCCCTCGTCCCAGGAGGAAGAGACCTCGTTCGACCCGTACAGTGTGCAGATAGAGGAGGCCCTGCTCTTACCCTCGGCCCGCGACCGTTTGCTGGCCCCTGCTGACCTGATGGCCCTCAAAGACCTGCTGGCCCCGGAAAGCATTCACGTCACTCCACGCTACGTACAGGTTGGTGAGGAATACGTACGTGGACTCGCCGTCGTTGGGTTTCCACGCGAGATTGTGGAGGGGTGTCTCTCGCCGCTGCTTGCCTGTGATGAGATCTTTGACCTGTGTTTTCATTTCTCGCCGCAAAGCAGTGCTGAGTTCGTCAAACGGCTGCTCTTCCGCAAAGAGCAGTACGCCTCCACCCAGCGGATGAACCTGCATCGAGGCCGACAGCAGGACCCGACGCTCCAGGTCGCTGAAGCCGATGTGACGGCACTCATTGGGCCACTGGCTGCTGGGGAAGAGAGCATGCTGGAGATGGGCTTCTACCTCCTGGTTCGCGCGCCCGACCTCACCATCCTCAACGAGCGCACTGACCGCCTGCGCCAGATCCTGCACCAGCATCTCTTTGTGGCCCATCCAACCACCCTGGAACATGCCGAGGCCTTCCGCGCCTGCCAACCCCTCTGTACGGATACGCTGGGGCGTACCTTCACCACAACCAGTACGGTCGCCGCCTGCACCTTCCCTTTCATGAGTGAGTCCTTCGCCATGCAGGACGGCACCTTTGTGGGCGTGACCACCAGTGGTGAACCTGTCCTGCTCAATCCCTGGGCGCTGGAAAGTCCGCATGAGTTCTGGGGAGGAGTCACCGGAAGTGGAAAATCCTATGCCGTCAAGCTGTGGCTGCTACATCAACGCTTCCGCCACCCCGATACCCAGGTGCTCATTCTTGACCCATCACGCGAATACGAGCGCCTGGTCGACGTGTTTGGGGGAACGGTCCTTCGCCTCTCACCAGGCTCAGAGCACGCCATCAATCCCTTTGATGTGCTCCCCCGGGGCGTGGACATGGACTGGTATGTCACCACGCAACGGCGAGGGGACCGCCTCGCGGAAAAGATGACGCAGTTGCACGCTTTCCTGGACCTACTGCTTGCTGAGTACATTCCCTATCCCACCACGCTCTCTGCGCGGGAGAAGGCCTTCCTGGATCGGGCCTTCTACGAGTGCTACCGGCGGGTTGGCATCACGACCGACCCACGCACCCATGACCGACAGGCGCCCTTCTTGCGCGACCTCTACGATGTGCTCAAAAGTGGGGTCGTCGGTCAGGATGACTATGGCCTCGCTGATCGACTGGAGCGCTACGTCCATGGCAGCCTCTCTGGCCTCTTTAACCGCCAGACCAGTGTCACCCTTGAGACCTCGCTCATCAGCTTCGATGTGAGCGAGTTACGTGGCAGTCGAGAACTGCGTCCCATAGGCATGTTTTTGATCGCGGAACTGATCTGGTCGCAGGCCCTCTTTCATCCACGTCCCAGACGTTGCTACATTGATGAGGCCTGGTCGCTCATCGCCCATGAGGAAGGCGGGCGCTTTCTGGAACGATTAGCACGTGAGGCACGCAAGCACTACCTGAGTCTGGTCACCATCACCCAGAACCCGGAACAATTCATTCTCAACCCCTACGGCAACATCATCGCGCAAAACGCACTCATCAAAGTCTTAAAACGGCTGGATAGTGTTGGCGCTCAGGCCGCGCGTGAGGCCTTTGGCTTGACACAGGAAGAAGAGCAGTTGCTGCTCTCCATACAGCAAAACCGGGCCTTGCTCTCCGTTGGCTCCAAACGCATGCTGGTTGAAATGAATGCCTCACCTGAAGAACATGCTCTGATCACCACTGACCCGCAAGAACTGGCAGTTCAACGCCAGCAGACCCATGAGAAAGGAGGCAAAAAATGATATCCATCTGGCCGTTTTCACAAGCAACAAACACACCCTCTCTCGCACGCATCGTCCCTGCTCGTGGGATGACGCCTATTGAACGCAATGCGCTGGAGGGCACCATGCAGTCACTGGTGCTGCAAGGGAGCGCACTCGCTCTGGAAATCGCAAGCACGTCAACAGATATGCACCAGACACGAAGTGTGCAGTTTTTCCTGCGTGCCCCATCTGAAGACGCTTTACGTGCCGCCACGCGGCAGATCCAGGTACGCTATCCCCAGGCCATCGTGCACCATGTTCCCCCTGAAGAAGACCCATTACACGTACAAGAACATGAACTGGTAAGTGCGATGGAGCTACAAGCCGGAGGCAAAGCGTACGAGACACTGCGATCCTGGTCCTCAGGATCGCCCCATGAACAAGGGATCGATCCGTTACTCGGGGTGCTCACCACGCTTGAGCATCTTCCCGCCGGGATACGCGCAGTCACCCAACTGGCACTCGCTCCGCTGCCGCCGACCTGGGCGCGCAAGTATCAACGCCTTTCCGTCGAGCACCCACTTGAAGAAGAGCGAGAGCAACGTCGAGAGGCACAATCACGCCTGCGCCGGGGCGCACCAGGCTGGGAACAACTCGTGCTCCTGGGCAGCGTGGTAGGACTCCTGATGCTTTGGAATTATGGTCAGGCGCATCATCTCGTCCCCTCGTGGTTTCAAGAGGATGTGCGCAGTCTCTTGCATGGCTCCCTCCCGCATCTCTCCTCTTCTCAGCAAGCCATCCTTGGGGTAGGGCTGGTGGTGGCAGTCACACTCATCGCAGGAACCATCAGAGGGATACGTTGGCTGGGAGAGCATGTGTTTGGGGGGACGCGCTACTACGACATGAAACGGGTGGCCGAGAAGATTGGCAAGAGTGCCTACCGGGCGCGTCTGCGTGTCTACCTCATCGAAGAGACGGACCAGATGCAACCGCTCGTACAGACAAAACAGGCGCACCTCACCATCAGAGCACGGCTCGCGTCCATCTGGCAAGCGTTGCAGCGCAAGCGAACACAGCAACGACGCCACCAACAGATGCATGCCACCCTCTTTGCCGCCTACAAGCACTGCCACACCTCAACGGCCTACTTTACCTCCCACAGGCTCTCCACACATTATGCGCAGCGCCTGACCCAGGAAAGCACCTGGTGGCGGGGTCTCACACAGGGTTCGCTCTTTCTCACCGGGGAAGAAGTGGCAACCCTCTGGCATCTACCACCTGGAGACCACTTGAGTGAAGGGACGAATGTGGAACAACGGCAAGAACGCTCGCTCCTCGCTCCCCATGTGCTCACGACCGGGAACGGGTGGCAGCTTGGCACCTCTACCCATGCTGGGCGAAGGGTGCCGGTGCGCTTTCCTCCCTCGGAACTCCTCAAGCATAAATTCGTGATTGGGCGTACCGGAAAAGGCAAGAGCACCCTCTTTCATCACCTGGCGCTGGCACATCTCTCTACCTGCCTCCAGCCACACCCTGGCCTCTGCGTGATCGAGCCGCACGGTGATTTAATTGGGGATCTTCTCGGGTTGCTGCCACCAGAACGAGAAGAGGAAGTCATCCTTCTTGATCTGCATCAGCAGGGATTACCTCCCGGGATTAACCCCCTTGATGCCACACAGGTCGCGTCCCTGGAAGAGGCAGACCTCATTGTCAGTCATCTTTTGACGACCTTCAAAGGCATCTGGAGCACGGCCTGGGGACCGCGCGTGGAAAATGTCATGCGCTTTTCGTTGAAGACGCTCTTAGAGGCCAACCGGACACTCGTACATACGGACCCCCACCAGGGTCCGGAGCAACAATACACCCTGCTTGATCTCACCGTCTTACTCAACAAACAGAGTTTCCGGGCGCGAGTGCTCGACCTGGTGGAAGATATGCATGTGCTTGACTGGTGGCACCAGTACTACGAACGCCTTGATGCCAGAATGCAGGATGAGATCACCACGCCCGTGCTCACCAAAATCTCGGCCTATGCCAGTGCGCCGATCTCACGGCGCCTGCTTGGGCAACCCACGTCCACCATTGATTTTCGTCGCGTTGTGGAGCAGAGCCAGATTCTCCTCGTCAATACGGCAAGTGGACATGTCGGCCAGGATGTCTCTTCCCTCATCGGCGCATCCATCCTGGGGCTCTTTTCCGCAGCGCTCTCCCGGCAACTCTCTCTGCCACCGTCAGAGCGCAACGTCTTTTTACTCCTGGTCGACGAGTTCAAGAACTACCCGGTCAATTACGGCTCCATCCTGAGTGAACTGCGCAAAGCGGGCACCTTCCTGGTCCTGGCCACCCAATCCCTGGCCCAACTCGATGTGGTGGACCGGGCCTTGCGGCCAACGGTGTTTGCTAATGCAGACCATCTCTTTGTCTTTACGCTCGCCGGAGAAGATGCCTACTTGCTCCGGCATGAACTGGGGCATCTCCTGAGTCCCGAAGATGTGACCAACCTCCCCGACTACACCTGCTACGCGCGCTGGTCGCTCAACGGGCAACGACTTCCGTTCTTTTCCCTCATGCTTGATCTGCCGCCATCTGGAAATATGCAGGTGGCAGAGCACCTGCGCGAGCAATGCACGTTGCGATACGGTCGCCCAGTCGATGAGGTCGATGCCCTGCTTGATGTGCTCAATGCGCGCCATGGAACGCGTCCACGCAAGAAAGAGAGTGTCCATGAACCGACAGCTTTTCTATTCCCACACCTGGAGTCTGTCTCCCCTGTTCAAGAAGCAGACAACCAACGTATGGCATTCTCCTCCTCACCTGCCACCACCTCCCTCTCCACGCTCTCCCGGCTGGAGGCAAAAGAGGACCCCCCAAAAACACAAGAGGCACAAACGCTCATTGTTCAAGACGAACAAGCACAGCCATCGAGCGAGAAACGGGTCCGTATTCGCCGCCCCAAGGCATCGGTAACACAGGCCTCAACAGAGCGTGATGAAGGCCCTCCCCAGGAAGCGTCCGTTACGCTACCCGAACACCAGGCCATCTCTCAGCCTGTTCCATCCCAGGCAATCCCAGAGAAACAAGAGTAGAAAGGAAAGACATCTATGCATCTGTTTCATGCCCCCCATACACCTCACACACCTCTCGATCAGGAACATGCAGAAGCACTACTTCTTGAACAACATGCCGAACGCCAGGCGCTCTCGGCAGTACGCGGTGCCAACTTTACGCAGTGCTTGAACCTGCATCACCTCGCGGCGGACCTGGAACTGGTCGATCCACGAGGAAGACCGCATCTCATGCACGGCAAAGATCTCTTTGATGAGCGCACCTGGAACAAGTTTCTGGCCTCCCTTCAACACGCAATCAACATCCTCTCGCTAACGCAGAGCGCCGAACCGCTGGTCAAGCTCTATCGCACCTGGCTGCTTACCAAATATACGCAACGATACCGTTGGCTCAGCACGCCCGCGCAGATTCAGTGGTTTGAGCAGGTAACAGCCCTGGTGATCCTCCGCAAAGTGATGGAGGCCAAACATCATGCCTGGACCTATCAGCAAGACGAGCATGCCTTTGCGGATAGCTGGTGCGCGATGGAGATGAGGAACCTCATGACACTCAACAGTATGACGACAGAAATTGCCAAAGCCATTCATCACATCGTCAGACAACCTGAGCAGGCAAAAGAGATGATTGAACACCTTTTTGAGATCCAGGCAACACGCCTGTTGGATCGCCTGGTCCCTATTCGCCACCCACTGCCCTCACTCCCTCCATTGCCTGAGGGAGTCGCCTTACCGCAGGCCATTCTGCCTCCCATTGCGCCCCCTACAGGCCAGGCAGAGGTAGCATCCCAGAATACCACAAAGGAGTAACGACGAGTATGCAGACACCCCAGCACACTTCACAGCAACCTTCTCAGCATCTCGGGTTCGACTATACCGTTCTCGATGAAGAGACCCGTCACTTCGTCTACCAGAAAACGGTTGAAACACAAGGCTATCTCAAACGTACTGCCGAAGATGTGATCCAGATTGGACGCAATCTGCATGCCGTGAAAGAGCGCCTGCCTTACGGGCAATTTATGGCCTGGGTCAAAGGGGAACTGGGACTGACGCGACAAAGTTGTCAGAATTTCATGCGGGTGGCAGAGCGCTTTGGAGAGAACGTGCATCTGTTTGGTGCCATCCCCATCTCGGTCCTCTACGAACTGCTCAACGCACCCGAGGACGTGCTCAAGCAGATCGAAGAGCAGGAGATTGCGCCCACGCTCCCTGCGGTGCGTGCGGCCAAAGAGCAAGCGCGTCAGGAAACCATCACAGAGGGACACGTCATGATGGCTTCAACACCCGAACAAGCACCAGATCATGACGAATTGCTCCAGCTTCGTCGACAGATCGAAACGTTGGAACAAGAACGCTTCCAACTCCGTCAGGACATTGCCTCTCACCAACAAAAGGAACAGGAGGCGCCTTTTCTTCCGGCACACGTCCAACAACATATACAGACGCTGGAGCAGCACGTCAAAGAGTTGAGCACTCAGCGCGACATGCTTTCACGCCATCTTGCCAGCGTGAGCGAGCAAGCACGAGAGAGCGTGCTGGAACGCAATGCCTTGAGTCACGAGCAGCAGACGCGTCTGCGTTGGCGAGAAATCGCCACGGAATTTCTCCGTAGTGGAGGAATGTTGCTCTCAAGCATGCCTTCTCCCATGATGCTAGACACCTTCGAGGCGGAAGATTGGACCAGACTGGAACAGATCGAGCAGGTCCTGACGCCGTTACTCCAGGCAGTCAACCAGATCCACTCTCATTCTTCCTCTACTATTGAGGCTGGGTGAGAAGCGCTCGTGTCTTCCTACACACGCTGACGTATCGAGAGGCTCCGCTTGCCTCAATACACTGTCCCACACACAAACACGAGTTGACCAACAAAGTATATTGGTCAACTCGTGTTTTCTTTCCTGTTCATGTTTTCCACATCAAAAAAGAGCAAATGTGGAAAACATGTGGAAAACATGAACAGCAGAGAGACGCACAAACGCTTTTCACTGCTTATCCATCTGATATTGGCGAGGGCAAAGGATAACGAGCAGACTCTGAGCGCTGGCGTACAGGCGCTTTTTCTCCTGATGGGACCAGAGAGGTGAACAGCCAGGTAAGTGGACCGGCCAGAGGCACACAACAACAGGTGAGCAGGACATTAAATCCGAGGTGCGCCATGGCAACTTGTATGGTAGGGTTCGGGCAGTACACAACGAGCAAGGCGGCAAGAGGATGCAACAATAAGAAGAGAAGACAGACGCCCAGACACTTCATTCCTGTATGGACGAGTGCCAGGCGCTGCTCCATAGAGGTATTACACGATACCGCCGCGAGCAGCGCAGGGAGGGTCGTCCCAATATTTGCCCCCAGCATGGCTGCCAGCGCCGGTACCAGGGGCAACGTGTGACGCGATGCCAGGACGAGCACCAACCCAATGGTCGCCGTACTCGAATTAAGAAACATGGCCAGGACGATTCCCAGAAGAAGGGGCAAGAGAGGTGAACTGGCACCTATCTGGAGGATCTCTCCTGCCCATGCACTGCTTGCCAGAAGCTCGCTTGCCTGAGAGAGGGCGAAGAGTCCGAGCAGCATCAGACCACAAGGAAACATGATTTGTCCGACACGTCGCCAGTGGGTGCGTGCGGTCATAAGCGCAAGCAATGCAAAGAGGGCAACGATGTTGAGCGCATAATCCGTCACGTGAAAGGACAGCAACTGCACTGCAAGGGTCGAGCCAACATTGGCTCCAAGGAGCATCACAATTGCCGTTGAGAACGGCACAAGAACCGTGCTGACCAGTTCAATCAGGAGAGAAGACATCGCGCTGGAACTTTGCAAGCAGGCCGTCATGATGAGACTCACGAGATAGGCAATCACAGGAAAACGCGCCGCGTGGAGAAACAGGCGACGAACATGACCACTCGGTATATGCTCAACCATTTCGGTAAACGAGCGGATACCATACAGCAAAAGACCCATGCCCGTGAGAAGTGCAAAGAATATTTGTATCAAGAGTACATAATCAAACATGTGTTTTCCACCTCCCTCTCTTGCACAGGTGCGTGAGAAAGAACGCATGACTCGCCCGTTCCGTATTTCAGCAGATGCCTTGGGAGCACATAATGTGAAACCAGATGAGCAAACCTACAAAAAGAAAATGTACATATGTTGTCTGGACCTATCAAGAACGCGTGCGAAAGCGAGCACGAAACTGCGTCAGGTAAGCAGATGCGGAGGCCTGCATACCCAGATAAGGAGCCGTTCCCCGGAATCCTGCTCGTCTGAGCGCAAAGTAGTGACCTTGTGCCGTCCTGGTGTCGACCTGTCCAAGCGTTGGGGGAACCTCAAGTGTTGCGACTGCAAGTCCTGCAAGCAGGCTACTATGTATCTGATACGGCGTGAGCACGCCGCACCCTTCCCCCGTTTGTAGAAGCAGGTCAAGCATGGACCCTTTCTCAAAGGCTCGGAGTTCTTGCATCGGCATCGGAGAGGTCAGTTCATCTGCCTGTGGAGCAAGGATGTCTTTCTGTATGCACATCCGCGCCAGGAATGGCTCTGACATCAGCGGCGAGAGACCTGCAAGCATGAACAGAAGTGCCCCGGCACGAAGGCGCGTCATATCGAGTCCTTCAAGCAAAATGGGTGTCCCAAAGAACAGGGTTGCCTCATACATCACATCTGGAACCCCCTCTCCTCCTTGCATCTCACAGAGCACTGTCTCCCCCTCAAAACCTGAAGCTTGAAGTTCTGTCACCAGATCCTCAACTGGAGTATCCTGATCTGGAAACACACAGAGGGTGAGAGATGCAGGATGTGGCAAGGTCGCGAGCAGGAGGCGAAGACAGACGCTGGCGAGAGGATCAGGTCCTACCATCACGGCCACACGTTCCCGGCAAAGATCACGGGCAACGCGAGCCAGGACCCACTCCAGGGTCAGCAGGAACGCGGCACTGGTGGTTGCGTCTGTGGTCGTGAGCCGTGGACGATGATCAGCACGCACGTACTGGCTCTCTTGAATCAACAGTCCTCCATTGATCTGTGATGCAAGACGCGCGGAGAGGGCCACACTTCGTGCACCGCAAGCTCGGGCAAGGGCTACCGCCTGGCAGGCCTGCTGGACTACCTTATCCTGCTGTTGTTCTTCTCCAAGGGGAAGCAGAATCGTCCCCACTCGTCCAAGTTGCGTTGTCACAATGGTGGTCAGCGCGGGACGCCCTTGGTGCCATGATTGTAAGAGGGAGGCTTCTTCCTCTTGAAGGGATGGAGGACACTGCAACACCACGGCATCGAGAGGCGCCTCTTTTTTAGTACGTATGCTCTCAAGAAGCACATGAGGGGGCAGTTCTTTCTGCTGCTCACCTTGCATGTGTGAGGATGGTACTTGTGCATGCATTGTTTGGGAAGACGGATGAAGCATAACCATATTCTTTCTGTTTTCTAGGCAACATGTCATCTTGTCGTTACTCGCAGTCAAGAGCTACAGGAAAACAGCCAACTTTTGATTGGGAGAAGCTGTCAGCAACACCTTAACCAGATGTCTCGGGAAGCGAGAACGGCGCGGTCAACGCTATCAGATCCTGCTCTTGAGAGCTGACAGGACGCTCATCGCTTTGCGTCACCAGGCACGAGAGATCCTTGAGGGTTTGAAGAATCATGAGCGGTTTTCCCCACCGCATGTACTCGGTCTCCATATATTCCACGAGGTGGCAGAGTTCAGCACTCGCTTGCGGAGGAACCAGCCGAACCTGCGACAAAAGTTCTCCAGATGCCCGCTCTGGAGCACATTCCTGCGGAAAGAGTGGTAGGAAGAGTGAGGTCAGTTCCTGAGCTGCCCCATAGGACACCTCGACATCAGAAGAGGCCAGGCGTGTCAGGAGAGAAAAAGGATAGGAATGTGGGAAGGGAAGAATGGTGAATGCACGAAGGCGCTCTGCCAGGGCGACGTGCCACTGAAGCGCATCAAGCACGCACATGCCAAATCGGCCTACAGCAACCACATGCATGCCATCCAGATCAAGCGTCGAACAGCACAGGCTCGCCAGGTCTTCAACCCAGGCAGCAATGGTATAGGCAGATCGTTCTGCGGGTTTGGAGGAAAACCCATGCCCAAGTAGGTCAGGGGCGACGACATAGTAGTGGCGTGAAAGAAGTTCGAAGTAGGGCGCAAACACGGCGCTACTTTGCCACTCACCATGAAGCAGGAGTAGTGGTGCCTTGTCGGGCGTTCCTGCGAATCGGCACCAGATTCGTCGCCCAGTTGGATGAACGGGAACATGCTGATCAGTGCAAGGTGAAATGGATGTTGCCATCACGAAAGATCCTCCAATTTTACCAAAATTTTGTAATTTGGCCAGACATACTGTTGTTCTGTAGACATGTCATAATACCCTCGACCACTACCATAAAGGCAATATATAGTGAAGCAGCCCTTGATACGTTTCTGTCACTCAAGTATCATCACCGTTACCAATGCAGATCCAGGGATGCTCCTGTGGCAATCGTGAGGTACGTGACTAAGTGTACCTGGCACAGAGGAGATAAGGGAAGATGAAAACCACCCAATATCGGGCGAAGTACTTCGCAATACTGAGCGAAGTACCACACATAGTGTAAAACAATGAAGCACATGCTCATCCAGACACCAGATTGCTTTCTGCCTTGTGCTCATCCTGGCGATGGCGAAGCACATATCCATGTCCTTTGACTACAACCAATTTCAGAAACGGTGGGAGTTTCTGCTTGATTTTGGACACATGTTTTTGTAGCGCTACAACATCTTGTGCATCATAGTGAGCGGCATTAAGGCGAAAAGCACAGGCAGCCAGTTCATGAAAAGAAAGTACATGCTCAGGATGAGACAAGAATGCCACCATCAGACGACATTGCACTGGAGTACAATACAGTTGAAAGCCCTCGGTCAACTGTTTCCGCTGAAAAATGTAAATAAAACGCTCGTGAAAAATGAGCGCTTTATAGGACCAGAATGAAATGAGGACCGGAGCGTGATCTGAAGGTCCATCCTGCTCCTGTGGCAAAGATGGTAGCCTTGTAGACAACATATCATCCTTAAGAAAGATCATTGCCTTCCTCTCTGTCTATTCCTGGTCTTTTCCACAAGCTATCCCTATCATGTGTCTCCAAATGTGGATAGCTTGTAGAAAACGTTCCGTCCGTTGCGCGAAGATACATTGGTTTCTCCCTTTTGCTAAATTATGATGCTGAAATAGTATATACAAACTGTTGTCTGCCCGTCTCTACGTATGCCATGCTGTCCTGAAGAACAGCATGGCGCGGGAGAGAATGCAAAGTGCGAAGAGCCTTAGTCGCGAGGAACCGGCTTGTAGGCGACCTGGCCGCCGCGAAGGTATGGATCCCAAGCGCGGGGAGCAGCCTTGTAGGCACTCTGATGAGATGGCTGGTAGTGGGGAACGTACGCGGTCGCATGGCTAGCATTCCAGAAAGCGTTTCCCCCAACAAAGCTGCCTGCAGCGAGCGCGAGGGCAAGGGCAACTGTCACAAATCCGCGAGAAAGTAGGCCTTTCATAGGAAATTACCTCACTCATCTTTCCGTTGTCCTTGAAGGACAACACAAAAAACAACAGTTAGAAGGGGTTGCGACATGACGCAATAGGCTTCCTTTGATCCCCCATATCTCCAGCATCTCAAGGAGGCCTCCCTTCGTATTGCGTTCTCCCGATCCCCCTCTCTTTTATCGTAGGCTGTAAACAAGTGTACAAAAAAGCAGAGAAAACAACCATGCCGAGGACACCCAATTTCGCTCAGAACATCACGGATTTTCCCGAGAAACATACCAACAAATTAAGGAGAGAGCTACCGATCATTGACATGAAAAATGCAAAGCAGAGGTGTTAATAAAATAGCTATCAATACATAAAGCCACAAGAACAGGCAGTGCCCTCTCAATGATTGCAGATGGATGATCGAGAGGGCACTGCCTGTTCTTGTGGCTTAAACAAAATGGATTCAAGCAATAGGGATTTCTCGCTTCCTTGTCTGTACGCGCCTCTGGCAAGCAGCCTTCGGAAGGATCGTTGGTTGAAGGCGATAACCCACCCGTCGCAAAGACACAATGGTGAGACCCAACTGACGGCAGGCTGCCATCGTATCTGTCATAATCCTACGCAGGTGACGCAGGTGTTGTTCCCGCTGAGAACCTGACGCGGCCAGTTCAAGCAGTTCGTTCATCCGTTCCACTTCATCAAAGAACGGCTGTACGAGCGCGCTCGACTGAGATTCTGTTATTAAGGTGAGCAAAGTCTGCTCAGGCACTCTGAGCGCTGCTAACAAAAACGAGTACGGGCAACTTTCGGGAAAAAGAAGCAATGGTATGAGCAATCGCAACGCATTAGGCGGGAGCAATTGATGACGACAGATACGAGCCAACTGGCCCGACAGGAAAAGAGAAACAATTGATTGTGACATATCTACTGCCAGCCACGTTTGGGAGCATGCATCAGGAAAGAGCGCCTCCAAAGAAACATGAACTGGCTCGCTTTCTCTTATTGTGTGCGTATCATGATAAGCAATCGAAATCATATGCCTTTTTCCTACCATCTCAAAGAATTGCTGCTCAGAAACAAAGGCAGCCTACAGTTCTACGATACATTCATTGCATTTGTTAGCACGTCCATTTAGTTTCATCTCTTCCGCATATAAATCCCAACATTAAACTGGCTCTTTTACAACAAGTATCCTGGTGGGCAAACTATTCAGGAACCGCTTGTTCGCCAGGATAATGTTGGGATTTACAACGAGCATATAGCCGTGGCCCCGTATTCTGAAGATGTTTAGATCGTTTCCCCGGAGTTTGCTTCTTAGGTTGACGATGTGTCTCTCTAGGCTCTCTTTTACTGCTGTGGTAAATGGGCCGTGGTTTCCGGCGCAGGTTGCAAGTGTTTCGTCTTTAACCGTTGGATTGTTGAGAAGACAACAGATGATCTGGTATTCGGTGGGTATGAGTTTGATGATATCACCGTTTATAGAGAGAACTCTGCCTGCATGGTGGATGTAAACCTCCTGGCACTCTGAAGTATGACTCTCTAAAGTATGGGTGGTAATGAATGCTGAAGTCATGTTTTCCCTCAATTCTTCTGAATGAGGCGGTTGGCCCCTTGTTAGTCGTTGGTTTCGGTGTCGCTGTTATTACTATGCATCTTAGATACTTGTTTGAGAAGTTACACAACCGTCACAAAAGCGTGACTTTACCGTTACAGGGGGATTTTGGGGGAATGTTGGTATTTTTCGGAACAGCTTATGGTTTATCTGTGTTATGCTTAACAAGCAACTGATGTTATTATAGTCCCTTGCGGCATATCTATAAATATTAATGAACCACTAGATGGAAGGACCCATATGTCATTTAGAGATACTATCCAGAAAGAGAGGCTGAAGCGGGGGTGGTCGCAGGCGTATATGGGGGAGTCGCTGAAAGTCTCTGAGGCAACGGTGAGAGCTTGGGAGGCGGGGCGGAGGTCCCCAGGGATGGAGTCGCAGCGTCGTCTAATGGAGCTGCTTGGTCTGACAGCCAAGGAACTGGCTTTTGATGAAATCCCGATTGGCCTGACAGCCGAGGAAAAAGAGAATGAGGGCGTTGCTCCTCCAGGGGGAGTTTCTTCTGTTTTGTCGGTCGTTCAGGAGAAGGTTGCTTTTGCTAGCAGAGATAGATCCCGCCAGCGGATGCTAAGCCTCGTCTGGTCCCGTTGGGTGACAGGTTTGCTTGACCGTATGGGGCCATCATCGTTGATTACGCTTCGGTTGCGTATGCAGTCGGCAGTTGCAAGCGTATGGCGAGAGCAGGGGGATATGGGCTTACCGTCTTCTTTGGAGTTGCCCTTTGGGACAACTATTGTGCAGGTTTATGATACTGCGTCGGGTGAATTGCTTGTGCTGGGGGAACCGGGGGCGGGGAAGACGACGCAATTATTGCTTTTAGCTCGTGAGTTAATTGAGCGTGCTTTTCTTGATCCGGAGCATCCTATTCCTGTTATTTTTAACCTGGCTTCTTGGGCTGGCAAGAAAGGGCTGCTTGTTGATTGGTTGGTCAGTGAGCTCAATGAGAAGTATCAGGTCCCGTTGCGCCTGGCGCGGTCGTGGATTGAGCAGGACTGTATACTGCCGTTGCTTGATGGTTTAGACGAAATTGATCCGCAAGATCGTCCTGCCTGTGTTGCTGCTATTAATAAGTATCGGCAGGAGCATGGTTTACTCCCAATTGTCGTGTCTTGCCGAACCGGCGACTACAACGAGATGGCCGTGAAACTTGTTCTTGGTGATGCAGTTCTTCTGGAAGCGCTCTCTTCAGAGCAGATTGATACGTATCTTGAGCGTCAAGGGGAAGCCGCAGCTTCCTTACGTGCTGCTCTGCAACGTGATCAAGGGCTTGCAGAGATGGTAGCGACGCCACTGATGTTGAGTGTCATCATCCAGGCATATAGTGGTCTTTCGCTTGATGATGTGCTTGTGGCTTCTACACTAGAGGAGCGCCGTCATATCGTGTTTGATCGCTATGTTGAACGCGTTCTTGCAAGAGGTTCGAGGAAGTATTCGGTAAAGCGAGTAATTGCTGGGTTATCATGGTTGGCGCGTCAGATGCGTGAGAAGAACCAGGCTGAGTTTTATGTTGAGCAGCTCCAACCTGATTGGCTTGCAGAGGTGTATCGGATTCGGTATCGCAGTGCTGTTTCGCGCTGTGTCTTTGGCTTGCAGGTCATAATATCCTATTTTTTTACTGCTTGTTTACGAGGTCCCAATGTGAGGACTCAGGGGTTCCCGTTTGTTGTCAGTAGTCGTGATATTCTGGGATGGATGTCGCTGGGTCTAGGTGGTATTTTTCAGGGAACAGCAAGCCTGGAGGCGATGTGGGCTGTTATCTCGGTACCGGTGGTTTTCCTGGTTTATCGGCAAAAATTGCCCCCGCAGCGGTTGTTTCGAGGTATTTGGCAGGCGTGCCGCTATGGGTTGGTAGTCTTTGTCCTCGTAGGGAGTATTTCGGTGTTTCTCTTTCGCTTTGCTGCTCCAGCAGGTGGTGATGGTAACGGTGGCATCATTCAAGGGTTGGGCTTAACGTTGCTAACCTCTTTTATTGTGTTTTTCTTGGTTCAGTTCTTTACGTTCATCCGTGGAGAAGGAGATGTGGCTCATGGAGAAGGGAAAGGGAGGAAGAGCGTTCGTCATTCTTTTTTCCAGTCTTCGGTGGTGAATAGTTTTGTTGTTGGTGTACTCGCTGCCAGCGCTTTTGTGATCATGTACACGGCCCAGGGTGAGCGTTTGGGGCAAGCTGTTGAGTATGGTATTGTTATGCTGTTGGCGTCATGGTTAATGAGTTTTTGGGTCGTGCGAGTTCATGATGGCTTTGAGTTCTTTCATGGACCTGGAGGAGAAGAGGTTATTACACCCGTCGAGGTTGTGTCGTGGTCCTGGCCCGCTTTGCGATCAGGGCATGGGAAAATGGGCGAAATGCGTTGGCTGTCGGCTCTTTTTATGCTCTTTGGGGAGTTATTTTCTTGGGGAGCATGAGTGCTCTTTTTCACGGATGGCTGTACGGTCTGCGGTATGGTCTGGCATATGGGATCATCATTGGCGTGGTTAGTGGATTGGCAATGTTATTGACGGCAATGATCAAAGACCTCTGGTCAAGTGATGTTATGCCAGTGCATCAACATAACCATCCAAATGTCGGAATTGTGCTTTCGGCTCGCCATGGCTTACGAGCTGCGCTACTTTTTGGGCCTTGCGCTGGGATAGGGAGTGGAATTGCCTGTGCGCTTGCTTTTGGTTTAATCGGCCAACTTGCGTCGTGGCCCATACTGAGTGCTGCGTTTACTGTTGTATTCACTCTCTACTTTGCATATGCTTTTTTCTTTGGCTTTGGTGGGAATGTTGTGGTGGAGCATTATATTCTCCGTTGGTATCTTTGGCGTTCCGGTGTTGTCCCTCTCACCATTGTCCAGTTCTTGGACTATACCACACATCATATTTTATTACGTAAAATTGGTGGGGGATATATGTTTGTACACCGATTGCTTCTTGAGTACTTTGCTGATCTTTCGTAAGGGAATATATCCATTTAGCAGATGAAAAGGAAACATATGAGTAATGCTTGTGGTACTGCGCTTGTGATTGGTGGAGGACTTGCTGGTTTGTTAGCGGCCCGCGTTCTTGTGGATCACTTTCAGGAAGTGATCGTGATGGAACGAGATCACTTCCCTGCTTCTCCGCAAGCGCGGTCTGGCGTTCCCCAAGGGAGGCAGCTTCATCTGCTCCTTTTGAAAGGGCAAACTGTTTTGAGGCAGTTGTTTCCTCATTTGGAGAAGCATTTGCTAGAGAAGGGAGCGTTGCAACACGACTATGGCTCTCAATCTCTTTACTACTATCGTTCTCGTTGCCGGGTCGAGACGGCACTGCCTGGCTGGCAATGTTCTCGGATCTTGTTGGAATGGCAGATCCGTGAGGAGTTGATTGCGTCTTCCCCGCAGATTCGTTTTCTGGAAGGGTATGAGGTTGTTGGGCTTTGGGATGTGGGAGATGGCACTGTTCGGGGTGTCAAGTTTCGTGAGCGCGGGGGTCAACAGGTGCAGGAACGGGCTGCTGATCTGGTGGTTGATGCTAGCGGAGCATCTTCACATGCTCCTGACTGGTTAAAAGAGCTAGGGTATGAGCCGCCAGAGGAGGTTCTAGTAAATGCTTCTCTGGGATATGCAACACGCTATTATGGCGTTCCTGATAGTGAATTACAGTGGCGTTTTATATCCATACAAGGGATGGGAGGAAGTCGATCTGGGACACTTATGCAGATAGAGGGTGGAAATGTCGTCGTTGTTTTGGCTGGGATGAGAGGAGACTATCCTGATCAAACAGATGATGGATATTTAGAGTTTGCCAAGAGTCTTCCAGACCCGACTCTTTATGAGACGGTGAAAGCCCTAAAGCCGCTGACGCCTGTCTATGGGTATCGGCGTACGGCAAATCGCTTTCGTCATTATGAGCGGGTGACCATGCCTGATAATTTTTTGGTGATGGGTGATGCTCTCTGTTGTTTTAACCCAGTCTATGGACAGGGGATGACGGTAGCCGCGCTTGAAGCCCAGGCCCTTGATACATGCTTACGGCGGCGGCATGGTAGATTGTCTTCCCGGTTTCATCGACGTATCGCGTACGTTGTACGGATGCCTTGGTTTCTTGCGACAGCCGTAGATACAAGCTTATTAAAGGAGGGGGCGGCAAGTGAGCAGAAACCTAAAAGTCTTCCACATCGTTATCTGGATCGAATAACAACGCTCATATCTGTGGACGCATATGTGTTGTTGACCTTCGTGAAGGTGGTACATATGCTCCACTCACCATTAGCGTTTTTGCATCCCGGCGTCATGTTGCGTGTCCTTTTTCGGCGGGTAGATTAGTGGAAATGCCCTGAAATCGCCCCCGTTTTTGCCCTGAAACCGGCACATGTGCCCCCAATCCTGCACATTGGGACAACGTTTCCCGGGAAAGCCGCTTTCCATCGGGGTTCCTCGCATCAAACGTTGGAAATAAAAAAACCTGGCAAGCTGGAATGAGACCCAACAACCAGGTTAAGAAGAAGCGAATGAGATCCTGAGCCAAAGGAGGACAGAGGAGAAACAGGGAAGAGAAGCGATACAAAGGTCTACTGTTTGCAATGCAAAAGGTAGACTTTTCTGAAGAAGATAGACCCTTAGAGCATCTCTACCCTATTGTGTATGTGGATTGCCTAGTGGTCAGTGTGCGCGAGAACCGGAGCATACGACTTTAATAGAGAGATTTTTAACAGCACCCAAGACATCTAGGTACTTGAATATCTCGATTTTTATCTTATTTTCAGTCATTTCTTGTCTTAACAAAGGAGTAAATCTTAGCTTATGTACTCTCTAACTGAAGCAGTTCTCGAAAAGTTTGATAATCCACATGACTTTGAACGAATGTGTGCAGATATATTGAATGCGTTAGGATACCAAAACGTTGTACCTATTGCCCCTCGTGGAGGAAGTGATGGAGGAAAGGATATTACGTTTACAACAGAAAATGGAGGAAGAGGATTAGCTTGTGTTACTCTCCGAAATGATATTGATAATAAATTTCGAGAAGACTTTACTCAAAGGCATCTAGGAGAATACGACAAGTATATGTTATTTTGCAACTCTTATCTAACCGCACAGCAAAAACAAAAATTTGAAGAATATTGTTCAAAGACTCTTAAGGCTGAGTTTATTCCCCGTGATTTAGAAGCCATTCGGAGTCTACTAGATAGTTCTTTGCAAACAATCAGGCAACAGTACATAGAAAAATACGCACGAGTACAAACAAGTTATGTTCTAGATGAACCACCAGAAGAAACGCTTTATGACTTGCTAACACTCTGTACAGTACACATAACAGTTTCTGGGGCAGGAAAACATGGAACAGGCTTTTTCATTGCGCCAGAACAAATTCTTACCAGTCTTGAAGTAGTAAAAAATATATACCATGCATTCGGAAATAATTGTCCAGAATCTCTCACAGTACATTGGAACGGATATGGGTACGCCGCTCGACTCGTCCAGATTACACCAACTTTTGTTGAATGTGGACTAGCACTGATCGAACTCCATATAGGTAAAGGACCCTGCGTTTTTTTGCATGAAGATGCACGACCATCAGATTTTCTCTATAGTTATGGGTATCCTGATGATTTTCTCTCAGGAGCAAGCTCTACCTTTGAATGTGAGGGAAAAACTAGATTACACAAAGACTTTATTAAATTTAAAGCCGGACATGTATCGTCTAGCATACTCGGTTCACCCCTCCTAAACCTTCGAACAGGGAAAGTCTGCGGCATTATTGCTCATGCTCGCGATAACGGAAATGCTGATGGAGGCATTGCAATACCAGCAAAAACGATTTTCGAGTGTTTGCCAGATTTAAAAAATATACAACAGCAGTATCACCAAGAAAATACTAGATGGCTAAATTCATTAAACCGAACTTAACAGGTGGGCACAATGCCACACTCAGCCATGAGTTCTTCGACATCACGATAGATGAGCGAAAAACGAAAGTACAACCAGACGCAATGACTGATGATTTCAGGTGGGAAGCGATAGCCTTTGTAGAGCGATAGAGATGCTTGTGTTTTCATGCTCTCAGTATGCCCTCTTTGCAAGTTGACAATACCGGAATATGACTATTCCAGTGTATTGCAGTCATGGTATCTATTGCTATTGCGTAAAAGGACTCTTTCGAATTCTCTTTATTTCCGAGGCAAGGGAGAGCTTATTTTGATCACCATCAATCTTTTATAATCTGTATTGGAAGGCTAGCAAACCATTCTTCGAGAGTTTCATAAAAATGATCGCTTTCCCATTGATACCACTTTCCCATCAACTTTTCATCTATACCAGATAAGGTATCTTTAAAACGCCTAAACGCACCTTTCCCAATTAATGCTGTAGACAATTTTTCAGCAAGCAATGTGTTTTGTGGGAAAACGATTTGATCAACGAAATCACACCTCCATTGATATGCTACCTGTGAAGTAATATGTTCAATGGGTATATATATATCAGCATTCTCCTCTATCTCTTCTAGCTGCTTTTCTTGAGCTTCAGAAGCGTGACCAAATTCAGAGAAAAATATTACTTCTCCTGTTTGTATATTCAAATAATAAGAGTATTCTCCGCTTGAATCCTGCATTGCTAACTCAATTTTACCAAGTCGATAGGTTTTCCATTCGAGAGTTTCCACATACTTGCGTCATTCCTTCTTTCTGTTTTTGCACCTGAAGTGATTATAGCATGGCATTTCTGGGACCAGGAGTACATGAGTTTAATGTATACATTACAGAATAAATTTGCTGAATTTCAAGAGGTAGCACTATTAAGGCATGAGATCACACTTGGCCTGGACCCATTAAGTTTTTACCCTCTTCTTTCCATACCTCATTTAGACCTCAAACCACTCTAACGTTAAATCTATGCTTGTGCTTTTATAAAAGGCCCTGCTTTACCCTTATTATTTAATGGTTTTCAATACTACGACTTTCATAAGCTAACATCAAGAAACTTCAAACTTTAGCAGTAGAGAAACGGAAGAAGGTAAAAAAATCACTATGATTAAGCATTACTTGCGTTTTGCTCCTAGTTAATATTTAACCATTCTAATACATTATATTTACACACAACAAAAACAAATATATAATTTTTGTACTTTTAATCCTTTTGCTCATTTTACTTACTTTCACATGAGGTACACTATGCTTGCTTTTAATGGCGATCAACCAGGATACGAACAATTTTATATCCCCGCAATTAGGAAACATGCTACAGGCTTAAAGCTAGCACCTGGCGGCACTGGGTTGGGGAAAACAAGTGTTATTGACAAGGTCATTCATGTTCCGGACTTTTCACAGCGGAAATTTATATACTTCGCGAATCTCAAACAACTTGTCGAGGATGTGGGGCATTTTGAACATTCCATTATTCTTCATAGTGATCGAGATACGGTTTTCTTTACTTTGCGCGATAAAAAACAAGCTTTTTACGAACTGTTTCATGATGAGGCACACTTTCGAGTCCCTATCTTGCAATGGAATCAACGTCACCGCAATATGAAAGTGGATTTAACCAAAGTAAAGCGTGCATGCCAAGCGTATGAAGAGATACTCACCGAGCATACCAGTATTCCCTCATCTATTGAGGAGCAAATGAGTGATCATGCCCGCACAATTATGCATTGCTTCCAGGCAGCAGTACTTGGGACGAAGACAAAACGGGGAAATAATGCTTCCTACCTTTTTCTCCTCGATCATCCAATCATTCAAACGTTATTTCCTTTTATTGCCTTTAAACGGCGTCCTGAGATTCGTCTCATCGCGCTCACGGTTCAAAAAGCATATTATGGCTTCTTTGATGGGTCAAAGAAGATAAATTTGGGAACACTGACAGAAGATGATGGTGGCTATATTCTCTTTTTGGACGAATTTGATTACCTGGAAAACACTCTTGCACATTTAATTTGTGAATCTGCACAAATTACCAATCCCTTTCATTTTGTCCAGCTCTTTTTCCATGCAATGGAAACCCACAAACTGCCTCATGGCACCTATCCCAGTTCAACAGAACTGAGGGAACAACTGATTTTGATCGGGCAAGTGATCAAGGACCTCCGAGAGGAAACGAAGTTACGATACCCCGACATTTATCAATTTACCGGAAATATTTTTGAAGATCATGAGAAGGCAGGAAACAAGCACCCTTCTCATGTTATCTTTCGTACTCAACATATCGTGCGAACTGCTTCTCAATATGTGCTTCAAACAGAGCGTTCATTCGAACTTCATTCTGGCCCAATTGCTGAAGAGGAAGATTTAGAAGAGGAAGAGCAGCGCAAGGCCCTTTCAGCCCTCAGACTTTTTAGCGCCGTGAGCCATGCGAGCGAGCTGATTATTCAGTTCTTTCGAGCATTACGATCTAGCAATGATGAGTTAGTGTACCAAGAAATTATGCGCCATTGCTTTCAGGACACTATTTATCCTGAGGAATTGGAACGTATTACGCAATATATTGTGCCTCATCAAGCAGAAGATGGAACAGACTTGGGAGCGCTCCTTGAGCGGGGATATCGCTTGTATGATATCTATGATCCTCAGCAAGTCACGGACGAGGAAGAAGTCGAAGTTCGCCACTATGGTATGCACGTGACACCTGAAGTGATCCTTCGTAGCCTGACCAAAGATAATTTGGTTTTTGGTTTATCTGCTACGGCAGATATTCCCCGTTTTGTGCATCACTTTCACTTGGATTGGATACATCAGAATATAACGGTCCATGAGGCAACACCGGACGACACCATACTATTACGAGAACTGAACCAGCGAAAAGCAGGGAAACGGGGCAACCGTATCACGCTCCACATTGTGCCAGAGTTGAATGCAATCGATGCTGACCAGCATGCCATCTCCCATTATATCCGCCAAGTAGCCAGTGATGAGGATTTTGGCAAAGATTCTTCTGGATATCTCAAGCATCGTGTAGAACTCTTCTTTTCTGTGCTGTTACAACTTTGCCAACCATCTGTAGTTGAAGAGAATGATGCTAATAATTCGCAAGCGATTGATACTACGCTTCTTTTCTTCAATACCTTTCGTCAGATACACCTTTTGTTTGAACGCTATCCGCAGCCAGAATCTGGTATCTTTTCTATTACCAAGCGTTCACACAGCAATGACCTCGATATTTTTGAGATAGCAATCAAAGGGAGAACATTTCTTGTCGCATTTTATAATGCCAAACAGGGCAATAAAATGCGACAGCTCGCACATGTACAGCACGCATTCGATCAACTCTTCTGGGAAGGCAAGCCTGTTGTCATCGTCACACAATATAAATCTGCGGCCATTGGCATTAACCTCCAATACTGGACATCGCCAGAAAAAGCACAACGCATGGATTTTACCCGCATTGGCCTTCTGGAAACTCCTTACTATTATTTTGGAAATCCTCTTGATGAAGATATGACCGAACCAGAGCGAATTACCTGTTTGAAGGAAAATATCTGGTACTTGGGGAAACTCTATTCAGGAAAACTAATTTCCTTAGGACAATTCCGCCAGATGCTTACTACCATACATGCTTCATCAAGCTGGAACAGTTACTATCACAAACATGCTCGCACGATGTACGACGCTCATCTAAACTCGATGACAAACTTTATTCAGGCTCTAGGTCGTATTGAACGCATTTGGGAAAAAATGCCCGACCAACAAGCGTTGGTTAGCAGAGAAGTTTATCAACACTTTCAGCGCTTTTGTTGTCCTGAGTTTGAGCAATTACGGGAAGATCGTGACGCCTTTATCCCTCACAATTTGCGTCAGATTCTCCAGCAAGTCAGTACTGCACTCCCACAAAAGCAGAGAGAAGCACGACAACTCAAAGATGCTCGTCTCGTCGCTCAGAATCATTACTGCCGAGAGGCTATTCGTCCTTTGCTGACCCGACTAGAGAAGATACGTCAAGGGAACAACGATCTTGAAGCGCGGCAGATATGGCAGCAGATGCGCCAGGCCGTACTTAAGCACGACTATTCCAATCCTGTGCTTCAACACTATGCATGTGTTGTTGAATCACCCTATTATCAGCAAGGGATGCTACTCTTAACACGCGAAAACGAAATTCTTCCTCCTCACATTCTTCTTGCAGATACCTTTCTCTGGGACATGAACCTCCTCTATCGAGTAATTAAGGATAACCTGGTTATCTCAGAGCATTTTCAGTCACAAGGTTATCGTCTAGCATTCCCACCTGCTGGCCGACACTTTCTTACACCTCACTGTTTCCAGGCTATTTTGAAAGGAGCTATTGGCGAAGAAGCCATCACAGCCATTCTCCTCGATGAGGGATTTGCTCTTGAAGAAATTCCACAAATCCTGACTGAAACGGCTGATCTCAAAGTTGCTCGTTATCCCTACTACTTCGATTGCAAGTTTTACAATGAATATACGCTTGGGCGTTTCTCCTTACCCAAAGAGGATCCTGAATGGCATATCAAACTGAACGATGAGGCGTTCCGTGAAAGCGCGCGTAGAAAAGTTGCACGCTTACAAGCGCAGCATGCAGAGCCAATCAAGCTCATCTATCTCAATCTTGTCACTACACAGCCTCGTTCTCTCGGTTATTATGACCTTGATTTCCAAAAGGCAAACCTCGCTGATGCCTCTATCATTGTTGTCCAGGGTATCCTCCAGGGAACAAAACCAAACGATTACCATACTGCCTTTATCCGCTTTCTTCGGGATATCTCGCAAATTGTACCTCTCGGCAAAAATCTTGCAGCAGAAGCTGTAGCAGAGTAAAAAGGAGTATTGATATGTCAGAAAAACGAACAACCACAACAACAACGTTACTTATTACGAAACCCACAGACTTCACCTTGTTAGAGGCAAAATACCAATTGTTGCGATATGAGTTGCCCGACGATTTGCGTTGGAAATTCAAAAATGCGAAAAAGCCCTCAGAGATGTGGGCAAGTATGCAAAATAGTTTGCAGGCCCAAATCAATTCTCCCTATCGGGTTTTCACCCATGATCGGCTAGATGGTAGAGCTTATCACAAGTGGGTCATCTATGTGCTTGCTCCTCGCCATACTTCACCTCAACCTATTACATTACCTCTCTGGAGTAATGGCGCACTACCATACAAACCTATAAAATTTACCAATCTAGCTTTTCATATGGTCATCAAACTGTTACAAGTTGCTCAGATGCATGGGAATCAGGCGGGACGCTTTACTGGTCAAGGGCGCTGTTATGTGCATGCAAAGCTTAAGACGAAAAGCTCCCATATCTGTGTGCAACTTGACTTGCATGAGGATATTCTTACGCAAGAGGAAGATTCGATACGCCAATTTAAAGTAGAGGCACAAGCAAAGCTTTTTCAACGCTGCTCTGCAAATGAGTATCTTTCTTATCATGAGACTTATTTTTGCAAAAGGAATGCCGCTGATAGTGCCGTCTATTTTCTCCAAATGAAGCTAGATGAAATCAAACGCCTAAAAGAAGAGAATGGTGTTTTCTATAAGATAGGAACAATACCAGGAAAAAAGACGACTCTCGCCTTTCACGATCTCAATCACATAGAGGAGAGTACCGGCAAAATCTTGGCTGATTTTATTCGCGATTTCCGCCAATTCCTGGCACATTGCGGCATCAAGAGCCAGTCCCAGACACGCACGTTCACCGAATATGTCCCTCCAAAAGAGGAAGAGTTGAGTCTGAAGAACACACCGTTTCAACCTGTCTATGTCTTCGACAATCGGAAAAATAAAACGCTCCCATTACATACCTATCTTCAACTCTTCGAGAATATGCGACCCGATATGCATTTTCTTGGCATCGATGACCTCTCTCAAGTTCAACGGCCCGTGCTGGTGCTTCAAGATTATCAGCAGAAGGATTTTCTTGATAAAGGGATATTTGCAGGGGAAGCTGATCCTTATCAGGAACTATACCGTAAATACCGCAATTTACCAAAGCAAGCTTTCAATATCAATCTTCTGGAGGCGCAAGACCTAGATGTCGATGAGTATTTATCCTATACTCTACCAGACCAGAATCAACTCAAGCATAAACTAGGTACGTCACTCCTGCAACTCGCATTGAAGGCAATTCTCTACTCAGACAAACCATTATCAGGATGTTTACCCTTTTTCCCAGAAAATCTGATGTACGTGTGCAAGCGACGCAATATCGCTGGACTCGCTCAACCATTTGAAACAATGATGTACGTAGAAGATGACCACCTCCGTTTTCTAGACCTGCGTGATCCAGAGCAACGGATACAGGCACAAGAGCGATGTCTGCGGCTAGGAGTTGATTGGTTTGAGTGTTCAGAGCAAATGATTTATAAATATAAACGAGAGGAGAGACCTCAAGACGAGCGAGCGCTGCCCAACTACCATGTGATTATCGGTCCCAACCTTTTTGTTGAAATCGAAAATTGTAAAGAGCGTGTGCTCTACGATTACGATGAAATTGTCAGGCGTCAAGATGAGGCAAAAACGTTGCTCCCTGTAGAAATGTTCAAGTTGCTACCCCATTATGACACTGTGAAGAATGAGGGTTATCTCAGCTTAGAAGAACTTCAACGACGTGGTCTTCTTCAGAGGAAAAAACCTGAAGGCAAAACAGAGATAGCTTCTTTACATTTTTATGCTCAACTCGAAAGATACGATGCCTATCTAGACGACATCCAACTAGAATATCCCATGCTTTCCTTCCTTCAGCTAACAGACGATGAGATGCCATTTATTGCAATGATTCGTTACATCTTTGAAATCAAGCCGAACAAACATGGTAAATACACAAATCACAAGTTTATCGGATATTATCAGAAACGTAAGTGGTTTCAAAGCGATAAGGCAAAGGATGTGCATATGTACCAAGGGATTTGGTATGACGATGAGCACTGTTACATGGTCGGGGCAACAGAGGGAATGCAATACCAGCAGCCACGCGCCCACCTCATTCGGCGTTTCGACGTTTATCAGGGAGCAGAACATTTTGATATTCAGTCGTTGTTACGGCTGCTCAGTGTCCAATTTGTTCGTTTGAATCAATATACTGTATACCCCTATCCGTTTCATCTTATTGATCTCTTTGTGGAAAATATCCTTCTCTTTAAAGAAGGGCAAGCAAGCAAAGAAAGATTAGCGATTGTGGGAACACCTGGAAACGAATAACATAACTGCTATATAGTGCGTTGTATATGTCTTGTAGCAATTCAATGATCTTGACCCAGAAAGGTAGTTCTCCATCATTTTCTATGCTCCTATAATAGGAGCAGTGTTCCAGAGTGGTAGCGAGATTAATTTCGTGCATGCAACACTAATCACGATGCTTAGAGGAATCCCTGCCACTCTCGGGGCTGCCCTCGTCTAAACAGTATCAAGTGGTTCAAACCACATACTATAAGCACAGATAAGAGACCTGCTGGAACGAAACTATCGCGGCCCAGAGAAGCTATATACTGTGCTAAACACAACTAGCGTTTTGTCTCGTCATGGAAAAATATGCGAGGCTTTCAATTGCTCAGTTTATTTTAAGCTGTTTTCTTCATTCCTTTTACGCACTATTATCGTTGCTCTTCCATCTCTCGCTAGCCAAACTGTAATTCCAAGTAAAGCATCATTATTGGGATTAGGATAAGGAAATTCATCCCATGACTCCCCAAGGAAAAACTCTTCTTTCCCATCTGCTTGAAAATATTCCCTACGCCAGGTAACACTCCTAGCATATGAAGGACGCAATTGCCGAATACATAACTCAACATACTCTTTGAGGATGGCATAATCCATCTGTGTAGACAAAATGCGAATGGCAATAGTAAAACGATCTTCGCGTTGAACAGAACCAAAAATATAATCATCCTTAAGCTGGGTACCTATCAGTAACTTACCTGTTTCCTTGTCTTCTTTGACAAATTCTGTGAGTGTCTCAAAGTTTATCTCTTCAGATTTCCTAGATGAGAGTAACATATACCTCTCCACTTGTGCTTCCCTTGGTTCATTATTTGTTCTTGGCCCACTATCTTCCTTGTTTGATAAAGACAAATTTTTTGGTCGAATGGTATCTGCAAATTGCGTTGCATCGCGTGGATCTGGCATTTCTGTTCTTAATACAACCTCTTGTTTGACTCTTTGTGACCTAAACTGAGCCAGCTTAAAGTCCTCAAGAACATCGTTTAAAATATCTTGCAAGTCTTCTGGAGTAATTTTTCTCAAGCTTTCTGTCTCAATTTCAGCATGTGTGAGCCTTTGTGAAACAGCGGCTTCTATTAATGTAACAGCCATAAATACTAACGTGGAAGCCATATTTTCAAGAGGGGAGTTTGGAATACGCTGAATGAATGCATTTAAAAACGCTCCAAAAATTTGATCATTCCCTGACCATATAGCTCTTTGCACCGAGCGATAATGAGCAAGAAATTGTGTGAGATTTTTATCAAGGACACCTCCCTTTGCTACTTTTTCTTGATGAAGCACGCTAATAACATTAGCTGGAGATGAAGCAACCTGGCTCTTCATGCACGTCTCGCAAGTAACTTTTGGAGAGCACTCAATTCTCTTTGCAAACTGAACACTATTGCGGCATGAGCCAATGATCCGGGCATCTGGGATAGCGCTCACCAAGACGTTTTTCGTAACAGCCATTGAGGAAATGCCTAGAGGAATCTGTTGTTTAATTTTGATTCGCGAACCTGCCCGTGCCTGTGCTAATTGTATAGTTTCTACCTGATCTTTACCCTTTTTGCGAAACTCCCGTATTTCCTGGCATAAATCATAGACTCCACTGCGAGAATTAATATTATGTACATCTTCGACACGTCCTTTGCATTCAAGGATATGAGCCATCTCAGCAGTACCAGTCGTTTGTATGAGGACAAAGTCGGGCATCTTCCCTTCAGTGATTTCAAGCAACCGAATAAGCTCAATATCTCCTCCTAACTCTTGGCAAAATAGCATAATGCCTATTAACTCACCAAGAGTGGATGCAAGCAAATCCTGTTTTTCTGGATGCAGATTGGTTAATTTGCCATTTAAAATATCGATCAAGCTATCAAATAAAATCCAGCGTGCGGGTTCGGTCATACGTCGACCGACAAGCGCCGACAGAATGTAGAGAGATCCTGGAGTAATGGTAATATATCTAGGTTTGGCTTGCTGAATCTCTTTTGCTTGCTCGCCTAACAATCTATCAGTAAAGCCACGTATCGACAAACGAAAGGGCATCTGGAAGGGTGAAGTCCAAAGCGTAATCCTCGGAGCGCTCAATTTCTACCTCGATATCTTGTTTTAAGTGTGTTTCAATTGACGTTTGTATGCCAGGAGCTTCCGATCATATCATTTTGAGGCCTGTAATGAGTAGGGGTACCGTATAGCACAAAACAGACATTCGAAGTGAGCAATGATGAACTACATTATAGCATCCTATGCCCAAAGATTGCGGTCTTTTCTCCCTCAAAACTCAATAACTGCACCTTTAACAGGCGAGTCAAAACCCGAAAAGCAGTAAGGGGTGTTCAGGACCTAGATTCGTTGAACTATCGATTCCTTCTCCTCATTCCCTATTTTTTTGCCGAAACTTGCATGCATACGAGCCAATAAGCGATAATCATTCTTAAGAAGAACATTGTTGAGGGCAAGAAATTGAAGCAGCTATATCCTTGGAGGCGGTTTTGGTTTCCAAGAGGGACGACCATTGATCAGACGGATAGAGGATATCTACGCGATCCTGAATCACAATTGGGAAAACTCACGCAACCTCATGTGGCATCACTACATGATCTTTTGGATCGTGCATGCATTATCTTGTTGGGTGAACCTGGAAGTGGGAAAACGGAGACCCTACGAGCAGAACGACAACAAATAGCTATCGAGATCAAAAAGCGTAATGATGATATTCTCTCTCTAGATCTACGTTCCTATGGGAGTGAAGATCGTTTGGTCCATTCCCTTTTTGAGTCACCCACCCTTGCTTCATGGAGGGAAGGAGACTATCGTCTTCACCTCTTTCTTGATAGTTTTGATGAGTGCCTTCTTCGAATCGACACCCTTGCCGCACTGCTCGTTGACGAACTTCAACACTTCCCCATTGAGCGCCTTTCATTGCGCATCGCCTGTCGAACTGCTGTCTGGCCTTCCAGTTTTGAACAAGAACTTTGTCTCCTATGGGAACGTCATCATGAAAAGGTACATGTCTACGAGCTTGCTTCACTTCGCCAGAGAGATGTCATCGAAGCCGCTCGTCACAATGGTATAAATGATCCTCAGACGTTTCTCAAAGAGATCGAGCGAAGAAATGCCGTACCATTTGCTCTAAAACCCATCACTCTCAATTTTCTTCTGAAAGCGTATAATCGGACAGGAACACTGCCTTCCTCCCAGGAGGAGTTGTATCACCAAGGCTGTCTTGCCCTTTGCTCCGAGATCAATCCGAACCGTCTCGCTGCTCATCGAACCGGAACACTCACTCCCGAAGAGCGCATGGCTGTTGCAGCTCGCATTGCCGCCATCATGGTATTCACGAATACATCAGCCGTGTGGAAGAGTCAGGATCAATCCGATATGTCTGAAGCCGACCTCGGAATCCATGAACTCGACGGGAGCAAGGAGAAGGCGAAGGGAAAGCAGTTTCCGGTAACGCTAGCAGGCATCGAAGAAGTTCTCGACACTGGCCTCTTCACCTCACGTGGACTTTCCCGAATCGGATGGGTACACAAGACGTATGCGGAGTATTTGGCCGCCCACTATTTGGTACAGCATCAGGTAAATCTCCTACAAGTCACAAGCCTTATCATTCACCCTGATGATCCCGAAAGGAAAATTGTTCCTCAATTGTATGAAACGACAGCATGGCTTGCGGCAATGCAGCCTGATTTGTTTCGAGAACTGCTCAAGAAGGACCCCAATGTCCTCCTCTCAAGTGCTGTGATTGCTACAGATGAACAAGGACGAATGGATTTTGTCGCAGCCTTGTTACAGTTAGGAGATGAAGAATGCACACTTGCTCTTTCTCGTCATTCCAGACAACTGTATGCAAAACTCACGCACCCTCAGCTTGAACAGCAACTTCGACCCTATCTGAGGGACCAGACCCAAACGCTTCCAACACGACTCCTCGCCATTCATATCGCTGAGGCGTGTGAAGTCCGATCTCTACAACAGGACTTAGCGACAGTGGCCTTAGATTCATCAGAGCCACCCTCAATACGAGAAGGCGCAGCACATGCAGTCGTTCATATTGGAGATGCTACTATAAAGGTGCAACTCAAATTGCTCTTGCAGCAAAGTCAGGAGGACGATGGAAATGACCAATTGAAAGGATATGGACTCCAAGCTGCATGGCCAGAACATATGACACTACCAGAACTCCTCAATGTACTCACTCAGCCCCAAAAGGAAAACTTTTTCGGAGCATACCAGTACTTCTTAATATCTCTCGCCTCACACAAGTTTAGGGCAACGGATTTACCAGTTGCGTTGGTATGGACAGAACAGCACCAAAACACCGACCCAGGGATTCCCTCTCAAGATGCTCTCAGCACATTTCGAGACGCGATTATGATACAGTCCTGGGATCATCTCGATATGCCAGAAGTCCTTCATGGATTCTCTAGAACACTGTTTGTCAGCTTCAAACACTATCATCCATGGCTTGAGACACATGAAAACAATGATGTCTTCCTCACGCGCGTCAGGCAAGAGCATCAAAAGCGTCGTCGCGTTCTTGTATCCTTGTTCCACTTGATGTTAGATGGGCAAAGTGATTCAATCGAACTCTTGAGTTGTAGACCACCGCTCGTCTTTGAGCAAGATGTCTATTGGTTGCTTGATATATTTGGCAGGACTAATGAATTTAAAGAAATACAGCCTGTAATGGCACAACTTCTCTGGAGAATTGCTGATATCAACAATACAGAACAAACGGAGGCGCTTCTTTTTGCTTGTGAGAGAACGCCAATCCTGGCCGCTGCATTCGCTCCACTTCTTCTCCCTGTAGATCTGAACTCTCCAGAGGCACAACACATGAAAGAAGAGTATCAGCGATCTCAAAAATGGCAGGCAATCAAAGATGCACAGGAACAACGAACTACATCCACTCCGAGAGAACGTATTTCTTCACTCCTTCAAGACTGTGAACTAACGGATATTGCTTTATGGCAACAGCTTATTTACGAGCTTACCTATCGACCAGATGGAAGTCCTTATCAAGACCCCTGGGATCGTAAAACATTTCCGGGGTGGAACGAGGTCGATCTGCCCCTTCAAAAGCAACTGCTCGAAACTGCAACAACATACCTTCATCAGCATGTTCCTGCTCATAAATGGAGGGAGGATAGCGAACTCCCCTATGAAGCATGGGCCATTTACAAATCATTACAATTGCTCTGTCAAGAGACTCCTCAGGTGATTTTCCTTTTCCCTCTTTCAGTATGGCAACGCGTATTACCAGCATTCCTTTGGCTAAGTGATCCTCACACGGTCACGATTGATTACAAACTACTTACAATAGCACATAATATGGCTTCCACAACGGTAGTGGAATCTATACTCCTTTTGATTGATGTTAAAGACAAAAGAGGGGAACAGATCGATATCCTCTCTAAGATAGAACTCTGTTGGGGCGATGAACTTGCTCAGGCTCTGCTGGAGAAAGCACAGGATCAATCAATGTCCTTAGAAAACTTAGGCCTCCTCCTTCGTACACTGCTGACTCATCAGATGATGCAAGCACAGGCCTTGGCAACGTCGCTCATACCCGTCCCTCTCCCCAATGACCAAGAAAGACGGGCAAAAGCACTTGTAGCGGCACACGCGCTTCTGACCTCTGCTCAGGACGCTGGATGGTCTCACCTATGGCCTCTCCTTCAAACGGATGCAGATTTTGGCCAGCAGCTCCTCTCACGTGGCATTTCTAATCCCAACTTTGCTGGTATGACCGAACACCAGGTCGCTGACCTCTACATTTGGTTGGTTCGCCAACGCTCTCCCAAAAATGATTCAACACAGGTCGCTGGCTTTGTCACAACAGCAGATCGCTTATCTATGCTCAGAAACACTATCTTGACCTATTTGCAGCGGCGAGGTACATTCATTGCATGTGAAGCCATTCACTACATTATGCAAGAACTGCCAGAACCAGCACCGGATCTTCCCTATATGCCGTGGGTCTTGCGAGAGGCGCAAATAATAGCACGTCAAAGCACCTGGATACCTCTTAGAGCGGAAGAGTTGCTCCAGGTCATCCGATCACAAGAGACACGTTTGGTCCACAATGGAGATCATCTCCTTGACGTCTTGATTGAATCGTTACAGCGGCTCGAAGCAAAATTACAAGGAGAAACCCCAGCCGCGATTGACCTTTGGAATGATCCAACAGACAAACAGGCAAAGAAGAGGATCTATACACCTAAAGATGAAAACCAGTTTTCCGATTATGTGAAACGTCATCTGGATGAGGATTTAGTACGACGAGGAGTGATTGCCAACCGAGAAGTGGAGCTACGTTCTGGTACAGGATCATCTGCCGGCGAGCGAACAGATATTCATGTTGATGCGCTAGTGAGGCAATCTTCTTCCTTTCAGGAAGTATACGATGTGATCACAGTTATCATTGAAGTGAAAGGATGTTGGCATAAAGAACTTAAGCAGGCTATGCAAACACAACTTGTAGACCGCTACCTCAAGGAGAATCGCTCTTGTCAACATGGCCTCTATCTCGTTGGCTGGTTTCTATGCGAACAGTGGGATGAGACTGTTGATTACAGAAAAAAACAGAGTCCCAAATTCAGCTTAAATGAAGCACGTCGTTTCTTTCTTCAACAGTCAGAGGCTCTTTCACAAGCAGACATTCAGGTCAAAGCCTACGTAATGAATACAGCACTCCGCTAGGAGGAACTTACCCTGTAGCGATTAAAATTACTTCCTGTCAAACAGGTACTCTTGTGTGCTTCAAAATGGAAGAGGCATAATTTAACGTCATTCTTATTTTGTGGAGACTGAGAACAGAAGAGGACCTTTCCCCAAGGAAGGGATATGTGTTGAACAAGGAAATATGCAATCGTCACTGTGGTATTTTTTCTCAATTGAAGCTTCACCAAGTTGATACGAAAAAAGAGGTGGAAGTGACATGATATCATTTCAACCTCTTCTTCTTGTCTCTTCTGATTAGATTGAGGCCACGATTTCCTTTTCTCTCCAACAATTCATGTATGTTACTGAGCAGGTTCTCTAATTTGGGAGATTCTATAAACCCAAGGTCATCAAGACGGAACTGTCGCTATTGTTCAGATTTGCCCACTTTCCACGATCACATCATTTGCAACATTCGCGATAGTGCGAAGGAGTAAACAGGAGAGGAAATAACTGCCACCTTCCTGTTTTGTATTATACGGCAATGCCCAGCAGCTTGGTCTATTCGGGCGACAGCTGAATTAGGTGTTGAGTCACTTTGGGTTGTATCAAAGAAAGTTACTAGCGTCTCTGTCTCGGTGCGCATATGCTTCTGTATCAGAATCCTATACAGTAACATTCCTCCCTTTGTTCTACTGCTTTCGGATATGGCCAACATTTCTGCAAAGATAGTTGTTCGCATAGCCTACTGACAATAGCAATTGGGCAATATTGGCTTGTTGAAAAACTCTGTAGTAACACCAAAAAGGTGCGAATTAGCTTCTTCCTGTGCTACTCAGATGACTCTATTACTGAAACAGTCTGGGTATTGTCCAATTCATGAAATCTCGGAATAAAACGCTGAAGCATTGTATATATTTGATTCCGTGCTTGCAGTGGTACAAGCTCTTGGTTAACCAACTCGATTAATGTTGGGATGTCGTGTATTGCTACGGGTTTAGGACTGCTCCAATGTTCGCTAAGGAGAACCCTGGCCTCTTGTTCTGCTTGCAAGGTAGGCACAATCTGTATAATGTGTGCTGTTCGAGACCATGACCAGCTATCTATGAACTGAAGCAATTTGACCAGTGCACTTCGTCGCTGTTCAAGAGAGAGCGTCGTGTCCTCTGTAATACGCACTAACAATTGCCAAGCCTTATCGTTTGCCCATGTTTTTTTGCGAAACTGTAGTAAGGTAACAGCCAAAGAGAGGGCTTGCTCGACAGAAAGATCAACGCTCTCCGCATAGCTCCTCAACCACTTTATGAGAACCGCCTGCTGGATCTCGAATAAACGTTTGCGACTAGAAGGTAGGGATAGCCTATCTAGGCTATCATTGCGTATAAGCTGAGCAATTTTGCTAGCATGCTCGATTGACATATCAGATCGCTGCATGATCTGCAAGAGGAGAAGCGTTAGCAAGAACAAAATTTTTCTACTAACATTCTTCTTCCAGAGCATGTGAAGTGTTTGATATGCTTGCTCAATTGTTATATCTTGATGCAAAGAGTAGAAGATGAGCAAGGCAGCTGTTAATTCTCTCTTCACTTCATCTACTTGAAAACTATGGTAATAGTCTTGTGCTGCTTGGAACGCTTGTCCCCTTGGCATATTTGAACATTGTTCATAGCTTTTTAAAAGGTGATACTCTAAAGGCACATCTCGATCCAGAAATAGGTGACGCACAAATTCAACAATTTTTTTGTCTGATAAACGAGGATGATAAAAGCGGTCCAATTTTTGGACAAGGGCTTGGTCCTTCTGTGACCTACTAAACCGTAAAATTCTTAGAGCGCTGTCTATGAGCATTTCAACTGAAAGATCAGGACGTTGAGCCAAAGACTCTAGCATCCCATAGAATAATTGCTCTGGCATACCGTGGAGCTGTTGCTCCAGCTCGCTTCCAGACTTGAGGTGGTTGTAAAATCTTTCGATCTCATCAATAATATCCTCAACTGAAAGATCAGATCGATGGATCAACACTGTCAGCGATTGGGCGATTTGTTGCCACATCTCGTTATCAATAGTAATTTTCTGATAGAAGCTCAATATTATTCCCAACGCTTGTTTGGGAGGAATAGCAGGATACGGCGCTAACTCCACCAATAGTTGAAAAGCAACATACTGCTCTGGAGATGCTGCCAAGCTGAGATTGAAAAGCCATTGCGCCACTTCAAATCTCTTCGCTGGTGGTAGTTGCGGATAGTTAGTAAGCTTCATTAGCAAGTATACAAGACAATAATCCTTTTTACGCTGATTTATACCTCTTGTCGTATATCCTACAAAGGAAATTGCATTGACCAAGTCAGGGCGCTGAATAATTTCCTCCAGCAAGTCCAAAAATTCCTGCTTGTCTTGCTGCACACTATCATCAGTACAAAACGTGAGTGCTATCCTCATCACGATATCTGTATCTAGCTTTTGCTTTTGCTTGGTCAGTTCACATAAACCAGCTAGAGCTGTCTCACTATACTGTTGCGTATTTAAGAGCGAATCCAGCAGTTCTATAGCTTGACGTCGCTGGGACACGAATAAAGATTGAATCGTCAGGTCAACCAAATCTGCTACGACTTTTTGTGCTAGTTCTTGCTGTACAACAATCTCTTCAACTAGACAAGAGCCAACGAAAAAGAGCGCCTGTTGCAAGATATCATTGTGAATGCTGCGAGGACTCATGATCCTTTCTTGCTTGACACTTTCTAACACCTTAGTAGCAGGCCTGGTATTAAGCTTACCAAGAAGCAGCAAAATCACTTCATGCCAGTGTGGATCATGCAGATGCTTTTGCAAGAAATCCTCGATGACTTTAAGGCTGACATCCTCCTGAAACTGGTCAAAGATCCAGAAGGCGGCAAAGTACTCTTGAAAGGTGCGATGAATGAAGCCGTAGAGGAGTTCACCATCGCTGCCAGTACCGCGTTCTACAATCAGGCCTGCCTCTTCGAGCATCAGGTCGCAGAATCGCTTAGCTTCTCTTTGTCGCTCGTTGCTATCTGCAATTACTTTGCGCTTCGCCAAAAAATTTTCAATGATTTGCAACAGAAACGTTTGAGGGACATCATTATCGCCCTCTTCTAGGACAAGTTTCTTTTCTGTTCCCAGCTCATACACCTGCTGTGCCCGCTCATGGAGGATAAAGCCAAGGTACGCGACACAGGCATACTGCTCATCCTTACCCATTTTCATATCTCTCCAACGTCCATCGGTACCACGTAAGCGAGCCCATGTATCTAGTAACAGTGCAGCGCAGCGATCATAGACGCGAACTCGTTTGTCGGGAAGGCGCTCATAGCGATGCAGGGCAGTAATGACTGTTAAGAGGAGCGGATTCTCGGCCAGTTTACGTAATCGTAGGTTTGTCTTTAATGTGTCAGAGATTTCTTTAAGCTCTCGCTGATCATCTTGCGATAAGGACGGGAGTTTGAGGACATGATGGTACCAGTTATTTAGAAACTGTTCAATTTGCTGTTCATTGAAGTTTTGCACTTGTGTACGAACAAATCGGAGATCTGTACAAGGCGCCAGGTCATATCCAACAGGACGTGAAGTTACTAGTACACGATTACCAGGGTAATCTATCATAAGCTGTTCGATTTCCTGAACGAGTAAATTTCGCTCATTGAGAGTGGCTGCTTCATCAAGACCGTCAAAGATCAGGAGCATAGCACCACGTTTCAACAAGATTTCGAACATTTGCTCATTTACTCCTACACCTTCTCGCTCTAGAAGCACATCTATTGTGTAAGAAAGAAAGGTATAGTTGGGCGTGCGCCGACGTTCTTCGCTATACCGACGCAGTTCAATACGCAGCGGGAGGGGCTTTCCTGGCAGTAATGAGAGAGCATCAGAGATGGCAGGCAGGTTAGCAGCGGCATGGCTCCAAGCAAGATGGCGCGCTGAGGTTGACTTGCCTGATCCAGGCCCACCGAGCAGAACGATATACGGATTGTTTATGAGCGCATCCAGAAGAGAGCCTTCCCATGCCTTCTTGGTAGCCTGATCTTCAATCGACACACGCAAGGGCACAAACGTTGTATTAAGTTCGGGGTCTGTTGTATTACGGTCTTTAGGCACGACGCCGAGGAGCTTGAGGTTGTGAAGTGTTTTTTCTATGTAGGTTGTGTACGTTCCGAGGTCTTGTTCAAACTGATCAGGAGCATAGTTTGGTGCTAATTCGCTATATGCGCGAAGTGCTCTCACTATATTTATCGGGTCGCGATATGATCCGGCTCGGTCACGCTGATGCACAACTTCTCCCGATGATGACCTCAACGAAAAATCACTAGATATTTCAGCTATGAATGCCTGGAAAAAGCTACGCAGATATGGTTTCATGTCCCTATCAATAGGAGCTTGCGTCAATGCGCTGATAGCAAGGAGACTACTACAGATATCGTTCAGGTTTTCCAGATTCGGTTCCCTGGATATGAATTCACGTACTGCTTCATATCTCAGTTCTCCGCTTAGTGAGGAAGGTTCAGCAAGCAGCGCAAGAAACGTACTATATTGAATATGCTGCTCGAAGCCTTGGAATATCAGTAACCCTTGCTCTGCTGCATTTCTTAGCGCCCGTTCTATAGAATGTAGTAAAAGTTTATCATCCATGGATTGTGGGTGAGATAGCAGTGTTTCTCTGCCCATGAACGGTAGATAAGAAGGCATTCCGGTGTCATCATTCCTAAGAAGTACCGGAAGCAATAAAGGAACCCACAGCGGGGCATTCTTTACAAGATGTGCAACTGCCCCATCAAATGATGAAGCATACTGTACCTGTAAAAGTCCGCTTAATGCTCCCTCCGAAAATCCCAGTGCTTCCTCATATTTCCGTAACAGCTCATGATGAAGCCGTTCTTTTCCATTTTCAACGGCAGAAAGATACCCACGAGAATACGTCAACCGTTCAGCCATCTCTTTGAGCGTGATACCACGTTCCAGGCGCAGCTGTCGTAACTGTGCACCTCCTGTAAACGCATTCGCTCCTTGCGGCAAAATTGGTTTGCGTCCCATAAATTTATAAACTCCAAACAAAAACTCTAAAGTTTTGCCATATTACCAAACAAAAACAGTTGATCACTTTACCGCGATAATGTATTGTTTACAACATGATTTTCTTTAACAAGAACAATCATACAAAAGTTTGGTTTAAATGTCAAATTATTACAGGAAGCAGATCATGAAAAAACAGATTCATCGTGCCAGATTGAAGAAGTCTTCCAAGCGTCAGCATCATTACAAGAATAGCAAGCGTTACGTTTCGTATAAGTGTGCTTGTCAGAAGCCTCACAAAGCAGATAGAGCATCATACATCGCTTCTCTTCTGGGATTAGCGATGTATGTTCTGCTTGCCATAGTTCTGGCGATAGCATGCTTCATTACCCAAAGCTACACAATGCTCCCCATCGTCAATGTTATGGTACACGAACTGGGATACGTTGTGAGGCATATGGCTGAATCGATATATGTCCAAAGGCGCAACCAGAAGAGCGTGGCGAGAGGGGACAGGAATGTCTTGATGCCTCTAAAAAACCAAGTCGAGATAATTGATGGATCGTATTGACAAGCCATTCAGGCCGACTGCGCATGATCGAAGAGGTTGTACGAAGATTGGAGGAGAGAAGCCACAACGGAGAGATACTCCTGTCTCGTCATGCAGCATGATAACCATACAGTACAATAGGAGACTGAATTTGCCCCAATTCAGTAGAAGCCAATAACAAAAGGAAATTTCCTTCTCATAGAGATCGAGGCTGAAGCGATACGATTTCACTTCAGCCTCGATCTCTTAATGACAGGACACAGTTAGATAGTGGCAAGTATTCCTTTCCATCTCAACAACACATGGACATTCTAGTAGCTCCTCTAAACTCTGGAGTTCTAGAAGAATACCTTCATCAAGACGAACTTTATCCCAGTATTGTTCAGATCTGACTGCTTCCCATGACTACAAATTTGCACAACCATGTTCGATGGTCAGAAGCATAAGGTCATGAGCGGTTCGTGCAGCGCTGCCTACATATCCTTTCATCAACCTGATCCTTTTGCGCTTTCAGACCCGAGCATATTCGAGCTAGCACTCGCAGAAGCTGGTTTTTCCGAGGTCATCACTCGTGCTCTTCCTTTTCAGTCCCATTACACTTCGCTCAATGTGTTCCTGCAATTGACAGCCAACAGGTTGACGCCGGTGCAATGGAGCATCTCCGCACACCTGGGCAGTTCCATCTATTGGAGGAGAGGAGGCAGGCATTGAGCCAGTTTGAGGGATCTGATGGCCTGGTGGCCCCGGCAGGACTCTCGCTCGGGCAGAAGGCAAAGAGATGCCCGAGGTCGGCTCGACCAACATGTGAATAACAAGAGGAGATGCCTGCCCCCATGAGGAAGCAGACATCTCCTTCCTGTTAGAGGTGCAGGGGTTCGGGTTTCTCTGTCGATTTTTTGCCGCGCAGGGGAATTTCTTTGAGGAAGACGACGACGAGCAGGCCAGCGCAGAGTAGCAGAGTGCAAAGCAGGAAGATCTGGTGAATGCCCTGGGTAAGGCCGATCTTGACAGCTTGCATGAGCTGGATGTAGAGGTCCTGGCCCGCTGGACCGAGCGCGGAGAGTCCGCCATGGACGCGGTTCTGCATCTGCTCGGAGAGCAGGATCTGAGGGTTGTCGAAAAAATGGAGGGTCCCGGCGGGCAGGACCTCTTTGTTGGCATCGGGGAGGGCGCTATGGAAGGCAGGGAGGTAGCTGGCATTCATGACGGAGCCCATGGCAGCAAGAGCGATAGTGCCGCCAATGGAACGGAAGAAGATCAGCGAGGAGGTAGCCTGACCGATCTTGTGCGGCAGGGCATTCTGCACGATGAGCGTGTAGAGAGACATGCTGGTTCCCATACCCAGACCAAGCATGATCATAGCGAGGAGCACATCACTGTCGCTGGCATTGATATCCAGGCGCATGAGCAGCCAGGAGCCCGCGATACCAATCAGCATGCCACTAATGGCGGCCCACTTGTAGCGCCCGGTGCGGGCTACGAGCTGACCCGAGATGACGCTGCCTACAACTGAGGTCAGCATCAACGGCGTCAGGACGAGGCCGCTACTGGTAGCGGTGGTGCCCACCACGCCCTGGACAAAGAGCGGGATAAAGAAGGTGCTACCAAAGAGCGCCATGCTAAAGATAACCGTGGCGATGGTCGAGATGGTGAAGATGCCATTGCGAAAGAGCGAAGGCTCAATGATAGGCTGTCCGCCCTCGCGTTGCACAATGGACTCATAGAGCACGAAGACACAGCCGACGCAGAGAGCCAGGACGAAGAGTCCCAGGATAATGGGTGAGCTCCAGGCGTACTCCGAGCCAGCCCAGGAGAAACCGAGCAGCAGCGGGAGCGCCGTGGCGATGAGTAATGCCGCGCCCAGGTAGTCAATCTTTGGCTTCTTGCTTGTCTGCTTGAGCGGGGGCATGAGGAAGATCAGCACAAGCATTGCCAATAGACCTATGGGCAGATTGACGTAGAAGACCCAGCGCCAGGTCGTATGCTCGGTAATCCAGCCACCTGCCGTGGGACCAACGATAGAGGAGAGGCCCCAGACCGCGCCCGTGACGCCCTGCCACTTGGCACGCTCACGGGGCGCGAAGAGGTCAGCAACGATGGCGATAGCGATAGGCATAAGTGCACCCGCGCCAATGCCCTGGAAGGCGCGAAAGAGCACAAGCTGATCCATCGTCTGCGCTGCCCCGGAGAGTGCGGAACCAGTCAGAAAGATGACAACACCCACCAGGAAGATGGGTTTACGCCCAAAGATATCTGAAAAATTGCCATAGATCGGCACCATCACCGTCGAGGCCAGGAGATAGGAGGTCGAGACCCAGGTATAGCGGTCGAAGCCTTGCAGATCGGCGATGATTCTAGGCGTAGCAGTAGAGACAATAGTCTGGTCCAGAGACGCCAGGAGCATCACCATGAGGACCGCCAACATGGTCAAGAGGGTCTCGCGGGTGGTGTATTGTGGCTCTTGGTAGGTCTCTTCCTGCCTGGTTTCACGGGGCCTGGAAACAGTAGTCATGGGCTTGTGTCCCCTTTCTACGCTCTTAGGCCTTCCCTGGCATGACTTTTCGCGCCTGCGGCACTCGCTAGGGAGTGTGTGGAGATGCCGTTGAAGTAGATGTGTTTCAGGTGCTGGACCTGGTCTTGAATGCCATGTGCTCACCCAAGACCAGGCGTTCGTAGCTGCGGGGCGAGAGCAGGCTGAAGAAGGTGGCGCTTGTGGGCGTTACAGAATCGAAGTCGCCACTGACCTTGCCTGCCTCTAGAATGGAGCCGGCGCGCATCGCGAGCTGCACCCACAGGCGCGGCCCCTCCTGCTCACGACTGACCTCAAAGAGGCGCTTCATGTCGACGCTATTGTAGAGTGGCTGGATCTGCTTGAGAGAGAAGCCGCCATACATGCACGCCAGGATCGTTTCAAGCTGCTGGCGCGGCAGCATAGTCTCGCTAATAACCTCATCAATAACGCGTACAAATGCGTCGAAGTTATGCAGAAAGATGGCGAAGACCAGGTCTTCCTTGCTCGGGAAATGCAGATAGACGGTACCTTTAGCAACGCCTACGCGCGCAGCGATCTCGTCGATGGAGGAGGTATCGTGATACCCTTTCTCGTAGAGTACCTCTTCCGCCGCGCTCAGGATCAGTCGCTCCCGCTCCTGGCGTTGTTTCTCTTTTAAGGTCTGTGTCTGCTCGCTCGTTGAGGTTTGTTCCATTGCTCCGCCTCCTCTGACCCTCTCGTCACAATTTTGCATACCGGTCAATCTATAGATCAGTGTACAACGCCCACAAACTCTCCTTAAAGGGAAGGGGATATGGGCGTGGTGCGCGGGCTCTGCCTGCGCACCACGCCCATATCCCCTTCTCCCGAGCAAGAGGGACGCGAAGGCTGATGAAGTTTCTTCTTGCCGCGTACTAGATTATAGCGTGTCGATATCTTCTCGTTAGACAAAAGAGCATTGGTAGCACCAGCAGCGAATCAAGTTTCGCGTGGGCTACCTGATCGCTATCGGTAGTCTCAGCAATCTCCGCCTGCTGGGCGAGGTTGGCAAATCGTTTGGCGGCTTCTACTGGGCTGTGAATACAGATGGGAAGGTGGTTATTATCTCGACGGTACCCAAGTTGACGAATTTCGATGTTAAGACCCATTTTATAGGAGATATCAACTATAAAGAGGGAATCTATGCATCAAACATCGGTCTATGCCGATCTCAGGTGGGTCAATTCGACATGAAAGTAGTTGCCACTTTAGCAATTATAATTGGCGTTCTGGGCTGTTGGTGGTTGGCCTTTCAACATTTTAGCCACAGTTCGCGATTCGCTATTTGTAACTGTCTACGAGCCGAACATTGGGAATCACCTATCATGACTTTTGGCACTCTAATTGACTGATTGCCAGTCATTGATTATAATCCTCCGTAATTACAATTAATGAGGGTAATGGTACGCCGAGAACGCTAACACTTTTAGTGAATGACTCGTTTGCTGCCAGCACTGCATAGGTAGAATGGGGTATATGAAATAACAAAATGAGTGAAATTACGCACGACGATATTGCCCAGTTCACCAAAGAAAGAATCAATCTCCCTAAAAAGATAGTTGACAAGCATCGTAAGCAAGTTAATCTGTTACGCGAGCGCTTAGAAGCGAAAATCGACGAAGATCCAGCGTTTGACCTTATTAAAATGCTCCATGCTGGTAGTGTAGCTAAGGGAACAGCACTGCGCACAGTCAATGACCTGGATGTAGCCGTATACGTCAAAACTGGCAAAGTGCCGAAAGCCGATAGCCAGCTCATTCCCTGGCTGGCAGAGCGCTTAGCGGAAGCGAATCCAAATATGAAGCCCGACCAGTTTGACCCACAGACTCATTGCGTCACCATCAATTTTCGTGGCACTGGTCTTGACGTAGATGTGGTTCCAGTGCTTTACGAAGGGGATGAAGATGATTGCGGGTGGCTGGTGCGCAAACATACCGGTGATCGTGTACTAACCAGTATCCCGCTGCATCTTCAGTTTATGAGGGACCGCAAGCTGCTTTACGGTGACGACTACAAGCAGCTCATCCGTATCGTCAAGTGGTGGAAGCGGCAAAAAGATTTGCGCTTCAAGTCTTTTATGATTGAGCTGCTATGGGCTCGGCTTGCCGCTAGTGGGGCATCACTGACTAACTACCCAACAGCCCTCGAAGATTTCTTTACGTATATCGTTAAAAGTGGGCTGAAAGAGCGTGTGTTCTTTACCGACTATTATTCTGTGGCCAACCTGCCTGCCAGCAATACAGGCATCATCGAAATTTTTGACCCGGTCAATGCAAGCAACAACATCGCAAAAAACTATGGAGAAGCCGACCGCCAAGCTATTGTTAATGCGGCACACGAAGCCCTTGATGCTATTGGCGAGGCCAAATACGCTACTACCAAGCACGAAGCAGTCGAGTGCTGGCAAGATATCTTAGGCAGGGGATTCAAGGGATAATTATGTCATCCACATACACAACTTCTGAAACCTTCACGCTTACCCATGCTCGTCGTCTTGCGGCCAAAGTTGCTGCGGATATGCACCAATGCCAACGATTTTACGGTCATCCCACGGATCAACAGATCAAGAACTACGAGCAGGAGCTAACTATTCTTTTACATGGTGGCTATGTTAAGTCGTATGAGTTCGGTTTCCAAACCAAGTACGAGCGGCGGATAGTGTCGTGGTATTACACGGTCGGTCCATCAGGCGGCTTAGAAGGTGGTCGGTCTGGCGGATTGTTTTCGGCAGCGGATGTCTCTGGTGCCGTTTTGTTTAACTTCCTTTCACCCAGTTCAGAGTGGTTTGCGCTCTCTACTATGGAGAGAGATAAGATTAAAGCCAGCTACTCAGTACGAAGAGCTGACGGGTCAGCGCCGCAGGATGGTAGTGGTTACTGGGATAGTTCGCGTCACTACACCTCTGGTGGTGTAGTCGTTACCCGGAAGGAGTTTAGACCGTGGTGAGTACCGACCTCTTTAGCGAAGTATTAAACTTTCCCGATCCAGATGCGCAACAACGCTTCGCCGCACTGGTTGGCGTGGAGGAGGTCAAGCAACGATTGGTCAGTGAGGCACTAATGTTGCTCGATCATCAGATCGTGATTACCTGGAGCGAGCGTCATCACGGCAATGCAATCCGGGCAGTTAACGAGCTAGCAACGCGCCCGCCACTTATTATTTTGGCTGGCGACGTAGGGACGGGTAAAACCGAGCTGGCTGAAACGTTTGTTGATGCTGTAGCCAGGCGCATGCACGTCAATGGGACACTCTACACTCTCAGTCTCGCGGCCCGTGGTGAGGGTGCGGTAGGACAGATGTCAACGTTAATCGGTAATGCGTTCAAAATTGTAGCCGATGAATCACGCGCTAGTAATCACAGTGGGAAACCCTCCAAGATCAGCGTCTTACTAGTGGACGAGGGAGACGCGCTTGCCCAATCGCGTGAATTAATCCAGATGCATCATGAAGACCGTGCAGGGGTAAACGCGTTAATTAAGGGTATAGACGGTCTAAAACGTCATAATACCCCATTGCTTGTTGTTCTGTGTACCAATCGGCTGGGTGCCTTAGACCCCGCAGTAAAACGCCGTGCAGCATATACAGTGACACTCCAGCGTCCGAATGACACTCAGCGGCGGTTGCTCCTTTCCGAACTTCTGGATGATATTGCCCTGACTGACAACGAGCTGAACCATCTTGTCGCACTGACAGGTCCAGTGGATGGGCATGATTTTGGTTATACCTATTCTGATTTAAGGCAGCGACTCGTGCCAGAGGCTGTAATCTTAGGAGTCACCTACAATGTTCCCCTTTCTTACCAGATACTGACAGAAGCCGTAAAACGGGTTTCGCCTACTCGACCTTTTGCACATAAGGGGGAAGGGAAAGCAATATAATGCAAGATGAACCATTTGATTTACACAGTGCTTTTTATGGCAAGCAGGATGAATTAAGGGCACAGCTAGAGACGGGTCGCAAAGTGGCCACCCATCCAGGGGCAAAAGGTGACAGCTCTGAGCTGCGTTGGAAAGAGATGCTTTCGGAGCTTCTCCCAAGCCGGTATCAGGTGTCAAAGGGATTTGCTGTGGATTCAGCCGGCAGGCGCAGCGAACAGATCGACGTAATTATACATGACCGTGTTTTTTCGCCCCTCCTATGGGAAGACGGTGGTTACCTCTATGTTCCCGCTGAAAGTATTTATGCTGTTTTTGAAGTGAAGCAGGATCACTGCCTTGATCACATTAAATATGCAGGTCAAAAAGCAGCTTCAGTACGACGTCGACGTCGTACTGAAGCTGAGTTTGGTTGGATAGGGGGCATAGCTAAAAAGAAGGCACTATTTACCCCCCTGGCAGGCTTGCTCACTGTTGACTCTGCCTGGACTCCAGCATTTGGTGACCCATTTTATAAGGCACTTGGTGGCCTCTCTCAGGATGAACATCTTGATCTTGGCTGCGCCCTCAAGCAAGGAAGTTGGGACCTTGAAGACCACACCAATCCGCGAAGCGCACAATTAAGTGTACCAGAGGCTGCATTGATCTCGTTCTGTATGCACTTGCTTTATAGGCTTCAGCAGCTGGGTTCAGTTGGTGCTATAGATTACAGAGCCTATGAGCGAAGCGCTGGCTTAACCCGCGAACTATAAACTAGACAATTCATCATACCTTCAGTAAGGTGAACTTTCTCTGGTTATTGCTCATATTTGACTGCTTTCCACTACTACATCATTTGCAACATTCGCGGTAGTAACAAGGAGCAGGAGGAGGGCGCCGCCTCCCTTCTGCTTTGGTTTAAACGGCAATCCCAAGCAGTTCGGCCAGTTCCGCCGTCACCGGCATTAGGTATTGTGTCACTTCGGGCTGCATCAGACGAGGCATAGTTATCAGACACCACCACTATCGGAAAAAGAGAGCCCAGCGGAGAGGCTGAAGCTTTTTGAGCTTCACCAACAATGCAGTTTTCGGATATGCTCATAGGCAAGGCAGGAGAGAAGAGTGCTTCTTCTCTCCCTCTCACATTAATGCCACAATGACAGAAGCTTCTTCGCTCCTTCCTGGATCAATTTCCCCCATGCTGACGCTACCTGCTTGCGCAGAATAGGGCTGCGTTGAAGACGTCTGACCCATGGAAGCGAAAAGCTCCAGGTAGAACGTCTTCTTCGAGAAGTGAAGGAGAATCGCCAGAAAAGAGCTGAAAGAACGAGCGACTCCAGTTTTGCCCCTCTTCCTCGTTTATTGAGAGAGTACGGAATGATGCTCAACACGAGCCAGATCCACCAGGGCAAGTGAAACAGAATCTCCATCAAAATCCTCCAGTAGGAATGATGGTGCGCACCACAGCGAGAGTTCCTGACCGGTCAAGCAAAGTATGAGGGAAAAAGCAGGATCAAGGATGTGCCAAAACAGTGCATTCGATGTGCAAAGGGGACATGGATGGCAAACAAAGCACAATTTGCTGAGCTTCTTGTTACCTATTACGGGCGATGTGGATGGAAACAGAGCGAACTCGCGAAGAGGATGGGTGTACATCGCAATACCATTGCCTCATGGGAAAGTGGAGCCATCCCCTCAAGAGGCATTGTTCTCCGACTGGCTGATGAGCTCTTACTTTCTCAAGAGGAACGCAAAGGATTGTTAGTCGCAGCAGGGATGAGCATCGAGCACTGGCCAGCCGCCTACTGGGACGTTCCCTATCCACGCAATCCCTACTTCATTGGACGTCAAACGGTTTTGCATACGTTACGACAAACCCTTGTTCCAGGAGCAAGAACAACCGCATTAACGCAATCACTTAGTGGCTTAGGAGGCATCGGCAAGACCCAGGTCGCAGTGGAGTATGCTCATCAATATGGGAAGTACTACGAAGCCGTACTCTGGATACCAGCAGACTCGTTGGCAGTTGCCACAGCAGTGTATCTTCGACTAGCGACCGAGGTGTTGGGACTCCCAGAACAGCAAGAGGCGGATCAACAGCTTGCAGCCGTCAAAGGCTGGTTACAGAAACATGCTGGCTGGTTGCTTATTTTTGATAATGTCGAGGACCCTCATGCCATTCTTTCCACCTTCGTCCCAAGTAAACATCAAGGAAGTGTGCTGATTACCACAAGAAGGCGCGAGTTAGGGACGCTCGCTCACAGTGAGATCCTTCCTTTGTTTTCGGAGGAGGATGCCATCCTCTTCCTTTTGCGGCGCTCCAAGCGTATCGCCAGGCAAGCTCCTGTCACGAAGGCGACCGAGAGTGACATCGTTCTTGCCAGAGAGCTATGTCAGCTTCTAGACCGGCTTCCACTGGCCCTTGATCAAGCGGGAGCGTATATTGCCGAGAATAGAAAATCACTGAAGCAATACATCGATCTTTATCATCAGCGTCGGCAGGACCTGCTGGATCGTCGTCAGGCCAAAGATCTGAGCAACATTACTGACCATCCCGATTCGGTCTTCATGACCTTCTGGCTCTCCTGGGAAACGATTCAGGAGCAAAATGCACTAGCAGGAAAAGCGCTCCAGTTCTGTGCCTTTCTCGCTCCTGATCAGATCCCAGTATCACTGGTGGTCGCAGGGATCACTGCATCTGAGCAGCCAAGCGATACCTTGGCGACCGATGAAGCCCTTGGACTCATTTACCGCTATTCATTAGTCGAGTGGGCAGAACAGATCCTCTCTCTGCATCGTTTAGTGCAGGAAGTCATCCAAGAGGTACTTGCTGAAGAGGAACGGCAGCAGTGGATGGAGCAAACAGTCCACCTTGTCAATGCCATTTTCCCAAGCGGAGAATATGGAACGTGGGCAGAATGTGAGTTTCTCCTTCCCCATGCGCTCATGTGTGCGAAGAAGTGGATCCCCGTCTTGAAACACAAGAAGCTGGAAGGAGCACAGTTGCTGCATGCGGCAGCTTACTACTTAAACAACCGCGCTCAGTATAAGGAGGCTGAACCACTCTACCAGCATGCCCTGGCGATTACTCAAGAGCAGTTGGGAACTGACCATCCTGCTACTGCCACCAGTTTTAACAATCTGGCGCTCTTCTATCATGAACAGAGTCGCTACGCTGAGGCTGAACCTCTGTATGAGCGCGCTCTGATGATTATTCAAGAGCAGCTTGGTCTCGACCATCTTGATACTGCTGCCAGTCTCAACAACCTGGCGGGACTCTATCGAGCCCAGGGTCGCTACACAGAGGCCGAACTACTGTATCAGCGCGCTCTGATGATTATTCAAGAACAGTTGGGAGCTAACCATCTTCAGACCGCCACCAGCTTCAACAATCTGGCAGGACTCTATCGAGCCCAGAGTCGCTACACAGAGGCCAAACCTCTGTATGAGCACGCACTGAAGATTACTCAAGAACAGTTGGGAGCTAACCATCCTCAGACCGCCACCAGTTTCAGCAACCTGGCAGGACTCTATCGAGCCCAGGGGCGCTATGCTGAGGCTGAATCTCTTTTCCAGCGTGCTCTGCACATTCGAGAAGAGCAGTTGGGAGCTGACCATCCTCAGACTGCCACCAGTCTCAGCAACCTGGCAACACTCTATTATGAGCAGAGGCGCTACGCTGAGGCTGAACCTCTGTATGAGCACGCTCTGATGATTATTCAAGAGCAGTTGGGAGCTGACCATCTTAAGGCTACCGCTAGCTTCAACAACCTGGCAGCACTCTATCGAGCCCAGGGGCGCTATGCAGAGGCCGAATCTCTTTTCCAGCGAGCCCTGACGATTACTGAAAAACAGTTAGGTGCTAACCATCCTGATACCGCCACCAGTCTCAACAACTTGGCAGCACTCTATTATGAGCAGAAGCGCTACGCTGAAGCCGAACGATTTTTCCAGCGAGCCCTGATGATTACTGAAAAACAGTTAGGTGCTAACCATCTCGATACTGCCATCGGTCTCAACAACCTGGCAACACTCTATTATGAGCAGAGGCGCTACGCTGAGGCTGAACCTCTTCTCCAGCGTGCCACAACCATTGCTCTTGCATCTTTAGGAAGGGAGCATCCTCAAACACAACAGATGCAGAAGGACTACTTCACCCTCTTATCGCATCTGTATACCAACGGAGACCTGGAGGCGCTTCTTCAATTGCTTGTGCAAAAAGAGCAGGGTGAAAACAGGGAAAGTGAAGAAACGCAAGAATAGATCAGTTCATCCCAAGTTTTTGAGCGACGAATCACAGTGCCCGAAGAGAACAATTGTGGGGGTTTTATTGGGGTTGTATACCCAAAGATAGGCAATGCTCCTGGTATCGTACGTTAACTATACAAACGTACGATACCAGGAGTATCCCAAGAGTTTACAGAGGCGTGCGGACTACTCCACCTCTTCCAGAGAAATGCTGGCCAGTTCGTTGTGACGTGTATTAGGTATTGTGTCACTTCGGGCTGCATCAGACGACGGTATAGTTACCAAACACCAATCCTCTCGGCAAAAGAGAGACCAGCGGAGAGGCTAAAGCTTTTTGAGCTTCACCTCGAATGCAGCTTTCGGATATGCACATAGGCAGGAGAGAAGAAGCGCTCTTCTCTCCCTCCCACATTAGTGCCACAATGACAGCAGCTTCTTCGCTCCTTCCTGGATCAGTTTCCCCCATGCTGACGCTACCTGCTTGCGCAGAATAGGGCTACGCTGAAGACGTCTGACCCACGGAAGCGAAAAGCTCCAGGTAGAACGTCTTCTTCGAGAAGTGAACGAGAATCGCCAGAAAAGAGCTGAAAGAACGAGCGACTCCAGTTTTGCCCCTCTTCCTCGTTTATTGATAGTGTACGGAACGATGCTCAACACGAGCCAGATCCACCAGGGCAAGTGAAACAGAATCTCCATCAAAATCCTCCAGTAGGAATGATGGTGCGCACCACAGCGAGAGTTCCTGACCGGTCAAGCAAAGTATGAGGGAAAAAGCAGGATCAAGGATGTGCCAAAACAGTGCATTCGATGTGCAAAGGGGACATGGATGACAAACAAAGTACAATTTGCTGAGCTTCTTGTTGCCTATTGCGGTCGATCTGGATGGAGTCAGAGCGAACTCGCGAAGAGGATGGGCGTGCATCGCAATACCATTGCCTTATGGGAAAAGGGAACCATCCCCTCAAGAGGCGTTGTCCTTCGACTCGCTGATGAGCTTGTACTTTCCCCAGAGGAACGCAAAGGATTGTTAATCGCAGCAGGGATGAGCGTCGAGCACTGGCCAGCCGCTTACTGGGACGTTCCCTATCCACGCAATCCCTACTTCATTGGACGTCAAACGGTTTTGCACTCGTTACGACAAACCCTCGTTCCAGGAGCAAGAACAACCGCGTTAACCCAATCGCTTAGTGGCTTAGGAGGCATTGGCAAGACGCAGGTCGCAGTCGAGTATGCTCATCAATACGGGGAGTCCTATGAAGCCGTACTCTGGATACCAGCAGACTCGCTGGCGGTTGCGACAGCAGCGTATCTTCGGCTGGCAACTGAGGTGTTGGGACTCCCAGAACAGCAAGAGGCGGATCAACAGCTTGCAGCCGTCAAAGGCTGGTTGCAGAAACATGCTGGCTGGCTGCTTATTTTTGATAATGTCGAGGACCCTCATGCCATTCTTTCCACCTTCGTCCCAAGTAAACATCAAGGAAGTGTGCTGATCACCACGAGAAGACGCGAGTTAGGGACGCTGGCTCACAATGAAATCCTTCCTTTGTTTTCGGAGGAGGATGCCATCCTTTTCCTTCTACGTCGCTCCAGGCGTATCGCTAGGCAAGCTCCTGTCACGAAGGCGACCGAGAGTGACGTTGTTCTTGCCAGAGAGCTGTGTCAGCTTCTGGACCGGCTTCCACTGGCCCTTGATCAAGCGGGAGCATATATTGCCGAGAATAGAAAATCACTGAAGCAATACATCGATCTTTATCATCAGCGTCGACAGGACCTCCTGGATCGTCGTCAAGCCAAAGACCTGGGCAACATTACTGACCATCCCGATTCGGTCTTCATGACCTTCTGGCTCTCCTGGGAAACGATTCAGGAGCAAAATGCGCTGGCAGGCAAAGCGCTTCAGTTCTGTGCCTTTCTCGCTCCTGATCAGATCCCAGAATCACTGGTGATCGCAGGGATCACTACATCTGAGCATCCAAATGATACCTTGGCGATCGATGAGGCGCTTGGGCTCCTTCACCGCTATTCATTAGTCGAGTGGGCAGAACAGATCCTCTCTCTGCATCGTTTAGTGCAGGAAGTAATCCAAGAGGTGCTTGCTGAAGAGGAACGGCAGCGGTGGATGGAGCAAGCAGTCTACCTTGTCAATGCCATATTCCCAAGCGGAGAATATGGAACGTGGGCAGAATGTGAGTTTCTCCTTCCCCATGCACTCATGTGTGCGAGATGGACTCTTGTCTTGAGGCAGAAGAAGCTGGAAGGAGCACGATTGCTGCATGCGATGGCTCGCTATTTATATGAAAGGGCCCAGTATGAGGAGGCTGAACCTCTTCTCCAGCGCACCCTAGCAATTACTGAAGAGCAGTTGGAAACTGACCATCCTCAGGCTGGTAGCAGCCTCAACAACCTGGCCGAACTTTATCGAGCCCAGGGGCGCTATGCCGAAGCAGAACTACTTTTCCAGCGTGCTCTAAAGATTGCTGAAGAGCAGTTGGGAGTTGACCATCCTCAGACTGCTGCCAGCCTCAACAACCTGGGAGCACTCTATCTTCAGCAAGGGCGCTATGCCGAAGCGGAGCCACTTTTCCAACGTGCCCTAGCAATTATTGAAGAGCAGTTGGGAACTGACCATCCTCAGGCTGGTAGCAGCCTCAACAACCTGGCGTTACTCTATCTTCAGCAGGGGCGCTACGTCAAGGCAGAACCACTGTATCAGCGCGCTCTGAAGATTGCTGAAGAGCAGTTGGGAACTGACCATCCTCAGACTGCTACCAACCTCAATAACCTGGCCGAACTCTATCGAGCTCAGGGGCGCTATGCCGAGGCAGAACCACTGTATCAGCGCGCTCTGAAGATTACTGAAGAGCAGTTGGGAGTTGATCATCCTCAGACTGCTACCAACCTCAATAACTTGGCCGAACTCTATCATAAGCAGGGGCGCTATGCTGAAGCAGAACCACTGTATCAGCGCGCTTTGCACATTCGCGAACAGCAGTTGGGAGCTGATCATCCTGATACCGGCACCAGCCTCAACAATTTGGGGGCACTTTATCATGAGCAGGGACGCTATGCCGAGGCAGAATCACTGTATCAGCGCGCTCTGAAGATTGCTGAAGAGCAGTTAGGAGCTGATCACCCTCAGGCTGCCACCAACCTCAATAACCTGGCCGAACTCTATCTTCAGCAGAGGCGCTATGCCGAAGCAGAACCACTATATCAGCGTGCTCTGCACATTCGTGAAATGCAATTGGGAGCTGACCACCCTGATACCGCTGCCAGCCTCAACACTCTAGGGGCACTCTATCGTCAGCAGGGGCGTTACACCGAGGCAGAACCTCTTCTCCAGCGTGCCCTGATGATTACTGAAGAGCAGTTGGGAGCTGACCATCCTGATACCGCTGCCAGTCTCAACACTCTAGGGGCACTCTATCGTCAGCAGGGGCGCTACGCCGAGGCAGAACCTCTTCTCCAGCGCGCTCTGCACATTCGAGAAGAGCAGTTGGGAGCTGACCACCCTGATACCGGCACCAGCCTCAATAACCTGGCATTACTCTATAGAGCCCAGGGTCGCTACACCGAGGCAGAACTACTGTATCAGCGCGCTTTGCACATTCGCGAACAGCTATTGGGAGCTGATCATCCTGAGACCGGCACCAGCCTCAATAACCTGGCATTACTCTATCTTCAGCAGGGGCGCTACACCGAGGCAGAACCTCTTCTCCAGCGTGCTATGGTAATTACCGAAGAGCAGTTGGGAACTGACCATCCTCAGACTGCTGCCAGCCTCAACAATTTGGGGGCACTCTATCTTCAGCAGGGACACTATGCCGAGGCAGAACCTCTGTATCAGCGCGCTCTGAAGATTACTGAGGAGCAGTTGGGAGCTGATCACCCTCAGACTGCCACCAACCTCAATAACCTGGCCGAACTTTATCGAGCCCAGGGGCGCTATGCCGAAGCAGAACTACTTTTCCAGCGTGCTCTGCACATTCGTGAAATGCAATTGGGAGCTGACCACCCTGATACCGCTGCCAGCCTCAACACTCTAGGGGCACTCTATCGTCAGCAGGGGCGTTACACCAAGGCAGAACCTCTTCTCCAGCGTGCCCTGATGATTACTGAAGAGCAGTTGGGAGCTGACCATCCTGATACCGCTGCCAGTCTCAACACTCTAGGGGCACTCTATAGAGTCCAGGGACGCTACGCCGAAGCAGAACCACTGTATCAACGTGCTCTGCACATTCGTGAAATGCATTTTGGTGTTTACCATCCTGATATCGCTACCTGCCTCAACAACCTGGCGTTACTCTATCATGAGCAGGGGCGCTACACCGAGGCAGAAGCGCTTTGTCGGCGCGCCGTGACTATTGCTTTCGCATCTTTAGGGAAGGAACATCCTCAGACACAGCAGATTCTGATGAACCACCTGACCCTCTTATCACATCTGTATAAGAGCGGAGATCTGAAGGCGCTTCTTCAATTGCTTGCGCAACAAGAGCAGGGTGAAAACAGGGAAAGTGAGGGCTCACAGGAATAGATCGGTTCATCCCAAATTTTTAAGCGACGAATCACAGTGTCCGAAGAGAACAAATGTGGGATTTTTATTGGGGTTGTATGCTCAAAGTTAGGCAATACTCCTGGTATCGTACGTTTGTATAGTTAACGTACGATACCAGGAGTATCCCAAGAGTTTACAGAAGCGTGCGGACTATTCCATCTCTTCCAGAGAAATGCCCAGGAGGTCGGCCAGTTCGAGGGTCAGGCGCATAAGGTCATGTGCGGTTTCATAGCGAATTAGTCTGGTCCAGCGAGGCTAACAGCATGACCATGAGGACGCCTAGCATGGTCAGGAGAGTATCGCGGGTGGAGTACTGTGGCTCCTCGTAGGTCTCCTCGTGTCTGGTTTCAAGTGGCCTGGAAACTGTAGTCATGGGCATGAATCCCCTTTCTACGCTCTTAGGCCTTCCCTGGCGGTATTTATAATAATGCTTCGCGCACTGGCTCGCGCCTACAGCGCTCGCTGGTGTATGTGGTTGTGGTGGGTCGTGGCAACCTCTGGCTGCCACGACCCACCACAACCACATACACCATTATTTACGCCTTGTGGGCTATGATGCCATTGAAGTAGATGTGCTTCAGGTGCTGGACCAACTCCTGGACATCCATGTGCTCGCCCAGGACCAGACGTTCGTAGCTGCGCGGCGAGAGCAGGCTGAAGAAGGTGGCAACCTGGACGCTGGTCGGTGTTACAGAATCGAAGTCGCCACGGGCCTTGCCCGCATCCAGGATGGAAGCGATGCGTACCGCGAGCTGCTCCCAGGGACGCGGCTCCTGCTCGCGCCTGACCTCGAAGAGACGCTTCATATCGACGCTGTTATAGAGGAGCTGAATCTGCTTGATATAGAAGCCACCATACATGCAGGTCAGAATAGTCTCAAGCTGCTGGCGCGGCGGCATGCCCTCGTTCAGAGCCTCATCAATGGCACGTACAAATGCGTCGAAGTTATGCAGAAAGACAGCGAAGACAAGCTCCTCTTTGCTGGGGAAATGCAGATACACCGTGCCCTTGGCGACTCCCACACGCGCGGCGATCTCGTCGATGGAGGTATCATGATACCCCTTCTCGTAGAGTACCTCTTCCGCCGCGGCAAGGATGAGCCGCTCACGCTCCTGGCGCTGCTTCTCCTTTAATGTTTGTGCTTGCTCGCTTGTAGATGCCTGCTCCATACGCCACCTCCCACATAGGGAATTTGACCCTATCGTCATCTTTTCGCATTCACGGTCATTCTACAAATCAGTGTACAACGCACACAAACTCATATGTGGATCAGGTTATATAGCGGCAGTGCGCAGGCGAAGTCTGCGCACTGCCGCTATATAACCATTTTTTGCGCCTCTTGCGGTTTGATTTCATAGCGTGCTAGACTATGTTGTGTCGATATCTTCTCGTCAAACCAAAGAGAATTGGTGGCACCAGCAGCGAATCAAGTTTCGCGTGGGCTACCTGCTTATAGGGCTTATCCTGCTAGCTATCGGTAGTCTCGGCCATCTCCGCCTGCTCAACGAGGTTGGAAAATCGTTTGGCGGCTTCTACTGGGCTGTGGATACCGATGGACGGGTTGTTATTGTCTCCACCGCGCCTGAGCTCACAAATTTCAATGTCAGGCCCGATACCCTTACCAGTAGCACACGCCTGGTCTCGGTGAATGGGGTACCCGCCCCACAAGGGCTAACGCAGGCCTATGCACATGCCAGGCCCGGCACGCTCATCACCTATACCTTCACTACAACGAGTAACAGTCAAACGCAGATCAGCACCATTAGCAGTCCCGCCATGACCTTTACGCTGATGATGTGGTGGCAAAACTATGGTCTGAGCCTGGTAGCTGGCTTTATCTGGCTGCTGATCGGGGGTATCCTGCTCTTTACGGCCAGCGATTGGAACGGCGCGGTGGAGGGCATTACGATGATCCCGCCCGCGATGCTGCTCCTGCTCTATAGCCATTGGGGAAATATCCAGGTGGCCTATGCGCCGAGCCTGGTCTTTCAGTTGCTGTGGGTCCCGGCCTTCGCCCTGATGGGGGCTTGCTTTATCCACCTGAGCCTGACCTACCGTCCTACCTCGCTGCACCATTCGCGCATGCCCAGCTTGAGTATAGATCTACCGCCCTACCTGCCGCTGATCGCGCTTCTGGCCTACGAATGGAGTTCGTTACTGCTTACCGGGCGGGTACCTACGCGAGTGAACCTGACGGCGAGCCTGGGCTACGCGGTCTTTGGCGGCCTGGTAAGCCTCTTGATTGGCCTGAGCACCCTGATCTATGTCTTACCGGGCCGCGATGGCCACAGGCAGGAAGGCCCCATCCCAACGCGGGTGCGCCACCGGATCTTCGATCTCTTTATGCTCTGGCTAGGGGCTGTGGGCCTGGGCGCTTGCCTTGGCGTTGTGCCCATCCTCTTTACCGGGCATACGCTAATACCCCTGACGACCTTCTATATACTGGCGGCGATCTATCCCCTGGTGCTCTTCTACGCCATTCGTTCGTTGCGCCTGCTGGACCGCTTACACCTGACGCTTGAGCAACGCGAGATGGCCCTTCAGGAGCTACAGAAGACCTCGACTGAGCGTGAGCAGGCGCTCTATGAGCAGCAGAAGACGGCACGCGAACTACGCCAGAGTAACCAGGAGCTGGAGCAGGCAACCTCCCTGCTGCTGCATGCCGATGCCCACCTGCGCTCACTGCTCTCACAGCGCATCCACGATCAGCCGAAGCAGCACGCGCTACGCATCCGCTCACTGCTGGGACACTGGCAACATAAACTCAGTGTAGAGACCGACCGCTCGCCTGATGGGCGCGTCGATGTCCGGCCAGTGGTGGAGGCTCTGACCAGGGTGCGCAAGATCAGCGAGGAGCTTGAGAGCGATCTGCGGGGGCTGCAATTGCTGGTTGAGGATGCCTATCAGCGGCGCAGCCTGGGCCTGCGCCTGCACCTGGAGAAGCTGGTCCGCGAGGATCTGCCCGCGCTCCATCCCGAGTCGCATGTACGTGTACAGGCCGATCTCTGGGCGCTGGATGTTCTGACGCTGGATCTGGAGAAGACGCCCGAGGGGGAGAGCATCGCGGAGGCCATCTCTTACACTATCACCCAGGCCCTGCTCAATGTCTACAATCATGCAGGCGCCAAATATGCGCGTGTCTTCACAGAATATAATTCCAAGAACGCCAACGCGAAGCTTGAGGTGACCATTCAGGATAACGGGCGAGGCTTCGATCCAGTCGCGGTACCCCTGACCAGGACAAGTCTCTTCAAGGCCCGACTGAAGGCACGCGAGGCGGGCGGCTTCCTGACCGTCGATTCCGTTCCCAGGACACAAGATGATGCCACAGAGCACGGGACCGTGGTGCGCCTGACGCTCCCGCTTCCCGCCTCCCTCCTGCACCAGGAGGCCGCGCTCAACGCGACCCGCGCTCGCGAGGAGCATGAGTAGGTGAGAGCGTACGTGGGCGACCACCGGTCGTCCACGTACGCTCTCACCTGGTCAATAACATTTTTGCTAACTGCGTTACCTCTTCTACGCCTGTGCGTATATGCAAACGTGCACATATTTTAATTCTCTCTTTAAATAAGGAACACCCCTGCTATGCAAGTAGATATGCATCTCAAGAGCAAAAGACGCCCTATGCAATTTCTCCAACTTATCTTCTTTCTCTTGGATATCCTGGTTATCCTGGCGATGTGCTACTGTATTATCGGCAAAAACTGGATGAAGCCAACCGATATCCGGTCCGATATCGCGCGCTACGAGTGTTACGCGGTCGCCTTCGCGCATGGCGATGGAGCGTTTCAACACTTCCCGTCCCGCCAGTGCGCGCCTATTCTTGGCAGCCCACCCAAGGCCACGACCGATAGCGTTGTTGCGTCGCTGAAGAAGATCGGCGCGCCCGGCTTTATAGTGCAGTTTGTGGCCTCCCAGTCACCCGAGAAGCCTTATCACTATCTGCCCCTGGAATATCCAATCCTGGCCCTGCTCCCCTTCGCTCTGGCGGCGATCATCGCCAATGCTATTTATTACCAGATCGCCTTCGCCTGCTTGATGGCCTTGATCGCTGTAGGGATCTACCTGGTCTTGCTTCGGTATAAGTCGCGCACCTCCGCGCTAAGCTTCGCACTCTGGATGATGATTGGCTACCTGCTCAATCGCTTCCCCGACACGGCCACGGGGCGCTTCGACCTCATGCCTGGCGCGCTAACCCTCATCGCGCTGGTCTGCGCCATGAAGTCGCGCTGGAACTGGGCTTTTGCCTTCCTCTCCCTGGCTACCTTTACCAAGTTCTATCCCGTCCTGCTATTACTCCCCTTCCTCATTGCGCAACAGCAAGCGCCGCGCTATGCCACGCTGAAGTGGAACGCCTGGCGCCGCCTGGGACCGCTGGCGACCTTTAGTCTCACCAGTATCGCCATCGTTGCCATCTCACTCCTGCTCAGTGTCGCGGGCACGCTCAATCCCTTAACCTACTTTGGGGATCGCCCTATCCAGGTTGAGTCGTTTCAGGCCTCGCTCCTCTGGCTTGTGAACGGCATGGACATCTCTCATCTGTCTGTTGTCTACACCTTTGGCTCACTCAACGTCCTGGGACACTTTGGCTCGCTGATCTCGCTGGTCAACAACGCGCTGCTGGCGGTAGGTATGCTCTACCTGCTCTGGTTGCAGTGGCGCGGCAAGCTCTCGCTCCCCATGGCCACCATCCTGCTCTTGATGCTCGTTACCCTGACGGGAAAGGTCTTCAGTCCCCAGTATGTCTACTGGCTCTTCCCGCTGGCTGCGTACGCGATGGGTGAGCAGCGTGGCTGGATCATCACCTGGGCAGCCTTCTCCCTGCTCACAGTCTGGATCTATCCTATTCTCTACGAAACTGTACACGCTGTTATTCTGGTGGCCTACAAGCCCATCTTCTGGCAGGTAGTTGCCATACGCAACTTCCTGCTCTTCACAATGTGCATCTATGCCTATGGCGCGGCCACCCTCCACAAGCCTGAGCAGACCCGCTCCACAAGCGAAACTCTCTCGCGTGCAGGCAAACCCATCCTCACCAGCACAGACAGTGGTCCCATTGCCACTATCTCCAGCATCTAAAAATATAGGTCGATAAATAACAAACGAGCCTGGCGTGTACACGCCAGGCTCGTTTGTTATTTATCTTTAATCTCGGACGGGATCGGAAGGCTTGCCACGCAGGCCGGCGTAGGCCTCATAGGCGTGGGCCAGCAGGACACGTCGGCCGGGATCGCTGGGGGCGCCATAGATGGCAAAGAAGTTATAGAGCTCGCTCACGAGGTTCTCGACCGGGCCAATATTGGGCAGCCCCTTGTTATTTAGGAAGCCCATACGCGCGGCAATCTCATCATTACTCAGGCCAAGCGCGATAAGGGAGGCGCATTCCTCCTGACGCGGCGTCAGGCGCTCGCCCCGCAGGCGCTCCAGCAGGAAGTTCAGCACCTCGTCATCGATGAAGGTCTCATTCTGGTCCACGACCTTCTCAACGATGCGCTCAAGGTAGTCGGGAAGCATATTGCCGAAGAGGACATAGCCATGCAGGCCCCTGGTCTTGCCTCGGCGGCGGCTGGTGCTACGCGATGTTCCACGGCGCGAGTTGTACTCCTGGCGAAAGATCTCCGCTGCCAGCGCCCAACTCGGGTCCTGGGTATAAACAACGATCCGCAGGCCAGGCGCCATTTCAAGCAGGGCTCGCCCAAGTTCTACACCGTTGTCCGCACCTAAGCGCAGATCAGAAAATATGAGCCAGCCTTGTAATGAGGGGTTTTCTGGCTGTCCCTGAATCAAACTCTCTACCAGGTGTAAAGCCTCCTCAATACCCTCAGCCTGCCCACATAGTTGTAACGTCTGCGTCTCCTCGATAAACTCGCAAACGCCTCGCCGTTTGATTGGTGTGTCATCAACGACCAGAACTGGTATCCGCTTCTCTTCCGTCATAGTGCTTGTTCAAATTCCTTCTCGTTGACCAGCAAACGCAAGCTTTCGCACTCTTTTCCACTAAATAAATTGTATCGCATTCGCCCTTGCAAGGCCAACAGATCCGCTACTGGCGTACGCGGCTACTACAAGGGTAAGGGGATGTGGTGCGGTGGCGAGAAGTTTGGGAAATTTCTTAAAACAGAGGAACGACAGAGCCGAGGAGAGCGGCCTCGCGTCCGAGGAGGCCAGGAACGACCTTGACCAGGCTGCGTACACGGGCCTTAGTATCGGCGTTGGCGGCGCTTTTGGCGCTGGAGAGAAGGAAGGCGCTGCTACAGAGGATGTCGCCGCCCAGGATAAACATATGAGGCTCAAAGAGTTCAACATAACGGGTAATGGCATTGCTGAGCCAGCGTCCCATCTCGCTGTAGATCTGGAGGGCGACGCTATCACCGTTCTCAGCCTCCTCGGCCAGCAGACGCGGCGTGAGGGTTTCGCGATTCACCAGGCGCGTGATGAGGTTGCTTTCATCGCCGCGGCGCACGGCCCGCTGGACCATTTTCTGCATGGCGTCCAGCGAGATCATGGTGTTGATGCAGCCACGCTTCCCACAACTACAGCGCGGGCCGCTCGCGGAGACAGAGATATGGCAGATATGCCCCATATATTGGCGCAGGCGCTGCTCATATTCATGTCCGGCTATCTTGCCATCCACGATAAAGGCCGCCCCGACAATAGCATTCACATGTAAATAAAGCAGGCGCTGTGCCCCCTGACCCGAGCCAAAGCGCTGCTCGCCCAGGAGCGCAGCCTCCATATCTTCAAGCAGGCAGACAGGCAGCTTATAGCGTTGTTGGAGTAGTTCGTAGAGGGGAAAGGCATTGAGGGCGGGGATTGAGGGAATGAGAAGCGGTCGCTGTCTTGTGTAGTCAAGCGTACCGGGAAGGCTGACCCCAATGCCCTCGACACTCCAGCCTTCTGAGCGAGCTTGCGCCAGCAGGCCCTCGATAGCGCGGACATAGGGTTCAAGCGTGGCCATGGGAGGTCGCCCGCGCAGCGTTTTAGTCTCGCTCCGCAGTCGTACACGCCCCTGCCGGTCAATTATAGCTACAGTTGTTTTACTCCCCCCAACCCCCAGCCCCACCGCGACACTCCTGTCTGCACGCATTGGCCAGACCGCCGTTCCGCAAGTGTTCTCACCCTGGCTCTACTCATAGGCTAGAACATCGGTTCGCACTACAACAGGTCTACAGCAATAGATATGAGATTCAAAACTGAGTTTATTTAAAGAAAGTATAACTGGCCAGTAGAACATTTGTCAATACAACATAATACATATAGAACATGCGTTCAACCCTTTCTTGAGAGGCAAATACTTCTCGCGCCTACGGCGCTCAAGGGGTAAAGTGGTGAAGTGAGGATGATGGTCGGCTGGCATAGCCAGCCGACCATCATCCTCACTTCACCACTTATAACTTCTCTCTGGTCAAGCAATTCGATCCGTGGTACAGTAGGACTATGGCTTGATGTCATGATAGCGCAAAGAAGAGACAAGGAGATAAATTATGCCCGATATGCCCGATCAGTATTATGACGATGAGCAGCAGCCGCAGAAGGACCCCATTCTCGGGCAGGGACATGGCCTCTCCGACCAGGAGGGGGAGATGATTACACGCATGATCCGCGAGGAGCAACATACACGTCGCCAGCTCCATATCCCTGAGCAGGACCTGGCCGAGGAGGCTACGACGGCGATGCGGCCCGAGGTGGCGCGCGTAGTCGCGGTCAGCAAGGTGCGCCAGGTGCTCGGCATGTTTAATCGCGATTTCCTCTATGGGCAGGGGCGCTTCGATGAGTATAAGGACGGCCTGATCCTCAAGTGGGGCGATGGCTACTCGCGCAAGCATATCTGGGTCACCGTGGAGGCCAACAACCTGGTGATGGAGACCAGTCACTTCAAGAAGTGTGACAAGTCCTACTGCACGGGGACGCATCACGTACTCACGCCCGACCTCTACACCAATATCGACGTCATCAACCAGGAGCTGGGAGATCGCTTCCGCCGCCCGGTCTACGAGCGCTCGGAAGATTAGACAAGGGGCGAGCCGTGACCATACGCGTTCTAGCACTTGAGAAGGATCTCTTCTTCTCGGTCAAAATTCAAGACACGCTACGCCACCACGAGATGGAGGCCAGCATTGCGCGCACCCTGGCAGCCTTTGAGGAACGCCTGGATGCCAGCGGCGAGGAGCGAGCCAACCTCGCCATCGTCAATATCTCCATCCGAGGCGTTGACTGGGAGGCAGCCATCCGAGCGGCCCGCGAGCGCGGCTATCCCGTGCTCGCCTTTGGCTCACATATGGACCTCGATGCACGCGCCAAGGCCCTGCAAGCCGGTGCTCAGCGCGTTGTCGCCAACTCCAAATTCGCCACCGATATGCCCGGCATCATCCACCGCATGCTGGAACAGCCTGGCGAACAACTCGACGAATAAGCAGAAAAACAGAGAGGGAGAGCCGTTCGTACGAACGGCTCTCCCTCTCTGTTTTTCTGCTTTTGAAGGTCTAGTGACCGCAACCGCAGCTGCGGGCCTCGCCGCCGCCATCGGCGGTTTTGAAGGAATGGCCACAGCCACAGGAAGAGACGGCATTGGGGTTATTGACGGTGAAGCCAGCACCCATCAGGCTATCAACATAGTCTACTTCGCTACCATTGATATAACTAATGCTCATCTCGTCGACGAAGACTTTGATGCCACTCATGTTAATCACGGTGTCACCTTCCTGCTCCTCGTCGAGGGTCATGCCATACTGGAGACCAGAACAACCGCCGCCAGCGACGAAGATGCGCAGACCGAGGCTAGGATCATTCTCCTGCTGCAACAGTTCGCTAACCTTCACAGCTGCGGTCGGGGTCATGGTGATGACCTGAGTCTCTGTCGCTGTTTGCTGGTTCTGCTCAATCATGTATTTCACCTCTCATAGGGGCCATACAGCCCCAGGCAATCCCTATTAATAGACTAAAATGTGTTTTTCTGGCTTCGTTTGTGCGTATTATATCCTACACAAAATGAAGCGTCAAGATAACTGTACAAGCCTTTGAGGTAGTGTTGTAGCAACATTGAGCCGCGTGGCTCAATGTTGCTACAACACTATTCTCTATAAACCAAAACGCTGCTGCACCCGGATCATATTCCCTAATAGGGACGGAATTTCTGGCTCGGCCCCGAAGAGCGGCTCCCCTCGTCCATCGCCACGTGCGGCCAGGCGAATCATAGAATTGGCCGCCGACCAGCCCTGGGCCATCAGGTGCGCGCCAAGCCCGCTGGCGATTGCTGTGGAGAACGAGGTTCCACACCAGTCGGCCCAGCCAATATCATTATGATCCCCATTGGGAAAGGTTGAGGCAATATACAGACCCCGTACGGCATCAGGGAAGGTATTGCCATCCGCCACCCCATAGCCATCGCCGCCAAAGGTCGCGACCCCTGTATCCGCGGGGGCGATATTAGCAGCATTGGCAAACATCGATGCTTGCCCCTGGCTGTTGACGGATGAGACGCTCAGGACCGAGTCGTAACGCGCGGGTGCGCGCGGCGGGCGCGGAGCTGCACTCTGTTGTTGGGATGCCACCGAGTCATTTCCGGCGGCGGCGATGATGAGCGCGCCATGGGCGTGCAGGCTCTCAAAGAGCAGGCGTAGCCCGGCCTCAACATGTTCCAGCAATCGCGTGACACCGTAGAGCTGCGTGGTGGGCCACTGGCGCTGGTCCAGCCAGACGTAGGGCAAGCGGCGCACATCGGGCATAATCGTCAGGCTCAGGTTAATGACCAGGCGCCGGATCGAGCCCGCAACCATCTCGCGCCCCAGGTCGCAGAGGGCCGCGAAGAGCGGATAGAGATCACCACCGCCAAAGTCGTTGAGGACGCGGATCAGGCGTATACGGGCGCGGGGCGCGACATCGCGGACCAGGCCCGCCACTGCCAGGCCATGGTCGGCCATGTTATAGTAGCGCGCATCATTGTAGTAATCGCGGCCCGTGCGAACCTCATTCGTCAGCGGATAGCGGTCATACTCCACTGAGAACGCACCATCTTCGTTGCGCAGGTCGGACGCCAGCTTTTGCAGCAGCCAGTTGCGACGAAACTCGGGCCGGGTCGCAGCGCTCATAATGCGGTCGGGATGGGGCGCGCTATCCAGAATAGCCACCAGGACATCTTCGGCAGACCTGGTATCCAGCGGAATGTCAGGCTCCATGAGGCGCATGCGCCAACCTATCAGGGCATTGCTGGGCGCGGGGGCCTCTAGCTGGGGCGCGGGGCGCGGCGGCAGCGCCGGTCCCCCTTCGCTAAAGTAGAACGGGGCCGCTGTCACCAGCCAGTTGGGCATAGCCGAAACGATCTGCAAGCCTTGCTGTGCCAGGAGATCCAGGCGGGCTTGCAGGTAAGAGAGGACCATAGGCGTAGCATCCGCCACACCCGGGTCCATATGGCGGGCGTGAAAGAAGATCGCGAGTAGTGGCTGCTTGCGGTGCAGACCAAAAATAAATGAGCGACGACGCACTGGCGGCATCGTCGGACTCCCCTTCCACCTTCCCGCCGTACCATACGGCTCCAGCGCCAGTTGATATGGAGACAGAAATGTGTTGAGTCGAGTGCGGGCCTGCTCTAACAAGGACTCCAGGGCCTCATCAGCAGGCAGGCGCGATAAACGCACCACAACGACCAGTTCACCAGGAATCCAATGGTAAAGCTCGTTGGGCGCGCCCATAACCTCCGAATAACTACGAGACATGCGGGCATGCTCCCCCTCTAGTGGTGTGGGACGTGTGTGCCCTCCGGGGCAAATTGTGCGTATGAGTGGAAATGTTAAACCAAAGAGCTAGAAATGAAGCGCATTCGTTAGCCTCAATTATAGCTGAAGCGGCACCAGGAAACAACGTTCCACAGCACTTTCCTGCTACAATGAAGGGGTGAAAGAGGCTCGTTTTTACATAGGCGCCCGATTTATCGCGCGCCTATGGATTTTGGATGGCCATCACCAGAAGGAGAGAGAGATGTACGCGGAGCAATTGTATCAGACGCTGCGGGAGTTAATTCGCCTCCCGAGTACTTCGGGGCATGAGGAGCAGGTGCGCGAGTATCTTGCCGGAACGCTTGCCAAGCTGGGACTGGAGAGCACCGTTGACGCCCAGGGGAACTTGATCGCCTTCCTGCCGGGCGAGGGGCGCCCCCTCCTGCTTAACGCACATATGGACCGCGTGCCGCCGGGTCTGGGGCATGAGCCGGTCCTGCGCGAGGGCGTGCTCTACAGCGATGGCACGACCAACCTGGGCGCCGACGACTGCGCCGGGTTGACGATCATCCTGGAGGTACTGCGGCGCACGCTGGAGCAAGGCCTGCCCCACCCACCGCTGGTCCTGCTCTTTACCGTCATGGAGGAGACCGGCCTGTGTGGGGCCTCGCGCTTCGATGCCAGTGCCTGGCATATTGAAGAGGGATTGGTCTTTGACAATGCCTTTGAGGCGGGCGTGGTCGTCTCGCAGGGCGCGGCCTACGAGGCCTTTGACGTCACCATCGAGGGGAAGACCGGCCATCCTGGCAAGGATCTGGCCCAGACCGTCAACGTCCTGAGCATCTTCCGCGAGACGCCGCTCACCCTGGGCGCGCTCAATGAGGATCAGACGCGCATCAATATCGGGCGCATTACGGCTGGTAGCGCGCGTAACGCCGTTCCCGCCACGCTGACGCTTGAGGGCGAACTACGCAGTTTTGAGCCAGAGGCGGCCATTCACCACTATAGGCAGGAGCTTAAGGAGGCCTTCACACACACGGCACAGCAAGCAGGCGGCTCGGCACACGTCAAGTTCAATACACACTCGCGTGGCTATCGCGTCGATCCCGGCGAGCCGCTGCTCCAGGTCTATGGCGAAGCTCTGCGTGAGCGTGGAGTACAGCTTGAGCTACGTCCAACCTTCATTGGCAGCGACGCCAGCGGCTTCCGTGCCTCGGGCATTCGCGCCTTTACCGTCTCCACCGGTGTCGTCAACGAGCACTCCTTCGAGGAATGTGTCGCGCTCGCCCCCCTGGAGCAACTCGTACAGGACACCCTGCGTCTGCTCTCAATTTGGAGGAATAGATAGCACGCCCTTTCGGTACGACGACGCTGCTAAAGCACGCGTCTTCATATAATAGTACGAAAGGCACCGTACTATTATATGAAGACGCGTGCTTTAGCAGCGTCGTGCCATACTCCGTTATTTCATGTTTTATACGCAGGAATACCAAACAGGTTAGAGAGATGTAACATTTGCTTGTGTGCTACGACTGTGTGGGTGAGGCCCCTGGATGATATGTACGTACATTCAAAAAAATGGAATTTAAAAGAATGTTATTGAGATCGAGTCAAAAACTACATCCCAGATCGTCAAGCACGACGGAATTATTTGAGCGCTATGCCCCGGCCGTCTTCACCTTTCTGAAACAACGTATGAACACGCGGGAAGACGCCGAGGATATGCTGCTCGATATCTTTACGGCCGTGCTGGAGAATGAGCTGGTTCACGATTGGTCTGAAGTTGAACAACGCCGCTGGATCTGGCGCGTGACGCGCAACAAGATGGTGGATGCCTACCGCAGGTCCTCCCGCGCGGCACAGGTCCCCCTGGAGGATGCCTTCGACGGTCTCTTCGCTGACGAAGCGCACGCACCTGAGCAAACGGCCCTACGTGGCGAGGAATACACGCAACTACGCGCGGCCATAGGCACTCTACCGCCCTTACAGCAGCAGATCCTGACCCTGCGTTTTGTACATGAGATGCGTAGCGCCGATATCGCCAAACAGGTAGGCAAAAGCGACGGAGCGGTACGTGTCCTACTCTCGCGGGCGCTCAACGCACTGCGCCGTGTCTGTAGTGAGAAGATCTAGGGAGAGCAAACAATGATGGCAGAACACGAAGGTTTCTTCCTACCGGGACAGGTAGACGAACAAATAGAACAGCTTTTACACGAGGGTGGTCCCACGCGGAGAGAGCAGCGGCTCACCAGGTCCCTGCCGGCCCTCATGCGCGAGCATGAAGACCAGCAATCCTTGCAGCGCGTCCTGAGCAAACTGCACAGCAATCTCAACGCGACAACGCCCGAGGATACGAACGTCGTATCCCTTCCCCAGCAACGCCAGCGAAGAGGAATAAACGCCGGGAATGCGCCAGCCGGGCGGAAGCCGAAAACGCTGCCCAGGGCCTTCACGCTTCTGGCCGCCTGCCTCGTCCTGGTAGCCGTGGTTGGCAGCCTGCTCCTCGTCCTGAACGCTGCCCAGCAGAAGAGAAACGCCTCCAGTAATACAGCGGCCCACACCCAGACGCCAGCCCAGCAAAAGACCGTCCAGAGCGAGCCGCCTGGAAAGATTGTGTACCAATCTGGAGACTACGATAATGCCTCTACCCCGCAGTGGTCGCCCAATGGGCAGCGCCTGGCAAGCATACTTAATAATAATAGTAATATAACGCTCGCAAGCTGGGATGCAAAAACCGGTGCTCATAAACTCACCTATGCCATCTCCCCTGGTGAAACAAATGTAAGCAATGTCGCCTGGTCCCTGATGGCAAATACTTGATGGTTTCGGGTAGCTCAAAGATCTACATCTTTAACGCTCAGACTACACAACAGATCAGAATCTTACCTGTTCCCAGCGGGACAGCTAGCACAGCCTCACATGTTATGAGCAGCGCAACGACGCATGGCACCTTCTTTAGCAGCCAGGTCTCACTCTCAGGTGGGTTTAACTTTGGCAAAGCTATCTGGTCGCCTGATAACAGGTACATTGCCGCGAGCTATCACGCGGAGGATTCGCGCAACGAACTCTTTGTCTGGAAGGCAGCCGATGGCACTCTCCTCAAGACTCTGGACAGCTTCCCAGACAATATTACCGACATCTCGTGGTCGCCCGATGGAGGTTCGTTAGCAACGCTGGCCTATCCATACTCAAAGGATGGCGTCACAACCACGGCCATCATCTGGGACACCAACACCTGGGAGAAGCTCAGAGAATATCCCGCCATTAGCGCGCTCAGCTGGTCGCCCGATGGCAAGCAAATGGCTATTGCGGACGCCGATCCCTCCACAGGGCTGGGCAAGGCCATCCACATCGTCGATGCCCACAGCGGGCAAACCATCAAGCAATTGATCTCGGAGAAAAACATTTTCGCGATCAACTGGTCACCCGATGGAAGCAGGATTGAAGTTGAATTGCAAAGTACGCACTTCACCATACAGCTTCTGAATGCCTCAAACGGCGCTGTTCTCTACACATTTACGGGACATGGTTATGACGGAGCCTGGTCCCCTGATGGGAGATATATCGCCTCTACTCAGTCCTTTGAAGTTGATCCCAAAAAACACACCAATGGTGTCCACATCCTCGTCTGGGTAGCGAAATAAGTTTTATACATAAACGCCACACCGCGTCCCATTCTGGGACGCGGTGTGGCGTTTATGTATAACTCATCCCTATGAGAGGGAATAAGCGCGTGTTATAATCAGTGGACATTATTTTTTGTGGTGAGGATCAGCAAGGCAAGCCTATAGGAAAAACTCGGGCATAAATTGGGTACGCTCGCTGTTTTCATAGGCGAAAGCAAATTCACTGGCAATACGCAAAGCAGACTTAGCTTCCAAAATAAAAGTGAGGATTGAGAGACATGGCGAAGGTTTACGGCACAATCATTATCGGCTCAGGCCCTCGGGCTATACGGCGGCGATCTACGCGGCTCGCTCCAATATGTCCGTCCTGGTGCTTCAGGGCTATCAGACCGGCGGTCAGTTGATGCAGACGAGCGAGGTCGAGAACTACCCCGGCTTCGAGGATGGCGTCATGGGGCCAGAGATGATGGAGAAGTTCGAGAAGCAGGCGCAGCGCTTCGGGGCCGAATTGGTACCTGAGGACGCCATCAAGATCGATACCAGCGCTAAGCCCTTCACGGTCACGACCGATAGCGCCGAGTACCAGGGACATACGATCATCATCGCTACGGGCGCCAGTGCGCAGTGGCTGGGCCTGCCCAATGAGCAGCGCTTACAGGGGCGCGGCGTCTCGGCCTGTGCAACCTGTGATGGATTCTTCTTCCGTGGCAAGGATGTCGTGGTCGTGGGTGGCGGCGATACCGCGATGGAGGAGGCTACCTTCCTGACGCGCTACGCCAACCATGTGACCCTGGTCCATCGCCGTGACTCTTTCCGCGCCAGCAAGATCATGCAGGATCGCGCGCGCAATAATCCGAAGATCAGCATCGTCCTGGAGAGCGAGGTCGCCGACGTCCTGGGCGAGGAAGAGGTGACCGGAGTACGCCTGCGCAACGTCAGGACTGGCGAGGAGAGCACGCTCGGCGCGCATGGCCTCTTCATTGCCATCGGGCACAAGCCCAACACCGAGATCTTCAAGGGCCTGGTCCAGATGGACGCCCAGGGCTATATCGACCCGGTCGAGTACACCATGACCAATATCCCTGGCATCTTCGCCGCTGGTGACGTCACCGACCACCGCTATCGCCAGGCCGTGACCGCCGCCGCTGATGGCTGCCGCGCCGCCATCGACGTCGAGCGCTGGCTGGAGAACCAGGGCATCCACGTCGGCATCGAAAACTGGGAATAAATGCAATTGTGATAATATATAGGCGGGGAGCGTGCTAGCATGCTCCCCGCCTATATATTATCACAACGTTATTCGCAGGCCTTGAAAGGGATTTTTCATGGATGATATACGATCTGCCCCCTTTGGAGAGGTATTGCAGACACTGCGCAAAAAGAAGAAAATCGCGCAGCAGGTTCTAGCCGAGAAGCTGGGCGTGCATCGCAATACGATTAGCGCCTGGGAGCGCGGCGAGCGCCTTCCCGACACCAAGGGTATGGTAGCGGAGCTTGCCACCCAGCTCCGCCTCGACGACCAGCAGACACGCCTTCTCCTGGAGGCAAGCTTAACGGCGGTCTCGCCCTACTGGTGTGTTCCCTATCAACGCAATTATTATTTCACCGGGCGCGAGGCGCTGCTGGAACAGCTTCATACCTCTTTCGCCTCCGGACAGGCGCTGGCCCTCACGCAATCCTATACTTTAAGCGGGCTGGGCGGCATCGGCAAGACGCAGGTCGCGCTTGAATACGCCTACCGCTATCATCAGCACTATGCAGCCACCTTCTGGCTGGCCGCCGAGAGCAGCGAGACGCTTACGTCAAGTTTTCTCTCCATCGCGCAGACCCTGCGCTTGCCTGAACGACACGAACAGGACCAGCACAAAATCATTGCCAGCGTGCTCCAATGGCTCAACAGCCATAAGGATTGGCTCCTCATCTTTGATAACGTCGAAGATATTGGCGTCCTCAAACCTTTCCTCCCCACGACGCGGCAGTGATCATTCCTGTTTAGCACGCGTCTGCATACCCTTGGGCATCTTGCCCAGACCCTTGAGCTTTCGCGCCTGCCTCGTGATGAAGGCATCGCTTTCCTCCTGCATCGTACACACATACTACCCACGAACGCCCCCATGACCCAGGCCACAGCTCGCGACGTGGAGCTTGCCGCGACTATTGTTGATCTGGTGGATGGTCTGCCCCTGGCACTTGACCAGGCGGGCGCATATATCGAAGCTACCCAATGCAGCCTGGAGAATTTCCTCCACCTCTTTCAGGCCTATCCCATACAGCTCCTCGACGAACGCGACGCCCATGCCCAGCATCCTCACTCCGTCACTACGACGTTTCGCCTCGCCTTTGAGCAAGTGCAACGTAATAAAAATTCTGCCGCCATTGAGATCCTTACCCTGTGCGCCTTTCTCGCGCCCGATGACATACCAGAAGTCCTCTTTCTGGAGGGGAAACGCTGGCTTGAGCCTTCCCTGGCAACAGCTATCGAGCAACCGCTCCAATTTCAAGCGGCCCTGAGGGACCTGCTTGCCTACTCTCTCATCCGTCGCAATAGCCAGAAGAAGACGCTCAGCATCCATCGCCTCGTGCAAGAGGTACTCAAGGCGCATATAGGTGAGGAGGAGCAGAAGCTCTGGGCGGAACGCGCCGTCAGGATCATCCAGCACATCTTTCCAGCAGTCGATTTCTCCACCTGGGAGCAATGTGAACGTTTGCTTCCGCACGCCCTTACCGCCGCCCAGCAGATGCAGCACTGCTTCTCCCTGGAGGAAGACGCAGAGCGCTTTCAGCCAGTAGCATCTCTCTACACCAGCATCGCGGAATATTTCATCGAGCATGATCGTTATAGCGAGGCAGAACCACTGCTCCAACAGGCCCGGCGTATCTGGGAAGGCTCGCCAGAATCGTCGCACATCGATGTGACGCTCGCGCTCAATGGCCTGGCCAACCTCTACCGCAATCAGGCGAAGTTTCAGGAGGCGGAGACACTATATTTGCGTTGCTTGCAGATACGGGAAGAGGCGCTCGCGCCCGATCACCCCCTGGTAGCGCGCACGCTACACGGGCTGGGGCGACTATATGGGCGGATGGGGAACTACCAACAAGCGGAACCCCTCCTCCTACGCGCCTTGCGCATCCAGGAAAAGCAGCCTGCATCCATCAACTTACAGAAAGCGCTCCTGCTGAACAATCTCGGAGAAGTGTATCGCGAGCAGGGCAGATACGCGGAAGCAGAGCCGTGCTATCGCGAGTCCATACGCCTGCTTGAACAAACCCAAGGCATGTATCATCCCGATCTGAGACATTCCTTGAACAACCTCGCCATTCTCTTCGCGGAACAGGGAAAGTATCGCGAGGCAGAACCCCTCTTTCGTCGTTCGCTTCATATCACAGAAGAGGCTTTTGGTGCAGACCATCTCCAGGTTGCTTACTCACTTATTAACCTGGGTGCATTGCAAGGAATACAGGGGCGCTATGCCGAAACAGCGACATCACTGCGACGCGCGCTTCGCATCCGAGAACAGGCTCACGGCCCGGACCATCCCGAAGTTGCCATGGTTCTTAATAACCTCGCGGAGACCCACCGTTTGCAAAAGCACTATACTGAGGCGGAACAACTCTTCCTGCGCACACTGGCTATTCGTGAACGTACGCTTGGTGCAGAGCATCCACTCACCGCGCACCCCATAAGTGGCCTGGCGGATATCTATGTTATGCAAGAGAAATACGCGCAGGCTGAAGAATTTTACCGGCGTGCACTCCAGATTCGCGAGCTGAAGCTAGCGGACAAGCATCCAGACCTGGCAGAAACCTGCCTGGGACTGGCGAATCTCTACGCATGCCAGCAGCGATATCAGGAGGCGGAGACCTTATACCGACGCGTCCTGAGCATACGCGAAGAGGTCTTCGGCGACGCCCACCCGCTCACCGAGGAGGCCCGCTCAGCCTATGCCTCGCTTATCAAGCGACAAGCAGAAGAGACCCCCACCAGGCAAGACGGATAGAACCTATAAACAACCATAAATAGGCAATCCACAAAATGCACTGCGAAACGGTGCATTCTTTTATTTACACTTAGATTGCATACGGTATTCTACCAGCACATGCGTACTTAAAGATCTTCTACCATGATTGGAGTGAGAATGCAGCCCATGCATCGGAAGCAACATGTATTCCTGGCGCTCTTTGCCTTCTTCGTCAGTATTTCGCTTGTCGCCTGCGGAGGCTCAAGCACGGCCTCATCAGCGCCCGCAAAGACTCAGGTAACGCCAAAATCCACCAGAATCGTAGACCGTGATAACGGCTACCTCTACTATACAACGCCACAGGGCATCTACCAGATCCATGCCGATACCGGCCATCCGGGCTGGAAGACACCCCTGGGGAGGGCGCAAGTTGCATTAAGTGAGGACCAACAAACGCTCTACATCTCCAGCGAGAATACGTCGGGACAACCCGCGCTTACCGCGCTCGATAACAGTACAAAGCAGCAGAAGTGGAGCACTCCCTTTGATGGGATAACCGCCTTCCTTGTCCACGGGAACAGCATCTATGTGGCGTCCCTGGGTACCCTCTACCGGGTCGATGCCACGACAGGCAAGGCCACCTGGAAGACCGATCCCGCCAACACTCTAGGCGGAGGACGTGCCTTTATTGAAGCGACGGATTCGCTAGTTTACTTCACATATACGTACAGCGTCAATGCCTATGATGCCACGACAGGTAAGCTTGTATGGCAACAAAAGACGGAAACGTCTACAGAGCAAACGAGCGATCTCAAGCTTGTTGACAATATATTGGTCGATATCACCATTGCCCCTGGTGTAGAGGGACATATCGAAGGTTTAAATCCACAGAGTGGGAAGAAGATCTGGTCCGACGGGGTATACGCGGTAACTGATACGATTGATGTCAGCAAACACCTGGTCTACCTGCTCTACAATGGCGGTGATGATAGCCCCTTTACCAGCCAGAGCGGTCTGGCAGCCATCAAGACCGATGATGGCGCGGGCAGCGTGGCCTGGTCCAACCAATTTCACGCGGATAACCAGACGCTTGCTGTTTTCTCGACCACCAACCAGGGGCAACCAACGGCCTATATCGCAGCCCAATCCGCCAGCGACAACACACCCCAGGTTGTGGCCTATAGCTTGCAGGACGGCCATTCGCTCTGGACAAGCAACGCGACCGCGCCGGGTAGCGGCATCAATACCACCGGAAACAGTACCGCGAAGGTGACTGTCATCCAGCCAGGGGCGGGGAGCGACACCAATACGTACGCCGTCCTGGACAACGGCGCCGTCTATGCCTTCGATCCACAGGGGAAGCAGGTATGGAACAAGCAACTCTACGCCATCAATATCATCTCATATGCATCAGCGTCCAGTACAACTCCAGCCCTTTACATCTTAGGCACCGATCCAAGTACCGACCAGACAAGCAACTTCAACCTGAGTACTGGAGCCAGCAAATATAAAGTGACGAGTGCCAATCCCAATAGTGGCGCGAGCCTCTGGCAGTGGAGCATCCCGGTCTCATATCCCCCTAACGAAATATATGCCAGCGACTTATATGCGCGCGTGAGCGATAAATAAGAAGTTGTCAAGCACCATTTGTATATTCAGAAGGAGCACTTATGTCCAGGTGTATATATTGTGGGGCGGAAAATCCCGAGGACGCGCGCTTCTGTGGTCGTTGTGGCCGAAGCGGTCAGGACGAGCAGAACATCACGGCAACCGAGCGGCATGAGCCAGCGGAAGGCGAGCAGACGCTCATCTTGCCAGAGGGTCTAGCGAGCAAGGCACAGGTCAAGAGCGCAGAGAGGCATGAAGAGCCGCCGCTAGAAGGAGCCATCCCACCCATCGGCATAGGGGCGAGCGGGCAGGGCAGTACTCAGGTGCCTGACGCACCTGGCACACCGCAGGCTCCCCAGGTGACCAGCGCCCCGGCACGCCGGGTACGCCTCAGCCCGTCACTAACGCCGCCGCGAAGTTCTCGGCCAACACGCACGCCTCACAGGGCACATCTACAGCCTCTCAACAGGCGCAGAGTGCATCTCACAAGGGCACAGCTCCCAACACGCAGGCTCAGCATACGGGAGCGGCCCACGCCCAGGCCGGGCAAACCGCCGCGCAGCATACCGTGGTTCATACCGCCATTAAAGGAGGGGCTAGCGCAGCGACCAAAGTGATTGTGATCATCGTTGCCGCCATCGTCGTAGCCGCTGGAAGCGTCGGGGCCTTCGCCTTCGCGCGCCAGAACCAGCACCCACAGCAGACCAACAAACCCGCCTCGTCGACAACAACTCAGCATAATACTGGCGTCAGCTCACAGGTAGGACCAAACACCTTTATCATCACAGGCGCGCTCAACGGCACCTTAGCCAATGTCCAATATACTTCCTGCGAGTATGCCTCACATATGGATGGCACTGGTTACTATTTGCGAGTCGTGGGCACCCTCAATAACCAACCGTATAGCCTCTTGCTCGAGGTAATCAACGCCTCCAGGCCCGGCACCTACACCTACCCGACTGCAACATCCAGCCAACCCAAACCCCTTTTGGACTTCGAGAATGATCCAGGCACGCAAACCTGGATCACGGATGGAAGTACTGGTCACGGGAACATTGTCATCAATAATGACGGCCTCTCTGGAACGCTGGCAGCCGTGGATATTCCCGGTGACAAAGGCAAAAGCGGCAAAAAGATCTCTATCACGGGGAACTGGCATTGCCAGGGTTCGTTTAAAGCGACGCCAACCCCCACATCGACGACCCCGCAGGTCACTGCCAATATCTTTACCGTCAGCGGCGCGGTCCACGGTACGCTGACAATTACCAGCTACCTGACCTGTGGTATGATGCCCAACGGGAGTGCCGTGGGCATGCTAGCAACTGGCACGCTTAACGGCGAGACCTATCATCTGAACTTCCTCTATCCCCACTATCATGGGCCAGGCACTTATACCGACCCCTCATCGCCGGGAAACGTCACGCTGAATTTTAATAATAGCTCGCAGACCTGGTCCACCAACGGCAGCGATGCCCAGGGCAGCGCCACGGTCAATAGCGACAACAATTCTGGTACGCTCAATGCCCTGACCGTGCCCGGTGTGAATGGCGCGTCCGGCACCCATATCACCATCACGGGCACCTGGAGCTGTTAGTGAGCACAATCAGTATGTACTCCAGCCAAATTTGCAGCGGAGGTTACAATGTAAAGAGAACTCTTGAAAAGAAAACTACTAATCCAGGAAACCTCCTAAAAACAATCTGGTAGTACACCAAGAAACACTTGTTAACCACGTCTTGACATGGGAAGGCTTGTTTGGGTCGTTTATGAGGACCCAACAAGCCTTTCTTTTTTGCAGAAATTGTGAAGGTGCCGGGCAGGCATTCGCCCGGCACCTTCACAATTTCTGCAAATTGACTCTTGTAATGTATCGATATGGCTGGGTATAATGGCGACAAACACACTCATTCCGCCACATGAAGGGTATATTTAAATATGGAGATATCTGAACAGCCTGGCAGTGATGCCACGTCGCCAGTGTTGGCGACCGAGCCGCGTCCCGTCTCGCTCCTGGAGCAAATCAACATCAACGTCTTCTGGCTCGCGAACCAGTTCCACTGGAACGCCATTATCTCCGTTATCATTCCCAGCATGGTCGCCAAGCTGCTTGATCCAGCACAGAAGGACATCAATCTGACGCTGGTCGTGGCGTGGGGAACGCTGGCCGCCGTGGTCGTCAACCCACTGGTAGGGGCCATCTCGGACTACGCGACCTTCCGCATGGGACGCCGTCGCCCCTTTATGCTCATTGGCACTATTTTCAATATCCTGGCCCTGGTCGCCTTCGCCTTCGCGCCCTATCTGAGTCCCGGCCTGCTGCTCCCCGCCTTCGCCGTACTCTTCCTCCTACTCCAGGCCAGCAATAACCTCGCCAACTCGCCCTGGAGCGCCATCATCGCCGACAAGGTTCCGGTCAAGCAGCGCGGCCTGACGGCGGGCATCAACGGCCTCTGCCTCCTGCTAGGGACCGCCATCGGCTCTGTCGTCGCGGGCCTGATCATCAATAAGCACGACGCCCTGGATGTCTATAAGAATGAGATCGTCTGGATCTTCCTGCTGATTGCCGTGGTGCAGATCATCGTGGTGGCCTACACCATCTTGACTGTCAAGGAGACGCCGCTCCCGCTGGAGGCGCGGCAGCAATTTCGCTTTGGTCCCTTCATGCGCAAGTTCTTCTTCAAGCCCTCGCAGTATCCCGATCTCTCCTGGGTCCTGCTGGCGCGCCTGCTGGTGCAGATGGGCATCTGGACCATCTTCTACTTCCTGCAATACTATGCCGATGACGTCCTGCACGTCTCGGGCGAGCAGTTTATCGGCGGACAGTTCCTCCCCGTCCTGCTTATCGCCTCGCTGCCGACCTCCCTGTTGGCGGGCTGGGCCTCCGACCGCTGGGGACGCAAGGGCCTGGTCTACCTCTCGGGCGCGATGATGACGCTGGTCTGCATCCTCTTCATCTTCTTCCAGTCCACCAGCATCTCCTTGATCGCGGCCCTCTTCTTCGGCATAGGCTATGGCGCCTACTCCAGCGTCGACTGGGCGCTGGTCGCCGACGCCCTGCCACCCACCGACGAGGCAGGCAAGTTTCTCGGCATCTGGTCCGCCATGGGCATCCTGCCGCAGGTCGTGGGCATCGCCATCGGTGGCATCCTGCTCCAGCTCCTGCATAACACACCCAACCACTTTGGCTATACGACACTCTTCGCCGTCACCGTCATCTACTTCGCCCTCGGCACCGCTGTAATTTACCAGGTGAAGGGCGTGAAGTAAACGGCAACCGTCGCTGGCACCCCACGCCTATGCAGGGGCGAAAGGAGTAGTCTGACCCCTTGGCCGCTCTCCTGAAGGGACTACAAAGTTTGAGGCGTCAATCCTCAAGCCCTCTCTCGAAACGTTGTTAAACTCCCTTGCTTATGGTATCCTTCGTTGAGAGCGAGATAGGCAATGCGATGGCTTGGTTCGCAGGTATCGCTCAGCACTGGACACCGAATGCCCGTCCCAAACAGACGCGGAGCATATTTCTCGATAACATGTGCAGAGGTATTCATCTATGAGTGACCAACAGCGCAAGAATGCCCATCGCCTGATAACCTGGGGCAGGGGATCTCTCATCACAGGAAGCCTGATGATCGTTGCCATGCTTTGGGTGGGTCCCTACCTCAACCTCTCCTGGTTAGGTATCCTCGCGGTTCCTATTGTGCTTGCACTTGTTCTTCTGATCATTGGGCTGTGCTTCACATTACTGGGAAACAGGAGCCTTCGTCACGTCTAAGGGCAGTACATGTCTCAAGGCACATTCTAAGTCTGAGAGGTTGCCGCATCAGCATGCTAAAAATGCAACCCGCGTTTAGCATTTTCTGCGCCTACTGACGTACGCGCCTACGCGACTCATGCCTATTTAACGTTACCTCTACGCCATGCCCGCTCTTTCTTCGCCACCTCCACCAGCGTAGGCGCGTACGTCAGTAGCACTCTCGCCATGGTAACGTTTAGCTTAAAAAATTGATGTGACAAAAATCGTGTTTTGTGCGTTATATATTATGGAGATAGCCTAAGCTAGCTTGGACCCTACAATTTATATAGCTACAAAAACTATAGGATATACCTTCTTAGCTTCAATGTCATACCTTGCCCTGCCAACTTGTGTGGATAGCAGTGTGGAAAGTAGGTGTTATGGCAGATTTCCTCTTTATAGAAGGTTCTGATACTGGCGTTATCGTCGTACATCCTGTCAATGGGCCCGCTTCCCCGGCAGTTCGGGGTATCCCTCTAGAACGCGCTCACCCCTCGCTATTACGGCTGCTCTCAGTACTTTTCCCCGCCGATAATGGGCTTCGCTTCCTGGAGGACTTTCTACGCCTGGCACATCTTGAGCCAGGGACGCCGTCTGCCGAAGTCTCTGAGGAAGAAGGCGCATACGCGGTGGTACGCGTGCGCAACCAGCGCGAGCTGGCGCAGCTCCTGGGCGTGGACTATGACCGGATCAATCGCTATGTACTGCTGCTGCAAAAGATGCGACTACTCACCAGGCGTGACGAAGCTAATGGCATCGCGCTTTCCCTCGCCCTGGGTGAGCCTCGCCTGGCCCATCCCGACGCCCTGGACGCTCTGGCAAGCTACCGACCCAAGGTGGGGACCTTCGCGCTTAAGGTCAAGCAGCGCTGGTTGGCCCTCCTCCAGGCCAGTGATGCCTGTACCATAGCCTGCACACCGCAGTTTGAGCAGGCTATACAACCGGAAAAAGCATCCTCTACACTACATGGACAAATGGTCGACCTGGCGGATGTGGAGCAGACAGCCATCAACCTTTACGGAGCAGCGGCCGCGCGCCGCCTGCTTGAACAGCTCACGAGCCGGACGAGCCTACGCGACACCTCCACAGCGACAGAAGTCGCCCTTTCCAGGGGCGAGTCGCCTTTTGAGAAACGCCAGACAAAAGGCGACTCGTCCACACAGAATGGCGAGTCGCCTTTTGGGATAGCGACTCAAAAAGGCGACTCGCCCATACCAAAAGGCGACTCGCCTGCTACCAGGTCGCCAGGCAAATGGCGACTCGCCTGTGAGAAAATAGGCGACTTCAGGGCGACTTCAGCTCATGCAAAAGGCGACTCGTCTCCAGAGGTGGTAAGTAATCTCTCTAACGTTAACGTTACGTTTAAAGAAATTATAAATATAATAAACGTTAACGTTAAGGAGGTAGCAAGCTACCTGTGTCATGTCTTTGGAGAGGACGCCCAGCGCCAGGGCTACTACCACCAGCTCTACAAGCAGCACAGCAATCCTCAGGCCTGGCTGGGAGCACTTTTAGAGACTCTCCTGGCCCAGCAACGCGGCTCTGTCCGTAATCCAGGGGGCTACTTCTACAAGCGCTGCGCGGCCCTACACAAGGCGATCCCAGCCGAGACCGAGCGATTCATCGCGCAGTTTAGCACCTACACCTATGCCCAACTGCAAGAGCACCTGCGTAGCTCTGGCACAACTTCTCAGGTAAACCCTAGCAGTCAGCAACCAGCCGTTCCGTCACGGCCTGACAGCCTGCCACCTGCCGTCACGCTAAACATTCCCCATGATAGCCAGCGTCCAGGCATGAAAAGGGAGACACTCATCGCTCTCTATCAGCGGATTGACGATGACAAACAGGGCTATAAGCTACGGGTTTTCCCCTACCAACAGCAAGACAGCACTGGCATCCTCCTCCTGGTCGATTCTTTCAACCGTCAACGCTGGATCTACACACCCCAGGAGTGGCACGAGGCCAATGCCCTTCTGCACCAATCTGGCCGGCTGAAAGACATCTTCAATATTCCAGCAGCCTAGAAGACACAGGTTCCAAATATAATATGCGGCTCCGCTTGCAAGGCGGTTGCATCTCTCACTGACACTGCTCCGTTTACATATACCCGGAGGTTAAAACATGAAAGAACGTATGATCCCCAATAATATTGATGCCGAAATTTGCCTGCTCGGTAGCATCTTGCTAGATAATGAGGCCCTGGACCTGGTACGTGACTATGTAAATACGGAGGATTTCTATCGCGAGTCGCATCGCCTGATATACGAAGCGATACTCAAACTAAAACACAATCAGAGCGCAATTGACTTCATCACCCTCTGCGATGCCCTGACAACACACAGCAGGCTAGAAGAGGCTGGAGGAGAGGAGTATATTCTCTCACTCCTCGATCAGCTCCCTACCAGCGCCAATGTCAAGCACTACGCACGAATTGTGCGACGAACCAGCACGGCACGCAAGCTGATACAGACCTCAGGAGAGATCGTGGCACAGGCGTATGAGGGGGCAGAGTTAGAAGAGATACTGGAGCAGGCCGAGCGCAACATCTTTGCGATTAGCCAGGAGCACCTGCTGATGCAGGCCACAGATATTGGCTTTAGCACACTTATGCGCCAATATATGGACACTCTCGAAAAGCGCTTTGAGAACAATGGCAATATCACTGGTATCCCTACGGGCTATGATGAGCTTGATTGCCTGCTCGGTGGTTTTCAGCGCTCCGATCTCTGCATCCTCGCAGCACGCACAAGCATCGGTAAAACGGCCTTTGCCATCAATCTGGCCTATAACGCGACCATACGCAATAAAAGACGCGTTGGCATCTTCAGCCTGGAGATGAACCAGGAGCAACTGGCTCAGCGCTTTGTGGCCCTGGACTCCGGCGTTCAGCAACAAAGGTTGCGCACAGGCGATTTTGAAGATCAGCACTGGGAGCCGCTTGTCGCCAGCATTGGCAGGCTCTCGGACCTGGGCGAGTATGGCATTCGCATAGACGATACTCCGGGCATCACGCTGGCCCAGATGCGTAGCCGCGCCCGGCGCTGGGTCGCTAAGTATAACATCGAGCTGATTATCGTGGACTACCTGCAACTCGTGAGCACCGGCGAGAAGAAGGGCTTCGAGAATCGCCAGCAGGAGGTCGCGGCCATTAGCCGCCAACTCAAGGCCATGGCGCGCGAGCTGAGTGTGCCTGTGCTGGCCCTGGCCCAGCTCTCACGCGCCCTGGAGGCACGCCAATCCAAAGTACCCATACTCTCGGACCTGCGCGAGAGCGGCGGCATCGAGAACGACGCCGACGTGGTGATGTTCATCTACCGCGATGAGGTCTATACTCCCGACACCACACGCCGTGGCAAGGCCGACATCATCATCGCCAAGCAGCGCAACGGCCCCCTCGGCGAGGTCACCCTCCATTTCGACCAGGCCAAGTCCCGCTTCAGCACCCTCTCCCAACTCCCCCAATAATATTACCTGTGTTTCTTTTTGCGGTGGGCCTTGCCGGAATGCTTGCCACCTTGCTTGAAGGAGAGAGGGCGCGAGGCTCTGGTTTGGGCCTCCTCCTGAGAGAGATGGGAGATGACGTCCATGTACTTCCCCATCAATTCGATTGTCTCGGGGTGGTCCACGCCCAGGCGCTTCTCATAGTTGGTCAGCGTCTGCTTCAGGAGCTTCTCAGCCTCCTCGTAGCGCCCGAGAAGGTTGTAGACCATGCCAAGGTTGCCGCGCATCTTATCAAGCTGGGCACTGTTAGCTCCATAGAGACGGCTAGAGGTCTCGTAGCTCTGCTTCATCAGTGGCTCGGCCTCCTCATAGCGCCCCTGAGCCGCGTACAGGTTTGCCAGGTTATAACGCCCAGCCAGCAGGTTTGAGTCATCGGGCGGCACAAGCGATGTGATCATCTCAAGCGATTTGAGGTAGAGTGACTCGGCCTCATCCAGGCGTCCCTGGTACTTGTAGGTGAGCGCCAGATTCCCTAGCGCTCCCACAGCTGGAAGCTGATCAGACTTCCCCTGTTGCTCAAATAGCTCCAGGGCATGCTTAAAGAGAACCTCTGCCTCCTCGTAGCGTGCCTCATGCAGAATCCCATGCCCAAGCAGATTCAGCTTCACTGCCAACACCTCATCATCAAGGTCACCCTTCCGCAAGCCTGTTGGCGAGAACAAACGCCGGAAGAGATCATCCGCCTTCGCGTTCTGCTTCTGCCGCAGGTAGAAGAGGGCAGCGCTCCGTAGAATAAGATCCATAGTCGGGAAGAGGCGCTTCGACTTGCGCGCAATCAGGGCCAGGGCGCGCTTATAGCACTTCTCAGCCTCGCTTGCCTGCCCCATAAGGGCGTAGGCGTCACCTAGCTGGCTGATATCTAAAGCCACGTTGGGGTGACTCTTATCATAGAGCCTTGTGGTGATATCAACGGTGGCTCCCAGCAGTGGCTCCGCCTCGGCCGGTCGCACACGCTCCAGGAGATACATGCCCGCGTGGCGTGTCAGTTGCTCCGCGTCATGGGTGTAGAACTCCTCCTGCCTGATCCAGTCGAGACAGCGTACGATATGGGGCAGGAGAATGTCATGTTTATCCCAATGTTCGACGCTATAGCCTTTAGGCATGCACGTATTAAGGAGCACAATCACGGCATCCGCCCATTGTCGCCTCGTCACCAGCGGATATTTGATGCGCGAGGAGCGCAAACGCTCGCTGATAGGGCGCGTCACTGGCTTCTCCTCGTCCTGCTTTTCAGGAAGCAGGATACGCACGGCCTGCTGGACCAGGGGGTGCAGCGAGAACCAGGAGTTCCTGCTCTCACGGGTGAGTAGGCCGTAATTCTCCAGCAGATCGACGGTCTTCTTCCACTCACGCTCATTTTTGGCCATAGGTCCCAGCACAGGCCCCAGAGAGGCATGCTCATCCAGAAAGAGCCGCTCGGGAACATCATCGGGCGCGAGAAAGGCACAGAAACGCAGCAGGACCTGCGCGGCCGGGTGAAGCGCTTCAATAGTAAAAAAGGTCAAGGAGAAGACAGTAAACAGGGAAAGTGGAAATCCTGCTAATTCCTGTGACACAGCCACCGATGCCTGAAGCGCTTTCTGATACATCTGTTGAAAGTCTGCTAGCGAGTACTTACTCTCCTTGATATAAGCGCCAGCCAGGTTTAGGGCCAGCGGAAAGCCCTCCAGGTCACGCGCGATCTGCAACGCCAGCTCGCGATCCTCAGGCAAAGCCTTGCCCAGCGGATCCCCCAGGACGATACGAGAGGTGCGACGTAGCAGCAGCAAGGCTCCATTCTCCGGGGTGAGAGGCTCCACTGTCAATATGCTTGCTACGTCTTCAGGCAATGGCTCTCGCGTCGTAAGCAGAATGTGCCCCTGGCTTTTGGCGGGCAACAGCTCCCGCAACAGCTCCAGATCTGTGATATCATCGGCGATCAGCAGCCAATCGTGCTGCTTCTCCAGCCAGGCGCGCAGGTTTTTTATGAGCGTAGACTGGTTCTTATCCTCATAGCTTGTGATATCAGCCTCGAAGGCAATCATGTTGCATGAGGCAAAGAACGTTGAGCGATTGCGAGCGTTGAACCAGAATATGCCCTTATACTCGTTTTCGTAGCGATTGGCATATTCCTGTGCGAGCTGCGTCTTGCCCACTCCTGCCGGGCCACATAGGGCCAGCATATCCGTATCTTTGGAGCGCAAACGGCTATGCATCTCTTTGAGAGCACTCGCACGCCCTGTAAAAAATGGGTTATGCTCAAAGGGCGTTGTCTCTTCAAGCATCAGCTCTTTGAGCAGGGGATCGTCGGGAGTAATAATCTTGATAAATTTTGCCAGCTCGCTTTCGCCACTCAGTCCTGGCGTCAGTTTCTCTTTGCGCGATCTCTTGTTACCTTCTTCCATAGCGCCTCCATCCCTTCATCTTCGCCTAACCATATCCAGTTATGTTACATTCACATGGTATCTGCGCCTGTTGACCGCAGTATAACCCGTTCGCCACCACATGGCAAGCTCACCCGCTACTTGCATACTATAGCTGGAGTAAGGGAGTGTGCGGGTGGGCTGGCGAAGCCAGCCCACCCGCACACTCCCTTATCCCTCATACTCCTCGGGGCGGATCTGGATGTAGCGCTCGAACCAGGCAAGCATGTGCTCACGCATGGCTATGGACTGGCTGGGTTTGGGGGTGCCACCGTGCCAGGCGCTGGGGACGCGCACCAGGTCGACGGGAACCTGGCCCATGAGTTTGAGCGCCATGTAGAACTGCTCCGATTGCTCGATGGGGCAACGCAGGTCGTTCTCGGGATGGATGAAGCGCGTGGGTGTGGTAACACGGGCAGCGGCGTTGAGCGGCGAGCGCTCATAGTAATAGGCAGCGCGCTCCTCGTCCCAGGGGAAGCCTTTGGACTCATAGGTCATCCAGGGGCCAATATCTGAAGTACCGACGAAGCTGGCCAGGTTGGAGATGCCCGCACGCGGTACCGCCACCTTGAAGCGCTCGGTATGCCCGATGATATACATGGTCATGTAGCCGCCATAGCTGTAACCCGTAACCACAAGACGCTCAGGGTCGGCCACACCCCGCTCGATGCAGGCATCCACGCCCCGCATAATATCCTCGAAATCCTTACCCCCCCAGTCACCCAGGACGCTGCGCAGGAAGGCCTCGCCATGCCCGGTGCTGCCATGAGGATTGCAATAGAAGACGGCATAGCCCCGCGCTGCGAGATAGGCGTCATAGGGACTACGCCCATCGCCATAGCCCCAGTGAGGACCGCCATGGATCTGCACTAGCAGCGGATAGCGTACCCCCTCTTTCGCCCCGATGGGATAGACCAGCCAGCCATCGATCTCCTCGCCCTCCGCGCCCTCGTAGCTAAATTTCTCGACTCTCGGCCAGGCCAGGTCGCGCATGATATCATCGTAGAGCCTCGTCAGGCGCTCTGGCTCGCCCTCGCTCTCCAGGGGCAGGTGATAGAACTCACAGGGATGCTGCGCCTGCTCCTGCGCCACCAGCAGGCCACGCTCCCCCGGCAAAAGGTGCAGATAATACGTAATGCTCTCGCTCGTCAGCTTCTTCAACGTGCGCCAGACGACCTCCAGGCGGTAGACATGTGCCTGCCCACGCTCGGAGGCGATAAAATAGATGGCCTGCCCATCGTGGCTCCACTGGGGCTTGTAGGGGCCAGGCATGCCGAAGTGGCCGCCAACCCACGCCGAGGTCGCCAGGTCCAGGTCAGGGGTCAGCAGTAGTGTACGGTCGCCAATATTTCCCCGGCGCGTCACGAGATAGAGCCGGGCCAGACTGCGCACGATCCGCTCATCCTGGTCCGCCACGACCATCGCCATCTGGCCATCTGGGGACCAGGAGAAAGACTCAATGGCCAGTTTCCCCTCGGTCAGGCAGCGCTCCTCACCGCTCGTGGGATCAATCGCCCACAGATCGCGGACCCAGATGCCCATAAAGCGATCCTCGCGCCGGTTGCTCAGGACGCCGATCTCCTGGCTATCAGGCGTCCAGGCAGGCTGAGCGTGCTCGTAACGTCCACGCGTCAGGCGGCGAATCTGCGCTGGATCTACCGCGCCATTCTTGCCAGGGGCGGGCATAACAAAGAGGTGCGCCTGCGTGTCGTAATAGCCTCGCCCATCACTGCGATAGTCGGGATCATTAATGACGCGCAAGCGGTAGCGCCGCTCCTCATCACGCTTCTTACGCTCGGACTCGGAGAGACTCTTAAGGCCAACGAGCAGGTCGTCCTCGTCCTCCAGTTCAGCAGAGGCAGTAAAGGCGATCCAGCGCCCATCGGGCGACCAGGTGGCCTCGTTGACGCCATGCAGCATTATGGTGAGCTGGCGCGCCTCCCCGCCATCGGTATCAATCAGCCAGAGCTGGTTCTGCTCCCCCTCACGATCCGAGAGGAAGAGCAGGCGCCGGCTATCAGGCGCCCAGGCCGGGAAAGACTCGCTCTTCGCGCTCCGGGTCAACTGGCGTGGCTCGCCCTCAGCCTGCCCCTGCTCATCAAGGTACAAGAGATAGAGCGCGCTTCGCAGCGTATCCGCCTCGCGCTCCGCGTAGTGCATCTCAAAGGCCACGCGCCTGCCATCGGGCGAGACCGCGACCTGCCCCAGCGTGCGTAGCGACCAGAGATCCTCCACGCTAAACTTCCGTGTAACTGGCATACAACTATCCTCTCTTTGCACATGCAGGTTTATTCATTCTCAGGATACATTACAGGAGGAGAAAAAAGTAAGAGTAGGACCGGCAGGCGTGTAACGTTTTGCCCACTCTGACGTTGCACTGGTTGAGATATCTCAAGAGACAAATACAAACGAGGAAAAGAAGTTGCTACATAAAGGAAACATGGATGTTCCCATCCCGCTCCCCCTCTGGGGAGACGCCTCGCTGTGTGCTCAGCTTTACCGTGAGTGTGCGCCAAAACTGCTGGCCTATCTGCGGCGGCATGTGCCCACGCAGGAGGACGCGGAAGACCAGCTACTCGAAGTCTTTCTCGCCGCGCTAGAGCATGAGGCACGCCTGGCAAAGATGGACGCGGACGAGCGACGCGCCTGGCTGGGAACAGTTACCCGCAACCGCGTCATCGATTTTCATCGGCGCACGCGCAGACACCCCATCCTTCCGCTGGAGAAGGCCGAGGAAACGCCCGGCTCTCGCTGGGAACAACCAGAACATCTAGTCTTGCGCCACGAAACATACGCGAACTTACACAGTTCTATTCAGAATCTCTCAGCAATCCAGCAAGAGGTGCTCCAATTGCGCTTCACACTCGGACTGCGCAGCACCGAGATTGCCAAAATACTGCATAAGCGCGAAGGAGCCGTACGAACTATGCTTTCGCGCACCCTGAACGCCTTGCGCGACCTCTACAAGCAGAAGGAAGGAGGGAGAGAGTGAACAAGCAGGACAAGCATACCAGCTTTCACCCACAGACCGTTGACAAACAGATCGACGCCTACCTCGCGGGCAGGTCAGCCAATGGACAGGCATCCGACCGCTATACCCAGGCAAGCGTACGCGACGTACAGGCCTATTTTGCGCCACCCGAGCAGGATGAGGCCCTGCAACGCGTCTGGCAGCGCTTCGCCGCGCAGCGCGCAAATCTCCAGAGGCTCCAGGCGGGACAGCAAACTCCCCAGGTTCTGCCAATAACAGGGAGGAGCAGATCGACGCAACAGAAAAACACTCATCCGCGCGGGCGGATATTGAGCGTTATGGCCGCCGTCATCGTCGTCGCCCTGCTCATCGGGAGTACAATGTTCCTCTTCCAGCAGGCCCGGCAGACTGGCAACCCAGCGGGGCAGGGACAGCACCAGACAGCCATGTTTGCCCGCGTCAACCAGACGCTCTATCGCCTGGATATGCAGACGCACCGCCCCCTCTGGCAATTTCAGGCACCCCCAGGACAGCCCGCACTTGCCACCGTCAATGGGCATTATATCGATGGCATGGCTATTGATAGCACCTATTATGCCTGGGGGTATGACGGTCGGCAGGCGGTGCTGTACGCACTCGATATCGCTAATGGCAAGCTACGCTGGCAACATGATACCTATGGAATGGGGGCTATCGCCGCCTCCGGGAATACGGTCGCTCTCCCATTCATCAAAGGCACGAACCTGGAAGTCGCCGCGCTCGATATCATACATGGCACCCCCAGGTGGGAACATATTCTGAGTCCGGTCGCTAGAACAAAAACGCTGCCATCCACGATCAGCCTCTTTGGGGCCTCGAATACAGCGGTCTATGGAGCCGTAAATATCCCCGAAAATCACAGCGGCCTGCGCTTCGCCCTGAGTGTCCAGGATGGGCAGTTCATCTGGCAGCAGAAAGAGGTATATGATGCCTCCATTTCCTATGCGGCTCTGGACCAGGGATTTCTCAGTGACGATGTATTATGTGTCACGCAGCATCTGAACTGGCAAAATCCTGGGCACATTCCCGAGTCGCAGAGCGTCATCCTGGGTTATGATGCCCACAGCGGCAAGCAGCTCTGGAAGTCCTCATCGATTGCTTGGGCAACAACAGCCACGTTGGCCAATAGAGTTCTATACCTGGAGACACCTCCTGATTCTGCGGGAGCGCACTATGGAAGCATCTATGCCTTCTCGTCCAGGGATGGAAGCTTACGCTGGCAATATCAGGAACCAATACAGAACCCACACCCTCTTATTACCGAAGAAGGGATCTACCTTATACAGGATGGCGGGAAACAGGCCGGGTCAACCCTGGTGGTGCTAGATCCCGCGACCGGCAAGCAACGTTGGACCCACGCCTTTCACAACCCGGTCACCGTTGAGTATCCTCCTGCGGCTGATGATAACCAGGTCTATCTTAGCCTGCCAGGGAACACCATCCAGATCCTGCGTGTATCAGATGGCAAGCCACTTAGCTCGTTCAAAGTAGACCTACAGCATGTCGATCCAAATAATCGTATCCTCTTGCAAATAGTCAAGCTCTAAAATAAACAGGCATACAAAAGGCGTCCTCCATTAGAATGGGGACGCTTTTTGTATGCCTTGAACGAGGCTGGTTCCAGCGATACACTGGCTTATTTTGCTGTGGTCAGGCTAGTTTTCTCGCGTTTGTCACGAACCATATAACTAAAAAAGTAGTCGGTGAAAGATGCCATTGTAGTGCTTCGCACAGAAAGTTCATCAGTAGTTCTACACATAAAACATGCATGGCATGTTTTATGTATGAAATTCAAGGGAGGAACTTGATGAGGCTTTTGCGTCTCTCCACAAAGACGGTTTGTTTCGTTACTTTTAGCGGGCTATGCGCGCTCCTATTGCTCCTTGGCACAACCTTTTCCGCATCAGCGGCCAGTGTCAAGGCAAGCGTACCAACAAAGATTGTAACCCATCACCAGGCAATCGCCTGGGGACCAGGTGGCATGTATGGTAGCACCGGTGTCCCAGTCAATGTCCCTGGCAGTGGTACCGGTGGTGGCGGCAGTGGTGGCCCTGGCAGTGGCACCGGTGGTGGCGGTTGGGGCGGCTATGGTGGTGGTCAAAGTACTGGCGGTGGCTGGGGCAGCCAGCGAGGCGGTTGGAATGGCGGCAACACTGGTTGGAATGGTGGCAACACTGGTTGGAATGGCGGTAGCAGTTGGGGTGGCAACACCGGTTGGAATGGTGGCAACACCGGTTGGAATGGCGGTAGCAGTTGGGGTGGGACTGGCGGCGGTTGGGGCGGTCAAGGCAGCAGTTGGGGCGGGACTGGCGGCGGTTGGGGCGGTCAAGGCAGCAGTTGGGGCGGGACTGGCGGCGGTTGGGGCGGTCAAGGTCGCGGGACCGGCGCGTATGGTTGGGGCGGCCCGGGCACGAGATGTCCTGCTGGTGCCTTTTGTTAATGTCGCTTTGGGACAGAGTCAAACAAAGAGCGTAATGCATCACTAAGAGAGCCTGAAGCAAAGGCGTCTCCCATTCTAATGGGGGACGCCTTTTATAGTGTCTCGTGGAAGGGACGACGCTACTAAAGTACGCGTCTACATATATGGTCATATGTAGACGCGTACTTTAGTAGCGTCGGGCTATCCCTACTGGACGGAGCCTTCGTAGATGCCCATGATCGTGCCCAGGAACTTGAGAGCGTCTTCCTTCTTGCGCTGGAAGGAGTTGCGGCCCATGATTGAGCCAAAGCCGCCACCATCGCGAATGGCGCGCACTTCGTTGAAGACCTGGTCATCGCCAGCGGCCGCGCCACCGGAGAAGATCACGATGCGGCGACCATCGAAGGAACTCTGAATGACGTGCTTCACGCGCTCAGAGAGGGTCGAGATTGGAATCTCATATTTCTGGTAGACCTTCTGAGCCTCGGCCAACTCCACCTTCGCGCTAGGCAGCTTCACCTTAATAATGTCCGCACCCAGTTGTGCCGCGATCTGCGCGGCATAGGTCACGACATCAACGGCGGTCTCGCCCTCTTTGCTGATGCTGCTACCACGGGGATAGGACCAGACCACCACGGCCAGACCGGACGCCTTGGCCTCAGCGGCCAGATCGCGCAACTGCTCATACATGATCGTGCGCTCGGAGGATCCAGGATAGATAGTGAAGCCAACCGCGACACAACCCAGGCGCAACGCATCCTCGACGCCCGCGGTCACCGCCGAAATAGGATCGCGCTCGTCGTTCAATACGTCGTGGTTGTTACATTTGAGGATCAAGGGAATCTCGCCCGCATACTCCGAGGCACCAGCCTCCAGGAAGCCCAGGGGCGCGGCATAGGCATTACAACCAGCCTCAATCGCCAGTTGGAAGTGATAGCGGGGATCATAACCCGCGGGATTGGGCGCGAAACTACGCGCGGGACCATGCTCGAAACCCTGGTCAACTGGCAGAATGACCATCTTGCCCGTGCCACCCAGGCGGCCATGATTGAGCATACGCGCAAGATTGGTGCGCACACCGGGATTCTCGCTGTTATACCAGCTTAAAATTTCTCGAATACGATCAGTCATTTTCTTCGCTACCTCTGTACTCGTCATTAAGTCAGAAAACTACCTTCTTATACAAAAAACAACCCCACTCGCGTGGCTAGCGCTCCGCGCTCAGTTTTTCGCTAGGAAGTATATCCACATACATTGTGGCTGCTCCATTGTACCATGAAATGGCGCAGCCTTACATGTAGCAACATGTTTGCTTTGTGTCCAAACAATATCCAACTCATCTTCATTACGTTAGCATATATTAGCGTTTCAGTGAAGATGTGGTTCGCCAGAACACATATAACATTGTACATCATCTCGTGTGAGATCGGCATAGCAAAATGTGCCATATTGTTGGCATTAAAAATAAGCATATTTTATACATGCCTATACTCCCATACATAAACATACCAATTTATAGCCCGATCATAAATAAGTGTTACTCCTCCCCTAATTGACACGTTTCAATACCAGACAGGGGGGACAAAGTAAACGTTTCATGTTTTGACTGATAGCGATACACAGAGACACGTTCTGGCACAAAGCTGTAAGACCGCAACAGCGAGACCAGAAATGTGCTCCTCATAGCTCTTCATAGCTCTTCTAAAAGGGTAAGCAGCCTTCGTTCTATGTATAGGACAGAGAAGTTGTGTGTCTGCTATTTGTAAGCATGTTTTGAAGGAGTTTTTTATGGGTGGTTTTGAGCATCTTTTGCAGGCAGTGAAGCAACAGCAGCAGTTGATGGGAGAGTTGGAGGCGGAGAATCAGGAATTACGTCGTCAACTCACTGAACTGCGAGAAGGCCAGGGCATTTATCTCGATATCAATGGGCAGCGCTTCGCCCTGACTGTCGATGGTATCATCGCCGAGGCCAGCAGCTCGACCTTCGCACCCGTGGTAACCATCGAGGCGACCGAGGCTGAGGCCAAGGTCGAAGAGGTATCACTTGCCGAGTACAACGTGGTTCCACAACAGGTAGAGGAAGAGGTCGCAGCGGAGGAGGAGCTACCCGCTCTGCCCGCAGCCCCAAAGACACCCTTCCTGGAAGAGATCATGATCGATGAGTTTGTAGCCCAGACGACCAGCCCCATATCTGTCTGGAATGGCCCGGTTAAAGAAAAATCCCTGGAGTCAATCGACGAAGAGCAAAAAGCCGCTCTCCGCCAGGCTCTCTCGGGCAGCTACATCCTCGAATAGAGTATTTACATATCAAGAAAATGGCGACCCGGAACTGAAAGCTCCGGGTCGCCATTTTCTTGACGCATCGCCTTCTACTTGCTTCATTTCACGTCGAACGTGATGGTAGCATCGGTAAAGCCGCTGTTGTCCGGAGCGTGGAGTGTGAGCGTGAGATGTTTCTGATCCTGGGGCACGAGGAAGGTGATCGTACCACTGGTCCCCTGTGTCTCTTTATCAAAGGAGACGGGCAGCGTCGTCAGGGCAGGCTTGGCGGTCGTGCTACCAGCCGCCAGGGTGGCGTAGTCGAAGGCCGAGCCGGGAATGGCCGTCTGCTCCAGAGCGCTATTCACCTTAAGCGTTACCGTTACATAGCGCATCCCCTTGCTGGCCTGCTTACCATCGATGCTCCACTGCGTTGTCGCGCTATCCAGCATCCAGTCGAGACCATAGAAGGATTCTTTGGAGTCCAGAGCCTTGCCGATTTGCGTGGTTTGTGGCTGATAGGTGCTGGCACCAGAGTTCGAGCCAAGAGAAACGTCCATCTGGGCCTCGTTCGCGCCCCCCAGGCGCAGCGCAATTTGCCCCGTATTGGTCCCGCTGGGAACGGCGAAATCAACCCAATCGCTATGGGACTTCCCCGCAGCCAGGCCCGCGTTACCATTGACATACGTCGGCTGGACAACCTTGCCGCCAGGCAGCACCAGCCGCGCGATATCGCTATAGACCATGTTGACGGGCACGTTCGTCTTGTTGTCGGCCAGGAGATGGACACGCAACATGCCATCGCCCGCCGAATGCGGATCATCGACAAAGCGTTGGGCCTGTTCTAGCCTGGTAAGAGTCACATCCACGCCCGCGTACTTCACGGTGGTATTCAGCGTTTGCGAGGTGATCTGAGGCTGTGTGGCATTCTGCACGAGAAGCGCATAGGCCAGGTAGCCGCCCGCACCCACAAAGGCCAGCAACAGGAGGATAATCAACAAGGTGCGCCCAATGCCACCTCGGCGCTTCGGTTGCGGAGGTGGCATCGGAGTTGGCCCTGGCTGATAGGCCCAGGCAGGCTCAGAGGTCGGAGGCGCACCTTGAGGCCCAAAGCCGGGCTGGCTTATCGGTCCTTGCTGAGGGAATGGCGTCTGTGGAGGCATAGGCGAGACTGGTAGTGGCGTGGCGCGGTCCATAGCCTGAACATTCGCGCCCGGCGCATCTTGCCGCGCAAACATATCAAAGTTACAGCGCGGACAATATCTACTGGCTGCCGATACCTCGGCGCCGCAATTGGGGCAATAGCGGGGTTGCACGTCTCTTCTCCTCACTCTCTGAAAAAGCAAGTTTCCTGGTCCCAGTCCCCCCGCCCATCCTCAACGCAATCTACCAGGCATAGATAGCTCTATATCATAGAACGTGTCTGAAGCCATCAAATACACATCCATATATCTCAATCGAATAATCTTGTCTTCTGCTACGTAGTGTAGCATATTTGGCCTCAGGTGCTGTGATCTTGCTTACAATTTGATGCCGAAAGAGGAAAGAGGGGTGCTGGCAATGCGGTTTCGCTGCATTGCCAGCACCCCCTTTCCTCTTTCGATACAGATCCTTCTTAGGGAGCGGCGCTGTAGAAGGCGTCCAGGTTGGGCGTGCCAAGGCCGGTGGCGAAGTCCCAGCCCTGCGAGGCGCGATAATACAGGTTATCGCCCTGGGTGATATCAAAGTAGGCCTGCCCTTTATCCGCCTGGTAGAAGGTCTGCGGGCCATAGGAGAAGCTATGGCGCTGCTGCATCTTGCCCTGGTTAACTAGCGCCATGCCAGTTGCCCAGATGGGTGCCGCTGCGCTTGTGCCGCCTACGGCGCCCCACTGGCCCTTAAAGTAGACCGCCAGGCCATAGGCCGCCGCCGAGACATCCGGCACCTGGCGCATCCCCCGGCTATATTGATTCTTGGTACCAGGAGCGTTCTGCCAGCTCGGCTGCTTAAAGAGGATGCTGTTGCCACCACCGCTGCCCCACTGGTTCTTACAGCTATTCCCCGAGTTATCGGACCAGACAACCTCCTGGTTGCGCTGGCGATTCTGGCTAACCTGGAGGATGGTGCCACCCACCGAGGTAATCCAGGGATCACTGCCAGGATAGCTGACCGCCAGCTTGCCATACTGACGACTACCGAAGGCGCCGCAGTCACCACTGGCAACGAAGACGCTCATATGCTCCACACGCGTCAACTGCTGCAAGGTGCTATCGAGCGCGCGCACATCGTCCTGGGAGACCTCGTTCTCGGGCGCGCCCAGGCTGATGCTGACAACGCTGCCGCTATTGGCACCATTGGTGTTGTCGTCGAGGATGCGCTGCAACATGTCGTTGACGCGCCCCCAGACATTATCATCGGCGTTACCATCGGTCTGATAGAGCTTGATATTGACCGAGCGCGCCAGGCCCGCTGCCATCTGTACATCAAGCGTAGACTCGCCCAGGGCATCCTGCGGGGCGCTATCGACGTTGACGACCGAGAGATGGCCCTTAAATTGAATACAATCAAAGTAGTTCTGAATATCATCCCGATAGGAGCCATCGATCTCGACCAGGTTGACCGTCATATTCTGCCCATTCCAACCCTTGTTCCACATACGATCAAAGCCATAGGCGCCCGCGACATCCTTGGGGAAGAGCGTCTGGTCAGGTGGCGAGCAGTCCTGCTGTGGCGTGCTGGCCTGCTGCGTGGAGAGTATCTGCCCGGAGGTCAGTAGCTGGTGTGAGCTTGTCGCTTGCTGCTTCGAGTTTGTCTGTTGTGTGAGGCCTTGCAGGGTGTGCACGGGCTTGGAACTATAGTTGTCAAGACCCGTGACCGACTCGATGGAGCTGGTCATAAAGGCGGGGACCTTGGGGGCCGTCTCCGGGCCATAGAACTCGCGCCCGTTATACTTGCGCACCACAAATTTAGTCTGCAAGAGCTTTGCCAGCGTGCTGGCCTTAGCGTCAAAGGTCAGGTAGGTATGCAGCTTGTTCAGCTTTAAAGCAATACCCTGAGGCGAGAAGAAGTCCTTGAACTTCTGATAGGTCTGATCATCGATGCCTACCTTCTTCGCGAAATCCTCCAGGTGCGAGGGCTTCCCTGGCTCAATCTTGGTTCCCTCCATCTTCTTGAGCCAGTCCTGGTTCATCTTGAGTGTCACCCCAACATGCAGTTTCTGACTATCGGGAACCGGCCTGACCACGGGCGCCTTCAGCGCGTCAGGCGGAATATTAAGCTGCAAATCCGAGAACTGGACGGCAGTGCTCGGGTCACACGCCGCCAGGGGAAAAATCAGGAGCATTAATCCAACAAGCGCCATCAAAGCACTTCCTGAGCGGCGCCAATTGAAGATGGGCCGCCACGTGCCAGCCCTTTTATAGAATATATTCAATGTATTCATGAACTTACATGCCTCCACAATGAAGCCGCATTCGTCGCCATGTCAGGCGCTCCTCGCGTCTGCTTCTCTCTGGTTTTTACCTGTTATATGACTCTTAATTAAGAGCATATGTACTCTTTGCAATTCTCTGTTAGTATCACGGACAACCCGCGAAAATCAGTTCAAAAACGCAAATCTTCTCCACCCCACCTCACGTGCTCTTCAGCTTGTTGGCTGCTTTATATATAGACAGAGACACAGACAAACGCACATGTATGGTCTGGTCCAGCACAAACAGTAAGTTTGTCGGGAACTCAGAGAAAGGAACACAGCATGTCTAAACGGTTTGCCAGGATGAGCACATATACGCTCATCCTGCTGTGCGCATTCACACTCTATATGTCCTTTGGACAGGCCCACGCGGCTCGTACCGCAAGCATCGCAGCCGTCAGGCCCGACAAGGTTCAGCACCGCATTCAGGGTCCCGGCGAGATCAATATCGGCTTCGGCAATGCTGGTCTGGGCAATGCTGGTCTGGGCAATGCTGGTCTCGGCAACGCTGGTCTCGGCAATCCTATCAACAACCCCAACATCAACATTGGGCTGGGTAATCCTAATCTCAACCCCAACGTCAACATTGGGCTGGGTAATCCTGGTCTCAACCGTTTCAACGTCAACATCGCTACCAATCCTGGCATGGGCAACGTTGGCTTCAACCGCTTCGGTATCGGCAATGCTGGCATCGGCAATGCTGGCATCGGTAATGTTGGCTTCAACCGCTTCGGCATCGGCAACGCTGGCCTCGGTAACCTTGGCTTCAACCGCTTGGGCAACGTTGGTCTCGGTAACGTTGGCATGGGCAACGTTGGCTTCAACCCTAACCTTGGTAACGTTGGCATGGGCAACGTCGGCTTCAATCCGGCTCTGGGTAACGCTGGCTTTAACCGCTTCGGCATCGGCAATGCTGGTCTCGGTAATGTTGGCTTCAACCGCTTGGGCAATGTTGGCCTCGGTAATGTCGGCTTCAACCGCTTGGGCAATGTTGGTCTGGGTAATGTTGGCTTTAACCGCTTCGGCATCGGCAATGCTGGCCTCGGTAATGTTGGTCTCGCCAATGCTGGCCTCGGTAACGTTGGCTTCAACCGCTTCGGTAATGTCGGCCTCGGTAACGTTGGCTTCAACCGCTTGGGCATCGGTAACGCTGGTCTCGGCAACGTCGGCCTCAACCGCTTCGGTAATGCTGGTCTCGGCAACGTCGGCTTCAACCGCTTCGGTAACGTTGGTCTCGGCAACGCTGGCATCGGCAATGCTGGTCTGCGTGGCGTGAATATCAACATACGCTAGCCAATAGCACCTGCCCTGGCTCACCGAGTGAGCGAGCCATCGATAGATGCACTACATGGGACAGAGGCATGCCTCTGTCCCATGTAGTGCATCTATCCCGGCTATACCCAGGCGCTGCAATTCGTGGTATAATGAGCTGAATTTCGAAAAAATATTCTACAACATAGATCCAGTGGGGATGCCGCGTTATGCCAGATTTTAAAGTTGAGTCACCTTTTGAACCGACCGGTGATCAGCCCCAGGCGATTGCAGAGCTTGCCGAGGGCATTCGCAATAATCAGAAATTTCAGACCTTGCTTGGCGTCACTGGTAGCGGTAAAACTTATACCGTGGCCAAGGTGATCGAACAGGTGCAGAAGCCAACCCTCGTGCTCGCACCCAATAAGACACTTGCCGCTCAGCTCTATAGCGAGTATAAAGAGTTCTTCCCCAATAATGCCGTCGAGTATTTCGTCTCCTACTATGACTACTATCAGCCAGAGGCCTATATCGCCCGTACCGATACCTACGTTGAAAAAGAAAGCATGCTCAATGAGGAGATCGAGAAGCTACGCCTCTCCGCCACACGCAGCCTCTTTGAGCGTCGCGACGTCTTGATTGTGGCCTCGGTCTCCTGCATCTATGGCCTAGGCAGCCCCGAGGAATATGGTGAGGTGGTGCTGACCCTCAAGGTAGGTGAGGAGCGCCGCCGCGATAAAATTCTGCGCCACCTGAACTCTATCCAGTATGAGCGCAACGACGCCAACTTCGTACGTGGGCGCTTCCGCGTGCGCGGAGATGTGCTAGAGATCTTCCCGGCCTATGAAGACGTCGCCGTACGCGTGGAGTTCTTTGGCGACGAGATCGAGCGTATGACCGAGATCGATCCCCTGACCGGCGAGGTCCTGGGACAGCGCACACGCCTCGATATCTATCCCGCCAAGCACTGGGTCACAACCCAGGAGCGCCTCAATAAGTCCATCTCTCTGATTGAAGAGGAGTTGGAGCAGCGCCTGGAGGAACTGGAGTCTGAGGGCAAGCTGCTAGAGCATGCTCGCTTGAAACAGCGCACCAACTTCGATATCGAGATGCTGCGCGAGACCGGCATCTGCTCAGGCGTCGAGAACTACTCACGTCACCTGGCGGGCCGGGCCGCTGGCGAACAGCCCTGGACCCTGCTCGACTACCTGCCCGAGAACTTCCTGCTGGTGGTCGATGAGTCGCATATCTCTCTACCCCAGGTGCGCGGCATGTTCGCGGGCGACCGCTCGCGTAAACAGGTCCTGGTCGACTACGGTTTCCGCCTCCCCTCGGCCCTGGATAACCGCCCCCTGACCTTCCCAGAGTTTGAACACAAGCTCAAGCAGGCCATCTTCGTCTCCGCCACACCCGGCCCTTACGAGTATGAGCATAGCCAGGCCATTGTGGAGCAGATCATTCGCCCGACCGGCCTGATCGATCCAGAGATCACCGTTCGCCCCACACGTGGGCAGATCGATGACCTGATCGCCGAGATTCGCATACGCGTCGAGAAGGGGCAGCGCGTCCTGGTCACGACCCTCACCAAGAAGATGGCCGAGGACCTCGCCGACTACATGCAGGAGCTCAGCATCAAGGTCCACTACCTGCACTCCGAGATCGACACCATTGAGCGTGTCGAAATCCTACGCGACCTGCGCCTGGGCGTCTACGACGTCGTGGTTGGCATCAACCTCCTGCGCGAGGGCCTGGACCTGCCCGAGGTCTCCCTGGTCGCCATTCTGGACGCCGATAAAGAGGGCTTCCTGCGCTCAGAAGGCTCGCTCATCCAGACCGTAGGTCGCGCCGCCCGCCACGTCGAGGGCAGCGTCATCATGTACGCCGACAACGTGACACGCTCGATGCAGCGCGCCATCGACGAGACCAACCGCCGCCGCAAGATCCAGGAGGGATATAACGAGCAGCACAACATCACTCCACGCGGCATCAAGAAAGAGGTCAAAACCCTCTCCGAGCGTCTTAAGGCCATGGCTGGTCCCGAGGCAGGGGCCGACGGCAAGACCGCAACCGCCGTCGCAGGCATCCCCAAAGACGAGGCCCTGCGCCTGATCAAAGACCTCGAATCCCAGATGCGCTCAGCCGCCAAGCAGCTCGAATTCGAGAAGGCCGGCCAACTCCGCGACCAGATCATCGAGATTCGACGTCTCATGCTGGAATAGCCAGCGAGTAAACAGTTACAGCCATGGGGGCGAGATCACGCGTGATCTCGCCCCCATGGCTTTTCTCTGCGGCAGAGGTATGTTACACTAAAAAAGTCAAATACACCATATATTCCTATTTCTACAGATACACTGAGGACTCCAAATGATCAATCTTAGCCGCACCGAGGTCGCCTATAGCAACGCCCGCATCTGGAAGCTATAATTGCGCGATACGGGCCGAACGTATGATCGCAATCATCAAATTAAAAACCGCTATCCTAGAAAGGGGAGCATGGCATGGAGACCGTACAGCAAGCTGAAGACGATGCTCAAGATGGAGCAGCATCTCACCTGCCACGCCTGCGCTGGACGCGCATTCTAGCCATCAGCGTCTTTGCGCTGGCCTTAAACTTCCAGTGGGCCGCGCTGGGTACAATTATTCTGCCCAGCCAGGTCTTTAAAATGGTGGGTGATCTTGATAAAGGCACCGCCCTGGCTTTTGTCCTTATCCCAGGGGCCTTCGTCTCCCTCTTCTCTAATCCCTTGTTTGGCTGGTTAAGTGACCGCACGCAGGGACGGCTCGCCATCTGGGGCCGCCGCCGCCCATATATCCTGCTGGGCACCCTGGCGAGCGTGTTCTGCCTGGGCTGGATGGCCACAGCCCCCAATGTCCTCACCCTCGCCATAGCCTACGCCCTCACACAGTTTGTCAGCAACGCCGCGCAGGCCCCGTTTCACGCCCTGCTGCCGGATATCGTGCCTCCCGAACAGCGAGGCCTTACTTCAGGCGTCATCAGCCTGATGCTCATTTTTGGCAATATTGGGGGCGTCCTGGTGGCAGGTAACCTCATCAACTCATCCCTGCCCCTGGCAAGCTACACTCAGGGCCTCTGGCTGACCTACAGCCTGATCATCGCCGTCTTGCTTGTTTTTATGCTGATCACACTCATCTTCGTCCGCGAACTACCAGTCTCGGCACGAAGCAGGGAGGCGGGACAAGCGACAACAGGCACGGCACGCAAGCCCTGGTATACCCTGCCAGCCGTGAGAACGCTGGCCGCCTCGCTCGTGGTAGCGCTGCTGGCCTGGGGTCTTATGACCCTCTGGAATGCCTGGCGCATCGCGGGCCTTGAGATCAGTAGCAACTTTGAGCAGGTCATTATCGAGGTCATCATCACGGTCGGCATCCTGCGCCTCTTCGACTTTCGACCGCGCCGCGATCCCGACTTTGCCTGGGTACTTGCCACACGCCTGATCATGATGCTAGGCATCTACACCATTCAGTCCTTCTTGCAATACTACATGCGTGACGTGATCCATGCCCCACACCCCGAGCAGCAGACAACCACCTTCCTGATTATCGTCTCGCTCACCAGCCTGCTCAGCGCCTTCGCCGCCGGCTGGATCTCCGACTACCTGGGGCGCAAGCGCGTGATCTACATCTCGGGTGCGCTCATGGCGGTCGTGGGCGTGGTCTTTGTCGTTACCCAATCGCTACAACTCGTTATCGCCGCCGGGGCCATCTTCGGCCTGGGTTATGGCGCCTACCAGAGCGTGGACTGGGCGCTCGTCGCGGACACCCTACCCTCGAAGAAGAATCATGCCCGCGACATGGGAGTCTGGAATGTCGCGCTCTCGCTCTCACAGGTCATCGCCCCCGTCCTAGGCGGCCCCCTGCTGGATAGCTTCGCCCGCGCCGGACACCCGGTCCTGGGCTACCAGGTCATTTTCGGTATGTCGATCATCTACTGCATCGTGGGCACCATCACCGTCCGCTTCATCCGCGGCGTGAAGGGGTAAAATATGCATTGATTGTGATGATGTGCAAAGTACATCATCACAATCAATGCATATTTAGAATTCTACCGGCAGGCTAGTGAGGCCCCGCAAGATGGGGCTAGGATTCCACATGAGTTGTTCAGGCTCGCAGGCCAGGCGCAGATTGGGCAGGCGTTGCAGCAGAGTGTTAATGGCAATCTGCCCCTCCAGGCGTGCCAGCGGCGCCCCCAGGCAATAGTGAATGCCCTTGCCAAAGGCCAGATGTTGGTTCTCCCGGCGCGTAATATCCAGTACTTGTGGATCAGTGAACTGGTGCTGATCAATATCAGCGGCCACCAGAGAGACAAACACCATCTCGCCTTTGCCTATGACCTGGCTATGCATCACAATATCCTCGCTCGCCCAGCGAGGGGTAGAGAGCGTCACCGGAGCCGTGTAGCGCAAGAGTTCCTCAATAGCTGATGGCAGCAAAGATGAGTCCTGGCGCAGCAACTCCATCTGCTCAGGATGCAGCAACAACGCCAACATACCATTGCCAATCAGATTCACCGTCGTCTCATGTCCCGCAACGATGAGCAGGAAGATCGTTGAAATCAGCTCGTTCTCATGGAGCCGATCGCCACCCTCCTCGGCCTCGACTAAGGCGCTCGTCAGGTCATCAGCAGGACGAGCGCACTTAGCTACCAGGAAATTCTTGATGTACTGGACAAATGCCTCCAGGGCGGCCAGCGCCTCCTGCGGTTGAGATCCCACAGAGTTCGCTATGATCGTTTGCGACCAGGTACGAAACTGTAGACGATCCTCAACAGGAATCCCCAGCATCTCTGAAATGACTGTGATAGGCAGAGGAAAGGCAAAATCGGCAATGAGGTCCATTCTTCCTGATCCCTGTACGGCCTCCAATAACTCATCCGCGATCTGCTGAATGCGTGGGCGCAGTTGCTCAATCATGCGTGGCGTGAAGGCCCTGGAGACCAGGCCGCGCAGGCGCGTATGATCAGGCGGATCAACGGTGAGCATATCGCGGCGAAAGGCGAGGAAGCGCTTAAAAATGTCTTCCTTCTCATCAGTAGATGCCTGCTCTTGTTCTGTGAGCCCGAATTTCAATGTGTCTTTGGCGAAGCGTGGATCTTTGAGAACGGCTACGGCATCCTCGTACGTCGTTGTCATCCAGGCGCCTGTACCAAAACCAAAGGGTGCCGTGAGAGGAAGAAGCGGCCCCTGCTCGCGCAAGTGCGCAGCAAAAGCGACCGGGTCATGCTTTGTCTCCTGGGACAGGAGATCAGCGAATGATATCTGTTTCATCCTATTGTATGTCCTTTCGTTCATTTTCCAGGCTGTAAGGATCGCGTCCCAATTCCACTCAGGAGCGCATCTACAGCCATTTCTGGCTCAAAAACTGTCTGTGTATTGGGAAAGAGCAGTTCGGTAAAGAGGTTGCCATATGCCAGAGAAATGACAATCTGATAGAGGATAAACGTCGCATCCATATCCTGACGCAGCTCACCACGCTCCTGGGCGCGTTCGACAACCTGGCGAAACTGCTGCAAACGCGGAGTCGCCAGTTTGTCATAAAAGGCCTGGTAGATCTCGGGTCTTGACTTGATCTCGGCAATCATTTTGGTAAGCAACTTGCCCATCAAGGCATTGCGCTTAAAAAGTTCGTGTGCTTCCTTAGCAATATAGAGCAAGTCATCGCGAATATTCCCTGTGTCGGGCAGAGGATGCTCGCCGCGAAACAGGTCCAGCGCCTCTTTGATCACATTCTCTTTTGAGGACCAGCGACGGTAGATGGTGGTCTTGCCCACCCCGGCCCGCTCAGCAATCGCCTCGATACTCAAGCCCTGAAGACCCTCCTCGGCGAATATTTCGAGCGTTGCCTCCAAAATGGCCTGGTGGGACTGGACGCTACGCGGACGCCCAGCCTTACGCACCGCCAGCCCAGGTTCAGTTTCATTCATCTACAGTCGCTCTCCTCTCTCCCTCTTTTGACGCTTTACAAATTCAAATACGATACGGTAACGTATCTATTAAAGGGAGTATACCATTACAAATTACGAAACGCAACGGCATCGTATCATTATCATCAATAAATAGGCCATCATCACGCGAGGCGAGTTCCCTACCATAGATGTGGCTCAGTAGCGGGCTAACGCAGGCCCATCTCGATCAGTAGCTCTTTCATGAGGTCGGGGCGGTTGGTGAAGAGGCCGTCAGCGCCTAGCTCGATAAGCTGGCGCATCAAGGGCTTGTCATCAATCGTCCAGTAGTAGAGGTCCATGCCCCGGCGGTGCGCGCCCCGGATCAGGGCTGAATCTTTCAGATTGACGTTACTATGGACATCGGGAATAGCCAGCAACGTCGATTGGCGACGATAGAACCAGGGCAGGCGCGCCTTATGGGCGAGTACAAAGCTGGTCACCTCGGGCTGGCCCGCGCCAGTTGCCACCTTGCCCCCGCTCAGCTTTTGAAAGCGCGTCACAATCTCCTGTTTAAAGGAGGAGACGATCACGCGCCTCTCCATGCCATATTCCTGGATCAGCGCCCAGAGCTTCTCCTCAATCTGGGAGGGACCACCTTTGGGATAGGTATCTTTGACCTCGAAGTGCAGATAATACTTCGCGGCATACCTGCTGAAGATCTCCTCCAGGGCGGGGATGTAGACCCCCTGGCCGCGATAGCTATAGCGTCCCTCCAGGTCGCGGAAATGATAGCCTGCGTCCAGCTTTTGCAACTCGTTCAGGGTATAGGCGTTCACACGCCCACTCCCATTGGTGGTGCGATCCACCGTCGCGTCATGGATGCCAACGATATGCCCATCCCTCGTCATATGGATATCGATATCCAGAAAATCGACGCCACCGATGGCATCGGCCACATCGAAGGCCGCCAACGTATTGGTCGGCGCCAGCAGCTCACCCCCCTGGTGCGCAAAAATATACGGCTTCTTCAGCTCAGGAAAGAGGTTTGACATATTCTGTATTACCATAGTCTTTTCTTTCGCATACGTTAATTGATTAAATAATGTGGGCTGGTGGGCAGGCTGCGCCCACCAGCCCACATTATATAACCTCTTGCCAGGAGTATTGTTCTGTCATATCCTATAGGGCATTGGCATCACGCCTCCCAATGTTTTATATTCCCATTCCCGGAAAGGACTTTTTCGATGTCGCATCATGACTCTCACCATACAGAGGACGAGCAGCACCAGCAGCACCAGCCAACGCAACAGGAGTATTTAAGCGGGCAGCGCATTTTGCCTAACCGCGTCCGGCCCAATATGACGATCACCGAGTTGATGGACGAGCAGTTCCAGGCCTATAACTCCGCGCGCCTGCACGAGGCGTCGCGCCTCTTCGTGGAGAAGATGCTCAATCCCGAGCAGAATACGACCGTGGGCCTGACCATGGCGGGCGCGCTGACACCTGCTGGCCTGGGTGGCTGCCTGATTACACTGATGGAGTATGGCTTCATCGACTTTATCGTGAGCACGGGCGCCAACCTCTACCATGATATGCACCACGCCCTGGCCCTCTCGCTGCATCGCGGCGACTTCCGCCTCGACGATACCAAGCTCCAGGAAGAGCATGTCGTGCGTATTTACGATATTCTCTTTGAGGATCGCGTGCTGCTGGATACTGACGCCTTTGTGCGCGAGGCTCTCAATAGCCTGCCCAATCGCCCCATCGCGACCTCTGAGCTGCACCATCACCTGGGCACTCAACTCCTTAAAGCAGGCGTCAACCCGGAGTACTCGGTGCTGGCCCAGGCCGCGGCCTGGAATGTGCCAATCTACACCTCTTCGCCCGGCGACTCCTCGATTGGTATGAACGTGGCGCGTAACGCCCTGGAGGGCAGCAAGCTCACCCTCGATCCCCTGGCCGATGTCAACGAGACAACCGCCATCGTACACCATGCCGACCAGAACGGCGTCATCATCCTGGGCGGCGGTAGCCCCAAGAACTTCTACCTGCAAACCCAGCCTCAGCTCTGGGAGGTCCTGGGCATCCAGAAGGGTGGTCACGACTACTTTATTCAGATTACCGCCGACGCGCCCCACTGGGGTGGGCTCTCGGGCGCGACCCCCTCTGAGGCCGTCTCCTGGGGTAAGATTAAGCCCGATCAACTCAATGATACCGCCGTGGTGTATGGCGATTCTACCATCGCGCTACCCCTGCTCACCGCCTATGCCGTCAGCAAGGCCCAGCCGCGCCCGCGCAAGGAGCTGTACGCAAAACGCGAAGCACTGCTAACAGAACTCAAAGATGCGTTTGAGGCCCATAAGCAGTTTCGACCGTAGAATAGACTCGATCTAATCACGAGTCTGGTTTCTCATTAGATGGAGACCCACCTGGCAATTAGGTAGACAAGGAAGCAAACAGCCAGGTGGGTCTCGACTGGTGTTTAGGTGGAGTGCGACTGGTGTTTAGATGGACCCTTGCTGGTGTTTAGGTGGAAGAAAGCTTGTTATTAGATACAATTTCGTCCTATTTTCTTTGCATTTTCTTGACAACCTAATATATAATATCACTCGTGCGTAAAATTTGAAGAAGCGATGCGCACCCGAAGTCTCGGCAATCGTGGCTCCTTATAATTCGGAGGGACACGCCACGCTTTTAACCCGGAGGAAGTAAACGATGCTTGTACATTTGATGTTGGAACTCTACAACTGCGCCCCCGAAACCCTCAATAGCGAGCCCCTGCTGCGTCGCGTTCTCGACCAGTATCCTGATCGCGTAGGCATGGAAAAAGTCAGCCCAGTTCACCTGTATGATATTGAAACATCTAACCCACTAGATGCTGGTATGTCTGGTTTCGTGGTCATCGCTCAGAGCCACATCAGCCTGCACGCCTGGCCCGAGTATGGCGAAGTAGACATCGACATCTGCTCCTGCAAAGAGTTCAGCCAGGAAGATGCCATCGCCTTCGCCAAAGAAGTCTTCAAAACCGACGACGTTGAGTCCCATTTCATCGTGCGCGCAACCCGCTCCCTACGCCCCGACGAGCCAGATCCAAAGCGCCTTGAGGCCGCCATGGAAGCTCGCCGCGCCAAGAAGGCCGCCGCGGAGGTGCGCTAAAGGCAACAAGCGCAAGGCGAAGAGTATCCCTTCGGGTTTCCTCTGCCGCCTCAAATTCTACTGATAATAGAGAGTAAGGTGCCGTTACATCGTAGTTACAGCGTTCTTACTCTCTATTTTATTTATCAAATTTCTCTCCAAAGCTCTTCTATAGTATTCATTACCTCCTCTACATGCCTCTCCCCCTTGACAACTAGCGCCCGTCTGCTACCATATGCACGTAATAGAGAACGCTGCGCTCATTTTTATTGCCTGTGGTGAGCCTCAAAGGTCAACGTTTTCTCTACGTCAAGCATAATTACATCAGAGCTACGGCTCTCCTCGCCACCTGGCGGTGGCTCGCAGGGGTTAGGGGATGTTGTGGGCGTGGCGAATGCCACGCCCACAACATCCCCTAACCCCTGCGAAGCGCCGTAGGCGCAGAGAAAGGCCTTACCAGGCTCTACTGCTCTGTCAACATTGATTGGAAAGGTGGGGAGTGCAGAGGGGCTGACGCCCCTCTGCGTCTAAATCCCCTCCCGCCGTAGGCGGCTTGAAACCTTTCCAATGAAGATTGACAGAGTACTACCTGGTGAATTACAGAAAAAAATAAAAGGATAGAGATACATGGAATATTCTTCCATTAGCCAGTTTGGTGCCCCTGATGCCCCCCACTGCAATCCAGAGACGGCGCAGGTCACTATTATTCCCGCGCCACTAGAATATAGCGTCTGTTATATGAAAGGGACCGAGCATGGTCCCCAGGCCATTCTCGATGCCTCCAGCCAGATGGAGCTGTACGACGAAGAGCTCGACTGCAGCCCCATCGAGATCGGCGTCTATACCCGCCCCGTCCTCGACTATAGCGGCATGGACCACGCCGAGGCCCTCAAGGCAACCGGACAGGCCGTCCGTGAGACCCTGGAGAAGGGCCAGCTCCCCCTCATCCTGGGTGGCGAGCACTCGCTCTCCGCACCCTGCATCGCAGCCGTTCACGAGAAGTATCCCGACCTGACGGTGGTGCATATCGACGCCCACGGTGACTTGCGCGACGAGTACGAAGGCACCCCACTCTCACACGCCAGCATCGAGCGCCGCGTGGTGGATATGGGCATCCCCCTGCTGGAGATCGGCATTCGCAGCTTCAGCCCGGAGGAGGCCGAGTTCCTCAAGTCCGGCCCTAATGTCGCTGTGGTCTGGGCCTACCAGATCGCCAGGGGCATCGCACAGATTCCCTGGGAGCGCCTGGGCAAGCACGTCTATCTGACCATCGACCTCGACGCCATCGATCCCAGCGAGATGCCCGCTGTTGGCACGCCCGAGCCGGGTGGTCTCTCCTGGTACCAGGTCCTCGACCTCGTGCGCGAGATCTGCCAGCGCAGCACGGTCGTCGGCATGGACGTCGTCGAACTCTGCCCCATGGATGGCCAGACCCGCGCCGACTTCCTGGCCGCCAAGCTCGTCTACAAAATGATCGGCTACCGCTTCAACCCCAACCAGAAATAGCATTGTAGGGACCATGCTGGCATGGACTTATTCGCGCAGAGCGAGCACTTCTGCTGGCGAGGAGAGTCCATGCCAGCATGGACCCTACTCGTGGCAATCTTCCAGGCGTTCATATACAATACAAAGAACTTGTTAAGAAAATCTTGTATGGAGAGCACACCTTATGCGCCAGCTTGCCCAGAAGATCACATCCACTCAGCCGCGTATGCCTCGCAGTTTCTTCCTCATCGCGCTGAGCAGCCTCTGCCTCCTGCTCCTCGCACTCGGCCTGGTGGCCTGCGATTCAGGGACCGCGAAGCAGAAACAGATCAAGACGATTCAGCAGGCGAAGGCCAACAAGCAGGTCACCTATAGCGTCGATCCCCAGGACGTGGTTATCCGCACGCTCTATGGCGGAGGACTCAAAGGCTCGCTCTCGCTCAGTCCGGTGCTCAGCATCTATGGCGATGGCACCTACATCCTGGGAACTGAGCGCACAGGCAAGCTCACCCCCGACGCCCTGCAACAGCTCCTCGACGCACTCGTCAACACCTACGATCTCCCCGATTTCAGCCAGAAGCAGTTTATCGACATTCAGGACCTCAACGCCACCTATCTGCAACTCGCGCTCAACAACCAGCAAACAGAGTTTGCTTATGGGAGCTTTGGCTACTACCAACCCAAAGCCCAGGAGCTTGACGAGTATACCCGCCTGGGCAAAGCCCTGACCGCCATCAATAACGCCGTCAACGCAACAAGCAGCCAGCCCTACAAGGCCTCGACCTACGCCCTCCTGGCGCGCAGGACCTTCAGCGCCGATCCCCAGCGCGACTACCCCTTCTGGCCCCTAAGCGACTACACGCTAGAGCAGGCAGCCACCTATGAGTGTGGTAGCATTCCTCCCAATGAGAACACGCCCAACCTGGAGACCCCTTGCCTCAAGTTCACCATCCCCAGCCACGCCCTCCTGCTCAACCACGGGCAATACCAGAGTCTCAAAGCCAGCCTGAACGGCAATAGCGGCACCATGAGCGAGGCTGGACTCTACTACACCCTCACCCTGCGTCCCCTGCTCCCCGACGAGACACAGACCAAAGCGCTCGCCATGTTCGGTAGCCAGCAAACCCAATTCACACCCATTCCCCTGGCCTTTGCACCATAGCCCAAACATATACACACACTGGAAATAACAGAAAAATAGCTGCCAGCCTGGCGTCATGTGAAAGGTTTGCTACAAGGGATCGGCATACATATCTTCGGTCACTCCTAAAATACAATCTCTTCTATATTAAGGATCGCACTACTCAAACCCTCTTGTGGCATTTGCGCTGACCTCTGGGAATACATAGTGCTTCCGGGTGTGTTTATGTTACTGAATAGTCGGCCGAAGAGAAATATGGTATACTGTAGGCAGACGCGCCCCCCTACATAGAAGCATCGAACCCTACACGCTCTTTATGCGCGTCAAAGGATTTTTTCGAGGTTGGTGTGGCATGACCGACGGGAGGGACAAACGATCTTGCCGTTATCCACCATTCTTAATTACATTACATACCCCCATAACAAGAGAAGACACTTTTGAAAGGAACTATGACCAGAAACTTCAATCCACAGCGAAGAGATGGCGCGCGCCCACCGTACCGCGATTCATCCTCTTTTGGTAAATCTGATGGTCAGCAACAGGGCAATACTCAACGCCCAGGCAAAGTACGCCTCAATCGCTCCATTGTTGATCGCGCCTGGCAAAATGGGGCCCAGCGCAATCACGCAGACTACCGCCCACGCACAACCAGCAACAACTCATTCAATACGCCTTCTAATGGTCAGCACTCCCGTCCCAACCATTACAACGGCAATACCGGCGCTCCCAACTATAATCGCCCCAATCAGCATACTGGCTCTCGCCCCGGATTCTCCTCTCCATCACATGACCAGGCCCAGTATCCAGAGCGTCGACGTCCCTACAACAACAATAATAATACGAATACGCCAAATTTCGCGCGCCGTGGCAATGAACAGCCTGAATGGGAGTCGGGGCAGGAGCGTTACCCCTCCCATGGCGGACCTCGCCCACATGGCGGCCGCTTCCAGGGTTCAACTGGCCCTCGCCGTCCCTACGGTGCAGGCCCCAACCGTTTCGAGCAGGACCAGGCACCGCGTCGCTTCGAGCGCGATTCTACACCTCGCCGCTTCGAGCAGGATCAGCCTCCTCGCCGCTTCGAGCGCGATTCTACGCCTCGTCGTTTTGAGCAGGATCAGCCTCCTCGCCGCTTCGAGCGTGATTCTACGCCTCATCGCTTTGGCCAGGACCAGCCTCCTCATCGCTTCGAGCATAATTCCGCTCCCCGGCGTTTTGAGCAGGATCAGGCACCGCGCCGATCCCACACAGGTCACTTCGAGGGCGACTACGAGTCGTTTAACGAAGAGGCTCGCACGCCTCGCCCACGTAACTTTCGCCAGGCCGAGAAGACTCAGCAGCCTGAGTTCCATGTGACCCGCCTCCCCGATGGACGCGTGCTCAAGGGACCTCGCCCGGTACAGCGTCGCAACGCCGAGTTCTGGACCGGGATCGACGAGGACGCCGATAACTTACTCAAGCCCGTCACACCAGCCGAGCCTGCCGAGGGGACACCAGCCAAGAAAAAAGTGGCCAGGAAGCAGGATGCAGACAAGCCGTCAGACGCGAAGGCCAGAAACCCTCGCGCGAAGAAGGCTACCAAGGGTGAGAAGAAACCACGCACACCTCGGGGACCTAAGCCCTCGCATCCCGGCTATAAATGGCCCTCACAGGACTAAGCTACTGGCTCGACACATAGGGTATACTAGGTATATCCGTTGACCAGGACCTGGCCCTAGAGGGTCAGGCATACAAGAACAATTCACGTAAGAGTGTCCGGTCATCGCAGAGAAGGCTGGGCACTCTTCTTAGCGCTAAAGGCGTCTTGACCATATCCGATCATTTCGCAATCTCGCACTTGGAGTTGCCAGATGCTTTATCCCAGTTACCTTCAACTCTATGAAACCGGTGAACTAGCCGAGCGCGCGGCTGCTGCCTGGGAAGTCCTACGCAGTTGTACTATCTGCCCACAGAACTGCCGCTGCAACCGTATCGCGGGCAAGACTGGCGTCTGCCACTCGGGGACCGAGGCCATCGTCGCCTCCTGGAACGTCCATCGCCGCGAAGAGCCGCCCATCAGCGGGACGCGGGGAGCCGGAACCATCTTCTTTGGCTACTGCCAGGCTCGCTGTACCTACTGCCAGAACTTCTCGCTCAGCCAGGGCGGCCTGGGCCATCGTGTCACCCCCGAACGCCTCGCGGACATGATGATGTATTTGCAGAAGAAACGCTGCCACAACCTGGACCTGGTGACTCCAACCCACTTCGTACCACAATTCCTGGCAGCCCTGGTCATTGCCTGTGAAAAGGGGCTACGCCTGCCGATTGTATACAACTGTGCAGGCTATGAAAACCTGGAGACATTAAAACTCCTGGACGGCGTCATCGATATCTATTTACCCGATGCCAAGTACTCAGACAACAAAAACGCACTGCGCACCTCGAAGATGCCTCGCTACGTGGATTATAACCAGGCGGCGCTCCGCGAGATGTACCGCCAGGTTGGTCCCCTACAGCTCGATGAGGAAGGCATAGGAAGACGTGGGCTGCTTATCCGCCACCTGGTCATGCCTGAGGATATCTCTGGTACACGTGAGGTCCTGCGCTGGATCGCCGAGGAACTAGGGCCAGATACTCCCATTAGCTTGATGGATCAATACTTTCCCGCCTGGAAAGCCGTCAACGATCCCGTGCTCAATCGACGCTTAAGCTGGAGCGAGTACCGCACGGCCCTCGATGTGCTCGATGAGTTCGATTTCACCAATGGTTATGTCCAGGAAGACCTGGTCGAGATCGATACCACCGCTGAGGTGTAATAAATTGGTGTCATGGTGTGGAGGTGCCAGGCGGTCTGCAGACCGCCTGGCACCTCCACACCATGACACCAATCGGGATAATTGGAATACCTTAACAAGCTTGGACAAAGCGCGTTATAATCAGATTACTACCTATTAGAAAACCTGAGCGCGAAGCGCTAGCCGCGACAGCGGCGTTGGTTTTCGCATAAGAGGTTAGTAACTACCTTGTTAAACTTTAACATAGCTCTTTTTTATGATCGTTCGTACCTATAAAGTCGCTTGTTTCGCCTTGTCAGAGCGCTGACAGTCAGGGGATGCCTTAGTACTGTGCCTACAGACATCCAAAGGCAACTACCTCCTTATGCGAAAACCAACGCCGCTCACGCGCTCAGGTTTTCGGGAGGCACTACCATGAGGAAATGGAGAATCCTACCATGAACACAACGGCCACTTTGAGCCGACTCTTTGCCGGTATCCAGGCTGATCTCGACACGGTCGATAAGACGTTTCAAGAGCGAGCAACCTCAGGGCTGACGATCCTCAACTCGGCCTCGATGCATGCCCTGGGCGCGCCAGGCAAGCGACTGCGTACCGCGCTCACCCTGCTGGCTGGCAAACTCAATACCTACCGCTTTGAGAAGCTGCTACTCTTGAGTGTGGCCTTCGAAATGACGCATCTAGCTACGCTCATTCACGATGATATCGTTGATGAGTCGAGCACCCGGCGCGGCAACCCCACCGTCAATGCCCTTTTTGGCGATAAGATCGCGATCCTGCTTGGCGACTACTACTTCGCCAAAACGGCGGGCCTGATCGCCGACATCGAGGACCCCCGTATCGATCACCTCTTCTCCGACACTGTCGCCACTGTCTGTGAGGGCACCATCCTGGAGATGATGACGGCAGGCAATATCGATCTGAGTAAAGAGACCTACTATGAGAAAACCAGGAGCAAGACCGCCTGCCTGATGGCCGCCTGTAGCAAGGGTGGCGCGATCATCAGTGGCGCGACCCCGGAAGAGATCGAACTGATGCACGCCTATGGCATGCACCTTGGTACCGCCTTCCAGATCATTGATGATATCCTTGACTATACCCAGGATCAGTCAACGATTGGCAAGCCCGTGGGCAATGACCTGCGCCAGGGCATGGTCACGCTCCCCCTCATCTATGCCTTGCAGGATGCGCCCCAGAACGGGCATTACCAGCAGGTGAAGACCCTGCTTGGGGAGAAGGTCCATAAAGACGAGGAGATCCGCGAGATCGTGGAGTGGGTCACCCAGGGCAACGGCGTGAAGCTGTCGCTGCTGGATGCTCATGCCCAGGCCAACAAGGCGCGCGAGGCCCTCTATCACTTCCCAGCCTCGCCCGACCGCGATGTGCTTGATGAACTGATCGATTTTGTCCTGATGCGGAAGAAATAACTATTCATAAACTCTACAAGGATGCCTCTTAGCTATGTCTGCAAAATTGTCTCTCGAAGAAAAATTTAAGGAAACTGGCGGCAAGAAGCCCTATGTGCGGCGTCTCTTTGGGCGTATCGCGGGCATCTATGATCTCATGAACCGCCTGATGAGCCTGGGACTCGATCCCTACTGGCGCAAGCGGGCCGCACGCTACCTGGCCCTGGCAACTGGCGAGACTGGCCTCGATCTGGGCGCGGGCACCGCTGACCTCTCGATCTCGGTCATTCGCAACTCGGGACCCGGTACCCATATGATCGGGATGGATATCACGCCTGAGATGCTGGAGGTTGGCGAGAAGAAACTCAGGCGCATGGGCCTGCAAGACCGCATCGAGCTACGCGTCGGCGACGCCGAGAATATCGATCTCCCCGACAACAGCGTCGATGGCTGCTGCTCCGCCTTTACGGTGCGCAACCTGACCAATATCGGCAGGGGCTTCAGCGAGATGCTGCGTGTTGTGCGCCCCGGCGGGCGCGTCGTCTGCCTGGAGATCAGTCACCCACCTGGCAAGATCTTCGGTACGCTCTTCTATCTCTACTTCTACAAGCTTGCCCCCCTCTTTGGCACCATCCTGGGCAAAGCCTTCGAGGAGTATAACTACCTGCCCAACTCACTGACGACCTTCCCCAAGGCTCCCCGCGTCAAGGAGATCATGGAGGAGGCCGGCTGGCGCGATGTGCGCTACTACTACCTCAACGGTGGTCTCGTCGCCATCCACGTCGGCACCAAACCCGAGTGAGCAGGGCCGCACGTGGCCCGACGCTGCAAAAGCCCGTATCATTATATGAAGACGCGTGCTTCAGTAGCGTTGGGCCTCTTTCTCATAGAAATCCCTGGCTGGCCCAGACCAGGACAATCACACAGAGCATGATCGCGCCCAGCCAGAGCAGGGATTGCAGCAGATCGTTGCCCTCGCTCATGGGCGGGAGATCCTCTGGCTGTGGAAGCTGTGACTTATCTTCATCCTCCAGGTCACCAAGCATGCTGGGGAGCATCTGGGCCACGCTATCCGTCGAGCGACGCTCGCCCGGGAGGGCGCTATTAAAAGAGACCGGGGCCACGCTGGTAAACGAGGCGCCCGAGGCCGAGACAATCGCTCCCATGCTCGATGTCGTCCCCCCCATGCGCCAGGACAGCAGGTCCTGCTTCAGTTCAGCGGGACTTTGATAACGCTGAACAGCCAGGGGGCGCAGGCCACGCGTAAGTATGGCATCTAACCGCGACGAGACCTGAGGTGCGACCCGCCTGGCGGGCGTAATCGTATTGCTCGCTGGATCATGCTCAGGCGCTCTCCCCGTCACAGCATGATAGGCTGTCGCCAGCAGCGAGTAGAGATCCGAGCGCACATCGAGTTTACCACTTCCCATTTCGGGCGCGGCATAGGGCGAGAGGCGCGCCTGCTCCCGGTCAACCTCATACTGCCCCCCAGAACCAGACTGCACAACCGAGAAACCCGTCAGCGCGTATTGCGCACCATAGCGGCTGATTACAATATTTTCGGGACAGATCAAGCCATGCATAAGTGGGGGCTTTTGCGTTGAGAGCGCCTCCAGGACCTCCGCGATATGCACACAGAGGCACACAACCTCCTGTTCAGAGAGAGGCCCTGCCACGCGTTGTAGGCGTGCTATGAGCGTCTCGCCCTCCAGTGGCTCAAAAACAAAGAAGTTGCGCCCATGCTCCATAAAGGCATCCCAGAGTGCGGGGACACGCGGAAGGCGACCAGCCTCCATCAGGGCCACGGTCGCGTTCCGTAGCAGGGCCTGGGTGCGCTCGCGTCCCTCCGCCAGTTCAACCTCTTTGATTAGCACCAGGGCACCCGCGCGCTGAGCATCCTGGGCACGCCAGGTCGTTTCATAGGTACCTGGCTTCCACTCATGACGCGTTTGCGACTCGCTCAAGCGATAGCGCCCATTCCGCAGAAGGGACCCTGAGACCAGGACGGGCGCGTCAAAGGTTCCTGGCTGACTGGTATCACCCAGCGGGCGCGCCCCCATCCCTGAGCGAGCAGACTCGCCACCCGCCTGCTCGATACTTCGTAGCGACGCAACATTATTGGCCAGGCGGTTCACACGTGCGGGCAGCGACGATGGCGAGAACTCGCTGCGACCAGGCTGGGCCGGTAAGGACTGAGAGCGCAAAGGTGGGGTCATCTGCGGGTAACCCGTCAGAGCCTGCGCAGAGCGAGGCGTCGCGTCCGGGGAGCGCTGCCCCCCCGCCCCCCCCGGACGCGATAACGATCCTGGAACCGCCTGGGATACTCCAGGTGGAGGCGTAGCAGCGTAGCGCGCCTGCCGCACACGCTGCTCATTGCGTTCTCGCAGGGGACTGCGCGCTTGAAACGTCGAGGCGGTCGCCGTTGCCTTGCGCGCTTCGCCACCCTCATCTTCAGGGGGTGAGCCTTGCGTCTGCGTAGCCGCCGCGTCCTGGGCAGCGGTCCCCGTACTCGTCACTGGGACAAACATTTCACACCGCTCACAGGGCTTCTGTGTCACATCCCCCTCATAACCACACCGCGGACACACCATCTCTTCTTACCACCTCTCAACTCGCTAACAGATCAAATGCTCCTTCGATAAATTGATATGGAGCGGCGAGCTATCCTTATACAGGCCAAATGATTCCAAGAAAATAAAATAGCATACTGACTCTTCAAGTATAAGCTTACGCTCGGAAGGTGTCAATATACGTATCTACTTGTACTATTTTATCTCCTGGACTGAAAAATTTTCTATCTTCTTGTGCATCAAATACATAATTATGTTACGCTAATCTTTGCCTTTGCGGCCAAATAAATGAGAAACAATTCTTTGTGCTCAAAAACGTGAGAGAGCTTTTTTGAAAGCTCTCTCACGTTTTTGCAACTCTCGATTTCGATATCGAATGCCAGTGGAGAGGTAGACGCCCTCACCAGTGCCTACAATGAGGAACCGACTATCTCTCCACCTTGGGAGCGTTTTTGGGAGGAACGCTCAAAACCTTCGCTGATTAGCGGCACTTCCCGGCTGGCATGACCATCTGAGACACCAGGGTGTTTGGACTTGTGACCAATACGCCTCCCGGCGCTGGATAGGTATGGTCACCTGGAAGACTTCCTTGCCATGTGAACGTGTAGTTTGAGAGGTACTGACCAGGCAGAATAGTTAACTTTTCCGCCGTTTGGGAACGCCCATTGTTGGTGGTATAGGAGAACACAATCGTTCCCCCATTTGGGCCTGAGACGATATGAAAGACGGCATTGTAGGTGACTTGAATATAAGAGCCGCATCTCCATAGCGAGGTGGTGCTTGGGGTGACAGACATGTCAATGCTTGTTACCCTGAAGGTTGAGGCGTTCGTCGTGATCACATTGGTTGAACCGCTCATCCTGACTACATTGGTTGAGGCGTTCGTCGTGACTACATTGGTTGAAGATGCTGAGTGTGAGTGAGATGGGGAAGTTGTTGCTGCATTAGCTATACGGCTACCTATGACACTCCCAAAGGATACTATTCCTACTACAAGCAAACAGACTATGATGGCGAATGTTTTCCTTGTCCTGTTGTCGTTCCACATTGAGGTACCTCCTTTGCAGAACCCCCGTAGACGAGAGTGGGCTGTGTTTGGCCTTCTCGTTTGATATCGTTACCCAACATGAGCTGCGACATCAAAAACCTACTACTCTAGTAATGCTTGCAATTGTTATTTCGTTCCGGTCCAACACATCATCTTCCAAAGAGTTGCTAAAATAGTGTCTGTGAAGATGCCCTTTACTTTCTCCTTCATGCTTCCCCCTCTCGCTCTTCGGCGAGACGCTGGGTGACCTTCTGTGCCATTTCGCTAAAGACGCGTGCCGCCGCCGATTCGGGCATACTTACGACCACTGGATAGCCCTGGTCGCTCATTGAGACCACGCCGGGGTCCAGGGGGATATCGCCGAGAACCGGAATGGAATCAAGGGCATTGCGCTGCTCAGTGCTACGAGGAAAGACCTCAAATAGTTCTCCACAGTGGGGACACAGGACGCTCCCCATGTTATGCACCACGCCCAGCACCGGCACATGCGCGCGCTGGAACATCGCCAGCGCCTTGGCGGTATCGATGCGCGCTATATCCTGGGGCGTCGTGACCAGGACCGCGCCATCCACAACGAGCTCACGGCAGAAAGTATCCTGCGGCTCGCTCGTGCCGGGTGGCAGGTCAATCACTAAATAATCCAGCTCGCCCCAGTCCACGGAGAAGAGCAACTGGCGCATCAACAGCCCCAGCGCATCGGGCATCGGAGCCACCGCCTGCTCCTCACCTATAAAGAAACCTACTGAAATAATTTTAACACCATAGCGCGTGAGTGGCTGAATCTTGCGCTGCTGAGTCTTGAGGTCCGCCAGGGGCAAAGCCGCGCTCCAGCCCTTGCTCTCCGACCGCTTACGCACTCCTAACATCAAGGGAATACTGGGACCATAGGCATCGCCATCCAGCAAGCCCACAGACGCTCCCTGTTTCGCTAACGCGACCGCCAGGTTGACGCTGACCGTCGATTTACCCACGCCCCCCTTCCCGCTTCCCACAACCAGTAACGCACCAATATTCTCCAAACGCTTGCGTGCTTCTTTAGGCATCAGAATTACACTCCTTGTCTCTTTCTCAACCTTATCCCGTTAGTATAGAAGCAGTATAGTATGTATACATTAATACTGCCAGTCCTGAGCCTCTTTCATATACGTGTTAAGCATCACCCCTTCCCATCACTTTTTGATGGGAAGGGGTGATGCTTGCGTGGAGAGAGACAAGGCGACCTGAGCCAGCTTACTACTTATCCGAAAACCTGAGCGCGAAGCGCTACAGCGGCGTGCTCAAACATTGAGCCTTCTTGTATCTCTTCCTTATTTACCTCCATTGTTCCGATCCCTTTCATTCCGTGATTGACACAAGAGCCACGTAAAGTCGTCCTTCTCCCACAACGCCCCCACTCTTTGTGAACTCCGTCGGCGCGCGCGTTTTAGATAGTACTGGCCAACTATATTTAAGCATTGACTTGATAAAGCTAATGGTTTATAATGTGTCCATGGATATGTTTGTTGCGCTCTCCGATCCGACACGACGGGCCATTTTAGAACTCCTTGCCAACTGCGGCGAACTCACAGCCACAGACATCTACGGGCACTTTCCTGTCAGCCCACAGGCGGTCTCGCAGCACCTCAAGGTCTTACGCGAGGCCAAACTGGTGGTGATGGAAAAACGCGCGCAGAAGCACCTGTACCGCCTCAATCCACAAACACTGTCTCAATTTGAAGCATGGGTTCAGCAGACGAGACAGAGGTGGGAAGAGTGTTTTGAGGCACTAGATAAAGTGCTCGAACGGGAAAAACAGAAACGCGTGAAGGACGAACCAGAAAGCAGGTGAGAGGATGAATATGCATACGTAGGACCCCATGAGAAAAGTTCTTCTCAACATGCCGATGACGCTTGATGGCTTCTTCTGCGGGCCAAACGGCGAGTTGGACTGGATGTCGCAGAAGTCGGACCAAGAGCTCAACGATGACATTGTTGCCTTCTTTCAAGAAGTTGATGATGGATTTATTGGCTACCCGACGGCTTCCGGGATGATTCCCTACTGGCTGGGTGTCGCACAAAACCCTTCGGCATCTTCGGAAGAGCGTGCCGTTGCGCGGTCCGTGAACAGATTACACGCGTTTATTCTCTCGAACAGGGAAGAAAAACTCGCGTGGGAGAATACAAAGCTGCTTGTGGTAAAGAGCAATGACGAGCTGGTTGAAGCAGTACAAAAGATCAAGCAGCAGCCGGGAAAAGACCTGGGTGTGCCCGGCGGCATTCGCACCGCGCAAACGTTTGTGCGCCTCGGCTTGGTTGATGAGTACGTGCTGATGGTTCATCCTGTCGTCATCGGCCAGGGGCAAAGTGTGTTTACCACTAAGGTCAATCTGGAGTTGGTAGGCGTGAAGACATACAAGTCTGGCGTCATGCGCGTGTGTTACCGGCCACGCTAAGCAGTGGAGTTTGAAAGGAAGCAACGAGAAATGGCAGGCAAGAACAAAACAATCGTTACCGCAGAACCAGGGATACAGGAAATGATCATCACGCGCGAATTCGACGCGCCGCGCGAGCTTGTGTTTCAAGCGTTTACCGATCCAGAGCTTGTCCCGCAATGGTGGGGGCCGAGACGTCTTTCAACCCTGGTTGATAAGATGGACGTGCGATCTGGTGGCCTGTGGCGCTTTATCAATCAAGACCCTGACGGCAACGAATACGGCTTTCATGGAGTGTATCACGAAGTCTGCGCGCCCGAACGCATAATCGACACCTTTGAGTTCGAAGGGCTGCCGGAAGCAGGACATGTGTGCCTCGAAACGCTCACCCTGGAAGCCTTGCCCGGCGGCAGGACCAGGCTTACCACTCAATCCGTCTTCCAGTCGGTTGCTGACCGTGATGGTGCACTCCAGAGCGGTATGGAAGAAGGACTCAACGATTCTTACGCGCGCCTCACAGAACTGCTGGAAACGATGTAGTAGCATAGCATTCACAAAGATTGGAGAAACACCATGGGAAAAGTTACGTTTGGCCTTTCGGTCTCGCTCGACGGCTTTATCGCTGATAAAAATGATGATGTCTCAGAAGTCTTCGCCTGGATGGGACACGCTATGGAACATTTCTATGAGGTCATAGGCGATCAACTCAACGAGGGCGGCGTAGTGATTATGGGACACCGAAGCTTTCATCAGATTGATAATGAGCAGGGGTGGATCATGCCTGATGGCACACCTCTTCCCGGCCCGGTGATTGTCTTGCAATCGCAAGCTCGCGAACCCCTGCAACAGGGCCAGACGCAGTATTACTTTGTCACCGAGGGCATCGAGAGCGCGATTGCCAAAGCCAGAGAGCTTGCAGGCGAGAAAAATATTGCCCTGCACGGGGCCAGCGCGGTCCAACAGGCTCTGAAGGCGGGCCTGCTCGACGAAATCAATATGAGCATGGCCCATGTCCTGCTGGGTGAGGGCGTGCGCCTCTTCGATCACCTTGGCTCAAAGCCGATCCACCTGGAACATATTCGCACGCTTGAGACGCCGGGCGCCACCCATCTCTCGTTTCGCGTGATGAAGTAAGACTGGCTTCGTCTCTCTGAGAAAGGAAAGGAGACCATCATGTCTGGGGACAACACCCAGCACCAAAATGGTCATTTAGAGAGGAGAAAACACGATGACAGATGACTCCACCCATATTCAGGCAAAGACGCCTCCGCCTCAGCCAAACCCTGCACTCACCCCCCTTGAGGGATTGGTGGGCGATTGGGAGATGGAACTCTCCAATGCGGCTTTTCTTCCTCGTCCATCCGACAGAGTAAAAGGGGGACCGGTCTTGATCGAGTGGGTGCAAGATGGAGCCTTTCTGGCGCTGCGCATGGGCGACAAATCGCCGAATCCCCCCCATGCTCTCTGGCTCATTAGCCGGGATGACTCGGCCTCCACCTATACCGTGCTCTATTATGACGCGCGGAGCGTTTCGAGGGTTTATGAGATGAGCTTCTCGGAGAGAGCGTGGAAGATGTGGAGGGAAGCGCCCGGCTTCTGGCAGCGTTATGAGAGTACTGTGAGCAAGAACGGCAAGATTATTACCGGCCATTGGAAGAAATCTGCTGATGGCTTCAAGTGGGAGCACGACTTCGATGTCACCTATACCAGGCTGAACCAGGACTGGCCACAAGGAGGGAATTTATGAAGACGTACTCACAAGGTTTACGCGAGCTGTGGACCTGAGTCGCCCCCGAGCCGAGATTATGCAGCTCTTTGGTGTCTCCAGTGCTACGATTAAACGATATCTGAAACAACGACGAGAGGAAGGGCATGTGCAGCCCAAAGCGATTCCTGGTCGCCCGCCGAAGAAACGGACACAGGTGGAAGCCGGTGTCCTGCCTCAATTACAGGCGCACGACGACGCCACATTGGAGCAACACTGTGCCATGTGGGAGCAAACGCACAGCGAACGGGTGAGCCGATGGACCATGAGTCGGGCGATCAAACGGCTGGGCTGGACGCGAAAAAAAGTCGCTCGGGGCAACAGAGCACAATGAAGAGGAGCGGGCTGCGTGGCAAGCAAATGCGAGCAAGCTTCCGATAGAAGATCTGGTCTTTATCGATGAAACTGGCTCCACTATTGCCTTAACGCCTCTGTATGCTCGCGCACCCAGGGGAGAGCGAGCTAGAGGAAGTGTGCCACGCAATCGTGGAAAGAATACGACGCTTATCGCTGCACTTTCTCTGGAAGGCATGGGGACCGCGCTGATTCTGGAAGAATCGGCCAACACGACGGCCTTTGAACTGTATATCGAACAGGTTCTGGCTCCTGGCCTTCATGCAGGCCAGATCGTGGTCATGGACAATCTCCAGGCCCATAAAAGTGCCCGAGTACAACAAGCCATCGAAGCGAAAGGTTGCCAACTCCTCTTCTTACCCGGCTACTCACCTGACCTCTCCCCCATCGAAGAGGCGTTCTCCAAACTCAAGACGGCCTTGCGACGAGCGGGAGCCAGAACGAGAGAAGCGCTGGAAGCAGTAAGTAGTCAAGCTTTACTCACCATTACCGCTCAAGATGCACAAGGGTGGTTCCAGCATTGTGGCTATGTTCTCACCCACGAAAGGAAGAGCTAAATAAAAGCTCAATCTTTGAGCACACCGCTGTAGGCACGCCAGTGACGTTGGGTTTCGGAACAAGATCTTAGTGTAGTGAAATGGGTTACGCACCACATGCCCCTACAACCGCTTGTGGGCCACAAAGCTGGGTGCCCATACCTATGCCCGCAGAAAAGCGTACCTGGTTTCCAGGCAGAAGTGTCAATGTCGCTTCTGAACCAACGGGGCGCACATTTCCAGCCGAAATTGTCCCATAAGCGACATTACCATCTACCCTGGAAAACTGTATATTTTCTGTATAGCCGTCGAGAATACCTCCCTGTGACGAATCACACGGCTGCTTTACCCCAGGACCACACCAGGTATAGGTGCGCGCACCAAAATGTGCCTGACCATCCGCGTTAACCGCCATGTCTGCCCCATGAGCATACCAAAAACCAACAAACCTGCTGAAATCAGGCACCTTCTCCGACATATATGTATCAGTTGCTATTGAAGTTAAACGTGTAGCAGCCCTGGCAGCATCAGTGGTATATCCCATGAGCAGCAGCGCAAACAGCCCACTTAATACGGTCAGAACAACAGCTTTTGCAAAAAGTCTCACTGAGCTCCCCTTTTCGCTTTAGCACATCAAAACACTTTAATGTGTTAAAAAACCATAAAAGTACTACCAATCTTAATATGAGCAGGCACTACAAAAACACTTTATCTCTGGACACCTGTATTTATATCACTCTGAACAAACACCAGCACACTTACAACATCGGGCTCTTATAAACGGCTGCTTGCCTGAGATATGCTACAATGGCGGGCGAGACATATGTACAGGCTATCTCAATTTAGGAGCTCTTTTCTATGTATCGTTTGCTGGCACTCGACCTCGACGGCACGCTGCTCGATCCTAAGCGCGCGATCACGCCACGTACGCATGAGGCACTCAAGCGGGCCGTTGAGGCGGGCGTGACCCTGGTGATTGCGACCGGGCAGACCTTTCCCGCGCTCCTCTCGCTCTGCCCCGGCGTTCCCCTCAACGGACCACAGATCGTCTATAATGGCGCGATCATCGCCGACGTAGCAGACGGCTCGCCCCTCTATGAACAACTCGTTCCAGATGAATATATTCTGCCCACGTTGGGTGCCCTGCAGGAACAGGATGTCTTTCGTGTCTACCATACCCACGAGCGCGTCTTCGCCGACACGGGAACGCCCGGCGCCAGGAACTGGTATCTTCCGCCCGCACCCACAGCCATAGAGGTCCCGGACGTGGCGGAGCTCTATCCCCAGCCCTGCATCAAGCTGGTGGGAGTCTGCGATCCAGCCGAGCTGGCACGCAAACGCGTGTATTTTGAGGAGCTCTTCGCCTCGCAGCTCTACGTCACCCAGGCCGCCTCGGACCTGATTGAGTTCCTGCATCCCGCAGTCTCCAAGGGGCGCGCCCTCCTGAAGATCGCCAGTATGCTTGGCATCTCCTCAACCGAGATCGCCGCCATTGGGGATAATCATAACGACATCGACATGCTGCGTTTCGCGGGCCTGGGCATCGCCATGGGCAACGCCTCCGAGGAAGTAAAGGCCGCCGCCCACCATGTCACGCGCAGCAACGCCGAAGATGGTGTAGCCCTCGCCATCGAGGAGCAGATCCTGCCCTTCGTTACCCCGGCATAGCCACAATCCTGTAGGGTCCATGCTTGCATGGACTCATCCGCACGCGGTACTATATAAGCCAATAGGGAAGATATGTTGTAGTGACTCACAAAGGGAGAGCTTCAAAGATGAATGACGAACAGAATCAAGCACCTAATAATCTGGTGAAGGACCAGATTATTCCGGCCTTTACGCTGCCGGGACCCGATGGTATGCCGCATAGTCCCTGGGATTATAAGCAGCGCGAGCATCTACTACTGCTCTTCATCCCCAGCCTCACCGATGCGCGAGCGCGAACATGGCTCAGTAGCTTCGTGGAGCAGTACCGTGCCTTTCGCGATGAGATGTGTGCTATTCTAGCCATCACGCCTGATCCTGTTCTGAAAAACCTCCAGGTCCAGGAAGAGCTGCACCTGCCTTTTCCCCTGCTAGCCGATCCGCAAGGGAGCGTTATCGCACGCTATACGCAGTGGGACTCCGCCACACGCACACTGCTTCCAGGCGTGGTGCTGGCGGATCGCTATAACGCGCTTTATCAACAGGGCTTCGCACAGGATGAAGAGGCTCGCCCCTCCATCGCAGAGCTATTGGCCGATCTCCGCTATATCAATACGCTCTGTACGCCCTGAGAACACCGGCCCCCGGCGCTCCCGCCCGGCTATCGCTTCTACAGTAAAGAGGTTGCTTGCTCATGACAGACTACAATACTAACTGGCACCTGGATACGCAGCTCATCCATGAGGATCGGAGAGCACGCTCGCGCTACCAGACTGGCACACCAACCGTCCAACCTATTCACGCCAGCACGACCTATATCCACGAGAGTTGCGAGGCCCTGGACCGGGCCTTTAGTGGCAAGACGCCCGATGGGGACGCCGCCTTCGTCTACGCCCGCCAGGGTAATCCCAACGCCCAGACGCTTGAAGACGCCTTGGCCCGTGCCGAGCGAGGCGTAGGAGCCATCACCTTCGGCTCAGGCATGGCGGCCATCAATGCCGCGCTCATCACCGCAGGCCTGACCAGTGGGACCAAGATTCTGGCCTCCAAAGACCTCTACGGCCCCTCGATTGGCCTCTTGCAGGCCCACTACATCCCCAATGGCGTTGAGGTCGTACTCAAAGATCTCTGCGTGCCGGAGGTTGGCGCCATCATTCGCGAAGAGCAGCCAGACGTCGTTTATTTAGAGACCATCTCCAATCCCCTGGTCAAGATCGCCGATCTCGACGCCATTAGCGCCGCGGCGCAAGAGGTCGGGGCCATTACCGTGATCGATAGTACATTCGCGACCCCCTATTTAATTCGCCCACTCGAACACGGCTTTGACCTGGTCGTCCACAGCACCACCAAGTATATCAGCGGGCATGGAGATAGCACAGGTGGGGCCGTCATCAGCTCCAAGAACTCGCTGATGGGGAACTTGCGCACCAACGCTAACCTGCTGGGCGCCATGCTCAGCCCCTTCGAGGCGCACCTGACCATGCGCGGCCTGCGCACCCTGGCCCTACGCATGGAGCGCCATTGCGGCAACGCCAACCAGGTCGCGGCCTTCCTGAGCGAGCATCCCGCCGTCGAGTGCGTCCACTTCCCCAGCCTCGCCAGCCATCCACAGCATGCGTTAGCAGAGCGCCTCATTGGCCAGGGGCGCTATGGTGGCCTGCTCTCCTTCGAACTCAAGGAGCAGAGCCAGGAGGCCGTCTACCGCTTTATGAACCGGCTCCAGCTCTGTCTACCTGCCACGAGCCTGGGCGATGTCTTCTCGCTCGTCAGCTACCCGCCCATGTCCTCGCACCGCACGCTCGGCGACAAGGAGCGCCGCAACCTGGGCATCAACCCCGGCTGCATCCGCCTCTCCGTTGGCATCGAGCACATCGACGACATCCTGAGTGATCTGGACCAGGCGTTGAGAGGGTAAAAGTGTAGAAAAAGAAGAAAAGGAGCGTGGGGCATACCCCACGCTCCTTTTCTTCTTTTTCTACTGATGGTTATTTTGTATGCCGGACATATTTGCCAGGGATCTGGTCCTGGGGCTCCATGCTTTCAGTGCTGGAGAGGACGTAGAGCATGGAGGTGGCGGGATTGACCCGCAACTCGTTCTCTACGGAGCGCACACCTGGGAATGTGTTGGCGATCTCTTCTGCGGTCTGCTTCTGCGCCTCATCGTGGACGCTACCGCTCAGGCGGACGTTGCCCAGGCGTGGATAGACACCAATTGGTAGTTCCTGCGTGCGGGGGTCATGCGCCATGGCCATCGCGAGCTGACTAGCCAGTGTATCGTCGGCGATCAGACGATTCTTGATCTCCAGCAGGCCGGGAACGCCCAACGCCTGGTTGGTGACGATATCGGAGCGCAGCGAGCTGGAGATGTTGCCATCCAGGTAGAGCACGCTATCCAGCACACGCATATCTATGCCCTTGAAGTCCACGTGGAGCGGCCCCAGCTCGAAGAGGATCTCTTCGACCTCGTTCTGAAGCTCGCTATCGGGGCGATAATTTGGCAGGCTCTGCAAGGTAGACTCGGGCAACGAGGCCTCGATGCGCCCACTCTCCAGACGTGAGAGATAGCGCCTCGCCAGCAGTACGTCCTGCCCCTTCAGGCTCTTGGCGACCACATAGGCCAGTTCGCCACTGCCAGGATGCGCGGCGATCAGGTAAAGCACGCCCGTCGAACCCGATTCGCTATGATGCACCTGCGAATGGCTATCGAACATCGCCGCGCCGGGTGCTTCTTTGCGCGCCTGCTCCAGCTCATCACGCGAAATAGTCAGGTTGACGCCATTGCTGGAGGCGCTCGCGACCGTGTTGAAGGGCACATAGACGGTGCGGCCCATAAAGCGACCTAAGCGCACACCCAGCACAATGGCCCGCCAATCTCGGGCATCAAAGCCTATATGGGTCAGCGTCCCACTCTCACCATCGGAGCAATAGACCTTGCTGCCAAAAATAAATTTCTGCATCTCAGAGATTGATGTCGTCGTCGTTTCCATAAAACATTATTCCTGCTTTATTATGTAAGATACTCTCAGCGTCTGCGACGCTTCTCAGGGGGTATGGTATGTGGTGGGCAAAGACCAGTGGCCTTTGCCCGCCACATACCATACCCCGCGAGCCACATAGTGATGAGAAATCTTGAGGTAGATACACTTTTCTAAAGTATACAACAAACAGTGCCAGTGAACATTAGTAATTGCTCACTGACACATTCATCAAATCTACTATCTAGTACACGTTTCTCAGCTACATTTGGGTCAGTACCCTACGGCGAAAGCCGAGGGCTTGGAGTTGTGTCTGAACTCCACCGCAATTCAGCATACCTTTTCAGGCGTGCTGCTTTGGCTTCATCGTCCGACACATCAGGGCGTACTGACAAGAGGCCCGTTCCTATCCAGTCTTGCCGGATAAGAAGCGTTCGCATCGCAATGTTTCTTGCACCAACCAGATCGGCATGGAGCGTGTACTGACAATTCTGACAGAGAAAGAGCAAGCCCTTGTGAGGACGATTCTCTTTGCAGGCATGCCCACATTTGGGGCAGGCCTGCGAGGTGTAGTTGGCATCCACCTTGATCGCCATACTTCCATGCAAGGGCGCTTTATAAGCGATCATACTGTGCAACTCTGCAAAGGACCATTTGGAAAAGGCACGATTGGCTTTGCGCTGTTTTGCACTTTTGCCTTTCCGTCGTTTGGTATGCTCGCGAATATCTGTCAGATGCTCCAGTCCAATCAAGCTTTGAGAATATCGGGTAACAATCCGTTTACTCACGACATGATTGGCGTTGGCTTTCAACCGTCTCTCTCGTCCACTGATGGCGACGAGCCTTCTCGTCGCGGAACGAGTGCCTTTTTTTTGCAGACGCCTTCTCAGTCGTGCACAGTGGTCCGATTTGGCAAGTGTAGAGATGTCAGCATAGAAGGTGCAATTCCCTTGCATTGTCGCCGTGACGGCAAGGTATCGCATCCCCACATCCACGCCAACGACTTGCTTGTGTGTTTCGGGGGGAGGATCAGCCATCTCCACGTCTAGGGAGACAAGGAGGTAAAATTGCTTCTTGGCTTTGTCATACCAGAGTTTCGATGCGCCAATCTCCGTACCACGCTGGATCAATGCCACATGCTTATTGTAGCCAGTATAGGGCACAACGATACGTCCATCGAGCGTGAGAAGACTCACGTGCTGCTCTTTCTTGAACGTGTAGTCTTTCTTATACTGGTAGGTCAGCGTGGGAGAGAGAAACGTAGGAGCCTGATCAAGCCCTTTATAACGTTTCTTGGTGAGACCTGCCTTACGATGAGCAGCATTGTTCTTCACCTTTGTCCAGAGGGCTTTATACGAGGCTGCAACTTGGCGAGGAACAGAACAGGCCATTTGCGAAGGCAGATGAAAACGGAGGCGGACCTCTTCGTAGGTGGCATCTTGCAAACGAATAGCATTACTCAATTTGCCATTCGCAAAGGCGTACTGGCTCACATAGTTGAGTGAGTCACGATAAGCCAGTTGCGTTGTACGTAATGCCTTGAATTGCTCGGGCGTTGTATTCAATTTGAGTTTAGCTGTTAATACCGTTTTCATACTCTAAATTATACCGCAGTTTTCATCTGACTGTCAACAATACATGAGCAGATGAAAGAATGTCTACGGCGTATTCCACCCAAGCCACCAACAAAGGAACGCCGCATTCCTCCCCATGCCTGAAAGGGCAGGGGCATCCTGCGGCGTTTTCGGTGAATGATATGGAGAGCCCCTGGTGGTCATAGGCCGCCAGGGGCTCTCCATATCATTCACCCAAGCAAGCGCCGCAGGAGCGAGAAGTCATACCGACGACATGGTTTTGGCCTGCTGGCGACGCTGGCGGCGCGCTCGCAGCCGCTTCACGATCTTCGTGCCTACAAAGATGAAGAGCGCGAGACAGAGCACGACAATCACGACCATCACCGTAGGCGCCAGCAGCGAGAGTATGACCGAGATGATCATCCCGATGTCTTCCAGGATGCTGATTCCGATGTTAAGAAAGCCCGCCGTTCCCACGGTTGAGGCAGCACGTGTGGTGGCCTTGGTCGCGTGCGTCACGCCCGCGATACTACCACCCACGATCAGTGGGATCGCCAGGGCAGCCCCGGAAGTATGACCAGAGGCGGCCGCGGCCACCAGCGCGCCCGCGATGGGACGCACTACGGTATGAATGATATCCCAGACATGATCCACACCAGGGATTTTATCCGCGAAGAGATCGGCCAGGGCCAGGATGGCCAGCGCGATCATAAACCAGTCACTTGTGATATACGCAAAGTCAGGATTGACTTTGTACAGGTGAAAGAAACGCGCCGCGATCGCGTACGACAGGAGTGGCATATAGGCGTTAATGCCCGATGAGAAGGCCAGGCCAATGCCAGACGCTGTAATATCCATGCATTCCTCTTGATGAATCAGTTATGAAAGCTTGATGCAAAAAAACCACAACACCCGAATATAGATTCTACGTATAAGGACGCACAAATGTTCCATGGATCAAATCTGACAGATCAAGCAACTACACATGCAAATGTTGTAGCGCTTCACGAGGGCCAAAGATGCTCTCCAGGGCTTTGGGAGCGTAACGCGCCACAATCTCCTCGGTAATCGCGTTGGCGCGACAGATCTCACCGAACATGCTGGCGCTGCGCCGGGGTGTACGCCGCTGCGTTCGAGGGTCCAGATCGATCAGGCCAAAGCGCACATGCCAGCCATTATTCCACTCAAAATTATCCACCAGAGACCAGTAGAAGTAGCCCTTCACCGGGATGCCATCCTGAATGGCGCGATGCGCCTGCGCCAGGTGCTCCAGAATCGCGGCTGGTCGCCGATCATCGCGGGCATCGCAGAAGCCATTTTCGCTGATGTACAGCGGCTTATTGCCACGCGTGCGCCGGTAGACCTCGTACAGGACGCGATACATCCCCTCGGGATAGATCTCACCGAAATGGCCATCCAGCCCCTCGTCATTGCAGACCGCGCCCGGGCGGATCGAGCGCCTGCCAAAGGCATCGCTCGTCGCACCTGGATCGAAGCTCACCAGTTCGCGGGTATAGTAGTTGACCCCATGATAGTCGCGTGCGCCTGTCGCGCGCCGGATACCTGGCGTAAGCAAATTCCAGGGGAAGGCATAGCGGCCCTCCTCTGCGAGCTTGAGCGCGTTCCAGTTGAAGAAGGAGTCCTGCACGCCTGCCACGGCGTGATCGAGTGGAGAGAGAAAGAAGGCAGGATCGAGGAGGCGGTAATGCAGGCAGTAGCCAATGCGCGCCTGAGGCTGGTGCAGCCGTACGGCGTAGAAGGCCTCTACATGGGCGCGCATGAGGTTATGCAGGACACGCAAGGCGCGCAGCAGATCGCGCTCACCCGGCGGGAACTCGCCCATCTGGTAGCCCTGAACCGCGTAGACGTTTGGCTCATTCAGCGTCACCCAGAAGTCGCAGAGGTCCTTGAGTGCCCGTGTCACATAGTTGATATAGCGCAGGAAGTAGCGCACATTCTCGCCACGCGCGAAGCCGCCACGCTCCGCGAACCAGAGCGGCTCGGTAAAGTGGTGTAGCGTCACCACGGGCGTCATATTGCGGCGCCGCAGATCCTGAAGCATCTCGCGATAGCGCTCAAGCGCCGAGCCATCCCATACTCCCTCGCGAGGCTCGATACGGCTCCACTCCAGGCTCAAGCGTAGCGCGTTATTCTCCATCTGTTCCGCCAGCTCAAAATCCTGCTCGGCGTTCTCCCACCAGTTGGCGGCCTGCCCACACTCCTCGCCACTGAGGATGTGACCCTGTTGCTCCCAGCGATACCACTGGTTATTGACATTGCCTCCCTCGCACTGGTGCGACGAGGAGGCGGTCCCCCACAAAAAGCCTTTGGGGAAGCGTAACTCACGTTGTTTCGCCATCGTAACCCTCTCCGACTTTGGCGGCCCGCTACTTGCGTACGCGGCTACTAGCATCTACCACTAACGGGCTGACAGGCAATTTTTCTCTATCCTACCATGATACACGAATGGATGCCTGCTCTTGCCTCACCTCTCCATGACCACTTTCCACATATGATACCTGATACACGAAATTCACTCTACAAAATATATGGGTTGTTTCTCAGGACGCAAAGACGCCAGAGGGCCGATTCCCCCAAGGGGGAATCGGCCCTCTGGCGTCTTTGCGTCCTGAGAAACTCTCTTATTCGCGGATGCCGCGGGCGGGCAGCGGGCGAACCAGCGGGCTCATGACGGGCAGGCTCTTCTTACTGCGGGGCAGACGCTGGCGGACCAGGTAGCTGGGAGCCTGGGCCAGGTCTTGCTTCTCCAGGGTCACGTCCTCACCGAAGCGGTTGAAGAACGAGAGCTCGAAGTTAGGGGTCTCACCCAACGCACCGTGAGGGCAGACCTCGACGCAGTCGCCGCAGAAGATACAGCGGTCCAGCGCGAAGGAGTAGCGTGTCAGGTGGCGCTCGGCCATCATCAGCGAACCAGTTGGGCAGACCTGGACACAGGCGCCACAGGAGACGCAGTCGGTGTCATGCAGGCTGACATTGAACGGGGTCGAGACGATGGTATCAAAACCCTTACCAAACATACCGTAGCAGTCGGGGCCGATAACGTCGTGGCAGACGCGAACACACTGCGTACAGTTGATGCACTTGTTGGGATCGCGCAAGATGAAGCTGTGCGAGAGATCAGTCTCGTAGTCATGGTAGTCGGTCGGCTCACCGTCATGGAAACGGTTGTCGGCCAGGCCATGCTCGATACTGTAGCGCTGAAGGTCGCACTGGCCAGCAGCCGGACAGGCACACTGGAGACAGCGGGCAGCCTCGCGCTGGGCCTGCTCCTGCACATACCCAGACTCAATAATCTTGAAATTGCGCTTGCGCTCCTCATAGGGGAGCATCGGCATCTTGACCTTAGGCTCAACCGGCTTGTAGGGCACGATGTCGAAGAGGTCAGGCTTGCGCTCCTCCAGCTCCAGGCGGCGGGAGACCTCGTCCATGTCCTCACCCATCAGGAAGGCATGCATTGAGCGCGCACCCAGTTTGCCCTGAGCGATACACTCAATGACGGTCTTAGCGCCCATCTGACAGTCACCACCGGCGAAGACGCCGTGGCGATCCGTCATGAAGTTATGGGGGTTGGTCTGGATCGTGCTCCACTTGGTCCACTTCACACCCGACTTGGAGTCAAGCACGCGCTCATCAGGCTTCTGACCGATGGCCGGGACGACCGTGTTACAACCAACGATGAACTCGGAGCCGGGGACGGGAACCGGGCGGCGGCGGCCACTGGCGTCTGGTTCGCCCAGCTTGTTACGCTGGAACTCCACGCCCTTGACCTTGCCATTCTCGGTGATGATGCGCGTCTGGCTCACATAGAGCTGCAGATGCGTACCCTCGGCCTCACCATCCTCAACCTCCTCTTCAGTCGCGCCCATCTCACTACGACCGCGGCGGTACATGGTGTGGACCTTCGCGCCCAGGCGCAGCGAGGTACGGGTACAGTCGAAGGCGGTGAAACCACCACCGATGACGACGACCTCGTCGTTCTCCCGTACGGGAACGAACTTACCCTCGACCTTTTCACCCAGGAAGGCGATAGCGTTAACCACGCCCTCGGCATCCTCACCCTCGATCTTCAGCGGATTACTGGTCCAGGCACCGATCGCCAGGTAGATGGCGTCGTAGCCCAGGGCGAAGAGGTCATCTACCGTGAAGTCTTTGCCAAGCTCAACATTAAACTGGATCTCGGCACCCAGGTCGAGTACATGCTGTAGCTCGCGATCCATCATATCCTTCTGCAAGCGATATTCAGGAATGCCATAACGCAACATACCACCAGCCTGTGGCTGCTTGTCGAAGATCTTGACTTGGTGACCGCGCAGGGCCAGGTAGTAGGCACAGGCCATACCAGCCGGGCCAGCACCGATGACCGCGACCTTCTTGCCAGTGGCTGGATCCTTCTCGTAGGGCACGGGAGGATCAAGCAGGCAGGTCTCAGCAGCATGACCATGCATGCGGCAGATAGCGATCTCTTCCTCGACCAGCGCGCGGCGGCAGCCCTTCTGACAGGGAGCCGGGCAGACCAGGCCCAGGATATAGGGGAAAGGCAGCACCTCTTTAACCAGGCGTGCGGCCTCTTTCATCGAGCCCTGCGCGATCAGCTCCAGGTAGCCAGGGATATCGATGTGAGTTGGGCACTCGACCTGGCAGGGAGGCTGACAGTAGGCATTGTGGTCGGAGAGCATCATCTCCAGGTTGGTGCGGCGAATGTGGAAGAGCTCATCCGAGTTCGTCGTCACCGTCATGCCGGGCTGAGCAGGCGTGTTACATGAGGGCAGAGGCCGGTCGACGCCATCAATGTGCACCAGGCACATGCGGCAGGCCGAGGTTGGCTCTAGCTTCTCATCATTACACAGATTAGGGATATCTTCAATCCCATTATCAACCGCCACACTCAGGATGGTCTGGCCTTCGTAAGCCTGCATGACCTTGCCATCAATGGTCAGGGTAAAACTAGGATGGCCAACCTCGTTACGAACGAGAGGTGTCTGCTCCCGAGTGCTGACAGAAAAATTATCTCTAATTGTAATTGCCATGAATACTTATCCTCTTCGCATCGCTGACTACGGCAAAACGTGCTTCGTCACGAAACGATGAGAGCGCACTGGCGCGCATTTTCCGGTCGGACACTGCAACTCCTGCACATGCATGGTGAAGTGTTCCGGCCAGTAACGCTTCGCGGTCTTCAAGGGGTTGGTTGCCTGTACACCAAAGCCACAGAGTGAGCCATTGGGGACATACTGCGCAAACTCATCGAGCACATCCAGGTCGCCATTGACGCCCAGATCGCTTACGACACCCTCAAGAATTCCTGTAATGCGCTTCACACCCAGACGACAGGGAACGCACTTTCCACAAGACTCTTTGCTCAGATAGCGGCTCCGCTCCATTGCCCATGCCACCATGCAGGTGTCGACGGGCAGGACCTCAATCACGCCAGAGCCAACTATCGCACCGGCCTCTTCAATGGGATCGTAATCAAAGATCGTATCCAGTAGAGAAGGAGGCAGGGCTCCACCTTCGGCACCACCGACCACCACGCCACGGATATCATCGGCGCTCGCATTGATTCCGGCGCGCGTCAGGATATCGCGAATGGTGGTTCCAAAGGGAACCTCGATCACACGTGGCTCGCTCTCGGCACCCGCGCCATAGACCGTCAGGATCTTGCTGCCGCCAGTAATGCTCGTGCCGGTCTGGGCGAATGCGCCCGGGCCTTCACGCACAATTACGGGCACGTTAGCCAGCGTCTCCACACTATTGATCGCCGTTGGTTTATCCCACAGACCGTACTGGGCTGGGAAGGGTGGGCGCTGCTCAGGCATACCACGGCGTCCCTTGATGGCGGCGATTTGCACCGTCTCCTCGCCACCGATAAAGCCAAGGTCTACCGCGACCACTGAGATGGAGCAGCTAAAGTCGGTCCCCAGGATATCACGTCCAACCAGGTTGGCCTCGACCGCTTCCTGCAACGCGGTCTGCACCGTCTGAATGCCTTCTTTGTACAGGCTGCGCGTAAAGAGATACGCCTCAGACGCACCTACCGCGTAGGCTGCCAGGATGATGCCCTCGATGACCTGGTGTGGATTGTACTCCAGCAAGAGGCGGGCCGCTAGAGAGCGGCTATCGGCATCATAGGCATTACAAATAACATACTTCTGGTCGTCGTCGGTTGAACGCACGACGCGCCATTTCTCGCCGGTCAGGCGACCAGCACCACCACGACCACGCAGCTTGGCATCCGTCACCTGCTGGATAATCTGGTTGGGCGTGTTCTGGCGTAGCGCACTCTCGAGCGCGCTATAGCCGCCGGCACTACGATAGGCAGCAAGCCCGCGTACATCGCGGTCATCCTGCTGCCTCAAGAGACGATTTATGTTTTTCTTCTCAGGCATTTGGCTGCCTCACATGATGGATATTTCCCCACACACCACGCTTATCGGGCGCCCATCCTCGTTCTGGCTGATCGTCGCGCGTAATGCCTTTGACCGCGGGTGCGGGCTTAAACTTCGGACTCATGGTGGCGATACCGAACACGTCGCTCAGATCAACACCACGCGCCTGGACCACACGCTTGGCCGCCTGCAATGGAAGATAGCCATACATATCCATGATTGCATCTAGCAGGCCAGGGAGCGAGGCCGCGTCATAGGGCCACTGTTCGATCAAAGCGTCCACCTGACTCAGGTCGATCTGCGGCTCCAGTTCGTCTTTGACTGGGGTGGTCACGCAGGGGGCAACGGGCTTATTGAAGTAGTCTACGGCGTACTCGGAGATACGCGTCTTGTAGAATCCGGCTTTGGGCGAGCCGGAGGCGGTCCCCAGCTTACGCGGGGTGAACTTCTCAGCGCCATCGCGGATGTACGATTTATACCAGGGGCGTTCCCTCCACTCGTACATCGGCTCGTACTCAATGGTGATCGCGCGCGGAGGACAGGCCTTCTCACACAACAGGCAGGCTTCACACTTCAGGTTAAACTCTGTCTTGAGGCCCTCTTGCGCAATCAATTGGATCAAGCCACGGCTGCGGGGTGGCAGCTTCGGCTTCTCATATGGATAGAGACGCGTGACCTTTGGGCGAAACATATGACTAAAGGTCAGGCTCATCCCTTCAAGGATACCACGCATACGCTATACCTCAATCTCCTTCTCACCACGCACTTTGAGGCCCTGTTTCGCAATCTTCTCGCGCAGCTTCAGCAGGCCCTCGATCAGCGCTTCGGGGCGAGGAGGGCAACCAGGAATATACACATCAACTGGCACAATCGTGTCCACACCCTGAACGGTATAGTAGCTATCATAGAACTCACCGCCAGAGTTGGCACACTGTCCCAGGCTGATCACCCATTTCGGTTCAGGCATCTGCTCGTACAGCAAGCGCAGGCGGGGGCCCATTTTAATCGATACCGTACCCGCGACGACCATCAGGTCGGCCTGTCTTGGGCTGGAACGAAAGACCTCAGAACCGAAACGCGAGAGGTCATACTGGGGGGCAGAGGCAGAGGCGATCATCTCAATCGCACAACACGCCAGGCCATATCCCAACGGCCAGACAGACTTTGAGCGTGCCCAGTTTTGCGCCCATTGCAACATATCGGCCAGGCTCGTCAGCTGAACGGGTAACTCCTGGTCGCCAGGGGTATATTCATGGGGACCAGAGGCCATTGACAGTGGAATTGGCTTACGCCGCAGACCACCCTCAGGGCCGTTCCCATTGTCACTAAAATTGCTGCTCATAACGTATAGAACTCCTAATGCAAAGGCTTAGCAGCACCTATTGCTCGGTTTAGATTTGGCAGGGCAAGAGATAATTACGGGGGTTATCTTGTACAGTTTTGCTTGTTTGTACATTCCACCTTGCCCCCTATTATAGCACGTCCGGTCGAGCGGTGCCACAGCTTCGCGCTGCCTCTTTCCCCCTTTTGTACGCCCTTAACGCCTCTTCGCGCCTGCAGCACCCAGGGGTAAAGAGTGTGTCAGGCGGCGGTCGGGCTTAGCCCGACCGCCGCCTGACACACCTGACTCGGTGGGATACGACACGTGCGTTGGGCTATCATCCGCACCCCATGCATACCGGAATGCATACTTGTTACACGCAGGGGTCATGGGTTAAGATTACAGGTAACAACGAAAGCATAAAGGAGTTTTATTTTGGGAACGCAAGGAACTTACTCTATCGCAGTCCTGCCCGGTGACGGCATTGGTCCCGAAGTGACTGAGCAGGCTGTTCACGTTTTACAGGCTATCGCCCAGCAATATGGCCATAGCTTTCATTTCCAGTATGGCCTGGTAGGCCTGGCCGCCATTGAGGCCGAGGGCAAGGCCATCTCTGATGAAACTCTGGCCGTCTGCCAGGGTAGCGATGCCATTCTCTTTGGCGCGGTTGGTGGCGCTCAACCCGGCGCGGCGGTCAAACCCGAGGAGGCGCTCTTCCGCCTGCGCAAGGGACTTCAGTTCTTCGCCAACCTGCGCCCAGTCCGCCCCTCGCCCGCCATGCTCGATGCCTCATCCATTAAGCCCGAGATTCTCCAGGGCGTTGATCTGATCGTGGTTCGCGAGCTGACCGGGGGCCTCTACTATGGGCACCTGGAGCCAGGCGTTCCTGGCAAGCCCAGCGAGATCCGCGAGACCCCCCAGGGCTACGAGGCCATTGATACCCTGCTTTACACCGAGGCCGAGATCGAACGCATTGTGCGCGTGGCCTTTGACCTGGCGCGCGAGCGGCGCAAGAAGGTCACCTCGGTCGATAAGGCCAACGTTCTCAGCTCGTCTGTCCTCTGGCGGCGCGTGGCTGAGCGGGTGAGCAAGGACTACCCGGACGTCGCCTTTGAGCACCTGCTGGTCGACGCCTGCGCCATGCACCTGATTCGCCGGCCCGCCAGCTTCGACGTGATCGTGACCGAGAACCTCTTTGGCGATATCCTGACGGATGAGGCCTCCATGCTCGCCGGGTCAATGGGTATGCTCCCCTCTGCCAGCCTGGGCACACGCCGGACTGAGCACGGCATCTTTGGCCTCTATGAGCCTATTCACGGCTCCGCGCCTGATATCGCGGGCCAGAACAAGGCCAACCCGATCGCGGCCATCCTCACGGCGGCCATGTTGCTACGCCATTCACTGGGACTAAAAGAAGAAGCCGCGACCATTGAGGCCGCGGTGGAGCAGTGCATTCAGGCGGGGTATCGTACGGAGGATCTACGCGAAGAAGGTAAAGAGATCCTGGGTACGAAAGAGATGGGCCAGCGCATCGCTGAAAAGGTGGTCGCTCTGGCTGGCAGCCATACTGTTTAACCCATCATGGGTTTAGGACAGGGACCCAGGAGATGCAGTTTCTGCTGCGCCTGGGAGACCTGCTGCGCGACCTCGTCCGCCTGGGACGGCGTCGCGCTCTCTGTGTTCGCGCTCGCTTTCTTGCTGGTGTCGGGCGTCAGCTTTGCTTCTAGCGCTGAGATCTCACTCAGCAGCATCTGGCGCTCAACATACCAACGAGTGACGGATCGTTCGACCCCCATCGTAACACTCCTCTCGAACATTGCTTTATCACTTGGAGCGCATACCTCCCGGTAGGGACCAGCTTTAGCGCGTCCGAACGCCATGTATGGCAGTTCGGCGCAAGCCAAAGCCTCTTGTGAGCAACAGGCAATCCCTAACGCGACATACAGCCACAGAGTGTTTTAGGCTGCGCCTACAGGTGATTAATCGCCTTCGGACGCGCTAAAGCTGGTCCCTACCTGACGGGCGCGCCGTAGACCAGCGTATTGAGCGTATTCAACAAATCTTCGTCCTGGTATGGCTTGATCACGTAGGCGCTCGCACCAAGCTGCATCGCACGCTGCTGGTGTTTTGTGGCGGCGCGGGAGGTCAGCACCACCAGTGGTAGCGTGCGGTATTGCTCCTGCGCGCGTACCGTCGCGATCAACTCATACCCATCCATGCGGGGCATCTCGATATCCAGCAGGACCGCAGCCGGTGTCTCCTGGGAGATCATCTCCAAAGCTTCGACGCCATCGCGGGCCACCTGTATTTCCCAGTTATGCTGCTTCAACATGTTACCGACGACGCGGCGCACGCTGGGACTATCATCCACGACCAGGATATGCTTGCCACGTTCAGCCGACGCGCTACTCACCGGACCAACTGGTTGCATCATCGATGTCGTGGCACGTCCCGGCTTCGGCAGATCGACACTCTGACGTACCGTTGCCGCCATAGCCTGGGGCTGTTGCGCGGCAGTCTGCCTGCTGGTAACAGGCGATGGGTTCGCCGTCCTGACGCGGGCGGTGAACAGGTTGTTCATTTCCAGGATCAGCACGACCTGGCCGTTACCAAGGACTGTCGCGCCCGCGATACCATGAACCTGGCGCAGGTGCGGCCCCAGGTTCTTCATCACGATATCGTAGCGTCCCTTGATCTCGTCGACAATCAAGGCCATGCGATGACCGCCAGCATTGACGATCAGCAACTGTGCGCGATCATCAATCGAGCTGGCTGGCAGCGAGAGATACTGCGAGAGCAGATGCAACGGATAAAGCTCGTTGCGGATCAAGACGGCTGGCTGATTGCCAAGCATGGAGCGCTTAAAGCTATCCAGGCGTCCAATCGACTCCACCACCAGGGTCGGAATCGCGAACTGCTGGTTCGCCACGCGCACCATCATCGCGTTCTGAATGGCCAGGCTGGTCGGGAACTTCATGGTAAAGGCTGTGCCCTGTCCCGGCGCCGACTCAACCTCCAGCGTTCCCCGCAGGCGTGACACACTATCGCGTACCACGTCAAGGCCAACGCCACGACCGCTCTCCTCGCTCAGGACCTGGGCCGTTGAGAAGCCGGGACGGAAGATCAGGTCAATGACATCACCCTCACTCAGAGGCTGGCCAGGGCGGATCAGGCCGCGCTCAATCGCCGTCTGGCGAATGATGTCTGGATCAAGACCCTTACCATCATCGCGCACCGTAATCACAACCTGGTTACCCTCGTAGCCCGCGGAGAGCTTGATCATACCCGTGGGGGCTTTGCCTTTCTGCTGGCGTACCTCCGGGCGATCCAGGGCATGGTTGACGGCGTTACGCATCAGGTGCAGCAGGGGACCAGAGATCTCTTCGAACACTGTACGATCTACCTCGGTCTCCTCGCCTTCGAGCAGGAACTGGAAATCTTTCCCCTGTTTGAGGGCGACCGCGCGCGCCGCTCTATAGAGGCGCGGGGCCATCGTCGCCAAAGGGACCAGGCGCACCTTCATCAGCCTATCCTGGAAGGTTGTGCTCAGGCGATTCTCACGCGCGAAGACGTTTTCACACTCACGAATGACGCCCTCCATCTCCGTGCTCAGCGTTGACATATCGGAGATGCCTTCGCTCAGACCGCGTGTGAGCTGATGGAACTCGGTGTAGCGGTCCAGCTCCAGTTCGTCGAACTCTGCCAGGTGCGAAGGCACACGCTGCATGCCGTTATTCACCAGCACCAGGCCCTGCTCACCCTCGCTGTTGGAAACCTCAAGTTTACGACCGCTAGGCAGAGTTGCAGCCTCAAAGCGCGACTCCAGTTTCTGGCCGACATCTTGCAGGCGATTGCTACTGACACCTACGTCCGCGACCAGGCGCATCAGACGCTGAATGCGCTCTTCCAGCACGCTACGGTTGACCAGCAGCTCGCCGAAGAGATTGACCAGTTCATCCAGTTTTTGCAGGCGTACACGCACGTTCAGGTCGCTACGCGCCGTACGTGTCGAGCCAAGCTCGCCAGTGATGGGCTCTTCCTCGCCCACCACGCTGGAGGAGAAGGCGACATCGCTCGCCGGCTGATCCTCGTACTCGCTCAGATCTTCCTCTATAGCCGTCGAAGGGGTGTGTCCACCCAGAAGCTCGGAGTAACGCGCCCGTAGTGACTGCGCTCGCGTCTCATCAGAGCTAAGCGATGCATCCAGGTGGGAGACCATGCTATCCAGCGTCTCGGCGGTATCCAGGATCACGCTAACCACGTTCGACGTGATCTGTGTGGTCCCCTCCATAATGCTATCCAGTAGATCCTCAGAGGCATGTGAGAGATCGGCAATGGCGCGGAAGCCCATCATGCCGGCCGCGCCCTTAAGCGTATGCATGGCACGGCGAATACCCTGGATCAATTCGCTGTTATTGGGATCATTCTCCAGGGCTGCCACGTGGACACTGATACTCTGGAGATGCTCTTCAGCCTCCATGCGGAAGATCTCCGCTGCCTCATCGGCGAACTCAGCTCCAAAGGACTGAGCTGGCGCGGGCGCTGGAGGAGCAGGCTTGGGTGCGGGGGCCGAGCGCGAGGGCTGCGGCTGTGGTGGCACCGTAGGCTGGGACCTTGAGGGCATCGTGACCTCGCCTCCCAGCGATTGACGTGCCCGATCCTGAAAGTTTGCCGGAGACGAGGCCTGAGCCTCGCGGGCGGCAGCTTCAGGGGCGCCACCCAGGGCGGATGGTTCCATGGTTGAAATCTGGCTCAGGAACTCCTGGCGCACCTGGATCTCGATCTCGTTGCGTAGGCGATGCTCAAGGTCCGGAATGGACTCGTTTGCTCGCGGGAACGCGTTCGCCTGAGAGCCACTCACGGAAGGCTGGGGCGCCTTGCTCTCATACTCGCGACGCATCTCCTCGCGGATCTCGTGTTCAAGCTCCTCACGCACCTGGGCCGCGATCTCAGCTCGCAAGGCTTGCATATCGCCCTGGCGCTCGAAGACAACGCGCTCGCGTACCGTCTCCGGCTGAGCATTGTTCTGCATCTCCCAGGGGGTCCAGCCGGCATCTTGCTTGAAGACTGGCGCGTTCTGGGCCTGCTGGAAGCGCACCTGCAACTGCTGGAAGGCCAACCCACAGGACTCTATCGAGGCTTGCAGTTGTGAAATGGTACCCTGAACCTGCTCATCGGTGGTCTCAACACCACCCGAGATATGTTTCAGACGCTCCAGCACCTTCTTCAGCTTGCTATTAGAGACCCACATTACCGACAGTGGGAGATAGCGCCGCACCTGCTCAGGACTATTGCGCAGGTTTAGACCCATGGCGCGCCCGGCCCAATCCTCCATGCGATCAAGCGCATCCTTAGAGCCATCCAGGAAGCCACGGAACTCCTTGCGCTGCTCCTCGATAATCTCAATGGAGTCGCGTAGCTGGGCGATGACCTCCTGTAGCGAAGCAACCTGGGAAAGGAGATTCTGTGCCTCGCGTTGCGCTTGCTCATAGCTCTGTGGCAGCGAACCAGCGTGAGCCAGGGACAGGGAAGCAGGCTGCGGTATCTGTGATTCAGGAACGAAAGGCGGGTATTGCTGAGTATATTGTGGTTCAAGCTGCGCGGGCGCCGGCTCAGGCGTGGGTGATGCATAATGGATGGGCAACTCTTCAGCCTGGAACGTTGGCGTGGCCGAGTTGGCGGGCGTCGACTGCTCTGGTACCAGGGGCCACTGCTCAACCTCGATCTGCGCAAAGTTTGCCAGATCCGAGAGATTGGGCTGTACCACATCCTCATTGCTTGCCACACCACTCATGCCTGACTGCCACGAAGTGTAAGCCTCTGGCGCGCCTGGCGTCTCCTCCTCTACGGGCTGAGATCGTTGTGACTCTTCATAGGAGGGGGGAGGAACCGCGAAGGGTGTCTGCGGCGGTATAGGCGGCATTGAACGCATCGAGGCCATCAGCTCTTCCAGAGCACTGGATGAAGAAGACGACGACGAGGTAGGCTGCCCCTGCGCTGGGGGTGTAAAGAGCGGGGCAGGCGGTTGAGGAGCCGGAGCAGGCTCTACAGGTTGTGCGGGCGAGGAGAACGCCTCTGGCCACGCAAGATCATCATTGGACGAAGTACTGGGAGTGCGGAATGACTCCAACACTTCATCAAAAGATGGCATGGGGGCCGCACTTGGAGTTGTCGGCGGCACAGGAATACCAAACGCTTGGTATCCCGGATCGTAGCTCTGGGATGTCGTCGTAAACGGCGCCATCTCCTCTAGCGAGAACTTATGAGCGCCCGTCGCCTGTGGTGTGGGAACCTCGCTTGAGGCATCCACCATGGCTCGATAGCGCGCATAGTCCGCATCATCCTCCGCAATAATCGCATCCTCATCAATCCCGTTACGGATACCCTCTAAGAGTTGATGCAACCGACCTAACGAACGATGCAGTAGACCTAGCGTAGGCTCATCGAGTGTCGTTAAACCATCTAAAGCATCACCTAAGATATCTTCCATTCCATGAGCGACATGAGCCAGACCCGGGAAGTCCATCATGGAAGCGGAGCCACCGATTGTGTGCGTTCGCCGGTATGTTTCTTCAAGGGCATCCATGTCGTTTGGTGAAAGGGCCAGTTTCTCCAGGTTCTTCTCGATTTCTGGCAGATAGCTATTCACCTCTTCGATAAACGAATCAAGGACGGATAGTTTATCAAATGTATTCGACATGTTGCGCTTACCCACTTAACTATCGCAGCGTTAGGTGAACTCCCCATGAGGAGAGGCCACCTAACACTGATCTGCTATATATTGCTTTTCACTACAAGCACGTAGCCGTTATCGCTGGAAGGGCGGTTGATCCTGACCGAAGTGATACTGGTCGGGATTCTGCTCGCTTGATGACCAGCGCGGCTGTTGTGGCTGCCGCTGTTGCCCATTAGGCTGGTCTTGCGGATAGCCGGGTAGTGAGGCAGGACCCTGGAAACCAGGCTGAGAGAAGGACCCGGGAGGGGTATTGGGTGGCATTGGGAAGGCACCCGAATTCGGGGCGCCAATGCCTGGCAGTGAGGTCTGAGGACGCCCAAAGCCATTATTCAATCCTCCTGAGTTCTCCATACCACCACCGAAGTCGCCAAAGCCTTGCTGTCCGTTAAAACCCTGCTGTCCGTTAAAACCTTGCTGACTATTATAGCCTTGCTGTCCGTTAAAACCCTGCTGTCCGTTAAAACCTTGCTGACTATTATAGCCTTGCTGTCCGTTAAAACCCTGCTGTCCGTTAAAACCTTGCTGACTATTATTATAGCCGCCGAACTGGTCGGGCTGACCAAAGCCACCCATAGGATCGCCGAAGTCAGGCTGACTATTAAAGCCGTTGGCACCGGGGCGCGAGCCCAGCGCAATCAGTGAGTCGTTGTCCGGCTCAGGCAGAGGCGGGAAGGCATTAGGGAAGCCCTGGTTATCGCCCCAACCCATATCGCCACCAGGACCAGGGAGGCCGGGCACACCGAAGCCATCGTTGCCCGAGGGCAATTCAGCGAGCGAAGACATGCTGGGGAAGGAACCACCCGCGGCCTCATTGGCGTGCTCAGGCAAGCGGAAGGTTGACACCGATGCGCGCAGTTGTTCCGCCAGTTCCGCCAGGTAGCTCACGCTGACCGCGGCCTCCTGGGTACCGGCGTCCGTCTGACGCGTGATTTCAGAGATGCGACCCATGGCCACCGCCACCGCCTCAGAGACAGTTGTCTGCTCGTTCGCGGCGTGGGCGATGTTCTCAATCATCTGCGCCTGGCGCTCAACGTCAGCGTAGATAGAGTTCAATGAACGTTCGACATTATCCGCAAGCTGTGAGCCTTTGACAACCTCTTGTGTGCTGTCTTCCATAGCGACAACCGCTTCGTAGGTATCGCCCTGAATACTCTTGACCAGAGTCGCGATACGCTTGGTTGACTCGGTCGAACGCTCAGCCAGGAGGCGGATCTCATCGGCAACGACCGCGAAACCGCGACCATGCTCACCAGCCATCGCAGACTGAATAGCGGCGTTCAGCGCCAGCAAGTTTGTCTGATCAGCGATATCTTCGATGATACGCACAATTTCGCCGATCTCGTTGGAGCGCTCACCCAGGCGTTTAATTTTCTTCGCGGTATCCTGCACGTTCTCACGAATGAGCATCATACCTTCAATCGTCTGACGCACGGCCTGTTGGCCGGCTGTAGCGTTACGCAGCGCCTGCTGCGATACCTCCACGCTCTGCTGAGCGTTTTTGGCGACGTTTTGAATGAAGACGGCCAGGGCCTCAACGGCCTCGGTTGTCTGCGAGATCTGCGCCTCCTGGGCCTCGGAGGCCTGGGTCAGTTCATTGGAGCGATCCAGAATACGGCGGGTCGCATTCGTGACCTGCACCGCCGTTGACTGCACACGTCCGACGACCTTCGCAAGCTCTTCGATCATATAGTTAAATGAGTCCGCCAACACCCCCAGTGTATCTGGAGTTACCTCAGCTTGTACGCGAAGATCACCATCACCAACTGCGCTTACCTCTTGCAGCAGCTTCTCAATCTGTGCCTGTAGGGCCGCAGCATCGCTACCGGCGCTTCCCAGGCTGGCATTGCCGCCCATGCCGGGCTGCTCAAGCAAGGAATTAATGGACATCGCCAGGACAGCAAAGTCGTCATCCCCGCTGACCGCCACGCGCGCGCTGCGATCTCCATTCGCATATTCGCGACAGACTTCTACTAGGGATTGCACACGATCTTTAATACGTCTCTGCATTAAATAATTAATAACGCCGATAGTGAGCAACACAACAATGGCAACCCCAATGATCCAGCCAAACAGAGAGCCGCCGTTTGTTTGTTGTAGAGATACTATGATTAAGACCACGAAGGCCAGCAACGTGACAAGCAGTGAACTGACTATACTCCACTGCATGATACCGTCGACAGACCCCTTGTTGCGATCAGGATTCATCCGCCAGACCTCCTAGAAATTTACGATCGACCTCAAGCTGGACACCATGGACCCGTTAGCCTATGGCTTCATAGCGCTGCATTTTTTCGGAGAAGAGTAGGCGTGCCACATCCAGTAAAACCAGCACGCGATTCGACAACAACGCACACCCAGCAGCATAGGGGGCTGCCCAATGGGGAAGAGTAGCCTGGCGCATATTTCCATTGAGAATAGCCGTATCAGGGATGGGAAGCATCTCGCTCACACTATCAACAATGAAACTAATTACCATGTCATTTTCCTGCAACGACAACAGACGCGTGCGGGCGGTAGGCGATGATACCCCTAGCTCGAGAAACTGGCGTAAATCAACTACAGAAATAATTGAGCCACGCAAGTTCATCACGCCCTTTACCCACACCGCGACATTGGGCACAGGAGTAAGTTCGCCGAGGCGCTCCACACCTTGTACCTGACCAGCCTTCACAGCGAACTCAAAGTTCTCGATAGAGAAGACCAGATATTGCTCACCAACAACCGTAGGGGCGCTTTCCGTTCCGGGCATACCAGTTGCGGCCTGCATGGAGGTCGCTGAAACCATGCGCTCACGTAATTGTTGAATGGCAGCAAGCCTATCGCGTTGTAACAAATTTTGCTTATCGCTGGACACTAAACCACTCCCCGTGTGACAAAAAGCACAGAGTAGCGCTCATGTCATCTTTTCGTTTCAAGCTCTTCCGATTTTGCTCTTCTCAATGCACCCGTCTCTAGACGAGACGGCGCACGCTCGCAACCAGCTCTTCTTCCTTGAATGGTTTCGTGAGGTACATATCTGCGCCTTGCCGCAAGCCCCACGACCGATCTAACGGCGTATTCTTGCTCGTTAGCAGGATGATCGGAATGTGTCGGCTTACCTCCATACTTTTGAGCTTTCGGCAAACCTGGAACCCATTCTGCTTTGGGAGCACTACATCCAGAACGATGCATTGCGGGCGCTCTTTGAATACCTTCTCGAAGGCCTCGTCACCATCTACCGCCGTCACTACTTCAAAGCCGCTATTGCGCAATGGTGCCACAATCATCGTCAACTCTGTCCAACTATCATCCACAACGAGTACTTTCTGCCCAGGCATCCTATTATAACCTTTCCTAAACATACCATACCAGTGTGATGGGAGTTTAAGGCTATAATACCGTGTTTGCCTTTACCTGATGAGTTCAAGATGAGCAAAGATCGGTAAAACTAAACACAGATATCTACTGGTATTATCAGCCTCGACGGTATCTCGTGCGTGGGCGCATCTGCTCCTGGCGGGCGGGCATACGTTCCTCCCAGTTCACCAGGTGCTTTTTAACTGTCTGCACCAGTTCGGCGGAGTCGAAAGGCTTGGTCAGGTATTCAGTCGAACCTGCCAGGCGGCCTCGCATTTTGTCGAACAAACCGTCTTTCCCACTGAGCATAATAATTGGAATTTGGCGAAACTGCAAGCTTTTACGTATAATCTGGCAAATATGGTACCCATCCATACGAGGAAGCTGGATATCGAGCAGAATTACGGCTGGCATCTCGTCTGCAACCGAGGTCAGAGCACTCAGGCCATCACTCGCGGTAATCACGCGAATGTTCTCCCTCTGCAATGTCATCTGCACAATCTTGCGCACTGTTGGACTGTCATCCACCACCAGTACTGTAGGTTGATCCGCTGCCATCAAATGGTCCTCCTTTGCGTTTCTGGTGACCAGAACTCTCCCTCGTTCTGCGCCACACGGTTATCCTGGATAATACCAAACGGAGCACCCGGCTGCATCTGCTGTACCTGCTGGCCCCTGGTCCGTTGAACATTCTTTTGCGCGCGATAGAACTGGTACTTTTGGATTTCGGCGTCGATCTCGGAGAGAAGGACACGCCAGGCCATGGCGATCTGCCGTCCCATATGGGAGTTGCCTACCTCATCTTTGACCAGCGCATCAAAGACCATGCGCAGGAAGGCTGAGAGGCCCAGGACCGCCTCGCCATAAAACTCTTCCAGTTGCTCGCCCTTGACGACTTTATTGAGGGTAAGTATATCACTACAATCAAGTTGTCCACTGACGAAGGTCGCGGTCTCAAGGATGGGGAACTGGCGCCTGGCCAGATCATGGAGCTGTGGCACAAAGCGGCGCTCGATAAAGCGCATGATCTCGACCTGTTGCAACTGTCCTCGCCCACGCAGGCTACGCGCGAAGCTGCCATGATGCACAAATAATTCGTTCACGCAGTCACAGAGCGCTTTAATGAGGCTTAACAGGAGCTGTTCGACGTTCGTTACCTCGCGGTAACGCTGGAGCGTTGTCTGGCAGCGAATAATGATGTTCGAGAGGTCGCGTTGGAGGTCGTTTTCCAGGGCTGTGTCGACGACTTCGATCAGGTGCAGTTCCAGGAGCTGCATCATACTCTGCACCACCCTGGCCTCTGGCATCATCTCGACAAAAGCAATGGCCTGTAAAGGAATTTCTCCATTGCAGAGACAGAGAATCTCAATCGACTCCTGGCCCAGGCCCAGGCTGCGCAGGTCACGCTTGACCTCGGGCGACCAGCGAGCAACCGTGGTACGGGTAAGTTGAGTCACACTCTCAGAGACAATCGTCTCCCACTCATCGGCCTGGCGTAGTGCCTCCAGTAAGATGGAATCGACATCCAGAGGCTGCATGGCTGTATCCATTGGCAGAAGTTGACGATGAAACGAGAAGCGCCCATTGACCCAGCGCATCGCGTGACTAATCGACTGCGTCACGGCAAATTCCAGTCGACGCTGCATCTCGCTGGCGGGCATCCATCCACGCTCGACGAGCAGTTGCAACGACATTTGCACATTGCCACGAGCTATCTCATGTACTGCCTGGGCGCGAGGAGGATCAAGTTTATTGATCAGGCAAAGCATGCCTAGTAGATCTGGTTGTGGTACCCCTTCCTCGTGTAGCCCGACGATCTTTCCCTTTCGCAGGCTGATCGAGAGCGTATCCGAGCCAGATGATACGAATAACTTGCCCGTCTTTTCACTCAGCGCAAGCATTTTGAGTATGGATTGGAGTCCTAGCGTTTGCAGGTCTCCGTCCATGATGCGGTCTTGCTGCTCCATGTGTCCCTAGTTTCCTTTGCCGACTAGCTTGTAAGGCCCCATTCTTGATCCTTACAAGCAGTTGCGTCTGTAATTGTTGCGTTTTGCAATAGCATTCAATAATAGATTATTAGCGTCTTTTTGTCTTTTTGTATAATGCATCAGATCTGGAGCCTGATGCGTCAGGTCTGGAGCTTCATTACTCCCACCTTCCCCTGCATCCCCGGTACGCCTTCAAGCCGAAAGCCTGGCCTTACATATCCCTGTTGATCGAGGTACGCTCCCTGTGCGTTGGTCAAGGCACTGTAACACATTATCCGCTTTCGGCCAACTCTCCCCTTTATATCATTCCCAATACCCTACAGTGTATACTAAACGCGCTCAGCTTGCTACAGGTTTTTGGGCCGAAATCGTTAAGATTGCATTAAGGATTTTAACCGCTTAGGCGTTGCGGACCTCGACCTGCCCCCGAAAGACATAGCCAATCCCAGGCTCGGTAATAATGTAGCGCGGATGAGAGGGCTTCGCCTCTACTTTTAAGCGCAACTGCCGTACATAGACGCGCAGGTAATCGGCTTCTTCGCCATATTCAGGTCCCCAGACTGCGCGCAGAAGCGCACGATGCGTCAAGACCTTACCCGCACAGAGCATCAATTGTTTCAAGAGTTCAAACTCGGTCGGAGTTAGACGAACTTCGTTGTTGCCAGCCTTCACCAGGCGCCGTGCCAGGTCCATGTAGAGATAGCCATCCTCGCTGATGAGCAACTCAGGCACCTGCTGCGTCTTCTCGCCTTCATCCGATTGCGAGCGACGCAAGCAGGCTCGTACACGCGCCATTAACTCTTCGCTACCAAAGGGCTTGGTCAGGTAATCATCGGCTCCCAGGTCGAGCGCCCGCACCTTTTGCCGCTCTTCGCTCATCGCGGAGAGGACAATAATGGGTGGCTTCTGCCCGCGATGACGGACCTCGACACATACGTCCAGGCCATCTAACTCGCCAGGCATACACAAGTCGAGAAGAATAAGGTCCGGCTGGTGCAGTTTGACCATCTCAAGCGCCTCTCGCCCGTCTCCAGCCACGAATACATCATACCCACCGGCCAGCAAGTTCTTCCGAAGCACCCTTTGTATAGGCTCTTCGTCATCTACAACGAGTATGCGCTTCCCTTTCGCTCTCATGTTGCCTCTCCCTGAGATACTTTTTAGTGGCCTGTTTCCTAAATGGCTTGTAGGGTCCCTGCTGGCATGGACTCTTAGGCCCGCCCTGCCACCAGGGACAAGTCGCTTCGCTCGGAGTCCAAGCAAGCTTGGCCCCTACGAACGGCTGTTATGTGTTCCCGCCCCGGCTATGGATGTAGGGGCAAGGTGAAAACGAAACTCAGGCCCGTGCCTTCGTGTGCCCCACCTTCAGGAAGCCTCCCCTGCTCACCTGAAGTCTCTTCCTTGACAGTTTCGACCCAGATCTTCCCCTGGTGTGCCTCCACAATCCCTTTACAAATCGCGAGGCTTAAACCATTGCCGTAAGTGCGCGAGCTATAAAAGGCAGTGAAGACACGTTCGCTCTCTTCTTCAGGAATACCACTCTTGCTGTAGCCGATGACCGCGCCGCGCAAAAAATCCCCGGCATTGTCTGCCTGCACAGTAATGATGCTTTGCCTGGGACTATGACGCGCGGCGTTCTCTATAAGATTATAAAATACGCGTTCCAGTTGCACATGATCAATGTAGGCCATAAGCATACCTTCAGGTATCACCACATTAACCCGGTGCGCCTCCACAATCCGTGTCAGCTTGTTTAAGGCCCCATAAATGACTTCAACAACATCACACCAGGTCCGCTGTAAGACCAGGGCCCCCATTTCGATGCGTGAAAGCTCGACCAGGGCGTTGACCTGGACGGTCAGGTGGTCCGTTTCGTTCTCGATATCTTGCAGCAAGATACGCCGATCCGTTTCGTCCCACTCTAGATCCTCCTGGAGCAGGCCGGTCACCGCCGCTTTGATCGTTGTGAGCGGCGTGCGCAGGTCATGTGAGACCGAGGAGAGCAGGGCCGAGCGGTTATGCTCATCACGGGCCTGCTCCGTCACATCCCGCACCTGCAAGACATAGGCAATCAAGTGACCATCGCGATTACGCAGTTCGTGGCGTGTCAGGTGATAGTGGTGATCGTTGGAGTTACCTTCCAGCTCACGCCTGGCCCGCCCCCAGTTCCCACCACCCTTCTCGCCACCCTCCTGGGGCAGCGGACGGGCAGCCAGGATACAGCGCAGTTCCTGGGTCTCACTCGTGCCCTGGGTAAAATCATGCAGGTAGTGACGCACCTCGTCCACGTTGCGCATGCGGGGCATGAGCTTGGCGAAGGCGCTCTCCAGCGTGGTGACCTCTGGTTGCTGGCGACGCGAGAGCCAGAGTCGCTGCTCGTAGGAGTTGTAGGCGTTATAGACGGCATTGAGCGCGGTCATGCTTCCTGATAATTGCATATCACACAAGGCCTGCGCGGCAGGATTCATAAAAATACAATGACCATCCAGGTCCACTGCCAGCCAGGCATCGTCTTTGCCATTCTCACGCACTATGAGGGGGCTTAGCTCGCCGAGCATCCCCGTGCCGCGCAGGGCATCCTCGGCCGCCTGGGTGAGCCAATGCATGGCGTCCGACTCCTCCCCCTGTCCCTCATGCTCGACGGAGAATTTGAGCCGCTCCGCCGAATGCATCTCTTCATCGAGAGCGATTGATGTCTCAGATACTGTCACGGCTTCGGAAAGCGCTCTACTCTCCATGCCCAGGCCCTGTTCGGCATGGATCATGGCCTGCAAATTCAGTTCGCTATTGGTCAATAGAAACTCGCCCACAAAGCGTAGCACGCTGTCCAGGCTTACCCCATAGGAGCGCTCGGTCTCCTCGCGCAGGCGCTCAAAAAGGGCCATCTCCTCAGCACCTTGGACCTCTCCATGCCCATTATTGATATATGCATCCTGCTGGCGCTGGCGATAAGCAAACTCAAACTGCTCAAGCGCCTGCCGGAAGCGGCTGCGTTGATGAGCTGATTCGAGCATCATTCCATTATGGATTGCGAAGGTCGCCTGATTGGCGAAGAGCGAGAGGATTTCGACCTTGAGCGGGGTAAAACCGCCAGCTTCAGGCGAGCAGAGCAAGAGCGCACCAAGCACCGTTGTGCCTGTGATGAGGGGATAACATAAAATAGAATGCATGCCGAGTTCTTCGGCGAAGAAACAGCTGGCGGGGAAGCGCTCATCACGCGAAATATCATCCGAGACATGCGGGGTCCGCTGGCGAAGGGTCTGACTGAGAATACAGGCATCGCTTAGCTTTTTCTGCCGCACATTCTCCTCAAACTGGGTCGCATCAAGTCCCACCTGCGCCTCCAGGCGTAGCGCTGCATCGCGCTGCTCCAGCATAATGATGGCAGATGAGACGTTTAAGGCTTTGGCAATGCCTTCGACAATCTGGTTCAGGATCGTTGGCAGGTCGATACGCAGCGTCAGGGCACGGGTCACGTCTTTAAGCGCCTGGCGTTGACGATCAAAGATGGCCGCGCTCCCACCCAGTTGCGCCCGCTCAATCGCCGCCGCCAGCACGCGTGCCACGGCACCAATCAGGCGTTGCAGGGTTTCATCGACATAGGTATTAGGGATCGAGCTACCCAGTTCGAGCGTACCCAGGACACGCTGATCCTCCAGAACCAGTGGAGCGATCACGGTTGAACGCAGTTGAGGATGCCCGCTGAGCGCGTCTCCCGTTTCTCCCGGTGGCCCCTCCTGCCCTTCAGGATAGTCGTTTACCATGAGCATGGGCGAGGCCAGCACGCGCTCTAACATGGAGTCCTTTACCGGGTGCTGATGGGGAAAAACGCGCCACTCGCCCTCTTCACGCCGACACACCGCTACACGCACCGCTTCGCGATCATGCCGCAACAACACTACGCCAAACACATCAAAGGGAATAGCCGGCTCTAGCTCTGCCGCCAGCAGAGCATAGTTGGGTTTCGCGTCCCGTACGCTCATCACGATACGCACAACACGCTCAATGATCGCCGATTCTTCGACCGCTGATGTATTTGTTCTCACATCCATAGCTATCCTGGTGACTCCACACAATCTATTCTCAGGAACGAGAGGGCTTGTCTCCCCCTCCTCGCCTACCAACCTAGCCTATCAATCTACAAGGCCTGCTTGCTTTGCCTGCTCGCTCGCCAATCCTCTTATGCAAATCTTATACTACAAGTGCGGAATATTACAAGCTTTCCGTACAAAAGGATGTAATATCTGTTTTACATTGTTAGTACATATGGAAAATGAAATACAAATAGCTCTAGAACATCGCCTCAAAGTATACCATACTATCGCGCTTTGTCGTCAATAAAGAACCGGCGTACCCAGGCATACTCTTCGTCCCTACATATATGGCGCTTATGGGCGATTCCCCTTGTAAAGCCATTCCAGCCTTCATCCAAGTATAGCAGGACCAACTTCTTTTCCCTTCCCTAACAGAGAGATTTTTATGAAAGAGTCTTCATTCTATCCAGCTTTAGCGCGATTTTCCGCGAAGTCGCTGAATACTTTGTCAGAAAGAACGGCCCAAAGGGGCAAAAACTACCAGTTATATACCAGATTGCACCACAGTACGCCATATACGTCCAAGATATTTCACCACTGTCTTATGTAAGAGCATGACCCTGCTTGCGCCAATAACGTAGCCAGGCGTAATATAAGCTGAAGCACATTCGAGCGCTATTTGAACATATGCTATCGATGAGAGGATGGATTACATTCTATGGCCCTTCTGCTGATTGGTCCAATCGTACGCGCCACAACGGCGAGCGAGGTCGTCATCTGGGCGGAGTTCGCGCGCCCCTGCGAGGTTACCGTTAGCGCCACCCCCTTACACAATCTGGAGGCCAAAACGGTCCAGGTCACCGCTAGCACACTCCTGGCAGGCGGACATGCCTATCTCTCCGCGCGCCTGAGCGGCCTGCAACCCTCAACCTGGTATACCTATGCCTTACATGTAGAGGATAAGGCTGATGACGGTAATGCTACGCAGCCCGCTCTCTGGCAAGGCTTTCGTACCTTTGCGGCGCCTGGAGAGGCAAACAAACAGCCGCTACGGGTGGCATATGGCTCCTGTCGCAAGCTTGATCAACCAGAGAAGGATACGCTCGCCGCCTTTGGTCGCTGGCTGAGAGAACATAGCGAGCAGCGCGAGCGGGACTGGCCCCACCTGCTACTAATGATTGGCGACCAGATCTATGCAGATCAGCCATCACCCAGCCTGGTGGCGCGTCAGCCCGAACTGGCCCAGGGAGCCTCGCGCTTCGAGGATTTCGCCCTGCTCTATCAACATGCCTGGTCCTCGCATGAGGATGTACGCCAGGCCCTGGCGGCGCTGCCAACATTTATGCTTTTCGATGATCACGAGATTACCAACAACTGGAACGCCGAGCCTAACTGGCAGGAAGAGGCCCTACGCCAGGGGCAAGAGCAGACGATTGTGGATGGGCTGGTCGCCTACTGGCTCTACCAGGGCTGGGGCAATCTGCTGCCCGGCGCTACGCTGACACACCCGCTCCTGGATGTGACACAGGCCGCGCTTCAGAGTGGCAGCGATTGCCTGGATGATCTACGGGCCTGCGTACGTACCGCGCTCACCGGCGCCACAACTCTGCCCTGGCACTACACCGTTGCCACACAGCCCGCTATCTTTGTCACCAACACACGCACGGAGCGGACCGCGCAGCTCACCTCGTCTGATGAAGCGCTCTACGCGCCCACCGCCATCATGGGCGAACAACAGATGGACGAGCTTCAACAGTGGCTGGCGAGCAATCCCTCACCAGTGACGCTCCTGGTCTCCTCGGTTCCCCTGCTCCTTCCCCCGCTCATTGGTATGATTGAATATCTCTCCGGCCTGCGTCCCTGGCATGCCCAACCAGGCCTGCTCAAGCGCATAGGAAACTGGTTCGCGCGCAAGCAACTGGCGGTAGCGCGCAAGGCCAGCTTCGATCATTGGCCGCTCTACGCCCGCAGCTGGCAACGCCTGCTCCAACTCCTAGAGCAACATCCAGGCACCGCCCTGGTGCTTTCAGGAGATGTGCATTTCTCATACGGGGTCTTAGCGCAGGCGACCGCTGCGAGAACACCACGCCTCTACCAGTTTGTGTGTACGCCCTTGCAGAACGCGCTTGCGCCCTCGGACCGGCGCAAGATCGAATGGCAATCAATGATCAGCGGCATGCACTATGGTGGGCTACGCACACGTATGCTGCCCCTGCGAGACGAGGGCAGTTCAGGGGCAGTCAAGCGCGACATCCTCTACCAGGACGCCCTGGCCTTCCTGACCCTCCAGCCAGAGACCAGCGGTGGCTACAAGCTGACCCACGATTATCTCGGCCTCGGTGAGGATGGATTGACAAGAATCGCCTCCTTGGAGCTGCCAATGATCAAAGCAGACCTGTCTCCTGCCACAAACCAGGAAGAGACGCCAGCAAGTCTCAAACTGTAGGGTCCATGCTGGCATGAACTCCGAGGCCCGCAGGCCAACACCCAGGCGGGGTCGCTTCGCTCGGAGTCCAAGCTAGCTTGGACCCTACAGCTTATTTTGTGTAGCCGGTTAGTTCGACGTAGCCCAGGCCGGAGAGGGATTGGCCGTTCTGCTGGCCCTGGATATCGACGGCGCCCTCCCAGTAAACGTTGCCGGTCGACTTGGTAACGACAAGTTCCTGGTCCTTGAGCTGGGGCGTGAGCGTCAGGTCAACCTTGAGGCGAGGGTCGTTGATGGAGACGCGCCAACCAGAGGGATAGTTGATCCCCGTGTGCGGGCTGAGCCAGTGGTCCAGTACCTCGTTCTGTACGGCATTCTGGGGAATGACGATGCTCTGCCCCTTGTCGTCGGTATAGCCCACGTAGGTTGAGATGACCTTCCCCATGGCGTCGCGAATAAAGTAGATCATGATGTCCGCGCCATTGCTGAGCTGGATGCTATACCAATCCCAGCCACCGCTACCGAGGGTCAGGAAGTTGCCCCACTGGTGATCCATCCAGGCCTGACCATTGACCTGTACTGGCTGGCCGTGGTCGAGCAGCGTGCCGCTGACCTGCATACGCGTGCGCGAGTAGTAGTATGAGTAGCCCGCCAGGCCATAGGTAATCAGGCCCTTGCCATCGTGCAGAGTGGGCGCCTTAACGCCGTTGAGATCCAGCTTGATAGCATAGTCCTTCATCGAGGCCTCCAGGTGGTCGTGTCCATTGAAGCCCTGGATACGCCAGTCGCCAATCCCCACGTTAATGCCAGCTTGCTTTGAGTTGTCCAACGGTAGCATGACATTGCGCTGATCATAGGCGAACTGACCCCGCGTGATATCGCTAATGGCGAAATGCGAGGCGAAGAGCGGAGGCAAATCGCTGCGCGAGACCTGGAAGATCACGAACTCAAAGCCATAACGATGACCATCCTGCCCATTGAAGTGGCCGGTATAGTACCACCACTCGGTCAGGTTATTATGCGAACCCTCGTCCTGAGGAAACTGTACCGGCGGCAAGGGCTTCTGCTCACCAACTGGCACATAGGCTGGCAACTGGGCATTGGTCGAGACCATGCCCGGAAAGGTACAGGAGGAGAGCGCCAGCATCAGTCCCAGCAGCCCGGAGAGAAAAACAAGCTTCCAGGCACGGCGTCCTTGAATAATCCTCTGCATTAGAGCTTCCCTCCTACGTTGATATCCTGCGCGTCCTTACTCTCGCCATGTCCATTGAGCGAGAGCGCCGCCGCGTCCTCGTCCAGCATATATTTATCGAGGGTGGGAGGCTTGCGCTGCACCCCCTTGAAGGGGAGCCACCAGTTCCAATCGCCCAGCAGGCGCATCGTCGAGGGGACAAGCAGGCCGCGTACAAAGGTCGCGTCCAGGAAGACCGCCAGAGCCATACCCACACCCAGAGCCTTGACCAGGATCACATCCGCTGTCGCGAAGCAGGCGCTCACCACGATCACAATCACCGCTGCGCTGGTAATGATGCCGCCACTTCGCTGGAGCCCCAGGGCCACCGAGCGTGTGTTATCGCCCGTCTGCCAGAAGGTCTCCTGGATGCGCGAGAGCAGGAAGACCTCGTAGTCCATCGAGAGGCCAAAGAGCGTACAGAAGAGCAGAATGGGACTCGATGCCTCCACAAAGCCCAGGGGCGAGAAATTTAAGAACTGGTGCAAAAAGCCATCCTGGAAGATGATCACCAGCGCGCCATAGCTGGCCAGGATCGAGAGCGTATTCATCAGAATAGCCTTGAGTGGCAGCACCAGCGAGCGGAAGAGCAGGAAGAGCACCAGGTAAGTAATAGCGAAGATAATCAATACGGCCTTGGGAAAGTCGGTGTAGAGCGTCGTGACATAGTCGTAGTCCGCCGCCGAGCCGCCATCCACCAGGACATGGATACCATTCCCTGGATTAGTATTGCGAATCGTGACCACCAGTTCCTGTGAGCGTATATCGTTCATCTCATACTTGCTTACCACCTGCACCAGCATCGTATTCCCCGAGACGGTCGACTTGAGCAACGTGCCCAGGTAGGGGTCGGTCACCAGTTTGGGATTATGATACAGCAGCTCATACTGATCCAGGGTAAAGCGCGGATCGGCGCTCACAATGCTATCCACGCGCTGTACACGTGGATCGGCCTCGATACGCTTGGTATACGCGTAGAGGTTGCGAATATTCTGGTCACTCAGCACATCACCCTTCGTCTGCACCGCCAGGATAATCGGCGTCGTCTCGCGCAGGTTGAAGCGCTGCTGCAACATATCATACGCCTCGCGCGAGGGGACATAGGGAGGCAGGATCGAGGCATCGGGCGCCGAGAAGCGTACTCCCAGGAAAGGGAGACCAAACGCCACCAGCAGGCACAGCACGCTCACAAAAATACGCACCGGGTAGCGCATCACAAACTGCGACAGGCGATACCAGAAGCCATGATGGTCGTCCTGTACTGCCTGCCTGCGTCGCCACAGATGTGGAACGCGTACCGGAAAGGCATTGATGCGCGTGCCGAGGATCGAGAGCAGCGCGGGGAGCAACGTCAGGGCCGCCGCGACGGCCAGCAGCACCACGAGCATGCCACCCAGGCCTACCGAGCGCAACATATTGATGCGGAAGAAGGTCAGGCCGAAGAGGCCAATGGAGACCGTCAGGCCAGAGAAGGCCACGGCACGGCCTGCGGTCGCAATCGTGAGGACTGTAGCTTCATTCACACCTCGCCCACGTGCCAGTTCCTCGCGGAAGCGGCTGACGATAAAGAGCGAGTAGTCGACGCCCAGGCCCAGGCCGAAGAGAGTGGTAATATTAAGTACAAAGATGGAGAGATCGGTCACCTGCCCCAGGCCAAAGAGCATAGCTAGAGTCACAACCACGGCAAAGCCACCGACCAGGCCGGGGAGAATCGCCGCCACCACGGAGCGAAAGACGAGCAGCAGGGCAATGATCGCGAAGGGAAAGGCCAGCAACTCGGCGCGCCGTAGATCGTTCTCGCTCACCTGCTGAATATCTTCATAGAAGACCGCGCCGCCACCAACGTGATACGTCATGCCATCCACGTGACGCAGGCGCTGCTCTAATTGCGGCAGAATCTTGGGCGCGGTATCGGCATCGGTCTTCAGCACCACATTGACATAGGCCGCGTGGCGATCCTGCGAGATCTGGCGCGGATTATCCGTATAGCTGACCACGCCTCCCACCATCGACCAGTTCCGCACCTGGGCCAGCGATTGCTCAACCTTCTGCGTAAAAATGGGATCTTCGACGCGATACTGTTTACTATCATAAATAACCTGGACGGTCGTCAGGTTCAGATGCAGCTTACTTGTTAAAAGATCAATCGCCTTTTGCGACTCCGCATTGGGATCAAAGAAGCCGCCCGAACGCAGAACTGAGCTGGCGCGCGGAGCGAACGGCAAGGCCAGCAGCCCGGCCAGCAGCCACACCCCGACGATCCACCAGCGATAGCGGGTCGCCAGCTTACCAATAGCATAGAACATACCAAGTACCTCTTGTACCTCTACTCTTGTAAACGCAAATGAGAAACCCACCTATCAGCCCATCACCCACCCTCGGCTTGTTGACGCCTATCCCCCAATAAAAGGGTATTTGCGACAACTAATCTCAAATAGTATAGCGCTTATGAGCATCCCCTGGACAAGTGCTAGATGGAGCGTCGCTACACATATTTGTTAAGGTAGAGTTGTATTAGACGCAGGCACATACTATAATAACCCTATCCCATTTTCAGGTCTTTGCACGCGCCAGGGGCGGGAAGGCGGCAGGGAGAAGTTTTTGTCACTTCCCTCTGGCATATCGCAGAGACCTCCTGTGGCTGGCTCACACGTGTAAAAAGTGGAGAGAGACCACAGTGTTCCTGCTTGCCTATTAGCAAGCAGTGTGACGACCTGTGTTGAGGAGGAAGAAGACGCATGGCAAAAGCAAGCACAACCAAACAAAAAGAAGAGGCTCAGCAGGAGAACTCCAAAGTCGTATCGGTCAACCGGCAGGCGTACCACGACTATACCGTTGAGCGCACGATTGAGGCAGGCATCTCGCTGGTGGGAACCGAGATCAAGTCGATTCGCGACGGCAAGGTCAACCTGCGCGGCTCCTACGCCATCATCCGCAATGGTGAGGTCTGGCTGGAAAACGCCCATATCGCGGTCTACGAGCATGGTAACCGCTATAACCATGAGCCGCTGCGCAAGCGTAAGCTCCTGCTGCATAAACGTGAGATCGAGCAGTTGGGCCAGCGCGTGGCGACAAAAGGCCTGACCCTGGTTCCACTCAAGCTCTATATGAAGCGTGGGCGCGCCAAGCTCGAACTTGGACTCTGTAAAGGTAAGAAATTGTTCGATAAGCGCCAGAGCATGGCTGAGCGCGACGTTAGACGCGACATTGAGCGTATCGTCAGGGGTCGCTAACGCTTTTCCAGCATCACTTAGAAGAGAAGGATAACCTGTATGCGTATTGAAGGATTACATCACGCTCAGATAACGATCCCCAAAGGAGCCGAGGAGGGGGCACACAAGTTCTACTGCGATATCCTGGGCCTGCCCGAGATTGAGAAGCCAGAGTCGCTTCAGGGACGCGGCGGCTTCTGGCTCCAGGTGGGAGATCGGCAGGTTCACGTCGGCACCGAGGATGGCGTGGACCGCACAGCCAGCAAGGCCCACCTGGCCTACCAGGTCAAGGATGTCACGGCCTGGCAAGCTCACCTGCAAGAGTATGGAATTAAAGTGCTGGAATCCGTGCCCATCCCTGGCTTCGCACGCTTTGAGGCCCGCGACCCCTTCGGCAACCGCTTCGAGATGATTGAGCCACTGGGATAATGTCCTTCTGTTTTAGCCCTCGCCAAACGATGGGCATTTCATTCATAGGCGCGCGATAAATCGGGCGCCTATGTTTTGTGGCGATGCTTAGCGGGCTTTGCGATAGGTGTAGAGAGTGAAGAGGGCAATCGCGCAGCCCAGTACAATAAAGAGCACACCTACGATAAGCATCACCGTAAGCCAGACGCGCTCGCCACCAGTATTGCTTGCGGCCATCAGGGCCAGCGTCGCGGAAACCTGCATAGTATCAAAACCTCTCCAGGAAGAAACAGCCTTCACATTCTTGTGCTACTACTCTTTAGGACGTGAGCGAGAGCCTTATTAGTGCATGCAAAATAAGGATGCATGCATGGGTCTCACGCCAGGGGGACGCTGCCTATTATACCAAAAGTATCTAAAAGCGTCCCCTGTTATCGAACGGGGACGCTTTTCCTGACCAGTCTGTACCAGGAACAAGGTACTACACTCCTCCACCCACCCAGAAGCGCAACACGCAGTACTCACGAGTTGTTAGCAGACAACCTCCTCATGGGGGAGCGCCCTGGACAGCACGGGCCGGAGTATGCGCTGGTAAACCTCGTACTGCTGCGCGACATGGGAATCTGCGCGCCCGGCAATGACGCGGCTCGCCAGGGCTTGCGAGGCATCGACGTAGAGATCCATCGTCAGCGGCTCCTCCTGCTCTGGCTCTTGCAAGGACTGGAGCAGGACATCATCTCGCTCCAGCGAGACGCGCCAGAAGTGCTCAAACGCTGTATAGCCCTCACGTTCTAGAAGCTGTTTCGCTAGCCTGTTCTGGCTATGTACTGTGGCACACAACGCCACCTGCTCTCCGGTCGAGAAGCCATACATCAATTCACGCGCGCGCTGCTCAACCATACGCAGCAGCAAGGTTCCAATACCGCGCCCCCGGTACGCGGGATGCACCACCAGGGCGAACATGAGTCCCGCCTGCTCCTCCTCACGTTGCACATCGGCATATGCGACCACACACCCCTGAGTAGTAACTATCACCCAGGCATCCTGCACCAGGTAAAAACCATCTCTCTGCCATCTACGTTGTACGTCTTCCTCAGTCATCACTACTAAGTTCATATCCTTACGTTTACTTATGCTCCACAACTCGGCTACCGCCTGTATATCTGTCATCCTGGGACATCTTGCCGCCAGTTTATGTAGACGTACAATCATTGTTTTCTCCATCCGTCAGCGAGGATGCGTTTGGCTTCCCCCAAACCTATGCGCTACCATATATCATTTTCGAGAGCTGCAATGGAGAAAGAGTCAGGCAGGGAGCGGTCTGATAAACGCGCCACAAATATGTGGGGTCCATGCTGGCATGGACTCTCGCGCCCGAAACGTCACCGCGCTCGCAAGCCCATGCCAGCATGGGCCCTACGAAACACGTGAATTCACTATTTAGACCGCCAGTGTCTGTGTTCTTAGCTCCTTCCCTGCCCGTAGTTCCTTCTCGTACTGCGCGGATTGCCGTGTGACATGCATGCCCGCGCGTGCATATAATTTTGTGGCCCCCGTCAGGCTCTGCCCATCGACGTAGAGGCTGGCATGTTGGATACCTCGGCGGTAAAACTCACCAAAGGCCTGCTGCAAGAGCGCCAGGGCCAATCCCTTGCGCCGCCAGGAGCGCCGCACCCCCAGAGTATTCACCCAGCCCTCACCGTGCTCGTAGCGACAGAGAGCCATAGCGACAATATCCCCACCTGCCTTCACCAGGAAATAGAGTGATGGATCAAGTTCGTCAAACGCGATATTGAAGTGCCGCCACTCCTCGTAGTCGCGCGGCATAAAGCCCCAGTGATCCTGGAAAAACTCCATTTCGGCATTAAAGATAGTTCGCTCCATCCCCGGTTTAAACGTCTCCAGGCGCACATCCTCGGGCCAGATTGCCACACCGGGTTGCGCATCCAGCGTGATCCCCATGCGCAACATATTACGAATGACCTGGAAGCCATGGCGCTCAAACACCTGGCAGATGGCTGTTCGCTTCACGCTGGTGCCTACACCCATCGTCACGCGCAGACCTGGTTCGGCATGCCTCATCAAGGCGCGACTGCGCTCTTCGGCCCAGGCCAGCATGTAGTCAGCGAGACCTGACGCATATAGTGCCGGATCGACAAAGAGATTTGGCTCAAACTGCATATGCAGCGTGTGGTACAGTATGATAGCGCCGATCATGCGCCCCTGGTCATCTAACAGCGCCAGGCTATTCTGCTCCAGGTCCAGTCCTGGCATGGTCATAAAGCGGATGGCGTCGTCCTCAGTGAGCTCTGCCTTCCCTTCGGTGGCAAGCTCCTCTAAATTACAGAGCCTCGTCACCTCGGCCGCGTCCTCCACCCTCAGGAGGCGCGCACGGTATTCGTGCGGCAATTGCTGTATATTCATTTATCTATATAGTTCCTTTCTAATGTTATGTGCACTCACGCCTGCACCACACCACCTACCCTACGTCATCAAGCAAGTTCTTCTGTGCCGGACTCCTTGCCGGGGCGTAGTTCCTTCCGATAAGCCAGGAACTCACGTACAGCATGCATACCGGCGCGCTCATAGACGCGTAGCGCTCCAGTCAGGCTGCTGGCGTCCACGCCGAGGAGGACATTGTGAATGCCCCGCTGATAGAAGGCATTGAAGGCCTCGTGTAAGAGCGCCTGGGCGATGCCCTTGCGCCGCCAGGGACGCCGCACCGCCAGATCATATACCCAGCCCTTATCATCGCCCTCTTTACCACAAATCGCGAAGCCCGCGATTTCCTCGCCATCCATCGCCAGAAACCAGAGCGTGGGATCAAAGGTGTGTGGATCAAGAGCATAATGCGACCAATTTTCGAAGCTGTTCTCGACAAAGCCCCAATGATCACGGAAGGCCTCATTATTAGCCTCAAAGACAGCGCGCTCCATACCTGGCTGCGTATTCTGAACACGAATACCATCAGGCCATACAGGCTGCCGAAGTGGTTCGGCAAGCTCAATCTTCATGTCATAAAAGTGCCGTACGACCTGGAAGCCATGCCGTTCCAGCAGGTGCTGGCGTGATACATAGCGCACATCACAGCCGTTGCGTAGCGTGACGCGCAGGCCCTCAGGAGCCTGGGTAATATGCTCCCTGGCTCGTGTCTCGGCCCACTCCAGCATGGCATCCGCGAGTCCGCTCTCACGATAGTCGGCACGCGTCTCCAGGTTCATAAAGATATGCACATGCTGCTGATCTTCCACCCAAGCATAGCTCACCAGTTCACCAGTTGAGGTGAGCGCCACACGTGAGTCCTTTTGTAGATCTACATGGGGTTTAGTAAAGTCGCGCTTAAGATTCTCCGCCGGCTCAGGCTCGATACCAAGTTCTCTATCACGCGCCGCAAAAAGGGCCACAAGAGCCTGGATATCATCCAGGCTTGCGGGCCGCACGCTTATGCCTGCTGGTAATGTAGATACGTCCATGATTTCCTCTTTTCCTCATCACTGAAACTATGCCTGGTTGAGCGAGAGGGTACGCATGTCGCGACCGGGACGCAGCAGCTTCTCGAAGTTTGCGAAGCGACGCTCAACATGCATACCTGCGCGCTCATAGAGCTGGGTCGCGCCAGTAAGGCTCTGCGCGTCCACGCCAAGGCGGATCGTCCGCGTACCACGCCGGTAGAACTCACCAAAGGCGTGATACAAGAGCGCCAGGCCAAGCCCTTTACGCCGCCAGGCGCGCCGTACACCCAGGGTATGCACCCAGCCTCCCTGCGCCTTTTCATCGGCACAGCGGGCGTAAGCAACGATCTCCTCGCCGTCCATAGCCAGGAAGAAGAGCGAGAGATCAGCCTCTTTCCCCAGGTGGTACTCGTGCCACTCCTCGTAGATGTTGGGAATGTACCCCCAGTGGTCGCTAAAAGCCTCTTCATGGGCCGCGAAGAGCGCGCGGGCCAGGCGCTCTTCTCCCTGTGGCGCTGCATCCTGTAGCTCTTTGAAGGTGTACAGGCGAATGCCCGGCGCCCACACTGGCTGCTCTGGAGCTTGCGTGAGTTCACGCTTCATGTTCCAGAAATAGCGCACCAGTTCAAAGCCCAGATCCTTCCAGAGCTGCTGGCGCTGCGTATCCTGTTGATGCGCCCAGGTGCCGAGCAGGACCTGCGCATCCTCAGGAGCCAGCGCGATATGCTCCTGCGCGCGCTCCTCCACCCAGCGCATCAGTGGCAGTTCCACCTGACCACGATAGGCGGGATATACATCCAGTTCCAAATCAATCTTCATATGCCGTTTGTGGCGTGTGTCCACACTGGCAATGATCTCATCATTCTCCGTGACAATCACCCGAGCGCTCTCCTCAGGCTTATGCGACGAGAGGCTCCAGACATGGCGCAGAAAATCTACTGAGGTATCAGGCTCACCCAGGTACTCAATCTCGTTACTGTTCGCCAGGCGCACCACCTGCTCTATGTCGGCGAGGGTTGCGGGGCGCATGTGAAGCCCCTCTGGTAAGCTCGCGTCAGACATCGTGTCTCTCCTTCGTCCATGCAGAGTCCATGCAAGCATGGACTCTGCATCTCGTGTTTAGCCGTTACGTTTCAGGCGACCGGTGCGCTTGGCGTAGCGCTCGGCCATGCGGAAAATGGTCATCCCCAGAGGGATGCTGACCACGCTCATGATGATCAAGGGCCAGGTATAGCTCCAGATCTCAGGCGACCAGATAGGCTTGTTGCTCAGCAGGGCTGCGCGCAAGCCATTGAGCACGTAGGTCGCGGGCGAGAGCCAGGAGAAGGGCTGCATCCAGGCTGGTAGAACGCTGACCGGGTAGTAGACGCCCGACACCAGCAGGATGATGGCACGCACGATGAAGGACATCTGCATGCCTTTCTCGGTGTACAGGAGCGGCAGGACTGAGGTCGCGATACCAAAGCCGATGAACGAGACGCTACCCAGCAGGAGCATGAAGATCGCCGTCAGGTAGTTTGCCTGGCTGAGATCCAGGTGGAAGAACAGGACCACCACAAACAATTGCAGGCCTGTGAAGAGCAGGCCGTGCACGATGGCGTACCAACAGCTCCCAATCATATGCGTGAAACGCGAGATAGGTGCCATAAAGGTATGCTCGATAGTGCCTTCCCAGCGCTCGATGTTGATGACGTCTGTTACGCCATCAAAGGTCACGCTCAAATAGGTCCACACCGAGGTACCGATCAGCAGGTACAGGATCATATAGTTGACCTGGGCGGGTTTCAGGTCTGGCGTAGCGCGGGCAATGAACGTAATGCTCAGGGCATTGACCACGTTGTAACAGAGCCAGACGATCTCCCAGGCCCAATAGCGCTTGGTCAGGTTCCAGTTGCGCTCAAAGAAGGCATAGGCGGCACGCCCCTGATGTATCAAAGAAGCCATGTATATTTTTCCTTTTACCTTTTATTGCTACATCCCAAAGATAAGGGGGATTTGCGGGGTGTCCCCGCTCCCCAGCAGGAGGGAGACCCTCCTGCACCTCCCCTTTTACTATTTATTCCTCTTCTTCTCTTTCGGCTTCGAGGGCCTCGAAGGCCTTCTCCCAGCTGCCATAGCGCTTGATATCTTCTGCTGTGATTGGGCGCGTCGCCGTGTAGTGTATGAAGACTTCGTTCATCGTGGCGGGCTCCTCGCGACCCATCAGGCGTCCAACTTCGCGCTTGAGGTCCTCGGTCTTGCCCAGGGCCATCATGCGCCCCTGGTCGATGATCGCCACGCGGTCACAGAGGGCCTCGGCCTCGTCCATATCGTGCGTCGTGATCAGGATTGTCGCGTCATGCTTGTCGCGCAACTCGTTGACAAAGTTCTGCACGTCGATCTTTGAGCGCGGGTCCAGGCCCGTTGTAGGCTCGTCCAGCAGCAGGACGATGGGCGAGGTCAGGAAGGCGCGTGCGATGGCGACCTTCTGCTGCATGCCACGTGACATATTCTCCAGGGGCGCATCAATACGATCCGGCTTGATACCCAGGCGCGTCAGGATGCTCTTGATTTTGCTCCGGGCCTCGTCGCCAGGCATGTTGTAGAGGCGCGCCGCGTACAGGAGATTCTCCATTGGCGAGAGCTTCTTGAAGAACGACGCCTCCACGCTCACCCGGTTGATCAGACGCTGAATCATGCGCTCGTCCTTAATGACGTCGTAGCCAAAGACACGGATCTGTCCCTCGTCCGGCAGCAGGAGGGTCGAGATCATACGGATGAGTGTCGACTTACCCGAGCCATTGGCTCCCAGAATGCCGACGATCTCACGCCGCTTTACAACCAGGCTGACATTATCTACAGCTCGCACCTCGGTGCTTTTCTCTGGCTTCTCTTCGCTCTTCTTCAAAAATTTGCCTAAGAATGGGCGCGGCTTTGTGAATATCTTTGAAACTCCGTCGATCACGACTGCATCCTGAGTAAAATCCAGTTCAATGTCGTCGAACAGAGAATTTTTCATAGTAACGGTCAAGTAAGTACTCCTTCCAGATAACATATTCAGGCAATAACATGTATAAAACCTACAAGAGAGACATCCACCACGAGACAACATCCACGCATCACTTGCGCATAAGGCCTCCTTCACCGGCAAATAAGAAAGAAAAATACAACAAAAAACCGTGGGAACTGGATTTGCGTCTTAGCCAGTTGCCCACGGTTGAGGATTTTTTTACGTACTCACCTGTCTCTCTCGACAGGTGGTCCTCCACCCGAAATGGGCATACTGCTCCCCTGGGCCTCCAGGAAAATGTCTGCCTGGAAAGCGCCGATTCCAACACCCGGAGCGCAGAAGGCGAAGCAAGCAGCAGGCAACGCATAGCAATCAGAGCGCACAAAGCCACGAGGGCGCACAAGCGCAGCATGGCCTGTGAAACGCAGAAGCATATGCTCTGTCATCATTGCCTACTCCTTTCCAAGAGTGTTTTTTACTGAAGCGATAGAGATAGAAGGTAAGTGCGCGTCTATCGCGCTCCCCACCGTTGGTAAGTATACGAGACGTTCCTGAGCTTTGTCAAGGGCAAAAAGGCGAAAAAATATGGACGTGTGTGGCGCGGGCATTCTGCTCGTGCCACACACGTCCATAGCTTTTTTCCCTATTTATTTAGCCAGGGAGGCAAGCAGTTCTTGCAATTTTCCCTGCTGGATCGTCTGAATAAAGCGGGTGTGCTTCTGAATGGCCTCCTCAATCGTCTCGCTGCTGGACTCAGCAGTCACGAGGCGGATGAGGGTCAGATAGCCCCCCTGCTGGGGATAGATGGCCGTGACATAATCTCGTTTCAGGCGCTGATCATTAAACGTGGCCACAACATAGCGTTTGCCGTTGGGCGCTATCGCGACGTGACGCGCCACATCTAGTGTCTGGAAACGCACCGGGGCCGCGCCAGCAATCTCTAACGTCTGCTGCTCATTTCCCGCGATAGGAATAAGCATCTGCTCACTATTTTCCATTGTCTCCAAGGTCATTCGAACCCTCCTGCATCAAAACCCATGAGAAGATGCAGTCTGCGGGGTATATGAAACCTCTTCTATACAACAGACTGCACCTCATAGTGTATGCAAACAGCTCTACCAGGTCAAGTTAACTTGACCTATGTCTCATAGGTTGTCGTACAGCATCTTGTGTTGCTTGCGACGCTCCCGGGCCTCGCGCCAGAGTACGAGCAGGCGGCGTGGTCCCCAACGCAGGAAGTAGGGATGGCGGGCCAGGTAGAGGAAGAGCCTGGGCTGGAGCTTCTGCCAGAGCCTCCCGATCTCATTGAGGTCGCCATTGTGCTTTGGATGGTCGGGACTTTCGGGCGGCGCCCAGCGCTCGCGGGTATAGATATCGCCCAGGCGATGCAACATCTCGGCCTCGTCGGGAGACGCCTGCGCCAGCTTATCCATGTACTCCGTTGGCGTGTTTGAGGGTTGCAGGCGGATACCAGCCCAGTCGGCAAGCATACAGACACGTCCATAGACCTGACTGGTCACGCTCAAATTGCGGAAGAGCTTACGCCACCAGACGCTAAAGAGGATACAGCCAAAGAGCAGTAGCAGGATCAAGCTTCCCGCGGCCACGCTCACCGAGCGCCCTACATCTGGACCGATGGCAGATGCATTCGTCCCAGAACCATCAAGGGAATCGTTTGCGCCAATTTTGTGGCGTGGATCCTGGTTCTGCGGATTGTTTGGCCCATTGGGGCCACCCGGCAAGTTACCAGTTGATCCTGATCCATTCCCGCTTGTATCCGGCAGAGGGCGGCTAAAGGTCGCGAACGACTGCGAGGGTTCAAAATTGATCCAGCCATAACCGGCGAAGTACACCTGCGTCCAGGCATGGGCATCGACGCCACGGATCACGCGCTGGTGTGTCTTCGTGTCATAGTTGCCATTGGTATATCCCACCACAACACGCGCCGGAATCCCTAGGGAACGCGCCATAACTGCCATAGCCGAGGAGAAGTAGTTACAGAAGCCCCGGTTATTGCTACGGAACAGGAACCATGAGACGCCCTCCTCGCGCGGTGGCTTGTTGATGTTAAGGTCATAGGCATAGTGGGCGCGCAGGTATGTCTCAAGCGCCAACACCTTGTCATACATCGTCTTTTTATCCCTGGTGATATTCTGTGCCAGGATGCCAATCTGGGGGTCGATGTCCTGGGGCAACTGGGTGTACACCCTCACTATATCGGGATCATAGGCATCGGCTGAGGCCTGCCCAGAAGGACTATAGGTGCTCGTCGCGTCCTTTGGTAATGGGATTGTCCGTAGCGAGGCCTCGTCAGCCGAAGAGACATTGGAAGTGACGGTATAGGTATTTCCCCCGGTTATAAAGCCATTCTGGTTGAGCCAGGCCGTCGTCTCGCCGGTTGTACGGCTCTGCATAATACTCGCGGGCAAGTTCGTCGAAACAATCTGGGGCGCGCCAAAGAGGTAGGGATACTGGAGCGCGGGCTGATTGACAACTGTGATGCTCTGCGTCACAGGCTTGATCTTCAGCACTGGCAGAGGATTGGTCTCTTTGGCCTTTAAGCTATGATTGGAGGTGGGGCTGATCGTCCATCCACGATCAGTATAGGTATCAAAGACCGTTGATTGCAGGTACTGCGATCCATCATCGCTTTGGACGGTAAACACAATCTCGTTGTTGAGATTAGGATTGCCACCCAGGGTAAGGGTATCACGAAAACTTCCGCGATTGGCGGCATTCACGCCTCCATTGACGGACATAATACGGTCCCAGGTATTTTGCAACTGCACCCAGGGGTTGGAATCAACCGTCCAGATCTGTGAGACGTTCGGATCGGTATAGCCATAGGGCAATATCCAGGAGAAGATCAGGATACCAATAGAGATCAGGGCGCCAGCCTGCATAATGTCCCAGCCAAGGTCTTCGGAGTAGCGCAACCCCTGGCGATTCCAGCGTTTAATGGACTCGTACAGGTTAAAGCGCAACACCAGGAGCAAGGCCGCCAGCAGAAAGATGACCAGGAAGATAATATAGCCATTCGTCGTATTACTCAGGTTGATCAGGAGGACGACAGCGTTAGCGATAATCATCAGCCAGGGACTGCGGGTCCGGTAGACCAACCACGCGCTAGTGTACGCCAGGACAAAGCCCAGCGTCACAATAAAGAAGAGGAAGATGCTATCATCATTGCCAAAGCCACCATGCAGCACCGTATTAAACCAATCACCCAGGCTACCAGCAAAGGCAGCGAAGCTCCCATTGTGGAAGGCACCTGCGGTCTGCCAGAAGGCCACAAAGAGACCGAAAAGCATTGCGACAACGTGTACTACGATACTAGGGAAACGATATTGCTTGGAGGCCAGCACGCCCGCGACCAGGCCAAGCAAGGTTGTCAGGGTAAGCACATTCAGGTTATCAACCCAGCCCACGGCCTGCACGCACCAGATAGTGCTATAGACGACAGCCGCCAGCAGGAAGAGCGAGAGCCACCCCTCCTCCATGCTCAAGTGGAAACTGCCGGACTCGCGCGGTTTCCCTTTCTTTCTTCTGCCACGTCCATCATTGGGTGAGCGGGAGAGCACTCTAAGCATTTGGTTAACCGCAGCATCTTGCATGGTCACTACCTCCGTTGTGCGTAGCGGGCTTCCGGGCCACTTTCCAGAATAGGCTCCAGGGAGTCTTGCCTATGTACACGTAAAACAGGAATGCCAGCGCCTTCCAACAAGGCTAAACTATCTTCGTCAGCAGGTCCCTCCTCGAAGGAGGCCGCGTCCAGGCCAATCACGGCGACCTGCACGCCACGCCGTTGTAACTGCTGAGCACCCGTATGCCAGTCGCGCGCGTTCGAGGGCGTAATGATAATGGCGGCGGTGTTGCGCCCCAGGTGAAATGCATCGAGCGCCAGGGCCTCTTTTAAGTCTGGACCAGAGCCTGAGCGCACGACCGCGAGGAGTTCCAGCACGCGCTCTATCTGTCGGTCTCCACGGTCCATAGACAGCGTCTCACGCTTTTCGCCATTGACGATCAGGCCAAGCGAGAGATCCTGGCGTAGGAGATACACTGAGATGGTCGCGGCAATGGTAACCGCGTATTCTTCGGTTGAGATCTCGTCCTCGCCGGTCTGTACAGCTTCATTCAGATCCAGGAAGATCCAGACATCTACCGCGGGATCTAGATCAAACTCCTTAACCATCAACTTATTGTAGTGCGCGCTTGAGCGCCAGTGGATACGGCTCAGAGCATCGCCCGCGACATACTCGCGAATCGTCGTCGCGTTGGTTGTCGTTTGCAGGGCACGCCGGGAACTCTTCCCACGACCCGGAAGACCACCCGAGAAGAGCGCGAAGCTCGTAATAGGCAGGACACGCGGCAGCACCAGGAGTTCATGCGAGGGCGCCAGGGAGACATGCCTGCGAAAAAGGCCAAAGGGATCGCCACTAATCGCATTCACCGGTCCCAACTGGAAACGCCCTCGTTGCCAACATGATGTACGCACACGCCACATCGCGCGCTTGCGTCCCCCCATGCTGGCGACATAGCCTGCGCGATGTCCGGGTAGATCGGAGCCATCAACAATTTGCACCCAGAGTTTAGGCAAGACGCTCAAATTATCAAGCATCAGGCGCTCCTCAAAGGCTTCACCTACCTGTACGCGTCCACTGGTACTTGAACGGCGGAAGATGAGCTTACGCACACTATAGCGCGCCCACAACCACGAGAGCACAAAAAGCACCAGTAAGACATAGGTTAACACATAGAGATCATGCCAACCGCTGCTAACAGCGAAGAAGGCTAACAACACAATGAGGAGGAGAGCTTGCCAGGGACGTAGCATACACTAGCGCCCCCTTCCACCACCGACCCAGGCATTGGGAACCGGTACACTCTGCAAGATCTCATCGAGTACAACAGAAGAGGTAACTGAACGCACACGAGCCGCCGGAGTCACGATAATGCGATGCGCCAGTGTGGGTTTGGCAAGCAACTTGATATCATCTGGAATAACGTAGCCACGACCGCGCATGGCTGCGAGGGCCTGCGAGGCACGGAAGAGGGCCAGCGAACCACGGGGACTGACGCCCAGGTAGATATTGGGATGGCTACGCGTCGCGCCCGCCAGGCTCACAATATATTCACGAATAGACTGATCAACATGTATAGTTCTTACCTGTTGCTGAATAGTCACCAACTCCTCGGCAGTCATGATCTGTGTCAGGTCATCCAGGGGATGATGGTGCTGGTGAGTATCAAGGATATTGACTTCATCGGCAGGCTGTGGATAGCCCAGTTTGATATTCATCATAAAGCGATCCAGCTGGGCCTCTGGCAAAGGAAAGGTACCTTCATACTCAATAGGGTTCTGCGTCGCCATCACCATAAAGGGTCTGGGGAGTTGGTACGAGACGCCATCCATCGTAACCTGGGTCTCCTCCATCGCCTCCAGCAGAGCGGACTGGGTCTTAGGAGTCGCACGGTTAACCTCATCTGCGAGCACGATCTGAGCCATAATTGGTCCCGGGCGAAACTCAAAGTTCCCCGTTTTCTGATTGTAGATCGAGACACCCGTCACATCACTGGGGAGCAGATCAGGCGTAAACTGAATACGCTTAAATGAACATCCAATAGAACGCGCAATAGCCTTCGTCAGCACCGTTTTTCCCACGCCCGGCACGTCTTCAATCAAAACATGCCCCTGGCAGATGACCGCGATCAGGCTAAACCCTACAGACTCAGCTTTACCAACAATGACACGCTCAACGTTAGCAACCACGCGCTGGACCGCCGTTGCCAGATCCTGTACAGACTGCATATTTTTTACCTCAGTGAGGGACTAAGAGAGGTCAGTATATAGAACAGATTTTACCATGATTCTTACCGCAATGTCCTCTTCTTATACCAATGCCTGAACACAAAAACATGTTTCTAAGCATTTTGAAAGATTTGAAATAAAATTAAACGCGCCAATGCTCCTTGCACTTCTTACCAACTGACCTCTTTTGATCCCAGAATAACGTACAATTGCCATGACTATCTTTTGTACAATTTTGTACTACTTCGTACTACAATATACGGCCTTTGCCTGCTTTTCCTCACACGCACTTACATATGTGTGCCCCCTCGCGCCTGCGGCGCTCGCCCTGGTGTGCAACTGCACACCACTACCCAGGGACAAATTCTTGCACTTATAACTACGTCAATAAAATGCAATTGTTACAAAAACGCTTAGAATCGTGTTAAGGAGTAGGACCTTTTGTTGGGTTTATCACCCGCGCTGCTGAGAAATGAGGCCCGGGCAAAAGCGGGACTATGCGCATAGATAAGAGTATGCTAGAATGAAGCCATGAGCCAGAGCGAAAACAAGCACAGTCCCACGCAGGTAGAAGAACTCTATGCCATCGTACAAGGGTGGGTACAGGGAGTTGGTTTTCGTCAATTTGTCGTGCAGCAAGCCCGCGCCCTGCATCTGCGTGGCTATACACGCAATAAAAGCAACGGCGATGTCGAAGTCGTCGCTCAGGGACCGCGCCTAGCGCTGGAACAATTACTTGAGCACCTGCGCCGGGGGCCTTCCACAGCCGATGTGCGCCATGTCGAGGCTGAGTGGCGCACGCCAGGTGAAGCCATGAGCAACTTCACTATTCGCTGGTAAGTATACAATAGTACATCCAACAAGTTGTAGGGTCCATGCTTGCATAGACTCGCTCCGCCGGGAGACATGCTTGCCCTCAGCGCATAAGTCCATGCAAGCATGGACCCTAAAGATCTCCGTGTCACCTGGCGGGGGCACCAAATAAAACCAACTAGAAAAGTAGCACGAAGAGGATTTGTTTTATGATTGATCGCGAGACAGTAATGAACGTGGCCAACCTCGCCCGGCTAGCGCTCAGCGAGGAAGAGGTTACACTGTTTGGAAGCCAGCTTTCCGCCATTCTTGAGCATATTCAGATTCTCCAGGAAGCCGACGTGAGTGGCGTCTCGCCAACGGCGCACGCCTCACGCCTCACCAATGTTATGCGCCTGGATGCTCCCCAGCCTTCATACTCACCCGAGGAGCTTCTGGCCAACGCCCCCGATCAGGAAGAAAACAGCCTGAAAGTCAACGCGGTGCTGGAGGGAGAATAGTTCGAGATGACAGATCTACATACACTCACCATACACGAGGCAGCCGAGTTGCTTCGGCAGCGCAAGCTCTCATCCGTGGAGCTGACTAAAGCCCACCTGGAGCGCATTCGCGCCGTAGACGACAGAGTCAAAGCCTTCACCCTGGTAACGGATGACCTGGCACTCAAGCAGGCCGAAGAGGCCGATAAGCGCCTCGCCAGCGGCGAGAACCTATCGCCACTCACTGGCATTCCCCTGGCCATTAAAGATGTTATCTGCACCAAGGGTATCACCACCACCTGCGGCTCCCGCATGCTGGAGAACTTCAAGCCGCCATTTGACGCCACGGTTATGGAGAAGCTGAACGCGGCTGGCGCGGTGATGCTGGGCAAGACCAATATGGACGAGTTCGCCATGGGTTCTTCAACCGAGCACTCGGCCTTCTTCCCCACGCATAATCCCTGGGACCTGGATCGCGCCCCCGGTGGCAGTAGCGGTGGCTCGGCGGCAGTCGTTGCCGCGGGTATGGCCATGGGTTCCTATGGCAGCGATACCGGCGGCTCCATTCGCCAGCCAGGCGCGCTCTGCAACATCCTGGGCCTGAAGCCAACCTATGGGCGCGTCTCACGTTATGGCCTCGTGGCCTTCGCCTCCTCCCTTGACCAGATTGGCCCCTTCGCGCGTGACGCACAGGATGCCGCGACACTCTTGCAGGCGGTCGCGGGCCATGACCAGCGCGACTCCACCAGTTCAACCCAGGAGGTTGCCAATTATAGCCAGGCCCTGACAGGAAGTATCAAAGGTATGCGCATCGGTGTGCCAAAGGAATACTGGGTTGAGGGCATGGATTCGGGCGTCGAAAAGGTGGTCCACTCGGCCATTGAGGCCTTGCGCGACCTGGGCGCCGAGATCGTTGATGTCTCACTGCCTCACACGAAGTATGGCCTGGCCGCGTACTACATTGTCGCGCCCGCCGAGGCCAGCGCCAACCTGGCCCGCTATGATGGCGTCAAGTACGGCTACTCCTACCGCGACACCGATGACATGTGGGAAGCGATGGAGAAGACACGCCAGAATGGCTTTGGCGCCGAGGTCAAGCGCCGCATCATGCTGGGCACCTACGCGCTCTCCGCGGGCTACTACGATGCCTACTATAAACAGGCCGAAAAGATTCGCGCCCTGATCAAGCGCGACTTCGATGAAGCCTTCGCCCAGGTCGATGCCCTGGTCAGCCCGGCCAGCCCAACAGTGGCCTTTAAGCTGGGCGAGATCTCAGATCCCTACCAGATGTATCTACAGGACATGTTTACCATTCCCGCGAACCTGGCTGGCATTTGTGGCATCTCCATTCCTGGCGGTTTCAGCGAGAACCTGCCCGTCGGCGTCCAACTGCTGGGCAATACCTTCCAGGAAGCAGCCATTCTGCGCATCGCCGACGCCTTTGAGCGCGTCACCGATCATCATAAGCAGTGGCCCAAGAATCTCTAAAATATGGTCCGACGCTACTAAAGTACGCGTCTACATATAACGTTATATGTAGACGCGTACTTTAGTAGCGTCATACACGCTCCAAATATTAATAAATACCAATATAAAAGCTATTACTATTTCTGTGAAAGAGATTGAGGCCATGAATCGCCGTTTCATCATGGGCGTCATCCTGATTATTATTGCCTGTTGCCTGCTCCTGACATCTTTGACGCTCTACGCCACAAGTATCGCGGGCGTCACTCTGCCTGGCATGAGCACCGTCGAGGTGACGCCGACGCCTGTACCCGAGACACCAACGCCTATCCCTACGCCAAAACCTGAACTCACGGTCCAGGGTCCGCTACCCGTTCTCCAGGCCAAAGTCGCCTATCTTGTTGATATGCAAAATGGGCATGTGCTCTACGACATCCATGGTGAGCAGGCCGCCCCCATGGCCAGTACCACCAAGATCATGACGGCCCTTATCGCGATTCAGACCGGCAACCTGGACCAGGAGATTACCGTCAAACGCGATGCCTATTTACACGTCATTGAGTTAGGCAGCAGTAACGCGGGACTGGTCCCCGGCGAGCAATTTACCCTGCGCGAGCTGCTCTATGGCCTGATGCTTCCCTCGGGCGGCGATGCCGCAATTGCCATCTCTGACGCGCTGGCTGGCTCACCTGAGAACTTCGTCGTACGCATGAATCTCTTCGCGAGCAGGCTGCATCTCTTTCAAACACACTATACCAACGTTGACGGCCTGACCAGCGAGGATACCCACTACTCCTCGGCAGCTGACCTGACCAGGCTCGCACGCTACGCGCTCACTAATCCTATTTTTCGTCAGATCGTTGACACGCCGACCTATACCCTGCCCACAACCAAACAGCATGGACCACATACCTGGACCAATACAAACACCCTTTTAAGTACATACAAAGGCATGCTTGGCGTCAAGACCGGGCATACCGACCTGGCCGGCTACTGCCTGGTCTTCGAGGCCCAGCGCAATGGGCACTCGCTCATAGGCGTCGTGCTCAATAGCCCCGATCAGGCCATTCGCGATCAGGATGTCTCAAAGTTGCTCAATTGGGGGTTTGGCTTGCCCATGAAGTAGAGCGACGCTGCTAAAGCATGCGTCGGACAGATCTCTGCAAGGACTGGCAAGGACCAGGCAAACATGATAGAATAGTTCCACCAACTTCTGCCATATAACGAGCATAGTAAAAAAAAGAGTGTTGTCGAATGCGTTACGCTATTTTTACCGATATCCACGCCAATCTAGAGGCTCTCGAGGCCGTACTCGCCAGAATTGACGAGCTCGCCAAAGAACAGCCCATCGATCAGATCTGGTTTTTGGGCGACCTGGTTGGCTATGGACCAAATCCGAATGAGTGTATCGAGACGCTGCGCAAGCGAACAGATGTGATCATTGCCGGTAACCATGATTGGGCCGCCGTGGGCAAGATCGATCTGGAAGAGTTTAGCGAGGCTGCGCGCATCTCTGCGGAGTGGACGCGCGACCAACTGACCGATGAGCACTTCGAGTTCCTCGCGGAACTCCCTGAGCGTCTACAAATGGGCGCCTGCACGCTGGTTCATGGGAGTCCCTATGGCCCACTGTGGGAGTATCTGACCTCAGAAGTTCTGGCGGAACGCAGTTTCCAACACTTCGACACACGCTACTGTATTGTCGGGCATACGCATGTCCCGATAATCTTCCAGCAGCCTGATACCTATGCGACAACGCCAACCGTTCCCCTCACCGGTGAGCAGGAGGTACAGGCGCTTGTTGACAATATTGCCGCTGAGGCAGAGGTACAGGCGGCGGACTCGCTAACCGAAGAGGATGATGACGACACCGCCGAGATGGTTGCCGTGCGTCCCGCCCAACAGCAAAGCGCGCAGGCAGCACCCTCCGAAGATGTGGCCCATGTCGCGCCCCACCTGGAGCAAGAGTCTGGCCTGCTAGAGTCGGATGAGGAGCAAGCACCGGAGCCAGGAGGCGAGGACATTTCCCTGGAAGACAATGCAGAGGGCGACGAAGAGCAGGAGCGTGACCTGGCAGAGGACGCTCTTGCGGACGAAGAAACGCAGGAGTTGGAGAAAGAGGCAGACGCGTTGGAAGAGACGGACGAAGAGGAGAGTCATGGCGAGCGCGTCACCTCTGAGGCTGATATCCTGAGCGCGGAGGATAGTCTGAATCAGGAGATTGAAGAACTGCTGGCCCTGCTGGGTCTGAGCCAGAGCATGGTCGAGGTCACCAACGACATGATTGTTCCGCCCGAGGGCAACTGGAAGGCCCCGGCTGGCTATCGCGCCATCGTCAATCCCGGCGGCGTCGGTCAGCCTCGTGATGGCGATCCACGCGCAGCCTTTATGATCTACGATACTGAGCGCGGCTTCACATTCTACCGCGTTGACTACGATTTCAAGAAAACGCAGGAGAAGATCGAGAAGGCGGGCCTGCCTCCCTACCTGGCAACACGCCTGGCCTACGGTCGCTAAGATCTTATTCCGAAACCCAACGCCACTAGCGTGTCTAGCGCTTCGTGCTCAGGGTTTTCGGAGAAGAAGTAAGAAAAACATCTTATGAAACTACTTGTTGGCCTGGGCAACCCTGGCGCCCAGTACGAGCGGACCCGGCATAATGTGGGCTTCCGCGTCATAGACGCATTGGCGGAGAAGCTGGGCGTGCGCTGGGAGCGTCGTGGGCGGGCGATGATTGCCAACTCCACCCTCGAGCACGAGAAAGTTGTCCTGGTAAAACCCATTACCTTTATGAACAATAGTGGCGAGGCTGTAGGCGAGCTACAGCGCTGGTTTAAGCTTGAACCCGAGGATATCCTGGTGGTCTATGATGAGCTCGACCTGCCCGTGGGACAACTCAGAGTACGCGCCAGAGGCAGCGCCGGTGGGCATAATGGCATGAAGAGCCTGATCCAACACCTGCATACCGACCAGTTTCCTCGCCTGCGCGTCGGCATCGGGCGCCCCGCCAACCACCGTCCAGACACCATCAACTATGTGCTGGGCATCCCTCCCAAGGATGAGTATATTACCCTGCTTCAGGCAGAGGATAAGGCCCTGGAAGCCTTCTCGCTCATCCTACGCGAAGGGCTTGATCAGGCCATGAATACCCTCAATGTCGATCCCGAGGCCCAGCGCAAGGCAGAAGAGAAGCGCCGCCTCAAGCAAGAGCGCGAAGCCGCCCGCCAGCAGCAAGCCACAATCGGTGAGAAGCAGACAGAAGACTCCTCCAGCCCCAGAGCTTAACATTCGCTCCTGGAACTTCGCCTTTTTTGGCTTGACCCTCGCCGCAGGCGCCAACTTCCCTCAATGGCGGGTAGGAGGTGTAGTAGACTATAGTACCTCAAAGCGAGAAGTATAGGTAAAGTGGCTTCTCGCTTTGAGGTACCATGGGGAGAGAGGAGAGAATGGTAACATGCAGCGCATTTCCCGGCAAGCGCTTCAGGAAGATCTCTACCAACTTACGCGTCTCTTGAGCGAGTCCCATCCTGATCCCTATACTGCAGGCGGAGGTTCCCTCGCCTTTCACCGTCGTGTTGACACGCTCCTGAACAATATCCCAGCAGATGGACTGACTCAGACCCAGTTTCTCTGCCACATACGCCCGCTCGTCGCCTCGCTGGGGGATGGACATACATACCTGTTTACGCCAGAGGAGGAGCGCGAGGCCAGGACGCGCCGTCGCCCCTGGCTGACCTGGTCGATAATCGAGCAGGATCTCTACCTCGCCCGCGTCTACCAGCCTGAGCAGGAGGTATTACTGGGAGCGCGCCTACTCGCCCTGAACAGCCTACCACTACCAACCCTCCTCACACGTATGGGCAAGATCCAGGGCTACGATAACATCTACCAGAACCTCGTTCACCTGTCCCTGGCCCTAAAAGACCCTTTGCTCCTCAGCACCCTCCTGCACCAGGACGAGCCCCCCAACACCATCGAGGTGACACTCACGCTGCGCAATGGCGATCAACAAACTATCCAGATTCCGCTTCTTGAGGAGCGCCCCGGTATTCCCCTGGAACCAGATAGCGCCTTTATCCTGCCCCCACTCAATTCAGCACGCATGTGCCGCGCCTTCCTCGATGCCGGACACCAGGTAGCATATATGCGAGCCGACTCACTCCTGCGCTATCGCGAGAGCTTTGAGCAATTCCACGCCCTGGGTGACATCGGGCACATGGAACAACTGCTTGAGGAGGTGCAACGTTACCTGCCCCTTGACACAAACCTGCCTGAGAAGTTGGAAGAACGCATCGCCCTTGTCCCGGCGGCAACGGACCTGCTTCGCGACCTCTTCTCCGCAATGCGCCTGGCACATACCTCGGTACTCATCATTGATCTACGCTTCTGCCCTGGCGGCAACTCGTTCTTTGCCACCATTCTGAGCTATTTCCTTTACGGCATCGATGCTATGCTCGCGAGCACCTGGAACGAAGGCTATCACATCAAACGCTACTCAACGCTTTACTTCGAAAACTATATCAAAGACACACCAGAAGAACACAGTGAAGCGTTGCGCAATGGTGGCTATGACTACACCGACGAAGCAAGCTGGTTGCAGCGTCAGGAGAGCGGCTTTACGCCACGCGTACGCCTGCAAGCTCTGGCGGATCTGCGCCAGAGGGTTAAGGCATCCCCAACCTTCGCCAGCGAGTTTCAGAAGCGCGCCTACGAGGCCTCATGGGCACCAAAAGTCTACGTGCTCATCTCAGCGCAAACATACAGCGCGGGCTTTGATACGGCGGTGACCCTCCAACGCCATGGCGCGTGCGTCATAGGCACCCCTTCGGCTCAGTCTGGCAACTGCTTCATTGATGCGCTCAGCTTCACCCTACAGTATTCGCGCCTCAAGGGACATATAGCCTTCAAACGCCGGATCCTCTTCCCCAACAATGAAGAGCAAGGCAACATACTCAAAGCAGACCATGAACTCACCTATGACTATCTCGCCACGCACAGCTATGATCCCCACGCAACCATTCGGCTAGCTCTGGACCTGGCTGGCCTGGCCTGAAGATTGGGAAGTGCTTGTACACGGCACACCTATCCTCACTCACGTCATAGAGGATAAAAGGATGTATGGTCCTGGTTGCCTCTAGCAACCAGGACCATACATCCTTTTACCAGGCGAGCCACATCGTGGCGAGAAGTCTTTAGAAAGGATCGCTATGCTGCGAATCATGGGCCGTCACACGCTGATACACAATATAGGAGTAGACATAAGAGATCACCGCCACCCCAATAGCCGGCACAATAATCCCCACGAAGCGCAACTGGGGAACAAAGCTAGCGATCAGGCCAAAGAGGCCACCAACGACAAAGAGCCAGCCCCCCAGGCGATGTGTTCTTTCCCATGTCGTGTCGTTTGTCAACGTCCATGGTGTGCGGATGCCAGCCCAGAAGTTGCGGCGCAGCTTGCCCATATAATTACCAAGCACGATAAAGAAGAGCGAGACCACAAAGCAGATCACAAAGGGCAGGTCCAGCTTCACCCCGAGCGAGATGGCCACGACCGTCAGTTGCAGGACCAGCATCAACAACATGACACCAGATAGGGTGATATCGATAAAAAAGCGATTGCTACTCTCGCCATCTCTAGTCAGGCGCGGACCCACCTTGACGAGGCCGCGCAGGACCACCAGTAGCATAAAGCTAATAAGCGGAAAGAGGCCAATAGCAATCAGTTTTGGCGCGTAAGAATTGACCTGCCCCGCGACATTCCAGTGTGAGGGGACCTGGTCGGGAAGAAAGGGATAGGTCACGATAGCGATTATGAGCTGTAGAGCCAGAATGGTTGTCATCAGGACCACTGGCATCGTCCAGGTTTTCGGTTGTGGCGCGATCTTCTCGCGCTCGTTATCAGAAGCGCTCATGGTTCTCTCCTCTATGCTTCATCGCGTATTACATGGATACTTAATCATGCTCAGCACGAGCCTCCGGCTCTAATTCGTCGGAGGGCTCTTCACCTGACAGTATTTCGTCTTTCTCCTCATCCATTCCCCCCAACCAATCCATGATCTCAGCCATCAGGTCTTGAAAGACAGTTGTGTTTAGCGAATAGACTTGAAACTGACCGCGCCGCTCGACGCGCACCAGGTCAGCCAGTTTCAGCACCATCAAATGATGCGAGAGCGCGTTGGGCTTCGCCCCTGTATGCTCCGCTAGTTCGCCCGCGGTGCGCTCTCCTCCCCGCAAGTATTTAAGAATACGCCGCCTGGTCGGATCGGCGATTGCCTTATAGGCCTCTTGCATATGTCCCCCTCTGTCTCTACTCATCTCCACACCTAATTTTTATTCCTGGGCCGCCGACAGGTCTGGTGTGGCGCCTGTGGATGTTTCTCCGGCCAACACCGGTCACAAGATATATTTCGCTTTAATATTCCAATGATTCAGTACTTCAATGACTATTGAAATAGTAACCGAGAAAAACCCCACTGTCAAGAGGGAGAGACAGCATTTTCACTTTCTGTCTCAAAGGGTGTATGCGTGGAAAAGACATTGCCATGACCTCTATCAATATAGCTCAAAACACAACAAAAAGGTCCATTACTATGCATTGGGGCATTGCGAAAATGTGTCTTGTACGCTATGATAGCGACTAGTAGAGAAGAAGCTGTCGACACGACCCCTACCCCCACGTGGTTGTAGGGGCATTTCCCATTATCTATAACTTGACATGCTAAATTTTCTTTTGATATACTCCTCGTGCGGATGTAGATTGGAAGCGATGCGTGGCTATCTGGCCTGCAAAATGTCTCTCGATCCGTTTGAGGATCTTGCAAGGCATGGCATGATACGACACCGCATTAGCTGGAGGGTGATGTGACTTTACAGGGATTACTTTCAGTACTGGCTCAGCGACCCGAGTTTCGCCGTCTTCTGGAGCAGATTCGCCAGCCCGAAGGCGTTCCCCTGCTCACTGGTATTACGGAGGCTGCGCGCCCATATGTTATCGCGACCCTCTCCGTCTCGCTCAAGCAGCCCTTGCTGATCGTCGTACAGGACGAGAATCAGGCTACGCAGCTGGCGGAAACACTCAAACAATTTCTTACCAATCCTAGCGATGTCTTCTGCCTGCCAGACCGGGATGCCATGCCCTTCGAGCGCCTCATAGGCGACGCCGAAACCACGCAACACCGCCTGCAAACCTTTATAGCTCTGGTCGAGCGTGAGCGTACCCCAATTGTTGTCTGCTCGGCACGGGCCCTGACTCAGCCAGTCATTCCGCCACAGGAGCTTGCCACCGCCCTCTTTCAGTTGCGTGAGGGACAGGAGACCGACCTGACCTCGATGCTTGAACAGCTCTATGACCTGGGGTATGAGCCGGTCGCCGAGGTTGAGCAACCGGGGCAATTCAGCCATCGCGGCGGTATTATCGACCTCTTTCCGCCAACGCTGCCACGCCCGGTACGCATCGAATTTTTCGGCGATGAGATTGAGTCTATTCGTACCTTTGACCAGGCCACACAGCGCTCCCTGAACCCGATTCAGGACTGTGTAGTGGGGCCTGCCCGCGAGGCGCTACCGGTACGTGGTCCTCAGGCCGCGCAGGAGCTTGCCACGCTTGACAGCAAAATCCTGCATCGTGACGCCGAGGAGCGCTGGAACAATGACCTCGACGTACTCAAGCAGCGGCGCTCCTTCGACGACATCGCCTTCTATCTTCCCTACCTGCATCAGCCAGCTACTGTGCTGGATTACCTGCCACGTACAGGCCTGCTCATTCTGGATAACCCTGGTCTCATTCAAAATCGTATTCTGGAGCTCGACGCCCAGGTCCAGGAGATCAAAGAGCGCCTGGAGCGTGAGCGCGAGAATCCGGCCCATCTGAAAGAGGCACATATAGCCTGGCCGCTGCTAGAGCTTGCGCTCCAGCAGCGGCGCCAGGTACGCTTCGCAGATATCCTCTCCGCCGCCGAGGGCGAGTTTGAGATGCGCCAGCATGGTGGCTCAGAACACCTGATGCCCCCCTTCAGCAGCGCCAACTCTTATGGTGGACGCCTGCGCGCCTTCGTCCTGGACTGCCACAAGGCCATGGAGAACCGGGACCGCATCGTCATCGTCACGGCGCAGGCGCGGCGTATGGCCGAGGTGCTCAGTGACGAGAGTATTCTTCAGGACAAGGCCATTCACGTTAGCCCTGGCACCAATATTAACCAGTTGCCTGAAGCGGGCACGCTCACCCTCATCCAGGGCCAGATGAGCGAGGGCTGGCAGTGTCGCTCGCTCGCGCTCTATATCTACACCGATACCGAGATCTTTGGCTGGTCCAAGCGACGTAGCCAGCAACGGCGCAAGCCCGTCACCCCCGCCTCATTCCTGGCGGAAGTCAACCCTGGCGACTATGTCGTACACCAGGAACATGGCATCGGGCGCTTCGAGGGCCTGACAAAAATGAACCTGGCCGGTGTGGAGCGCGAATACTTGCTTATTCACTACGCCGGAACCGATAAGCTCTATATACCAACCGACCAGCTTGACCGCGTCACACGCTTTATCGGCATGGGCGATTCCGTCCCCGCGCTAAGTAAGCTGGGTACGACCGAGTGGACGCGGGCCAAGTCGCGCGTGAAGGAGAGCGTACAGGACGTTGCCAGAGAGTTGCTCAAGCTCTATAGCGCGCGCGAAGCGGCCCCTGGACACGCCTTTTCCCCTGACTCCGAGCAGCCCTGGTTGCAGGAACTGGAGGATGCATTTCCCTACGAGGAGACGCCCGACCAGGCCCGCGCCATCGAAGAGGTCAAGGCGGACATGGAACGTCCCAAGGCCATGGATCGCCTCGTCTGCGGCGACGTTGGCTACGGCAAGACCGAGGTCGCTCTGCGTGCCGCCTTCAAATCCGTCCTGGACCAGCGCCAGGTCGCCGTGCTCGTGCCCACCACCGTCCTGGCCCTGCAACACTATAACACCTTTAAAGAGCGCCTCAAGGCCTATCCTGTACGCGTCGAGCTACTCAGCCGCTTCCGCTCGGAGAAGGAGCAGAAGCAGGTACTGGAAGACCTGGCGATGGGCAAGGTCGATATCATCATCGGCACACATCGCCTACTCCAAAAGGACGTGGTCTTCTTCCACCTGGGCCTGCTCATCGTCGACGAAGAGCAGCGCTTCGGCGTCATGCATAAAGAGCGCCTGAAACAACTACGCAACGAGGTCGACGTACTCACCATGACCGCGACCCCCATTCCGCGTACCCTGCACATGTCCCTGGTCAACCTGCGCGACATGAGCGTCATCGAGACGCCACCGCAGGAGCGCCTCCCTATCCGCACCACCATCCGCGAATATGATGATGAGTTGGTACGCGAGGCCATTCTACGCGAGATAGACCGGGGAGGGCAGATATTCTTCGTGCATAACCGCGTGCAGGGTATTCAGATGATCGCACAGAAGCTCCAGAAACTGGTCCCCGAGGCGCGTATCACCGTTGGTCATGGTCAGATGAACGAAGACATGCTGGAGAAGGTCATGCTCAGCTTTACTAATGGCGAGTATGATGTCCTCATCTCGACGACCATTATCGAAAACGGCCTGGACATTCCAAACGCCAACACTATCATCGTCAACAACGCCGCCTATTTCGGCCTCTCGCAGCTCTACCAGCTTCGCGGGCGCGTGGGGCGCGGCACACACCAGGCATACGCCTACTTCTTCTACGGCAAGAACGCGCGCCTGACGCCTATTCAGGAGAAACGCCTGCGCGCCATCTTTGAGGCCACCGAGCTGGGAGCAGGCTTCAGAATCGCCATGAAAGACCTGGAGATTCGTGGCGCGGGTAACCTGCTGGGCGGCGAGCAGTCCGGCTTTATGAACACCATTGGCTTCGACCTGTACTGCAAACTGCTGGCAGAAGCCATTCAGGAGATACAGGGCAAGCCAGTCGAGGTCGCGGGCATCGCCACCAGCGTCGATCTCCCCCTGGACTCCTACCTGCCCGACGACTTCATTGGTGACCGCACACTCAAGGTCAACTTCTACCAGCGCCTGGCCAACCTGAGCCAGCCCGAGCAGGTCGAGGCCATGGAGGCAGAGCTAACTGATCGCTTCGGTCCCCTGCCTGCCCCGGTCCAGAACCTTCTCTCCCTGGTACGGCTGAAGGTGCAGGCTGCTCAGCTTGGCTATGAGTCGATTGCCCTCAAGGATAACGCCTTTATCTTGAGCGTCAAGCGCAATATCATTCCCAACCGCATCAACCTGTATAAGCGCTTCCGCAATGATGCCCAGGTGCAACAGGGCGTGGTCCGTATCCCGCGTCGCCTCCTCGGCCCCGACTGGATGGAGAAGCTACAGGAACTGCTGCCCTCAATTACCGCGGCGGTAACCCATAGCGCATAAAAGGGTAATAATGGAGCATGATGAAGCGCGCCCTGGTAGCCACAGGCTACCAGGGCGCGCTTCATCATGCTCCATTAATTAGCTTAAATCTTTAGCGCCGTGTATGCATAAGATGGAACATCAGGGCCTGCTTATAATCCATCAGGGAGACCTGGCCGGTCTTGATCACCTGATTCGCGAGGTTGAGCAGGGTCGAGACGACTTGCAGGCGTGTCTCATCGATGCGTCCCTGCTGCCTGAGCAGCTCAATAAGCTGCACGGGTCCCTGACTATCGATCTCCTGGCCAGAGGTAATCACCTCAATGCGCAACCACACGACCAGCTGCTGACGCATCTGCTCAAAAATCGCGATATCGTCATCGCCCACGGCTAGCGCGTTGGATTCGCGGGACTCAGTCGGAAGGTTGGACGCGATAGGGGCGGGAGCCGTGGAGCGGGTAGGAGAAGGCTGTGCGGGCTTAACGGCAACCGGAGCGACATAATCATTCTCGCGCTCCTCTGAAGTCGACGGATTGCGAAAAGCGGTAAAATCCTCTGGGCGTACAGGAGACATAGAGGATGTCTGCATCGACTCAATAGCCCCATAGGAAGGGGCAGTGCTCCCTCCACGATTATGGCGCGCTCCATTGGAGGCCTGTGGCTGATAAGGCTCGACGGGTTCAAAGACCTGCGCGGCCTCAGGTTGCACTGACTGTGATGCCTCGACGCGTGCGCGTGGGTCGGGCAAACTGGTGCTTGGGCGCCGAGCCTGTGTTCCAGAAGAGGCTGGTGGAACGTCGCCTCTTATATTATTATTACTATTACGCCATGTGTCGGATGGCGGGATTGTGGGTGGTGCAAGAGGCCCGGAGCGGCGTGAAGTTTCAGGCCTGGTAGCAGCCGGAGCGTCGGCGTGCGCAACGGGTTGAGACAAAGGCTCGGGGGGACGTCTTCCCTGCTGAGGAGCCTGCGTGGGCTGAGCTGGAGCTACGGTAGCCGCAGGACGCCCCGGCGCATTCGCCGCCGGGCGCGGACGCACATGAGGCGTGGGAGGCAAGGCCTCCGCCAACGTCGAAGCCGCTTGCCCATACTCCTGTTCGGCTGGCCCTTTGTTCTTGAACTCGGCGTATATCCCCGCAGCAGTAGAGGCATTCTCGGCACGCAATGCACCGCTTCTGGTGCCACGCGTTGGTGTTTGGGCTGGCGGAGCATTCCTGGTGGGTTCGCCACGTAGCTCCTGCAACTGCTGCTGAAGCTGCATCGTAGAGGCTGCGATCTGCTCCCAGCCTGGCTCGACCTTCCCGCTTAAACTGGGTGCCGACCAGGAGACCACTGGGCGAGGGCTGCCAAAGGGAGGATTGAGCTGTTTCTGCCCCGAGATATGCAAGCGCAAATTCTGTACGACAGATGATGCACATGTATTGATAAGCATGCGAATGTCCGCCATGCGTCGCCGGCCCTGCTCCCCGAAGAAACTCCGGTTGCGCTGCACAAACTGAATAAAGAGGCGCTCTACCTGGTGCTGAAGATCCACCGACATCAGATCGAGCCGGCCCCAGGTCGTAAAGTCGAATGAGCTTAAGTATAACCAGACTTCCTGGCGCTTGGCACGGTCGACTGGCCGCGTACATAATGCCTGTTTCCGGTGGTCAAAAAACCGTGGGTAACAGAAATTCGCGATTAAAGTTTCGGCAAGCTCAGCCTTCAACCTCGCAATCTCAGCAGGCGGTAGTTGACCTATATAGACGCCCATCGCAACATCCTCTTTCATCTAATCGGTCTGCATGCCAACGCATTCAGCATCAGGTGGGTGAATTTTTTTTAGATTAGGTTCAATGCGAACAAACGCAAGAGCCGCGCGTTTTGATTGACCTCAACACCATCCTGGCTCTTCTCCATGTCGACATGAAGGCGTGCTTGCACATCCATTATTGTACTAGAAGGCTGTGCTAGAGGTAAAAGGGCTATGGAAAGATGGGCTAGTCCTTTCGGATAAAGAGGGCTTCCCGGATGCAGCAAGAAGAAATTATTCGACTGCATCTTGATCACATCACCCGGCTTCCAGGTGTTACTTTGACACCAGTTTAGCAGCGGCACATCAGTACTGGACAGGTGTTCTTGCCCATCACTTGTCTCCATAATAAAAGCGATTTGTTGGGAGACGCGAATGGGTTGCACGACTTTCCAGTAGGTCGAAATCGTCGCATGCACATCGGTACGATCATACTGATGTGTCTTCGCATTCTCATATTTGCTATTCAAGGTTGCATCATAGCCCAGCAATTGTAGACTGCCATTCCCGGCACTGAAGGTGGCCTGGAGTGGATGCTGAATTTGCTGCATCTCTTGAGGGGAGACGAGTGTATCAGCGCAGAGTGAGGCCGGGAGATTTGGAAGCGCATGCGTGAGATTGGCGCCTGGACCAGCCTGTACAGGAGAGAGTGGGGAGAGGCCAGGGGCTGGCAACCCCTTCTTCAGCAAGAGCATCCCATCCTCAGCCTTCACAATCCCATATTTACCGCTCAGCAAAACGCTCTTCACCGACCGGCTATAGGCATCCGATCCATAGAAGGGATAGAAATCTCCCTGTAAATCCAGTAGCACATAGTCCGCCTGGTCGTTAGCGTAAGGAAACATATAGATCTTCTGGCGTTGACTCAAGTGGGGCACCAGGCGTGTCTGAGCCGAGATTGATGCATCGGGTGGCACCATATCGATAAATTTCTGTAGTAGTTGTGTGCGCGCGGAGATCTGGGGCCAATGAAAATCGACCGAGAAGGGCAGAGCACCATGGAAATAGTAGTCTGTGCGCAGCGAGCTAAAGAGCGTCACACAGAGGAGGGCTGTCATCACGCTCAATTGTAACAGGCGACCAGCCAAGCGTGGTTTGCGCCTCTGAGCTGGACGCAAGGACTCAGAGTCAGCAGGCTCGGCCTGGGCCTTGCGCCTGTTCAACCAATCTGAGCCAAGCTGTATCAACCAGAGCAACAATACCAGGGCCTCAATCGTCGCAAAAATCAGCACAGGAACAATCTCGGCATTATACTGGAAGAGGCCACTGTACTGTCCCTCATGTGACGAGAGCAAATTCAAGGCCAGGGTTGGCGCAGCCAGTACCAGCACCCATGGAGCCAGCACAGGCAAGAAAACAGCAGGTTCCAGGAGAATTTTGAGATAATCGCGGTGCTTGCTATCAAGCAGATACTTATGCAAGAAATCCCTGGTCGTCCCCTGGCTCGCGCCATCATAGCGTCCTGAGAGCAGAGGTTTTCCCGTTGGGCTAAAGTGTGGGAAGACATAGTAATAAGCGATTCCAAACCAGGCCAGGGCAATGACCAGCAGAATAGCGCTACTGCGCCAGCGGCGCTGGAACACCATCGACCAGAGACAGAACATGGCGATAACGAGTGGAATCTCCTCTTTACAGGCCATCGAGAGCAGCGCAAACACAAACATAGGTGCGGTACGCCGGGTATACATAAAATAAAACGTAAAGAGCAACAGGCTCGTGGTCAAGGTTACGGCGTGGAAGTCATAGATCGTCGCTTGCTGCTGAGCGGGATAAAGCAAATAGAGCAGGGCAATCGCCACAGCGGCCAATTCGTTGCGTAGACGGAGTCGGGCCAGCAAGAAGGCCGGATAGGCCCCAGAGCCACAACAACGGTCTGAAAAATCAGCAGCATGCGTGGATCGGCCCAGAGGTAGTAGAGCCACGAAATGGGCCATAAAATCGGCTCAAAATGAATCGCGAAGCGGTTGATGCCTTCAGGTGAGTAACAATTTGTATCAGAAATAATATTGCAGATTGTTTGATGAAGCTCACCGTGATAGGCCAGATTCCAGATTGCCTGGTCCATGATCCCCAGGTCTTCGGCGTTAGTCCCAAACGCGCTATGACCAGTGGTCAGCAACAAGATAAAATAGGCAGAAAACACCACCACAGCTGTCGTCACCAGGCCAAGCGCGACCCAGAAGAGACGCGTGCGTTCTAGCGGCTCAGGGCGTGGATAGAGATAGAGTCGATTTTGCCAGATAGAAACACGCTTCGACAAACGTTTTCTCCAGGACATACTTACCATACGATACCACCTTGTCACCCAGCATACGATTTCTAGTTACGGGTGTAGTGTGTGCTGGCAACCTGCCGCAGCCAGCACACACTACACCCACTCGGGCGAGCATCCCAGGCGCGAGCCATCACACTCACACATTGTGCATCGAATTAATTCAGTTCCTGTTTGATGCTATACTCTTCATCAGGCCGGAACGCGTAGTAACGAATCATTTCACTTTGTAGGCCGGTCAAGATAAACTGCACGCCAAAGATCATCAGGAGAATACCCACAAACAGCAGGGGCTGATCATGAATAGGCTGATTGAGCGTAAATTTGCGGATCACCACAAAGATATCGATAAGGAAGCCCAGGAAAAGCGTAAAGAAACCAAGTGGGCCAAACAGGCGCAGTGGGGTGCGCACAAATGAGGTCAGGAAGAGCACGTTTAAGAGGTCAATCAAGCCACGAGCAAAGCGTCGGAAGCCATACTTGGATGTACCAAATTTGCGTGGATGGTGGCGGACCTTGATCTCCGCAACCTTGAAGCCACGCCAATGGGCCATAACAGGCACAAAACGATGGAACTCGCCATACAGCTTGAGATGCGGATCCTCAACTAACTCACGACGGTAGGCTTTGAAACCATTGTTGATATCATGCAAATGGACGCCAGTCATCGTGCTCACCAACCAGTTAAAGATGCGTGAGGGGAAGGTCTTGGAGATTGGATCGAGGCGTGGAAACTTCCAACCCGTTACCAGGTCATAGCCCTCATCCAACTTCGCCAGGTAACGGGGAATTTCCTCGGGATCATCCTGCAAGTCGCCATCCATGGTAAAGATAACCTGGCCACGACTCCGGCTAAAACCAGCCACCAGGGCAGGCGTCTTGCTAAAATTGCGCCTGAACTGGACGATACGCACGACACCGGGATGCTCCAGGCGTAACTTTTTCAGCTCCTCAAAGGTGTTATCAACGCTACCATCATCAATAAAAATGACTTCGAAGCTCTTGCCTAGCTGGCCAATCTGTTCCGCGAGCTTATCAAATAGGATTCTAACGCTCTTTTGTTCATCTTTTACTGGCACAACTATCGTTAAATCAATAGCGGGAGTCGCTTCTTCAGGTGCAGCTTCAGCTGGCACATTCATAGGTACTTGTGTCTGTTGCATGCCTCGTGTACTCCACTAATAACCATCATTACTCAAACAGAAAAATTGCATGTATTTACCTGCGGCTCATGCTCGTCAGTCTCTCCAATCGGGACCTATTATAGCATACGCCCCTGTAAGCATCATAAAGCTATGGTACCTTTGCCCTCATGGCTTCTTTCAGCAGTGACCAACCACCCATTCGGGGGCGAGGTGCTCGTGACGAGCGCTTCGCACTCAGGTTAGGCAATAAGTTAAAACGCGCTACCTGGAAAACGAGGCACATCTATAGTACGATTCACAATAACTTTTAGCCTATGCATCTCTTTTTTGAGGGCACGCAACAATGGAGAAGCGCGATAACCTACTATACATGCATTGAAGACCGTAGCATCAGATCTGGGCGATCCGTGGCAAGCGCCTCCACACCCACCTCCTGACAATGCTGGATATCTTCAGACGTATTCGCAGTCCAGGCGGCCAGGTGGAGGCCCTCCTGCCGTATGATCTGAGCAACCCCTGGTGTCAATAGGTGATGATCAATATCAATCCACGCGCTCCCCAGTTCACGCGCTCGCATACAGGCAGCCGCTACCCAGCCATCTGCCTGCACATCCCATACCTCGCTTGAAAGGATCAGGCCTATCTCGACCTCTGGCTGTCGCTGTTTCGCCTCGGCCAACAACTCCCAGTCAAAGGCGATCAGCAAGACCTGGTCAAGCATCTCCATAATCTGGAGATCTTCGAGCACGGCAGGTACCATCCGTGAGTAGCGGCCATACACGCCATCACGCTGACTAGATTTCAACTCAAGTAACACATGTGCGCGCCCCTTCACCAATTCTAGGACCTCGCGCAGTGTTGGAATCTGCTCACGCTCCGACCAGCCACCTGGGAAGTGGGCAGCGGCATTGAGTGAACGCAGATAAGCAAAATCCTGGTCTAGCAAGTTTCCATGCCCCTCAGTCAAACGCTCAAGCGTATTATCATGAAAGACAACCAGCTGACCATCACGACTCATCTGCACATCTAATTCAACGGCATCGACCTCTAAAGCCAGGGCATTGCGAAATGCCCCTAAGGTATTTTCAGGTGCCAGTCGCGCTCCCCCACGGTGCGCGACACAGACCATTCGCCCGGCAATCTGCATACAAGAACTCCTATTTCTATTTCACATTCACAGCCTTCCGGCCGGATATGCCTAGGTAAGACACGCGCCCTCTGCCACACTACCTTCAGGTTATCTCCTCCTCAAACATTATATAAGTTTTCCTCGCCCCCTGGTCCATTATTGCAACCAAAAGGGCCATTTGGCACCTGGCCTGGCGTGTGAAGCCTTGTACTGGTTATAGCACCCATCTTGACAAGCCACGCTCCAGGTTGTATCATATCTTTGTGAAAATGAGAATTATTCTCATTTTTAGGTGAGCCTAACAGATGGGATTAGGGCAAGCTAAGGAGCAATCATGCGAGAGAAACTGAACGCGAACGCGCAAGCCGTGCTTGATATTGTGCGGGGAGCTGATCACCCGACCGCGCTTGACATTTATGATGCAGTGAAGAGCCTGCGTCCGCGCATCGGGTTAGCCAGTGTCTATCGCATCCTTCACCAGCTCGCGGAACGTGGATATATTAAGGAACTGGGGCGAACCGAAGAGGGATGCCGTTATGACGCGCATATTGAGCGCCATGATCACGCCATCTGCACCATGTGTGGAGCGCTCTTCGACGTACCCGTTGAGATCCAACTTCCACAGGAGATGCTCCTGGCGGCAGCGCGTGCGACCGGGCTTACGCTCCGCTCACATGAGCTACGCCTCTATGGGACCTGTCCGCAATGCACGGGAAAGACACACGACTAAAAAGCGCTCTAGCTTGTATCAGCCAGAGCGTTATCCATAGATAGACAACAAGGAAGAAGCGATGACAGAAGAGACCAAAGTGCCGGTGCTCGAACAGAAAGAGCCACAACTTCCCGCGAAGATGACCGTAAAAGAAGAGATTCTCGACATTGTCGAGGCCATACGCAGGAACGATAATTCCTCGCATAACTTTCTCCTGCGTGTCGTCCAACCTGGCCTGGCCGGACTGATGGATGGCTCGGTCTCCACCCTGGCCCCCATCTTTACCGCGGCCTTCACCACGCATAATCCCTTTATAGCCTTCCTGATTGGTATGGCGACCGCCACAGGCGCGGGCATCAGCATGGCCCTCTCCGAGGGGCTCTCAGACGATGGCGAGCTAACAGGGCGTGGCAGCCCCATTGTACGCGGCAGTATCACCGGCATCATGACCTTCTTCGGCGGCGCGCTCCACACGCTCCCTTTCTTGATTGGCAACCTCAGTGTGGCCCTGGTCACGGCCTACATCGTCGTCGCCTTTGAGCTCGTGCTTATCGCCGCCATCCGCCATCGCTACTTTGGCACCAGCTGGCTGCTCTCGACCCTCCAGGTCGTTGGTGGTGGTGTCCTGGTCTTTATCGCAGCCCTCATCTTCGGCAATGTCTAGCCTCTTGCCTGGCTCACGTGCTTGAACGAGGCAGAGCTACGCAGGTAGGAGCAAATGCGGCATATGTTATAGTATAGGCATCACCTCAGAAAGGATGGCTTGCATATGCCACTTGCACCTGGTATGACCGCTGAAATCAGCACCCTCGTCACTCCGGAGAATACCGCAGCCGCCGTGGGAGCGGGAGGAGTCGAAGTCTTCGCCACCCCAATGATGATCGCGCTAATGGAGAATGCCTCCTGGCAAGCCGTCGTGCCAGGACTGGACAAAGAGCATGTCACCGTAGGCACCCTGGTCAACGTGAAGCATCTGGCCGCGACCCCGGTGGGGCAGAGCGTGCGTGCAGTCGCCACCTTGCACGAGATAGACGGGCGCAGACTCGTCTTTCAGGTTGAAGCCTACGACGAGCGCCAGAAGATCGGCGAAGGCACGCACGAGCGCTTCATCGTCAAGCTCGACCAATTCCTCAAAAACCTGGAGGACTAGGCGAACCAGCTGGTCGTCGGGGGTCCCGAGGGGATAAGCGGCGCCTCCCAGAGCGGAATAAGACGCCAAAATAACTTGTTATTTAGTAGTGAGTATGATATACTATCCTCCTACGAAGAAGCTCCTTCGAGCTGAAGCGTAAGGAATGCTTCATCTGGGGATGTCGGGTTTCGACAGGCGGTCAGATTGAAGATTTGCAGGCCGAGGTGCCGGTCAGCACATCTCGTTAAACAACCGGCAAAAAATAGTTGCCAAAACAGCAACACCTTCCTACGCTCTCGCTGCTTAATAACCAGTGAGTCGTCGTCCTCCTAACTTTCGTCCACGGGGTTAGTAAAGGGCGCCAAATTACATGGGCTGCTGTGGTCGCCACCGTCTTCTAACGACCACTTAAGACCAGAGGGCCACCGTAGAGGAATCCGGTCGATGGGAGTCCGCTACGGAAAGCAAAAACATCGGCTAAGCCTGTAGCATATTCTCCAGTAGGACTGGTTGGACGGGGAGTTCAACTCTCCCCCATCTCCACCAACGGAAAGGCTAGAAGTAGGTTAGGTTAACCCGCTTCTAGCCTTTCTTTATACACATTAGCTTATCCTCACCAAACCACGAATCGAAGCTTTTGACATCCATTTTGACATCCATTTATACGAAAACCTCCTCAAAATAATTCGTGGTAAATTGGGTTCGCGCTGAGCGAAGCTCGACTCGCCGTGATAACACTGTGTCGACCGCTCACACAGGAGGGAGCTGACTGGGAACTTCTGCTGGTGTGACAACGTCTTGTACATGAGGAAGGCTCCGACTGTTCACAAGAATTGTCTCTTGGAGGAAGAAGACATGCAGCGAGCAAAATCGCCAAAGGTTTGGCTTACGCTGGTCGCCATCCTGATTCTCGCCTCGTTCCTAGGCGTCTCTGCCTGGAGAAATTCCAGCCCTCCCTGTGACCAAATGGGGCAAGGTCACGGAGTGATTGATTCCATAGAGCAAACCTTTGGGTTTGCTCAAATAAAGCTCTACACGCCAGGAGCGCCGCCCATCCATCCTGGCATAAGCCGAGATCATACCATTGTCAGGACGGACTGGACGACCCATTTCTTTCGTCAACATGGTACCAATTGCAGATCAGCGCAACCTGCCTCGTTCTCTGATCTAGCGGAAGGGCAATCCATCGCTGCCTGGTCAAAAGACCTGAGAAACAACAACAGCTATCCAGGAACATTCAATGCCTTGGATGTGGTGATTATAATGCCAACCACTCAATAGTCATCCTCTGAGCATCATGGAGAAAGAAGGCCCAATTTACCAATTCGTACAAATTAATGCCAGGATTTTATATTAAAGTAGTATAAAATCCTGGTTATGCTACCTTGTGAATAGTATTAACTTATAGCTTGTCGTTAAAAAGCAACTCCATCTTATCCGCTATCACCTGCAACATCCCAGGGTTAAAGTGACCATACACACCCAGGGTTGTAGTGATATCTTCATGCCCTGCAAGTTCTTGAATAGAGAGCGTATCCACATTCATGTGAGACAGCATAGTAAGAACACTATGCCGCAGATCATGAATACGCATATGAGGAATGCCAGCCTCATCTAAGAGCCGGTCAAACATCTTAAGGATATAACGAGGGTTAAGGTAACCACCATCTAGACCACAGACAATCAGGTTCAGCCCCTGCCAGGCATCACCCACTTTCAAGCGATGCTCCAATTGAGTAAGCTTATAATCTTCCAACATCTTTACAACAAAGCCAGGCAACAAGATTTTACGTCGACTACGTTTCGTTTTCGGCTCAGTCTCGACATAGCCATAACGAGCAATATAGTCAACAGTTCGCCTCACATGAAGAACACCAGTCTCAAAGTCAACATCAGACCAACGCAAGGCTAGCAGCTCCCCACGACGCATACCAGTAGTCAAGGCCAGCGCAATAAACATTTCTAAGCGATGACCACGAGCAGCAGCGAGAAGAGTACGCGCCTGGTCAAGAGTCAAAGCATAACCTTCACGCTTTTCAACACGGGGAGGAGTTACCATTTCGGTAACATTCCTACCAACCAGACTCCAACGCACAGCATTATCAAGAGCATTGTGCAAGAGGCCATGTACAGAATAAACTGTTTTAGCTGTGAGCTTACGCTTCATCAATTTTGTATATAAGGACTGTACATGCTGTGGTGTTAACTTGCGTAACTGAATGTTGCCAAGCGTAGGCTCAATATAGGAATAGATTAGCTTCTTATACTTCACATAGCTACTAACACGAAGCTTAGGTTTTTGCACCTCTTCTAGCCACTGTTCCAGGTATGCCCCAAGTTTTACATCAGGCCCAGTCACCAATGTTCCTTGCTCCAGTTCGCGCAGAGCTTGGCGAAGCTTTGCAAGCGCCTCTTGCTGAGTGTTGCCATAAACGAAGTGACGCTTCCCATCCTCAGTGTAGAAAGCACCATGCCATCTACCGTCTTTACGCTGGGTAACAGTACCTTCACCATGAGCACGGCGTTTGTTTTTCTTACCCATAAGCACCTCCTTATGCAGACAACTCTTCTTGAGACTTCAACCACTCTTGCAAAGCATCCAGGCGCACACGGCGCACGCCACGCAGACGCATAGAGGGCAATCCCTCAGATTCGATATACTTGTAAACAGTAGTCCGACAAACACAGAGCATGATAGCTATATCAGCTACACTCAGTAGCACAGGCTGTGCAGTAGAAACCCTTTTACGGCGAGCCATAAAACACCTCCTTTGCTGATTAAGCGACATCATCATTCGCAGCAGCACGAGACCCACGCCGCTTGACTTCATCCAAGATCAGATCTATCTGAGACCAATCCTCTTTATGCAGTTCAACACCATAGAGACGCCGCTCTTCCTCAATCTTCTCTGCTGTAACAAAGCCATAGGCCAGTTGCTTCTTTAACACTTCTTCCATATGCACCCGCCCGCGCTCATGGTCATATTCCTCTATCTTTTTGAAGAGCCAGGCCATCGACATTCCCAAACTCGGCAACGATCCATGTCCGGCACGGATAGGAATCTCATTACCAGAGAGCGCTACCGCCGAACGCATATAGCCCGCTACCCCCGCAATACAATTTTTGAGTTTTGACATCCTGCGCTTGCGACGTACCAATTTGGCCCGGACTACAGGGAAAGGATCAGAGGAAAGATGCAAAACCAGATGCTTGACCTGATCATGTGACAACGTCGCCAGGTGCTCACGCGCCAGCTCCCGCAGCAAATCAGCCGACTCTTCCTCCAACGTCTTCCTCACGCCCCTATACTCATTCATAACCCAAGTATAGCAAGACTTGAGCATCGTCTCTAGCCCCCAGCTCAACCAGCGACCAGCACGCACCAGACCCGACCCCTCTTGCAGCACCTCAGCCAGAGCAGAAAGGTCATCTTCCGACAGCACCGTCTCATCAAAGGCCTTCCGCTCAGCATTGAAGAGTACGGCATTCTGGAGCACCTGGAGCGGCTTCTCTTGCATCAGGTTCTCAAGGCGGCAATCCAGTTGCCCTTGCTCATCGAGTGCCTCCGTCTCGTCTATCTTCCCGAAAGCGTTCTGGATGAACTCCCAACAGGGATGTGTGGGAATCCTCGACTTATTCGTATCGTGAGAGGCCTCCAGATCAACGTAGCGCAGCCATTCAGCCGTGGCATAGGCCCACAGCGCCTGAATGTTATTGAGCGTCTCAAAGGCCTCATTTAGCTCAAAGTCAGCCAGGAACCGACGGCGAAAGCGAAACTCCAACCGCCATATGATCGAGTAACCATCCCAACCATTGGAAATCCAAACGGGTTCAAACCACTGTTTTTTGTGCTTTTTGATCTCCCTCGACTTGTTGTAAATCTGGGCCGAGAGCGGCGAGGCATGCGAGCCAAAATCCAGCGTCGCCAAGTGTCGGTGCTCCATCGTGGCTATAGGAGCATGATGTGAGGCAATCAAGCCCTGTTTCACGTTCTCTTCCAGGCGCTTGACCTCCGCAGGCGAGAGGCCACCCTCTAGCTCTTCTTCCATGGGTACTTCTGGACGCTCACGAATGCGCGTCACCCGCGAGACAAAACCATGCTGCCAATCGAGGGACGCGAAATCAAGGCCTTGAATATCCAGGCACAGGTGCAGCTCCGACGCCTGTTGATAGAGCAAGGCCCCTAGCAGTTCATAGAGCAGTGCCTCAACTGCTACCATGGCCTGTTCCGCGCCCAGCGTCCAGAGCAGATGCGAGGAGAAACGCGCCTGGCAGAAGACCCCGCCATTAAGCGAGCCATGCCCCATCGACAGCTTGAGATCATCACAGTAGAGCAGCCAGGACCAGACGCCAGAGCCATGAGGACGCATCATGAGCGACTGTTCCACCAGCTCATCACCCAGGGTATAGCGAAAGACCAGGTCAGTTGCCACACTCTCATAATCTTTACGCGCCAGGTGCAGCCACTCTTCAAGGCGCTGAATCACTGTATCAGGCAAGGTATCCCCATTAGGTTTGCCATCAGGACCAGCGAACTTGTAGTTCACCGAGACGGTATCAGGCCCACCTCCAACAACTTTCAACTCCACTGGGGAGTAGAGGAGCCTCGCATCCAGTTCAGACGGTTTCGTCATCGAGATACCCTCCTTTCAAGTTACCTTCATCATCGATATACAGCTCGACATCCTGATAGCGCGTGATTTCCGACGTGCCGACCAGGTGCGCAGCAGCATGGGCAACCTTTTCCAATTGGCAGGTAGACATGGTAAACAGTACGGCTTGCAATGGGTCAGACGCCTGCACGTTGTCAGCCCAATAGGGAAGCTGTGTTTCTCTGGGCAGTTGCCGCCAGAGCGCGACATTGTAAGTGTTTATAGGCAACCCTCCTTTCTGGTATCAGGGACAACTCACCAACCAGGAAGAAAGAAATAAATAAATAACCCAGGTATTTCGCACACCACGTGTTACTGGTTCCGTGGTGTGCGGTCCTCCTATCCAAAGGAGAACCGCTCTAGATCTAGAAGAATCTCACCCCCTCAACCTGTACCGAGACTACTGATCAGCCCACCACACCGTAACAGGAATCACCCACCGCCCATCATGCAGCCGCTTGACTTGCAACTGGTTCTGCACGCTCCTGGCCCTAATCACTCGGCTTACGGTCCCATCCTGTTCCTGGCACTTCACATACCCCCGCTTGCCCATCGCGCTTTGCTGCGTCGCCTGATTAATCGCCCGCACCGTTGACAAGCCAGTCATACACGCACCCCACTTTCAAGCATCGCCTTGAGCACATGCCGATGACACCACTTCCCTTGCTCCCAGCAAAGCACCGTCACCGTTCCATACCGCTGCTCCAATGAGCGCAAATGATCAATCGCCCGGCTTGGAAACCGCACCTGCTGAGGGACACCACCCAGGTAGGAAATGACCTGGCACAGCGCTTGCCCTCGCTGTTCTGCTTGATACGCCTCGACAAATTGCGGCCAGGAAAGCCGATTCTCTCGATAGGCTTGCAACGTCTGTACCGACGGTGCAGCACTTGGAATCCACATATCCACCTCCTGGCGAGGAATCCCTCTCGGCCACCATCGCATGGTCAGGACGCGCAATCCATACGCTGCCTTTTGCTCAGGTCCAAGTTTCCGCAGTGCATACACACTTGCCTCTCGAAACACAAAGCCACCTCCTTTCCTCTACAGACCTTGCCAGAGTTGCTTGACCAGGTACACATCATTCCTGTTTCCGACACCCAGCGCACGCTGGTTAGGGGTCCCGCTATGCAGCACCAATTTGAGACGAAAGCCTAGTCCACAGCCCATGACACGCACCTTTATCCGCTTATCTTCAGCCTCAATCTGCGCTTTGAGCTTCCTGGCTTCCTGCTCTGTCATCTCTCGACACCTCCTTTCAGGGAAAGGGAAGTATGACCTCATGACCATACTTCCTACATCCCAGCTACAGATGGATTTTCCCTTGCTTCCAGCTATCAAACATGGCGCAGAACGCCTGCTTTTCGGCTTCACGCGCCATCCAGTAGTATTGACCGACTTCCGACGTTTTATCTTTGAGCGCAAGCATGTTTAGGATGTGCCAGGCATAGTCAGATGAGACTGTTGCAGCCCGTGTGTTCCGCTCGACACATTCATCAATCACTGCCCTTACCATCTGCATGCGCCTTTTTTCAACATTGACCAGCATATCGTCCTCCTTTCAGACACTAGAACTGCTCACCAGCACGCAGACGCGCCCATAACGTTCTGCTATCAAGCCGGTGATATTGCGCTAAGAAGTTGAAGACATCGCCACCACGACCAGAGGCATAACAATGCCAGCAGGAGCCGCCAAGGGTTTGAGGCTGATAGACCCGAAAAGAGGGATGATCATCACGCCCACCCGCATGATGCTCAGTAAAGGGGCAATGCCCTACTCCGTTACGGTTGAGGCGCACATAGCGGCCTATCACCTCAAAGGGATCTTGCGCCGCAGACCATTGGGCAATGTTCGCGTAGAAGGTGACAGGGGGTGCCAGGGTGAGGGTTGAACCTTTCGATTTTTCTTGGGTTGCGGCTCCTCGACGGTGTCGGGAGCCGGCAACCTCTCGAATGTCAAAGCCTGGCACCTCCGCCCGTTCCACCCGCGAGAGCCAGGCCAGCATCCCTTGCAAGGATGAAGCCACCGGCAGGAGCTGCCCATGCTGCCAGGAGACAAAAGGATAGCGCTCACCAGAAAGCGCATGCACACCCAAAGGCACCCGAATCAGCGATCCATAACGCTGCGCCTCATCCTGTTTGGGGAAGAACTCTATCCCTTGAGGGCAATAGGGAAGCAACCACCAGCGAGCCGTGGCTGCCGAGATGGGGCGCGAGAAAAAGACCCACAGGTGAGGCCCACGCCGCGAGCGCTCCAGATACGAGACAATGCCATCCTTCGCCAGGCGCTCTTGCACACTCAGCAGGAGCTGCCACCCAGACTCACCAGTATCGGCATCGAGAACAGCATAGCGGCACTCGCCACGCGCATCTATGACATACGATCCAATCGTCTGTTCCCCTCGCAGATGCTTGGCAAGCACCTGGCGAGTGACAGGAGCCTTGACCAGCGCATAGGAGCCAGTGGGCAACTGGACCGCGTAGGCATCTGTACGACCAATGAAAAGAGAAGAGAAGACCGCCAGATCTTGCGAACTCACCATACCGGACCTCCTTTCCTCCAAACGCCGAAGGCCGCATGCACGGCGTTCGGCGTTTGGCGTTCGGCGTTGTTCCGCCTTCTTAGGCCATAGGCCATCGACCATCGGCCAGCATCACCCACGACTAGCGGCCCGACATGGTTGTCCACTGACCCTCGACGGTGTTTAAAGGCCCACTTTGCGGAGACCATTGTTGCTGATACCCCTGCGACCAGGTACCAGCCTCATCAGCAGGAAACACCGTCCCCTCGACCTCTCTAGAAGAACCCGAATTGAGCATACGTGTTCCAGAAGCAGGGCCAGCCCCAAAGGAGAGATCGCCCGCCCGTACCTGATCCACAAAGCCACGCGCCCGCTCCCTGGCAATCTCCTTGTACTCCTTACGCACCTCTCGACGCTGCGCCCGCTGTTCCTTGAGGTAGGCTGTACGGTGCATATGCCGCTCATCAACCTGGAGGGCCTTATTATCCAGGTGATCCTGATCCAGCACATGCTCAAAGAAGTGATCCAGGGGAATGAGGGCAATCGCGCCCACCGAGACGGGCAGGAGCACCGCCAGGAAGAACTGGTAGCCGTGATAGAGGATGTTATTGCCCATCATCTGGCCCATCGTACTCAGCAACCCGGCCAGCTCATGACCAGCCATCACCCACCCCAGGTTATTGAAGGCACTGGTATAGATGGCCGCAAGCGCAACGACGGTCATGAGGATGCACCCCAGCCAGTTGCGCCGCTTGCCCAGGATGAAGGCTTGCCGCGCCGTAACGTAGGTGAGAATCTCGAAGAAGAAACCGCGCAGGAAGCCGATAGGTCCACCACCGTAGACCCAACCGTTCGCAATGCTCGACTCGATAATCAGGCCAGGCACCAGCAGGGCCACAAAGGCCACTTCCAGGCGCTGCCAGAGCAGGTAGAGCGAAATCACTAAACGCATGGACACCTCCTTTCAGAACTAGAAAACACTACCGGCCATTGGAACCAGGCGCACCCGCAGGAGTTGCGGAGAACAGGATGGATTTGACGAAGAAGCGCACCGTAGGCGACTCCTTGCCTGTGTCCTTATCCTTCTTGGTGCCAGGGACGAAACGGCGAATGACGACCTTCACCGGGCGATCCTCCAGGGACTTTTCATTTTTCTCCAGATGCCCGCAGATTTCCGCGAACTGGGGGTTGTCTTCCGTCATCTGCAAAGGGACCCGCTCACCCTCGTCCGTGTCAAGCACGATGAACGAGAGAAAATCGTATGGTTTGCCGGACCCTTTAGCTGTACCCTTCATGCGACGCGCATATTTGACTTTGCCAGTTAACTCTAAAGCCATACCTATGACCTCCTTTCGCTCCACAAACGGGAGCCAATGGCCCGCAGCCGGAACTACAGGCCGTAACAACAAACGCAACCAGAAATGCTCTATAGATGGCTAGTGATGCTGAATCAGCGCGACCAGTTGACCGACAACAGGCAAATGGAACACCGTTACAGAAATGACCAGAAGCGCGACGACGAGCACAACCGCCGCCTTCAGACTAATATTGAGCTTGTGTAGCAACCAGAGACCACCAAGAAACACCACGAAGAAGACAATCACCGCTGTAGAAAATGTAGGAGCAGGAAACATCATGAAAAGACCCCCTTTCTTGACGGGCTATCTATCCCATGACATACTGGGTGAACAGATAGCCCTCAACCGACGCGCTATCTTAACCGGCTAAGGTGGACCAGACCCTAGCCGGTATCCACTACCCTCGTGCAGGACGATAGACGTTGACACCCACCTTGACCTGATCGCGGCCAGGAACCGCAACATTGCCACCAGTGGAAGCGACAATAATTGATTTCCCCGACGTTGAAGGACCAAACGACTTGTTGAGATCGACACGGATCACCAGTTCATTCCCCTGAACTTCCATCTTGATGTTCTGAGCATGTGGCATCAATGACCTCCTTTCCATCCCGTTAGGCCACGGGATTGCGCAAAAAGCACTTACGACAGAGAAGTGAGTAGAAGTAGTTGCAATATGCCTGCAAAGTAGTGATTTCCCCCTGACAATGCTGGCAAACGCGCACATAGCGAGGACGGCGAACACGACGAGTAGCAACCATAGATGCACCTCCTTGATCAACTCTCGGGCTACGCTCCGCAGCCGCTCAAACTTTCTATGCGAAGAGTACCGCGAGAACCAGATACAAGAAATGCGAAAAAATAGCATAGTGAGAAAAAATCTCACAACAAGCTATTAGGCATTTGATAATCTGAAGAACACGAAGTAGACTAGAAATAAGTGTTGAATAGCATTTCACCTTTAGGAGGAAAACAGCATTGGAAGCTAAAAAACATAGGTGGTGGTACGCCTATGGCCTATTCGATGAAGGTGAAAACAACTTGCCTCATCTCGGCCAGGTCATTCGCTACTACCGCGAACTGCGCAAATGGAAGGCTAAAGATTTAGCTGATGCGCTGGGGCAATCGGTCAGACACGTCTATGAAATGGAAAGCAATACGAATATGCCAGAGCTCATCTCACGGCGATACGCCATCTCAAAACTACTGAGCATCCCGCCAGTGCTTCTCGGCCTGTCAGTAGTCATCTCAGACAACCCAACAGAAGCACCACTTGTTCAATCAGCAGGTATCATCAAAGCTATTGACTCGCAAACGATGAGCTTGTATGAGAATATGCTTGCAGCCAGCTGGCAACTGTACTACACTAGTAGCGCGCAACACGCAGCAATCAACATTAACAACTGTATTCAACTACTAACCAACACAGCGAAAAACGCGAGAGGAGTGGAGCGCGCACAAATCATTTCTATGTTGTGTCGCTACTACCAGCTCTCAGGAGTCGCAGCACGAGACAGAATGGACATGAATCAGGCATTGCGCGATGGGAAGAAGGCCGTAGACCTGGCCTTTCAATTGGAGAATCCAGAGCTCATCTCTGCGTCGTTATTCCGTCGTGCCAAGACGCTGATGAAACTACAGAAGTACAATGCCGCAATCCAGGACCTGGAGGCCGCTATCCCTTATGCCAATCGTTCTCGTGATCCACTGAAGGGCTACGTATACCAGGCCACCGCCGAAGCTTACGCGACCTTACCAAAAAAAGATACAATGCAACAGAAGCAGTGCTTCACTATGCTTGACCAGGTTGGCCGCATCATTCGCAAGGGAGAGCTAGAGGACGATGGAAGCTTTGTCAAAGTGAATGTAGCAGGCCTCTACATGGATAGAGCGCAGGCCTACACACAATATGGCAAACATAACGAAGCACATAATGCACTGAACATTGCGCGCAATAATCTCGGTCCAGAGCTGACAAGGTGGCAAGCCCGCCTCTTAATCGCCGATGCACAGGCCTACCTTGCCGAAGGCGATCCAGAAAGCAGCTGCGAGATCGCGCTAGATGCCTTGAAGGTTGTTAAAGCGACCCAATCGAGCAGCAACAAAGCAAGGATTCAAAGCCTCCATCGTCAAATGCAAAGCAAGTACCCACGCCATCCGCTAGTAAATCGTCTAGGAGCACAACTCCAAAGCTAGGCCGTCAAATTCTAGTCTGGTAAGTCGAGACCGCCATGAAACCCACAACAGACGTCGCCATCGTAGGAGGAGGAGTCATCGGCTGCGCTATTGCCTACTACCTTCGTAAAGCGAACATTGATGTTACAGTGTTGGAGCGAGGAGAAATAGGAGCACAGGCATCAAGCGCAGCCGCTGGCCTACTAGCACCTCTGGGACCAATCCCAGGCCCCGGACCATTTGCAGATCTACTTATGTCTGGTTTTAGGCTCCTCATCGATCTCGTTCCAGAACTAGAAGAGGCCAGCAGCGTACATATCGGCTACGAACAAACCGGCGCACTGCGAACGGTACGCAACCCCAAACGTGTTGCTCACCTGCAACAGCGCATGCAAGCATGGCAACCATTAGGCCTGAAAATGTACTGGCTCACCGGCGACGAAGCCAGAAAACAAGAGCCACTGCTTGACCCTCACATTCAAGCAGCTATTTATGCACCAGAAGAATCACAAGTCCAAGCTCCCCAAGTTGTCCAGGCTTACTATCAGGCCGCAAAAAGACTCGGAGCTATCTTCTATCCCCATGAAGAAGTCATAGGCATTCAGCATCAGGACAACCAGGTTACAGAGGTAGTCACAGCTCACCAGTCGATCTCGTGCAAATATCTCATCATCACAGCAGGATCATGGACAGCTCAGTGTGGAGAGTGGCTCAATCTCGACATCCCAGTTACCCCCCTCAAAGGAGAAATTATTTCCTACTGCCAACCCACCCACCAGCTCCGGCATATCATTTTTGGGGAAGGAGCCTATCTTGCTCCCAAGGGAGAAAGCATCATTGTTGGAGCAACAAAAGCAGATACCGGCTTTGATACCCAAGTCACAGAGAAAGGCATCACCTGGCTACAAAACGCCACAGCAAAACTCGTTCCAAGCTTGGCACAACAGACTTTCACATCTTCATGGGCAGGACTACGCCCTAAAACACCAGACACACGCCCCATTCTCGGCCCAGCTCCCCAATGGGAGAATGTTATTCTCGCCACTGGTCACAATAGCGTGGGTGTCATCCTCAGCGCCATCACAGGACAAACCATCACAGAAACAATTTCTAACGGTCAAGCGCCTCAAATAATTCAGCCATTTTCATTGGAGCGATTTTAAACTTAGCAATAAATTTCCGGCATTCCTAATCTCACTACCAAATAATGGCTATGAAAGCTCTACTACGCTATTATCAATGATATACTTTTAAACATTAAAATGTACAAAGTGCCTTTATAGGAGTCTTAACATGGCAGTACCTGATTATCAAAGTTTAATGCTTCCACTTTTAACCCTTGCAGCAGACAGAAATGAACATAATATTAGAGAAGCAATAGAGACTTTAGCCAACCAACTTAAACTTACTGAACAAGATAGAGAAGAGCTTTTGCCCAGTGGCAAAAAGCGGAAATTTGATGATCGAGTGCATTGGGCTCGTACGTATTTAATAAAAGCCCTCTTGATTGAGAACGCTGGAAGAGCAAAATTTCGTCTAACTGAGCGTGGTTGGGAAGTTCTAAAATCTAATCCTAATCACATCAATAATAAATACTTAAGACGATTTCCTGAATTTATTTCTTTTATTGATAGTAAGAGCAATGGGGAAGTAACAGCCGAAAAAATTACGGAGGAGATTAGTCAGACTCCGCAGGAGATCTTAGATTCAAGTTATCAGAGTTTAAGAAAAACCCTGGCTCAAGAGCTACTAGAAAACATCAAAAACAGCTCGCCTAAATTCTTTGAGAACTTAGTAGTAGATCTGCTTATTGCAATGGGCTATGGTGGTTCAAGAAAAGATGCAGGTCAGGCTATTGGGCAGGTAGGTGATGGTGGAATAGATGGAATAATCAAGGAAGACAAGCTTGGCTTCGACGTTATCTATATACAAGCAAAAAAATGGGAAGGAACGGTCTCTCGTCCAGATGTACAAGGCTTTGCAGGAGCGCTCATGGGCCGTAAAGCCAATAAAGGAGTTTTTATAACTACATCCAATTTTTCCAAACAAGCGATAGAATTTGCTAGTGGAATTGACGGGAGAAAAATTATCTTAATTGACGGAGAACAATTAGCTCAATTAATGATTGATCATGATATCGGTGTTACAGAGGAGTCAAAATATATCATCAAAAAGATAGACCTTGACTATTTTAGTGAAGAGTAAGAAAAATCTAAGAAGACGCTCCCAATATATAGAAGCTTGGGAGCGTCTTTCTAAAATCCCTGCTAAGAATGCTTAGACAAAGATTTGCTCGACGGTAATAGGCAAACCGGGCAATACCTGAGAAGGTAACACATCGTCAGCAACAAAAAGCCCTTGAGAACGATATACACCACTCACTGAAACAACACTTCTACGATATGACCATCAAGGGTTACAATCCAGTACTCTGGGACACCAGCTCCAGCGTATGCGTCTTGCATCTCACGCCGATATGGGCTACCGTACTCGGCACACCAACCTCAATCACTAGGTCAGGAGAGCCGAGAATGAACATATCCGTGACTTGATCAAATACTCGTTAAGAAGCACACATTACAATTTATGTTGAAGCAGGCCCTCAAGAGATTTTATTCTTGTTCTCTCAGTAGCATTCTATTTGGAGCTTTACTAATCTCCTCTATAACGTAAGGTTTGAGTTCGTCAACTATTTTACGTGTGGTCAATATAACCTGCCAATTTAATCCTTCCTCACCTTCAGCATTCTTTTTCTCCGCATTAAGTTGCATTTGAGCAAAATAATGAAGCAATTTGTCCTGGTTTTCCTCGTTTAAGTCTCCGCTGTTAGGAGAATCGACTACTAAAAATAAAGGGAAAAAAGTCGATTCTTGGCGAGCTAATTCCAAAAAAGCAAGGTGATAACAAACTGTAGCTAGTCCAGTTAACGCAACTCCTGGATTAGTATACCAATTGCCATTAATTCGTGGAACTAACCTTTGAGGATCAATTGAGCAGTATTGAATATTAGGGAAACTAACCTCCTTGAGAATTTTTTCATAAATCTGAGATAGTTTGGTCATTCTTTCTTCATTTGGCCTATTAACTTGTTTAAGCTTATCCTCCCACTGAGCTTTCTCTAATTGAAGATTTTTCAAATTTTCATCTTTATTGTCAACTGAGTGCAATTGATCCAAGAATACCTTAATGCTTGTTAATTTCGCTTCTCTTTGCACAACTGCATAAGTCTGTTCTAGCAGATGGTCAACAGAAGGAGCAACAAATGTTCTTGTTTCTTGATCAAGCGTATCGCTAACTTCTTCTTCTAAAGCTCGAATATTATTCAGCCTTAATTCAATTTCTTCTTTCTCCCGCCTAACATCTTCCAAAACCATTTCAGCTTCCTCTATCTGAAAACCAATATCTTGGGTTCTAGGCATAGCTAGTGGTAGGTCATCAGATGTCATCGTAAGAGGACGACTACACAAACAACAACGATCATGCTCTTCTCGCAATTTCATCTCACTGGTGATTGTCTGCAGACATCGTGGACATTTATCAAAATCAACGCTATTAAGCACAGATATTGATGTTTTCACACGCTCTACCTTTCGACGATCAACAAGCAAAGATGCGTGAAGTTCCTCTAAACGCTTCTCCTCTTGTACAATTGCACCAAGATCCTGTTCGTTTTGCGCTTTCTCAGCTTTTATACCTAACAGTTGACTTCGTAGACTATCAATTCGACCTGGCTTTCCTCTAGAAGAATAGCTATTCCCATTTTGTTTGATCTCTTGCTGAGCCTGGAATAGCTCAAATTTTGCAAGCTCAAGGTGTTGTTCAGCGTCATAAAACTGTTTTTCAACTTCGGATAGAGAAGCTACACTTGTTTCGGATAAGAACTTTCGCACTGACTGTATTAGCGTTTCTAACTGCTGCATATTTTGTTGTACTTTAGCCAATTTTTCTTCAATATCAAAACGTTCAAAAGGAGTAATTCCAGTTAAAAAACCAATAATGTCTGGAATTCTTCTTTCTGGTAAAACCTTATTCAGAATAGAAACAAAACTGAGTTTTTGTTGAAGTACAAACGCTCTCATAAGCAAAGGGAAAGTCAATGGCTCCAAATCACCATTGGCTGTTTTTACTGATACTGCTGGAATCTTTAATATATATAGCAGAAAGTCTGATAATTCCTGTACATCGTACAACTCACCCTGTGTATTTTCTATACCTGGCCGATAAGGACCACGGCGAACAGTAATTTGAGAATGGATTCTCTTGAGAGAACGCTCAATAGTAAATACTTCACTATTAGCCTCTATTTGTAACCACAAGGTCTCTATCTGATCGCTAATAGAAGCGAAATGCCATTTAGTCTTAGCTTCTTGCTTTTTTCCTAACCCATGCAATATAAGCTCAACTAATGCAGTTTTTCCAGCACCATTAGTTGTTCGCGGGTCCCCTTCAAAGGGAACAGCTCTCAGGACATTAAGGCCATTTTCAAAGGTCAGATCACAGGAAAGCTCCCCTTCAACGACCAGCCTACGTATAAATAGGGATGGAGAAGTCATAATTAATTTACTCCTAAATAGTTGCACCAATTTTCCGGTTTACGACTTCTGGAAAATTGTGATAAATAAAATCTTTTAATTTGTTACCATTATATTTCTTGAATAAACGGTATGTTGTACTTGCTCTCCTTGCTAAATCTTCATATGCAGACTCTTTACTTAATTTTCCTACAATTTCCGCCCCAGTACTTGTCAATTTAAAAATCTCAGTTCCTCTACCATTACTTTTTTCAACTTCAATTAACCCTTTTCCGATTAAATAGGCTAATGCCATATAATAATTATGGTCCCAGGGTCCATAGAGATAACGCACCATATGTGATTCTACAGAGTTTTCTTCCTCACTAAAGCTTAAGCCTAGGTCTTCATCCGAAACCTCTATGCCTAGAATTTGTGCAGCATTTCTTAGATAAGCAGGATAACGTAAGAAAAAATCTAACTTGGCTAACAAAGTACGACCTTCAACACCAGGCAATTCAACATTCTTTTTACTTTGTGGTTTACCACACAGCGAAATTAATAGCAGAAGACGACTTGCATGGTATACAAGACTTTCTGTTGTACGTTTGGAGGCCATATTTTTCCCCTTTCATGCAAGGTCTTTTAAGTCACTCCACCAAGCAAAACAGTTATCAGTTTCACTCCAAAGTAAACCTAAGCAGACTAAAGCATCTATTTCAGGAAATTTGTCCACAGCCTGGGAAACCAAATCAGGAAGTAAACTTTTATACAGAGAAAGAATTTTTGGCCCTGGCCTGCTACTATTACCATCTAAACGACATATCTGATCACGGCACTCTGCATGAAGTTCAAGAAGAGTAGATGCAAGATTTTCTAAATTATCTTCTACACCCAAAATTTGGTATTTCCGCTTAAAGCCCTCAGCAAGGACCTTTTGACGATGGAAACGAGGTATTTCAGTGGGATGAAATCCACCAAGCAGTGCTTTTTTATCCAAAATAGTCTTTCCTGGTAAAGAGCTTAAGTCTGGGTAGCCATCAACGGTTCCTTCGAATTCAACACTACGACACTTCAAAACGTCATCTAAATATATGTAACGCTCTTCAAGCTCTGAAGTTGCTACAATCTTCTTTAATACCAAAAGAAGAAGTTTTTCATACATTAAATTAAGTTGCCTTAGGGAATATTGTGGCAACCCTGGGAATAATTCTTCTAATGCCACACTCAATTCAGTAGTGAGAGCAGATTCTAAAGCAACCTCATTTCCTTGAGTATATAGCATAGAACATTCTGTATCTATCCACGTGTTATAAATCCAAGAAGTAGCAGTCGCGACATCTATATCATCATCATGCTTTTCTTTAATAAAAGATTGTATGTAAGGGACTAATATTTTCTCAAATTTTTCTAACTCCTCCTGCTCTTCAGGCTTAAAAACCTGTTTACTGTGTTTAATCTCTAGTAAAAATTTAAGCCTATACAAAGGAATATAATTTCTTTGTGCTCGTGTATCCGCAATAGAGTTTGAAACAAAATGAAACTGTTGATTAGGAAAAACATTGCGCCGATAATACTGTTTACAAAGAATAGGAAGTACTTCGGAACACGTCCACGCTCCAACACTCTCTTGTCGAGTTTTTACTTGATGAAGTTCACTTACTCCTCTTCTAAGAATAACTAGATCCTCTGTACCTTCTGGGATAACTGCTTCTATTTCTTCGTCCTTCCGCAACATTCGAATGCACCAATATGCCGTATATACCATTTGAGCATAGTACCGGCCTAATGTATCTGCTCCGTGATCGCCAGCCTCCCGCAAAATCTGGGCTTTTAACTTAGTTAGCATTCAAGCTCCACATCTCATTAGAATACTTTTTCTATAATAAAGAACACATTAACAGATCTTAAATAATGTTAACCTATAAATTCCAAAAACTCAATCTAGCCGTAGAATCTTGTAGATCCACTAATAACGGCATAGTCAAAATTAGAGCACTTCTAAGCTTACAAAAAAGCTTCCCTAGAATCTCACTTCAAAAACGTTCTACTTTAGAAGAGAAAAGCAAAAGGACACTATTCTAAATTTACGAGCTTTTAGAATGAAAAATGCCAGGAGATTTGCAGTGACTAATAGAATTGATGAACAACAGATACCAATTGCTCGAACATTAATGCCGCAAGAAGATCCCACGACAGAGATGTTAGTGCGAGAAGCAAACAGAGCGTTCAGAAACTACATAGGTGATATTCTTAAAGAGAAGGGCATTGAAGCCGTAAACATAGATGCTTTAGATCTCGTTTCGCTAAAAAATGAGCTTTTCAAATTAACAAAAGTTATAAAAGATCAAGAAATACCTCCTAGGTATCGCATAGGCATCAAACTAAATAAAGACGTACACATAGCTGATATTTATATTCAAAACGATCCTACCAATGAGATAAGTCGCCTTAATGCTGTTACTACTGTCTACGCCCGCCCCATCCTCGAACTTTTTAAAGATCGTATCGCCGCTCGCATAAGTCTTCTAGAAGAACAGGAAAAAATTGAAAGCATAAGAGGCATAGTATCAAATATTCAAGGTGAAAATGTCAGAATAAAGTTAGAGAATGAGCTTAACGAATTAGATGAATTAAGAAGTAAAGTCGAAACTCTTAACAAGCAAATAAAAGAGAATGAAGAACACCAGAAAGACAGACAGTTCGAAATGGAATTACAATTAACACGAAGACAACGTATGGCTGAAATAAGAGAGATAGAGCTAAAGCCATGGAAAACTTTTGTAGAGAGAGAATCAGTCTCTACAATTCTTGGAGCATTACTCCTACTCATCATTGTTATATCTTTAATAGCTGCTATGTTTAATCATGTAACATCACCTGAAATTCTCAACAATGCTTTTCTAGTCATACTAGGCTATTTCTTTGGTCAAACGGTAGGAAAAATAGATAGTAAAGGGAAATCCAATAGAGACAAAGGTTAAAATATACAAAACCGAACGTCAAAGAACACCTTTTTTATCCCCTGCAATAGCAGCGACGCAAAACCCATAAAACCTCTCTAAAAGCCAATACGGCTATAAGAGGGACTTAAAATCCCCTGCCTTAAGAAATAAACAGCAAGCCATACAGTAGAAATTCCGACATCCATTTTGACATCCTAGAGAAGGCATATTTTATGCCTAGCACTTAAAAAGGAGAAAACATATGAGCTTTCTGGAGGAAGTGAAAAATAAAACAACTGGAGACTTACACTACCGAGCATTAGAATGGTTCGTGTCTCATACTAATCAAGAAGTAACATGGGAAGAGCTATCAGAAAAGAATCTGGCAATTCTGCAAAAAGGTATTTATAAGCCAGCTTACATGGACTACGCATTAAGTATCAAGCAAACATTGGAAAGCGATTACCCAGACTCAATGATTCATCGTTATCCTGATGGCAGCTGGTCACATCAATATTTTCAAGAAGGCAAAAGTGGTACTTCAGATGACAAACGTTTTACAAATCGGGCATTGGCAAAGTGCATGGAAGATCGAGTTCCAGTAGGAGTTCTGATACAAACACAAAAGAAACCTAGAACAGCAAAATATCGGGTTGAAGGAATTGCTTTTATTGTAGGATGGGAAAATGGATATTTCCTTTTAAGAAGTGATGTAAATGAAGATCAAGATAATATTATTGAATCACAGCTACAGAAACCATCTGTTCAGAAAGATATAGAAAAGTTGGTTCGTAACGTTTCTCAGCAATCATTTAACCCTAGCAATATTATTGATCACAGAAAGAAAACTGTTGCAACCATCCATCAGAGACAAGGACAAGGAGCTTTTCGCGATATGCTTATTGCCGCACATCAAACATGTGTCGTCACAGGTTATCAATTAACACAAGTATTAGAAGCAGCACACATTTACCCTTATCAAGGAACTGAAACAAACCATATCTCTAACGGTCTTCTTCTAAGAAGTGATATACATACATTGTTTGATCAAGGTCTACTGGCAGTGGACACAGCAACAATGACAATTATTGTGTCTCCCGAATTAAATGGTACCGAGTACGAAAATTTAGCCAATCAACCTCTACGTTTGCCTAAAGATGAAAGATTGCATCCTAGCAAGGAAGCACTAGATCTTCACCGAAAAATTGCTAATCTGTAACTTGAAGCTTTTTCGAGCTCCATCTATTTAATTATGATACTAGAAGGTAGAGTTTATGAAAGTTGTTACCGCAGCTATCCTTAATTTAAACGGTAAAATTCTCATTGCAAAGAGAAAAAAAGGGGATACTCTGGAAAACAAATGGGAATTTCCTGGTGGAAAGATTGAACCAGGAGAGTCGCCAGAACAATGTCTTGCACGTGAAATGCTAGAGGAATTTGGTGTAACAGTCCAAGTTCAAGATTTTGTCTGCTCAAGCACCTATCGATACCAACATATAGAAATCGAGTTGCTCGCATATAATGTAAGGTATATTGATGGTCAATTTAGTCTACATGACCACCAAGAAATACAATGGGTTACACCATCAGACTTACAAGCATATGATTTCGCGGCTGCTGATGTCCCTATAGTACATAAGCTATTAGCAACCAAAACGCAACAATTTTTCTAAGCATAGTGACTAACTTTTAGGTTCAGCAATATTAAACCAAAGTCTGTAAAGTCTTCCTCGTTGTCAAGACAGTTTGTCGTCCACATTAAGATAAAACTAAGCAGTTCAAGAAAGATCAATATGCTCAAATCATCGTGACAAAGACTACAAAATGGCGAGCCGACCAGCCCCGTGGAGCGAAGTAGAACGGAGCCAGTTGGATTCGTTCTATTTTCAGGCAATGAACTGGTTTCAAAAGACAAATTTCTTGGTCTACAGCAAGCCATACAGTAGAAATTCTGACATCCATTTTGACATCCTAGAGGTTGAGATCATATACATTTGATTCACCACGAATGGACAAAAATAAAACGTCCTTCCACTTAACAAGCCAATGGAACCGCATCAGAAGAGCGCCTAGTTTCTCGTGTCGTGGACTTCAACTCTCCCCCATCTCCACCAACGAAGCCGCTTGTGAAGTCTCTTCACAGGCGGCTTTCTTTAGCTGTCTTTAGCTGTCAATATAGATCTGAGAGCAAAACTGAGAGCAAAACTGCTTTTTCACTCCTCTTGTAGCCAACGTTCTACCAATCCATCGTACCTTCGACAAAACCACATGTCGCTCTCGCTCACCTCTCCCTCGCCTGGTACAGGTATCCATCGCTCCATATTATGTCCCTTCAACCACCAGAGCAGTGACTCATCCTGTGTACCCTCAAAATCAAGAATGCCGCAGATACCTCCACCGTCGGCTAACAACATGCTAAAGAGTCTCCGCAGAGAACGCGAGTAAAACATCAAATCACTCATATCATCAGCGACCGATACAAAGTTGAATGACACTGGAGATCCTGGTTTTTCTCGTCTAAAATCTATGGTGAGATCGAGATAACCGAAGGCCACATACCCCTGTTCGTCTACAACAAACCACTCATCTCCCCACGTATCTTTCTGAAACGCCGATCGTTCATCCTCATCTACTTGCAACCACAAACTTACATAAAAGCACAACTCAGGCAGTTGCTCATTATAAAATAAGGAGTCAGTTTTGTATTCAGAGTCAAAGGGGACATCAATAACATCACCTTCTGGCACATGTAACAACATATGCTTAGAACAAGTAGGAGATGCTAGCTTTACAAGAGACCTCAGCATCTTCCAGACGTTTTCCCTCTGGACATATAAGTGATAAGTGTAATCGTATCCCACTTTAAGCCACCTCGTACCTTGCTTATACATCAACAGACGAGCTATTATGTTTCAACCACTGATGCCGGGTCTAGTCTCTCTCCTCACTACCGCTGTGTAGTATGGCGACTCTGCAGAAATGCGACAATTAATTCTGCAAAGAGGCCTATTACACACATTAGTACTCCTGTAATCAGTACTGGAAATTCCATGTCAGGGTTCAGATTGAGCCATTCCCAGATCAGTTGAGAAGAGCCCATCCAGATAAGCAAAAGTCCAAAGCTTAGGCTAGTAAACGGCCCGGACACACTATCTAAGAAGTCAAAGCGGCCAGGTTGAAAATAGGGATATTGTCTGCGCAGCTTCTGTACTCTCCTCAGGAGAATACACGCAGCACCTAGAGGTATCCACTCAAGTGGCCCAAGCAGATAGATTATCGTGGAAACGCTAAGATGAAGTTGATTGCTACATAGCACTTCTACATTGAGGACAAGCCAGCAACCAAACATGATCCCAAGAAGAAGGGTCAGCCATGTAATGCGTCTGAAGAGTTGCTGCTCTGAGGGAGTTGTAATCCGTATCTCAGATTGTCCAGTCGACGAGGAAAGCGTATCTTCTGACGAGAGCGATTGGTTATTCTCAGTTGTTCGATTTAAGCGTTCCATGCAAATTTCCTTTAGTTCATCCTTTTCTGTATAGCTGCGAGGATAGAACGTGGTTTATGAAGTAGTAGCCATTGTAGAGCGGGAAAGAATTTTTCGTCAAGTCTGCTTGTTGTCTTTGTGTGCAGTTATGACTTGTCCTTTTTGAAAATCTGGCGGCAAAAGAGCACCTGGGATTTGCTAGCCCTTACAGTGTATACCAAACCCGCCTTACAGCATGTGAGGCGGGTTTTATTATGTTAGAGAGATTGATGTTATGTCTAAACGTGCAAATGGAGAGGATTCTATCTATCAACGTAAGTCAGACGGCAAGCTATTCATTAGCATTAGATGAAAGATCAGTTCTCATCTTCTGCTTTGTCGTCATGCCCAAACACATCATCCCACTTCTCTATAACCTCCTGTTGCATGGAAGGCATGAGGTGAGAATACAACCCTAGCGTGATAGAAATGTCACTATGCCCTAGCATCTCCTGAATCACCTTCATATTAATCCCCATGCTCGCCAGGATTGTAGCCGCACTATGCCGCAGATCATGAATACGCATATGAGGAATGCTAGCCTCATCTAACAGCCGATCAAACATCTTAAGAATATAAAGAGGGTTAAGGTAACCACCATCCAGGCCACAGACTATGGGAAAACCGCTCTCCATTTGATTCCTTCCATCACCTCTTGGAAATTGATATCCTTCTGCCTAAGTTTGTCTGTTCCCAAGGCTTTTAGCGAGAAAGAAGGTCGATTTCGATGGAGCATGAGCACTTAAAAGCGCATCTACCAAAAAAATGCGCATCTGCGTTTAAACTATCAGAGAAGAGAGAGGTTCTTGATCTCTTTGTTCTTGTTCTAACCCACTTGACCATGTTCAATAACCATTGATCAGCAGATGGCTTTCAAAATCTTCGTCCACTTCAAAGGAGCTCTCCATGCAAATTTTCAACGACGGTACACTTGGACAAGTGAAGCTTTCCACTAATGGGCTGTATCTGATTCAGGAAAACAATCACAAACGACTCTATGTAGCTCAAAACGCTGACGCGCCATTCTTCTGTGCGCAAACGAACGGGACCATTTCCTTTCAGGGAACTACCTACGAGGCCTTTGAGCCGAAGCAGTTATTTCTGCATGACTGTTTGCACACTGCCGAGGAGATCATGTATCAGAAAATACTGCCATTTGGGGAGGATGTAAGTAGCAAGATAGCAGGCAAACCAACGAATTTCGGCAGGAGCAGGACGAATAACCAGCAAGTAGCGAAGCCCAACCGCAAAGGAGTAAATGCAGCTCCGAATCAAGGCCAGGCCTTTGTTATCGTCTCGATGGATACGAAGAGCGAATATCCCTACCATGCTGCTGCCGTAGTGGCTGAGGACAAGGATGATCGGGTGACTATAGAGGTCTTTGCCACAGACCAAGACGCGAATAATACTAATCGTACGACAGCAGGTGATTTCCAAATGTATGAGATTGGAAGCCCACCCCATTCCTTTCATGGGGTGTGGAACGGAAACGCCGTGTTTGGGGACACGGAGCCGTGTACCATAGTTATTGAGCCAAACAAACTGTAAAATCTGCTAAAATCTCTCCATCAGCATCAATGGCAAAACTATTCTTGTAAAACCACAGGGACAAGGCAAGTAGGCTTGAACGAGAAAACCTGACATCCATTTTGACATCCTGCAGGTTAGGATCATACAAATTCGATTCGCTACCGATGGATACATCGTCAGCGATAAAGAGTCCCTGGGAACATAAAAGCGAAGGGAACCGCAGTATGACATGATATGCGGCTCCCCTCGCTTTTGCGTCGTTTTGGCTATCTATGAAGCAGTATGTTTAGCGATTGGTGGGGGTCGTCTGGCAATGTGAGGGTGTCTCCTCGCTGGGGACAACGGCGGTGGCATCCTCGATGGCTTCGACGGGCTTGACGCGGAAGACAAAGCGGTCAGAGACCAGGAACTTGTAGATAAAGTTGATGATGATGCCCAGGGTGTTGGCCGCGTAGACGTTGATATTGACCACGTCAGAGAAGAAGAGACTGATCAGGGTCGCCACCAGGAAGGCGGACATATTGGCGAGCTGGGCCTTGATGCTCTTTACAACCCAGGCATTAAACGTTGTAGGCATCTGGTCGCGATAGGTAATCAATTGATTGAGCACAAAATTGATGATAGTGCCGACTTCGAAAGAGCAGACCTGCGCGATGTTAGTGAGCCAGCTACCACGCAAGCCGGTCAGAGCAAAGACCGTGAGAAAGAATTTCAACGCTATCAGGTTGATAGGAATACCAATAAGACCGATCAGAGCGAACTTTACAAAGCGCTTTTCCCAGATTTTTTTGATGAGCGTCAAGATATTTATAACCCTTCCTTAGCTGTTTTCTCTGAGTACTTATTCTAACGATTGGCAATCAGCTTGGCCACGCTGGGTACCTATAGTCCTAGTCTTCAATATAGCCCTTAGATCCAGCGGGCACCATACCACTAACCCAAATGACGTGCATGCGAGGATTACTAGACTATCCTTTTGCCCTATACGTTTGACCTGTGTATCAAGAACGTGTTACGTTTGCTGTAATTAAACTTATATATGTGGAAGTGTTGTTTTTTTGTGAGGTGGTCTATGACAGAGGTAAAATCTACATCTCCCTTTACCAGTAATATCTCCCCCTTGTATCCCGCAGCGATTCCACGCACGGAGGATTGTCTGCCCCTGTTGCCTGAGGTTGAGCAGGCGCTTTCTGCACTGGCAGGCTCACAGAATGAAGCCAAAGAACAAATCACGCCAAAACGTGTTTCCTCAAGGAGAGCATTTCTGCTTCAGGTAGGGCTGGGCCTTTGCGCCGGGACGATGCTACTGGTGCTTATTACGCGTGTCGTTGACCTTCCGGTGACGCTGGCGGTCCTGCGACAGAACCTGGAGACCTGGCAGGGGTTGCTCTGCGCGTCAGGAGCAGCGCTGGCCTTTATCGTGGCCTTTAGCGTACGGAGCTTACGCTGGCGACTCTTCTTGCGTCGTAGTGAGAATATTCCCTATCTAACTGTATTGCGGATTTACTGGATTGGCGTGATGCTCAATTTTCTGCTTCCAATCCAGGGCGGCGAGATAAGCAAGAGCCTGTTACTGAAGCGGGTGACCGGTATGCCTGTAAGCAGGTCTTTACCGACGGTGGGGATGGATAAGGCGTGCGACCTGCTGCCCGCCCTGGTCATCATTATCATGGCACCTTTTCTACCAGGTTTGCATATGAGCATGCCGTTATGGGGCATCCTGGGGCTGGTAAGTGGGCTTCTGCTAGGATTGATTGGCCTGGTGCTCTTCACTGCCTGGAAGCGCCAGCTTGCGCGGGTTGCCCTGCAAAAGGCCTGCGGTATATTTCCAGGCCCTTTGCGCTCGAAGCTGGAGGGGTTCGCGCTAGGATGCATGGATACAGGGTTGGAGTGTATGCGCTATCCAGGAGACTTTCTGCGGGCGCTTCTACTGACTGGCATCGCGCTGACCTGCGATGGCATCTTCGCGATGCTGGCCTTCTGGACGATTGGCATACCTATCCCCCTGGGCATAGCGTTATTCGGATATACCATCTATAACATGTTCTGCATTCTGCCTACGCCACCGGGACAGATGGGCAGCAATGAGGTGATTGGTGTGCTGGTCTTCTCGGGCTTGCTTCACTATAACCGGACACATGTCCTGGCAATGTTTGTCTTCTCGCATCCTCTGGCGGCTCTCATTATGCTTCTCCTTGGCCTGTTGAGCCTCAGCCAGCTTGGTTTATCGCTCACCCAGGTGCTACGCACACGCCGTTAGTCAGCTTCATGTACAAGTTTTAGCTTGACTGCTCGCGCCTGATTAGGTAATGTGAGAAGTCCCTGGCAGCCTGCGGTTGCCAGGGACTTCTCACATTACCTATCAGAATATTTATTACCAGCTTTGAGGAGGCTGCTGAGGGCGCTGGAACTGCTGTGGCTGCTGAGCCTGCTGTGGATACTGAGCTTGGTTCCAGGGGCCAGCGGAAGGGGCCACGGGCTGAGCAGGCTGCTGTGCTGCCATTGCCTCGGCGGTGGCGTGCTCGGCACGGGCCTTGCGATCATTCTTCACATGGCGCCAGACATACAGGGCAACCAGAGCCACGAGTAGCACCAGGATGACCACGTCAAAGGCATGGAAGAGTGGGCTCAACTGGTCGATATGGGCGCCAAGGACCAGGCCCAGGTACGCCAGCAGGATACACCAGGGGAAAGAACCTAGAAATGAGTAGATGCAGAAGCGAGCAAAAGGCATCTTCGCGATACCAGCGGGTAGCGAGATGTAGGTGCGCACGACGGGAAGGAGGCGTGAGAAGAACGCCGTGGCGCTACCCCAACGCTGGAAGAAGGCATCGGCCTTGTCCGCATCATGCTGCGAGATCAGGACATAGCGGCCATACTTGAGCATGAGGGGGCGACCGCCTTTATAGCCGATATAATAGGCCACCATAGAACCCAGTAAGCAGCCAATGGCGCCGGATAACGCGACCAGCACAATTGCCAGGGGAGTATTTACTCCACCAAGCAGTACGCCACGAGAAATCAAAATACCGGCCACGGGCATGACGATTTCGCTGGGGAGAGGGATACAGCAACTCTCGATGGCCATGGCCAGGACAATGCCCAGTACGCCCGTTGACACATAGAGGTTAGTAATTAACGTCAGTAATAAGTCGGTAATATTGCCTAACAAGAGAAAGGCCTCCTTCACATAGCTAGGTACATTTTCGACCAATACTAGCATATTTTGTAAAAAGAGGCCAGGATATGTGGGACTTATAGCGTGTTCTGCCACCACCAAAAGGACTAGAACTCATCCTCTTCGTCATCAATATCCTCTGGCTCATAGAGTGAGGAGCGCCGTTTGGTGGGCTGCTCAAGCTGACGTGTCAGCTCCTCGCGTAAGGGATCGTCCTCATACATATAGGGCGCGCGCCGTACCAGGGGACGGTTAAAGTTTTCGCTACGGGGGAGTTCGCGTGTGGGTTTGCCTGCGGGTTTGCCGCCCTCCAGGCGTGTCTGACGCGTCTGTCGCTCGTTTGTCGTTTCCATCTCCTCTCCCTGCTCAAGAAAATCGGTCCGGCGACGACGTAACTGGGCAGAGGTGCGACGCGTTGAGGCCGAGGACTCTCCAGCCGCAGGGAGTGCCCTCTGGTTTGCGCCGCGTGAGGAATAGGGGTCACCGACCTGACGATTGTTCCGCGTCTGCCGCTGGTTGGTTAGCTGTTGCGAGCTGCGGCGCGTCGATTCAACGTTACGCTCTTGCTGAGATGAGAGGGCCTGGCTCGCGCGCAATGAGGATGTGGTAGAGTGGCGCGGCTGCTGTGTAGGCGAGAAATCCAATTCCTCATCCTCTTCATCCTCATCTACCTGCTGAAATGCCTCTATGCGGGCTGCTCGCAGAGCTTGCGAACGATGACGACTCTGTGGAGAGCCTGGCTCATAGCCAGGAAAACCAGGATAGAGGGGGCGCCGCATGGAAGTGGTTCGTCCTTCGGCTGGTGGGTTGGAAGGTACGTTGCGCGTCAGCTCCTGAGGTGGGACGCGCTGCAAGGAGGTCGAAGTAGCACGCGTATTTTTTGCTATGGGTAGACGCTGCGAAGTAGGGGCTGGAAGCTGGCGCGTGGAACGCTGACGCTGCATCACCTCAGCTTCATTCATGGCGGAAGGCGCCGGAAGCGTATAGCTCTCAACCTCGTATACCCTCTTCATCTGGCGAGAGGCAAGACGCGGACGCACATAACCATCATCCTCAAAGAATGTATCTTCTTCATAGACTTCGGCATGCAGGTGTTCTTGCTCTTCATGACGACGCGAGAGGTACGAGAATATGATGAGGGAGATAGGAATACTTAACAGGAGCGCGGCCAATCCGCCAATCAGCCCACCTAGCACCCAGGAATTGAGCGTATTACCAAACCAGAGAATAACCGCGGCACCTGCGATTAGTACCAACGCTGCGGCAACCGCCTTCATAAATTAGCGAGTCCTTTCCGAGCCGTCGCTAGTGGTGTCGGCTCCAGAATATCTGAGAACAGCGACACTCCAGGGAAGTACATAGACCAGTATAGCAAATTTATGAGCAGAGAACAAGGGGAAATCCAAGCATAGACAAAGCGAACAGGGAATAGACGCAAGTCGTGTCAGGGCCAGGCAAGCGTCCCAGTCACACTGAACACGGGCTTGAATGTTCCGCAAAGAGACAGGTTATTTTGCATACATCACGAAAAAAGCGCCGCAATCGATGCACTGAAGATACACATTCTGGCTTCAGTACCTATTGCGACGCGCCTGCCACAGGGTCAGGGGCAAGAGATCAAGAGAGATCTAAGCAGCGGGTTTGCACTGGCGGAAGATGGCGACAACCTTGCCTTGAATCTCCCACTCGCGATCCCAGATGCTCTTGGGAATCAGGATGGGATCGAGTTCTGAGTTGGCAGGTTGCAAACGAACCCGGTCATGATCCTTTTCCTGGAAGAAGCGTTTGAGGGTCGCGCTACCGCTCTCGCCTTCAAATTTGTGTACGGCAACCACAATATCGCCATTCTGGCAGATATGCTGCGGTTGAATCACCACATAATCGCCATCACAAATATGATCTTCGATCATTGAGCGCCCTTTGACGATGAGTGCATAGCAGTTCTCGCTATCGATAAAGTCGCGCCCCATATCGATGCGCTGCGAACCATCAGCATAGATGTCTAGAGGCTCGCCAGCGGCAATCGTACCTACGAGCGGAATGCCAGCTGGGACCGACTCATCTTGCTTGACCAGCTTGATACCGCGACTCTTCTTGGGCTGGCGGATAATCAGGCTCTTCTTCTCCAACATGGTCAGATGGTAGTCTACATGCCCGGTGCTGGCGATGCCCAGCTCCCGCCCGATCTCGCGGTTGGTTGGTGGCATCCCTTCACGCTTCATATAATTGACGATAAACTCGTACATTTTCCGCTGTATCTCGCTGGTTTGTTCTATCGACATAGAACGATCTCCTGCCTTTCTGAAAAGACGATTGTCTACGATCTCATCCGCCCCCTGATACTAGAACGGCCATTCAAAACCATGATACCATAACCCTATAGGCAAAACAAGACTTTTTGAACGGAATTTTCGAATATTTTTTCGTACTCAGCTGTATGCTTAGGGGGAGTGTGTGGATGGCAGATGGACCTGCGGTCCATCTGCCATCCACACACTCTTTACTCTAAAAGCCTTTGGCATGAGGTAAGGCTGGAAGCCAAAGTGAGTGAGGAATCCTGTCCCTATAAAGATAAGTTTGGAGGTACATGCCGGGTTTGCTATACTGCTCTCAAGAGTGCCAGGAAGAGGCACGATAGCAAGGAAAGACACAAATAGACAGCGTTCTGATTTGCGTCAGTGATCTCGATAGGTGTACAATAGAGGCGTAAGGTATGCGACGGACTTCGCGACGAAAGAGAGAGTCAGAAATACTATGGTAGAGATGACAGTTGAGAGCGTGCGAATCAACCTGGCTACGCAACAGCGAGTGGTCATCTTGAAAGCAACACAGCAAGAGCGCTATCTCTTCATCTGGATAGCTCATGCCGAAGCATACGCTATTGCCGTCGAACTTCAAGGAGCCACCTCCCAGCGTCCACTTACGCATGACCTGCTCAAAAACGTCATTGGAGAACTTGGCGCTCACCTGGAAAGCATTGTGATCTCTGACCTGGTCGATGAGATCTTCTACGCGCGCCTGGTCCTCGATGTCGCGGGCAGACATGTTGAGATCGACTCTCGCCCGAGCGATGCTATCGCCCTGGCTGTACGCACCAAGACCCCCATTTATATCGATGAGAGCGTCCTTGAGCGCGCTGGGGTAACGCTTGAAACGAGCGAAGAGTCCCCCACTGAAAAAGAGAACGATGTCCAGAATATGAAGGAAGATGAAAACCTTGATGCCTATCGCGACTTCATTAATAGTCTGGATGTCTTAGACGAGTTCGGCAAGGATTAACGCCTCTCGGGATATAAGTTGATAAGACCACCTTCAGCCGTTCAATGAGGAACATATCCAGGTGGTCGCCCTCACGTTAGCTCAAAACGCACGCACAATAAACCGGAGAAGCTTCACCAGGATACGCGAGAGGACGCCATAGATTATAATGGCGGGTAACGCGTATAACTCAGGATCCACCGTGAATGGGAGATGCACCTGTGCCCCCAGCAACTGGACCGGGACGAGAAAAACGGTGCTAAACGTATACAGCGCTACCACCCACGACTGATCAGCAGGTATATGTAGGAGAAACCTCATCACGAAGCGGGCGAACAGCGATAGCTGTACTATGACCAGAAAGATGGCAAGAAATCCGGGCAGTAACCTCCATCCCTCCGGCCCTCTTCTTCTTGCAGGCGGAGTATATGCTGGCTGAGGGTGCGCATAGCGATCAGGCTGGGGCTGTGGTGCATAGCCTGGGTAGGCCGGTGGTTGCCACTGCATGTGTGGGGGCGGTGGCACAATTTGACGTCTCCCACGAGCATGGGGAGCATGGCTGGCTGGTGGTGGCGGAGTCGCGATGGTGCGATCGTCATAGAGATCCGGATCAACGCCTGGCTCCTGATATCCCTGGCCGTAATAGCCTGGCTCAGGCACAACTTCAGGGTAGGGCACAGGCTCTGTGGGCATATCATGGTCATCAACTTGTTGTTCGGGCTTCCGTGTTAACTTCTGCCAATAGTTCATAATAATGCCTCCAGCGTTCTTCTTACGCGACTCCTGATGCCGCCAACCACCAACATCCATACTCGAAACTGGCTAGCTCTCCTGATAACGGGCAAGAATATCGTCGTATGTTTCACGCCGCTCCATGACCTGCACACGTCCTTCCTCTACTAAAAGTACGCCCGGTCGTGGCACCAGGTTGTAGTTACTTGCCATTGGGAGACAATACGCGCCCGCCAGCGGCAAGAGGAGCAGCTCACCCTCGCGCATAGCAGGCAAACGTACATTATCAATGAGCATATCGCCTGATTCACAATACCGTCCCGAGACGCAATAGTCAACACTTCCTGGTACGGAGATATGTTCAACGGGGAGAGCGGTATAAAGTGCATGGTAGAGGGCCGGGCGAATATTGTCTGCCATACCACCATCCACAAACAGATAGGTCGTGCCAGCAGGCGTCGCCTTCAGGGCACCTATGCGATAGAGTGCCACGCCCGCGCGCGCTACAATTGAGCGCCCAGGCTCCAGAATGAGCGTGGGAGCAGGCAGCGTGCCATTCGAAATGCTCGCCAACATGACTTGCATCTGGTGCTGCAAGGCCTGGGCAAGCTGGTCAAGTCCAGGCGTCCCAAGTTGATCAGGAGTATCAATGCCCCAGCCGCCGCCCGGGCTAACCTCCTCTGGCCACCATTGCGTCTCGTCATAGATGGCCTTCGCCAGCGAGAGCAAATGCACGAGGCACTCTTCATAGGGACGTGTTTCGCGCAGCATGGTACCGGAATGAGCATGTAGCCCTACCAGATGAAGCTTACCCTCACCAAGGATACGCAGAATCGCTGTTTTCGCCTCTCCGTTCTGCAAGGGGAAACCGAATTTAGAGGCGGCATGGCCCGTCTGCAAATAGCGATGGGTATCGGTCTCCACACCAGGAGCAACGCGCAACAGAACCGCCGGGCGCTGTCCCAATTCATCAGCCAGGTGAGTGAGGCGCTCCAGTTCACTCCAGTTGTCCAGAATGATGCGCCCAACGCCCAGTTGCAAAGCCAGTTTCAGTTCTGCGGTCGATTTATTATTGCCATGAAAGGAGATACGCTCCATCGGGAAGCCCGCGCGTTGTGCGACGGTCAATTCACCGCCTGAGACGATGTCCAGCCCCATACCCTGCTCGGCAATGATGCGCGCCACGAGGGGTGAGAGATAGGCTTTGGAGGCATAGAGGATGCGCACAGCAGATGCCTGGTAGTAGCGCTCAAAGGCTTGAAAGTAGCGCTGGCAGGCGTGGACAATCGTTGCGCGATCAAAAATATAGAGTGGTGTACCGTATTGCTCAGCCAGCGCGGGCAGCGCGTGCCCCGCGATATGCAAAACATCGTCGGTCGAGACCGCCGCGGTATCAGGGAGCAACGTCGTTAAAGATACCAGGGATGAGGACATCGTGTGTATTCCCCTCTTCTATGATAGCTGTCGATAGCTATACCTATATAACGATTGACAAAAGAAGAATGCATGCCAAGTAAGTCGTCCGTCCTACTCCAAAGAAAATATGCTCAGTGATTAGACTGTACTATAGCAGGAGTATGATGAGACAAGCAAGCAAGGAAAAATCGCACGGCACGAAATATGTGCAGATGCTACACAGCAACAGGCTAACTATGCTACAATAACGCGGTAAGTAGACAGTTGAATAGGAGTTTTTTCCATGACACAAATCGACAACCGGACGCAGGAGCAGGCAAAGCTACCAGCCAATCGCCCGCCGCGCTTGCGCTTTGCTCCCAGTCCCACTGGCTTTCAGCACATCGGCGGCTATCGGACAGCACTCTTTAGCTGGCTATTCGCGCGCCACGGCGGCGGGCAGTTTATTCTGCGTATCGAAGACACCGATCAAGCACGCACAGTGGAGGGTTCGGTTGAAGATATTATCAAAGGGCTGCAATGGTTTGGCATGGATTATGATGAGGGTCCGGTTGTAGGTGGCCCCTATGGTCCCTACTTCCAGGTGCAGCGCAAGGCCCTCTACCAGCACTATGCCAATCAGCTTATCGAGGCAGGGCATGCCTACAAGTGTTACTGCACACCCGAACGCATCGACCGAGTGCGCCAGGAGCGCGCGGCCAAAAAGCTGCCACCGCGCTATGATCGTCACTGCCGCAACTTGAGCGCGGAAGAGCGCGCGGCCAACGCCGCCGCGGGCCTCTCCTATACTGTGCGCCTGGCGATGCCTGAGGAGGGAGAGACAATCGTTCCCGACCAGTTGCACGGGAACATGAACTTTAAGAACGCCGACCTGGATGATATCATCATTCTCAAAACCAATGGTCTGGCGCCCTACCACCTGGCCCACCTGGTCGATGACCACTTGATGGAGATTACGCATGTCTTGCGTGGTGAAGACTGGATCTCGACATCGCCGTATCACGTCTATCTCTACAAGGTCCTGGGCTGGGAGATGCCCCTGCTCTATCATGTGCCCAACGTTCTGGGCAATGACAAGAAGAAGCTGAGCAAGCGACGTAACGCGCCCTCCTGGTCAGATTACCAGCGCGATGGCTACCTACCCGAGGCCGTCTTTAACTTCATGGCACTGCTGGGCTGGGCGTATGATGATAAGACGGAGATCTTCACCAAAGAGGAACTGATCAAGGCATTTACGCTTGACCGCGTCAGCGTCTCCTCCGGCATCTATGACCCGGATAAGATGCTCTGGATGAATGGTCTCTATATCCGCAAGCTCTCGCTCGATGAGCTGGTGGAGCGCACGCTGCCCTATATGGAGCGCCCCGAGGCAGAGGGGGGACTCCCTGACAGCGTTCAGCGTCCCCTGAACCGTGCCTACACAAAACAGGTGCTTGAGCTTGAGCAAGAGCGCCTCAAGACCCTGGGTGATGCCGCCCACGCCGTCGCCTTCTTCTATCTGAAGAACCTGGAATACGACGCCAGCATGCTGATTCAGAAGAAGATGGACACGGCAGGCACGCGCAATGCTCTCCAGCACGCCCATGATCTGCTCGCCAGCATCGAGCACTGGGATCATGAGACCCTGGAGCCACCAATGCGTGAGCTAGCGCAGAAGCTTGAACTCAAGCCGGGGCAGCTCTTTGGCGCAGTACGTGTCGCGGTCAGCGCGAGCAACGCTACTCCGCCCCTGTTCCATATGCTCGCGGTACTGGGTCGCGAGGTCAGTCTCAAGCGCCTGCAAGAGGCTATCGCGAAACTGGCATAAGAAGAAGAGGAGGGTGAGGGGGAGCTGGCTGAAGCCAGTTCCCCCTCACCCTCTTCCAGAAACCAATAGAGGAAGCCTGGGGAAGCCTGGAGGGAAACATGGTTAATAGAGACTACATCTTGCGGTTGGCCGAGAAATTGGGGCGCACCCTGGCGATTGTCCTGCGCTTACGTGAGTACAACCAGCAGGAAGAGGCATTGCTACGCGTTGACGAAGAACTGTTCAGAGCCACCGGTCTTACCTCCAGCTTTCTCAACTCGCTCAGCGAGGAGACTCTGATCCAGGTACTTTCCCCCCTTGGACGACCCAACGTTGATGCAGCTCTCTGGGCGGCAGTGCTTCTCAAGACTGAAGGAGAGATTTACCAGGATCTAGGAAACACCACGGAGAGCTACTACCGCGCAGTCAAGGCCCTACATCTCCTACTCTACGTTCATCAGTATGAGCCTATTGAGGAAGTGGAGATTCTACGCGAAGATATCCAGATGCTTATCCACACCCTGGACGAATATACCTTGCCTGTGTCCACCAGGCAGTTGCTCTTTCGTTACCAGGAACACCTGGGCTTCTATGCTCAGGCTGAAGATACCCTGTTTGAATTGCTGGAAGACACCCCCGGAGACAAAGCGCTACTTCAGCAGGGGCGGGATTTTTACCAGCGCCTCAGCATCAGGAGTGCTCCAGACCTGGCAGCAGGCAACTTTTCGCCTGAGGAGATTCAGGAAGGGCTGGAGCAACTTGCACGCTTCTCAAACTAAGGTCAGACACGACCAGCGAGCTGCCTGACACAGAAACGCATCGTACAGTCTATTTCTTTAATCCCTAGACAGATAGCCCGAGTTTGATTACACTTGCTTAAATATAAATTAACACACCGTTAACACAAGTATAGAAAGTAAGTGTATTACATGGCCACTGTCACCCAGAAAAAAGAGATCTTCTTACCAAGGAGAGGTTCACGCGTGTCGAACGCCACATCAACGCAACTCGTGCGCTCCACCGTCGCCACTAGCTGGCGTTGGATGTGGCCCGACCTGCTTATGCGAATTATCCCCATGAGCCTTGTTCCGCTCCTCTATATCGCCTTTTTTCACCTGCCGCTCTCATTTCTGGGACTCGCCCTGACGCAAGTGCCACTACACCTCTTCGTTGGCCTGCTGGTAGGGATTGGCATGGCGATATTTGCCATTTTCTATCGGATGTACGTTGTCGGCCCCTGGTTTCGCTGGCCGACTGCAAGCGACCAGTGTTTCCAGAGCTTCTTCTACCTGTGTATTAACGCGCCAGTGGAAGAGCTTTTCTTTCGTGGCTTCCTCCTGGCGATCGTCACCCAATGGACTGGATGGCTGGGCTGGGGCTGGCTCGTAAGTACGGCGGTCTATACCCTCTATCATCGCCTGGGCAAATGGAACTGGCGTAGCGTGGGGGGAGTCGGCCTGGCGGGCATCGTTTTCAGCCTGGTCTACTTACTGCTTCCAGGACCCCATTCGCTTTTGGCGGTCACGCTCGTTCACGGCTTTACGACCAGTGGCTTCTTGAGTTGGGGAGATGAGGCGCTCTATCGCACCTGGAAACGCCGCATTCCCCGCGCAGAAGCGGTGCAAAAATAGGCATACTGCTTTTCTATATACTGACGCAGGGTGCTACAACATACATCATTGCAAAAAATACATCTCTTGGCGCGCTTTGATGACCTGAATGGCTAGTGCTAGAGCCAACCCTTGAGTCACACCCCAAAAAGCGTTAAGATAAGAGGGCCTGGTACGGGGCGCATAACTACACCGCGTTTATTTGTATTTCTTGTGCAGATAGAGGTAACATAACACGACAGAGGGTAAATACCACACCAGAAAAACTCGTGCATTGAAACATAGCTATAAGGCGTTCTTAAAAGCGTGTTACCGTTACCTAAACATACTCAATTCGTCTAGCCATTAAGGTACAATAAAGATATGTCACTGGCAAAAACGTTATCCCAACCGTGGAGGTTTACTTCTTTGAAAATCGTAGTTACTGGTGGAGCGGGCTTTGTTGGCTCCCATCTTTGTAAGCGTTTGCTCGACGAAGGGCACACCGTGTTATGTGCCGATAACTGTATTACAGGATCGACACGCAACATCGATGCTTTACACACTCATCCGAATTTTCAATTCATCCAGCACGATGTGACCGAGCCTTTCGACTATGAGGCAGACGCCATCTTCCATATGGCCAGTCCAGCAAGCCCAATTGGATATATGGAGCATCCTATCGAGACCATCCTGGTCAATACCCAGGGCACGCATCGTATGCTCGAAGCCGCGCGCAAAAACAACGCCCGCTTCCTGGTCTCATCCACCTCCGAAATCTATGGTGATCCCCTGGTTCATCCGCAAACTGAGAGCTACTGGGGCAACGTTAACCCTATTGGACCACGTGCATGCTATGATGAGAGCAAACGCCTGGGCGAGACATTGACCATGGAGTTCGTGCGCCAGTATAACGTTAACGCGCGCATTGTGCGTATCTTCAACACCTATGGACCAAATAGCCAGATTCATGATGGCCGCATGATCCCAAACTTCATTACGCAGGCGCTCAAAAATGAACCACTCGTCATCTATGGAGATGGCAATAGGACGCGCAGCATCTGTTATGTCAGCGATCTCATCGATGGCTTGATACGTGCCATGTTTAGCGAGAATACGCAGGGTGAGGTCTTCAACCTGGGCAATCCCAACGAGCATACCGTGCTTGACTATGCGCATGAGATCATTAAGCTTTGCAACTCGCGCTCAAACATCCTCTTTGAGCCAGTGCGTGTTGATGATCCAGAACGCCGCCGACCAGATATCACCAAGGCACGCCAGGTACTGGGCTGGGAACCCAGAATCGAGAAGGAAGAGGGGTTACGCCAGACTATTGCCTGGTTTAAAACGCAGATTCCTAACCTTTCAAGCGTCTTGTAAGCACATTCGGCGCTTTTCGTTGTAATTGAGAAACATAGAGTAGAAACGGATTTGGATGAACAGTATCTCTGCCCAGAGCATGGATCGCCTGGATAATGCGCCATGTCCTTCAGGATTCCAGCGTTTCCTGAGGATGTTCCACGAGCAAGGGGCAGTAGCCAATGTTGTGGGAGTCCTTGGTGCATTATGTGTTCTGGCATGCTTGATCGCGCTTCCACCTGCCATAAGCATACGCGTTCTACTCTATGCAACCGCTAGCATCTGGGTCCTGCTCCGTCCACGCATGGCCCTCTACCTGCTTCCTTTCGCCGTCCCCTGGGGTTCACTCGATGCACTCAACCTGGGCGGTATGAACCTGACCAGCGGAGATATCCTGGTCTTCCTGCTAGCAGTAAGCTGGTTACTGGGATACGTCATTCGTAACCGGCTAGGGGCACAATGTATTCATACAGGAACCTTTGATCGCGAAAGCTACAACTTACCGCGCATCTTGACAATAGGGACAATCGTCCTGCTTGCAGCGATGTGCCTCTCTATTCCAACTGCATTCAGCTTGAAAGCGAGCTTAAAAGAGATCGCGAAATGGCTAGAGGTCGCGCTCATTCTTTGCCTGGGGACGCAGTATATCCGCACACGTCGCCAGGTCTGGACGCTTGTGATTCTATGCAGCCTGGCTGCCCTCTCGCAGGCCTTTATGGGCTATGCACAATATGCCTTCAACCTGGGACCACAGTCGTTTATCCGCGATCAGGGACTACGCGTCTATGGGACCTTTGACCAGCCCAACCCCTACGCTGGCTATATCGATATGACGCTGCTTGTCACAGGAACGCTTATGCTCCTGGGACGCAACTGGTTGACACAGCTTGCCGCGGGCCTGGTAACGCTGTTGCTGGGCATTGCCTTCGCGCTGGCTCAGTCGCGTGGAGGGCAGATTGCTCTGGTCCTGGCCCTCCTCTTCGTGTTTATCGCGGGTTTTCCTCGTTTTAACCTGCTCGTGCGCATAGGCGTTATCGCGCTCCTCCTCGGTATTGCGGGCTACTGTTCGGGCATTATTCCAGAGCACTATGTCAATCCTATTTTGAATAAACTTGGTCTGACAGGCATCTCCTTTGCCAGTCCCAGTAACGATGATTTTTCTACGGCTGAGCGCCTGGCACATTGGATCGCCGGCCTCAACATGTTTCTGGATCACCCCTTCTTTGGCGTCGGTATCGGCAATTACCCCGTGGCTTACCCCAAATATTTCATTACGATCTTCAACAATTCGCTTGGGCACGCGCATAACTATTACATCAATATCGCAGCTGAGGCCGGTATCTTCGGCTTGATCGGGCTGCTTACCTTTTTGAGTGGCATTTTCCTGGTCGGCAGGCACGCGCTACAGTCTATGCATCTGCGTTTGCTGCAGTTGAAAACCCAGACCCTCCCAGCTCAAATCAAAGCGGGAGCTGAGGGCTGGCAGCAGCGGCTCACCCTTCGACAGATACATTTGTTACAGAACGATTACGCCCTGGCGATTGGGCTGATCGCCTCACTACTCGCTATCTGTATCCACAACTTCTTCGATAACCTCTATGTACACAGTATGACCAATCTTTTCGCGTTACTCATCGTTTTGCTGGTTCGTCTGCCTTACGTAACGCGACAGGAGGAACAACGGAGGTAGACTTGATTTCAGATAACGCAGATCACACTGGTGATGAAAACACGTCTTCAGAGAGCCTGGCTGAAGATGCACAACAGCAAGCAAGCGTATCCGCGATCCCTCAACCTGATAGTGTTCCTATCGGCGTGCCAGAAATCACGCGTGACCAGCTCTCACTCTCGAAGCGCCTGTTGAACTGGCGTACTCTTATCCCCTTGATTATCGTCATTGTGGCCCTGGTCTACTTCGCGCAGAAGGCTAATATCAATCCCGCCAGGACCTGGGAGGCCATGAAAAGCGCGAATCTCTTTTTCTTCCTGGCAGCCTTCGCCATCTATTATCTCTCCTTTGGCATTCGGGCCTGGCGCTGGCGCCTGCTGCTCGAAAATGTGGGCTATCGCCGGGAGCAAGGAGTGCTCCTGCCGGGCTTCTGGAAGTTCGTTGAGATTATATACATCTCCTTCTTCGCCAATGTAGTCGTGCCCGCCAAGCTTGGCGACCTCTACCGGGCGTATCTCTTGCGCCAGCAAGTCAACGTCTCAGGGACACGCAGCTTTGGCACGGTGCTCTCAGAGCGTTTGCTCGACTTGATCATCCTGCTGCTGCTCTTTATTCCGGCGATTATCGTGAGTCTCCACGAGCATCTGCCTCCCCAACTCCAGCTTAGCCTGGAGTTGCTACTGGGTGCGGTTGTGTTGGGTATCCTGGGCCTATTCGTGCTCCGCCAGGCGCGTGAACCGATTGCACGCCTCATCCCAGCACGTTTTCGTGGCCAGTACTATCATTTCCAGGAGGGAACGCTTGGCTCATTTCGACGCCTCCCCATCCTGATCCTGCTCACGGTTGGTGTCTGGCTCTGTGAGTCGCTACGCTTCTTCTTTGTCGCCGTCTCGCTACACCTGATCGGTGGCAGCATCTTGCACATTACGGCGGCGGCAGTGGTCATTGGCCTGGCTGAGGCCCTGCTCACGATTGTACCCGCAACAGGTGGGGGCCTGGGCGTGGTTGAGATTGGGATGATCCCGATCATCGGCCTGTTTTATACTGGTCCCAACGCGGTCAATCTCTCAACCGCGGCAATTCTACTGGATCGTACCATCAGTCTTTTCAGCGTCCTGGTCTTTGGAGGGATCGTTTTCCTCATTGCCTTTGGGCGCCAAACGACGACGAAACCAAAGAAAATATACCTTGACAACATGGATAGGGCTTGACTATAATTTTCAGCGCAGGTCGGTGAGGATAAAGACCGTAAGCAGGTAGACATATACGCTACGGTTTTGCCCTTGCAAACAGGCCATGAGAGGGGGGATTCCTGGTGTCTGAGATTAGAATCAGCGAGAATGAGTCGTTTGAGACCGCTCTGAAACGCTTTAACCGCAAAATTCAACAGGACGGCATCCTTGCGGAAGCACGCCGAAGGGAACACTTCGAAAAGCCCAGCATGAAACGCAAACGTAAAGAGGCCACACGTCGCCGCAAAATGCAGCGCAGGGGTTAAACTGGAACGCGTCTGATGCCTACCTCCATTTCTGTTGAACATTGCCACTAAGAAATGGAGGTCTCTTATTTTTTGCGAATATACCCCGATGTGTAAGTTGTTTTTGCCAGATTCGGTTTATGGTGTGGTGGGTCCTGGCAGCCGGAGGCTGCCAGGACCCACCACACCATAAACCCTGGCGAGCGCCGCAGGCGCGACAGGAAAAAAGAAACATTATGCATGAGCATCCACTAATAGAGCTCTACATCACTATCGAAGATGCACAGCAGAGCGCCACAATTGAAAAGGCTCTGGAAAACGTTAACCTGGATGAGGTAGTCTCGCAGACGCTGTCCGCCGTGAATATTCATGAGCCGATTATGGTAACGCTGCTTATTACCGATGACGAGGGCATTCGCGATATGAATAAACAGTATCGCGAGATCGACAAGGCAACCGATGTCCTCTCTTTCCCGCTGCTCAATGAGCCGCTGGTACAGGCGCCTGCCGAGCAGCTCTGGCCCGTCAGGGAGAGCGAGGCAGGGGCGCAGGAGAGTGTGCCCGATTTTATTACCCCACCTGAGACGGTCCAGAATCTGGGTGATATCGTGATGTCCTGGCCCACGCTGGAGCGCCAGGCTCAGGAGGCTAGACATAGCACGATCTACGAGCTACTCTATCTCCTCTCACATGGGATGCTGCACCTGGTTGGCTATGACGACCATACCGAGGCGGGCTACCAGGCCATGGTAGGCATTCAGCAGCGTGTCATGAACACACTACAGCAAGTCTAGGAAATGCTTGAGAGCAGTAGATAAGAGAACTCATGGATAACCAGCCTTCCGTGCCACCACCCTATCAGCATGTGCGCCACAAGAGTAAGTGGGGCAAGTTTATTGCTGGATTTGGATTCGCCTTCAGCGGCATCCGCCATACTATCACGACTCAGCGCAACATGCGCGTCCACATTCTCATCGGGTTATGCGCGGTACTCATGGGGCTGATCCTGCGTATTTCAGCGTTGGAGTTTGCGGTGCTCTTTGTCACCATGATCTGTGTCTTCACGGCAGAGATGTTTAACACTGTCTTTGAAATTTGTGTGGACCTGGTCTCTCCCCAATACCATCCCCTGGCTAAAATCGCTAAGGATGTTGCGGCGGGGGCAGTGCTCGTCAGCGCGATCCTGGCGGTGATGGTTGGCCTGTGTCTCTTTGGGCCTCCCCTCTGGCATCTGATCTTCCCTTCTTGAGCAACTGGCCTCGGCTCATTGCGCGAGCCTTCAATAAAAGAGGATAGGCATAAAAAAATGGGGGCATTGCCCCCATTTTTTTATGCCTATCCTCTTTTATGGTTAAGCCTTGACGCGCTCAACGTATTGACCGGAGCGTGTATCGATGCGAATTTTATCGCCAGGATTGATAAAGAGGGGAACGTTGATGGTCGCACCAGTCTCCAGGGTTGCAGGCTTGGTTACGTTGGTCGCAGTATCACCACGTACGCCAGGCTCGGCGCTTTCTACGGTAAGCTCAAGGAAATTCGGAAGTTCAACTGCAATGATGTTCTCGCTCTCGACCAGCAATTCAACCTCATCCTGCTCTTTAAGAAACTTTATCGCGTCGCCCAGCATGCTTTTAGGTACTGGCTGCTGGTCGAAGGTCTCGGTGTTCATAAAGATGTAGTCGTCGCCATCCACGTAGAGGAACTGCCAGTTCTGGTGCTCGACACGGACCTCATCAACCTCTTCGCCCGCGCGGAAACGCTGCTCAATCACGCGGCCAGACTTGATATTCTTCAGGCGTGTGCGCACAAAGGCGCGCCAGTTGCCGGGGCTGACATGGTGGAACTCGGTGATGATATAGAGGTCGTTGTTAAAACGTATGACCATGCCGTTACGAAAATCGGCAGTCGTTGCGTTAGCCAATGGAGTAACTCCTTCTCGATTACAGTGTTTGTGCTTGCAAAGCAACCTATATGATAGCATTGCTCATGCGCGAGCGGCAACAAAAATGCTCGCGGGCTGTCCCAGGACGACCAGGACAACTTTCTTTGTAATACGCCAATTCTGTTCGCGTAGCGCGGCCTCCCACAGGCGATTTTCGCTTGTCAGGGCTACCAGCAAGCCATCCGGACTCAAGACGCGCCGGAACTCGTGCGCGAGCGCCTTATAGAGCTTGACATTCTTCTCGGGTGTTCCAATCTGCTTGCCAAAGGGCAGGTTGGTAATGATGCGCGTTACGGAGCCTTCCTCCAGGGGAAGGGAGCGCGCATCCCAGGTCTTAAGCGTCATCTCGACACGGGCATGCCGCGCATTACGTTGCGCAACCGTCACGGCCTCCTCACGTAAGTCTCCACCCAGCAGGGCCTCATATGGCTCCTCGGCAAGCCCACGCTCAATGAGAATGGTGCCCGCGCCACAGAGAGGATCAAGCACAATATCTTGCGCCGTTGGACGCGAGAGAACGCACATCGCGGCCGCAATGGTGGGCCGCAGCGAAGCGGGCAGGTGCTCCTGTTTATAATGGCGATGACGCATGGTCGCGTCACTGAGCCGGACACCTATCAGGACCTCGCTCCCGCTAATCCAGACCCAGAATTCTATATCGGCATCATCTTTCACGAGGCGCATCCCCCGAGGCAAGTTTCGCTGGAGGGCCGCGCCCACCGATTCACCGGCATCAATACGCCGGAACTCATGATAACCCGATTTCTGGCTCACGACGCGCCACGTTTTGGGTAGAGAGCCATGGTGCGCGCGACGCCAGAGCGTCATCGCCTCGCTAACATTGGCATTGAGGGTCGCGCCATGTACCACGCGCAAGGCATCACGCCCGGGGCCTAAGCTCTTGATATGTGCCAGAGTGACAAATACATCTTCGACTGTGCGCAACTCCAGCAACTCGACTGGGGAGGCCGCTGTACGAAACAGCGCGATGCCGCGAGAGAACTTCACAAGCTCAGCATCAGCGAGCCTGGCATGAATCTCACTAAAGGCGATCGTCTCCAACCCCGGCATCGTCATAACATAATACAGATACGACATCCACGTACTTTTTCTAATGAATAACAGTCACACTACATTACACACTGAGAAAGGGCAGCAGAGAATGAGGAAGCCCAGCGTGCAATGTTATCACAAACCATTCTCTGAAGCAACGTAGAGAGATGTTGAGTGGCTGGTAAGCTTACATTGCAAGCTTACCAGCCACTCAACATACCTTATTCTTCTACGCAAGCAGCCTGGCAACCTGCTCTGTATCGCGCACAAACCTGGCCAGGCGTTTCTTTTTGAGGTTTTCCCGCAAGATCCAGGCAATATCAGTGTCGTTCCATGAGGCACACTCGCGCATCAGGGCAAACCCCTCGTTGGGGGAGGCGGCTGTTGCCACGCTCAAGGTATAGGCCAGGGTCCGTCGCAGGATACGAAAATCCTCATGCTTACGCTCAGCCAGGGGTACCGCCCTCGCCCGCTCCAGAACGATCCGCTGTAGATCCAGTGCCGCGTTCATCAGCTCCGGTGCATTGAGCAGAGGGGCTTCCGCCAGCGTTGCGATAGCCACGCGCTGTTGCAAGAAGCTCCCCTTCGTCGCCAGGGCGCGCAGGTGCGCCAGTATGGGAGAGGAGTTGGCCTGTAGCAGATGTTGAAACGCGATGGCCACTCCTTCGCGAATACGCCAATAGGGGCTACAGGAATAGCGATCCAACAACTCCAGCGTCTCCTCCTGCCAGCTCGGATCAGCGGCTGCACACATCCCGGCGGAGATGACACCGCAGAGGATCACGAACTCAGAAGGGGTATTGCCCGACATCCATTTTCGATCACCACTGACAAAGTACTGTACCAGGGAATACACTTTATCGAAGTACCTGGGTATAGCCGCCGCCAGCAGGCCTCCGACATCATTTGCCAGCTCTAAGTTAGCGCGAGGTCCAGGTAGGCGGCTATTCTCGCGCAAATAAAACTCCAATGGTCGAGGATTACCCGTTAACGCCCTCTCTACCAGGGAAGACAAAGTATCATGCATGGCAACCCGTCCTTGTCATCCACAACTAGGATCAACTATGCTTCGCACTTTGCGTCTCCATCCACGCCTCTTCCCGCCCTCGCCCGAGGCATCAGAGAATAATCGTGAAGCACCTCACGCTTTCCCTTTATTACCCCTTGCTTCCTCTTTTTCGCCAAAGATATAGAAGCTCGTATAACCTATTTTATCACAAGTTTGTTGTTGCTTTGCATATGAAAGGGTTATGATATTTGTTCTGCGCTCTTCTCATCGGCTCGCTGCGCGAGCCGATGGGTAAAGGGGTGTGCGTGGAAAATGGCTTTGCCATTTTCCACGCACACCCCTTTACCCTGGAAGGCACAGGAACTCCTATGCTACTGTGTGGCAGCTACAAGACTGCTCTGCCCATATTTGCGGGCGTGATATTCAATAGCGCGATCCATAGCCGCCAGGGGATTCTTGACGACGGGGCCATGGCCCGCGGAGAGACGCGTAGGCTCAAGGGCGCGGAGCTTGCGCGCACTCTCCAGGGCCAACCCTTTGTGCCAGGTCGCCGGAGCGACCAGGGGGAAGAGCAGTACAAAGGTGCCAGTTACAGCAACTTTTGCCATGGTCTGAAAGGCATCGCCAGCTATTAGAGTACGATCACGTGTATCCAGGAATGAGAGATGCCCCGGAGTATGTCCCGGCGTAGCAATGACCTCCAATGAACCCACGCGTTCGCCCTCGTGAATCAGACGGGTGGGACGCGTTTTGCGCGCCGGCCAGCCCCCACGCAACTGATCCTGTGGCTCATCCTTATCCAGGCTCATGTCTCCGGCAAGAAAACGGGACTCACGCGCTCCAACCAACACTTCAGCATCTGGCAAGAGGTCATGCAAGGAGTCCAGCGCCCCCACGTGATCGACATGTACATGGGTTAGCAGCAAGCGTACAATTGGGAGATTATACCCCTGCGCGATTTTGAGGATCTGCGGCGCAATACCTTCAGTTGTACCCGCATCCACGAGCGTAAATCCATCCTCTTCGCGCACCAGATAAAAGTTGACAAAACCCATCTGGGTTACCTGGATAAAGTTCTCTCCATGTTGACGGACTTTCATTGATTTCCCTCTTTCATTTTCTGTCCATTTTGACGATGCCATACACTACTTCTGTGTTCAGATGTATGCTAGAGGCAGACTCCACACGAAAAATATAAATACAAGCAAATGTATTAATCCAGACTTATGGTGGATTCGTTGACCTCTAGCATGGACAGGAGCAGGCCCAGATTGTTGAGCTTGAGCAACACTCCATAGAGTGCCGCTTGATCTGGCAGAAGTCCCTTAAACAAAGTTGTTCCCTGCTCCTCCTGAATGATCTCCAGGTCATCGAACCAGGATTGCCAGGACGGATCCAGGTGACCAGCAATGCGAATGCGGCATTTCATCATTCCCAGGTGCTCCTCTGTATATCTTCGTTCTGTGACAAGGATACCATGAACATCGGGTTCATAATGATAGCCAAAAGGCTACCTAATGGCCACCTTTTGGCTATCATCGCAAAAAGAAACGGCAAGCGCAGAAGAGAGCTAGAGCAGAGAGCGCTCGCGGGCACGAGCCACGGCTTGCAGGCGATTCTCTGCTCCCAGTTTGCTCAGAATGCCCGCGACATGCTTTTTGGCGGTGCCCAGCGACACTACAAGCTGGCGCGCAATGCCCTGGTTGGTCGCGCCCTGGGCTAACAAACGCAGAACCTCCTCTTCACGCCGGGTCAGTGGCTCGTTTGGTAATAGCAGAGGTGGGTGTTGACTTCCCGCCTCTGGTTTCAATATCTGAGCAGGAGGAGGGCTAGCATTTGGCATAACGTCAGCCCCTACGTGAGCGTGGTCAGAGGGGAAAGCCGCGAGCAGTTTGCTGATATAGGGGAGCGCAATCATGGAGTTTGTTGGATTGGTAAGCAGGCTTTGTAGCACTTCCTGCATAGGTTGACCTACATCGACATAGACCCGGACATAGCCTGCTGGCTCACTGATAGTAAGCGCGCGAATTGCAACCTCTCGCGCACGCTCAGCCTCACCTGCTTGCTGATAAGCTGCGGCCCACAGGGCCAAAAATTCGATTCTAGAGCTACTATCCCCAGCTTGATCCAGTTCTGTGCTGAAACGTTGTAGGGCCGCCAGTGCTTGTTCATGCTGATGCAGGGCGAGATACACCCGTATCAGAGTCATAAACTCCTCTTTGCGTTTAGCATCCCAGGTTTCCAGAAGCGCAGCCTCGCGTTCAGCCCAACTGCGAGCAGCTACCAGGTCGCCAGTCTTGAGCCAGTACCAGACCTGTACAACGGTGACCCGGAAGCTGTGGAGAGCAAATTGTTGCTGCTGTACAATCTCCCCGGCCTTTGTAAGCATCGCTGGCACCACATCCAGTTCGCCGGAGATAACTGAGAGCCAGGCCGAATAGGTCTGTCCGACAATGATCTGATCCACCTGCTGCCAGATATGTGAGAACTCACGCAGGGTCTGTGCGGCCCCCAGTGCTTCATCCATGCGGTTCCAGGCATAGTAGATACAGGCCCGGTAGTAGTGTAAATAGCCTGTCTGGGCCGTTTGCCCTCCAATCTGTTCAATGAGATCGAGCGCAGCCTGGCACTCGTTATAGGCCAGGTGGAGCTGACCGGCTCGCGCATAAATATGCGTGAGCCAGCGCATAACCTTAATCAGCACGAGACGGTTGTCTGCCCGGCTCGCCTGGTGTTTAGCCTCCAGGAACTGTGGTACCAGGTTTGCCCCCTGGCGTTGCAGCGACTCGCTCATCCAGAAAGTTAAAGCGAGTGGGATCATGCGCCAGGAGATATCATCTTCGTCCTCGATCAACTCCTGCATCTCTTGCCAGAGCTGTTGAAGCATGTGACTGGAACCCGCTGACACAGCATCAAAAGCCGCGCGCCCGGCGCGTAATAGCTCGATTCTTCGCTGGAGCAATCTCGCAGAGGGAGTCGGAGTCTCCTGGGTACGCAGCACGGCCTCGACGCGCGCAATCGTCGCTTCGACCTGGAACTGAGTACGCGTTCGCAGAGGCTCGATGCTCTGGTTGACCATATCCTGCAAGCGGAAAGCCGCGTCCAGTGCCAGGCGCGCATGCTTTTGAAAAATGGGATCGGGCAGCAACATGACCCAGTTGTAGACGGTTCGGGCCTCCCCACTCAGCCAGAGTTCCTCAGCAGCCTGTTCCATGAGCATCGCTGCCAGGGGATAGTCGGCAGCGGCTACCGCATAGGGGATTGCTTCCTGCAAGATTCCCTGCTCACCGTACCAACGCGCCGCGCGGCTCTGCAATTCCTGGGCCAGCGCTGGCTCTGTAGCCTGCAAACGCGCCAGCAGCACGCCGCGAAAGAGATCATGCAGACGATACCACAGTTGCTGCTCATCCAGGGGTACAAGAAAGAGGTTACTTACCTCCAGCGTCTCCAGCATCTGCTGACAATCCGCCTCTCCAGTCACGGCCTGACACAAGGATGCATTCATACGCGTCAATACCGAGACCTGAAACAGAAAGCGCTGAATCCTGGCAGGCTGGCGCGCCAGAATCTCCTCCTGCACATAGTCTAGCAGCAAGCGGTGGCTACCGCTGAGTTGCTGAACAAACGCCGCAATATCTTCGTGTTGCCGTAAAGCCAGCGCGGCCAGTTGTAGACCTGCAATCCAGCCTTCGGTGCGCTCAGCAAGTCGCTTCACATCCTCTTCCGCCAATGGGAGATGCATAGACTCCAGGAGAAAACGCCCGGTCTCTTCCTGGGTAAAACGCAGATCCTTGTGGCGGATCTCCTCGACCTGTCCATGCAGGCGCCAGCGAGCCAGTGGAAAAGGAGGATTTATGCGCGAGGCGAGCACCAGGTGTAAATGAGGAGACAGGTGTTCCAGGAGAAAGATCAACCCCTCCTGGATAGCTGGCTCATTGATACTATGATAGTCGTCGATAATGAGTACAAGGGGTTCAGCCAGATGGAGCATATCTTCCAGGAGCGCACTCAAAATCGTTGTCAGTGGGGGAGGCTCAGGAGAACTAAGCATAGTCAATGAGTTCTGCCCAATTTCCGGCAGGCGCGTGCGCAGGGCGGCAATCAACACAGTCCAGAAGCGCGTCGGATTGTTGTCTAGCTCATCCAAGGAAAGCCAGGCCACGCTCTGTGAGGTACGTGCAACCCAGGCTCTTAAGAGCGTTGTTTTGCCCGATCCAGCCGGGGCAGAGAGCAGCGTCAATGGTACCATCAATGCCCGGTCCAGGGTCATTAGCAAGCGTTCACGAACTATCAGCGTCGCGGGCAGACGCGGAGGTGAAACCTTAGGAAGCAAGAGAGCCATAGGGAAGCTAGAACGATTGCTCATGATGTCCTTTACTCGCGTATTTGCGACTACAGCAAAATACATAGTTCTTTCTAAATTTTATAACACATCAATGGACAAACGAGCAACTTGATTGGAGAACAAGCATAACATTGACGTTAACGTCAATGTTATGCTATACTATGCATATATTCAAACATACTTTTTTGTCACTTGGGAAGAAGCACCATGTCAGTTTCGCAAGAGCCGGAGACAACCGGTAGTGAGCAGGATTCCCCCTGCTATAGCATCGAACAGGTCGCGACGCGTATTGGTATGACCAAGCGTACGCTACGCTATTACGAAGAAATGGGCTTGCTGCCGCCAACTGATCGCACCGAAGGAAATTATCGGCGCTACAGTGAAGCAGATGTGCAGCGCTTGATACGAGTCAAAGAGCTACGTAGTTTACTTGGCTTCTCGCTGAGCGAGATTCGCGAATTGTTGAGCGCGGATGAGGAGCGAGATCAGCTTAAGGCAGCATATCACGCTGAGAGCGATCCCCCCACGCGCATAGCACAGCTTGACCGCGTTGATGAGCTTATCGGGAAACAGCTTGAACTGGTCGAGCAGAAAATCGCGGGCCTGGAACAGATGCGTGCCTCATTGCAGGCCAAACTGGCGCGCCACGCGCAAGTCAAACAACAACTTCACCAAAATTAATTACTAAAAAACTAATTATCTATAACGTCTCTCTTTAGGTTATAGCGCCACTCCGTGGATCGTTTGGGTAAGGGTGTGGTGCAGGCAGCCTGTAGCCTGCCTGCACCACACCCTTACCCAAACGATGGTCAGCACTAGAAATGGAATTTCTCTGCATTATGCACACATTAACGAATGAACAGAAGGGGTTAACAGCTCAAGAATTAGTAACGTCAAACACTGTCCGCGAGATTGAGGAGGCCTCAAGCAAACGCTGGCGGACGTTCGCAGCCCTACGCCACCGTAATTTTCGCCTCTTCTGGCTGGGGCAACTCATCTCTCTTATTGGCACCTGGATGCAGACGATTGGCCAATCCTGGCTCGTCTTACGCTTAACAGGCAGCGCCTGGGCGCTGGGTATTGTTGGAGCACTGCAATTTGTTCCCATCCTCTTCTTTGCCCTCTTTGGTGGTATCCTGGCCGATAAACTTCCCAAGCGGCGCGTTTTAGTCTTCACCCAAACCTTCGCCATGATCCAGGCGGCTGTGCTTGGCGTCCTGGTCATGACACATACCGTACAGCTCTGGCATGTCTATGTGCTGGCACTCCTGCTCGGTTTGACGAACGCCTTTGATATGCCGACACGCCAGTCCTTTGTGGTTGAGATGGTGGGACGCGAAGATCTGACCAATGCCATCGCCTTGAACTCCTCGCTCTTTAATATGGCGCGTATCGTTGGCCCTGGCATCGGCGGCTTAATCATTGCCTGGCTGGGCGAGGCCCCCCTCTTTGTGATTAACGCGGTTAGCTTTGTTCCCGTTATCGCGGGATTGCTCATGATCGACACCAACAAACTGCATGCGCCAGTGAAGCGCGCGGGGCAGGTGGTGGCAAATAAAGGGGTGCGCGGGACCTTCTTGAGTCTGGGCGAAGGCCTGCGTTATATTCAGCGCACTCCCCTGCTCCTGCTGACGATCATCATTGTAGGTGCGGTCTCGCTCTTTGGCATTAACTTTAATGTCACCCTACCGCTGTTTGCGACGAACGTGCTCAGCATAGGACCAGATGGCTATGGCTTTCTCTCCTCGGCCTATGGCGTGGGTTCACTGGTCGCGGCGCTCTGGATAGCCACACAGGGTAAGAAACCCATTTTTAAAAAGATTGTCCTGTTCTGTATCGCCTTTAGTGCGCTTGAGGTCATTTTCTCGCTCTCGAAACTGCCTATGCTCTCCTTCTTGATCATCGCGCTCGTCGGCTTTACGCAAATTAGTTTCTCCGCGGCTGCCAATACGCTACTCCAGACTGTGACGCCAGACCATTTGCGTGGTAGAATAATGAGCGTTTACACCTTAGTCTTTGTTGGCACCACGCCAATTGGCAACCTCTTTATCGGCGGCCTGGCGAGTGCCTTAGGAGCATCAATTTCATTCCTTGTCGGTGGTGCATTAAGCTTGATTGCCGCGATTATCGGCTGGGTCATACGCGCCTCCGCGGAGCAGAACACCGTTGAACAACGCACAAACGTACGCTAACGAGTGGTGCAGCTATCCACTTTCTATTGCTGACCAGCAAGAGCATATTCAGCACTATGAGCGGCTCTTTGATGAGATCCAGCCCGGCGACCCGGCTCTGCTGTACTGGTCCCTGGCACAGCGCCATGGCCTGGTCCTGGGTATCTCACAAAAACCTGAGAGCCTCAACCAGGAGGCCTTGCGCGAACGAGATCTGCCAGTATATCGCCGGCGGGCAGGGGGCACGACGGTCCTGGTTGGGCCAGGGCTGCTCTGTCTCGATGTCATTCTGCCAGCGGGGCATCCCTTGATTACCACGGATATTGTTGAGTCCTACCGCTGGTTTGGCGAGGCCTGGGTCGAGACCTTGCGTGTCCTGGGCATCGAGACGCGCACCATCTCGGCTGAGGAGGCTCACAGTGAGCGCGCACGCCTGAAGCAGGCTGAAACACACGCCTATGAAGCCTTGATGAATCGCTCCTGCTATGGCACGCTCTCCCCCTATGAAGTCGTCGTTGGCAAGCGCAAAGTCGTAGGACTCTGCATGGTACGTCGTCGCCAGGGGAGCCTGCTCCAGGCAGGGATCGTGCTTGATTGGGAGAGCGATCTCCTCGCGCACGTCCTGGGACAAACAGCCCAGGAACAGGAGTTGTTACGAAGCGGGCTACCTGAGCGCGCCATCGGCCTCAATCGGCTTAGCGCCACCCCTCCAGGAATAAATGCTATCATTCACGCGTTTGAAGAAGTGGTAGCCATGTTCACGCACGTCTCAATTGAGCGTGCCACTACCACATCAGAGACCATGGGCCAATCCAATTGACCCATAGGCTATTTATCATTGGACCACACAAACCATAAGTAACGATCCGATAAACAAAAACAACGGACCAAAAAATTTTACGCAAGAGGGAATAACTATTATGGGAGATCGAAACGCACCGGGAGCCGTCCAGGTTATTACTGAGCCAGATTACGAGGCTATGGTTATTGGCGCCCATCCTGATGATGATGACTTTGGGGCTGGCGGCACCAGCGCCCTGTGGGCCAAACAGGGCAAAAAGGTTGTCTGGGTCGTCATGACTGACGGCGTCGAGGGTGGCGAAGCTCCAGATATGGACGACGTCGATTTTATGCTGGCACGTGAACAGGAGCAGCGCGCCGCCGCCGAGATTTATGGGGTGAAGGCGGTCGAGTTCCTGCGCTTCCCTGATGGACATCTCACCAATAACGACGAGACACGCAAGGCCATTGTGCGCCTGATTCGCAAATATCGCCCACGTGTTGTGCTTACCCATGATCCATCGCAGCATATCTTCGCGCCAGATCCCAATACAGAGCCAGAGGCAACCGGGCATCTGAATCATCCTGATCACCGCGCGACCGGCAATATCGTGTTGGATGCCATCTTCCCCGCGATTGGCAACCCCCGCTCCTTCCGCGAGCTTCTGTCGCAGGGCCTGATGCCCTACCGTGTCCACGAGCTCTATCTCTTCTACACCTCACAGGCCAATACCTATGTTGACATCACTGAGACGCTCGAAATCAAAGGCCAGGGCCTCAAATGCCACGTTACCCAATTTGGTCCCAACGTGGATATGACGGCCAACCTGCGCGAGCGCTCCGCGAAAACGGCGAAAGAGGCCAAAGAGAAACTGGGGCTGGAGATGCAGCACGCCGAGGCCTTCCGCCGCATCAAACTGCATATTCCTCCAACACCCGCGGACGAGGCTCCGACCGAGGTCGAAGAGTAAGCAAACATTATAGCATCAAAAAGAGCGAGGGCCGAAATTATTTCGGCCCTCGCTCTTTTTGTATTGGAAGTTCCGCTTTGAGAACCTACTTCTGATTCTTTGGAGTTACAACTACGGCAAAGCCAGCCCAGTACTTGTTAAATGTTTTGTAGTCCATGACCTGCATATTCAAACGCGAGGAATCGGCCAGGTAAACGCTTGTATTATTGCCGCCACGAGCAACCAGCAGATGCCCACCTGACCAGCGATCAGGTGGAAAGCTAATGATAATCGGTCGGCCACTGTTACCAATGCGTACCAGGTCCTGAATCGAGGGTTTATTGAGCCAGGAGGTCTGGAAGCCGAAGCGAGACACGGTACGGTCTATTCCCAACGGTTCTAGCAAGCCCAGATCCGGGGTGATGGCGTGTACAGAGGTTTCAGTGCTTAAGATATCGGTAATGCGATATTGCTTCCCCGTATTATTGGCCTTTTGATAGGAGTTAATAACCTCGGTCATTGCCGCCGCTGAGCAGGCCGAGTAGGCCCAGGTGTTATATTCCTGCGTTGAGTTATACTGTTGAGGGTCGAGCTGACTCACACGCGCCAGGACCTTGGATGCCTGGAGCTGTTGATTGATCGTGGGAGTGCTTGTTGAGGCAGGAGGAGACGCAGAAGCCGCGGCATCTGGATATTGCTGCTGCAAAATGGTTGGCGACGACGAAAAGACCCTTGCCCAGAGCCAGAAGCCAGCGATCACAAAAGTCGCCAGGATAAGTAAGGAGCCATAGAGTGAACGGCTCGCTACAGAGCTTTGCAATCCAGCCCAGGAGAGAAAGCTCGCGCGTGGCTCAAAACGATAGTGATGATAGGTTTGCCTCAAATGTCTGCTTGATGTCCCACGCCCACGGACCTCGCTCAAGCCACGCGACGCATTACGCGGCGACCTGTCATAAGGGAAGGATCGTGAGTCAGAGTGGGGGGAACGATGCGAAAAAAACAAACCTAACAGAATCGTAATACCCGCGATCAAGAGGATCACCAGGGGAACAAACATCCGTGACTCCCGTGCTTTCAATGTGGCTTAGATTTACATTTTTCAATTCGCAGTATCAAGGCTCACCTGGCTCCGCAAGCGTTTTGAACTCAAGCATTTAAAAACCACATTAGCCGCTAGAGCCTTGTTTTACTTCAAAGTAAATATACCATTACTTTTCTTCTATCTGCAACAAGTGCCCTGGTGTAGTGATAGGAAAACCTGGAGCATGGGCTGACAGGCATAGCTCCATGGTATATCATAGAGAGCAGCACGCTGTGCGTGAATCCACTATTGCAAATCCGTCGAAAGGGCGAGAAACATCATGTATATTTACTATGTGTTACGGGGAAAACAAGGGGCTGAGGAACTAGAATTTGACGGCGATATCGACCAGGATACCTTCCCTGGCATTGATCAGACCGAGGGGTTGGACGTCATCGAGTATCTCACCAAAACGCTTCACGCCGATAAGCCAGAGGTCGAATGGTATGAATGTGACCTGACAAACGAATACTTTGACCGCGAAGACAGCTATATCTTCTTTAACCAGCGCTGGATACGACGCTCAGAGACACCTTGGCGCAGAGATCGGATTAATTAGGGGCCATGCAGACATGGCCTTGTTCTCGTACGGTGAGCGCGTCCTTCGGCGAGAGGAGTCCAAGCCAGCCTGGACCCTACGATGTATGGATGCACCATTGAAGAGATGAGAGGGAACGGTTATGGCAATTCTCGCGGGATGGATTACCGGCGAGCAGGTTCCCCAGGAAACCATCAAGCAGGTACTGCAGGTCATGAGTGGGGCGCTACAGCGCCTGGGCGGCACTGAGGCGCGCTCTGTCCTGTCCGGCGCTGGCATCCTCTCTTTCGCCGATTCGGCCTATGCCATGCGGCAGAACGATGAGCCCCCCCTGTTAGACTGGATACCTGAACGCCGTACGCTGGTCTATCGCAGACCGCGCTCGGGGCTGCATCCTCTCTACTATATCGAGGATTGGCCCGCCCAAGGGAACCTGCTCTTCGCCAGCGAGATCAAGGCCTTGCTGGCTGTGGGAGTACCGCGCCAGTTACATGTCGGGGCACTGGCGGCCTGGCAGCACTATGGCTTTCTTCCCGCCCCCTGGACCTTCTTCAAGGGCATTTCGGTTGTGCCTGCGGGGACGCACCTGCGCTGGCAACACACCAAACTCGTCATCAGCCCGACAGGTGAAAACGCACTGGAGGCAGGAGAGCCAGGAAACATACCCGATCTTACTGCGCTCTCAGAGCGCCTGGAAGAGGTGTGCGCGGGGCAACTTCCCACCCATGGAGACGTCATCGGACTCACAGGCATGGATAGTGCGTCACTGCTCGCCCTCTCCTACGCGCATACGCAGCTAGAACAGTCATCCTCCACCGGTTCAACCAGCCCAGACACACGTATGACACTGGCCAGCTTTGATTATAGACAAAGGCATACCGGAGAAGGCTGGCGCGCACTACGCAACCTGGCTAGCCAGTGGCAGCATCCCTTGCTTGAGATTACCGGACTGGACCAGGCTGAGTTCTGGAGCGCTACGATCTATGGCTGCGAAGCTCCAGGTCTGACGACAAACCTGCTGGCCTGGCATCAGCTCCTGCATACCAGCGCGCTTGAGACCGGGGCGCGTGTGGCGCTCACGGGGCTGGGTGGAGCACCCTTGCTCGCACGTACGTTGACCTCACAAGCGTTGTCGCCAACGTCAGAACTACTTGCGGCATATACAGAGGCCATTCGCGCCCCCCAAGGCTACAACCTGGCGCCCTTTTTTACCTCAGAGCTACGCCAGGCCATACAGACGACCAGTCCCTGGGAGGAGACCCTACACGCACGTCGTCTGTTCCGCCAGGCCGAGAAACTGGATAACCTGGAGCAACGCCTCGCCTATCTCGATATTCACCTGCGCCTCCCCGATCACCTGGTGACACCTGTCTACCGACTCGCCCAGCAGGAGAGGTTGGCTCTGCGCTCTCCCTACCTGCACCAGCACATCCTGCCAGCCCTGGCCTCGCGGCGCCTGGCTCTACAAGGGCACACCATAGATAAAGAGACGCCTATACAATGGCTCGCCCAGCAGCAAGGCCTGCCAGACCTTCAGGGTAGTGCGCTCCCGCTTCACCTGCCCTGCGCCTCGCTCTGGCAGATCAGCCAATCTGAGTTCTTGCAGCGTCTCCTCTCTGAAGAGGCCCTACGAGCTAGCGGACTCTTCGATGTACAGGCTGTACAGAATCTGTTGAGTCGACCTCCTGCCCGTCGAAACCTGACAAGCGGCCAGCACCACCTCGTTGCAATTGTCACGTTACAGTTGTTCTGTCAGATCTTTGATCTACGCTTCTCATAAGCGACGTGAACGGCTGGCTGGAGGGATCGGAGAACCCTTCCAGCCAGCCGTTCACATACTTCTTTCCTTTTATCAATCAAGAAGGAAGGCTGTACATGCCATACTGGCTGCGCAAGACCTTCTTGTCGAATTTACCAACGCTGGTTTTGGGAACTGCGTCGATAAAGATCACGTCATCGGGGAGCCACCACTTCGCCACGCGTGGGCGCAGGTAATCGAGGATGTCCTCTTTCGTCACCTGGTCCACGTACTCCGGTTTGGGAACGACACAGGCCAGTGGGCGCTCCGACCATTTAGGATGCGGAATACCGATCACACAGGCCTCAAGGACCTTGGGATGGCCCATGAGCAGGTTCTCAAGCTCTACTGAGGAGATCCACTCGCCGCCAGATTTTACAAGGTCCTTTGTTCGGTCAACGAGCTGGATAATGCCATCCTGGTCCACTACGGCGACATCGCCGGTGCGTAGCCAGCCGTCGGCGAACTTAGTGGCGGACTCGCTATCCTTATAGTATGCCCGCGCCACCCAGGGGCCACGCACCTGGAGTTCACCGTAGCTCTCGTCATCCCAGGGAACCTCCTGACCCGTCTCGATATTGACGACCCGGAACTCGACTCCCGGCACCACCGTCCCCTGGCGCGCACGAATGCGAAACTGCTCTTCCTGAGATTGATCAAGATGGTGGCTACGCAGTTGCGATATAGAGGCTAGAGGCGAGGTTTCGGTCATCCCCCAGGCCTGGATAATCGTGATGCCATGTTGCTGCAACCCCTCGATCAGGGCCTGGGGCACCGCTGAGCCACCACAAACAATTTGGCGTAGGGCCGAGAAGTCAAAGTGTTCTTTACTCAATAAGTTCAATAAGCCGATCCAGATCGTGGGCACACCCGCGGCAAAGGTCACACGCTCGCGCTCCATCAGCCTGCCGATACGCATGGGGTCCATAAAGCGTCCTGGGAAGACAACCTTTGCGCCGAACATAGCCGCCGCATGTACAAATCCCCAGGCATTGGCATGAAACATCGGCACGATGGGCAGTATCACGTCTTGCTCACCCAGGGCGGGACCATTTGCCAGGCCAGACGCCATAGCGTGTAGAAAGGCAGAGCGATGGGAATAGACAACCCCTTTGGGATTGCCGGTCGTACCAGAGGTATAACACATCGCCGCCGCGGCGTTCTCGTCCAGGGTGGGCCAATCGTAGCTCTCGGGCTGTTCCGCGATAAAGGTTTCATAGTCGACAGAGGGTTGTAGCGCGCCCGTGGCGTAGGGTGCCTCGCCCATAATGACGTAGAGCTTCACCGTAGGAAACTGAGGGGCGAGTTGCTCCAGAATGGGCACTAGATCGGCATCAACAAATATAATCGTGTCTTCGGCTTCATTGACGATGTAGGCGAGTTGTTCCGAGAAGAGGCGAATATTGAGCGTGTGAAGCACGGCCCCCATACAGGGGATAGCATAGTAGAGCTCAAAGTGACGATAGGTGTTCCAGCCAAAGGTCGCCACGCGGTCCCCTTCCTGTACACCTGCCTGCTTGAGGGCATTGGCGAGCTGGTACACGCGTTTGCCCCATGTGCTATAGGTATAGTGGTGAGGCTCGCCATCGGTCTGGGTTACGATTTCTTTACGGGGATAGAGACGAATTGCGCGATTGAAGGCATGCTGTAGCGTCAGCGGGAAATCCATCATCAAACCTTGCATAGCACCTCTCCTTTGTGATGCGGAAAAAGCGAGAAACGGTCTGAAATATCGCCGACTGTGGAGTATAGACGCAATTATAGCACACACGTGCAGTGAAGAGGGGCATGCTGGGTGAGGGGCGTGCATACCGGGCAACCACCCAGCATGCACGCCTCTTGCTTAATGATCGACGCCCTCTATTTCGGCGGCGGCGCGCTGGTCGCCTCGGGCGGCGGCCCAGCGGATGGCTTCGCCCGCGAGGTAGATGGAGCCGGTGGCGCAGACTAGGTCGTCCTTCTCAGCCAGGCGCACAGCGAGGTCGAGGGCCTCTTCGCTTGTGGGTGCGCTGTGGAGCTCGACACCAGGGGCATGCTGGGCGAAGAGCGAGGAGAGCGTCTCCAGCGGCGTAACGCGTGGGTTATACATGCTAGTCAGGACGACAACGTCAGCGTCAGCGAGGGTCTGGATCATCCCCTCCTGGTCCTTGTCCTTCGAGGTGCTCAGGACGAAGAGCAGGCGACGAGGCGCAAAAGTTGTGCGCAGGGCCTGTACGAGCTTCTGCATCGAGTCGGTATTATGCGCGCCATCGACGACGATGGTAGGCTGGCGTCCCACGACCTCGATACGTGCAGGCCACTGTACAGAGGCCAGACCGCGGCGCAAGGCGTCCTCATCCCAGGCCAGGCCCTGCTCGCGCAACTGCTCCAGGGTTGCCAGCGCGACCGCCGCGTTCTCTAACTGATGCTCGCCAGCCAGAGCCAGCTCGAGGCCCGTATATTCGCGTTGTGGCGTCCAGACGCTAAAGCGCTGGCGTTCCCCCAGGCGCTCCTCCAGGCGATAGCGATAGCTTAAAGGCGGCAAGTTGCCTGCCTCAACGTCTTGTTGAGCTGGATCTGCATCCGCTGACCCGACACGGATCATGCGAGCCTCGCGCTGCTTGGCGACCGCCGCGATGGCTAACAGGGCCTCGGGATCGTGCGCGGAGGTAACCACTATGCCGTGATCCTTGATGATACCGGCCTTCTCGGTCGCGATCTCCCGCAGCGTATTGCCAAGCACGTTCATATGATCATAACTGATCGAGGTGATAACCGAAACGAGAGGATGGGTGAGATTGGTAGCGTCCAGGCGGCCACCCAGGCCCACCTCCACGACGGCATGCTGCACCTGCCGCTGCGCGAAATAGAGGAAGGCCAGCGCCGTGCCGATCTCGTAGGTAATAAAGGGACCATACTCCTGGCTGGCTTGAATCCGCTCCACCTCATGTTTGATTGTGGGAATCAGCTCAGCCACCTCGTCTTCTGCGATCAGGGCGCCGTTGACGCGTATACGTTCGCGGAAGGTGTGCAGATCAGGTTGGGTATAAAGCCCGGTGGTGCTGCCAGCCTCGCGAAGCACGCGCTCGATCATTGCCGCTGTCGAACCCTTGCCCTTGGTGCCCGCGATCAGCGTATTAGTGTACTTGCGATGAGGGTTATCAAGGAGTTCCAGCAAGCGTGCGGTGCGCGTGAGATTCTCGTTGCGATCACGGGTATACTTGCCGCTACGCTCATAGTCAGTAAAGCCATAAATGTAGGCGAGTGCTTCCTGGTAATTCACGGTAGATGTTTTCCTTTACTTGCCGACTGCGCTATAAACAAAAGCGCAGGAATCAGGATGGAAGAGTGTAGCTACCACGCACAACGGCGTCGCTCATCTTCACGACACGCATCATTTCGCGTACATCGTGGACGCGCACGATATCGGCTCCCTGGGCAATACCCAGCGCCACAGTGGCCGCGGTTCCCTCGACGCGCTCTTCGGGAGGCACACCCCCAAAATCTGGCCAATAGTTGACTTACGCGAGGTTCCCAACAGGATGGGACGGCCCAGCGTTCGCAGTTCGCCCAGGCGGTGCAAGAGCGCCAGGTTCTCATACAGGGTCGTGCCAAAGCCTATGCCGGGATCGATGACTAGGTACTCCCAGGGCACACCAGCTGCTAAAGCCATATCGATGCTGCGCGCGAGGAAACGCGTGACATCACTGACGATCTCGCGCTTCACGGTCTCGCGCATGTTCGCCATAAGTACGATTGGCACACCATGCGCGTGGGCGACCTGGGCCATGCGGGAATCTCTGTGCAGGCCCCAGATATCGTTGAGCATATCGGCCCCAGCCTCCAGGGCCTTTTCCGCCACCTCGGCCTTATAGGTATCGACAGAGATAATTACATCCGCAGGCAAGGAGGCACGCAGGGCCCTGATCACGGGGAGAACACGCTGCATCTCCTCCTGCACGGAGACAGCCGGGAAGCCTGGGCGCGTGGACTCACCGCCCACATCAATCATGCGCGCCCCTTCAGCAACAAAGGCCTGGGCCTGGATCAGCGCACGCTGCGCGACCTCCTCAGGAGCCAGTTCCTCGCGTCGCAGGCCATCACCTGAAAAGGAATCGGGGGTCACATTCACGATCCCCATAACATGCGTTTGTTGGCCCCACTCCAGGCGATGCTGACGCCAGATTGTGGGAGCCAGGGAAAGAGAGAACGCCATCTATCTAACCTCTATAATAAGAGATATGCCAAATATGGTAGCACTGATGGTAAGTGGTACGTGCCAGTTAAAGCCCAACACGTGCCACCCAACACCAGCTAACAAGGGTCTTGCTGACATAATAGCCTGTTTCGTTGTCTGGGGCAATGTGCAAATGTTATACTTGCGACAGGCTTGATATAATAAGCATTAGAACCATGTATAATCCAATAACGCTCAATGTAATCCGCCAGACCCAGAAAAAAAGATTGTGAGAGCATACGTATTATGACCCTAAGGAATGTGCCAAAACGTCTTCATCGTGTAAGCCCTAGCCGCCGATGTAAAGAGTGTGATGCCGAGGCGCTTGGGCGTTGTCCAGATTGTCATCAGGGTTTCTGCCAGGATCACTTTCCCAAGCAGCAACATTCACCCTGCGCAGAGAAACAGATGCGCCTGGCCAGTACACAGGTCTGCTACGTCTGTGGAACCCAGGTCTATCCGGATCAATGGTCTATTTCGAAGACGTCGCATTTTGTCGATCACTTTCAGTGTAAGGGCTGTGGTCGCCACATTTGTGACGAACTACATACCAGGCGCAAAACTGAGGATGTGACGATTATTCGTGAAGGTATGCGCGGTCATCGCTACCAGTATACCAACCGCTACTGTGATCTCTGTTCCCCGTTCTATCGCATCGGGGGCATTAGGGGAATAGCTGGCAGCCTGGCACTTATCGGTGCCGTGCTCGCGCTTGGCTTGTATTATATTAAACCATAATTGGGGCTTATCTATTCAGGACTTCTCGCCACTGCGTGGCTCGCCGGGTCAGGGTGTGTGGGGCAGTAGCCGCTATTTGTGTACGCGGCTACCGTCCGCACACCCTGACCCCTGCGAAGCGTCGCAGATGCTGAGAACACTCCGTAAGGAAAGATTCGTACGTTTATGACCTTAACATCAACGCTACAAGCAACATTACTTCGCCACCAGCAGGCGATTGATAGCGCGCTTCATAGCGCCTTCGAGCGTCTCGCTGAGCGTGATGACACTCATAACCTTCAAGAGTATTATGGACAGATGCGCTATCACCTGGGCTGGGTTGATCGCCACTTCCAGGCCATGCGAAGCAACGCCGGCAAACTTATGCGCCCAACCTTGCTCTTGCTAGCCTATGAGGCTGTCGGCTCCTGGGAACAGACAAGCAATCCAGACTACCTGCGCCGGGCTCTGCCAGCCGCAGCAGCAGTCGAGCTAACCCATAACTTCACATTGATTCATGATGATATTGTCGATGGGGATACTGAGCGGCACCATCGCCCAACCCTGTGGACAGTGTGGGGCATGCCCAATGGCATCAACTCCGGTGATGGCATGTTTGCGCTCTCGCGCCTGGCGCTCTGGGGCGTCCTTGATGAGGGCGTCGAGGGCGACATCGCGGCTCGGCTGGGTGCGTGCCTGGATAAGGCATGTTTAGTCGTTGCCGAGGGCCAATACCTGGACGTGAGCTTTGAGGGACGCCAGGATATCTCGGTCTCCATGTATATCGACATGATTCGCCGCAAGACGGCTGAATTGATGGCTTGCTCGGCGGAGATGGGCGCGAGACTGAGCACACGCAACGAAGAGGCGATCACACGCCTGCGCAGCTTTGGCGAGGCCATTGGCATCGCCTTTCAGGTGCGCGACGATCTCCTGGGCATCTGGGGCAGCAGAGAAGAACTGGGTAAGACCGAAGCGGGCGACATCTACCGCCGCAAGCAGAGTCTCCCCATCCTCCATGCACGTGAACTGGCCACGCCCGAAGAACAGGCCACGCTGACGCGTATCTACCAGCAGGCGGAGCCGCTGGAGAAGGAGCAGGTCGACGAGGTGCTGGCCGTTCTGGAGCGCACAGGAACGCGTGACTATTGCCGCCAGTTTCTGGCCCAACAGAGTGAGCGAGCACGCGAGGCCCTGGCCAGCGTCCCCGCACAACAAGCCGAGGTCGCGACACGAGCGATGGAAGACATGCGTGTCTTGATCGACTTCGTGGCCGCAGCCGCGCAGTAGTGTGGCGGCCCGACGCTGCTGAAGCACGCATCTACATATGACGTTCCATGATATGTAGACGCGTGCTTCAGCAGCGTCGTCTATAGCAACTCCCAGACGGTCGCGTTCTGACCGGTCGCCGTAACGACATGCTTCCCATCATGGCCCCAGGCGACACTCGTCACGGCAGTCCCCTGATGCATGACAAATAGAGGCTTCTGGCTCTTCTCGGGATAGAAGAACGTCAGAGTACCGTCCTGGCCCCCTACCGCGATAAAGCGTCCATCTGGTGACCAGGCCAGGCTTAGCAACGCAGCTTTGGTAACAGGCAGGCGCATCGGCGTATCCATGCACTGTGGGCCAAAACGTCCCTGCCCCGGTTGCTGACAGACCTCCCCATTCCAGATACGCAACACCCCATCGCTGCCTGCAGAGGCCAGGCGCATCCCTCCCGGCTCAAAGGCAACGGCGCGCATGGTGGGGGCCACATCCATAAAGAGTCCGTGTGTCTCCTTGACGGTCGCGGCCCGCCAGACGCGTATGACGCCCCCCAGCGAAGAGGAGGCAACCACATCTCCAGTCGCGTTCCAGGAGACGGATTCTATCGCGGTCGTATGACGCTGAAACACGTGGAGAGGGCGATAGGTTGTGCTGTCCCAGACGATGGCCCGATGATCCAGCCCCCCCGAGACAACCTGTTGCCCACCCTGTCCAGCCCAGGCCAGGCTCGTCACACGTCCGATATGGGCGCGTACAGGACGCCCCAGCATGGTCTTCTGTCCCGTATTAAAAAAGGTTACCTGCGTATTCGCGCCCACCGCCAGCCGCTGCCCATCTGGCGCCCAGGCCAGAGCTGAGACAGGTGCTGGCAACTGAAAGTTCTGCGTGATGGTTCCATTAGGCTGCCAGAGATACACGCGTGCATCATTGCCCCCACTAGCGATCATCTGCCCATCAGGGGACCAGCGAACACTCTGTATCTGCCCCTGGTGATGAGCAAAGACAGTGATTGTCTTGGCACTATTGGGGACTTGCGGCTTCGCTGGTGTAGGAGGAGGGGTGACATTCTTGCTTTTCGCGGGCATTTGGCCTTGCGGCTGCATAGCTGGATGCAAGGGGCCAGGTAGCCAACCATGAACACCGGCATAGGCTACACCACCGCCAACCAGGGCAAGACCACCCAGCACTAGAAATGCCCGCCGGCTCTGCTTTTTCCTTTTTTTGGGTAAAGAAGGCTCTCGCAAGGGCGAGAACCCTGTCTCATCATCCATTGTCTGCGAACTATGCAAGGAATTACCAGGAGATGCGGCACTTTGAGACGCGCCCATTAAAGGCGCAAACAACAGGTCTCCCTCACCAGCGACCGAGGCCTCAAGCATCAGGCGTGTCCCGGTGGTAATACCTGCCCTGGCCAGAGTGATATTCTCTGGCAACACGTCGCCACCTGGAGTAGGACGAAGCCGATAGTTCAACCTCTGGCCGAAGAGATCCGTCTGGGGCAGGTGAAATTCATCCACGAGCGTGGGGACCAGCGCCGACAACGGCGTATCCGCCACCACCTCTAGCGGCTGAGGCACACTAAAGGCGTCCTTCTCAATAAGCACTTCAAGTGTACGCATAGGCCTCCCAATTATCCTGTCTACGAGACAAATACGCGCTATATTTGTATTTATGGATCACAGTGTAGCATGATGTCTTGTTTTGCCAGCAAAAAATAAGTAGAATAGGCTACTTTTCTAGCAACTCTTCTCACTTTCTTCACCAGCACTCTACAATATGTAAGTCAGGCTCAGGATGCAATAGCAAGAAGATAGCTAAGGCATTAAGATAACGTATTTGTGATATTGAGTCGCGAATCTGCATAGTTTTATTAGAGAGTTACGCCAAGCGAGCATACTGATTTCAGGCCGCTCACCTCGATGTATAGAGATATGCATGCTTGCTTCTTCCCAAACAGACAGCGAGGTACACTGATGCCTGCCTGAAGAGCGACAACAAGGAGCATTCCATTATGTCCAGGCACTCACTATCACTTGCGTTACTGCTCTGTCTGTGTATACAGTTACTCGGGTCTTCAGTCGTACTGGCCGGATCCAGCGTGCAGTCACATAGGCAGGCACACCAGATCCAGGTAACGAGCAGCTTCCCTACAGTCGAGCCAGATTATATCTATACGCAGCTCGCCACTATGGCGACCCGCTTTCAGCACCGCGAGGCCGGATACGATAACCCTCAGGCGGCTGGACAGAATGGTGGTCACACAGGCTTTGCGAACTACTGGTTGCAGGAGATGACTCGCAATTTGCAGGGGTTTGCCTCATTAGAAACGCGAGATGCATTCTCTATCAAGGGCTGGTCCGGGCGAGGCGCGACCTCGCCCGCATACAACATTGAGAAGAGCGTTCCAGGGGCGCTGCATCCCGAACAGATCGTCGTCATTGGCTGTCATTATGATGGAGAAGCCATCTCAACCCAATCAGCCTATGATGACGCCAGCGGCTGTGCCATTGAGCTAGGTATCGCCAGGGCCCTGGGCCAGTTCTGGCGCGCCAACCAGGTCTATCCAGCACGCACATTGCGTTTCGTGCTCTTCGATGCTGAGGAGCAGGGCTTATATGGCTCATTTCAGTATGCAAACGAGCTCGCCAATGGCGACATGAAGAATATCGTCGCCATGTTTAATGAAGAACAAAACGGGATCGCCTACCCTCTGCGCTACCTGGGACAGCTCGCCAATCCGCAACTTCCACTTACAATCGATGTCTCGCCGCTTCAATCAAATGAGCTCTACCCTCATCAAGAAGTCCTTTCGAGCGAGCAACGCCAGCATATCCAACGCTTTCGTAACTTGCTGGGGCAAGCGCTGCCCGCGGTCTTCCAACAGTTTCAGGCTATGGGCTATAAAGGACTCACCTATCACGATGGCTCGCAGGAGGTAGCACAACCCATCTTTACACCTGAGCAACTAAGCCTGGTCAAGATTGAGGATGATACCCTGGGATCAAGCGACCAAATGCCATTTACCCTGGCGGGGCTTCCCTGCGCGACCATTGTCGGGAACGCAACATATTATGACAACCATCCGCCCGCGTGGTCCTATCCTTATGACCAGCGTGACGATACTATTCAACTCATGAATACCTTTGCGCAGGGAGGATCAAAGAAATCTAATGCCCTGACGCTGGCCCTGGCGCTGCCAGGCATGATAACAACCTGGATGCTTCACCAGCCCGATATCGCTGGCGAGACGAGCAAGAACACTCTTCTCCCAGGGCCAATGGCCGATATAGCTGATATAGGCAAAACCGTCACCCAGCAACCAATCAGCTTGAGTGCGCAAGGCTATGATCCCACGGGAAAGAACGAGCCTATACAATACGCCTGGGACTTCGGTGATGGAGCCAGGGCCACGGGGAATACCGTTTCTCATGCATATACGCGCGCTGGCACCTACACGCTAACCCTAACAGCCAGCAACACATCGGGAACGCGCAAGATCAGCAAAACGCTCACCATCGCGGACAAGGCCCAGTTGTTTGATAATCCCTATGCTGCATACCAACCCAGTGGGACACCACGCCGAAATCCAGCGGTCCAACTGCCAACGGCCAATGATGCCTTAACGGATAGCGTCATACACGCTCAGGTAGTCGCAACCAATACGCCCAGGCAAACGGAAGCACAACCCGTTTTTATCTACTGGCTCATTGCCTTAGGTATCTTACTTATCGTTGGCGGATTGACCTGGTGGCTCGTTAGCCGCCGCCTACATAACCAGAAAAAATTCTAAGAGACGGCACTGCGCCTACCACATTCAGTGTCAAGTGTGTGAAGCGAAAAACGCCGAAGATGTTCATCGCTTCACACGCTATCTTTGTAGCAGACGTTGCATAAGAATAAAAGGGCATGGCAAAGGCCTTTAGAGGCTAAACCACTTGCGAAAGCAGCCAACCATGATACAATTGTTACATTGAATCTGAGCCAACACTACTTGACGATGCTTGCAAATCTAGCGATAATTCGATGGTCACCTATACACCAAGCAAGCACAGAAGCAGCCTGATTTGGAGAAATTTCATCTATGGCACAACAGCCTATCTATGTAATCGGACATAAAAATTCAGATATGGACTCCGTAGCCTCGGCTTATGCCTATGCGCGCCTCTTACAGCTTCAGGGCCAGGAGAATGTTATACCCGCTCGTCACGGTCAACTCAAGCCGGAAATTCGCTATGCGCTCGAGCGCTTCCAGGTCACGCCCCCCCAGGCCCTGGAACATATCTACCTGCAAGTACAAGATTTTATGCGCCAGGATGTCCTGACAGCGCATCTCAATCAGTCCCTGCTTGAGGCTGGGCAGATGATGCAGGAACACAACCGGCAGACTATGCCCGTGGTGGATGACGAGAATAAAGTGTATGGAATTATCACCAATAAAGATTTTGCCAAACTCTTCTTCCATGATCTCGATCCCCAGACCGTCAATCGCATCCCCCTCAAGCGCGATAATCTGATCAAAGTCCTGAAGGGGCGCGTCCTTGTCGAAGGCCAGCGCGAGTTGGGCAACCGGGTCCTTGTCGGTGCCATGCAGGCTGAGAGCATGGCTGACTATGTCGAGCCAGGCTGCCTCGTGGTAATTGGCAACCGCGAGGATGCCCAGTTGACCGCGATCCAGCGCGGAGCCGCCGCCCTGGTCATCACAGGCGATCTCAATGTCTCCGAGCAGGTCCTATCAGCCGCTCGCGAACAAGGGGTTATGGTCTTAAGCACCAGCTATCATACCTTTACCGCTGTGCGCCTGATCAACCTGAGCATCTGTGTTGAAGATCTCATGGAGCGCGAATTCGCCTCCTGCCATCCCGACGATTTGATGAGCGATGTGCAGGGCAAACTACAACGCGAACGCTCGCTCACAGTCGTGGACAATGAGGGAAAACTCGTCGGCTTCATTACGCGTAGCGATATCTTAAAGGCTCGCCCTAAACGCATCTTCCTTGTCGACCACAACGAACCCTCGCAGTCAATTGACGGCGCGGAAGAGGCCGAAGTCCTGGGTATTATCGACCATCATCGCATCGCCAATGTGCATACGAACAAGCCCATTTTCTTTCGCTCGGAGCCTGTGGGCTGCACTGGCACCCTGATTTATAGCCTCTACCGCGAAGCTGACATCGAGATTCCACGCGATGTCGCTGGCCTCATGCTCGCAGGCTTGCTCTATGATACACTGATCCTGCGTTCACCAACCTGCACACCACGCGATGTCGAGGTCGCACATAAGTTAGCCGCCATCGCACAGGTCGACTTACAGGAGTTTGGTCAGGCCGCCTTTGAAGCGGGTGCCAGTGAACTCAACGACCGTAGCGCCGAGGAACTACTGACCTCAGACTTCAAGGAGTTTACGGTTCAGGACGTCACCTTCGCGGTTGGCACGGTAGAGACCGCCAGCCCCGCCGTGGTAGAGAAGCGGACTAACGAGCTGCTGGAAACGATGAAATTGCTCTCTCAGAAGCATAACTACACCTCCTTCCTATTCATGATTGTCGATATAATCAATATGAATTGCCGCCTCCTCATTCATGGCTACGAGGACGCGACGGCCGATGCCTTTAATGTTCCGCTCGAAGCTGGCGGGCATTCCATTATGGTTGAGGGGATGGTCTCGCGTAAGAAGCAGATGGTACCTCAACTCTCTCACATCCAGCACCTGATCGCGAACCACGCGGGCGTTCACTAGGCATCTCCGTTACGCTGCTGCCAAAGAAATACACAAGAGAATAGGGATAAGAGTGGCCTGGCGCTACTGGCATATGCCAGTAGCGCCAGGCCACTCACACATAGTCTATATAAACAGCAGTTACAATAATTTTCCACCTCTATCGCGCCTCTTTTTGGCCTGGTCCTAGCAAAACAGTCATTTCATGCTTTGCGCACCATCGCATTTCACCACTTTAGCATATACGCTGTTTACAATCAATTTCTCAGCCTACTAGCTATGCAATATTCACACTAAATATACATTTATCGATTACATTATTTGCAAAATACCCTTAGACTGATGGCGTTCAAATACTCAACAGTAACGTTCAAAAGGCTCTACATGCCAGCCAAGAGAATTGCGCCTGCATAATTTCAAGCTACAATCTCTTACAATTATTGCCTCTATTGCTAGCCAGAATCGGTTATCCTTTTTATCCACAATAAGCATATCTTCACTCGTAATATTGCGGAGTTTAGAGGTAGGAATACATATATCACCGTGACAAGCAGGCAGTGTTTAGCTATGAGTGTAACAATTGTACGCTTAGTAGACATTTTTTGATTCCACTTCATAACACGCTGTGCCTCAGATTAAATAGAATACTCTTGTCACAGAAGACGCGCGTATGTTACACTATCTTTCGACTCGGGTTTTCCACAGAAGTTGGGATCAGGAGCGCTGAGCCTAAGAGGCGGAGGGGGTTGTGAGAAAGCCAGCATTTGTGAACTATGCACCTGATAACTTTGTTGAGGCCCACACACTTCATGCTCATTCAGAGACGGCGCTCCGCGTCTAGCCTCCGGCTGATCTGAATGCAAGACAAGAGCATTCAGAAAAACGCAAGTGAGTTGATCAACGCGGATCACATCACCCTCATCCCTGTAAGGAGGTATTGTGAGTAACTATTATATTTGGGTACCCATCGTCGTTGGGGTGCTCGCTATCATCTTTGCCATTAGCCTGGCAAACTCGGTCCTACGCAAGGATACGGGCACGCCTGCAATGCAAAAAGTCGCGAACGCCATTTTCCAGGGCGCCATGGCCTTTCTCAATCGCCAATATCGCACCATCGCGACGCTCTCTATCGTTGCGGCCATTGTTGTAGCCACCGTCCTTTACCTATTTAGTAAGGGTACCGACGCTGACCGCCTCTCGCTCGCCTGGCACACAGCGATTGCCTTCATCATTGGCGCGCTCTGCTCAGGCCTCTCAGGCTACATTGGTATGTACGTAGCGGTCAAATCCAATAGCCGTACCGCCAGCGCAGCCACGCGCAGCCTGGGAGAGGCCCTGATTGTCTCGCTACGCGGCGGCGCGGTCTCCGGTTTCCTGGTGGTGGCGCTCTCGTTGCTAGGCGTCTCGCTTCTCTTCACGGTCTATAATGGCCTGAGCAACCCTTCGGTGGCACCTTCACTCATCATCGGCTTTGGCTTTGGTGCTAGCTTTGTCGCGCTTTTCGCGCAACTAGGTGGTGGCATCTACACCAAGGCCGCTGACGTCGGCGCGGACCTGGTGGGCAAAGTTGAGGCCAACATTCCCGAGGATGATCCACGTAACCCCGCCGTCATTGCGGACCTGGTGGGAGATAACGTTGGCGACTGCGCGGGTCGTGGTGCAGACCTGTTCGAATCCACCGCCGCCGAGAATATCGGCGCGATGATTCTGGGTGTTACGCTCTATACAGCCACGGGAAGCCCGAGTTGGATCCTCTTCCCCCTGGTTATGAGCGCATTTGGCTTGATTGCCTCCTCTATTGGCCTGCTCTCGGTACGCAAATCGGCCGTCATTGAGCCTGATAAGGCCGCGGGTCGCGATCCTGGCGATATCGCCATGCGCCAGCTGACTATTGGCTACTGGATTACCTGTATCCTGGCAGGTATCGGCGTCTTTGTGGGCAGCTATCTCCTGTTTGGCGATAGCAAAGCGGTCGGCGCCGCCGGGCTTGCCCCTTGGGTCTGGTATGGCCTATCAGGTCTCGTTGGCATTGTGCTCAGCATCGCCTTTGTCTATATCACACAGTACTATACCTCCGGTACCTGGCGGCCTGTGCGCGAGATCGCGGCGGCCTCGCTCACCGGCCCGGCGACAACCATCATTTCCGGCATCTCGGTCGGCTTCGAGTGCGTGGCGCTTCCCGTTATCGCGATTAGTTGTGCTCTTGGTCTCTCCTTCTTCCTTGGAAGCCACGTTACCTTCCCAACCAGTAGCGGTCTCCCCGCGGCGATCAATCCTGGTGGTATCTATGGAACCGCGGTCGCGACTATGGGTATGCTCATGAGCTGCGCCTATGTTCTGGCGATGGATACCTTTGGTCCCATCACCGATAACGCCGGTGGAATCACCGAGATGAGCAATCAGCCTGAAGCTGTACGTGATGTGACCGATGCCCTGGATAGCGTTGGCAACACCACCAAGGCCCTGACCAAGGGCTATGGCATTGGCTCAGCCGCCCTGGCCGCGTTCCTGCTCTTCAGCGCCTATCTGGATGTGCTTTTCTCCTACACGAAAAATCCCGACGTCTACCATGTGGATCTGTCAAACATCACAGTCTTTATCGCGGCGCTGCTCGGCCTGACGCTTATCTTCTTCTTTAGCTCGCTTGCCATCCGCGCGGTCAGTAGAGCCGCGCAGAACATGATCGAAGAGGTGCGTCGCCAGTTCCGCGAGAATCCCAAGATCATGGCCGAGAAGGTTGAAGACCGCGTCGATCCTGATTACGCACGTTGCGTCGATATCAGCACGCGTGGCGCCCTGCGCGCCATGATCCTGCCTGGAGTCATCGCCGTGCTTACGCCTATCGCGGTCGGGACGATCCTGGGTCCCCAGGCCGGCGCGGGCCTGCTCATGGTTGGCACCATGGGTGGTATCGTGATGGCCCTCTTCCTCAATAACGGTGGTGGCGCCTGGGATAACGCCAAAAAGTTCATTGAGGCTGGCTACCTACGCGTAAACGAAAAAGGTGAGGTCGTTGATTCACTCGATCCGGACGGCATCATCCTGGGTAAGAAAAGCGAGGCCCACAAGGCCAGCGTAGTTGGCGACACCGTCGGCGATCCCTTCAAGGATACGGCGGGTCCCTCGCTACACGTCTTGATCAAGCTACTGAGCACGATCACCCTGGTGCTGGCCCCGCTCTTCGTGGCCCTGCACCCCTAAGCCCCAACACGTTTTCCAGTGCTTAAGCAGGCCCTTCAGTCTCCCGATAATGAGAGACTGAAGGGCCTGCTCTTCTGTCATATCCCTCCTCATAAAGCAAGGATATCCCATGATGTGCATCACACTTTTCGCTGGATCATGCGTAATAAAAATATGCTTTCCGCTGCGCCCCCTAAGCAGTGTATATAACATTGTAGAAGGCGTTTTCTAAAAATAAGTGGTCTGGAAGGATTTTGTACGAGGAGATATATCTGATGAAACCAATAACAAAGTTAACGCACTGGTCTATACTTATACCACTCCTGCTAACACTCGCCCTCTTACTCGCGGCCTGTAACGTGAATGGCGGCGATTTGACGGGAACCAGTAGCAATACGTCAAATGGGTCACCTACCAGTCTCGGGACTGGTTCCCAGAACGTTCAGGTCTTTGTCGAGCCAGATGCAGGTTACCAGGTGATCACCGATGCCATTAACCAGGCGCAAAAATCGGTCTGGGTCGAGATGTACTTGCTGACGGAACGGCATGTCATCAGCGCCCTGGAAGAGGCCGCCTACAATGGGAAGGATGTACGCGTCATGCTTGAGGGCCACCCCTACGGCAGTGGAAGCAGCTCACCCAGTCAGACCATCGACCGCTTGAACGCCGCTGGCGTCCAGGCAAAGACTACCAATCCCGCGTTTGCCCTTACGCATGAGAAGGGCATGATCCTCGATGGGAAGACTGCCTATATTCTCACCGCCAACCTGACCCTCTCGGCCCTGGGCGGCAGTTCCAGCACGACCAACCGCGAATATGGCATCATCGATACCAACGCACAGGATGTACAGGGAGCGATTGATATCTTCAATGCCGATTGGGACCGCAAGGATGTGCAGGTCAATGGCTCAAACCTCGTGGTCAGCCCGATCAACTCGCGTGGCGTCTTCCTCTCGCTCATCAACGGGGCGCAGAAGTCTCTCATCGTCGAGGCGGAAGAAATGCAAGATCAGCAGGTTGAACAGGCCCTGATCAATGCCGTCAAGCACGGCGTCGCGGTCCAGGTCGTCTTGCCACAACCCCAATCGGGTAGTGATAGCAATCAGCAGGGCCTTGACACCATCACGAATGGTGGCGTCAAGGTTCGCGAGTCCAGCAAACTGTATATGCATGCCAAAATGATGGTCGTAGACGGGCAGAAAGCCTTTGTAGGGTCAGAGAACATCTCCACGGCCTCATTTGAGCGTAACCGCGAACTTGGAGTCATCATCGCCGATGGCAACGTGATCAATACGCTCCAGCAAACATTCCAACAGGACTGGAGCGACTCCCAGGGCAGCTAACGCGCATACCAGGAGGAAATAGCATCATGCCTACTCCCTCCTGATGGATGCTGCTTTCTCGCCATTTTCGATAATGCATCAGCTAAGCATTTTCGCGACTACCACCCGCTTGCATTCCGTGATAGGATAGGGCAGGGCCTCACAGCCAGGGTGAGGTCAGTGTACACGATGGATATTTTGAGGAGGTTTTTCCATGATAACAGAGATCGCGGTTTTTACGGCGGTTGCCGGGAAAGAAGAAGAGCTGGCCCAGGGTATTATTCGCGGGCTGGAGATTATTCGCCAGCATCCAGAGTGCATCTCCGCGCATGCCACACGTTGTATCGAGCAGCCAGGACGCTTTATGGTCACGAACTCATGGAGCACGCTCGAAGCCCATACCGTCGATTTCCGCGAAGGCCCCCTCTTCCCCCAGTGGCGCAGTCATATCAATGGACTCTTCGAAGGTACACCTGAAGTCTTCCACTATCAGGCCTTCTAAAAAGAATAGATATGTAGACAACCCACAGACATTTCCCACAGACGCTATTTTTTATCAGGAGCGAGAGGATGCAAGAAGAGCAAGCGATATCCGGGCAGGACCAGGCGAATGAGCAGTCTCAGAGCCTCTTAGAACATGCTGGGCAGACAGAGGAGGAGAGGCTCGCCAAGCGCGTCGCCGAGCTACGACACCAGATTGAAGAGGCCAACTACCAGTACCATGTGCTGGATAATCCCACCCTTTCCGACGCCGAATATGACCAACTCATGATTGAGCTACAGCGTATTGAGGGCGAACACCCCGAACTAGTGACCCCTGAGTCTCCGACGCAACGCGTGGGTGCGAGTCCCTTGCAGGATGTAGCGCAATATAGGCACCCGGTGCCAATGCTGAGCCTCGCCAACGCCCGCAGCGAGAAAGAGCTCTATGACTGGTACAAGCGCGCACAGAATATTTTGCCCAATGCTACTTTTACCTATGTCTGTGAACTCAAAATTGATGGCCTGGCGATGGCCCTCACCTACGACCAGGGACGCCTGACAATGGGCGCCTCACGTGGCAATGGCCTGGTAGGCGAAGACTGGACTCCCAATGTGCGCACCATTCGCAGCATTCCTCAAAAACTGCACGACGCAGCCCCCATTCCCGAGAAGGTCGAGGTGCGCGGCGAGATCTATATGTCGACGCAGAGCTTTGAGAAGCTCAATGAGCAGATGGTTGACAATAAGCTCTTCGCCAATCCACGCAATGCAGCGGCTGGCTCGCTACGCCAGAAAGATCCCCGCATCACAGGTACACGCAACCTGGATTTCTTTGGCTACCAGATCGGTTATGTACAGGGCATGCGCATCCAGAGTCACTGGGAGACCCTCCAGCTCATCAAAGCATGGGGCTTCCCGCTCAATCCGCATGTGCAACTGGCACACACACTTGAAGAGGTTATGGCCTTCTGCAACAAGTGGGAACACGAGCGCTTTAACCTCCCCTACGAGATCGATGGCGTGGTCATCAAGATCAATGACCTGGCCCATCAAGAGGAGCTAGGCGTCGTAGCGCGCGATCCACGCTGGGCCATCGCCTTCAAATACCCGCCCATTCAGGTTGCGACGCGTCTACTCGACATCAAAGTCAATATTGGGCGCACCGGCTCGGTCAATCCCTGGGCGGAGCTTGAACCCATCAATATTCGTGGAGTGACCGTCTCACGCGCATCACTGCATAACGAAGAGGACATTCAGCGCAAAGACCTGCGCGTGGGCGACTGGGTGCTGGTACAGCGTGCGGGCGAGGTTATTCCCCAGGTCGTTAAGCCCGTCATGGAGAAGCGCACCGGGAGCGAAGAGGTCTATCACCTACCAGAGAATTGCCCCCGTTGCGGCACGGCCATCATCCGCATCCCCGATCAGGCCATGGCCTACTGCCCCAACCTGCAATGCCCGGCCCGCAACTTTGAGAGCTTTACGCACTTCGTCTCCAAGGGCGCGATGGATATGGATACCATTGGAGAGAAGACTTGCGAGCAGTTAATGGAAGCAGGCTATCTCCAGAGCGTCTCCGACTTCTATCACCTGACCCGCGATGACCTGCTCGAACTAGAGGGCATCAAGGAGAAGAGCGCGAACAACATGCTCAACGCCATCGAGGCCAGCAAACAACGCCCGCTCTCACGCCTGCTTTTCGGCTTAAATATTCGCTATGTTGGCGAGAAGACGGCCCAGTTGTTGGCAGACGCCTTTGGCGATATGGACACGCTTATGGCCGCCAGCGAAGCCCAGATCAACGAAGTACCTGGCATTGGCCCCAAAATTGGACAGAGCGTGGCACAGTGGTTCCAGCAAGAGGAGAACCAGGCCTTAATCGAGCGCCTGCGTGCGGCAGGGCTCAATATGCGTGAAGAGCGTAAGCATGTTGAAGGTCCGCTTACGGGTCAAAGCTTCCTGCTCACAGGTCGTCTAAATACGATGACGCGCACAGCGGCTGAAGAGTCCATTAAGACCCTGGGTGGTACAATCGCCTCGGGCGTCAGCAAATCGCTTAGCCACCTGATCGCGGGCGAGGATGCTGGCTCAAAACTAGCAAAGGCTCAGAAAGCCAAAGTGCCTGTACATGATGAGCAGTGGCTCCTGGATCTGCTCCAGCAGTACCAGCAGTCCGAACAAGCTGTTTCCTAGCAAGCAAGGGAAAGATACACGATGCTAGAACAAGATTGGGGACGCCGCCAGGCACTTGTGGAGTTAGATCTCGCGACAATCAACATGCTGGCGCGCCCCGCCTTCCCCGGGCACCAGGTCATCGGGGCGGAGCTATTGACCGAGGGACACTGTAACACCAACTACAAACTGACGCTCGCCGGGCTTGATGAGCCCTTTGTCTTACGTGTGTACCGACGTGACCAGGCCAGCAGTCAGAAGGACTGGGATCTCTATCAGCTTGTACAGGGACGGGTTCCCGTTCCACGCATGCTCTATCACGACGACTCATGCCAGCACCTGGCCTGGCCATATACTATTATGACCTGGGCCGAGGGTATCCTCCTCCGCGATGCCATCGAGAAAGGGGACGCCAGGGAGCAGAGCAGCTATGGCTACGCGGTCGGGAGCACCCTGGCTGCGATTGGCAGCTTTACCTTCCCCCAGGCAGGCTTCTTTGGTCCTGACCTGCATGTTGAGCCCTTTACGGGCAATGAGTCGTACCTGCAACTCATACGCCATTTCCTGACCACGGGACCAACTCAGGAGCGCCTGGGGCCAGAGCTTAGCCAGCGACTCTGGAACTTTGTCGAAGCGCAACATGACTATCTCGACGCGCTTCCGCCTACAGCGGCGCTGGTCCACTCAGACTTTAAGGGGATCAATATTCTTGTACACGAGGGAGAGGTGAGCGCGGTCCTGGACTGGGAATTCGCCTTCGCGGGCTCGCCACTGACCGATATTGCGAATATGCTGCGTTATGAACACCGGATGCCTGAGGCCTTTGTGAGCCAGTTTCTGCGCGGCTACCAGGTGCAAGGAGGCGTACTCCCACCGGACTGGCATCGCTGCATTAAGCTGCTGGATCTTATCAGCTTATGCGAGTTCGCGCACGCCCCAGAAGTGAATGAGGTCGTGGTACGCGACGTGATCGAGCTCATGGAGCGTACGCTAGCTCAGTACCAAGAAAAATAACGAGGATATTGTATGTCATCCGTTCATATTGTAGATCTGGAAGCGAATAATAAAGCAGCCGTTGAACAGGCCGCGCGCATCCTGGTGGATGGCTTCGCGGCCTCCTCGCCTATGGCATGGCCCGACCTGGAGAGCGCACGTGAAGAAATATACGCGACCTTTAGTGGCGACTGTATCAGCCGCGTAGCTACCAATGAGTTGGGAGAGGTTGTGGGCTGGATCGCGGGCCAGAGCCAGTACGATGGTCGCGTCTGGGAGCTGCATCCCCTGGTAGTAGCTCCCCAGTACCAGGGGCAGGGCATTGGACGCTTGCTCGTCGCTGATTTTGAGGAACGCGTCCGCGAGCGGGGTGGCCTTACCATCATGCTTGGCACAGACGACGAGGACGGCCGCACCAGCCTCTCAGGGAAGCATCTCCTGCCCGACCTCTGGCTGAATATCGCGCAGATAGAGAATTTGGGCCGCCATCCTTACGAATTCTATCAGCGTTTAGGCTATACCATTGTAGGGGTCATTCCTGATGCCAATGGACCGGGCAAACCAGATATTTTAATGGCAAAATCGCTAATTGAGGAATACAAAAGCTTGTAGGGTCCATGCTGGCATGGACTCCCGAGCGAAGCGATTGATTATCGGCCTGCTGGCCTCAGAGTCCATGCCAGCATGGACCCTACACCATAATTATTTAGTCCAGGGCGCGGATATTGCTATGAATATGTTTGAGCACCTGGCGCAGGTGTTTACGCGTCTCACTATCGATGCCATCGAGGACGCGATCCTCAAACTCCAGGCGCGCCTTCACCAGGTCCGTCAGCTCTCTGCGCCCCCGTGGCGTCAGAGAAACTAGCGACACGCGGTTGTCATTGGGGTTGGCACGCCGCGCGATGTAGCCCTCGCGCTCCAACTGCTTCACTTGCCGCGTGATTGCAGCTCCGTCTACCCCCAGGCGTAGCTGCAACTCGGCCTGGCTCACCTCGCGCTCATGTAGTAGCTCGCTCATAATCAAGATACGCGCCTGGCTCATCCCAAGCTTGCGCTCAAAGACACGCATGGCATCGATATAAAGGCGTTTAAATTGCACCAGCAATGTCTCGGAATCTTCGCGTTCTTGCGGCTCCATATCTCCTCCGTTGGCCCTCCCCGCACACTCAGGGGGTAAGCAGTCACATACTGCTTATGCGCTCCGGCAGCTTTGACGAGCGCTGATCTTCATATGCTTATTTACAAACTGGCATATACCTATTCATTGTCTCTGTTCAGGACATCACGGTCCGTCGTTATCTGAACTATTCCAGTTGCTATACACTATAATGCAAGCGAGCGTTGAAGTCAAAACAATGGCCACTTTATTCGGGGCTTTCCTAATTCCCCCTTCGACGCCTGACTCGGCTTGTAAGCTCGCATTCAGGTAAGGGGTGTTTGATGGCAACCTGGCAAAGCCAGGTTGCCATCAAACACCCCTTACCACTGAGCGCCGCAGGCGCGAAAGGCCAGCTTCGGCTGATGCCTCAAGCTTACGATCTTAGACGTACCGCATTTCGGTGTAGCGCGCGCGCAGCTTATTGACCTGCTCTTTGACCTGCTGGCCACGCACCGCGTCATGCATCAATTGCGCCAACTCACCCATGGCCTGTTCATCCATGCCATAGCGCGTCATCTCGGAGACGCCGATACGCAGGCCGGAGGGATTGCGAGGATCCTCGTCACCGGGGAGCATGTTGTAGTTCACAATGATATCGTTGGCCTCCAGGCGCTTGGCAACCTCCACGCCCGCGCCAAACTGCGCCACATTCACCGCGATGATATGACTCTTTGTGTAACCAAAATCACGGGCCTCCACTGGCGTACCCAGTTCATCGAGGCTGCGACCAAGCGCCTGGGCGTTGCGCACGATCTGCGCGGCATAGTCACGCCCATACAGCTTCATTTCGCGAGTCGCGACCAGCAAAGCGGGTAATGTATTCAGGTGATGGTTACTGGAGGAGCCTGGGAAGACGCCACGGTCGGCTGCAGGCCAGAACTTCTTCTCGCCCTCTTCATCCAGGTTGCCCAGGATCACACCACGCTGCGGACCGGGAAAAGTCTTGTGCGTGCTACCGGTAAGCCAGGTTGCCCCCTCGCGCAGGGGATCCTGGAACTGACCACCAGCGATCAGGCCAAGGACATGTGCTCCATCATACAGCAGCGGAATATTCTTCGCGCGACAGGCCGTCACGACCTCGCTAACGGGTTCGGGGAAGAGGAAGAGGCTCTTGCCCATGATCACCAGTTGGGGCGAGACACGCTCGATCAACTCAATCGTCTTCTGCGCATCGACGTGATAGTGGTCCTCGGTCAGGGGCAGATAGTGCAGGTTTACCGACTTCTCGCTGCCTAGCTTGAGCACCTGCCCGCGATTCTGGATACGTCGACCAAAGACGCCCACCGGGCCGTGACTGATATGTCCGCCAGCGTCGGTCGAGTTGGCGATAACGGTATCGCCACCGCGCAAGTATCCAAGTGCAATGGCGGTATTGGAGGCGTTGCCGCTGATGGGGCGGACGTCCGCCTGGCGCGCTCTAAAGAGCTCCATGATCTCTGTACGCGCCTGGCGCTCAATCTCGTCGATATAGCGTGTGCCTTGATAGTAGCGATTCACCTTGCCCGGCTCATTAGGATGCCCTTCGGCGTAGCGCCCCATAAAGTCTGAATTTTGCACGCGGCGCACCGCCTCGCTGGGGGTGTTCTCGCTGGCAATCAGATTAATCGCCTGGCGCTGACGCCATTGCTCCTGCTGCTCCAGAAGCTGTTCAATGTCATGTATATCTATGGTCATATGTTTTTTACTCCCGTACAGTAAAAGCAAAGACTGCGAAATATCCCTTTCAGTATAGCAGCAGAGTGTAGGGTCCCACAATAGAAGATATTGATTGAAACACGTTCAGATTTGTTGATTAAAATATATGATCCTGTTATACTAAACCTATTCAACAGGAATAGCGTATAGCACAGCATTCATGTGCTAGCACCGGGCATACTGTCAGGAACCACATGCGCGGGGGAGGTCTTACAGGTCAGACCCTCCAGAAGGCCTGGCGAGAGACCCCCTCTTGCGAAAGAAGTCAGGAGGATGACGGCTTATGAAAGTATACGGGGCGGAATACATTCGCAATGTAGCGTTGATCTCCCACGGGGGAGCAGGGAAAACATCCTTGATTGATGCCGCACTATTTGACACTGGAGCCGTAACACGACAAGGGAAGGTGGATGATGGAACCTCGATTGCGGACTACGATCCTGACGAACTCAAGCGTCGGATGTCCCTTCACACCAAAGTGCTTCCCATCGAGTGGCATGAGCATAAGATCAATTTTATTGACACGCCTGGCTACGCTGATTTCATTGGTGAGGTAAAAGCTGGCCTACGCGTGGCGGATGCCGCCCTGGTCGTGGTGACAGCTGAAAAAGGGGTAGAAGTCGGCACTGAACTAACCTGGCACTATGCCAATGAACGCAACCTTCCTCGTATCGTCGTGGTCAACAAGCTCGACCGCGAAAATACCTCCTTTGATATGGCGCTTGAGTCGTTACGCGCCAAATTTGGCACCAAAGTTGTCCCCCTACAGATTCCCATCGGGGAACAGGCCAACTTCAAGGGAGTTGTTGACCTGCTGCATCAGAAGGGCTATACCTTCGAGGGCGGCAATAGTGTGCAAGAAATCTCCATCCCCGATGAGCTACAGGACACCATCAATAGTTACCGTGAACAGCTTATCGAGTCAGCGGTCGAGAGCGATGATGAGCTGATGGAGAAATTTCTGGAGGGGATAGACCTTAACGACGAAGAGATCCTTAAACTAGTCAAAGTGGGTACGGCCTCGGGTCAGCTCATTCCAGTGCTCTGTGCCTCCGCGGCGAAGAACATCGGTATCCAGACAATGCTCAGTGCTATCCTTGACTACCTCCCCAGCGCGGCGGACGCCTTACCAGAAGATGCTCAGAACTTTGAAGGACACACTTCGGCCCTGGTGTTTAAAACGACCGGGCAACAGTCCGGCACTGTCTCAACCTTCCGCGTCTATACAGGAAGCATCAAGGCTGATAGCCACCTCTTCAATATCCAGACAAAGATGGATGAGCGTGTAGGCGCCCTCTCGTTCCCACGTGGCAAAATGTCAGAGAATGCCAGTTCCATTTCCGCAGGCGATTTCGGTACCGTGTCCAAGCTTACCAATACCCATACAGGTGATACATTCACCGATAGCAAAAACATCACCACGCCCCTTGAGCCGATCCGCTTCCCCGAACCCTGCTTCACCCTGACGATCATCCCCAAAAGCCAGAATGACCTGGACAAAATGGGCAACGTCCTGGCACGCATCGTGCAAGAAGACCGCACGCTACGCGTCTCACGTGATCCCGAGACGGCGGAGACGCTGCTCTCTGGCATGGGCGAGGCGCATCTGCAAATCACGGTGGAGAGTATCAAACGCAAATATGGCGTCGACCTGGAGACACGCGATCCACATATCCATTACCGCGAGACCATCCGCAAGAAGGCTAAGGCTAATGGACGCCACAAGCGCCAGAGCGGTGGACACGGCCAGTTTGGCGATGTCTGGCTGGAGATCGAGCCACTGCCCCACGGAGGAGAGCAGGACTTCATCTTTGAGGACCGCATTGTAGGCGGCGTCGTCCCCAACCAGTTCATTCCTGGTGTCGAGAAGGGGGTACGCGAATCGCTCAAGCGCGGCTTCATCTCAGGCAACCCCATGCTCTATGTGCGTGTCGCACTCTACGATGGTAAGTACCACCCAGTCGACTCATCGGCACAATCCTTCGAGGTTGCGGCCTCCCTGGCGATGCAAGAGGCCGTCCCCCTGGCCAGCCCGGTCATTCTGGAGCCTGTTATGCATGTTAACATCCTGATTCCAGAGGCCAATATGGGTGACGTCATGAGTGACATCAACACCAGGCGTGGCCGTGTGCTCGGCATGGAACCAGATGAGCAGGAAGAAGGTATGCAGCGCATCACCGCCACCGTTCCCCAGGCCGAGATGCTACGCTACGCGACCGACCTGCGCTCTATTACCCAGGGTCGTGGCTCCTTCACTATGGAGTTTGCCCAATATGAGGAAGTCCCTCCTCACATTCAGCAGGCACTTATCGAACAACACAAAAAGGTCGTTGGCTAACAATTATTGCAAACACATATCAACAGGAAAGGGATGGTGACGTGTATCTCGGGCGGATGTTCGAGGTACACGTCACCATCCCTTTCCTGTAAGCGCCGCGGGCGCGAAATGACAACAAAAGCTAGCAGCTAGCGGCCTGTGTGCGCCGACTATTGAGCACATACACGGCAAGCGCCAGTAACAGGAGCAGCAGCCCCACGCCACAGACGCCAAACCAGCCGGCGAAGCCCCAGCCATAGGTGCCAAGGAACGAGCCAAGCGAGCCACCAATAAAGTACGACACCATATAGATTGTATTGAGACGGCTACGCGCGGCGGGATTGAGACTATAGACGCGCGCCTGATTTGAGATCTGATTGGTCTGTGCCCCCAGGTCTAGCAAGATGACGCCAATGATCAGGCCCCAGAGATACTGGCCCGTTAGCCAGAAGATGCCAAACGAGGCCAGGAGAATGAGCAATCCGATGCCAATCGTCTTACGCGGATTAACTTTATCGGCAAGGCGGCCAATAAAAGAGGCCGCGAATGCCCCCACAACACCAACCAGGCCAAAGAGGCCTGCCACCTCGCTACCATAGTGAAAAGGTGGCGTTTGCAGGCGGAAGGAGAGCGTGGCCCAGAACGCGCTAAAGGCCGCAAAGCCCAGTGCCCCATAGATGCTGGTCTCGCGCAGCACAGGCTCGCTTTTAACGAGACTCCAGAGCGAGCGCAAGAGCTGTGTATAGCTCATATCTGATTGAGGGCGATCAGGGGGCAACAGGAAGCGCAGGACCAGGGCCAGGAGAACCATCAATCCCGCGGCGATCCAGTACACTGCACGCCATCCCAGGTGCGCGCTTAATACACCACTCGCCGTGCGCGCCAGCAAGACGCCAATCAGCAAGCCACTCATCACGGTTCCCACCACGCGCCCACGCTCCTGGGAATGCGCCAGGCTTGCCGCTAGCGGCACAATCAACTGTGGGACCACTGTAGTGACGCCTACAGCGAAGCTCGCGATTGAGAGGAGCACCAGGGTAGGTGCCAGGGCCATCGCGATCAAAGCGACCGTCACAGCGACCAGCATCGTCACGATCAGCGCCCGACGATTATAGCGATCTCCCAATGGAATAATCAGCAGGAGACCCACGGCATAGCCAAGCTGGGAGAGGGTTGCCAGAACACCTACCTGATTTACAGAGACGGCAAATTCACGTCCAATATCGGCCAGAACAGGCTGCACATAATAGAGATTGGCGACCGAGAGGCCACAGGCCACCGCCAGCAACAAGACCAGGCGCTGGCTAAGCTGGGGAGCATTTACTTTATGTATCTCTTCTTCCGTTGATGCTAGAAGTATATTACTCTTACCCAATGCACATACATCCCTTCTGCATATAGAAATATAGCGCTTTTATTCATCTGCTTACTTATTAGCAACTACTCTAGCACAACAGAATTACGGCTCTGATCTATTCCCCAAAAAATGATCAGGGCAGGAGTGTCCTGCTCTGATTCGGTACTATGCATATCGGGATATTACTACTAGTATCGGCAGCCTGGAGCGCTAACCACAGCCAACGCTCGCTTTAGGACTCCTTAGGACTCTTTTGACGTGTTTTTAGCCGCGCCTCGCTCACCTTTAGCGGCTGGTTTGCGTCCTTGCGCCTGCTTCCCACGAGGTTGCTGCTTTGCCCGTCCCTTGGATGAGCCACCTTTGGCGCCGGCTTTCCCCAGCAGGGCCTCAGCCGCGCTCTCGTGCCCATGGCTGACCAGCCACTCACGCGCCTCTTCATGCAGGTCGCTCAGTTTCTCGCTGCCGCCGATCATAAGCCACATGGCATATTCAGGATCAGCGGGCGTGCTTTCATACCACTGGCCATTCTCAATCATAAATGTCTGCACCTGTTCCTTATCACGGGTGCGAAGCAGGTTATCAAGCTGCTGCCGAAAACCGGGCAACTCTCTCATCTCGTCCCATCCTCACTTCTAAAAATTAGTGTGTGCTTAGTTTAGCATACTCCGGTCCTCAGGCAAATTCTTTGAGAGGATTTGCCGCATAAAGGGTACTTCTCGTCGCAGAATATTGATCTCGTCGCGCAGGCGTTCCTGCGTCGAAGTACCTTCAAGGAGGCGCTGTTTCGTTTCGTTCTGCACCTCGAGGAAATAGGCGATGAAATACGAGAGATCTTCCGGATCTTCGGGGAGATCGGCGTAGCTACTATCCTCGTTCGCCGCCTCTAATAACATCTCCAGGTAGTTACGAAACAAGCCACACGCCTGAGCCATGGGGAGGGTTAAGATCTGGGCTGGCTCGGGATCATCCATAAATGGTTCGACAGTCGCTGACAAATAGGGTCTATCTCGATGCTGGCTGACGATGCGAAAACGACGTGTCCCTATTGCCATCAATGTAAAGCGACCATCTTCCATACGCTCGACGTTGCGCATCTGCACCATTGTACCGACGCTGTAGGGAACCTCGTGTAGGTAGACGCTCTCAGGCTTTGTCAGCACAATCCCAAATGGCTTCTGTGTCCGCTGGCAATCCTGGATCATCTGCCGGTAGCGCGGCTCGAAGATGTGGAGCGGCATGACTGTCCCCGGGAAAAGGACCACATCTAGTGGGAACAAAGGTAATTCTATCGCGGTAATCGACATGAGTCCATCGCACCTCCTAGCGTTTCATAACACATACAGTCTCTGAAACTAGATGCCTCTTCGCGCCAAAACGGAGCATACATTTGCACATCCACACAGAACTATTTATTCTGACCATAGTATAACATCATGCCTAATGCCAGAAATAAAATAGCTGGTACAAATATGACGACTGGTTCATAAAACCACTTCTATTTGCTTGACAAGCAAATAGTAAATCATTATGCTTTTAATAATATCTTTTCACTTTTCGCTTCCAATTCCCAACGGTGGGAATACAACTGCCAGGCGCCATCTGAGCCTTTGGGCTACAGATAGAAGGTATCCTTTCTACACACAGTTGTCGTAGTTAGTGTTCATCATGATGATGAGCATAAGGAGGCACCATGGCTAATGTAGCAACAGGAGAAGTCTCGGTTCGCCGGATGCTGCCCGTAATTACCGCGAGCACGCTGGGAACCGCCATTGAATGGTATGATTTCTTCTTGTACAACTTCTTTGCCGCCACTATTTTCGCCCCGCTCTTCTTTCCCAATCTCGATCCTGTCACCGGCATCTTAGCATCTTTTACCACTTACTACATCGGTTTCCTGGCTCGCCCTATTGGGGGCGCGTTCTTCGGCTGGTTCGGCGACCGCGTTGGACGCAAGTCGACACTCATCGTAACACTCATTCTGATGGGGGTCGCGACTGTGCTGATTGGCGCTATCCCAACCTACAAGAGCATCGGTTTTGTCGCACCCCTATTGATTACGATTCTGCGCTTCCTGCAAGGGGCGGGAGTCGGAGGCGAATGGGGTGGCTCGGTACTGCTCTCGCTGGAGTATGGTGATAACCGCCGTCGTGGCTTCTGGGCCAGCTGGCCTCAGACAGGCGTTCCGGTGGGCCTGGCCCTGGCCGCCATCGCACTCCTGATCTGTAAAGCGCTTTTCCCTGGCGAGGCTTTTCTTCAGATTGGCTGGCGTATTCCCTTCTTCCTGAGCGCGCTTCTGATCCTGGTTGGCTTCTTTATCCGTATGCGCATCCTCGAAACTCCTGAGTTTACACGCATTAAACAGGAGCAGCGGGTGGCCAAGGCTCCCCTGGGCGAGGTTATCCGCCACTACTGGAAGGAGATCATTCTCTCGGCGCTTCTGCGCTCAGGCGAGCAGGCTCCCTTCTACCTGTTTACAACCTTTGTCCTGTCATATGGAGCCACTACGCTCAAGATACCTGTGAATACGCTCTACACGGGAATTATTCTCGCTGCGCTGATCGCCTTTGGGACAATGCCATTTGCGAGCTATCTCTCCGATATTGTGGGGCGTAAACGCTGGTTTATGCTCGCCTCTCTTGGCATGGCAATCTATGCCTATCCCTTCTTCCTCTTGCTTCAAACAAAAAACAGTGTGCTTGTCGTACTGGCGCTCATAGGAGCCATTAGCATCTTTCACGCCAGTCTCTATGGTCCTGAGGCAGCGTTTATCTCCGAGCACTTCAGCACCCGCCTGCGCTATAGCGGGGCATCGCTCGGCTATCAGCTTGCCTCGCTCACGGCGGGCGGCCCGGCCCCAATTATCGCGGTGCTCTTGCTTGCGGCATATAAATCATATATTCCGCTCGTGCTCTACATCATTTTGATGGCGTTGATCTCCCTGCTGGCCGCGTGGGGTTTGCGCGAATATGCCAATCGGGATGCGGCAGCCGATAAGGATATCCAGGTTGCAGAGGCAGCCATAGCTTCAGAAGCTCCGTAGCGAGCAACCAAGGACAAGCACAAGGCCCCTGGCATTGAGATGCCAGGGGCCTTGTGCTTATTATTTTTGAGAGAGGCTTTACTGTGTCAATTCTTTGACAATGCCTTGAATACGTGCGCCGTCGGCTCGCCCTTTGAGCTGTTTGGCCGCCTGAGGCATGACTTTACGGAACTCTTTGCCGTTTTCCGCGACCAGGGCGCTTACGACCTCGCGGATCTCCTCATCGCTCATCTGTGAGGACTTGAGGTAGGTCTGTAGGATATCCAGTTCCGCTTGTTCTTTCTCGGCGAGTTCCAGGCGACCGCCCTGCTTATAGAGGGGGATAGCCTGGTTGCGCTTCTTGACTTCCTGTTCGAGCACACGCAAGCAATCCGCCTCGGTGAGAGGCTGACCATATTCGGGATTTTTGCGGTCGGTACGCGCGACTTCAAGGTTATGGATTGCGTTCAAGGCCATACGCAGCGTATCCAGCTTCACCTGGTCGCGTGCGCGCTGCGCATCCTGGGCATCCTTACGTAACTGCTGCTCAATCGGAAATTCCTGCCGAGCCATAACAACATTTTCTCCTTGTACAAAAACAGTCTAGTGATGCACAATAGTATACTACGCCTGCGCGAAAAAAGCACCTTTCGCGCCTGCGGCGCTCAAAGGGTTTATGAGTATGGATGGTGGTTTCGGGCTGGCGCCCGAAACCACCATCCATACTTGACCCAAGTTATGAGGGGCAATGCTATCACTTTGTCCTGACAGAGTTACACTTGACCCAAGTTATTGGGAGCGATTGCTATCTCTTCGTCTTGACAGGATTACACCGGGCCGATGCTTGTGCGTACCAGTTCGCCTTTGTAGTACATGCTGACAACGTCGCGGCGGCACTGGCTGAGGTACCAGTTGCCTGTCTGCGCCAGGTCGAGGGTAGCACGTAGGAGACGGGTCTCCTCGCCCGTAACCTCGGCCAGGACCTCGCCATCGGGAGCAATGATCATGCTAGGGCAGTGTTGCACAAAGTGAGCGGTGTTGGCAGCCAGCACAAAGCGCTGGTTCTCCGCCGCGCGACTGACCAGGTGGCTGCGCCAGACATCCGGCTTGACCTCGGGATTAGCGGCGTTGGTAATGTAGACAAAGAGTTCGGCGCCACGCTGGGCCAGGCATTGCCACTGTTCGGGGAAGCGGATCTCACGACAGAGCTGCATGCCTACGTTGACGCTCCCCTCGGCAAAATGGAGGGGAAAGATAGGAAGGTCGGCACCCGCGACAAAGTGCCCACGTTCGCCCGTTGCCAGGTTCACCTTGCGATAGAGCGCTCGCTCACCACGAGGCGAAAAATAGAGTCCTGTGTTATACCACTCGCCCTCTTCCTCCAGGCAGGAGCCTGCGATCAGGTGAACCTGCTTGCGCTTCACAACCTCCGCGATGCGCTCTATCGCATCCGCCAGAAGCCTGCGATCAATTAGCGCAAGAAAGCGGCTATCCTCATTATATCCAGAGATAGCTCCCTCGGGGAGCACCAGCAAATCGTCGGGCTCGACCTGTTCGAGCATGGAGAGGATATACTGTACATTCTCTGTAATAGCAAAACTGATGGGGAATTGTCCAACGGCAACCGAGATCTTCAAACCAACCTCCTCTATGAGCAAATATACAGCGGGCGGGTCTCTTCTCAGCGACAGGCAAAAGAGTTCGTCGCACTTCGCCTGCATCTTCAACTTCTACGTTCACAGGCATCTATCTCTATCCTACCATATTCTGCATAAACACCCAGGGAACGTTTCAGTGGCTGGCTTTGTTCTCACATATGCTACAATTTTGGCACCTGAAACTCACCCTCAAGATAAGAAAGAGGTAGACTATGGCGCAACGCTTTCGCGGTGAGGTGCGCGCACCCGATTTTCCCACCAACCTGGCCTGGATCAATAGCGATCACCCTCTCAGCCTGAAGGAGCTGCGCGGGCGGATCGTGATCCTACATTTCTGGACCTTCTGTTGCATCAATTGTATGCACGCACTCGCCCAGCTGCGTGAGCTTGAAGAGAGCTTCCCTGAGACGTTGAGCGTTATCAGTATTCATTCACCCAAGTTCCCTGGCGAGCATTTTACCGGCAGCGTACACAACGCTGTCCTACGTTACGGCGTCGAGCATCCAGTGGTAAATGATCACGCGATGTACCTCTGGCAGCAATACGCGGTCCGCGCCTGGCCCACCCTCGTCTTTCTTGACCCGGAGGGGCGCGTCATTGGCAAACATGAGGGCGAGATCTCGCCCACACAGGGCAAGGACCTGCTACACCAGATGCTCGAGGAGTTTGAAGCTCGGGGGCTGCTTGACCACCGCCAACTGCGCTTTAGCGCAGCGACAGCGCCCTCATCGTTCCTGGCCTTCCCTGGCAAACTTGCGGTAGATGCACAGGCCAACCGCCTCATTATCAGTGATTCGGCGCATCATCGCCTGGTCGAGACCGATCTCCAGGGCCGAGTACGCACCATTATCGGGTCAGGAGTCCAGGGTCAGGCCGATGGCTCGTTTGCGAAAGCACAATTTAACCATCCCCAGGGCGTAGCCCTCGTCAACGACCTGCTCTATGTGGCGGATACTGATAACCACCTCATCCGGCGCGTTGATCTACTCACAAAGCAAGTGGAGACACTGGCGGGAACTGGCGAGCAAAATGGCATGGTGCGAACCCAGCTCCAGGGTCCGGCGCGAAGCATTGCGCTTAGCTCGCCCTGGGACCTCGTGGCCTTTGAGGAGAAGCTGTATATCGCCATGGCAGGGATGCACCGCATCTTTGTGCTCAACCTGGCTACTGGTGAGATTGAACCCTTCGCTGGCGCTGGCCCGGAGGCACTACGTGATGGGCCACATGACGAGGCCCTCTTCGCGCAGCCGACTGGCATCACCCTGGATGTGGCTAGCCAGGTGCTTTACAGCGCCGATAGCGAAGCCAGCGCCATCCGCGCCATCGAGCTGACAGGTGAGCAACAGGTGCATACGCTGGTAGGCACGGGACTCTTTGACTTTGGCGATGTGGATGGCATCGGCGAAGAGGCTCAGTTACAACATGTACAGGGCATCTGCGCAGCCAATGGCCTGCTCTACCTGGCCGATACCTATAATAATCGCATCAAGGTCCTTGATCCCCAAACACGCGAGGTTCGTACCCTTGCTGGAACTGGCGAGGCAGGCATACACCATGGGCCAGCCGAGCAGGCACAATTTAATGAACCCGGCGGCCTGGCAATCACTGGCAACACTCTATATATCGCCGACACCAATAATCATGTCATTCGTCTGCTAGACATGACTACACGAAACGTCACCACCCTGGACATTCAACCTTAGATGAAATATAACGAAATATAAGGAGAACGCACTATGGCCTCTTATCTCTTTGGAGAACGCATTGGCCGTGAGGGGCAACTGGCACTCACGACCTCGGTCGTCATTTTTGATGCTATCCACGAGAAAATACTGCTGACCCAGCGGAGCGATAACGGGCGCTGGTGCCTGCCCGGTGGGCATATGGAGGCAGGCGAGAGCGTCAGCGAAGCCTGTATCCGCGAGACCTGGGAAGAGACTGGCCTGCGTATCAGCCTCAACAGGCTCATTGGTATCTACTCCAATCCGCATGTGCTCCTGACCTATCCTGATAGTAACCGCTATCACATGGTTAACATCTGTTTTGAGGGCGAGATAGTGGCTGGCGAGCCTGGTTTAAGCGATGAGACTACCGAAATTGGCTACTTCACACCAAAAGAAATAGCCCGGATGGACATCGTGGAGCCTCACCACGAGCGCATTCGCGACGCGCTCGCCCAGGATAACGCCCCCATTATTCACTAATACTGTGCGTTGCCTGCTTGCTGTACGTTAGAAATGATACACAGAAGCGTTCCTCTACCATCACCCCGCCTCTATGAGATAGAATAAGGAGGCAATCAATCACATGACACGATGAAGTGTTGAAGGAGTTTATACATCATGGCCAAAGTTTTAGAAGATATCAAAGGGCGTCTCCAAACGCCTTTCACAAATGCACCTTTCACTGATTTCAGTAAAGAAGAGAATAAACGTGCCCAGGAAGAGGCAATCGCCCAGGTGAGAAGCGAGCTGGGTCAGACCTATCCGCTCATCATCGGTGGCAAAAAGATTATCGGTGAGAAGACCTTCGCCTCGGTCAATCCCTCGCAGCCCGACCAGGTAATAGGTCACTTTACCAGCGCGACAGTCGAGCAGGCAAACGAGGCGGTCAAAGTCGCGGCCGAGACCTTCGAAAGCTGGAAACATGTTCCAGCTGAAGAGCGCGCCAGCTATCTCTTCGCCGCCGCTGATCTCATGCGCCAGCGTCGTTTCTACTTTAACGCCTGGATGATCTTTGAGGTTGGTAAGAGCTGGGTCGAGGCCGATGGTGACACCGCCGAGGCCATTGACTTCCTCGAGTACTACGCGCGCGAGATGCTACGCCTGGCTGGCGACCAGCCTGTCACCCCCCTGCCTGGCGAAGAGAACAAACTCGTCTATATTCCGCTGGGTGTGGGCGCGGTCATTCCGCCCTGGAACTTCCCTAACGCCATCATGGTTGGCATGACAAGCGCCTCGTTTGTCGCTGGCAATACAGTTGTGCTCAAACCTGCCAGCACTTCGCCCGCCATTGCCTATCAGTTTATGCGCCTCCTCGAAGAGGTGGGTCTCCCCGCTGGCGTGGTCAACTTCCTGACTGGCTCTGGTTCAGTCGTAGGTGATACCCTCGTCGATAACCCCAGCGTGCGCTACATCTCCTTCACTGGCTCGCGTGACGTCGGCTTGCGCATCTATGAGCGCGCGTCGAAAACGCCCAAGGGGCAGCGCTGGCTGAAGCGTACCATCCTGGAGATGGGTGGCAAAGATGGAATCGTCGTCGACGAGACCGCCGACCTGGATGCCGCCGCCACCGCTATCGTTGCCTCCGCCTTTGGCTTCCAGGGGCAGAAGTGTTCGGCTGGTTCCCGCGCCATCGTCGTCGAGCAAGTCTACGACAAGGTATTGGAGAAAGTGGTCGAGAAGACCAAAACCCTTACCATGGGCGATGTGACTCAACCAACCACCTACATGGGTCCCGTGGTTGACGAGAATGCCATGAAGAAAATCCTCGAGTACATCGAGCTCGGCAAGCAAGAGGGACGCCTCGTCACTGGCGGTAAGCACCAGGGGCCGGGCTACTTTATCGAGCCAACCATCTTCGCGGACGTCGCCCCCGAGGCGCGTATCTCGCTGGAGGAGATCTTTGGCCCGGTTCTAGCCTTTATCAAAGCGAAAGACTTTGATGAGGCCCTCGACATCGCTAATAATACCGAGTACGGCCTGACCGGCTCGCTCTTCTCTAACGACGAGCAGCGTCTTGAGCGCGCCAGCGAAGAGTTCCATGTTGGCAACCTGTACTTCAACCGCAAATGCACAGGCGCCATGGTTGGTGGTCATCCCTTCGGTGGCTTCAATATGTCGGGTACGGACTCCAAGGCAGGAGGCCCGGATTACCTGTTGCTCTTCACACAGGCGAAATCCATCTCGAAGAAAAAGTAAGGAAGCGAGGAGTTTACGCTCTTGACAGAGGTAACACAACTCACCCCTGGAATCTGGCAGATTTCTCTGCCGTTCCAGGGGGAGACAGACATTATCGGCTCCTACCTCCTGGCGGGTAGCGATGAGATCGCGCTGATTGATCCAGGACCGGGAAGCACCAGCGAGGCCCTACTGGATGGGATACGCCAGGCGGGATTTGATCCTGCGCGCGTCACCCACATCCTGGCCACGCACATTCACCTGGATCATACTGGAGGAGTCGGAAAGCTTCTCGCCTCTATGCCCCAGGCACGCGTGTTCGTTCATAGTAAGGGCGCGCAACATCTCATTGATCCTGGGAAACTCATCTCCAGCTCAGAGCGCATCTATGGCGAACGCATGCAGGAGTTATGGGGCGAGATTCTCCCTGTGCCCCAGGAGAAGGTCCAGGTCATTGAGGGCGGAGATATCCTCAATATCGCGGGTCGGCGCCTGGAGGTTCACTATACTCCCGGCCATGCCATCCATCACGTCATCTTCTTTGATGTGCATAGTGGAGATCTCTTCGCGGGCGACGTCGCGGGCGTGCGCCTGCCTGGCATCTCTTATGGGCGACCTCCCACCCCACCTCCAGACCTGGATATCGAGGCCTGGTCGAGCAGCATCGATACGCTCAAAAAGCTGCGCCCCGATGTCATTTACCTGGCGCACTTTGGTCCCGTTCGCAACCTGGCTCCGCATCTTGAAAGCATACGCGCGAAGCTCTTTAACTGGGGTGATCTCGTGCTACGCGCCATGCGCGAGAACAAGAGCGAGGCGGAGATTATTGAACTCTTCATCGCAGAAACACGCCCTGAATTACAGCGCATTTCGAATGATCCGCGTACACTCGAGCGCTACGAGATCGCATCGAACTACCCTATGACAGTGCAGGGGTATATGCGCTATTGGCGTAAGCACCACCCCGAGCGGCTCGAAGCATAAAGCAACAGCTTCTCAGCGGGTAGACATCTACCTGCCAGAAGAGAAAATGTCGGCGTGAGGACAGACAGGTGCCCGACTCTCACGCCGACATTTTCTCTTCTAGGGGCACACACTATTATTGTTAGCCAATCGGCTGGCGTGAGCCCACATGCATGATACGCGTCAAGAATCGCGTGACATCCTGAGTCAAACGCCCGGCCTGCTGGAGCGCCTGATTGACCGGAGAAAGCCAGCCTGAGCTGGTCTCAGGCACAGCTGGGAAGCGAGGCGTCTCAGGCACAACACATATTGCCATTTTGGCAGAGACCCAGAGAGCCAACTGGGCATCTTTACTGGTGCTAACAGAGGCCCCCTCAGTGAGGGGTCTGGCTGGCAAGTGGGCCGCCATATATCCCGCCAACCCATCGAGGGAGGCATGTGAGGCGCCATACACGACACCCTTATCCTCCACCAGTTCTAGCCAGCGTTGGAAGAACTCCGCCTGATGCCACGTCACGTCTCGAAAAGGGGCCTGTATCTGCGCATCGAAGCGTACCTTCGCCCTTTGCCACTGGAGTAAGTCCTGGAGTAATGCCTCAAGGTTACGCTTATCACCCATAATGTGCACCAGGCGTCCCTCTTGAAAATAGAAATGAATCAGGCCCCGGCGCTCATCGCTGCGTATGGAGAGCCGCCCGGAGCGCTCCTGATCGCGCACATCGAGCAAAGCATCGACGGCATCAAGAAAATAACGCTGTGTAGCATCGCAACAGAGCGAAGTCTGTGTCGAGGATAATTGAGTTATCAACCCTTTCCACCCCCACAAAAAAAGATTTTTCGAAGAACCAAGTTAATTATACATGCCATTATCCATATTTGCAACTTTTTGCACATTATTACTATTCAAAATGCAAATTTACCCATCCACAAACCTCACACATACCAATCAATACATTTGCATCTTTTGTAACTGAAGATAAACGGCGTGCGCAACGACAGATATAACCGCGAAAGCGCGCAGGATTGCCCAGTACCAGGGTATAGGGCGCGACATCTTTTGTGACCACTGAGCCTGCCCCCACAAGCGCGAAGGTGCCGACAGTCACGCCACAGACTACGACCGCGTTTGCCCCTATCGATGCTCCATACTTGACAAGTGTCGGCGTAATCTCCCAGTCTTCGCTCCCTTTAAGCTGACCATCAGGTGTAATGGCCCTGGGATAGAGATCATTGGTAAAACAGACGTGCGGACCAATAAAGACGCCATCCTCTACTGTGACACCCTCAAAGAGCGAGACATGATTCTGTATCTTGACCCGCGCCCCAATATGAACGTGGGATTCGACATAGACTCCTTTGCCAATATTGCACATTGCGCCAATAGTGGCGGAGGCTCGCACATGAGCATGGCGCCAGATGCGCGTTCCGGCACCAATCTGCGCCCCCTCTTCGACCTCTGCTAGAGGATGAATATAGCTTGTTGCTGCGCTGTGCTCTTGCATATCTTTGGCTCCTTCTGATCTCATTCTCAGCATCTGCGGTACTTCGCAAAGGAGTAAGGGTATGTCATCGAGGGCAGGGAAAGCCTGCCCTCGATGACATACCCTTACCCTGTTTCAAAAGTTTGCTTGGTGTCTTGTTAGACAAACTCTTGTACGAGGAAGATACTATGCGGGTATAGTATCGGAAACCAGGGTGTGCAGTTGCTGATTTAAGGCATCCTGGGCCGCGGCCAGGACGCGTACGACGGAGAGGCCGACCTCGCCACTGGCGCGTGGAGGCGTACCAGTGAGAATGGCACGAATAAAATCTTCACACTCCAGGCGTAGTGGCTCGATCCAATCGATATGCGGAATAGTAATCGCACCATGGCGATAGGACACCACAGGGTCGGCATTGACATCCGCGCCCTTGTTATAAATCTTGATCATCTCAGCGGGATTGGTATCGTCGTACACGACCATCCTGGCATCACCGATGACAGTTACTCGCCGCAGCTTGCAGGGGTGCAGCCAGCTCACATGGATATGCGCCGTCATCCCATCTGGGAAGCCAAGATCCAGGTGCGCGACGTCATGAATAGGTGGCAATAGGTGCGCGTTCGCCTGCACCTGGACCTGTTCAGGCAATTGACCAAACAGGTAGAGCAGGATTGAGACATCATGGGGGGCCAGGTCCCAGATGACATTAATATCGCGACGAAATAGGCCTAAATTGACACGTTCAGCCTCAACACAATAGATCTTCCCCAATTCACCGCTCTGTACGAGTTTGCGCAGCTCGTTGACCGCAGGGCTATACTCAAAGGTATGCCCAACCATCAAGACCCGGTCTACCTGGCGTGCTAGCGCGACCAGTTCTTCCGCTTCCGCGACGCTGGCCGTCAAGGGCTTTTCAACCAGGACGTGCTTGCCATGGAGCAGGGCCTGTTTGGCGAGTGCGTAGTGGGTCCGGACAGGTGTCGCGATGACGACAGCATCAACATCTGAACAGAGCAATTCCTCCACCTGGGATGTCACCTGGAGGCCTGGTTGTTGGCCCGCAAGCAGCGCTACCCGATGCTTATCCATATCGGCGACCGCAGTTACTGTGGCATGGGCGATACTATCCAGGTTACGGGCAATCTTTGGCCCCCAGTACCCCCAGCCAATGATGCCAAAACGTAAATCAGCCATACGTCGCTTCTTTCTTTTTTACCCGTGCATTATAAAGGATATAAATGACTAACGTTTATTTTTGCGTTACACCGATCAAGAGCGCCTGCTTCACCGTCTCCACGACCAGATGCAGCTGTTCTTCAGTTAATTCGGGATACATAGGGAGTGAGACAATACGCTCGGCGGCCTGCTCAGTCACAGGCAGCATGCCACGTGTATATCCATAGTCTGCGCAGGCGGGCTGCAAATGAATGGGCACTGGGTAGTGCACATTGGTTCCAATTCCGGCCTCTTCTAATGCCTTGCGGAAGGTATCACGCTGCTCCACCTGGATCACATAGTAGCAATAGACATGCGTGCCCCATGAGCAAACCTCGGGTACCTGCGGCACCACCTCGCGCAACCGCTGGGTGTAGAACTGCGCATGGGCCTGGCGCGCCTGGTTCCACTGCTCAAGGTAGGGCATCTTTAAGAGCAGGACTGCCGCTTGCAATTCATCCAGGCGATAATTGCCCCCGATCACCTCGTGATGATAGCGTACACGCGAGCCATGGTCGCGCAGCATACATAATTTCTCCGCCAGGACGGGATCGCTAGTCGTACAGATGCCAGCCTCGCCAAAGGCTCCCAGGTTCTTACTGTAGTACAGGCTAAAGCAGCCAATATCACCAAAGCTACCGACCCGCTGGCCCTGGTAGGTCGCCCCGTGTGCCTGTGAGGCATCTTCAATAACGCGTAGCCCACGCACTCGCGCAAACTCAAGGATAGGCCCCATCTCAGCCGCATGCCCATAGAGATGTACAGGCAGAATGGCGCGTGTGCGTTCTGTGCACACAGCCTCTAGTTGGCGCCAATCCATCAGGTAGGTCTGGGGATCCACATCGACAAACACCGGCCTGGCCCCCACGAGGGCAATGGCCTCCACTGTGGCAATAAAGGTGTTGGAGACAGTGATGACCTCGTCTCCTGCTCCAATATCGCAGGCACGCAGGGCCAGCACCAGCGCCTCCGTTCCCGAGGACACGCCTATGCCATAGCGACAGGCACAATACTCAGCGAACTGCTGCTCAAAGGCACGAGTCTTCGGCCCCAGGAACAAGTGCATACTCTCCAACACTTCAGCAAAGGCCGCCATAATTTCAGGCTTCAAGCTCTGATACTGGACACGTAGATCAACAAGAGGAACTTGTAAAGGTACCACTCCCTCAGCACTCCTTCTCTAAAAAATGAAGCTCAGCCTCGCAGCGAGCAGAAAGACTACTTTGCTAGTCAGGATAGTACCATGCGAGAGTGATCGGCCGATACTTGTTGTGGTAGAGGTTAGGTGCAACTTTGTCAACGGAGTAGAGAATGTGTGGCTAGCCAAAAGGTTCTGAAGAGCTTCCAATCTATCATGTCACAGCGCTTCATTTTACCTCAATTTCCCCCTTTCTAGACGGGCCGCTACCAGTTTTCTATGCTCATCCGTACCGGTTCTACACCCTCATACCGTACCATTGAGGCAGTATTACATACTTCCTATTTAGGAAACCTGAGCGCGAAGCGCTAGCCACGAGAGCGGCGTTGGTTTCCACATAAGAGGACAGTAGAGGTTACGAGGAATTCCTCGTATGAGTCTTCGGGGAGGAATAGCCATGGCTGTTCAAGCACAAGCGACCCAGGTCCAGCAAGACCTGGCGTTCAGTAGAAGCTACCTGCGCTACAAACGCCTGCTTGACATCGCGTTTACGCTTCTCATCGGCCCCTTTGTCTTGCTCGTGTGTCTCCTGGTCGCGCTCTGCGTTCGACTTGATTCACAAGGCCCGGTGTTCTTTCGCCAGAAGCGGGTGGGGCAAAATGGAAAAACCTTTGAGATGCTCAAGTTTCGTTCGATGTATACCGACAATGACCCCAGGCTCCATATCGAAAAGATTCAGCAGTATATGCGTGGCGAAAAGCTGAGTGAGGAGGCTGGTGAGGGCATGGCCTATAAGATCCACAAGGATCCCCGAATTACGAGGGTGGGCCGCATTATCCGCAAATTGAGTTTTGACGAGCTGCCACAATTCTGGAATGTCTTGCGAGGCGAGATGACACTGGTGGGGCCGCGCCCACCTCTATCCTATGAAGTCGAGATATACAAAGAGAGCGACTGGCTACGTCTCAGCGGCAAACCCGGCCTGACTGGAACCTGGCAGGTCTATGGCCGCTCGCGCGTGACCTTCCAGCAGATGGTTGAGATGGATATCGCGTACCTGCACCAGCAATCGCTCTGGCTCGATCTTAAGCTCATCGTCCTGACAGTACCCGTCATGCTCCTGGCCCGTGGTGGCGGTTGAGATTTTGTCTATATAGAGATAAAGAGCACAGGACCGTGGTCCTGTGCTCTTTATCTCTATACAGACATTGAAGGATATGAGGTACAAGCCTCTAGATGGAGAGAGCGCGCAAGGCCTTCCCGCTCTCTACGGGTACCTTTTGTTCCTCGTTACGGCGGATCAGGGTATAGCCTACACCGGGAACGGTCAATATATAACATGGATCGCTGGGACTGGGTTCAATCTTCTGGCGCAGGTGACGAATATGCGCTTTGATGAGGCAGGCATCACCATCGCCATCGTAGCCCCAGACATGAGTGACGATCTGATTTGCGGTGCAGACATCGTTTGCATTGATCGCCAGCAGGTGTAATAGTTTGCTCTCAGTCGGAGTCAGGCGCACCAGTTTGCCATGAACACTCACCTCATTATGCAACGAATCGACACGAAGAGGGCCTACTGTGACCACAGAGGAGGGGCGACGCTCCAACGTAGAGCGAGCGCGACGACTCACCGCACGAATCCTGGCCAGCAATTGTGCCGGGAAAAACGGCTTGCGTAAATAATCGTCCGCCCCCGACTCAAGGCAACGCACCTCGTCCTGTACCTCTTTACTATCGGTTAACACCAGCACCAGTGCATCGTGCTTGGCGCGTAAATCGCGACACATTTCCAGCACATTCCCCCCCTTCAACATAGGATCAATGATTACTAGATCGGGACGTTGTTCGAGCCATTCACTTCGGGCTCGCTCACTATTATAGGCTCTGTATACTTCATACCCCAGAGTTTTTAGCCAGCTTGTGAGCATTTCCACCAAATCACGGTCACTATCGATGACCAGCAATTTCATATGTCTCCTCCCCTGATAGACATAACACATCTGCATATTGCGAGTAGTTGCCCAATGAGTACCTGTCTCCCTTCTATGACCGCTTCTCATGCCATACAAGATCGTATCGATTGACGACAGGATATTTGAAATTCTCACCTGATACACAAAAGCAAAAAATTGTCTTCATCCCTCACATCCTTGTAGAAATTTTTGCGCAGAACGTTTCAAGTGCTTTGGCATAAACATAGCGAGGCTCGCTTCTCTTACAGTCTCCCCCAAGACATGCAAACAAAGAAATAATTGTCCTGCGTCAAGGAATATTCCTTTTTATACGTGCAGGACTCGCCAGGGTAGAAACAAGCCCCCCCATAAGCGTTGCTTATGGCTTTGCAAGAGGAGGACATGTATCGAAAAGTATCAAGATAGCAAGCTTAAGCTACGCAAAGCACGACAACGTTTGACATACATAAAAACAATAAGATACAATATACAAGATTTTAAATCTATTGCGCTAAAATTCACCATTATCCTCCTTCACACAAACACAACCATTATTTTAGCATATTTTTCGCTCTATGGCAGGCAAAGCAGGAAGCAATCACAAAAATATGTTTTTGCACTGCCCCCAGCTTCTTTGCACTTCCTAAATCTTAGACGCTTCCTCCACATTTTTTTGGGGCACTAAATGACTGGTTATTCTAGACAGACATCTTCTAGCAGCAAAGCATTCGGGGAGAATACAAACTGATCAATAAAAGGCTTCTTTCGTGCAGCACACATAAAGAGGGACATTGGGCGCGTTCTCTTTGAGGGAGTTGCTCTAAAAATTGAAGCAGAGGCAAGATGTCTTAACAAAAGTGTAAAGACATCTTGATTGGCGAGGGAAGAGATAGACGGGCTAGTAGGTCGCAAGCCGCGCAAGGAACCAGCGGGCCTGACAAATAACGTAAAAAGCGCTAGTACTTGTTAGTACTTGTTAATAACTGGTGGCGAGCAAACCAACACAAATGCCCAGTAATCCACCGACAAAAACCTGGATCGGGGTATGCCCAATCAGCTCACGCAAACGTTTTTCCGCGAAGGGGTGCCCCTGAAAGGCTTCATCAATCATCTGATTTAAAATACGCGCCTGAATACTCACTGCACGACGCACGCCTGCCGCGTCATACATCACGATACCTGCCAGGACGGCCGCGATGGCAAAAGCTGGCGAACTGATACCCATCACACGGCCCACAGCGGTAGCCAGCCCGGTCACCAGGGCGGAATGCGAACTTGGCATACCACCAGAAGAAACGAGACGACTCAGCACCAGGCGGCGTTCTTTAATAATCTCGCCCACCGTCTTGCTTACCTGGGCAAGCGCCCAGGCTAATACCGAAGCCAGGAGCACATGATTGTCTAAAAGCGTGTCACTAACCATAAATTAAAAGAGCTTCTCCCCTCTTACAGGTCCAATGATTGCAAGGACAACGCGCCCTCACTATCCACTTGCAGTTGTTGTACCGTTAACTCAGCCTTCTGTAAAAGTTCATTACAGTACTGAACAAGCGTCACACCCTCCTGATAAGAGCTGAGTGCCTGCTCTAAGGAAACCTGTCCATCTTTCAGGGCTGCAACCGTAGCTTCTAGCTTGGCAAAAGCCTCTTCAAACGATAATGCTTCCATGACCTTCTTCCTTCCCCACAAAACAATGGTAGAAAATACCTGACTGCCACCAGGCAAAACAGCAATGCAGCATATGGCAAGGACTCTTATCCCAGTTCTTCGCGTACAGACACAGGAATGCTGCCGTCCTGCACCTGAATACTCAAGGCATCCCCGGCCTGTACCTGCTTCACGCTTGTTATCAGCCGCTGGCCTGGCTCCTGTCTGACTACCGCATAGCCGCGTGTAATCGTCAAGAGCGGACTTAACGCGTGCAGTTGCAAGGTTTGTCCGCTGAGGCGCTCCGCGCGTATACTCAGCAGGTGGCGCATATGCGTCTGCAAGCGCTCACTGGCCTCGTCCAACTGCTGGCGATAGTTATTGATCTGTCCAACGGGACTCTTATGCTCAAGTTGATACTGGAGATCGGCAACCTGGGTCGCAAGCGCTTCCAGGCGTTCTTCCATCAGCGAGCCAAGCTCTTGCTGACGATCAAGCAACTCAATGCGCCAATCCTCGATGTTGGGAACTGCGGCAGTCGCGGCAGCGGTTGGCGTAGATGCGCGCAAATCGGCGACAAAGTCGGCCAGGGTAAAGTCCGTTTCATGGCCGACGCCACTAATCACAGGGATACTTGAGCGCGCAATGGCGCGCACCACGACCTCTTCGTTAAAGGCCCACAGCTCTTCGATGGAACCGCCGCCACGCCCGGCAATGATAACCTCTGCCTCCCCGTGCTCATTCAACGCATCGAGGGCGGCGGCAATAGAGGCAGGGGCTTCACTTCCCTGAACCTGTGCGGGGGCAAGAATCACGCGCGCCAGAGGGTAGCGCTGGCGCAAGACGCGCAACATATCGCGCAGGGCCGCAGCCTGCGGCGAAGTAACAATCCCAATAACTTCCGGGCGCTCGGGCAGCACTCGCTTTCGCTCTTCCGCGAAGAGTCCTTCCGCCTCCAGACGCGCTTTCAAGCGTTCCAGGCGCTCAAAGAGGGCGCCTACACCCAGAGGTTCGGCGCTCTCCACATAGAGTTGCAGCTTGCCGTCACGTTCATAGAATGAAATACGTCCATTCAGGGCGATTCCCATGCCATCGCGTAGCGTGGGAGCGGATGAACGCAGACGGGACTGCTTAAAGAAGACGCAGTTGAGCTGCGCGCCACTGTCCTTGAGGGTAAAATAACAATGACCGGAGGGGTAGGTCTTGCAATTGGAGACTTCGCCATACACCCGGACATCTTGTAGCATGTCATTGGTCTCAAGCCACTCTCGCAGGAAGACCGAGAGGGCCGAGACACTGATGGCTTCATTAAAGCCTGGAAGATGCATGGCGGTCATACCCTGCTATGCCTCCTCAGCCGTTTCAAGCGTCATCAAAGCCTGTCCATACTCCACAGGCTGGCCATCTTCCACGAGAAGCTCTAGCACACGGCCGGCAGCGCTCGCCTCAACTTCGTAGAGGACGTTGAGGGACTGAATTGAGCCAACCAGTTGTCCGACTTTGACTTTATCGCCCGCGGCAACCAGGGCTTTCCCTTTCGGCTTGGCCCAGGTGTGGAAAATTCCTACCAGCGGCGCCGTAACAGTATGCTGTGGAGGTGCAGACAACGAGGAGTCAGCCACTTCAACCACTGGCTCGCTAACACTGATCGCGGCGTTCTCTCCGGCCCTGGCCTTGCGCAAGACCAGGCGCGTTCCCGTCCCGCTATGCTTGACTTCAATTTCGGAAACGTCGCTTTTATCAAGCACTTTGACCAGGTGGGTCAGGTGTTCAATGCTCATCTGCTCCGTCTCTTGCTGCACTTCCTCTGGAAGTCTCTCTAATTGAGAGGAAGCACGTCTGCTGCCATCCATAATCATACTCCCATACTACATTTATAAATACTTAGTGAGCCAGATGCAGGCGCCTCGGTTGCCAATGGTTACGCGACGTCCCCTATGCTCACTCACTTCAGTTTCCAGGTATGCGCTGGTCTCTCCTATCTACGGAGATCGTGTCAGAGATAGACCAGCAGAACCGTTTTAGACACGCTCCACGTACTGACCCGTGCTGGTATTCACACGAATCGAGTCTTCGCTAGAAACAAACAAGGGTACCTGTACTACGAGACCCGTCTCGGTCGTCGCGGGCTTCGTACCACCTGTAGCGGTGTCGCCTTTGAAGCCGGGCTCGGTATAGGTTATTTTGAGTACGACCTTTTCAGGCAGCTCCACCGAGATAGGCTCTTCGTTGTAACGAATGATGTCAAGCTCAAGATTATCAATGAGATAATCCTTGGCATTGCCCAGTTGAGCCTCATTCAGGACAATATCATCATACGTGCTGGTATCCATAAAATGATACAGGTCATCGGCATTGTACTGATAGGTGACGTTCGAACGATCCAGATAGAGGCGTTTGAACTTATCGCCAGCGTCACATGTACGATCAAAAATCGCGCCGCTACGCAGGTTACGCAACTTCAGGCGCACGATAGCACCACCACGGCCAATTTTCACGTGCTGCCACTCGAGAATCGTGCAGGGATTCCCTTCAAACTCGATTGTGACGCCTTTTTTCAGGTCACCAGTGGAAATCATTCAGAAAACTCCTTTGACATTGAATGACCAATGGTCGTTCATCTGTATTTCTGTAGCAGAAAGCTACTTTTGTTCTTGTAAGAAGGCCACAAGCGCCTCCAGCGCCAGGAGGTACCCACGCCAACCCAGGCCCGCGATATGCCCATAGCTAATGGGAGCAATCACAGACTCATGGCGAAAAGGCTCCCGGGCATAGATATTGCTCAAATGGACCTCGATGATAGGTAGCCTGGTGCCCGCAAGCGCATCGCGCAAAGCATACGAGTAGTGCGTAAAGGCGCCAGGATTGATAATTATGCCCTCTACGCGCTCGGCATACTGCTGAATGGTATCGATCAGCACACCTTCATGGTTGGACTGTACACACTCTACTGTCGCTCCCAGACTGGCCGCTCGCTCCCGCAAACGCGCCTGGATCTGCTCGAGTGTCACACTGCCATATATCCCTGGGTCGCGCTTCCCCAACGTATTCAAGTTAGGTCCATTTAAAACCAGGATCTCCGCCATTGCCTATGACCTCGCTTCAGCGAAAAAATCTGTGACCACGCGCTCAACAAGATCATCGGGCATCTCAGTAATGACGACTTCGCCAATCCGTCGAGGCATGATCCAGCGAATACGTTTGCCCACGACTTTCTTATCCAGGCGCGTTTTCGCCAGTATATCCTGCGCCCGCACCGAACCCCGGTAGCGCGTGGGGAGTCCCAACGATGCGAGCAGTGCATTCTGGCGCTGCTCTTCTTCCGCGCTCCACATGCCAGCTTCACGCGCCATCTCAGCCGCAGCCACCATGCCCAGAGAAACCGCCTCGCCATGCAACCATTCACCGTAGCCCGCAACACTCTCCAGCGCATGGGCAACAGTATGACCATAATTCAAGATGGCGCGCAGGCTGCTCTCCGTCTCGTCTTCTTCAATAACCTGCACTTTGAGGTCGATGCAGCGAGCCACAATCTGGACCAGTAAGGAAGCAGGAAGGGACGAGAAATCGCGCAAAGCGTCTTTGTAGGTCTCCAAAAGCGCAAATAGCTTAGCGTCGAGTATGATACCATACTTTACAACTTCTGCCCATCCCTCTGTACGCTCCCGCACTGGCAGCGTCAGCAGGGTCCTGGGGTCCACCAGGACCAGGCGTGGATGGTAGAAGGCACCAATCAAGTTCTTGCCCTGGCGATGGTTGATACCGGTCTTGCCACCAATAGCCGCATCCACTTGGGCCAGCAGCGAGGTTGGCACCTGAATCAGGGGCACACCGCGCAGGTAAGTAGCAGCAGCAAATCCGACCAGGTCGCCAACAACGCCACCGCCAAGCGCGATTAGAACTTCGCGTCGCTCGGCATGGTGCTCAAGCAGCCAGTCATAGATCGCCTGTAGCTGTTCAGGTGATTTGCTCGCCTCGCCTGCCGGGACCGTGTAGAGATAGGGTTCAAATCCCTGTTGCTTCAGGCTATGCACAACCTGCTCGCCATAAAGTGCGCGCAAATTGCTATCCGTAAAGAGGAAGACTCGCGAGGGCAGTCCCAACTGTGTCAGATACTGCGGGAGCCGCTCCAGCCCTCCCCAATCCACCACGGTGTCATAGCCTCTACCAATGTGAACATGCCTGACAACAGGCGCCCCGTCCCTCGACGCATCAGCAGCGTTTACCATAGCCATAATCTCCATAACCACCCGTTCCACGCTCCGGCCATGAGTCTGGCATACCAGGTCAGCCTCCTCATACCAGGCGCGACGGGTCGTGTACAAATTCCGCAACGTGGCCAGGGGATCGGGACCGGCCAGCAGAGGCCGGATCTCGGGCGAGGTACTCTTGGCAAGAGAATGTGTATGCTGCGCTCGCAAGCGCTCAAGAGCCACCTCAGGCTCCGTTTGCAAGTAGACTCGAACACCATGCTTGGCCATCAGCCTGCGATTCTCCTCGCGCACCACCAGCCCCCCGCCTGTCGCCACAATCGCGCCCTCCTCATTTTGCGCGACACGCGCCAGGACACGACGCTCACACTCGCGAAAATACGCCTCACCATACCGGGTGAAAATCTCGGGGATACCCACGCCCTCTTCCTGCTCAATGAGAGCATCAATATCAAGCAACGGTCGCCGCAACTCTTGCGCAAGCAGGCGGCCCACCGTGCTCTTCCCGCTCCCTGAAAGCCCAATTAAAAAAACATGTCGCATGGCGCTATTGTAACATTAAACGGCCGGCGTGTGTATCATCTACTTTGAGAAGCCATGGTTAGGGAGTACAGGGCTTTCCAATTCTAATAAACCACACATTGTCCAGTAAGAACGAGATCAAGAGCTTGATCAATATGGGCATCAAAGTAGCGCATCTGGCGAGCGACATTGCGGACCCCCACGCGATCCATGAGACTCAAGACGGTGCTATTGAGCTGGGCCAGCAGACTGGGAACCACTCCTGTACGCGTTTGACAACCATCTTCGCCTAAGGTCACATCACGTCGATGATGGAGGCAATTTTCAACGGCCCAATGGGCTCTGATAAGTTCAAGCATGCATGTGGGAGGCGCTTGGTATATCGAGAGACTGCTCAACCCATAGACCACCTCGTGACGGATCTTTCCCGACTTGAGAATGCGCGTGGTTCTTTCCAGCCGAAAGACTTGCTCGATGCCCTCCCAATCTTTGCTAAACCAGTCGTTAAGATCAGGGCTACAAAGAATTTGGCGATGTTCCAAGCGCCCATGCCCTTTGTTCCAGGTTTCTGCCTGCTTCCAGCGCCGTCGATCAGGAGAAGGATCCTCAAAGAAGGCAACAATATCCTCTCGCAGCGTTGGCTGATTGTCCTTGGCAATCAAGATGTAGTCTCCACTCAAACGAAGGACCTGCGCGCACAGTTGCCGTTGAGTATGCATAGCATCAAGGGTGAGAATGCGCCCACGCACCCATGAAGGTGCAAATAAGGGCTTGAGGGCACTGATCTCATTTTCCTTGTCTTGCACATTGCAATGCCAAAGCACGGTGCCAGTCTGCACCTCATAGCAACTGAGTTGATGAACCGGGTGAGCCTCTTTGCTTGTGGCCCGCAGGGCTTTGCCATCAACAGCGACCTGAGCATGTTTGGCTTGGATGCCTGGCGTCAGCAGGCGACTGGGTTCCTCTCCACACCGGGCCTGGGCTTCCCAACGGGTGAAAAAGGCAGAAAGAAGCTCATCGAGATGCTTGCTGTCTACTCTGGCAAGGACATTGCAATAGGTCATCTGGCATGGCATCTGCTGGCGGGAGAGCCCAAAGCGCTGTGCTAAAGGCACTCGATGATGACGAACCCACTCGGTTGCTGCACTCAGGGTCTTTTGCCCTGCTAGTTTGGCAAGCACAAGCAGAGAAAGAACCAAGGCCAATTCGTATCGTTTTCCTTGTTTTCGTCTCGTATCTGAGAGGGCTCGCAAGCTCTGGTACAACGAATTGACGGGAAGCGTTTCTGGGTCGTGTTCGGCTCGTTTTGCGAGCATGAATGTGGTATAGTCCATGCAGAGTTTTCCTTGAGATGTGATTTGGTTTTGTATTCTACAAGGAAAACTCTTCTTTTTCACCTCCTTTGTGAGAATTGGAAAGCCCTGTAGGGAGTACTTTCAACTTGACAATCAGGGGAGGTCGTGGGACGATAGCAAGGTCAAAATAGAGTACTGTCTCTTTTTGCGCTTTAAAAGGGGCAAAACTCTTTCTCGCATATCTGAACGCGGCTCTTTATTTAAATATTCAAAAATTAATTTGGTGGAAAGTACTTGATCGCGCATGAACACAAACCTTCCTACGACCAGCGCTTCGCCTCAAGAGACGCTACCAGGCAGACGGCAAGAGGAGAACTCACTCGGCCTGTCAAAACGGCGCTCACGCTGGCTCAGGCTCTTTGATGCATGCATCCTTATTTTTCTATGCGCCGCTCTCTTCGCTGGCACCAGGCCGGCCCTTTTTAAAAATAATACCGACGCGGCAAAGTACCAGTGCTATGCGATGGCCTTCTGGCATACGCTCTCCATTACAGAGAGAGAGCCTTGGAAGACACAGTGTGGCTTTATCACACGCCCCATTACAGCGGACTATTTAGATGTTATTCCGCCTGGGCAAGATACGCCAACCCTGCTTGAGAAGGCCGAACGCTATGGTCTCCCGGCTTCGTTTGTGAATACCATCGAACAATGGCAATCCCCGAATACACGCTTTCACGCCCTTCCTAATGAGTATCCCATGCTGGTGCTGGTTCCCTTTTCGCTGAGCTTGATTGTGCCCAGCCACTGGTATCAGGTCGCCTTCGCGGGCTGGATGGCCCTCTTCGCGATCATTATCTACTACCTGCTGGTGCGCTATCGCTCTCGCGGTTCGGCCCTGGCATTTGTGATCTACCTTCTTGCCGGTTGTTATGCGACCGCGCTGGGACGTTTCGATCTTGTTCCCGCCCTGCTGACATTGCTGGCTATCATCTACGCGGACCGCTCACGCTGGAACTGGGCCTATGTCTACCTGGCGCTGGCGACGCTCTGTAAATTTTACCCGGTGATCCTGCTGATTCCATTCCTGCTCCAGCAGCAACGCGAGCTACAAGGTTCATGGCGCATACGCCAGCGCTGGCTTCCCCTGGGAATATTTGTCGCGCTCTGTAGTGCTGTGATGCTGCTCTCGCTGGCCCTGAGCATTGAGGGAACGCTCAAGCCCTTTACCTACTTTATCGGGCGCCCGACACAGGTAGAATCACTCCAGGCCACTATCGTGTGGTTTACCAGTCGGCACATTACGCATACCCCGCTCTCTTACCGCTATAGTTATGGCTCATTTAATATCTTTGGCACACCAGAGAAACTGGTAAGCACCCTGAGCACGGCCCTCCTTCTTTTAGGGCTTGCCTATATCTACTGGCTCCAGTGGCGCAACAAAATCGACCTGGCCGTCAGTAGCGTGCTGACACTACTCATCATCATCAGTACCGGCAAGGTATTTAGTCCTCAGTACCTGATCTGGGTCGCCCCGCTCATTGCCTATATTGGACGAGCCAGTTGGAAATGGCTGGTGCCCTGGACAGCATTGAGCCTGCTCACGACCTTCATCTATCCCTATCTGTATGGCAAGGCATTGCTTCACGACCTGCCCAATGTCTCAATCTTCTTCCCTTCGATCATGGTCCGCGATGTTGCGCTGCTGGGCATCATCCTGGGTATCCTCCTGGCTGCCACTCTGGGCTATCTCAAGCCACGCCACAGCAGAGTCGAAGCCAGCAAGCAGACGCCTCTCTCTACACCCGCCCTCTAACCCATTCAGACAAAAAGAGAGTTATAAACAGGATGGGCGCCTGGTGGAGGTGAATGCCTCCATCAGGCGCCCATCCTGTTTATAACTTTTAATACAATTCCTGGTTGTGGATATCGGTACTAAGCGTTGAGGCCAGGTTGAACGTGGTAGTATCCAGGGAGCTGACATACTGCTCGGAGGAGGGGGCCACGCCCTGGCGCTCAAAGGCGCGCGTACGGTTATCATAGACCTTAAACTGGCGGCCAAAGGAGAAGATATATTGCTGTAGCTGGCCCGTCTCACGATTGAGGACCAGGATATCATCTCCGTTCGCGCACTGGCCCTGGCCCAAACACTGGGAGCGGTCGGTAAATGAACCCACCAGGACTTGCCAGTGCTGGTCCCAGCTCTTTGTGACATATTGATGCGCCACTTGTAGCGTATCATCAAAGGCCAGGAATGTGCTCTGCCCCGCCTCGGGATCGTAGAGCATAACGCCTGTTGAAGAGGTGCCAAAGCTCCCCACGTATGGCAGGAGATTCTGCCCCCAGTCGGAGTAATCCACGCTCTGATCAACCGTGAGATCCGCCTTCAGGGACCTGATCTGCGCGCTACCGCTACTGGGATCATACAGAAGAATTTGCGCCCGCCCAGAGGCGTTAAAGTCTCCGCTGTAGATCATCCAGTTACCACTCAGATCACTCATATCCTGCTGTTTAGTCACCTTGAGCGAGCCATCCAGACCCAGCATACGCCCCTGACCATCGATGCGATCATAGAGGAAGATACCATCCTGATCGGGTCCTATGAAGCGACCCACGTACACCTCCCAGCTCGCGTGCCAGAGCGTATACACCTGGCGATGTTTGACCTGGAAGTTCTGATCAAAATCGAGCATGATCACATTGGCGGTCTTTCCCTGCATCTCCCAATCGGCAAGGCTGGTGCCACTGAGATCACCATTCGAGCCATCTACATTACTGGTATGGCTTGTGGCGGGAATAGTATATGCCGTAGGCTCCACGGTACTCTTCGCCTGTGTAGGTTGCGCCGCTGGTGTACTTGTCGACGATGGTGTTTGCGTCGGAGTAGGCGACGGCGCTACTGTCGGCGTAGGCGCGGCCTGCGTTGGGGTAGGCGTCGGCGTTGCCGTTGGACTTGGTGTCGGCGTTGCCGTTGGTGTTGGTGTTGGTGTTGGTGTTGGTGTTGGAGATGGCGTCACTGTAGGTGTTGGAGACGGCGTCGGACTTGGTGTCAGTGACGGTGTCGGTGACGGAGTAGGGCTCGGCGTCTTCGTCGGCGTCGGTGTCGGACTCGGCCTCTTCGTTGGTGTTGGTGTTGGTGTCTTTGTATGAGTTGGCGCTGGCGTTGGCGTTGTAGTGCCTGGATCAGTGGGAGTGGTGCCGCTTGTATCCCCACCATTATCCGTCGAATCGCTGGTCCCTGGATCATAGGCACTGGGATCGGCAAAACGGTTATACATCATAACAGAGCTACGCTTGCCATCAAAACGACCAACATAGAGCTCCCATCCCGGCCCCTCGCCATCAAGGACGACATGCTTTTTTATCGTCAAAGAGGTCGTTAGGCTGATAAGGTGAATCTTGCCTGTATCCCGATCATAGAGCAAAATATCTGATGCACCTGTGCCATCGAAGTCGCCCACGTGAATATCGAGCGACGAACCCCACTTGCCCGCTGGCACAGTAGAGTCACCTAAATCCACCAGTTTAGGGGCGCCTGGATTCATTCGCACGCCATGTGATATGCCATCATCAGAATTAGGCACAAAGGTTCCCGCCAGCGTTCGGCGCTTCTCCAACTGTAAGACCTGCAATTGCCCTTGCTTACGGTCATAGAGCAGGAGATCGCTATAGCCACTCCCGGTAAAGTCAGCATTAAACTCCTGATCGGAGGAAGCGGGAGAGAGTCCTAGCGAGATGCGGCTGGAGGTATAGGTCGTAGTAGCACTGGATGAGTTCAGTAGTGCGTTTGTCTGCTGCACCTGGGAACTCACATTGGGTGAAGTGCCAGCCAGCCTGGCAAAATGCTGGGTATCAAGCGTACGAGGGAAATAGATAAAGCGCAGCTGCCCATTCTGAAAATGGGTCGAGTTGATATAGTTTGTGTTGTAGTCGCGCCCGATATGCATGTAGGTAGTATCGCCATAATTTTGATAGGTCACATCAAAGGTCTGGCCATCGGGATACACAGATGAGACAAAGGCCACATGCCCCGGCGCTCCATAGGCCCAGACCCCATCGGCGACTGGAAAGACGGCTATCGCGCCCAGGCGTGGAACCGTACCGACTGCTAATCCCGCCCGTGTGGCGTCTACGGCCCACTCAGCGGCATTCCCCAGTTACGCGGGAGATCATACCCCAATAAATGCCACTGCTGCCACGCCCACCAGGTGCAATTGCCGCCGGTAGGAAACGGGCCAGGGCAAATGGGATAGGGGTTGCTATCGGGAGAGAATGTGACATGCTGGCACGATGTATCGACCGTCGCGACCGTATGCTGCTCCGTCTTGGCATAGGTCACTGAACTATTCCAGGGCGCAAACTCAATCGCGACAAGCGCACAAATAAATATAAGACTACACACATGTAAGACCAGGCGCCTACGTTGGACAACAGGTCTGCGAACACCAGGAAACATACTAAGAATCCCTTCTCAAAAGGAAAAATAACAGGAACAATCCTCGTCCTTCTTATAAAGGAAACCAATAGTAGTATCGCTTGCTTCATACCACTGGGCGCTTTCAGGCACGTCTTGCGCCTCAAAAAGTATAGCACCATATCTATGTATGGGCAAGCAAAAACGGACAGGATCAGGACCTATCGCTTATCTGTGAGCATACCCGAGGGCGCACTATACGCCATTCCTCCTCATCAGAAAAGAAGCCAGAAATTCCCTTGCCATAGATCAGATAGGAATTTTCCCGGCGCGAAAAAAAGGGCCAGAAAACCTATTGACAAAGTAGAGTCACAATGATATTATTCTCCATGTCGAGAGGGCGATTAGCTCAGTTGGTTAGAGCGCCACGTTGACATCGTGGAGGTCACAGATTCGAGTTCTGTATCGCCCATTTTTCCAGGCGGCTTCGTATGAAGCCGCTTTTTTGTGCGCGCTCACCTACCAGCAACCTCTCCCGCCATATCCCACAAATAGCATCTATTTTTGAGGTCATATATCTAAAGCCCGGCAGGAACGCTAGAGCCATGTTTATGATGGCTCCTGGCGTTCCTGCCGGGCTTTTTTTTTATATCGTTTAAGCTAGCGAGACGCGGGCAGGATAGGCAGGTTCATGCCCTCATCGCGGGTACGGTGTGTGCCAGCCACATCTTTGATGCCACCCTCAGGATAGACCAGCTTGGCCTCACCCTCAGGCAACAGACTCGCAACCTCTTTGAGGACTGCGTCCAGGAACTGGTCTTCAGGAACAGTTTTAATGACCTGTCCCTTGCGGAAAATGACGCCCTTGCCCTTACCACCAGCCAGGCCGACATCGGCATCGCGCGACTCACCAGGGCCGTTGACAACACAGCCCATGACGGCGACATGGATGGGGGTCTGCACCTTGGACAGACGCTTCTCTACCTCGTTGGCGACGCTAATGACGTCGATCTCAACGCGACCGCAGGAGGGGCAGGAGACAAAGGTCACGCCGCGATTGCGCAGCTCGAGCGACTTTAGAATCTCATACGCCACAGGAATCTCTTCCTCAGGCTCGGCACTCAAGCTGACGCGCATGGTATCACCAATACCGTCCGCCAGCAGAAGACCCAGGCCAACCGAGGACTTCACCGCGCCTGTGACCAGTGTACCCGCCTCGGTAATGCCCAGGTGGATAGGATAATCCGAGCGCTCCGAGAAGCGGCGGTAGGCCTCAACCGCTGTCAGAACAGTGGAGGATTTCAAAGAGACAATAATATTGTGATAATCGAGCTCTTCACACCAGCTAATATATTCCAGGGCCTTGGTGACCATGCGCTCAGCCAGGCGCTCGCGCTCAAGACGGCGAGCCTCGGCAGGATCGCTGCGCTCCAGAGTGCCATCCTCGCGCAGGCGCACCTGAATGCGCTGCATCTGGGCCTGCTTGTCCAGCGCATCAATCGAGCCGGAGTTCACGCCAATACGCATCGCAATGTCGCGCTCTTTAGCAGTCCGCACAATCTGCTCCAGGGATTCACGTCCATTGAGCAGGTTGCCTGGATTGATGCGGACCTTGTCGATCCCCTGGCGAATGGCTTCCAGTGCCAGATTAGGATTATAGTGAATGTCCGCGACCAGCGGAATCGAAATCTGCTTCTTGATCTCGCCCAGGACAACCGCATCTTCCATCTCGGGAACAGCTACGCGCACAATCTCACAGCCGACCTCTTCCAGGCGTTTGATTTGCGCGACCGTGCTTTTCACATCACGGGTATAGGTGGTGGTCATAGATTGCACAGCCACAGGCGCGCCGCCACCAACCAGAACATTGCCAACGCGAACCTGACGAGTTTTCTTAGACATAATTAGTAGTACACTCCATTATCAGCCACCCCAATGTAAGACGTCGCTTACAGTCACGACAACCATCAGAGTAAGCAAGATTGCCATACCAACAAGATTGATAAGCCCCTCGCGCTCGGGTCTGAGACGCTTCCCTCCACGAATCATCTCGATGAAGATCAGCACCACACGCCCACCATCCAGGGCAGGGAAAGGTAGAATATTGACAATTGCCAGGTTTATACTCAACATCGCTGTTAAATTCAGGATGTACCACCAGCCAACAACGGGTACCGTCTGGGCCACTTCGCCCGTAATCTTAACGATGCCAACTGGACCCGCGATCTGCGGCTGGATCGCGCCTACAATCATCTGACCAATTGTAACAATAAAGAGGCGCGTGGTCGACAGGGTTTGCTGAATACCTCTGATGGGGGCCTGCCAGAGGGGAATGCTGACATTGACTGTCTTGCCCAGGACTCCCAGGTGGCCTTTATCAGCAGGCGGATTGACCAGGGCATGAACGGTCATATGGAGCGGCTGCGGCTCGCCCTTGCGCTCCACCACCAGTTTCACATCAACGGTCTGCTGCCCCTTACTCTGCGTCGAGGCCTTATCGACAATATCTTTCACTTCCTGGAACTGGGTGACGGACTGTCCATTGACGCTGAGGATCTTGTCATCCGCGTGCAGCCCTGCCGCCGCAGCAGGCGAGCCAGCGTTCACCTGGGCAATGATGGCTGGCGTCGTTGGCTCTCCCTGTCCATAGGCAATCGTGAAGAGCACAATCGCCAGCAAGACGTTCATGATCACGCCCGCACAGAGGACAACGATGCGCTTCCCGGCAGGCTTGGCCGCAAAGCTCTCAGAGTCGTAATGACCATTCTCATCATGTGCATCGCCATCTTCGCCCGGCATACGCACAAATCCGCCAATCGGCAGCAGGTTGATAGAGTAAATGGTATTCTGCTTCGCGGAGGCATGACCCTGGCTTACTCCACCGCTTGTACCTGTCAGTGGACTCTCTAGCCCCTCCATCTGCTCGGAACGGCCGCCAAACCAGACCACTTCCCATCCACCCTGAGGGCGACGGCGAAAACCAACCAGGCGTGGTGGCAAACCAATACCGAATTCATCAACTCGAATACCCGCCCAGCGAGCAGTGATGAAGTGTCCAAATTCGTGTACAAGCACAAGCAATCCAAAAACCGGGATAGCTGCGAGTAGGTACCAGTTATTCATCTAGTATTTATCCTTTGCTCCTCAAAAATGCCTCCGGCGAGAACACACTACGATACGACGCTCCTGATTATCTAACCAGCCAGGTGTTTTTCACCCCATTCTCGCGCCGCACGGCGTGCCCATGCACAAGCCTCCAACGTCGCGTTCACATCGGGCTGGGCAATTGAGTTATGTTGCTCAAGCACTGCCTCAAGCATCTGGGCGATCCCCTGATAAGGTATCTTTCCCTCCAGGAACATCGCTACAGCCTCTTCATCCGCGCCCACCAGCGCGCAGGGGTAGGTCCCCCCTCGCTTCCCGGCCTCAAGCGCCAGGCGGAAACAGGGGAAGCGCTCCAGGTTCAATTCTTCAAAGTGCAGCGCCGAGATCGAGGGCCAGTGTAGTTCGCGAATCAAGTTTTTATCGGCAGTATCCAGGCGCTCCGGGTAAGTGAGCGCATGCATGATAGGTAGGTGCATCGTCGGCAGACTGGCCTGCATCTTAATCGAGCCATCACAGAATTCAACCATGGAGTGGATGATGCTCTCAGGCTGCACGACCACCTCGATGCGCTCGTAGGGCACATCAAAAAGCCAGTATGATTCAATGACCTCCAGGCCCTTGTTCATCAGCGTGGCGCTATCAATAGTAATCTTTGGCCCCATGCGCCAGGTGGGGTGGGCCAGGGCCTGCTCCACAGAGACGTCGCGCAACTCTTCAGGAGGTGTCGTACGAAATGGTCCACCAGATGCTGTAAGAATTAATCGACGAATCTGGTTATTTTCTTCACCATGCAAACACTGCCAGATGGCACTGTGCTCACTATCAACGGGCACAATCGAGACACCATTGCGACGCGCGGCCTCCGTGACAATATGACCTGCCATGACCAGCGTCTCTTTATTCGCCAGGGCAATGGTTTTACCAGCCTCAATCGCCGCCATCGTTGGACGCAGGCCCATCAGGCCAGAGGTCGCAGCCACCAGCACATCCGCATCCGCGTGCGTCGCAACCGCCAGTAGACCGCGCTCCCCCAGGATAACATTCGGAAAGAGCGCTCGTGCCTTCTGCTCTAGCTCTGCTGAATCGGCAAAGCAAGCAACCAGGCTAGGGCGAAACTCGCGCACCTGTTCAGCCAGTAGGTCCAGGTTACTGCGGGCCGCCAGAGCTACCACCTGGAACTGCTCTGGGAAGCAGCGCACGATATCGAGTGTCTGCCGACCAATCGAGCCTGTGCTGCCAAGTAAGGCAATACGTTTAGGATATGCGCTCATGCACTCTTACTCACGGGCCTGGAAGCCCCTCTCATCTACGCCTCTACGATAAGCGTTGCTGACACACCTCAATAATACAAACGCGAGATGAGCACACAATCTTCCAGGAGACCCGCCCTTCTCTCTCTATAATAGCGAAGAACCTATCTTCGCGCGAATTTTCATCTTTTTAGCGTGACGACTCGCGCCTGTGGCGCTCGCCTTGGAGAGGTGGTGTAGTATGTGCTGACAACCGCAGGCTGTCAGCACATACTACACCACCTCTCCAGAAATAATTTGCCCATAACATTAACTAAGCTGCAAGAGCGAGGCGAAGAGATAGACGGCAATAGCCGCAAAAAGCAGGCTATCAATGCGATCCAGGACGCCACCATGCCCAGGCACGATCTGACTACTATCCTTGACATGCATCTGTCGCTTGAACAATGACTCCGAGAGGTCCCCCAGAGTACCCGTGACGCCCACAAGCACTCCTACCAGGACCGCCAGGTACCAGGGAAGTCCCAGGGGGATGACGGTACAGAGCAGGGCCGCGATAATGGAGAAGATCAGGCCACCCAGGAATCCTTCCCAGGATTTGGCCGGGCTGATGCGAGGAGCAAGTTTATGCTTGCCAAAGAGGCGGCCAATGAAGAAAGCCGCGGAATCAAAGCCCCATACGCCAAGGAGAGCCGCCAACGTCCACCAGGCACCCCGAGGAAGCACAAGGGAGAACGTAGGAGCAAAGCGCAACCAGCCGACCTCCGTCCCACGCAACAGGAGCAGAAAACTGGTCGAGCCACCTACGTAGAGCGCTGTAGCCAGGGTCAAGGCCCAGTCCACCACTGAACCCTCAAGGTTTTTACGCGCAAACAGGCAGGGGAATGAGACCAGTAAGGTAATCCCTAAGCCGCTCTCCAGGATCAGAGATCGCTGGAGAGGGAACATCGTAGCCAGTAGCAAGAGCAGGCCCCAGCCCATGCTCAGCCATAAAATGGGGCGGTATCCAGCTTGCACTAGCATCGTGTGGAGCTCATAGATTCCCAGCACCACCAGCACCACGGTGGCCGCAAAAGCGACCCAGGAGCCAAACCAGACGACGACAAGCACAATCGGAATAAGAATAAACGCCGTCAGCAGGCGCAGGCCCACTGATGTTTTCTCTTTATTTGCTTCCTGTGGAGGAGGAGGAGTGGAGACCTCCGGCTCTCCCTTTTCATTCGCGCCTTGCAAAAAAATCCCTTCCTCTGTGGGACAAAACGCTGTCAAACGATAAGCATTTACTTCTTATGCGGAAACCAACGTCGCTCACGCGACTAGCGCTTCGCGCTCAGGTTTCCGAATAGGCACCTATAAAAACAATAGGACGGTAACAAGGACCGCCCTACATTATATACTATCAAAGCCTGCTCTGTGGCCCACCTCACCTCAGGAGAGTGAGGCAGCCCTCTCAGCACCAGAGGCGCGTTACACCGATGTCGGCAGCACGCGTCCGAACTTGCGACTGCGTTGCTGGAAGCTTTGCACAGCCTCAAGCAGATCCTCGCGCCCAAAGTCAGGCCAGAGGGTAGGCGTAGCATAATACTCGCTATACGCCGATTGCCAGATCAAGAAGTTACTGACGCGCATCTCACCAGCGGTGCGAATGACCAGGTCTGGATCGGGGAGGTCCCGTGTATATAGATAAGAGCTGATCATTTCTTCAGAGATGGTCTCGGGCTGGCGACCATCCGCGATAATCTGGCGGACCGCGTCCACCAGTTCAGCCCGACCACCATAGTTAAAGCATACGTTGAGGCCGATGCGCGTATTGTCTTTTGTCAAATCCATTGACTCGCGCACGGCCTGCTGAATGTCTGGAGCGAGATCATATAAACGACCAAGATGGCGCAAGCGCACACCATCGCGATGTAGCTTCTCTAGATCCGAGCGAATAGTCTCCCAGAAGAGGCGCATCAAACCATCGACCTCGGTCCGAGGCCGGTGCCAATTCTCGGTTGAGAACGCATACACACTAAGCATCTCAATATTTTCGTCTGCGGCGCACTCAACGACACGCCGGAGTGCGCTTACACCCGCCTTATGTCCTGCCAGGCGTGGCAGGTGGCGTCGCGTAGCCCAGCGGCCATTGCCATCCATAATGATAGCGATATGGCGCACGGGTGACTGAGACTGATCAGCTGCGACTAATTGTGGCTGCGACGAAACATTCTCTTTCCTGCGTGAGGATAAGAGATTTTGTATCTTGGTCAACGTTAGACCTCCAGAATCTCCAGTTCCTTAGTTTTGCCGACCTTATCCATCTCCTCGATGAAGCGGTCGGTGAGCTTCTGTAGCTTTTCAGTGCTACGCTTCAGCTCATCCTCGGACACTTCTTTCTTCTTTTCACGTTCACGCAATTTATCCTGAACGTCGCGGCGCACGTTACGGACGGCAACCTTGTGCTCATCGAGCTTCTTATGCAGAGACTTGACGAGGTCCTTACGGCGCTCTTCGTTCATGGGCGGAATATTCAAGCGAATAACCTGACCGTCGTTATTTGGATTAATACCCAGGTCAGACTTCTGAATCGCCTTCTCAATGTCCGCAGACATCTTCTTGTCCCAGGGCTGAATCACAATGAGGCGAGCCTCGGGAATCGAGATGGTTGCGACCTGATTGACAGGCGTTGGGGTTCCATAGTAATCGACGGTAATGCGGTCAAGCAGGGAAGCACTCGCCCGACCGGTGCGAATAGATCCCAGATCCTGCTTTAAGGCGTCAATGGCACGTTTCATGCGCCTTTCTGCATCGTCAAATAAGTCAGCAGTCATAACTTCAACCCCTTCTCAACTGAGCACTGTCTCACAGCAGTGCTTACGCGAATGTGAGTAGACAAGTGGTGCAAGCGTTGTTCAAGAATGCACACTCTCTAGACAGGTTCTTTGACGTCTTTGGAGACCAGTGTACCACATTTCTCACCGCGCATTATCGCCTCTAAAGCCCCTTCTTGCTGGAGATCAAACACGATAATTGGCATATTATTGTCTTTACACAATGAGAGTGCAGTACTATCCATTACCTTTAATCCCATATTGAGCGCCTGCATGTAGCCGATTTCATCGAACTTGCGTGCATAGCAATTCTTTACAGGATCATCGTCGTAAATGCCATCGACTTTAGTAGCTTTGAGCAATACCTGCGCGTTCAACTCCACCGCGCGCAAAGCCGCGGCAGTGTCGGTCGTAAAAAACGGATTGCCACTACCCGCAGCCAGGATTACGACGCGCCCCTTCTCCAGGTGACGCACCGCCCGGCGGCGGATAAACGGCTCCGCAACAGGAGGCATCTCAATAGCCGTCTGCACACGCGTTGCCATGCCGTGCTTTTCCATAGCATCTTGCATGATGAGCGAGTTCATAACGGTCGCTAGCATACCGACATAATCGGCGGTGGCACGATCAATGCCTGTGGCGGCTGCATCCGCACCGCGCCACATATTGCCACCACCAATAACCATCGCGACCTCTACTCCCAGGGCGTGGACGCGTTTGACCTCGGCAGCAATCCGCTGCACCGTCTGAGCATCGATACCAAAGCCCTGTCCACCCAGAGCTTCACCACTGAGCTTGAGTAGAATACGCTGATATTTTCGTTCGGCTGCCATGAGCAATTTCCTGCCTTATTCTTCACCCAGTTTGAAACGGCTGAAGCGGCGCAGGACGATGTTCTCGCCGGTATCCGCGATCACCTTGCGGATCAAATCGCCGATGGTGAGGGTCTCGTCTTTGACCCAGGTCTGCATAGTCAAGACCTGCTCTGAGAAGGCTTTCTTGAGCTTACCTGCAATCACTTCCTCTCTCTTCGCCTCGGGGACGCGTGCCATAGAGGGATCTTCCAGGATCTCTTTCTTCTTCGCCTCAACTACCTCGGCAGGCACATCCTCGTAATTGACATACTTGGGTGCCACGCCTGCAATCTGAAGTCCCAATTCACTGGCGAGCTGACGGAATGACTCGCTGCGTGCGACAAAGTCAGTGCTGCAATTGAGCTCCAGCAAGACACCAATGCTATGATTATGGTGTACATATGAGAAGACGCCGCCCTCTTTGGTCTCACGACCAGCGGCCACCATCTTCTCAGCCTTGCGGCTGCTTCTGGCCTCAAGATACTTGACGGCCTCATCCCAGCTCTTTGACTCGACTAGGGCATTCTTGCAGTCGGCAAATGTCGCGCCAGTCTCCTCGCGCAACTTCTTTACATCCGGTGCCGTGTAGTTCATGGTTGATTTCTCCTCAATTCCGTAGATGTATGATACTCAGGTGCCGTGGACGGCGCAATGACCACCGCCCTTTTTTTTTGGCACTTGGGTGCTTGACAAATGTGAAACGCGCTTTCATGAGGCGCCGCACGCCCGGCCTAGGAAAGAAGTACCTGGCCTGGAATACAGGAAAAAGCGGGCGCAGGAGGAATTGTTCGCCTCTTGCCCCCGCTTACTTGCTGCTGTGTGTTACTCTTTCGTAACCAGCTCGCCCTCAGAACCGGCGGCCGGGCTCTCGGCCTCTGAAGAAGCCTGTGGGGCTGCCTCTGGGGCTGTGGCCTGTGGGGCTTCAGCAGCGGCCTGCGGCTCCTCGGCCTGAACCTCTTCCTCGCCCGTGGTCTCGTCCTTATGCAGGGCCTCAAGCTGACGGCGACCTTCGACCGCGGCATCAGCAATCTTGGCGCACAGGAGACGAACCGCGCGAATAGCGTCGTCGTTTGCAGGGATGGGATAATCCATCTCGTCGGGATCGCAGTTGGTATCGGCAAGCGCGATAATAGGAATCTCCAGGCGCAGGGCCTCAAGCACCGCGGTGCGCTCTTTACGTGTGTCGATGATGAAGAGTGCACTGGGGAGCGACCTCATGTCTTTGATACCGCCCAGGATGCGCTCCAGGCGCGCAATGTCGTCCTGCAAGCGCTGGACTTCTTTCTTGGGCAGGCGCTCGAACTCGCCACTGTCACGGCGGCGCTCCAGGTCGCGCAGGTATTTAATGCGCAACTGAATGGTCTGGAAGTTGGTGAGCATACCACCCAGCCAGCGCTGGTTGACATAGAACATACCACAGCGCTTGGCCTCCTCAGCCACGGCCTCCTGCGCCTGCTTCTTCGTACCCACAAAGAGCAAGGTACCGCCGCTAGCGGCGAGCTGCTCGACAAACTTGTAGGCCTCGTTCAAGCGCGTCACGGTCTGCTGGAGATCGATGATATGAATGCCGTTGCGGTCCATGAAGATGAACTGCTGCATCTTCGGGTTCCAGCGCCGCGTCTGATGTCCAAAGTGGACGCCTGCCTCAAGAAGTTGCTTCATTGAGATAATATTAGCCACGATACAAATCCTCCCTTTGACCTCCGCTCGCGACTCTTACTTGACAGCAGGGCCCCCCCGGTACTACCACTACCAAGCTGTTTAATCAAGCTGATGGACCCCAGGGCGTGCCTGGTCGCAGAGCGTGCGTAGTCTGTTGTAATATGTTGTGATACTATACACAATCAATCGTGCGTAAACACAACTTGTGCAGGAACATACCGGATCCTGCCAGTTGAGAAGTATAGCATAGTGAGACTACGGACGCAAGAAATTTGCCAAGCAGAGCAGGGCAATCGCATCTAAATAAGCTCAGCAACAATAAAGGAAAGGAAGAGGAGGTGATAAAATAAGCCAAAAAAGCGGGAGGCTATGAGATGGAGGAGAATGGCCGACGAGATCTTGAACGTCTGTTTGCGCAAGTAGAAGACCCTCGGGTGGAGCGAACCAAACTGCATCGATTACGGGATATCATCATCCTGGCGATCTGTGGAGTCTTATGTGGAGCAGAAGGCTGGGTTGAGATCGAGGAATTTGGGAACGCCAAAAAGGCCTTTTTTACGGATTTGCTCGACTTGCCCAATGGGATCCCGTCTCACGATACGTTCGGGCGTGTGTTTGCGCTCATTGATCCCAAACAGTTTGAAGCCAGCTTCATCCGATGGGTGCAAGGGATCAGCCAAACAGTCAACGGAGTGATCGCGATTGATGGCAAAACGCTGCGCCGCTCGCATGATCAGGCAGGAGGCAAAAAAGCGCTGCATCTGGTCAGTGCCTGGGCGGTCGAAAATCGTCTGGTGTTGGCTCAACTCGCGACGGAAGGGAAGTCCAACGAGATTACCGCCATCCCGCTGCTCTTAGAGCAACTGGCGCTCAAAGGCTGCATTGTGACCATTGATGCGATGGGGACGCAAACGAAGATTGCCGAGCGGATTATTGAGCAAGACGGCGACTACGCCCTGGCTCTCAAAGACAATCACGGGAACCTCTTTGACGAGGTGAAAGCGACGTTTGCTCTCGCGGAAAAAGACGGCTTTGCCAGCCCGTACTGGGAGTTGGATCGACAGGTGGAGAAAGGTCACGGTCGATTGGAAATTCGCGAACATTGGACCCTGAGTGATCCGGAAATCCTGGCGTATCTCGACCCGCAACACCAGTGGAAAGGCTTGCGAGGCATTGGGGTCGTTCGGGCGCAACGGCGCATGAAACAGAAGACCACAAAAGAAACGCGCTACTTCTTGCTCAGTTTTTCGTCAGTCAACACCTTTGCCACTGCGGTCAGAAGCCACTGGGGCATTGAAAACAGCCTGCATTGGGTCCTCGATATCGCCTTTCGGGAAGATGAATCGCGCGTCAGGCTCGGTCATGCCGACGAAAATCTCGCGGTACTCCGCCATATCAGCTTGAATTTGTTGCGTCAGGAACGCTCTTCCCGTGTTGGCATCCATGCCAAACGTCTCAAATCCGGATGGGACAATCAGTATCTTTTGCGCGTTCTGGATGGGGTTAACTAGATGCGATTGCCCTGCCAAGCAGAGCCGTTCTTCCCTTTTTTCGCAATCTCAGAAAACACAATAGCCTCATTGGCTACTATCTTCCCCAAAAACGCTAAAATAGAGTATACTTGAGTAGGATAAAATAGTGGTGGTGCAAAGAGTGGAGGAGGAGTATGCAAGGTAAAACGCGTTTAGCGCGCGTCCATCTTGTCGCCTGCCTTTCGACTCCCAGCCCGCTCTGGATATCACGGCAACGCCTCCCGACCCCCAGCCCAACACCTATACTGTTTCTCCCCCGGAGGAAAAAATATATGCCTCGACGCATTCATCTCGTGCGTGTAAGGCAACGCCTCAAATAATACTGTCTGTTTCTTGAAACAGGAAGTATAGTATAGTGTATACCCATACACATTTATAGCTAAAAAGCTAGAATAACGCAGCTAAGATTGTTTACAGGGGTAGTTGAAGTAGAAAGGGATTTTAAGCACATGGTAAAGATCCTCATTGTTGATGATCATTCGCTTATGAGACGCGCGGTCCGCGAAGTCCTCGAAAAGGAGGCCGACTTCAATGTGGTGGCCGAGGCCAGCACGGGGCAAGAGGCCGAGGCACAGGCTCAACAGACGCAGCCAGACGTTATCTTAATGGATATGGATATGCCTGACTGCAATGGCTTTGATGCAACTGAGCGCGTCCTGGCACACTCACCACATTCGCGTGTCATCATCTTTACTGCCGCGCATGAAGATGTACACGTCTTTCGCGCCCTCCAGCGCGGAGCAATGGGCTACATCACTAAAGATATAGAGCCCGATGCGCTCATCCACGCGGTACGCTGCGCCGCTCGCAACGATCTCTGCATTCCAGGGGCCCTCGCCAGCCAGGTCCTGGCCTATATTCGCAATATCTGGCGAACACAGGAACAGTTTTATACCACGCGCTTCTCACCCGAAGCCATAGCCTATCGTACACCACGCCGGGTTCGACGAGCCGCTAAAGTGCAGGCACTCCACGAGAACGCAACTAGCGAGCTACTCAATCGCACCACTGGAGAGCTGGAGGAACAGGTTGAAGTAGATGAGAAAGCTGATGAGGAGGCCGATGAGGAGGCCGCAAAGGGTGACAAGCCCAGGCGCCGGCCACGCCCCCTGACCGGGCGCGAGCGTGAGATCCTCGACCTGATGCGCCTGGGTCGCAAGAACCGCGAGATCGCCAAAGAGCTCTGTATCGCCGAATCGACGGTCCATAAGCATGTGCAGAACATCTTTGAGAAGCTTCGCGCTCGCAATCGGACCGAGGCCATCTACTTCACGAGCATGGGTGGACAGTTTATGGGCGAACAGCTTTTACCTGAACAACGCCTGCCGGGCCAGCTTGTGCCCACCACGCCCTTGCCGGAAATCGATCCGCATCATCCCGACTTCGCCAGGTTGGTTGAAGGAAATGAAGAGAAGGTTAGCGAGCGTCGCGGCTCCAACACTACGCATGTAGTCAGGAACCCCATGCCTGAAAGGGCAGAGGCTTGTACTTGGGGGTGATTTCTGCCCGTCTGGTGCAAGCCTGGACCTGACCAGACTCAGCCAGCACTCTTTGGAGTGATCGGGCTATGATAGAGGGAAGTGTTCAAGTTCCTACCTACAGGTGCGTGCCAGCTTGTAGCTCTAGAATTCCTGGGTTAAACATCTGTAACGGGGTGAAGGAAGTGCTCAGGAAAAAGTACCGCCCTCTATCCTTGTCGAGGCAAACATTACCCGCGCAAGCGGTGGGGTTTAGCCATTCCCACTTTTTTCAAAAACGGCTCCCCTTGCGGGGCAAAATGAACAAAGGAAGAAGGAGGAGTGCGCTATGCTCTTCCCCATGTCTCAAGCCAGGGTCTCGCATGACACAATTGGATGATGGTACAATAGCACTTGTTACACCATCTTTCTTTGTAAAGGAATGTACGTGCCACTGTGCGAGAGAAACAAGCGCTGAACCAGCAACGTCCTGTATCACACAAACAGACAGGCACAAAGGATGCCTTCCTGGCTCACAGTGAACTCTTCCGCCACTTACCCGCGGACGACCTTAACGCCCTGCACCAGCGTACAACCGAGACGTCATACCCATCCGGTTATGTCTTCTATCGGCCCGGCGATGCTGGCAGCGCCTTGTTTCTCTTGAAGCAAGGCGCCGTTCACCTCTATCATCTCTCGCCCGATGGGCGGAAACTGATTATGGCAACTCTCCAACCTGGAGCATGCTTTGGTGAAACGCTCCTGCTGGGGCAGGGACAGCAGCGCCACTTCGCGGAGGCCGTCTCCCCCACTCGCGTGTATAGCATCTCCAGGCACGATATCGAACACCTGGCAGGCCAGCGACCCGGCGTGGCCCTCGCTCTCTTCTATAGCGTTGAGCAGCGCCTTCACCAGGTCGAGACACAACTGATTAATACCACCTTCAAAAGCACCCTCGCACGCCTGGCGACCCTCCTGCTACAACTGGCGCACGCCCAGGCACGTGAGCAGGGTCAACTGGTGGTGACGGGTCTGACTCACGAAGAGCTGGCCGAACACCTGGGTGTTTACCGGGAAACGGTCAGCGCGACCCTACGCGAGCTTAAAGACCTTGGCACAATCGAGCCTGGACGACGCCATATTCTGATCACCTCGCCTCACCTGCTAGCCACGCTCGCCAACCCCGAACTCGGTACAGGAAGGAGTGCGCCATGAACACAATGCCCATTATTGAAGCCCAGCATGTCAAAAAAACGTATCGCCTTGGACAGCAGCGCATCGAGGCTCTAGGAGATATTAACCTCTCAGTCGCACGTGGGGAGATGGTCGCCATTATGGGGCAGAGTGGGAGTGGCAAGACCACTCTCCTTAACTGCCTCTCGGGGCTTGATACCATCGATGAAGGCGAGATCGCGATCGCGGGACAGAACCTACGCGACCTGAGCGATAACGCGCGCACATCGTTTCGCGCACGCCACATGGGCTTCATTTTTCAGGACTTTAACCTCCTCCCCGTGCTGAGCGCCGTGGAAAACGTTGAGTTGCCCCTGCTGGTCGCCAGGGTGCCCGCCCGCCAGGCGCGTAAGCGCGCCCTGGAGATGCTTGAGCTGGTCGGCCTGGGACAGCGCGCTTTACATCGACCCGCGGAACTCTCTGGTGGCCAGCGCCAGCGTGTCACCATCGCCCGCGCCCTGACCAATAATCCCGCCATTGTCTGGGCCGATGAACCCACCGGCAACCTTGACAGCGAGACCGCTCAGGAGATCCTTCAGTTACTCGTCACTCTCAATCAGACGCAGCAGCAGACCTTCGTCCTGGTTACCCATGCTCAGGAGATTGGGGCCATGGCAGATCACCTCATCAACATGCGCGACGGGCACATTGTAAGAGAAAAATAGTGTGTTGCGTCGTGGCAACCTGAGGCTGCACGACGCAACACACTATTTTTCTCTATCGATATTGTTTTTAGGTTTCTATTAGGCCAGGGTATGCTGCTGGGTCCCCAGCATCTCGCGTACAACCTCTTTCAGGTGCGCAGAGGAGAGACCATAAAGCTCCTTCAAGATCGTCGGCGCGCCATGCTCCACATATTTATCGGGGAGAGCGATCAATCGCGTCTCGATATCGCGCAACAGCCCATGCTGCTCAAACAGCTCCAGTACGGCACTGCCAAAGCCACCAGCCAGCACATGATCTTCAATGGTGACGATGCGGCGCGTCGTTTTCGCCAGGTGCAAGAACAACTCTTCGTCCAGCGGCTTAGCCCAGCGCGCATTGACTATGGTTGCCTTAATGCCTTCCTGCGCCAGTTCTTTGGCCGCGATCTCCGCCTGGGCCACCGTTGAGCCATAGGCTAGAATCGCGCAATCGGTGCGCTCCGCCTCCTCTAATGTCGCGGGACTGAGTAGCTCAGCTTTACCGACCTTCAACATGTGAAGTTCGTCGCTCATCTCGATACCCAGCGCCTTGCCACGAGGATAGCGCAAGGCGACCGGGCCATCCAGGTACACGGCGGTATAGAGCATATGGCGCAGTTCTTCTTCATCCTTGGGCGCCATGACCTTCATATGGGGAAGAATACGCATAAAGGCGGTATCAAAGACACCATGCTGTGTCTGGCCATCCTCGCCCACGATTCCGGCGCGATCCATGGCGAAGACGACATGCAGATCCTGCACACAGACATCATGCATGACCTGATCGAAGGCGCGCTGCATAAAGGTGGAGTAGATCGCGATCACGGGTTTAATACCCAGCGTCGCCATACCGGCGGCAAAGGTCACTGCATGCTGCTCGGCAATGCCCACGTCAAAGTAGCGCTCGGGGAAACGCTGGTGCATCTTCTTCAGGCCCGTGCCCTCAGCCATGGCAGCGGTAATACCAACCACTGAGGGGTCTTTCTCCGCGATCTCAACCAGAGTGTTGGCAAAGACTTCGGTGTAGGTCGGAGGATCACCGGCGTTCTTTTTGATGATGCCAGTCTTGTAATCATAGGCGCCCGGACCATGCCACTTGGTAGAATCGCTCTCAGCGACCTCCCAGCCCTTGCCCTTCTTCGTTACCACCTGGACCATCACCGGTCCCTCGATATGCTTCACATTCTCGAATACATCGAGCATGCCGGGGATATCATGTCCATCAAAGGGGCCAAAGAACTTGATACCCAATTCTTCGAAGATCGCGCCACTCTTGCTATGCATCACAAATTGCTTAAAGCTGGTCTCAGCTCGCCCCGCAGCCTCGCGTGCCTTGTCGCCCAACACAGGGAAACGCTCGATTGAGCCCTTCGCCATGTCGCGCAAGCGCTGATAGCTGGGAGTCGTCTGGACCTTGCGCACCTGGCTAAGATATTGATGTAGCGCGCCTACATTGTCGGAGATAGATTTATCATTATCGTTTAGAACAATGATCAGGTTTTTCTTCATGCTGCCAGCGTTATTGATGGCTTCCAGGGCCATACCACCAGTCAGCGCACCATCACCGATAATCGCAACGACCTTGGTATCTTCACCTTTCAGATCGCGCGCAGCCGCCATACCCAGGGCCGCAGAGATTGAGGTGCTGGCATGGCTGGCACCAAAGGTATCATAGGGACTTTCATCACGGCGCAGATAACCAGAGAGACCACCAAACTGGCGAATGGTATGGAAGCGCTCGCGGCGCCCGGTCAAGAGCTTATGGACATAGGCCTGGTGCCCGATATCCCAGACAAGAAGATCATTTGGCGTATTAAATACGCGATGCAAGGCCATTGTCAGCTCGACCACCCCCAGATTTGGCGCGATATGTCCACCCCGCACGGAGACCTTCTCAATAATCTCCTTCCGTATCTCCCCCGCCAGTTGTTCCATTTGCGGAACCGTGAGGGTGCGCAGTTGTTCTGGGCTATCAATGGTATCAAGTATGCTGGTCAAAGGTTTCCTCCCACTATTGTTGCACCGATCTCTCTTGCCGGGGCAAAACACAAACAGCCGGACATCCTCGGTGATATCCCTATTATTTTACTTTTCGATCTACTATATATGATGATGCAGATAAACGACAGAATGGGCCTACTTTGTTAGGTGCTCTCCGTTATGCTTTCAATATTATAGGATTGTCGGCTTCTTTCTCGCAAACCTTTGACCCAAAAAATTCATGCACTTAGGGTCTTGACAAGGCTTAAAACAGCTCCGCACGCGGCTTCAAGCCCTCTCAAACCTCCCTTGACAGCCTGGCACTTTCTTTTTATTATGACACATGAGGGACTACTTTGAGCACGGAACATCGTTCACTTGCTCTAAAGCTCGTATCAGCTCATCTTTCTTTTTCAGCGTAAGTTACCCATTGCTTCATTATAAACACAGCAGTAAACGCACACGCTACAGCGTGCAATGAAAGGAGGGGCGGCTCTCGCGCGTTGATTGGACCCCAGGGATGATGGACCTGTACACGCAACAAACGCGAGACCGCGCAACCCATGTCGAAAAAAGATAACGAGAAAGACTCAGAGAGGCCACATTACTATTCCCAGTTCTGGCTGGATGTCGCAGCCGGGCGCAGAATCATCGGCGCTCCCAAGGAAGAGGGCGAGAGCGAGGGCGAGAATGAGGCGCCTATTGCGCCTGCTCCGATTCGCAGAGCTTCTCGCGTACAGGAAAACATTCAAGAAGAGATCGTTCATCCCTCGGCAACCCTCGATCAGGAAGAGGTAGCTGAAGAGGAAGTAGGCGATTTCGCTAGCAACGAGCTAGAAGAAGTTGTAGACGCGGACCTTCCCGACGTTGACATCGCTGAAGACGAAGAGTACAGCGAGGAAGAAGAAGAGGAAGAAGAAGAAGATCTCTACGACTCAGCAGAGGAAGAGGAAGAAGAAGAAGAAGGTGCGGAATGGGGCGCACGCGGACGCAAGAAGGCCAAGCCTACTCGTGCCGTCAAACCCGCCAAGAAGCCACGCCGGGACACTCGCCGGGGTTTCTAGCACGTTAAAAGTGAAGCAGGTCGCCTCTCGCGAGAGGCGACCTGCTTCACTTTTAACGTGCTAGAAAGCACATCGCACGCCTGAACGCTCCTGTGCTAAGGATAGATGCCTCGCACCTGAGTTGCCTCCGCCACACGCGCAATTGCCAGCATATTCGCCGCCAGGCGCATATCACAGTGATATTCATCAGCGGTCCGCGCAACCGCATCAAAGGCTTTATTGATGATGACTTCAAGCCTGCGGGTAATTTCCTCGACCCCCCAGAAAAAGCTTTGAATGTCCTGTACCCACTCAAAGTAACTCACCGTGACGCCACCTGCATTGGCCAGGATATCAGGAACTAATAATATCCCCTTCTGGAAAAGGATTGCATCGGCTTCAGGGGTTGTCGGGCCATTGGCAGCCTCGGTAATAATCTGGGCTTGAATGCGCCCGGCATTCTGGGCATGAATCACACCTTCAATCGCGGCGGGGATAAGCACATCGCATGGCACCTCCAGCGTCTCCTCAGGTGTCACGACCTGCCCAAGGGAATAACTGGCAACCGAGCCATGCTCTTGCTTGTGGCGCAGCACCGCTGCAGGGTCCAGGCCATCCTCGTTGTAGATGCCACCACGACTATCACAGACCGCAACCACCTTACAGCCCTCGTTATGGAAGAGGCGTGCGGCAATCGCCCCCGCATTGCCAAAGCCCTGGATGCTCACTCGTGCCCCCTTCAAGGGCATGCCCAGGCGCTGGGCAGCGCGCCTGCTCACGAATAAGACGCCTGTGGCAGTCGCCTCGTTGCGCCCCTCGCTACCACCAATCGAGAGTGGCTTGCCCGTTACCACCGCTGGAATGGAGAAGCCCGCGTGCATAGAGTAAGTATCCATCATCCAGGCCATAATCTGGGAATTGGTGTTGATATCGGGGGCGGGAATATCGCTATGAGGACCAATGATAATCGAGATCTCGGTGGTGTAGCGACGCGTCAGGCGCTCAAGTTCGGCGGGGGTCATACGCCGGGGATTACAGATCACCCCGCCCTTCGCTCCGCCGTAGGGGATGCCGACCACGGCACACTTCCAGGTCATCCACATAGCCAGCGCTTTAACCTCGTCAAGCGTCACCTGGGGGCTATAGCGAATACCGCCCTTGGCCGGGCCACGATTAACATTATGCTGGACACGATAGCCAGTAAATGTCTTGATGGCCCCATCGTCCAGGCGTACCGGAAAATGGACGGTCAACTCACGCTTCGGCTGACGCAAGATCTCGCGCATATCTTCGGAGAGTTGCAGCCGTTCGGCGGCCAGCTCAAACTGCTGGACCGCCATCTCATAGGGATTGAAAGAGAAAGACCTGACCTCATCGTCCATGTCTTACGCTGCTCCTTCTTTAGCGCGCAAGCAGCCTTTCTGACTCGCGGGTCTGACGCGGGAGACCGCTCGCGTGCAAACTATCCTTGCAGGCTCTCTAATTTAGCCTTCAATACAGACTGTACCATATCGGCCTTGGCCTGACCACGTGTCTGTTTCATCACCTGGCCCACCAGGGCTTGCATGGCATTCATCTTGCCACCCAGATAGTCATTGACGATCTTCTGGTTTTTGGCAATGATATCGTTAATGATAGGCTCAAGGGCGCTGGCATCGGTAATAGGTGGCTTAAAGCCCTTCTTCTCGACCACTTTCGCTGGCATCTCGCCGGTCGCAAAGGACTCATCCAGAACCTCTTTGGCCTGCTTGCCTGTGATGCGCTCGGCATCGAGCAGATCGAGCAGGTTGGCAACAGCCTCGGGCGAGAGGGGCGACTCTTGAACCGGGATGGATTTCGCCTTCAGCAGACGCACCACTTCGCTTAAGATCCAGTTGCTGGCGGATTTGGCACGTCCCTTTGTATCCTTCACTTTTGACACGCTTAGCACACGCTCAAAGTAATCGCCGAGTGCTTTATCCTCGGTCATGACATTCGCCTCTTGCTCAGAGAGGCCATAGTCTGAGGCATAACGCGCACGACGTGCATCTGGTAGTTCGGGCAGGCTGGCCTGAATCTCCTCAACGTACTTACGGCTAATGACCAGGGGTGGCAGGTCTGGCTCAGGGAAGTAGCGATAATCGTTGGCATGCTCTTTGACGCGCTGGGTTACTGTGACACCACGCGCCTCGTCCCAGCCACGGGTCTCCTGGCGAATATTGCCGCCCTCGCGCAGGACGGCGATCTGGCGCTTCGCCTCGTATTCCAGCGCGCGCTCGACCGAGCGGAAACTGTTCATATTCTTGATCTCGGTCTTAGTGCCCAGCTTCTCCTGGCCACGTGGGCGTACCGACACGTTAGCGTCGCAACGCAGGCTGCCCTCTTCCATACGTCCGGACGAAACCCCCAGGTAGACCAGCGTCTCGCGCAACTTCTGCATATAGAGGCGCGCCTCCTCAGGAGTGCGCATATCCGGCTCACTGACGATCTCCATCAGTGCCGTCCCCGCGCGGTTGACGTCGATCAAGCTATAGCCCTCTCGGTGCTGCAACTTGGCGGTATCCTCCTCCAAGTGTACGCGCGTGATGCCGATACGCCGACTCTGCCCGCCGACCTCGACCGTCAAATAGCCATCGCGGCTCAAAGGAATATCGTACTGTGAGATTTGATAGCCCTTCATCAAATCGGGATAGGGATAGCTCTTGCGGTCAAACTTGGAGTACTCGGGAATCGAGCAATGCAGAGCAAGCGCCGTCATAATGGTATACTTTACGGCCTCTTCGTTGATGACGGGCAATACACCAGGCATGCCCATACACACGGGGCAAACATGGGTGTTGGGAGCTTCATTAGCATAGCCAGTGCTACATGAGCAGAACATCTTACTCTTTGTGAGCAGTTGAGAATGGACCTCCAGGCCAATCACGACCTCGAAATCCGTATCGATGGGAGTAGAAGCAGTTGTAGTCATACAGCCAACCCTTACCTTCTCTTTATCTTCTTCGCCTTCTATGACTCTTCAGATACCACTCGCGCCTGCGGCGCTCACCCGAGATGGTAGTGTGGTGTTCCCTGGCGGCAGCAGACCGCCAGGGAACACCACACTACCATCTCGAAATACTGTGCCTATAGTGTTAGCTCACGCTATGTACAAGTTATTTGCTTTGTGGGTGTGGAGCGTACTGGCAGCCACAGGCTGCCAGTACGCTCCACACCCACAAACTGGGCGAGTGCCGCAGGCGCGAGAAGTCCTGAATATTTGCTACCTTCTGAAAGACATGAGGTTTCTTGCGTTTTGCTGTAAGTCTAGTCCTTTCTGCGCCATTCGTCAATGGGATAGCGCAACAAAAGGCAGAAGCCACAAGAAACAGCACAAATAGACCTTTGGATATACCACTAGCTACTTGCTCGCTATCCATTGCATTACAAAGCAAAATAGCGTACAATTTTGGCTGTATCAACGGTTGATTCATAGAGAGAAGATAGCCTGTCGCAGGCACTACTGCTTCATTTGTCTCGCTTAGATATTCATCGCAACGCTTGCTTCCTTCTATAAGCGCATCTGTACATAGCGCCTGGAGACCCTCATTTCTCTCTTAGGGCGAGCCGTTGGCATTTTTAGCAAAATACGATATACTGTCCTCGACAGTAGTAGCATACACTACTGCCTGATATACCCTATGGGGTTTGGGACGTCCCCAACTTCATTATATAGCATATCTCAGGCGGTGGACGTAAGAGCGGGCAGGAGAACGAATTGACATGTCTCTGATCAATATGGCAAAGCGAGAGATCAATTGTAAAATTGTCTACTATGGCATTGGTCTATGTGGCAAGACAACAAACCTTCACTACATCCATCAGGCCGTCAGCCCTAAAGATGTTGGGAGCATGGTTTCCATCGATACTGAGACCGAGCGCACGCTTTACTTTGACCTGCTCCCCCTCGAGTTAGGCAAGGTCCACGGATTTACTATTCGCTTTCAGCTCTACACTGTTCCTGGCCAGATTCTTTATCAACAAACACGCATCTCGGTGCTCAAGGGCGCTGACTGCGTTGTTTTTGTCGCCGACTCGCAGGCCAGCAAGCTACAGGAAAATATCGAATGCTGGAACGAGCTGCAAGAACAGTTGCGCCGCATGAATAAGGACGTTACCGATTTCCCCCTGGTCATGCAGTGGAATAAACGCGACCTGCAAGATACCCTGCCGGTCTCAGTCCTGGAGAAGTACCTCAACCCCTACCGCGTCCCCAGCTTTGAAGCTGTCGCGGTCACTGGCAAGGGCGTTATCGAATCCCTGCGTGTGGGTATCAACACCACCCTACAGCGCCTGGAGCGCATCTAGCCCTCATACTCACCTATGCCTATGATCGTAGAGACAGTCACACATTACGTCTCCAGAAGGGAGTTGCCTCGTCGGCAACGCATTCAGATACGATGCAACTCCCTCACATAGGTTGCCATTCCCTCCACATTTCAAGCCTTTTTCAGTTCTCCTGCCCAATTCTCGCATTTGTAATGCAAACAAAATTTTTGTCCCTAACCAATTGTTCCCAGGGCGTTTTGTGTGTATAATGGGCACACCAAAGGTAATAGTACTTTCCCCTGTCACCACAGGGACCATATGACTGGTTTAAAGAGGCTCTTTTAGCCAGTGCCGTGATTTAGGAGTTTTTGCAATATTAAGAGTGTAGGCAGTGTCGCGGTGGTGCCCCCCACGCTGTCTGCTGCTCTTCGATGAAGGATTTGCATGGAAACGATACGTGTCATCATTATTGATGAACAACCCCTGTTCCGCGAGGGTATTCGCGCCACCCTCCAAAGGATGGGCAACTGCGAAATTATTGGAGAGTCGACCGACGCCACAGAAGTGCTGGATATTATCCGCACGAATACCGCTGATGTCGCCCTTATCGATGCAGGTCTCACTTCCTCTGATCCACTCGAGATAGCCCGGCAGACGCGTCATCTTGCTCCACGGACGGCCATCATTATGCTTACGCCCTCCGAGGACGAGGAACGCCTATTTCAGTCCATCAAGGTTGGTGCAGCCGCATACTACACACGCAACATCACAAGCGAAGAACTTGTCGATGCCGTGCGTAAAGTCAGTCAGGGCGAATACCTGATTAACGATGATGTCCTCTCCAAACCGCAGCTTGCCAGCCGCGTCCTCAGGTCATTCCATGAATTAACCGTGGAGAAGGAAGAGGGTACCCCCAAGGATAGCTATTCGCCCCTTTCAAGCCGCGAGGTCGAAATTCTCGACTATATCGCACGGGGAAATAGCAACAAAGAGATCGCCAAGTCATTGAAGATCAGCGATCAAACAGTGAAAAACCATATCACCTCTATCTTGAAGAAGCTCTCGGTGAGTGACCGTACAGCGGCAGTTGTACACGCGCTCCGCCACGGCTGGATCAAGATTAACAACGAAAGCTAGCTTTCAACCAGAGCACAGGAACAAGAAGGGCGGCCCATTCCAAAGATCTACTTGGAAGTCAAACCACCCTCCTTTCCTGTGCGCTCTTTTAAGGTAGAAACGGCGAGTACTCTACCAGTTGCCAGTGCAGCGGAACAGCTCCTTTCGTCTCGATGACCTCTTCAATACCAAACTCTACCAGGCGCTCGGCGCCAGCAAAAGCGGCTACGCGTTCTTTCTCCCAGATTACCTGCGCTTTACCAGTGAGTTGGAGCGTATCTCCGCTCTTAAAGTCAAGGAAGAGCAAGCCAGCCTGTGGTTCTACGCTGATATTACCCAGAGTCTGGAACATCCTGTTGCCCGAGTAATCGGGAAACACCAGCCGCGTTGCATTCTCAACCTGTACAAAGCCTGGAGTCCCCCCGCGATGCGAGACATCAGAGCCACCCTCATGATGACTGCTTGCGATAAAGAAAGTATCTGCCCGCCCTATCCATGTGTGTTGCTCACTAGTCAACGCTGTGTTGCAGACTGCCTCTGGAGAAAGCTGCGGTGTAAGAGGAGCGGGCGATGGGGGCTCATTCGTGTTCGCACCTGGCAATACGCGAGCCTGAATGTATTTAGGACAGTTGGAGTAAACCTGTTCCGTGTGTACCACAATCTCCCCCCGTACACTTTTTATCCGTCCATTGACCCTCATACGCCTGCGCGTCGCAAAGTCGATCATGGTCATTCCAATTGCCCCTCCGATCTGGAGATTCTTTGAGAGTGGATCAAAAGGGCCAGGAGCCGCACTGATCTTTACGGTCTGTTCATCGGGCGTCTTAAGGAAACCAGGCTCTCCAGCGAGTATCGACGCCCAGACACGCCCTTCGCTATCAGTAGTGCTCAAAACAACCATACATTGCTCGTGCAGAAATGTCTGCGCAATAGGCGGCAACGTGGGGCGAAGGCTTTTGTTCACGCGAGATGCCCTGGGCGGTACTCCCGCCTGCCTCTGCACCTCAAGCTCTCCTGCATGATAATCCAACATACACAAATTTCCTTAGCATAGGGGTAAAGACAGAAGACTAGAAGAAGCCGCAGGTGGGAGCCGAGGCCGTAGGGGCTGGGTTCTCGCTGGCTCCGCTGGGACTATAGATTTCCAGGCGAATCCCATCAGGATCAGTGAAGAAGATACCGCCCGAATCCTGCCCCTCGCCATGAGGCACAACACTTTCATACAAAAAATGGGCCTCAAGGCTCTTGAGCCGAGCCTCGAAGACACGCACTTCCGCAATATCATTGACTTTAAATGAAAGGTGATGAAGACCAGGGCGGTCTTTCGCAAAGGCTCCCTGGCTCTGCTCCCACAGGGTCAAGACCAACCGCTGGCCATCGCCGAGAAACGCACAACGACGGCCTGGCTCCTGTGACTCCCAGGTTACAGAGAAGCCAAAGATGGCTTGATAAAAACGTTTCGATTGCTCGATATCGCTGACATTAAGGCCAATATGACCAGTCTGAAGTGCCGGGGTAACAGTAGACATTGCGATTCCTCCTGAAGCAACATGGGATGCAAACTCTTAAAAATGTCCATATCTAAACAACGTTTGACTTGGATAATCCGAGTGTACTCTGAAAAAATTGTCCTTGTCAATAGTCCAATAGTATTGGATAATAGAGCAAGGAGAAATTTGGGTATGCTTGAGGAAAAAGGGAGAACTCAATATGAGACGCTGTTTCTCGTTGATGGTGAGAATCTGGCGCTCAGCCTGGTAAATACAGAGGTCATGACGCGCGGGAAACGAGGCGATCTGCTGATGACATCCCAGGATGTGGCTCGCTGGTGGCAAGAGACATGTCAACGCCATCCTGAATTCGACGAGGTGCGCAGAGAGAGCAAAGAGCCAATTATGTATGATACGGCATTGCTCAATACCCTCAAAAAGTTGCGCGCGGCCCTGCGAGCTATCTTTAACGCGCTTGTAACAGGAAGCATGCCAGAGAAGGAGGACGTGGCCATCCTCAATGCGATTCTGCGAACGGGCTATACGTCGTTGGACCTCACCGAGCAGGGAGAGTTGGTCCCCAGAACGCACACCACGGATCCGACGCAAGGCCTGATGCTCTTGCCCATTGCCCTTTCGGCCTCGCGCCTCATTAACCAGGGCGAGAGAAAGCGCCTGCATCATTGTGAGAATGAGCGCTGCATTCTCTTTTTCTATGACACAACGAAAAGCGCGACACGTCGTTGGTGTAGCCTGGGATGTATGGATAGGGCGCGCTCAGCCCAACGCTACCGAGAGGCCAAGCGACAACAAGCAGCAGGCAAAAGAGGAAAAGGGGAGCTTTAGTAAAGGTATAAAAAATTGCTAGAGAACCTTTTTATTTTGTGCTGTTTTTTTGTATACTGGAAATACGTACACCCATTATTCATACTGAAATACGTTGATACATGAGTGCTCACCCCAAAGTGGGTCCTCATACACATACACCCCTCCGGTGTTGGTAGAGGGTTGAGAGACATACGCATCATTTATCTTTTTCGCAGGATTTGCCATGCCTGGTTGGGAGGAGACATCATCGGGAGCACCGCTTATTCAAGCGCGACGCGCCCACATGTGATTATAATAAGGAGAAATAAACACTCCTGATGTGGCAGGCGCCCTGCTTCACACCTGTACATGGCAGAAAATTGATTGCGCAAGCGTTGCATATGTCCTTCGTCCGCGAGAAGAAAGGAAGTCTAGACCTGTGAAAGTCTACGGTCGCATAACGGTCTTTCCCATTATGCCATCTCGTATCAGTCGCCTCTATGAGTTGGCGTACAATCTCTGGTGGAGCTGGCATCCCGAGGCTCGCGAGCTGTATAGTTCGCTTGATCCAGAACTCTGGGAACAGGTTGGGCATAATCCGGTACGCTTTTTGAGCGAGGCGGAGCCGCAGAAACTAGAGCAAGCCGCCACAAACAGCCAGTACCTGGAACGCTACGACAGCGTCATCAACGACTTCGATCACTACATGCACCCACGCCAGGACGAGACCTGGTTCTCGCAAAACTATCCACACCTGCAAGATAAGACAATTGCCTATTTCTCCGCGGAGTTTGGGCTGCATGAGTCACTCCCCATTTACTCCGGTGGCCTGGGTATTCTCTCGGGCGATCACTGTAAAGAGGCAAGCGACCTGGGTCTGCCATTTGTGGGCGTGGGCTTCCTCTATCCACAAGGATACTTCATCCAACATGTTACCCGTGATGGTGTGCAAGAGGCGCTCTATGATAAGCTGCACTTCTCCGAGGCGCCCGCGACCCCCGCGGTTGGGCCTGACGGCAATGAGGTGGTCATTAGCGTTGACCTGCCTGGCAGACGCATCTATGCCAAGGTTTGGAAGCTCATGGTTGGCCGTGTGCCCCTGTACCTGATGGATACGGACGTCGATCCAAACGCGCCCCATGATCGCGAACTTTCGGCGCGTCTCTACGCAGGTGATCGTGAGATGCGCATCTCGCAGGAGATCGTGCTGGGTATTGGCGGCGTACGCGCCCTCCGCGCCCTGGGCATCTCGCCCGCGGCCTGGCACCTCAACGAAGGCCATGCTGCCTTCCTCAGCCTGGAGCGCTGTCGTGAACTGGTAGCGCAGGGGCTGACATTTCATGAGGCGCGCGAGGTCGTTACCGCAAACTCGCTCTTTACCACGCATACACCAGTGCCGGCTGGCAATGATACCTTTAACTATGACCTGGTCGATAAGTACTTCAGCTCCTACTGGAGCCTGCTCAAGCTCAATCGCGACCAGTTTATGGAGGTCGCCCGCGAGGATCACGGCTGGGGCTCGACCTATGGTATGACGGTGCTAGCCCTCAAGCTTACGGGACAGCATAATGGCGTCAGTAAACTGCATGGCGCGGTCTCACGCAAGATGTGGCAATTCCTCTGGCCTGGGCTGGACGTGGACGAGGTACCCATCGACTATATCACCAACGGCGTCCACACCTTCTCCTGGATCGCGCCCGAGATCAACGCGCTCTTCCGACGCTACCTCGATCCCGATTGGGGACGCTACGTCGATGATCCTGCGTTCTGGGACAAGCGCATCGATATGCTCCCCGATGATGAGCTCTGGAAGGTTCACGCTACACGCAAGGAGCTGCTAATCAATTACGCGCGTGAGCGCCTGAAGCAACAGCATCTACGCCTGGGCGAAGGCTCACTCCAGATTGACGAGTTCGAGCAGTTCCTGGACCCCAACGCCTTTATCATTGGCTTTGCGCGCCGCTTCGCTACCTATAAGCGCGCGGCGCTCCTCTTCCGCGATCTCGAACGCCTCAAGCGCTTGCTCAATAATCCTGAGCGCCCGGTGCAGATTGTCTTCGCAGGCAAAGCCCATCCCGCGGACGATCCAGGCAAGGCGCTGATTGAGCAGATCTATCGCGCCTCTCGCAGTCCAGAGTTCAAGGGCAAGATCGTCTTCCTGGAGAACTACGATATCGATATGGCGCGCTACCTGGTGTCAGGCACTGATCTCTGGCTGAACACGCCCATTCGCCCCTACGAGGCCAGCGGCACCAGTGGTCAGAAGGCCGCCCTCAATGGACAGCCCAACTGTAGTATCCTCGATGGCTGGTGGGCCGAGGGCTTTAATGGTGAGAATGGCTGGGCTATTGGCGAGGAACGCGAATACCATGACCAGGAGATTCAGGCGGAGGCCGATAGTATTGCCCTCTATCGCCTGCTGGAAGAGGAAGTAGTTCCCTCCTTCTTCGAACGTGGCGAGTCTGGCGTGCCTCACCGCTGGGTAGGTACCATGAAAGAGGCTATTCGTACCTGCACACCCCAATATAGCATGCGCCGTATGGTGAAGGAATATACCCAGCGCTACTATGTTCCAGAAATAGAACAGAGCGTCCAGGTCGGCGAGAACTCGTATGAAGAGGTACGCGCCCTGGCAACCTGGAAGGAGCGCGTTCAGAAGTACTGGGATGGCGTCCAGCTCTATGTCCAGGGCCAGCGCGAGGGACAGCTCAGCCTGGGTGAAGGCATTACCGTCAAGGCCTGGGTACGCCTCAATAACCTGGCCCCCGAGGATATCAGCGTTGAGCTGGTTTATGGCGAGACAAGAGACGAACTGGCCATCCCCCAGCACACCATTCCCATGGAGTATAGCAAGCGCGAACAAGACGGAGCCTATCGCTTCGAAGCACACTTGCAACCGGAGGATAGCGGGAGTATCGCCTATAACGTCCGCGTCGTCCCCACCCATCCCCTGCTCAAAGGCAAGTACGAGATGGGCCTGATTCGCTGGGCCTGATAGAAAGCCCTGCCTCCCAGTAAAGTAGAACAAGCGAGAGGCTGTCCACAATGATGTGGGCAGCCTCTCGCTTGCTTATCTTTTTCTTCTGTCACATAGCTTCAATGAGCATATTCCTGCCAGCCACATATCCTCCGCCCCAGGAGAGAGTTTGTCTTTCGCGTAACTTGGTTCTTCTGTTTACAGACTAACGATTAGAGCGTTTTCTCAGTCTTCACATGCCGATAGGTAAACAGATGATGAACAGTAAAGTTGTAGAACAGCACAATGATCAGCGCAGAGGCCTGAGCAAACAGCGGCCAGACATGCACCAGGTAAACGAGACTAAACTGAATCAAGGCGGTCAGCGCGCTGCCACTAATACACGTCAGCTGGAAGCGCAGGCAGCGCTGGAGCCACGAACGTTGGCGAGCTCCCGCGACATGCCGGAAGGTAAAGTAGTCATTAGGTATAAAGTTGGCCATGATAGAAATTTCAGTCGCACAGAGGAAAGCAACCACCAGATGCACCGCATCCGGTCCTGGCACTGGAACAAAGTGATAAACAATAGAATACACGATCAGATTGACAACTGCCGCGACACCACCAATCACAACGTAACTGCTCAAACGTTGGAGCATGCCAGCGCGACCGCCAGTTAAGGTATCGACGACATCCAACACGCGATTCGCAACGCTCCAGGAATAGGGATGGTAGGAACGTGTAGGAACGTCGGCAGGGGTGGCAGGCACTACAGATGCAGCTGGCTCCTCAAGGAGAACCGACTCTACAGAGACTTCTTCCAGGTTACTTAACGACATACGTATCTCCAAAAATCTTGCATAGAATCGTTGCACAGGATGTTCTGTTCACGAATGCAAGACGGTCAATCCTCGACCAAAGTAACACACGAAAGATAGGCCCCCCATGAGTACTACCGGGCGCTGGTAGTCTCCATTGGCTTCGTTACCCGCCAGGATTCTATGCCAGACTCAGGAGACATACTGTAGGGTCCATGCTCGCATGGACTCCGAGGCCCGCAGGCCGATACCTATCCGCTAGGGAGATCGCTGCGCTCGCAGTCCATGCGAGCATGGACCCTACAACTTTCTGCGCCGCAGGCGCGAGAAGTCAGGCGGCTGTCCCAATGCAGCGAGCCAGGCAGAGTGAGCGTGCCTCGGGAAAAGGCTCTAATAGTGCAAACATATTCTCATCAGGATCAGTAAAACGTGCCTCGATTCCATAAAGTTGCCTGGTAGGAGCCTGAAGAAAATGCACACCTCGGGCAATCAACTTTTCATAGGTTTCACCGCAATTGTTTGTGGCAAACATCCAGGGATTGCGCGGATCCATGCGCCTCAACACATCCTGCATCCAGGCTTCATCATGATAAATACCCGGCTTCGCCAGCGCCAGTTGCGGCTTTCGCTGCCTCCTGGGGGCCACAGTCACCAGGCGTAGACCTGGAGCATAGGTAATATCCAGGCACTTCTCTAGCCCCATAATATCGGTATAGAACTCAAGCGCGGCATCCTGGTCCTGCACCAGGATAGAAATGAGGGAAAGTGATGTTACTAGTTGCATATGTGATGATCCCTAACCAACCAATGAGCAACAGCTCATAAAACTGCTACAAACCATGTCTACCTTACTATTCTCACGTCGGCCTCTCTATTATATAAAACATTTGTTCTAAAAGCAAGAGTAAATAGGCATAGTCTTATTCGGCATCCGCGGGAAAAGTGCGGTACAATATCTGCAAATACTCCCGCACATATGTAAAGCCAACATTTCAATGGAGAACTCTGTTGCAGCCTCGTGTGCTAGAAAGGCAAACAACAAGGATGAAGGCAGTACGCTTCGCTCGCTATGGTGGGCCAGAAGTTCTTGAATTCCAGGAAGTAGAGGATCCAACACCAGCAGCCGACCAGGTACTGATCGAGGTCAAAGCTACGACGGTTAACCGCCTGGATCTCTTTCAACGTGATGGCAATCGACCTGTCCCACACCTGCCCTTTACTCCCGGGCTGGAAGCCGCAGGGATCGTGCTCGCGGATGCCCATGGCTTCCATGCAGGAGAGCATGTATTGACCACTCGCGCCGCCGAGGCCACGGGAGGCGGTGGATACGCCTCTAAGATCGCGGTTCCCGCCGACCACCTGGCTCGCCTGCCAGCAGGGGTGAGATTCGAAGAGGCCGCCGCCGCTGGCCTTGCCGCCTCAACCGCCTGGGGCAGCCTCTTCGACCTGGGAAAGCTTCAAGCCGATGAGCGGGTCCTTATCTGGGCAGGCTCCAGCGGTGTTGGCACCGCGGCGATTCAGCTCGCCAAACAGCAGGGAGCCTGGGTCGCCACCACCGCCAGTTCGACGGAACGGGCAGAGGAACTGCGCAAGCTTGGCGCAAACCTGATCATCAACCATCAGCAGCAGGACGTAGGCGCGGAGCTACAAAAACTCGGCGGGGTCCAGCTCGTTATAGAACTGGTCGGATCAACATTACAGCAGAGCATTACAGCATGCGCACCTAATGGGCGTATCGTCTTGATCGGCAACCTGGGAGGCAAGGAGAGCACCGTCGACACACAGACCTGGCGCCTCAAGCGCTTAACGGTCATCGGCGGCGGACAGCTACGTGCCGCGCCACGCGACGAGCAGAATATTCTCCAGCTCATTGCGGACAAGGCATTTACCCCATTGATTGCGCGTGTCCTCCCTATTGAACAGGCAGCCCAGGCTCATGCATTGCTCGCCTCAGGCCAGGTGCAAGGGAAAATTGTGCTGCGACATACGTAGTTCTACCTGAAACATGCAAAGGAGTTTGTGAAAGCATGCAGAAGACCACTTCGTCCATCAGTAACAATATTTCATTTACACGCGGCGTGCCCGCGCTCGAGGCCTTGCCAACGACCCTCTTTAGCGAGTGCCTGCAAGCGGTTCTCGCGGGTCCAGACGGAAAAACTGTGCTCCAGTATGGGCATAACGGTGGCTATGTGCCCCTCAAACAATTGCTCGCGGAACAGTATCAGGTAGACATCGACCAGGTACTCATTGGCAATGGCTCGCTACACCTGCAAGATATGCTTACCGCTCAACTGGTCCAGCCCGGAGAAGTCGTCTTTACCGAGCAGCCCAGCTATGATAGGGCTATCAAGACCTTTCGCCGTCGTGGCGCCAAAGTGATCGGTATTCCGCTCGCGCTCGATGGCGTCGATATTACGGCCCTGGAAGAAGCCCTGGCTCGCTATACGCCTCGCTTTATGTATATCGTGCCCGATTTCCAGAATCCCGCTGGTGTGACGACCTCCCGCGAGAAACGCCAGGCCCTGGCGCAACTGGCGGAGAAGCATGGTTTCTACCTGGTTGAGGATGTGCCTTACCGCACGCTGCGCTACAGTGGCGAAACGCTGCCGCTACTGCGCGAACTCAACCCCGAACGAACCATTACTGTCAGCTCATACAGCAAGCTCATTAGTCCCGGAATCCGTGTCGGCTATCTCATCGGCCCACGCGATATCGTCAAGCCACTCATCGCGCTGGCTGAGGACACGACGCTCGCCCCGGTGCTTCCCACGCAAGCCGCTGTACTGGAGTTTCACGAGCGCGGTCACTTTGAGCGCAACCTGGAGAATCTGAAGCAACTCTATGCCCCACGTTTGCAGGCGATGATCTCCGCCATCAAGACCTACCTGCCGGGTATTGACTTTGCCGAGCCCGAGGGTGGTTTCTTTGTCAGCATCACCCTGCCCCAGGAGAGTAACTACCAGCACTTGCTCCAGCGTGCCAAAGAGCAAGAGCTCTTGCTCACTGATGGGAACGGCTTCTTCGCGGACCACCTGAACGCCCAGGTCAACCAGGCACACACAGGTGACCGCTTTGTGCGGCTCCCCTTCTGCGCCCTCACGCCTCAAGAGATTGAGGCCGGGATGCAACGCCTCGCCGAATTGGTACGCGCCTAAGCTAGTTTCAAGCAGAGAGCCTGTGAACAGACTCTCTGCTACCACCTCTCCCTATCCATTACAGTTTTCTCATACATTCCTGTTTGCTTCCTTTTCATCAACGCTCTTCTTACATGCAGAACAGGCATAGACTACACCTACCACGCTACTCAATCCCATAAAAACGGTTTGAAGCGTGACACTACAATATTAAATAATCGTTAATATTGCGAAATGCGACTTTATAATATTGACACAGTTGCCCTATTTCCGTATATAGTTATAAGCAATAAATTAGCGATCACGCCTCAAAAGTATTTATACAAGAAATAGATGCATGTGCGGAGGGTTTTGTGAACAATCCAGAGAGTTTCGCCTACAGGCATGATGGGATACGCCTGCACCAGTATCAGCGAGCCATACTCACTCGCCTCCCGCTGGTCGCAGCCGAGGTCACGCACTTTGATGAGCTCCTGCAATGGTTGGGGGAGGCGCTCATCCACTACTTCCATATTCAGGTCACTCAATTCTGGGTTGGTCATCACCGCACGACGACAGGACAACTCTACCTGGAACTGCGCATGATGGTCTTTCAAAACCCCTTCCTCTCGCAAGAGATCGTCGTCAATCCCCAAATGGCAGAGGCCATAGAACGGATCTTCCTCGAACGACGCGGCCTCATGCCTCAGAGCATTGATGCCTTTTTCCCGCCCCAACAGGCCCAGGCACTTCACTACAATCATCTCAGCTACTGGTCCTGCTACTTTATGAGCCATGGCGCCCTTCTACCAGCAGCTAAAGGGCAGGGCGGATTGAGCAAAAGCAAAATTCCCTTCTCTATGGCGGTTACCCTTCTCTTCCAGGAGATGCCACACCCACGCCTACTTCCGGTCATTAGCTTTATCTTAGAGCAGGCCATCGTTACTGCCAAGCAATATCAACTCCTTAAGCCACTCACTCTCTAGTACTTTGTCAAAATCCTATGTAACTGTTGGCCATGGGGCAGAAGCATGTGAGCCACGCGCAGTCCTTCCCACAGGAAAAGGGGTATGGTGATAGGCTGGCTCCGCCAGCCTATCACCATACCCCTTTTCCCCGAAGAGCCGCGTAGCAACGAGAAGGAGCGCGATCTTACTTAAGAAGCCAGGTCCTTGCGGACCAGGACCGCCATGTCATATGAGCCATCGGTGCTACCAATCGCCTGGCGGTACCACCACCAGTTCCAGACATGGGAGGCCGCGCTCCCCAGGTTAAACTGCGCATGTGCTGGCGGCATATCGCCATAGCTGAGCCAGAGCAGGGGACCAACGCCTCCCCAGGTTGGCTGACCGGCGCAGTTATTCGTATTTGTTGGCACACAAGGAGGCGGCTTATATCCCTCGTCCCACCAGGTACGCATATGATAGGTCGAGACCACGTACTGGTTCTTGTAGAGCGCTTTATAGGTCGCCAGGCAATCACCACCGACAATCACCACCGGCGCGTTGGTTGAGAGCGGAGGGCAGACATTCTGCGAATCGATGTTCAAGAAGGTTGTCTGGTGATAATCGCGCAGGTACCAGGCGAAGGGCCAGGTCGCATCGCTCACCACGCTAACCGGCAGTTTCTTCTCTCCGTGATACAGCTTGTTATCCACAGCGTCAACCTTCGCCATCACTTTATTGACGTCAAAGGTCGTCTGCACATACACCATCATTTCGTGCGGACCATCGGCGGCATGCACATATGTGACCTGGAACATATTCTGGAGCGTTGGCACGAGCAGCAGTAGCGCGAGCACGAGGACTGCAATAGAGCCAAAGGCCCGTCCCGAAGACAGAGGGCGAGAAGTCACCGGTACACCCACGGGAGTGCTTGCCCGCGCGTTCAAGCGCTGGCGCGCCCAGTCTACAACCGTCACCACCGCTGGCTGCAAGCCGAGCGCGGCTAGTAGCATCATCGGCATAGTCATATGGATCATCAGCCAGGGCATCTTCTCGCCCGCCCAGGAATAGATGAAGACGCTACCCACAAACCAGTACACCAGGAAGAGGCGGAAGCGCGATGGGCGCCGGAGGCAGCGTACCACGCCCACGAGACCAAAGACCAGGCCGATCTGCTCATACAGCGGGATCAGCATAAAGTAGTAGTACCAGGGCTGCTCGCCACGAGCCACCTGCTGCTGCTGCAACCAGTAATACAAGCCCTGCCAGATGCCATCCCCAATGCCGCCACGGATATTGGTAAAGAGGACCGTAAACAGGATCAAGAAGACCGCCCAGCCACACAAGATAGCAAAGACCCAGTGCATCCAGGGCATCGTCGTAACCACGTCAAGCAAGGGCTGGCGCACAGGATCAACAGACTTCGCCACGCCCCGACGACGCCCGTCGTAGACAGGCAGTTTCTCGAAGTATTCCAGCATCAGAATGACAAGCACATAAATGCCCAGCGCGATGCCCAACCAGGGCACAATCGCAACAGTGATGTTTTTTAGATTGGCCACAAAATTATTCGCCAGTGGCTGCGTCTTGGGATCATTGATATAGAGCGAGACAGCGTGCATGTAATGGAAGAAGGCCAGAGCCACCGGCGCAACCACAACGGCCAGAATCAGCAACGCCAGGGGCGCCCACGTTCGGGGCAGGAATTTTGCTGCCTTTGGCGCACCCTCGGGTATGTCCTGCGCAAATGGGAAACGCACGGCGATATCCCAGACGACTAGGCCCACAAAGAAACTACCCAGGATCGCAACTGTGAGGAAGGTCGCCTCCTTGGTCGCGTAAGAGAGCGCAAAGGCAACCGAACCAGTAATCAACCATTTCAGCGAGCGATCACGGCAGTAGCGCGCCATTGAGACCACCAGGAGCAGGGTAAAACAGGCCATGTAGATATCTTCGCGCGCGAAACGCGAGAAATACACCAGACTAGGCGAGATCGCCAGCAAGAAAGAGGCCAGCAACGCCCCATATTTTCCCAGATAATCGCGAATAAAGAAAGGTAAACCAACGATCACCGTCCCCAGGGTCGCGGCGGCGATGCGTACCGTTGTGGTATTTACGCCATTGTCCGAAAAGCCCAGTAACTGGCATATTTTGTACACCAGGGCAATGGCATGGAACTGGAAGGGGCCATGCAGCAGCGGATCATAGTGGTAACAACTGCTGGTGGGGCTAAAGCAACTCAGCCAGTTTTCCATGTTGTGCATCAACATCAGCGAGTAATAAGCGTGCAAGCTTTCGTCGTGATGCAGAGGCTTATCGCCCAGGTTCCAGAAACGCAGGATAGCGCCCAGCAAGACCAGGCCGAGAAAAGGCGCCCAGGCGATTACCTGTTCGCGCGAGGGGAGTTTGAAGGTAAAGCCCTGGCCAGACGGCTGTAATTTCTCTGCATAGGCCTCTGTCTCAAATGAGGGCTGCTCCTCCTCTTTGCGCACAACATACGTCGCTACAGACGCATCCTCTTGCACCAGCGCGCTTGCGGCACGCTCTTCATCCGCCCCTGGTACTTCTACATCGGACGGTTCCAGGGGCAATGCAGTGCTCACAGCTTCAGGCTGCGTTTTGGCCCTCCCCTCACTCAGAGCCTCCTCTGGCTGTCCCAGCTGTGTTTGCTCATCTGGGATCGTCTGCTGAGGGATAGGCTCATCTCGACGAGTGTCAGTATCTGGTCGCTTCAAAGACTCTTCCTCCTTGCACGGCTTAACATAAGCAGTCGCTCAAGTATGTTTAATCTATTTCAACCCGTGATTACACGTTGACTTTGTAAATGGTCACACCATTCGCATTATAGACAATTTGCATAAAAGCGGCAAAACGATGAAGATCAGCCGCCTGGTACTTTCGATACTCTAAAGGCCCAACGTATAGATACTGGATGTTGTAACGCGCCATATTTTGCAGGACTATCTTCTTATCAGGATCCTGGTAGATTAAGTCAACCGCTGTTTGCCGCTGGTTGAAATCCTCCGAATTCTGCGCTGTATGCAACATTGTCGCACGCCATTGCAGTTCATGCCCTGGCCAGTTGATCGGACTCGACAGGCCGGTAAAGATGGAGACGCGCCCATATTCGGAATAATCGCCGCCAACCGCCTCCACGATACCAGGGTTCCCCTGCACATGCGTGTTGAGCCAGAGAATGGCATCATAGTCGCCTGGATACGTTGGATCGCTTTGTAAGTAATCAAGCCCATTTAAGCTTCCCGTTGAGGCCAACATACCACTCGGCAAGGGAAATTTTCCTGGTCCATAACGCGCATAGGGGGCCTGCAAAGGATAGAGCATGCCAGACAATAGGAAGAGCAGCAATAACGCATACCAGCCCCCGACTCCAGCCATTTGCCACCAGTATGCCACAAGTGCGCCAACTTTCACAGGGCGAAAACTCTGCCAGAGAAAGTATAAGCCAGCACCCGAGGCAATTGAGAGCAACGCCCAAGCTTGAAAATAGAATTTAAAGACTGTGTTCATGCGCGGGTCCTGGTCTGCAAAGACATCACGCAGGAAGAAGACTTCACAGCCCGCGATGAGCAGAAAGGCTAAGGCCCCCAACAAAAGCGGGTAGGCATGGGCGCGGTCTCCCAGGTGATAGAGCGCGAGCAGAAACGCCGCCAGCGCAATACCCGCCGCCACCAGTAGTGTGGCGCTCTTAGGCATCAGCACCAGCACCAGCAGGCCGGCTACCAGGACAAAGGCCACGAGCCACCAGGCAAGGCGTGAATTGCTCAGCGTCAACCAGGAGGGCGTCTCCTGTGGATACAGCTCCGCCAGGTCCAGCAGTGGGCGCTTTAACGCGCTGGCAAAGAGAAACGAGAGTACCACAAAGGCGAAAATACCGTAAATAAGCCACTCGCTACCGAGCGCAGAGCGATCTTCCGGCTTCACCAGCCCCACGCCCTGCGCTGGCGAGACAAACGTGATAAAAAAGGGCAGATACAGCAGGAATGTCAACACAACAAGCGAGACACAGGCCACAACGATATCGACGACCAACACCCACGAAAAGTTCCGCTGGTAGGTAAGCCATTGTTGAAGCGCGATACAAGCCAGACAAAGTCCCACATAGGTTGGATAATCCCACCCATTCATCAAGAAGAGCCCACCCAGGATCAAGGCGGTGCAAACAAGGGTCAGTACCAGTCGCCAGTCCTCGCCAAAGACGTTTAAGCCGCGCCCTGTAGGCTCTAAAAAGAGATTGAAAACGGCGCCAATCCCCAGCACGGTAAAGGCAAAGGCCAGCACATGCGCATGGAAGCAGGACAGGAGAAAGCTAAAGGCGGGAAACTCATTGATCGTCTTGTTGATGATCCGCGAGGGGCCAACCCAGAAGGTGTAGGCCTGGTCAAACGTGGTCGTTACCATGCCATGGTTCTGCCACCATAACTGTGTCGCGGCCAGGTTGCCCATGAGGAGGGCCATTACTATCGTGAGCAGGCCAAAGACAATGCCGCCCGCCAGCGGCGGATACACCATCGAGGGATGCTCCTGTGAGACAGTCCCTCCTGCATGCACCTTGCTGCGTAGGTAACGCGCCCAGGCCACGATATTGCAGGTCACTCCAAAGAAATTGAGGCCGGTTAAGCCAAAGAGCAGGCAGATACCCGTATTAAAAGCAACATAGGAGGGTTGATTGAGCAGTTTCGCCAGCGTCGCGATAAAAAAGTGCGCGTAATAGTAGTAGTTGATGGGCGAGCCAGCATACCACATATCAGCTGGCGGCAGATGCTCGCTGCGCAAAATAGATGCCAGGAAACCTTCATCCATAAACATCTCCCAGCCCCGAATCTCAGGACCAAAGGAGCGTACCCACCCCAGCAGGCACATCATTCCCAGAAAAATAATCTCGGTCGCAATCACATATCCCAGGTTCACACGCAGGACCTTGCCAACCTCGTGATATGTCTTCCTCCAACCAAATAGCGCCAGCGCTGCGAGGATACACAGCACACCCACCAGAAAGAGCCGGGTATAGGGCAAAAAACGCAGCCACATCAGCGGACACCAGGCACAAAATACAAAGACAATCGCTCCCAGCGACTTACTAAATGCCCAGCCCCGGTCGGGCAAATTATGAAAGACCATCAAAGCGAGTGGGAAACCGATCAGACCGATAACCTCAATCAGCGCCCACATCTGTAATAATTCCAGCATAGCTTCTCAACCTGAATAGAGGACTCTACTAAATATATAAACGGCACATCCTGCCGTTCCTTCATATCATCAAGCTCTACAGTCATGACCATTGGGCCTGCCTCTGCGCACAAACGCCCCTCTGGGTAAAGTGTGTCTGGTGGTGGGCTGGCAAAGCCAGCCCACCACCAGACACACTTTACCTTACTTCTCTGGCAGTGAAAGGCCGCTAATTAACTTTTGATACACCTGCTCGGATGTATAGGGGTATGGCTGCTGACGCACAAAGATGCGCACCATAGGATGATCAAAGACCGAATAGCTCTCATCTGCCATACTATCATCAAGGGTAATACTTAACAGGTGTGGATGCACCTCAAACTGCGCCGCCAGCCGAAAGCCAAGCTGTCCCTGGAACAAGAGTTGGTAGTAGCGGATAGTTAAGGGATAGCGCTCAGGCATCCGAGGAATCGATTTATCCAGACGATCAGAGGCCATAGTAATCGCATCGAGGGTGGGCAAGAGTCGGGCCAGGACCCGCGCCTTTGCCAGCGTGTCATCATCATAGAGACCCAGACCCGTGGTCATATTCCCCTGCGCATCCGCGTAGCTTGCCTGGGCAAAATAGGAGGGATCGTGGCCATCGATAGCCACGGGCAAGGCATCATCCCATTGCTCGTATGTCAGGATACTGCCACGCGCCAGGTGCGCGTACAGCCAGCGCGAAGCCTGAATACGCGTATTGGGCTGGCTATAGACCTGCAAGAGTGCCAGGCCCTGAAAGAGCGTTCCTCCCACTACCAGCACCAGTAGGGCTCCTGTCACCAAACGAGGGCCATAGCCACCTCGTAGGTGCCTCCAGAAGCCAGCAGGAGCCTCGACAGGTGGCGCGGACCAGCCCGCTGTTACCAGCGCGACCAGGACGGTCGCAGCCAGGAGTGCACATAGGGGATAGATTGGCAAGAGATAACGCATAAACTTGACGTAGAAACTCCCGGTGATGAGGCTATACGTCACCATCCAGGCGAAAACAACCCACCAGGTTGAGGCCAGGGTACCCCGCCAGGTCGCCCATATTCCCCAGCAGAAGCCACAGATAGCAGCCAGACCTAGCGTCAAGCCCACACCCCAGAAGAGCAGGTTATAGCCCTGGTAGAGATAGGGCAGCGTCCCCGCGAATTGTCGGACATAGGGGTAATCGAGGCCGCCCCGCGCCATCGTGCCCTGCTCCGTCACCTGCGCAATATAGTTATGCATATCCAGCCAGGCATATGGCTGTGTCACAAAAAAGGCCACCACCGCCAGCAAGAGCGGGAACAGGAAACCAACCAGCGCCTCCGCAATATCACGCTTACGCAGGTAGCGCAACAGCACAGCAATGACTATAGGTAAACCCAGCGGAGCCGCGCTAAACTTGGTCGCCAGGGCCAGGCCAAAGCTAATACCAGTCCAGCTAAGCCAGAAGATGTCATGGCGCGTCAAGACATATTTGACACATCCCACAAGCGTCAAGAGCACAAAAAAGAGCAAGAGTGTATCTACAGTATAGAAATGCGAGAGCTGCAACTGTAGGGGCGTAAACGCGACCAGGCCCGCCGCCAGCAGAGCCACACTCCAGCTTGCACGATAACTAAAGCCACGCTCCTGCGTCAAGAGGCGCGCCAGCCAGGCTGTCAACAGGAGCGAGCCTGTATCAAAGAGTGCCGAGACCGCTCTTCCCACCAGGGAGAGTGCGGCATAAGACAGAGGCCAGGCAAAGAGGCGCGAAAGCAGAGACCAGGTACCAGCCAGCAGGTAGAGGGGCAGCGAACCATAGGCAAAAAAATGTGGATTAAGAGGTGAGTGATCTGGGTCTAGGAATTGAGCCATGCTGGCTGGCCAACCCAAAGCAGCCACGCGAAATAAGATTTCCCGCTCATCTGGATGAAAATTCTCTCCCATATCCCAGTTGAGACCATACAGGCGTGCCCCTAGACCTAGAAGAGCAATAACCAGGAGCAGTGAGAGCTGCCAGTGCCATACAAACTTTCGTCGCATATAATGCTATCCTCTGCTATACATTGGCAAGCATACTCTCATCTATCGAGCATCACAAAATCGCTCACCACGTGAGTGCGATGCTCGCGAAGCTACACCAATCCCATTATTTCCTCTGCCAAAAAGGAAACTGCTTGAATTATAGATATCAGGGAAGCCAGGGTCAAGCCAACCAACGCTACTAAAAGACGCATCTACGTATAATGGTCCATATGTAGACGCGTCCTTTAGTAGCGTTGGACCATCTGAAGTTGCAACAACTTCTGCTCGATCTGCTGCCAGACCAGCTGCTCAGCCTCGTTCACGCGTAGGCGCTCACGCATCATCAGCTGTGATACCCAGCTACGAAAATGAGTGAGATAACTTTGCTGCAAGGGATAGGGCGGCATTTGACACAACTCTACCTGCTGTAGCGGATAATAGGCTCCCGGCTGAAAGGCAATATTTATCAGCTCAGTGTAGGCCGCCAAAAGCGCCTGGCGTGGCTCAGGAAGGAAGAATTTCGGGCGCGTACTTAAACCAAGGAGGCACCCGGCGATGGTATCGCCCAGGAGAATAGGGCAGGCCATAGCGCTTTGCTCGTGCTCTCCCCAGACAATGGGGAAAAACTGGAAGCCCTCAGAACGCTCCGCCACCACGCGCGCGCGCCCCATATTGATAACATAGCCCGCCAGGGACTCCGCACCGAGAAAGGCCGTATGATGCTCCAGCTCGCGATCCCAGGGTGGTGTACCGCGCCCAATGATTTCACGCACGCTGCGCACCTTGCCCCCCTCACCCGGTGGCATACATGTGATAACCGTCAATTCCAGGCCGACCCGGTGTGGGTCGAGATGCTTGAGCGCCTGCTGTAACACGAGGTCGCAGATCGCATTGAAGCGCAGAATAGCCGGCAGGTCACAATGGGCATTAACGATGCGCGAGTAAAAAAGCGCAGGAATCTCAGGATTCTCCGTGCTCTCCTCTAGCAAATCGGGATCTCTAAAGGGCTTGCCCACTTCCTCAGGTAACAACTCCACAAACCTGGCGCGATGTTCTGGCAAAGTCTGGAGCAACTGGCGTAAATTCTGTGTTCGAGGAGTTGATTCGCCACTGGCCCAGCGTGTAAGCGTCACGGGACTGATGTTAAGTAGACTAGCGATGCGCTGCTTCTCTTGAGGATCATGAATAATCCTCCCGAGGAACTCACGCCAGGTTTGTACCTCGCTCACCGTATATCCCCCCATATCGCGGCTCAATGTTGAAATATGGTAGTATCATAACAGCAAAATATTCGCAAGTCAAACTTAATGCATATATCATATATAGTTAATTTAATGCGTATAAACGCGCAATCTCTCTTTTTAAGTTACATAAAAGGTTAAATAAAAGAAAGGGAGCAACCGACACTGGCTTGCTCCCGGTAGAGATGTGCGCACTTCTTATGCGGCGTGTATTTTGGCCACGACGGAACTTGCCTCGACCGTAGCGAGGGCCGCTACGGCTGACTCTTGCTCGATTACCAGTGTGCCGTTCTCGCTATCACTATCCACGGTCACCTGGTCGCCCTCCTCTATTGCGCCACGCAGAATGGCCTCAGCGAGCAAATCATTCAGCAGAGACTGGATCGTGCGACGCAACTGGCGCGCACCATAGGAGACATCATAGCCATGCTGCACCAGGAAATGACGTGCCTGAGGGGTTACCGTCAAGGTCACTGGCAGGGCGGTAAAGCGCTCATTCAGACGGCTCTGGGTCTGATGGATCATCATATCTACGATCTGGTTCAGGTGCTCACGCGTCAACGAATGGAAGACGATGATATCATCAAATCGATTGAGCAGTTCAGGACGGAACATCCCCTTCAAGGCCGGCAAGACGCGCTGGCGAATACGCTCCGTATCCTCCTGCTGTCGTACCTGGGCATTCTTCTGCCGTGGAGTAAAGGCCATCGAACCGGTCGAGAGCTGCTCAGCTCCTGCGTTCGAGGTCAGAATAATAATCGTATCTCTGAAGGAGACGCTCTGTCCATGCGCATCCGTCAACACACCATCATCCAGAATCTGCAAGAGCAGATCAAATACCTTGGGGTGCGCCTTCTCGATCTCATCGAAGAGTACCACGCTATACGGCTGGCGACGCACGGCCTCCACAAGCTGTCCAGGCTGGTCAGAGCCAGCATAGCCGACAGGAGTACCAATCAAGCGCGAGGCGTGGTGGCTCTCCATAAATTCGGACATATCAAAACGTATGAGTGCCTTGCTATCCGTGAAAATGGTCTCCGCCAGGGCACGCGCCAGCTCTGTCTTCCCTACGCCGGTTGGTCCCACAAACAGGAAGGAACCAATTGGGCGCCGTCCATCATGCATCGAGGAGCGGGCGCGGCGTACGGCACGTGCGACGGCCTGTACAGCTTCGTGCTGCCCTACCACACGCTTATGCAATTCATTCTCCAGCGAGAGCAGCATGCGGCGTTCGGAGGTCGTCAGGCGTGTGACGGGAATGCCCGTCCAACTGGACACAATATGCGCAATAGCCTCTTCGTCAATCGTAGGGTAGGCCTCGCCATCAGCCATCCAGCTCTGCTCAGCTAGCCAGAGCTCGCCCCGCAACTCCTGTTCCCGCTTGAGCAAGACCAGCCCCTTGTGAAAGTCCTGCTGCGAGATGGCATAATTTTTCTCACGTGTTGTGCTTGCCAATTGGTCGCGCAGATGCTGGATCCCCTGGGGGGGCAGCGAACGCTTCACACGCGCACGCGCGCAGGCCTCGTCTACCAGGTCAATGGCCTTATCGGGCAAGAAGCGTCCCTGAATATAGCGCTTCGACAGTTGCGCGGCACTCTCGATGGCGGCGTTGGTGATATTGACCTCGTGGAATGTCTCGTAGCGTGGACGCAGCGTGCGCAGACAGGCGATGGTCTCATCAATAGTCGCCTCGGGCACTATCACAGGTTGGAAGCGACGCTCCAGGGCGGGATCAGCCTCGATGTGGCGGCGGTATTCCTCCATTGTCGTCGCACCAATACAGCGGAACTCACCGCGAGCCAGCAACGGCTTGAAGAGATTGGCGGCATCAAGCGACCCCTCGCCACCCGCACTCTGCACCAGGGTATGCACCTCATCGATAAAGAGAATCAGGTTCTTTGCCGCCGCGACCTCCAGCATGACTCCGCGCAGGCGATGCTCAAAATCGCCGCGCAGCTTGGTACCCGCAACCAGGGACGCCACATCTAATCCGACCACGCGGCACTGGCGAAACTCGTCAGGTACCTGCCCCTCGATAATCCGCGTCGCCAAGGCCTCGGCCAGGGCGGTCTTACCGACACCCGGTTGTCCGATGAGGATAGGATTGTTCTTCGAGCGGCGTGCCAGAATCTGGAGCATACGCTCAATCTGTACCTCGCGCCCCACTACCGGCTCCAACTCCTCCATCAAGGCATCCATAGTCAGATCACGACTATACTCATTCAGGAGAGGGGTCTCATCATAGAAAGCCTGGAAACGCACCGCGAACTGGAGGTTATCATAGCCTTTATTCGTCAGTTGTTTGAGTTGTTTCTGTGCAGCGTCCGCCGAAATATCCATAGTATTCAACACCCCCATTGTCGTGCTGTCCTGGTCTACAAAAATAGCGCGCAGCAGATGCTCTAGCGAAACAAGTTCTTCATTCTCCAATAGGGCCTCCTCTTCAGCTCTTTTGAGCGTTGCACGGGCGGATGGGTTGAGCGCGGGCGTGCTGATCAACGCTTTATGACCAAATCCAAGCACAAACTCCAGGGTCTGGGCGACCCGGTACGGGCTGGTATGCATTGACGCAAAGAGGGCTTCTATCAGAGGATTATTTAGCTTGAGCAACCCCAGGAACAGATGAGCACTACCCACCGAACGATGGCAGAGGCGAATCGCCTCTTCGCGCGCCAGGGCAAGTACCTGGCGAAGTTCGGGGGTATAATTACTGTATTTTTTGGGCTGCTTCATCCTTAGCTCCTTTTTGAGATAACCACGTCAAGATAATGAGAATAGAGCGAGACTGTAAACACACGTCTCTCATGTCACGAAAGCCACGTTAAGAGAGACAGGCTATCGACCAGTAAGTGTTTAGCAAGGCTGTGTTGCAATTGTACTCTAAAAGGTTTCCCAGACTCTATCCCGAAAAAGTTTTTTTGCCTTGTACCAGGCCCATAACTACCAGTCGGCAAGGCCCAACCTTCATTGAAAAAATATAGGACCACACCCCCCAATAGTACCAACCAGGCGCTCTCTAGCAGGGAAATTGTGGTCCAACACGAGTGATACAGCAGGCGGAGCCTCAATGCAAGATCGATTCCTCGGGTGTAGCGAGCAGGAGCGCGGCCCCAACCAGAGGCGCATCCTCCTTAAAGCGAGCAGGGACCAATACCAGGCGTGTCCAGTTTAAGCGGGCGTCTATCTTCTGCTGCAAGAGGGGGAGGAGAAATGGGTTATGCAAGGCAATCGCGCCACTCACGGCGATAACCTCAACCTTGGTGAGCTGGGCCAGGTTCACCAGGCCCAGAGCCAACTTGTCACTGAAGGTCTCCCAGAAGGCCGAGTCCTGTAATTGCTCGATGGGACGCCCATAGCGTTGTTCAAGCTGTCTGCCACCAGTAAAAGGCTCTAGGCATCCGACCTGTCCACAGAGACAGCGCAACTCATTTCCATCCAGCAACTGATGCCCAATCTCAATGGAGACTGTCACTCCCACGCCCGCCTTCTCAAGATGTATGGCGGCCCCCGTACCCGTGGAGAGCGTTACATAGGCACAGCGCTCGCTCGACGCCAGGACACCAAAACGCTTCTCGCCCAGCAGCCCACAAACGGGATCATGTGCCAAGCGAGCTGGGCAACCCAGGCGCGCCTCCAGATCAGCGGCCAGGGGCTGCTGAACATAGTCCAGCAAGTTGGGAGCAATCGTGACCATCCGTCCATCCAACGCAAGCCGCCCACCAATCGAGACCCCAATTCCAGCAAGAGCTTTCAGTAAGCCATGTTCGCGCAGGGTCACACATATCTGCTCCACCTGCTGTGCATACTCTTGCGGCGTCGGAAAACGCGCCAACAGGGTAAACGTGGGGGCATCAAGTGAGGCAAAGAGGCCAATACGAGTGTTGGTTCCTCCAATATCCACACCGACAGCGGGGAGCATCATCGGCGTAGATGAAGTGTGTGCCACGTGTGGTAAGGAATCTGACTGAGTTGGCATCGCAAGACATCCTATCTCTTTGTAGCTGACACGACTATTTTCCCACTCTCATGGGAAGGGAAAGCTCCCTTTCCGTGTTTGTAACTGAGAGAGGGCTATAAAATAAATTTTATGTCAACTATAATACATAGTAATTCTTAGAACTAACGAGGTATTCGTGACAGACAAACAATCAATACAAGGGGGAAATGGTGTTCCCCCACCAGCGAAAATCGATCCTTATGGTGCGCTCCGTATTCGCGACTTTCGTCTCCTGTTCCTGGGTTCGCTCATCGCGAGCATAGGTCAGCGCATGCTGAGCGTGGCTATTGGCTGGGAACTCTATGTACGCACACATTCAGCACTTATTCTGGGCGGAGTAGGCCTGGTACAGGTCCTACCAGTCATATTTTTATCACTTCCCGGTGGCCAACTCGCCGATACGTATAACCGCAAACGTATCATTCTGGTGACAGAGGCCGCCCTGGTGCTCATCTCACTGGCCCTGGCGGCTCTCTCCTACACCCAAGCCCCCATCTGGATGGTTTATTTCTGCCTCCTGCTTGTGGGATGCGCATCCGCGTTTAACAGTCCCGCCTCCGAGGCCTTTCTCTCGGAAACGGTTCCCGAAAGTAGCTTTGAGAACGCGGCGACCTGGTTCAGCAGCTCATGGCAACTGGCCTCGGTTCTCGGCCCAGCCCTAGGCGGCTTCGCCATCGCTCTCTTTCACGGCACCATTCAGGTCTATCTCTTCAATACCCTGACAGGCCTCCTCTTCGTCATCCTGCTCTGGCAGATACGAACCCTGGTTCCGACCAGTATCAAGAAGACAAGCAGTAAAAAGACCACGCTTCAGGACCTTGGCGAGGGCTTTGCCTTTCTACGCCATGCCCCGATCATCCTGGCCGCGATTACACTTGATCTCTTCGCCGTGCTCCTGGGCGGCGCGACAACCTTAATGCCCATTTTCGCGCAGGACATTCTCAAGGTTGGACCTACAGGCCTGGGGTGGCTGGAGGCCGCGCCCTCGCTTGGCGCTATCTGCGTAACACTCTTCATCGCCCATCGCCCACCCTTTCAGCGCGCCGGGCGGACCTTGCTCCTGGCGGTCGCGGGCTTCGGCCTGGCCACAATCGTCTTCGGCGTTTCACAGTCCTTCTGGCTCTCGCTCGTGATGCTTTTCTGCCTGGGCGGGTTGGACAATATTAGCGTCATTATTCGCAGCACCCTTATGCTGACTCGGACACCCAATCATATGCGCGGGCGGGTCTCGGCGGTCAACTCCATTTTCGTCGCCTCATCCAACCAGTTAGGCGGCTTTGAGTCGGGAGTCACGGCCCAATTCTTAGGACCTGTTCTCTCCGTGGTAATCGGTGGCATCGGCACCGTCCTGGTTGTCTTAGCCGTAGCTGGCATCTGGCCCGAGATGCGCCGCCTGGGCACGCTACGCGAGACAGGAGACGAGGCCGTAGCGCTCACAGCCCAAAACGAGATTGCTGAAGCGTCTGAACTCCCAGTTCAATAGCAATTGTAGGCGTCCTCCTGCTCGGGATCGCTAAATACAAAAGAGAGACCAACTTGTATAAGCTGGTCTCTCTTTTGTATTTAGCGATCCCGAGAGGGGTCGAACCTCCGACCTACAGATCCGCAATCTGTCGCTCTATCCACTGAGCTACGGGATCAATCATGTGCTATTCAATTGTTTGCAGCACCAATCGTTGCCGACTGATATCTGGCGATCCCGAGAGGGGTCGAACCTCCGGCCTACAGATCCGCAATCTGTCGCTCTATCCACTGAGCTACGGGATCAATCACGGGTTGTATACTACAGCATTCGTGGAGAATTGTCAAGAGCTTTGAGGGCCTTTTTTCAAAATTAGTTTTTCTAAGCATTCAACTCTTCAGAAATGGCTGCCGCATCCTTACACAGAACCCAACGCCACTCTCGTGGCTAACACTAACGCGCTCAGGGTTCTGTATAGGCACTTCCCCTGTTGGTGCAGAGATAAAATAAGCAGACATATACTCTACACCGGGTAACCAGGTTACAGGATCGCGGCAGACACAAGAACTCACAATAAGACCAGCCAGAAACGCGTAAGAAGCGAGCAGGGCGCACTAAACACGCTCAGCGCGTATTGCCCGAATCGTATCAGTGCGCATGCAACCCAGTCCCTACATCATAAGTGACTACGCAAGCCCCTCAATGACATCACGCGCGCGTGCTAGAGCATCGCGACGCACATAGTAGTAGGCCCACAGGCCCTTCTTACGGCAATCGACCAGTCCCGCATCACGCAGAATGCGCAGGTGGTGCGAGATTGTTGGCTGCTCTAGTGTGAAGCTCTCTACTATTTCAAAGACACACACTTCTCCTTCGTGTCGACTTAGCAGGCTCAAAATGCGCAAACGTGTCGGATCAGCCAGCGCCTTGAGCAGGCGCGCCTGAACCACGGCGTCATCCTCACTTAGAGTGGGCACAAATTTAGGTGCAATACCTACGGTAGTGCTCCCGAGAGCGGCCGCCGCCTGACGGTGTAGTGCATTGGCGGCAGATGGTGCCGAATTCACAGCTGCTGTCACGATACGATTGGTATTTCCCTGATTCATCGATGTCATAAACTTCTCTCCTTCCATCCTCCCAACCGGATGTCAAACCTACGATTGAGTCTGGGGTTTTTCGTATGGTACCTTTACCTATAATAACTAGATACCTATAATAATTATAGAACTCTATCCAAATCGGCCTTGTAAATACACTTTGCCCATCAGTCAGAAACAGCTTTTTTTTCTCTTAAATCTTCACCTGTCACTAAATGGGCAAAGGTATTCTTTGGCGTTCTGGCGCTATTCTAGCGGGCAAAGAGAAAGAGGAATACACAAACAACAATCAACGTCATTCGCCCATCTGAGCAAGCTCTGAGAAGCTTTTACGCAAAAACTATACAGGAATAGATCCTAAACAAGACAGGCCTCCTTGCATAAGGAGGCCTGTCTTGTCAGCAAAGTACCAACGCTCTTAATGATACCAATGTTGATAGTAGAGAAAAATCTGTGAGGTACCTGAAATCCTTGTGAAGAAACTTCCACGCATCCTTTCATCTAGAGGAGCAGGAGGCTTGAGAAAGGGGGGAACACTATATCCCTGGAGTGTCACAATATTTGACGAAGGTGCAGATGCAACAATATGGTCCCGCAATACCTGAGGATACCAATCAAAGACAAACTCAGGAAAGATACGCATCTCATCCTGACCTGATGCAAAGGGGGTAGCACTCTCAACAATCTTTGCAAGAGCCTGCGAATCAAAGGTGAGGATGGCAACAACCCCAACCATGTCTGTAGGCCCCGGCACAGATCGACCATCATCGTTGTTTATGGGGAGTGAGATTGGTTGCCAGGCTACCTGTTGTGGCTGGAATGGAAGGCGGATAATAGTTGCCAGTTTCTTGGCATCACTAGAAGGCCATTGGGAAACAGGAGATTGGCAACCCGAAAGCATAATGAGGAGACACAAAACAAGCAACGAAAATATCAAGTCAGGTCTCCACCTCATAAGAAAAGCGCACCTTTCTTCACAAAATATATCTTTTTCTATTTACGGTTAATGATTGCTCTTGTTGTATTTACCGAAGACCTTTCGCCCTGCGTAGCTCGCAGGGGCGAAAAGGGCGCAAGATGGAGGCAAGCTCTGTCTGCCTCCATCTTGCATGTAAGAGGCGTCGTTGAATACCAGGCGCATAACAAAACGAGCGAGAGCGAGGTAGAATATATCTACCTTGCTCTCGCTCGTTTTCCTCGTCCCCCTATGGGAAACAAGCGTTACTTTGTTGGCTCTGGGCGCACCTGCAAATGTAATTCGTTAAGTTGCCTGTCATCGACCGGGGCGGGCGCTCCCATCAGCAGATCTTGCGCGCTCTGCGTCTTGGGGAAGGCAATTACTTCGCGAATATTGTCCTCGTCAGCGAAGAGCATGACCAGGCGGTCGACGCCCAGGGCGATGCCACCGTGAGGGGGCGCGCCATACTCAAAGGCCTCTAGCATATGCCCGAACTGCTCCTGGATCTGCTCGTCGCTCATTTTCATCAACGAAAAGACCTTATGCTGGAGTTCAGCCACATTGATACGGACGCTACCGCCGCCGACCTCAAACCCGTTACAGATGATGTCATACTGCTTGGCGCGAATGTCCAGCGGATTGGAGTCCAGGCGCTCAATATGCGCCTCATCCATGCCCGAGAAGGGATTGTGCTCCGCATCATAGCGCTGGAGATCCTCATCGTAGTGGAACAGCGGGAAGTCCACAACCCAGCACAGCGCCATCTCCTGTGGATCGATCAGCTTCAGGCGCTCCGCCATCTTGACACGCAGGCGGAAGAGGACATCATTGGCAACCTTGGCACTGTCGGCCACAAAGAGCAGGAGATCGCCAGGCTGGCCCTCCAGGCGCTCTACAATGGCCTGCACCTCTTCGGGAGCCATGAACTTGGTCAGGGGAGACTTAATTGTGCCGCCCTCCTGAATCGCCAGTTGCACCAAACCTTTGGCCCCCAGTGTACGCGCAAACTCGGTGATCTCATCGACCTCTTTGCGCGTATAGCTTGCGCCACCAGGCACCTTCAAGCCCTTGACCATGCCGTTCGCGGAGAGTGCGCTCTTAAAGACGCCAAAGGTACCCGCCTCCGCCAGGTCTGAGATCTCCACCAGGGGAAGATCAAAGCGCAGGTCGGGGTGGTCCGTGCCATAGCGGTTCATGGCCTCTTTAAAGCTCAGGTGTGGGAAGGGACGCTGCTTAATACGCTTCTTCGTCGTCTTCTCGATCAGCTTAATCAGCATATCCTCGATAAGACCCATGACATCTTCTTCAGAGACAAAGGCCATCTCGACGTCAAGCTGAGTGAACTCAGGCTGACGGTCGGCACGCTGGTCCTCGTCGCGGAAACAGCGCGCGATCTGGAAATAACGATCCAGTCCCGCGACCATGAGGAGCTGCTTGAGTTGCTGAGGCGACTGGGGCAGCGCGTAAAACTCGCCCTCGTACAGGCGGCTTGGCACCAGATAGTCGCGCGCGCCCTCTGGCGTACTCTTCATCAGGATGGGCGTCTCAATCTCCAGGAAGCCACGCTCATCGAGATAGTCGCGCATTTCCTTGACGATGCGGTGGCGCAGGATGATGTTATCGCGCATATGGGGGCGGCGCAGGTCGAGATAGCGATACTTGAGGCGCAGAGGCTCATCGACCTGGATTGCGTCGCTATTGATCGGGAAAGGCGTCGTGCGCGAGTGATTGAGAATCTCAATCGACTGGGCGACAATCTCGATCTGGCCTGTGGGCAACTGTGTGTTCTCTGTTCCAGGAAGACGACGCTTCACCAGTCCTTTTACCTGTACCACATACTCTGAACGCACCTCAGACGCAATCTGATGCGCCTCGCGCGAACGTTCGGGGTCGCAAATAACCTGTGTCAAGCCATAGCGGTCGCGCAAATCGAGAAAGATCAGACCACCATGGTCACGACGACGATTGACCCAACCGGAGAGCGTCACCTCGCGGTCAATATCCTTCGCGGTCAACTCGCCACAGGTGGCGCTGCGAAAATGCACCTCAAAAGCCACGTTACAATGCTCCTTACTGCTTTTTATTGCCTTTTATTTCCATATATCGGACGATACCGTATACCCTAAAGATTACGGACAATAATACTGCGAACAACAAAAAAAAGCTACCTTTCCTGTGGCAGCTCCCACCCAGCGGCTTGCTGTTTCTTGCGCTGTCGAGAACTGTCAAAGGAGAGGTAACTTCCTGGCCCGCTCAGAGCTGGCAATCGGTCGGGGCCTTGCTGGCGTCAATAGTGAGCTGTGTGCGTAGAGCATCCACCGGACCCGTCTGCGAGACCAGGTAGAGGATGTTCTCCCCTGGATCGGCGGCGATACCTTTCACATTACTCAGTAAGTTCGTCGACACATATTGACGCGATAGCTGGACCTTAATGGGGGATGTACCAGTTGTCTGTCCCTTTGGCGCCGTCTGCGAACTGCTCGAAACCAGATTCAAATCAAGCAAACGATGGCTGGCACCATCCGCAACGAATAAGTGGGGCGTCCCCCCTACCTTCATGGCGGACAGAACAGACGAGGTCGCGCGTGAGATCAAGAGCGTCGTCTGGATCTGTGGAGCAGGAGCTGGCACGGCCATTTTGCTTGTAAAGGCCTGCGCACTGGCATTGAGCGGAGCATAAATGGGCTGTTGCACTCCAACGTTGACCGCTGCACCCTTGCCCCCATTGAACTGCACACTCTGCACGGTACCATTGTCAAGCAAGAGGAAGAGCTGTTTGCCTGGGAAGGCTGCCATACTCAGGATGTTAGCCGAAGATAGTTGCATCTCTGGTGGCGCCGCATTCGCATCAGTAGCACCAACGACCTTATCCAGGGCATAGTCTAGAATGAGCGCGGTGTTGTCAGCGTTAGTTGACGTGAGCAAAACATACGCGTCTTTATCCCAGGCCGAGACGAGGAGCGGCTTATAGCCCTTTTTGATCTGATCCTCAGGAATAGTGATTTTTGCGTCTGACGTTGTGAGTGCTCCACTATCATCTGGCGTGAACACCTGTAAACTATAGCTCGTTCCACTATTCAGGGTAAGCACAAGAAGATGCCCGTCAGCGCCCGTGATGGAGGTGATTTGCCCATCCACGCCTTTGAGCTTATCGCCTAACTTATGCTGCTCATCCATTAGATAGAGCGAGCGATAATCATACCCTTCGGTATAATAAAACTTCTTGTTATTGTGCTGTACCACCGCCAGCCCGGATGGTTGCACCTTCGCGTCACCGCTGGCAATAGAAACAGTGGTAGTGTTAGCACACAGAAGGTTTGAAATCAAATAACGCTGATTATAATTGGTGATCGCACTCTTCGTGCTGGTCTCAAGGTCGCTATTGAGGCTATCTAGTTTGGCCCGCTGATCGCTCGTCAACGAAACCGTCTGGACTTTTCGCAGTTGCTGTTGTGCTATCTGCAAGTCCTGGAGAGCATTTGCGGGATTGAGGGTCAGCTTTGCCCTGGCGCTTGTTATATGTTGATCGGCAGAAGTGAGCGATTCATTGACATTGACGCCCAGTTGCCCAAGCCCCAGAAACCAGAAGGCCCCTCCACCAACCAGCGCCACAATTAAGAGCACGAAAAGCGCAAGTGTGGGAAAGAGAAGCCGCTTGCTACGTGGCGATGGCAATGGGACCACTGTTTGCGGCGACGCCATCCCCTCCGTCGAGGTCAGGGGACCACTTGCCACACGCAAGGGTGTGTTGCCATAGGACGCGTCAGCATTGGGAGCCAGCAGCCCAACCGGGGCGCCCACCAGGCTCCCCATAATCTTCGTGGGCTCTTCACTGACTTCACGGCTCGTCATACGCATTGGACGACGCGCATTGGGCGGTTCCCAGCCCAACTCCTGGACACGGATCACAATCGCGGTAATATTATCAGTTCCGCCATTCTCGTTGGCGCGCTCAACAAGGTGATAGACGCTCTCACGTGGCACATATTGATCAACAATCGAACGTAGTTCTTCATCATCGACCATGCCCGAGAGGCCATCAGAACAGAGGAGCAGTGAGTCATTTTCATCGAGGGGTTCCGCAAATATATCGATCTCAACCTCGGCATTCGTACCCAGCGAACGCGTAATCACATTGCGTTGCGCATGAGAACGAGCCTGGTCCTGCGTGAGCAAACCTGCACGCACCTGTTCTTCAACCCAGGAGTGGTCCTGCGATACCTGGCGTACCTGCCCCTTATGCACCAGGTAGGCCCGGCTATCACCTACATTCGCGACATAGGCCGTGCTTCCTCGTAGAACAGCGGCGACGCAGGTAGTACCCATCCCGCTACGCATCACGCTTTCCGCGGCACGCTGGTGAATTGAAGTATTCGCACGCTTAATGGCATATACGAGTGATTCGGCGACGTCATCCCTATCATCTTGATAGTACACTTTGCTGATCGTGTCGACAGCAATTTCGCTTGCTACTTCGCCTGCGGCATGCCCACCCATCCCATCGGCCACAATGAAGAGAGCCCCCTTCTTTGCCATCATCTGGGCATCCTTAGGAATGACGTAGGCCATATTGTCTTCATTATGGGGACGTCTACGGCCAACATCAGTTAGCTGTGCGACATCGAGCCGAAGTTGTTTGGACAACGCGCATCTCTCCCGTCAATCAGTAGCTCTCATAGTGTGTAAAGATGTGGTACGAAATAGACACACAGAACACACTAGGCGGTTGCTGGAACCTTAGGCTATAATACACCGATGCAAAGAAAAACGCAATGTAGCGCATAGAGCACGTGGTGAGATTTTCTCTTTCGTGTATTGCCTGTCTCGTTTACTGTCCCAGAGTATACTCTTTCAATAGAGAGCATGCAAGATATTTAGCTTGCGGTACTAGCAAAACCAGAGCAAAAGTCCTGGAAATATGCCGCTTTTGCTCCTGCTGGCCAGGCATAGAGTCTATGGAGCCGCGTACATGATCGATACCACCTTTTACGCTCAGCTACAGGCCTTTGAGCGCATGCATCCATTTATCCCGACAGAGATAGTCGGCGAGGCACTTTCCTCCAGGCCAGAAGGCTGGCTGGATCAGCTCCAGGGCCGCCTGGGCCAGCTTGGTTTTACCCAGCCTCCCCTCACGACCTCCACCACGTCCCATCCCCCGATAGGTAAAATACCCATACTCTTCTATAGTGAACGTTGCACACACCCACATTCGACCCTGTTACTCTATAACAGCTACTCCCTATCAGGAAACCAACCATGGCACAGTCTTCCTATTTTTGCATACCTGCAGGCCCTGGAGGCAGTTAAGCATATCCTGGGCGATCTGCCACTCTCCATCAAATGGCTGATCCACTTCCAGCAGGATACAGAGACAGATCTTCTCCCGGCGTTTCTGCGTGCTAACCAGTCCCGACTCCAGGCCAATGCCTGCCTCTGGGATGATACCATCGGTACCTATGAGGCCGGTCTCAACGCCACTAGCGCCCCACTCCTTCTGCTTGGTAGCAAGGGCCGCCTGGGCGTCAGCCTGTATACTACCTCGCCCCAGGCGGCCAGCCATAGCATGCATGGTGGCATCGCACCTGGCGCCGCGTGGAGATTGCTCTGGGCCCTGCAAAGCATCAAGGATGAGCACGAACAGATCCACCTTAAGGGCTTTTATGATGCCATCGAATTGCCCACGGAGGAGCTGTTGCAGGCAACAGCTGAGCTGTTGGATCGCTCGGAACTCTTGCGCCAGCGTTGGGGCCTACCAGCCTTAGCCCTTGACCTTGAGGGTCTACAACTCCACTACACGCAGCTACTGGTCCCCACCTGTAGCCTCACTATGCTCACAGGTTTGCCTTTTTCTGCGAACGCCAGCGATAATGGCGAGCACGTGGTGACGCATGCGCAAGCAAACCTGGATTTTCACCTGGTCGCGGGGCAGGTCCCCGAGCGGGTCTATACGCAATTACGCCATCATCTTGACGAGCGAGCCTTCCACGATGTTCAGACTCGCTGGCGCTATGGTTATCCTCCAACCCCTGCACAGACCCCAGATGTACCCTTTGTACAACTGGCACGCGCAAGTAGTGAGCTAGCGTATGGGCAACGGCCAGCCTTGCTTCCAACAACCGCGAGTAGTCAGCCGCTTGCCCTCCTTGCTGCCCAGCATTCCTTACCTTTTGTTATCACTGCGCTGGCCGGAGAAGCTGAGACCTCAGCCTTCACCAGACAGACAGCATTACTCCTTGCTAGCTTTGCGCAGAGAAAAAGTGGAGAGCGATAAATAGCCATATATTTCGTTCTCTCTTATGAGCATAGTTGCAATTGAAGAGAATTTCCTCCCATATAGGAAACAGGCTAATAGGGCCATTTATTATACAACTCATCGCTTAGAGAGTATACTAAAAACTGTCAGGGCTCTGATCAGGGTCTACAGTTACAGCTAACAGCCGATATTTAGTATGAGAGCATAATACGCAACATTTTCTATCCTGATCGTTCGTTATAACTCTGTTTTTTCGTCCAACATCGAACTCTTTAAAGCTCTCACAGCAAGAGCCTATCACTCTCATCTATCTGCATCAAGGCATTTACTGCCAATATTTCATTAAGAAACCAGAATGACGACTGGCTGTTACTGTAAAAAAGCGACGTTATGCAGCTATAGGAGACTGTCATCGATATGCATATAGGTATCAATGCTCAATTGCTATCCTTCGGTCAAAACTATCGCAATGGTGGTGTCAGCCGCTATATACGTTACCTGCTCCGCGAATTAGCCAGGCAGCCAGGAGAGCACCACTACACAGTCTTCATCAATGGAGAGGATGTCATTGAGCAGCTACATGCCTATCACCCACAGATTACCTATGTTTCCGCTCCCTGGCCAGAGACTCAGCCAACCGCACGTGTAACTTGGGAACAATTCACGCTTCCAAATCAGTTACGCCAACGGCACATCGACGTTCTTCATTCCCCAGTGAATGTTTTACCGGCCCTGCTTCCCAAAAACTGTGCCAGTGTTGTGACCCTGCATGACCTCGCGTTTCTGCGCTTTCCTGAAGTACTGACAACAAGTAAACGCCTGTATCATCGCACATTTACGCTTCGCAGCCTGCGCCAGGCTACAGCGATTGTCAGTGTCTCGGAGAGTACGCGCACCGACGCCCACACTCTGGCCCACATTCCGTTGGAGAAGATCCACACTGTGCATATGTGTATCGATTCACGCTTCGCAAACGTTCATTCAGAAGAGGAACGTGCGGGCTTCCGTCAGAAACACGGGCTTACGGATGGGTATATTCTCTACCTGGGAACGCTTGAGCCAAGGAAGAACATTCCAACCCTTATCGAGGCCTATCATAGCTTGCGGCAAAGCCAGGGGCGACGTGAGAAGCTTGTCCTGGCTGGCGGCAAAGGGTGGCTCTACGATGAGATTTTCGCCCGCATTCAACAACTGGGGCTAGAACAGGATGTCATCTTTCCAGGCTATGTGAATGATCAGGATCAGGAGCTCTGGTACCAAGCAGCCAGTGTTTTTGCCTTTCCCTCGCTCTACGAAGGGTTTGGCATTCCGGTTGCCGAGGCATTAGCAGGAGGTACACCAGTGGTCACGACCAATGTATCAAGCCTCCCCGAGGCAGGTCTAGACCTGGCGCTTTGCGTCGCACCTCAGGATAGCGAGGCCCTGGCCTCAGCCCTTCACCGGGCCTTGACCGACACTCAGCTACAAGAGCGTTGTCGCGAGGAAGCGTATAAGGTGATGGAGAGCTTCTCCGTCCAGCGGATGGTCACAAAAACTATTGCGGTATATGAGCAGGCCGCCCGGGAACGGCCTCGACAACAAGTGACGAACTAGCTATTTATTTTGTGAGGTTGACACGCGTTTCTTTCTGCCCGCGAAAAGCGTCTTTATTGTTTGAACGAATTTTAAGGCATCCAGGCGCCACTCCTGCATAGAAATATACAGAGAAGCCAAAGTGCCATAGTAATATATGAAGCAAAGTAAAGAGACCATGCAAAAAGAGACCATGAATATAGATACGAGCAGAACGGGGATCACCCGGACCCAGAACGCTCCTCAACCCGGCCTCTCTGGTACGACAGGAGCGACAGGTCCCATTACCCAGACCATTTCAAAACGTCGATCACATCGCAAACAATGGCGCATCTTTGAATGTGTCGCTATGCTTATTCTGGATGCGTGGCTGATTCATGTTTCATTTCAGCTGGCCTACTCACTACGCCAGGCCTTTGACGAACCTGATAGCGTTCTCAGCCATCTCCTAGTCAATGTACGCATGAATCTCCTCGATAATGATGCAACAACCTCTCATCTGGGGCCACCTGATCAGTTTGCGAGGCTGGAGATAGGTATCATCCTGGGACTGCTCGTTATCTTCATCTTCCGTGGTCTCTATCGTCTGCGCCTGACCGGGACCTGGTTCCGCCAGGCACAGATTATTCTGGGCTCCACAACGCTGGGCCTGGCCTTCTTGATTACGTACTACTTTACCTTCCAGCCACCAGCCACGTCGCGCTTGCTCTTCGTCTTTGCCTGGCTGATCACCATTCTTGTGCTCATTTTGGGACGCCTCCTCGTCTCTGCGGGTATGAGCATGCTCTACCGGATGGGCCTGGGAGAAACACGCCTGCTGGTCGTAGGCTCGGGGCGCCTGGGCAAAATGGTCATGCAGCATATTACAGCCAGCCCCAATCTCGGCTACTCGATTGTGGGTTTTCTGCACGATATGAGCGAGGAGCCAAGCGATTTTGGGCGCTTTAAGATGCTGGGCACAATTGATGATATCGCTATGGTTATTCGCTCGATGCAGATCGACGAGGTCATCATCGCGCTCCCCTCCAACCTGCACCAGCAGGCTGTACGAAGCGTGAAACTCTGCGAGCGCCTGGGAACCTCGTTTAAGTTAATCCCAGATTTATACGAACTAAGCCTCTCGCGCATCGATATGGAGGCCATTGAGGGCATTCCTTTGATTGGTATTCGCCAGGCCTCGCTCAATACCACTCAGCGTATTATTACACGCCTGATCGATATCCTGGGGTCGGCATCTGTGCTCCTGCTTGGATCGCCAATCTGGCTCTGCATCGCCCTCCTGATCAAATTGACCTCCAAGGGGCCAGTCATTTTCCAGCAGACGCGTATAGGGATGAACGAGAAACCGTTCAAGATGTACAAGTTCCGCTCAATGTATCAAGATGCCGAGCAGCGCAAGGCCGCCCTCCAGGCCAGAAATGAGGCTCAGGGCCATTTCTTTAAGATGAAGGATGATCCGCGTATCACTCCCATTGGGAAGTTCCTGCGCAAAACCAGCTTGGATGAAATTCCCCAGCTTCTTAACGTGCTCAAGGGCGATATGAGCCTGGTTGGTGCCCGACCGCCTGTTCCCGCCGAGGTCGCGCAGTATGAGGAATGGCAGAAGGGACGCTTCGCGATGAAGGGGGGCCTGACCGGCCTGTGGCAGGTACGCGGGCGCAGCAATCTCAGCTTCGACGAGGGAGTGCTCATGGACCTCTATTATATTGAGAATTTCTCGCTACGTCTCTACTTCCAGATTCTCTTTAGCACTATCCCGGCAGTCCTACTACGACGAGGAGCGTATTAATAGCCAATGAAAGTCGCACTAGTACACGATTATCTCAATCAAATGGGGGGGGCAGAACGTGTGGTCCTGGCACTGCATGAACTCTTCCCCGACGCCCCTATCTATACTTCTATCTATGATCCTGAGCGCGTTGATCCCGCCTTCAAAAACATAGATGTTCGTACCTCTTTTATGCAAAAACTGCCCATGGTGACCAGGCATCACCAGCCCTACCTACCCTTCTATCCTTTCGCAATGGAGAAATTAGATCTCCGTGGCTATGACCTGGTGCTCAGCAGTTCAAGCGCCTTTGCTAAAGGCGTCATCACCAGGCCGGAGACAATGCATATTTGTTATTGCCATACCCCTATGCGCTGGTGCTGGAACTATGAGGAGTATGTCGAGCGCGAACAACTGGGCAAGGCGGCGCGCACACTTCTTCCCTTGATAATCACAGGCCTGCGTCTCTGGGATCAGACGACCGCGATGCGCGTCGATCATTTTATCGCCAACTCACCGGCCATCGTCGACCGCATCCGCAAATACTACCGGCGCGAGGCCATCTTCATTCCACCTCCAGTTGAGGTAAAGCGCTTCCCCTTCGATCCAGCCACACAGCCAGGAGATTATTTCCTGGTCTTAAGTCGCCTGATACCATATAAGCGTATAGACCTGGCGATTGAAGCCTGCAATCGGCTACAATTGCCGCTGGTCGTGATTGGAAAAGGCCGAGATAAAGAACGACTGGAAAAGCTTGCTGGCCCAACCATTCGCTTCATGGGCGGACTCTCCGATCAGGAGGTTACCCATTATATCAGTCATTGCCGTGCCTTTCTCTTCCCTGGCGAAGAGGATTTTGGCATTACGCCCTTAGAGGCACAGGCGGCGGGCCGCCCGGTTATCGCCTATGGCGCGGGGGGCGCCCTGGCATCCGTTGTAGAAGGCGTCACTGGCGTCTTCTTCCGCGAACAGACCGTCGAGAGCCTGGCCGACGCGCTCGCCTCCTTTGACGAGCGCCACTTTAACCCGATGGCTATACGCAATCATGCCCTGGAGTTCGACACACCACGTTTCCAGCGTCGCATCTTGCAATTTATAGAAGCCAAAATGCAGACTGGACAATCGCAGAGAAGCATCCAGCCGAGCAATGATGTCATCTCATAAAGAGAACACTGCCAGCGCATAAGAAGCTAGTAGAAAGGGTAGAGAAACGTGGAACTACGAGCCTATTGGGCAGTAATACGACGGAGGCTCTGGATCATTGTAGCCCTCGTCGTGATCGCAGCGGCTTTCGCCGGTTATCAGTACTATAAATTGAGCAAAACACCTGGCGCACTCAAGACCTACCAGTCAAATGTGACGGTTCGCATTGGCCTACAGGCAGATCCCAACGACAAAAATGCTAATGCCACCGATTACCTGACCGCGGGGGAAACCCTGGCCGATGAGATTGTCACCGGACCAACCCTCACCTCCAAGGATTTTGTGGCCCGGATAAAACAGCAATTAGACCAGGATTATGCTCATAATGGCAATCCGCAAGGCGCCAACCAGATTGATGAGGGTGCCATTGCTGGGGCCTTGACTTCGACACACGCTCATAGCATACTCTCCATCACCGCGACCTATCAAACTCCTGAAGGCGCCAAAGCCATTGCTACGGCAGTGGGCGAGGTTTTTACGCAACAAGGTAGTTCTTTCCTTGACTATGAAATTCGCAATGGCAGTAGCGCGAGCGATACCAGTATTCATCCCCAGGCCGAAGCACAACTGGTCAGTGGTGCCTCCGATCCAGGCCTCGTTAGTGGTCCTGCTGGCAATAAACCGCTCCAGCTGGCGTCCCTGGTTCTGGTCAGCCTGCTACTTGGCATCGCCCTGGCATTTCTCATGGAATATCTCGATGATCGTGTGCGCAACAAAGAGGAGCTTGAAGATCTCTTGCAACTGCCTATCATCGGTGAAATTCCAGCCGCCTCCGCAACGGAGAAAGGCCAGAGCAAGCCTCGCCAGGCTTCGGTATCCTAAGGGAAGGAACATAGACGTGGCTTTACAAAAACAGGAGCAGGCATCTCTGCTTAGCGATTACAACACAAACTCAACTTATAGTCTCGCGTATACCGAGATCATTGCCAATATTCGCTTCTCTCTCGATGCGGCACAAAAACAACCGCAAGCGATCGTGCTAGCCTCACCCACGAGTGAGCACGAACCCGGCCTGACAGCGACAAATCTGGCCATCGCAGCAGCACAAAATGGCTTGCCAACCTTACTGGTAGACGCGAACCTGCAAACCCCTCATATCCAGCAATGCTTTGGCATAGGTCAGACCAGTGGACTCAGCGATCTGCTCGCCTCCTTCAATAAAGAGTCGCAGCAGATTGAGCAGTACGTGCGCCCCACATTTTTGCCAGAACTCTCACTCCTGAGTGCGGGCACGCTTTCCCTATCCAGTCAGGAAACCTCCCGGCTGCTCATGCGCCACATAGACGAGGCCATACAAGCACTAAAAGCCTATATGGCGGCCCGTTACCCTGGATTAAGCCTGCTTATTTTACATGGCGCCCCCGTGCTCACGGGCGTGAACGCCTCTCTACTCGCCGCTCACGCCGACCAGACCTACCTGTTAATCACCAAAGGGCAAACAACACGTACCCAGGCCCGCAATGCACTGCAGCACCTGGAGCGCACCCATACGACAGTCGCAGGGACTATTTTGCTAGACGTTTAATGACAAAACGTGTATAGTAGAAACCACGATTCACTAACAACTTCGCACACGAGGAGGACCGAGCATGCAAGGACGACAAGGACAGGGAGGGGAGTCATGGGAGAAGCTGGCCAGTAAGAAAATGGCGGCTCTCAATGGTACCGGCAAGGTACCAGCCATCCCCCAACGTCCTCCCGGCATGGTACGTGTAAACCAACCCCCACCAACGCCGCGAGTCGGGCGGCCCAAACGCGAAACGCCACAACCGAAAACCTTTCGCAAGGCTGTTTTTGTTGTCGCGGCGATTCTGTTAGTCTGTGCTATATTTGGCTTCTTTGTCGCAATGAACCTCTTCCAAGGAATTGCCGAGGGTTCCGGTCCTGCTGGCACAAATACGAGCTTCCTTTCGGCGCTTTCGACCAGGGACTACGCCCAGGCCTATCGCACGCTTGGACCATCCATCACGATCCAACTCTCGGAGGGCGATTTTACCCACCAGGCTCAGGCAAGCGACAAATGCTATGGCGCCATTACTGATTACAAAGAGGTCGCTGGTAGCGCTACCAACGACGGGAATACTCAGAGCTACTCCTACACCATTAAACGTGAACATCTCCAACAGACTTATGAGCTAAAGTTCACCCTGGTGAAGGATCAGGATGGCACCTGGAAAATCTCGGACTATGGCAATGACCTGGGTCCCAAGGGCCTGAAAGATCTTCCCGCCTGTAAGAGCTAAAATCCTCTCGCTGTCTCTACATCTCTGAGACGCGCCAGCAGGGTTATATACATAGCTAGACCCGGCAAGAAGGCCGCGCAGAGCTGCAACTCTGCGCGGCCTTCTTCTCATCCTCCGCTGCTTTTCCACGCACAACTATCTGCACTGAATAGGCGTAATAACTAGAGTGATGTGTAGCACAAAATTTTCCGTACCATTATATGTATACGCGTGCGCTTGCCCCCGAATGGGGGTTAGCAGCGTCGCCCCACTACCACGCGCCAACTGTGACCTACTCTTTGCCGGAAGGATAGAGAAATACATGCACATCTTACGCGCTCTACTCATACGCCAACAGGTCCAGGCAGCCCTGATCTCACTTGAGACCCTGCAACAGTTGCTGGCCTCCTTCGGCTACCCGATGGTCTTCCTCTTTGTCATGATTGAGAGTATCGGGATTCCCATTCCTGGGGAGACAATGCTCCTGCTTGGCTCCTTTTACGCCGCTATTGACCACCGCCTGAATATTGTATTTGTGATCGTTTGTGCCGCTGTGGGGGCGATTGTGGGCGATAATATCGGCTTTGTGATTGGGCGCAAAGGTGGCCGTCCCTTTGTCGAGCGCTATGGGAAATATGTCTTCATCCGGCAGAAACACCTGGCGAAAGCCGAGCAGTTCTTTGAGCATCATGGTGGCAAGACCGTCTTTTTGGGACGCTTTACCGCGATCTTACGTGCCTGGGCCGCCTTCCTGGCTGGCGTTAATCATATGCCCTGGCGCGCATTCCTCATCTATAACGCAACTGGCGGCATTCTCTGGGCAACTATCGTCGGCCTCGTCGGCTACTACGCGGGTCGCATCTTCCATGAAAACTTCGCCCAGGTCGAGCACCTGGTGGGGACAGCAGGCTGGATTATCGCGGGCGTCGTGGTCCTGGGCGCTATTCTCGCCTACGTCATCACGCGTCTGCGCAAGAAGAACGCATCAACCTCCCCTTCATCAACGAAAGAGAACCATCACCAGGAGCCAGAGCACTAAAAACAACAAGCTTCTATAATAGATCCTTTGGGTGACTGCGATCTCATATATTGACGAAAAAGCGGTATGAACATATACTAAAAGTAAGTTTGTATCGTAGTTTTATTTACGCCTATAGGAAGCAATGAGGAAGCTGCTACTATATAGTGGACTCCTGCTGGTGGTGATCATGGGAGTCTTGATCTACAACTATAACCGCCAGGTTAATACCACGCAGATCGCCTCCTGGCAGCCGGAGAAGATCCGCATCCCTGGTCTGCATATCGATGCGTCCGTTTTGGGAGTTGGCGCGACGCCCGATGGGAAGATGGATGCCCCTACCTCGCAGGCGCTCAACTCCCCCTACTGGACCAGCGTCTTCTGGTATGAGCTAGGTGCGGCTCCTGGACAGGCGGGGAACGCCATCATCGCCGGGCATGTGGACCGCGTGGGTGGCGACCCCGCCATCTTCTGGTCCCTCCACACGCTCACGCCTGGCGCACGCATCTACATCGATATGGGAGGAGAAACAACCCTGACCTATGTGGTGGACAACGTGAAAAGCTACTCAGCCAACGAGCCCGGCAGTGAGGCTCAAAACGAGGTCTTTGGCTCCACTACCGAGCATCGCCTGAACTTGATTACCTGTAGCGGAGCCTGGACCGGCACTGGCTATGATCAACGCCTGGTCGTCTTTAGCCACCAGGTAGCACCATAGCGGAGACTACTCAAAGGCATTGATACCCGTTAAGGCCTGGCCTATGATCAGGGTATGAATATCGTCGGTGCCCTCATAGGTAAAGACCGACTCCAGGTTATTCATATGACGGCTGATCGGATATTCAAGCGTGATGCCGTTCGCGCCAAGAATGGAACGCGCCTCGCGCGCCGTCTCCAGGGCTTCACGACAGTTGTTGCGCTTAGCGAGCGAGATCTGCACCGGGTGCAACAACTCCTCATCTTTCAAGCGTCCAAGCTGCAAGGCCAGGAGCTGCGCCTTGACCAGTTCCGTGGCCATCAGGGCCAGCTTGCGCTGTACCAGTTGGAAACTGGCGATGGGGCGCTTAAACTGGACACGCGTCTTAGCATACTCCAGCGCCGTCTCAAAGCAGGTGCGAGCCGCGCCAGTCACGCCCCAGGAGATGCCAAAGCGGGCCTCATTGAGACAGGAGAGGGGACCACGCATGCCCTTCACGTTTGGCAGCATATTGCTGGCAGGCACACGGCATTCCTCGAAATGCAACTCAGACGTAACCGAGGCACGCAGCGACAATTTGTGATGGATATCGCTGGTCGTAAAGCCCGGTGTCCCCCGCTCAACCAGGAAGCCGCGAATACCATCTTCGGCGCGCGCCCAGACCACCGCCAGGTCCGCCACACCACCATTCGTAATCCACATCTTTGTGCCATTCAGGATATACTCATCTCCGTCCCGGCGCGCGCTGGTGCGCATGCCAGCGGCCTCGCTGCCAAAATCAGGCTCCGTCAGGCCAAAGCAGCCAATCACCTCGCCTCGCGCCATACGCGGCAGCCAGTGCTCTTTCTGCTCTTCTGACCCAAAAGCATAAATAGGATACATGGCCAGCGAGCCCTGCACAGAGACAAATGAACGCAGGCCGCTATCGCCAGCCTCAAGCTCCTGGCAGGCCAACCCATAGCACACCGCGCTCAAGCCAGCGCAACCATAGCCATCGAGGTGCATTCCCAGCAACCCCAGTTCCGCGATCTCTGGAATCAGTTCGCGTGGGAAGGTACCAGCCTCAAAGTGCTGGTCAATAATGGGCAGGACGCGCTCGCGTACAAACTTACGCACAGTATCGCGCACCATACGCTCTTCATCAGAGAGCAGGTGATCAATATTATAGAGGTCAGTCGCGGATGGAATCTGGGCCAGTCGCTGGGCAGTTATCTGAGACATATGAATTCCTAATTCCCCTCTGTGGTCTTCTTCTCCGAAAACCCTGAGCGCGAAGCGCTAGACACGTAAGTGGCGTTGGATTTCGGAATAAGATCAGTAACCTGATGTTCATGCACCCTCCCCTTTGAGGGCACATTGCCTGTAGCTATTATATCGCAAAAGCAGGCGAGAAGGAGGGAGAGGAAAGGGTGTGGGTGGGAAACGCGGCATTGCCACGTTTCCCACCCACACCCTTTCCTCTATATCGAACCTCATGGGTTGCTCTGCGTATATATGGAAGAGAACCAGAAATCACGCTCCTCAGAGCGACCAGTATACAGCCGAAGACACAGCACGATAAGGACATTGCATGTACGACCTGCCGACAAAGCCCTTAAGAAATGATAGCCAGTGGCGACAAGCGGCACCGGGGCTGCCTATGACGCCCCAGCCTCCACGCCGTCCTAAGCGCTCCTCCTATCTCTATGTCCTGCTCGGCACGGGTGGTTGTTTACTATTGCTGGTATGCATCCTGGGAGGTGTACTGGCGGGCATTGCCCTTCTGCCATCGTTCACCTTCCATCCCGCGCCCCAGCAGCCCTCGTATACCCCTCCTTATGATGAAGCGAGCACCTTTGCCAGTACACCCAAAGACGCCGTCTACCGGGTCATGGGCAAGCCGACCCTGACCCCGGCTTTTATCAACCTCGTCCTCGCACGCAATGACTCGCCCGCCTTCGGCAAGGGGCAGGCACTCTATGATTATGGTGTGCAATACGGAGTTGACCCCGCCTACGCCTTGGCCTTCTTCTGGCAGGAGAGCCACTTTGGCAAGCTGGGAGTCGCCCAGGAGACCCACTCTCTGGGCAATATTCGCCAGCGCCCAGACGAACCAGCCTATCAGGGCTACCGGCTCTACAAAACTTGGGAAGAGGGCTTCCAGGACTGGTATCGCCTGATCGCCCAAACCTATGTCCAGGGATGGGGCCTGGTGACCGTCGACCAGATTATCCCTACCTATGCCCCAGGAAAGATAATAACGACGAGGCCTCCTACATCCTCACCGTCAAAGTCGCCGTCGACAAATGGCGCACAGAAACCACCCTAAAGAAATAAAGGAGTAAAGGGATAGGGGCATGGTTTGCGGGCGGGTGCCCGCAAACCATGCCCCTATCCCTTTACTCTGAGCGTCGCAGGCGCGAAGTTTACACTAACATTGGCGAGTCCCACAACGCCAAAAGGCGAAAATTGACCAGAAACCCGAAAGGATGTATCATAAAAGATCTAAACGGTCGAAACACAAAAGTAAAGACGACTAACTACCGATTTCACATACATATAGATAGAAGATAAAAGAAAGTTCAGCGCGAAAGTTTGGCATAATGAAACCAACCTCTTTCTGGAATACGCTTCCACAACCTATTATTGGCCTGGCGCCCATGGATGGCGTCACGGATGCCCCCTGTCGCACCATGCATGGCCTGCATGGCAGACCAGATATTGTCCTGACCGAATTTACCAATGTCGAGGGCCTCTGGAAGGGGAGCGACCGTATCTTCCGTGACTTCCTCTATACCCCTGCGGAGCGCCCGGCTATCGCCCAGATCTTTGGCTGCCGCCCCGAATACTTTTATCTTGCCGCACACGTCGCGTGTGAACTCGGCTTCGATGGGGTGGACATCAATATGGGCTGTCCCGCAACCAAGATCGCTAATAAAGGCGGCGGGGCCGCGCTCATCCGCGTGCCTGATACCGCGAAGGCCATTATTCGGGCGACGCAGGCAGGTGTGCGCGACTGGGCCAATGGACAGACGCTCGAAGAACTGGGAATGGAACCTGAGCGCATCCAGCGCATTCGCCAGATGAACGAGGAGCGTGTGCGAATCTGGGGGGATAAGGCAGTGATTGAGCGGAGCCTCCTACCGGTCTCAGTGAAGACCCGCCTGGGATACGACTCCATTACCATTACCGACTGGGTGAAAGATCTGCTGGAAATGGAACCCGCCAATATCTCCCTGCATGGGCGCACCCTCGCGCAACACTACAAAGGCGAGGCCAACTGGGACGCCATCGCCCAGGCGGCCGAGATCGTCCGACAGACCGATACGCTCATCCTGGGCAATGGTGATATCCATAATCTCTATGATGCCGCTAAGCGTATTCGCGAGACAGGCGTGCATGGTGTGCTTATCGGGCGCGCGACCTATGGCAATCCCTGGCTCTTCCAGAATAAAGCTCAGATGAAAGAGGTCGTCAATAGTGACGTTGAGCCAACGCCTGAGAATATTCCCAGCATTATGCCCTCGCGCGAAGAGCGACTACGGATGGCCCTGGAGCACGCGCGTGTGCACGCTCGTCTCAAGGGCGAGGATCATTTTGTTGAGCTGCGCAAGCATATGGGCTGGTACCTGGGCCATTTCGCAGGCGCCAAGCAGGTCCGCAATGAGCTAGTCAGAATCAACAGCCTAGCAGACGTTGAGGAGATTATCGAGCGTGCGCTTACGCAAGAAGAACCCGCCGACACACCAGGCAGCGATGAGGGCATCATACAGGAAGAGCTGCGCGATCCCGAACTCGACCTCAGTTGCTCCCTCTAAACCGATGAAAAAGCAGAGCGAGGCCCTCGTTTCCCGAAACGAGGGCCTCGCTCTGCTTTTTCACATGCCACTTTTTTAGCAGAATTTGTTCATATTCTTTCATAGGGAGACAATCTCAGAGGATATTTATTGACTATCAATCATGGCTACCAATCATAGAAAAAACAAAAGGGTAAAAATAGCTAATCAAATGATAAAGCGACGGCGAGTGTCGGTGCAAAAAATATCCTCTCCTGGGGAGAGAAGGCACCCAGAGAGAGAGCCAACGAGGATAGTTGGATTAGAGACATGAGTGGTGTAGCCGCCTCTCTCAAGCGAGGTAGCCAACTACACCAGGACGACCTCGCTAAAATCACCTACCAGCTTCTGGATTTCGCGCAAGCGACGCTCAGCAATTTCCACATTTTCTAGGGCTTGCGCCAGGATACGAGCCTCTAGCGAAGGATATGACTCAGCAATTTCCGGGTCAATTGAACCGACAAGCTCCAAAGCCTTGTCTAGCTTGGTTTCCAGGGTTGCGGTTGACATAATCTGTTACCTCACATCATCGCAAAATATGTAACGTCTCGAATGTAAAGAATGTCTATCCAGTCGCTACGCTACTAGAAACTAGTAGGCTCTTGAGATCTGCTCCTTACTTCTAATTCCCCTTGCCATATTCCTTATGACGCCAGGTTTTAGTAAAGAGAGTAAAACCTCTTGTATCTACGTCTATATTACACTAGAAGCAAAAAATCCCAAAATAAAAGCCCCAAAATCCGCCCAACATTCCTATTGACAGCCGACATGAAGCGACTGAAAGCGGACCCTTGCATGTTTGTCAGAAAGTTACTTTTCTCAAACTCTATAACACACAAAGGGCTCAGGTTATTTCCGACTACGCAACCAGGATAAAATAGGGTTTTTCAGGAGCACTCGATCAACCTGCCAGCTTGATCGACATATTCCACATTCTCGCTCTATACCTATTATAAGGCAGGAAGGCCAGTTTTCGCCTGAGAATTCGCTGAGAAAATATGCGCCCATAGGGAGAGCTTGTAACAAAACAGCTATCTGGCAAGTGTACATATACATAGGGAATATCTACCCAGAAATGGGAAGAGGGTAGTGGCGAATGGGAAGAGGGTAGGTTTGATTTACCAAGCAGAGTTGTTACTGTAATTGTAACTGACATATCAGGAGGTTTCAATTCTTATGACGAAAACATATGCAGAGCATCATGCTTCAGTAACAGTAGATGCACCTGTACACCAGGTTTACTCCTTATTCTCCCACTTTAACGACTTTCCTAAGTTTATGAGCTTTGTGAAAGAGGTTACCTATCACGACAAACAGAATAGTCACTGGGTCGCCGATGTGGCGGGTAATCACGAGTGGGACGCGAAGAATGAAAATTGGATTGAGGACAGGCAGATCGGCTGGCACTCGACCCAGGGTCTCGACAACTTTGGCAAGGTGACCTTTGAGCCAACCAGCACGAACCAGACGAAAGTCGATGTTTTCATCAACTATAACCCACCCGCCGGTGTTGTAGGCGATGTTGGTGAGAAGCTTGGCGTTGGGGGTCGCTTTGAGCAGAAACTCCAGCACGATCTCAACCACTTTGCTCAGATGGTGGAACAGGCTCCTCCAGGCTCGCTTGATCCCAATTCGTCAAGCTACCTCTTCCATGAAGAGAGCGCGGCCTCGCAAGGAAAAACCACCGGCAAACAGAACCAGACCATGACCGATGAGCCGAATCTGAGCAGCCGTGAACCCGTTCTGGACCGTGATATCACTGGCATGTCCTCAACCGCCGATACCCCACCGCTTCAGCGCAGAGGCGATATTCCCCCCGAACATATATAGCTGAAGAATAGCATCTCTACTAAAAGCGGCGACCCTTGCAAGGGTCGCCGCTTTTAGTAGAGATGCTATTCTATAAAAACTCAACCTTAAATCTTAAATAGATAGATGTGTCATGGCTCCTTTTTTGCCAGATCCAGGCATGCGGGTACCCCACAAATGACCTCAACGCTTCTCCCTCCCGGGCCAATTTCTCACGTTCCTGGCGCCTACCATGACTCTTTATACCAGGCAAGAGCAGCATTATGCTGCAACACACAATACACAAATACAATATTGCTGAGCCCGAATTCTCTAGAATCTTGAAAAAATTTACGCTTTAGGTATTGACATTCCAAATTGTATATGTTAATATCAAAGTGTTCCAAATGATTCGATTAGGAACGCTTCCAGAGAGGAAAGATACTCTGGCACTTGGCTATAGGCCTTGCATAAGTAATCCGGAAGGAGGGCTTATGACTCTTCCATTGAAGAAACCAATTCGCGTGCTAGGGATGGTGTATCAAATTGACAGGTAGTGCCCGTAGAGGCGGGCTCGATGCATCGTCCTGAGTCTCACACCACTTGAAGAAAACAACTCGTTCACACGAGATAATGAAGTCTATCGGCTACTACAGCCGTACATCTGGTGGGGACCAACAGGAACACAAGCCTGGAAAGCCAATAATTCTTGGCCTACGTGGAATCAGGAAAAAGGTTGAAGAAGCACAGGAGTTGTGTAGAATAAGACAAAACACGCTGGTAGCCGATTGAAACATGTGAGAACTGTCTCGGCTACCAGCGCTTTTTTATGCCTTAGAGAGAGTGATAGCGTTGGAGCGTGGGGGAATGCCCACACTCCAACGCTATCACTCTCTCTAAGCCTTATGGCTGGACTGCGTACGCTTTTTGGTGATATACTCGACTGGTTAGCATGCAGCTTGATCACCTTTTAACCTGAATAATCCAGCCAGCGACACGGGCATAAGAGAGAGTATAGTATGCGAAGAACAAGTCCCTTCATAGAACGATTGGTGCAAGGTCCTATTCTCTGCGATGGTGGAATGGGAACCCAGCTCTATGCCCGAGGTATCTCCTATGAGCGATGCTTCGAGCAACTCAACCTCACCTCTCCCGAGCTGATTAAAACCATTCACCTGGAATATGTGGCCGCGGGGGCCGAAATCATCGAGACCAATACCTTTGGCGCGAACCGCTTTCGCCTGCGCGAGCATGGACTCGAAGAGCAGGTTCATGCCATCAACCGGGCTGGCGCCAAGATCGCACGTGAGGCACGTGAACTGAGTGAGCAACCCATCTTTCTCGCTGGCAATATTGGCCCTCTTGGCAGCCACCTGGCTCCCTTGGGAGATATTACGCCAGAAGAAGCTCACAGCGCCTTTCAAGAGCAGGCGGCGGCCCTGCTAGAATCGGGCGTCGATCTCTTGATCATTGAGACCATCACCAACCTGGAGGAGATGCGCGAGGCGCTCTCAGCCATTCGCGGCATGACAGATCTGCCCATCGTGGCCCTGATGTCCTTCGATGAAGAAAATACGGTCTCAAGCGGTGAGGAGCCGCTCCTGGTGGCACAGACGATGCAGGGACTGGGGGCCGATGTCGTGGGCGTCAACTGTGCCCTGGGACCCGCTGGTACCTTTAGCGTCATCGAGGGCATGAGCACGGGGGCCCAGAGCACTTTCTCCTGGCGGCCCAGCCCAACGCGGGCCTGCCCAAACGCGTGGGCAATCGCTTCATTTACGGAGCCTCGCCTGACTACTTCGCTGACTACGCGCGTCGCTTCCTTGAAATCGGGGTGAGCCTGATCGGAGGCTGTTGTGGCACGACACCTCAGCATATTGCCGCCATGCGTAAAGTCCTGGCCGAATACGCTCCCGAGTTGGGGACACGCGAGGTTACAGTCCCCAAACGCCAGCCTCGCCTTGAGACGATCTTTGAACGCGATCCAGAAAGCTCCAGCGGCACCCAGACGCACAGCACCTACCTCTCACAACGCCTCGCCACAGGACACTTCGTGGTGAGCGCCGAGATGCGTCCCCCACGCAGCGTCAAGTTTACGCGCTTCCTGCAAAATGCTGAGTACCTGCGCGACATTGGCGTGGATACCATCAATATTACCGATAACGCCATGGCCCGTGTACGTATGAGTAACGTCGCCGCAGCCCGCCTGATTCAGCAGCAGGTTGGCGTGGAAACCATTGTGCATTTTACACCGCGCGACCGCAATCTGATGGCGGTCCAGAGCGATCTGATTGGCGCCCACGCCACCGATATTCGCAATGTCCTGGCTGTGACCGGTGATCCTCCCACCCACGGCGATTTTCCCAACGCCACGGGCATCTGGGATGTCGATAGCATTGGTCTGATTGCCATCTTGAATAATCTCAATCAAGGCCTTGATGGGCGCGGACGCAAGCTAGGAACGCCCGGCTCCTTCTGTATAGGCTGCGCGGCCACCCCTCCCGCAACCGATATCGCGCTCGACCTGGAGCGCTTACACCGCAAGATCGAGGCAGGCGCACAGTTTATCATGACCCAGCCCGTCTATGATCCCGAGACGCTCATCAGCTACTTTGAGCGCTACAAGCAGGAGTATGGTCCGCTCACCATTCCCATCCTGGTTGGCCTGCAACCGCTTCACTCCTACCAGCAGGCCGAGAAGTTCCATAACGAGGTACCCGGCATCGTCATTCCCGAGGCTGTCCGTGAGCGCCTGCGCCTGGCGGGCGACCAGGCCTGCGATACGGGATTGGAGATTATTAAAGAGCTCTTCGATGCCATCTTGCCTTATATCCAGGGTACCTACATCATGCCCCTGGACCGCTACGATCTTGTGGGCGAGCTTCTCCCCTATATTCGCCAGCAGACCGTGGATCGCGGCAGCGAAAGTGCCATTTCCTCTTAAAAGAAGACAGCAAAAGGCCCCACAGGCACATCTGTGGGGCCTTTTGCTGTCTTCTGCGTTATTCCTCGCCCAGAGAGAGGACCGCCATGAAGGCCTCCTGCGGAATCTCTACGCTTCCCACCATCTTCATGCGACGCTTGCCCTCTTTCTGCTTCTCCAGCAGTTTGCGCTTACGCGAAATGTCACCACCATAACATTTCGCCAGCACGTCCTTACGCATGGCTTTGACCGTCTCGCGCGCGACGACGCGCGAGCCGATGGCTGCCTGAATGGGAACCTCGAACATCTGACGTGGAATCAGGCTGCGCAACTTCTCGACCAGTGCTCGCCCTTGATAGTACGCCTTCTCGCGATGCAAAATGAGCGAGAGCGCATCCACAGCGACAGCATTGACCAGGATATCCAGCTTGATCAAGTCCGACGGCTGGTAGTCGGCATAGGCATAATCTAGCGAGGCATAGCCCTGCGTGCGTGACTTAAGCTGGTCATAAAAGTCGATGATCAGCTCGGCCAGGGGCAGGCTATAGGTCAGGAGCACGCGCTCGGCCTCAATATACTTAAGCTCTTTATACACACCGCGCTTGTTATTGACCAGATCCATAATAGTGCCGATATAGCGCGAGGGTGTAAAAATAGAGACATCCATCCAGGGTTCTTCGATCTGCTCGATATCGCCAAACGAGGGCATATCGGATGGATTGTCGACCTCGATGACCTCACCGCCCGTCTTCGTGACGCGGTAGGCTACGCTCGGAGCGGTCGCCAGAATATCCAGGTTATACTCACGCTCCAGGCGCTCCTGAATGATCTCCATATGCAGCAGGCCCAGGAAGCCACAGCGGAAGCCAAAGCCCAGCGCGCTTGAGGTCTCAGGCTCATACTGGAGCGCCGCGTCATTGATTTTCAAGCGATCCAGGGCCTCACGCAGTAAGGGGTAGTCATTGCCTTCAACGGGATAGATACCCGCGAAGACCATGGATTTGGCTGGTTGGTAACCCGCCAGCGCCTCGACCTTGCCCGCGTAGGCTGGAAAAATGACCGTGTCGCCCACGCGACAATCTGTCACCTTTTTAAAGCCGGTCGCGATATATCCAACCTCGCCCGTGGTCAGCTCGCCTGCGGAGGTCAGGCGTGGATGAAAGTAGCCAGCTTCAAGGATATCGGTGTTACTGCCAGTCGCCATCATCGTCACGCGCTCGTCGGTATGCAGCGCCCCGTCTACGACGCGTACATAGGCGATCACCCCTTTATAGGCATCATAATGCGAGTCAAAAACCAGGGCGCGCAATGGGGCTTCGGGATCACCCTTGGGGCGCGGCACATGCTTAATGACCGCCTCCAGGATATCCTGCGTCCCGATGCCCTCTTTGGCCGAGGCCAGAATGCACTCTTCCTTGGGCAGGCCAATGACGTCCTCGACCTCTTGCATCACCTTCTCAGGCTCCGCGCTGGGGAGGTCGATCTTATTGATCACGGGGATAATGGCCAGGTCGGCCTCTAACGCGAGGTAGAGGTTCGCCAGCGTTTGGGCCTCGATACCCTGAGTTGCGTCAATCACGAGCAGGGCGCCTTCACAAGCTGCCAGGCTACGCGAAACCTCGTAAGCGAAGTCAACGTGTCCAGGCGTGTCGATCAGGTTCAGCTCGTACTCCTCACCATCCTGCTGAGAAGTATAGCGCATACGCACGGCCTGAGCCTTAATCGTAATGCCCTTCTCGCGCTCCAGCTCCATTTGGTCGAGCGTCTGCGCCATCAACTCGCGCTTGGTCACGGTGCCTGTAAACTCTAGTAGGCGATCAGCAAGCGTGGACTTGCCATGATCGATATGCGCAATAATACAAAAATTGCGAATATGTGCTTGATCGGTCATTCGATAATCCCTCCACCCAAGACCTCATCACCATCCTCGCCTCCGTAAAGCACGGCGGCCTGGCCTGGAGTGATTGCGCGCTGTGGGTGTACAAGTTGTACTCGCGCCCGTTGCCCTTCAAGAGGCGTGACTAACGCGGGTTGTTCGGGGCCTTATAGCGTACGCGTACCAGGGCCTCAAAAGGAGCTGTAGGCACGTCGCCAGTGGTGTAATGCATCTTGCCGATGGTAAACTCCTGCTGATCCAGAGCGGTGGCAGGACCTACAATCAGCGCGTTCTGGTCAGCGTCCAGCTTGAGCACATGCAATGGAGCAGGTGACGTCAAGCCCAGTCCCTTGCGCTGACCGATAGTATAGTAAGCCAAGCCGCGATGGCGTCCCAGGAGCTTCCCCTGCTGATCATAGATGGGGCCCGGACGTGGTATCGTGATCAGTGGCTGCGCAGCCGTGACGGTAGCGGTTACACCAGCGGGCATCAAGGCATCATCTTCCTGCTTGCTTGCCGCATAGCGATCAATAAAACCGCGATAGTCATTCTGCGCCACAAAGCAGATCTCCTGGCTCTCAGCCTTGGTCGCCACGTTCATGCCACGCTCAGCCGCCATGGCCCGCACCTGGGGCTTGGTATAGCCTCCCAGGGGGAAGCAGGCGTGACCAAGCTGGTGCTGGTTGAGCACATGCAACACATAGGACTGATCCTTGTCGGGATCGAGGCCACGGCGCAGGCGGCGCCTCCCCGTCTGGGGATGATCGTCCACGCGCACATAGTGACCCGTCGCCAGATAGTCGGCCTCCAACGCCAGGGCCTTATTGAGCAATACTGTGAAACGAATATGCCGGTTACAAGTCAGGCACGGGTTGGGCGTCCGACCAGCAACATAATCTTCATAAAAGGAGTCAACAATGCGCTCTTTAAATTCCTGCTCGACATTCACCAGGTAAAAAGGAATATCCAGCATACGCGCGACGCGACGCGCGTCATCCACTGACTCCAGCGAACAACACTTGTTCTGTACTACGCGCTCAACGCCATCGTCCTCTGCCTCAATCACCCCTGGCTCTGACCAGAGGCGCAGCATCATACCGATGACTTCATGTCCTTGTTCTTTCAGCAATGCAGCGGCGACCGAGCTATCTACGCCGCCGCTCATAGCGACGACTATCCGAGCCATAATATAATACCCTGCCTAGTTGTAGTTGACTAACATGACGACCGCGGTCGCAGCAAGCGTAGAGAGTGGAACGAGATACGACCGATAATAGCAAAAAGACTAGCCAGATGGGGGGCTAGCCTATGATTCTGAGCAGGCATTGCCTGTTCTTGATTTCAATCCCTCAGTTCCAGTCCCTCAGACGAGTATACGCCTCTTCAGACCTTTACTGCCAACATCTAGGGTAGCATAGTAGAGACAAGTTGTCAAACCGCAAGGCCAGCGCAAGGCCATCCAATTCTCTTTCAAACCTTGCCTCGGCTCGCGGCGCGAGGAAGAAGAAACACATAGAGTGACTGGATGAATTCCCTTTGCCTGTCGATGATACATAGTGGCAAAGCGCATGCTAATAATTTCGGCTGATGACCAGGGCGCTAATGTCGTCTTGTTTGGCGCGAAGCACACCCTGGTGCTCCTGGAGGGAGAACTCAAGCGCGCGCTGCACCAGTTTCTTCGCGGCGGTTGTACGCGCAGACGAGCGCATGATAGCAGCGATCTCGATATCGGTCAGGTTATCATGAACGCCATCTGTACAGAGCAAGGCGCGATCACCTGGCTCAAACGCCAGTTCAGCCAGGTGGACGACAGGTTCAACCTGGTCGCCCAGCGCTTGCGTGATACCGTTACGGCGCTCAAAGTAGGCGCGCTCTAACTGGCTCAGTTGCGAGGCGTCACTCGCCTGGTCAATACGCCAGGCATCTTCAAGCGTCAGCATCTCACGTGCTACTAACAGCGAGAAGAAGCCATCATCATCGGTCAACCGATGAAAATCGCCGTTGGCCTTGAGCAGGTAGATGCGACTATCGCCCACGTGCGCGCAGAGCAAACGACACTCGGAGCTACTGGGTTGATAGTCAAGGGCAGCCAGGGCAATCGTGGTGCAAGGGCGCAGGGGCGTACCATCTTCTTTTGTGCGGCGCGTGCTCTCCGCGCAGAGCCGATGATGGGCTTGTAAGATAACATACTCTAAAAGCAAAAGCAGATCGATGTTTGAAGCGTCACTCTCTTCATCGTTGGTTGAGACCTGGCGTGCGGACAGTACTTTTTTCCAGTGAGAACGAACTGTTTGCGAGGCCACAAGTGAACCAATATACCCATCTTCGCCACCCACTCCATCAAAGACAGCGCCTAAGCTCGTCCGGGGCAGGGACAGGATACGATCCTCATTTTGATCTGGGCGTGTCGCCTTCGCGAGCGAATACCGGGCAAAGGTCAGGGGTGGGGGAGTCTTGCGCGAACGCGGCGCGAGAGTTGGAGTCACAGAGACAGGAGAATGAACTCGACGAGAAAGGGACGCAGGTTTTTGCGCGTTTTTTAACATAGCTTTTAGATTCCTTATTGCCTAAGAGGAAACTTGAGCGCGGAGCGCTGTTAGTTTCCGCATAAAAAGATAGAGTAATAGACCAGGCCACAAATAAACATTTACTAGCAATTATAACCAGAGCGACCAGCAAAGAGCAAGAAGGGAAGGGTAAGGTGTATCAGGTGGCGAACTGATACACCTCACTCTACATACCTACTCGACTGATATCCTGGATTCGTGTATAATGGCACCAATGCCAGCAACGTGCATCGAAGAACGCCATTATCATTGCTATTCTTCTATCAGATCTTCTACACAACGCTGTTGAGCAGAAGAGCATCTTTACACCATTTTGACCGAATGAAAGGCAGAGTACAATCATGGCTAAGAAGTCAGCAACAGCGCGCAGAAGTGCTCAGCGCTCCAAAGCGACCCGCACCAAGGGCTTTGAACTGGTCCAGCCCGCCGTTGAGGAGCGCGAAGAGGAGAGCCCTCTCCTCGAGGTAGAAGAAGAAGAGATCGTCACTTCCGAACCTGAAATCGAGAACGTCGCTTCCAGCGTTGTCGAGGAAAAGGCAAGCACCCCGGTAGCGGTCGCTCCCGAGCAGGGAAGTGCACGCGCACGGCTGGCAGCACGTCGCCAGGCCAAAAATAGAAGCCAGCGCGCGGCCCCCCAGTTGATTACGGTTGAGCATTTTGCGTATGTGAAACGCGACCTGATTACCATTGGCATCCTTGCCACCCTGCTCTTCGTGGTAATTATTGTGCTTTACTTTGCCTATGGCAGTGTGCTCTAGTCTGCTCTAAAAATAACCAGCCAAGCAATAAAAAAAGAAAGGCACTGACCGTCCTATCCTTAGAGACATGAAATACGGTCAGTGTCTTTCGCCAAAGAGAAAAAGGTTATGAAAGGGCTGCTAGTGCACCAGCGGGCTTGTGCCCAGGCCTGAGGGGACACCGTGACGATAGGCGGCGGGAATAGTCACGCCCAGCACGCGCTGCATCGCCATAGTGTGACAGCAATCACCCCAATCATGGAAGAAGCGGCACGTGCAATCCCACGTCCCATTATCAAAAGTGGTGGTATGAACGTCATTTTCGCCGTGGAAATTGGCTTCAAAACGGGTAAACTGAATGCGCTCCGGCTCCTCTGCGTAACGTTTGGCTTTGGCGATTTTATTGATCATGCTCGAGTTCATGGTCTGCACTCTCCTTGAATTCTAAAAACCACTACCGTACCACATACCGTTTATCACTTAGGCCTGCTTACGTCTCCTACACCCTTGTATTCAACGAAGTACAGTGCCGAACGCTCAAAAAAGAGATGCGGCCTCCTTTCTTTGCAGGACAAATACCGCTCAGGATCGAAGCAGAAGCGGTCCTCCGAGCCAGGGCTCAAAATGCCAAAGGAGCAATGTAGGGATGTACCCGTCCACGTAAGAGCGACTATCCAGTTTTCAAGGTATAAAAAAAACACCAGGGCGAAATGTCCCTAGTGCGTGTTGCTATGCATCGGTGTTCGTCTCGTCAGACGCCAGCAGCGTATATTTCAGCTGATAGTGTGGCGAATTTGTTGAGACTGAACCCATAAGCATGTAGCCTCCCACTCGTACTCTCGAGTGTAAACGCCTGAGAAGCAGAACATTGCTTCTCGGCATGGATGCCTGATCAATAGTGTCTCGTGATGAAATGATTATACCATAGAGAAAGTTGAAAGTCTACCCTTCTACATTTTCCCATGCACTCATACATCTTCCCCGGCCTCACATATCCTCACACCGAAAATAACCGCATCCATAGCGTTTACGTATCAGTAAGATCACTGTTAGCGAAACCGATGCGCAACTTTCGGTCGTGGCTCCTCGCGCCTGGGTAAGGAGTGGTGGTGCGTGCTGACAGCCTGCACCACCACTCCTTACCCGGAATAAGTGTATATGGCGCTAGCTTACCCAGGATCAGTGTATGTGGCATTAGCTTACCCAGGGTCAGTGTACATGACGCTAGCTTAGCCAAAATTAGGTGCACATAAAGTTAGCTATTTCACATTCAATGTATGGCTCCTCTCATAGCGCCTCTCATCAAGGTTGCGTACACTTCTTGCTAGTACAACTTGCCTTTATCGCTACTACTTGGAGGTAGATGTGGCCACACGTAACCGAGCGTCCCTTTCCGCGCTCCTACTCCTGATGACAGTCTTACTGAGCGCCTTGTTGAGCGCCTGTACCTCTGATAATAATGGAGGCAACACCAGCGCTACCAATGCCAGTCCGGGTGGTGCGCCACGCAAGGCCCCCACGCGCAAGCCCGGTCCTCTAGCCAATCAACCGCTAGAGGCGCAAGCCGCGCTTCTTGGTTCGCCCTTGTCGCCAGGGAACCAGCTGACGCTGACCTTTAACCTGGCCTTTGACGATAATGCGCTGAATGCCTTCGTCACTCAACTCTATACACCTGGCTCGGCAAGCTTCCACCAGTTTCTGACGCCCGAGCAGTTAGTCCAGCGCTTCGCGATGCCAGATGCCCAGACCAAACAGATCCAGGCCTGGCTAACGCAACAGGGCTACACCCAGATCAGCACCGATCCCTTACATAGCTCTATCAAGGCTCAGGCCACGGTCCAGACCATTCAGGCCTCTCTGGGAACCCAACTCTACGCCTTCTCTCTTCTGGATCAACAATTCTACATGCAGAACAAAGATCCGCACCTTCCCAGTTCCATTGAACCCTATATCCAGACCATTGCAGGCCTGAATAATCTCGCACTTCCCGACATCAAACCGCCACGTCAGAACACGCATATACAACAACTGGGCCAGGAGAGCAATTGCACCAAATATGGCGCGAAGCAAACTCTCACCCAGCAAAAACTCGCGTCAGCCTACCAGGTTGATCAACTATACAAGAAAGGTCTGCAAGGCCAGGGGGCCACGATTGGCATCGCCGAGTTTGGCGATCCATATGACATCAATGATGTGCAGAATTATATCGCCTGCACAGGGCAGAGCATGCCTTCAATCCAGAATATCAATGTGGGCACACCTCTTGCTCCCGGCACGGGCGAGGGCGAAGCCACAATGGATATCGAGCTGATCGCCGGGCTGGCACCCAAAGCCAGTATTCTGGTCTATCAGACGCAGTTACAGGACACCAATAACCCTATCTCGCAGGTCACCTCATTTGCACAGGGCATGCTCGATGTCTTTAATCGCGTAGCCAGTGATCATAAAGTCCAGGTGCTAAGCGTCAGCTATGGGCTGGGCGAGGAGATGTTTAGCACTAGTGATCAGATCGCGATCAATAACAGTCTGCGCAATCTCGCCGCCGAGGGCATCTCGGTCTTTATAAGTAGCGGCGATTGTGGCGCGTACAGCCTGCGTGCACGCTTTCCCCAGATCGCGGAGGTCTCCTTTCCCAGCAGCGCTCCCTACGCCATCTCTGTCGGTGGCACCTACTTACAGGTTGGTAATGATCTCCAGCGCTCCAGCGAAACCGTCTGGGGTGGCGATGATGGCACGTCCGTCTGCCAGAACTCCTGGGGGTCAGGCGGCGGCGTGAGTCAGAACTCCGCGTTTACGCGCCCGAGCTGGCAGGCTGGGGATGGCGTGACCACGTCCTATGATGGCACGACTCAGGGCGTCTTTGTACGCACCCTGCCACCTCAGACGCTTCAGGCCCCCAACGGCTTACGCCAGGTTCCTGATATCGCCGCGGCGGCATATCCCAATATCTGCATCTATTATGATAGCATCTGGGTGCGTAGCGGTGGCACCAGCGCGGCAGCTCCCATCGCCGCCGCTGGCACAGCCCTGGTCGATCAAGGGCTCCGCCAGAGTGGAAAGCGCCCACTTGGTGGCATCCCCGAGTTCTATCGCCTGGCTAACAAGGCAGGCAGCAACCAGCCCTATACCGACATTACCCAGGGCGATAACCTGTTCTATCCCGCCACCAAAGGCTGGGACTACACCACCGGCTGGGGTTCCCCCAATTTCGCGGCCATCCTGAGCATGGAGAGCTAATCGACGCAACAAAAACACGCATCTACCTATCATGGGACGGACGATATCGTCCGTCCCATGATAGGTAGATGCGTGTTTTTGTTGCGTCGTCCCATACCCACCTTCACCTACCTGCCTCTCACACAATTTATTGCGCGATCAAGCAACTGGCCTCATCCAGGAGGGCCTCGTAGAGATGCTGCACCTGTTCCGCCACGCTGTCCCAGCTAAAGCGTAACACAGAGTTGCGCGTGGCCTGTGCTATACACTCACGCAACGCAGGTTCACGCAGTAACGCATCCAGGCGCTCGGCGAAGAAACCAGGGGCGCGCGGCACCAGGAAGCCGGTCTCATCATGGCGCACCACAGTCATCAATCCGCCCGCACGCGTCGCGACCACAGGCGTACCACAGGCCAGCGACTCCACGGCGGCAAAGCCAAAGCTTTCGTGATAGGAGGGAACAACGGTGACATCGGCGGCACTATAGAACAAGGGCATCCGCCCCTGGGGCTGCGCCTCCAGGAAGTGGGTGCGCTCGGCAATTCCCAGTTGGGCTGCCAGTTCACGTAGCTTACGCACATCCTCATCCTGCTCTGAACAACCACCCACAATCACGATCTGCGCCTCTTCCTGCATCATGGCGGCGGCGCGTAACAGCACATCGGGTCCCTTAAACGGGTCCAGCCGCCCGGCAAAGAGCAGCAGTGGCTGCTGATTTGAAAAGCCCAGTTGAGCGCGTGCCTGGCGCTGATCATATGGCTGAAAGAGCTCGATATCTACGCCACAGGGAATCACACGCACACTGCGCGAGGCCGCGCCGCAGAAGCGCAGAATCTGGGAGCGTTCATCACCAGTCGCGGCGATAATTCGATCCACCTGCTGGATTAATTGCTGCTCCATCTCCAAGCGTAGAGGAGGTTCTGGCTCATCAGGATGCGCCATCTGTTTGAGGCGCGCCAACGTATGGAACATGGTCACATGGGGGACCTGCCAGAGTTCAGACAGCGCGAGTCCGGCAACGCCAGAGAGCCAGTAGTGGCTATGCACCAAGTCGTACTCACCCTGCTCTTCGGCTCGAAACTCATCTATGTTGCGCACAAAGGTAGGGAGGTACTGGTACAGCTCATTCTTATGTGTGGGAGCTTGAGGACCTGCGGGAATATGAATCACACGCACCTGGCTATCAAGGTGCACAACCTGGGGGGTAGATGGATCAGTTTTACGGGTAAAGATGTCAACCTGGATACCGCGCTGCGAGAGCGCATGAGCGAGAGCACGAATATAAACATTCATACCACCAGCATCCTTGGTACGTCCTGGAGCATCGAGCGGAGACGTGTGGACGCTGAGCATGGCAACAGAATATGACATGTTAGAGAGGCTCCTCTTTCTTCAATTGGTGCTAGTGTTGATTGCAGATGCGTGGCCAGCGTCCTTCACCAGCCAGGGCCACATAGGAGTGAGACATCAGGCACACCTTCCTTTCTTGATTTTTGACTACTTATTACTATGAACAATTGCAGGGCTGCTTCTATTTCACGTATGACGATGCTACTAAAGTACGCGTCTACATATCATGGATCATTTGGAGATGCGTACTCCCATATCATGATATGTAGACGCGTGCTTCAGCAGCATCGTGCCTCCCTAGGGCTGCTGCTCGCGAAACTGGGCTACGACCTCAAACATCTCCTCCTGGTCGAGGCCCGACCCCTGAGAGGTCTCTTCGAGGAACTCGGTCCGTCGCGTCACTTCAGTAGCAAACTGCTGGCTCGAAATTCCTATCCAGCTCGCCAGGTCGTCCAGAATCGCCTGGTCTGCATACAGGAATGTATCATCCACCTGATTCCAGAGGGAGAGCGGCAGTGGCTCAACCGCCTCCGGCTTCGCGGGATCAATATTTGGCTGAATAAAATGCGTGCTAAACCAGCGGCGACGCGGGGGATAGAGCCGCCCCACCAGGCCAATATTCACCACCAGACCCAGGCGACGCGTATCCTCTGGGCCAACCCGCAAGGTACGCTGATACATACGCATGACATCATCAATAGTATCGGCATGCACGCTGGTCGCGATATGATACCCCTTCGCGGGCAGGGTCAGATAGCGACGCGCCACGCGCCCCCACATATAAATAGGTAGGTGATCACTCACCTCGTTGCAAAGCGCATATGTGGTCTTAGGATCAATATCTGGAATATTAGTAAAGGCAAAATTTTCATACATGCCCGCCATATACGCCAGAGAAGTCCCCTCGGGCAAGAACTGGAGCAGGGCATTAAGCGTCGTTGTCTTCCCAACACCTGGCTGGGGATCGGTCGGGCCAGCAACCGTCAAGGAAGAACCATTTTCGAGCAAAAGCCAGATCAGTGCGGCGGTCTTTGCGTCAACGCTCCCCAGCGCAATAATCTGCGCCATCGAAAGTGGGCGACGAGACTCATAATGCCAGTAATAGCGTTCATAGGGATCACGCGGATCAAACATGCTATGCTTCCCTTCCAGGTGTACGTTCTCAATAGCGCCAGGCGACAAACGACACACAATATTACGTTCTCTTCACAAGCGATCAGGTCTTTTGTTCGCCAACCTCTTGCGCATGATTAGACGGCGTAGATTCCAGCGTAGCTGGCGCAGGCGGAGCAGGGGGCTTCAACCAGCCTGGCTGAGGGTTCCAACCCATCGCCACCACATGAGGAGGTTGATCTTTATCAAGCTCAATTAAGCTGACAGAGGCATTATCAATATGCAGTGAGCCAGCGCGCCGTGTCTCCAGTCCCATATAATAAGCAAGTAAGAGCTTGATCACATCGGCATGGGCCACAAAAACGGGATGAGTGCCAAGGTTGTCCTGGGCCAGCCAGCGCTCGATGGCAGCCACCACGCGTTGCTGCACATGGGGAAAGGTCTCGACGCCCTCGGGCGCGGTGGTGGGATCCTTCACATACGCCTGCCAGGCCGAGTCCTCTTTTGAAAGCTCGCTAATGACACGCCCCGCCCAGGGACCCACATCAGTATCCACCAAGTCCGACTCAATCTGAACAGGAATATCACGTCCCTGGGCAAGATAGGCCGCTGTATCTCTAGCCCTCTCCAGGGGGCTACTAATAATCGCACTAATGGGCATCACGGAGAGAGCCTCCGCCAGGCGGGCCGCCTGCTTACGACCAGTTTCATTGAGCGCCACGCCTGGCAAGAGGCCCGGCAGGCGGTGCTCCGTATTCCAGGTCGTTTGCCCATGACGAACTATGAGCAGTGTTCGTTTCATAGAATCCTGTGTACTTTCTTCCTTCATACAATGCATACGTCGCCACAGTCGCCAGCGCCAGTGGAGAAAGCAGATCTGCACCTTGAGCATAAGCCACAATACCTGAAGCACAGCACATCTCCCCTGCCTATCAATACAATCTTGCCTGTCGCCATAACGACGCACCTACCACTCAAGAGCACATATTTGTACTGTATTGTATCAGTACAAAGAGAAACGACGCAAATTATATGGGTAAAGGGCCTGGTGGCAGGCTGGCTTCGCCAACCTGCCACCAGGCCCTTTACCCATATACTTATATACTCTATGCATAGCGGCGGCGCTCCGGCAGGGCCAGTTGCACACCATTCAACGCCAGCGCCGGGCCTGAACCGTTGGACGCCTTAGTGAAGAGCGATTTGTCCAATGTAGGAATCGGCTCCTGCGTACACACATCGGCAGGTTGATTATTGGTGGCGCGACAAATGGCGGTTGTGAGGTAGTTCGCGGCCCCAATTATGCTCTTGCTGACATCCGAATTGGGATCCTTCAGGTCATTAGCGACATCCTGGTAGGAGAGATTCAACAACTGCTGTGGAGGATAAAATGATCCCGAAGAGATCGCGACCTTATCCACAAGCAGGAAGGGAATCGAGCCCTTCTCGTTAGCCCCCACATAGGGTGGAGCATCGTAGATATCCACCAGTTTGCGCTGCTCCGTTGTAGGCGTATCGAGCGCCTTGCCCGTGTTATCCTCGGTCTCGACCGGGACAAAATCAATATACTGGCTGGTATACTTCGCACCGTGGAATGAGAATGTGACGATGTTCTGCTCAGCAGAGGCTATCGTATCCAGCTTACTGAAAGTACCAAAGCGGCTCAGCGAGGCAATGATAGCCCAGCGTTGCGCTGCGCAGTAGGGACACCAGTCGGCACCGATATAGAGCACCTGCGGCCTACCATTTGGTCCCTTAGGGATATCAGCATTGGAAGGAAGAGGCTTGAAGAGGGTCTTTGCGCTTCCCGCGCCCACCTTCTTAAAGGTCTGGGGACTGATAGTGGTGAGGGCCTTCTGAATATCCACGTTCCCCTTGGTCGCGCTGCCGGTCTGTTGATTTGCGGCCCAGACAAAAATACCCACGACGATGGCGACCATCAAAACGATGCCACCAACCAGCAGCCAGGCTTCACTGAGTTTTTTCCCTCTACCTCGCCCACGGTAACGTCCATTCTGATTTGTATTGAGGCGCTGATCGCGCTGCCTGCGTGCCTGCTCGCGACGCTGAGCCGCCGAATCGCGTTGTTTCGGATTTGCCATGCGTTTTCTCTGACCCCTCTAAATACATTCGTAAATCAATTCGCGTCGTATTGTAACACACCTGCTCCGACCTGCGTATAGCTGTCTGCTTATATTTCCAGCTTTTCCACCTCCCCCCTAACCCTGAGCGCCGCAGGCGCAAGGGAAGACAAATATGGCTGACATGCACAAGGGCCATGCTACACTATCCGTGACTAGTATACTTCGCCTCGAAAGACACAAGCGCCAAACTACTTTTGGCCAAATCAGCTATGACTACCGCGAAACGCTTGACAAATCACGAGTACTAGGGTACAATCCTAGACGTCGGCATGAGAAATCACCGGCGACACAAAGCCCGCCTCGTTCGTCTAGCGGCCTAGGATGCCACCCTTTCAAGGTGGAGATCACGGGTTCGAATCCCGTACGAGGTACTATTTTGTAGAGAAGCCTGGCATCGCTTGTTTATTTCGGCGTGTCAGGCTTCTCCTTTTTTGTTTTGGTAGGAGAAAAAAGCCATGCTTAGCGTTGAAGAAGCCCTTTCCCGCATCCTGGCGGAGATTCGCCCGCTCGAAAGCGTCTCGCTTCCTCTTGACCAGGCCCTCGGTTCTGTCCTGGCTCAAGATATTGTCGCGCACGAAGATATGCCTCCTTTCGATAACTCCGCCATGGATGGCTTCGCGCTCCTCAGCCAGGATAGCAAGCCGCAGGGGGGACATCCACCACGCCTGCGCGTCATCGGTGGTGTGGCCGCTGGCTATGTTGCGCAAACACGCGTCGAGGCTGGTACAGCGATGCGCATCATGACTGGCGCTCCCGTCCCGGCTGGTGCCGACACCGTTATTCAGGTAGAATTGACTAACTCCGATGGCCCCCAGAGCAAGTGGGTTGAGATTCTGCAAGAGGTTCCACCCGGCAATAATATTCGTCCCGCAGGCGAGGACATGCGCAGCGGGCAAACGATTTTAACGCGTGGGCAGGAGATTGGCGCCTGGGAGATTGGCATTCTGGCCACGCTAGGCTACGCTCAGGTGCAAGTGGTGCGTAGACCACGTGTGGCGATCCTGGGCACGGGCGACGAGGTCGTAGATATCGACGCCGAACTGCAACCGGGCCAGATTCGCAATAGCAACAGTTACCTGCTGGAAGCCGCCGTTCGCCAGGCGGGTGGTATTCCCCAGCGCCTGGGCGTGGCCCGCGATACTACCGAGAGCCTGCGCGAGAAGTTCAGCCAGGCCGTTCATGCCGACCTGATCCTCACCTCTGGCGGCGTCTCCGTTGGCGATTTCGACCTCGTCAAAGACATCATGCATGAGCAGGGAGCCATCAACTTCTGGCGCATTAATATGAAGCCCGGCAAGCCCGTTGCCTTTGGCAAAATTTCTGGCGTCCCCCTGCTAGGCCTGCCTGGCAACCCGGTCTCCAGCGCCGTCACCTTTGAGCTCTTTGGGCGTCCGGTCATACGTAAATTGCAGGGGCATACGCGTTTACAACGCCAGCAGATAGAGGTCATCGTCGAACAGGATATCCAGGAGCGTGCCATGCGCCGCCACTATGTGCGCGCACACATCACACAACACGCAGGCAAATTTATCGCCCGCCCAACGGGGAACCAGGGTTCCAATATCATGACCTCGCTCCTGCAAGCCAACGCCCTCCTGGTCATTCCCGAGGGAGGAGCCACGGTCAAGGCAGGCGAGCATATCCAGGCTATTATGCTCTACTGGCCCGAAGATTAGGGAGGTAAGCACACAATCACGCCATATTGCTCCCCAGACCGCAAATTACTCCTTGGGCAGGCGATAGCGCAACTGGTCGCGCGAGAGGCGCAACAAGGCCGCCGCGCGCACCTGGTTGCCCTGGTAGCGCTCCAGGGCCTCTCGTACAAATATCTGCTCGATGCCCGCCAGGTAAGCACGTAGATCGAGGCCTTCGATGGGGAGATGCATCTGAGCCTGGAGTTCTCGTAGGCGTTGCTGGTCGCTCTTCTCCACGTAACGTACACTCTCGGGTAAATCCTCGGGGCGAATCTCTCCATCCTCGCAGAGGATCTGCCCGCGCTGGATAACGCTGCGTAGCTCGCGGACATTGCCCGGCCAGTGATAGCGCATCAAGAGGGCCATGGCGTCGGGATGGATGCGTAAAGGGATTTCGGAGCCATTATTGTAGCTCTGTATAAAGTAGTCAACCAGTGGCTCGATATCCTCCAGGCGCTCGCGGAGTGGGGGGAGATAAATGGTAATCACCTTCAAGCGATAGAAGAGATCATCGCGGAACGCCCTGCTCGCAACGGCGGCTTCCAAATCAACATTGGTGGCCGAGATCACACGCAGGTCGACATGCATCTCCTTGGTACTGCCCACACGCCTGAAGCTACGCGTCTCCAGAAAGCGCAGTAGTTTTGCCTGGAGCACCAGGGGCATAGACCCGACTTCATCGAGGAAGAGCGTGCCACCATCCGCGCGAAGCAGGTAGCCCTCACGTGAGGCTTTAGCATCGGTATAGGCACCCGCCTCAACGCCAAAAAGCTCCGTCTCCAACAGTGTCTCGGGAATGGCAGCACAGTTAATATCAACAAAGGGGTAGGTTGAACGACTGCTTAAGGCGTGAATGGCGTGTGCTACGACATCTTTACCCGTGCCGCTCTCGCCCTGCAAAAGCACAGTCGTGGTTGGATATTGCGCCACCTGCCGGATCATGGTCATTACCTCGCTCATAGCCGGACTCTGCCCAACCATCAAGCGCGACAGGCGTTCCTCGGCGTCAGGAGACTCAGACGCCTTACGGTTCATCGAAATAACACGTCCCTTCACAACACATACCCTTCTCAACCCAACAAACAACACACTATCCACAAAACCGATATTCAAACCCACCAGTAGCCGCGTACGCCAGTAGCGGCGGCCCGCTACTGGCGTACGCGGCTACTGCACTACCTATCTAATAAATCCCGCTTGCCAGCGTACCAGTTGTATTCAATGGCTGCGAGGGCTGTCCATTCGAGGCGATCCAGCCCTGACCCGGGACAAAGGTCGCGCCATTCCCACCATTGCCCCACTGCGACTCAGTCTCAAAAGGCAATCCCGAAGAGAAGGGTGAGCCTCCTTGCATGGGATCAGGCATCGAAGGCATTGCGGGCGACCAGGGAGAGGCGGTCGTCGCGGCATAGCCGGGAGCCATATAGCCTCCCTGCATGGGGTCAGCCGGAGCGGGCGACGCCTCGTGTGTGGGGGCAAACATTTCTTCCGCGTTATTGAGCACCGAGATCGGAGCCACGTGAATCAACCCCATCGCCATCAACTCGCCCGCCACCTGGCACAGCATGTCGGGCGTCATGGCTAGATCCTGGCATGCCGTCTGTAAGGCCGTCTTCCCATCCACGCGGGTAAGCAAGCGCCACTGCTCGGGCGTCATTTGAAACTGGGGATTCTGCGCGCGAAACGATGAAAGATCGGCGGGAATGAGCACCATATCCGGGCGCATAAACGAGGTATCCATGCGTGGCGGAGGAACAGGATTCATCACTGGCTCCGGGCGCAGAGGAGCAGCAGCCGAGCTATTCTGCAACATGCCACTGAGCGATGCTCCACCCATGGGGTTCATCTCAACACTCTGAGCAACCGGAGCAAGGGCCTCCGTCGAAGGTAGCGATGTGGGAACCGCGCTCACATCAAAGAGAGAGGCCGCGTTAATCTTGGCCGGGGCTTCTTTGACTTCCTCCGGCTTCTTTACAGGCGCCGGGCTAAGCTGTACAGGTGGAGCAGCGGGGGGAACCCGAGGAGTGGTCGCCTGCTGAGGTGTAGGAATACCAGGAGGGGTCGCCGTACGAGGTAGCGCAGTATTCCAGGACTGTGCTCTATCCGCCTCCTCCGTTGAAAGCACGGGAGTCGTCTGCACCCGTGGAAGTCCGGGAGGTGTGGCCTGCGGCGCGGGCGTCTGCTGCACTGGCAGCACAGGCGTAGGTGGAACAGGCGCAGGCGGCATCGAGGCCAGGAGTTGTGATACGGAGACAGCGATAAGCAAGCGCTCAGCCCCTGGCAGTACACCCTCATTAAAATGGACCTCACCCTCCGGCCAGAGCATCAGCACATTAAGCACATCCAGCGCGTTGCGATTTGCCCAGGAGCGCAGGGCCTCCTGGCCCAGGGCATGGCGGTCCATCAGTGTCAGAGCTATGCGCGTCTCACTTGGCTCAGCCGAACCAATGGCTTGCAGCGCCTCGCGCAGCATCTGGGATGTAATGACACCATCCTGCAGCAAACGCTCGCCCAGGGTCACATTTGTACGAACTGGACCGATACACATCAATCGTCCGTCGCGAAAATAGAGTTCAATCAAGTGTGGCCCTTGTTTGACTGTAAGCAATCCAGTTTTCGCATACGCTTCTATGCGCTGGAGAACACTAGACAGATTGAATTGACTTAACGTACCTATAAGTGACACCGTAAATTCACCGTCCGTCCAGAAAATTTACTCAAGCGCCGCGCCAAGCCGTCTCTATGACCATCCTCCCTAATGTATACATCTTCCTACCTGGCTTCACATACCGGCGTCGCGCCAGAGACTAATACACCTTTTTAAGTACCTAATTGCCCATCTCTACAGAATACGCAACAGGATAAAAAAAAGAGACCTTCCAGCCATTCTTCCTCCGCAAAATAGGACAAGAGTAAAGAAGAAAATCGCATTGCAGGTCCCTAAAAAGAAAAAGCGGAAGGAGAGGGATTCGAACCCCCGGGGCTCATCACCCAGCTGTTTTCAAGACAGCCGCAATAGACCACTCTGCCATCCTTCCGAGACATACTATACCACAACATTCTCCAAATGAAAAGAGGGCAAGCCCGAGTAGTACCATTGGACAAGGCCTACTGGTGGCGCTAGATTACGCCCGCGCTCGGGTCCATCTAGCGCTTCACCGGCCCCATCAAGGCGGTTCCCATGTATGGACGTAGTACTTTAGGGATAACCACGGAGCCATCGGCCTGCTGGTTCAGCTCAAGGATCGCTGCCATGGTGCGCCCCACCGCCAATCCCGAGCCGTTGAGCGTATGCACATACTCGGCCCGCGTGCCGTTCTGGGGCCGATACTTGATGTTGGCGCGTATCGCCTGAAAACTCTCGCAATTGCTGATTGAAGAGACCTCGATATAATCTTGCAGGCTGGGGAGCCAGACCTCCAGGTCAAAGGAGCGCGACGCGGAGAAGGGCAGGTTAGGAGCACAAAGCTCGACCACGCGGTATGGGAGCTCTAATAAACGCAGCACCTGTTCCGCGTGCAGCAACATCTGCTCATGCGCGCTGTAGGATTGCTCAGGCGTAGTGAACTGAAATAGCTCGACCTTGTTAAACTGATGCAGGCGCAACAGTCCCCGCTGGTAACGGGAGGCCGAGCCCGCCTCGCGGCGAAAAGCCGTTGTCCAGGCAGCGTAGCGCAGAGGCAGTTCCTCACGCATCAGAATGCTATCGGTATGCATCCCCACCAGGGCCACTTCAGCCGTTGGATTGAGGTAGAGTTCATCCATCGTACAGGCATACGCCTGCTCCTCAAACTTAGGCAGTTGACCGGCGCCCAGCATCACCGAACGTTTGGCGAGGAAGGGGGGAATAATCTCTGTATACTCAGCTTCGCGCGTATGTAGATCCAGCATAAATGAGAGCAGAGCACGCTCCAACCGCGCGCCATAGCCACGCAAGGTCATAAAACGGCTGCCCGCCACCTGCGCGGCACTGGTGGGATCGAGAATTTCCAGGCGCTCGCCCAGCTCCCAATGTGCAAGCGGCTGAAATTGAAAAGCGGCGCTCTCCCCCCAGCGCCGCAGCTCGACATCGGTATCATCGCGCACGTCCCGTTGAGGGAGGTTAGGCAGGGTTTGTATCAGCAGGCGCAACCGGGTATCGGCGTCGCTCACCTGCAATTCAAGCTGCCGTATCTCCTGCATAATCGCCTTGATCTGCTTATTGAGACCAGCACGCTTCTCTCCTGATGTATTGCGCACCTCCTCACGCACGCCCTTCAAGGCCGCATAGAGACCATCCGTGCGCGTGATCAGCCCCCGACGCTGCTCAGCCAGGCGTAGAATTTCATCAATATTGTAGGACTCGCGCCGCCTCTCCAAGGCCTCGCGAACCACCTGTGGATGTTGACAAATAAAATCCAAACTCATCATAACAACTACAGTATAGCATAAAAAGGGGCACAAAGAGCCATAACGTAATGCATCGTCTCGGGACTTCTCGTCACCACATCCTCTATCCTTCGCGCCCAAAGCAGACTTTTCTCTCATCAGTCAGGAAACCATTGCACAATAGAGGGAATTTGCGATACACTTACAAAGGTCAAGCAAAGAGACAACGCATGATATGTTGAGATGCATGTGGATGAGTTTATACAGCAGGGACCAGGGCGGCACGTGGAGAGAGGAAATCTTGTCAGCAGACCAGGCAACCAGGGAAGCAGAAAACGACATGATCACTATCATGAAACTAACTCCTCAAGGACAGGTAGCTATTCGCTATGAAGGCGAGGTCGTAGCACACTTCCCCAATGGAGCCAAAATTGAGGCATACTGGACGCTCCCAGCGCGTGACCTGGGTTATGCACGCTTCGAGCCAGGCGATCGCTTTCTGGAGTACTACTACACCGATCACTGGTTCAACATCTTCGCCATCTTTCACGCAGATGGCAGACCCAAAGGCTGGTACTGCAATATAGCCGAACCAGCCATCATCAGTAACACCTCTATCCAGCAAGTCGATTTATTTTTAGACGTATGGATTAGCACAACAGGAGCAACACTCATTCTGGATGAAGATGAATTCAACCAGGCTAGCGACCTGAGCGAGGACCAGCGCCAGGGTGCCAGGGAAGGTCTTAAAATGTTGCTGCATCTACTACACACGCGCCAGGAGCCTTTTACCATCCTGGGCAATCCAGGTGACTAACCAGCGTAGCAACAATATCGATCCTTGATGATCCAGATAATGGGGCTGCCCCACCGGCTATAGTGCGAAGTACGTCAATTGTACGGTTGTTCGTTTGTAGGGAACTTACTTGAGTCTCCCCTTTCTTACAAATGATAGGATCATTATGTTAAAACTTGACATTCCTGAGCGCGAGACCATTGAACTCCAGCACGCAGTCATTGACATCAATGGAACGCTGGCAGTTGATGGCATTGCCATCGCAGGCGTCGCGGAACGCCTTGAAGAGCTTTCGGAGCATCTGACCATCCACCTTGTTACCGCGGGAACCCACGATCACCTACAAGAACTGGAGCGCGACCTGGGCTTTCCTATCCATGTCACGCATCGTAGCGAGGAGAAACTACGCTATGTCCGCGATCTTGGCCCCTCCAAGGTTATCGCCATCGGCAATGGCGCCAACGACACGACCATGCTTCGCCTGGCTGGACTCGGCATCGCGGTCATGACCACCGAGGGCGTTTCCATCCGTGCGCTGCAGGCCGCTGACGTCGTAGTGGGCAACCCCCTTGACGCCATCGATCTCCTACTCAAGCCTAAACGCCTGATCGCAACTCTACGCGGCTAAAACGTACAGCTTATTTCATACTTTAACCAACCTTAAGTGCAAAGTTCTTTCGGGTAAAATGGTGTAGTGGGTACTGGCGGCCTCAGGCCGCCAGTACCCACTACACCATTTTACCCAGTCGAGCGCCGCAGGCGCGAGAGGTCAAGCCAAAAACGCGCTCATAACATTAACATAATATTAACTAAAATCAGCTTTTTCAGTTTGACAGGATACTATGACTGATGAAAACTCGCTTCAGCGCCTCACCAGAAGCCAGCGGCACTTCAACAACACCAGGGACCTCACCAGAGCTAGCCCGGCGTGGTCTCCTCTTTGTCTGTATCGCAGTCATCTTCTTTGGCTCCAACCCGGTCTTTGTCCGCTGGGCCGCGCCCTTTTCCTCGCTTGAGATCGCCTTCTGGCGCCTGGCTATCGCGACGCTGCTGGTCGCGCTCATGGGCCTCATCACGCACCAGCCCCTACGCATCGCTCGAGGCGAGATTCGTAACTTCGCCTTTTACGGCCTGGTGACGGCGCTCCACTTTGTTTTCTATATTTCATCGCTCAGCTTCACCACCATCGCCCATTCCCTGGCCCTCACCTATACCTCGCCTATTTTTGTGACCCTCTTCTCAGTCATCTTTTTAAAGGAGCCGCTACCTAAGCGAAAATATGTGGGCATTGGCGTCGCCGTTCTGGGCGTAGCTATCCTGGCCGGCTTTGAGCCAAACTATACGACGTGTAACCTCAATGGAGGCAGGTGCATGATCCTGGGGGATGGACTCGCCATTCTCTCGGCGCTCTGCTTTGGCATCTACTCCATCGCCGGGCGCAGCGTTCGTGACGCGCACCCCCTGTTCCGCTACACCACAAACGTGTACGGCTTCGCGGCCCTCTGGCTCCTACCTATCGGGGCTTACCTGGCCTTCCAGCACGGTTACAGCCCGCTCGCCATCTCCTCAGTCGTCGCGCTAGGCGTCTTTCCTCTAGGTCTGGGCCATACCCTCTACAACGCTGCCATTCGCTACGTCCACGCCACCTACGCCAATCTCATTGCCACCCAGGAGGTCACTATCGGCATCATTCTCGGCATCATCTTCTTCCACGAAATCCCCTCCTGGTCCGCCGTCATCGGCATCATCATCACCCTCCTTGGCATCATCAGCGTCATATTTTAAGAAAAGAGAAGCGTATGGCGAGTTGTGTGGGCGAACGCCCACACAACTCGCCATACGCTTCTCTTTTCTTAAGTACACAAGAAGAGGAGTAAAAAAAAGGGCAGTTTAAAGTTGGGTCATGACACTCTTGCTGATAGCACGCAGGGACGCGAAGACGCCCTTGCCGGAGGACGCCACAGCCTCAAAGGAGGGAACCCGCCGCCGATTCAAATAGCGGTCGAGCACCGGCACTGGCAGTGCATTGGGGAGGTCACGTTTATTCCACTGCATGATAAAGGGAAAGTTCCCTAAATCCTTGCCCAGGCGGCGCATATTCATCTCAAGCTCGGCAATGCTCTGCACATTCTCCTCAAACTTCTCCGCCTGAGAATCGACGACAAAGACGATGCCGTCCGCGCCATTTAAAACAGCCAGACGGGTGCGCTCATAGAGGATCTGGCCTGGAACTGTGTAGAGATAGAAGCGCGTGCGAAAGTTTTGGATTTGACCTAGTTCCAGAGGAAGAAAGTCAAAGAAAAGCGTACGTTCGGTATCGGTCTTAATCGAGAGCAGATCCCCACGCACCTGGGGATTAATACTCTTGTGAACGTACTGCAAATTGGTTGTCTTCCCGCAGTAGCCGATGCCATAGTAAACAATCTTACAATGGATCTCGCGGGTCGCAATATTTATAAACGCCATGTAAGCCAGGCCCCTTAATCGCGGAAGAGCAGATCAATGGTATCTTCAACAGACGAGCGGAACTGCAAATTGATGACTGACGACTTGGTGCGTGAAGTATCGCTACGCACGCGTTCGAGAATACGCCCTAATTCGTCAGCAGCTTTTTTGGAGAGCACTTTTACCAGGCCAATATGCGTTAGTTTATCAAAAATAATTACCAGGAGCCACTGCTCCTCAACCATAGACGTGAAGATATTTTCCTGGACTCCTTGCTGGAAAATGCTGCGGAAATCCTTCTCATTGAGCAGCCTTGCCACCTCACGCGAAGACGAGAAGACGCCCGCCAGCAAGGCACCAAGGGTCGTAGCCTTACTGCGCGACTCAGAACCCTGAACCGCTACCACCTGCCCACTCTTATCGATCAGCATCGTAGAAGTTGCATTGGTATCGTTCATCAATTTTGTCAGCAAAGCCGTAATCGTCACGAGTTCGCGATCAGAAATGACCAGGTTTGTCAGTTGTTCCATGAACGCGCCGCCCTCCATATACACGCCAAACAGATGTTATTGACCATATCTTCTACCTAAATTACGCAATATCAAGAGCCTCAAGCACTTCATTGCGACTCGTTCGGACTAGATGACGTACGCGCCCAAGATTTGAGGCATTATCAAAAAGGGTCACCATCAGGGCGAAATCGCCCAGGGGATCAATGCTGACCAGGCCTTGTTCATATTCCATCACAACCCCAACTACCCCACCACGCGAAATCTCCTGCCCCAGGGCTTCGGCGGTGCTCAAAGCCGTCGTCATGATGGCTCCGACAGCTTCCATATTATCCTTGCCATCACGTGTCATGCCTTCGATCAAGAGGCCGTCTCGTCCTACAAGAATCGCGAGACGCACTCCAGGAATAGCCAGAAAACGGCTTAGTGTCTGTTTTAAATCAACCATTTCTCTCCTCCGCGGCCGGCAGGTTTTTGAGCGTGTGTGGTGTCAGGGTATGACCCTAGTTATTCTATTCTATAGAGGAACGGGACGCAATTGGCTGGGACATCTTGGCTAATCTATAATTAGGCATTCTTTATTGTTAGGCTAGCTATAATGGCTACACCACCGGGCGGCTATGTGGTATATGTATACCCAAAGGCGTCCCATAGAAGCGTCGAGACTTCTAACAATAGGCAGGAGCATATTCATGGATGAACCAGGAGTCCTCTGGCTACCCTCCAATAATTATTTCCCCGGACGTGAAAAGCATAGTGTGCGCTGGCTGATTATCCACGGCACGGCTGGCTTTAACAGCGCGCAGGAGGTTGGGGAATTCTTTCAACGCACCGATGTCAGTACGCACTACACCATTGGGCGCGATGGTGTGATCGTGCAGTCCGTGCGCGAACATGACGCGGCCTGGGGCAATGGCTATGTGAGCGAGGGGCATGATCCCTGGTGGAGCAAGGGCCTCAACCCCAACTATGTCACTATCTCGATCGAGCACGTGAAGCCCAGTCGTGACAACTCAGATGCACTGACCGCCATCCAGACCGAGGTCAGCTTCCGCCTGGTCAAAAGCATCTGCGAACGCCACGAAATTCCCAGGCGGCGCGCCGATGCCACCGGTGGCATTACCGGTCACTACTCCATGGACCCTGTTGGGCGCCATTTCTGTCCCGGCCCCTACCCCTGGGAAGAACTCTTCGCCTATCTTGCCCAATAAAAAGCAGAAAAAAGGCTCCTCGAGAGGAGCCTTTTTTCTGCTTTTTACTTATTTTTGATTAGGGCTGGCACTGCCACTCGTACCAGCTGTAGCCATCGCGCTGGAAGATGTGGTAAGCGGCCTTGATGTTAGCATAGGCATCATAAGGTGAGCTACCGGCCATAGGCGTCCCATTCCAGGTGCTTGGGTAGAGGATCTGGAAGACACCTGCCGCGTGGCTATTGCCAATCGCCTGCGAGTTGGTCGCGTTCGGATTAAAGTGCGACTCACAACGGGCGATGTTGATCGCCTGGTTGGCGTGAGGACCAAAGACCTGGCGAATCATCGAAACGACGTCCGCATTGGCGTTAGCAGTATGGACTTTAGCAGAGGCTGTCCGCGCACCCAAACCAAGCATGGCGGTCATCATCATAACACCAAACAGTGTTGCCATTCCAAGCTTCAGCAGAAAGCTCTTCATGTTCTTAGGCTGTTTGGATGTCTGGATAGTATGCTCTTTCACGAATACTCCTTTTACTTCTTCTCCGAAAACCTAAGCGTGCTTGTCCCCGAATAGGGGAAGCGTTAGTCACGCGAGTGATGTTGGGTTTCGGAATAAGATCTTACTGTCTCGGAAGCCTTAATCTTGCATTCCGAGAAATTGTTATAACAAATCTGTGATTGTAGTTTTTCTTGGGAAAGTTATTGGTGACTACTATGTATTTCATCACCGCGTCTTGACACTAAAGATATACGGCCAAAATTCTGTATACTTGAGAAAACATAGTACCCCCGGGCTACCTAACTACTATATTAAACAGGTATTTTCTAACTTATATTGCCTTAAATAGCATCAACAGCGGAACCCTACGGGGTTATAAATATTTATAACGTTAAAAGCAGCAATTTTTCTCAAGAATTTGTCCAGCACTTTGGTAGTACTATAGGTAATGAGAAGAGGGTTGCCTGGCGGCCAGTGGCCGCCAGGCAACCCTCTTCTCATTAAAAAAACTTAGCGGCCTTTGCTGCCGTAGTTGGGTGCTTCCTTGGTAATCATGACGTCGTGGGGATGGCTCTCACGCAGGCCCGCGCTGGTGATACGCACGAAGCGCGTCTTCTCCTGCATCTCCTGGATCGTCGCCGCGCCTGCATAGCCCATGGATTGGCGCAGACCACCAACCATCTGGTAGACGAAGGGGCTGAGCATGCCCTTATAGGGAACACGTGCCTCAATACCTTCCGCGATTACCTGGCCTTCCTCGCGACCCTCCTGGAAGTAGCGATCCTTGCTATAACTGCGCTGCTTCATAGCGGCCACGGAACCCATGCCGCGATAGTCCTTGAAGCGCTCGCCATGCGAGATGATTAGTTCGCCTGGGCTCTCGTCCACGCCTGCCAGTAAGCTACCCATCATAACGGTATCGGCGCCAGCAGCGATGGCTTTAGCGATATCACCAGAGTACTGGATACCGCCATCAGCGATCACAGGCACATTGTACTTGCGCGCGACCTGAGCGCAATCAAAGACGGCTGAGACCTGGGGCATACCCACGCCAGCGATGACACGCGTGGTGCAGATGGAGCCAGGACCGACGCCAACCTTGACGGCGTCAACGCCAGCCTCGATCAGGGCCTGTGTGGCTTCGGCGGTAACTACGTTACCGGCAACCACATCTACCTTCTTGCCGAAAAGCTCTTTAATACGCGCTACGCCCTCGATGACCATATGCGAATGCGCGTGTGCGGTATCAATCACGATCACGTCCACGCCCTCTTCCACCAGGGCACCACAGCGCTGCTCCGAGTCGGCACCCACACCGATACCCGCGGCCACGCGCAGACGACCAAAGCGGTCTTTGGTAGCATTGGGGAACATGGTCTTCTTCTGGATGTCCTTCATCGTGATGAGACCCTTAAGCATATTGTGATCATCGACCACGGGCAGCTTCTCGACCTTGTAGCGATGCAGGATTTCGCGCGCCTGCTCCAGGGTGGTACCAACGGCAACGGTGATCAGGTTCTCGCGCGTCATCAGCTCAGAGATTGGGCGCCCAACATTGGTTTCAAAGCGCATGTCACGGTTGGTGAGAATACCAACCAGTTTCCCTTCCTCAGTAATGGGGATACCAGAGATATGGAAATGTGCCATCACATCCAGCGCCTCGCGCAGGGGAGCCTCGGGGGACAGGGTAATGGGGTCGGTGATCATACCCGACTCTGAACGCTTGACCTTATCGACTTCAGCCGCCTGGCTCTCAATCGAGAGGTTACGGTGAACCACACCAATACCACCCTCACGGGCCAGGGCGATAGCCAGGCGAGCCTCGGTTACGGTATCCATGGCCGCGCTAACAATAGGAATGTTAATGGTGATATTACGCGAGAAACGCGTCTGTGTCGAGACTCCACTAGGGAGAACAGAGGAAGCAGCGGGGATAATAAGAACATCGTCAAAGGTAAGACCTTCTTTGGCGAACTTATCAGCAAACGCACCGGACAAGTGCTCCGAAGACATAACGGTAATATCCTCCTTAAAAAAAGGCCAGCACACGTCAACAACGCATGCTGGACATGCCTCACACGGAGGCTGTACGCAGATCATTTACCCTAAAACAACCTACACATCTCAAGATGCACAGGACAAAGTTCATCGAATATTCCGATTAGTGTAACACTTGAGATTGGGCGACGTCAAATTTTATCTACCCAATCTTCTCATCACGCCGTAAATATGACGCCTACCACTCCACATCCAGGGATATATCTCTCCTAATCGGCACAATCTTGCTATATCTTTGCCCTTAGATCTCGGCTCGCAAGCTCACCTCTGGGTAGGAAGGATGGACATGTGGCGCGGGCATTGCCCGCGCCACATGTCCATCCTTCCTACCCAGAGGCGCCGCGGGCACGAAAGTTTACTCTTGTCAGTAAATGAGAACTGCGGTAAGGTATGAGGCAGAACAAACGCAGTATTCTTCCATTTCTATTAACAAGGAGCAAGAGTATGTCTGCACGAGCGCAGACGACGAGTCAAAAGGTCTCAGGCAGCCCCTCCACCGGGAATGAGGCCATTGTCGTTGAGAGTTTTAAGAAACGCTATGGCTCTAACGAGGTCATCAAGGGCCTGAGCTTTAGCGTCCACCAGGGCGAGGTCTTTGCCCTGCTGGGACCAAACGGTGCCGGGAAAACCACCACGGTTGAGACCTTAGAAGGCTATCGCAAGGCCGACGCGGGCACGATTCGCGTCCTGGGCCTCGATCCGATACATGAAGCCCAGGCGCTGAAGCCACGCCTCGGTGTGATGCTCCAGCAGGATGGGCTATATCCAGCTCTGACAGCCCGCGAGGTCCTTGAACTATTTGCCGGCTACTTTGCGCAACCACGCAATGTCGCTGACCTGCTCGAACTGGTGGGACTGGCAAACGCGCAGAAGACACGCTGTCGCCGTCTCTCGGGAGGTCAGAAGCGCCGCCTGGCCCTGGCCCTGGCCCTGGTCGGCAATCCCGAGCTTATCTTTATGGACGAGCCTACGGCTGGCATGGACCCCCAGGCCCGCCTGGCAACCTGGGAGATCATTCGCGACCTCAAAGCCAGCGGCGTCACTATCTTGCTGACAACACACTATATGGATGAGGCCGAGCGCCTGGCCGACCGCATCGCCATCATCGATCACGGCGAACTGATCAAGCTGGATACGCCTGCCAACATTACGGGCGTGCAGAACGCCAATGTGGTGCGCTTCGTCGCCCCGACTGGCATGGATTGCACGCGCCTGGGCTCCCTGCCCTCCGCAAGCAAAGCGCAGGAGATCCGCCCTGGCAGCTATCTCCTGGAGACAAAAGAGGGCCAGGAGGTACCACAACTAATCGTCGAACTGACCACCTGGCTGCGCGACCAGCATATCACCCTCTCCGAACTGCGCACGGGTCATGGCTCACTGGAAGACCTGTTCCTGCGCCTCACTGGATCGGAGGTTCGAGACTAACCATGGCAGTACAAACACAAAAACACATAAATCCATCCGCCAGCGGCAGCAACCGTGCAACCTCTTCCCTGCGCCAGGTGCTTCAACAGACCAAATACGAACTGCTCCTGACCTCGCGTCGTGGCGAGAACGTCCTGGTCACGCTGATTATCCCGGTCATGCTCCTGGTATTCTTCGCCTCGCTCAATATCGTACCTGGTGTTAAAGGCAGCGCGGTCAATTTCCTGCTGCCAGGCGTGCTGGCGGTGGCGATTATCGCGGCCGGCATGGTCAATCTGGGCATCGCGACGGCCTATGAGCGCTATTATGGCGTGCTCAAGCGCCTGGGCAGCTCACCCCTCTCACGCGGTGGACTCATCGTAGCCAAGGTCATCTCCATTCTCGCGCTAGAGCTTGTACAGGTGATCCTGTTGGTGGGGGTTGCGGTCCTGCTCTACGGCTGGCATCCCCTGGGTTCGCTCCCCCTGGCTCTGCTCTTCATTATCCTGGGTACCATCACCTTCTCGGCCCTGGGCCTGGCGATGGCGGGGGCGCTACGCGCGGAGCTGACCCTGGCTGGGGCGAATGGTCTCTTCCTGCTCTTCCTGCTCATCGGCGGGGGCATCCTGCCCTTGGACCACCTGCCCGCGCCTATCGCAGCGGTCTCACGCTTTCTGCCCTCGACGGCCCTCACCCAGGCCCTCCAGAGTACCCTGACCGATTCCAACGCCTTCCCAGGCTTCCAGCTCCTCATCCTGGCCATCTGGGCGGTCGTCATTCTCCTGGTCGCCATCCGTACCTTCAAGTGGGAATAAGAGATGAGTGTAGAAAAAAGGTGTCCCGACTGAGGCCGGGACACCTTTTTTCTACACTCATCGATTGCCTGATCAAATGTTTGCTTCTTTCCAGATCCATTTCTGAGGGCAAGTATAGTCCACAATTGCCAGGCGGCCATGCAGAAATGAGGCGACAATAAACTGGGGAATCTGAGCACGTCGCAGGTGATTGGCCTGGTCCGGCAGCAATACAAAGATGCCATCCTCTTCATGCACACGTGTCAGCGAGAGGTGATAGGTATTCACCTGGGGCAGCACCACATCAACGTTCATGTTAATGGTTTGCGTCTGAGAATTGTACGTCAGCATACGGGGAATAATGGTATCCTGCGTCTTGCGGAAGGGATCGGCGAAGGTATAGTCGGTCTTGAAGGGGATAGAAGCATCAGCGTAAGGAAAGGCATAGGCCTGCGCGCACATATCATACTTATACAGGCTTTTGGCCGCTCTGGCGAGGGTGGGTGACGGCCCAGACGAGGTATGCAGCGTAGCGAATTGCCATCCCCAGAAAGCGAGAGGAAGCATTAGCGCCAGAGCAAGCGCCAGCAACAACCAGCGTTTCATGGTCATTTCCCCCTTGAAGCAAGGGCCAGGCACGACAGCAAGCCCTTACACAGTCCATACACGTTACGAGTCCAGCACATAGCCATGACACGTGCCAGGAACGCCAACCGTCACACACACTATATCTAGCGGCGGGAGGCAGCTTTTGAGGGAAGCACTTCCTCGTCCTCTTCGTCATCATATGCATTGCCCTCGCCGTTGTAGAGGGAGACGACGGTAATCAGCAACATGACCAGGATGATGACATGCAGCGAGGTACACCAGGCGCAGATGGTATGCAGACGCACCAGCTCAACATACACCAGGTACAGGACGGTCAGCAGACCCACACAGCACCAGGCAAACTCAGCGATGCGCACGAGGCGCAGGGCGGGGCGGGCTAGCCAGGCCACAGCGGCCAGGGTACCACTCACCAGGAACCAGAGCAGACCCGGAACCGAAATCGGAATGGAGGTCCCAGGTACAACGGAATACATGCTGGAGAGCACACGCTCACAATTCACCAACCCACTCGTCGTACAGACCAGGGCACCGCTATTATAATGCGCATAGGTCAGGTAAATAGAGACGCCAATACCAATAACCGAAAGCACAAGCAAAATAATCTGAGACACGGAACGTCGCGCGAATGTCATGCCAAACCCCTTATGTTAAGCTGAAGCACCAATCTTACACATCCTCATTATGCACTATCGGCACAATCAACACAATTAAGAATTTTGGTAGATGGTGTGGAGCCCTGATCGCCGAAGGCGACCAGGGCTCCACACCATCTACCAGATCTATTCATGCACGACAATCTTGAATGAGGTGCGGACGTCGTCCATACCGGGGCGCCGGACCAGGATCGCGATCTGCCAATCGCCACCCATGCTCAAGATGCTATCGGTCGAGCTATACAGGCCGGGCTTTCCCGCCACGGGTTGCAGCACCAATTCCTGCACGCCCATCTCCATATCCAGCATGGTGAAGCGCAGCAGGACCGCATTCGTCTTGGTCACAGGCTTACCATTTGCATCGGTCAGGGACAGCTCAAAGGCATTGCTGCCGATGGTCCCGGGAGTGACCGCCAGGCGGTAGCTCAGGTCGCCCATCTGCCCCTGCTGGAGCAGCGCATTGCCTGTACGCGTGCTCGCCTGCGTAGGTGGACTCAGGCTCGTCAGGCCGCCCACAACAAGCAGCAACAGCACCCCTATGCCTACCTCTATCAAGATCGAACGTCTGAAGGTTCTCTGCAAACTCCCTGCCGCGAAGGAGGCCGCCCCTGTCTCCTTAGAGGGATCGGTGGCGTAGCGACGCATACGCGGGCCAACGCTGCGTAAGGCAAAGGCACCCAGTCCAATCAGGACCGCAAAAAGCCCGACTTTGATCTCCAGGGCGATCCCATATGGGCTGGTCAGCAACTGCCACCAGGCCAGCGCGCTGAGCCAGCCATCGCCAGAGACGTGGCTCCCCGCCTCCAGAAGACCCGTTACCGAGAGACAGATCACGCTGGCAAGCGCGACCCGCGAGAAATGGGGAATCAAGGCCGCGAAGAAACGCGTGCGATCACCGGTTCCGGGGAGCAGGATATGCAGTGTCGCGGGCAGGATCAGCACAAAGGCAAAGAGTCCGCCAATCCAGAAACCGGTCGCGGAGAGGTGCAGGACATCGAACATGATCCAGAGGCCCGGATCATGATTCGCCGCCGCGTGGGAGTCAAGGGAGGTCGTGGTCATCACACCAATTCCCAGCAGGAAGAGGTAGACCGGGAGGAGATAGCTAATGCTCCCTTTATGCACGCCATAGCGCCAGAAGAGCCACAGGAGCACACCCAACACAATCAGCCCCAGGCGCGGAAGCCAGGTACTGCCAAAGTGACTCTCAAAGAGTAGGCTGCGCACCGTGCCATTACCGAAGGCCTGCCAGATACTACTATCACTCGCCACGCTCGCCTGGTAGAGGGTGAAGGCAACCCAGCCAACGAGCAAGAGCGCCAGGCTCCCTACCACAATAGCCTGGATAGCGCGCTCACTCCGAACACGCAGCAATTCGCGATCCGATTTGATAAGGGGATCGGCGGCCAGGCGTACCTGCGCGGGACGAAGCACAAGCAAGAGAAAGGTCAGGGCACCCACCAGGCCCGCCATGCCCAGGTAATTCAGCCAGCGAATGGCGACGCTCCAGACATTGAAATTATCGCCGGAGGTTTGAAGCTGCTGCAAGAGCGCGTTATCGGGTGGCGGCTGAGGCATATTGCCCACAACAAAGCTAAAGCTGCCCACCACGGCATGACCGTCGTCACGCGACACATTGCGAAAGACGACCGTGTAGCCACCATCGGGCAACTGCGAGCGCAGCGAAACCATCAGGCCTGAGTCGTCGTTGGGGATCATATGGCTATCGCCAGCGTCGACCCGCTGGCGCGCTTTGTTATACACCTCAAGCTTGCTAAAGGCAGGTTCAATGCGCTCGGTAAACCAGACCTTGACCTGCGCTGGCGGCTGACCAGAAGGCAGGGTCGCGTTCGCCGCGGGATCGCTATGATCATACTGGGCATGCGCCAGGGCCGGCAGCGGATGAAGGAGAAATATCAACAGGCAGAACAGCAGTGCGCACGTACCCTTACGCCACAGCGTCCATCTATAGTGTTTACTCGCAGATGTTAAAACAGACATATTCGCCACTTCTTCACTCCTGGGTCAGATACAATGTCCTCATAAACAGAACGTATCCTCCAAAGAAACAGAGACATAGGGTAGATCACAAAATCTACCCTGTATCGGCATTAGGAGAGGATACTCCGGAGAAACCGGAGAAATTTGTCTGGCCCCAGGCCCTCATTCATGCTAGCTTCTAGCCACGCAGGCTCTCGGCAGGCTCTTGTGTCGCCTGCATAACGCGAGATTTACGGGTAAAGGCGAACGCCGCCAACGCCATCCCAACGACGCCAACCACGATACCAGCAATGCCAAGTGTGGAAGCTACCTGCGCACTGTTCTGCGCATCCTTGACCTGCTGTGCCAGCGCGCTCGTATCAGCGGCGCTTGTACTCACATTCTTCGTGGTCGCGGGATAGGCTGTGATCTGCTCCACCTCGCCAAAACCATTGGGGCTACTGGTAAATTTCTCGTCGATCTGCTGCCCATTCAGTGTACCATAGATATGGAAGGTATAGGCGCCTGCAGCCGTGGGCAGAAAGTAGCCTGCATACTTACCAGGATTGGCCCAGCGTGGCTCGACTGTCAGAGGCAGAGGCTGCGCGCCACCCTGGATGGCCTCGGCCTTCAAGGTCTGCTCGGCATTCTCGACCGGGTTGGACACCACCTTCTGCCCATCCGTCACGGTATAGGTGCAGGCATCGCCATTACAAATAGTCAGGTCCAGGCCATTTTTTATATTCGCGTAGGCTGGCTCATCCAGAAAACCAACCACGAAGGTATACTTCCCAACATGACGCTTCTCATGCGCCAGCGCCGACTGCCTCGTCAACAACAAGGCGCATAGTGCCACCAGGCAGCCAAGAACCCCCACATACAACTTCTTCTTCATCAGAAACTCCTTACCTATGAGACTGGTGCCATCGAAGGGTAAAAAGGCCACAACATTACCACTGGCGGCACCACAAATATACCAGGCATACAAGCCCTTAGAATGTGTACCTATCTATCATAGGGCAATTTCTGCAAAGTGCCATTGGGAGTTCTACCTATCTTTTCCCCCATCTTTCCCGTAAGGGAATTTGTAGGACCATGGAAGCATGGCCCTACAAATTTTTGTTAGCAGTCGCGCAGTTCGGGGGACTGGTTGAGGAGCTGACTACGAGGAGAAATAAACTCCGCATAAGTCTTGCCTAGCTGATCTTTGCGGAAGAGTGCTACGCGATGGCAGTTCTGGAAGGCCAGCTTTACACCAAAGTGGGCTTCAAGGGCGTTGCGCATCGCATCGCTTGAGAGCACGCGCAGGAGCTGCCCACGCTCATACTCGCTGGGAGGCGGAACCTGGTTATCCACAAACGTATTATCCCCCTGGCGCAGACGAAGCGCCAGGCCTTCAATGAGATTCCACGCGTAGGGCAGGGAGTCGCGGATACATTGCAAGAAATCACTCGTGCGTACCTCACCCTGTTGAGCCTGCTCAAGCAGCGCTGGAGAAACGTCTAATGACATCGAGGGTACTCCTTTCATTGAGGCGAATTCGTCGCCATCGTTACTCAGGGACATTTTAGTAATAACTTTTATGTATTCTGCTGGCACAGAGCGATGCACCATGCAGGAATACAACCCATTTGCAGGCCCCTACTAACTGGCAGTCGCATAACCTCGCGCCGCCTCGGTGAGAGAGAACGCGGGATCAATCTGGGAGGTAACGTCCTCGCCTAGCGAGGCATTGGCCCAGCCCAGCGCATTTTTGCGGTGAAACTCAACTGTCTGCGCGTACAATTTCTCCCAGTCCTTCTGACCACTATCTAGAGCCTGCTTCATTGTCACAAGCGCCTGGACATGCTCAGGCTCTAAACGCTCAAAGGGGAGATATTGCCCCTTCTCCTGCGCTCGCACATAGGCTGAGCGTCCTAGCCATGTCAGTAGATCAGCGCCCACCTGCTCGCGCAAGAACTGCACATCCTCCTCTGACTCAACTTTGTTCCCAATCACGTGGATACGCACATCATACTCACGCGCGTACTCTTGATATTGCTTGTAGACACCAAGCGACTTGAGCGTTGGCTCAACCACCAGAAATGTCAGGTCAAATTTGGTAAACATGCCGGACGCAAATGAATCCGCACCAGCCGTCATATCGACCACCACATACTCGCCTGGACCATCCAGCAAGTGGTTGAGAATCAGCTCGACCGCGCCTACCTTTGAGTGGTAACAGCGATGCCCCAAATCCTCCTGGCTGAATGGACCAGTGACAAGCAAGCACGCACCGGCTACCTCACGCGCAAAATGCTCCCAAAGCGGATTTGGCTCATCCAGGCGCAACAGACGCGCACCAGTTCCCGGGGGAGTGGTCTTGAGCATCGACGCCATCGAAGGCAGACGGGGATTAGACCCGCGTACATATGCCTTGATCCGCTCGATCTCCAGGCCCATCGGCACAAGCGTGGCAGCCTCTGTCTCGGAGAGACCCAGCGCCATTCCCAGGTGTTGATTAATATCCGCGTCCATGGCCATCACAGGCCACTGACCACTCGCTAGATAACGACAGAGCAACGATGAGAGCGTGGTTTTCCCACTGCCACCCTTTCCAACAAAAGCCGCTCGCATACTTCAAACTCTACTCCTACAAATTTGACGATACAAGTCTTATTGACCAAGACAAGTATGACATGCTTTTTCACAAAAATCAAGACTATTGAGATGACATCTCAAATATACAATTGAGACGATATCTCATTGACAAATATGGCGAAGGAGGGTATACTCTCCTCAAAGCTAAAGAGATATCGTCTCAATTAATGGCATTAGCATACTCAGGAGATAAAGATAGATCATGCACGCAAAAAGAGCAGGGATAGCACTACTTCTCTCTATTTCACTTCTTGGGCTGTTTACGGCCTGCAACAGCTCTAGCCTGGCGCAGAGTTCAGGCAAGATGAATGTGGTAGCGGCAGAGAATTTCTATGGCGATATAGCGAAACAGGTTGGAGGTGAGCACGTCAATGTGAGCAGCGTCCTCTCCGATCCCAACGTCGATCCACATGAATACGAGTCAAACGTGGAGAATGGCAAGGCCGTGGCGACCGCCCAGCTTGTCATTCAGAACGGCGGTGGCTATGACGAGTGGATGAAGAAACTGCTCGATGCCTCGCCCAATGATAACCGCAGCGTCGTGACGGCCTTCGATATCGCTCCACAGAAGCTGCCTGACAACGAACATGTCTGGTATAGCCCCCAGAATGTGAAGGTCATTGCCAGCTCCATCGCCACGGCTCTCAAGAAACAGGATGCAACCCATGCCGCCGACTATGATGCCAATCTAAAGAAATTCGACAATTCGCTTCAGGCGCTTGAGCAGAAGATCAGTGAGATCAAGAGCCAGTACGCTGGTACCCCTGTGGGCCTGACCGAGACGATCTTCCTCTATCAGACTGGCCCGATGGGGCTGGATGTAAAGACGCCAGGCGAGCTTCAGAAAGCCATTGCCGAGGGCAATGATCCCCCCGCTAACACGGTCGCCATCGCCAATAACCAGATCACGCATGGCGAGATCAAAGTTCTTATCTACAATGAGCAGACCAATACGCCAATCACTAGCAAGCTCCAGCGGGATGCGCAGAGCAAGAACATTCCCATTGTGCCTGTGACTGAGACCATGCCCAGGGCAAGACCTACCAGTCCTGGCAGCTCGACCAGATGAATAGCCTGGAGCAAGCCCTCAAGAGCAGCACTAGTAAATAGACATAATGTTGCAGGGAAAGGATATTGGCGGGCAGCTGCCCGCCAATATCCTTTCCCTGCAACATAAAAACTTTCCCTAGAGCGCCTGTTCGTGATATACTATCTCAATAGACCTGCACAGGCGATCTCTACCCCGTGCGTAGCCAGTCCAGAAAGAGAGTAAGCAACGTGACCGAGGCACATCCCATCGAAGAACAAATCCGTGCCGCGTTCGATGAAGTCAGTCAGCGCCGCACGCGCCCGCGTCGGCTTATCGAACAACGGCTCGTTGAGTTCGCGGAGAACGAAACCAATTTCACCGTTGATGACCTGTGGCAGGATATTCGCAAAGATGATCCCCACCTGGGTCGCGCGACCGTCTACCGCTCGATAGAAAAGCTCGTTAACAAGGGTCTGCTCAACCGCGTCGACTTCGCCGATGGCACGCACCACTATCGCGTCTGCGGGCACAGCCACCACCATCACCTGACATGCAACCAGTGTCATCGCGTGGTCGAGGTAGACATCTGCCTCCCTAAAGAACAGCTCGCAAAGATCGGTAACCAGACTGATTTCACCATCGAGGGGCACTCCCTCTCCCTCTTCGGCCGCTGCTCCGAGTGCCGCGCCGAGTAGCATCTCGGCCCGCTACTTGCGTACGCGGCTACTCTATAAGCGCCTCTTTCACGCCTGTTACTCCTCCACAGGTCGCACGTTTAAACACCTGTGACCTTTTTTTCGCGGGTCATCTTCTAGCGCTTCTTTTTCCTCTAATGCACATATGACTTTTTCTCTGGCGCTGGGCGCCCTGATCTCGACCATGCTCATGGGGCAGTTCAACCCACAGCGTCAGGGACACTACCTCTATGGTGGCCTCATTCTCACCGGCCTGACTTTCACCTTCTTTGGCTTGCCCCTGGCACCCACCTGGCAGCCGCTGGCCTTTCTACTAGCAGGCATGCTTGTCGGCTTTGGTAGCGGCATTACCGAGTCATGTGGGATATCCAGTTACAGAACCACGTCGCCGAGGGCATGCTGGGGCGCGTCTACAGCATCTATATGCTGGGAGTGTACGCGCTCGTCCCGTTCGGCCTCTGGCTCACAGGCGTGGTCAGTGACCACATAAGCCCCACCTGGGTCTTCCTGGGCGGCGGCCTCTTCACCGTCCTACTCGGGGTGGTCGCTATTTGCGTACGCAGCTACTCAGACCCCCCATCTATGGCATCTTCAGAGCACTGACTCCTGAATGACTGGCGGTGCTACGCCTCTTTTAGGCAACAAAAACGCCAGACAAGAGATACTATTCATTTTGTCACCTTTGCAGCTTTTCTTAAACTTTGAGTAAGAGCAAAATTTATTCTTGCTCATGCTTAATGTGCGCTTTTTGAAAGGAAAAATCATGCTCTCTATAAAGAAAAAAACTATGCTCTCTGTGGTACGCCTGCTGGCTGGCATACTCTTCTGTGCGGGCCTGCTCCTCTCGACGCAGCTCTGGGTAGCAAACGCACATGCTGATGCAGATTCCCACTATCTCCCAGGCAATGGTGATCAGGTGCAACTCACATTAAATGGAAGCGATTTTGGCTTTGAACAGCTCAATGACGGGAAGTTAGTATTAACATCGGGTGCGGCAAGTCCGGTCAAGTTCACTGTCGAGGTCCTGGCTGGTGGCAAGCTCGCGTTTCGCACACCCGATGGGAAACACCTTTGCCATGATACTACTGACTCCCCCATAATTATGGAGGCGGACCTGCCCAATACTGATCCCACGTGCCAGGTTACCGCTGAACAGACCGATGACGGATTTGGTCTCAAGGCCGACAATGATGCATACTGGCAGCTTACCTCTTACGCCGACCGCAACGTGATAGAACCCATTGGTGAAGACCTCTCCACCCCTGATTCAACCTCGTTCACCTTCACCAAAGCGTCATAAACACCAGAGTTGTGGCTTGACATTGACATTTATGGACGCTAACTGGGGAAAGGTCTTTATATCCAAAAACAAACATAAGAACATGTCATAGAAAAGGGCCTGGATAAGCAGTATCCAGGCCCCGTTTGTGTCTGCCTTATCTCTGCGTCTCGTTCGCAATCCAATCCAGGTAGCTCTCATTACCCGCCACTATAGGGGTTGCAAGAACTTCTGGCGTATCATACGTATGAATCTCTTTGATGGCTTTCTCTAGCTCGTCGTAGAGTTCCTTACGTGTCTTCATCGTACATACCCACTCTTCAGCCTGCTCTAGCTTTCCCTGCCACCAGTACGTACTCGTTATGGGACCGGAGACCCAACAACAGGCCGCAAGCCGCCTGGTAACGACCGCATCTGCTATTCTCTGAGCCGCCTCTTTGGAATCGATAGCGGTATACACCTGTATAAAGTCCATTTATTCACTCTCCCTAATGGAGGTTTGCAAAAACGTCTGGTTATAAATAGCGTAACAGAGCATCCTTAAAGTCTACAACGCTCTTTACTTGACCGTAGCCAGCCTGTTCAATCTCTTCTAGAAGCTCGAAAGCACGGGCTGTTCTATGTGGAGAATGCCAGTCTCTGACGTTAGTAAACAATTCATATGCAGCCTCTATACATGCCTCAACATCTCTCAACATGAGGTGTGCACGAGCACAATAGAGATGAAGCCTATGATCTAGCCAAAAATTAGAATCGGCTTTGATTTGCCGCTGTAGCTCATCATGGAGAGCTAAGGTTTTTTGAGGCTGATTAATGCGTAAGTAGCCTCTACTTTTAAGCTGAAGGATGCCACTAAACTTATGGTGTACAAAATCAGTTCCATCTCCATAGGCTTCTTTTAGCGGCTCTGCTATATTAATAGCAGTATCTATCGCTCGTTCAAACCTCCTTCCATCCCCAACAGCCGCATAAATGTGTGCAAGATAGGCATTAGCGAATGCTGCTACGTGTTTTCCGGTACGAAAAGACACATCACGAGCCTCTTCTAAGGCATGTACCGCTTCTTGATTACGACCAGCCCGGCGCAGCTCCACTCCCATTTTTTGAAGCGCGTGCACAGTAAGTGTCGGGTCGTTTGCCTCTTTCGATGTTCTATACATAGCTTCAAATGTGTGTAAAGCCTGTGCATATTGTTTATTCTCAAATGACACAAGACCACGAATATTTTGAGATTGGGCGTACAATTGGAGAAACCGCGGTTCCAATTTAGCAGTAGGCGGAGTATTTGTCTTAAAATAATGAAAAAGACTATTTAATGCTTCAGAACTTTTCTCTACCTCTGGTACAGGAGCGTAGCGGCGCATTGCAAAGGTTTGGTGGATCAATGCTTCTGCGAGATCTAACGTTTCATTGTAGAGTTTGACTCCTCCACCTGGAACAAGCGAAGTGTTGAATGGGTCATAGTCAGACAAGCCGAATTCAAACAGAGGCACTTCAAGCAGATCACATAACTTACGTAGCACATATACATCTGTTATCTTGCGTTTTCCATACTCGACAAGCTGTACATATTGCCAACTTACTCCTAGCCCCCCGTCTGACCTCGGCCACTTTTCGGCTAGCTCCTGTTGAGATATATTTCGCATCTCTCGATACTTCTTTATGGTTAAGCCGTAGTGGTAGTCGGACATATTCCCTCCTACAAACTTACAAGTTGGTGGAAAGCGAGCCAAATACAAACTACTCAGATTGTTCTAAAAAGACAGTTTATAAACTATATTCTTTTTAAAGAACTTGTATTACCAATACGTGGAAATTGTAACATAGCGTGCAGAAATTTACTATCTTCTGAAGAGAAGCATAATGTTTCACCTACCTCGATTAGAAAGGGAAAAGAAATGTTTCGTCACGCGGGGAAAGATACGTTTGATATACCCCTGGTAACTCGAGATGAGGCGCTGGCTGTAACCAGCATCCTTAATGCCTACTTGAACGCCACGACAAACACACCCAGGACACCTGAGCAAGATTTTCTCGTACGCCATGCTATACGCTTTCAGGCACGGCTACATACGCGAGTGATGCAGAATTCACAGAGTAATGAAGACAGCGACACCATTATACCGATTGCGCCGCGTATCAGTAAACGGTGATGCGATATATGAGGGCTACGAATGGGCAATGGCGTCAAACATTGTTTACAGATGTCTTGCAGCTCTGACATAGAAAAGGTTGTTCACGAGATCGTACTTGTTACATCTCGGAGCACTGAGTCAATCACGGGGGAACTAATCATCGTCTAGAGAGGTGTGTCGTGAGTCAACGGTATAGAGTTATGTTCCTTCGCTCAATGACATTTACAGACGCTAACGGAGGAAAGGTGTTTATATCCAAGGACGAAATACTCTGTGGTGTAGAAATCATACAACGATACAGGGAAACAAAGCGCGCACCAGAAATATTAGAACTTTCCGTCACGTTAGATAGTGAGGTCAAAACGCTCATCGTACAAAAAAACGATATAGAATCAATGCGAAAAGAACCTACCCATCTTTAACCCCACGTCACCCGAATTGTGAGCCTCGCAACGCCGCGAGGCTTTTTTATATTTAAGGAGGATTAAACACAATAAACCCGCCTTTAAGAGCGGGTTTACAGTAACACGTTATGGTGTTCCCGACTGGAATCGAACCAGCGCACACGGCTTCGGAGGCCGATGCTCTATCCACTGAGCTACGGGAACGAGCTTCACATATAAATATACCACAAAGGTCAACCAGCTTCAAGACTCTTGTCGGAGCATAGCAAAATCGGCTTCCGCTTGTGACTGGAATCGAACCAGCGCACACGGCTTCGGAGGCCGATGCTCTATCCACTGAGCGGTATTTGTTGAAGACAATCAGAAGGATAGCGGTACTGCCTGGCAAGTCAGCAGAAGAGCACTGGCTAAGATAAAATTAAATTAGCTGTGTATATTACAGCATAATGGATGACAAAATTACAACAGCTACATTTTTGATTGCATGAGTTAATCACCACTTTTCTCTGCTGAAAAAGAAATATGACAAAAAAGCACTTCTTGATACAAGAAGAATATCTTTGAAAGTATAGCAGTTTTATGGCATACTAGAGTAGAAAAAAGGAGGGTAAAGCCATGCAAGAGCAGACATTTCTAAATATTTGGCTGCATCGGTTAAGAAGGTCCTATATTGTAATCACGTTTATATGCGCATGCATTGAGTTTGTGTTATGCATTCCTTCCGTCATAATTACTTTTGTTGTGCTTTCAAAGGTCAATGTTCCTATATTTTTGTACGTACTCTATTACTGCCTTCAACTCCCCCTTTTGATTTTCATTGGATTGCGAATACTTTTTCGCTACTTAAATCATGGTATCACAGTTGAAGCAGCAAACAGTGAAAGTATGTTTACACCTGGGATAATGGCAGGCATGGCTATATTTTTTGTCTTTCTTCCCGCCGTTTCTACAATTACATTGACACTTTCCTATACCCTCTTGCTTTTTGAAGATTTTAAGAATTATCTCCCCCGCACTAAGCCGCAAGTCCCAGAAATCACTCTCTGCGAAATCTGTGGTGAACCAGGAATTTACGATGTTTGCAATCACTGCCGAGGAAAGTATGCAAAGGAAGCCGCTCGCGTAACTACTCAGCTCCGCCGGGCAAGGCAGGCTCATGAACCAGCAACGCTTACGCTTCCTGAATGGGTAAATATTTGCAACCTTTACCATTGGCAATGCTATATGCCAAATTGTGAAAATAGCTTTAGCGATCTTGAACATATTATTCCTATTGGTCAGGGAGATGCGCATACAGGAGGGACTACCTCAGCTAATTGCCGACCTATCTGTCGCTCCCATAATACAAAGAAGGGTAGCAGGCATCCTGGTGCTCTCTACCCTGGGGATTTTTAAAAGAATCGTGCTTCTGAAAAGCACGATTCTTTTGACATCCCTTGGCACCGCTGTGGGAGCTGCGAGACTGCCATTCATGAAGAGGCTCAAGTGGTTCTGGCGTGCTTGCTACTTTAACATCCTGGCCTTCGCAATCCTGACGATGATCGTCCTAGCTGGCGCGTATGTGCTTGGGCTAGCAGTCTGCGGACCACTAGACAACAACTACTACTACTACCTGCAAGACTGTGGTGTTGAACGAGTTCTCGTTACAGTCGTTGGGGATAACCTCCTGCCTAGCTAGTCAATATCAATACAGCCAGCGCCAGCGGGTCACGCCAGCAGTTCCATGTCAGTAATACAACGGCAAACAATATCGTCAATTATCGCACCCAGCACGGCGCCTATAGAGCCGTTGACCAGCCAGCTACTCCAGGTCATCAGCCAGTCCATTTACAATCAGATCAAAGACATCGGTTACAGCAGCCGTGACGAGAAAGGCCCGGTCATTGATGCCAGAGATGAACCCGCCATCCGGGGCACGGTCGTCACCTCCGCTGCAAAAGGGGAAAAGGGGACAGTGAACACACGAGAAGAACTTGTGTTCTTCCAGCCCTTCTGCTAGAATAGGTGTATCAGCATGGGTATCAGGTGAGAGGAAAAAGGAGACGTGGGAATGCCCAAGCAACCACAAGGGCAAAGGAGGAAGATGAGGCAACAGGAGAAGCGGGCTGCGACACCCACCTTTCTCCTCGAACTGCCCCTGGCAGTCGATTCTGGGCAATCGACCCGTCTGCGTGCTCATCTGGAAGCCGCCCGCCAGCTCTACAATGCTATCCTCTCCGAAGGGCAAAAGCGGCTGCGCCGCATGCGGGCTGATCCTGCCTGGCAAGAAGCCCGTGCCATCTCTCCCACCTTCAAGACGCAACGAGCCGCCGCCTTCTCCACCCTGCGCAAGGCGTTTGGCTTCACGGAAGCAGCCTTGCATGACGCGGTCAAAGCCCTGCGCGTGGGTTGGATTGCTGAGCATCTCGATGCCGTCCTCGCTCAAACCCTGGCCAGTCGGGCCTATCGTGCTCTCAACCGCGTCTGCCTGGGCCAAGCCAAACGGGTCCGCTTCAAGAGCCGAGGTCGCGGCTTCTCCAGCATCGAGAACAAACGTAACGATACCGGTCTGCGCTTTGTCGTGCAAACTCCTCAAGTAGGAAACGCAGGGTATCTACTCTGGAATGGAGACCGCTTGCCTGCCCTCATCGACTGGAACGATCCGGTGGTAAAGTACGGTTTGGAGCATCGCATCAAGTATGCTCGCCTCATCCAACGCCCAGCCAGCAGCTCTCGAGCTGCGGGAGCCGATGCTCAGGGTGACCGCTACGTGGTCCAACTGACCCTGGAAGGCGTGCCCTACTATAAACCCAAGCACGCCGTCGGGCAAGGCACCGTCGGTGGCGATCTGGGACCCTCTACCCTGGCTCTTGTTCCCCAGGAAGGGGAGGCACATCTGGAGGTATTCTGTGCTGAGCTGGCTCCTGATGCCAGGGCCATTCGTCGTTTGCAGCGGCAGATGGATCGGCAGAGGCGAGCAGGCAATCCTGAGCACTACGACGAAAAAGGGCGCATCAAGAAGCAGGGTAACAAGAAACTGCGGTGGAAGCACAGCAAGCGCTACCTGGCCACGCGACGACGCAAGGCCACCAAAGAGCGCAAGCTGGCAGCCCACCGCAAGAGCCTGCATGGCAGCAAGGTGCATGAGGTGGTGGCGCTGGGCAGCACCATCATCATTGAAAAGATTTCCTACAAGGCATGGCAAAAAACATTTGGCAAGAGTGTGGGACTGCGAGCTCCAGGGATGTTTGTAGAACTCCTCAGACGCACCGTTGCAAGCACGGGCGGCACCCTGGTCGAGGTCCCTACACGCACGACTGCGCTGAGCCAATGGTGTCATGGCTGTGGTAAGAAGGTCAAGAAGCCGCTCTCCCAGCGTTGGCACCAGTGCTCCTGTGGCGTGGGTCCCGTCCAACGCGATTTGTATTCGGCCTTTCTTGCAGCCTATCTCGATCCAGCAGATCCCACTCCCTCGTGTGCCCGATACCAGCGGTATTGGGAAGGTGCAGAGGCGCGCCTGCGGGCAGCACATGAGCGTACACGTCAACGCGCGAAAGAGGGGCAGGCTCTGCCCCAAAGCTTTGGCATCTCCAGAGCCGGAGCGCGTCTGCCCGAAAGTCCGGGGGAACCACCACTAGAGCGAGCGGTCCTCCTCATAGAGGATCAGCTCGAAGCGTGGGCCGAACGTCTGGAACCCCGCTGCTTTAGCACGGGGAGCACTCAGAGCTCCACTTCAGGATCATATTACGGGTTTACAAGACGTTGCGGCAAGATACACTATTGGAAGAGCAGTAGATGCAGGAATGCTTCACCCCAACGCAACCTACGCCCGCTGGCGGCGTACTATAAGTGAACGCGCCATTCCCTATGTGGTGGCGCAGCAGGGAAGCATGATTCCGTCAGGTGCCAATATGCAAATCCAGGTACTCTGGCCTTTGGAGCTGCACAAGGGCAGTGATGAGGCGCGCGATAATAGCTTAGTCTTACGGTTGACCGCGCCGGGACTGAGCCTGCTCTTGCTGGGGGAGGCCGCGACAAGTAACTATGCCTTACAGGGACTACTCGACGATATTGATCCGACGTACCTGCAAGCTGACATCGTACAGGTAGTAGACAATGCGAACAAATCCTTTCCCCAGGCATTGGCAACCTTGCTGACGAAGGCACAGCCAGCACAGCTCATCGTCACGCCGGGCGCACCCAGGCGGGGAGTAAATAAACAGGCATCGTCAACGAGCAGTGAGGAGTTATCTACACTTCTGTCACGTGAGACAGGCGGCCTGTTGAGTACTCTCGCTGTACGCTTTATCGCGCAGACTGGCACATTGACGCTTCGCGACACAGAGCAGGGATGGCAGAGCTTCGAGGAGAATGATTTATTCTCTAGCTCTTGATGAAACATAGCTAACAATGACTAACCCGGCAAATAGAAGGACACGGACGATATGCGCTGTGAAGATTGTGGAACCGAGATCGCGAACCATACCACTACCTGCCCCACCTGTGGCGCACACCTTGAGCCACGTCAAAGGCGTGTTTCAGCTAGTACACAATATAATCAGCGCGAGTTTGAAGCAACGCTCAATGCCGTCGCCTCCTATGAGGAGGGCTACCAGGAACAGCCGTACGAGGAGAAGATCGTCCCACCCAGGATACCAAGGGCCGAGGCACGCTCCTATGGCTATGGTCCCTCAGATCCACGCCATCGCTCCTACCCGGGACACCAAACGGCCTATACCTATATCACCTATCAAGCCCAGCCAATCCCTACACTGCCACGCAAGAACGATGGCGCACTCATCATCGAGATCTTCCTCTCGCTTTTCGGAGTCTTTGGTGTGGGCTGGCTTACGGCAGGCAAGACATCTGTAGGGCTAGCCTTGCTACTTGGCAGCATCTTCATCTACTGGCCAGTTGTGATTCTGGGGACGATCTTCACCTTCGGCATTGGCCTGCTCTGCCTGGGGCCCCTGGCGATCCTGGCAATTATTATCAACGCCATCCTGCTCAATGGCATGCTCAACCGCCAGCTCGCTCAGGCACAATACGTGGCCTATACCCAGCAGCCCCCTATGCAGACGCCCCCACCCTTCATGCATAAATAATACTGTCAAATGAATTGTGGAGCCCGTGCATGGCACGGGCTCCACAATTCATTTGACAGTATTATTTACTTGGGGAAGGCGAGGCGGCGGTACTTTTCGCGGGACTCGAGCCAGGCTTCATCGGAGAGGCCCAATTTCTCGCGCAGGGCTTCGGGGGAGACGCCGGAGCGTAGCTGTTCCACGGCGAAGGTATCGCGCAACAGTTGGAGGGTGACGCGCTTCTTGATCTCTGCTGCCTTGACGGCACGCGCCAAAATGTAGTTCAGGTTACGGTCGGTGCATTTGAAGACCTCGTCGCCCACGTGATACTGCTGCTGATAGCTCCGAAAGATATTGGCGAACTCTGGTGGCAGGGGAAGGCGCCGCTCGCGGTGCTGCTTGCCAGTCGAGGCAGGGAATTGCACTGTGACCAGCGGTTCACGCGGATCGGTGAGATCGATGTGATGCAGGCGCAGGCGCATGACCTCTTCTTTCTTCAAACCAGCAAATAGCACCAGGTATACCAGGCACTGACAACGGGGATCTTCAGACGCAGCCTCTAACAGGGCATGGACCTCTTCGGCAAATAAGAGTTCGGGCAGCGGCGGAAGAGGGCGCTCCAGAGTCAGGCTGGCCGCGGGGTCCTCGCGAATCGCGTTGGCGCTCGCCAGCCAGGAGAAAAAGTTCTTTAGAAAGGTAACCCGGCGTGCCATGGTCTTGGGGGCCGCCGTATGGCCCGAGCCGTATTTCAACTTTACCAGCCAGTCAGTCAGGTTCTCTTTGGAGAGACGCCCAACGGGCGTGTCTGGTCCGACGAAGTCACTAAACATCTTCAAGTCTGAGAGAAAGCACGTGACCGTATAATTTGATTTGCCACGCAACATCAATTCTTGCCGGTAGGGGACAACGCATTCGGCCAGGCTCGACTGATCGGTTAGAGGGCTGGCCTGGCTTACCGGCGGGAAAGGTGTCTCCTCGGCGCCAGGCAGCTCCTGAAGGGCGGTAGAGTTCCCCACAGGGGTGGCTACCTGTCCATTATGGTGCTCTCTCTCCGCGTCCGCAAGAACTGCATCTCTCTGTATCTCCTGCTGCGGATCCTTCTGCATGATCAATCCTCACTTTTCGAGATCTTACATTCATGGGCCAGAAAGCCCCTGTGATGTATCCAGGGGATGAATGGCCCTTCCCTCTTGCTTTTGATGAGAACCTATGATATGCTCATCACTACAAATGATGCTATTGCAAAGAAATTCGTCTTGTAGACGATAAAGCACGATACCCACCTCACGGTTGGTTTCGCTTCATACACCACAAGAAACGTGATTGGTACCGTAGGGCATACGGAAACCTGAGAACTTCGGTTCTTGCAACGCTTCTGGACAGACGGACCTCTACGCTATGAGGAGCGATCCTCATAGGGCAAGCCCTCTGGATGAAGGAAGAAGCCCCTGGATGTATCCAGGCGGAGTGTCAAGTCAACTGCACTCTACATTTCATTATAGCATACCTGATTGCTGCCCTTCTGAATGTAGAGCCGCCAGAAAACAGGTAGAGACTCCTCAGAGGACAAAGAAGAGCGCTCACATCTCTATGAGTGGGTACTCGTAGAGATGTGAGCGCTCTTCTGTATTTTAGATACCATGATCTGCTACTCCCCATTGAATGGCAGGGCATGTTATCTTAATAGGCGTTATCGGTTTTGCTCGGCAAACCCTTAAAAAACAATCGTGAACGCCGCTTCGCAGCTGCTAGCTCCGCTCACACGATTGAAGGGCAAACCCTTGTGCCGATGGCTGAAAGGAGCTATGCCTTACTCTTCCTCGTCGCGATCCAGATCCTCGGCGTTAAGCAGATCCTCTTCTTCTTCCTCTTCTTCCTCGTCATACTCATCGAGATATGACAGGTCGGAATCACGAGTCGAATAGGACTCCTTGCGGATCGTGATCGTTGGATGAACGGCGGGAAAAGGTTTGAGGCCTGTTGGGTCCTGGCCGCCTTCGTAGCTCGACTCATACATGGTCGGCATACTCTCACGCACCAACACCTTATCCTCTAGAGCCGCAGCCTCAAAGCCCAGGCGACGGAGATCCATCACCATGCCAGGCCACGTATCATCGGCATCAACTGCCCACCATTCACGTCCCATATAGCGGACGGGGCGCACACGCATAGGCCGGTTAAGATCGCCAAGGGTAGCCATGAGATTTGCACGTTTGCGCTCGGCATTTTTCACGATAAGAAACCGTCCCTTCTCTCAAATGTACAATGCTTTGTCTGCTCTCCGCCTGAATCATGGGAAGAAAAAATGATGCTTCTGATGATACATTCTTTTTCAGCCTCAGCTAGACGGAAACAGGGTGCGTGTACCCATACCATACCACATAACCCATACCATTTGCCAACAAATACCATATTTCTATTCACCATAACATATCATCATACCTGAAACATTCCCCCCCGGCTCGCAAGCTCGCCTTAGAGGGAGTAGTATGCTGGCGCGCGGGCGGCTGCCCGCGCGCCAGCATACTACTGTGAATGCCTGTGGTGCTGGGCCGTTACATTCGGCTTGGGGAGTCTCTTAGGTCATGCAAGCATGGCCCCTACAGCGCTTCCAGGTCGCTAGCACTCCTTCCGGAGTAAAGTACGTTGGGGTGGGGCGCGGGCGGATGCCCGCACCCCACCCCAACATACCTTACCGCGAGCGCCGCAGGCGCGAGAGGTTGACAAGCAAGGGGGAGAGACGCGATACTAAGCAGAGCCAGAGGTAAGAGAGGGTATTTGTAACTGCAAAGGCGGCATTCATGAAATTATATACATCGATATTTGCGCGCATCTACAAGCGCTTTCTGGCGGATACAGCCGGGCAGAGGCTACGCGCGACGCCGAGCTACTTCTTCCTGATATGGCGTTGGAGTATGTGGCTCTACGCCCTGGTACTGATTGTTGGCTCACGAGAACCCTATACAAAATATCCTGCGTATGGGATCAGCGTCGTGCTCCTCTTTGTTACGCTATTGCAGACGCTGATCGTGACGCTGTACTCCCCGGTCGCGCGCCACTTTTTCCCTCGTCTACGCCTACCCTTCGCCTCTCCTCCACGCAGTGAGATCGACGAGGAAGAGCCGATTCCAACTGCCCTGGCTCGCCTGCGCAACCCCTATAGCAATCTTATTCTCTACGGCATTGATTTACTGGTCTGTGGACTGGTGACCTACCTGAGCGGCCCTTTCGCCTTGCATCCCTACTTTGGCACCTCCTCGCCCTTCTATCGCTATGGGATCTCGACGGCCTTCGCGGCAGCACTGGCCTATGGCTATCGCGGTGGACTGGGCGCGGCCCTGGGCTATGATCTCTTTATCGTGTTGGGTATACTTTTCCGACCCACCTATGCCGATCCTCTCTATACCCCCAATGTGATCGATGTCGTGGGTTCGCTGGTTGATACGCCTGTAGCGGCGCTGGTGGCGGCCTTAATTATCTCCTTACTGGATCGCTATGTGCGAAGTTTGCAGAGCGAGCAGGCGAACGTGCGGCAGCAGAAGGCGCAGCTCGACCTGGGCAATGTGCTCATCCAGGCGGCCTATGAACGCCAACACTTGCTTACGAAGAGTGCCGAGCAGCTCCGCCAGGGTGGGCGTTTCGAGAGCCTGGCACTCGCCCTGGTGCCTCACACACCCGAATTGGATACTGATATGGCCGATACTGAGGTGCCCCGCCCGCAGCAGCTAGAGATCTATACCTCGCCTGCACATCTCCCGCACGAGGGCGAGGTATCGCTTCCTGGTGAGCTGTTTGAACAGGTGCGCCAGACGGGGGAGCGGCTGACAAGAATTGAGCCACCTGTGCCCCATCTCTATCCTCCACGCTTTCCCCACCAGCTCTACCTCCCCTTCGCCAAACAGGGCGAAGTCCAGCTAATCCTGGGTGTGGAGAGCCACCGCCCCATTGATGAGAAACAGGAAGACTTTCTGGTAATTGCTGGCACACAGTTGCTCACGGCCCTGGAGAATATCCGCCTGACTGAGCAAACCATCCTGCTGACCGCCCAGGAGGAGCGCAACCGCATCGCGCGTGAGATCCATGATGGCGTGGCCCAGTTGATTTATATTCTCAAGATCAGTGCCGAGACCTGCATTGCCTATACTCAACGCTTGATGGAGGCATCAGAGGAGGAGGCAGAGCAACTCAACCCTCTTGAGGAGCGTTTACAGAAGTTAGTAACTATCTCCAAACAGGCGCTGTGGGAGACGCGTAGCTATATGTTCTCGCTCAAACCGCTCAATCAGGAGCACCTGAGCCTGCAAGACCTCATCCAGGGGCAGTTGCACGAGTTTGAGACAATTAGCGAGGTACCAACCAGCCTGTATGTGGAAGGCGAGGAGGCATCCACCGATGGCGATAATGAGTATGCACGCCAGCGCGAGCGGGTGTACGCAGCCTTCTTCCGCATAGTCCAGGAAGCACTGACCAACGCGTATAAGCATGCCGAGGCCACACGGATAGAGGTGGCGCTGCGCCAGGGTCCAGAAGACATCCTGGTCGAGATAGGCGATAACGGTAAGGGGTTGCCCAAGCCAGCCAGAAGCGACACGCGCTTCTACTCGGGACATGGACTCACAGGCATGCGCGAGCGCGCGACTGAACTGGGCGGGACCCTGGATATTCTTCCCGGGCAGGCGGGTGGCCTGCTGGTCCGCGCCTGGATTCCATTATCTCATGCGAAAACCAACACCGCTCTCGCGGCTAGCGCGAGCGCGCTCAAGTTTTCGGAGAGGCACTGAGCAGAGGAGGCTCCAGATGAGCAAGATACGTTTGATGCTGGTTGATGATCATGAAGTGGTACGCCTGGGCATGCGCGCTGCGTTCGAGCTTGAGCCGGATATTACCATTGTGGGCGAGGCCAGCAATGGCGCTGAGGCCGTCGCCAAGGTCGGAGTCCTCGCCCCCCAGGTGATCCTGATGGATGTGCGCATGGAGAAGATGAGCGGGATCGAGGCCTGCCGCGAGATTAAGAGCGGCTATCCCCAGGTCAATATCTTGATGATTACCTCCTACACAGATGAGCGCGCTATCCTCGCCTCCACGCTCGCCGGGGCCAGCGGCTACCTGCTCAAAAACGTGAGTCGTGCCGAACTGCTCAAGGCCATTCGCCGGGTCGCCACCGGGGCCTCGCTACTCGATCCCAAACAGAGGCAGCAAGCGCTCGCGACCGCGACTGCCAGCGCGCCTAAGGAGACCATTACCGAGCGCGAACGCGAAGTCCTGGCCCTCGTCGCCCGTGGCTATACTAACAAGCAGATCGCCGAAGGGCTCTCCATGAGCGAGAAGACTGCGCGCAATCATGTCAGCCACATCCTCGAAAAGCTGGGCCTGACGCGGCGCAGCGAGGCCGCCGCCTACGCCGTCGAACACAACCTTGTGCCACCACGCCAATCCCAGCAGCACGAGGAGAAAAATGAATAAAAGAAAGAGAATAATTTATGAGCGATATCGCCAATCAACAATACCTGTTAGGCAATCAGTATCAGAACGCTGAGAAGTTGAATGTTCGCATCCAGCTTCACCAGCGCTTTAGCCAGAATAAGTATGACTGGCACCGCTGGGTCTTCGACCACCTGGCATTTACTCCGGGCGCTAAAGTGCTTGAGCTGGGGTGTGGTCCCGCGCATCTCTGGCAGCGGAACCTGGATCGTTTACCCTCAGATTCTTCTATCACACTCTCCGACTTCTCCGCTGGCATGCTGGATGAGGCCCGGCAGACGTTGGCGGAGAGTTCTTATCCCTTCACCTTTCAGGCCATAGACGCACAGGCCATTCCCTTACCAGACCAGAGCCTGGACATGGTGATCGCCAACCATATGCTCTATCATGTGCCTGACCGCCAAAAGGCCCTGGCTGAGATCCAACGTGTCCTCAAGCCCACAGGGCGCTTCTATGCCGCGACCAATGGGCGCGACAACCTCAAGGAGATCAGAGAACTCTTCCACCAGATCGCGGGCAATTATTTGTGGGGTGAGCAGGGACAGCTAACCTTTCACCTGGAGATGGGAGAGGAAGAGTTATGCCAGCATTTCGCCAGCGTAGAGGTCATTCGCAACGAAGACCAGCTCGTGGTCACCGAGGCCGAACCGTTGATCGACTATATACTCTCAGGCAGCGCGGGCAAGGATCTGACGGATGAGCAGAAGGCCACGCTGGCGGAGATCATTGAGAGGCAGATCGCCACGCTGGGAGCCGTGCGCATCCAAAAGGTCGCGGGCCTCTTTGTAGCACATGGCTGATTCAGATGAAAAAAGGAGTGCCCCTGGCCAGCCTGCGGTTGGCCAGGGGCACTCCTTTTTTCATCTGAATCAATTAAACACTTTCAGGTTGCTATAGACGACGTCGGCATCTTCCTTCTGCGCGTTGGCGAGAAAGGCGATGACACCTTGATCTGGATGGTCAGCATTGCTGAGCGATGCGACAAAGATGTTGTTGACGTAAAATGAGAGCGTTGTCCCGTGAGCGATGATTTGGAGCGTATTCTTGACGCCAGGACCCGTGTGGAAACCAGTGGTAATGGTATCCTCTTTCAAGGGAGTAGAGCCAGTGGAGAAGTTCCCCGAAGAAGAGATTTTGTAGTGTCCATCGGGTCCAATCTGAAAGAGATAGCCCGCGTAAGTTCCAATAACACTCTTGGCGACACGGAAGTAGACGCCGCCGCCATCGCCGCTCTTGATGAGCATATCTACGCTAATGGTCTGGTCGCCAAACTGTTTCTGGCTCTCCGAGCAACCCTTATTTGAGCTTGAGCCTAGAAAACCCTTGGCCACCGTCACGTGATAGCCCTCATTAGGAATGAAGGAACAACTGGAGCTTGATTCCCATCCCGCCTCGCTTCCGGCGTCTGTCAGGGGGTCCTGATAGACGGGGTTGGTCGCGGTCGCGGTTCTGATGACCGAGGCTGTCGCCTGGGCCTGCTGAGTGGCCTGCGCCTGCGCCTGGGCTGTCTGGGTCGCGCCAGGGTCCTGGGTGCTGATCGCCGTGGCGCTCGAGCCGTTTGTGCCGTTGTTGCTAGTGCCTGGCGTGCCGTTCTTCAAGAGCATATAGGTAGGAACGGCGATGATCAGTAAGATGAGAAGGGCGACACCGACCATAATGTAGCCACGATTGGGAGAGGGTGGCTCAGGTGGCGGCGTGGGCGTGGCGGGACGTGGACGCGGTGCCTGGTGCTGGGGCGAGGAGGCAGAACGCGGTTGGGGCTGGTCATGGCGATCCTGCTGCCCGTAGCGCTGCTGTTCTGGAGGATACTGGTGAGACTGAGGCTGCCCATAACCCTGTGGCCCGTAGTTCTGCTGAGAAGTTCGGGGCGCCTGCTCGCGTGTGGGAGTGCCAGCGTGTGGGGCATAGTTCTGGGGCGAATGCGCCGCCTGGTAAGGAGGCTGGCCCCGGTTGGGTTCGGCTGCGCGCTGCCCGGCGGGCGGCGCTGGTAATACCAGCGGACCATCAGCGCGCTCGGTACGCAGCGAATGGATAGATGGCTCGGCGGGAGCCGCCTCAGCGCGCTCGGTACGCGCCGAATGCATGGTTCCTGCGGGGAAGTCTCCCCGGACCGTGCGGTCGGAGTGGAGGGTGGCCCCCTTCGGCTCAGATTTAGCCTGTGGCTGCTCCTGGAGCGCATTGGTGAAGGCATCGGCCATCTCGGTCGCGCTGGAGTAGCGTAGCTCTGGGCGCTTCTCCAGAGACTTGAGAATGACCTTCTCGGCGGCGACGGGCAGGTTTGAGGCATAGCGTCGTGCAGATGGCGGCTGCTTATTGATGTGCATCGAAACAACGGCGATCTGGTTCGCGGCCTCAAAGGGTACACGGCCAGTGACCATCTCAAAGAGTAGCACACCCAGACCATAGAGGTCGCTGCGGGCGTCGGCCTTGTGGTCCTCCTCGAAGAGTTCGGGCGCCATGTAGTCAACCGTACCCATCAAGAAGCCGGTTGAGGTGAGTTGGGTCACGTCGCCGGTGTTACGCGCGATGCCAAAATCAGCAAGGTAACAACGCCCCTCATTGTCTAGCAGGACATTTGAAGACTTGATATCGCGATGGATGATACCACGAGCATGGATATAATCGAGGGCGGAGCCGATATCGCGCAAGATACGGGCGGCATCCTCTGGTTTGAGCGGGGAGCGGCGCAGGCGGGTGCGCAGCGTCCCCCCTCGAGATAGGGCATCACCAAATAGTAGCACTCGTAACCATCAACGCTGTTGCTACCCGCGTCAAAAATAGGAATAAGATAAGGATGGCGCAACTGTGCCATTACCCGGGCTTCGCGCTCGAAGCGGCGGCGCATCTCTTCATCGTCGCGTTTAAATACTTTGACCGCCACGATACGCTGGAAGCGGGTGTCGTATCCCTCGTATACGTCCGCCATACCACCTTTACCGATGATTTGCCGCAATTCGTAGCGGTCAAGGGTCCTTCCTTCCAGGTCTGCCATAACTTTTCTCCCGAAAGAATTTATTTCTGTGATGAGTTCTCTCTCAAACGAACGAGACTTACGCACTATTATACCGTACGCGTCGACTATTGCACGCTCGCTTGCCTGTTTTGCCTATGCATGAAAAATAAAGGGCGCAGGGCAGGCATCCAGGGCAATTAGCAGCATACCACGCAGAGATTAACTGTGCTGTTAGCAAGCTCACAACCTACACAATTATGTCAAAAAAAAACTAGGATCGTAAACTTGCCTTAGAAAGTTGTTTTTCCAGAGCAGCCAAGTAGGCGAGAGGATCTTTGCGAAAGCGAAGCTGTTTGCAGCGAGCTTCTTGACGAGAGGAAACTTCGGAGCGCAGTTGTCGCCAGCGGGCCAGATCAGAGGGAACAAGCTCCTCCTCGCTGAAAAGATGCAAGCGGGTGGCAAGTGCTGCTGTCAAGCGAACGGCTCCCCGCACTACCAGAGCCGGAATGGCTCCTTTGCGTCCAGTCGCTCGGCGCTCCCCTCGACGAACGGCCCCAAAGGCTTGTTCCAGGTCATTGTTGGTTTTGGGAACATCGGCCACCTGGTAGCAGCAAAAGAGATGAGGCCCATAGCTCTGAGTGACCTTCAAGAAGTGCGAGAGGGCCTCTCGACTTGCCTGATGCTGCTCCGCGTCCTCTCGCATGCGCATCAGTTCCCTCTCAAAGCGCTCTTGGACCTCTTGTGCTGCTTGCTGCTCGTGATTGCTGAGCACCTGGGCCACGGCCCAGACATGGGCAAAGAGCGGATGAACAACGGCAAACAGCGCCTCCGTGGCCTGTAATCCCTTGTCGAGCAGGTGCTTCAATCGTCCAAGCTCTCGTGGAAGCCCCCTTTTTGAGCCACGCGATCCAACGACTCGCTGATGGCTTGCAATCGTTGCTGCAAACGCAAGCCCGATGCCGAGAGCGGAGGCATTCCATCATCAGTCAGGCTGGCACGAACCCCCAGGCAGTAATCATGAATCACCTGAGCCTCCTCATCGGTTCTCCCCTCGACGGCTCGCTCGATGGGCCGCACCCCACGAACCTGCTTTTTTAGCTCCTTCTTGGCATGGCGATCTGCCTCGTAAATGGGCTTGGCGGCTTCACGCAGATAGTGAAAATGGCAGAGTTGATGAGGTATCTCGGGAAAGGCCGAAGCGACGGCACGACGAATGGAAAGCTGCCCATCAGAAACCACAGCCAGGAGAGGAACAGCCAGCAGGTCTTTGACCTCGGTGAGCAAACCCGCCAGATCCTCTTGACTTGAGCTGAGAAGCGCTCGGGCCAGCACGATCTCTCCGGAGAGGACCTCGCGGATGACCCAGAGCACCTCATGACCCACATCCGGCTGTAACCCATCGATGGCGAGAATCACACGTCCTTGGGAAGCGAAGCGGGCTTGCAGCCGGTGTCGGCTAGAGAGATGCAGGCTCACCAATTCCTCATACCGGTGCATCAGATGCTCGACGGTCCGCTCACAGACTGGCACTCCTTGCTCCTGCAACAGGCGTTGGATATGGGGAGCTGAACGATGATCGCGGTAGCGCAGATGCCCCACATACGCAATCAGATCCAGACCGCATTCCCCATGAGGAAGTGCCCACCGACCTTCTTCTTCGGCTCGATACGGCTGTTTGTACGCCTGACAGGTTGCATTGGGGCAGCGGCGAACGACGATGCGTAGCTGAACGAACCCCTGCATCGTGAGCACCTTGCGTGTTCCATGATAGGCGACCGGCATCCAGTGGCCGCATGAGCGACAGTGCTGCTCCTGTGGCTCCAAACGAATGTGCTGCTCTGCTTGGGGACGAGGCACTCTTCTTCCTCTCATCTGCGCTTTCTCCTCATTCACCTCTTTCTCTCTAGTTTACTCCTTCCTCCAAGCTCAATTTACGATCCTAGAAAAAAAGAGGCCCGAACTAACGCATGTACAACAATGCGCCGTTCGGGCCTCCCTCAGGTTGAAACGAAATCAGCTTGCGTCCTTACAAACCGTGGTGGAGTTTTTTGCATAGCTCCTTATGCGAAAACCAACGCCACTCTCGTGGCTAGCGCTTTGCGCTCAGGTTTTTCGATAGGAAGAGTAAAAGAGAAAGAAAAGAAAGATAGTTTTAGCATTGGTTATAGCATTGGTAACAGGCGCTCCAGGTCCTCTTCACCGAGCCAGAGCAGGGGGAAGGCATCTTCCTCCAATGCTAGCATCAGGTGGTCGGCTTCACGCCAGGCCGTTTCATACATAACCGAGGTCACCGCTTGCTTGCGTAGTGCCTCGTCCAGGTCGGCAATCCCCAGCAGGTGAATCTCCCCCAGGGGCGAGACATCGATAGTAAGATAGAGGCCCTCGCAAGTCAGCATGCCCTGTTCATTAAGATAGTGACGCGCCACAACATCTACGCGCCAGCGCACCAGTTCACGCTGCGCGTTAAAGATAGAGGTGACGACATAACGCGCGCCAGCCGGGAAGTGTTGCAACCAAAGGAAGCCATCGTCGGCTATGCACACTTCCGTCCCTGGCAACGTTACCATGAGCGGCTCGCGCACTTGCTCCAGTAAGAGCAGGCTTACATAGCCTGAGAACTCGCGCGAGTCGATGCGCGTCATGGCAAAGCGTTTCTTTTGCAGATCTGGTCCGTCCGGGTGATCTACCTGCCACGTTTTCATTATAGGGACCCTCTACTCATAGTTTTTGCGAATGTATCGTATTTATTTTCTAGCATTTTCTTTCTAGCAATTTTAGCCAAGTATAGCATAACTCTTCGCGCCTGCGGCGCGAAGAGGGATTAATAAATGGATGAGAGTGGTCCTGGCACCGCCAGGACCACTCTCATCCATTTATTAACTTCTTTCTTTTAATAATCGAGGGCGAGAGCGTAGTTGCAGGTGTTGGCCATTTTTTGGAGGGCGGTGTCTGAGGAGAGCTGGCCAGTGAGCGCGCTGGTATAGCTGGTGGTGATGGTTGAGCGGCATTGGTCCCAGGCGGGGAGGATGCTGGGGACAAAGCCGTAGACGATGGATTCGGGTCCAGCTTTGCGCTCGGGATAACGTGTGTAGAAGGCCTTGAGGGGTGCACCCTCATAGGCGGACTTCGCACGGGAATATAGCCTGTGGCCTGGACGAAAGTCGCATTCGCTTCGGGGCTGACGAGAAACTTCATAAAGTCCCAGGCCGCGTTGTCGCTGTTGGAGAAGAGGGCAAGGTTTGTACCGTAGAGCGAGGTATAGCGCCCACCGGGGCCGGAAGGCAGCGGAACCTGGCCTATATGCAGCTTATTATGTATGCTCTTGAGCAGGTAGGGGTATTTATTCTAATCAATAAAGAAGTAAGGGATGTGAAAATGCGCAGGCATTTTCACATCCCTTACTTCTTTATTGATTCTTCAATTTTTTAGGAGCGAATGGGTTCCTGGGCGGGGGGCTGGGCTTGCGCCTGGGCCTGGAGTTGCGCGTGCCATGCGCGTAAGATGCGCTCAGGGGTCAGGGGGAGCAATGGCAGGCGGATTCCGGTGGCGGAGGCCACGGCATTGGCTATGGCCGGGGCGACCGCGCCCATGGCGACCTCGGAGACGGCTTTGGCCCCAAAAGGCCCGGCAGGCTCGGTCGTCTCGACCAGGTAGACCTGAGTGCGCGGCATGTCGACCGCGTTATACAGGTGGTAGTCGCCCAGGTGCTTTGTGAGCGGCTGCCCTTTCGCGTCATAGAGCAATTCTTCGCTTAAGGCGCTACCCAGACCCTGAGCAAGCGAGCCCTGAATACGTGCCTCGGTGAGCAGGGGATTGATGACGCGCCCTGCATCCACGGCGGCGAGGATCTGCTCCACACGCACACCGCCGGTCTCGGTATCAACCTCTACCTCCGCGCCAACCCACGGCGAAGGTCAGAGGCACCTGCGCCAGGCGCCAGGAGGCGCTGGTCATCAACTGGCGATTCTCGACATAGAGCGCATAGGCCGCGACCTGGGCAACGGTGAAGTCCTGCTCACCCACGCCAGAGATCAGGCCATCACTCATCTTCAAGGCCTCGGGCAAGGCATTGAGCATGCGGCCTGCAATGGCCAGGATCTGGCGGCGCATTTGTTCAGCGGCCTTGCGCACCGCGCCTCCGCCAAGGTAGAGAGTCGAGGTGACCCCCTCACCTATGGCCGTGGGCGTCACAGCTGTATCTTCAGTATAGATGACTATGCTCTCCAGAGCCACGCCCAGGGTCTCAGCAGCGATCTGGGCCAGGAGGGTGCGCTCGTTATCCTCGCAGCTACCGGCGCCAACGAAGATATCAAAGGACCCGTCCTCGTTGAGCTTCATGGTCGCGCCACTGGTGGAGGCTGGAGGCAGGGGGCTGCCCTGCACCGTCAGAGCTACGCCCACGCCACGGCGCAGGCGTCCATTGTTGACCACTCCGCGCTTGATATGCCAGCCCAGCTTCTCCTCGACCAGGCGCAGACATTCGGCCAGCCCGCTGCTCTCCACGAGTAAGGAGCCGACATCCTGGCCTGCGGTAGCGGCCTTGGCCAGGACAAGCTCATCACCTGTGCGCAGCCAGTTACGGCGACGCAATTCAAGCGCATCCAGGCGCAGGCGACGCGCGATCTCGTCCAGGTGGCTCTCAAGGGCGAAGGCCTCCTGCGCGGAGCTATAGCCTCTCAAGGCGCTGGAAGGCGGTGTGTTGGTATAGAGTACCTCGGCGACATAGCGCATATTCGCGCAGGGGTAGAGCGAGAGGGCCTGTGAAACCACGCCCTCGGGCGCGGCAAGAGGATGCGTGGCGTAGGCGCCAGTACTGGTCAGAAGCGCCATCTGGTTGGCTACCAGCTTACCATCTTGTTTGACGCCAGTTTTCAGACGAATGATGTAGTTTGGCCAGACGGGGCCACTGGTAAACTCCTCGCTACGGGAGAAGGCCAGGGTCACGGGTCGCCCAGTCACCTGAGTCGCCAGTGCGCAAAGGTCTTCCAGCACCACAGCCTGCTTGCTACCAAAGCCGCCACCGACCTCGGGACGAATGACACGCACCTTACGCAGAGGTAGATTAAACAGGCGCGCCAGGGTGCGTCGCACATGATGCGGACTCTGTGTATTGGTCCTGACAACCAGCACCCCATCCGCGTCGAGATAGGTTGCCACGCGATGGGTCTCAAGCGGGGCGGGCTGTGCCATTGGCACTATATACTCACCCTCGACGATCACGTCGGCCTCTTCGAAGCCCTTATCGACATCGCCTACCTCGTTGCGCACACGTGTCGCAATATTATGGGCGGCATCAAAAATGCCTCGCGCCTCCGACTCAGGATGCACACGCGGTGCATTCTGTTCCAGCGCCTGACGAGGATCAAGCAGCGCGGGTCTGATTTCATACTCAACCTGAATTAGCCCCAGAGCCTCTTCAGCTATCTCGGGTGACTCCGCGACGACGAGCGCCACGCGGTCCCCCGCATAGCGCAGGACATAATCGAGTAAGAACTGATCATATGGGCCACTCTCCAATAGCCCACGCTCGACGCTGGAATAGGGAGAGCGCGGCACATCTTTATACGTCAATACGGCATGTACGCCAGAGACGGCCCTGGCCTCCGCGACATCGATATCACGAATGACAGCATGAGCGTGGGGACTGGTCAGCAGGCGCGCGTGCAGCATACCACGCCGCTCGATATCGGTCACAAAGGTAGGCGTACCGCTCACAAGCTGCGCGGCGTTGCTCATCGGCAGGGGCTTGCCGACAATGGCATACTCGGTATCGGCGTTGGCACTCATCCCACTGGTAATCACGGGCAAGCGATCGGTCGCGCCATTTGCGGTAAGCTGGCGATCCATGCCCAGGGCGGCCAGGGGATTCTGCTCGCTCTGGCGCACGATGTTGGGGGTTACCTCCTCAACCTCTTCGCCACGTAGCAAGGCGGCGGCACGCAAGACGGCCTGCACAGGCTTCTCATATCCGCCACAGCGACAGAGGTTGCCCGAGAGAGCCTCACGCACCTCTTCGTCACCGGGATGGTTGTTGCGCTGGAGTAAGGCATAGGCTGAGAGCAGCATACCCGAAGAACAGAAGCCACAGGGAGCGGCCCCGACCTCGACGAAGGAGCGTTGCAGGGTATTCAAGCCCTGTGCGCTGGATAGACCCTCGACCGTGGTCAGGGAACAGCCGCCGGCCTGGGCCGCCAGCATCACACAAGCTGGACGCGCCACGCCATCGACAACTACCGTGCAGGCGCCACAATCGCCCGTCTCGCAACCCTGCCGGGTTCCATAGTACCCTTCGCGCCGCAGGAGGGAGAGCAGCGTCTCATTCGCCTCCACCTGCAAACTGGTGATGACGCCATTAATCTGTAGCTCTAGTTCCATTAGACATCTCTCCCTGTGCCTGAGGCGACGCTACTACGCCAGTGCGCGCTATTGATCGCCTCTTCTAATGCATGAAACGCCAGGTTTGCGCCGCTGACGCGTCGATAGCTTCCACTTACGCGCACATCCGTTGGAGGTCGGAAGAGGGGGATGCCATTGCGCACAATGGCCTGGAGCGTGTTAGAGCTAACCGGCTGGGCCGCGGGGTGACCCTCCAATTGCTGCTCGATGGCTGTTACGCGTACAGGCTCCATGTTCACACCACCAAAAGCCAGGCGCACACGCTTATAGAGACCGTTCTCGATCTCGACGAGAGCGACAGCGTTCAGAAGGGCGGCGTCAGAGGGGGCACGGCTCACACGCTGAAAAGAGGTACCACAGGCAGTGAGTGGACGCGGAATGGCGATCTCGGTAATCAACTCGTTGGGGCGGCGCTCTAACTCAAACGTGCTACTGGCGATGCGACGCTCCTGTCGACCCTTGAAGACCACGCCGGAGAGGGCCAGGCCGGGGCGATCCGTCGAGCCTCCACTGAGATTCACCTGTGTGCGCGAGCCTGAGCGTACTACTATCTCGGCATCTAGTGCCACCAGAGCCGTCAAGAGATCGGCCTGGGAGACTGGGCCCGTCGCAACGGTGCCCCCAATGGTCGCGCTATTGCGGATCAGGCGCGATGAGGCGGAGGCGTGCGCGGCCTGTGAAAGCACATCGATGCCTATGCCTTTAAGTTGAGGAGCCTCTGAGAGCGTTTGTAAGGTGATCATAGCTCCAATGCGTAGATAGTTAGAGTTATTATTGGAGCTATCCTCGATATACGCGAGTTGCAGATCACGTAGATCCACAACCGCCTGAATATGCTCATCCCTCACACCCAATAAATATGTCCCCCCAGCCAGGGGAACGGTTTTCACATCCAACCGCCCCAGCAGGAGGAGGGCATCCTCAATATGTTCCGCCCAATGATATTCAACAAGCTTTAGTAGCATGTACGATTACCTTCGTTGAAGAGGAAGCAATGTAAACGTTTCAACATCGACCAGTCCCTGGTCTGTAAGTTTTAGTGCTGGAATCACCGAAAGCGAGAGAAAGCTCAAGGTCATACAGGGGTGCGCCAGGGCACAGCCAAGCTCTGCCGCCGTAGCGTCCAGGGCCTGCAACTGCCGCAAAAGTACAGAGACAGGCTCCAGCGAGACCAGCCCTCCAAGCGGCAGGGGTACCCGCGCACGCACCACGCCATCTACCACACAGGCAAAGCCCCCACCCATCTCTTCTAGCGCACGCGCGGCGTATAACATATCCTGATCATTGGTACCCGCGATCACCAGGTTATGCGCGTCGTGGGCCACACTTGAGGCTAGGGCACCACGCTTGAGGCCCAGCCCCTTCACCAGCCCCAGCCCAACGCGACCGCTGGCATGATGCCGCTCGACGATCGCCAGTTTGAGCAAATCCCGCGCTGGATCGGCAACAAGCTCACCATCCAGGCACGGCGCCTCCTCTTGCAGGTGCAGTGTCGTGATCTGGTCAGGCTCAATGCCAATGACTTCGACCTTCCCGGGCTGGCCCGGAAGCTTGAAGTTGTCAAGCGTGAGATTACCAATATGGATGGTATTAGGAGCTTCTTGCATCTGTGCTCCACCAGCGGAAACCGTAAGCTTACCCGCGCATGCCACCATTTTACCATCTTTATAGACCGACTCGACGTTAAAGGTCTTCAGATCATCGAGCACCACCATATCGGCGACGAAGCCGGGGGCCAGCGCCCCGCGATCATACAGGCGGAAATATTGCGCCGTATTATAGGATGCCAGGCGAATGGCCTCCACAGGCTCCAGGCCCAATTCGATGGCGCGGCGCACCATGGAATCGATATGCCCACGCGCGACCAGGTCCTGCGGATCGCGATCATCGGTTACAAAGAAGACGCGTGGTGGGTGCAATTCATGTACCAGGGGCAACAGCGCTTCGAGATTGCGCGCCGCCGAGCCCTCACGAATCATCAACCACATCCCGAGGCGGATACGCTCGCGGGCCTCCTCCGGCGTCGTGCATTCGTGGTCGGAGTGTACGCCAGCGGCAGCATAGGCGTTCAGGTCCTTGCCACGTAGCCCCGGTGCGTGGCCATCTACCACCTGCCCATGCCGATGCGTAGCCTCAATTTTGGCGAGGACCTGCTCGTCCTGCGTCAGCACGCCTGGCATATTCATCATCTCAGCCAGGCCAAGAACGCGCTCATGTGAGAGCAAGGGCAGGAGGTCTTCAGCGTGCATGACCTTATAGGGGCTTTCATAGCTCGAGGCAGGGACGCATGAAGAGAGCAGCACATAGCTGGTGAGCGGGAGATCCTTTCCAGCATCGAGCACATACTCGATGCCCTCGCGCCCCAGGACATTGGCGAACTCGTGTGGATCGAGCATCACCGCCGTCACGCCACGTGGAACAACCAGGCGCGCGAACTCGGAGAGTTGGAGCATCGTACTCTCGATATGCATATGTCCATCGATCAGGCTAGGCGCGAGCCAGCGCCCCTCCAGATCACGCTCTTCTTTTGCTTTATAGCCTGATCCAGGGGCAGCAATACCCGCGATATATCCATCGGCCAGAACCACGTCAGCCAGATAGCACTCCCCGCTGCACACATTCACTAGGCGCGCATTGCGCAACAAAAGATCCCCGGACTGCTCTCCCCGCGCGACCTGGATACGGCGCCGCAAATTCTCCATACCACATCCCTCATCGACAATGACAAAACGACGATATTTTTAGAACTCAGTAGCAGATTTTAGCACATGGAGAGGCCATTCATATAATTTGTCAGTGTACATCACCATTATGGGTAAGCCAACGGATTGGTAGGCTCCATCGTATTAGTAGTAACGAGGTGGTAGCCCGCTACTTGTGTACGCGGTTACTGTACCACACCATCAAAGACCGGAAAAGCAACGTGCACACAGCGTTTAGTCATCTTGTAAAAGGTCCAGAAAGGATCGAAGAGATCATGAGTAATTCGACATCGTCCTCACTGGCCAAGATCGCCGCCCTTATAGGCGGGGCCACGGTTGGCGTGCTGATCGCCAACTGGCTCGATGAACAACTCTTATCGCGTGCGCGCAAGCGCTCAGACTATGACCGCACTCGCTACGAGCAGGGCCTGGGGCCAATCGCCGTCACACCACGCTCAATGGAGCCTGACGCCGCCGAAGAGATGTCAGACAACAACCTATGAATAGGAAGGGAGACGCCATGAGCACCATGACCCCTGGAGAACGTGTTCGCGCCGCGGTGGCAGGCGAAGAGGTGGATCGTGTGCCACTTTGCTTCTGGCACCACTTTCGGCCTGAGGGATCTGGCACACGCCTGGCCGAATTGACCAAGCACTTTTTTGTCGACACCTTTAAGCTAGATATCACAAAGATCATGCCCGATCTCCCCTATCCAGCACCAGACACGGAACAGATAACGGTCGAGCAGATGCGCTTCTTGCCCCGCCTGGACCTGGATACACCAAGCTTTCGTGAACAGGTCACCTGTGTCCGTACTCTGCGCGGGATGCTGGGTGATGACTATCCCATCCTGCTCACCCTCTTTAGCCCACTGACCTATGCCATACGCTTCCTGGGCAAAGAGCAGGCACTGAAGGCTGCCAAACAACAGCCTGACCTGCTTGGCGAGGGCCTGGGGACGATAGCGGCCAATCTGCATAAACTGATGGAGGCGACGCTTGAGGCGGGTGCCAGTGGCATCTTCTTCTCATGTATGGGCGCGACCACGGCCGATCTGACCCTGGATGAGTATGCGGCGGTTGGCTATCCCTATGACATACAGGCCTTGCGCGGCGCCAATGGCGGCTGGCTCAATACCATCCATATCCACGCTGATCCAAACCAGGGTACGGACCAGATCTACTTTGAGTTCTTTGACCGCTATCCCGCGCAGGTTCTGAGTTGGAGTGATCGCCTGACGGGTCCCAACCTGGGGGAGGCGCGAACCCTGACCGAGAAGTGCCTGATGGGTGGACTCTTTGAGCGCGGCCCCCTGACACATGGTAGCGAGACCGAGATTGAGAACGAAATGCTCTCCGCCATCATCCAGACCAAAGGACACAAATTGATCCTCGCCAACGGCTGCTCCATCCCTGACGACACTCCCGAGCAGTGGCTACATATAGCGCGCAAACTCATCGACAATCCGCGCTAGGGATTATGGTGAAATGTGTGCGCATGGATAACGGGCTTGGCCCGTTACCCATGCGCACACATTTCACCATTCCTACTTTCTAGGCGAAAGCGGTCCAGGGATTGGAGGGGTAGAGCGACATAGCCGAGAAGGCCATAGGCTCGCTCTCAGCAACAGGGAGAGGCGTCACCACCCTGCCGCGCAGCGAGCGCAGCGTATCTTCCAGGCGATCAAGAATCGTGTCGATCTCGCGATAACTAATAATCAGTGGAGGTTCGACGCGAATCACGCGTGAGTTATTGAGCGTCCCCGAGATGAGCACGCCGCGCTTGAAGAGGCCCGACGCCACGGCATAGCCGGTCTCATCATTGACAAAATGCTGGCCGAGCAAGAGACCCTTACCGCTGATCCCGCGATAGATATCGCTGTAACGCTCGGCGAGGCCCTCCAACTGACGCTTGAAGTAGGCTCCCTTCTCCGCGGCCTGCTCAACGATGCCCTCCTCAAGGGTCACATTGATCGCGGCAAGCGCGGCGGCACATGCCAGGGGGTTGCCACCTGTGGTTGAAGTATGAATGAAAGGATTTTCGTTGAAGACCTGCCAGATCTTTGGCGTCGCCATAAAGGTCCCAATGGGCATCACCCCACCACCGAGCGCCTTGGCGGAAGTAATAATATCCGGCGCCACATTCCAGTGCTCAACACCCCAGAACTTGCCTGTCCGTCCCATGCCGGTCTGCACTTCATCCGCGATCAAAAGTACTTCATATTCGTCACAGATGCGGCGCAAGCTCGGCCAGAAGTCATCGGGGGGCACAATCGCACCCGCCTCGCCCTGAATGGGTTCCATCACAACGGCGGCGATATCGTTGCCCACTTCGCGCGCGATGCGGAGCTGCTGCTCGACGGCCTGGGCATCGCCATAGGGGACGTGATAGACATTGGGGTGGAGCGGGAGCGCGGGTCGCCTGAAGACCGCTTTCCCTGTCAGCGCAAGCGAACCAGCCGTCTTACCATGGAAGCCACGGACCGCGGCGATAAAGCCACTCTTGCCCGTATACAGCTTGGCAAGCTTCATCGCGCCCTCAATAGCCTCGGTTCCACTTCCGACAAAGAAGCTATACCGGATATCGCCCGGCGTAACCTCTGCCAGCAGGTGCGCCAGCATGCCACGCAGCGGATCAAGCAATTCCTGCGTGGGCAGGGCACTCTTGCCCAGTTGCGCCTGGACCGCGGCAATAACTTTTGGATGCGACCAGCCCAGGTTGAAAATGCCAAAGCCACCCAGGCAATCAATAAACTCGCGCCCCAACACATCTTTAAAGGTGGCGCCCCGCCCATTCCACTCCACCGCGGCCACATCTTCGGCCTCCGCGACCGATTTGCGGTATTCAATAAAACCGCTATTGTAGTACTTCGCAAAGTTCTCGACCGTGGTCTCGATCAACCACTGGGCCTCTTTGCGCTCAAGCTGAGGTTTTTGTACCACGTCGAGGTAGCGACGTGAAACATTTAAAGCCTTAAGTAAACTACCATCACTCATAAAAATCCTTTCGGGAAGCGCAAGCAAACACAACCAATTCCATCCCGGGCCGCGCACCAGAAACACAACAGCGAAACAGAGACTGTTTCCTTAAGGGTTGCTTATGGAAATGGACAATGGATATATAATCAAGCCAGCCAGCCAGCCAGAGGCAAGCACACAAATGTGCATAGCCACACTCGCCTAATTATCGAATATAGTAGGAGAATAGTTTCTGCTGCGGAAACCTACAGCACGGCTATAAATAGCTCTGTGTGCTCAGGATTCCGAGAGATTATGTATGGGGAAAAGGCATGAAGAGATCAGGGGTAACAGGTGGAGAGGTGCACGACACTATCCGCCGCACTTTCCCTCTTGTATGTACTGCTCATAATCAGCTCTTGGATTTCTGGGAGGTTAGCCTCTATCCGCCATATCAAGTCATCCCGACGCTTATCAGACTTGCCGATAAAGACTTTTATGCCGAGTATCCGTAAAAAGTCTCTTTTCCGCTGGTAGGATAGTTCCTCCCTGGCCTCTTTGACGGTCTTGCACCACGCAAGAATTTTCTCAGCCTCAACGGCTAAGCGTTCCATATCAACGATGCCTGCCTCAACAAGCGATTTTTCTTCTTGCTTTATCTGTAGGTTTGTGTATTCGTCACTAAGTAATCCTAATATAACATCCCTTGCTTGTCCTTTCAAGGCGGGGTTAGCAATGTCTTCCGTGTACTGGCTTATCTTTTTCTGCTGTTCTCAATGGCCGTTATTTCACGCAGACTGGCAGTATTGTTGGTCGCTAACCGGATAGCCTCCTCGATCAGTCCTATTTCATCAGCCAGCTTCACCATGTAGCCCCAGACGAGCGAGTCGATCTTTGCTGAGTTGGTGGTATTGCTATGCCTGTCTTCCTTGCAGAAGTAGATGGGCGCGTGCCTGCTTTTTGCAGCGTTCACATGCATGCCGCAACTACAGATGTCGCACCTGATATATCCGGCGCGCAACAGGAACCGCTCAGGCTCTTTGCACTGGCAGGCTGCCTCTGCCCTATTGATGCTCAGCCAGGTCTGGTTCCGCTCAAACAGCTCCGGCGCTATGATCTCCGGGTAGGTGCCTTCCGGCAATTCCACTGCCTCGAACGGCTTTTTAGCGTCTTTCTGGTGCCGCGTAAAGGCTCTGGCGGCTCTGCTGGTGCGCCTCGGGTCTGCCAGTATCTGGTGGATCGCACCTCGTGTCCATTTCCGGGAAGGGTCTTTGGCGGTGATTTCCCTGAGCAGCGCATGCGGGCCTTTGCCCTTATCGAATTCTTCGTGCACCCACCGGCACACATCAGCCTCTGCTTCATCTATGACGCGGTAGTCTTTCTTTTGCTCGTCATGCCATTTGTAGCCATGGAGCGGCTTGGGGCCTTCTTTGAACGCTCCCTGCTTTGCCATGCTGATGCGTCCGGTCAGGGTCCTATCCATGATCTTTTCGCGTTCCATTTCAGCGACGAACGAGAGAATCATCCGGGTAAATCTGCCCATCGGGGTATCGTCAATGGCTTCCTTGACACAATGAAGCGTGATTTTATGGTGCTCCATTTCTTCCATGAGGATGGCGTTATGCACCTGGCTGCGGCTCAGGCGGTCCAGGGTGCGGATAACCACGCCCTGTATTTTGCCCTCACGGTAGCGCTCGCGTATGATGCCGAGTTTCTCCCGCTCGCGGTACTGGTAGCCGCTCCACACTTCACGGTGTACCAGACCGACGACCAGGCCGTGTTCCTGGCAATAGGCACGCCCTACGCTTTCCTGTTCGTCCAGGCTGGTATTGTCTTCCTGGTCGTCCGTGCTGACCCGTCAGTAAATGTCCACGATGTGTGGCATATCGCGCGTATTCCTTTCTCTGATGTCAACAAAAGGGACGGTTCTGATGGCCGTCCCTTAAAAAACGTCGGTTAACGCCTACTTTGTGGCGTAGAGTCCGAATAAGAAGCCGACGTGGTATTGCAGCGGGTGCGTGTTGTCGGCTACGCAGTCGCGTACAAGCTGTACCAGCTCCATGTCCGTTTCGGAGCGCGTTTCCCGGTAGACGGCTTGCTTACCGGCATCAAAGCCCGCCTGCACGTCGGGGTGCTCAACCGCGAACGGCAGCACTAAGATGGTCATCTTCATTTGCCTGCCTCCGGTGGCTGTTTATTGAATGTGCTATCTTTCGTGCCGTACAAGGTAACGCCAATCGGGCTGCCCTCGGTGCCAATCGTCACGTTGGGGATACCGTCGCTGTTCACGTCCCGCGTCTCGAACACCACTACCGCGTTGTCTTGGGCGGATTGCAGCATAAAGGTCTGGGCTTTCTCCGGGTGACCCTCGGGGATGGCGTACACGGTGACAAAGCCTCGGTACACCTCGCCAACAAAGTGATGGCCGGATTGCTCGTAGTGGCTGATGTGGTTGTCGCCGTAGTGCCATTGGGTCGTCAGGCCGTTCCAGGCTGGTAGCAGTACGTTAATAATGGTGAACAGCAAGAGCAGCAGGCCAATAAACAAGCCACCGCCGATAGGCAGGAGCACACTGCCTTTTTTCGGCTCCGGTTCGTCGTCTGGGCGCGACCGTTGCAAGCCCTGCTTCTTCATGAACTGCACCTGGCGCGGGTCATAGGCTGGCGCATCTTCTACCAGCACATAGCCGCTGTGGGCAAAGCTGGCAGTGGTGAGCTTCGGCTTTTTCTTGGGTGGCTTTTCTGGTGGCGTCGGCATTTCGCGTACAGGTCGGTATGCCACGGCTACACCTGCCTTCCCTGGATGATACGGGTGGCTTCCTCGGCGGTCAGCAAGCCGTCAATATATTGCTGATTTACCGGGCCGATTAAAGCGGGTTCTTCGTGACAGCCACAGGTTGGGTCTGTACAGAATTGATGGCTGTCGGTGTGTCGCGGTTTGTCCAGAACGGGAATAACCGGCACAAAATTGTCGCCGTAAGGTTGCAGCATACTTACTGCTCCTTTCTGTTACCAGAACCGGCTCCCTAAGCGTTAGTACCTATGGAGCCTTTACAAGAGGGTCCAGAAAAGGGACATTCGCCGGGGTTGGAATATCGTCGAAATGTCCCTTTTTGTTGTGCAATGCACGCTCATTCACTAGTATAATGCGGAATTCTACGGTTTGTCTAGAGTATGGACTAGTATGTGTTGTTTGCGATACAATACAGCCTAAAAGCGAGGGAGTTCTGCACCAATGGATGACCCGTATCTGACGACTAGGCAGGTCGGTGAAATATTGCAGGTCACAGAGGAAACAGTGATGGGGTACATACGCCGCAAGCGCGACCCATTGCCAGCCAGCAAGCCGGGGAAAGCCTGGCGTATTTTACGGAGTGACCTTGACGCGTGGATGAAGCGGCAACGGCCGAAGGATGGCAATTAGTATTTAGAAGGGAGTGGCAATTTGCTCACCCCTTATTTTTCTTCATTCACCGCCTGTTTCTTGACAGCAGTGCTAGAGTTTGGGCAAAAGAAATTCCCGGAGGGAGGCATACCGATGTATATCCTGATGGTTGACGATGACTTTCTCACGCGCCAACTGGTCGAGCTGACCCTCAAGAACAATGGCTATGAAGTGGAAACCGTAGACAACCCAACCGGCGCGCTCAGTATGATCGAGAGATGCGTACCTGACCTGCTGTTAGTCGATGTACGGATGCCGCCGCACATATCCGGCTTCGAGTTCGTCCAACAGTTGAACAGTGCCGGATATACGATACCAGTCGTGTTTGTGACGGCCTGTAACGACATCCCCGACCGCTTGCGCGGCTTCTCCTTGCGAGCCGAGGACTATATCTGCAAGCCCTATGACTTCCAAGAACTGTTAGCCCGTGTCCAAGTCGTCGAGCGGCACATCTATGGCCGCACGGTGGATCGCGCCGTCAAAGTCGGGCCGTTGGAGCTGCTGCCGGATACGTTCGAGGTCAAGGTCAACGGCGAGAAAACCGTGATACTGACTCCAATCGAGTTGCGCGTGCTGACAATCTTGATGAACCATGCCGGTAACGTGGTCGCTCGGGATAAGTTCTTTGATCGTATCTGGCAGGACGAAACCAGCAACGTCCTGGATGTCTACATCGCCCGGCTGCGGCGCAAGCTGGGGAAGGTTGGCAGATCAATCCATTGCCAGCGAGGCGTAGGGTATGTGCTGAAGGCGTAAGGCCGCGCTCATGCGGCCCTTATTTCTTAATATTCGCTGGCAAGCAATATAGTCAGCACCCGTCTGCACTCGGGAGATAGCGCATCCTCGCCGTACATAAGCTGCTGGTCATAGTAGTTGATTTTCCAGTACGTCTTTTCGTTCTGCCAGGTGATACCGCCAAAGTCATGCTCATGGTAGGGGTCGTTGTCTTCCGTAAAGGTTTCGAAGTCTTTGACTGCTTGCACTAATCCGGGGAAGTCTTTAAGAGCCAGAGCGCCAACGGTTGCTACCCAATCAGCACCAGGCCCGTTACGCCTAAATTCGTCGTTTAATCGGGCGATACGTTCAGCTCGTGGGGGTTGTTTTTCGGGAGGCATAAAATTACTGTATTTATTCCTCCTCGTCCACAATTACGTACTTTCCCGTATCTTTGCTGGGCACTAATGCCCTGTCACCTTCTTGCACCAGCACGCCCTGGCGCACGCCTAGTTCCATCCCAATATGGGTGATTAGCTTGTCGTAGGCTGCGTAGAGGTGGTTTTCATCCCACTGTACCTTGTCGGTGAAATGCAGGGCGATCATTGCCAGGCGCAGGTAGGTATCGTCGTCAACTTCCTGCCGCTTACGGGCCTGCTCAGCCGGGTTCTGCTCGTTAAACAGGGACTCGCACTGCTCATTGACTGCAAGAAAATATGCCAGTTCTTCATCTGAACGGTCGGCAATCCATTGGCTGAAATCGGTATAGTGCAGGTCTTCGGCAACTTTCTCGGGCCGGGTACATGCGCTCGTTACCTGGGGGATTTCGTTGTTCCATCTCACCCTCCATTCAAACTGTTATTGTCTTGGCTGCCCCTGTTTTTCTGATGCTCGCTGTAAAAATCTTCCTGGCCGGACGTGAAAAGGAGAGAGCGGTGCGGTGTGATCCGCTGCGCCGATCATGCTATCTGGCTTGTAGTCTTGTAAGGAGTTGTTCATGACAGCCCAAAAGGTGGCGCTTATTATTCCCGCGCTCAATGAAGAGGAGGCTCTCAGGCACCTGCTTCCGACCCTTCCCCACGATACCATTAGCTGGCAGATTGTTGTTGATAATGGCAGCACCGATAGAACGGCCGAGGTGGCGCGTGCGGCGGGAGCTATCGTCGTTCAGACGACGGAGTGCGGCTATGGACGCGCCTGCTTCCGGGGGCTACAGGAGGCGTGCCGCCTGGGCGCGGAGATCGCCCTCTTTATGGATGGGGATGGCAGTGATGATCCCGCCGACATTCCCGAGATGCTAGCCCCGATCCTTTCGCAGCAGGCCGACCTGGTGATGGGGTCGCGCGTAAGCAAACGAGCTGAGAAGGGAGCGATCCCACCCCAGGCACGCCTGGGCAACTGGCTGGTCAGTCGCATGATCACCCTCCTCTATGGTGCCACCCTCCATGATATCGGCTCGTTTCGCGCCATTCGGTGCGAGCAACTGGCACGGCTGAATATGAGTGAGATGACCTTTGGCTGGCCTGTGGAGATGCTGGTCAAGGCGGCCAGAGCGCGTTATCGCATCCTGGAGGTACCTATTCACTATCGCCAGCGCAGCCATGGCCGCTCCAAGGTCGCAGGTACGCTCGTTGGCAGCGTCAAGGCCGCCTATTATATGCTCAGCACTACGCTACGCTACGCGTCGGCAATTGCAGGATCCTCTGACGGATCGAAGGACAATACTAGTAGCTCAGCGATCGCATCTCCCGGCAAATCTGGATTGGCAAGAAAAATATAACAAGTAAAAAACAGGTGTGTCAAGTGTTTTTTTACAAAAGGAGGAATGCATGGATGACACAGCGCTCGTCATTATAGCGCGCGCCCCCGAGCCTGGAAAAACCAAGACGCGCCTGGCACGCTCCATTGGGGATGAGGCGACAGTGCTGCTCTATCGCGCATTCTTGAAGGACCTGGCCCTGCGCTTTAGTGAGGCTCCTTATGCCTTACACTGGGCCTATTCGCCCGCACATATTAATTATAACGCGCTGTTAGAGGAGCTGGTTCCTGGCAGGGGGCGGCACATGCGCTGCTTTCCCCAGGAGGGCCAGGATTTCAATACGCGCTTACATCATATCTTTCGCTGGACAGAGCGCCAAGGGTTTCGCAAGACGATCCTGCTTGGCTCTGATTCGCCGCACATCAGGCGTCAAATTATTGATGAAGTAAACAAGCGCCTGAATACGACAGATATTGTGCTTGGGCCAGCCGAGGATGGCGGCTACTACCTCCTGGGCATGCGCCAGGCACATGACGTCTTTAGTGGCATTCCCATGAGTACCGAGGTGGTGACACAGATGACGATTGCCGCCGCACACCGGCAGCGACTCTCTGTCCACCTCGTGGAACAACTTCAAGACGTAGATGAACTACCCGACCTGCTTAAGCTAGCGGAGATACTCCAGGCCAAACCAGGCTTGGCGCCAATCACCGCCGCACACTTAGTCACGCATCCCGCGCTCACCGAAGCCTTTAGCCACACAAAGGAGTCTGTATGACGATCACGACACCTGTTCTTACCTTGCCACGCTCGATCTATATTGAGCCCACCAGCCGTTGTAATGAGTTCTGCCAGCAGTGTCCACGCACGCTGCTCTCGCGTGAAGAGGACCGGGATCTGCCCTTCGACGAGTTTCGCAAGATCGTCGATCAGTTTCCTGTGCTCGACCGCGTCGTGCTGCATGGATTGGGCGAGCCACTGTTAAATAAAGACCTGCCTAAAATGGTGCGCTATTTAAAGGATCGCGGCACCTATGTGCTCTTCAACTCCAATGGCATCGCGCTGACTGAGAAGAAGGGCGGGGAGCTTATAGATGCCGGCCTCGACGAGTATCGTCTCTCGATGGACGGCTCCAGCCGCGAGACCTACGCGCATGTGCGAGGCGTCGATGCCTTTGAGAAAATCTGGCGCAACGTTCGAGCCTTTGTGCAGTTGCAGAAGGCGCGTGACGCCAGCAAACCAGCCATCTCGCTCTGGTTCACCGCCATGCGCGAAAATCTGCACGAACTGCCGCATCTAGTTGAGCTGGCGGCCGAAGCGGGTATCCCCGAGGTCTATATGCAGCGCCTGGTCTACTTTGAAGAGGGGCTGGCAGCCTCCAAACAGTCCCTCTTCCGCCGCTCAAGTCAGGAGGAGTTGGCCCTGGTACGTCGCAGCGAGGAGTTGTGCAAAGAGCTGGGCATCCGTTTCAACGCCGCCGGGTCTGCGACGCCGATGCAGAGTATTCTACGCGACTTTGGGGAGCGCCCCTGGTCCGGCTGCACACGCCCCTACAATCTGACCTACATCACCTCCAGCGGCAATGTGCTCTCCTGCTGCTTCGCCCCCTTTGGGCATCGCAGCGCGCGCGAATATCGCGAGGAGCGCGTCCTGGGCAATGTCTTTCAGGAGTCCATCGAGCAGATCTGGTTCGGGGAGCGCTATGAGACCTTCCGCCGCGCTTTTGAGAGCGAACATCCCGCTCGTCACTGCTCTCAGTGCGGCCTGAACTGGAGCTACTAACAAAGAAAGAGAAGGGTACCCGCCTTGCGGATACCCTTCTCGCCAGTCCCCACGTTGCTCAATCCCCGTTGTAAGAAAGGAAGTTCATGTCTCCCTGTGTGCGGCTGTTGGCATTAGTCGATGTCTGGTGCACTCATGCACACAAAGCTCCAGTCAAGAGGCGAGCCTAACAGGCCATATATCGTTGCCTGGTTATCCAATTGATATGTTCCCGTATCTACCTGTGACTTGATTTGCTCCACTCTGGCGAGGCGGGCCTTTTCATCACGTTGCACTTGAATACGTACCTGGAGGGCTGCAATACTCTCCCCTACAGGTGGACTGGAGTGCCGCCTGACCTGTGGTTGTGATGAAACCATTCCCGTTGTTTCAACGGCTGTATCTATACGTACGGCGCGTGCTTTCATGTAACTAACAGAGCAGCTACTCCTAATCTGTCCTATGCTCTCTATCATCGAAGAGCTATGCATAGGCAGGAGTTGAGCCGCACACTCCTTTCTCCCAATCTTCTTATATCGTGTTTTTGCAGCCCTCCCTAAGGCTATCAGGGGCTTGTACACCTCATACCTTCCAGATGGCCACACCTATAACCCAAAAGTCCACTTCCCATCACTCCCCACACTTATCTATATCGGCCCCTGATCCTATAATAGCAGTGTAGAAAAGCACATGCCTTGTGTGTAGAGAGGAAGGTCCTTAGCTCTAAGGGCCAAGGCCCCTATCATTAGTCCTTTCATTCGCGCCTGCGGCGCTCACAGGTATAAAGTGTGTGGGCATGGGTTGCGGCCTCAGGCCGCAACCCATGCCCACACACTTTATACAAAAGGATAAAGGGGTACTGCACAACTCCCTTGCGCTGAGGGATAAGGGAACGCTAGCCCCTCGCTCAGCGGGATGAAGACGGACTAGCGAGGGCTTCCTGGCGCGTGCGGGCGAGGTAGCGGCGATAGCGTAGGAGGCGTTGCATCCCTGCGTCCAGGCGGGCCTTCTTGCCCAGGCGCCAGAGCAGGAGTGAGGCCAGGGTGAACGCTTCTACCGAGGACCCTAGCGCGTAGCCTAGAGGGATCGCGAGAATGACGTAGGCTCGTGGTAGTACATCAATGAGCACGATAATGCTGCCCACGCGGCAGAGTAGAGAGAGGATACCGGTAAAGAGCGGAGTCGTGGCATCCTTTAAGGCCAGGAAGCCACGGCTAATCATGTCGCCTGCCGTGACCCCAGGAATGGCAAAGACATATCCCAATAGCGCCAGGTAGGTCAGCGCGGTCGAGTGGGCATCGAAGGCTCCATGCTGGAAGATCAGGCGGATAATCCATTGACCCGTAACGGCTAAGCCTACCGCCGCGGGTAGCGTCAATAAAATGGAGGCGCCCATGACCCTCAAGGCCATGTAGCGCATGCGCACATAGCGTCCTGCGGCGGCATGAATCGTCATATGCGGCAGGAGCGCCTGGCCAATGGCCTGCGAGAGTAGAGAGAAGGGGAGAGCCTGTAACATATCGGCGTTATGTAGCGCCGCCAGGCTGGCGGAATCGGGCAGGAAGGAGACGAAATAAGTCTCGATGATAAGGGCCAGGTAGGCTACGGCGAGCGCGAGCGAATTGGGTCCCAGGAGTCTCAGGACCTCCACCAAGCCTGGATGGCGAAAATTCCAGGTAAACGAGTAGCGCACCCCTTGCCTGAAGAGCGGGATAGCCTGCACCGCGACCTGCAAGAACGAGGCCACCAGCACGCCATAGGTGGGGCCATAGATGCCTATGCCAGGAATGAAGCGCGTACAGGCCAGCCCGGCAATCTGGCCCAGATTATAAATCGCGATGGAGAAGGCGGGCAACAGGAACTGGCGCTTACTATTTAAGACGCCGGTGACAATCGTTCCCAGGCAGAGCAATAGAGGCTGAAAGAGCAGGATGCGTGTGAGCGAGATCGTTAGGACCTTCTCGGCCTCGCTATAGCCTGGGACCAGGAGCGAACGCGTAAAGGTTGGTACAAAAAACTCGCCCCCGATCACGACAAGCGTCAAGACCAGCAGCATGACATTAAAGACCAGGCTGGAGAGCTTCCAGGCTGCCTCCTGTCCCTTCCTCTTCTCATACGCCAGGAAAACCGGGATAAAGGCGTGGCTCAGCGCGCCGCCCGCGATCAGGTTGAAGAGAGCATCCGGTAGACGGATCGCGGCATAGAAGGCATTGGCCTCGGGACCAGTACCAAAGAAGGCGTTAAAAAGGCTCTGGCGGATGACCCCCAGACCTCTTGAAGCCAGGATACCAATCATCAAGAGCAAAGCGGCCTCTACGATACTAAAGCGTCGTGAGGTCAGCCCTCCACTCAAACGAAAATTGCGGATATTAAAACGAAAGACACGGCCACCCCACACGCGAAAGACACGACCACCCCACACCTTTGCCAACGCATGCTGTTTTTTTTGTTCAGGCATAAATAATATTATTACTTTCTCCCTGTCCTACTTTGCGAGTATAAAGAGCAGGGTATAGAGCCTCCCAACCTCAAATAGGACCTTTTCCCTTCCCTGTTTCACCTCATCCCAAACAAGCTTTGCTCGCCGTTATTTTTGGTAGCTATGAATAAAACGTCATCATCTCGTGCTATTTTCATATATCTTCATTTTCTGACATATGGCCTTATAAGGAAACAAAATAGCCTTTTTCAGCTATCCATAGCCGGAGGAGCTAGTAAAGGCCGGGTTTATCAGCTACATTAAAAGGTAAAAGAAAAAACGCGACGGCAACGCCATCAGCGAGGATTTTAATTATGTTTTCATCCGCGAAGAAAAAAACGCCCGCCTCGCGCTCAAAGCAGAGCGAGAATCCTGTGCCCGTACCCCCACAAATCCCCATGCCAACCCCATGGGGCAATGCGCCCTCTCCCTCTTTTCAGCCGCCACAGCCCACCCCATATATGCCCGGGACACCCTTCGTCCCTTTTGGCGCACCACAAGGAACGCTTGATATGGCAGAGTGGCCAAAACAGATGCTCGGGAGCCCCTTACAGACTTCACAGAATGCGCCAGCGGCAAGACAGGGGCAGAGAATCACACGCCAACTCGCTTCCATCTCTACCGAAGAGGGCAGGCCACTTCCCACACTCAATACCCCTCCTCGCTCCACCACCTCGCCGCTCGCCACACGCCCACTCGGCGCCATGTCCTCTCAGCCAGGACACGCGACGTTTAAAGCGGGGACACGTCCCCTCACGTACATTCCCGGCACACCTCGCATCGCAAAGACCACGCCACTGCCGCCAGCGCCCACGCCACGGAGTCGCTCACGGAAGTTTGTTATCTCTATGGTGAGTATGCTGATTATTTTACTCTTGACCGTGGTCGTCACCACACCACTTGGCAACTCGAACGCGCCACTCCTGCAAGGTATCGGCAACCTGTTGTTGAGTGACGCGCAAAATCCCTTCAGTCCAGCCCAGCATATCGCGACCCCCACCGCCACGCCTGCCTTGACCACCCTGGAAGGATCCTGCAATGCCCCTTATATGGGCCTGTGGGGGATCTGTGCCACGGCGGTCACTGACAGTGGAGTCATGGGCACAGGCGACATGCAGCCGCCAATGAAGGGAGAGAGGATCACCCAGGGCTTTGGCTTACCCGAGTATCAGACCTGGTGTAGTTGCGTCAAACCGCATACTGGAATCGATCTGGCAACGGCGTATGGCAACCCGGTTATGGCATCTGATAGCGGGCAGGTCATCTGGGTGGGCTGGGATTGGTCAGGCCTGGGGAACGCCGTCAAGATTAATCATGGGCGCTATATCGCGACCGTCTATGGGCACCTCGCCAGCTATATCGTCCATGTGGGACAAAACGTCAATAAAGGGGATGTCATCGCGTATGAGGGGAGCACCGGGGCCTCTTCTGGTCCTCATGTGCATTTTATGGTGGTGGATAATAATCACTTTAAAGATCCGACGCTTTACATGACACTTCCTTAGCTGGTATTCTCGCGCCTGCGGCGCTCGCAGAGTAGATAGTATTGTGTGCCCTGGCAGCCGCAGGCTGCCAGGGCACACAATACCTATTTACCAGAAATACTTTGCGATGGGGCAGGAAAACCTGCACATGGGATAAAGTGAGAAAAAAGAAAAGAGGCCGGAAAGCAGCATCGGCCTCTTTTGAATTGCGCTACTTTAGTACAGGCAGCAGTGTTGTATGCGAATACAGGCATGCGTATGCCCATACATGAGCACTAAAGGCTACGCCTGTACGTTGTACTTCGAACGGCGGCGGCTGATTGAGCCACCCTTACGTCCAGCAGCCTGGGCCTCTTCACTGGTCCACTTGTGGGCTGTGCCGAGAGCATGAGCTGCTTTTCCGCCTTTGCTCGCAATTTCTTTTTTCTTTTCGGGACTCATAGAAGCGAAACCACGACCGCGACCTTTTTGTGACTGCATCGATTTTCTCCTCTTCAGTTTCTAGTGACTTCTCGTCGTCAATGCTTGCGAACCACACTAGAGAGCTGAAACAGACAACCTCTCCAACTCTCGCAATGAAGATAAGCTCCTAGCTTGCTCTATTTTTACTTTAGAGCCAAGCTGTTGTATACCTCATACACTAAACACGACGCATGTAACGTTTTGGATACAGCAGAGGTGAAGCTTTCTTCGTAAACCCAGCAGCTATCTGTCCACCTGGATGAACTTACAATAGCTTGCTGTGTTCGTTAACAGTTAAAGCATAACAGCAACCCCAAAGAGGGGGCAACCCCTGCCAGAAAATTTTCAGCGTTCTCTAAGGTTTACTTAAGCATTTCTAAGGAAAGGATGAGCTTACAGGGACGTATCTATGGTCAGGAGAGAAGAAAAAAGGCATAGGCGAGAAGAGGCGCCAGAGAAAACTTAAAAAAGGCTAAGCTTTTTAAGACTAGGAAGGAGGGCGCGTGACGAAGCGTATAGCACATTTAGGGCTATGACGATGCCAGTGGTCCTGTAACACTTTTAATTAGAGAAATAATCTCGTCGACTGAGAAAGGCTTTTCGAGCAGGGAGACCCGGAGATCGCGTAGGGCCTCAATATCGGTGAATGTTGCCGCGGTAGTTAAAATAATAGGCAAGGAGGCCAGGTGGGGAAAACCACGCATCTGCTTGATCACCTCGAAGCCCGACATCGTTCCATTCAAGCGCCAATCGACGATTAATAGATCAACGGGTTCGAAGCCTGACGCGATATTCGTGAGGGCGCCCAAGCATGCCTCGGCGTCGGCATAGGCCGCCACCAGATAGCCTTCATCTTGTAGCACGAGCATGACCATTTCTTGAATGGCTATATCGTCTTCAAGCAGACCTACTCGCATAACTCTTCCCTTCGAAAACATCAAATACGAGGAATATACACGCACACTATAACAAACTGTGCTTTATTTAGCAAGTGCCAAACAAGCGTGAACCTACTTCATTCTACCATCTAGCCTGAGAAGGGGTAAAGGTATGTCTGGGGATAGGCTGGCAGCGCCAGCCTATCCCCAGACATACCTTTGCGAGCGTTCCTTGGCCAGTACTGCTGCTTTATGGCATATGCAGTACTATTTCGTCTGGAGCCGGGACTTTTGCGCGTTGAGGTTGCCGATACTCTGGTTGAGGCGTTTTCTCATCTGCCATAGGCATGGGCGCGATGGGCAGGGCTAGCGTAATACTCGTGCCGCGCCCTTCGTCACTCTGAAGCCATACCTGCCCATGCATCTGCTCAACCAGGCTCTGCACAAGGTAGAGTCCCAACCCATTTCCCGGCACACGCTCATGCATATCGTGTTCCAGGCGCGTAAAGGGGCGAAAAAGTGCTTGTTGCAGGTGGCGGGGGATACCGACCCCGTGATCATGGACAGTCACGTAGAGATAGTGGTCCTCCGCCGGGCGCTCACGCTCTGTATGCGTTGCCACAAGGAAGTAAGAGGATCCGCTATAGGGAGCATGATCGGTCACCAATATCTCGATCAATCCTCCCTGAGGAGAGTATTTGATGGCGTTATCAAGCAAATTAGCCAGCGCCTGGCGTACACGCTCCAGGTCCACCCAGGCAGGTGGCATCTCGCGCGCGACCTCCGCAACCTCCGCGACTTCTAAAGAAAGACGATACTGACCCGGGCTTACCTGGTCCAGGCGCTCTTGCTCAGACATAATCATTTGTCGACAGAGACTCACAATATCTACCGCATCCAGGCTCACCCGCAGTTGCCCCTGGCTGACTCGCGCCACATCCTGTACGTCGTTTAGCAATAACTCCAGTTGCTGTGTCTTCTCCTGAACCATGCGTAAGTAGGCGCGCCAATCTAAGCTCTCTAAACTGGCCTCCTGCGCACCTGGATCATCGCCATAGGTCATATAAAGCTCAGTATAGCCCTTGAGGGCCGTCAATGGGCGGCGCAACTCATGGCAAAGAAGGGCAAGAAAATGATGCTGCTCTTGCAGAAACTGCGCGCTGGTGTCTTGATGCCGCCTGACACAGCTCTCACCGTACAATTCTATCAGTCCCTCAAGCAGTCGGCGCGATCCAGTCGCCAGGTAGTGTTGTAAGAGATGCATAATTCCGGGATGAAAGAACTCAGGCTGGGTATGGCAACACACCAGCATTCCCAACAACCCACCAGAACTCGAGACCGGGACAACCGCCAGGCTGCCAACAGACGCCTGACCAGGCAGGCGCGCCGCATTGCTAATCCAGGGTACGCCCATCTGCGTGGTAATGTCATAGAGCGCGCGCAAGGCACCTTCCATCTCCTCATCCCAGTTTCCTGGTTTGCCATATGTACGTTGAAGATCTTCTCGGGCGCAGAGACGCTGAAGCAGGGGATGAGCCAATGCAGTCTCAAAACACACCAGGTCCAGATAGACAATATCACAATTAATGAGCGCGCGAATCTCCATAATCACACGCGCGAATAGAGCTTCAGCCGAAGACATACCATACCTCGTACCAGCCACACATGTACAAATTCTATCTAGTTTAGTATAAATGCAAATAAGAGCAAGCGAGCACTATTTCCGCCTCGTTTTTATTCTTGACCGAAACGAGCCAAAAAGGTACAATGAGCATATATTCCCTTAAAATTATAATTGTACATACAACATTCAAAAAGAGATGGGGAGGATGAGGATGCCAGATACGAGCTCTAAACAAGTGCCTCTAGAGGCTGAGATACCGTCACCAATGGTGAAACACGAAGTTGAAGACCATATACATATTGTGCATATGCTTAAACCAGAAGCCCCTGATCTACAGCATGCCCAGGAGCCATTATCAGAATTACCAGACGATCTGGCAAGCTTTGCAACGGGCGCGCTGGAGTACAGGCTCCTCCACCAGGTACAGCCTCCGCTTGATGTAGACATACCAGTGCACAAGGCCAGCTTGAATGCTTTGCGGAGAGAGGTCACCTGTCTTCTGACCCGCTTGAGCTGGCGGAAAGCGCTACCCGAGGAGGTCGCTGCGCGCCTCACTGAACTCCTGCCAATCGGCCCCTTCTCTCTCTGGCACCCTCACCTCCTCGCCACACTCTTTGAAATCGACCGACGGGGACACTTGCTTCCCGCCTGGCTTTATCTTATCCAGCAAGGCGATGTTTCCTCTCAGGCACCAGGTAACGATCCTACCACACAATCTCACAACTATGCTCGTCGCATCGCCATTCTCTTGCTTGGCTACTATAAACAGGTAGGCACACCAGCAGCGGACTCGCCCGCTAGAAACACCCAGGATACATTGCCGATGCTACAGGCCCTGCTCCATGATCCCTCTGCCTCATTCTATGCAGCGCGGGCTCTGGCACACCTGGGGCACAATCAGGCGCAACAGATCCTGTTGCAAACGCTCTGCGAGACCAGGGGCTGGAACAGGCTCGCCATTCTTGAACAATGCCTGGCCCTGGGGCATGCACCATTTGCGGAATTCTTGCTAACGCATGGGATCGCTAAGATGCCCGGCCTGGAGTACTATGCGGCAAGCGCACTCTATCACGCGCTCGACCTGGCACCCTACCTGGAGCAGAGCAGGCAGCAGCCCCGGCTCGCCGCGCAGGCGGCGCTTGTGCTCTATTATGTGATAGAGGAGAGTAAAGAGCCATCCCCGTACCAGGAAGCGGTCCCACGCCTCTTTACACGCTCGCTCGCAGACCAGGCCAGCGCGCTCTTCAAAAGTGCAAGGCAGCAGCCATCCTGGCAGGCAGCACTCGCCCTTCATGCCCTGGGAGCGCTCTGTGCTCGCTACTGGCAGGCCATCAACCAGGGCCTGGCCCTGAAGAGCAACCTTGTAGCTCAGATCTATCCCTGCCTCCCCATGATGCCTGAAATTGAAGCATGGATGCAACACAGTGGGCGCGAACTGCTCTTTACCGCCCTCTGTTCCCAGCAGGCTACCCTCCAGCCCCTCCTCGCCCAGGCCCTGGCTGAGCTTGGCGAGATCCGCGCCGTAAATACTCTATTGCTCTACCTGGAGAGCGTCCGCACGCTGGAACACCAGGAGCAGGCTCAGGCGCTGAGCAGCGTCTGCCTGGCTCTTGGACAATTTGGTGACCTGCGCGCCGCCCCTGTGCTACAGAAGCTGGTGGCGAACGTCATCGATCCCTCCTCCGGCAGGCGCCGGCGCGCTCCACTCAAGGAGGCGCTCCTGGAGCCACAGGCGACAGACTATGCGGGGAGCCTGCTGTATGTGGCAGTGCTTCAAGCCTGCCGCCAGCTTCCCACGCCCGAAGCACAAACATTAAGCTATCAGGGGCTAAACGACCTCGATCCACGTGTACGCCTGGCCGCTCTAGAAACACTACGCATCCTTGATGCCACAGGCAGCGAAGCCCAAAGCCGGACAAGCGTTCGCCAGGCCCTCAGCGATCAGAACGCGGCAGTAGCCGGCCTGGCCTGCCAGGTCAGCGCTCAGTATCATGACCAGGAAGCCGCACCTCTCCTGCAACAACTGCTTATCACACATCCTGCGGTGACACAAGCCGCCCTCCTGGCACTCCACCAGCTCAAAAAAGAGGGGTAATTTGTGGTATGTGCTGTGGAAAGGCCGGCGGCTTTTCCACAGCACATACCACAAATAGCCACGGTTTTGCGAGAAATATTGACCGTTTTCATCCTCAGATGATAGATCTCTATACTTTTATTTTCTATATGGACTGTATTTGTATATATTTTAAAATCAAATGCTTTAATTCCAGGCATCGACTATTACCAACATATACCGTGACTTTTGTAACAATTTCACACTTGTTGACGTCTATTTTTCCATACTGAATGTATAATATTTATAGAAAAGCGTATTGTTACAAATATGTGAGCAGGCGCCTTTATGGAGGACCATGCTCTCATCTTCTGCGCGTACTGCCTATTCGGAAATTTGAGCGCTACGCTGTCTACCCTCTTCGGAGGCGCGGTAAGCGTGGTGTTGGTTTCCGCAGAAGAAGATAAGGGATTGTTGGATGAATATGTTGGTGGGGAAGACTCTCGGTGGTTATCGCCTGATCCGCCTGGCCGAGAGTGGAGGGATGGGTGACATCTACTTAGCACAGCACATGCGTATTGGGCGCAAAGTAGCTATCAAAGTCGTTTGTGGAGACCTGCGGGCCGTGCCCAACACACCCGAAGGCAAGCAGGCAGCAGCGCGTTTTGAACGTGAGGCACGCGCGGTTGCAGAACTTGATCATGAAAATATTTTGTCGCTCTATCACTTTGGGGATGAGGTCCTTGAGCAGGATGGGCAGGGCATTACCTATCTCGTCATGCCTTTTATGTCCGAAGGCTCACTCTGGAACTGGCTACAAAAGCGTACACAACAGTATGGCTTTGGCTGGCCTATCTCGGCTGAAGAGGGTGGCTACTACCTATTACAGGCAGCGGCGGCCTTGCAATATGCACATGATCATGGGATTATCCACCGCGACATTAAGCCAACGAACTTCCTGATTCGCGTTGAGCGTGGCTATCCTAAGGGTATGCAGCACCTCAATCTGCAACATATCTTTCCTCATGGACGACCCAAGCTACTCCTGGCCGACTTTGGCCTGGCTGCATTCTACCGCAATGGGCGCTCCCTGCATCGCTCGGTTGGGACACCACTGTACATGGCCCCGGAGCAGTTCGATGATCCCACCCTGGCAACCTCGGTGCATGTGGGCCCCGCCGCGGACCAGTACGCCCTGGCGGTTATGATGTATCAGCTCATCACCGGGCGCGCGGTCTTTGAAGGTACGGCGTCACAACTCTTGCATCACCATCATAACACCTCCCCAACACCTCCCAGCGCGCACATCCCCTCACTGCCATCAGAGCTCGACGCAGTCTTTCTTCGCGCACTGGCAAAGAAACCTGAGCAACGCTACCCCAACATAATGGCATTTGCACAGGCCTATGACACCGTTCTCCAGGAGCGAACGCAGGTCAAGATGTACGCCCAGGGGCGTGCCCTTGACAGTAGACGCGACATACATGTGGAGGAGGCCGCGTTTGTTATCGATAAACAGCGCGAAGCGACGACGCTGCCCATGCCCCCCCTGGACAAGGTTATCGGCAAAGCCCATGGTCCTGAGCAGCTGCCTACCATCTCTTCCGCGACCGTGCACGCAGCAGCTGTACAAGAGGAGGCACCATTGCCACAGCAGTCCTCGCTAGAAGCTATTGTCGAGCAGCATCCCAGACTTTCCTCGATGTTGCCTGCTGGCATCTCCTCTCGGAGTCTCCAATTACGGACGCTCCCGCTGCACTTACTCCAGCAATCGACGGCCTTTGGAGTAATTATTGTGGGCCTCGTCTTTTTACTTTTACTCACGACAGGCATGCTACTCACCATGCTCCTGCTGGGCCATGGCAGATAACACAGCGGGGAGCAAGCTTCCGCTGTGCGACGATTTCAACCTCTTCCGCTGTAAGGTTGGCTCTATATTCCTACACTTTACGCGTTAAGGAGGCCTCCTCGTAGGTCGCGATAGTTCGATAGCCGAGGCGCTCATAGCAGCGCAATGCCGCAATATTATCGGTCTTGACATTCAGGCCAATGTGCTCTACCCGCGTGAGCAACTCCTGGCTCAGGCGCGCACAGACCTCTGTTCCCAGCCCTCTCCCTCGCCATTGGGGATGTGTGGCTACGCTTCCAAGAGCGGCAGCCTTATAAGGCTCAGAATAGACATGGATACCAGCAATACTCTGTAATGCACCCACGCGCTCACCAACTGTAGCAGCACGAATACCGCAGAAACAGCCTGTCTCAAGCATCCTTGGATCAAAGAAATTATTAGGATAACTGACCCGGTAGAACTCCTCAATTTCAGGAAGATCGCGCGGACCTAAAGATATCGTTTGGGAGGTGTTGATAGTTTGCAGCCGCCTGGAATCCTGGAGAAGCATTTTCATATGCGTTCCATAAGAGCGTAGCGTGTATGCCTCCTCCATTATATCCAGTACCCAGGGCGAGAGGTGCGCATCCAACTGCGAGGGCAAGAGTGGCAATAGCAGGCGCATAAAGAGGCGCATACGCTCCTCATCCTGGTCGGTCAGAGCCAGCAGGACAGGCGTTTGGCCGCCAATATAGAGCAGGGCCAGCTGGTGGATCTCCTGCCCATCCATCAGGGCATACCAGCAGGTATAAGGCCAGAAGAAGTCATCCAGGTCACCCAGGTGATAGAGGTACAAACCGACATTCTTTAATAGATACTTTTCGATCTTCTCTTTATCGTGTAGAGCTTCAATATGCATAAACTATTAGTATGGAACCTTTCAGTGGTTTGCGTCGTAGGGTCCATGCTGGCATGGACTCACCCGGCCCGCAGGCCAATTTTCCGCCGTAGGATGGTCGCTTCGCTCGCAGTCCATGCCAGCATGGACCCTACAATTTTGTGAATAGTTAGGCCTTCATGCTCCAGGCCCTGGCACGCTTACGCGCTTTCTGCGCCTCTTGTGTATTCCCCAGAGATTCATAGACCTCAGCCTTTAAGAGCCAGGCCCGTGTATACCCTTTATCCATCTCGGTGGCTTCGTTGAGCGCATCCAGCGCGGCCCGGTTATGGCCCAGGCGTGAGAGTGCCTCGGCTTTATTGCACCAGGCCACCGCGCTGCGAGGATTGACTGTCAGCGCGCGCGTATAGGCATCCACGGCCCCGGTGTAGTCGAGCAGACTGGAATGCACATTGCCCAACCCGTTCCAGGCCTGAAAGCTCCTGGGGTCCAGCGCCAGCGCCTGTTGATAGGAGGCCAGAGCCTCCTCGGGAAGATTCATATCCAGTTGTGCGTCTCCCTTCCCGTTCCAGGCTGCCACATACTGTGCATCGAGTGAGAGCGCACGCTCAAAGTGGACCAGGGCCTGCTGATAGCGTTGGAGGCGCATCAGGACCAGGCCTGCGCTTACCCAGACCACCGCGTTGCCTGAATCAATCTCTGTCGCGTACAGATACGCGTCCAGGGCCTTGCGGTAGTATCCCTGGTTATAGAGAGCCGTGCCCTTGCCATTCCAGGCATAGAAATTCAGCGGATCCATACCCAGAGCCTCTTCATAGGCCTGTAAGGCCTGTGAGTAGTGTTGTTGCTCAAGAAAGCGATCGCCCTCCTGGCATTTTTCAGTAATGCTCATAGTACTGGCATTTGAGCGCCGTTGCGCGGCAGAAACGCTCTGCTGCTTGCCCGTGTTGCTTATGTTCAGGGGTGCCGACGAGGAGCGCGCGGCCGGGCGCGAGGTTGGCTGTGTATGCGCCTCTGGCTGGACCTGCTGTGGAGGAACCTGGTAGCGAACACGCTGAATCTTGGTGCTTGTGGTAAAGGCCTGCTCAAAAGCCTGCATAAACTGCTGCATATCGCTAAAGCGGCCATCGGGTTTAGAGGTCATGGCACGCATGACGACCTCATCCAGCGCCTGGGGCAAATCTGGATTGAGCGATGAAACCGGAGGAACCGTTCCCCCGGCGGGGTCCAAGGGATGATAGCCAGTTAGCATCTCATAGAGGACAATGGCGCTCCCATACTGGTCGCTTCTTGGATCTACGACTCCACTGGTCTGCTCGGGGGCCATATAACCCACCGTGCCGCGCACCGTCACCGTTCGACCGACACGCTCCCCCGGTTCGAGCGCGCGCGCAATGCCGAAATCTGTAATCACCAGGCGGTGATCATCCTGGTGTAACAAAATATTCTCTGGCTTGATGTCACGATGAATAACCGGGCGCGGGCGAGTATGTGCATAGCTCAATGCACCCGCGAGTTGCAGGAAACTGCTCTTGGCCTCGGAGAGAGGCAAAGGGCCATTGGCCTGCGCGAGACGCGTTCTCAGCGAGCCGGCTGTATAGAGAGGCATCACCAGAAACACACTAGGGCCATCGCGGCCATAGTCGAGAACTGGCGCAATATTTTGATGGTCGAGGGTCGCGGCAATACGGGCTTCGCGCAGGAAATGCTCGTGCTCACTGTTCGTCGTTCGACTTGGAAGCAGGACCTTGATCGCAATATAGCGCGAGAGGTTACGATCTACCCCACGAAAAACCGCCGCGTAGCCACCTTTACTAAGCAAAGCATCCACACGGTATCGACCCACTAACATAGTATGTATGAGTGGTAAGGAACAGGCACGGCAAAATAAATCGCTGTCCCGGTTTTCATAGCCACAATCAACTTGATCGGCGCAGCGTCGCATTCCCTCCTCCGAGTCGTAGGTTTAAAATTTACCGCGGGCAGATGCTTTTTCTCATCCACCACCTAAGAGCAGCCTGATTCGATCCACTGTCCGGCAGCAACCACCAGTGGTATGTTGGCCCGGTCTACGCTTCACACACCACCCACGAGCCTGTTATGAGGCTTCGCTTCCATTCGCTCGCTGCTCCAGTGAGCGCGCCCACTCCTGGCATGAGATGGCCTCCTGCTTCCTCCCCAGGCGCTGTAAAATAACCGCCCGGTTATACCAGGCGTCTGGCTCATCTGGCGCAAACGAGGTTGCCTGGTCAAGCGCGGCCAGGGCCTCATCCAAACGGCCAAGTGCATACAGCGACAGACCTTTGTTATTCCAGGCCGCAATGTAGTGGATATCTCCCGCCAGTGCCCTGTCAAAAGCCATAAGGGCCTCTTCATACCGTTGCAATTCGTGCAGCAAGCTGCCTTTATTGTACCAGGCAGAAGTCAGGCCATCGTCATATTGCAAGGCACAATCATAAGAAGCCAGGGCGTCTTCGAATTTCTGCTGAGCAGCAAGAACATTTCCTCGATTATACCACGCCCCCGCCATAGTCTGATCAAGTGTCAGGGCATGGTCATATGCCGCCAGGGCCTCCTCATAGCGCTTCAAGTCGCGCAGGTCGTTGCCTTTATCAAACCAGAGCGTCGCGTTCTCCTGCTCAAGCTCCAAGGCCTCTTCATGCAGAGGGAGAGCCTCTGCCGCATCGCCCAGGCGACGCAAAATATTGCCTTTGGTGTCCAGGGCGGAGACATTGTTGGCATCGATTTCAAAGACACGATTGACGGCGATCAGGGCCTCTTCATAGCGGTGGAGGCTATAGAGCGTATCGCTCATGGCCTGCCAAACAACGCTCTGACGGGGATCGAGGAGCAGGGCCTTGTCAAAGGCCATCAATGCCTCTTCAGACTTCCCCTGCTCCGCCAGGGCCATACCACGTCCACTCCAGGCATAAATATAGTTCGGGTCGTAGCGCAACGCCTGCTCATAGCAATCCATTTCTTCGTCGAAGCGACGTAGCTCATGCAACACATTGGCGCGCGAGGTCCACAATTCTGGATCGTTTGGGCAGAGCGATATAGTGTGATCATAGGCCAACAAGGCCTCATCCAGTTGTTCCAGGCTTAAAAGGGCCGCGCCCTTACCTGCCCAGGCTTCAATCGAAACCACATCCTGCTCGATAGCCTGTTCATAGTAGCGCAAGGCGGCCTCATATTCGCCCTGCTCATACGCCACATGGCCGCGCGTTAATGGATCGGGCTGGCTCTCCTGTGGCCGTTTCACGTTTTTTTGTTGCGAGAGCGCGGGCACACGTATCACGGTGGCATCATCGTCGCCATTGATATCCAGCGCGAACTCTTCGCTACCAGCCGAGGCATTCCAGGCCAGTTGAGAGTGCTCCTGCTGGCTATTTCCGCGCCCCTCCCGCTGTTCAGCCTTGATCAAAAATACCAGGGGACCATCCTGACCATAATCCAGGACACGCACACTCCCCGGATCTTCAACACGCTCTGAGAGCGAGGCCGCAAGCTCGGCATCCTGAAGAAACTCCTCACGCTCGCCCTCGGTCGCGCTCTGGGGTATTAAAGCACGCACGAGCACAGACTGTCCCTGGTGGCGATCTAGCGCACGCAAAGTGACTGTCTTACGCTCTTTAAGCGCAAGCTCCTGGACCTCATAACGTCCCTGTAAAAATGTTCCTTCTAAGGGAATACCGCAATGGGCGCAAAAGCGCGCCTTTTCTCGATTGGCGAAGCCACACCCCTCTAAATCTAGACACATCCCCATAGACACGCTTCCTCCCTAGCCTGCGCACTATCTCTAACTATTGCCATACAAAAGGCTTTGTTGCCACTACTGTAGCGAAAACGTTATGACCTTGTCAATGTAATATGCTACACTTTGTAGTACATTATGAAAACAGGAAAGAAAATACTATATTTGCCTGCATTATACACCACTACTCATCCTCGCTCGACACATGCCTTCTCTGGTAAACGTCTGGCAGGTCAAACTTTTGCAGATGGACCTGCACGCCCAGCCTTTTTACGGTCTACTTATAACTATTCTCCAAGGACTATAGCAAGGAACAGACACACTTGCAAGCAATCTCGATGATTACCCTCCTCTATTCAGTATATGCGAGGGGCAACATCCGCTTGAAATAGAATCTCGATATACCCTGTTTTTCAAACCTGGGGAAGCTGATACTGGTTATACGAAACAGCCAGGCCATTCGCTGCATTTGAGCCCGCTACTTACGTACGCGGCTTGACGCCCAAGGTTACCCATTTAGACACCTTTTGCGCCTGTGGCGCTCGGGGTAAGAGGGATGGGGCTGGGGGCACCGGCTGGTACCCCAGCCCCATCCCTCTTACCCTGGTGGGCTTGCGAGCCAGCATGAAAAGGAACAGCCATGACAAGCGTACGTCTTGGCGTGGAACTGTTATATAATAACAGGAGTTATAGATATATAGGTCACAGGGCGACCGTTGCTCCCGGTTGTTACGCAAGCTCATTCTGCAGCGACAAGTCTCCCTCCCCATTAGTTCACTCCATTAAAGGATTTTTTTATGACGGCATACAAAGATGTATTTAACGCCCGTACGCCACTCGAAGGCGCCCACGAGACCACCCACTACTTCCGTCTCGGCGCGCTTGAGCAGCATGGCGTACAGAATTTAGATCACCTGCCCTTTACGGTACGCATCATCCTCGAAAACCTGCTCCGCCATGCCGATGGTGACCTGATAAAGACGGAGGATGTCCTCTCGCTCGCTAACTGGACGCCTGGTAAGGCCGCGGGAAATGAGGCCGAGTATCCCTTCCTCCCCGGGCGTGTGCTCTTGCAAGATTTCACCGGGGTACCTGCCGTCGCCGATCTGGCCGCGATGCGCTCGGCTGTGGCTCGGATGCAGGGCAATCCTGAGAAGATCAATCCGCTCGTACCCGCCGACCTGGTCATTGACCACTCGGTTCAGGTCGACGCCTTTGGCTCACGCATGGCCTTTGCGCAGAACGTCGAGCGTGAATATGAGCGCAACAGCGAGCGCTATGCCCTGCTCCGCTGGGCGCAGCAGGCATTCAGCAATTTTCGCGTCGTTCCACCCGGAACAGGTATTGTCCACCAGGTCAACCTGGAGTACCTGGCCTCGGTCGTGATGACGAAAGAGGATGATGGCGTACAGGTCGCCTATCCCGATACCCTGGTTGGTACCGACTCGCATACGACCATGATCAACGGCCTGGGTGTGCTGGGCTGGGGCGTCGGCGGTATTGAAGCTGAGGCCGTGTTGCTGGGGCAACCCCTCTACCTGCTAACTCCCGAAGTCATCGGTATGCGCCTGACCGGCGCGCTGCCAGAAGGCGCGACCGCGACCGACCTGGTTCTGACAGTCACGCAGACGCTGCGCAAACGCGGCGTGGTGGGCAAGTTTGTCGAGTTCACCGGCCCTGGCCTGAGCTACCTGGCGCTGGCCGACCGCGCGACTATCTCTAATATGTCACCCGAGTTTGGCGCGACCGCGACGCTCTTCCCGGTCGATGCCGAGACCATCCGCTACCTGCGAGACACGGGTCGCGATCCCAAGCTGGTTGAGCTGGTTGAGCGCTATACCAAGGCCCAGGGTCTCTTCCGTACCGATGAAACACCTGAGCCACAATTCGACGACTTGCTGGAGTTGGATCTGAGCACGATTGAGCCTAGCCTGGCTGGTCCCCGTCGCCCACAGGATCGCGTCGCCATGCAGTCGCTGGGTACAGCGTTCCGCGATGCGTATGCAGATCGCTTTAAGGGCGCTGCTACCAATGTGACGGTCGAGAATCCTACCAACCGCCTGGGCAACGAGGGCGGCATCGCGACTCCTAGCTCAGTTGAGCAGAAAGAAGACGCGGAGAGCCAGCTAGCCAACGGCAATGGCCATGGTCATAGCGTACTTGAGGGAAAAGATATTCTGGTCAACCTGGATGGGCAGCAAGCTCACCTGCGCCATGGCTCGGTCGCCATCGCGGCCATCACCAGCTGCACCAACACTTCCAATCCCTCTGTCATGGTCGCCGCAGGTCTGCTCGCCAAGCGCGCCGTTGAAAAAGGCCTCAAGGTCAACCCGGCTGTCAAGACCAGCCTGGCCCCTGGCTCACGCGCGGTTATTGACTACCTGCGCAACGCGGATCTCCTCTCCTCCCTTGAGGAGCTACGCTTCAACCTCGTGGGCTATGGTTGTACCACCTGTATCGGCAATAGCGGTCCGCTACCTGAGCCAGTTGCCGAGGCCGTTCAGGAGAATGACCTGGTTGTCGCCGCCGTGCTGAGCGGAAACCGCAACTTCGAAGGACGCATTCATCCCCAGGTGCGTGCAAGCTTCCTGGCATCGCCTCCCCTGGTCGTGGCCTACGCCCTGGCAGGCACTGTCGATATCGATCTTGCGCATGAGCCTCTGGGCACCAACGACAAAGGAGAACAGATCTACCTGCGCGATATCTGGCCCAGCCAGGAAGAGATTCGCCAGCTCGTCACGAAATCGGTTACGCCCGAGGTCTACGCTGAGAACTATAGCCGCGTCTTCGAGGGCGACGAGCAGTGGCAGGCGCTCTCCAATTCAACCGGGCAGCTCTTCGAGTGGGATCCTGAATCGACCTATGTACGCGAACCACCTTTCTTTCAGAACATGAGTGATCAGCCCACGCCCGTGAAGGACATTCATAACGCACGCGTGCTGGCCGTACTCGATGACTCCATCACGACCGATCACATCTCGCCCGCGGGCAGCTTTGCTCCCAATAGCCCGGCTGGTCAATACCTGCTTGAGCATGGTGTGCAGCGCCGCGACTTCAATACGTATGGCGCGCGCCGTGGCAACCACGAGGTGATGATGCGCGGTACCTTTGGCAACATTCGCCTGCGCAACCGCCTGACCAATGGCAAAGAGGGCTACTACACCGTTCACCTGCCCGATGGCGAAGAGACCACCATTTATGATGCCTCTATGCGCTATCAGCAGGAGGGAACACCGCTATTGATCATCGCAGGCAAGGAGTATGGTTCCGGTAGCTCCCGTGACTGGGCGGCCAAAGGTCCCTTGCTGCTGGGTGTACAGGCCGTAATTGCCGAGAGCTTTGAGCGTATCCATCGCAGCAACCTCGTCGGCATGGGCATCCTGCCCCTCCAGTTCCGCTCTGGCGAGAGCAAAGAGTCTCTGGGCCTGACTGGTCACGAGACCTACGATATTCTGGGGATTGAGCAAGACCTCAAACCACGCCAGACCGTGACTGTGAAGGCCACGCGTGAAGATGGTTCTACCTTCACCTTCGAGACTATCGCCCGCCTGGATAGCGCGATTGACGTCACCTATTATAAGAACGGCGGCATTCTGCTCACCGTGTTGCGCCGTCTCGCGCAGGACTAGCAGTCTAGAGGTGAAAAGAGTGTAGCGCACACGGTGGCAGCCATTGCGCTACACTCTTTTCGTATACTAGTGAGTTAATTTTCTTCAGGCAGCATAGCGCAGACAGTGATACAATAAGAGCATGAGCGAGCATCTCTATCTGACACCACAGAGCCGGCGCTATCTGCGCGCCATCCAGCAGAGCCTTGATACACTTGATCCACGGGGCGAACCACTCGTCTTGCCACTGCCCGGATCCCCCAGGTCCACTGGCGATATCATTGTTTTCACTGGTTCTTTTAATCCACCAACCCTGGCCCACCTGGCTATGCTCAAGCAGGCTTACTCTTATACACGAAGCCATGCGCCTATGCGCCTCTATGCCGCGATGAGCAAGCAGACCGTCGATAAGGAAAATATCTCGCGCCCCCTCTTTCTGGATCGCCTCGCGCTCCTGGATCGGTTGATGCAGCGCTTCTCTGGGTCTGGCATTCTGCTCTTCAACCGGGGCCTTTACGTGGAACAGGCGCGCGCCATACGGCAGAGTTTTCCTCGAGTGCACAACATCTACTTTCTAATGGGCTTTGATAAAATTGTGCAGATCCTCGATCCTCACTACTATACGGACCGCGATGCCGCGCTGCAGGAACTCTTTGCTCTGGCCAAACTCCTGGTCGCACCACGTGGAGAGGATGGGCCAGAGGCATTGCAGGCGCTTTTACAGCAGGAGGAGAACACACGCTTCGCGCGCTACATCGAGCCACTCCCGCTTGGCAATGCCTATCGCGAGGTCTCCGCGACCCACATCCGCAACCAGGACACGGGCTATACTCAGGCTATTCCACACGAGGTCTGGCGCTTTATGTGGCGCACGCGGGCCTATGCCCCTCCACTTCATACCACAAATGGTGTGATAATCGATGTCTATGCAAAGCGCGTAAGGGAGCTAACTCGTCTATTAGGAACGCCGCCAAGCTAAAGCAAGAATACAAAAGGGTATGGGAGTAGCGTGTTAGGTGTGACGCGGGTTGGCAGCCGAAGGCTGCCAACCCGCGTCACACCTAACCCTCGTATATTTATGAAGGGTTGACCTGGCGGAAGGTAAAGCGGATCGAGCCGATTTGCACAATATCGCCATCACGTAACACCTGTTGCATTATGCGTCGCCCATTGATATAGGTTCCCGTCGCGGATCGTTGATCAATTAACTCGTACATGCCTCCGGCAACCTCATGAATCGAGGCATGGTGGCGACTCACCGCGAGGTCTTCCAGAAAAATATCGCATTCCCGGCTCCGTCCGATGGTCATATTGGATACAACCTCTAATTGACGCATGGAACTCTGGCCGCCAGAAGGATAGAGGTAAGCAGCCGAGACGGGTTGCGAATCAGGCTCCTTGCCAATAAGGGATTCTCGCCCACGTGAGGAGGCCAGTTTGAAGGGGCGGGTCCCCTCGCTATCATAAAAGACCATCTGAGTATGGCCAAATTTAAGCTCATCGCCATTGGAGAGGAGTTGCTCTTGCGTAGGCTGATCGTTGACAAAGCTATCGCCACTGCCATGATCGTCACGTACCACAAACCCCTCGGGGAGACGCAGGATTCTGGCTTGTTTCCGATGGACAGTAATATCTTCCAGAAAAATATCACACTCCCGACTGCGTCCGATAGTGGTACAATCCTTCCATAATTCTACCCGTTTCCCCACGAGCGGTCCCTTTTGGATGAGCAGATATGCACTCGTTGAAAAATCCTGATCCATAACACTCCACCAACGCTAGCTAAACGTCGATAAACATACCGGCACAAGGGCCTCATCGTCACATGCCAACTGAGTATAACGAATTGCATCGAAGGGTGTCAAGTTTTTCCAAATTGTACATTTTAGCTATTACAAGAGAATACACTTATTGTTTCTTGACTATAATAATGCGCTCTTCGCCGCCCCCTCAATTGCATCACTTTCGCCTGCTCCCTTTAGTATACGCCCTGGTTCGCCTTGCATCCATCAATACAAAGCCTGTAGGGGAATGTCACGTTTTCTTTTCTGTGGTGATATTACTAGCGAAATTAGTGTAGCAAAGGAACGCACATGCAGCTAGAACAAAGGGATGAAAACATTCAATATACTCCTCTCCATGCGACGCTCTTTGACCAGCACGGTAAGGCTATTCTTGGCTACCTTCGCCTGCATACGCCCTCGTTAGAGGATGCGGAGGACCTGATGCTAGAAGTATTTGTCGCCGCATTGGAAAAGGAGAGTTTACCGATACTTTCTCCGAGCGAGCAGCTGGCCTGGTTACGAAAAGTTGCTCAAAACAAGCTGTTCAACAGCTACCGACGAACACAACGACATCCACAAACTTCACTAGACGCAATCTCGGACCTGCTTTTCTCGGAGGAGGGACCAGAGCAGGTTGTTTTGCAACGAGAGGCACATCAACAACTGCGTGCCCATATCAAGCGACTTCCTGTGCTTCAGCAACAAACCCTACAATTGCGTTATCATTATGGACTGAGTTGTGCTGAAATTGCCGTTTTGCTTCAAAAACGTGAAGAAGCAGTGCGTAAATTACTTTCACGCACTGTACAATCCCTGCGACATTTATATAGACAAGCAGAAGGAGAGAACAAATGCTAGACCGCGAGGATCTATTGCCCGAAGAACAGGCGTCTCCTGAATTGTTCAAGGAATTGCAGGCACTCTATCAAATGCATTCTGACGAAAAGCAACTACTGCTACGAACCAGGGAGCGCCTGACAAAGATATCCGTGCCGCTGTCTTCAGATGCTCAGGGATCTTCCGCGAAGATGCAACGAAAAACATCGAAACAGGCACAAGGATTTCCCATTCCGGCTACACGACCCTGGTTGCGGAGTCTCAGTACGCTGGCGGCTGTTCTTATCGTTACGTTGATCGTTAGCGCGCTTGTGTTTACCTTCTCGCTGGTTCGCAATACCAGAGTCGCAAAAGACAGTACATCGCAAGTGGCTACTTCTCATGAGCCAGCGCCGAAGCTCATAGAGCTTACAGAGGGGGAGCGCTTATATATGGTGAACGAAAAGGATGGATGGTCTATCGGGATAGGGAGCCAGGAAGCCTGGGGCTCTATTTTGCGTACCACTGATGGAGGCAAGAGTTGGAAACAGGTAACGCCGCCTGGAATTCATCGTGTCTCCGACCTCTACATTCTCGATAACAATACCGCCTGGTTACCAATATGGGATCAAACAAAAAGCCCGTATCCAGTATGGCTCTACCGCACAATTAATGGCGGCGCATCATGGCAACGCTTTCCCTACTCAGGAAGCGATGTCTTCTCGCTCACATTTACTGATCAGAATCATGGTTGGGCAGTAAAGACTCAACAGCCGCAGCAAATTACATCACAGTCTCAATCACAGCAGACAATTGGGGATATCACCCAGCAAAAACCTACGCTGCCGAAAAGCACCCTTCTGCACACGCATGATGGAGGCAAGACCTGGCAAAGCGTCGCGCCTTTTCCCGCTGGAATGGGAGGCAGTTTATACTTCATCGATGAGCAAACTGGTTGGACGTCAGGTGTTGATAAACCTGGAATCGAGAGAACAATGTCAATCTACATCACTCATAATGGAGGCAAGACCTGGCAAAAACAATCCCTGCCCAATACCCCAGGAAAACTCGCGCTGACACAACAACCCATCTTCTTTGACAAGAGTACAGGGTACTTCTTAGCCCGATTTGATACGCCAAACATACAATGGTATGCCTATATAACACATGATGGCGGTAACTCATGGCAGAGAAGTAACACCGCAGTACCTGATTCTGTACGTCTACTTGTAGACGACCAGCACGCCATAGGAGCCACCCTTGACCAGAAATCCGACCTGAAAGATATCATCATCCTGAACTTGACAGACAATCGAAAGGTTTCGACTTCTCCTAATGGAAATGGAACACTTATTGATTATAGCTTTCTCACTGTACATGTGGGCTTTGCTCTTAAACAGACATCAAGCAGTGTTATCGATCTTTATAAGACAGCCGATGGCGGCAAAACCTGGTTCAAGGTAAGCACCTGGCCGAAAGCGGCATAACAGGTATCAAAACGCGCCGTAAAGCCCTTCAAATTCTTGCCTTGAGACGTGGGGTAACTGACTATATGGAGGTAAGAAATATGTTGCGTATGCGTCGTCGTGAAAATGCTTAAGCGTATTCTACCATAGGGAAGTGGGAAAGAGCAGAACACCTTGAGATGTTTCTCAAGGTGTTCTGCTCTTTGTGTTTTGTTCCTGGTGATCCATATCTTCTTTCGGATAAGCTCTAGACTATGTAGACGTGAAGGCTCGTACTAGAGAAGCTAGCTACCTCTGCCTGGAGCGTTGTATGATACATAGATGCATAATACATACATATAACGACGCGACATTTCCGTTAGTTCTCATATAAGAAGTCACTCATTTTTTGCAAAGGAGCATACTGCGTATGACACAGCAAGCAGGGCACCAGGTTGCCATTGATTTTGACGTTCCAGCGCAAATGCGCGATGGCACGATCTTGCGCGCCAATGTGTATCGACCCGCCGGTGAAGGGAAATGGCCGGTTCTCCTGACGCGCCTCCCCTATGGCAAGGATCTCCCCATTGGCTCTTCGTTGCTAGATCCACTCCAGGTCGCGCGCCGGGGCTATGTCGTCATTGTGCAGGATACGCGTGGGCGCTTTACCTCCGGGGGTGAATGGGGCCCCATGCGCTTCGAGGCCGAGGACGGCTACGATACGGTAGAATGGGCCTCTAAGCTACACTACAGCAACGGCATTGTAGGTATGTTTGGTATCTCCTATTTCGGCTTCACCCAGTGGGCGGCTATGACCCAGCAGCCACCTGCCCTGAAGGCCGCTGTGCCGGTGCAAACCTGGAATGATCCTCTCAATGGTGTGACCTTCCGCGGAGGTGCCCTGGAACTAGGGACCGCCGCCCAGTGGCAAATGTCGATGGGCATCGATGTCTTGATGCGCCGCTACCGGGGCGAGGAGGATCCGCGCAAACTGGGGGCCGCGCTCTACCAGCTTATTCACGATATCGACGCGCTGGGTACTCAGGGCTATGCCTCTCTCCCTCTGAGTGAGTTCGCCCCGCTCAAGCGCAACGATGTCTCACCCGCCTTCTTTGATGCGTTTGAGTATGAGATGCAGCGCGAGCGCGTTGCATATATGACCATTCTAGGTCAGCACGAGAAGGTAACGGTCCCGACCTTTAGCATCGCGGGTTGGTATGATATCTTCCTCAAGGATACCATTGAGAATTTCCGAATTATGCGTGAGCAGGGAACCACGCCCGAGGCGCGCCAGAGTAAGCTACTCGTTGGCCCCTGGAGCCATGGCGGAATGATGAATCCCATCGGCGAGCTGAACTTTGGCATGGGGGCCAGCGCGGCCTTTATCGACCTCAAGATCGACCTGGTCAGCCTCCAGGTACGCTGGTTCGATCACTACCTGAAACAGGTGGAGAACGGCATTGAGAGCGAGGCCCCCATTAAGCTCTTTGTGATGGGCGCCAACACCTGGCGCGACGAGCAGGAATGGCCGCTGGCACGCGCCGTCGAGACGCGCTACTACCTGCATAGCGCGGGACACGCCAATACCCTTGCTGGCGACGGCACGCTCAGTACCACGGCCCCTGAGAGCGAGGAGCCTGATAACTACATCTATGATCCAGCCAATCCAGTGCCCACCCGTGGCGGCGCACTGCTGATGACTCCCGAGTACCGCTCCGGCCCCTACGATCAGCGCTCCATTGAGCAACGCGAGGATATCCTGGTCTATAGCACACCTGAGCTTGAGCAGGATGTAGAGGTCACCGGCCCTATCACGGTTCACCTGTGGGCAACGTCAAGCGCGCCCGATACGGACTTTGTGGCACGCCTGGTTGATGTGCATCCCGATGGCTATGCGCAGAATCTGACTGATGGCATCATACGCGCACGTCACCGAAACTTTGCTCAGGGCGAGGCATCTTCGCTGATCGAGCCTGGCAAGGCCTATGAGTATGCTATCGACCTCTGGGCCACCAGTAACCTCTTTAAGCAAGGACATCGCATCCGCGTTGACGTCACTAGCAGCAGCTTCCCGCGCTGGGACCGCAACCCCAACACGGGCCAGCCGCTGGGAAGCGATGCCGAGTTCCAGGAGGCACACCAGACCATCCTGCACGATACTGAGCACCCCTCTCACATCCTGCTCCCCATCATACCTGCAAGTGCATAAAAGATGACCATGAGGGTCCGGGCATTGCCCGGATCCTCATGGTCATCTTTTATGCACTTGCAGGCGGGGGAAGAGTACGCCACCGGGAACGACCTGGGTGAGTTCGCATGCACCCCAGTGCCCCTCTGTGCGCCATGCTCCATTCGCTAGAGGCTCCAGGCCTAGCTGCTCACGCAGGCGGCGCGAGGTGGCAGGGATAAAGGGCGCGAGCCAGAGAGAGAGCAGGCGCAGAGCCTCCGCCGCCGTGTAGAGCACGGTATCCAGGCGCTCCTCCTGCCCGGGCTGTTTGGCAAGCTTCCACGGCTCACTCTGTTCGATATACAGGTTGACGCGCCGCACACAGCGCCACGCCTCCTCCAGAGCGCGCCCTGGCTCCCATTCATCCAGGGCGCGGCCCACCAGTGCTCCGCCCTGTGCTACCAGGGCCTGTACCTCTTCCTCCAGAGGCGTCACACTACCTGGACGAGGAATGGTTCCGCCACGAAAGCGCTTGATGAGTACCACCAGGCGTTGTAGCAGGTTCCCCAGGTCATTCCCCAGTTCATCGTTATACGCGCGCAAGAGACCTTCACGCGTGAAGTTGCCATCAGCCGTCAGCGAGAGGTTGCGTAGCAGGTAATAGCGTAGCGCGTCGCTACCAACTACGTCCACAAGCGCACTCGGCGCGATAACATTTCCCGACGACTTGGAGAAACGCCTCCCCTCCAGCGTGATAAAGCCATGCACGGCAACCTGCCTGGGCAATGGCAGCCCCGCCGAGAGGAGAATGGCGGGCCAGTAGAGACAGTGGAAACGCGTGATATCCTTGCCAATCACATGGGCGTCCGCGGGCCAGTAACGCGCAAAACGTTCCTCATCCTGGAGGAAGCCAATCGTGGTCAGGTAGTTGGTCAGGGCATCAAACCAGACGTAGAGCACCTGCTGCGGATCCTCGGGAACGGGAATCCCCCAGTTCTCCAGTCCTGGACGCACCTGGCGCGAGATGGAGAAATCCCTCAGCCCCTGCTTGATCACGCCCAGCACCTCGGCCCGGCGCGAAGTTGGAACAATAAAGTCAGGATGCTCCTCGATATATGTGCGCAACTGGTCCTCGTAGCGCGAGAGGGCGAAGAAGTAGTTCTCTTCGTTCAGCCACTCGGGCGAGATTGAAGGATGATCGGGACAATGCCCATCGCGCAAATCTTCGTCCTTATAGAAGTTGTTACAGTTGGGACAATACCAGCCTGAATAGGTGGTGCGGTAGATATCACCGCGCGCCCAGGCACGGCGAAAAATCTCCTCTGCGACTTTCCGGTGCGCCTCCTCCGTCGTACGAATCCAGCGATCATAGTTGATATCCAGTTTGCGCCACTCCTCGCGGAAGCGCGCCTCCAGGGCCGCGACCCATGCATGAGGCTCGACATTGGCCTCGCGAGCCGCGCGCAAAACGTGCAGACTGTTCTCGTCCAGGCCCGTGCTAAAAAACGTATCATCGCCTAGTAAACGATGATAGCGCGCCTGAATATCCGCGATGACCTTCTCCAGCGCGTGCCCCACATGAGGCGCAGCATTAGGATAATCAATCGCGGTCGTAATGTAGAAGCGCCTGGTCCCGGCAACCTCTCCTATACGTTCAGACAAACTCTCTAGCGGTTGTTTCACATTCATAGTTTCACCTCTTGTCGTCCAGAAAAAACTAGCGTCACATCACCTGGAGAAAAGCAAAAGAAGAGGCGTGAGCGGTATCGCTCACGCCTCTTCTTTTGCTTTTCTATCCCCTGCGCTCACCTCAACAGGTCTGAGCGTGGTCTGGGGGTCGAGAGGAACAGCGATACCCGGCCCGATGCCAGCATCATCGACATCTGGTCCATAGCAACACACATTGACATGTACATGTTTTTCTGTTGCAGGGTCATCGTGTTCTCTCTTAAATGCTATACTCTTGGTAGGACAGTTAACGAAAAACTCTACATCTACCTACCTTCTTCAGTGTACAGACAAAACCATGCAGTGTCAAGCAGCAGGATGAAGAGTTTATCGGCGCAAAACCTGAAGAAATTGAGGGAGCCGTGTACACGCCAGGAACGTTTGCATCGGCTCCATAGTATATAATCTACCTGTAAAAAGTTTATCTAGCGATGGATAACACTACAGCCCAAGTACTTATTTCTGGCCCTCCGTTATCCATAATGCTACTTCAGTCTATTACACCTATATGAAAAGGAGCAGACAATGGCTGTAATTCACACATCTCATGTGAAGCTACCCGTCAATGGTGAGGGTGCCTATGCTTTCATCGCCCAGCCTGATGACGATGCTAGGCATCCTGGCGTTGTCCTGATTCAGGAATGGTGGGGGATCGAACCTCATATCCGCGACCTGGCGCAGAAACTGGCACTTGAGGGCTTTGTCGTCGCCGTGCCTGACCTCTTTCATGGCAAGATTGCCTCTGAACCCAACGACGCTATGCGCTTGATGATGGCAACACGCAAAAATGTGGATCGCGCGATCAACGAGATCATTGGCGCGCTTAACACCGTGAAAAATATGGATAACGTCGAACCCAAGAAGCTGGGCCTGATGGGCTTCTGCTTTGGAGGCTTCCTGGCATATACCGCTGCGGCACACTATCCTGACCTGGGCGCGCTGGTGCCATTCTATGGCGGCGGCTATGATCCCAAGCCTGAAGAGGTCGCACGCGTGAACGCGCCCGTCTTCGCCGTCTATGGTAGCCAGGACGAGGGCATTCCCCCAGAACAGAGACAGAAGATTGAGAAGCTCTACAAAGATGCCGGGAAAGACTTTACCGTTAAGGTATATGACGCCGGACACGCCTTCCTCAATCCAGATCACGGCATGGGCAATGAAGCGGCGGCCGCCGATGCCTGGCCACGGGCCATCAATTTCCTGAAGGAACATTTGAAATAACGTGAAAGATAGCCAGTAGCGGGCTTGGGGCCCGCTACTGGCGTACGCGGCCACTCAAGACCTACCATCTATCAGAAATAAAAGGATCGCTATTTCATGCTTGATACTCACACGCTATTGCGTCGCCATCTTGAGGCCGTCTGGTATATCCAGATTCCTCCACTCACGCAGACACATACCATCGTACCAGCGCCACACCAACCGCCCTGGCACCTCTGCATCGCTACACTTCAGCCCACTAATGAACAGCTCTACATCTGGCGCTCTGATGTCACGCCTCAACAGGGCGAGCAACTCCTTCAATATGCCAGGCAGCTACAGGCAGCTACAGAAGTAGAGGCAGTTTCACAGGGGGTTAGCGCCAGCCATGAGGTCGCGCTTGTTCAGACAGCTACGCCTGCTATGGATCTCGCTGAGGCGCGGCGGCTCGCCCGACGCATCTCGCCCGACGAACGCCATACCATCGCTACCTTCTTGCCAGAAGATGTAGACTATTTTAGTGCGCCCCAACAGCAACCAGTCTTTGGCGTTGTGGAGCATGATCGCCTTGTGAGCATAGCCCATAGCTCGCGGCGCACACCAGACGCCTGCGAACTGGGGGTGGAGACACTTCCCGAGGCTCGCCGCAAAGGTTACGCCCTGGCGGCTACTCTCCTCTGGGCCGAAGCTGTCACGCAAGAAGGCCTGTTTCCCATCTACAGCGCCCTGGCCAACAACCACGCCTCCCTCCGCCTGGCTCACAACGCCGGCTACCGCCCCTTCGCCCACGCCCTCCAACTCACTCTCACCTGACCCTAAACCTGCCAACCTGGAGCATTGAGCAGCGTCGAACCGAAATAAGCTACCTCTCCTCGCTACATGCCTTTCTGAGTAAGGTGGCTGGCGGTGGGCTGGCTCTGCCAGCCCACCGCCAGCCACCTTACTCTATGCGCAGCGCCTGCGGCGCTGAGAAGTCCAGCATAAAGATAGTATTAAAACACCCCTAAAACATGCCAAGAACATGAAAATCACGAAAAAACATGGTATAGTCCCCGTTTAGAAAAGTACAACGAACAAACGCCGTTGTTGCGGCAACACACTGGTAGCGTCGCACTGCTCTTTTCCAGGAAAGAAGGCACCATCCTATGCACCAAAGCGAAATCGCCCTCCTGCGCCAGCGCATCGCCGAAGAATATGAAGCGATCAAACAGGGACTAAATGGACTGGCCTGGGGCACGGCCAAGCATGAGATTATGGATCTTCGTATGAGACGTGTGGACCAGTATCAAGGGCAATTAGCGCGACATATCGGTGAGTCAGAGGCAACACTTGCGATCTATGACCTCTACAACCAGGTCATGGGATAACTAGCAGACACCCATCTCTTGTGCTGTTCTGAACTACCCAGCGCCCTCACTTTCAGAAAAGAGGGAGAGATTCCATTCTGGTGGAAATCTCTCCCTCTTTCTTTTACCTCTTTGGCGTGACTGCTCCCGCCTATGGCGCTCGCCTGAGTAGGTGGTATGGTGGATGCTGCCAGCCGCAGGCTGGCAGCATCCACCATACCACCTACTCAGATATTGTTATACAATAAGGCTGAGAGAACGATTATCTTATCCTCATGGAGCCAAACCAAGGAGTTTTTTATAGATGACTTTTCCTCTGTACCCCAAAACGGAGCAACAACAATACCTTCTTACCCTCGCTGGAGAATTAGCTGAAACCTTTGCCAAACGCGCCCACGAGAACGACTGGGCGGGCATCTTTCCACTGCAAAACTATGATGACCTGCGCGACGCAGGCTATCTCAAGCTCAGCGTCCCCAAAGAATATGGTGGCCTGGGGGCCAGTCTGATCGATGTGGTGCTGGCACAGTACCGCCTGGCTCAGGGCGATGCCTCGACCGCGTTGGCTGCTAGTATGCATATCGCCAATATCGCGAAGATGGCCGAGAACGCAGGCAATGAGTACAACGAGTTCTTCGCCAATATCTGCCGCGCAGTGGTGGAAGACGGAGCCATGCTGAACGCCGCGCTGAGCGAGCCTGCCACCGGGAGCCCCAGTCGCGGGGGCCTGCCCACAACGGTCGCGCGCCGCCAGGAAGATGGCTCATGGATCATCGATGGGCGCAAGACCTTTACCACGGGAAGCCATGCCCTCTACTTCTTCCTCACGAGCTGCGCCATTGAAGACGAGACCAACCTGGAACCCATTGAGGCCGAGCGCGGCCAGTTCCTGATTCCACGCACCGCCGATGGCCTGCGCATTGAAGATACCTGGAACACCGTTGGGATGCGCGGCTCTGGCAGCAATGATGTCATTCTAGAGCATGTCCACGTTCCGGCCGAAGCCTATATGGAGCGCGAGCTTCCGGCCAATCCCGAGGCTAAGCTGCGCCTGAGCGCCTGGTCCTTCCCCACTGTGGCGGTCTACCTGGGTGTTGCCCAGGCGGCGCGCAATGAGGCGGTCAACTTCGCGCGCCGACGCCGCCCCAATTCAATCAAGCAGCAGTCCATCGCCGCTATCCCACATGTGCAGGAGAAGATCGCGAAGATGGAACTGGCACTGCTGCAATGCCATGCCGTCTTCTTTGGCATCGCCGAGCAGTTTAGCCAGGACCCCGAGAGCGTGCCTGCGAGCCAGTTCGCCGCCGCCAAGTACCTGGTGACAAACCACGCGGTTGAGATCGTTGACCTGGCCATGCGCCTGGTGGGTGGGGCCAGCCTCTCACTCAACTTCCCCCTCCAGCGCTACTACCGCGATGTGCGAGCCGGACTGCATCATCCTCCTATGGACGATGTGACCCTCTCCTCCCTCGCCAAAGATGCCCTGGAACAAGAGTAAGTAAGGAAGACAGGCATGCGACTACGACGTTCAGAGCTGTCTACGCCGGGCAGCAATGAGTATATGCTACGGAAAGCGGCGGCGAGCCAGGCCGACCTGGTCATCCTCGATCTAGAAGACGCGGTCTCGCCCGATGCCAAGGGCGGGGCTCGCGCAAAAATCGTTGAGGCCCTGACCACCCTTGATTGGGGGAAGAAGACACGCGCCGTGCGTATCAATAACCTGGAGAGCGAGTATGCCTACCAGGATATCATCACCGTCGTGGAGGAGGCCGGGGAGCATCTCGACATCTTGATCATCCCCAAGGTCAAGGCTGCGCGCGATATCTGGTGGGTCGATATCCTGCTCACCCAGATTGAGAAGCGCCTGCACCGCACGCGTCCCATTCGGCTGGAGGCCTTTATCGAAGAGGTCGAGGCCATGCTGCATATAGAGGAGATCGCCCGCGTCAGCCCACGCCTGGAGGCCTTGATCTTTGGCCCTGGCGATTATAGCGCCTCGCAAGGCGTGGATAGCCGTGGTATCGATGGCTCCTTTGAGATTTACCCCGACACCTGGTATTACGCGCGCAACAAAATCGCCATCGCGGCGCGCGCGGCAGGCATTGACGCCATCGACGGCGCCTACGCGAACTTCAAGGACTCCGAGGGCTACCGCCGCGAATGCTTACGCGCTCGCGCGCTTGGTTTCGTCGGCAAATGGGCCATTCACCCAAGCCAGTTAGAGATCGCCAACCAGGTCTTCTCGCCAACAGCCGCCGAGATCGCCGAGGCCCGCGCCATTGACCAGGCCTATCGCGAGGCCCAGGCCCAAGGTGTGGGTGCCATCGCCGTCAACGGCAAGATGGTTGACGCGGCCATCGTGCGCAGCATTCAGAATACCCTGCGCAAAGCCGACCTACTCGGTCTCTAGGCGCCACTATTGATATTGCACCTGCTTTTGAAGGAGGGGCGGAAGTTCATTCAGGGGAAGGTTGGTATGTTGCAGGAGAAAGAGCTTGAAGGCGCGGGCCGTGGCCGAAAGGTTCTTCTCCTTGAGGTGAAACAGGCGCCACTGGCGCATTACGGGGAAGCCATCCACATCCAGCATGACCAGGCGGTTGGTCTCCAGTTCCATATCGATGGCGACGCGCGAGATGAGGGCGATGCCCAGACCCGCCTGAACCCCTTGCTTGATGGCGCTATTATTTCCCACCTGCATACTCACCAGCAGAGGCAGGCCCGCGTCGCGGAAGACCGTTTCCAGGGCTGCGCGCGTCCCCGATCCCTCCTCACGCATGAGAAAATGTTCGCGTGCCAATTCAGTCAGAGGAACGCCTTCGCAATTTGCCAGGCGATGGGAAGGAGTGCCGACAATGACCAGTTCGTTGGCAGCGAAAGGCGCGACAAACATGGGGACATCGCTCGGAATACGTCCCATAATCCCCATATCGATCCGGTTATGCACCAGTGCGTCTACCAGGTAGTTATGGTTGAAGACCTCAAGTGTAATCTCAACCTGCGGATACATCTGGCGAAATTTCCCCAGTAGCTTGGGGATAACATATGTGCCCACGGTCGTATCCGCACCGACACTTAAACGCCCGTAGTGAGGGCTACGGAGCGCCTCCATCGTATCCAGCGTCTCATCGATCAGAGTAAAAATTTTCTGGCTGTAGAGATACAATTCCTCGCCCGCCTGCGTCAGATGAGTCCGACGCCCAATTTTATCAAAGAGCTTAACGCCTAGCATCTCCTCTAATTGGCGGATCTGCGCCGAGACGGCTGGCTGGCTAAAATGCAGTTCTTCGGCAGCCCGTACATAGCTACAGTGTTTCGCGACAACCTGAAAGGTTGCCAGTTGATGCAGATTGATATTGCGCACACGTCCCCCCTGGGTTTGGAACACTAGAACCAGATGCCTCTCCTATCGAAGTTTACCACACCCCCGGCTACATGCGTGTGGATTATAGCACTCACAGCATTTTTGTGGGCCGATCTCAGGAAATATTCCCGCGATCTACCTGAGGGTCCCGCGATAGGTATTCATTCAGTTGGTGGCCCGCGCCGCGCACCGTGATCAGGAAGCGGGGCGCGCGTGGATCGTCGCCCATGTGCCTGCGTGTACGTTCCACCAGGGCGTCCAGGCGCGCATCGTCCGTCGCCGAACTATATGCCTCGTTGTATACGGCGCGCGTAGTGTCGCGACGCGAACAGACCTCGCCCGCATGGTCTGCCAGGTAACGTAACAGGCGAAGCTCGTGCGGGCGCAAGTAATCGGGTTGGAGCACACCATCAATCCAGCAACGGTAGCGCGTAAAATCAATCTGAAGCCCGGGCGAGGCGGCGGAGAATTGTTGCGATATATAGGCCACCAGGACTGGCGAGAAGCAGCGATAGGTCTTACTACGCGAGGATTCCACCAGCACGCCCTTGAGTTGCAGCCACGCGAAGAGGTCATTTACCTGGCGATTGGTCAATTGCTGCGAGACCGTGGCTTTGACGAGCTGGCCCTTTTGCAACTGCTTTAAGCACTGCTGTTCTGGTTCGCTGAGACTCTCCCAGAGCTGTTCACATTTACTGTTAATCGTTCCATTGCGCAGTAACTTCTCGCTCAGGGTCGTGATACTCTCTCGTTCCTGAAGCGCCACCTGGCCCTGTTCAAGCAATAACAGCGTGGTACGCAACAGACCATGATGCCCGCCTGTTACCTCGAAGAGCAGGCGTTGCAGGCTCACAAGAGGAAGAGGAAAACCTTCATGCAAGGCGGCGGGTAGCCCCCTCTCGATGAGTAGATAAGCGTCCTCTCGCTCAAGGGGCCTGACGCCAAGCACGCGCCCATTCACCAGTTCAGAGAAGGCATCACTCATCTGCTTCCGTGTCCGCGTCTCACCGAGCAGTTTCGGCGGATTATTACTCGCCAGAACATAGCAGACGCGCCCCTGCGCCCGGTAGCGCAAAGCCTGCAAGAAGCGCAGGAACTGTGGCTCTACCTGGGTATAGACACTATCCAGCTCATCAAAGAAGTAGACCAGTGTCAGTTGCTCATCCTGCTGCATAAGCTGCTCTACGCGCTGGAGCAAGAGTGTGCTGGCGATATCCTCATTGGTGAGGAGCAGAGGATTTTCCTCGGCAGGTGGAAGATCGTACCGGCGCATGACCTCGTTCAAGAGCAAGGCCATGCGCCGGTAACAGGCCAGAGCCGATATGCTTGTCAGTTCGTGGGCACTGAGCAAGAGGCAATACATGTGTTTGGACTTCTCACCAAGATAATGCTCAAGCACTGAGGGCGTGGCCAGGTGCTGCATGAACCGGCTTTTTCCCACGCCATCCATCCCCAATAGAGCGCAGGAATTTCCAGCACGTAAGGCATTCATGGCATTTTCGGCATCCTGCCAGCGGAATTGCAAAGGTCTTTCAGGTTTGTTATCCACTAGTCTCATTCCTTTTTCGCAACCTTAGCATGGCACCCTAGAGAATATTTCCCCTCTTCTATCAAGACATCATATTAAGGGCATTTTATGACAAAAAAACATTCTCCCTCACTTATCTAGACGCTTTTCCTGAGAGGATAAAAAAAGCGGGGTAGTGAATGTGGTGTGTGCTGGCGGCTTGCAGCCGCCAGCACACACCACATTCACTACCCCTAGATATTGCATCTCCTTCAGGCGAAGGGATACAATGCAACTGAAATACAGGAGGTGCCGAGTCATGAGTATGCAATCAATTAATCCAGCTAATGAAGAGCTTATTGAGACATACACGCCGTATACTGAAGACCAGGTCAATGAGGCTCTGGACCAGGCGCACAAGGCATTTCGAGAGTGGCGCGCCCTCTCCTTTGCTGAGCGTGGACGCCATTTCCAGCATTTAGCCTCCTATTTACGTGAGCATAAGGCCCAACTAGCCCAACTGGCCACCAGCGAGATGGGGAAATCCATCGTCGAGTCGGAGGCCGAGGTCGAGAAGTGTGCCTGGAATTGTACCTACTACGCGGAGAACTCAGAACAGTTCCTGCACGATGAGCGCATCGCGACGGATGCGCAAGAGAGCTATGTCGCCTTTCGCCCCCTGGGTGTGGTGCTCGCGCTCATGCCCTGGAACTTCCCCTACTGGCAAGTCTTCCGCTTCGCCGCTCCATCGCTGATGGCGGGCAATACAGCGGTGTTAAAACATGCCTCCAATGTCTCGGGAGTCGCGTTAGAGATTGAGCGCATCTTCCAGCGCTGTGGCTTCCCCGAGGGCGTCTTCAGAACCGTCCTTGTTCCGGGTTCCGAAACCCATACCCTGATCGAGAACCCACGCATCGCCGCCGTGACACTGACCGGGAGCGAGGAGGCTGGTATTCAAGTAGCCTCTACCAGCGGCCAGGTCCTAAAGAAGACGGTGCTAGAGCTGGGTGGCTCCGATGCCTTTATCGTCCTGGAGGATGCCGACCTGGACGCCGCCGCGCAGACAGCCGTCAAGGCACGCTTCCAGAACGCAGGGCAGAGCTGCATCGCCGCCAAGCGCTTTATTGTGGTAGAGTCTGTCGCCAAAGCCTTTGAGGAGAAATTCGCGCAGGCCACCTCGCAGCTCAAGGTTGGAGATCCCCAACAAAGAGAGACTCAGATGGGTCCCCTGGCGCGCGCTGACCTGCTCGAGAACCTGGAGCAGCAGGTGCGCAAGTCGCTAGAGATGGGGGCACGGCTCTTACTTGGAGGAAAGCGCCTGGAGGGCAAGGGCTACTTCTATGCACCTACGATTGTCACGGGCGTAACCCCTGAGATGCCGCTCTTCCGTGAGGAAACTTTCGGCCCTGTGGCGGCAGTGGTCACCGCACGCGACACGGAACACGCAATTGAGCTGGCCAATGACTCCGACTTTGGCCTTGGCGGCAACCTCTGGACACGCGATATTGAACAGGCTCGTAAACTCGCTAGCCGTTTAGAAAGCGGAGCTATATTCCTGAACGGTATGACAGCAAGCGACCCGCGTTTACCATTTGGAGGAATCAAACATAGTGGATATGGGCGTGAACTCTCAGTGTTTGGCATACGCGAATTCGTCAATATCCAGACGGTCTGGATTGGACCAGCGCGCACTACCGCTCCAGCAACGCCAAAGAGTGAGTAACATAAAACGTTAGGCTACATAATTTATAGGACACAGTACTAATCATGGGCGACCTTTGCACTTAAAAACTTAGCAAAGGCGTCCATCTCGGCCCGCAAACAGCGATATAGGTTCGTTTGTCTCTCCAGAGTAGTTCTTACGAACTCAACCTCCTCTTTCCAGATCTACAGAAGGCCCATTTCCAAGATGAGAGCCAGGAAGCAGCCAGATACTAGACAAATGACAACATCATTTCTTTTTTGGGTGCTTGTGAGGAATAGCTCAACAGGGCGGACGTGTATTACGTTGTTCGTCTCAGAAAACGCAAGAGGAGTTGCTTTGATGAAGAGTCCAATTGAAAATCGTATTCGCGGAGTATTTGTGCATGTTGCGGATATGCAGAAGGCAATCTCATGGTACAGCGAATTGTTCAATCTGCCTCCAGCATCAGCCAGCCATGAGGGGACCATTTATGATATGCCCCTGAAGCTATATGAGAAACCAGGTCTGACTTTGGACGCAAATATCACATTGACCCAGGAGAATGGCAAACACCCAATGTTCCAGCTAGACACCAAAGATATTCATGCAACCTATACATTTCTTAAGGAAAAAGGAGTGGAGCTTCTCAGTGAGATAGAAGATATTGGGAGTGTTTCGTTTGTGGCATTCAAAGATCCCTTTGGGAATGTTTTAATGGTATGCCAGGACAACTCTTAGGAGACATGATACACTTTTTACCTAGCAGAATTGGCTGTCAGAGGTAGGCGGGTCAGGCAGGGTATAAGCAAGCGGGAGATGCCTTAGGACATCTCCCGCTTTGTTAGACCAGGGGACCTGGGCCTTCGGGCCAGCCGTGGAGGAAGGTATCGACGTCGACATTATTGAGCACAGCCTCGTCGAGTTTGGCACGGCTAATATCGGCATCCTCGACATCGGCGTTCGAGAAATTGGCGTACTCCAGATTGGCTTCATGGAGGTCGGCGCCAACAAGGTCGGCGCCACTGAGATCGACGCCCTTCATATTCGCGCCAAAGAACGAGGTAAAGCGCAGGTGGGCCCCAGCCAGGTTGGTCCCCGTGAAGTTCGCGTTATGGCACTCGGCTCGCGAGAGAAAGGCGCCCCGCAAGTCCGCATTCTGGAGATTGGTACGCATGAGTTGTGCCGCCTTCAAGTTGGCGCAGCGCAAGTCGGCCTCACTAGCATCAGCGTCCCTGAGATCCGCTGCCTCCAGGTCGACATCGCGCAAATCGAAACCACGCAGAGAAGCCCGGCGGAGATCCGCGCCATACAGGTCCGGGCGCACCTCCTGGTGCTCAGCACGCCAACGCCGCCACGTCACCTCACCCGCCAGTAACGCATCCAACTGTTCTTGCACTGCCATAATTTCCTCCTAGCAACCCACACTGGTCAGTGGACTCTCTCTAGCACTGTGTCTTGCCAGAGAGACCTGCGCTGAGTATACGTGGTAGGGCGTGAGAAAAACATCACTCAAGAGAGGTATCTTCGCCTGCTTCCTTGGAGTGAGTTAAAATACATATGTCCTGCCAATACCCTACTTTGGCTGGGTGAGAGCGTACAATATAGTGAGGCTTTTCAATTATGCAAACGGCGCAGGCAGTTTGCGAGCTATATGGAGGTACTATTCGCATGCGCTATCATGTAAAAGAGCGAGCGCTCACACTCAAGGATGACTTCGTGGTTCGTGACGAGCATAACAACGTCGCCTATGAGGTCAAGGGACATTTATTTCGCATCAAAGATCATTTTCACATTGTCGATGCTACCAATGGCGAAGAGGTCATTGAGATCAGGCAGCGTCTCCTGGACTACACGACTCACTACGATCTCTTTAGCCAGGGCGCGGAGCTTGGCAGTGTACATCGCAAGGAGGAGGCGACCTACGGGGCGCGCTTCGAGGTCACAACCAGCGATGGCATGGTCCTGCAAATTCAGGGCCAGTTTCACGAGTGGGACTTTACCATCATTGATCACTATGGGCGGCTCCTGGGGCATATCACAAAGGAGTTTGCCTTCTTGAGCGACCACTACACGGTTGATGTCGCCCCGGGCGTTGATGGGCCCTTCATCATTGCGCTCGCGGTTATCCTTGATGAGATTCGCGAGGATGGCGGCAAGGATTAAGCCTGCTCTCAACACAAAAGCGCCCCTCGGGATCACTCGTGAGGGGCGCTCTTTGGCTTCTTAAGCATGGGGAGAGGATTCTGGCTGCTCACCTAATAGAGTGTCAATCTTCAGTAGTAGCTCGTTCAAATCAAATGGCTTGGGTAAACTCTCGATCCCCCTGGCATGAATCTCGTCCAATGGCAAGAAACCACTGATGATGATCACGGGAATGCCCTGTAACTCCTTACGGAGACGCAGGCGCTCATACAGCTCAATCCCATTCATCGTGGGGAGCCAGTAATCAATAATAAACAGGTCCGGCTTAAGGTGTTCCGTAAATTTGAGCGTTGTGGGTCCATCAGAAGCGTGAAAAACGCGATGCGGCCTCAGCTGCGAAATGATCTGCGCCAGCACGAGTGCATGCTGCTCATCGTCCTCAACGACTAGAATAATCTTGCTCGCTTCTTGCCCTCCTATCGAGCCACACATTGTTCAACCTTTGTTCACCTGAACATAAACGTATGCAACGTAGTACTAGATTATAAAACTAATGCATGTATGACGTATAAAGAGAGCATGCAGCAGGCTTTCGCGAGTATATAGCAAAAGCTTGTTTTCATTGTATCACATCTTGCATGCTTTTAAAAACTATTCTTTTCGCGCCTGCAGTGCTCAAAGGGTAAGGTAGTGTTGTTGCGTGTGTTGCGGGCTCAGCTCGCAACACACGCAACAACACTACCTTGTTACTAGATACGTTGATATAGTGCTCAGGGCTCGAGAGGGGGCGTCTCGTCGGCGAATTTTGAGAGGTGGGGACGGGCTGGTGTTGAAAGCATGGTCTCAAGCAGGGCCGCGCCCTCGGCCTGTACGAGGAGCAGTGAGGAATGATATTGCGAAATAAAGCCTTCCTGCGCCGCGTGCTCAACCAGTGCCAGCAGGGGATTGAAAAATTCGGCTGTGTTGAGCAGGCCCAGCGGTTTATTGTGGATACCCAGTTGTGCCCAGGTGATCATCTCAAAGAGTTCATCGAAGGTGCCGTAGCCGCCAGGGAGCGCGATAAAGCCATCGGAGAGCTTCTCCATCAGGGCCTTGCGCTCATGCATGCTCTCCACTTCATAGAGTTGGGTCAGCCCTTTATGGGCGACCTCAATATCGAAGAGCGCGCGCGGCAGGACGCCAATTACCTCGCCGCCACGGGAGAGCACGCCATCCGCTACGGCTCCCATCAAGCCTACACGCGCGCCGCCATAGACCAGGCCAATGCCTCGCGCCGCCATTTCCGCTCCGAGCGTATAGGCCGCTTCTTGATACTCCGTCCGGTTACCTGCATGCGAGCCACAGTAGACACATATCCTTTGCAAAACTTACCTCCAGGGAAAAGGATCTTATACGCACAACACATCGCCGCAGGGCATGTGTTGGATAGCGCTTCTGTACTGAAACGAAGGAAGAGTGCGCCAGGGTTCAAAACCACAAGGCACTCTTCCTTCATTAGACATTACAGTTATCCAGAAAGCAAGCAGGATTCCATCCGCAAATAAAGGCATAGCGCACTACAAAGTACACACTCCATACATAGGTAGCCCCTGCAAAACGTTTAAACAAGAGCTAAAAGTGAGGTAACAGGCCCAGGAGACTTAATAATGTCAGTACGACCACAGCCAGAATGACAAAGATAAACCAGAGACGATACATAACAACTCTGCTCATGGCGGCCTCCTTTGACGCTAGAATCAACCGGACAAGCCTACTGAATGTCAAACAAGTGAGTATAAAAGCGAGCTAACCACGCTTGCTGTGGAGCAACAAGGTGCGGCATAGGCTCCAGGGGTTGCCAGTAGAGATGGAACATATACTGTCCCTCCGCAAACTGCTCCCACCGCTCTGGTGTTTCGTCATATAATTGTACTTGAAAAAAGCTGCGCCGCACCCACCTGGATAAGGTATCACCCGGCACCCAGCCTCCTACGCTTCTTATGATACGTGGCGGCTCTACCTCAAGATTAAATTCTTCTAGATAGACATAGGCCCAGCCCTCCTGCTGGCGCTCCAGGCACACGGTTAAACCGCGGCGCAGGGCATTGCCTAATATCTCTTCTGGCGCGACTACCTCGGCATCAGCGGAGGGAGCCTGGCGCAGCAATGCCTGCTTGATCATCATGCGTTGCGCCTCTCCCAGGTCCAGCGTTTCCTGACCTAGATGCCGCAAAATACGCCCGTTATATCCCGTCTCCTCCTGTACCTCCCTGAGCACCGCGGCCTCTAGCGCCTCGCCATACTCGACCGTTCCCGCTGGCACCTGGGTCCCCGACAAGCCATGGTCAAAGACAAGCAGTTCTCTTCGCCCCCGGTGCTCACGTGTAATAAACGCCATCACCTTCTCAACACATTCTTGAGACAATTGCTTCTCCTTCTTATACGCTTTAATTCTCATATACGTAGCACAACACGATAAGTTCTACTTTTTGCGCACAAAAAGAGCATGAGAGTAGTAGATAAAGTGAAAGCGCCTGGGCAGCCGTAGACTGCCCAGGCGCTTTCACTTTATCTACTACCATATCTATACTAGATCAGTTCAAAGTAGCGGCGGCGCTCCCAGTCGGTGACGGCCTTCTCAAACTCGCTGACTTCCCAGCGGCGGGTCGTGACAAAGTGATCGACAAAGTACGAACCAAAGTACTCGCGAGCCATCTCGCTACCCTCCAGCAGATCGGCGGCCTCGCTCAGGTTGCGAGCCAGTGTCTTGATATCTCCACGCTTGAGCGCCTGATCCAGCTTACCAGACTGGTAGGCATTCCCATCTAGACGTGGTGGCAATTCCAGCTGGTGCTCAATGCCATAGAGGCCGCTGGCCAGCGTGGCAGCGAAGACCAGGTAGAAGTTAGCGTCGCAGCCGGGCACACGGTTCTCGATACGAATAGCGCGCTTATGGGTATTGATAACGCGAATGGAACAGGTGCGATTATCCATGCCCCAGGTCGTATTAGTAGGTGCCCAGGAACCCTCCACATAGCGTTTGTAAGAGTTAATGGTTGGGGCATAGATAGCCATCAACTCAGGCATCTTGACCAGGACACCGGCGACGAAGTGGCGCATAGTCTGCGACATATGCCCCTCGGCCTCCTGCTCCCAGAAGACGTTGCGCTCTTTATTGAGATCCCACAGGCTGACGTGTGTGTGCCCGCTGCTACCATCCTCCTGGTCGTTCCACTTGGCCATAAAGGTGGCAAGGTAGCCAAGCTGATGGCTGATCTCTTTGACGCCATTTTTAAAGAGCATCGTGCGGTCGCCAGCGGTCAGGATATCGGTGTAGCGCATGTTCATTTCGTACATGCCGGGACCATGTTCGCGGGTATATCCTTCAATGTCGACACCATAGTCGCGCATCATGCGTGCGATATGCCCGATCAGCGGCTCATCGGTCGTGGCATGGCTGATGACATAGCAGTTCGTACCGGGATTGAGGGGGACCAGATGCGTACCAAAGTTCTTGTCGCGTAGCGAGGCCTGGTCTTCACGGAAATAACGGACCTCTAGCTCAGACGCCGCCATCGCGGCATAGCCCATTTGCCGGGCGCGCTCGATGATGTTTTTGAGCACATGCCGGGGCGAGACGATGATCTGCTCCCCCTGCTCATTCCACATATCGCAAATACAGGAGGCCACATTCTGCTCCCAGGGAACCAGGGCAAAGGTTGAGAGATCCGGCTTCATCACAAAATCGGTAAAGCCGCGCTCCCAGTTGCTGATATGCAAATTGGGGAGGACATTCTCCGCGATATCCCAGCCAAAGATAACGTCTGACTGCGCGAAACCATCCTCCACAGAGTCAAGGAAGAAGCGCGCGTCTACACGCTTTCCCGGAAGACGCCGTCAATATCAGGCGTGCCCAGCTTGATATACTCGATCTGCCCATCCTCGATAAGGCGCTTAATCTCGGCAAGGTCCATCAGCACTTGTATCCTTTCTTCACGCTTGGCTGCTCTTAAGCCCTCTTGCGACTGTGCTTCTCTGCTGGAAAAAAGATTGAAGTTAATGATTGCAGCGTAGCATGGAGCCTACGAACCGTCAAGCCCGACGCTGCTCAAGCACGCGTCTACATATGGTGCATCATATGTAGACGCGTGCTTGAGCAGTATCATCCCTTCACGGCCATACATGCTTATGAGGTGAGGGCGGCTCGTAACAGAGGGCGGGCACGCTGAAAGTAGGTCTTGGCTGTGTTCTCCGGCATGCCCAGGATGCGCCCAATTTCGCCAAAGGTCAGTTCTTCCTGATAGCGCAAAAGTACAATTGAGCGAAAACGAGGGGGTAAGGCCAGAATAGCGCGCCGAAGGGCCGTGCGTATATCTTTACGCTCCAGTTCTTCATCGGGCTGGGGATGATTATCGGCAATCGTATAGGGCCAGGAGTTTTCATCGTCCTCCAGCGGCACATCGATTTCACAAAAGAGCAACGGGCGCCGCTTGCGCAATTCATCAGTACAGCGATTGGCCGCGACCTGGAAGAGCCAGGACTTCAAGGGCGCGTGTGAGGTCTGACGCGACCAGTTGGCCCGCAATTTGGGCACATAAATGTAAAGCTGCATAAAGACGCTCTGGACAATATCGCGCGTCTGCTCATAATCGCTGATATGTGTATAGACAAACTTACATAAAATGGCCGAATAGCGTTGCATCAAGGTTTCAAAGGCTGCCTGGTCGCCATTCTCTATGTGTTCAAGCAATATATCATCTGCAAGTGACGCAGGTGCAGCATAGACATGTGCGTGTGTTGTTTTCATCATACATTTTCCTGAATATAGTCACCAGACAGAATTCTGGAATAGACACTCTGCTCTATCCCTACACTACCAGACAAACCTCAAGATTTTTTTAAGTTCTTCAAAAAGTTTTGTAAATGAAGCCGTTTTCTCTCCAAAAGGTCATAGTCTTCACCCGCAAAAATGCAGACCGGGAGACAATACTATACACTTACCCGAGGAGAAGGAAGTGCTGGCACTCAAGGGGGAGGAACAAGTAAAAATTCCAGTGACACCTAGTGCAACACTCAGGAATTCCAGTGACACCTGATGCAACACTATTGCATAAGATACATTACTGGGCATATAATGTTGGCAATAGCCAGAAGCCCGGGTAATATAGGCAAAATATTAAGACATCTAGAACACCCTCTTACTCATTTAAAAGCCCAGGTATAGCCAGAACTTACCTATTTACAACGACGAACACCCGACATAATTTATCTGAGGAGACTCGGCGCATGCCTGACATTCCATCACAAGATGATGAGCAATCGAGATATTATCCACCAGCCCCGACAGACGACGATGACGATTCTCTATATGAGGACCAGGATACCGCGACCCCCCCACGCCGCCGTCCCAGGCGTCACTATGTCTATCACACAGGCGAATATACCGACCAGCCAAGTGTCAGACGCGCCTCGCGCCCGCAAACGCTAGAGCAGGAACGCGCCTCCTATGCGCAGCATAACGCCACATCCGCAGAGGATTTCGATGATGTGGAAGATGATGACGCACATGGAGAGTTTTTCGCGGACGAGGAAGAAGAGACTATAGATCTTCCCTTTGAAGAGGAAGAGCCTCTAGAGCCGGAAGAGGAGGTGGCCGCTCCGCAGCGCCAGGTAAACAAGAAGCCAGGTCGTGCCTCTCAGGGGAAGCAGGTACGCACACGCTATCCACGCCGCTTCTTAGAGGATGATGAGGAAGAGCTTGTCGACCCCGATACAAACACCCGTGCCACCAGTAAAACTCCTGGCGAGGCGCGCGACCTTGTCGTGGTCAGCGGCACAACCCGCTTTCTACCAGAGGAAGAGGAGGAGGATCCCGAGGACAGGTCCTCGCGCTTGCCTCGCACCCCACGTACGGCTCACCAGCGCGCGGTAGCCACTCCGCGCACTCAAGCACGTAAATATACCAGCGTCTATGAGCCAACAGCGCCTGCACCTACGCGTGCGCCGCGCTATCGTCGCCCTTTGCGAGAAGCGCCTGAGCCTCGGCTCCCCTTGCCCGCGTTCTTCAAAGATCGCAACGTGCTTCTATTTATCGCCGTGGCACTCCTCATCCTGGTGCTCCTGCCACTGGGATTCAACTACATCCGTGGCAATAATTCCTCTGCTATCACCCTGCCCAATCCGCTTAATATCGGCAATGCAGTGACGCCAACGGTGGATCCTAACCAGATCGTGGTCGAAGCGCCCACAACCAACCATCCCTCGCCGCCCGTCTATGCCAATGCGGCTTATGTATTGGATGCAGATACAGGGAAGACGCTCTACGCGCAAAATCCCTTAATGCACCTCCCCATGCTCAGCACAACCAAGCTCATGACCGCTTATCTGGCCGCGCATATGGGGAAACCTGATCAGCGCATCACCATTACCAATGCCATTGACCGAGATCTCCAGAATGATCTCTCGGCCGATAGCTCCCTGATGGGGGTGAAGAAGGGCGAGACCTATACCCTGAAAGAGCTGCTCTATGGCCTGATGCTTGTCTCGGGCAATGATGCCGCGATCGTTATCGCCGATGCGCTCAGTGGCAATGTGCCAGCCTTTGTGGCTAAAATGAATCAGCAGTTAGGAACCTGGAATCTGCATAATACGCACTATATGAATCCCCATGGCTTAATCGTGCCCAACCACTATTCAAGCGCGCACGACCTGGCATACATCGGCAAATACAGCTTGGGCGATCCCTTAATTCACGAGGTAAGCGCAACTCAACACTATCTGATTCCAGGCAATGGTGACCATGCCGCCCACGATATGTACAACGGCAACCAGTTCCTCTGGTGGTATCCAGGCGTCGACGGTGGCAAGCCAGGCTGGGATGGAGAGAAGAACTTTAATCAGGTCATCTCTTGCGTACGCAATCAACATCACCTCATCGGTGTTACCCTGCATACCAGCGACTGGTGGACTGATATGCGCGACTTAATGAACTGGGGCTTCAATACCTATGACTGGATCTCACCCGCCATCGAAGACCTCAAGCACCCTATTCCTTATGACACCGATTGGAACTACTTTACCAAGGACAAGAAGGAGAACACCATCCCTATGGCCAACGGTGGACGTTACTACGTCTTCACCGGCTACAGCACCAGCGACCCCATCCAACAATTCTTCGATAAGAACGGTGGGCTGAACAAAATTGGCTTTCCTATAAGCAGCCCCAAAACAAACGAGAACGCCACCATCAGCCAGAAGTTTGAGCACGCAACCATCACCTGCGACACCTCTGGTGCCAAACAATGTAGGAAGATCTAGATGTTGTGGATGTGGAGCGCCCTGGCAGGGCGCTCCACATCCACAACGTAGTAAGTAATTTCACACTGCCATTGTGACTATTTCCCTTGTCGATGTGTCCCCTGGTTTGCTATACTGCCACCAGGCTGCACTATTGGATTAGTCTCCCAATATTCATGCATTGAACTCCTTGATGCCTATTAGGGACGGTGGTAAAAGTATTATGCAAATAGAACACGAACTCTCGACAAAGCAGGCACCAGAACAGGATAACGCGGCGCAAGCGCCCACTGGCCTGGGCCGGGCGCGTCTCGCCCTGGCTATTTCAGCAGGGAAACTGGCAAGCGCGTCTGGACGTCTGTTACGTATCGGTGGTGGCACCAGCCTCCCTGGTATGGTCGCGCGCCGTATCGATCCTAATGTATTAAAAGAAGTAGTTGGCGCCAGCAGCGCTAAGAAGATTGTGATTACTGGTAGTAATGGTAAAACGACGACGGCACGCATGACTGCCGCCCTGGCTAGCTCCAATGGGCAGCGCGTCTCCCAGAACCGCACCGGCTCGAACCTGCTGCAAGGCGTTACATCGGTCGCCGTCAATTTCGCCGACATCTTCGGGCGCCTGGATAGCGATGTCCTCCTCTTTGAGATCGATGAGGGGACCATTCCCGCGGCAGTCCCCGAAATTCAGCCCGACGTGGTGATTATTACCAATCTCTTCCGCGATCAGCTTGATCGCTATGGCGAGATGTATTCCGTTGCCAACGCGCTCAATAAGATGCTTGAGAACCTGCCGGAGACCTCGACGATCCTGCTCAACGGCAATGATCCACAGGTCGCCAATTTCGCGCTCAACTCCAAGGCTCGCCGCCTCTACTTTGGCCTGGAGACCAAAGAGATTGGCACGCCCGTGCCTGAGCAGTCAGCCGACATCATTCGCTGTATCCACTGCGATAGCGACCTGGCATACGAGGTCGCCTACCTCTCCCACCTGGGCCTCTACCGCTGTCCCACCTGCGGCTATACCCTACCCCAGCTCGACTTCGCGGTCACATCCGCACACCTGGCGGAAGATGGCGAAGGCCCCTCACAGGTGACAATGCGCACCCCCCTGGGCGAACTGGAGTTTACGGTGCCGCTGCCTGGTATCCATAATGTCTATAATGCCGCGGCCGCTATCGGCGCCGCCTTCGCCACAGAGTTCGCGATTGAGAAAGCCACACAGGCCTTCTCGACCCTGCGCCCGGCCTTTGGTCGCCTGGAGAAGATTCAGGCTGGCGATAAGAACATCTACCTCTCCTTCGTCAAGAACCCAACCTCCTTCAACCTGATCATGCGCTTGATTGCCAAGCATAGCGGCAAGAAGCATATGCTCTTCTCGATGAGCCATACCGTGGTTGATGGACAGGACTTTGCCTGGCTCTGGGACTGCGATATCGAAGAGATCGTGCCCGATGTTCTTGATGCCATCTGCTGTGGCAATAAGGCAGAGGAGCTGGCGCTGCGCTTGAAGTATGCCGAGTTCTCTCCCAGTAAGATCTCTGTCATCCATGAATACGAGGGTGCCTTAGAGGCTGCATTGAAAAATGTTGAACCGGGTGGCTCCCTATATATCCTAAGCGGCTATACACCAACACAGGAACTGCGTAAAATAATGCAGAAACACGGTTGGGTCAAACACTACTGGGAGGAGTAAATTAGCATGAGCGAGCAGACATCAGATTCACGCATGGTCATTAAGATCGCCCACCTCTATCCAACCTTGATGTGCGTGGCCGCCGACCGTGGAAACCTCTTCTCGATTGAGAAGCGCAGCAAATGGCGCGGCATCTCAGTCGAGGTCGATCCCGTATACGTCAAACAGACGCCCGATTTTACCCAATATGATATGATCCTTTTCCATGGTGGCGCCGACCGCGAGATGGAGATCGCCTCCAAGGATATTCAGGAGAAGGCCCCCTCCTTGCGCGAGGCCGCCGAGGCTGGAACGACCTTCCTGGCGGTCTGCGCAGGCTATCAGTTGCTGGGCCATAGCTACAAGAGCGTCCATGGTCCCGAGTTGAAAGGGGCAGGGGTACTCGATCTGCACACCGAGGGCGACCCCGAACGCTTCATGACGCACATGGCGCTTGAATGCGACCTGGGTTCCCTGGGCAAACAGATCCTGGTTGGCTATGAGAATCACAGCGGACGCACCTACCTGGGACCCAAGGCCAAACCCCTGGGCAAAGTTGTTTCGGGCTGGGGCAATAATGGTAAAGACGGTTTTGAGGGCGCAAACTATAATAATGTGTATGGCACCTACCTGCATGGCCCTCTGCTGCCGAAGAATCCCTGGTTCACCGACTTCCTGATCATGAAGGCGCTGGAGCGCCGCTACGGTAAGGTGGACCTGGCCCCGCTCAGCGATGAGACCGAACTGGCTGCTCACGCCGCTGCGTATAAGCTGGCGATGGAGTTTAAGGGAACCGTCTCGGCCATCGAGGCAACCGGCTGGCGCAGGTAGCAACTTCTCAGCCTGTCTGGAAACAAACAGGTGGTGCAGCAGCTTCCAGGAAACTGCTGAGGATTGAAACTAGGAAGGGATTTTCTCATGCCAGCCGCCAGGCACACGCTGCTGCTTACTTGCGTACTCGCGCTTCTGGGTAGCCTCCTGATGGCCTGCTCAGCGCTGCCCAATATCAGCGTGAATGGGACACCTATCACCAATTCGCAGAACTCGGCGAATGGTTCGGACCAGCAACTCAATGTCTGGCAGACAGTCTCGCCCGGCATCGAGCTGCGTTATGAACGTTGGAAGGGTCCCAGTACCAATGAAGATACCATGGTCATCGTACGCATGAATCCAGCCCAGATTCATCTCAGCGTGCATTACCAGCCAACACAGCCACTCTCTGTGCGCGAGTGGACCAAGGAGACTGGCGCACACGTGCTGATCAATGGCGGCTACTTTGATAATAACAATCACCCTACGGGGCTGCTTGTTAGCAACGGCGAGGCACATGGCCAATCGTATAGCGCCTTCGGCGGCATGCTCTCCGTCGATAGCCAGGGAAACATTCGTCTGCGCTCGCTAAGTGCGCATCCCTATGATCCCGACAATGAACAGCTTCAGCAAGCCACGCAATCCTCGCCAATGATGATTGAGAATGGACAGCGCACCCAGTTTAACGCGAATGGAGCGACCGAGCGCCGCACCATTGTGGCCCAGGATAAACAGGGGCGCCTGCTCTTTATCATCAGCTCAGGGGTATCCTTCTCGCTTGACGAGACAGCAGACCTGCTGGCCTCGTCGGACCTCTCGCTCCAGACAGCGCTCAACCTGGATGGGGGTGCCTCCACCGGCATCTATGTCAAGGATAGCGCTAATAATGAGAAGGTCACCATCGATGCAATAACCGCCCTTCCCATCGTCATCGCAGTCAAATAGGTATAAAAAGAAACGGGGGCTTATCTTGCGACAAGCCCCCGTTTCTTTTTATAGGGAGAAGGAATTTGGGGACACCCCAAACCCCGCCAGGGGCGCTGCCCCTGGACCTCGTTTTGCGACACCTTGCATACCACGTTAATTATAAAAGTTGCATCAGAACTTGTTGAATCTCGTTCAGTGCTTCACTCAATGAAACGATTCGGCTCGCCTGGCTTGTGCGGGCCTTCAATTCCACGCCTCCCTGTTTGAGGGAACGCTTGCTGACGACGGCACGCAACGGTAGACCAAGCAGGTCGGCGTCGTTGAACTTGATACCCGCCGATTCGCGCCTGTCATCGAAGAGTACCTCGACGCCTGCCGCACAGAGATCGGCATAGAGCTGTTCGGCCGCGCGATCGATCTCCTCTTTCTCCAGATCGATTCCCACCAGCGAGACGGTATATGGCGCGACCGCCAGCGGCCAAGTCAGGCCTCGCGCATCATGCTGCTGCTCGACAATGCAGGCCAGCAGACGCGAGATACCAATGCCATACGAGGCCATGATCAGCGGCTGTGTGCGCCCCTCGGCATCCAGGAAGGTAGCATTAAAGAGATCGGAATAGATGGTGCCAAGCTTGAAGATATGCCCCAGTTCACAGCCACGCAGGGCATGCAAGCTTCCTCCACAGCGTACACAGACGGCGCCCTCATAGGCCGAGGCAATATCCGCCCAGGTATCAACGCGGAAATCACGCGGATAGTTGACGTTCTTGAGATGATACTCGGCGCGATTGGCTCCGGCGACAAGGTTGTTGCCTGAACGAAGGGAGTGATCAGCGATGATCAGCAGAGCCTTGTTCTCGCCCAGGGGTGAGGCATAGCCCGCGACAATGCCCGCACGTTCCAGCTCTTCCCCCGTTGCCAGGCGCAAATCAGTGGCGTTGAGACCCCGCTTTGTGATGACATTAGTCAGCTTGATCTCATTGATATCCAGGTCACCGCGTACCACGGCCATTACCAACTGCCCACCTGCACTATAGCAAACCACCTTCATGGTCTCGCCCTCGGATATGCTCAGGAAAGCCGCCAGGTCGCTGATCGACTTGCAGTCCGGCGTGTAGACCTCCTCCAGCGCCCGCTCCTCTGCGGAGACGCGCTCCAGGCGCACGAACTCGGCCTTTTCGACGTTGGCGGCGTAGCCACAGCCAGTGCAACGCAGAATGGTGTCTTCTCCCGCCTCGGTCAGGGCGATAAACTCCAGCGATTCCTTGCCTCCAATGGCGCCGCTATCGGCCTCGACGACGATAAAATCCAGGCCACAGCGTGCAAAGATACGGCAATAGGCCTCGCGCACGAGTTCAAAGTTGGCGTTCAAGCCCTCTTCGTCGGCATCAAAGCTATAGAGGTCCTTCATGAGAAACTCGCGCAGGCGCAGGAGTCCACCACGCGCTCGCGGCTCGTCGCGGAACTTGCGCTGAATCTGGAAGACCAGGCGTGGCAGATCTCGATAGCTGCGGATAAACTCTTGTGCCAGGAGGGTGCAAATCTCTTCGTGCGTCGGCCCCAGGACAAGCTCGCGCTCACGGCGATCATGCAGGCTAAAGAGGACCGGGCCATATCCCTCCGCTCGACTAGCTTTCCCCGACTGCGGCCTGACCTCCCAGATCTCGCGCGGTTGCAGCACAGGCATCGAGACTTCCTGACCTCCTATCCTCTCCATCTCCGTACGCACGATCTCCGTGAGCTTGCGCATAACACGCTCACCCAGCGGCAGCATGCTATACACGCCAGAGGTAAGCTGGCGTACAAAGCCACCCCGGGTTAACAGGTCCAGGTTCGTACTCTCAACATCATGTGCGCGCTCGCGCAGCGTTCCCCCCAAAAGCTGTGAATAACGCATGATCTCTCTCCTAGTCCAACTTCGTTCTGAAGATTGAAGGCCCTGGTTGCCCTAGGGCAACCAGGGCCTTCAATCTTCAGAACATATTAATACGCGCGAGCGAAGATGGCTTCGCAGGTGGCGGGCTTGCCGGTATAGATGCACTTGCCCTTGACGCCGCCCTCGGGCTGGTCAAAGGGGATGACCCGAATGGTGGCCTTGGTCTCGTCCTTGATGGCCTGCTCAGCAGCGCTATCCTCGGCCCACTTGACGCGCACAAAGCCGCGCTTCTCGGCGATGATACGTTTAAACTCCTCGTAGTCCTCGGTATAGTGCGTATTCTTCTCGCGATGCTCCAGGGCACGCTGATAGAGCGCCTTCTGGATCTCATCCAGTTTCTCGGGCAGGCGGGTCTCCAGGGTATCGATGGAGACGAACTCCTTGGAGCGGTCGAGGCGGCTGACCAGTACGACGTTGTTGTTCTGCACATCGCGGGGGCCAATCTCCAGGCGCACAGGAACGCCACGCATCTCCCACTCGTTGTACTTCCAGCCTGGGGTGTTATCGCTATCATCAACCTTGACACGCACCTTGCCCTTGAGCATCTTCTGCAAACGCTCAACGGCCTCAAAGACAACGGCGCGGTCCTGGTCCTTACGCCAGATAGGAACGATAACGACCTGGAATGGTGCCAGGCGAGGCGGCAGGATCAAGCCAGACGGATCGCCATGCACCATGATGATGCCACCAATCATACGTGTGCTCAGGCCCCAGCTTGTGGTGGCGCAGTATTTGCGCTCGCCGTCCGCGTCCAGGAACTGAATGTCGAAGCCTTTGGCGAAATTCTGCCCCAGGTTGTGGCTAGTCGCGGACTGCAAGGCCTTGCCATCACCCATCAGGGCCTCAATGGAGTACGTGCGCAGGGCACCAGCGAACTTCTCATTCTCGGTCTTACGGCCCGGAATCACGGGGATAGCCGCGTCATTCTCGGCGAAGTCGCGGTAGACCTCCAGCATCATGCGCGTGCGCTCCTCGGCCTCTTCCAGCGTACGATGCGCGGTATGGCCCTCTTGCCAGAGGAACTCGGAGGTGCGTAGGAAGAGGGTCGTGCGTTTCTCCCAGCGCATCACATTGTTCCACTGGTTGATGAGCAGCGGCAGGTCGCGATAGCTCTGCACCCAGCGGGAGTAGCTATGGCCGATGATCGTCTCGCTGGTCGGGCGAATCGCCAGGGGTTCCTCCAGTTCTTCGCCGCCACCACGCGTCACCCAGGCCAGCTCAGGGGCGAAGCCCTCGACATGCTCAGCCTCTTTCTCCAGGAAGCTGCGTGGAATGAGCAGGGGGAAGTAGGCGTTCATGACGCCGGTATCTTTAAAACGCTGGTCCAGCAGCGACTGAATATGCTCCCAGAGCGCATACCCATAGGGGCGAATAATCATACAACCGCGCACAGGCGCGTAGTCCGCTAGCTCCGCCTTGCGTACAATCTGGTTATACCAGGCAGAGAAATCATCCTCTTGATCGACAAGTTCTTCAACAAACTTTTCCTTCTGGCTCATAGCATCCCCTCTCGGCGTCCAAATCTTCCTATCCGAAAACCCTGAGCGCGAAGCGCTAGACACGAAGTGGCGTTGGGTTTCGGAATAAGATCATACCCATGAATAAAGACAATAAAAAAACTCGCCCTAGATAAGGACGAGGTTATTGGCCCGTGGTACCACCTTATTTGAAATATGTCTCACGACACGTTTCCACTCTGACGGTCGCTGTTGAACCGCCCCTTCCTGCATAACGGTGAAGGACTCCGGTCAGTTTATCACTGACGCTCCCAGGTGGGTTCGACGAGGCCACTCTACCGACTTTCACTCTCTCGGCTCGCTGCTAGAGTACACCAGCACGCCTACTGATCCTGATCAGCGCGTTCGCTCTTTGATTTTGTATAGAGTCAAGCATACACAATTCATTCTCCCCTGTCAAGCGCAATACTGTAAATAAAATATGAGTAGTGTGAGTTTTTGTCTGTTAACTTCGCATAATAAATAGCTATAGCAAGACGTACAACTGCATCTCTTTCTTTTATACTAAGTACGTATCTGCTATAATAGGCGCGAATTAACATAGTTAAATTTTCTCTATATTACTGGAAATAACAGCATGCTAGGAACAATATTAGGTCACTATCGACTGTTGAGCGAACTGGGTCGGGGTGGGACGGCGACCGTCTACCTGGCAGAAGACATACATCTACAGCGCCAGGTTGCGGTAAAAGTCTTTCAGCCCGAACTCCAGGCGGCCAATCGAGCGGAATTCCTTGCACATTTTACGCGTGAGGCACGCGTGCTGGCTCGCCTGGATCATCCACATATTCTCCCCGTCTATGAGTACGGCGAACAGGATACCTGCGCCTACCTGGTTATGCCCTACATGCCTGGAGGCTCCCTCAAAGAGTATCTACACAAACACCAGGGGCAACTTCCTCTTGAGCAGACACTCGCTTTTATCTATCAAGTTCTGAATGCACTGGAATATGCTCACCAACAAGGCCTGATTCATCGCGATATTAAACCCGGCAATATCCTTTTCAAAAACGAGAAGACGCTTATGCTCTCCGATTTCGGCCTCGTCAAGATTGTAGAGCACACGACGAATAAGCCCCTGGCACAGGATGTCACGCACACCAATAGCTTCGCCATCAAGGGCACACCTGACTATATGGCGCCAGAGCAGATCCAGAGCAGGCCAGATAAGACGAGCGATATCTACGCGCTTGGTGTTGTACTCTATGAGCTATTGACCGGCCAGCGCCCCTTTTACGCCGACGACGCAGTCGCCCTCATGGTGAAACACCTGTATGAGCCTCCACGTCCCCTTCATGTCCTTAACTCTGCAATTTCGCCTGAACTTGAGGCGGTAGTACTCAAATCCCTGGAAAAAGATCCTACGCAGCGCTTCCAATCGGTTGCCGCCTTTCGCGAGGCTCTGGAAGAGGCGATCCACACTGGGACGCCTATCAGGACATACACAAACACCCCTACGGCACTGGGCAATGGGAGGACACCTCCAGTAAACCCGTTCCAGACACAATTGGCACCCCCCATGCTACCTAATGCTGGCAGCACAGCCTTCCGGCATGTTCCTGCTCCCGCTGCATCGATGAATAGTTCACGTCCTCCATCATCAGAGATACGCCAGATACAGGAGCAGGCTACCGCCATACAGGCCCAGTCGCAACTCTCGACCAGGCAGTCAACATCCGCATCCACTCTGCCGACACCTCCGCCTGCGCAGAAAGCCAATCGCTTCCCGCTCTTCACCTACCTCTTTATTGGAATCGCACTCGCCACCAGTATCTTTGCCATCCTGTACAGCACAGGCTATATCGGCAATCGCCAATCCAACACACCGCAACCACAAATCGTAACACAAGCTTCCCCCACTTCCGAGACAGGGGGAAAACCTGCGCCAGCAGCCATCACGACGGATTGCCCCGCTGGCAATGTCGCCCGGACTGCAAGTATTCAATCGATCACACCAGGCAACCATCGCCAGGTTGTGTATATCGTCAATGAAGGCCCTGACAATGCGCCGACCCGGGGGACACTGAAACGCCGTGATATCGATGATAACACCAGAGGCACGCCCATCATAGGCATACCTAACCTCCATATTGACGAGGGCGAACTCATGCAGGGTGGTCAATGGATCACCTATATCCTGCATAGCGATGGTATCAGTCAACTACGCCTGGTTCGCATAGATGGACAGGAGCAACAGACGCTCTATTGCGCTCCTGCCAATAACCATATTGCCAATATGCAACTCTCGTACAATGGACAAAACGTAGTCTTTAATCAGTATCCTAATGATGGCGGCAAGCCATCGCTCTACCTGCTTAGCCTGGCCTCGGGCTCGCTACAACTCCTCCTGCAACCACAACATAATCTGGCTTATACACCAACTACCTGGCTGGACAATACACACGTTCTCTTAACCTCTTTTATACCCAACTCTGGCGCGCCACGCAACGATTTATATGCGCTGGATATCATTCAGGGATCTAATCAGCATGATACTGATCTGCAAAAGCTCTTCAGCCAGAACTGGAGCTGTGGTAGCTTCGATGTGAGCTACGATACCACAAAGCTCTATGTCGCCAGTTGTGATGCCAGCAATGGACTTTCAGCTACCGGGCCAACCACCATTAGCGTCCAGCCTTCAATGGGTGGCACCCCTCAGCCCATCGCGCATCTCAATCAAGCGGTCACGATACTGCGCGCCGTCTCGCCAACAATGCTGCTACTCATGGTCGAGAATGGCAGTGGAGATACCAGCCAGAACGGCCTCTGGCGTATGAATACCGATGGCACAGGCCTCACACGCCTCACCGATGACACAACAGGTGGTCAGTCGCTTTGTCCATATTCCCAGTATGCCTGGTCGAATGTCACGCAAGATAGCAAGCTTTTTGCCTTGCAAGAGACCGATCCTCATAGCTCCGACCGCAAACTGTACTACGGCTCGCTCGATATGGGCACCCTGACCCCCTTTGCAGATATCGCCGATGGTACCGATATGCGCCTCGTGGGCTGGACCTTCTACTAGGCCCGCTACTGGCGTACGCGGCTACTTACTGGCTATCGTGTATCTCGGGTACTTACCTGATAGTTTTTCAGGTGCGAATTGAACAATTCTCAGGTAGACACCGATACTGACCGATACTTATAATAGGACCAGAATAATAAAAGCACGCTATCTGCGCAGGGCGCCGCCTTGTGGGTAGGCCCTGCCATTCTATTACTTCCAGGAGATTCTCAAACTGTGAAAAAGCTGATCGCGCTACTCCTCCTTTGCTGCACAGTCGCCACGCTCTTTGCGGCCTGCGCTACGGGAGGCAACACGAGCAACCTCCCCAATAGCGTCCATATGAAAGAACTGACCTTTGAACCCGCCTCCATCACCATCCATAAAGGCGAGAAGGTCAATATTGTCAATGATGTCTCCATGGTACACGTTGTCGCGAACGGGACCTGGCAGGATAACACGGCCAAGACCCTTACCGAAAATGGCGCTCCCCAGGTCAATGTCCAATTTAATGGGAACGATAGTCAGGCCGTTGGCCCCTTTAATACCGCCGGCACCTTTCACTTCTATTGCACCGTCCATCCAGGAATGAATCTTACCGTCGTGGTGAAATAGCTAGCAAGCAAAAAGCAGCGGGAGGGGCTTGCCCTCCCGCTGCTTTTTGCTTGCTAGCCGCCTGGCAACGACATATCTCAACCAAATTATAAGCCGTCTCGTATAATATAGAGAGGTTTTTTGGGCATAAAATGGCTCATCCATTGTGTTATAGACTCTGGTGAGCAATTTTCTGTGCCAGCTAGCCCGGGGCTATTGGTCTTTTCGGTATTTTAAAGATAGTAAGCTAAGACGAGGGAGTTGTTTTATTTATGGCAACCATTGCCTTTCAAGAGATTACCAAGCTCTATCCCAAGACGCAAAAACCGGCCGTCGATGCCGTTAGCTTTGAAGTACCTGAAGGAAGCACCTGCGTGCTTGTTGGCACCTCTGGCTCCGGTAAGACCACCCTTCTGCGTATGGTGAATCGTTTGATTGAGCCAACCTCGGGTGCGATCATCATTGATGGGAAGGATGTGCTCAAGGAGAACACGATCCAGTTGCGCCGCCGCATTGGCTATGTTATTCAGCAGGTCGGTCTCTTCCCGCATATGACGGTAGGGGAAAATGTCCGCGTCACCGCTGAAATCGCGGGGGGCTGGGAGAAACAACGCCTCAACAAGCGCGTTGATGAGCTACTGGACCTGGTGGGACTGCCACCGGCGGATTATCGCAAGCGCTTCCCGCGCCAGCTCTCTGGCGGACAGCAGCAGCGTGTTGGCCTGGCCCGCGCCCTGGCTACCGACCCGGCGATTCTGCTCATGGACGAGCCCTTTGGCGCCCTGGACGCAATTACACGTGCGCGCATGCAGGACGAACTTCAGCGCATTCAACGCGACGTACATAAGACCATTCTTTTCGTCTCGCATGATATCGATGAGGCATTTAAGCTGGGCGACCAGATCGCCGTCATGTCTGAGGGCAAGCTGGTACAGATTGGCTCGCCTGTGGAACTGCTCGCGCGTCCTGCTAATGGGTTTGTCAGCCAGCTCGTGGGCGCGGATAATACTCTACGCCAGCTACAATACCTGCCCGTTTCAACAGCGCTTGATAACCGGCCTGAGGCGGTTTCGTCGGCACACTGGGGCGATGCGGCTACCTGCTCACCAGATGCAACTCTGCTTGATGCAATGCTTCAACTCCTCTCCACCGGCTCTCCCGCACTCACCGTCACCAACTCTGACTCCACTCAACCTCAAGGCAACATCACCCTTGCCAGCATTAACCGCGAGATTTCACGTCATCGCGGCCAGCAGTCCCAGCCTAACCAGCCAGAAGGGTCTCGCGCCTGATTCTGTCTCGCGAGGCTTATATATGCCGCGATGATGTATTCCATTGCGCTTTTGAAGGACGAGGAGTGTTATGCATTATTTACTGAGCGCTTACAATTATGATTTGACGGACCCGGAGAGCATTCCAAACCTGCTTTCACAACACGCCTTCCTGGTGGGAGTCAGTATGCTGATCTCGCTGGTTATCGCGATCCCACTTGGAATCCTGATATCGCGCTATCGCAAGCTGGCGCTGCCGGTGATTACGTTTATGGATCTGCTGTATACCATTCCCGGCCTGGCCTTGCTAGGAGTGCTCATCTCCATTACAGGTCTGAGCTTTACGACGGCTATTATTCCGCTCATTCTCTACACACAACTGGTGCTGATCCGCAACACCTCCGCCGCGCTCAATGGCATCGATCCGCTCTTAATTGAGACGGCGCGCGCGATGGGTATGAACGGAACGCAGCTCCTCTTTCGCGTGACCCTACCCCTGGCGCTACCGGTAATTATCGCGGGCATACGCATCGCGACGGTAACCATTATCGGTATTGCGGCGCTGGCATCCCTGGTAGGTGAGGGCGGCCTGGGCGACCTGATCTTTAAAAACATCACCAGCCGCGATATGGATGCTGTCCTGGCGGGAGCCATTCTGCTCAGCCTGTTCGCGATTGTGACCGACCTGCTACTACTGGGCGTACAAACCCTGCTCAACCGTGGTCGTAGCGCGCTTTCGGTGGCTTGAGGAAGAGAGGCCTTTTACATATATGAACAGCATCTGGAATTATATCGCCGATCCGTCGCATAACTTTCTCTATGAGACGACGACCTACCTGCAAATCTGCGCCTTTACCATTGTGATCGCTATTGTAATCGGTGTTGGCCTGGGGGTCGTGGTCTCACGCAGCGCCATTCTAGGCTTTATCGCCATCAACCTCAGTGGTTTGATGCGCGCCATCCCAATCATTGCCTTCTTAATCGCGGTTCTGCCCTATCTAGGCCTGGGCTTTACACCTGCGGCGGTGGCACTGATTATTCTAGGTATTCCACCCATTTTGCTCAATACCTATACCGGGCTGCGTAGCATCGATGCGGCCATGATCGACGCCGCCAGGGGTATGGGCATGACGACCTGGCAAATTATTCGCCGCGTCCAGGCCCCACTCGTGATGCCCATTATCGCCGCCGGCATTCGCACGTCCGCGATCCAGATTATTGCTACCGCGACGCTTGCCGCCTTTATTGGTGCCGATGGGTATGGCGTCTACATTGTCGATGGCCTCTACAAGCTCGACAACACCGAGATTCTCGCTGGTGCGATCCCGGTCGCGATTATCGCCTTGATTGTAGAGGGCTTCATGGAGATTCTGCAGCGTGTGCTCACTCCCGCAGGGTTGCGTGAGTCGAGCGGCACGCCGCAGTCTCAGGTTTCCTGATCGATCCCTCGTGTTTGCTCTCCTTCCCTGGAGAGCAGACACGATCTATTCTTTGTGTTTTCCCAAACAAGGAGAAGTTTTTTTATGTTCTTACATTCACTAAAAACCAAATCTGCTGGGGCCTTGATCCTGGTCCTGCTAATACTGCTCTCGGCCTGTGGCACGAGCGGCAATTCATCCTCCAGCAACACTGGCAGTGGCAACACGCCCAAGGGCAACCTCGTCGTCGGCGGCAAACTGGACGTAGAGTCGCAGTTGCTCACCAAGATGTATACGCTCCTGCTGCAAAAAGCTGGCTACAAGGTCACGGAGAAACCCGCTCTGGGCAATAGCAATATCGTATTTCAGGCCATCAGTAGTGGCTCAATCGACATCTATCCTGAGTTCACTGCCACTGGTCTGAACAAGTTGCAGGTGCCCACCACCTATGATCCCCAGAAGGATTACCAGGCGGTGAAGGATGGCTTCAATACGAACTATAAATTGACCTGGTTGGATGCAGCCCCGCTCAACGATGGCTATGCGCTTTGCACCTCGAAAGAGACCTCACAGAAGCTTGGTATCACCTCTATCTCGGATGTGAAGGCCAAGGCTTCGCAGTTGGCGCTGACCTCACCCAGCGATGGTGTCTCGTTCGTTGATGGTCTACAGAAGGTCTATGGTCTCACCACTAAGAGCTTCAAGAGCACTCAGACCGTCGACTATGCTCTGGGCTTCGACGCTGTAAAGAGCGACAAGGCCCAGATCACCGTCTGCTACGGTACGGACGCGACCGTGCCCCAGGGTGGCTTCGTCTTCTTGAAGGACGATAAGAACGGCTTCCCGGCCTTCAATCCCGCCCCTGTGGTGCGCAACGATATCGCCCAGAAGTATCCTGATATCGCCTCGGTGCTCAATCCCCTGGCGCCCAAATTGACCACCGATGTCAGCATTCAGTTGCAGACCCAGGTGGCGCAGAAGAAAAGCGATGGAGCCTCGGTCTCGCGTGCTGTGACCCTGGTCGCCACCGATTTCCTGAAGCAGCAGGGCCTGCTCTAAGCAAACACATTACAAAGAGAGGGTGTGTGGGCGAGGCTGCCCACACACCCTCTCTTTGTTTTACTTTACCTCAATAGTGACCTTGTGATAGCCAGTCGAGCCTTTGGGGACTGTGCCTTGAATTTTCCCCGTTTGCACCTCGCCTACGCCGTTGGTCATCCTACACACCAGCGTGTAACGGCCCGCCTGCTGTGGCCTCCACTGCCAGGTCCAGAAGACCCAGGCATCTTTGGAGAGCCGCGTGGTGAGCGTGGCATCATTCCATGTCTGTCCATCGTCGGTGCTAACCTCGACATGCTGGACGTCTTTGTCGCCCCCATAGGCAATGCCACCAACCTCGACGCTTGCTCCTGCGGCCACGCTTCCTCGTGGATAGTCGATGCGACTGGTCATATGCAGTGAGCCATTATACCAACCCTGATCTGAATAGAGACCACCGACAAAATGATTGGTCAGTTCAACACGTGTGAGCCACTTAGGATTCTCCTCACCATAGCGACCGGGAATCAACACACGCATGGGGTAGCCATGCTTCTGCGGAACCTCCACTCCATTCATACGCCAAGCAAGCAGGGCATCCGCCTCCAAAACCTCTTTGAGCGGTAGGCTGACGGTATAGCCATCAACACTATAAAAAGCGACATGCGTGGCCTCGGGCTGCGCGCCTCCATGCTGCTCAAGCAAGGTTTTGAGTGTGACACCCTGCCAGACGGCGGTTCCCATCAAATGCCCACCTGGACCATTGGCAATACACTCGAGGGTGATCGCGCGCGAAGTCGATGGCAAGCGTTGCACCTCGTCATAGGTATAGGTACCTCCACGCTTGACCAGCCCATTCACCTCCAGGCGCCACAGGTTAATATTGGGATTTGGGTCAACAGTGTTCTGTGTGACGACATAGTGCCCGTCATTAGGCGTAATGGGAACGGTCTTCTCACCATTGGAGACCGTCTTGATGCCATCATAGGCCGCGTACTCGTTGAGGTAGCCCCGTAGCAGGCCCGCCGCACCGCCCGCGCTCACCAGGCCCAGCGCGGCCACGCCCACACGCGAGAGTGCCTGCCTGCGCCTGCGTACACCCTCTTCCTCGTTCTCAGCCGCTTGCTTTGGCAGGAGCAGGCGGTAGAGGAGACAGAGCGCGACACTATACACAGCGAAATCGAGTAGGAACGCCAGGTCAGTCGCGATGGTTGCCCATAGGACAGGTAGACCGTAATGGTTCTGCCGCGCCTCGTCATTGAAGAGCAATACACCAGTGAGAGTCATAAGCAGGGTCAGCAGTAGCGCGACGACCCACTCTCTACGCCCTGGTAGCACACCTTGCGCGGGGAGCCGCACCTGGACCAGGAAGGCATATACCAGGCCCAACATAGTGCCAATGGCGATCATGGCCAGCAGGGCCAGTCCAAGCGGCGTCGTCTTCGAGTTGGGAGAGAACATGATTAAGAGCCGGATAAAGGTGCCAACATCAATATGTTTGAGGACATAATCCCCGAATAGCTCCGGGGGCGTCGGCGTGCCAACAACGAAGAACAGCACGCCCATGGTAACCACCGCCAGAAGGCTTGCTATCAGACCTGCACATAGTCCCCATAGCGAAGAGAAGAGGATGGCTCCCGCCCTCGATAGAGATTTAGGAGGCGCGGAGCGTGGACGCTCTTGCATTTGTTTGTTTTGCATATAGGTTCCCTGACTTCTGTTTGAGCATAAGGAAAAGACACATCTCTCTTCGCTGACACGCTTAATGATACCTGCTTTTGCAACCTGGAAAAAGTTCGTTTTTTGTGCTTAAGACTTCTTGCCACTACGTGGCTCGCAGAGCGTTCAAGTATGCAGTGTAAAAATGCCTGCGGCATTTTTACACTGCATACTGTGAAAAGTTCGGGATGGCAAAAGTTGGGGATGTCTTATGTTTAACTGGTATGTTTACTTGTGGAGGGGGTTGCTGCTAGTATCCCCTTCCCACTGATGCGTCTATGGCGCCAACGTGCCAGGACTGCAGCACAGGCCAGGAGGAGCAGGGGTAGCAGATAGGCAAGGAGGTAGTAGAGATTCCAGTCGGGTGTGGTGTGCGCGAAGTAGCCGCCTAGTGTGGCAAAGGCGAAGTAGCAAGCAACCAGCGCTGCCAGCCCGATGCTAAGGGTCCGCCGCTCAGAGCGCCACGCTATAGGAAATAGCAGGGTGATCCAGGGCAGGAGCGTCGGCACATACCAGGGAAAGATATGCGAGGAGACCGCGAAGACCGCGCCATAGAGCACAAGTACGCTTGCTTCAACACTGATGCGTTTACGCCAACGCATCCATAGGATACCTAGAGCCACTCCTCCCATGACTACAAGTTCACTGGCGTAGAAGAGCAATTTAGCCGCGAGGGGATTGGGAATGAGGGTCTGCAACTTCACCAGGATGAGGTAGACCGGGCCAGCGTTTGGCTGCTGCTCGCTCGCATACGTGGAGAAGAAGCCCAGCACCTGGCCATGCCCCAGGATAAGATATGGCACATATGCCAGAAAAATCGTTAACACGCAGGTCAGGAGCATAGCCCAATCACGACGCCGCATTAACACCAGCAACAGGAGGATGGGGTAGATCTTGGTGAGCGTGGCCAGGGCGATAAAGAGGCCAGTCGCCACGCGACTCCCACGCCAGTTTCCCTGGGCACAGACCACCGCCAGGACGCAGAACATGACGGTGCTGGCATCAACATGACCCTGGAGCGCAAACTCGATGATCGGCAACGGACACCAGGCATACAGGATGCAGCGGCTCCAATCGCCATCGCGTCGCGCAAGCAAGTAGGCGATTCCACCACAGCTTACCAGGTCCATGAGCACAAAGATGCCTTTGAGGAAAGGCAGATTGCTCGGCGCCAGGAGATAGCTGAGAAGGTAGATACCCTGCGCCACGGGAGGGTAGATAGAGGGGGCCGTGCGAAAGCGGCTGTTCGCAAGGATAAAGTCGCGTATGTGCGCAAAGTGGGGATCAAAAGGGGCATAGACGTAGGGACTATAGCCCAGTAATGTGACCCTGGCATCCCAGAGGTAGCGCCAGGAATCGCGCGAAAGGTTGGGTTCCAGCGGCAGAAAGAGCGCACGCATCAGCAGTCCACTCAGCAGGATGGCACCCAACTCCAGCCAACGCTGGCGACCTCGCGGCGCTGGCGTGCAGAAGATCAGCGCACAGGCCAGGCCATAAGGCAGGAAGCTTCCTACATACAGGACCAGAAAGAGGCTGAGCGGGGTATCGGCCGCGGGCGCGTTTACACGCATCACTACCTGCCAGGTTAGGGTCGCAAGCAAGCATACAAGCAATAAAGGGAAGCGCCAGCGAAAACGCCGGATCTCCTCGCTCGCCTGCGCCCGTGAGGATTCTGCAATCTGCGCTAAGGACATATCTACAAAAACCTTTCTACCAGAAACAACCTCAACGCCTACCCATCCAGTGCTTTTCCATTCTTCGCGAGTCTCTGCCTCGGCTCTCTACGCGAGCCTTCTGGTAAGGGGATGTGGGTGGGAAAGGTCATGCAAACCAGCAAAGAAATTTTCTTTTCCCCTTGCCACCTGGGTAAGCCATGAAACTATAATATCTAGAGTGCCTAGAGTATCTAGAACTACTCAATAAAATTCCTTTACAAACAAAGTATAAGAAACATGCATCATCAAGCACCACTCACTGAAACAGAGATGACGTTTGTCCGTCACCAGCGTGTCGCTCGTCTGGCCACCTCAGATGCCCAGGGGACGCCACACGCTATACCCGTCTGCTATGCCTTTGACGGACAACGCTTCTACACACCGCTCGACGAAAAGCCGAAGAGCGTCTCGCCAACACGGCTCCAGCGCGTGCGCAATATTCAAGCCCGCCCTGAGGTAGCCCTGCTTATTGACCAGTACGAAGATGATTGGAGCCACCTGGGCTATGTCCAGGTTCACTGTCACGCCGAATTGATTGATCCCGGACACGAGGCGCACGCCCACGCGCTCAAGCTCCTGCGGGTGCGCTATGTCCAGTACCGTGCTATGCTCCTGGAACAGCAACCTGTGATCATGCTGACGCCCACACATATTTCAGCCTGGGGGCCTGCACTCAACAACCAGAGCAAGGGCGAGTGAACTCCATATCATTCACCATTTCATAACACGCTTTGGGGCGCCTTTTTTTTCGCCGCAGTCGAGAGGCTCGCCTCGTTCCTCTCGACTGCGGCGGAGCAATTCGGCCAGAATAGCGGCACTGTTCCAGGCATCATCATCGCCCCGGTGGTGCGTCCCCTCCAGTGGCAGGCGCATGGTATGCAAGATGCAATCCTTTCTTCTCATCGTTAGCTATCAGACCTCCCACACATAGGAAGCAGGTACCAGAATGGGCCAGGCAGAAAGATAATGCTATAATCACCCTGACACACTCACACTCATTGAAAGGCATGCACTATGGCAAAAACCCGGAAGAAAAATGCACAGCCGCCCACATCTGGTCCTGTGCGAGGAGAGACACAGGCACGCCCTCGTCCCACCTCGCCCGGCTCCAATCGCGGCCCAAATAGAAATACAGGTCGAAATATTCGGCGTCGCGCGACCCGCCAGCGCAGATCGCTCTGGCTTCTGATTGGTGGCATTCTCCTCGCCTTTCTCGCCGTTATTGGCATCTTTATTTACGTAGGCCAGCAAAATCAAGCCCCGGGTGCTTCCGGCCCGACCGATCCCGAGGTTCTCAAAGCGGTGACCAGCATTGATCCCGCAACGCTGAGCACGGTGGGCGATGGCGGAGTGCAGCCCTTCCTCAAGGCCACACAGAATAAGCCACCCATTCTGACAGGCGCCAATGGCAAGCCCAAGATCTTCTACTCTGGCGCCGAGTTCTGCCCCTACTGCGCAGGGGAGCGCTGGGCGCTGGTCGTGGCCCTGAGCCGCTTTGGAACCTTTAGCGCTCTGCCACAAACCACCTCGGCCGCTGAGGATAGCCCGCCCAATCTCTCAACTGTCAGCTTCTATGGCAGCAAATATCAAAGCAACTATATCGACCTGGACACAGTCGAGCAGTTTACCAACAAGCGCTCTGGCAACTTTTATGAGCCACTCCAGACGCCCACTAGCGAGCAACAACAGCTGATTAACACTTATAACGGATCGCCCTACATTGACAAGCAATACGCTGGCGGCTTCCCTTTCGTGGATATCGCTAACCAGTATCTCGCGATTGGCCCTAGCTTTAATGTTGAGGTCATCTCCAACCTCTCACAGAAGCAGATTGCGGAGAAGCTTTCAGACTCAAGCTCCGACGTTTCCAAAAGCATTTTGGGCGTGGCTAATACCTTTACAGCAGCCATCTGCAAGGCCACCAATAACCAGCCCGCCTCAGTCTGTAAGGCAGATCCTATTCCCGCGCTCCAACAGGCTCTGCCCAAGGCCCAGGACAGTGATCAACTGGCCATGTCCCAGGCCCCCGAGGCCCTTTTCCCTCGCCGCGAGGATTAGATTGTGTTGAAGAAGAGATGGTTGATGGGTAATTATTCACCAACCATCTCTTCTTCAACATACCAGGAATTCCCCTGTACATAAGGCTCATGTATATGGTACTATTCTTTTTAGCAGAGATATATTTTTAGTGCCGGGAAGAGAGACATATGCATCAGATACATCAAACAGCCAGGGGAGATCTGCCTCAGCGCGCCCTCATATGCACCCACCTGCTTCTCACCCGGCAGCAGACAACTCCGACTCCGGCTCCGGCTCTGGTGCCATAATCCCTTTGCCCTGACCACCCTCAACCCTTCTGCCTGAGCAATTAAGCAGGCAGTGCTACCAGCAGAGCGCCTGGCGTGTCTCTGCCGGCTCTCTATGCTATTCCCTCCAGGGTTTTCAGACAAGGATGCTATGCCGTCATGAGTACCAATATTAACATCTACAAATATCCACGCACACAGCATATCGAGGGTTCAGGTATACAACGCGGAGACGAAGATCTCGCGCTTATCCCCCTCCAGGAGTTCGCCGGTCGCTATCTCGTAGTTGAAGAGAAGATGGATGGGGCCAATACCGCGATTAGCTTTGATAGCCAGGGACAGCTTCTCCTCCAGAGCCGGGGACACTTCCTGAACGGGGGTCCGCGTGAGAAGCAGTTCCATCTCTTCAAGACCTGGGCCAGTCGCTATACCTTTGAACTATGGGATGTCCTGGGCGAGCGCTATGTGCTCTATGGCGAGTGGCTCTATGCCAAGCACACCGTCTTTTATACCGATTTGCCCCACTACTTTATGGAGTTTGATATCCTTGACAAGCGTACCGGACGGTTTCTGAGCACACAACGCAGACAGGAACTGCTACGCCCGCTCCCGTTCGTAGTCTCGGTAAAGGTGCTCTACACGGGAACCATTCAGGCGCCCCAGGAATTAACGGCCCTGATTGGGCACTCTCACTTTATCAACGAGGAGCACCTGGATATCTTGCAGGCAAACTGTCGTAGTCGGGGGCTGGACGTTCAGCGCGTCCTGAAGGAGACGGACACCTCGCCCCTGATGGAGGGGCTGTATATCAAAGTGGAGGAGCAAGGCGAGGTCAAAGAGCGCTACAAATATGTGCGCTCTAGCTTTCTCCAGACCATCTCTGACTCGGAGAGCCACTGGCTGGATCGCCCCATCCTTCCCAACCGCCTCCGCCCGGGCGTCGAGCTTTTCTAGTATCTTCTGATCCGAAACCCCTGAGCGCGCGGCCGCTGTGCCCCCGAATGGGGGTGCCACCGCTTGCCCCTGAATGGAGACTAGGTGGTCCCGAATGGGGGAAGCGCTAGGCACGCCAGTGACGTTGGGTTTCGGAATAAGATCTATAAACCGTCAGCAAGAGTCAACATGAGGATCATAGCATGTTAGCAAACACCCAACCAGCAGATACCTGGACCTTTCCTCTCACGCCTCAGCCACCAGACTGGAAGCTAGACTGGAACGGCCTGGCAGAGAGCTTCTCCTGGGTCCGCGACCTTGCGGGTACGCCCCAGGAGCCAGAATATCACGGCGAAGGCGATGTCTTCATCCATACACGCATGGTCGCGGAGGCTATGATCGCGCTCCCATCTTGGCGCAGCTTTCCCGCCTCTGAGCGCTCGCTACTCTTTGCCTCGGCTCTACTCCACGATGTGGGAAAGCCCGCGATGACACACCTGGCAGCCGATGGGCGCATCTCTTCGCGTGGGCACGCCCGGAAGGGCGAGCTGCTTACACGTCGGATACTCTGCGATGGGCAGGAACTCCCGCCCGTCGCGCTCCAGGCTAGGGAATATATCGCGCGCCTTGTGCGCTTCCATGGACTTCCCTTGCGCTTTCTGGATAGCCCTAACCCCCAGCGGAGCGTGATTGAGGCCAGCCAGAGCGTGCGGCTCTCTCATCTCACCCTGCTGGCTGAGGCGGATGTGCGGGGTCGCATTTGTGCCGATCAAGACGAGCTACTCACGCGCATTGAGCTCTTCAATGCCTTCTGCCAGGAGCAGGAGTGCTATGACGCGCCGCGCCAGTTCGCAACCTCGCATAGCCGCTTCACCTACTTTCAAAAGGAGCAGAGTGATCCGTCCTATGTCGCCTATGACGAGACGCAATTTGAGGTGGTGCTGATGTCGGGCCTGCCTGGCAGCGGGAAGGATACCTGGCTCAAAACCAATGTGCCGGAACTGCCAGTCGTCTCGCTTGATGAGCTACGCAGGGAGCTACATATCGCCCCGACCGATGATCAGGGTCGCGTTATCCAGGCTGCGCGTGAGCGTGCCCGGGTCATGCTTCGTCAAAAAATGGCCTTCGCCTGGAACGCGACCAATATTACACACCAATTGCGACAGCAACTTATTGATCTCTTCGTCTCCTATGGCGCGCGCGTGCGGCTGGTCTACCTTGATGCATCCCTCCCACAACTCCTGGAACGCAATCGCGCTCGCCGCACCTATGTGCCAGAGGCCGTCTTGCAGCGTCTGTTAAACAAACTAGAGGTCCCCGACCTGACAGAAGCTCAGCAGGTCGAATGGATCGAAAACATGTAATATATTGTGTACAGAAGGCGCCCTGCGTGTGTCATGACACACGCAGGGCGCCTTCTGTACACAATATATTACTGCCAGCGTTTGCTATGCTCCAGTTCTTCGATGAAGCGCGCAAAGCCTTTGCGCTCAATCAGGGACTGCATGCGGCGAAAGCCCTCGCCGTAGATAGGATCGGGGTTGCGCTCCATATTCTCAGCGCGAAAGCGGCTCTCCGCCGTATCCCGGGAGCGTAAATAGCGGTAGGAGAGTACTTCGCAAAAGCCCTCTTCGCGCCACGCTTCTGCCCAAGGGACGCCCTGGACCACTAGCCAGACATGGCCCAGTTCATGCACGACCACACTCTCAAATACAAGCGCGGGCAGGCCCTGCAAGACCGCGACCCCGCTCACCTCAGAGCGCAGGGCCTGCCCCTCCTGGGCGTAGGAGACACTCATGGTCGCGCCCAGCGAATGAGTCGGCCCATTCTCGTGCAAATAGTGGCGCAGCTTCGCTTTCGTACAGAGTTCCAGACTGAGCGGGAGCTGATGATAGCGTAGCCCTTGTGCGCCCACCCATTGAATGAGTTGTTTAAAGAGCGGGCGAGCCTCTTCGACCGTTTCGATGGCGCTGGCCCGGCAGATGCGACAGCGTACCACCTCGGCACCGCGCTCCTGGTCCTGGGGAGGGATAAGGCGACCACAAAAGTCGCACGACGGGTATGCGTTCTCATGTTCCTGGCAAAACGCATTGCCCCAGTAATCCATCCTGTACATGCCCAGGAGCGGCTTTCCGCAATAGACGCAATGCTGCGCGATCTCGCGTGCATAGCAATCCTGGTGATATGGCCGCCCCTGGTGCGGCGTAAAGCGTGCATCCGTAATCGGGCGCTTACAAGCGGCACAGAGGAAGTGTTCAGGATGCCAGGTCGCATCCAGGGCGGTCAGAAAGCGACCTGCAATAGGCTGCCCACAGGCCTTACAAATTGGCTGCCCCATGTTTATCTCACTTCTTTAGCAACTGGCATCGTGTTCATCACATTGTCGCTTCGCTCGGAGTCCAAGCCAGCCTGGACCTTATAATTTAGCGGCTGACTGGATAGCTATAGTAATCATAACTGGTGACAACCTGGAAGCCGCAGGACTGGTAGAGCGAGAGCGCCCCCTGGTTCTCCGTCATGACTTCCAGCACAATACGCCCAGGATTACGCTTTAGGGTCTCCTGGATGGCATAGGCCAGCAACTGGCGCCCATAGCCCCGGTGCTGGAATTCTGGCAACACCCCAAAGCCAATAATATAGGCTTCCTGCTCACCCAGCGAGACATCCAGTTTCCCAATATAGACATCGCGCAGTTGCGCTAGATAGGATGGGCGCCTTAAATTTACATTCCCATTCCCCTGGCTATACCAGGTTACCTCGCTACGCGGCATATCAAAGGCCACCGCCGTAATATGCGCCAGGAGCATGCCATCCTCCGGCTGGGCCTGTCTAAAGGTCAGCCCCTCAATACTCTTGCCCGGCAGGCGTGGCTCTTGTAGCACCATTTTGTATTCGGCATGATGGAAGCGTGTGTCAAGTGTCTGAATATAAGCCTGGCCTGCTTGCGACTTGTGCTCAACAATACAGAGGATCTGTGGAACGCCGCGACGACGCACCTCCTGGGTTGCCGCCTGGAATAATGTGCGAAAAATACCTCTCTGGCGGTATGCAGGATGCACCATCCCACTTATTTCGGCCTCTTGCGAATTAAAGCAGAAGAGTGCCAGGTAGCCCACGAGCTGGCCCTGTTCATAATAGAGAAAGTCGTTTGTCTCACCCGCGGGGCGCTCGCGTAGCACATTCCAGTTTAGCTTCATCTCCAGTTGCTCATACTGCTCACACTGTGCCGCGAGCTGCTCGATCTCCTGTAACTCCTCTGTTCCCAATCCCTGCTTCCGCAACAACCCCTGTTTACCGTCTGCCATGCGCAATAAATACCTTTCGTTTCCTGATGATGAGGACGATGAGTGAAATCTTGTTTTCAAGCATACCATTAATCACACTCATCGCGCCAACACGTCCCCTATTCTTGCCAGTATGGATCCTACATTGAGATAAAAGGGGTGTGGATGGAAAAACGGCTTTGCTGTTTTCCATCCACACCCCTTTTCCTCTGAGCACCACTGGTGCAAAGGACTATCTCAGCCAATTGAAACCAAGAATGCACGTTACTCCGTAATATAGCTAAGCATTGATATTGAGGCATTTTCAATGATTTACATCACGTCGTTATGCATACAAGGAGGTCACTTATGTTAGCATCCCTGTTTGTGCTGGCGGATGGCATTACGATCCGTCTTGGGGATAACGTCTGGAGCTTTGGCTGGAATATCATTCTCTACCTGGTTATCGCCGCCATTGTTGGTCTCGTTGCTGAATATATTGTTGGCTGGCGCCTTCCTTTAGGGATTGTGGGCGCTATTATCGCCGCTCTTGTTGGCATCTGGCTGATGACACAAGTAATTGTCATCTCTGGCATCGGCGATTTCGTGTTGTTTGGTGTACCCCTTTTCCGGGCGCTACTGGGCGCCATCATTCTGGTCGCCCTCTGGCACCTCCTGACCTATGGTCTGACCCGCCGGCGTCGCTATCGCCGCGCCGAGGTGTAGTAAACGGTAAGCGCCCTCGTCTAATAGCCTGGCCCACACAAGGGCCTTACGCTACGAGGAGGTGGCTCTATGCCTCAGAAGAGACCTTTGAAGGGTGTTGGCGCGAAAGAACAGCGCCAGTATGAACACATTAAAGAAACTGCCGAGAAGAGTGGCCGCTACGGCGACCGCGCCGAAGAGGTAGCCGCTCGTACCGTGATGAAACACCACAAGGAGTCGCATCACAAGAAGGGGCAGTAACGAGAAGGAGGGGTGCAGTCTGCACCCCTCCTTCTCGTTACTGCTTTAAGCAGCTTAATCGCCCCCTGCACACTCATCCACCAGGAGCACAAGTTCTTCCTTCCTGGAAAAGAGAGACTTGCCAAACTTGCGTATATTCAGGCCCTTGATCTGTGAAACCAGGACGCCACCCATTGTTAAGGCTGTGCCCAACCACTGGGCTGGTGTAAGCATCTCGCCCAGGAGCGCAGCCGCCATAAGCACGCCCAGAATTGAAGGGAGATAGCCATAGATAGAGAGGCGTACCACGCCCACGCGCGCAAGACCATAGTTCCAGCACATATTGGTCACCGCCGTCGCACCAATCGCTGTGAAGAGCAGCGCGGGAATAACCACTGGGGGCAACACGCTTATATGTGCATTTTGTACGTTCGCCCCTCCTGGAATAATGAAGAACACACCACCCACGAAGAGCGTCCAGGTCGTGACCCGCAAGGATGAATAACGCGTCAGCGAGCGCCGCGTCAGCAGGGGCATCAACCCACTCAAGAGACCCGCCACAAAGTACAGGCCCAGGCCAATCCAGCTCGCAGGAGTAATCGTGCCCAGGCTTCCCTTCCCTAATACAACCAGCACCATCCCGCCGCAGGCCGCGAGCAGGCCCCCAATCATCAGGCCTGTCATACGCTCACGCGCAACCAGCGAGGCTACAAGCGTCATAATCGCGCTGGTAAAGGCGCTCAGCAGCGCGCCCATCGAAGCCTCAGCGAAGTACGATCCATAGAGAAAACAAATTTGCTGCGCCCCAAAGCCAAGAACACCCGCGACCACCAGCGCGCCAAAATCTCTCCAGGCGACCTTGACATTCCCTTCCATCCACTTCAACATCGCCATCATGACAAGCGTAGAGAGAAAAAAGCGCAGAAAACCCACTAGAAGAGGAGGTAAATACATCACAAGAATTTTTACAGTACAGAAATTTAGTCCCCAGAGGACACTGGCCAGAAGAATAGCGAGATCAGCACGTTGTAGTTTCACCGCAATAAGACTTTCTTTGAGACGACGCGAGACTCTGACATTTTTATTTTCTATTTTTCCCGCGCATGAGACAGATAGTATAAGCTAGATAGAGCGTCCAATAGGCTGGACACTTCTCCCGACGAACAAGCAAGCGCACCAGCAACGTCTCGCACGCCCTTTCTCATATGCCTCTAGATAAATCTCTACTTTAGTGCAAAAACGAGAGAGGTATATATGCAAAATGCACATATACCTCTTGCTCCATCATCTGGCGTCTATTTCTCGCGCCTGCGGTGCTCGCAGATTTAAGGATGTGCTGACTTGAGGCTTTGGCCTCAAGTCAGCACATCCTTAAATCTGGCATGATATCTTCTATTGCATCAATAATTATTTAACTCCCTATTAAATAATATGATATCTAGAGCACATCTCTTTCCAATTGTGGAGTTGATAGAAGAGTTTTTCATGATATACTGTTAAGCAGACAGCAGACCACATTTGCCAAACCTGCATCAAGTTTGCAGGAATCTCTGTCTACTGCTTATCCGAAATCCTGAGCGCGCTTGTCCTCGAATGGGGGAAGCGCTAGTCACGAGAGTGACGTTGGGTTTCGGAATAAGAGCCTAGAGCTAGTAGAGGAAGTACAGGTTCAGCCATGCTCAACACAGCCTCAATTAAAGCGGTCAGTCAGTCGAAGTTCTCTCAGCGCTTCGTCAAACCGTGCTATGGCTCCTATTGCTTCGCTTATCTGCCTGCGACCATTCGCTCGCTGCTAACCGGGACAACGCCCATGGCCCTGCCAGCGGATATCCTCCATAACCTGCCTACACGCTATGAGCAGGTCGTATTCCTCTTTGTCGATGGCTTTGGCTGGCATCTCTTTAAACGCCACGCGGAGCGCTATGCCTTTCTCACAACGGCTCAAGCCTCTGGCGTCGTCTCCAAGCTTACCTCACAGTTCCCCTCGACGACCGCCGCGCATGTGACCTGTATTCACACCGGCCTGGAGGTCGGACAGAGCGGCGTCTATGAGTGGCACTACTATGAGCCGCTGGTCGATAATATTATCTCGCCCCTGCTCTTCTCCTATGCCGATGACAAGGTTGTGCGCGATACGCTCAAACGCGCCTCAGTACCGGCAACGGCCTTCTTCCCGCGCCAGACATTCTACCAGTCGTTACAGGACGAGGGCGTCAATTCACATATCTTTCAATATCAGGCATATACGCCTTCAACCTACTCCGATATCGTCTTTCGTGGCGCACAAGTTCACCCCTATACAACCATCCAGGAAGCCTTAGGGGGGCTGGCAGACTTGCTCGTTCAGCCACCTACCGCGCCGACTTACTATTTTCTCTACTTTGATCGCATCGATACAGCCAGTCACAACTATGGACCCTTCTCGCCCCAGGTCGAGCGGGAAATTGACGTTTTTATGCAGCAGATGGAGCAATTCTACCAGCGCGTGGCCTCGCGTTCACCTCGCACGCTGCTCCTTCTGAGCGCCGACCATGGACAGACGCCGGTCAATCCACGTACAACCTATTACCTTAATGAGCGGCTCCCTCAGCTCATACGCTACTTAAAGACAAATCACCAGGGACGCCTGCTTATTCCTGCTGGCTCGCCGCGAGATATGTTCTTGCATGTGAAAGAACCCTATGTCGACGAGGTCGTTACTATGCTACGCCAGCATCTCGCGGACAAGGCCGAGGTCTATCCCGTCGCCAGCCTGATCGCGCAGCAATTCTTTGGCCTGCGCGCCCCATCGCAGACGCTCCTGTCGCGCCTGGGCAACGTAGTGATCCTTCCCTACAAACATGAAACCGTCTGGTGGTATGAGCAGGGCACCTTCGATATGCATTTCCAAGGCCATCATGGCGGCCTGACCCCCGACGAGATGGAGATTCCGCTGCTAGCGCTTCCCCTGTAATACAATAGTGTGTATGCAAAGTGGGCGCGGGGTTCCGGTCGGAACCCCGCGCCCACTTTGCATACACACTATTTCTACTCGTAGCGCAATACTTCGAGTGGGCGCACGCGTACTGCGCCCCAGGCCACGATGGCCGAGGTGAGCATGGCCAGTGCCGCCGAACCCAGGATCAGGGCCAGCGCCATTGGCACGCTTACGCCGAAAGTCGCGCCAAAGGCCAGCGCGCCCAGCACGCTGATCGCGCCCGTGACAAGCAGCATGGCCAGTAGCGCGCCCGTGCCACCTACCACGCCATTCTCAATCATGACCTCGCTGAGAATCGAACTGCTGGTATAGCCCACCGACTTGAGGATGCCCAGCTCGCGTCTGCGTTCCAGCATGGCCAGCGCCACCGCGTTAGCGATGATAATAACGCCCGCCACCAGCGAGAGAGAGGCAATAGTCGTCAATGTGAGCAGGATGTCGTTCAGCAATTGATCAACGAAATCGCTGATATTCGCCAGGTTGAGCACGAAGGCGTTAGGAACTGTCTTGCCCATAGCATCTACAGCGCTATTGAGCTTGTTGGCATCGATCTTCATGTAGAAAACCGACTGCTCGACGCCTCCTGGCGAGAGCGCCTTGACGCTGCTGCGCGTTCCCAGTAGTGGATAAAGACTTCCACCCAGGCTACTCTGCTGGTAGACGCCCACAACCGTGACGGTTTTGATGCTGACACGATCCTGGCCCGCCAGGGTAATCTTGTCACCAACCTTCAAGTGAAAGGGGTCCAGGTTGGCCAACTCGCTGGCGATCAGGATATTGTCCGTTCCCTCATCGCTGGCGTTCAGGTTGCGCCCCTGGATAATCCGCAGGTCCTTGGTACTAGGGAACTGGTTGTTTCCCACATCGTAGCCCTCGACTCCGCTCAGGAAGTAGAGCGCGCCACCTCTGCCCAGCGAACCCGGACCAGACTTGGCCTTATCGCCTTCGCTAGGCAGGATCTCCTGAAGTGGCTTGTTATTGATCGCTACCGGCACGGTTGAGGCCAGGGTACGACGTTGGTAGCTGGAGAGCCCATTCAAGCTTGAGAGTTTATCCTGCAACTTCTGCGTATCATTGCCACTGGTGATCGAGACCACGTTATAGTTCAGCGTCTTGGAGATGACATCATTGACCTGGTCACGCAGGTCCTGGCCCAGGATCAAGATCAGGCCAATGGTAAAGATGCCTACAAAGAGCGCCAGCATGGTAGTCGTTGTGCGCGCACGCTGCCGTCCAATGTTGCGCAGCGCCATTTTGACATTCGCTTTCCATGTACGCGGCAACACCACAACCAGCAAGCCTAGCAGCGAGATGACCAGGAAGATCAGGCCAAACGTCTGCAAGTAAGGGAAGTTCAGGTAGTTGGGCAAGACCCAGTACAGGAAGAGCGCGAAGGCCACCCCCAGGACAATCAAAGAGAGGTAGCCAACGGAGAAGCGCTCTGGCACAGGCAGTCGGCTAATAAGCCAGACAATCAGGCCAAAGAAGACGCTCAGCAGGGCCAGAAAGATGAAGGTACCATAGACCGCGCCTATGCCCAGCCGGATGTCATTGTTCAAAATGACAATCGAGAGGGCGCAGAAAAGCACTGAGAGCAACAGCAACAGGAAGACGGTCAGAACCAGGCTCCCCGCGCCTTTCCCCTCGGGCAGGTCACGAATGACGTTGAGCGGGCGAATATTCGCCGCCTGAACGATTGGCAAAAGGCCAAAGATGAGCGAGGTCGCAACACCTATGATTACGCCGCCCACAATCGTTGTGTAGTCCAGTATAAAGGGAATGTTCAAGAGGAAGGTGTTCTGGACGATGTTGCGCACCAGGTAGCTCACGCCAACCGAGGCCGCCGCGCCAAGCACGCCACCAACCAGGCCCAGCAGCGCTGCCTCCAGTCCGAAGAGCAGGTAGAGATCAAAGCGCCGGTAGCCTGTCGTTTTGAGCATGGCGATCTCGGTCTTGCGCCGTGAAAGCAAGACCTGCATGGTATTGACGATACCCACGCCACCAATCAACAGGGCCAGCAGACCCGCGATCTCCAGGAACTTGCGGATGTTGTCGATTGTCGCCTGCTGATTTTTGACGGCATCGTCGACGGTGCGCACATTCGCGATGGGGAAATTGTCGCGCAGCTTTTTGGCCGCGTCATTCATATGTGCCTTGTCGACGGTACTCACATCGACAGTATCATAGGTCTGCGCGACCTTCGCGTTAGGATCTTTATAATCGGCCAGGGAGATCAGCGCCACGCTACCCGCCTGGGAGAGCACGCCACTGTTGTCCACAATGCCTGCGATCTTAGTCTTAATCACTCGCACCTGGCGGTCGGATGAGGTCACACGGACATCGAGTACGTCGCCCACCTTTTTGTGATACTGATCGACAAAGGCCTGGGTAACAATGATCTGCTTATTCTGCAACAGGTCGACAACGGTCGCGTTCTTCGGGTCTTTCACGCTCAGCGGCGTCCCCAGGGGATAGACCGTGGGATCGACGACGCGGACCGAGAAGGACTGCCGCAGGGAGATCGAGCCGCTACCTGAGGAAGCCTGCGAATTCACAACCGGGGTATAGTTGCTAATGACCTTATCTTTTTTAAGCGTATCAAAGAACTTCAGGTCATCCCCATTAAAGGGCTGGTTATTGGAGGTGACGGCGATATCGCCGCCGTTGGCATCGCGCACGTTACTGGTAAAGGCATTATTGATCATAAGCCCCACCAGTTGCAGGGCTACAATCGCCATGACACCGACCGCTACGCAGAAGAGGGCCAGGACCGTACGCTGCCCACCTCGCACCAGCGAGCGCGAGGTGTAGTTAAAGTACATCGAGGCCTTCATTGCACAATTCTCCCACCGGTGCTATCAATTTCAGCGATCAGCCCATCGACGATACGTATGGTTCGGCCGGCATGCGAGGCCACATTCTGATCATGCGTAGCGATAATAAAAGTCTTGCCAGTCTGGTCGCGCAGTGTGGCGATCAACTCCAACACCTTCTCACCGTTACGCGCGTCCAGGTTACCCGTTGGCTCATCGGCAATCACAATGGGAGGATCAGCCGCCAGCGCGCGCGCGATGGCGACGCGCTGCTGCTCACCACCCGAGAGCTGACTGGGGCGATGGCCCAGGCGATGCGAGAGACCCACCAGTTCCAACAATTCCTTGGCGCGCGCCGAGGGCGAACCCTTGTGCTTGCCTACATAGAGCGGCACCTCGACGTTCTCCTGCGCCGTCAGGGTTGGGATCAGGTTATATGCCTGGAAGACCATGCCGATCTTCTGATTGCGTACCACCGCCAGTTTGCCCTCGGTCATACGCGCGATATCGACACCATCAATCAATACATTGCCTGTCGTTGGATTATCCAGACCAGCGATAATTCCCAGGAGCGTGCTCTTACCAGAACCAGAGGGTCCCACGATGGAGACAAACTCCCCACGCTGAATTTGAAAACTAATCCCTTTTAGAATCTCAATCCGCTCACGCCCAAGCGGTAAACTTTTCGTGATATCGCGGACATCCATGACAATTTCATGGCTACTGGCTTGCGCACCAGAAACACCCTGCACAGTAGTCTCCATAAAAAGCAGCAGCTCCTTTAAAACTTGGTGGTCAATAATAGCCAAAAACGATATATCGTAAGTTACTACGAAGAGATCTCTACTATTGTTACACTTCTTACGCAGTCTTTTTTTCAAATTGTTTATTAGCCACATTCTCCGTTGGCCCCTTTTAGAAGACGGCTTTTACCCCTGAATTCAGGTAGAGATTTCTCCCTACTTCTAAGCATAGTACTCTCAGGTAGTTCCTGGTCTGCATACTCCTATCTCTCCAGGCCCATGCCAGGTGCGCTTGCTCCACCTGGCCGCCTGGACTGGCATTGGTTTCCCTCAGACTTTCTTTGAGTTTTTTTGCTATAATAGGCTGATATCGAGCACAAAGAGATGTTCATGTTCGTCGCTGGCGCCATATTTCCCCCTGGGGGGGAAGACCCTGCAATTTTTATGATATTTGCCGAGTATAGATTGAGATAATCCAGGGCCGAGTATAGATTTAGGCATCCGGGCACAAAGGCACAACAACAGGATAGGCAATAGCAATCAACTATGCTATACTTCACTGGTATCAAGAGAGGCGCGTCTGCGTTCCTAATCATAAAGAACGCTTTTATTTGCGCTCGGTGGAAGATGGGCAGTTAATTGCACAGACTTCAACGTATCACCACACATTGAGTGAGAGGAAACAGTACATATGCGCCGAGGAACACTCACACTCCTCTTTTTAATCATCCTATTAGCCGCGGGCGCAGCCTACACGGTCTTCTGGCCAAACGCAGCGAGCCAGAAGGGTGGAAAGCCCTTATACGGTATTAACAATCCCTTTACCTTTCATGAAGGCCTCGACCTGCAAGGTGGCGTACGCGTGCTGCTGAACCCCAAGCCAGGTCAGAACCCCACTGATGATGAGATGGCGACCGCGCGCAACCTGATCGAGCAACGTGTGAACAAGGGCCTGAGCGTAAATGAGCCCATAGTGCGCACCCAGACCACGCTCGACGGTCAGAAAAGCATCGTAGTCGAGCTGCCTGGCTACAATAGCGGCAACCAGCAGGCAGATGTTGAATCGCTGCTGCGCACAGGCCAGCTTGAGATCTGGAACACCGGGACCACACCCTTGCAGAACGGTGCGACCTTAAACCCCAGCGATTTCGCAGCCGACAACAATGGCAGCATCAAACCGCTCTTCACTGGTAATGACCTCGACCCCAATTCTCTGGGCGTCCAACAAAATTCGCAGACCAGCCAGTATGTCATCGCCTTTGGTATGCGTGGCGATGCGGTCGGTCGCCTGAGCACCTATACCTCCCAGAACGTCGGCAAGTATATGACGATTACGCTGGATAAAAAGGTCATCTCGTCCGCCGTCATTAATAGCCAATTGCCTGGTAACGGTGTCATCGAGGGCAACTTCACAGTTGACGATGCCAATCAGCTCGTACAGTTGCTAAAGATCGGTGCGCTGCCCATTTCCTTCGACATTGCCAGTGAGTCAACCGTTGGCGCAACCCTCGGTCAGGACTCAATTTACAAGAGCTTGATCGCCGGTGCCATTGGCCTGGGTATCGTTATGCTCTTCATGCTCCTGTACTACCGCCTCCCCGGCTTTCTCGCTGATGTGGCCCTGATCCTCTACTCACTGTTGACCCTGGCCGTCTTTAAGATGATCGGCGTGACGATGTCACTGGCGGGTATCGCGGGCTTTGTCCTCTCAATTGGTATGGCCGTAGACGCGAACGTGCTCATCTTTGAACGCGTGAAGGAAGAGTTGCGCGAGGGGCGCCTCCTCGCCTCCGCCATCGACATTGGTTGGAAACGCGCCTGGCCTTCCATTCGCGACTCAAACATCTCGACCATGATCACCTGCGCCGTGCTCTACATCTTCGGTACAAACTTCGGCGCGACGATCATCGTTGGTTTCGCAACTACCCTGTTCCTGGGCGTCGTGATTAGTATGTTCACCGCCATCACCGTCACCCGCACCTTCCTGAACCTGCTGGTGCCGACCGGTGTCGTCAACCATCCCGCGCTGTTTGGGCTTCCGGGGAATGCCACCCCCAAAGCGGCCCTTGCACGCCGTAACGGCACAGTCTAGAGGAGGATGCCGTGTTTAACCTGATTAAGTATCGCTTTATATTCCTGGCCGTCTCGCTGCTGGTCATCGTTCCCGGCGTCATTGCTTTGTTCATGTGGGGTCTGAATGTCGGCATCGACTTCAGCGGCGGTAGTAGCGTCGACCTCTTGCCCAATAAGAGTTTTCAGACAACCGCCCAAGTCAAGGACATTCTTCAGCCACTTAACCTGAAGGATGTGCAGGTCAACTTCACGCAGAACCCGAAGATTCGCGCCGACCGCGCGGCCTGGCTTCGCCTGACTCCGCAGATCGATAACACGGTCCTGAATACCATTAAGACCAACGTGCAGAAACAGTTTCCAGGCGAGCAGCTGAATTTCCGCCAGGATAACTATACTGCCTCGAATGGTAAACCTGCTTTCAGCATGGTCACGATCACTGGCTTCTCCAAGCTGCCCGATAGCGCCAAGCTGAGCCAGGCCACGACCGGCCTGCCGAAAATCAATGGCCAAGCGGTGACAGCCGATAAGCCTGTTATTGGCGATAACAACCAGACGCAGGCCATCTCGCTGCTGACCAGCAACAAGTTTCAGTCCAACACTGGCGACGTCGAGAAAGTTCAGCAGGCCTTCTACAACAAAGGCATCTACGTCTGGATGGTCGATAGCTCGACAGTTGGTGGCTCGGTCGCCGATCAAACCAAACTCTACTCGATCTTCGCGGTCGCGGCCTCGTCGCTGGCAATCCTGCTCTACCTGTGGTTCTCGTTCCGCAAGGTGAGCCGCCCATGGCGCTATGGCGCCTGCGCGATCATCGCCATGCTGCATGATGTCCTGGTGGTAGTGGGCATCTTCTCGATCCTGGGTCACTTCTTCAATATCCAGATCGATGCCCTCTTCATCACGGCACTGCTGACCGTCGTCGGTTTCTCGGTACATGATACCATCGTGGTGTTTGACCGTATTCGCGAGAATATGATCCGCCGCACAACTGAGACCTTTGAGCAGGTAGTGAACGCCAGCCTGGTACAGACCCTGGCTCGTTCACTCAATACCTCGCTCACCGTGCTCTTTACCCTGCTGGCACTCACGCTCTTCGGTAGCAACACCAGCATTCATACCTTTACTCTAACGCTGCTGATCGGTATCGCTAGCGGTACCTACTCCTCGATCTTCAACGCCAGCATGCTGCTGGTCATCTGGGAGCACGGCGAACTGGGCTTTGGCATCTTCGGCGGCAAGCGCAAAGAACAGGTCGCGCTGGCCGGTCGTCGCGAGTCACGCGAGCTTGCTCGCTCCCGCGGCTAAGAAAGATTAGAACGACAAAAAGAAGAGCGGCAGGGTATCCTGCCGCTCTTCTTTTTGTCGTTCTTCTGGTGTTTCCTTTGCGCCTGCTTTCCTTGGGGAAAGGTGTTGGTGGAAAACGGCAATGCCGTTTTCCACCAACACCTTTCCCCAAGGAAAGCATAGCGAGGTGGTATAGTAAACAAAAAGGGGGAAGAGGCATATTATGCTTACGGGGATTGACCATATCATTATCGGCGTCAATGACCTTGAGAAGGCTACACAAACCTTTGAGCAGAACCTGGGGCTGCTTGCCAGCGGCGGTGGACGCCATCCCTTTGGGGGCACAGCCAACCGCATTATCGTTATTGGAGATACCTACCTGGAGCTGATTTCGGTTGAGGAGGCGGCAGAGGCACAACAGAGCATGCTCGACCGGCTGGCGAAGGGCGAGGGATACCTCAATTGTGTTCTTGGCTCAGACGATATCGAGGCCGATAGCCAGGCCATGAGGGCACGGGGCGTCTCCGTAAATGGTCCTAATGCTGGCGCACTCAATAGTGCCGAGGGTCGCAGCCGAGGCTGGCAGCGTACAGACGTTGAGCGCCCAGATCTCACCCAGCACTATCCCTTCCTGATTCAGCACGATAGCACCGGCGAGGAGCGCCGCTTTCGCCTGGCTGGCTGGCAGCACCCTCCAACTCATCCATTAGGTGTGCTAAAGGTCCTGAGCACGACGCTTGTTGTGGAGAATCTTGAAGAGGCCACTCGACGCTTTCAACGCATTTATGGGCTAGAACCCTCCATCCAATTCGGTGGGGAGCATGAGGGATGGGACGCGCTGCTAGTCTCTTTCCCCCTGGTAGGAGGAAACAACGCATCGGGGCAAAGCTTTGAGTTGGCGATGCCGCTACCAACAAATATCGATCCAGCAAACCAGCAACGGCATCTCCCGGAAGTGGGAGCACTCGCCGCCCACCTGCAACGGTATGGCGAGAGCCTCTGCCGCATCACTCTGGCGGTGGCAGACCTTCCCGCCGCCAGGCGCTATCTCGATGCGCACGGCGTGATTTATGCAATGCAAGAGCAGCCTCACCCACTCGTCTGGATTCATCCAACCCAGACTTGCGGCGCGGCCATTGTGCTCACAACACAGGCTGAGGCATGAGGCAAGCATGCAATAAAATAGTACTCGGCACGACTAACGCTCTTGCGCATGCACTTTTAAGCGTAGCTTACGCTTAAATACCTTCTCGAAGAGGTCGGCCTTGGCATAGGCATGGGTAATTTCTTCATCAAGGTCGGCCAGGGGGCGTACACGGAGATCAATCGTCCAGATATCTTTTGTACACCCCTCTTCGTCAGCCACCAGGCCCAGTACACGCCCATCATGACTATGATCTAACGCATCCGCTACGCGCAGGAGCGCCGCGAGCGTCGAGACGAGTTTGCGTGCTGATGGCTTAAGGGTGGCAAACTCTTCGTGTTCTTTGCTGGGCAACGCGCGACGATGATAACGTGCGATACAGGCAATTTCGTGCCGCTCGCTCTCGCTAAAGCCTGGCAACTGAGTCGCCTTGATCAATCGATAAGAGTGCTTGTGGTGCTGACGCTCCTCGACTATCATGCCTGCGTTATGCAGGAAGGCTGCCCGCTCCAGCAAGAGCCATGCATGCTCATCCAGCTTGTGTAGGGGACGCGTCGCTTCAAATAAGGCGCGCGAGAGCCTCACCACGTAGCGTGCATGAGGCCAATCCTCAACCAGCAAGCCTCCGCTCTGCAATAATTCTTCTTCGGTCGGATGTGCCTGCTGCCACCAACGCAAATCTTCGATTGAACTAGAAGTCATGCCGTTACTCCTTTTGTCTCGCTGCACCATGTTATCCCCCACAACCATAACACAGCCTTGCCGTCACAGCTTGTTACGCTCCTACTCTATACAGATCAGGCCGGATACCAGTAACTCTTCTGAAACCTATCCCTGTATAGCATACAGTAATTCGCGGCGAAAATCTCGCTCTTGTAGCTGTTGCCAATGCTCGCGAAAGGCCATATAAGATTGTTCACGTTGTTTTTCATAGGCTCGCAAGAGCACCTCAAGTCCCAGGCGCTCCTCCGCCGAAGGTGCGATCTTCGGGTCGGTCATATGTGCCACCAGGCCCGGTTCTACCGCGATTTTCCCCTGTGACTTCTGTCTAGCAAGCGTCGGCGCCTGCGTTAACACGGTCTGATAAGGATTCCCACCACCCACACTTCCCAGACATAAGCGCAGCAATGCAACCATGACATCATTGTCGTGTAGCTCCCCTAACTCCCCCTGTATCTGCTCCACATCTTTGACCAGCACTGCACATGCGGGCGGCAAGGTGTCGGCAAACAGTTCCAGTGTATAGCGCAGACGTTTGGCTGCGATGCGCATGTCGTGCAGTTCGCGCGAACGATAGGCTTCACCCACATACTTTTCCCATTGATACAGTTCGTCCAGGCGCGTCTCGATGATCTTGCGCGCGTTCTCGCCTGTCGTGGCCTGAGGCTGCAAACCGTGAATAGCTCTCGCTTTAGCCATGGCGCTTTCCCTCCTTCGGCAGACAGGCATCGATCAGGCGCAAAAGTTTCTGCTCATCTAATTTTTTTAGGTAGCGCGCCAGCACAAGCTGGTGCTCGTCGCGATAGACGCGTAGACGCGCAATAAACCAGTTCAGGCCCTCTTTCTCTTCCGCCTCTGCCTCCTCCTCACGCTGCTGCAAGTTCTGGATCATGACATCGGTATCGCGGGCCTGGCCGAGCATATCCGCCAGTTCTCTGGTCCAGCTATAGACCTTTTTAAAGGCTTTCGGCTCGCAGATATCCTCGTAGGCATCCAGCACTGCACGCAGGCGCCTTGATGCCACGCGCATCTTATGCACAGCCTCCACATCCTCATTCTTCAATACTTCCGCGCGCCACTCGCCCATCTTGCGAGCCCCTTCACTCAAGAGCCGCCTGCCCGTCTCAGCGAAGGTCTCCGTGACCATCTCCGCCCCTGTGCTGGTCGACTTCTTGCTGCCCGCGCTCTCCCCATGCGACTCCAACGTCGCCAGCCAATCATCGCCATACCGCGCATAGGCCAGGAGAACGCCCTCACGAATACCATGCGTGCTTATGCGAACTTCGCATAGCTGCAAGCGTGTCATCACGGCCTGAATAATCGTCGCTCCTGCGGGTAAGACTGCCGCGCGCTTCTCGTCTATGCCATAGCGCCGGGCGACTTCTCCTGCTGTTAACGAACTGAGCAATCCATCACAACGCACAACGTCCATAAAGGAGAGGCGCTGCACCTCGTTCCCAAGCTCTAAGGCGGCGCGGGCCATCTTTAAGAGGGCCTTCGCGCTACCACCTGTGATAATGAGCGCCTCGGGCCTGCTTTTGAGGCGTGTTCCATCCATGTATGCCTTGAGAAACACCTGCGCAAGATCGCGCTCGTCCTCAGTTGGTGGGTCCGAAGGCATATAGCGATCATGCAGCCAGCCAGAACCAACGGGAACAGAGGTCAGCCATTTTACTTTCCCGCGCTGCGCGTTAATTAGTTCGGTGCTTCCACCACCCAGGTCCATAACGACAAGAGGATCGGGTGCCCCTTGTTGGCGATAATACTCGTAGCTTGCACCATAGAAGGTCAACATCGCCTCCACCTCGCCGCCGATCACCTGCGTCTTGACGCCAACCGCTCGCTCTATAGCGTTCAGGAATTGCTGGCTATTGTGTGCTTTGCGCGTCGCCTCGGTCGCGACCACGAAGATAGACTCTACCTGGTGCTCAACCGCCAGAGCTTTATAGCGCTGGAGAATATCAATGACCTCCTCGCGCTTCTGCGGGGAGATCTCTCCATGCGCATTGACATCCTTTCCCAGGCGCACCATCTCTTCCTCATCCACCAGGATGTCCAGAGAATCGCCCTGGCACCTCGCGATCAGTAGTTGGAGTGTATTACTCCCGATATCGATGGCCGCTCGCGCGGGGGCAGTCCTTGTCTCCTGCATCTCAACCTCCTTCTGTTTGCTGCGCCTCTCTGCACTGACACGCCTTGAACATCTCTGCCGTTACAGCACTTATCTCTCGACGTAACCGCAAAGGGCGCACTCCTCCTCACCCTGGCCCCCACTTCTTCTCATGCAGGAAGGAGAACTCAGGCATACCAAGCAACCAGTTGGAACAATCTCTGTTATTATAGCACGAAAGCTGAGGCCACTGGATGGGATACTGAACCAGCCAACCAGGTGGAAAAGGCCCCCAAAGTGGGTAACGGTCAACTGAACTGCTTTTTAAGGCGAAGCCCTGAAAAATGGCTGGGAAAACTCTTGACAGGCGAACCTCAATCCTGTATTATAAATCTCGTCCCGAGTAAACGGATCACTTCCGCCGAAGTGGTGAAATTGGTAGACACGCAACGTTCAGGGCGTTGTGCCTTAATTGGCATGGGGGTTCGAGTCCCCCCTTCGGCACCCATACCATGGAGACGAATGCGGCACATAGTTTCTTAAACTATGTGCCGCATCTGCGTTTTGGCTTTTCGCGCCTGCGGCGCTCAAGGGAAAGATGTGTGTGCCTGGTTGATGGGCTTTGCCCATCAACCAGGCACACACATCTTTCCCTTGGGTTTTTCTAGGCGAGGATAGACTGAAGATTTGTCGCCCTCCTTGTAGAGGCTGGAGAGCATTTGCCAAACTTTTAAATTGCCTTATGCAAGGGCTTGACAGAGGAGGGCTTAATCCTGTATTATAGATCTCGTTCCAAGTGAACAGATCACTTCCGCCGAAGTGGTGAAATTGGTAGACACGCAACGTTCAGGGCGTTGTGCCTTAATTGGCATGGGGGTTCGAGTCCCCCCTTCGGCACTTCTGCAAAGGCCTCATATGAGGTCTTTTTTTTTGCCACTTTTCCCCCTGCTTCATCTCAGTGTTATGTTTTTGTCGTAACTAATCCTCCTGTAAGCGCACGGAGAGTGTTACAATGTGTAAATCTGTTCTATGGCTACTATATTGATAATAATCAAGCTTGTATACGCTGCCCTTTCGCTTCTCCTCTTCGTTGCCTGCTTTTCATATTATGAATAAATCTTCATAATACGCTTCGCACCTCCCTTACTCAGACCCTGTTTTATGCTATCTTGCTTGCTCCATTACAAATACATGAAAAATGGGTTGAATGGCTATACAAGCTATAATTGACATGCTATATCCATAAATGTACAATGTCGCCTGAATAGATATAGTATTGCTCATGCAACCAATCAGGGACACATCTATGTGCAATGTAGAAGAGGAGGATCACGCATGCCATCCATCTGCCCCCACTGCTTTGTAGCCAACTTTGAGCAGGCCACGACCTGTCTCCAATGTGGGGCACAAATGCCCACCCGGCGTAAAGGGACGGGGTCCTTTACCAAGCTCGCGCGTTTTACCGAGATACCACAGACGCCACTCCCCTCCATGCTCTCAAAGTCCGAGGACGAGGAGGATGCTCTTGCGCTACCGGTCTCCGATCCCATGCTCATCGTTTCTAATATACCGGGAATCGTGGCCAGGAAGACTGTCGCGCCCCTGCCACAACCTGATCCCCAGCCCAGGCCGATGCCTCACAAACGACTGCAGAAGCTTCAGCTTCGTCCCGTGCTCGCCGGGCATGGCAGCATTATTACCCATCACTCGTGGTTCCTGACCAGTCAGACTGGACATCACATGGAGGCAGGCAGGGTCTATACGCTGCTGGAGGAAGAGGCCAGGCATCGCAATCTCGATGACATCCAGGTGGCCTGCATGCATGGGCAGTCAGGACAGCCAGCGTATATTCAACTTCAACGCCAGGACGCCTCGGTCTTCCTCTCTCTTACCTCGCTGGCGGAACATCTCTATATCTCGCGCACAACCACGCTGCATTTACCGGTAAGCCTGTTCCGTTGCCTGGCCTTTGTCGCTCTAACGCTTTTTGTCATTATCGCGCCTTTTTGCGCCCCCTCTTTCGTAACTCTCTTCGCTCAATCCTCCTGGCTAAGCGCCCTCGTAAGCCCTTCACCTTCCAATAGTTTTCTCTCCAACTGGTTACTCACTGGACTCTTTGACCTGCTAAGCTTACTCATCTATATTCCGGCCTTATGTCTCTTTCTTGTGTGCCTCTTGCGCTTCTTGCTGGCCTGGAGACGGCAGAGGGATCCGCTCGCGCTCCTACGCTCCAGACATATCCAGCTCTCACAGCGTGATAACGCCGCGCTCCTTGAACACCTGGCCAATGATATTGTGCGCAGTACAGCCAGGCATCTCGGCATAGACGCCAGCGGGTCGCTCCCCGCCTCACATCAGGCAAGCCAGCGCTTCCACCTGGTCTAAAATCTAAAATCTAAAATCTAAAATAGATCAGCGACTCCTGCTGAAAGAGTCTCGCTTGCAGACCAGGTGTCTCCCTGGTCTGCAAGCGAGACGTGTTTCTATGTAGCAGGTAGAGTCTCGGTGGGAGCGCTCAAGCCTGGAAAAAGTTGGCTTTGAGCTGTTTTTATTGCTTTTTCTATGGCATACTATTCTTAGAGCAGCGTAGTGCGTTCCTGCCTCGTTCCTCAGGAGGAGCAAAACCATGGATCCTGAAACTACCGTCTATGTCCTCTATATTGCCGAATTATGGATCGATGACGGCAAGCAGAAAGCCGAGATCCTCTATGCCTATGGCCTCAATCAGCGCCATGCCCTCGACAACTTTCAGCAGTGGCTCTCACCCGCCGGCTGGCTCTTCGCCCACCTCGACAATATTAAGCCTCATCCCGAAGGCTATCGCATCAATGATGATCTCCTCCTGGAAGGTGTGATCACTCACGATGGTTACCGGATTTTTCAAGACCAGCTTGCCCCTATTGTATGATATATGAATGAGTGTTGAGGTAGACTTCGGGCTGATGCTCGAAGTCTACCTCAACACTCATTCATACCCCATTTCACATAAGCCCATGCGTATGTTATAATACAGATACTACAAATAAATACCCCACTCCCATGTTCATGGCAGCCGCGTTCTTTCTCCTGCTTGCTTGCTAGAGTAACGTGCTCGCGATGGAGCATTCTTTTGTGCCCTCGTGCAGATGCTGTCGCCGGCCTGGCCGGCCCATTCTCTTCTACGACATGGGAGGTTTCTCTTGAACCTGGTCTCCTTCTCCATCAAGACCAAGGGACCGCGCAACTTCGCGCGCCGCCTCTGGACCGTCTTCTCCCGCTTTGGCTTCAGCGAGACACGCAATCGCCGCTCGCTGGAGACGCTCATTCATGAGCTTAAACCCTATCAGGCTGCACCAACCTTCTTTATTCCCGCCGTGGTCTTACAGCGCCATCCACGCCTGCTGGCAGACATCGAACAGGCAGGGGCCGAGATCGGCATCCACGGCTATGTCCACAACGATTATCGCCAGTTGAGCAAGGATGCACAGTATACGCAAACCAGTCGCGCTATCGCAACCTTTCAGCAGGTAAAAATGCCGTTTCAGGGCTTTCGCAATCCCTACCTGGGCTGGAGCGAGGACTCAGTTCAGGTCTTCACAGACCTGGGCTTCGCCTATGAGAGCAATGAAGCCGTGCTACATGACGTTGTTGACCAGGCCTCGCTCACCCCAACAATTCTCGACGGCTATCAGAAATCACTGGCGCTCTACCGCGCCCTGCCCTGCGCAGCCTATGCCCTGCGTCCGCACTTTGAGGATACGCTTCTGCGTATTCCGACCAGCATTCCCGATGATGAGATGCTCTTTGATCGCTTGCGCATTACCTCGGGCGAGGAGGTGGGCAAGCTCTGGAGCCTGGTAATGCAGCGTGTGTATGAGCTTGAGGGCGCGTATGTGCTCAACCTGCATCCCGAGCGGGGAGTACTCTGTCGCCAGGCCCTCGCCATCCTGCTGCGGACTGCGACCAGCCAGCCTCACCCCGTCTGGATCACGCGCCTGGACGAGATCGCCCGCTGGTGGAAGGAGCGCGCTCACTTCACCTTCACGCTTCAGCAGTTCGCGCCCGGCACCTGGCAGGTCATGGCCGATTGCACCGAACGCGCGACCATTCTCGCGCGCCACGTCCAGCTCGTCGAGCAGCCCACAACCACCTGGAACGAACACGAGATCAGCGTGGAGGCACACACCTTTACGCTCGAAGCCTCACAATGTCCAGCTATTGGTGTTTCGCCTGAGACCCCCGAGGCGGTCCTGGCCTTCCTACATGAGCAAGGCTACGCCGCTCTGCGCGCCTCCGAGGAGGAGCGCGCCTCCTACACGCACTACCTACATCTGCCCACTGGCCTGGGCACCTCGCGCTCGGCCCAATTCGAGACGCGCAGCGAGATTATACAGCAGGTAGAAGATCTGACTACGCCTCTGCTCCGCTTTGCATGCTGGCCCTCGGGACACCAGGCGGCGCTCTCCATCAGCGGCGACATCGATTCTGTGACCATCCAGGATTTCTTTCTGCGCATCCTCGAAGTGGGTAGTGTATAAATAGATGTGGTTCGTTGGAGCTGGCGAATGCCAGCTCCAACGAACCACATCTATTTTATGTGACCCTACTAATGTTGGCTTATTGCCACTTCTACTTCTTTAGTAGCCCCCTTGGGAGAACTCTTCCCACTCAAGGTACGCAGGAGTTGGCGGTAGCGTTGGGCCATGGCGTCCCAGCGGTAGGGTGTGTAATCCTCCAGCGCGTTCGTGACCAGGCGCTCGCGTAGCTCTGGTTGTCGATAGAGGTCGATCATAGCCTGGGCGAAGCTCTCAACGCGCTCGGGATCGCATAGGATCAGGGACTCACTCCCAAACATCGAGCGGATGGCCTTTGTGTCTGAGGCAAGCATGGGGCGCTGCATCCAGGCATACTCATAGGCCTTGGTGGGGAGCACAAGCTCAGAGAAGCCATTGCAGCGATATGGGATGATGCCAACATCTCCCTGAAGCAGGAAGTCGACCAGTTCCTCCATAGCGCAGGGATCCGTAAATACGACATGCTCCTGCACCCCCAACTCCTGCGCAAGCTGTTTGAGGTATGCCAGGTGCTCGCCCCGCCCCTTGATGTCCAGGCGCAACTGTGGAACTGTCTGCCGGGCCTGGGCCAGCGCCCGGATAGCTATATCCATGCCATTGCGCTCGGCCAACGTCCCGTGATACATGATGATGAAGGGAGTTGTCTCCGCCTGCCCGGTCCGCTCAGCGACGGTATAGGGAGGAGTACATCGCCGCTCCTCGGGAAAGAGCTTGGGATCGGCACTATTCAGGATGATGGTGATCTTCTCTTGAGGCACGCCTCGCTGGAGCAGAAGTTCTTCAAAGGGCCAGCCGACGGTGACAACGCTGTGCGCAAAGGCACAGGAGATACGCTCCTGCCAGCAGGCTAGGCGAAAGATCAACGCACCTTTGCGCCCACTGGCCTTGGCGACCATCAGTTCGGGAGCCGTATCCTGAATATGCAGGATCACTTTCGCGCCTAATAAGCGCGGGATAAGGGCCGAGAAGACGAGAAAATCAGGGATATTATGCACATGGATGACATCATAGCGACGCCTGAGATGCCTCAAGGTCAGGACCCAGCCCGCTATGAGCGTAAACCAGGCCCAGCTTAAGAGCGTCAGCGGCAGCGATTGCCCAAAGCCCCGGTTCATGGGCAGGCGGAAGATACACACCCCGTTGTAGACCTCAGATTTCTGCTCGCTCTCTTGCCGTAGGCAGATGACATCTACGTCATCGCCCCCATCCACGGCGGCCTCAGAGATGCGGCGTACCAGGGGATCAAATGGATACCAGTCAAAGGTGACCGCGCCGACACGGACCGCGCTCATACCTGTCCTCCCTCTTCACTATGACCGAGCGCCACGGAACTCCTGCTGGTCCGCACCCACTCAGCGCTATGCTGCTTGCTCCGCCGTACCACCAGGTACACCCACAATTTCCAGAGCATAAAACGGGGCGCATGCCAGAGTGCCTGATAGGTTTCTCGCGTTGGCCGCATAAAGTACAGCCCGGTTCCCAGGTAACAGGCCAGCCCAAGCAGTAGGACGCAGGCCAGTCCCAGAGTGAACCAGGAGTACAGGACGCAACTCAGTAGGAATAACAGGACACTTCCTCCCACCATCAGGGAGAGCGGAGGCGTCAGGAACTCAAAGGCCGTCTCCAGGCGTACCCAGTCGCGCTCACGCGCTGCGAGTTGGAGCAGGCGGAGCGCAGTCTTCCAGCCTGGTTGCTCGGGTGCGCCACTCTCCCAGCGAATATCCTGTGTGCGCATCTGCTCAAAGGAGGTCGGCATATGTGAGCGTACAACCGCCTCGGGGACATAGCGCACCCGCTCACCATGCTCTACTAACTGAAGGTAATACTGGTAATCCTCCGTCACAGAGAAGGATTGCCAGGGATGGCGTTGCAGTAACGTGCGGCGCAGGCACATACCATTCCCGGTCAGGGTCGCGCTGCTTCCCAGGGCATTGCGCCCCAGTTGCCGCACGTGATTGACCAGTGTCAGGGCCAGCCAGCGTAACACGGTGCTGGGCGAATCAGAGCCATTTAAGACGGTGTTATGCATCTGGAGCGCCACGGCCCCCGCAGCCAGTTCGCGGTCGAGCGCCGCCAGAAAGCCCGGCTCGACAATAGAGTCCGCATCCAGAATAACGTAGGCATCCGCCCACTCTGCGTCGTCAGCTTCAGTTTCGATACGCCCGAGCAGCCAGTGGAGCGCATAGCCTTTGCCACGCTTCTCTGTGTCAAAACGCTCGTAGACGCGCACGTTCTCGCTGGAACGCGCGATCTCCGCCGTGCGGTCATGGCTGTTGTCCGCGACAATATAGATTCGGTAGTGCTCGCGCGCATAGGTCAGGCCCTGCAAGCTTTTCAGCAAGCCGGGGAGCGTCACTTCTTCGTCATGCGCAGGTACTAATAAAGCAAAGCGGCTCGCGCCAGCCTGCTCTGTCACATTCGCCTCCTGGCGCGCGCGACGCCTGGCCTCCAGCAACGCCGCCAGGCAGACCAGGCACAGGTAGGCGATCGGCAGCAAGAAGAGGAGTTCTCCTCCTGCGAGCAGCCAGCGCAACCAAACAATAAGCAACATAGACATACCCACTTTCTCTGCAAAAACACATCTCGACATGCGCTTATAAACTTTGCAAATTTTCGTAGGGACCAGCTTTAGCGCGTCCGAACGCCATTTATGGCAGTGCGGCGTAAGCCGATTTTGGCCTGGAGAACGTACATATCTCACGATGGCGAAACGTAAGCGTTTTTGGCTAGCGCCGAAGTGCGATTAATCGCCTTCGGACGCGCTAAAGCTGGTCCCTACCGGGCTAGAGACCGTATCTCCTGTTAGTGCGCTCACCGCCCGGGTCAGCAGTTCGCCACAGTATCCCCAGCCATAGCGTTGCTCGACCAGTACTCTGCCCGCACTCCCCAGGCGCGCACGCTTCTCCGCGTCATGTAAGAGTGAGACCACCGCCTCTACAAAGGCGCCAGGTTCCTCGGCGACCAGGAGGTGTGTATTTGCCTCAAGCTCCAGTCCCTCGCAACCAATACTTGTCGAGACCACCGCCTTCTGCATCGCCAGGGCTTCCAGGATCTTCAGGCGCGTGCCACTGCCTACACTCAGCGGAACAATCGCGACCTCGGCCTCCGCGAGATAGGGCCGGACATCTGGCACAGAGCCAGTCACGACCACGCCGGGCAGCGCCCCCAAGCGTTCTACCTCTGGTGGTGGATTGCGCCCTACAATCTGCCAGGTCGCGCCTGGTATCTGCCGGTGAATATGCGGCCAGTAGTCGCGCGCAAAGGACAGCACAGCCGCGCTATTAGGATAGTAATCCATGGTTCCCGTGAAGATAATTCGGCCCGCCTGTTCCTGCCGAGCGGAGTCTACTTGAAAGCGCTCCAGGTCTACGCCGTTAGGAACGACAACTACCTGCTGACCAGGGAGCCTCGTCTGCAACCACTCCTGCTCACGCCCACTCGTGGTCAGCACCAGGTCAGCCTGCTGACAACGTTCAAGCTCGCCACGCTTGAGAACCCTGTACTCCAACCAGTTATAGATTTTGCGCACAGGTTCCTTCTCATTCTGGTAGGTGCGCCACAGGAGCTCTTGCTCGATATTATGTTGATCAAGCACTATTTTGACCCCGGGCGGCAAGCGATAGCCCGCCACAAAGAGCCCCTCATATAGGACGGCCTCAAAGGGCTCTTGCGCATAGAGTGCATCGATAGCGTCCTGCACCTCGGGGAGAATACAGGCCTCCAGCCAGTAGGATTTTCCCCGTAGGAGGGCCTCTATCTGCTGCCGACGCTTCGCGCCCCCTGACTGAAATGGCAACACGGTCACACGCCCGTTCAGTTCTTGTACCAGGGGAAGCTGAGTGCTGGCCTGGACCTCTTCCGGGCTTGCCAGGGCCAGGAGACGTACCTCGTGGTGTCTGGCCAATGCATGCAGCAAATAATAGCTACGCGCGCTGGCTCCCCACAGGGGTGCGGGCAGGTACGAGCTTATGATCAGGATCTTCACGCTTCTCTTGCTCCTCTTTTGCTTCGATTTCGGGCAACTTCAGCAACATTCCCATCATCAGGCCCAGGAAGATCACGTTCCTAAAGAAGTAGAGCTGATAATCGCTAAAGGCCACGGCCACTTCCATAAAGATGGCTCCCACCAGGATCATGCCTATCATCTGGAGATAGCGATCCTTCAGTTGCTTCACAATAATGCAGCCACGGATGATGAGCGAGCCAAACAGGAACCAGAGCGCGAAATACCCGATATAGCCCATACGCATCCAGATCCAGTAGATGGTGTTATGGGGGATATACTCGTAGGGATTACCGCCTGCAGTGGGGTCATCGGTGGCGAGTTGTGCCAGAGGCAGGGGCTGGAGAAATTTCTTGCCAAAGCCCATCCCTAGTGGATTCTCTTTGACGGTATAGAGCAAATCGAAATCCTCGACATCACGATAGGCGTTTGAACTGGCGTCTGCGCCCTCGGGATGAAACACCGAATAGATAGCGCGCGCTGGTTCACCAATCACACCTCCGCTATGCGCGAAGCCAAAGACATAGCCTGCACCCAGCACGCCACAGGTACAGAGAATGATCAACAGGCGCTTGCGGCGCTGCGGATTTATCACGATGGTAAGTACCCATACGATACCAACGCCGATAATTAAGGCCACATAGTCGGTGCGGCGCTGGTTGGCCTCCAGAGAATAGAGCAGGGTGGGGAGCGTCAAGAAGATCACCCACATCTGGGCTTTATCTCGGTACTGCAAGAAAAAGGCGATCAGTACCAGTAACACCATGACAAAGAAAAAAGACACCTCGTGTCCCAGAATATCGTGCTGAGCCTTCATATCACCATGCAGCGGCCCCAGCACAACATAGACGCCCTGTAGGGACTTGAGCGCGGAACAGAGAATAAGGAACCAGAGAAAATTGCGGATCTGTCTCTTCTCCGTAAGCAGATTATAGGCCAGCACATAACACATGAAGAGATACCAGAAGGGGCGGATCTCAATGACGATGATTTTGATAATACCGCCGCTCGTCAAGCCATGGACCAGCGCCCAGCCCACACAGAGCAGAAAAAAGGCCAGTGGCCCCTTCATCGCGCCCCCTCTGAGCAAAGGCTGTTGGCGCGTCAGCCAGCGCTTGATGACGATCACCGCAAGTATGTAGAGCATGAAGAAGCCAATGGGGCGCTCTATCAATCCTGCCAGCGCAGGCGGCCAAGCGTAGATAGGCAATGAGTCCGTCAGAATTGGGGTCGAGAGTGAAAATTGTTCAAACACGACCGCGCAACAGGCGATCATATAGAAGCCAAGAATTGGCCTTCGCGCGACCACCACCAGAACACCAATCACCAGCATAAGGCCCAGCATGAGGCTGAAGCTGCTCAAGACTCCTATCAGGATCAACACCGGGGCCAGAATCAACACTCCAATACTCACGCGTATAAAGAGGCGGCGCTCGCTCCGTGCTCGTTCCTGCTGGGACGAGGCAACGGTCTCCACGCCCAGGCCGCCACTGGTTACTGTTGATTTCGACTTGAGCCGTATATCCATGCGCGCCTCAACTCACTTGCTCATTTAGTCAGGGCCATATACAGTAGCAGAACAACAATACCCACGCCCAGGATCCATTTTGTGCGCGTGGTATGTTGTTGTGCCAGCAGGCCGATCAAAAAAAAGAAGCCCAGGAGTCCAAGTATATCTTTCATAGAGTCCTCCTACATGAGCTGGCGAATCCAGTTCGGGACATGACTCTGCTCCTGGTTCATAATGATGCCCTGCAAGGAGACATCTTTCAATTGCTCGCAGGTCTCAGCAATCATACGGTCAGTAGTCACACCTGAGCGTACGACCATAAACAGGGTGTCGGCCAGAGAGGCGGCTAGCGCACCATAGCCCGTACTTACCACAGGTGGCAGATCAAGAATAAAGTATTGCTCACCCAGGGCAGAGAAGAGCGATTTCAGATCGTCCTTGCGCATCTGCTGCAAGAGGCGGACGGCATCCTGGCTCCCGCGACCTGCTGGTATCACCGTCAGGTTTTGCGTGATATGGCGCCGCATCTCGTGCTCATCACATTCGCCACGCAACCACTCAGCCAGTCCTGGCGTCGATGCACATTCAAACACCTCGTGCAAGCTAGGATGCTCCCAGTTACACTCCACCAGCGTCACGGGAACATGAATATCTTGCGCCAGAGCCAGGGCCGTCATGCTGGCAAGATATGACTTGCCTTCACCTGGGATCGAACTGGTAAAACCAATACTGCTCACCGTAGTGTCACGACGAAAGAAAAGCGAGAGGCACAACTGGCGACAACGCTCCTTCAACATATGCAGGTTCGCGATCTCGCGACGTTGTTCCGCCAGCTCGCGCTTGCTCAAATTACGTTGCGCGGCCGCTTTGGCCGGTCGGGCGCTCAGTTGTTTCGGGGTCACATGCTTCTCTTCAGTACGCGCCTCTTCCTTCCTGGCGTCAACGACCATGAGCTTCTCTGTTTTTAAGTGGTCGAGGTCTTCCAAAAATTTCTGCTCCCTCTCAGGTTTGTTGGCGCTTCCCTGTTCGACGTTCTGCATCTCCATTTTTTTCATATGCTCCCGCGTTTCTTTTTCGCTGCTCGCCTGTTCTTCTTAACTAACTTCAGATGTATTCATAGATGATGTTGCTGTACCTGGGCAGCCGCAGGCTGCCCAGGTACAGCAACATCATCTTTCTTTACTCTATGCTCAGAATGTTGGTGCTTTCTTTGATGTATGGAGCCTGCATCAGGATGGGCAGTGAGGTCACGAGTTGAATCTGTGAGGCTGTATAGACAGCACGATCTCGACGGACTGCAATCACGAGATATAATACAATCGCGGCTACTGCACACCCAAGACCGACGCCCGCGCAGAGCAAGATGGATTTCATGCGTGCAACGGGTTTGGCATCGGAAGTAGAATCGATGACTTTAAAGAGATCGTTTGCCCCCTGGCCCAGGCTCGCGAGCTGCTGGCGCAAATTATCTATTGATGTTTGGATGTTCTGAAAAGAGGTCTGCGCCTGCTGCGTGTTAGCGTGTAAATGCGCGTAATTTGGATCGTAGGGGGCATCTGTACGCAAGGCCTCTGGGTGACCCTTGAGATACCCTGCCTCTGCCACAACCGCATCATTATACCCTTGCTTCGCCTTGGTCAACTCTTTTTGGTATGAGTCCAGCAAACGCTGCCCATCGTAGAGAGAGAGATTCGTGCTCTGACCAGAATATTCGGTAATCACGTTCTGGACGATCCGCTGCGCAATCTGGGGATTTCCGTTGGCATAGCTGATCGAGAGCAGGTTGTAGCCATCGGGTGTGACGACTATTTTGCTGGATACCTCACTCACCACAGCATCCTCAACATCACCAGGCCGCAACACGTTGTTGACCTTATAGGCCAGTGAGCTACTCAATTCTTGATCTAAACCCGTATTACGGGCCACGTTGAGCGCAAACTGGCGTGTATGGAGCAACTCCAGCAAGGCATTCGTTTGTGTCTGCGACGGAGTCGCATCCAGGTTACTCTCAGGACCAGTTGAACCGACTACTGTATAGCGATGCAAGGCCCAGATCGTCGCCGATGAGGAGTACGAACGCGGCAAGAGATACGCGATACCAACCCCTATCAGTGGCAAGAGAATAAGCAATATGCATAGAGACCAGATTCTGCGAAAGATGGCTTCCAAAGTACGCCGCATGAGAGTTCGCTCCTCCTGAATTTAAACACTACCACGTAGCTTACCTTTCGCATGCGCATATTCGGTGCTTTTTGGTGTGAAGAGCAGGTTATCAAATCCCTTTCTCGGTTCTATTCACGTGCTCAAATAACCAATTTTCCCGCCTGCTACCAGGTTGTATCGCCGCTCACTACGCAACCGCGCGCCCTGGCTTCGTATGCTCTCCAACCGCCTCTATTCAGCACGCATCACGACCGCATTTACCTCTACCACACAACCTCACCTTTCCTCCATAAAAAAACACTACTTATCTACCGGTGCCAACATCCTATTGCTACGTTTACGCTGTATCTTCTGCTATAGCAAGCAAAGCAGGATAGTCAAGAATATGTCTGGCAGGAAAGAGCCGGGAGTGATGCGAGGTCGAGTCGATAAAAAGTTTTTTTGGTCTTTTTTTGCACAATACACATACACGAATAGAGTTTCACTGGTTGCTTTTGAAAGGTAGGTTGACGTGGCGCAGGATGCACATGTCGTTATTGGCGCGGGTCCCTATGGACTCTCAGCCGCGGCCCATCTCAAGGCCAGCGGCCTTCCCACGCACATTTTTGGGAAGACCATGGAATTCTGGGAGCAGATGTCACCCCAGATGTACTTAAAATCTTCCTGGAGTGCGCTGAATATCTCCGATCCAGCGCGGGCCTATAGCCTGCCCCGCTATGGGCAAAGTATCGGCTTAGGTAAGCAGGAACCAGTTGCGCTCAAAACGTTTCTGAATTATGGACACTGGTTCCAGCAGCAGTTGCTCCCCGAGGTAGACCCGACCTATATCAGCCGGGTCGCCCGCGATGGCAAGGCGTTCCGCCTGGAGCTGGCCGACGGGCGCGAGATGCAGGCGAGCACGGTTACACTGGCGACGGGTGTCGCGCCCTTCGCACACATTCCCGAAGTCATCGCTGGCCTGCCGCATGAGCTGGCAAGCCATAGCCAGGAGCATCACGAACATAGCCAGTTCCGCGATAAGCATATGGTGGTCATTGGTAGTGGTCAGAGCGCGCTGGAGTCAGCCGCGCTGCTCCACGAGGCTGGTGCGGCCTCCGTGGAGGTCATCGCGCGCGGTCCCATCAATTGGATTGATCGTCGCCTCTATTACCTTACCGGACCACTGAAACGCATCTTCTACCCACCCAGTGATGTTGGTCCTCCAGGCGTCAACTGGCTTGTGGCGAATCCGCTGCTCTTCCGCCTTTTCTCTGAGGAGACTCGACGTTCCCTCGACCAACGCGCGGTCCGCCCGTCTGGATCACGCTGGTTACGCCCGCGTGTAGAAGGGCATGTTACGCTTACGCCTCTCACCACTGTGACCGAGGCCCATGAACAGGGGGGGTATGCTCACCTGCGCCTGAGCGATGGCAGCACACGCGAAGTTGATCATATCATCCTTGGAACTGGCTACCAGACCAATGTCCAAAAACTGACATACCTGGATCAGGAGCTACGCAACCAGGTGCAACAGCAGCAGGGTCATCCGCTTTTGAATCGCTGGTTTGAGTCGTCCGTTCCCAACCTGCACTTTGTTGGTGCCTCTGCCAACTATAACTTTGGGCCGCTCTGTCGCTTCGTGGTTGGGGCGCGTGTCGCGGCGCAACAGGTTGCCAAACATGCGGCGATGGTGGCCTAGCCTCTCTGGCTAGACCATCATCCCTCCTGGAATGGAACAAAGGTGTTACCTATGTCAGAACCACAAGCAAAACCCGGTGTTATCGTCCTTGGTAGTGATTTCAAAGCCCTGGGCATCGTACGTAGTCTGGGGCGTAGGGGCATTCCATGCTATGTCGTGGACAATGTCCCTCGCTCCGCCTGGTTCTCGCGCTACACAACCCAACGCATTAAGTGGCACGGGGAGCGCATGGATGGCCCATTATTTCTGAGTTTTTTGCTCAGCCTCAGCAAACACCTACAACTTGATCAGTGGATACTTCTCCCCACGGACGATACCTGTGTGGGATTTGTTGCGCGCCATACGCATGAGCTCTCGCGCTTCTATCTCCTGGCCACCCAGGACTGGAACGTGATTCGCTGGGCACATGATAAACGCCTGACCTATCGCATGGCGGAAGATGTGGGCGTGCCCGCGCCCAGGACCTGGTATCCAACCTCAGAGGAGGACCTGGATCAAATGGGCATTCTCTTCCCCGTGATCCTCAAGCCGGCGGTCTCGATTAATCTGCAACATGTCGTCCGTATAAAAGCCCTGCCAGTGACGACGCGCGATGAGCTCTTCACACACTACCGTCGCATCGCCCAGATTATTCCACCTGAAGAGATCATGCTCCAGGAAATCATCCCGGGTAATGGGCTGCGCCAGTTCTCGGTCGCGACCTTCTGTGAGGACGGTGAGATTCGCCTGAGCATGACCGCGCGCCGTACACGCCAGTATCCCATTCACTATGGCCTGGGCAGTAGTTTTGTGGAGGCCATAGAGATTCCAGGACTCAGCGACCTGGCTGCAAAAATTGTGCGCCATATGCGCGTGACCGGCATGGTAGAGGTCGAGTTCAAGCAGGATCCCCGCTCGGGCGACTATAAAGTGCTCGATATCAATGTGCGCCCCTGGGGCTGGCATACACTCTGTATGGCCTGCGGCCTGGATTTTCCCTTTATTCACTATAGTGCTCTGCATGGTGAGTCACCCACACCCCAGCAACCACACTACGACTACTGCTGGATGCGGGCCATCACCGATATACCCGCCGGTATACAGGAGATACGCTTTGGCGATCTCTCTCTTGATTGCTACCTCCGCTCCCTGCTCAAGAAGATTACCTTCTCGGTCTGGGATTGGCGCGATCCGCTTCCCGCGTTTGGTGATATGGCAACGGTACTTCAACGGGCGCTACATGGCGCATTCAAACAAAAGGTGTAAACAATGGACAAATTGCGTAGAGTGGTGGGCAGTACCGCTATTTCTCTTTTAGGACAGGCCATCACCTGGACCTCAACCTTTCTGCTGACCATTGCCTATGGACGCTTCCTGGGGGCATTCAAATTTGGTGAACTCTATTTTGCGCTCAGCTTTGTCATGCTCATCGGCTTCCCCCTGGAGTTTGGCTTCAATCAGCAGATTACCAGGGATGTGGCTCAGGATCGTAGCAAGGCCTTGAGCTATCTCTCCAATAGCCTGCTCCTGAAAAGTCTCTTCTGGCTCATCCTTTACGCCTTCGCCCTGCTCTTCTGTCACCTGGTGGGCTATGATGACGAACAAAGCAAGCTCATCATGATCTGCGGCATCTCCCTGCTCAGTGGCTCTACCAGCAATACCTTTGCCGCCCTGCACTATGCCTTTGGCAACGTCCTCTTCCCGGTCATCGGCACAATTCTGGAGAAGGGACTCGCCGCGCTGATTGGCTACCTGGTGCTCAAAACAGGTGGCACCGTGCAGACGATGGCCCTGGTATTACTGGTCAGTTCAGCAGTCAACGCGTTCTGGCAGGCGCTATGCTATTATCGCAAGGCAGGCCTGCGCTTCCGGTTTGACTGGGCCACGAGCCGCTCGCTATTGCGCACAAGTATCCCCTTTATCGTCAGTGGCGCGATAGGAGTCATCTACTATCGCATAGATACGCTCTTCCTCCAATTCTTTACCAATACAACGGTCGTTGGCTGGTATGGCGCGGGCTATCGCCTCTTTGATACCCTGGTCTTCCTGCCTTCACTCATTATTAATCCCATCATGGCCCCCATCTACGCCAATCTGACCCTGGTCTCACAGGAGCAGCTTAAGATCGCTATCGCCAAATCCTTCAATTTTCTCCTGTTCTTTGTGCTGCCGATTACCACCGCCCTCATCGTCGCCGCACCCACCATTATCGGCGTTCTCTACCATAACCCAGATTTCCAACATACCATCCCGGCGCTTCAGGCCCTGGCCCCTGGGTTAGTTTTCCTGTACATCAATACCGTGATTGTTAGCGTGATTATCAGCACACGGCAGGAGAAGAAGATCACTATCACAGCCACCATTGCCCTGGTCTTCAACCTGGCTCTTAATTTCGTGCTCATTCCGCGCTTTCTGCATGTTGGGGCAGCTCTCACAACAACTCTGACCGAGTTTCTGCTCCTCTGTATTAACATTCGCTATATCCCACGTCAGGCCTTCTCATTTGAGAGCCTAGTTGTTGCCAGCAAGGCCTTTCTGGCGAGCGTGATCATGGGCGTCGTTCTCTGGCTCTTGCGCTTCCAGACTATCTACCTGCTCTTACCCGCGGGAGCCTGCACCTACCTGGCCGTGGCGCTGCTCTTCCGCACCATCCCGCCCGAGGATCTGCGCATGCTCCAGATGGCCATTCGTCACAAATCTCGAAGCGCGCCCGCCGTGGAGGAACTGTTAACGGAGTCTATAGCCGTTGAGACGCTTGTCACTGAATTCGATGAGGCTACGCTGCCACGCCTGCGTGCCATCCAGCTTCCCACAACCAGCAAGGAAGAGACCACACCTTCGCGCCGCCTGCAACGCAAACGCCGCAACGAGAGTCGCCTGGCTGGCGGTGAAATTGTGTAGTTGGAGGATACCTCATGAAACGCTTTCTCAATGCCGCCCTGCGCTACGCGACCAATCATCTTATCAATCACATTCCCTCGCATACGCTGCGCCGGGCCTGGTACCGGCGCATGCTTGGCTGGCGCATCGGCCCTGGAGCGCATCTCTTGCTGGGCCAGCATATCATGTTTGGCGGCCTGCGTAGCGGCGGCAGCAAGGTCTCCATTGGACACCATACCATTATCAATCACGGCTGTCTGCTCTACACCACGGGCGGGCTGATCATCGGCAATAACGTGAGCATCAGCTCTGGCACCTGGCTCATGACGGGGAGTCACGAACTCAACCATCCCGCCTTTCCCGACATCTATAAACCCATCGTGATTGAGGACCACGCCTGGCTCGGCCTTCGCTGCACCATTCTCCAGGGGGTTACTATCGGGCGAGGTGCGGTTGTCATGGCAGGCGCGGTCGTTGCCCGCGATGTCCCCCCTTTCGCCATCGTCGGCGGCGTGCCCGCCAAGGTCGTCAAGTATCGTGAGCTACAAGATCCCTCCTACACGCTGGAATTCTCTCCACTTTTTGAATAACAAGACTTCTCGCCACTGCGTGGCTCGCTTAAGGTAAAGGGATGTGGTGAAAAAATGCCTGCGGCATTTTTTCACCACATCCCTTTACCCAGACCAAACATGGGTAGGGTCCATGCTGGCATGGACTCCGAGCGCAGCGATCTCCCAGCGCCAGGGTGTCAGCCTGCGCGCCAGGCGAGTCCATGCCAGCATGGACCCTACAACTAGATTTTGGTGCGTACGGCCTCGAACCAGGCATTGTTCATGGCGATGGCGCCTACGGCGGTGGGGTGGATGCCATCAGGCAAGAAGTACGCTTTGTGCTGTGAGAAGAGCTTGTACAGGTCTGGGCCGCTGATCAGCCCTTCATCCTTTGTGACCCGGTCGAGGGCCGTGTTATAGCTCTGGATTAAGGTGTTGACGGCGGTGTTATCTCCTCCTGGGCGATTCATAGAGGGGATGTGCGCCAGTATCGGTATATGGCCCGCTTGCTTGATTTTCTGGACGAGCTGGCGGATGTTGGCTTCGTATTTCTCGGGCGGGACCTGGCCCAGCGCGTCATTTGTCCCCCATTGCAATAGCCAGTAGTGGATATCGGGGTTGAGCTGAAGCCATTTGTCGATATGCTCAACCGCCCCTTGCGAATTCCAGCCGCCCAGGCCCGCGTCGAGCATTGCGGGAAAACGCTGTGGGAAAGCCTTGTGGACGTCCTCGGCAAACGAGGGCTGGTCTTCTGGATAGCGGTTATAGGCCATGGCGGTAATCGAGTCGCCAGAGAAGAAGTAGCTGTCGTCTGCGTTCTGTGAGACGTCGTAGGCCTCCAGTTCGTCAATGGCGAAGTCGCCACGCAGTGGTTTCGCCGAGAGTTGAGTTACGGTCATTTTGACCCAGCTCTCACCACTGAAGTCCAGCAGGTGTTCACGCACACGTGTGGCGTTGCCGGTGACCGAGACCAGCGTCTTCCAGTGACCATCCTTGCCGTCTGTGCTATCGTCCGAGACGGCGATGGTATACGCGCCGGGTCCCGCGCCATTCTCGTTGATGTAGTCGAACTGGTAGTCACACACCCAGATAAAGAGCAGCTTACTGGGTCCCTTATCCAGGTGGATCGCGCACCAGGTTGGCAGCGATTGTTGTGTAGCATCCCACTTGCCCCAGTTGCCATACTGCCCATCATTGATACTCTGCGGTCCACCAGCATTCTCGTTATTCTGGCAGAAGGCGGGCTTGCCACGCGATACCAGCAGCCCATTGCCGCCACCGGCGGTCGGACCCTGCTTATATGTCTGAATCAACTCTTTGATGGTCTGAAACTGTGGCTTAGGCTGACCGGTAATGACATCAAACATATCCAGGCCGCCATAGCCGGTATAGCTGCCCGCGGCATACTGGCAGGCCATAATCACACCGGCCTGTATCATAGCGTTGAGGGCATCCCTGGTGAATTTGGTAATGAAATCGGTTTTGTTTCCATAGGCCGGGGGTGGAGCGTTTGGATCAAAGTTCCACTCGGTCACGGCAATAGGCAAGTCCTGCCCCAGGCTCGCGCGCACATTCTGGCGTAACTGCGTCACTATGGAGCCAATCTCGCTCGCCTTTCCCAGGCAATCAGCCTCAGTATTCTGCCAGCAGGGATACCAGTGGATGCTTAAGACGTCTGGCAAGACCTTTGAGGATTTGATTGATGCAAGATAGGCTGAGAGAAAACGTGGCGAAGATTTTTCATTGTTAGTCTCAATATTGATATTACTCAGTGTGGGACCAAAAAACTTGGCCTTTGAATTGAGTTGGCGCAAGAGTGGTATCTGCTTATTCCACTGAGCGATATAGTCCTGCATAGTATGGTGGTTGTAGTTGGCTTCATTACCGAACTCATACATGAGACAGCGCGAACCCAGGTAACGCACTACGTGCTCATTAAAGGCTTGATTATCATAATCGGGTAGCACCACCAGGCACTGCGCACCGATCTTCTCGATGGTCCCTATACGCTGATCTATATCCTTATCTGAGATCGTGGAGAAGAAGAACGAGCGGATCAAGGGAATACCAGCCGACTTCATCATACTCTGAATTGTTGGCATCGTCTCAATGTTGTTTGGCGTCCACTCTATTGAGTCATTTGTGCCAAAGAGATACGATGAGACGTTGTTCTTCCAGATTTCCTGGCCAGGCAGGATCGGCTTAACGGTACTTTTGGTCTGCGTTTCTGTTCCTTGCGCTGGCGGCCCACTTGCCTTCGAATCTGCGCAGCCCGCCAGGAGCAGACATGCCAGTATCCATCCATACCAGAGCCAGAGTGGCCAGCGCGAACGTGATATTGTCTGTCGCACGTCTATCGTCCCTTCATTTCGTAAATACGCTATTAAAGAGACGTTACCATTTAGCTGTGTATTTGCGATAACTAATGTGGTGCTGAAGCGGTTGGATCGCATTGCTTCCTGTGGTGATATGGTACAGGTGATAGCCACTGCCAGCATCATATATGCGTTCGTATGTATGCATATAAACATAAACGAAACCACTATCGCAACATCATCACAACTTCTTCCAGGTATACTCAAGCACGACAACATAAGCAGATCATAGGAGAGAGCGATAGGACTATGCTTGAAACTACGGCAATACAAACCTCTCGGCAGGCCTTTATTGAGCAGCATGAGCAGGCGTCTTTCTATAGCCAGCCAGGTTGGCTCGATCTACTCCAACACGTCTATGGCTTTAAACCCACGCACCTGGAGAGCTATACCGCTGGGGCAGATGACCCCGCTCGCTCGCTCGCGGGCACCCTCACTCTCTATACTGTGCGCAGTCCACTGGCAGGAACACATCTCGCCTCGCTCCCATTCTCCGATCATACGCCCCTGCTGGCGCAGAATGAGGCGAGCGCGCTCGAACTACTCGAGCAGGCTATCGAGCTGACACGCCAACGTAAGGCACGCTATCTTGAGCTACGCACTGGCACCAATCCTCTGCTCGCCAATCATCCAGCCTTCGTCGAGAGTGATCTCTATGTCACCTGGCGCCTGAACCTGGAAAGCGATCCTGCCCTCGCCTGGTTACACCTGCGCAAGCCTGTACAGCACCAGGTCAAGAAGGCGCGCAAGAACGGCCTCTCCATTCGTGTCGCCGATAGCACCGCCGATGTGGCAACCTATCACCGGCTCCATGTGCTCACACGCACACGCAAGCATGGGATGCCCGCCCAGCCCTCGGCCTTCTTTCACAAACTTTGGGAGAACTTTGCCCCAGATAAGCAGATGATCCTCTTACTGGCAGAGTATGAGCAACAACCAATTGCTGGCATGGTCCTGCTGGGGTCCGGTACGACGTTGCGCTATGCCTATGGCGCCTCCGATGAACGCTACCTGCGCCTGGCCCCCAATAACCTCTTGATGTGGCACGCCATCGAGTGGGGCTGTGAGCATGGTTATCGCGTCCTCGATATGGGGCGCACCGCCCGCGACAACGAGGGCCTGATGGAGTTTAAACGCCGCTGGGGCGCTGAGCTGACCCCCCTTCCCTACTACTACTATCCCCGCCAGGCGGGCCTGGCCACGACCTCTGAGCAAAGCTGGAAGTATCGCTTGCTCACCTCTACCTGGAAACAGCTCCCACTCCCTGTCGCCAGTTCGCTCGGCGGCCTCCTCTATCGCTATTTAGGGTAAAAAAATTGTAGGGTCCATGCCAGCATGGACCCTACAGGCTCTTTCGCCCCTCAGTATGGTAGCTAGATTACTTATGAATAAACTAGTGGATGCCGCTTGAAGAAGTTCCAGATGGTTTCCGACGCGGAGGGCGAACCACCAAGCGAGGCAGGCCATGCATGCCCGCCGCCCTCAATACGATAATGCACAATTGAGGAGCCATCGCGACAGCGTATCCACTCCTCTCCTGTAACGTTGCCACTCTGGAAAAAGGTATTGGGTCCCTGGGCGCAGTGATCGCGCTTAGCCCACTCATTGAGCCATTGCGGGACCGATGGCAGGGGGAGATCCGGCTTCTCAGGTGCAGGCCCGCCCATGTAGGGCACAACCGTGTCGCCCGTACCATGCACATCCAGAATAGGGACGCCTTTCTTGATATTGCAGCCCGTATCCAGGTCATAGAAATTGCCCGAGACTGGCGCGAAGGCCGCGATCCGCTCCGGCAAGTTGCAGGCCAGGTACCAGCTCATACCGCCGCCATTGGAGAAACCTGTGGCATAGATGCGCTGCTCATCAATACAGAAGCTCTGCTCCAGGTTATCCAGCAAATCATCGACATAGCGGATTTCATCGATACCTTGCTGAGTAGTACCAATGCTGGCCCAGAAGGTCTGTCCGTTGTTATCCTTCAACCCCTGGGGATAGGCCACAATAAAATTTTCCTGGTCCGCTAACTGCGAGAGTCCCGTGACCTGTTCCATGTCTGAGCCTCGCGCCCCCGTCCCATGAAATACCAGGACCAGGGGAATGCTCTGCGTCTTATTATAGCCAGTCGGCACATGAATATAATAATCGCGCATGCTATTGCCATTGGCGACCTTGGGATCGGCAGTCAACGTCTCATCTTCGCTATCTCCCGCCTTCACCTCAGAGTCTTTCCCACATCCATTCGCGTTCTTTGGAGTCATTTTCGCGTTCTTGTTCGCTATGGTGCTTTCTTGCGCCTGCGATACCCCACCACAGCTTGTGAGCAACAGGCTTAATACCACCCACCCGTAGAGTCCTATCCCCAACAGCGTATCTCGTTGTTTCATACGCATAGGCCTCCTCTCACGCTTCCATTTTCCTTTCTATGCTTGCTTACCAGTCCAAAATCATTTTTGCCATTGACGTAGGTGGCTTTTCTTCTACAACGTATTATACTGTGATTTAGGTACAGTTTATCTTTTCTCCCATTACTCTGCCGCCGCCCCTAGAGTCTTCTCACCCTACACACCTTACTCGTTTAGGTAAGCACTGTGAGGCAACTACACAGTAGCCGCATACGCCAATTGCGGGCAAACAGCATATTTGCTATCTTCTATGCTAGAATATATAGAAAAGCAAGCTCAACATTTATTTGCATTCTTTCAATGTGTTAAAGGAGTCCTCATGCCAGAAGAGCGTAAGCTTGTCAGTATCCTCTTTGCCGATGTCACTGGTTCGACCGCCCTGGGCGATGAGCTCGATCCCGAAGATGTCCGCGCCCTGATGGGCCGTTATTATGAACATGCACGCCAGGTCATTCCCCAGCACGGGGGGACGCTGGAGAAATTTATTGGCGACGCCGTGATGGCGATATTTGGCCTCCCCCAGGCCCATGGTGATGATCCAGAGCGCGCCCTGGCCGCCGCCCTGGCTCTGCGCAAGGCCGTCGCCGACGATGAGATGCTGGGTTCCATCTTCCAGCTACGCATCGGCGTCAATACGGGCGAGGTCATGGCGACCAGCGATTCTACTAGCAATCAGTTCATGGCGACTGGCGATGCCGTAAACGTGGCGGCCCGCCTGGAACAGAACGCCAATCCCGGCGAGATCTTAGCCGGAGAACGGACCTATGCCGCAGCCAGTCATGCCTTCCTCTTCGAGGCCTCGCGCCACGCCGAGGTCAAGGGCAAGAGCAAACCCCTTACGGTCTATCCACTGCAAGGACCTCGCGCCACGCGCAAGGTTGAGCGCCCGCCCCTGGTTGGCCGCAAGCAGGACCTGATGCAGCTCGCGCTCCTACAGGCCCGCGCTCTGGAGGAGGAGCGTCCACAGCTTGTTTCTATTACCGCGCCCGCTGGAACCGGGAAGACGCGCCTGCTAGAAGAGTTTCTCGCACGCCTGGACCCCGATGAGAACTTTCAAGTTTCGACGGCACGCTGCCTCCCCTACGGCCAGACCCTGACGTACTGGCCCCTGCGCGGCCTCTTGAGCCAGCTTATTCAGGGTGATATGACACGTGCGAACGTGGCCCGTGTCTTTCTCAACGCGACCTATGCTCAAGCGGACGCGGAGCGCCTGGCGGACCTGATCCTGGCAACCCTGGGTATTGAAGGCGAGACCACAACCGACCGTGAGAATATCTTCTCCGCCTGGCGACTGCTGATCGAGGTCCTGGCGACCCAGGCCCCACGCATCATTATCTTCGAGGACCTGCACTGGGCCAGCGATAGTCTCTTCGATCTCGTGGAATACATCACCCACCTGCGTACCCAGGCCCCCCTCATGCTGATCGCGCTCAGCCGTCCCGAGCTGCTGGATCGCCGTCCCAACTGGGGCGGAGGGCGCCAGAACTTCACCTCACTGGCCCTGCAACCCCTCTCGCCGCGCAATACACAGGAGCTAATCTCACGCCTGATGCAGGACGCCCCTCAGACTATACGCCCCCAGATCGTTGAGCGCTCGGGGGGCAATCCCTTCTTCGCCCTGGAGCTGCTGCGCGGCCTGCAAGAGCGCGGCCTCACTGGGGACGCCGCAAGTATTGAACAGCTCCCCGATACGGTCCATGCCGCCGTGCAGGCGCGCCTGGATCAGCTCTCACGGCCTGAGCGCTCGGTGCTCCAGGTGGCCTCGGTCGCCGGGCGTGCCCTCTCGCTAACCATGCTGGCCGAGGTCCTGAGCGAGTATAGCCTAAGCGAGCTACAACAGGCGCTTGATGGCCTGCTAGAGCGTGACATTCTCGTATCATCGGAGGGCCAGACCTATGCCTTCCGCCACATCCTCTTCCGCGATGTCGCCTATGGCACCCTGGCACGTACACAGCGTATACGCCTACACGAGAAGATCGCGACCTCGCTGGAGACACTCAATGCTGACCATCTCGATGAGTACGCCGAGCTGATCGCCTACCATTATCGCGAGGCCGTGACCCTCTCACGGCAGGCTGCCATCCGTACACAACTCCAATTTGATGTCAGCAAGGCCTCCACTTCCTGCGCCGCGCCGCCCGCCTGGCCAGCCACGCCGGAGCCTACTTCGAGGCCCAGAACTACCTCCAGAGCGCCATCGCCATCGCACCAGAGACAGAGCTAATCTCCATCTACGAAGATCTGGGCGACTGCTATTACTGGTCGTCCACCACGGCAGAAGCTTATCGACAAGCCTTCACATACTGGGAGAAACAATACGCGGAACATACACCAGACGCGGCTCAAAGCCTGATCGGAGCACGTCTCTTGCGTAAATTGCTCATCAACTATACGCGCTTTGGTGAGTATGAACGACTTGAGAATGCAGCGGAACAGATTTCCACTCTCCAGAAGCGGGCACAAGTTCTTGCCACGGCCTCCAGTAACGAGTACGAACAGTGGCGCATCCAGCTCGTTCCCTGTTTCTCACACTACATGAAGACCAGCAATGAAGAGTTACAGCAACTACTCAATATCGCGCAAGATGCCACCGCCTACTTCGAACAACAGGGCGATTCTCAAGCCCTTAGCGAGGCACTAGATGCTCAAGCGTCTCTCTACCAACGTCTAAATGACTTTCAGGCTTCGTTCCAACCCATTCAACGCCGTCGTGCCATCGCTAACCTCTCCGCGTCGGAACAAGGCGATGCGCTACAGATGCTCATTCGCTCTAATGCCGCTCTGCGCAACTATGACACCTGCTTCGATCTTATTCAGCAAGAATTAAAAAGCATGCGCCCGGGTCAATCTCTGCTCCACCTGAGTTCTACCCTCTCCACGGTAATGACAGTTGCCTTCATTGCAGGTCGCTGGGATTTGCTTGATACACTCTATTCCAAAGCGGAAGAGATACGTGAACAAAGCAGCAATGACTTGAGCACATTCAAAATGTTTGAAGGCTATTTTAATCTCCTCCGCTGGGCATTAGCCCGCGAAGATCGACCAACTATTGATGCCATTGCATCATTCCTACGCCGTTTCCTTGGCGAGGTCCCTACTTTGGGTGAACAATTTACTAATATTATTAGTACTTTTCAAGCTGATGATGTCTCGCTGACCTCTGTAAAGCTAACAGAGATTCAAGGAGGATTGGCACGGGTAATGCTGCTATTTTGCCTTGAACGCAACTTAGCTTTTCCAGAAGAGCTTATTACCAACACCCAAAGTGATGGCTTCGGCTCAAGCGATTCCTTCAAACAGTATATTGAGGCTGCTTACGCGTTACTCAATAACGATAACGAGCGCTTCGCCCGCGCCCTGGAAAAGCTTGAACAATATCAAGAAGTCGTCCATGCCGCGCGCCTGGATATTGTGCTCGCAGAGCGCACAGGTGACCGCAGGTACCTTGACATGGCGCGCCCCACCCTGGAGCGCCTCCAGGATCGTCAGTTCCTGCGTCGCCTCAACGACGTCGCGGAGCGCCTCACATCTTAACCTGATACAAAAATAGAGCCAGGAGGAATGGGGCTCCCGGCTCTATTTTTGTATCAGGTTAGACAAATGCACTGCTTTAGCTTGCACCTCCAGCGATACGTTTGCTACAATGAAAGTCCGCTTCTCCCTTTTCCCATTCGCTGCTATTTTTTCTGGAGGTCTTTGCATGTCTGAGCGACCGAAGATTCTTGTGACACAGAAAATCCCCGCCGATGCCTACTCTCTCCTGTATGCCATTGGTGAAGTTGAGGCCAATATGGACGAGGGCGTTATCTGGTCCCCGGAAGAACTGCTGCGCCGCGCCCCCGGCCATGACTACCTGCTCTGCCTGCTTACCGATACCATTAACGCGCGCTTACTGGAGGCTTGCGCCAGCGCCTTGCCTCGCCTCAAGCTGGTGGCAAACATGGCAGTCGGCTATAACAATATCGATGTCGAGGCCGCGACCCGCCAGCAGATCGCGGTAAGCAATACTCCGGGCATTCTCTCGGATACCACCGCCGACCTGGCCTTCGCCCTGCTGCTGGCGACCGCCCGGCGCATACCCGAGGCCGAACGCTTCCTGCGCGCGGGCAAGTTTACCGGCTGGGGCCCCCTCCTCTTCTGTGGGGCCGAGGTCCATGGCTCAACGCTGGGAATCATCGGCGCGGGGCGCATCGGCCAGTTCATGGCGAAACGCGCCGGGGGCTTCGATATGCATGTGCTCTACTACAATACAAAGCGCCTTACGGCAGATATCGAGGATCGTTACCAGCTTACCTATGTTGAACTGGATGAGCTATTGCGCCTGTCCGACTTTGTGAGCTTGCACGTTCCCTACACATCCTCAACCCATCACCTCATTGGCGAGCGCGAGCTGGCACTGATGAAACCGTCGGCAATTCTCGTCAACACCGCGCGTGGACCGGTGGTGGACGAGAAGGCCCTGGTACGCGCCCTGCAATCCGGTCGGATCGCGGGGGCTGGCATCGATGTCTTCGAGCACGAACCCGCCGTTGAACCTGAGCTTCTGACGATGGAGAACGTGGTTCTCGTACCCCATATCGCCAGCGCCTCGCTAAAAACACGCACACGCATGGCAACCATGGCCACCGAAAATATCGTGGCTCACGCCCAGGGCCAGCGCCCACCCAACCAGGTCAATAGATAATGTGTTATGGTGTATGGTGCCGAGTGAATGGAAGTCATCCGGCACCATACACCATAACATGACTAGAAGGGAAAACTACTCATGTCACAAACATTTGCCCACCCATATACAAGCTCCTCAGAGGGGCTACGCCTCCCGAGCTGAATCCTTCCTATCGTCTGCTGCTGGGGCCTGGTCCCTGCAATGTTGATCCACGTGTGCTACGGGTGGGTGCCGCGCCCCAACTGGGACATCTCGATCCAGAGCTCTTCGCAATTATGCAGGAGACTGCCACACTGCTACGCTGGCTCTTCCAGACCGAGAACGAGCTGACCTGCTGCGTCTCTGGCTCGGGCTTTTCTGGGGCCGAGGCCGTGCTAACCAACCTGCTTGAGCCTAGCGATACTCTGATCGCGGGGAGCCTGGGCTACTTCAGCGGTAAGATCATTGATATCTCGCGCCGTGCAGGAGCTAATGTTGTTGTACTGGCGACCGAGCCAGGTCAGTCCCTGGATGCCGCAGCGCTTGAGCAAGCCTTCAAGGAGCATCCCGAGGCCAAGATCTTCGCTACCGCCATCGCGGAGACCTCGACCGGGCTGCACCAGCCGCTTGCAGACCTTGAGCGCGTGACCCATGCCCATAACGCGCTCTTTGTCGTCGATACCGTCTGTGGTCTGGGTGGCCTCCCAGTGCAGGTCGACGCTCTGCACATTGATGCCTCTTACTCTGGCAGCCAGAAGTGTATCGGCGCACTACCCGGACTGGCCCCTGTGACGCTCAATGAGCGCGCCGTCGAGGTAATTAAGAAGCGCCGCACGCCCGTTCAGAGCTACTATCTTGATCTCCTGGCGCTCAATCGCTACTGGAATGGCGATCACGCCTACCACCATACGATCTGTAGTAATCTTGTCTATGGGATGTATGAAGCCCTGCGCATCGCACACGCTGAGGGACTCGAAGCCCGCTTCGCGCGCCACCAGCTCCACGGCGCTGCCCTCAAAGCCGGTATCAAGGCCATGGGCCTGGAACTGCTTGCTCAGCCAGGCTACCAGCTTCCCGTGCTCACGGCCATCCTCATCCCTGAAGGTGTCGATGAGCTGGCTATACGCAAGGCCCTCCTCAACGAGTACAGCATAGAGGTCGGGGGTGGGCTTGGCGAGCTGAAAGGGCGCCTCATCCGCATCGGACTGATGGGCTACAATGCCAGCCGCCAGAACGTCTACACCGTCTTGAGCGCCCTGGAACATATCCTGCCTGAATGTGGCTACACACTCCCCCAACCCGGTGCCGCACTCAAAGCCGCCGAAGCCTATTATCAGGCGCATTAGTCCCCCACAGTAGCCGCGTACGCAAGTAGCGGGCGCCCGCTACTTGCGTACGCGGCTACTGTATTCCTATCTTCACGGTGTTCCACATGCCGGTGGTGTATTGGGCGATCTCGTCGAGGACCAGCATCATGGGGACGAGATCTTTCAAGGCCTGGCGACGAGCGCTCATAGCCTGGGTCTGCATATGCTCGGCCCGCTGCCAGCTCAGGCGCTCGGCAATCAGGCTTTGCAGGGTCATCTGCAACTCTTGCAGATTCTCCACCAGGCCACTTACCTCCTGCGCCTGCTTGCCTTCAAGGAGCGCCTCCTCGATCTGGTATAAGACGTTGTCTATGGTTCTAGCGAAGCGCTCCAGGCGAGGGAGATTGCGCCGTTCGCGCACCATCAACGGGATGTGCGCGGAGAGCGCGGTAATACAATCGGCGAGCTGCTGATTATAGGTAATCAAGGCGTCCCAGCGCTCAGCATCTCCCCGCTGCCCCTTTGGCTCGTCCATGAGGCTCTGAAAGGCACTCGCGACATCGGCGTTGGCCAGTGACATGGCTTTATATACTTTATGTATACCGTTGATACTGCTCTCCTGGCCCTCATAGCCCGCCAGCACGCGCCGCAGGTAATCGCGGTTGGCAGCGATGGCCTTCGCCAGCCGTTTGGGCAAGCGCTCACGCTCCCACTCCGGCCAGAGGAAGCGCACCGCTAGCAGCGACAGTAGACAGCCCAGCAGCGTACAGCCGACGCGCAGAAGAGCTATCTCCCATTGACCCGGCGTGGCCATGGAGTTGAGCAACAGGGAGAAGGGGACGATAAACATTACGAAGACGCGATAATTGCGCTGGTAGTAGCAGAAGCCGATAAAACCAAAGACCGCCAGTAGCAGCAGCATCTCGGATGGCACGCGTACGAGGGCGACCAGCGCGGCGGCAATGCAGGCGCCAATACATGTGCCTATAAAGCGCTGCGCCAGTTTCTGGTTCGAGGTACTATAATTCGGCTTGAGGCACACCATGATCGTCAGGGCAATCCAGAAACCATGCGGTATCTCAAACAGTCTATAGATCGCTGTGGCAACCCCATCGCAAGGCCGATTCTCAGGGCATGGCGGAAGGTGGCCGACTGCATCGTGAACTGGGTCTTTAAGGTCTCCAGGGGATTCTTGCGCTTTACATCCTGGCGGTAGGCCAGGCGCAGCGCTGTTTGGAGCAGGCTCTCTTCCTGGTCCTGTTGCTTCAGCATCGCAACGATTACCAGCAGGGCATTGCTTACCTGGTGGAAGGTTCGCAGCACCTGCAAGACCTGCATCATCCCCTTATAATCTTCCTCATCCACCAGCCGCGTCAGGTGAACCCTCGTCAGAGTGCTCGCGCGCGCCACTGGCTCCGCCGCGTAGCGCGCCATCAGGGACTGCATGTGGCGTCGCAACTCGTCCTCACGCGCCTTCACCTCCACCAGCCTGCGATTCAGCTCATTCGTCTCTACCAGCACCTTCTCATTCAGGGCCGAGGCAGCCACCTGACGTAAGACACGCCCAAACTCACTGACCGCCGCATTCAATGCATGACGCACAGGTTCCACGCGCGCCACCTGTGGCATTGATTCGCCAAACTTTCCCAGTGAGATCGCCGTCTGAAAGAAGTGGTCCGCGTGCAGGGTTAAGAGGAAGAGGCGCTGCAAGGGCAGGGGCGTCTCCTCCGACTCGGCATGCACAGCGACTACCATGCTATGTGCCTGGTTATAGGCCTGCCAGACCTGTCCACGCACGCGCTTGAGGGCTTTCCGCTGCCCCTCGTCACGCATTGGACCCTCTAACGCGTCACAAAAGGTGGCCAAAGTCCGGTAATAGCTCGCCACGGCCTGTCTCTCCGGCTGGTAGGGTCTCAGCGGCCATAGCAACAGTGTCGGCACTATGGCCCACAGGCCACAGATGAGCATAGACAGCGCCACATAGATACCGGTCTGCCAGTTCCCCTCCTCACTCAACACCATGGCAAAGACAATTGTAACCAGTAGACCCACACGCCCCGCCGAGGTCCCAAATATTCCTAACATATTCAAAATAAAAGGAATCAACAGAGCGGCCGCTATCGCCAGTACAACGCCGCTAACGCTCAGGCCGCTCGCCAGGAAGGCAATTATGGCCATGCCGCTCGCGATACACAGCATGTCCACCACTCGGTCGCGATAGCGCCCACTCGTGCCACCAATGGCTGTATACAATCCACCCAGCATCCCCATGGTTGCCAGTTTACTCTGACCAATAGCGGGACCAATAAGCAAAGGCGGCAGTACGACCAGGATCAGGCGCCCCCCATAGGCCATGTCCGCCCACGTCAACTGGAACTGCCGCCAGAAAGCAGAGAAATGCACCAACTTTTTCATAAGACCTCATAATAGCAAAAAAGCATGGAACCAGGCCCAACACCAAACTCACCGCGCGTAAGCCAGCGCTGCTAAAGCACGCGCTGACCAGGTCATGCTTGTACACAGGCCCGCAGGCCCACCATACATCATCTCAGAGGAGAAAAACGGGGGAAAACAGAAACGCTCACCCTTCACCCTATTAGTGTATACCCAACACCAATCCAAAAGCAACCAGCCATTACCTCGAACGGTGCCAAAAATAAAAAAGAACCCGCATCGGATGCGTGGGGGGACCGCAAAACCCCACGCATGCCGACCGGGGGTGAGGGAGCAAAGGGACGGTGTGGTGTATGGCACCCTTTGCTCAAACCCGGCGCTACTTGCGTACGTGCCTACTTGGGCTGTGCCCTGGCGTACGCGCCTACTTGGGCTGTTAGTTACAGGACGATGGCTTCGCGCTCGATTTCGCGCGGCTTGATGATGGGCCTGGGCATTGAGGCTACCATCAGGATGTAGCCTGTGGCCAGGATCGATGAGATGTCAATGCCAAACTTGCGCAGCTTGATGCGGGTGCGCGAGAGGGCATCGCGAATCGGACGCATCTCCTGGTCCCATAGACCTTCTTCCAGCGCCTGGTCGAGCTTCTCGCGGCTCTCCTCGACGTTCTCCTCGCTGACGCTGCCATTGTAGAAGCTGGCGTACAGGACTTCGTATGGGCAGTAGTAGGGGAACATCTCCAGCAGTGGGAGCAAAACGCTCATCTCGGTGCCGGTAAACTGTTCCTGCGCGATCATCAGCAGGCGGTCGCTCTCGTATGAGAGATAGGAGAGCGTACCAAATTTGGGATTAAGGGCCATGATATGCCCTTGCGGCAACGCATCTTGCAGGGAGAAGTGTAAGATTTCGTTGTCTCGTCGCAGATCGCTTGAAGTCATCTTGCTTTTACTGCGTGTTGCTGGCCTTTGCATGCTGTTTTCTCCTGCCTTGTGAGTGCGTGGCGCTATTGGTACAGCTCTACAGGGTTCCGTTGCCTATGGCGGCGAGCAGATAACCGCAGACTATGATGCCTACAATTCCTAACACCAACAGGCTCAATAGCCAGAGGAAGATGCGTCTCCCTTTCACAGGCTGCTCGTGCTTGCTCATGGTAGGTACATGTTGCTCTACCTGCGTCGCCGCGGATTGCGTGGACTTCGCCTCCAGGATGATCGGCGTCATACCAGTGGTCTGGGCACGCTGCCGGGGAAGCTTCTGCGTAGTAATCCGGCTTATCTCGGCGACTGGGCTGGCCTCGTAGATCCAGTCGATCGCTTCCTGGTGCAGTGGCTCGCTCTGAACATGTATGCTTGAAACGGCGAATTCATCCATATGTTCAGGTGCTTCCCACGCGCCCTCCCAGACATATTCATCGGAGTTCTGTGTGGCCTCGCCCTCAAATGGAACAAGGTCTATGCTGCGCACGCGCCGCACATCTCGATATGCCTGCGTCGCCACCGTTCCCTGTACGGGATTCCACACATTCGCTCTGCATTCTTGCTCTTGCATATGCATCGCCGCTCCTTTGTTGCCTGTGCCCGGAAATGCCTGTGTCCTGGTTTTGCTACCTTCTTACTAAGATCTTCTTCCGAAACCCAACGTCACTCGCGTGACTAGCGCTTCGCGCTCAGGTTTTCGGATAAGTAGTAAAAAAGGTTCTGGGGAAGAGTTCCTCATCACTCCCTGGCAGCCAGTCCCTTAGTTGCCAGCGCTTACGCGCTCCGGGTTTGATGCGCTTCAGTCCCTCCCCCCCTTGCCCGGCTTCTACCATTCCGCGTATTCCCTCACGTAGCAGGTAGATTTACTGATCTAATTATGCCTGATGAACATGTACAGAGCAAAGATCATATGTTATCATTCAATTAAACATATTTATCATTTCTGCTGCCCAGTGCATACCCACCAAAGCTTTTTGGGAAAGAAGAGAGCGGGGGCACCCCGCACACCCCGGCAGGGAGCCCCCTGCACCAGAAAGGAATGGCACGTGGATCACATTCCCTCAACTGAGCCACAACCGCGTCTGAAGCTCACCGAAGCTCGGATGGCACGCTCGCTCTCACAACAGGATGTCGCGGAACAGATCGGGACCACGCATGTGAATGTGAGCCGCTGGGAGCGCGGCATTACGCGCCCCAATCCTTATTTTCGGCGCAAGCTCTGCCAGCTCTTCGGCCTGACCGCCCAGGAACTCGACCTTGTGCCCAACGCAAGCTCCGAACCGCCAGCCGCTACCACTTCAAATATTGATGAAGTCGAATCTCCTGCCGAGGAGCCCCCCACGCCTACCGCGGCTATTGTTGATCCCTCCGTTCCGCTCCTGCCCGCCATTCGCCTGGTTGGGCGCGATGAAGAGCTCGCCGATATCAAGCGCCGCCTCTTCACGGGTGGCAACGTGGCTCTGACCGCGCTCAATGGTCTTCCTGGCGTGGGCAAGACTACGCTCTCCATCGCCCTGGCCCATGACCGCGAGGTACGCACCCATTTCCGCGATGGCATTCTCTGGGCAGGCCTCGGCCCTAAACCAAACATCCTGGGACTGCTGAGTCGCTGGGGCACCCTCCTGGGCATCTCCGCGACAGAGATGGCCTCTCTGAGCGATGTGCACGCCTGGGCGCGCGCCATTCATAACGCCATTGGCACACGCTATATGCTCCTGGTCATCGACGACGCCTGGAGCACTGAGGAGGCCCTGGCCTTCAAGGTTGGCGGCTCCAACTGCGCACACCTGCTGACCACGCGCTATCCCGAGATTGCCTCGTTTATCGCCCTGGATGGCGCGAAGAAGATCCAGGCCCTCAACGACGAGGAGAGCATGACCCTGCTGCGCCTCCTGGCGCCGGGCGTGGTTGATCGCGAGGTGCAGAAGGCCCAGGACCTCGTCCATGCCGTGGGCGGTCTCCCCCTGGCCCTGACCCTCATGGGCAACTACCTGCGCAAACAGACCTATAGTGGGCAGACGCGCCGCATCACCGCCGCCCTGGAGCGCCTGAGCAACGCCGAGGAACGCCTGCAAATCCAGGAGCCACATGGCCCCGTCGAGTCTCACCCCAGCCTGACCAGCGATATCCGGCTCTCGCTGCACTCCGTCATCTCCGTCACCGACCAGCAGCTCAGCCCGGCCACGCGCTCAGCCTTCTACGCCCTCTCCGTCTTCCCACCACGCCCCAACACCTTCTCCGAGGAGGCGGCCCTGGCTGTCGCCACCTGCGAGGTCGACATCCTCGACACCCTTATCGACATCGGCATCCTGGAGAGCAGCGGAGCCAGTCGCTACACTCTCCACCAAACCATTCGCGACTACACCTATCTCCAGCTCCAGCGCTCATCCGAGCACGACGCCGCTCAGCGCCGCCTCGTCACCTACACCTGCGCCTTCCTCGCGGAGCACAGCAGCGACTACGAGCAGCTTGAGCTTGAGAGCCCCACCATCCTCACGGCCCTCGAACAGGCCCACCGGCTCGCCATGCTCCCCGAGCTTATCCAGGCCACGATTGCCTTCACCCCCTACCTCCAGCTCCGTGGCCTCTACGCCCAGGCCGAGCAGCACCTCCAGCGTGCCCAGGAGGCCGCCCTCACCCTCAACGACCAGCGCGCCCTCTCCACCCTCCTCCTCTACACCGGCCAGGTCCTCCAGCAGCAAGGCAAGTTCCCCAGGCCGAAGACATCTTCCAGCAAGGCCTCACCCTCGCCCGAGAGAACAATGACTTGGAGCAAAATAGTGCGTTCCTGAATGATTTAGGATGGGTTACCTGGAAGCTGGGTAACTACACAGAAGCTGAAAAATACCTGCAAGAAGGCTTAGTCATAGCACGCAAGATCAATAACAGAAAACGCATAAGTGGTATATTAAGAGTTTTAGGTTCGGTTTACGACTTACGAGGAGAATCAGCGAAATCTAAAGAATGTCTACAGGAAGGTTTAGCTATTGCGCAACAAATGCAAGATCATGAGCTAGCTAGCATTATCCTAATCCATTTAGGAGTAAATGCAGGCCAGCAGGGGCAACATCAGCAAGCTGCTTACTACTTCACAGAAGGTCTAAATATCGCAAGATTAAGTGAAAATCGTCGCAATATTTGTGCATCTTTGGTTAATTTAGGAGCAGCCGAGACAGAGTTAGGAGAATTTGAAAAGGCGGAAAGCTCTTTTCAAGAAGGACTCAGTGTAGCGCGCCAAATTGAACACAGAGAGTGGACCACAATCTTATTACTCAATCTAGGAGAAACAGCCATAGCACAAAAGGATTTTCAAAAAGCAGAGCAATATCTTGGCGAAACACTTCCCCTGGCTCGCCAATTGGGTATTCCACCAATGATAGCTAAAACGCTATATGAATTTGGAAATGCTCAACTCCATTTAGCTCGCACAGAAAAAGCACAATCCGCCTTCGACGAAATGCTGACAATTATTCCAGAAGGGGCTCAGGAATTGAAAGCGCTAGCTTGTTATGGACAGGCACGTGTAGCAGCCGCCCAAGGAAATATAACGAAAGCAGTGAGTTTAGGAGAACAATGTGCTAAAGATCTGGAAAATATTGGCAATGGGAATGCCAAAGAAGTCCGTGAATGGTTGTCATCTATAAAATAAGATAGGGTTGACACCTTCTACCACCAACAGGGAGCGCCAGCGAGCGAAGGTGGCGCTGCTCCCTGAATTTATTATTTTATTCATAGTTTCAAGGATGCCAATACGTATTTTGCTGCATAGTCGGCGTAGCCTGATCCGTGGTCTGACTACGCGTTGGAGTGGTACCGGCGGCGTAGGTATGGGTGATTGAGCCGATGGCGACGACGGTGATGACGATGAGCAAGACGACCAGTGGAATAATCCAACGCAGCATATTCCTGAACATACGATTTCTCTACCTTTCCCTGGGGAAATAATCGCGCGTATTCACTACCTGAAGCCTCAAGTTGCGGTCCAACCCGGCATATCCATGATCTCCAATTTAGTAGGCGTGAGTGAGCCTGCCTACTCGCCACCAGTCCCGCTAGTGTTCAGGATACCCGTTTCTGCCTATGGGCTTCAAGCATCAATACATGTACATCCCCCAAAATTACTATCATGTGCCTTCTTGGGTGCTTAACGCACATGATCTACACATTGTTAGTTTCCGATCCACGGATGTGCAGTGCTGCCTTTCGCAGTGGGGTCGTGCTAGCAAATGCCCCACTGGCGTTCAGGGGGATTGTGGTCACTGGGTGCCAGCTCTGGGCTGCCACAATCCGCGCGAACCCTGCCATTGGCGGCGAGCATGTGTGAGCCAGCTCACGCGCCAACAAAGTAATCTTGTATCCTGCGACCAACCCGCCAGAAATATTCCCGATCTCAACCCCTCTGGGTGGTGAGGTTGTGTCTTATTCCAAAAGATTGATAAAAGACTGAAAACGGAACTTCCACGGGTCAAATGTCTTATACCTCAGTATCGATACCTAGAAAAGATAGTATAAGATTTTTTGCCAATCGTCATGTCTAGCATCTTTTCTGGCAAAAAGTACTAGCATGGTCCCGAAGGTTGAAAAAAATAACCTGCTCAACGAGCAATCCTGCCCCATTATAGCACAAAAACACCTTATGCACTCATCAAAGTCATCAAATTTATGCGTGACGTCCCCAAAAATTGATATGTCTTGTTCTTCAACCTTCAACTTCCTTAGTACCAATAAGGCTCCTCAAGTACATGTTATTTTCATATATTGTAATGTTATAATATCAATATCATCTATGACTCTGAAGAGCGTTGTAAAGCCATCCCGTTTCCCTTCATAGGCGCCCGATTTATCGCGCGCCTATGGTAATTGGATATGCCTTGCGCACCATAATTGGGCGCCTATGGTGAACGGATGCTCCGTAAGTGGGGACCGCAGAAATTTTGTTTCTAATCGAGGTGCAAGACTATGAGCAGTTCCGGGGACAAGGATCTTATCTCGCAGGCGCAGGCTGGCGATATCGCGGGTATGCAGGGGCTCTTCATGCGCTATAGCCCTCGCATCCAACTCTATCTTGTGCGCCTGCTGGGGGAAGAGAAAGCCACCCCTTTGACTGTTCACACATTTCGGAGTGCCTGGGAGGCTCTGCCAGGCCTGGAGCCTGGCGCGGATTTTCTCACCTGGCTCTACCGCATCGCGACCAATATCGCCTATGACGCTCAGGAACCCTCTGCTCGCGGTCTGCGTCGCCATTCCTGGCCCCTCTATCAACTCCTCGCGCTGCCTACAAGCACCCCCCCACTCATTAAGGCGCTGCTTCGCTTGCCCTTCTATGAACGAGCCTGCTTGGTCCTGCATGTAGTGGCCCGGCTCTCGCTGGCTGTGGTTGCCGCTTGCCTGGGTCTACCAGAGCGGCGCGTGCGCACCCACCTGGAGTCAGCCTGGTCCTGGCTGCGTTCTGGTGAATATGCCTCCGCGACGGAGGAGGAGCTTCACGAGGCTATTCTGGCTCTGCCACAGCCTGGCGAACAGGTCAAATCACCCTTTCTCGCTAGCGAAGAAGAGGAGGGCGAACAATCCAATCAGCAGGGGCTGACTCTGCTTCGCCTCTCATCCTCGGCCTCCTATACGCGCCCCCTGCGCCAACGCATCTTCCTGCGCCTGGGACTGATGCTTACCTCTCTGCTTCTCGTCGTCTCTCTGCTTACGTCCGGTATGGCCCTGCTGCTTGTGAACAAAAATCAGTTAGTCTCTTCAAGCCAGCTTAAAGCACCTCCAGTCTTTACCCCTGCGTACTATGATGCCCGCGTCGATCGGCCAGCTTGCTTCTTCGCTGACGAGTCCAACGATAGCCACGCGCAGCCCTCCATCTGCAATTCACATCTCTACAGCGATATTAATCAGCAACAATCTACGCGCCCCGGCTTTATTTTCAGGCTTCAACAAGCCTACGCCGATGCTAATGCTATCGGCCTGGCTTATACTCTCCTCCAGTCCGCTTACAACAACTTGAATGATGTCCCAGACATGTTTGGTACGCTCTCCATCCAGGAGCTACACACAAGCATAACCATAGGGCACAAGTACGCGGCCTATAGCACGTTCTTTGGCCAGTACAACACCAACAATGATATCTCTTTCTTCTATCTACCCTCAAGTCCAACCCCAGGCGAAATTCACCAGCTTCATGTAACCCTGGATATCCACTCAATATGGCTTGTCGACCAGACGACAGGCGGCACTACTACCGTCTATAAGGGGTCACAGCCGCTCCGTTTTCAATTCACCCTGCCTTTTCACACTGGGCAGATCATTCCCACACCTCGCTCCAGCCACAATGCGCCATACAGCCTCTCACAGGTAACTATCACGCCCAGCATGACTCATGTCACGCTGAACTGTCTCCAATCCTCGGCCTGCAAGGATATCGCCAACCTCCTCCTGACGGCCGGGAACAGCGCCTACCTGCCTTCAGATGTACGCTGGCACCTCCCCACCATCGACCTCTATTACCGCGCCACCAGTTTACAAAAGCATAGCACCTGGCATCTTTCTGCCACCAGCCCCACCGTCAGCATCCCCTCCATCTATTTTTAGTGGCAAAAACAGCAGCGCAGTCCCCTACCAGACTACTATGCATGAGTAGCCTTCTACCTAGAGAGAATCGTACTATAAGGGATGAGGTAAGTAAGATTGTGTTGGTTGGAAGAAGAATACTTTGGTTCTATGAATATAAGAAAGGCACAAAAAGTCATTTATGAGTACAAAGCAAAAGAAACGCTTAAAAATCGCGCAGATCGCACCGCCCTGGCTGCCAATTCCTCCGGAAAACTATGGCGGGACAGAGTCTGTTTTGAATAACCTTGTGGAAGAACTTGTTGCCGAGGGACATGATGTTACGCTTTATGCACCTGCCGATGCACAGACTTCTGCCCGGCATATCTCATTTTATCATGATTCGCTCCTCAAAGAGGGTACTCCCTGGCAAGCCCACCTTAAGGCCTACTTCCATATGTATAAAGCCGTGCAGCACATCCAGCAGGAGAATGACTATGATGTCGTTCATGGGCATCTCTCTTCATCCACAGATATGTATCTCCTGCCTATGCTGGCCTCGCTGGAGATGGCGCATATCATTACGATGCATAGCCATATGCCCTTTGACCGGGTCGGCACCTGGCAGGGTGACGCGGACAACTACTTCTTCTATGAATGGGGGCGTCAGTGCCCCGTCGTCGCGATCAGTCGCAAGGCCTGCCAGGTGGAGGCGGGACAGGGCCCCTTAAATTGGGCGGGCGTTGTCTACAATGGTATCTCCATGAACGAGTACGCTATTCCAGCCGATGCCCAGGTTGAGCCATACTATGTCTGGCTGGGTCGCTTTTCCCCCGAAAAGGGACCGCACCTGGCTATTGAGGCGGCACGACATGCTGGAGTGCCTCTGCATTTGGGCGGAACCATCGATACCTCCTCGCCCGAGGCTGAGCAGTACTTCCATGAGCAGCTTGAGCCTCAGTTTGATGATGAGCAGATACGCTACCTCGGTCCCCTGGATATGGAGGGCAAGATCCAGGCCTTTAGCCGCGCCACGGCATTTCTCAATCCTATCGAGTGGGAAGAGCCCTTTGGCATGGTCATGGTCGAGGCCATGGCCCTGGGCTGTCCTGTGATTACCTTTGGACGCGGCGCGGCACCCGAGGTCGTATATGACGGTGTCAGCGGCTTCGTTGTGGATACGCTCGATGAAATGATCGAAGCCATGCCGCGTGTGAAAGACCTCGACCGCGCCCAGGTGCGTGCCCATGTCGACGAACACTTCTCGTCCAGGGCCATGACTCGCGCTTACCTCGATGTCTACCGCCAGGTTATGCCCGATACCGTTCAGCCGGATCGCTGCCTCCTGCCCCCCAGCCATCCCGACGCCATCTAAAACCTGGTAAATAAGAAGAGGTTCTGGCTGGGAAGGGCACGCCCTTCCCAGCCAGAACCTCTTCTTATTTATTTTTCTCGCCGACAAATAGCCCGGTTGGGAGATCAAACCAGTCGACACCGTCTACCTGCTGTAGCTTGAGGCTGGCTTGCTCCTCTGGCGTGGCCGCCGCGAACATAGATAGGATGCTTTGCACATTCTCCGTGGGCGTGCGCATACGCTGCGTCCACGTTGGCACGTCCATGTGAATGCCCCAACTGCGCTCGAGGCGCGCCGAAATACCTGCCTCCTCCAATAGGTGTAGCCACGCGCTCACAGAACGGTTGCGTATATGTGAGGGATCACGCAGGATCTCGATCTGGTTAATAAAGTCGTCCAGCACCTGCTCCTCTGGTACGATTGCATCAATCAATACCAGTCGCCCGCCGGGTTTAAGGATACGCGCCCACTCTCTCACTGCCTGGGGCAGGTCCACAAAATGGTGCGCTGAGTGACGGCAGGCCACGACATCCGCGTATGCATCCGGCAGTGGAAGTGCGTGCGCGTCTCCTTCGATAAATCTCACATTGGAAATATGGCGTTCCTCAGCCAGCTTGCGACCCGCCTCAAGCATGGGAGTTGTGAAGTCAATGGCTACAACCTCGCGGGCATGGGGAGCCAGCGCTAGCGCGGTATGGCCTGTCCCGGTCGCTACATCCACCACTACCTCACTTCCATCCAGTCGCGCCGTCTCGACTAGCCACTGTAAATCAGGTCCCTGAGCATGCACCGCGCTGGTGACATAATCGCTGGCAGCCACGCCAAAGCGGCTCTGAATCCGCTCATTACGCTCATCGATCATAAGTTTTCTCCTCTTTTACAACCCGGGCATATCCTAAATGTTGTGCACAGTCCAAGTATACCCACTCCTGCTTGATATTGTCCAATACTTATTTTTTCAAAAAGTGATGCCACTTAGGCATCAACTCGATTAGTCCGAGCAAGCTCGGACCCTACAGGAGTAAGTTGTGTCTGGTGGACTGGCTCCGCCAGTCCACCAGACACAACTTACCTTCTTTTTGATTTCGTGGGTGTTTTTTGCGTCAATTAAAGCAGAGAGGCAGGCTAATTTTTTACGGTATTTTAATGGGCTTTTATGTTATTATAGATATTATGAAGTAGACTCTTCTCGTACATTACAGGCAAAGGCTGACTGCCCGGCTCCTTCGCGGCACCTGGAGGAGGTTTCCCTCTTTATGCAACACAACACATCGAAAGCTCAGATGCACTCGCCACAAGCGTCCTCGCGGCTGCACCGTCTGTCCTCCGTGCCCACACGCCCCCTTCCTATTTTTGATTCCGCGATCCCGCGCCAGCCGAGTTCCCCCTTGATTGGACGCGCCAACGATCTGGAGCTGCTTAAGCAGCATCTATGGGAGGATGGCAATGCCTCGCTTACCACACTCAACGGATTGCCTGGCATCGGAAAGACAACGCTGGCCATTACCCTAGCCTATGATGAAGAGGTGCTTGAATCTTTCGCGGATGGTATCCTCTGGGCAGGCCTGGGTCCGAGCGCCAATATTCCTAGCATCTTGAGCCGTTGGGGCCGCCTGCTTGGTCTCTCCCTAGCGGAGCAGAGTGTAGACTATGCTGCCTGGACCAGGGCGCTCCACGCCGCCATCGGCTCGCGCCGCCTGCTGATCATTATTGACGACGCCTGGTCGCTTGAGGATGTGCTTCCTTTCAAGATTGGAGGGCCACATTGCGCGCACCTGGTGACCACGCGCTTCCCACCGTCGCCGCGCATTTCGCAGTCAATGGACCATTGACGCTCCCCGAGTTGAATAAAGAGGAGAGTATGCGCCTCCTGCGTCATCTCGCGCCAACCGTTTTTCGTCATGATTCTCATAAAGAGAGTGACCTTGTCCAGGCTGTGGGCGGTCTCCCCCTGGCCCTGACCCTGATGGGCAACTACCTGCGCAAGCAGGCCAACCATAGCGATACGCAGCATATTCAGAACGCTATTCAAAGCCTGAGTAATACCAGACAACGCCTGGAATTAAGTGAGGCGTACGACGCGGATTTAGAGCCGGAGCCGGGCGCGCCAAAACTGCGCTCGCTTCAGTCGGTGATCGCTATTACAGATCGGCAGCTCTCCTCAACGGCTCGTGCCGCGCTCTATGCGCTCTCTATTCTGCCACCCAAGCCACATAGCTTCTCTGAAGAGGCTGCGCTCACTGTCGCTGACTGCGATCCCGCTACGCTTGATGTGCTTATTGATGCAGGTCTCCTGGAGTGTAGCACCAGTGAGCGCTATACACTACACCAGACCATCTCCGACTACGCGCGTGCTCACTTAGAGGAGTCTGCGCCCTACGCTCGCTTCATCGCTTATATCCTGGATTATGTCGAGCAGCATGAGAAAGACTACGAGCTACTTGAGGGTGAGAGCGCGGTTACCCTGGGTGCACTCGACGCCGCCTATGAACACCAGTACTGGGCTGAACTAGTCAAGGGCGTCTGTGCCTTCGCCCCTTTCCTGCTCATGCGTGGCTCATATGCTCTTGCCCATACTCATCTCCAGCGTGCTTACCAGGCCGCGAATATCCTTCAGGATCGTGACGGCATCCTCAATACGCTGCTCCAGATCGGCGAGATCGCCTATCGCCTTGGCGAATATACTCTCGCGCACTCAACCTATCAACAGGGCATAGAACTGGCGCGGCGCTGGAATAACCGTCGCTATCTCTGTGCGCACCTCACGGGCCAGGGCTGGCTCGTCTGGAAGCGCAGCGATTATAGCAGCGCCGAGTCCTATCTGCGTGAGGGTCTCACTATCGCCCAGCAGGATAACTATCCCGAGTATCTTATCGAACAGCTCCGCGTGCTCGGCTCCATCATAGCCAGTGGTGGCGACTATAACCGCTCCGAGGTATATCTACAGGAGGCGCTTAGTCTCGCCCGTACGCAGGGGGACCGCGAAAAGGTCAGTCGCCTCTATCTCAGCATTGGTGTGACTTATGCCGAGCAGGGCCAGAATGAGAAGGCCGAACACTTCCTCAACGAAGGTCTTAGCCTGGCACGCCAGATCGTCCACTGTGAACTCACTATCATCTTCTTGCTCAATCTCGGAACCCTGGCCTATGAGCAGGAACATTATGAACTGGCCGAGACACACCTCCAGGAAGGCCTGAAGCTGGCACAACACTTTCACCTACGCGAATGGATTGGCATCCTTCTCATTAATATTGGTGAAATGAAGATCAAGCAGGGAACGTACACTCAGGCAGAAGATTTTCTTGTACAGGGCCTTAAAGTCGCGCAAGAAATTGGCTCGCCGCGCATTATCGCCTCAGCGCATAACCTCTATGGCGAACTCTACCTGCATCTCGACCTGGTCGAGCAGGCCTCGACAGCCTATCAGCACATGCTCACGACCCTCCCCGAGGGCGACCACGAGATGTATATCCTGGGGCAGTATGGCCTGGCACGCGTAGCCGCCGCGCAGGGCGATATTACCGAAGCGCGCCGCCTCGGCGATATCTGCCTTGCAAGCCTCGTCATGAGTGGGCACCGCAAAGAGGCCGAGGTCCGTACCTGGCTTGCCTCCCTCTCCATGCCCTCCAATCCCCTCTAAACAAACACGAAAAGCTACCGATAACACCGGATTGTCGCGCAGTTGAGAGTCCCAGGAGATGGAGCGGGCGTTGGCGTTTCAAAATATTGTAATGGGCGCCCCGTATAGGGGAGCGAGCTGGCCGCGGCAAACATAAGTAAAATACCTACCGCCAGCAACAAAAATGTCATGCTTACAACGAGCATGCCAGAGCGAGGCGAATACTTCATTGTGTTCTCACTAACCTTCTTAAGCAGGCATACACACAGCAAATAAAATAGAAATATAATACCCTGTTGATTAAACGCGCAAACATCCACTTTGTCTACATCCTCTGTTCATTTAGCTGCCCCTTACTCTAGAAAAGCCCTCTACAGCCTGAACGGGGGGTATGGTATAATAGCTTCTAGAATAGGCGTTCTTGCTTTTGTCAACCACGCAATGCAAACCGAGAGGTGCTATGGCCACAGGAGAAACAGTGCCGTCCACAAACCCAGAAACCCGGCAATCTACAGTAGTCGCCCAATCTCCTATGCAGGATCAGCATACAACTGATGAGAGCTATCTCTTTGGTTGGGACCCCATACCGGGCATTGTCTCTGTCTGGGCGCATCGGGATGGGCGCGCTCTCATCTGGCGGCGCGTGCGAGAGCAAGAGAGTGAACAAGTTGTTTGTCTTCCTGACCGCTTCCGCCCCTGGCTCTTTGCCACAACCCTTGAGGACCTGGCTCACCTGGGTTCAAGCCTGCTTCCACATGAAAGTGTTCCCAGGACGCGGCATGCTATCTGGTTCCGTGAGCTTGATGGCCCACCTGGCTCTTACCGCTATCTCCTCTCGTCCACGGATGGGCGTTTGCTAGAACGTGAGATCCTCTTTGGCGCGTCCCATCGCCTCAAATACCAGGTCAAGAGTCTTGCCGAAACCGACCTGGAACATACCTATTACCGCGTGGGGGCCGTCGAGCAATACCTTATGAGCACAGGGCGCACCTATTTCCATGGCATGAACTACGAGGACCTGCACCGCCTGCAATTCGACCTGGAGACGACCTCGCTCGATCCACGTCAGGGACGCATCTTTCTCGTCTCCATTCGTGATAGCCGTGGCTTTACTAAGATCCTGGAGGCGCCGCAAGTCGATGACGAGCCCCAGTTAATTCAGGAGCTTTGCCAGATTATCCGTGAGTGCGACCCCGATGTGATTGAAAATCATAACCTCTTTGGCTTCGATCTCTCGTTTCTCAGCCGCCGCGCACTCGTGCATGAGATTCCCCTGGCTATAGGACGCATGGGGCCAGCAGGCTACCATGCTATACTTGAGAGCCGCGAAGAGACGCTGGCCGTGGGTCCCGAGGCTCGCCACCGCATACGCTACACCGTGGCCGGGCGCGAGTTGATTGATACACTTGATGCCGTACGCCGCCATGACTTCGTCGTACGCGACATTCCCAGCTATAGCCTGAAAGAGGTCGCGCGCTACTTTGGCATCGCCTCGCCCCAACGTGTGTATATCGAGGGAAGCGCGATCTATGATACCTATCGCCAGCAGCCAGAGAAGGTACGTCGTTACGCCCTCGATGATGTCGATGAAGTGGATGGACTCTCACGCCGACTCCTGGGTGCCCCCTTTGCCCTGGCAGCCATGGCCCCACGCCGCTATGAACGGCTCGCCTCGGCAGGCCCCGCCATGGGCATCCTCGAACCTATTCTCGTGCGCACCTACCTGCGCGCCGGAACCGCGCTTCCCTGCCAGGCCGATTATGCCACGAACAACGCCGGTGTCGAGCCACACGCGGGTGGTGCCGTTCACCTCTTCGCCAGCGGAGTCGCCGAGCACATCGTCAAAGCCGATGTTGCCTCGCTTTATCCTTCGCTCATGCGTACATTTCAGATTGGTCCCGCCTGCGATCGCCTGGGAGCCTTGCTCAAAATCCTGGCGCGCCTCACAGATCTGCGCCTGGCCCACAAGGAGGCCGCACGCCTCGCCGACCCCACCTCTATTGAGGGGAACCACCATAACGCCACGCAAGCCGCGATGAAGATTCTGATCAACGCCGCCTATGGCTATATGGGGGCTGGACAGATGGCGCTCTTCGCCGATCCGCAGGCTGCCAACGAGGTCACCAGCCGTGGGCGCGCAATCCTCTCACAGGTGCTGCGCGCATTGGAGACGCGCGGACTCCTACCCATCGAAGCCGATACCGATGGCGTCTATTTCGCGGTCCCTCAGACCTGGACGGACGACAAAGAACGCGCCCTCGTGGCTGAAATCGGGGCCGAGCTACCCGCGGGCATCCGCCTGGAATATGAGGGGCGCTACCGTGCCATGCTCAGCCACGAGGTCAAAAACTATGCCCTCCTGACCTATGATGGCAAGCTCATCGTGCGTGGCGTAGCGCTGCGTTCGAGCCGCTCAGAACCCTTTGGTGAGCGCTTCCTACGTAAGGCCCTGAGCTGTACGCTTATGGGCGATATTCCTGGCGTGCGCCAGGCCTTCCTTGAAACCGTCAATGCCCTGCGCAATCGCCAGTTCTCCGCCGTTGATGTGGCAACCCGCGTGCGCCTGAGCAAGAGTCCCGCGACCTATCGAACATCCCGCAATTCACATCAGGAGCCGGCTTACGAAGCACTCTTAAATGCTGGCCGCAACGAGTGGCTACCAGGAGAGCGTGTGCGCTTCTACAAGGGGCGAGGACAGCGACGCTACATCTGGCTTCCAGAGGAGGCAGCCGAGGAGAATACCACACCGCAACACTGGCGACAACACCAGGCCTCGGAGAAGCAGTCTTCCCCCAAACAACAGGTGCGCCAGGATTACGATGTAGAGCATTATGTGCAAATGCTGGTCACCTCCTACGCCGCGCGCCTGCGTAAAGCCTTCGCACCCGAAGATTTTGAGCAACTTTTCAGCCTCAACCAGCCCGGCCTCTTCGATCTCTATGAGCGCCCAATCGAGAAAATTCGCCCCCGTCTGGAGCGTGAGACGACCAGCATCAATCTCTAACGGCCCGGCTAGCTATCACGCAATAATTCCCACCTGGCTTCGCTGTGCGCGATCATACTAATATTGATGGCAATCACCAGGCATACGGCTGTGATTCCACCAACCGAGACGATCCAGATATCACCCCGGATCAGAGATGACCAGGGATAGGCAAAGGTGCTCACAATCGTTGCCAGGCAGGTAAGCAGCCCAACGGCACTAATTAGTAAGAGCACGGGGCGAGGCAAGATTTTCTGCTGCTCTTGTGCGGGCCGCCTCTTCCCCAGGAAGAGGCTGAAGAGATTTATAAAGTAGAACGCCGTCGCAATGGTCCAGATGATCGTCAGTACCGCCGAAAGCATGGCATAGATGCGGGGGACCAGCATGGTTGTTGTCCCCAGCTTTACCACATATGGCAAGACCATAAACACGACAACGACTACAAGCACGGCCGCGGCTGTATGGAAACGTATCGCAATCACTGGCTGTCGATGCCGATTAAGGTAGACCATCTGCCGGGGAAGAAAGCGGTCCGCACCGGCCACAAACAGTAAGCGCGCCGAAGCTCCGATATAAAAGACAATTGTTGCCAGGCAAGAGAGCAAAGTGATACTTGCGACGACACTTCCAGCCCACGAGCCAAAGACCACATCCATGACATGAATGCCCGCAAATGACGGTACTGCCTCCTGCAGGACAGCGCGTCCGAGCACAATCAAAATGGCAAAGGGAACCAGAAAGTAACAGGCAAACACAATGGGAGTCCCACCAAAGAGGTGGGCCAGTACCATACGTCGCTTTTCCCTCCCTGCTTCACTCCTCAATTCACCCGCCATATTCAAAGGTCCACTCGCGCCGATAAAGCTCAGAGTGACCACACTAAAGAGCGAGAAGTTATCGGGGGTAATACGCCAGGAGGCTCCATCTACCAGATCTTTCTGCAAAGGGTGCCCACTCCATAGCCATAAAGCGGCCGCAATGACAATACCTAGCACCGCCAGCAAGAGAGCCAGGGCCGAAATATTGATCATGTTGAGGGCGATACGCAAACGCCTGGTACATAAGAAGGAGCCTACCAGCAGCAAGCCAATCATCACACATCCCTGCTGCCAGGGCTCTGTAAGCCAGTTCTTATTTAAGCCTGCCAGGATGGTGACAAAGGCATTGGCGGCTGTCACTGGAGCCAGTACACCACTGAGCCAGTAGCATAGTCCGACAAAGAAACTCCAGAAGCGGCCTAAAGCGTGATATGTCCAGTTATAGAGGGAACCTTCATGGGGATAGGCTATGCCTAGCTGCGCGGTCGCAAGCACACAGGGAAGAAAAAAAGCCACCGCACCCAGTACAGTATAGGTCAGCGCCACGACGCCACCCGAGGCCTGCAAAACCGCGTTTGTAATGAGAAACATGGCCACAATATAGCATGCCAACAGGTCCCGCCCACCAACAACAGAGGGCATAATTTTGGGGGCATATTGCTCGGAAGGCAACGCTCCCTGGTCTCTCGCCTCTACCTCGCGCTTTGCTCTCCCTTGAACCACTTCAACGTTTTTTGAGGCCTGCATCACTTCTCTCCTCAACCTCAACTTCCAACACTGCCAGCCACCAGCCCACTTATTCCTCCACCCATCGTTTCTACATGCTGGCTTTTTTTCTCGTATATTTCAATGTATACAATGTTGTGTCTTATATTACAATCCTTTAGGCATTAAAAATTACTATTATCCTATTATAGATGCGATAATTTACACAAGCAACAGAAAATCAATCTACACTACACCAATCCAAAATCTGAAAATAACTTACCCTGTGTGTAAGTTCGATGAAGCTGCCCTGCAGGCTCCTGGGACTCCATTGGTCGCATCTCTCCGGGCGTGCTATAATACTACGGGTATTGCTTTCTGGCTGCCAACTCCTTCAGAGCGCCGTCGCCACCAAACAGCCCTACTGGCCATTTTCTGGTCCTGCTACAGGACTACTGGCTTTGATCTTTTCCACTTGCATAGCTACCTGCTCTATTGGTAGCTACATGTGAGTCGAATAAAATATTAGAGATTATCAAGATTATCTTTATTAACCCATGCATGCCTTATTGAGCACGAATGCCACAGGTACCACGCGATGGGCTGCGTGAGCTTCTCACAGCCCATCTTTATGGCACTATGCTCTGCTTGCGCGTATTCATCCTGCCTTCTCTGCTCAAAAAAAGACACTATATTGGCATATCATACATGCTCAAATATGACTATAAGCACATCTATTGTATATGCTGTGCAGTATGCATAGCGGCTAGCGTGCTTCCCTGATCACAAGGGCAACTATCAACAGAGAACTATGCCACGTTGGAGACTCGGATTATGGAGACTGTCTTTACAGATAGAGCAACACCACATATTCATAGCACACACCCCTCCTGGGTGCTTGCTTGTGAGCGAACACAGCTTCTTACCCTCTTGCAACAAGCGGCAACACGCGCCCAACAGCAGCAGCAAAATATCTTTACGGCCCTTACGCTCCCCGTCGAGTCGCGCGATGCCTTACATATCTTTAGCGCCCTTCAAGTCCTTGAGTTGGGCGAGCGTTTTTTCTGGGAGAAACCAGCTAGCAATGAGGCATTAGTCGGCGTCGGAGCCGTCCTGACCATTGCAGCCGACGACACTGACCGCTTTGATGTGGCGGCGCGGGCCTTGAGCACCTTTCAGGATACCTGCCTGGTCGCCACTACAGTTCCTATGAAACATGTCCCGGCTCCGGCTCTCTTTGGTGGCTTTGCCTTCGACCCACAGCGTCCGGGCACACAACTCTGGCAGGGCTTTCCCGCTGGCCTACTTACTCTGCCCCAACTACTGTATCGTCTCGATGACGACCAGGCCTCGCTCTCTATCCATGCCTGTATCCGTCCGCAGATGACCGAAGATGACCTGGAGCAACAGGTCACAGAAACACTGGCCCTGCTGCAACGCTTAAGCGCCATCGTTGAACACTTCCCATTCCAGCGTTTGCAAGAACTCAGCACCCAGACCACGTCCATGCCCAAACATGAAGTGCTGCCCGCTCAGCAGTGGATCTCGATTGTCGCTCAGGCTGTAGAGCAGATGCGTCAGGGAGCCTACCAGAAGATTGTCTTGGCTCGCGCGGTCGAGGTGCTTCATCCAGAGGGGTTTTTCGATGTTGAAACTACGCTCTATCGCCTGCGCCAGAGCTATCCTGATACCTTCGTCTTCGCTTTACAGCGTGGGAAGCACTACTTTGTAGGGGCAACTCCAGAACGCCTGGTAAGTGCACAAGAGGGCAGGATGCGAACCATGGCCCTGGCTGGTTCGGCTCCCCGCGGGCATACGCCTGCAGAGGATGAGTATATCAGTCAGCAACAGCTCTACGGAACCAAGACTCGCCAGGAGCACCAGTTTGTGATTGATCTCATTCGTGAGTCCTTGAGTGAGCTGTGCAACCAGATCGAGATTGGGGAACAGCCCCATGTGCGTAAGCTCAAGAATATCCAACACCTGGAGACCTCGATTGAGGGGCGACTCAAGCCCGGTCATAACCTGCTGGAGGCGGTCGCGCGCCTGCATCCTACGCCAGCCGTTGGTGGCTTACCACGCGAAATCGCGCTCAAAGAGATACGAGACCATGAAGAGCTTGATCGAGGATGGTACGCGTCTCCCCTGGGCTGGATCGATACCAGGGGCAACGGAGAGTTCGCGGTCGCCTTACGCTCAGCCCTGCTTACAGGCGCCAAAGCGACTCTTTTCGCAGGGAATGGGATAGTCGCTAGCTCTGATCCCGAAGCGGAGTATACTGAAACCAATTGGAAGTTGCCAGTGATGTTACGCAGCCTGGGAGATGAAGAGTAAGCAAGTCTCTATTAAAATAGTCAAGCTGACGCAGTAGGGAGGAAAACGTAGTCAATCTTATGCAGTCACAAGAACATCTCCGTCCACAGAACGCAACCTATGCCTATGTCGGCGCCTTCGTTGAGGAGCTGGCACGAGCAGGCGTTCACCACGTGGTCTATTGTCCTGGTTCGCGCTCTACACCCCTGGCATATATCTTTGCTCAATCACCTCACATACGCGCCTGGCTTCACGTCGATGAGCGTTCTGCGGCCTTCTTTGCTCTCGGCCTGGCCAAAGCGCTGGGGGAGACGGTGGCGCTCTTCTGCACCTCCGGTACAGCCGCGGCAAACTTCTTTCCTGCCGTGGTTGAGGCCCATCTGACCCATGTTCCGCTCCTGGTCCTGACCGCCGACCGCCCACATGAGCTACGAGAGAGCGGCGCCCCCCAGGCTATTGATCAGAATCGCCTCTTTGGCACGCATACAAAGTGGTTTATGGATGTCGCGCTGCCAGAGGCGAGCCAGCCAGCGCTCCGTTATATTCGAGCGCTCGCACATCGAGCGAGCGCTCTGACACACGCCACGCCCGCCGGTCCTGTTCACCTGAATATGCCCTTCCGCGAGCCACTCACACAGGACCCACAGCCTGGAGCACCGCTCCCACCACCAGAAGAACGCCTGACCACCGCCTGGCAGGGGCGCGATAACGCACTGCCATATACAGCGGTCCATGAAGCGCCATTAGGACGCTTGCCAGAGGCCACGCTCTCTATGCTGGCTGCGCGCCTTCAGCAGCCTCGCGGCCTGATTGTGGTTGGCCCAGGCACCGATCCTACCCTGGCAAGCGCGCTCATCCCACTGGCACAAAAACTGGGCTATCCTATTCTGGCTGATCCTCTCTCGCAGCTACGCTGTGCGCCTATCGATCAGCAGTTAGTGCTCTCCAGCTATGACGCCTTCCTGCGACTCAACACCTTTGCTGAACGCTACGAGCCTGAGGTGGTGTTGCGCTTTGGCCCTATGCCGGTAGCAAAACCATTCTTGCTCTACCTACAACACTATCCCAGCTGCCAGCAGATCGTGATTGATGGACAGGGAGACTGGCAGGACCCAACCCACCTGAGCAGCATGATGCTTCACACCGAGCCCGCTGCGTTCTGTCGGGATCTTCTGGCTATGCTAATCGATACAGAGGCACCAGAAAGCTCTTCCTGGCTCGCAGCGTGGCAACAGGCCGACCAGCTAACACGTCAGGCATTACATACCGCGATTCAGGATTTCGCCGAACTCTTCGAGGGGCGCGTCTTCACTGAGCTAGCGGAACTGCTACCCACAGAGGCAACGCTTTTTGTAGGCAATAGCATGCCTGTGCGCGATCTGGATACCTTCTTCTGGTGCCAGCCACGTCCTATACGCGTCCTTGCCAACCGAGGAGCCAACGGTATCGATGGCGTGATCTCAAGCGCATTAGGAACCAGTGCCGCCAACGCGGTGCAGGAGCAGCCAGTGCCGACAGTGCTGGTGATTGGCGACCTGTCGTTCTTCCATGATCTCAATGGGCTTCTAGCGGCACGCCTGCATAAGCTTAATTTGACGATTGTGCTGGTAAATAATGACGGGGGCGGCATCTTCTCATTCCTGCCTCAGGCCGCGCAACCGGCACATTTTGAGGAACTCTTTGGCACTCCGACCGGGCTGGATTTCGCGCCCGTGATTGGGATGTATGGAGGGCGCTACTGCCTGGCGGAGGATTGGAACTCCTTCCGCCAGGCAGTCACTACAGGTATAGACCAGGGCGGATTACATGTTGTAGAGGTACGCACCGAGCGTGCAAGTAATGTCGCAATGCATCGCCAACTATGGCAGGTAGTTGATAAGGTCCTCAAGGACCTGGCATAAGCAGAGCAGAGAGGGAGGTAGACACGGTATGGGCAGTACACTACGTATTATGAGTCTGAGACAGCTTGCTGTGGATGGTGTGCACATGGGGGCGGTGATCTATGGGAAGCCACAGCATCCCCCCCTGGTCTTGCTGCATGGCTTTACCGGGAGCGCCCTCTCCTGGAGCCCACTGTTCGCATCGCTTTCTTCATATAACGTCAAACTGATCGCGCTTGATATGCTGGGACATGGCCAGTCTGACACCCCCAGCGATCCAGCGCGCTATACTATGGAGCACTGTCAGGAAGATATTCTGGAGGCGCTCCGCCAACTGGATGTCCAGCCAGGGACAGCTATTCTGCTTGGCTACTCCATGGGCGGTCGGATCGCGCTCTACAGCGCCTTTTCTGGCTTCTTCCGCGCGCTCATCTTAGAAAGCGCCTCGCCAGGGCTGGCTGACAGCGAGGCGCGCCTTCAGCGCCGAACAAGTGACGAGGCGCTCGCAAAACGGATTGAGCGCGAGGGCATTCCGGCCTTCGTTGACTACTGGGAGAAACAACCACTCTTCGAGAGCCAGCAAAGGTTACCAGAAGAGGAGCGGGATGCCATCCACCAGCAACGCCTGGACAACCAGGCGACGGGTCTGGCAAATAGTCTACGTGGAGTTGGCATTGGCTCACAACCGGCACTCCATGCACGCCTGGGCGAGCTCGACCTTCCCACACTCTTGCTCACAGGCAAATTGGATAGCAAGTTCTGTGCCATCGCGCAACAGATGCAACAAAAATTGCCTCGTGCAAGCTGGCATATCATTCCTGGAGCGGGCCATGCGCCCCACCTGGAGCAGCCTGAGCGCTTTGTTGCCCAGGTAGGGAATTTCTGTACCCAAGTGTTATCATAAGGGATAAAAGAGCGAGCAGGCGCGATCCAGTATGTATTGCGCTTGCTCGCAGAGCATATCTCTTTGATATATAACTTATTCGAAGGAGAATATACCATGTCTTTGGATTGGCAGAAAGTCTGCGACTATACCGATATTATCTTTGAGAAGACCGAGGGCATTGGCAAAATCACCATCAATCGCCCCGAGGTACACAACGCCTTTCGCCCACGTACCCTGTTTGAGTTGATTGATGCTTTTAGCCGTTGCGGCGAAGACCCAGAGATTGGCGTCGTTATCTTCACAGGTGCCGGTGGGCGTGCCTTCTGTTCAGGTGGCGACCAGCGCGTGCGTGGCGAGGGCGGCTACGTTGGCGAGGATGGCGTTCCTCGTTTGAACGCCCTGGAGTTGCAAAAGGTAATTAAATACCTGACCAAGCCCGTCATCGCTATGGTCGCGGGCTACGCTATTGGCGGCGGGCATGTCCTACATCTGCTCTGTGACCTGACCATCGCCGCCGACAACGCCCGCTTCGGTCAGACCGGTCCTCGCGTGGGCAGCTTCGATGCCGGCTGGGGCGCGACCTACCTGGCACGCGTCGTTGGGCACAAGAAGGCCCGTGAAATCTGGTATCTGTGCCGCCAGTACAATGCCCAGGAAGCCCTGGACATGGGCCTGGTCAACACAGTCGTGCCCCTGGAGAAGCTTGAAGAGGAGACTGTCCAGTGGTGCCGCGAAATTCTGGAGAAGAGCCCCATCGCGCTGCGCTTCCTCAAGTCTGCATTTAATGCTGATACAGATGGGCTCGCCGGCATTCAAGAGCTTGCAGGCAATGCCACCATGCTCTACTATATGACCGAAGAGGGCAAAGAGGGGAAAAACGCCTTCCTGGAGAAGCGCAAGCCCGATTTCTCGAAGTATCCACGCCTGCCCTAAGCCAGCTACACGACCAAGAAGCTTCATGCGTGCAGCTACCAGCAATCAATCTGGTAGCTGCATGCTATTGTACCTGGGACGTATTGAGAGAGAACATCTTTGAGCATAGAGGAAACGAGCATATGCAGGTACAGGCAATCGACCTTCTCCCCTATCGCATCCCTATGCTGGGGGGCTTCACGACGGCACACGGCACATTTACGCAGCGTGAGGGCTGTCTGATAAAAATCACGACATCAGGGGGCATCATAGGCCTGGGCGAAGCGGCACCACTGCCAGATTTCAGTGGCGCTACCTTCGCCGAGACCTATGCTGCTCTCAACACCCTGCGGGATCAGCTGCTCCAGCGCGACTGTGTGGAGGCAGTAAGCAGCCTCTATCCCCTCCTGGAAGAGCAGGGATATCCCGCCTCAGCTCTCTATGGCCTGGAATGCGCGCTACTTGATGCATGGGGCCAGCACGAAGGCATGAGCCTGCACACACTGTTAGCCCCCGCTGGCACGCGACCACGTGCTAATGTCGCTGTGAACACCGTCATTGGCGCCGCCACAACCGAGGCCGTGACACAGGCCGCACAAAAAGCCATCCAGGCGGGTTTTGACTGTCTAAAGCTCAAGATGGGTCTGTCTGATCATCCCGAAGAGGAAATTAAGCGAGTCGCAGCCGTACGATCCGCGATAGGACCACAGGTACACCTGCGCCTGGATGCCAACGAGAAATGGAGCCAGGAGCAGGCGACGACCATCCTGGAAGCCTGCACCCAATATGACATTCAATATGTAGAGCAGCCACTGCGCGCCTTTGACCTTGAGGGCATGTATCAACTCAGGCAAAGGGTAGCAATCCCCCTAGCAGCTGATGAGGCGGTCTACGATCTGGCAAGCACGCGTCGCATCTTAGACTGGCAGGCCGCCGATGTGCTGATTATCAAGCCGCAACTGGTGGGTGGGCTCTACCCGGCACGCTCCATCATTCAAACAGCCAACGCCGCAGGCGTGCGTTGCGTGCTTACAAGCTCGCTTGAGGCAGGTATATCACTGGCAGCCACGCTCCACCTCGCAGCCGCCTCGCCCGAAGTGACGATGGAATGTGGCTTAGCCACGCTTGCGCTTCTCGAAGATGACTTACTCACCAATCGAATCACTATCAGGGACGGTTTAATGCCCGTTCCGACAACGCCAGGGTTAGGTGTACAGCTTGATCAGGCGGCCCTGGCTCGCTATACATTCATACCATCACAAGAGGAAGTTCGATGAACACCGCTTTATCTCACGATACCATCTTGCCCAACTGGCTCCTACGCTGTGCCGAGAATCAGCCTAACCACCCGGCTATACAATGTGGTTCTGTGCGTTGGAGCTTCACTGAATTGCTGCTCCAGGCCGATCACCTGGCCTACCAGCTCGCGACTCGTGGCGTGAGCAAGGAGAGTCGTGTTGCCCTACTGGCGACTAACGGTCTGCCCTTTGTCGTCACGGTCCACGCCTTGATGCGCCTGGGCGCCATCCTGGTCCCGCTTAATACCCGCCTGACCCAGCAGGAGCTTGCCTGGCAATTGAGCGACGTCCGGGCAACCTTTCTCTGTAGTGACCAGCGCTACGCCGATATAGCCCAACAACTAGCTGACGAAATTACGCCTCTCGCGCATGTGCTCATTACAAGCGATGTCCAGCAGAACGTTCTTGTCGCGGATCAGACCGAGGAGCCTGTGATCGCGCTGCAAGAGAACATTGGCCTGGATGCGGTTCACTCCATTATGTACACCTCCGGCACCACGGGGCATCCTAAAGGGGTATTGATTACCTATGGCATGCTCTGCTGGGGTGCGCTCGGCTCGGCGCTCACTCTTGGCCATTATGCCGATGACTGCTGGCTTGCCTGTCTCCCCCTCTTCCATGTAAGCGGTCTAACAGTCCTGATGCGCAGCGTCATCAACGGTATTAGCGTCAACTTACACGAGAAATTTGAGCCTGAAGCCGTCAATCGGGCCATCTTTGAGGAACGAGTTACCATTATTTCGGTTGTGGCCGTCGTCCTTCAGCGAATGCTTGATGCTCTCGACGCCTCAGAGGCACAGGGAAGGTATCCCGCGACGTTGCGCTGCGTGCTCCTGGGAGGAGGACCAGCCCCCAGGCCTCTATTGGAGCGCTGCGCCGCCAAAAATATTCCTGTAGTACAGACCTATGGCCTGACCGAATCATGCGCGCAGGCAGTAACGCTCCTGCCTGCCGACGCGCTACGCAAACTTGGCTCGGCTGGCAAGCCCCTCTTCCCCGTGCAGTTGCGCATCCTCACTGAAGACTATCAGCCCGTTCCTCCTGGCGAGCCAGGTATTATTCATCTCCAGGGGCCAACCATTACACCTGGCTATGATCATCGTCCCGAGGCCACAGCGCGCGCATTTCACAATGGCTGGTTCACCACAGGAGACCTGGGATACGTGGATGAAGAGGGATACCTGTATGTGCTTGACCGGCGCACCGATCTGATCATCTCTGGTGGCGAGAATGTCTATCCAGCAGAGATTGAGGCTGTGCTCATGAGCCATCCAGAGGTAGAGGATGCGGGTGTATGCGGCATTGATGATCCACAGTGGGGACAGATCCCCATCGCCTTTGTACGCCTGAGAGAGGGGAGTAGCCTCACAGCCACGGAGCTGCTTCCATATGTTACACAGCATCTAGCACACTACAAACGGCCAAAGGCTATTTACGCGGTCGCACAACTTCCACGCAACTCAGCCGGGAAGCTCTTGCGCCGTGAGCTACCTGGATTACTCCCCTCCTAACGACAGAAGCGCTACAAATAAACAACAGAAATGCAAACAAAAGTTTCGCAAATGCGAAACTTTTGTTTGCATTTCTATATCATTTTTTGACATTTGAAAATACTTATAAGATTTTAATGTCAAAATTCACGTATTTCATGGTATTATTGCTTATAAACAGTTGCGTGTCCAGTATGCTTAATTTCCATTACAAGGAAGTAACGTTATGTATATCGCGGTAATTGAGGAAGAACCACTGATCCGAGATATGCTACGCCATGCTTTGGAGCTAGGGGGTCATAGAGTCGATATCTATGGCACAATGCCAGAACAATTTCGCTTATATGACCTGCTCATTGTTGAGCCAGGAGAGTTCGGGCAAGGCTTTCCCGCCATTTCTCAGCTTATGCGTGGCTATTGCATACCCATCTTGATTCTTACTTTTTATGAGTGGAACGTGTGTATGGCGAGGGAATATAATCTACCTGCGATTCACAAGATGCCTTTTCGCTTGACGCATTTACTCAGGACGATTGGACGCTTTAGCCAGTTTAAAGCACGTTTGCCTCAACCACAACCTCATCAAAGCCCCCTTGAAGCGTGTTAGGATAGTTTTATGGCCCTGCCTGAAACAGGGCCAGCTCGCTGCGCGATAGTCCAAATCTCCTCTCCACTGGTCACCAACACACTCGCGCGCTTACAATGAGAGGGATGATTTAAATTCCTGATAGGTGGTCTGGTGCGTGCTGCCAGCCGCAGGTTGGCAGCACGCACCAGACCACCTATCAGGCGAGCGCCGCAGGCGCGAGAGGTCAAGCACAACCGAAAGAGATACATTGCTATGTTCCAACCAATTTTGGCAACCCTGGGGTATATTCTCTCCCCCGACGGGAAGCAGATCCTGATGATTCATCGCAACAAACGACCAGATGACCTGCACTATGGCAAATACAATGGCCTGGGTGGCCGTGTAGAGGCCAATGAAGATATTGTTACGGGTATGCGCCGCGAGATACGCGAGGAGTCGGGGCTAGAAGCAGACCATATGCAGCTTCGCGGCACCATTTCCTGGCAGGGCTTCGGCAAGAACGGGGCCGACTGGTTCGGCTTTATCTTCCTGATCGATGCCTGGCATGGCACGGCACACAGCGGAAACGCTGAAGGCACGCTAGAGTGGGTACCACGCGATACCATCACCACGCTGCCCATGTGGCCCAGCGACAAGTATTTCCTGCCCATGGTCTTTGATGGCGAGCCTCAGCCCTTTCATGGACACATGCTCTTTCGCAACGGCGAATGCCTCAGTTGGAACTATCAACGCCTCTAAAAAAACCTGATAAAAAGTGTTGACAAAACGGCGCCTGTGCTATATACTTATTTCCAGTTCGAAGGAGTGAATAGCTTCGGCGGACACTGTTCGGAGAGGTCGCATAGTGGCCTAGTGCGAGCGTTTGCTAAATGCTTGAGGTTAATACCCTCCGTGGGTTCGAATCCCACCCTCTCCGCTAGCTTTACAAATATGTAGGGCTAACAGTTTTAGACCCTGTAGGGGTGGTGCCCAACGGTTGAGGCGGTCGTCTCCAAAACGACTTTCAGAAGGTTCGACTCCTTTCACCCCTGTGTAACTTAAGCGTCTCCTTACTCTAGGAGACGTTTTTTTGTGCAAGTTATAGCTCATAATCTTCTGCCCAGTAAGCTGAATGGGCAATTTCCTCAGAGTAAGGTTCATGCCAGGTTTTATGTCGATTACCACGCAACATTCCTGCCTCTTTGAAGCGTAAATTACAGGTATTCCTGGGTGCTCCAGCAACCGGAAGCATGTATACTTTATTCAGATCTAAGTTATACACAGCAAAGTATTCAGCTCTCCCATCATAACCGTTTTTTCTGTTCCCTTTCCTTGCCGAAACAGTAGAGGCTGTGTTGAATTCAAGATAGGTTCCATCTTGGGACAGACGTGCCGTTTTAACCTGAATACGAACCAGGCGGCTTTCCTGATGAGCAAAAAATCCGAAATTCCGATGCTCTTCTGTAATAAAATAAGCAAGATCATATCCTAGATGATCAGCCCAGGGGAGTAACACTTCAAACCCTAATTGCACCAGCCGATTTAAAACGGCTGTATGGCTTATTAAGCCTACTTGTGATGTATTTCGCATACCTGCCCCTCCATACCCACAACTCATCTACTTTAAAGTAGATAACTACTCCTTACAAGCAAATCTATGCACAGCCTGTAGGGTATTTGTTTTTCATTGATTCCCGCCAGATTATATTCAACTATCTAAATTATCAAAATATATTATAGTGCAAATTTTGCTTTATCCAATATAAGCAGTACAATTCAACTCATGGGATAGGATATCAAGGTAGCTACTTCAGAGGCAACTCGACAAAGAACTCGCTGCCCTGGCCGGGCTGGGATTCGCACCATATGCGGCCTTCGTGGCGCTCGACGATCTCTTTGGAGATACTCAGGCCCAGGCCCAGGCCCTTTTTCGTGGAGGCTTCGGCGTCAGGAGTACGATAAAAGGTGTCGAAAACTTTTTCGAGCTGATCGGGGGCGATGCCTTTACCGTGATCGCGCACATGGATCAGCGCCTTGCGCCATTTGCGCTCAACACAAACCTGGACCACGCTCCCCTCTGGAGAATACTTGACCGCGTTCCCCACAAGATTGATCAAGACTTGCTCGATCCGATCTCGATCTACGCTCACCATGACCTCTTTTGGCGGCAGCCTTAGCTCTATATGCCGCCCGGTGAGCAATTTCTGGTCATCAACCACCTGCTGGCAAAGCTCATTAATATTCAACTTATGCTTGTTAAGCGCCATTTTGCCTGTACGCATACTGCTGACATCGAGTAACTCTTCAATGAGCGCCGTCAGGCGCATCGTCTGTTCATTAATGCGCTCCAAGGCAGTATGCATATCGCTCACATTCATCTCGCCATCCTGTTTGGCCAGGCGGCGCAGAGCCAGCTGGGCCTGGCCGCGAATAGTGGTGATAGGCGTCTTCAATTCATGAGAGGCGATGGAGAGGAAGCGATCCTTCGTTTGATTGGCATCTTCGAGTTTCTGGTTACTGGCTTCCAGCTCCGCAGCATACTCTTTCAACTCTTGCTCGGCTATCAAGGTCTGCCAACGCGCACGCTCGCGCTGGGCCGTGATGATGGCGATCGTAATGCCAGAAATGAAGAATGGGAGGATTCGTAGACCATCCTCCCAATGTTGCCAGCTAATGCTCTGGTTATAACCGATAAAGAAGTAATCAATATAGAGTGCGCCCAGCAGCACCGTAAAGAGCGAGGGCATGGTACCCCAGAAGGTGGCAATAAACAGCACCGGGAGCAGAAGCAGCGAACCCGCGAAATAGATTCCGCCCCCACCTATCCAACCATCAAGGGTTTGCTGTCCCCAGCCAAGCAGGCCCACGAGCAAGATGCTCAGGAGATAGCCAATCAGTGGGTGACGCCATAGTGGAAGGGAGGCGGTAAAATTTCTTCGTAATTCCGCCCGCTGCTCGAACGTCATACGTCGAATATGCCTTCCCTGGTGATCGATATATGTATCTTTTTGTGTTGACTTCGTGGTCGTCATCCGCTCTATCCCTATTGGAACGCCTCTGCTCTTCTCAATTATCAACTTCTGAAAGTCATTTTCCAGGAGTTGGACTGCGTTGCTTTATTATATCCTTGCCAGGCGCTCATTTTCTACCTGCATACTTGCCTCTTGCATGCGCGCATCGTGCATCGCAATTAAAGGTACCTCTGGATGAGAACGTGCAAAGTGATGAAGCTCTAACAATGTCTGTAAGGCTGTAGCTTTATCGCTCGTCACACCATTCCAGAAGAGCGGGTGGGGCGTCGTTGGATAGAGGTAATTTTCGGCCACATGTGCGGCATCGCCCAGGAAAAAGAGGCGAGCACCATTGGCACGATTGATGAACATACCGGTATTGCCAGGAGTGTGGCCTGGCAATGAGATGAGCACGATAGAGCCATCGCCAAACACATCCAGACTGGAACGGAAACCTTCATACGAGGGCCCCTCCAGGTCAAAGCAGGTAAGGGGGCTACCCTCCATCAGACGCCATACCAGACCCTTATGGAGGGGAATCACACCTTGTTTGGCTGCATCAAACTCGACGCGATTGACGCGCAGCGGCACACCTACGATATCGGGAACACCGCTGACATGATCCCAGTGCAGGTGCGAGAGCAACACAAAGTCCAGGTCTTCCGGTTTTAGGTCCTGCTCATGTAAGGCCCCACGCAGTGTCTGTTCTACTTTGAAGCGGGCCAGCGTCTGGCGAAAAGTCAATGGCTGATCCTTCAGGTGCTGATAGATATCGCCACTCAAGCCTGTATCGTAGAGGAAGGTACCCTGGGGGTGCCGGACCAGGACCGAACTGTAAGCAATCTTTCTCGGCTTAAGCGAGAGCGAACCACGAACCATGACCAGCTCGGGCCAGAAGACGCTTCCACAGCGCAAAATATGAACATCCACGTCTGGTAGCTGCTGGTCCCGCTGTTGCTTCTCAGTACCACTCTCTCCGGCGGGCAACAATTGCATGTTAAAACGAGGAGGCATCAAACTTTTGATCGCCGCCCCAACACCGAGCGCTGTCAGCGATACTGCTCCCCAGGCTAACCACTTATTCACTCGCTTTGGCTGCATTCTTTTCTCCTGGCATAGCTAGATTAACTCCTGGTGTGCCAGTGGAAGCTCAAACCAGAACGTTGATCCTTGACCGGGAATACTCTCTACACCTACATGCCCATGATGGTGTTCTATAACTGTCTGGCTGATGTAGAGTCCCAGTCCCAGCCCAACGCCAGAACCACCTAACACCCGGATCTTTGGACATTGATAGAAACACTCCCAGACACGCTGCTGCTCTTCCACAGTAAGACCCTGCCCTTGATCGCGCACCTCCAGGCGCACGCACGCTCCTGCTCGCTGAAGAGATAGAGTAATCTCCTTGTCGGCAGCCGAATACTTTAAGGCATTGCGTAGATAGCTATTTATTACCTGGGAGATTCTTCCCGCGTCAGCAATAACTGTCAGGGTATCGTCTGAAGAGAGTTCTTTATGTATTGTACGTTCAGAGTTGACCTTTTGTTGCTCACTAACAACCTGCTCCACTATTACGCGCACATCGCATTCATCTTGCCGCAGGTAGGACGCAAAGCGCCCAGACTGAATCCGCGAGATATCTACCATGTCACTTACCAGGTTGGAAAGCACACCGATCTGGCGCTCGGCACGCTCCATCAGGTCGCTGGCCATCTTAATCTTATCAAATGTCTCTGCCTCATGTACATTCAACTGTTTCATAGCCGTCTTGAGGCGTCGCATCGCCAGTTGAACGTTGACTTTAATCGCAGTCAATGGAGTACGTAACTCGTGGCTGGCGACACCAATGAACTCTTCCAGGCGTTGGGTCGTGGCATGCAAAGTCACGACCTGATGCCGTGTCTCCTCACGCGTACGCAAGAGATACTGCCGCTCGCTAATCAGTGCAGACGTCTCTCGTGCCAGATCACTCTCTTGTATATCAGGAAGGGCAGACTCTACGCGCTGGGACATTTCTAACTCTTCACGCTTACGCTCATCAATGTCGGTGCCAATAAAGATCCACTCCCGCACCTTGCCATACTCACCCAGAACGGGAATGGCACGTACACCAAAGGGGTGGTAGATACCATCAAAGCGCTGGATACGATATGCAAGCTCATACGGCCTCCCGCTGAGAGAGGCGCATTGCCAGGCATGCTCCACCCACTGTCGATCCTCGGGATGAACCATCGCTTGCAGATCTTGATGGCTCAACCGCTTGCCGTACTGCCCGGTATAAGCATGCCAGGCTTCCATCTGGCGCTCCATAACCCTTCAGCATCCACTATCCACACCATTTGCGCTAATGCCGCGACCAGAGAACGATAGCGCGCTTCGCTCTCGCGGAGTTGCCGCTGCAAATCGTTTACTTCCACGCTTTTATATTGTCCCCGTTCAGGACTTTTGTCTGCCATCATACGATGCTGCCTTTATTCTTCAACTTCAAAAGTTTTGATATAGACATTTTTACCACCGCCCTGACCCGCTTATGGCCACCCTCACCTACTCCTCCAGGCACCTCCCAGGCCCAACAAAACCTCCCAATTTTATAGAGACGTACAGATTATCATGCCTAAATTTTCTGCCAAAAAAAGGGAAGTTTCTTTCACTTGCTCTTTACACGGCTGAGTTCTCAGAATAGATGCAAGCAACCTCTTTTCCCCAGGGATAGAACTCTGTGCCAAAAAGCCAGGCGACCGGGAATCCTCCCGGTCGCCTGGCTTTTTCTTATCTGCGGCTTCGCCTGTGCTAGGCGTTATTTTTCACCGCCTCGTAGGGGCGAACAACGATTTTCTTATCTTCCACATCGACGTATACCGCCTGGCCACTGACGATTTCACCTGCCAGCAAGGCGTCTGCCAGCGCGTCATCGACATAAGACTGGATGGCCCGACGCAATGGGCGAGCACCATACTCCTCGTCGAAGCCTTCCTCAAGCAGGAAGTCACGGGCGGCATCACTGACCACCAGCTCGATCCGCTGCTCGCTCAAGCGTGAGCGAACCTGGTCCAGCAAGAGTTCAACGATGCTGTAGAGCTCTTTCTTGGCCAGCGAGTTAAAGACAACGATCTGGTCGATACGGTTGATGAACTCAGGGCGGAAGACCCGCTTGAGACCCTCAAACGCCTTCGAGCGCATGGCCTCTTTCTGCTCCTCGCGCAGAGACTCACCCTTCTTGATGGTGAAGCCAATGTTCGCAGCCTTCTTCAGGTCTGAACCGCCTACGTTACTGGTCATGATCACAACAGTGTTCTTAAAGTCGACCGTGCGACCCTGACCATCGGTCAGGCGACCATCATCCATGATCTGCAACAGGGCATTGAAGACCTCAGGATGCGCCTTCTCAACCTCGTCAAAGAGGATGACACTGTAGGGGCGACGGCGTACCTGCTCCGTCAGCTGACCACCCTCGTCATGCCCCACATATCCGGGAGGGCTACCAAACAGGCGCGAGACGGTATGCGGCTCCATATACTCCGACATATCGAAGCGAATGATGTGGTCGGCACCACCGAAGAGTTCAGCGGCCAGAGCCTTCGCCAGCTCGGTCTTACCAACACCAGTTGGACCCAGGAAGAGGAAGGACCCAATCGGGCGCTTCGGATCTTTGAGGCCCGCACGCGAGCGGCGAATCGCACGCGCCACGGCTGAAATGGCCTCATCCTGGCCGATAACATGCTTGCGCAGGTCCTGCTCCAGGTGACGCAGATTCTGACGCTCGCTCTCCAGCATCTGGCTCACCGGGACGCCGGTCCAGGTCTCTACGACCCTGGCGATATGCTCGGGGGTCACGATGAGTGAGACTTCATCCTGAGACTTACCACGCGCCTCGCTCAGCTTCTCCAGCACCAGGAGTTCTTGCTGGCGCATCAAAGCCGCATGCTCGTAGTCTTCCGCGTTCGCCGCAGCCTCTTTCTGCGCCTGAATCTCTGCCAACTCCTTCTCCAGGTCAGCGATCAAAGTTGGACTCAAGATGCCCTTCTCGGTCGCCTCCAGGCGCAGGGCGGAACCGGCCTCGTCCATGACGTCGATAGCCTTATCAGGCAGGAAGCGATCATTGATATAGCGATCAGACAGCTTTACCGCGGCCTCGATAGCCTCATCTGATATACCGATGCCATGGTGGGCCTCATAATTGGCCCGCACGATATGCAGCATGTCGATAGCTTCCTCGACATTGGGCTCGCTCACCATAATTGGCTGGAAGCGGCGCTCCAGGGCAGCATCCTTCTCAATATGCTTGCGGTACTCGTCCAGGGTAGTGGCACCAATACAGCGCAACTCACCGCGTGCCAGGGCAGGCTTGATCATATCACCCGCGCCAACCGCGCCCTCAGCCGCGCCAGCACCAACAACAGTATGCAATTCATCAATAAAGACGATTGTATCGGGATTATCGCGCAGTTCTTCCAGAATAGATTTGATACGCTGTTCAAACTGACCACGGAACATCGCACCTGCGACCATACCGCCAATGTTGAGCGAGACGATGCGCTTGCCACTCAGATTGGGTGGAATATCGCCCGATTGAATACGGCGCGCCAGGCCCTCAACGATTGCGGTTTTACCAACACCTGGCTCACCAATCAGGACAGGATTATTCTTCTGCCTGCGACCCAGGACAGTAATCATGCGGCGTAGCTCTTTCGCACGCCCGGCGGCAGGATCAAGTTTCCCCTCAGCCGCTTCAGCCGTCAGATCGCGACCATATTGATCAAGCGTGGGAGTCTTGCTCTGCTTCGGCTGCCGTTCAGCCGTCGCAGTATTGACACTCCCCTGACCACCCGAAGCTTTCTGTGAACCGCCCGAGAAACCAAATGGGAAGGGAGCACCTGCAATATCCATATTGTCAATGCCACCCATCTGGCCCATCGCGTTCATCAGTTCGTCAACACACGACTGGCACAGGTAGTGCGATTCGCGTCGCCCGTCGACCATCTGATCTACACGAACACGCGCGGGATTCTTTCGACAACGCTCACATTTCATTATTTATATGCTCCTCATCTTTTCTCAAGATAGGGGGGATGATTCCCTTCGGTTAGTAGTTAGCAATTGGTTCGTCTGACTGCTAAAAGTATAGCATATTCTTTTTGCTCTGTCTAGCACTCTTGCGACTTGATTGCTAACTCACCATTTATAACAGCGGCTCCGTTGGTATTATTCCCGGTATAGCGTTCACTTCCAGCAATGTTCCTGACACGCTCTTTGGGATGCTATTTCAAGGTGTCGCAAAACATTTCACAGGTGTACCCACAATAACGCCAGACTTACTATGCTTATTCCCTTCCATGATGGCTCTCCGCACGTGCCCACCGCCAGATTCGTCTACTTCAGTAAAACGAGACCGATAAAAGTTACTTTCTTCTTTTACGAACATAGAGATGGAAAAGATACGCACCTATTCCCTCTAGTAAGAAAGACGCTGCTCACACCAAATATATGCGGCTGCTCCTGAGAGCTATTACATCAGAATATTATCGGCATATCTCTTTCCTTCAACATCCTACGCCCTTCTCACAAGAGACGCATAGGATGTGATATATTCAAAAAGTATGGTAATGTCGCCAAGCAAGACAAAGGAGATCAAGGGTTATGGATTTCGCCTATTCGGAGAAGGTCAACGCTCTACGACAGCGCCTGACTGACTTTATGGAACACGCTATTTATCCCAACCAGCAACGCTATAAAGAGCAGATCGCGGCCTCAGGCAATCCTCACCATCACGCGGAGATTGTTGATGAACTGAAAGAACGTGCGAAGGCAGAGGGTCTCTGGAACCTCTTTCTGCCCGATACTGAATACGGAGCTGGCCTGAGCAACCTGGAGTATGCGCCCCTGGCTGAGATTATGGGTCGTGTCACCTGGGCATCGGAGGTCTTCAATTGCGCGGCCCCTGATACTGGAAATATGGAAATTCTTGCTCAGTTTGGCACAGAGGAGCAACAACAACGCTGGCTGCGTCCCCTCCTTGATGGCGAGATTCGCTCGGCCTTTGCCATGACGGAGCCAGATGTGGCCAGCTCTGACGCGACCAATATTCAACTGACCATCATGCGCGATGGAGACGACTATGTACTCAATGGGCGCAAATGGTGGATCTCGGGGGCGGCTCGCGAACGCTGCAAAATCTTCATCGTCATGGGAAAGACCGATCCCCAGAATCCGGCCCGCCATAAGCAGCAAAGTATGATCCTGGTGCCACGCGACACCCCTGGACTGACCGTGGTTCGCAATCTGCCTGTCATGGGCTATATCGATAACGAAGGCCACTGCGAACTGCGTTTTGAGAACGTGCGCGTTCCTGCCAGCAACCTCCTCGGTGAGGAGGGGAGCGGCTTTGCTATCGCTCAGGCACGCCTGGGACCCGGTCGCATTCATCATTGTATGCGCTCCATTGGTACAGCCCAGTACGCGCTTGAACTCCTCTGCCAGCGCGCGACACAGCGCATCGCCTTTGGCAAACCGCTGGTCGAGCAGGGAGTTATTCAGGAATGGATCGCGCAGTCGCAGTTGGAGATCGAGCAGGCGCGGCTGCTCACGCTGAAAGCGGCCTGGCTCATCGATACCCAGGGCAAGAAGGCCGCGAAAGATGCCATTGCCATGATCAAAATCGTGGCACCCGAGGTACATACCAATGTCGTCAGCAGAGCCATGCAGGTCTTTGGGGCTGCAGGCTTCAGCGATGATTTTCCGCTGGCCTCCCTCTGGGCGCATGGACGCACGTTACACATTGTGGATGGGCCAGATGAGGTTCATAAGCGCACCCTGGCACGCTCCATCATCCAGCAGCTCACACAAGACTAATTTATCCATCTACACCGTAATAAAGGACCGTTATGGAGAGCAAAGTACAGCAAGACCCGTTTCTTGTCCATCGCCAGCACGCAGCAGAGCTCTTTCTGATCCGCCATGGGGATGCGATCCCCGAGGCGGACGAAATTATTCCCAGTGGCGTGTATGATAATCTGCCCTTGAGCAAGATCGGGCGTCAGCAGGCCCAGGCACTGGCCACCCGCCTGAAGAACAGCCATTTTGACGCGGCCTATAGCAGTCCTTTGCGCCGCTGCCAGGAGACTGGCGCGCCGCTTCTGGCTGAGCTAGGGCTACAGGCTACCATCGTAGAACAGCTCAAAGAGATTCGCCTCGACGACCTGGTTCCCATTCCAGAGATCCCCGAAGGGGCTGATCTCGCCATGCTGACCCAGGCACTACATGAGCGCCAGGACAAGATCGTGCGTATTGCAGGTTCCTCGGGCAACTGGGATGCCTTCGCGCACAGCGAGTCCTCAAAGGCCTTTCGCCAGCGCGTCGCCCAGGCACTTGACGAGATCGCGAGTCGCCATCTTGGGCAGCGCGTGCTCATCTTCGCCCATGGGGGCGTCATCAACGCCTACGTCGCCGAGGTCCTGGGACTGGAGAAAGAGTTCTTTTTCCCCTGCGCTAATACCTCGCTCACCCTCGTACGCGCCTCAGGAGACACACGTGTTCTCTACATAATGAACGACATTGCCCACCTGAGTCTCCCCTCCGCCCAAAACTCCTAGTAAAAATAACAACGCAAGAGCAACATAAAGAGGCTGCTGAGGAAATAGAACGTCACTTTGGGGAGGAAGAATAGCAGAGTTATATCGACACCTTAACCGATATCTGGCTACGTCCGATATCGGTTATTTTTGGATTCGCCAACAGTAATTCATGCGCCAGAAGCGCACCACTGCGCATGAAAAAGTGTTACACTGTACCCGAGAGAGGGCCATGTCAGAGATCGGATTGATACTCGCGCTACGAGCCGGACCAACAGTATGATTGAGGATGCCGCACAAGCACCACTGTCTGTCGCTCGCCGACCTCGGCGAAGCACGTATGGAAGAATTTGATCACGCTTGGCATCCCATCGCCCTCTCTCTAGATCTCATCCGATGGCGCCGACGCATCACCGGCCTCTTTCTTTTACCCTTTTTTCCCTCGTTTCGTTTCTTTCAGCACGTCACATCAGCGCACACTTTTTCATGGAAGCATCAGGATACATGTAAAATTCTATCACTAGGATCTCGCTTCTGATAGAATTTTACATGTATCCTGGCCTTACCTTAGAGGGACCTGTTGCAACCCAGATTATCCCGAGAACGAGAAGCGCGAGAAAACAGCCCGTCGAGGTCAGAAACCCTATGAGTGAGGGCCAGAAACCTATACCGAAATCACCTTCCAGGATACAGTTGCGAGGGTCATTTGCTACGCACAAGCTTGCCATTGCAACAGAAGCGAAGCTCAAATACACAAATACCAAGCATCCGAGTCCAGCAAAGATAAATCCCACGCAAGCCAAGATGACCCCTGAGAGATGCATCCGCAAGAAAGAGCGAGGCTGTTTTCTACGTTCTATGATCAATGCAACGCACGCTAGGATCGCGGAAACAAGAATGGTTGTGAGTATGAAGAGGGACAAATCTATTGCGAAACTAGACGGAGGATTTCCCCTCACGAAGATGAGCTGGGCCAGAGGGGCCCAATGCGAATCCGCTTCGATCGTGGTATGAGTGGTAGTATCGATAATCACGCTATATGGGAAAAAGAACCCAACGAGTTGGAGGACATCGCCTAGCAGCACCAGCAAACAGAGAAGACGCCAGATGAAGATACGAAACATAAGCAACTCCTTTCGCAAAACACCCCTCTCCCAAGGATTGTTTCCTTCATTCTCTTGTGACCTCCTCCAGTGTATTCGACAAGCAAGGATTGCGCTGTGACCCTGCTCACAGCCTGGCGCCCTATTCCTCAAAGGCTGTAACAAAAGAGTCGACGCGCTGGGCATGTGTAGATGAGATCTGTTTGGTATTGAAGAGGGAATAGGCTTGTGAGGCTCGTTTAGTGGGGTGGGTTGAATTGTGCATTTGGTTACTGCTATAATGAAGCTATGAAACCTGCCGTGCTTCACCATATACGCCTGTCGTTACCGACAACTCTTGCGCGTCATATTTGCCTGATTACCATTGAGCGTTACCTGCTTACAGCCGGGTAGCGACGCCTCATTCTGCCTTCCACCATGCCATGAGTAGAGAGCAATCGGGACCCCTGATTGCATGGCACACCCCTCATTGCAGACCTTAATAGAACCTATAATTATTAGCTGTCTTTTTCACGAAAAAACAAAGCATTTTACCTTCCCTGTCTGCGCATGACTTATGCCCCTGGCTGCAACGAGTATGCCAGGCGTACAGAGAAGAGATAGAGAAGCGAGAGGAACCCGGTCACTATGGATCTAATGGACAAATTGGCCACACTGGCTACACGCTACGAAGAACTAAACAATTTGATGGCACAGCCCGATGTGCTTACCGATATATCGCTCTTGCAGCGCTATGGTCGCGAGCAGTCTGAGCTGTCGACTGTGGTTGAAAAATACCACGAGCTGATTGATACGGATAAGCAGATCAAGGAAGCTCAGGAGATGTACGACAGCGAGGAAGGCGAGCTACGCGACATGGCATTTGAAGAGCTAGAGCAGCTCAAGGCCAGGAAAGAGCAACTCCTGGAGGATGTCCAGGTCGCCCTCCTCCCCAAAGATATCATGGACGAGAAGAACGCCGTCGTGACCATCCAGGGTGGAGCGGGTGGCGACGAAGCCGCGCTCTTTGCCGCGGACCTCTTCCGTATGTACAGTCGCTACGCCGATGGCCGTCGTTGGAAGATCGAGATTCTTGACGGGAACGATACTGAACAAGGCGGCTTCAAAGACATTACCTTTGTGATTAGAGGGAAGGGAGCCTATAGCCGGATGAAGTACGAGGGCGGCACCCATCGCGTGCAGCGCGTCCCCTCGACCGAGGCCAACGGCCGCATCCATACCTCAACGGCCAAGGTCATCGTCCTGCCAGAGGCCGACGATGATATCCAGATCGAGGTAAAGGACTCGGATATCCGCGTCGACGTCTATCGCTCCACAGGCCATGGTGGTCAGAGCGTCAACACCACCGACTCGGCGGTACGTATCACGCACCTGCCAACTGGCCTGGTTGTCACCTGTCAGGATGAAAAGTCGCAGTTGAAGAATAAGCAGAAAGCCCTCAACGTGCTGAAGTCACGCCTGTGGGACCTGGAAGAGGCCAAACGCCAGGAAGAGCTAGGAAAAGCACGCCGCTCACAGGTACAGACGGGCGACCGCAGCGAGAAGATTCGCACCTATAACTTCCCCCAGGACCGCGTCACGGACCACCGTATTGGCCTGACGCGCCACAACTTGCCGGGCATTCTCGATGGTAGCCTCGATGAATTCATCGATAATCTGATCACCGTCGACCAGGCCGAGAAGCTCCAGGGCATGTTCGTCTAAGTGGTAGTTCAGTAAAAAAGAGGGGAGGTGCAGGAGGGTTCCCTCCTGCACCTCCCCTCTTTTTTACTAAACACACTACTCTGTTGCGTAACGGGAAAGGCTTATTCCCCTCTGGCTGTGGTTCCCGTTGTGCCAGTATACGGTATCGGCTGAGCACCATCACCATAAAGGAAACAATTGGTCCAGTGACCATTCCCCAGGTCGGTGCGGCCAGGGAAGCGCTCCTTACAGACAGGCATGGCATGGGGACAACGTGGATGGAAGCGGCAGCCAGTCGGCGGGTTGATCAGGCTTGGAATCTCGCCACGTGCGGGGAGCTGACCCTTATCCTTGTTCTTCACGCGGGTAGGATCGGGCGCGGCCGAGAGCAGCAAGCGGGTATAGGGATGCTTGGGCTGCTGCGTGACCTCTTCGCTTGGCCCCCCCTCAACCATCTGGCCTGCGTACATCACCAGCGTCTCTTCGGCGAAGTAGCGGGCACTAGCTATATCATGCGTGATATAGAGGAGAGCCAGTTGCTCCTCATCCTTCAAGCGACGCAGGAGGTTAAGAATATCCAGGCGAATCGAGACATCAAGCATGGAGACAGGCTCGTCTGCCAGCAAGACCTCGGGCTGCACAGCCAGGGCGCGCGCGATGGCGATACGCTGACGCTGACCGCCGCTCAGTTGGTGCGGGAACTTCTCGATGAACTGCTCGGCAGGCGTCAGGTTGACGCGCCGCAGCAGAGACAAAATCTGCTCTGTCTCCTGGATGCGGTTGCGGGCATGACCGTAAATACGTAACGGGCGACTCAGGTGATAGCGCACGCTATGCACGGGGTTGAGCGAGGCAAAGGGATCCTGGAAGACCAGCTGCACATGGCTGCGATAGGCATTTAAATTGGCGCCTCGTCCCAGCTTTACCGCCTCACCACGGAAGCGCAAGGTGCCCGATGTGGGTTCATAGAGGCGCGCCAGCATACGCGCAATGGTCGTCTTCCCGCTACCGCTCTCACCCACCAGGGCCGTGGCCCGGCCAGGATAGAGCGAGAAAGAGGCATCTTCAACCGCGCGAACCGCCTGAGCGGCTCCAAAGACCTTTATCTGGCGCAAAGGGAATTCCTTGCGCAGGTGCTCTGCCTCCATAATCGGCTGAGCGCCAGCATCCCGAACTGGCTTCGATGCAGTGACGTTTGACAAGCTCATTACGCACGGCTCCCTTCTACCAGGCTCTCATAGGCACCCGCTATCTCGGCTGCAGATGGCGCCCCCTGAGGCCGGAACTTTCTATCATAGAGATGGCAAGCCACCAGTTGCTGCTGATTCTCAAGCGATGCGGGCTGAAGCTGAGGTACAACCGCGGAGCAGGCCTCAAAGGCCAGCGGGCAGCGCTCGCGGAAGGGGCAACCCGATGGGACGAAACGCAGATCTGGCGGTGAACCGGGGATACCGACCATCTTGCGAATGGGACCATGCAAGTTGGGGAAAGCATTGAGCAAGCCATGGCTATAGGGATGGCGGGGATGCTCGTAGATCGCCACGCTGCTCGCCTTCTCCACCATTTTACCAGCATACATGATCGCGATCTGGTCAGAGAGCTCCAGCAACAGCGACAGGTCATGCGTAATGAAGAGCAGGGCGGTATTAAACTCGCGGCAGAGATCACTGATCAGCTGCAAAATCTCGCGCTGCACCACAACGTCGAGCGCCGTCGTAGGCTCGTCCATAATGATCAGCTCGGGATTGAGGGCCAGCGCAATGGCGATGACGGCGCGCTGACGCATGCCACCACTTAACTCATGAGGATAACTATTCAGACGATCAGAGGCGATACCAACCAGATTGAGCAACTCAATAGCGCGCTTTTTGCGCTGATTGGGACCCATATCGGGGCGATGAGCCTTCAACACATCCACGATCTGGTCGCCAACCGACATCACGGGGTTAAGGGCGTTCATAGCACTCTGGAAGACAATAGAGACCTCGCTCCAGCGGAAGGCACGCAGTTCGGAGGGAGAGAGTTGCAACACATCGATGGCCTCGTCACCATTACTGCCTATCTGTCTGCCTTTTTTCGGCAATTTGCTCTGTACGGCAGCAGTTGCCCCACCTTCATGTCCTCGAGGGTAGTAGAGGACCTGGCCGCCAGTGATATAGGCGGGTGGGCGCAACAGGCGCGAGATAGCATAGGCCAGCGTCGATTTACCACAGCCACTCTCGCCCGCCAGGCCCAGAATTTCGCCTCGACGCAATACAAAGCTCACGTCTCGGACAGCGTGTACAGCGCCATTGGACGCGAAATAATCCACGCAGAGATTGTTCACCTCTAGCAAAAGGTCTTTTGACTGCTTCTTTACAGCCGTGTCCTGCATTATTTCACCACTTTCTTGTGCTTGATCTCTTTGGGTGCCGGCTCATTACGCAGGCGTGGATTGGCGACCTCATCAATACCGAAGTTGATCAGAGCCAGGCCAGCCCCCAGCGCCGCGATACAGATACCAGGCGGGATAAACCACCACCAGAGACCAAGAATCAGGGCGTTTGTCTTCTGCGCCCAGTAGAACATCCAACCCCAGCTTACGGAGTTGAGATCGCCCAGGCCCAGAAATTCTAGCGATGCTGAGTATAGAATAACATAAATTGTCGTACTTACAAAGTTCGCGGCAACAATAGAGATTTCATTGGGCAAAATCTCAAGGAAGATGATGCGCCAGCTTCTCTCACCACTTGCCTTTGCCGCAGTCACAAACTCACGGCTACGCATAGAAAGAGTTTGCGCACGCAGGACACGCGCGCCCCAGGCCCAGCTGGTGAAGGTCACAATCAGGGCCACCATCTGTGGGCCACGCGGAAAGTACGACGCCAGGACAATCGCCAGGGGTAATGCAGGAAGGACCAGAAAGATATTCGTCACTAACGAAAGAATATCATCAACGATGCCACCGAAGTAACCACCCACCAGGCCAACGACCACAGAGATGAAGGTCACAGCGAATCCCGTGAAAAAGGCCCACATAATCGAGGTACGCGTACCGTAGATGAGCTGGCTAAAGATATCCTGACCCGTCACAGTTGTACCCAGCCAGTGCTGGGCCGAGGGAGGAGACTTCGAGAGATCAGTGAGCAGCGTGGGATCTGTATGCACGAATAATGGGCCAAAGATCGCCACCAGGATAAAGAGGCCCACGATACTACTGCCTACCGTCACCTTCTTATTCACTGTGATGGCGTGCCAGAAGCCGCGCAAGCCATTCAACACCTGCACATGAAAGGGATTGCCCAGGGGCAACGCCACGGAGGTTGCCGTAGTCACATTTGTGCTGGCATGCGCGCCAACATCCACCGCTGCCGTCGCGGCGACAGGCTCATTCAAATTCTTAGGCGCTGGAGGCCATTGAGAAGAGGAGGTATTGGACATTGTTTACGCGCTCCTTTCCTGGCGGACACGTGGATCAAGCAGGGTATAGACCAGGTCGGCGAGGAAATTGGCAGCCAGAATAGCCAGAGCAATAATCAAAAAGATGCCCTGGATAAGTGCATAATCCTGGCCTTGCACCGCCTGCAAGAGGGTATAGCCAATACCCGGATACGAGAAGACAATCTCGGTAAGAAGCTGGCCGCCAACAATCGTACCCAGCGAGAGGGCGAAGCCCGCGACATTGGGCAGAATAGCATTGCGCGCGGCATAAGAGAACATCACACGCCTGGGCGCCAGGCCCTTAGCATTTGCCATCAAGACATAATCTTCAGAGAGCGTCGTAATCATCGAGTTACGCATCACCAGCAGCCAGCCGGAGACGGAGGAGAGCACGATTGTCAGGGCGGGCAGAATACCGTGGTAGAGCGCGCTAAAAATGAAGTCAGGCGACCAGCCTATATCCAGCGCTGTATCAAAGCCATCCGAGAAGGGGAACCAGCCAAGCGTGTACCCAAAGATATACACAATAATCAGGGCCAGCCAGAAATAGGGGATCGAAGACAGAAACGTCGTCGCCGGAGCCAGGAATGTATCCAGGAACGAGCCACGCTTCCAGGCCATAATAATACCGAGCAAACAGCCAAGGATAAAGCTGATGATGACCGCAATGCCGCCCAGGATCAGCGTCCACTGGATGCCTTGTGCGATAACATCTTTCACGGGGGTAGGATAGTTGGTAAGCGAGGTGCCCAGACGTCCCTGGAGCAGATCGCCCAGATACCTAAAGTATTGTACATACAGAGGATCGGTCGTATTGAGACCAAAGGCAGCCTGGAGCGCCTTCTCCGTCTCTGGCGCCAGATGCCCCTGCCGTTCGAAGCGTAGCATCATAGCCTCAGCGGGGTTACCGGGTGCCAGACGAGGGATAAAGAAATTGAGCGTGACCGAAGCCCAGAGAGCGACAAGATAAAACAGAATGCGACGTAACAGGTGACGCATAACGGTACTCCTTATAGCGTGCAAGCCAGTTCTACCAAGCCAGGGTAGAAGCTACAAATCCTGGGCTTATCTTTACCGGATCGTAATAGTAGCATAGCACGATAGAGATACAGAAAGAATGCAAACCAGTATCTGCCTATTCGGAAACCTGAGCGCGAAGCACTAGTCGCAGGAGCGGGCGCTGCGCCCCCAAATGGGGGTTGGTTTCCGCATAAGGTCTATAAGGCACTGGTGGAGGCAGGGAAAATGGAGATGGCCCTTGTGAGGCCATCTCCACCGGATTTCGGATAGAAACTTACGATGCAGGAGTCAGATTCAGTACAATCTGGAGGTTGTCAGGCGACGAGTAGGCGGCACCGACAGCGTAAGCATTGTCTTTGTCAGGCCAACCAGTGAAGTTCTTGCTGCTGTACTCATACCAGGCAGCGGCATTCACCAGAGGCACGACTGGCAGCTGTGTAGCGAAGATCTTCTCCAGAGCCTGGATGTCGCTCTTCTGCTTCGCCTGATCCGTTGTGGATGCATAGTCATTCAGCAAGGAATCACTCTGCTTATCATTCCACTTTTCCCAGTTGAAGCCATTGGGGGAGAGGTTTGCGCTATTCAAATGGGTGTTGTAGAGGTAGAAGGGATTCGGGCCACCGAAGAGGCCACCGATCAGCATCTGGTACTTGCCGTTGTTACGGGCATCGAAGTATGCAGTATCCTGAATGGCATTGATGTTGACATCGATACCGATATCTTTCAGGTTCTGCTTGATGACCTGGCACATCTGCTCCCAGTCTGTCCAACCGGAGACCACCGTCAGGTTGAAGGACATCTTCTTGCCACTCTTGTCTTTGAAGAAGCCATCGGAACCCTTGGTGTAACCGGCATCCTGAAGCAGCTTGGTGGCCTTATCGGCCTGGGCTGTCTTCTGCACGTCGGAGTAGGTGGGATCCAGGTAGTCTTTGTTGTTGGGTAGGATCAAGCCAGTGGTGCTGGCGGGCTCCACATAACCGCTCTCAGCCTGCTTCGACAACTGCTGGCGATCCAGCGCGGCACTGATAGCCTGGCGGACGGCGACATCATTGAAAGGCGCCTGGCCCAGGTTGAGGTAAAGCGCGAAGATGTCGGTTGGCGTCATCCAGTAGTGGTTGTGCGCGGGATCCTTGGCAACAAAGGTGCTGTCCAGGTCGGGAGCGAAGAAGCTACCCCAGTCGATCTGACCCTTGGCCAGCTCGAGCTGCAAGGTGGTGTTGTCCTTCACGGATGGGTAGTGCAGCTCATCAACCTTGACCTTGTCGGCCTGCCAGTAGCTGGAGCTCTTGGCGTAGACCAGCAACTGAGCTGAGAACTTCTTCAGGGTGTAGGGACCGGTACCAACCGGCTTCTCGTTCGCAAAGGTGGTAGGATCGCCCGCACCCTCAAAGATATGCTTGGGAACGATGAAGGTCTGGCCAGCAATATACCAGAACAGGGGAGGATAGGGCTTCGTGAAGTTGATAACAACGGTCTTGCTATCAGGCGCGGTCACGCTCTGTAAATAACCACCTGTCCACAGGCCCTGCGCATCGGCAGCTTTGTACTGCTTGAGCATGTTGAACGTGAAGGCTACGTCATCGGCGCTAAAGTCTTTACCATCGTTCCACTTGACGCCATCGCGAATGGTAAAGGTAAGCTGTTTGCTGTCGCTGCTCCACTTGTAATCTGTGGCCAGCCAGGGCTTGTTGGTGTTATCAATTTTGTTGATGTAGTACAGCGTTTCATAAACCATGCCCTTGACACCCTCGTTAGCATTGGGGTTATAAGGGCTAAGCGCCTTGGTGAAATCGCCACCAACATGCGCACCAATGTTGAGTACCGCCTTTTTGCTGCTATTACCAGAGGATGTAGAGTTGCCGCCACAGGCGACCAGCAGCATAGTGAGGATGACCAGCAAGGAACAGAGCCACATGCCGGCGCCCGTCTTTTTACGGAACATCACTGTCCGCAAGCTAGAAGAGACAGAAGACACGAAAGACCTCCTGACGCTGAAATGGCAAAGCATATGAAAATATCGAAAATATCGAAAATATCTATATACTTGCCTCTTCAATACACATAAAACGTTATTGGTTGAACAGGACCTCTCCAACGAGATACACAGACACCCATTGTCTGTCAGCGCGGGGGGATAGCGTCTAAATAATCAAGTCGTTTGCCTGGCGCGAAAGACAAGAACAGCAAGCATATACTATAGAACCTTCCACAGGGCAAACGGCGCCGAGCCTTCTTTAATGAGAGAAGGTCAACCCGACAAACTCATCTCTATGCAAGCTACCACTTAGCATAAGCGTAAAACGCTGCTTCTTCTCCTTTGCTCCTTTCTCCTCAGAGGACGCTACTAGACTTGAATTCTCCCAGACCCTCAATACAAGCAATCCAACTAATGGGTCTTTTTGGGAGTGAAGACTTGAATATCTTAGTAGTACTTTAACTCTTCTTTCTACAAATGTCAAGTCATCTAGACCACTAGACCAAAAATTCTGTTAATTCCTGTAAAATTCTCCTTTGCACTTCTGGGCCTGACTCTTTGTTAGCTGTTTCTTCGCTGTAATCAATACTACGTTCGATTACCGGACAAAATCTCATCCTTTCCCTTACAAAGAAGCAAAGGAATCGTTCTCCAGCAGAGGCAATGCCTAGTCATCTAGACCTCTAGACCATATTGTATGTTATAGTTAAAAGGACTGGAAAGTCGGTCTGTTTATTCACCGCAAGGCTACTCAACGAAGGAGTTCTCAATGTCCTCGCTACTCGAACAAGAAATATACAGCCAGCCCGAGGTCATCACCCACTTACTCGAGCAAGAGACAGAGCATATTACGAACGTGGTTGCCCAGTTGCCACCATTTGATTATGTTCTGATCGCGGCCCGCGGCTCGTCTGATCATGCTGCAACATACGCCAAGTACGCCTGGCCGATCATGGCTGGCTATCCTATTGCGCTCGCGGCCCCTTCGCTCCATACGCTCTATCATAAAGCCCCTCATATGCGCAACGCCCTGATAGTTGGTATTTCGCAATCGGGACAGTCACCCGACATTGTCGCCGTGCTTGAAGAGGGGAAACGCCAGGGACGTCCCACGCTTGCCATCACAAACGACGGTAGCTCTCCCCTGGCCGCTACTGCCGATCATGTCATCGAATTGCACGCGGGCCGTGAGCGTAGCGTGGCCGCGACAAAAACCTATACCGCGCAGCTCGCGGTGATGATGCTCTTCGCCGCGGCTTGGAGCGGGAACCCTCAGCGCATGACGGAGCTACAACGCCTGCCAGAGATCATGCGCCAAACACTTGAGATGTCTGCCCCCCTGGCCCAGCGTGCTGAGCGCTATCGCTACATGGACCAGTGTGTGGTTATTGGTCGCGGCTATAACTATGCTACTGCGTTTGAGTTCGGCCTCAAGCTGAAGGAGCTGACCTACGTCATGGCCACATCATACTCCTCGGCTGACTTCCGCCATGGCCCAATCGCCACCGTGGATACTGGCCTACCCGTCTTCCTGGTGGCCCCCAGAGACGCCACGTATGATGACATGCTTGATCTCGCCAGAGATTTAAAGCAACGCGGAGCCGAACTCCTGGTGATCTCAGAGGAGCAGGAAATTCTCTCCCAGGCGACAACACCACTGGCGCTTCCACCAGCGGTGCCTGAGTGGCTCAGCCCCATCACCGCCATCCTGCCTGGACAGGTCCTGGCGCTTCATCTTACGCTGGCAAAGGGGCTGGATCCCGATGTTCCGCGCGGCTTACAGAAAGTGACGCGCACGCTGTAAAGTCACATGCGTGAGTGCTGTTTCAGGCTCGCAACGAAACGGAGAGGGAGGCGCTTCGTTTAAAGCGCCTCTTCTTGCTGCTTCAAGAGGGCTAAACGCTCCTCCCAGGCTGGCTGATTATAGATGACGCGCCCCTGGCGCACCGTGGCTTGCAGTTCCAGCGCCTGGTTGAGGATGACAAAGTCGGCATCATAGCCTGGTCGCAGAAGCCCCTTATGATCCGCGACCTTGATCGAGCGTGCGGCGTTATAGGACAGCATGCCAGACGCCTCTTGCAGGTTCACCGGCGTCATCTCCAGAATATTTCTCAACCCCTGGTCAAGTGTCAGGATACTCCCCGCCAGTGTGCCATCCTCAAGGCGTGCCGCGCCACAGATCGCACGCGCGACCTGGCCCGCGAACTCAAAGGTGCTATCCGGAACGCCCGCCCCCGCCTGGGCATCCGTAATCACGATGGTGCGCTGGGGACCCAGCAACTTCACCAGCACATACATCATTGAGGGATGCACATGTACACCATCGGCAATCAACTCGCCCATGACATGCTCAAGAGGGGCGATAGCGGCCAGTGGACCAGGGTTGCGGTGGTGCAGGGGTTGCATGGCATTAAAGCAGTGCGTCACATGCGAGACGCCGTGTTTGACCGCCTCCAGCGTCTGCTCATAGCTGGCCTCGGTATGGCCCATGCTAATAGTCACTCCCTCAGCCAGCAGGCGCGCCATCATCTCATTGGCCCCCACCAGTTCCGGGGCAAGCGTAACCAGCTTTAAATAGCCTTCAGTCAGCTCAAGAACCCGCTCAGTCTCTTCCAGGCTAGGCCTGCGTAACCAGATGGGAGGATGGGCGCCTCGCTTCTTCTCATTGATATACGGTCCCTCAAGAAATATCCCCAGGGGTTGAGCACCCTCGGACCTGTGTTGCCAGTCCTTAATCGCTGACACTGCGGTTTGCAGCTGCGCCTCTGGCATACAGTTTGGCGTGCCGACCACGGTAACCAGGTATGATGTCACCCCGGTGGAGGCGACCCAGCGATTATAGGCCAGGATCTCCTCTAGCTTAGTGGTATGGAGATTATGACCACCACCGCCATGGGTGTGAACATCAATAAAGCCGGGCAAAATAATCGCGTCCGTGGCATCAATCACCACTTCAGGCTGGCTATCAGCCTGATTCACCGTTTGAATTGTCCCCTGGGCAATAGTCATATTGCCCTCAGCTACATCCATTGTAGCATCGACTAAGCGAGCACCACTAAGTGTAAAACGCATTGACCTCTCCTTCAAGGCGAAACCTAAAAAATACGATAACGACGTAACATCTTTTGTACGGCTTCCCCTGCTATTGATACGTAACACACAGCACGGTTAAATTGTACAATTTTCTTTCTGGACATGTACGTACCTTGTATATCCAGATCTGCTTTATTGCTAGCTTCACCGTCCTTCATTTCTCATTGTCTTCCCAGTCTCTCCCTTGACGCCATCCTGCATTTATGAGATTATGACAGTGCAAGCTGGTATATACAACATACCAATTATACCATCTCTCTTTTCACAGCAGAAGAATAGCAAGCAAACTGGCACAAATACGTCATAGAGAAGGTCTCACTTCGGGGCAGAAAAGGCTAGCCACTGCCCTATAGAACGCTGTACCATTTAGCAATGTCGCTAGCATCGTGCTTGTACGCTGGAGAGCATCCACGGAAAGAGGTATGGAACCTATTTTATGCAAAGCCGAAAAAGCCCCCTACCACGTTACTATCAACTCAAGGAGATCATGCGCGAGAAGGTAACTTCTGGCGATTGGAAGCCAGGTGATCTCATTCCTTCTGAGCGCGAGCTTGGCGAACAATATGGCATTAGTCGTATGACCGCGCGCCAGGCGCTCACCGAACTGGTGAACGAGGGTCTCTTTTATCGCGAACAGGGCAAAGGCACCTTTGTCAGTCGCAACAAGATTACACAGCAGTTAATTCGCCTGACTGGCTTTACCGAGGATATCAGTGCGCGGGGTCAGGCCCCGGCAACACGCGTCCTCAGCATGCATATGATTCCCGCCACAGAAGACCTTGCCGAACGCCTGCGCCTGCACGTTGGTCAACCTATCTTCCGCCTGCAACGCCTGCGGCTCGCCGACAACGAGCCGCTCGCAATTGAGCGCTCCCACCTCTCATTTATTGGCTGTGAAAGGCTGCTGGATGAGGACCTGGAGACACAATCGCTCTACCGCATTCTGGAAAGCAGGTATGGCATCCAACTCATCCAGGCAGAACAGGAACTTGAGGCGGGTCTCACCAATGAAGAAGATGCAAAGCTGCTGAATCTTCCCATGGGAAGCCCCGCCCTCTATACGCGTCGCACCACCTATACCAATCGTGATCTACCCATTGAGTATGCACGCTCGGTCTACTGTGGGCATAAATACACATTCTACACCCATATGCTACGGAATCAGTTAGTTCCATAAGTGTGCACAGGGTATATGTCTCGCAAGGAGCAAGTATGACAGAAGAACAGACCCTTTCAGCTCCCCTCGGCTTTCTGGGCATCGATGGTGGTGGAAGCAAAACGCTGGCCATCCTGATTGATGAACAGGGTCGCGAACTTGGGCGTGGGCAGGCTGGCAGCGCGAACTATGCCAATGTCGGGCTTGAGCAAGCCAAAGCAAGCATCTACCAGGCTGCGGCAGCGGCTCGTGCCCAGGCGCTAGGTCCAGTTGAGGTGCGCAACGCCTGGATTGGGCTCGCGGGCATCGATACCCCCCAGGCGCGCCACGACTTCACACCTCACCTGCGCGCACTGGCTCCCCACGTGCTCCTGACCAACGATGCTGAGTTGGGGCTAAGTGCCCTGCCTCAGGCCGTTGGCATCGTCCTCATCGCTGGTACAGGCTCCATCGCGCTTGGACGTGACCTGCATGGCAACATACAACGTAGTGGGGGCTGGGGGCACATCCTTGGAGATGAAGGGAGCGGTTACGCGCTGGGGCAGCAAGCTCTACAGGCCGCTGTACGCGCCGCAGACGGGCGTGGACCCGCCACCACCTTAATGCACCGCGTCCTGGAGCACTGGCAACTCACCAATCCCTATGATCTGATTTCCCACATTTACCCTCTGAGTGATAAAGCCATGATTGCTCAACTCTCTACCTGTGTCCTGCAAGCTGCACGCGAAGGAGATGCCGTGGCCAACGAGATCGTTCACCACGCCGCTGAAGAACTCGCGCTGGCAGTTAGTGCTGTCTATAGGAAAATGAATTTCGCGGGACAGCCGCTGGCCCTAGCCCTGTGTGGTGGCTTACTTATACACGAAGGGGCATTTCGGCAGCAGGTCATAGAGCAGCTCGACCGATGCCTCACGCTTGGTGAGATCGCGCTTGTGGATGAGCCTGCACGCAGCGCGGCTCAGGGGGCAAGTAATCTTACGAGCATCACTCATTGGCAACAGGCCTAAATGCTGAGTAGCGTGGCCAACGCTGCTAAATGGTGGATTCTCGTAGCTTTTAGTCTTTTAAAACGGCAGGTGTGAGCTGGTTTTCTCAACCGTTTGTGCTCACCGCATTGTGCTACGGACTACGTGAATTCACCATTTAGCAGCGTCGCCTACCTAGCTCTATACTGGGCGGATACGGTCGGCGTAGTACTGGACCAGGCGGTTATTGCGTTCCATTCCTCCTGGTACATTGGCGGAGAGATAGACTGGGGCCTCCAGTCCTTGTTCAAGCAAGAGGGCAATAATACCTGCGGTCAACATCTGGGCGATAAGCGCACCCGTGACAGAAGAAATAGCGCAGGCGGTACTGCCATCGGGTAAGGCCAGCAAGGCATCGCCGAAGGGTGCCTGATTATCGATGACGAGGTCGGCAAGCTCATAGAGCTTCTTGCCAGAGGGATGACGAGCTGGGGACTGATGCGTATGGGCCAGCGAGGTGACTGCCAGCAAGGTGTGGCCTCGCTGCTTCACCTGTTGCGCCACTTCAACAATAGCGGCATTCCCACCAGAATTTGAACAAATAAGAAATAGATCCTCAGGCTCAATATGGTAACATCCAAGCAACTCTTTTCCAGCCTGGAGATCGCGCTCAATATCAGGATGCATCACCACCGCAGGGGACCACCCCGCGCGCAAGGCCAGGTCCTCCAGGTCCAGCCGATTCACAGGGACCAGCCCCCCAGCCCGGCCAGCCAGTTCCATAGCAAAGGCGCGTGAATGACCCGTGCCATAGGTATGTATCACGCCACCACGCGCCAGGCAGGCGGCACACAGGCGCGCCGCCTCCCGCAAACCCTCCATCTGCGTTTGCTGTAAGCGTGTAACAGTCCGCATCGCCTCCTGCCAGTAACGCTCCATGCTCACGCCAGTCAAAGCATCATTGACTTCTCTCTGTTGACTCATACATTGTCCTTCTCTTCCGTGTAGTAAGGGAACCTACAGCATACTGCTCTCAGTATACGTCATCCTTCCCAGCTTAGCGCATCCTTTCGCGCTGCTAGCACGTGGTAAGAGTAGCGTAATAGATTGCACTTGCCTTAGAAGGAATACTTTCAACATTTAGACATCAATGTATCTTTTCAGAAATTCTCGCTTATAAACATTTCCCTTAGGCATAGAGAGAACTTATGAAATGATATTAATAAAGGAGTGACTCTCATGACACAGATGAAGGGGCATATCAACCAGGCAAGCCAGGATATGGGTGACGCCGCCAAAGACGTGGCCTACAGCAAAAGCATGACTATCTTCGCCCGTATTGGCTACGCCGTGCGCGGTATTGTGTATGTCTTGATTGGCCTACTTGCCATTGAGCTGTCGGTTGGACACGGTGGCAAAACAACTGATCAGACAGGAGCTCTTCAAACCATCAACCAGCAGCCATTTGGCGGATTCTTGCTGGCGGTGGTTGCCATCGGCCTCTTTGGTTATGCCATCTGGTCTCTCTTTCAGGCCATTCTAGACACAGAGCACAAAGGGAAAAAGACCATGGGCATCATTGGCCGCATTGGCTACGCCATTACCGGCATCTCGTATGGCCTGCTTGCCTACGGCGGGATCCAGACAGTAATGAGCGGATCCAGCCACCAGTCCAGCTCTACCAAGAACACCCAGGACTGGACAGCGCGCCTGCTGCATACAAGCTTTGGCGTGCCTCTGCTCGTGCTTGTTGGTATCATTGTGATAGGCCTGGGAGGGTACCTCTGTTTCAGGGCCTATAAAGCGGATTTCGTCAAACATCTCTCGCTCTACGAAATTCAGCCAAATATCCGCAAAATGGCGGTGTTCGCGGGGCGCTTTGGCTATGCCGCGCTGGGTATTGTCTTTGTGATTATCGGCATCTTCTTATTCGTCGCCGCGGTCCAGCATAACGCCTACGAGGCCAAAGGTCTGGATGGGGCCTTACAGGTACTCTCTCAGCAACCATTTGGCGCCTTTATGCTGGGTGTTGTCGCGCTGGGCATGCTCTCCTATGGCGTCTATTCCTTTGTTGAAGCACGCTATCGCCGCATTGGCGTAAGGTAAGCCACCAAACCAACGCTGCAAAAGCACACGTCTACATATAACTATCATATGTAGACGTGTGCTTTTGCAGCATCGTACCTAGTATGCCCTCCAGGTTAGAGATCTGGATGCACCAGTGCGCCCACAGCCCCTTCATAGCTCGCCAAAAGCTGGGACAAATCCTGCAATAAGCGTCCCACCCGGTTCATTTGTGCAATGATTTCACTCCGCTTCTGCAAATCATTGCGCAAATTTTCTTCGAGAAATTTTAAAAAGACCATTGCATCCTTAACATGCAAATAGAGCACACCTTTTTTAGCATTCATTTGCAGGTGCTTCTCATACACCTGGGCCAGTTGTGCCAATTGTGGGCTGGCGGGTAATCTGGGCATGGCTTCAATGTTCTCCATGGTATCCTGTCGTGGAAGCGAGGAGAGTTCTTCGGTGTGGGACTGAGGCTCATGCATCTCCAGGGTTTCAGATAAGGCGCGCACAAACTCCAGAAACATATAATATAGGTCGGCAATAAAGCCACGAACGCGATGAAGCGCATCCTCGACAGAGTGCTGCTGGTTCTGGGGCAGTTGCCCCTCTGCTTCTGGGTCAGTGGCAGCCTGGATTTCATCCAGCGTTGCCATAACCTCATTGAAGCGTACCACGAATGCATCGAGAGTATTGCCATTGCCCATATGCAAATATGTGCTATATACGCGATAGAGCGCCTCCAGGTGAGGTTGCGCTCTGGCAGCCGTAAACGCTCCCTGGTTCTGCTGGGCAGGGATCTCCAAAGAAGGTGCCGTCATTTGAGGCGAGACAGGCATTGTGCTTGTATCCTGCTCCTTTGGTGCGTGGGTTGCGGCCAGTGGACCCCGCAAAAACTGGAGCGTCTTCTCAATATCCGAAGCCAGTTCCACACGCTGCTCCTCTCGCAAGACAGCGTTGTATTTCACCATACTGAGGCACGCCAGGACTGTCGCGATTGCGTGCTCCAATTGTGACATTGGGGGCTGCGGTAAATTATCCCGCATCATGCAATGCTGCCCTCCCTTTTTTAACCCAGAACATTTAAGACAATAGTAATAACCTGTGGACTGCCTTTGATGCTGGCGCCGTTGCTGTCATAAGCTGTCAACGTCACATGTCCCCGGTAGGTGCCTAAGATTTTTCCCGCAGAATTCACTTCTATACTTAGCTCGTTTCCGCCACTCGTATTACTTCCCGTCGTAGAAGAGAGCGAAATCCAGGATGCATCAGTACTCGCGTTCCAGGTCCCACCACAAGCACCTGTACTGGCGAGAGCAATCTCCTGTGCCTGCGGAGTCGTATCTAACAAGGTGGCCTGGAATGTCAGTGTGCTCGGCGAGGCACTAAACGTGCAGGGTTGCGCTGTTTGCTGGGCAACGATGAGATTGATCGCGACCGTTTGTGGGCCACTCATCACGGCCTGGCCAGTGCTATCCGTCGCCGTGACCTGGACCTGGGTAGTATAGCTACCAGCGGCAAGACCCGCAGCGGTAACACGGACAGGAATATCGACAGAGCCACCTCCATCTAATGCGCCCTGAAGTGTCTGTATTAGCAGCCAGGATGCGCCACCAGTGATTTGCCAGGAGAGGCCCGCTTGCCCAGCATTAGCCAGGCTAATACTCTGTCGCGTACTACTGGCCTGACCCGGTGAAAGCGTAAACGAGAGATGGGTCGGCGTGACTGCCAAGCTGGATGTTGTCTGTGACCCCGTGGGCAGAACTGTCGCTTGCACACTGATCATCTGACTTAATTGCGCGGTCTTCAGCACAAAGGAGCCTGTATACAGGCCGGGTGCCAGCTTCGTGGCATCCACGGTCAATGCTATATCTGTCGAGCTCTGCACATCTAGAGTTCCCTGCGCCGGGCTGATCGTCAGCCAGTTGCTCTGCGAGCTGGCCTGCCAGGACAATTTCTCATGACAGCCAGTGGGGACATGTAGGCTCAACTGGTGCGGAAGAGTCATCTGTTGTCCAGCGCTCACACGCGCCATGATACTTGTCACGCTGGGCCGCACTTCACAGGGTGGGCGCACCACCAGGGAGAGCGCGATAGATTGCGGGCTGTTCAACGCCTTCTGGTCCGCCTGGAAGGAGATAATGCCGCTATAGACGTCGGTAAAGAGCGCCTGACTATGCATAGACAGGTGAACAATTTCGGCTTTACCGGGTGCGATATTCCCCATCCTTGGGTCTACATGCAACCACTCTATACGCTGCTGAAAACCAGACTCCTCAGAGAGCGAGGCCAGTTGCACCTGGCTAGCAAGCGACCAGTGAAGCGGTTTATTGCCTGTATTGGTAATCTTCAGGGTGTCTTCCACTACATCAGGCGCGCCATCAAAGGTGCTGGCTGCAATCGCTGGCGGAGATACCGTCAACACAGGACCCGGGTCGCCAGGCAGGGACTTTACCGTCATTTGCACCGTTACCTTTTGCGTGCCACCTGTACTGGCCATAATCAGCAGCGATCCCTTATATTCGCCAGGCTGTAGACCTGCACGAGAGACGGCCAGGAAGATAGTCTGGCCATCACTAAAGGTTCCAAAGGTCGGTGTAGTAAACAGCCAGGCTGGCTTGACATTGCCAATCGTCCACGAGATGGTTCCCCCACCTGTATTACGTAGACGCAGGGATTGAATAGAGTTTGAGCCTTGTAAGCTCGCTCCCATATCAAGCGTAGTCTGGCTCAGTTGCAGACTAGGTGGCTGAACCGCACCAACCACATGCAATGTGGCATAGGCAACATTACGCGTGGTGGCATCCTCAGCCTGTACAATATGCTCTCCCGCCTCCCAGTTTGCATCAATCTGCAAGTGCACCCTCGCCTTCCCGGCTTCATCGAGTTGCACATAGTTATCGGATTGATTGTGAGAGAGCGCTGGTGTCTGAAGCAGGCGCACCGCGACCTGTACATCACGCGTGATACGCACATGAGCACGAGGCGTAAAGCTGCTCAGGCGCAACTCGATTGTCTCTCCATGCGCGACCACGCTCTTCTCCAGAACCAATGCAGGCTGGGCACTTCCTCCCTGGCCCAGCCGAAAATAGAAAAAGGCCAGTGCCCCATCAGCAAGTGCCAGCAGCAGCAAGACGACTGCAATGATTTTCCAATGTCTGCGCACCCATATGCGTCGGTATGCGGGACGAGGCGTTGTCGGAACCAGGCTAGAAGGGAACATATGCTCCGCGGAGATCGGCGACAGCTCTGACAACACAGGTGTCACTGGTAGCTTCGGTAGTGCAGATACTGGCGGCTTCGCGGGCGAAAGAACATGCCCTTGTGTACCAGCCGAGAAGAATGTAGATGAACGCTCCTGCCCTGGAGAACTCTCCAGGAGAGCGATCTGGCATTTTTGACAGAACGCGACATCATTCGCACATGGATTGTTACATCGGAGACATTGATGCATCAAAACACTCCTGAAAAGGCACTATAACCACCAACCCCAATCAAGGTCTCACCTGGAAGCTCTCCGTTTTCTTGAGAGCGTGAGCAGCTTATTTTTTAATATGCAAGATAATTGCTCTTCCCTATTCTACATTGGTTAAGTGTAATTCTCGAATTTTTACCCCATTAGTCACGTTCTTGCATATGCAGTTCTACAAGATCCCTACATGCAAATATATAACATTACCTGTTACACAATGTATACTTAGAATAGTCTATTTTTGTCTGTATCGCCAGCGAAGGAGCTATATATGACAGAGAAGGTCTATCGCACAGAGTTGACACCTGTCAGTTTCCTGGAGCGTAGCGCGCTCATTTTCCCTGAAAAAGTAGCCGTTATTCATGGTCAGCGTCACTACTCCTACCTGCAATTTGCGCAGCGTGTTTACCGCCTGGCCGCGCAATTACGGGCGCATGGCCTCCATAAGCACGACCGCGTTGCCTTCTTATGTCCAAATATTCCACCCCTACTGGAGGCGCATTATGCCGTACCAGCCGCAGGCGGTATTCTTGTCGCGATCAATACGCGCCTGAGTTCCAATGAGATCAATTTTATCCTGCAACATTCTGGCGCCAGCTTTCTCTTTGTGGATGATGAGCTCTATCATCTCGTGGAGCAACTCAACCTCGACGCACTCCAGGTGATACGTATCGCCGATGATGGCACTGACGACGATCCATACGAGCAATTTCTGGCCCAGGGCGATCCACACCCCCTGCATAGCTGGCTGGCTGATGAAGAGGAGACTATCTCCATCAACTATACCTCCGGGACAACCGGCAACCCCAAAGGCGTGATGTACACCTACCGGGGCGTCTATCTCAACGCGCTTGGCGAAGTCATCGAAACAGGCTTGAATAGCGAGAGCGTCTACCTCTGGACACTGCCTATGTTTCACTGCAATGGCTGGTGCTTTACCTGGGCGGTGACAGCCGTGGGGGCCACTCATGTCTGCCTACGCAAGGTAGAGCCAGGACAGGTATGGGACCTCCTGGAGAGCCAGGGCATCACTCACTATAATGGCGCACCTACCGTCCAGATCTTTCTGGCCAACCATCCCAAAGCCCATCCGCTCTCGCATCCTGTAACGGCGACTATCGCGGGCGCGCCTCCCTCGCCCACCTTACTGGGGCAGCTCAAAAGCCTGAATATTCGCCCACTTCATGTCTATGGCCTGACCGAAACCTATGGCCCCTACACCGTCTGTGAATGGCACGAAGAATGGAATACGCGCTCAGAAGAGGAACAGGCAGCCCTCCTGGCGCGACAGGGACAGGGCTATGTGACCGCGGAGCAAGCGCGTATCGTCAATCCAAATCTGGAGGACCTGCCCAAAAATGGGAGTACCATGGGTGAAGTCGTCATGCGTGGCAATAACGTTGCCAAGGGCTACTATGGCAACGAACTGGCCACAGAGAAGGCCTTTGCTGGTGGTTGGTTCCACTCGGGAGATATCGGCGTCTGGCATGAAGATAACTATATTGAATTGCGTGATCGCGCCAAGGATGTGATTATCTCAGGCGGCGAGAATATCTCCACCATCGAGGTCGAGCAATTCATCGCCCGTCATCCAGCGGTACTTGAATGTGCAGTGGTTGCGATCCCCGACGCCACCTGGGGCGAGCGTCCCAAGGCCTTTGTAACGCTTAAACCTGAAAGAGAGGCCACAGAGGAGGAGATCATGGCCTTTTGCCGGGAACGCCTGGCCCATTTCAAATGCCCCACTGCCGTAGAATTTGGGCTCCTCCCCAAAACCTCAACTGGCAAGGTGCAGAAATATGTGCTACGCGAGAAAGCATGGCAAGGGCATAAGAAACGCATCAATTGATTAGCATATGCATGTTTTTTGGCTTGCCCCCTCGCGCCTGCGGCGCTCACGTTGGGGAGTAGTGTGAAGAGTGCTGATAGCCGCAGGCTATCAGCACTCTTCACACTACTCCCCAAAAATGATTTACTCGCTATTCAACCTGGAGAGGATGATATCCATCTTGCATCATATTGAGATCTACCGCCAACGCAAAGAGTTCTTGCTCAAGTTGGCTCCAGACGAGTGCCTCCGCTTTCCGTATATCCAGGTTCTCACCGCTACGCATGCTGGTCAGCATCACCTCGGCGACCCGCTGGCGGAAATTGAAGAGCACCTTCTCCTGATTGCTTGAGTGCGGCATAATTTGCAGGCTAATCTGCTCTAGTGGATAAAACTCTTCATAGTCGAAGACCAGCGAGAGTAGTTCGGCATACTGTTCTATCAGCTTAAGTCGGGGAGGCAGAAAATAGTTGGTGACAGCGCTTGAGACCAGGAAGCATCCAGCCACCTTTGACTCGCGGTAGATAGGATAGGCAGCCGCGCTCTTCTCCAGTTGGTCCCAATGCACAGGGCGCACCCCCTGCTGCTCCTTAGAACGATTCTGCAACACACTGGATTGGCAGGTCCCTACTACATAGCCTGAAAGCGATTCCATACCCAGAAAAATAGCATGCGGCTCCAGATTTGCGGGCCAGGGCGAATTCCCAAACCCTATACGTTCACGCAGGCTACACACCTTGCCATTTTGAGACGGTGGCATACACTGAATAAGGATCACGGCCATGCCCTGCTTTTGTGAATCCAGCTGGTCAAGGGCGTGACGTAGAATCAAGTTTGTGATACTCCAGGAGCGCTGTATGTGCGGCATAATGGTATATGTATTGAAAACCTGTGCATACAATGCTGAAGAAATAAGATCCTGTTCCTCCCCTTGCTTACTCAATTCTAAGCCCAAAGAAAAATCGGGGAATTCGACTACAATGAGTTCTTGCAATTCGGCGCGATATTGCGGCAATACAGAAAGCAGGCGACGCAGATGCTGGTAACGTGGATTTGAGGCATTGCCTGCCCAGCGCCCCAGAGTCACAACATTGACACCCAACAAACCCGCAATCCGCTGTCGCTCCTGCATATCTTGAATGATACTGCCAAGTAGTTCACGCCAAGAGGTATATTTCTCCACGTTCCTACCTTAAATCAGAGCTTTTGTAGCTACATTTTTATCATTATATCTTTCAAAATAATAACAGCCTTCGCACTATTACGTCAATTGCTTGTGTTGCTTTTGCTGTTTTTTTTAACAAAATTCTAATATGCGCTTGCTCGCATGAAGAAGAGAAAGATGTTGCATTTATGCAAAAGTGCAAATGCAACATCTTTCTCTGAAAAAGTTGGCGTGTGTGCTTATGCAGTCTCGATAGAGGCTGCGCCCTGTAAACCTAGTTCAGCGATGGCCTGCTGGCGCATTAAGTACTTCTGAATTTTACCGGAGATGGTCATAGGGTAGGCATCGACAAACTTAATATAGCGCGGGATTTTGTAGTGCGCGATCTTTCCCAGGCAGAAGGCACGCAGATCCTCTTGACTGACGGACTCGCCCGGCTTTAGCTTAATCCAGGCCGCGATCTCTTCGCCATAGAGCTCATCGGGAACCCCAATGACCTGCACATCACTAACCCGGGGATGGGTATACAAAAATTCCTCGATCTCACGGGGATAGATGTTCTCCCCTCCCCGAATGATCATATCTTTGATGCGCCCGACGATATTAATATAGCCCTCTTCATCCATCGTTGCCAGGTCACCTGTATGCATCCAGCGCGCCTGGTCAATGGCAGCCTGCGTTGCCTCGGGATTATCCCAGTAGCCCAGCATAACGCTATAACCGCGCGTACACAATTCTCCTGGTATGCCCTGAGACACAATCTGACCGCTTTCAGGATTGACAATCTTAATTTCGAGATGCGGATGAATCTGGCCCACTGTGGCAACGCGCTTCTCAAATGGCGAATCGAGCCTGCTCTGCACCGAAACGGGTGCCGTTTCTGTCATGCCGTAACAGATCTCTACTTGTGACATATGCATGCGGTTAATCACGTTGCGCATGACTTCAATGGGGCAGGGAGAGCCAGCCATGACTCCGGTCCGCAGGCTAGCCAGGTCAAAGGTATGAAAATCTGGATGCTCCAATTCGGCGATAAACATGGTCGGCACACCATAAAGCGCTGTGCACTGCTCCTCTTGCACAGCCTGTAATACGGCCAGGGGATCAAAGCTCTCGGAGGGGTAGACCATAGTTGCGCCATGCGTCACGCAGCCCAGGTTGCCCATAACCATACCAAAGCAATGGTAGAGCGGCACAGGAATACATAGTTTGTCTTCATGGGTAAAACTTTGCAGACGAGCTACAAAATAGCCATTATTGAGAATGTTGTGATGGCTCAGCGTCGCCCCCTTGGGGAATCCGGTCGTACCACTGGTATATTGCACATTGATCGGATCATCAAATTCAAGCGTGCGCTGACGAGCGTACAGTTGATCAATACCAACCTGCTCAGCTCGCTTGAGCAGCATCTCCCAACTAAACATTCCCTCAGTCGCGTCTTTTCCCATACAGATAACTGTATGTAGCGCTGGTAACCGGGCTGATTGCAACGCTCCTGGCTCACAGCTCGCAAGCTCAGGGACAAGCGCTGTAACCATTTCAGGATAGTTTGAACTCTTGAACGCGGGAGAAATAACCAGCGCGCTACAACCGGATTGCTTGAGCGCATACTCCAGTTCATGCAGGCGATAGGCTGGATTAATATTGACGAGGATAGCGCCAATTTTGGCGGTTGCGAACTGGGTCACACACCATTCGGCACGGTTGAGCGACCAGATGCCGACGCGGTCTCCCTTTTCAATTCCCAGGCTCATCAGACCCCTGGCACAGCGCTCTACCTGCTCATGCAATTCGCGATACGTCCAGCGTATCTGCTGAGCACGCGCAATCAACGCCAGGTGATCCGGATAGCTGGCAACTGTCTGGTCAAACATATCGCCAATGGTGAGCCCCAGGAGGGAAATATCACTGATGCCACTGGTATAGCTCCACTTTTGCACTACCTCCTCAGACGTTGCCTGAGGGACTGCTGTCTTACTCTCCGTCATGGCTTGCTCCTCTTAATACAACCGTTACGAATCAGGATCTCATCTTCATGAGATAACTGCCAATGCTATATCTTCATCATGTGTACAGAGAATTAGTAAAAAATCCTGAAAATTGCCATCTCTGTCCCTACAAGCCTTCTTGTCGCGATATTAGCTAAAGATTAACTCATGACGCATAAAAATACAACTCTACACAAAAGAGGGATGGACAACGTTGCCCATCCCTCTTTTGTGTATCTCTTCCTAATGAGTGAGCGTCCAGGTGGCCAGAGTGTGTCGTGCTAAATTCTCTGAATTTTGGTCGGTCGCTTCCTGATCAATAGAGATCGGCAGGATCACGGTAAAGGTGCTTCCCTGTCCGAGCGCGCTCTCTACATCCAGGCGCCCACTGTGTCGCTCTACAATTTTGCGCGCGATATACAAACCCAGACCCAGGCCGGTTTGCTCACCTGACTGCACCTCGATCCCTGGCGCGCGATAGAATTGCTCAAAGATATGTTGTTGCTCCTCCTGAGGAATGCCCACGCCCTGGTCCTCCACCTGGATCCACGCCTCATAACCAACCTGCTGTAAACGTATTGTGATAGTGCTGGGGCTGATCGAATATTTGCGTGCGTTGGAGAGCAGGTTGATGAGGACCTGGCAGATACGCTCGGCATCAATCTCTGCTTCAACCATTTCAGCAACGATCTCACTTGTGACGTCAGGCCCTGCGCCAGCTGTATATTCGCTCAGCACACGCTGGCAGAGTTGCACCAGGTTACAGCGTTTGCGATGAAGCACAAACATATTGGTATCCATCATGGAAGTATCCAGCAAGTCCTGTACCAGCACTTCAGTGCGGTCGATTGCGTGTGACATATCCTCCAATCCCTGCTTAAAGACCTGCTTGTTGACCTCTTCATCCAGTTGTTTGTAGAGGAACTGTGTCATCCCCTTCAGACCTGAGAGAGGAGCCTTCAGCTCATGGGAGACGATACGGAGAAACTTGTCTTTGAGTTCATTGGCGTTCACCAGTTCACTGGTGCGTTTCTGCACCTGCCATTCAAGCGAGCGGGCATGTTGTGAGAGAGCAATATGCTGTTCAAGCACCTGGCGGCGCAATTGATAGGCTTGAATGGCACGTTGGAGCGCCGCGACAAAGGAGTCTCGATCTATTGGCTTGAGGATATAGTCATAGGCCCCACCACGCAAGGCACGTATGGCCAGGTCATACTCGCCATGGCCTGTGATAAGCAGTGTGGGGGTCTCAGGGCGCAGCCCCTGAATACGTGCCAGGAGTTCCAGGCCATCCATCCCCGGCATCTTAATATCGCTTATAATAGCATCGTAATCATGCTCTCGAATCATAGCAAGGCCACGTTCGGCGGAATCGCATGTATCAACGTGAATATCGTCCATGCGCAGATACAGGGTTTGTGGCAAAGCGCGCAAGAGGGCGGTATCATCGTCAACGATGAGAATAGAAGGCGTTGTCATGTCTTTTGGCTACTCCCAACCCCAGATTTTAAGGAAATTCGATAGAAGTTGCTTCTGGTACGACAGCACCAACCAGGATGGATTCAAGGCGAGAGTTTTCTCCCATACACCATAGTGAGTGATCTATTCTCATTCATCTGGTACTCCTCTTTCCCTTCCACACACAAAATACGACGAAAGTAGAGAGAAAAAGCAACTGCCAATAACTTTCTTAAAAACACTATTTAATCCGATTGGCACAATGGAAAGAGGGAGGAGGGAAACGCCACCACCAGGTGGGATCGCGAGCGTGCCATAGTACTTCCCTAGTACTCCTGGTATGTGCTGGTATCTCTGGAGAGAGGGGACAGAAGGGCAGAAGAAGCTCAACTGAGCGAGCGCTAGCTCATATTCCTTGCTCTTCAGGCAAAAACCTTAAATTCTACCCTCACGTATAGACATAACCATGCATATCTTTTGTATAATAATCCTTGGACTGTCATCGGATAGATACGTTACAACCAGTTAGCACGGAGGCGTACAATCAGTTGAACGTTGAGCATACTTTCTAGGAATTTTCCAGATAGCACACCGCCATGTTTTCCACATGTAGCCTTTTCTTGTGCTACCTATCTTGCTGTTTGAAATATAGCGCCTCCCACGTTACAATCATGTAAAAAAAAGAAACCAGGAGCCGTCATGAACACGGAACAGAAAAAGCGGTCGAAGGCCTCTGAGCTTGCTGACAGTAGCAGACCAGACGCCGCGATCATCGCAAACGAAGACAAGGACACCTTACTCAAGTATTACTATGAGATGGTGCTCATCCGCCGCTTCGAAGAGAAATCGGGCGAAATGTACAACAAAGCCCGTATTGGCGGTTATTGTCACCTGAATTTGGGCGAGGAAGCCACCGTCGTCGGCTTCTGCCACGGTCTTAGTCCAGAAGACTATATCTATGCCAACTATCGAGAGCATGGATATGCCCTCAGCCGTGGCATCTCCGCGAAGGCAGTTATGGCCGAGCTATTTGGAAAGTCTACAGGCATCACCAAGGGTCGTGGCGGTTCAATGCACCTTTTCGATATCAATAGTCGCTTTATGGGTGGCTATGGCATCGTGGGTGGGCAGGTGCCCCTGGCGGTGGGTGCCGCTTATGCGATTAAATATCGCGAGGGCAAGGAGGTCGTCGCGTGTCAGATGGGCGATGGCGCGACCAATGGTGGTCCCTTCTATGAGTCACTCAACCTGGCTAAGATTTACCAGTTGCCCGTTATCTTCTTCGTCGTCAATAACCAGTATGGCATGGGCACACGTGTGGAGGCTGGTTCAGCCGTCGCTGAACTGCATCGCAAAGGCAACGCCTTCGATATGAACAATATCCGCGTCGATGGCAACGATGTCCTCGCGGTACGCGACGCCATGCGTTCGGCCGTTAAGCTGGCGCGCGAGAAGAGCGAACCGACCCTGATCGAGGCGGTCAGCTTCCGCTTCCGTGGGCACTCGGTTGTTGACCCTGACCGCTATCGCGACAGAGACGAGGTTCAGCGCTTGCGCGGTATCAATGATCCTATCGCCAAATATACCGCACGACTCAAGGATGCGGGTCTGCTAGATGACACCAGGATCAACGAGATTGCTGAGCAGGTTGAGCGGGAGGTTGAAGAGGCTGTTAACTTCGCGGAAGAGAGTCCCTTCCCCTCGCTAGATACGCTCTATGACTATATCTACGCTGATGACACAGCCGCTCACTAAGGTTCAGGGAAGGGATTGTATTCCATGGCAGAGATGACATTTAGACAGACTCTTCATGACACCTTGCGCGACGAAATGCTGCGCGACAAGGATGTCTTCTTACTTGGAGAAGAGATTGGAATCTTCGAAGGCTCCTACAAGATTACCGCGGGTCTGCTCAAAGAGTTTGGCTCCAAGCGCGTGCTCGATACACCTATCGCCGAGAATGGCTTCGTAGGTATGGCCGTTGGCGCCGCTATGCTTGGCTTGCGCCCAGTCGTCGAGATCATGACCATCAACTTTATCTTGCTCGCCATTGACGAGATCGTCAACCACGCAGCCAAGATTCACTATATGTTTGGCGGCCAGACGGCTGTGCCAATGGTCATTCGTACCCCCGGTGGTGGTGGTCAGCAGCTCTCGGCAACCCACTCCCAGAACCTGGAAGTCTGGTTCGCACATGTACCAGGCCTCAAAGTCGTCGCGCCTTCAACGCCTGAAGATGCGCGTGGCTTGCTACGCACCTCCATCCGCGACAACAACCCGGTCCTCTTCCTGGAGAACCTGGCGCTGTACAATACCAAAGGCAATGTTCCTGAGGGCGACTATACTGTCCCCTTCGGTAAGGCTCGCATCGCTAAAGAGGGGCATGATCTGACCGTCATCAGCTACTCACGCATGGCCTCCATCGCGCTTGAAGTCGCCACCCGCATGGAGCAGGAGAGCGGCCTGAGCATCGAGGTCATCGACCTGCGCTCACTGCGCCCCCTGGATACCGAAACCATTGTCAAATCGGTGCAGAAGACCAATCGCGCCGTTATCTTTGAGGAGGACTGGCGCACCTATGGCGTTGGAGCCGAAATCGCCGCCACGCTTCAGGAAGAGGCGTTCGACTACCTGGATGCTCCTATCAAGCGTGTCGCCAGCATTGAGGTTCCTCTCCCCTATTCCAAACCACTCGAACTGGCCGCGCTCACAGGAGCGAAACAGTTGATCGAGGCCATCAACGAACTCGCACCTCGCCGCAAAAGGAGATAAGATACCATGTCCGACGTAAGCATGCCCCGACTCAGCGATACCATGCAGGAAGGTACCATTACCCGCTGGCTCAAAAAGCCCGGTGATGAAATCAAACGGGGCGATATCATCGCCGAAGTCGAGACCGACAAGGCCAATATGGAGATCGAGGCCTACGACAACGGCATTCTCGAACAAATTCTCACCAAGGAGGGCGAGGTTGCCCCCATTGGTCAAACCATCGCCGTCATCGGCACGGGCGCGGGTGCAAGCAAAGGCGCAACGACCAGCGTAGCCGCGAGTGCGGAGAGCAAAGTGACTGCGAGCGCCAATGGGGCCAGCGCGCCTCAACAGGAAAGCAAACCAGAAGTCGTCGTGGCTTCAACTGTATCTACCAGCGAGGTGTCTACTACGGTCGAGGGTCGTGTCAAAGCCTCTCCCCTGGCACGCCGCATCGCTGAAGAGCATGGTATTGACCTGGGTCAAATCAAGGGCACAGGCCCCAGCGGGCGCATCGTGCGTGATGATCTGGAGGATTACCTCTCCCAGCAGCACGCGACGACCCCAGTGGCCTCGGTAGCGGCTCCTGCTCAGCCAACCCAGGCGGCTCCGCAATTCCAGGCGCCAGCCTTTGCCCAGGCAGCAATTCCTGAGGATTCCGAGGTCGTAACCATCTCGTCTGTGCAGAAGAGGATCGCCAATCGCCTGCTTGAATCCAAGCAGTTTGTGCCCCACTTCTATGTCAGCAACGAGATTGATATGACCGATGCCCTGGCACTACGCCAGGTGCTCAATAGTGCAGCTGGCGAAGAGGGCACCAAGGTCAGCGTCAATGACCTGATCATTAAGGCCTGTGCCCTGGCGCTGGAGAAATTCCCTGATGTCAATGGCTCATATCGCGATGGGCAATTCATTCGCCATAAGCACATCAATATCGGCGTAGCTGTCGATGTACCCAATGCCCTCGTCGTCCCCGTGATCAAGGATGCCAATATTAAGGGGGTACGCACAATCGCCCGCGAGGTGCGCGAGCTGATCCAGAAGGCACGCAACAATAAGCTCTCGGTCGCGGACCTGAGCGGTGGCACCTTCTCAATCTCGAACCTGGGTATGATGGACGTCAGCGGTTTCTCGGCGATTATCAATCCACCTGAAGCCGCGATCCTGGCTGTGGCCTCCACGCGCAAGACGTTTGTTCCCGTCGATGGGCAACCCGTCATTCGCGATATCATGCCACTCACACTCTCAGCCGATCATCGTATTCTCTACGGCGCAATGGTCGCGCGCTTCCTCCAGGAAGTCAAACGGCTCTTGCAAAATCCCTATGCCTTGCTCGGCTAAGATCTTATTCCGAAACCCAACGTCACTTATGTGACTAGCGCTTCCCTCATTCGGGGACAAGCGCACTAGGGTGGTTCGGAGAAGAAGTAATCTACAAAAGGAAGAAGGCGCTGGCACGTTGCCAGTGCCTTCTTCCTTTACTCTAACTCTATCACCAAAAATACTGCAGTATGAGCGTTTCTATAGTGGAACGATGTTTTTAGTTGACAGGAGGTTTCACCTATGAAAGATGCAAATTTTTATCAACTTTTAATCGTCCTCTTGCCCATCGTTTTACCACCGCTCATCTCGGTGTCCAGCGTGCTCTACAAAAAGCTTATACAAAATCTGCCTGAGCAGCGTCGCTCGATGGTCGAGCAGGTCGTCAACTCCGTAGTTTCAGCTATCGAGCAGACCGCCAACGATGTGACGACCAGCGCGGATAAAAAGCAGGCGGCTGTGACTCTGGTGCAGCAGGTGCTTAAAGAGTTAGGCATACCCGCCTCGCCCACAACCATCTCGGTCATGATCGAGGCGGCAGTATACGCGCTAAACCAGGCGCCGACCGCATCTACTCCCGGTAACAATGGCTATACGCAAGAGGGCTATGCCCCAGGATACCAACAGGCATCCTAACGTCCTATATTGTCAGAAGGAAGGGTGGCTTGGGGCGAACGCCCCCAAGCCACCCTTCCTTCTGACAATATAACCTTTTTTTGCCTGTAGCGTAATAGATGGTATAAGCATCCTTGCATAATGAATAAAGAGGAAGACTTCATGGGCACACCATCAAATCAAGATCCTAATTCCTATGGGGGCTATAGTGGCTCCACGCCGCCTTCACAACCACCATATAATCCTGACGATCCCTATGGAGCAACATTACAATCACCGTCCTCTGGTGGCTATGAGCAAAGCTATGGGGGTCAGCAGCAGCAGCAACAACAACAGCAGCAATATCAGAGTTCGACCTCCTACCAGCCACCCCGTAGCGCGGTTGAACGCCAGCAGGCTTATGGTCAAACATCGACAGGTATGAGCGCCCGCAAGGCCGCCATCTGGAGCTATGCATTGGGACCTCTGAGCGGCATCTACTTTCTCTTTCGCGAGCGTCAGAATCGTTTTGTGCGCTTCTCAGCGGCGCAGTCCACGCTCTTCTCGCTGGCAGTCCTTGCATTCATTGTAATCCTCGGCTTGCTTAAGTCTCTCCCCGTTCTCGGCTTTATTATTGGACTTTTTGGGTGCGTGTTCAACATTGTCGTTGTGGCGCTGGTCCTCGTCTGGATCTTTCTGATGCTTCAGGCATGGCGTGGAGTCAAATTCAAGATTCCCTATATCGGGGATTTTGCCGAGCGCCTCTCAGGCACACGCGGACAACCCTAACGCGCGAGGCTACTAAAGTACGCGTCTACATATCATGGTATGGCATGATATGTAGACGCGTACTTTAGTAGCCTCGCGCCCGTCCTCTTGTTGCTCTCTACACTCAGACACAATAGTTGCGAAATGCCTCGGCGAAATGTAATACCGATGCAAAACGCTCTTCAGGCCGTTTGGCTAGCGCTTTGAGCAAGACCATATTTACGGATGTCGATAAAGCGACGTTGTACGAGCTTGGCGGCTGAGGCGGCATGTTGAGATGCATATGTTTCATCGTCTGCTCAGCGGCTTTCTGGAAGGGGGGACGGCCCGTCAATAGCTCATACATCATGGCGGCCAGTCCATACTGGTCCGAGGCAGGCAGGACCCGGCCCGACCAGCGCTCAGGAGCCACATAGAGATAAGCATCCTGAGAATGAGAGAAGAACGAGCCATCCTGCGTCACGGCAAAATCTCCGAGCAAGAGATGGAGGTCGCTCAGCGTCTTCCCTTTCTTTTGTATCAATAAATTGGAGAACTTAAAGTTCTGATAGATCACGTTATTCTCATGTGCGAACTGTAGGGCCTCAGCCAGTTGCATAAGGACTGGGGCCACATCGCGTGGTGTAAAGAGCTTATTCTTCCGCTCTCGTATCCACTCATTCAGCGAGCCTTCAGAACACAATGGCATGGTTTTGAAGATAAAAGGAACGCCACTGATATAAGACTTTCCCGTATTCAAAACCGGCAGGATGTGCGCGTGCTTCACCGATTCCAGCAAGCGAAATTCTAGTTGAAAGATATTATCCTCTTCCAATGTCCTGTCCATAAGCGCGTAGGGAATGGCATCGGTTGGATAGGCTTTCAGGGCAATATCGCTCTCACGCATACGATCATAAGTACGATACACATGTTTACTAAGCGGAATACTCACACGATAGCGCCCCAGTTCCTGACCTTCTAATGAGGGCAGTTGAAGTTCAGGAGCCCGTTTGGCAGGAGAGGGCGTTTGCTCACGTGGCCAGCCCGTATTCCCGGTTTTCAAGGCGGCATCGGTATTGGTTGGCAAGGCTGGATAGGATTGAGAAGGGAAATCACGCTGAGGAACCTGAGTTATTGGCGCTTCCCTGCCAGGTCCAGGTAGTGTAGAGGGTGACTGGTGGGGAGGCACTTGCCTCTCAGCGGGAGTCTGTGTCTTACGCTCATTACCTTCCAACCAGGAGGTGCTAAAAGGCGAGAAAGGCCGAGAAATTGGTGCCTGCGGTGCAGGGGTCGTGGGTGTAGAGGCGGGAGCGTCTGGGTAGTTCAGAGGCGGTAACGTATAGGAAGGCGGGTTTGTTGTAGGCCGTGTATTCCTCTGCATACCCGTCTCCGGCCAGTTTAAAGAAGGCTTGTTAGTGGTAACATCACGTGCTTGAGAGAGCAAACGAATAATCACGACATGCTGCTGCTTCGTCTGGGTCAGAAGGCGTTGCAGAAAGAAGCGGTCATTTGTTTCTGCATGGCCAAGCACAACAGCAAATGGCAGGATGGTCCCCTGTAAAATAAGCGTAAAAGCATCTAAGGCACTGGTCGTCACCATTGACGGATACCCACTCGTTGCAAGAAGATGCTTGATGTAGCGTGAACGATTCTCATTCGGGTCAATAATGAGAACATGTTGTGGACGCATTGACATCCCGGTCGCGGTCTGTCCCTGCTTCTCAGCTTGCTGCAAAATATTCAAAAGCGGGACGCGAATGTACTCAGGTTGCTCAAACGAAAATGGTAGTTCATACCTGTCAACGTTCACCATAACACCAGCTCCTAAATCTGCGGTGACTCACAAAAAAACATGCTTTCCCCCATCCCTAGAGTACTACAAAATCCCCTCTATGAAAAGAGCTTTTATACGCTGTTTTAGCTATAAAATAACTAATTTTAATAATTTCTTTATACGCCAATGTAATAATCTATGCCCTCTGGTGTGGCTTCGCAAGAGCACTGAATATATTTTCATTTACACAAATGTCTAAAAATGCATCTTTTGTTAGCATATGTAATCACCAAAAACCGTTTTTGCTATACCATGCTATTCTTGTTTTTAACGAATCGGTACAGCCCAGCCATTTAAGGGATAGGAGGGTACAAAATTGAAGAGGGATCAAAACTGTATCCGCTAAAAACGAACGCAGGCGCGTTCTATTTGTCAGGTAAACGATAGAGTAAGGGACCGGGGGATTGTTAAGAGGGCCTTACTCTATCGTAGCACCTTCTTAGCGCAGGCCCATCCAGACGGTTTTTGTTTGTGTATACGCGTCCAGGACCGCGTGCCCCATCTCTCGGCCATACCCACTTTGTTTATACCCTCCAAAGGGGGCTGCGGCATCGAACATATTATAAGTATTAACCCAGACCACACCCGCCTTCAGGGTCGATGCCATTTTGTGCGCGATCTTCACATCGTTTGTCCAGACGCCTGCCGCCAGACCATATATGGAGGCGTTGGCACGCGCCGCCACCTCTTCGACGTTCTCAAAGGGGAGCGCCACCACTACGGGACCAAAAATCTCTTCGCGCGCGATACGCATCTCGTCCTGCACACTATCAAAAACGGTTGGACGCATAAAGTAGCCCGCCAGGTCCTGTGTGGCTACGCGCTCGCCACCAGTCACGACGCTGGCCCCCTCGTGCTTGCCGCTCTCGACATAGCCCAACACGCGCTCCAACTGTTCCTGCGACACCAGCGGTCCCAGATCGCTTGCCGGATCGATGCCCGCGCCAATCTTCATTTTCTGCGCATACTCGGCCAGGCCACTTACCACCTGCTCATAGACCGATTGATGCACAAAGAGACGGCTGCCAGCGGTGCAGACCTGGCCCTGGTTAAAGAAGATAGCGTTCATCGCTCCCCGCACGGCATATTTGAGATCGGCATCGGGGAAGATAATGTTCGGCGACTTGCCTCCCAACTCCAGCGTGACCTTCTTCAGGTTGCCCGCGCTCGCCTGGACAATCTTACGGCCAACTTCGGTCGAACCTGTAAAGGCAATCTTATCGACATCGGGGTGCGCCGCCAGGGCCGCGCCAGCCGTTTCGCCAAAGCCGGGAACAATATTGACGACACCATCGGGGAAGCCAGCCTCACAGATAAGCTCGCCCAGGCGCAGGGCCGTGAGTGGTGTCTGTTCCGCTGGTTTGAGCACAACTGTGTTGCCACAGGCCAGGGCAGGCGCAAGCTTCCAGGAGGCCATCTGAAGGGGGAAGTTCCAGGGGATGATCTGTCCCACCACGCCCAGGGGTTCGCGCAAGGTATAGGTAAACATATTGGGGATGGAGACCGGGATGGTCTCGCCCTCCAGTTTGGAGGCCCAACCCGCGAAGTAGCGGAAGTGGTCGACTGTCAGGGGGACATCCCCACCCTTCGCGTATTTGATCGGCTTGCCGTTATCAAGCGTCTCCAACGCGGCGAACTCTTCGGCATGCGCCTCCAGCAGGTCGGCCAGCTTCCAGAGCAGGCGCCCCCGTTGCGAGGGCGTCATCTTCGGCCAGGGACCACTCTCGAAGGCTTTACGGGCCGCGGCGACCGCGCGATTGATGTCTTCGCTCTCCCCCTCGGCGACCTGCGCCAGTACCTCTGTCGTGGCTGGATTTATGGTGGCAAAGGTCTTGCCACTGGCCGACTCCACCCATTGTCCGCCAATGAGCATCTTCACTGGCTGCTGGCGCAGAAACGTACTCTGAAAATCATTCGGAACCGAATTTGCGGTGTTTGTCGTCATTAGTGTGAACCTCTCTGTTCCTAATGAATCATGATAAACATCCTATGTGAGACCGTGAACACGTGGCGATGAATCTCTAAGTCAGTTGCCCTTGTTGAGATACAGCGTAGGCGTGCTGAATAAGAGTATAAACACGCTTGCCAAATCCAGCGAAGCGCGCATCTTGCGTCTGGCCTCGCTTCCAGCGAACATAGATCTGTTGCAAGATAATGGCCAGCTTAAAGTAGGCGAATGTCATATAAAAATGCATATCACTGAGATCACGACCACTCTTGCGCGCGTAGAGCTCAAGAAACTCGTTGCGCTCATAGAAACCCGGCAGGACCGTCACTGTGGGAAGAATGCTGTGCAATTCGGGGGGATCGCTCGGACGCACCCAGTAGCTGAGCGAGATAGCCAGGTCGAAGAGAGGGTCGCCCAGCGTCGCCATCTCCCAGTCCAGAACCGCCACCGGGCGCGCCGGATCATCCTCGGCGAACAGCATGTTATTCAACTTGAAGTCATTATGAATCAAGCTGGCAGTGGAACTGGTTGGGATGTGCGTACTGAGCCAGCGCAACAATGGCTCAACCTCGGGGATCTCATCGGTCTGCGCGCGTTGATAACGCTCGATCCAGCTCTTGACCTGCCGCTCTAGAAAACCTAGCGGATAGCCAAAGTGCTCCAGGCCCGCCTGCTGCCAATCGATAGCGTGGATATCCACCAGCGTCTCCACAACCGCCCGCGAGAGACGTCGTCCCAGTTCCTCTGTGCCCTCGATACCAGAAGGCAGGGCGCTATCCAGGACGATCCCTTGCCTGCGCTCCATAACATAGAAAGGCACACCCAGAATCGCCGGGTCGTCACAGAAGCAGTATGGTTCGGGAGCAAGAGGAAAGACAGGATGGATCTGGCGTAAGAGTCCAGACTCACGACCCATATCATGCGCTTTGGGTGGCACCGGTCCTAGAGGTGGGCGCCGCAAGACTCCCTCCCAGGTACCCACCTTCAGCAAGTACGTCAAATTGGAGGCCCCGGATGGAAACTGGCGTACCTCCAGTGATCCTTCAGACTGAGCGCGCACCTCGGCTATCTGCGCGCGTAAATAGTCTTCTACCACGTGAGGATCAAAGGCCTCGCCGCTGCGTACAGCAATCGTATCCTGGTCGATATTCACACACAAACCTCCCTGTAGCATTGCAATCTCAGCTTGCCTGTCCAAAGCCTCTTCGCTCCAGACAATCTATGCCATAGCATATCACACAAGCATGATGGCCTGGCCTATGCGCCTCCAATCGCCTCTTTTACATCACCTTCATTCTGTTCAGCAACGGACAGGCCAAATTCACACGTATAGGACCATTATCTTACATCTTCACCTGCCTCAGTAAAGATTTCTCAACCCTAAATGGTACTTTTCTATCTGTTTATTTAAAATGCATGGCATATCAGCATGTTTCACTATAAGCTTTGTCCTAAAGGCTGCTACACAAGTAGTACGCGGACAGCATTCAGCCACGACATGTTCTCGTGAACGCCTTTTTGCTTGCCATCTATTACTCCTTATGCGAAAACCAACCCCCATTCGGGGGCGCAGCGCCTGCTCTCGCGGCTAGCGCTCACGCGCTCAGGTTTTCGATGAGGCACTTGTAGAAAGCAAGGCATTGTATCAAAGGAGCTTACATGCAGGTTTCAAAACGTACATGGTCTCTCCCCCTGGCACTGCTCGCCCTGGTTCTCCTCATCGGGGCGATTGTAGTGGCCCAGGTGGAGGGGAACCATCTCGCGGCCTCGGCGAGTGGCCCCTACCAGGGGCGCCTGGCTGGTCAGCGCTACAAATTGCTGGGGCATATCGCACCAGCCATGAAGAGATATACCCCCATGCACGCCTCCAATGGGCAGCAAGAGATGCGCCTGGCGGTCTCGCTCAATTTGCGCAACCAGGCCCAGTTGGACGCCTTGCTCGCCGCGCAGAACAATCCCCAATCCGCGCTCTATCACCACTACCTGACCCCGCAGGATTTTATGCGTCGCTTCGCGCCAACGCAAGAGGACGTAGAGCGGGTCTCGACATATTTGCGCAGCAATGGATTGCAAATTGTCGATGTATCAACAAACAGGCAGATCATCAATGTACGTGGATCGATGGACCACGTAGAGAAGGCGTTCAGCGTCTCCATCTCGGATTACAATATCGATGACCGCGTCGCCTATGCACCTCTCAATGATCCCTCGGTGCCAGCAGACATGGCGGGTATGATCTCCAATGTGGCAGGGCTGGAGAGCGTGGCACGCTATCACCACCATGCCCAATTACAGCCCAATCCTAAGAAACCGCGCCAGGGTCCCCAGGGCGGCTTTACTCCGACTGACCTGCGCACTGCCTATGATGTGAACCCATTGCTCCAGGCAGGCAACAACGGGACCAATCAAACGGTCGCCCTCTTTGAGCTGGATGGGTACACTCCTACTGACGTTAATACATACCTACAGCAGTATAACCTCGGCGCACCTCGCTACTCCAATGTCCTGGTCGATGGCGCGACCAATACAGCGGGGCAGGGCGCAATCGAGGTTGAACTCGATATGGAGGTGGTCTCGGCCATCGCTCCTGGCGCCAACCAGAAAATCTACATCGGCCCTAATAGTAACGCTGGGGTCATCGATACTTATAATAAGATTGTTACCGATAATACCGCCAAAGTGGTCAGTATCAGTTGGGGCCTCTGTGAGACAAGCTCAGGCAATTCTATGCTTGACAGCTTGAGCAACATCTTTAAGCAGGGTGCGGCCCAGGGGCAGGCCTTTTTCGCGGCCTCGGGTGATTCGGGGGCCTATGATTGCAACGACAATCAACTGGCGGTGGACTCCCCGGCAAGCGATCCTAATGTCGTAGGCGTCGGTGGTACCGCCCTCCAGGTAGACACGAATGGGGCCTACCAGAGCGAGTCAGTCTGGAGCAATCCCAACGCTCAGGGACGTGGCCCGAAGGGTGTTGGTGGTGGTGGCGGCATCAGCAACCACTTTACTCGTCCCGCCTATCAGAATGGCGTACAGAAGAACGCCAATCGCACAGTTCCAGATGTCTCTGCCGATGCCGATCCCAATACTGGCTACTCCGTGTTTGTCACCGGGCAATGGGGAGTCGTTGGAGGCACCAGCGCGGCAGCTCCGCTCTGGGCTGGCATCGCCACGGACATCAACCAGTCTCTACAGGGACAGAATAAACCCACACTAGGCAGTGCCCACACCGCGCTCTATAGCCTCTTTACGGCGCAGCAGGCCCTGCCTCCCTACCATGACATCACAACTGGCAATAACCTACATTATCAAGCGACCCAGGGCTATGACCTTGCCAGCGGCATGGGAACGCCCGATGCCGGAAATATCGCCCAGGACCTGGCCAATGGCAACACTGGCGGCGGGGGAGGGACTGGCGGTGGTGGTGGCACCGGCGGCACCACGACACCACTCCTGAATAACGGTGACTTTGAAAAGGGTCAGACCAGCTGGCAGGAGAGTTCCACGGGAGGCTTTCAGCTCATCGATAGTACACACGTGCATGGTGGGAGTGCCAGTGGCTACCTCTGCGGCTACAACAACTGTACCGACCAGCTTTCCCAGACCATCACGCTTCCAGGCAACGTCAAGAGTATGACGCTGAGCTTCTGGCTTAGTAGCGCCACGCGCGAGAGCGCAGGCTGCAATGATACACTGACCGCCCAGATCAGTGATGCCAGGGGACAGATCATTACTAAAGTCACCACCAGTTGTAGCGCCAACAGCGACTGGCAACAGATCAGCAAGGATGTCAGCAAGGCCCTGCTTCCCTTTAAGGGCCAGCAGGTGCAGGTCGTCTGGAAAAGCCAAGGCAACGCCAGCGCTCCGAGTGCCTTTTTCATCGACGATGCGGCCTTCACTGTCTCATCCTAGCATACACCCTTCCACCACTTCCTCCGTGGACTGAATGTGCCTTCCTGTACTACACGGAAGCCTCTTCCCTGATAGGGGAGAGGCTTCTTTTCATAGCCAGGGAATAACCATTGGCAACTTCTCTGTTTGTATTCATGAGTAATTTACTCTAAACAAACCATGCAAGCTCGTTTTCTCTACTCGCTTCACATAGATTCGTTGTCAAGGAGTTGTTGTATCTATGCATATAGCTGAAGAAGCTACGCTAACGCCTGGTCAAGAGAGCAGCATTCCCCCCCTTTTCCATCCCCTTCAGCTTCGTGGCATCACGCTGCGCAACCGTGTCATGGTCGCGCCTATGTGCCAGTACTCGGCTGAAGATGGCTTCGCCAATGACTGGCACCTCGTCAACCTGGGCAGCTTTGCCGTTGGTGGAGCCGCGCTGGTCATGACGGAGGCGGCCGCGGTCGAGGCGCGGGGACGTATCTCGCCCCAGGATCTGGGTATTTATCGCGACGAGCATATCGCGCCCCTGGCACGCATTACCCGCTTTATCAAAGAGCAGGGAGCCTCGCCGGCGATCCAGTTAGCTCACGCTGGGAGAAAAGCCTCGACATATAGGCCCTGGAGTGGAAGCGGGGAGCTGGCCTCAGAAGATGGCCGCTGGCAAACCATTGGTCCCAGCGAGGTGCGCTTCTCAGAGAACTATCCCCTCCCCCAGGAGCTGACACACGAAGAAATCCAGCAGGTCGTCACCAGCTTTAAGATCGCGGCCGAGCGGGCCTTAAAGGCGGGATTTGAGATCGTCGAGATCCACGGTGCTCATGGCTATCTTGCCCACGAGTTCCTCTCGCCTCTCTCCAATAAGCGCACAGATGAGTATGGTGGCTCGCTAGAGAACCGCATGCGCTTCCTACTGGAGGTCACTGATGCCATACGCCAGGTCTGGCCCGAGCACCTGCCCCTGCTCGTACGCCTCTCCGCCAGCGACTGGACCGAGAGTGGGCTCACCATTGAGGAGACGGTTGAGGTTTCCAGGGCGCTCAAAGCGCATGGTGTCGACTTAGTCGACGTCTCCTCTGGAGGCAATGCCCTAGCAAAAATTCCGCTCAAGCCAGGCTACCAGGTCCCCTTCGCCCAGCAGGTACGGCGCGAAGCTGGCGTTCCCACCGCCGCTGTTGGCTTAATTACAGAGCCTACACATGCCAATGAGATTGTAGCCAGCGGAGAGGCGGATGTGATTGCCCTGGCGCGTGAGTTGCTACGCGATCCCCACTGGCCACTGCGCGCCGCGCATGAGCTGGGCCATGATATCGCCTGGCCCCGCCAGTATGAGCGTGCCAAGCTCCCCCTCAAATAGCCTGTGGGTCATAGAAATGGATGATGAAGGCGATTGCAGGCCATAGCTTGCAATCGCCTTCATCATCCATTTCTATGTATAATACCAAGCAGAGAGACGCAACAATGCAAAGGATATTTTCTCGTGAGCGAACACACAATAGTTCAAGAGACACCCGAGCCACGCACGCGCCAAAGCCTGGCGCACGATCTGCGCCAGCTAGGTGTACAGCCAGGCATGACGCTTCTGGTCCATTCCTCCCTTAGCTCGCTTGGCTGGGTCTGTGGCGGGGCTGTGGCAGTCGTACAGGCCTTGATGGACGTCCTGACTAGCGAGGGCACACTGGTCATGCCTACCCAGAGTGGAGACCTCTCCGACCCGACCCACTGGCAACGCCCGCCCGTACCTCGCGAATGGTGGCCAATCATTCAGGAGACGATGCCTGCCTATGACCCACATCTTACCCCGACGCGCGGCATGGGCGCGATCGTAGAGGTCTTTCGCGCCCCCCCTGACACGCTGCGTAGCGCGCACCCCAATGTCTCCTTCGCGGCCTGGGGCAAGCACGCGGAACGTATCATCGCGCATCACAGCCTGAATTACGGCTTGGGCGAGGGCTCTCCGCTGGCTCGCATGTACGAGTTGGATAGCTCCATCCTACTCCTGGGTGTAGGCTATGATAGTTGCACAACGCTACACCTGGCCGAGTATCGCGCCCCCGGAGGGAGTGAGATCGAGCGGGCCGCGCCCATTATTGAAAATGGCCAGCGGATCTGGAAAACCTATCGAGATATTGATATCGACTCCGACATCTTTCCCGAACTGGGAGCGGATTTTGAGCTTTCAAGAGCCGCTATCATCGGTCAGGTTGGCTCGGCCACGTGCCGCCTCCTGCGCCAACGCCCTCTCGTTGATTTCGGCGTCGAATGGCTCACCCACCGGCGCCAGACAAACGTCTCTACCGCCGAATAACTCTAAAACATATGTAGATGTAGGGTCCATGCTGGCATGGACCCTAAAAATTAAGGATGGTATTATATGACAGCTTATCCCCCGATTGTTAGCCGCTTTGGCTTTAGTCAGGCCTCATTGGAGAAGTTACGCGCTGCGGCGCAGACCGATATTCACGTCATAGAGGATAGAGAAGAGTTTAACCGTAGCGTTAAAGAGGCCGAAATTATCTGCGGCTTCCTGCCAAAAAACTGGCGCGAGTTGGCTCCAAAGCTTCGCTGGCTCCAGTCGCCTGCCGCTGGCATCGATAGCCTGCGCGAGAACAGCATTCTCGCCCCTGACAGTGGCGTTATCGTCACCACTGGCTCGGGTATTCATGTCACGAACATCAGCGAGTATGTCTTTGGCAGCATGATCATGTTTAATCGAGCCTGGCCTCAACTGGTCGATATGCAGAGGCGGCATGCCTGGCCGCGCAATATAGAACAGTATTTTCCCGAGACCTACCAGGTGCCTTTCCGCGAGCGTGAACTCCATGGGCAGACGCTCGCCATCATCGGCATGGGCAATATTGGGCGTCGCATCGCCCAGGTGGCGCGCGCCTTTGGCATGCGTGTACTGGCAACCCGCCACTCGGCTAAAGATGGAGAGCAAGACCCCGATGTCGATCAGCTCTTCCCCCAGAGCCGCATGCTTGAGGTATTGCAGCAGAGTGACTATATCGTCATTGCCGTTCCCCTTACTCAGGGCACAGAGAAACTGATCGGCGAGCGCGAGCTACGCGCCATGCAGGCTCATGCCTACCTGGTCAACATCGCCCGTGGCAAAGTCATTGATGAGGAGGTCTTGCTGCGCGCGCTCCAGGAGGGCTGGATCGCTGGCGCGGGCCTGGATGTCACCGCCACGGAACCCCTGCCCGCCGAAAGCCTACTCTACGATCTCCCCAACGTGATTCTGACCCCGCATATCTCTGGCGCCACCGAGCATTACGAGGCTCGCCTGGCCGATCTCTTCGCCGACAATCTGCGTCGTTACCGCGCTGATCAGCCACTGCGCAATGTCTACGAGCATCAGCGAGGCTATTAGCGGCATAATGGGTCCCGGTAGCCTGTGGCTACCGGGACCCATTATGCTACCTGCCCGGTAGGCTTATTTCTTAGGTGACGTCGTTGATGTTGGGGTTAATACTGGCGTTGGGCTGGAAGTCGGAGTCGAGGCTGGCCCGCTCTGCCCCAGGTTAATGCTGGTATCGTCAAAGGTCTTGAAGTTTACTACCTGGTTATCTGTCTTCTCAAAAGTTCCAGTGACCGTGTCACCAGGTTGGACCAGTGGTAGCTTTGACGAAAGCGAGAGATTAGCGGTAAAGATATACGGCTGCCCCTCAAGCTGGATATAGTACACGGTATTACTTCCCTGCTGCACCGCTGAGGCGCGCAAGACCTTGCCCGTGACCGTCTGTGTTTGCCCTGTGGCAGGTACATTGCCTCCACCGCCAGACTGTGTCAGCCACTGCTGATAGTCCTGCAAAGCCTGCGAGAGCGAGGTATCAAACTGCACATTGCTCCCGTTCAGGTTCCTGGCATCAACGATACCTACCGCTTGAAAGATCGCGCCCGTGGTCTGTGATCCCACATTGCTATTACCACTATTCGAGGTATCACTGATGGAAGGGCCAGTATCCTGCACATAGATCGCGACCCAGGTGGGCCTGTCATAGATCTGGTATAGCTGCACGCTTGCCACGCTATAGTTGCGAATGTTGGAGCGCGTCGACTGGAAGGTCTTAATGACGTTATCACCGATGCCAACGCCCTGTAAGGGATAGAAGGTTGCCTGATTCTTATGCGTATCAAAGAGGAAGACACCCGTGCTCGAATTATCGCTACTTGAAGACGAGGTCATTGGCACAAGCCAGACGGGACTATCCACTCTATTGTAGAGTAACTCAGGATCGCCCGCGGTCACCTGCTGACCGGCACCCGATGGGTTAAACCAGGGCGCAGCATGATAGCGTCCCCACCAGGAGAGATACTGTTGTACAGTATCGGAGGGCATGACCCGGTCCACCCAGGCCGGAACCTTGTTGGGTGCATACTTCGTAATCACCCCGGTATGCGCATCCACCAGGAGCACCTCGGAGAGGACATCACCCACATAGCCACGAATAGGCTGCATCAACGAGACCGTCCAGTACGGGTGATAGTTATCGTCCAGCTCCAACGTCGGATCGACCAGCTTGCCATAAGTATAGCCATTCAAGTAGACATGGCGCAGGAGATCCTGGTTCAGCAACGCGCCAGGCAGGTAGGCCAGCGAGGTACCTGACTGGACCTGTTCGGTGTACAGCTTAGGTACAGCCTGGGGATTCTCGGCGTCCACGACAACAAAGCCGGGCGTCCGCGGATTCGAGAGATTTACAAAGATGTTATTGTAGCTCAACGGAGCCACGTAGTAGAGGTGACCCTTGATAGACTGAAGCGTATAGCTATCTGCATCAATGCCGTAAGCGGACCCCAGGTTCTGCCCATTCGAGCCCAGCACCTGCTGCCCTTTATAGGCCGCGACACTCTTGCTCGCCAGCACGATATGATTCTGATCGGTTGGCGGCAGCTTATCGCTGGTCTGTATCGTGACCTGGGGGATTGCCGCCAGGGCCTTCGTATTGACATCAAACCAGGTTGTAAAAATGGTGATGAGCGCGGGCGCGGCGATACCAATAACGCCAACCACCACCAGGCCTAGGATGCCCGCCGCGATGGTGCCACGCGAGACACCACGAGTCGCGGCCCGCCCAATAGAGGACTGCTGAAAATTGATGCGCACACCACCCGCAGCACTCGACGCGGCCTCCATCACCGGGGCAGCAAAAGTAAAGAGGTTACCCAGGCTACTCAAAAACAGGGGCCAGAGCACCCATTGCCAGCCCCAGAAGGGACCCGTCAAGGCTGGAAGCGAGAAGTACAGGATCAAGAGGCTCAACAGAAAGTTGAAGATAGTATACCCAATGAACCAGCGCGTAAACTTACCGCGCTCAAACTTCTCGCGCCGGCCAAACACCAGGCGCCCAAGCGTTAAAATCACCATCACGATGACCGTGCCAATGAGCGCCAGCAGGAAGATAACCATAATTAGTTCTCCTAATAAAGACGATATCTGCTAACGTAGCAAAAATCTCTCTCAAATCTCTCTCTATATACGTGCTATGCTATGTGTAAGGTGCAAATAGCTTCCACTATTTCAAACGAAGAATCAAGCCTTTGCCCCAACAGTTTTATGGTTGCTCAATAAATCTTGATACAAGCCTCTCTTTATAAGGTACTCTCAACGTCTGCGACGCCTTTTAAGGGTAAGGTGATGTTGGTGGCGAGATCTAGAGGAAATAATTGCTGTTATAAAAACGTTAAAAAAGGTGACCTGAATTGACAATGCGAGTTCGTCATTCTTAGACGACATAGAGAGAAGGAAACTTCGCAGATATTTTGTCTACATAGATTGTACAAGCCAGTCATCTTTCACGATGAAAGAAGCACAGCCCAGCAAGGAGTCGTTATCAATGAATCTCTTCGGTCGCAAAACAGTCACAGAGAAGCTCCCAGATGGCAAGGATCGCTTACCATCTGGTCAATATCTCACAAAAAAATGGCCCGTACTCAGCTATGAGCGTACGCCAGCGAGCTTGCCCCCGGACTGGCGCTTTAAGGTCACGGGCCTGGTCGAAGAGCCATTTGAGCTAACATGGGAGGAGTTTCTCCAGTTGCCGCGCACGACGCTGGCCGCTGATTTTCACTGCGTGACCACCTGGAGTCGCTATGACAATACCTGGGAGGGCGTACATATCCGCGAGATTCTGCAACGCGCCCGTCCACTCGCCAGCGCGCACTATGTGATGGCCCACTCCTGGACTGGATATACCACCAATATGCCGCTTGAAGCGCTCGATGATGACGATGTTCTTATCGCGCTCAAACATGATGGGAAAGATCTGGCTGGCGATCATGGTGGCCCTATACGCCTGATTGTTCCCAAGCTCTATGCCTACAAGAGCGCCAAGTGGCTGGATGGGCTGGAGTTTATGGAGCAGGACCGCCCTGGCTTCTGGGAGGTTCGTGGCTATCACAATCATGCCGATCCCTGGGAAGAGGAGCGCTACTGGTAACCAGTAGCAGATAAGAGAGAGCGCGAGAGGCGGCACAATTATCCTCTCCAACCTCCACTTTCTCTCAAAAAGGGTCCCCTCCACGGCTGTTTTTGTGGAGGGGACTCTTTCATGCTCTGCTAGAGAACAAGCTCTACTTCTCTAACGTACTCTTACTGCTGCGCTCACCATCGTAAGAGAGCAGGATACGCTTGCCATCAAAGATGGTCTCAAGATGGACCGGGCGTCCCCACAGAACATACACATGCTGCAGGGTCTTCTCCGCGTAGTTGAGGTCGAGATCCTGGCCCTCATGCATATGTTTGATGTAGAGTTCGCGATTACCGCGATAATCGCCGTTATCCACCACCAGGTAGGGATAGCCAAAGTTGGTCAGGCTGCCAACAATCGAGTCGCGCACCTTCTGCCAGTTTTTCTCGACAACGACCCACTCATCGCCCTCTTTCTTGTAGAGATAGAGGTCCAGATCCTTGATGAGATCCTCGGTCAGGTAGTTGCGCAAGAATGAGACATCGTTATCCAGCTCACGCACCTCGAAGATTTTCTCGCGGCCCGCCCCTGGCTTGCGCCCAAACTTGTCCTGCTCCTCCTTGTTGGGAGTGTTCCAGCGCTGCTCGATATCCTCAAAGACCTTGAAACCGATATAGTAGGGGTTGAGTGAGGTCTTCGAGGGCGAGAGCACGCCTGAGTGCAGCTGCGCAAACTCGATTGTCTCCGAATCGGTAATCACGCTTCTATCGCCCAGTTCGCGCATGATACGCGAGTGCCAGATGCTGGCCCAGCCCTCGTTCATGACCTTGGTCTGCATCTGGGGGAAAAAGTAGAGCATCTCGCTGCGCACGATTTCGATAATGTCGCGCTGCCAGGTCTCCAGGTGGGGCGAATGCTGCATGAGGAAGAGGAGGATGTCCTTCTCCGGCTTCTCGGGAAACTTGACAGGCTTATTCGCACGCTCTTCATGTTCCTCTGTCGCCTGCTTCAGACGCGTGTCCAGTTCCCAGAGATCGTCGTAATCAGTCGACTGCTTGACGAACTTGCTTTCCTTGGACTCCTGATCGTGATGCAGCAGCAGATTGTAGTCGATATGTTCCTGAATGGAGAGGGCCGCATCCAGGAAACGCTCCACCTCTTGCTTACCATGATCGAATTCGTACTTGGCGATTCGCTCGGCATGAATACTGACCTTGTCGATCATGCGCCTGGACGTATGCTGAAAGTAGGCGTTATTTTTGAAAAAGTCGGTATGACCAAAGACGTGGGCTGCTACAAAGGTATTTTGTAGCATGTCATTCATCTCCATGAGAAAGGCATAGCTAGGATTGGTGTTAACCACCATCTCATAGATTTTGCTTAAGCCCAGGTCATACTGCATCTTCTGGCGATAATACGCCTTACCATGCGTCCAATGACTAAAACGTCCCGGCAGGCCATAGGAGGCGAACTCGTACATGATTGCGGCTGGAACGAGTTCAAAGTGTGTCGGGAAGGGGTCCAGGCCAAACTCGTGGGCGATCTCCCAGGCCCCTTCAATAGAATCACGCAAGCGCTCAAGGTCGCGATTGGATTCGATACCTGTCATACGAGTCCTCCTAACTACCTGGATGGCACCGGCTCTCGTTGGGCGAAGAATTTGCGCAACGCGGGATAGACCTCTTTCTTATCTGAGATGGTCACGGCGGTAAACTTCTTGTCGTTGATCTTGCCATAGGCCGACATCAAGGTACTGGGCGAGCGATAGTGGCCTTCGCGTATCTCGCCATAGCCAAAGATGTTGCACTGCTCCATCAGCTTATTTACCAGTTGGACACAACGGTCGTTATCCCACGGCAGGTTATCGCCATCGGAGAAATGGAAGGGGTAGATGTTCCAGTCATTCGGGTTATAGCGCTCCTGTATGATCTGGAGAGCCAGCTCATACGCCGAGGATACCTGTGTGCCACCACTCTCGCCCTTGTGGAAGAACTCCTCCTCCGTCACCTCCTTGGCCTCTGTATGGTGGCTGATAAAGACAATGTGCACATTGTTGTACCTTGTCCGCAGGAAACGCACCATCCAGAAGTAGAAACTTCTTGCAATGTATTTCTCGAATTCACCCATTGAACCGCTAACGTCCATCATTGCCAGTACTACCGCATTTGACTGGAATTTGATGGTCGGATCCCAGACTTTGAAGCGGAGGTCCTCGGATTTGATATCTTTGAAGCGAGCCTCGCCCTTGGAGGCGTTGCGCTTGATATTCTCCATGATTGTGCGCTTCTTATCCAGGTTGGGCATGGGACCCTTCTTGCGCACATCGGTGAAGCGAACCGCCTCGGTCTCCATCTCCTGCTGGCGCTTCTCTTCCAGGTTAGGTAGGCTCAGGTCCTCGAAGATGAGCGCGGCCAGTTCCTCCATCGAGACTTCGGCCTCGTAGTAGTCATAGCCCGCGTCCTTACCAGCATCCCCCTTCTTCCCCTTGCCAGGGCGCGGCTCCTGGGCGACGACATCGCCAACCTTGCTCTTTCCATTGCCCTGGCCCGAGTGTGTCTGGCGGCCGGGATCAAAGCGGAAGCGATATTCATCCAGGGAGCGCACGGGCACGCGTACAACTTTTTTGCCATCCGAAAGAATAATATTCTCTTCTGAGACGATCTCACCAAGGTTTTTTTTAATGGCGTCGCGTATCTTCTCCTTGTGGCGCTCCTGGTCTATTTGTCCTTTCCGGTGCAACGACCAATCGTGCTGTGAGACAGACATGGTACGTTCTCCTTACTATCGAGCAACCAGGGGAACACACTGTAGGTGATGGGAAAGGCGGGGTGACCCGGCCTCAGCAAGAAGAGGCGCGTGAAGGCATCTCTGCCCGGGTATGCCACTAGCTTGCGGCGCACGGCGCGAGCACAAGGCTCGCGCGTGCATCTACATTCCCTATATATGCCCTACTGCATCAGCCCGGTTCGTTACTATCGGTTCAAGAGACTGCCCGTATACCGGAGAATTTCGTTAGCGCAGACATGACAGTAGCCGTGCTCCGCCATCAAGCGGTTGACGACTTCGTTGATCTTGCGTAACTGTTCTTTATCGGGGGTACGAGTGGATGTGGTAATTTTGACAACGTCGCGCAGGTCCGCGAAGAGCTTTTTCTCAATTGCTTCTTTGAGACGCTCGTGACTGGTATAGTCAAAGGTCTGCCCCTTGCGTGCCAGTGACGAGATGCGAATGAGAATTTCTTCGCGGAAGGAGCGCTTCGCGTTCTCCGAGACGCCGATCTGTTCCTCGATAGAGCGCATCAGGTGCTCATCGGGCTCCATCTCCTCGTCGGTGATTGGATCGCGCAGGCGCGTCTTGTTGCAGTAGGCCTCGACGTTATCCAGGTAGTTGTTCAGCAGGGTGCGCGCCGACTCCTCATAGGAGTAGACGAAAGCCCGCTGGACCTCTTTCTTGGCCAGTTCATCGTACTCTTTGCGCGCCTCGCTGACGAAATTGAGGTAGCGCTCGCGCTCTTCACGCGTAATGCTGGTATGCTGATCCAGGCCATCACGGAGCGCGCGCAGAGCATCGATGGGATTAATACAGGTCACATTGTGCTTGACCAGCGCATTTGATAGGCGGTTAATGACATAGCGCGGCGAGATACCGTCCATGCCTTCGCGCACCGCCTCCTCTTGCAGTTCGCGCACATCCTTCTGCTTGAAGTCCTCCATATCCTCGCCATCATAGAGCTTCAGCTTCTTCATCAGGCTCATGCCAGCTTTCTTCGAAGGCTCCAGGCGGGTGAGTAGCGCAAAGACGCTTGCAATACGCAGCGTATAGGGAGCGATATGGACGTCTTTGAGGGCACTCTGTTTTAGCAGCTTCTCGTAGATCTTGACCTCGTCAGAGACACGCAGATTATAGGGGACCTTGACCAGGATAATGCGGTCCTGAAGCGCCTCCGACTTCTTATTGCCCACAAACGACTGATACTCATGCTCATTAGTATGACTGATTACAACTTCGTCGGCATAGATCATGCTGAAGCGCCCGGTCTTGATATTCTGCTCCTGACTCAGCGTCAACAGAACATAGAGAAATTTCTCATCCGTCTTCAACATTTCTACGAATTCCATTATTCCTCGATTTGAAATGTTTAACTCGCCATCGAAGCGGTAGGCGCGTGGATCGCTTTCGACGCCAACCTCGCCAATCGTTGACAGGTCGATACCACCAACCAGCTCGCTGATATCCTGGCTTTTAGGATCTGATGGGGTGAAGGTACCCACGCCCATGCGATACTTCTCGCTAAAGGCCACACGTTTGACGGGTACTTCCTCGATACGTCCTTTAAATTGCGTATCGACCATGTAGCGGCAGTGGGGGCAGAGGTCGCCCTCGATGTAGATGCCAAACTCACGCTCCACATCTGAGCGCAGTTCGTGGGGGATCAGGTGCAGGGGCTCCTCGTGCATAGGGCAGCCCTTAATTTCGTACAACGCGCCCACCGTGCTTTTGCTGTATTCTTCCAGGCCACGCTTAAGCAGGGTGACAATGGTGGACTTACCGCCACCTACAGGGCCCATCAGAAGCAGAATACGCTTACGCACTTCCAGGCGTTGAGCAGCCGAGTGGAAGTAGTCAACGATCTGCTGAAGAGGCTTTTCAATACCAAAGATTTCCTGACTGAAGAAATTGTAGTGCTGCTCATTGTTGCGGGTCGTCTCGACACCCGCGTCCATGATCATATGGTAAACGCGCTCATGCGATAGGCGGGCAACTTCAGGCTTCTTAGTCGCAATCTCAAAGTATTGCGCGAAGGTTCCCTCCCACATGAGCTCTCGCTCACGATCTCGATATTCTTCCAACCGCTTCACCAGATCCATGGCTTACCCTCTCTTTGCTGTACGACTGAATAGCGCTCGCGAGGATGAAACGTCTATTCCTCCTTGTAGGATTCGTTTCACCCCATGGTTGCTACTCTAGGAACTGATACTACGAATAAGACAGCCAGGGAAAGACTCCTTTTGGTTGGGCACAGACACTATACGAGGATGGCGCAGGAACTGTCATTGCAACCGGAACCACCTCGACCTCCCCTCTCCCCGCTTGACAGTGACCAGGAAACTGAAAGGGCCAGTTTCTTTCTCGACACACGTCGCAAGAGAACCAGCCCTTTCCAACTTTTTGGCGGATATTGTGGTCGGAGTCTACTATAATTTTAGTCCAACCCTTATACTGAATAGAACCAGGTAGCGTTGTCACATGCATCTACAGATGCTCCTGCAATGTTACACGTTGTCCTTTCCTGCTCCAACACATTTCAAAGGCATGTACTCAGTTTGCAGTTATTGACCACCACCCTCATTATTTTTGAACCTTGTCTAGAACCAAAACCCTCCTCAGGGTTATAGGCAAATTATACCATATTTTTCTGTCTCATACAATTCTACGGAGAAGATAAAATCGTTAGTATAGCAGTTTTTAACACTTTGCTCCCGTGCGCATCAGAGACGCAGGCGCAATTGAATGCGTGCTCCACGCTTGACACCAAGGGTCTGGGCTGCGTTCCCATTCTGGATGGCGACCAGGAGATAGCCGGAGCTGTCGGCCAGCATGAATGCGCCTTGCTGCACCTGGCTCTCGGCGCTCAGGGCAAAGGTGGTGCGTCGCTCACTTACACGAACACCAAGTTCAGGAAACTCTAAGACGGCCTCGGGAGCACTAAAGAACTCTGGAATTAGTTGCATCGGTAGCGAGGTAACCAGGTTGCCGAAATGGTCTACATGCACTACGCTGGCCTGCACCTCGTTCCCCTGGCGGGTAGCAAGCAGGCCGTCCAGGCGGCGTAAGCTTGAAGCCTCCAGGCGGGGCCCTAGCTGGTCCAGAACCACTCCGCGCGCGAGGTGCGCGGCGGCCGGGGCAAAGATATCCCGACCGTGAAAAGTGCTACTCACGGTCGAGAGGCGATATGCAGGGGCGGTCAGGGCCACAGCCTGGTGCAATATCTGCTCGGCTAAAATAAAGGTAAACAGGCCGTTATCGGGTCCCACAAATAGCCATTCACCTGCATGTAGCGCGACCGCTCGCCGCTCGCTGCCGACACCAGGATCGACAACACAGAGAAAAATCGTGCCTTTTGGAAAATACCGATAGTGGGTCGAGAGCAGCCACGCGCCCTGGGTGACCTGCTGAGGTGCAATATGGTGCGTGAGATCCAGGAATTGTGCGCCATGGGCAATCCCCGACATCACCCCTTTCATGACACCCACATAACCATCCTCCACGCCAAAATCGGTCAATAGAGCAATTACGGGTGCAACGTCGTTCGCTCGCGAAATATCCATAGATTGAAAACCTCCAAATGGTACTAGGACATATCCAGAAACAGTCTCTCCACCGGGACACAAGGTATGATACAACCAGAGCATACACCTGTGTAAACAAAAAAGTTGGCCTTCCAATACACAGCAGCCGATAGAGAGGAAGAGGGCTCATACCCTGAGTATCAGGGTATGCAAAAAGCGCAACGTATGTGTGTGTGATGCGTCATTAGTCACATTTGCTATACCACACTCGCAGCAATATGCTATACTAAGCGCCAATAATGGCTATATTTACTTTCTCTGCGCACCCGATGCCGTTGAGTTATGTAGCACGGCCACGCCTTCTCAACGTCTGATAATAGAGCAAAATTTTGCACCATTTGCACCAGTAGAACCCAAACGTGCAGTGACCGGAGCGAATTTATGAATGCTAGTACCAGTGGACCACACATTCTCCTATTTGAACGAGATCAGCAGTTAGCGGGTTTACTTATTGGCGAACTACAACTCGCGGGCTACGATTGTCATACCGCACGTACCGCCGTTGAAGTCTTTGATGCCATCGCTCGCCTCCCAATACGGCTTATTTTGGTCAACCTCGCCCAGGCGGCAACCGCGCGTCGCGAATTTTGGGTCGCTTTAGATACGCAACGCCGTGGTCGTGGCATTCAAGTTCTGACGTTCAATTGCACTAATATCGCAGGCTATGGGCCACGCGACTTCGATGATCATATCAATACGACACCAGCCGAGGTCGAGGTCGATGGCATGCTTGGGGTGATGGGCCTTGTTGACGCCGTACGCGCTCGCATTCCCTCAGAGCAAGCGAACACGTCCTCAACGACCCAGCCACGCCTGACGCGCACCTCTTCGCCCTCTGCTCCGAACAATTCAGGTGCCTCGCCAACGGCGACGCCACGTCCAACACAACCTGTTCAAACACCCGGACAGTCATATCGCACGCACTCATCGCCAGAGCAGCCGATTACGCCTCTACGAAGTAGCGTCTCTGGCTTTCACCAGCCTGCTCCTGGAACCTTCAACAATACAGGTCAATATTCCTCGCCCACCTCCGCTGTGACACCCCCTCAGACGCCAAATGTGATGGAAGATCCTGCTCAGTCCTCCTACACGGACAAAATCCATGCCGTGCTCTATCCTAATCAGCGCACTTGGAGCGCGCCGAATACGCCCTCCCAATCAGGTACATCTGACAATAGATACGAGGCTCAGAGCGCTATTCTCTCTTCCTTTGCCAATCCTTCCTCCCAGCCATCCGCAGCTCCCATGGGGGGCTCGAGCCTGAATACCCTTCAGCGCCTGGCAAATGGTCAGGTAGATGCTCCCAATGAATCTGGCCTGGCTCAACTCTCGCGCCTCATTCAGGGACGACAGGCTCCGCCCGCTGAAAATCATCCCACGATGCAGCCAGCTCCTGAGCGACAGGCGTTTCGCCCCATCCAGTCTACTCAGCAGGCACCAGTATCCCCTCCACCAGCTCAGTATACACGGAGCGAGGCACCTGCCCAGGCACGCGTTGCGTATCAGGTAAGCGAGCAGCCTTCCTTCGCTCAACCTATAGCCCAACCAGAACAGGATACGCACGTCCGGGCACGCCCATTCTTAGGGGAACAGGGTCTGTTCGCCCGCGCCCCTCAAACAGCGCACGAGCCTTCTCAGGTCACCTCCCAGGCCCAACAAACAACGGCCTATGCCACTCATCCAGCTACCGATGTTCCACCACGACAGGTAAGCGAGCAGCTATTCTCACAACCGTTACGCCCCGCTCCTATCGAGGGGATGCCCGCTGAGCGGCCTACAAATATGCCCCCAGAGAACCCGGGCAGGCGTACAGAGGCGCCTTCACGCCCAAACAGTTATGGGCAGGCCACAAATATTGCCTCGCCCCTGGCCTCTATTGTGACTGCCACGTCCTCTAGCCAGCAGCAACAGCACGCAGCGACCCCCCAGGCGACATTCACTGGTGCTCCTGGCCAGGAATATATCAGCCGCGCACACACTGCAGAAGAGCTGAAATCCAGGCCCAAACGCCAGGAGCCAGAGACCGAGAAGTATCCTCCAACCACGTCCATCACAGATGAGAAACGGGACGAAGAGTCAGATATCGATCATCAGACAATTGTTGAGCAAATTAAGGCTGAAATTAAGCGGGCAACCGAAGGGCAGGCCGAAAAGATTGCGCAGAACTCAACCAGTAACGCGGTCCTGATCGATATTATGCAGAGCCTGCCTCCGATGCCCACACCACCGCCCCAGCCACCTCAGCCCCAGGCACTCAATGGACGCGCAACACGTTCGCTCGGAAGCGTCTTATTAGAGGGGCACCTCGTTCCCGAGAGTCGCCTGGACGTGGCTCAAAATATCCAGCGTATGCTTAATGGCGTGGATCTTAACTACCAGCTTGGCGAGATCCTGCTGATGTTTAAGCTCCTCACGCCTGACCAATTGCTGGCCGCCAGCCTGGTAAGCTACGGCATGATTAACACTACACAGATCGGTTCCCTTGGTCGCATTCGCCAGGAATTGCATACCATGGGCCTCGAATACGACCTGGAGAATCTGCTCATTATGTTCCGCGTTCTCACACCAGAGCAATTGCGCGAAGTCAAAGCCGATTGGTAGTAAACCAGATACACAGAAGGAGAGCCTGGCGTGGTTCGCGTCAGGCTCTCCTTCTGTGTATCTGGTTGTTAGTTGACGTTGGCAGTTGCCGTGGCTTCGATGCGCTGAATTTGCGCGCCGAGTGAACGTAGTTTGGCGTCCAGGTGCTCATATCCACGCTCGATATGATCGATGCCAAAGACCTGCGACTCACCCTCCGCACACAAGGCCGCGAGGATATAGGAGCAGCCCGCGCGGATATCGGGGATATAGAGTTGCGTTCCCTTCAGGGGCGTTGGCCCACTAACTACGCAGCTATGCTGGTGTTCTTTCTCGCGGAAACGACAGGGCACCTCGCCCAGGCATTTGCTATACAGGCCGATATGCGCGCCCATACCAATGAGGGCCGAGGTATAGCCGAAGCGATCCTCGTAGATCGTCTCATGTACTACCGACATACCACGCGCCTGCGTCAATAACACGGTAAAGGGCTGCTGCCAATCCGTCATAAAGCCAGGATGAACATCTGTTTCCAAGGCAATCGCGGGCGGTGGCTGGTCATCAGCCACAAAACGGATGCCCTCGTCATCAATATCGAAGCGCAGGCGCATCTTTGAAAGAGTATTCAAAAACGTCAATAGAATATCCTGCTGTGCGCCTCGCAGGTAGACATCGCCGCGCGTGAGATAGGCCGCGGTAGCCAGGGAGACAGCCTCGTTGCGGTCGCTGAGCAGGGTATGACTCGCGCCACGTAGTTTCTCGACGCCCTCGATCACAATACGCCGATCAACCTTAACCTCGATGATGGCGCCCATCTTTTGCAGCAGCTTGATCAGGTCTACAATCTCTGGCTCCATGGCCGCGTTCTCAATAATGGTCACACCTTTAGCCAGCGAGGCCGTAATCAAGAAGTTCTCGGTCGCCATGACGCTGGGGAAGGGCAATTTGATTGTTGTGCCACGCAGGCGCTTGGTCGTCGTGCAATAATAGAATCCATCGCGCTCAACAATCGTCGCCCCCATCTGGCGCAGTCCCTCGATATGAAAATTAATGGGGCGCGGGCCAATACGATCTCCCCCGGGGCAGGTATGCTTACCTCACCACAGCGATGCAGCAGGGGACCAATCGCCATGACAGCGATGCGGTTCAGTCCGCCGACCTCGGTCGAGATCTCAGATCTGGCAATAGAGTCGGTACGCAGCGTCAACACATGGTCATCCAGATGCAGACTGGTGCCAATGCTTTCGCACAGCTTCATGGTTAAATACATATCTCCCAACAGTGGCACATTGCGCAATGTGCACTCCTCAGAGGTCAGCAGCGAAGCGATAATCATTTTGGTGACGGCGTTTTTCGCGCCGCTCAATTTCACTTCGCCCTGGAGCGAGGCTCCTCCCTGTACCAGGTAATAGGGGGAGGCCACTGGCGTTTCACTTTGCTTCATTACTATCAGCCTTTATACAAGTCCTAATGGGCATCCTTCAATTTGTGGAACGTAGCCGAATTTCCCGGCGCCATCCACAACCAGCGCAAGGGGTTCAAGCGCGAATAGGCGACCGCCATATGTGATCGGCTCGCCCGCGCAGGTCGGCCTTTCCTGTCTGTTTCTTCACGATCCAGTGCATCTAACAGATCCAGGAAATGGTTCACACTCTGGGCCACCCCTTCCACCATCAGAAACCCCGATGGCTTGACGGCATCTCCCACGAGATACAGGCCCTCGACGGTTGTTGTTGGTGTGAGGTCCTCTCCCTGCGTCATCCTATTCACCGGCCACTCGCCCCGATAGGTCCCCATCGTAAGTACGCGACAATACGCATCAAAGGCGTCACCAAAGAGCATATGCAAGTCCGCCAGCGCGAGAGCGCGCTCTTCCTCCACGTTGTTACTCTGAATGACCTGGTGGGTAATTAACAAATGCTTGCCAGCAGGGGCAAGACTGGGGTCACTATTTGTTGGCTGGACGATACCCGCAATGCGCTTCGTATCCAGGCAATACATAATGCCACGATGAGGGATAAACGAGACATCGCTTAAGATATGGACTTTCAGGCCCACGGCCTCGTGCAGACCCACCTCTGAGGGCGTCTCGCCCCCCACAGACTCCTCTCCCGGCTTCCGCTTGAGCACATCAGCCTGCCTTACTTTCCGATTGTGCAGTAGCCCGTCTGTGGCTCTGGGGCCGATATCGCTCACCACCAGGGGAGCCTCGATCACTTCCTCGGCGCCACGCTCTTTGTAGCGCACACGTACTCCACTCACCCGCCCATCACGCTGGATGATCTGCAATACTTCGCAGGAGAGTGAAAGCTCGCCGCCGAGCTCCTGGACGTGCTGTTCAAGCTGGCGTGTGATCTCACCACATCCACCCTCGACAATCGCGGGCGCGCCAAAGCGAAACATGTTGCGCGTCGTGCGAATCACCTCGCGTGTGCTTACCTGGCTCAGTTCCAGGCTCAGGGCAAAACGCGAGATCCGCTCGAAGAAGGCGACCAGTTGTGGATTGCGCTCGACATTGATGTGCTGCTCTAACCAGCGATGAAAGGGCATCTGGAGTTCGGCCTCAGACAACTGGCTAAAAAACATCAGGTAGCCCAGGCGGATGAACCACCAGGACTGGCGCGGACCCAGGAAACGCAAGACGCCCAGCAAACCCTGCGCCCGGTACTGTTTGCCATGTACATAAAAAGAGCCGAAGACATCGGCATCAAAGAAACGGTGGGGAACCTGCAAACGATCAAGCATCTGAGCCAGCGCGCCACTGCTCCCAAAGGGAACCATGTGCACAGCACCGGTACTTACCTGCACGCCCTGGAAATGTTTGGCGGTAAATCGCCCCCCGCATGCGGAAGGCGCTCTAGAATGAGAACGCGTTTGCCACGCTGGAGCAAATGGGCTGCGCTTAGTAAGCCGCCCAGGCCAGCACCAATAATGATGGCATCTATCTGTCGTGAAGCAATTTCGTGCATGAAAGTATCCGCTCAGTTGATAAGTTTTTTATAAACCAAAGGTGCAGTACGTGCTGGTGGCCGCAAGCCACCAGCACGTACTGCACCTTCTATTACTCTTCGCCAACCATGCCGCGCAACAGGCTATTGCACTCGGCCATTGTGTTGAGTACATTCTGGTGAATCTGGAAGACCTTGTTGAGTTCGCGAGCCTTCCGCGCCAGTTTCGTGACATATTCGATATCGCGTGGATTGCTCATAACATCTTCCATGAGCTGCAAGAGCTCGGCCCAGGCCAAAGCCTCGCGGCTACGCGCGACATCGGCGATTGTGCTATCCATGCGCTCAGAGACGCGCCGGATGCCACCTCGCAGTTGATTGACGGTTTGGCCCAGCTCTCCCTCGCGCTTACGCATAGCATCCTGCGTCGAGTTGAACTGGTCCTGCAAAGCCGCGATCTGGCCATCCAGAGCGGAGACAGCGGCAATCAAGCTGCTCATGTCTGGCAGATTGGGCATGGGAATGGAGGTCAGGCGCTTAAAGGTCAGAGGAGCGTCATCGTAGGCTTTCTGTACAGACTCTTCCTCGCGTGGCTGCACAGGTTCCTCCGGTGTCTCGGGGACATAGTCAGACGCTTCAGGCGCTTTCTGTGTCTGCTCTTCCACAGCCGGGAAGTCAGCCTGCTCGTCTTGCTCAACTGGCGTGGCCAGGGCTGGCACACCAAAGGGAATCTCTGGCTCCTCCGAGAGAATGGACTGGGTCTCATATCCACTATCGCTCTCAGGAAGCGTGACATTGTCATCAGTCGAGGTACGATAGGTATTAGGCTCGTAGGGATTGGGTTCATAGGGAACAGAGACCGTGGGCAGATCTTCGACCTCATTTGAGGCAGTGCCAAAGGCGCGGAAGATCAGCTCATGCTCGCCAATGCCAATATGATCGCCATCCTGCAATAAGCGTGTGCCATTCTCATCAAGCTGTTGCCCATTGACAAAGGTACCATTGGCGCTATGCTCATCCTGCAATACATACTGTCCATTATCAAAGTGGACGACGGCATGGCGGCGCGACGTCAATTTATCTTTCTGCAACAGGATGTCGCTATTGGGAGCACGCCCAATCACGATCTCTTTTTTCTCCAGCGGATACTCAGTGATGACCTGGCCGCTTTCAGAGCGCAAGATAAAACGCCCTGGCTGCTCAATGCGATCCATCGTTGCCTGGGCGGTAGAAGCGGAATAGTTGGCCTGCTCAGCCCCATAGCCGCCCGCCACGGTTGGAGCCGCCTCGTTGCCATAGTCAGAAGAAGGAACAGTGCCTCCTTCATGCCCAGCCGCGTTCCATTCTCCACTTGGAGAGGCCCCCACGGTGGGGGCGGCATTCATTGGCTGCGCAGCAGCAGCAGGGGTCAGGCGATTCCCACAATTCAGGCAATACCGATCTTCCGGCCTTGTGTCGGCCCCACAATAGGGACACTTATCCATGATATGCAAATCCTCCCATTTAAAAGCACGCAAGGCTCTCATCACGCGCGCACAAAACTTCTGACATTATAGCAGAAGTGAAACTTGAGCGTCGAGCGAGCCTTGCTTGAACTCACCCTTTACGACTAGTCCAGGTTGCATGAAGCCCCTTTCTCTGGAGAGCCTTCGCGCCTGCGGCGCTCAGGGGTAAGGTGTGTCAGGTGGCGAACTGGCTCCGCCAGTTCGCCACCTGACACACCTTACCCGAAAGTGGGTAATAGCTCATCTTTACCTATCACGCTTGTATTGGGGAAGAGTCTGCTGTAGTGGTTGGCTGGCGGAGCCAGCCAACCACTACAGCAGACTCTTCCCCAAGCGAGTCACGCAGTGGCGAGAGCTCTCCTCCTGAGGAGGCGCAAGTTGGCTTGGATGCCTGTAAAAAAACAAGAATTACGCGTCTACGTTAAAGATAGATAATAAAAAGAAGTTTGTCTATGAAGTAGTTCTCAAATTGGTACTAGGACGCGAGAACAAGGCCTTTACAGGGGTTTGATTTAATGCTACCATTACATTTCACCATTAAGAAGCAGACACTGGGAGTAGACTAATCGTCGTTTCGTCCAGGCAGGAGCTTTTTCCTACTTGTGACGCCACCATACCAAGCGCCACGTATCGTACATAAGAACTCAACATTTACTTGCGGGAGTAGTCGTGTGTGAATGCAAGACAAATCTGGCAAACTGCAATAGAACGCTTACAGGAGCGCGTACAGCCTAATACCTTTACCACCTGGTTCCAGGGCACCTCCGCTGACTCCTTTCAAGATGGGATCTTCGTCGTCAGTGTCTCCTCGACCTTTGTCAAAACCCATCTCGAGCGTCGCTTCACCAGCCTGATCCGCACCATTCTCACCGACATCACGGGAATGGAGGTCGAGGTCCAGTTTGTCGTTTCCCGCGATAAAACCACACCAGAGCAACCCGGCGAGCCTCTCTTCTCGCCCCCCAAGCGTCCTTCGCGCCTGGGACGAACACGTACATCGCCCGCGCAGCATGTACGCCGCCTGGCGGAGTCCGCGGCCGCCGTGGCGAAGAAGTCTAAGGCATCGCTCCCCTTTCAAACCCTTGGCTTAAATCGAGAAGGGGCGCTAAAAGCAGAAACCCCGCCCGGAGAGTATCCCGCGTTTCCACCACCTCCAGGCTCCGGATCTGAGGGCGAGTCAGAGCGCCCGGCAAGCTACAACAACCCAGCCAGGCCCATTGCCGTTCCACCGGTCATTACCTTTGGGACAGGCGGGCAACTCAACGCACGCTATACCTTTGATGCCTTTATCGTGGGCAAATCAAACCAACTGGCGCATGCTGCCTCCCTGGCTGCTTCAGAGAATCCCGGGCGCATCTATAATCCGCTTTTCCTCTACGGCGGCGTGGGCCTGGGCAAAACCCACCTGCTACACGCGGTGGGACATGAGGGCGAGGTCAAAGGGCTAACTGTGCTTTATGTCACCTCGGAGAAATTTACCAACGAAATCATTAATGCTATTCGCTATCAGAAAACCGAGGAGTTTCGCGCCAAGTATCGCCAGATTGATATCTTGCTAGTCGACGACATTCAGTTTATCGCAGGCAAGGAGTCAACCGAAGAAGAGTTCTTTCATACCTTCAATTCGCTCCACAACGCCAATAAACAAATCGTGGTCACCAGCGACCGGCCGCCCAAAGCCATACATAGCCTGCAAGACCGCCTGCGCTCACGCTTTGAATGGGGGCTGCTGGCGGATGTACAACCACCAGAGTATGAGCATCGCCTGGCCATCTTACGCTCAAAAACCGACCTCCTGCACTTCTCGGTTCCCAGCGCTGTTGTTGAATATGTGGCACGACCAGAGTGCAGCAGTGTACGTGAACTGGAGGGGGCACTCAACCGCGTTATCGCCTACGCGACCCTGCATAACGCGCCGATCACCGTGCAGCTAGCCGCCGACGCCCTGGAAAATATTTATAGTGATAAAAAACCATCTGCCGCCACCAAATTAAGCGTCTCCGAGGTCATTGATGGCGTCTGCCGCTATTATAATGTGGAGGCCGAACGTATCCGGGGAAAGCAACGCGACCGCGATATTGCCTGGCCGCGCCAGGTCGCGATGTATCTTATGCGTGAAGAGACTACAGCCTCGCTACAACAGATCGGTGCAGAACTGGGAGGGCGCGACCATACCACAATCATGCACGGCTGGGAGAAAGTGCAGGGCGAGATGCGCCAGAGCGACCGTGTCCGACATGAAATCGCGACTGTCCTGGAGTCACTCCACTCAAAACCCTACTAAGTTGCCCAGCCCTCTCTTGGCGGCACTCCTGGAATATTATACTATTTGATAGTGGATGCACAGCAACCAAAGACACAACCAGATACACTAGCGCTTGACGTGCCAGCACCAGGCGCATGGAGAGATCCAGGGAGAATACGAGACGTATGCAACAACAGCAACAGCAACCTGGCAGCTATGACCTGCTAGCAGTCTTTACCGATGAGGAGAAAGCAGATGCCGCGAGCGCAAAATTGCGCAAGGAGGGCTTTAGCCTTGACGAGGTCTTTCAGCTTGAAGAAGGAATGGTAGGACAGGGGCAATTCCGTGAGCATGGACCCAACCAGGCCCGCAGCGACTATTTTCTGCGTACGCAGAAGACCAGCCCCAAACCAATCTACATTATCCTCTTCGCGGTGATCTTTGGCGTGATTCTGGGTGTGCTTGCACTCGTAGCGAGCTTTGCGCTCCCCCGTATTCTGCCAGAGCCCACCACGCTTATTGTAGGAGCGTTAATCGGTATTATCCTGGGAGCCAGCACTGGTACCTTTACCCGGCGTAGGGTACGCGGTGCTATTGGCCAGGACGTCACCAAACAGACCGCGAGCAAAGAGCAACCCGTGCGTAGCAGTAAAGGCGCGCTTAATGTAGTGGCTCTGCGTCTGCCCGATAGCGAGAATATCAGCCGCAAGTCGCGCGCACGCGCCATCCTCCTCAACAGTGGAGGCAAGATTGACCGCAGCGTCGGACGTCGCTAACAGACAGAGACAGAAATGTGGGGTGATGTGTGCTGCACAGCACACATCACCCCACATTTCTGTCTCTGCAAATCCGAAATTAGTCGGCAGAGCACTAGAAAAATGCGTAAGTCTTGGTTACAATAGAACTCAACGGCGCACATATTCAGAGTAACTGAAGTACTCACTCAGGAGTGAATAATAGCGCAATGGCACAGAGGCAATGCCAGCCTTTACGGCTAGAAATACGGCCCGAAGAGGTTGTACGTCAACGTAGCAGCTTGCTTCCTCTCTATAAAGTCATTCTTTTCAACGACGACTACAATGACATGCTGCATGTCGTTGCCGCGTTGCTTGAAACGGTCAACACCTTGACGATGCAGGAAGCAACTCACATTATGCTTACCGCTCACCTGAACGGGAACGCTATCGTTATTGTGTGCCCTCACGAGCTAGCGGAATACTACCAGGAACGCTTGCTTGGCTATGCGTTAACCGTGACAATCGAGCCAGAATAGTACTATAGTAAGGCGGTCGCTTGACCGCCTTTTCTTGTGTGAGATAGACGTTACTCTATCAGCGTATATCAAACTATATCTATTTCAACCGCGAAAACAGCAGAACATCTTATAGCGTGCGTACGTATTACTAGTAAAGGAGTTGAATCGTTCGGCTAACCCGACTCAGAGTATTGGGCATGACACTCATGCCGTTTAGTGTCATTGACGAACCCGTATTCTGGTACTACAATCCTGTAGGATGGAAAACCAGGCTGCCATTCGTACGCAAAATTGGGTACTGTAACGAATGTTCGGTCAGGAATTTATGATGCTGTTTATCATGCTCCATCAGGAGGAGATCTATTATGGTTCACTTATGGGGCTCCAAAGCCAAAGAAGAGACAGCGATGAGCAAGTCCGCCCTGGGTGAAAGCGCCACAGGCGATGTTGCTGTTGTGCTCTGCGGTGACAAACTGGACTCAAACCTGGTATACCTGGGTTGCCAGATGGCAAAAGGAGCCAAACGTAAGGTCCATCTTGTACATGTCATTGAAGTTCCACGTGCTCTTCCCCTCAAAGCCGTGCTAACAGAAGAGTCTGAGCGTGCTGATCGCCTGCTTACCGGTGCCTTGAGTATTGCAGAAAGGGTCGGCTGCCTGGCTGTTGCAGAGGTAGTACAGGCCCGTGACGCCGGTCCCGCCATCGTCGATGAAGCTAGAGACCACAATTGCGCGCTCATTTTGATAGGATTAGTTCGCAACTGTCAGAAGGCTCAATACGATCTTGGTAAGACAGTTCCCTACGTGCTCTCCAATGCCCCTTGCCGCGTCTGGCTGGTGCAGGATCCTGCCAATCAATCGCAGAGCCAGCAGACCCAACAACAGACAGTAGGAGTACACTAAGATCTTTTTCCGAAACCCAACCCCCATTCGGGGGTGCAGCGCCACTGGCGTGTCTAGCGCTTCCCCCATTCGGGGACAAGCGCGCTCAGGGTTTTCGGAGAAGAAGTAAGCCACAGCGAGAGAGCCTCACGGCTCTCCCCTTTTGCGCTTTTCAGGGAAAACATGAGCGGTAAGCCACAGCTCTTGCTTGTGGTCTGGAAATGTATTGTCTTCCTGAATGACTTTCTATGTTACAATAAGCATGGGATACTCGTGTCTAACATACAGGCTGTAGTCCATGCTTAGTTACCACCTATCCGAAAACCTGAGCGCGGAGCGCTAGCCATGGCAGTGGCGCCGCGCCCCGAATGGAGATTGGTTTTCGCATAAGAAGTCAGAAAGTCACCAGGAGAGAAGATAACCCATGACAACAGACGATAACGCTCATCAGTTGCCACGACGTTCACATAGAGATTACTATACAGCTCTCCATCAGGCCGCGCTGACATTTACCTCCAGTCTCGAACTGGACCAGGTGCTCCAGAGCATCGTTACCAGTACCACTGAGGCGATGCAGGTAGATGCCTGTGCTTTACGTCTGCTTGACCGCAAAAGCGGCCTGCTTCACTTAAGCTGCGTTCATGGACTCAGCGGCAACTATCTCGCGAAGGGTCCAGTAAGTCTCACCCAGAGCGCAATTGACAGCGATACCATGCGTGGCACCCCAGTCTATGTACCCGATGTGCGCAGTGATACACGCTTTCAGTATCAGGATGCAGCCAGGCAAGAAGGCCTGGTCTCGGTCCTGTGTGTACCACTGGAAGTACGGGGAGAAGCCGTTGGGGTCATCCGCGTCTACACCAAGCAACAAACTGTCTTTGATGAAGATGATATTCAGTTTTTAACGGTTCTTGCAAGCCTGGCCGCGCTCTCAATCGAGAACGCTCGTCTCTACGAGAATGTACGCACATCCTTTGATGGTATCATGGGTGCACTCTGGGGACATGAGTATATCGACGAACAGCCAGCCGAGGTAAGCACCATCCGGACACAAACGGTTATTCAATTTCGCGAGTCATAAAGCAGCATAAATAGGACGACGCTGCTGAAGCACGCGTCGTCCCTCTTCCCCCTGCAAGCACCTCTAACTACGTTCAATCAACATTCCCACGTGGAGACCACTGTTGTGTTGAGCGAGGATTTGTTCCATCTCTTCATGGGTACACCCGAGTAAGATTTTTATCTCACTGTCGCGCTTTAACACGTCCACGCATACGATGAGCCCAGCCATCTGCCGCGTTTGCTGCGTACCCACCCAGACATCAATTCCGTCGCCATCAGCAGCACGCGTCCCTTGTAGATAGCCATAGTCATAGGGGTAAATCATCTCCTCATAGCGTGGATGTCTCGATCCTCTGGGGCGATCTATCACAATTTCACTGTTTGCGACCAGGTCATCTAGCGCCTGCCAAAATCCTTCCTGCTGCGTCAACATAGCATCCTTTCTCTATACAAGCGTATTTGTCAGATACGGCGAGCTGAACGTTGTGCTCTCACCAGCCTGTCTTCCAGGAACCGGGAAGAGGCGCGCCGAGAGTGGCTTGCGCAGTCGCAGAGCAAGCGTCGCTACATCCAGGAGCAGCGCGGCAATCTCTTCGACGGAGCAGTCTCCTGGCAAGGGAACCGTGTCCAGTCCTGTCCCGCACACGGTGGAATACAACAGGAGTTGATGGGCGTTGACTCTCCGTTCGGCCCAGCGCTGCCCTAACAGGCGATCCTCCAGGACAGGAAGCATCAGACCGTTATAGCCACAGGTTGGCAGATCCGTCCCCTTCAGGGCAGCGGTCAGCGCCGCGGCGACTGCGAGCGTTCCCGGCGATCCCAGGGGGCCATAGCCACAGAGTTCCATGGCCACCGCGATACTCTCCTCGCCCATAGGCGCGGGCGAAAGATCGATACCGCCAAAGCGCACGCCATACGCTTCCGCCAGATGGCTGACTGCTTCCACCACCGGGCGCGCCTGTGACTGCAAGGCAGCCTTGAGAGTCTCGCTTACGAGGGTCAGATCGAGCGGGCCTGCCTGCTGGGAACGTAACTGTTGCAGTGCCTCCGTCACAATGCTCACCCCCTGCAAACCAACACTCAGGCTACTGGTCCCCTCGTGATAGGCCGCAGGAAAGAAGGGGCTGCCAGGATCAACACAGGCCAGCATAGCGAAACGGAAGTTGCCAAAACCCTCTTCACTTTCGCTCGCCAGGCGCTTAATAATGTGGGCTGTGGGCAGAGCGGCCTGCGCGCGCAAGCCATGCTGGAGCGTCGCCAATTGGACCGTCGCGCTCAAGGCTGAGGTTGGCAATAAGAGATCTGCCAATATATCCAGCCGCGCCAGGGGAAAGTCCGGGCGCGTCACCTGGGCCGTTCCCAGCGAACAATAGGCCAGGTTTTGCTCGTCCAATATTCCCTGCAACTCCTGAATATACTGCTGGATCTCCGTCGCGGACCAGGACACGAGGTCATCCCACACGGAACGCGTTGAGAGGCGCAGTGTCTGTAGCTCGTAGCCAGCCTCCGTGAGCCGTGCCTCAACCTCGCGTAACAGAGCGCTCGCCTGTTGTATATGCTTCGCCGTCAGTGGGTGGGCGTCCGCCAGCCCCAGCGTGACGGTACGAATGATGGGATTTTTCGGGGATGCAACCATCTGTTTCCTCTTTTCCAATTGGTCGGTGTATGGTAATAAAAGAACCACAACACATCTACCGTTCTGGCTTTATTCTTTATGTATCCTTGTTTGATCTAGAGATTGACGAAAGTTTGTTCGTGGCGTACACTGCCAGCAAGAGCAAAATACAGGAGACTTTTTCGCAACTATGACGCAGGGAACTGAACAACCTGAGATCCATACTCACGCACCCGAATGCTTCCTCTGTGCCTTCGATCCAGGTCCTGATTGTACGGGGTTGCAACTCGAAGGGCGCATTCTCGCCACTCAGGAACGGCTGGTGGCGGGCGAGCAGGTCGCGGTCTTCGTACTGGATACCGGGAGCGCGCATATTGAGTTGCACCTGAATGACCACTACTATCGCAGCCTGGTGCGTGAGCTTCGTGCCCGCTGGGATGTAGTCAAAATGCGTCCCTTGCGCCTGCGTGTCTATCATCTCCCGTTCGCGCCCACCGAACTTACCTTTCGTGACCGCTCACGTTCCTGCTATCGCGGCAACTCCTATACCCTGGCCGTGCTTGAGCCAGATACCCTGCTTAACATCACTGACCTCAATCAGGCGGAATATTGCCAGCGCCAGCACCTCTTGCAGCGCTTGATCCCTTCGCCAGCAAACGCCGCGACCATTCGTGGTAACATTGTACATCATTGCTTTAAGGAGCTTCTCAAGGAGCATGATCGCGGGAAATTCTTGCTACGAAAGGCAGATGAAGAGGAAAAGCAGGCGCCAGAAACGACGTATGCAAGCCTGCAACGTCACCTGGAGCAAGCGTTACAGCTCCATAATATTGAGATGGCCCTCGCAGGTATTAATCCTGAAACGATGCGTCAGGAGGCTCAGCCACATCTAGAAAGCCTGGCGCGTTGGTTTGAACATGAACGCAATACACTCTGGGATATGCCGACCGCGCTTCAGGAGACTCATGAGACACAAGCAGATACTGATACCGCGCCCAACCAGGTGCGCGCCGAAACCTTTCTGCTGGCGCCTGAAATTGGGCTACGTGGACGCCTTGACCTCTTCTGGCGGCAGGCGGGTCGACAACGCCTGCTCGAACTTAAAACAGGGGGCGCCAAAGGCGAGCTTCCCCGCAAAGAGCATCGCTGGCAGGTCTATGGCTATCACTCTCTGCTCATGGTCCGCCGCGATTCTCAGATGAAGAAGGCCCTCGCGACCCTCCTCTATAGCGGTACGCCACAACACGCCCAGGCCTTTGGCATCCCCGCATCTATCCGCGAGATCCAGCGCGTCAATGAGCGGCGCAACACCCTGGTGCTCAGCCTGGCAACTGGCATTCCAACCACACCTCCAGGCCCCTCACGCTGCAATCGCTGTTCGCTCCAGAGCCAGTGCTATCAGCTCTCAAGCCTCCTCGACTGGCAGCTTCCAACCATCGACGCGGCCTTTCAGAATGGACAGGGCGAGGTAAGCGAACCGGATACCCAGGACAGGCGTCCCTGGCATTTCAACACTCAGGAGGATAAGGCCTTCTTCGCTCACTACTATCACCTGCTTCAACTGGAGGGCCGCGCGGGCGAAGAACAGCAGGCCAGGCTCTGGAATACACCGATAGAGGAGCGCCTTAAACAGGGAACAGCCATTCAGGGTCTGCAAGCGCTTGGCCCTGCCAACATTGCGAATGATGGCTGGCAACAGAGCTTTAGCTGCGAGAATACCTCTGAACTACGCGAGGGCGACGAGATTCTCTTGAGCAGCGGCGATCCCATTCGTGGGGAGGTCGTCAGTGGCACTATTCTCCAGATTAGTTCGCAAGCCGTAACCGTCTGGACACGCGAGCTGATTGACCACCCAGCCCTGCTCGACCGCTATGATAATGACCTGGTGCATGTACGCACGTTGCAAAACCTGATGCGCTGGCTCCAGGTTGATCCCCACCTGCGTGACCTGGTCGCGGGGAAGGTCCGCCCGCGCTTTAAACAGCAACAGGTCCATCCAAGAGCAGACTTTAACGCTGAGCAGAACCTAGCGGTTGAGCGCGCCCTCCAGATGCAGGATTATCTACTCGTCCATGGCCCCCCAGGAACAGGAAAGACCAGCGTTATTGCCGAGATTGTTAAGCGCCTGACGCAACAGGGGCAGCGCGTCCTGCTGGCGGCCTTTACCAACCAGGCCGTCGATAATATTCTTCTGCGCCTTGAGCGCGAGGGCTTCGACACCTACCTGCGCCTGGGTCATGAGCGTAGCGTGGCCGAAGGAGTACGCCCCCACCTGCTGAAACGCCTGGTGGATGAGAGTCCGCACCCAGAGACGGTACACGATCTGCTGCACTCTATGCCAGTGATTGCCTCAACGACCGCGACCTGGTCCTCTGATAAATATATGCCAGCCCACATGCTCACCAGCGAGGACATTGCACGTAAGCAGAGCGGACTGGACTTTGACGTTGCCATTATCGATGAAGCAGGCCAGCTTACTGTACCCGCCATCCTGGGGGCCTTGCGTTTCGCGCGCCGCTTTATCCTGGTAGGCGATGAAAAGCAGCTTCCCCCCTCGTCCTGAACCCGGAGGCTGCGACCCAGGGCTTAAGCGATTCCCTCTTCAGCCACCTTAAGCGCTTCGATGATGACTATATGCAGAATCAGGCCGTGGCCATCAGCGCCTGTGTGCCACTACGCACGCAGTATCGTATGAATAAGTGGATCTCAAACTTCTCTTCCACCGTCTTTTATGAGCGCCTGCTTCTCGCGCACCCCTCGATTGCCGAGCGAAAGCTAGACTTTACCTCCTTCTCGCCGGCTCACCAGGAGACAACGGCTATCGCTGAGGTCCTCAAACCGGGGCGCCCCCTGGTCTTCCTCGATAGCTCACCTCTTCAGGCGGAAGCGAACACATATGAAACGGGACTGGGCGCGAGCGAGAGCAAAACGAGTAACGCCGAAGCGCAAGTTGTACGCGACATCGTCGCGGAACTCCTCAAGCGTGGCATCACACCGAAAGATATTGGCATTATCGCGCCTTTTCGCGCGCAAGTCGCCACCATTCGGCGGCATCTCTTTAGCAGCGATCCTACCAGCGGTTGGGAGGCGCTCCCGACCTCGTCCCTCCTGAGTGTGGATACCGTTGACCGCTTTCAGGGTGGCGAACGCATGGTTATCATCATGTCCTTTGCAACCAGCCAGGAGCCTCCGGCAGGCAGCCAACGGCGTGACTTCCTGACCAATCCACATCGCTTAAATGTGGCTCTGACCCGCGCTCAACGCAAACTGATCCTGGTTGGCTGTGTCCCGGCCCTTGAGCCACTGCCTCTTTTCAGCCGCCTCATTACTTACTGTCGCAGCATGAAGGCTATTTTTTCCGCAGCTACACCCACACTTACCCCCACCTCTTAAGCGTCAAGAAACTGTTTTAACGATAGGTGATGGCGAGCTGGCTATGCGGCTCGCCATCACCTATCGTTAAACATCTTGTACGTCAATGAGTCCTTTTTTGATCGCGTAGATGACAATCTGAGAGCGATCATAAATGTTGAGCTTACGATAGATGTTGCTAATATGGTTGCGCACCGTCTTCTCGGTTACTGCTATGGCCTGGGCAATCTCTTTAGGCACCATCCCCCTGGCAATACGCAGCAATACCTCGATCTCTCGGCTCGTCAGCCCCTCGCCAATCGGCTCTTTCTCCACCAGCCCTTGCTCATAAAGCTGCATCATGCGCCTGGAGATACGTGATGTAATAACTTGTTCGCCCGCGTAGACTGCGCGAATGGCGGCTACAACCCCTTCAGCGGAGCTATCTTTCAAAAGGTAGCCACTCGCGCCCGCGCTCAATCCCTCCAGAACGCGCTCATCAACGGTGTAAGCGGATAAGAGGATGACCCGGATCTGCGGCCACTCTTCCTTGATACGCCGTAGCGCCTCAATTCCATCCATACGCGGCATCTGCACATCCATTAGGAGAACATCCGGCTTGTAAGTTTCAGCAAGTTCAAGCGCTTCGATGCCATCACCAGCCTGTCCAACCACGCTAAAAAACTGTTCCTGCGCCAGCATACCAGCGATACACTCGCGAAAGAGACGTTGATCATCGACCACCAGGATACGAATATATGTTCCCTTCTCCTCACTGCTCCGGCGTTTTCCCCCAGACTTCTCTTCTATTTGCAGCACCATGACACCCTCCCATAACCACATTGCGATATATTTACGCTATTAGCTTTATCTATCAATATGCCCTACAACATGTAGAACGCGCAAGCTCCTTTTAGCTAGCAAAATGGTAAAGATTTTTGCTTTCGTAGCTAAATTCCTTAACCACACATATGCCTATGAATCAATATCCTAGATAATAATACCTCCTATTGCGCTTTTTACCAACAAACATGCAGGTGCATTCTCGCAGCCTATTGCGAGAATGCACCTGCATGATGTATGCTCTCAGTGGATGTTCATTAGTACCAATAGCGCTTACCATACTTTTGGGACTATCCCCTCGCCACGCCCCACATAGCTTCTCGCGATATGCATCTGGGCTATGATCTTATTCCGAAACCCAACGTCACTGGCGTGCCTAGCGCTTCGCACTCAGGGTTTTCGGATAAGAAGATAACAAGAAAGTTCTGCTTTCCCGCAGGTCATACTGGCATGGCAGTAATGTACACAGGAGAACATTCGTTATGCAACCAAAAAACATCCTGGTAGTCGGTAGCCTGAATATGGATCAGGTTGTACGAGTTCCACATATCCCGCATATGGGTGAGACACTTTTGGCGGAGAACTCGTTAAAATTTGTTCCCGGCGGCAAAGGAGCAAACCAGGCTGTAGCTATAGCTCGCATGGGAGCCTCGGTCACCATGGCTGGCCGCGTTGGCATCGACTCCTTCGGAGACCGCTTACTAGACGCGATGCGCACCGAAGGTATCGACACACAACTTATTGTTCGAGATAAGGAAGAGAACACCGGGACTGCGTTCATCTTTCTCTCGCATGAGGGGGATAATGCGATTGTCGTAGCCGGGGGAACGAATATGCTGGTCGGAGAAGATGAAGCGCACATGCAGCAGATTCATGCAGTCCTGGCTTCCGCGCAAGCCCTGGTGCTTCAGCTTGAGATCCCCCTCGCAACCGTAACCAGCCTGATTGAGAAAGCCGATACCCTTGGCGTCCCGGTGACGCTCAATCTGGCACCCGCGCAGGCGCTCTCGCGTGATCTCTTGCGCAAAGTCACTGTGCTCGTGCTCAACGAAACTGAAGCCACACAACTCAGTGGGCAGCAGGTACATAGTGTTGAGGATGCACGCATCGTCGCGACCATCCTGCACGGCTATGGTATTCAAACCATAGTGATCACGCTTGGTGCACGGGGAGCCATGCTCGTGACACGCGACGCCACTGGACAATCACGCTGTATCTACCAGGCATCTCCCAAAGTTCAGCCAGTGGATACCACGGCGGCGGGAGACTGCTTCGTGGGCGCGCTCACCGTTGCTCTCAGTGAGGGGCAGCGCGCCGAGGATGCCCTACGCTTCGCGGTCTATGCGGCATCCCTCAAAATCGCGCGCTTCGGCGCGCAAAGTGGAATACCCTATCGGGAGGAAGTTCTTGCATCGTATCATTCTAGACACTGATCCCGGCATCGATGATGCCCTCGCGCTCTTTTTAGCTCTGGCCTCGCCTGAAATACAGCTTGAGGCTTTGACCACTGTATGCGGAAACGTCAATCTTGACCACACGACGCGCAATGCCCTGGCGTTGCTCTCCCTGGCGGGACGAGAAGATATCCCTGTCGCGGCAGGCGCGTCACGCCCCCTCATCCTTCCACATGGGGATGCGGCGTCCGTGCATGGGCTGAACGGCCTGGGTCAGCTTCAGCTTCCCGAATCACGCATCACAGCCCACCCTCAACATGCGGTCGACCTTATCATCGAGAGGGTCATGCAGGCGCCCGGCGAGATTACGCTTGTGGCCATTGGCCCACTAACCAACCTGGCCCTGGCCCTGCACAAAGAGCCCCGTATCGCGCGTGCAGTGCGCGAGGTATATATCATGGGGGGCGCGTTGCGCGTCCCTGGCAACGTCACGCCTGCCGCTGAGTTTAACATCTATTGTGATCCTCATGCAGCCCATGTAGTCTTTCACGCGGGCTGGCCACTACGCATTGTCAGCCTGGATGTGACCCACCAGGTAAGCCTGACCCCTGTAGATTTTGCGCAATTGGCAACCTCCCTGGATGGCTCGGTGAAGCACGCAATCCTACAGATGACGGACTTCTATTTCAACGTCTTCCAGGCAGAGATAGCGACCAAAGCATTCCATATGCATGATCCACTCTGCCTCGCCGCAACCTTCCTTCCTGATCTTATAACCTGGCAGCCAGCCTACGTCGATGTGGAACTTCAGGGCACGCTGACCCTGGGTGAGACAGTCGCTGACTTTAAACAGCTCACGCAGGCCAACATGCAAGCACCAGTCGCCGTCGACGCAGCAGGCTTTCGTACCCTCTTCCTCGAGCGCATCGGACAAGCCTATCTCTAAGCGGCATTGCAAAGGGCGAGGCCCTTTGCCGGGGTGGGAGATGTCCCCACCAACCCTCTTTTTCTTTTGACAAATAGGCTCCGATACAGTATATTACAGAAGAATATATTCCGACCTATTTACTCGGATTAAGAGGAGCCTACCAGAGACAAAGGAGCCGATTATGGCACAAATTAATGAAGCAGAAGTGATGGATGCCCTGCGTGAATGTTATGATCCAGAAATCCCGGTGAACATTGTTGACCTGGGCCTGGTCTATGGCATTGATATACAAGAAGCAGATGCCAGCGTAAACGTAACGATGACTCTGACCGCTATCGGCTGCCCCATGGCTGGCGAGGTAATAGAGGAGGTCGAGTCGCGCGTAAAGCAGGTCGAGAATGTGCAGAACTGCAAGGTTGACCTGACCTTTGATCCCCCCTGGTCCCCTGAGCGCATGACAGAGGACGCAAAATGGGAACTGGGAATGATCTAAGAAACGTGCTAAAGGCAGAATGAGGCCAGGCGTCGCGCGACGCCTGGCCTTATTCTGCCTTTAGCACTACTAGGCTTGGCACAATACGGGAAGAATGGTATGCTAGTGCATGATCTCGCTCTGTCTGGATCATGCATATTTTATTTTATTGCCCACTGTTTTATTTGTTCTATACATCGGAGTTTTTACATATGCAGCATTGCCCCAACTGCGGAACACCGCTACAAGCTATAGCAAAGTTCTGCCCTGGCTGTGGCCAGCGGGTTGCACTGGCATCCAGTCCAGCACAGCAGCCTGCCGGTGATCTTCCTCCTACGCCCCCTGCGCCCTCCGAACCAGCTATGCTTGCCGGCGAAAACTACGGCTCCTACGGCCCCAACGTGGTAGCCTCCACAGCACAATCCTCAGCACCTACCTCGTCGCCCGCGCACAGCATTTCCTCGCCTTACCATACACCTGTCTCTTACACTGGGCAGGCACCGCTACCTGTTACACCTTACAGTGTCAATCCTTACGATCCTTCCGTTGATCCAGCGGCAGGCCAGAGGACTCCAGGGATATATACACCTCCTCCTTACATGCCTTATACCCCACCTACGCCTCCCGTAGCTATCAGGAGGAAGCGTTCGCCCTTATTGCTCGTTCTCCTGGCCATTTTGCTCATCGTTGTCGTTGGCAGTGGTGTAAGCCTGATTTACTATGCGGGGGTTGCCCTACCAGCTCAAGCTAACGCACAGGCCACCAGTACCGCACAGGCCGCGACCAACACGGCCAATACCCAGGCGACCGGCACCGCACAGGCAATCACCAATGCCACCGCCACAGCCAATGCCCAGGCAACCGCGAGTGTGCAGCAAACAGCAACCACGCGCCAGACGATCTACGCCCAGGCGACCAACGGCTCGCCCGTCTTTCAATCCTCTCTTGCCGGTCCAGATAGCGCAGGCTGGGAGACTTATGATGCCGTAGGGGGCGGAGGATGCTACTATAGCAATGGCGCCTTCCATGCCGATGTTCGGAACAAGAACTATTATGTCGCCTGCTTTGGACTCAACACTAATTACACAAATATGGTCTTTGAGGTCAACATGACGGTCCTGAAAGGTAATACAGGTGGACTGATCTTTCGCGGCAATAAGGACTCATTAAAATTTTACTCCTTTGAGGTAGGAAGCGACGGCACAGTGGAACTTAATGCCTCTCAGAGTGATGGCCACGCCCATAACCTTTTCTTTGATCACCCAAATGTCGTTAAAACAGGTATCGGGCAGGCAAATCTTGTAGATGTTATCGCACGTTCCAGCACAATATATTTCTATATCAATAAACAATACGTCGGCCAGGTCCAGGATACAACCTATACCTCTGGGCAGATTGGCTTCATGTCTTTAGATAGCTCTTCAGCGACCGATGTGGCCTATAAAAACGCTCGTGTCTGGCAGCTTTAGCGCCACAAAGAGGAGTGAACAAACGAGACGCCGGGATGGCTCCCAGCGTCTCACAAGGCGCGTAAACCGACGCCAACGCAAGATAAGGAGGGATATTTATCACTCATGCCTCATCTATCACCAGACGAGACTCCGCATCAATCTAAGGATTCCAGGACCGTACTAGCAGAGAGCCAGCCGGACAGTACATCCCCAGACACAACGACGCCTGCTGAGTCCGAAACACTCTCTCCCCAGGAGACGCTCTTTGCCGCGCGCCTGGTAGAATTAGATCTCAAGCGCCAGCGGCTCCTGAAAGCCCAGCAATTGCAGAATCGGATGCGCCTACTCGTCTTCACCCTGGCGACTGTCTTGATCGTTAGCGGCTTCGGCTTTATTATCTACAGTACCAGCGTCGACTATCGCCATTCCACGCATGCGTTTGCCACTGTACAGGCTCAGTGGACACAAAATGTCGTTAATACCGCCCAGGCACGCTCGCAGGGAACAGCCAACGCGATTAATACCGTCCAGGCCAATATTAACGCCACCGCCACCGCCCAGGATGAAAATCAGGCGCAGGCGACCACAACCATTGAAGATATGACCGCCACGGCGACCGCACTCGAAGGCATCCTCACCGACGCAACCAAGAAAGATCCCGACCTGAACGATTCCTTAAGTGATCGTACCGGTGATGGAAAATGGGATATTGGCGGCAACAGCACCACGGGCTGTGCCTTCACTAGCAGTGGTTATCACGCCTTCGTGGCCAAACGGGGCTATATCCAGCCCTGCCTCTCGCAGGCGAAAACCTATGCCGATGCCGTCTATTCAGTCCAGGTCACCATCAATACAGGCAACGCCGACCGCGCCGGGCTGCTTTTCCGCGTCGACAGTACAGGCAACCAGTATTACTTTTTTAGCATTGGCATGGATGGAACCTATAGCCTCGACCTCTACCAGGAGTCAGGACAGGGACAAAACCTGCTCAATGGGCGCAGCTCGGACATTACACAGGGGCTAGGACAGAGCAATCAGCTCGTCGTGCTCGCCCAGGGCACAACCTTCTACCTCTTCGCAAACGATACCTTCCTTGGAGGTGCCAGCGATAGCACACTGAAATCAGGGCGCCTGGGCGTGGCCGTCGTTCAATCAGACATTCCCATCGACGCCAGTTTCAGCAATGTCAAGGTGTGGAAACTTTAAGCCAATCCACACCTTGACAAAGCGCAAGCAAACTGTTACCCTTGTATTTAAGTATAGAATCGGTGACAGATCTGTTTTACCAGGCAATACATGGACATACCATAACGGCTATGATTGGGACAAGTAGCCTGCGCCACCTTTCAGAGAGCTGCGGTCCGGTGCAACGCAGTAGTGAGCAGCGGTGAAATCCACCCAGGAGCCTGCGCGAAGAGCGCTCACGGTTCGCCCCCGTTACCCGGCTAGAACGAGGTTCACTTTCGCTTGAACGAATAAAGGTGGTACCACGATAACGCTGTAAAGTCGTCGTCGTCCTTTCAGGACACGGCGTTTTTTTATTGTTCGCATGTATGCCACTATAGATAGAGGAGGAGATCATGCTCGATCTCACATTTATCCGCACCAACACTGACGCGGTCAAAGAGGCCGCGCGCCTGAAGAATAATCCTATCGATATCAATGCCCTCCTGGAGCTTGATCGGCGCGTTGTCTCGCTTCAGCAAGAGGTCGAGGAGGCCCGTGCTCAGCAGAACGCGCTCTCGAAGAAAATTCAGCAGGCCGCGAAAGAGAAAAACGTCGAGCTGCGTAACCAGTATATCGCCCAGGGCAAACAGCTCTCAGAGGCCATCAAGGAGAAAGAGCCGCTCCTGGCCCAGCTTCAGGAGGAGCGCTATCAGCAGCTCCTGCTCGTACCCAATATTCCCGATCCTAGCACACCTGTGGGCAAAGATGAAGACGACAATGTGCCCATTAAGTATTGGGGTGAGAAGCCAACCTTTGCATTCCCCGCGCTCGACCATTATGACCTGATGCAGAAGCTGGAGATGGTGGATATTGAGCGCGCCGTCAAGGTGGCTGGCAGCCGCAGCTACTCGCTCAAAGGCGCTGCTGCACGCCTGGAGCTAGCACTGATGAACTTCGCCTTCGACCGCCTGTCGCGTAAGGGTTATACTCCCATTATCGTACCCTCGATGGCCCGCGACTTCGCTTTTGTCGGCAATGGTCAGTTCCCCAAGGGGCGCGACCAGGTCTATGAGATTGAAGGGCAGGACCTCTTCCTGGTGGGTACCGCCGAGGTCTCGATTACCGGCATGTACAAGGATGAAATTCTCAAGGCTGAGGAGCTACCGCTGACCTACGTAGGTTACAGCCCCTGCTTCCGCCAGGAGGCCGGCACCTATGGCAAGGATACGCGTGGTGTCTTCCGCATTCATCAGTTCAACAAGGTAGAACAGTATATTATCTGTGAGGCCGACCACGCAGTCTCGGTCCAGTGGTTTGAGGAGCTTGAGCGCAACGCGGAGGAGCTCATTCAAGCCCTGGAGCTGCCGTACCGTATTGTCAACGTCTGCACAGGCGATATGGGTGATGGCAAGGTTGGTATGCACGATATCGAATGCTGGGTTCCCAGCGAGAATCGCTATCGCGAGACCCACTCGTGCTCGTACTTCCACGATTGGCAGGCTCGTCGCGCTAATATTCGCTATCGCGATGCCGAGGGCAAGGTCCGCTTCGTACACACGCTCAATAATACGGCCATCGCCTCGCCCCGCATCCTGATTCCGCTGATCGAGAATCACCAGCAGCCAGACGGCAGCGTGCGCATCCCCGAGGCACTGCGCCCCTACATGGGTGGGCAGGACTACATTCGCCCGCGCCAGTAACGCAAATGCCACACAGCCAGAGCAGGTCTGGATATATCGTTCAGGCCTGCTCTACGGCTCCTCTTCAAGCCATAAAATCTCTCCACGCACACTCATAGCCTCATCATCAATAGAGAGCATCCCTATGCTGCGTTTAGGCTGGCTACGCCGCTCATTCGCGCTCCCAGGATTAAACAAGAGGAGGCCCTCGTGCTCTTCATTATATGGAATATGGCTGTGGCCAAAGACCACCACTCGCGCCTGGGGAAACTCGCGTTGCGCGTTGCGTGCATAATATTTTCGCTCGCCCAGAATATGCACAATACCAATACGACAGAAACTCACGAGTATCTCGCGCTTGATCGGCAGTTCCATGACCACGTCGTCCCGCTCAACATTCCCCTGTACTGCGACCACGGGAGCAAGCGTCTCCAACTCATCAATTACTGAAAGACACGATAAATCGCCAGCGTGGATGATCTGTTCAACACCCGCAAAAAGCGTCCAGACAGCAGCGGGAATTTTCTTGTGCGGAGGCATATGCGTGTCCGAGATGACGCCAATACGATGAATCATACGCTCAGGTCCTCGCTTCTTTGCTGCTACCAGGAAACACTCCATTCTTATACGTAATTATAGCGCAACAATGATCCCCTTTCTATGGGATATAATGTCTGATAGATAGCTCAATATAATCAAACTCATGAATAGAGAAACCAGCGCAGAAAAATGGAATCGCAATAGCTATGCGTATAGCAATTATCTCAGATATACACGGTAACCAGGTCGCACTAGAGGCAGTCTTACAGGACCTGGATAGCCAGCCTCCGGTTGGCCAGATTATTATCGCAGGCGATCTCTGCCTCAATGGGCCGCGCCCGAAAGAGGTGCTGGATATCGTGCAGGGTCTCCACTGCCCCGTTATTCAGGGCAATGTGGATAAAGAGGTCGTTGACGACAACGGGGTAAGTGGCCCCAAGAAACGCAATATCATCGCCTGGACGCGTGAGCAGATCGGTCGTGAGGGAATCGACTACCTCGCCCAGTTGCCCTTCTCATACCGCGTCCACAATCCTGATGGCAGCGATATTCTTGTTGTACATGCCAACCCGCAGAATGTCGAACAGGCCATTTTTCCCAACGCCCAGGATGAGGAGCTTACTGAACTTTTAGCGAGCGTTGAGCAGAACGTGGGGGCGCTTGTCTTTGGGCATCTCCACATTCCCTATATCCGTCGCTGGCACTCCCTCCTCCTCTTCGATGTAGGCAGTTGTGGGCTACCACGCGATGAGGATGTTCGCGCCTCCTATGGCATTCTTAACTGGCGCAATGGAACATGGGAGCCGGAGATCAGACGTGTCGAATACAGTCTGGATAAGGTCATCAAACAGTTGAAAAAGTGCGGTATTCCTCATTCTGATAAACGCGCCAAAATCCTGAGCAACGCTCGCTACTAAATAGCAAAAGAGAAGCCTGCCCCCTATTTCTTTTACATAAATAGAGAGGCAGGCGCTTTCATATATATACTATAGTTAGTTTTTGAGAATATAAGTGAGAGATGCGGCCATCGCGCTATGTAGCAAGGGTACATACAGATCGCGAAATGCATGAGCCGGGCAAACAATTACGCACAAAAAGATCCAAAATCATTTAGTGCGGGCAAGGCTGACTGCTCATTAAGCGTGATATCTTCTTCCCTACAAACATCCTCACCCAGGTAACTGGCAGCATCACCGATATCTACCAGCTCCAGGTCCTCAATAATTGCACGCAATTCCCCTGTAGTTGTCATAGGTTTGTCCTTTTGTATATCGATATACCACTATTGAGTCAAACATGTGTACTCATAAATCTGTCCTGCACACGTATTGAAGCGCACTGACGACCAGGGAGATCGCCACAAAACCTCTTCCGTTCCGGAGTGTAATCAAGACAAGTTTCTGGAATAGAGTAGTTATGTATGTCTCTTACTTATAGATACGATTCTTACCATACATGATCACGACTCGGCATCTCTGTTAGGCCAAAAAGGCCATCCTTTCCTTCATTTCTCAGGGCTTACAGGTCTTTTACCGGGTACGCCTTCGCGCCTGCGGCACTCAGGGGATAAGGTGTGTGGGTGGAAAACGGGCGGAGCTTGTTTTCCACCCACACACTCTACTCTTTAAGGCTCAAGTGGCAGATAGGGCTAACGCTAGAGGAGAATGGGGATGCCCTGCACATTGATCTGCCGCCATACCTGCAGGCGCGTAAACGTGGTATACTGACGGGAAGCTATTCTCTCACAGAAGGGGCCGGTCAACCGGGAATTAATGTGAAAGCAGTTATTTACCACGCCCATGATCACATTGCAGTTGAGCAACGACCAGTGCCAGCTATTAATGAGCACGAACTTCTTGTACGTGTACACGGCTGTGGCCTGTGCGGTTCTGACATCCTCAAAATCACACGCCAGGCACCTGCTCCCGTTATTCTTGGACACGAACTGGTTGGGACAATCGTTGCGCAAGGGCGTGACGTCGATACCTTTCACGTTGGAGAACGCGTCGTCGTAGCGCATCATGTGCCGTGTGGTGAGTGCCACTACTGTCGCAGGGGAAACGTCTCGATGTGCGCATCATTTAAGACATCCAACATCGATCCCTGTGGCCTGGCGGAATACATTCGTGTGCCCGCACCACATGTGCAGCAGGCAACGCTTGTTCTTCCCTCGCCCCTCAGTGATGAAGAGGGGTCCTTTACGGAACCTCTTGCTTGCTGCGTGCGCGCAGTACGCAGGACACCTCTGCACGATGGAGACACTCTGCTTGTCGTGGGACTGGGTTCCATTGGCTTACTCATGCTCCAGGCCATCAAGGCTCTGAGCAAACGTGCAGGCTTGAATTGCCAGGTGTATGGCGTTGACCTGCTTGACGAGCGCTTGCAGCGTGCGCGCACATTGGGCGCTGACGAGGTCTTTCACGCCCCTTCTGAGCCGGAGGGTCTGCGTAATCTGCTCTCGCCCCTGACCGCGGGAAGAGGTGCAGATACTGTGCTCCTCACCGTGCCTGGGATACAGCCATTCCAGCAGGGGCTTGCCAGTCTGCGCGCAGGCGGAACGCTACATATCTTTGCCGCCCACGCAGGTACCGTTCCTTTTGAGCCAGAACTGGTCTATCAACGCGAGCTTACCCTACTGAGCACCTATTCTTCTTCACCTGAAGATCTACGCATTGCGCTCGATCTTCTGAGCACACGCGAGGTGCGTGTTGCCGAACTTATTAGTCATCGCCTCCCTCTGGAGCGCTTTCATGAAGGTCTTCTGTTGATGCAACAACGCTCAGCATTAAAGATATTCTTTCAAATAGCAGGAGAAACCAATGTCTGATAAACACTATGATGTAGCGGTGATTGGTGCAGGGCCTGGTGGCTACGTTGCCGCCATCCGCGCCTCACAACTCGGCGCGAAAGTAGCCATCGTGGAGAAGCAATATATGGGTGGCACCTGCCTAAATGTGGGCTGTATCCCCTCCAAGGCCATGCTCCACGTGGCAGAGGTGCTCCATAGCATGGAGAGCGTCAGCGACCTGGGTATCGAACTGGGCCAGGCCCCTACCTTTCATATGCCCAAGGCCGTCGCCTTCAAAGATAAAGTCGTCAAACGCATGACTAGCGGCGTCGGCAGTTTAATGAAAGCCAATAATATCGATGTCTATGACGGCCTGGGCGTTGTCGATGCCTCACGCCGGGTCTCAGTTCAGAAGGGCGATGGCTCACACGAGGAGTTTCAGGCCGAGAAAATCATTCTTGCCACTGGCTCCGTTCCCCTTATGCCTCCTATGCCCGGCATCGACGGACGCAACGTCATCAATAGCGATACCTGCTGGAATCTATCGGCCGTCCCCGAGAGCGTGATCTGCGTTGGTGGTGGCGTGATCGGCATTGAGCTGGCCTGTATGTTCAACGCCATCGGCAGCAAAGTGACCATTCTTGAGATGCTTCCCAATGTGCTGGCTCCGGTCGACGAAGAGGTACGTCGCCTCCTCGTTCGCATTCTGAGCAAGCGTGGCATCAATATCGTGACCAAGGCCAAAGTCGAGAGCATCGAAGACGATGGCAAGTTGAAGCAGGTCAAAACCACTAGCGACCAGGGCGAGCAGACCTTTAGTGGCGAGTATGTCTTGATGGCTGTGAGCCGCCGCACCAGCACTGGCGGTCTTGAGCACCTGATCGAGCAGGGCCTGGACATGGATCGTGGTCGCGTACGCGTCAACGAGAAGATGGAGACCAACCTGCCTGGTATCTATGCCATCGGCGACTTGACCAAGGGCGCGGGCCTGGCGCACGTAGCCTCAGCCGAGGGCGAGATCGCTGCCGACAACGCCATGGGACACGATTCTAGCATGAACTACGATGTCGTCCCCAATCCCATCTACACCTTCCCTGAAATCGCCTTTGTCGGCCTGACCGAGGCCCAGGCAAAGGAGAAGGATCCCGAGGCTCGCGTCGAGCGCTTCCCATGGGTCGCGATTGGCAAAGCCGTCGCGATTGGCGAGACCGATGGCTTTACCAAGGTCATTCGCGGCAAGTATGGCGAGATTCTGGGAGCACACATCATCGGTCCCGACGCCACTAACCTCATAAGCGAGTTCTCTATTGCGATGCGCGGTGAACTTACCGTTGATGAGATCATCGAGACCATTCACCCCCATCCAACGCTGAGCGAAGGCATTCGCGAGGCCGTCCTGGCCGTGGAGGGACGTCCCATTCACATCGGTCCCAAACAGCCCGCGCGCGCGCGCTAGCTGACAAAGCCTGCGTTCCAAAAGCCAAACTTATCAAACGGTGGCATCCATTTGATGGATGCCACCGCTTTTTTCGCGTTCGACACCTCATCCATTTGGCCTATCTCCATCATCTTTAATATAGAGTTAATTTCCTCAATATACGCTACCAGAAAGCTACTATACTGGCTTTAGGCAAGGAAGAAGGGTTTCCTTCCTCATAGGTTCCAAAGAAAGGCAGTCAGTCTTTCCTATGTATAGCACACTCGATACAGGTAGAAACAAACGCCTCGTTGTAGCCTGGATGCTGGTGGCGTTGTCTGTGATACTCTTCCTGACCTCGTCGGGACTCTGGATCTATAGCGCGTACTTCCAGGGCAGCGCGCCTCCTCCCACACCCAAGGTTCTCCATAAGCAGCCTGGTGTATCACCGACACGTACACCCGTAGCCAGCAAGACCGCGGGACTGTACCTGCAAAAATTCTTGCAGCATGATTATACAGGCATGTGGAGCCTGCTGCATCCCCAGGTCCAGACCACCTGGCCCGATCAAAACACTTACGCGCAGTACTGGCAGAAGCGCTTCCAGGGCTACACCATCGCGGGCTATACGCTGGGACAGGAGAGCGCCCTCTCCTCGTGGGTAAATCCTGAAACGATGCAGGAATACAAAGATGTGGCCATGGTTCCCGTCACGCTCCAGATCAAGCCAACGCTAGAGACACAGCAAGAAGCACAGAAACTCAGCACCGTCGATCCCGATATCCTTCACCCAGAGGCGCTATATAGCAACATTCCCATGTATCTCTCGCGCACTGATGCGGCTCACTGGCAGGTGCTCAATGGCGGCCCGGTGGACCTTGAGGCCCCGATTCTCCCCCCTTTACATACAATCTCTCACGATGCCAAGGTGCCTATCATGATGTACCACCATATTTCGGACGCTCCCACCCAGACCATTCTGGAGAAGAGCCTGACCGTACCAACAAAAATGCTAAGCGCACACCTGGCCTATCTCAAATCACGCAAGGCCCATACCATCACCTTTAATCAGCTCTTCGATGCCCTGTATTACAACGGTCCGTTGCCATCCCATCCGGTGATCCTGACCTTTGATGATGGCTACGATGACGCCTACACCAATGCCTACCGGCTTCTCCGCCAGAATGGCTTTAGCGGAATGTTTTATATTATCACCGGCAAGGTCGGATGGAAGGGTCAGGCAAGCTGGAATCAGCTCCAGGAGATGCTCCTTGGCGGCATGCAAATTGGTTCGCATACCATCAATCATGTGGACATCGGCAATACCTACCTGGCCTCGCATGCCCAGGCACAGAAAGAACTGCAAGACTCACGCGCAAGCCTGCAACAACACTTACATATTTCCATTCAGCAGTTCTGTTATCCCTCGGGCGAACCATTTCGCCATGGGAGCCTGGCTCTTCGCGCGGCTATCGTCAACCTGCTGACCTCCCTTGGATATGTTGGCTCAACCACCGATCCCGGCGAAACAGGCATCATCCAAAATAGCCTGACCCCCCAGGTCCTCCTGCGCATCCGCGTCGATGGACGTAATACGCTGGAAGCCTTCCAGGCCAGCATCCCCTGGTAATGTAGTTCTTCCTGGTAAAGGGTAGAGGTTCAGGTGGGCAGGCGCAGCCTGCCCACCTGAACCTCTACCCTTTACCAGGCGAGCGCCGCAGGCGCGAGAGATCAGATGGATACAAGCAACCAGGCGAAATTTTCTAAATCTGGCGATTGCCTGGAAATTTGTTGATAAAAGGGGTTTACAAGATGAGTACAGTGTGGTAATATCTAAACCGTCAAGGGGATGTAGCTCATCTGGTAGAGCGCGACAATCGCACTGTCGAGGTAAGGGGTTCGAGTCCCCTCATCTCCACCAAGCACTTCTCGGCAATACACCGAAAGTACAATAGCTTCTTACAAAGACCTTGCCAATCGCAAAAGTTTGTGGTATAGTAAGCACTGCCAATACGGTGGCGATGAGCAGGAGTAGTAGGTCGTTTGAGTACAGAGAGTAGCCGGGTGGTGTGAGGCTACATATCAGACTGAACTCGCCTGTGAGCTACAAGTGTCAAATGGCAGGCTGGTAAATAAATACCAGGCAAGCTGTGAGCACTTGTCGGGACGCCCGATATAGCGTATAATGAGAGTAAGTCAGAGACAAGCCGATTCTTTACCTGGGCCTGTAGCGCAGCTGGTAGAGCGTCTCCATGGCATGGAGAAGGTCAGGGGTTCGAGTCCCCTCAGGTCCACCAGTTTTACCCCTTGTCTTGATTGAAAAGCGGGGTGGTACCACGGAACAACCTTTCGTCCCTTGGATGGAGGGTTTTTTTGTTGCTCTTTTTTCTACAGAATTTAACCGAATACATTACTATACCAATTTATCCCGCTGCATGGCATCCTGGGAGGCATTCGCATGATTACACGTACGAAGTACGATCCAAAGGCCGTTGAACATAAATGGCAGGCACAATGGGAGACCGAGCAGGTCTACCGCGCCTCAGATGATCCCGCAAAACCTGATTTAAAGCCTAAGTTCTATCACCTGGTGATGTTCCCCTACCCCTCTGGCGATCTACACATGGGGCACTGGTACAACTACTCGCCCTTTGACGCCTATGGCCGTCTCAAACGCATGCAAGGCTACAATGTAATGCAGCCCATTGGCTTCGATGCCTTTGGCCTGCCAGCCGAGAATGCCGCGATCAAACGCGGTGTCCAGGCACGAACCTGGACGCTGGCCAATATTGAGAATATGCGCAAACAGCTCCAGGCCATGGGCGCTGGCTGGGACTGGTCACGTGAGGTCATTACCTGCCTGCCAGATTACTACAAATGGACGCAGTGGCTCTTCCTGCAATTCTATAAACATGGCCTGGCCTATCGCACCAAGGCGCCCGCCAACTGGTGTCCTGGCTGTAACACGACCCTGGCTAACGAGCAGGTGCTGGCCGATGGCACCTGTGAGCGCTGTGGCAGCGTCGTTGAGCGCCGTGAGATCGATCAGTGGCTGCTGAAGATCTCTGCCTACGCGGAAGAGCTGCTGAAGTTTGAGGATATCGAGTGGCCCGAGAAAACCGTGACCATGCAGCGCAACTGGATCGGTCGCAGCGAAGGCGCCGAGGTTCGCTTCAAGGCTGAGATCGAGGGCAAGCAAGAAGAGATTCCAGTCTTCACCACGCGCCCCGACACCATCTATGGCGTGACCTTCTTCGTCCTGGCGCCAGAGCATCCCTGGGTCGCGAAAATCACAACGCCTGAGCACAAGGATGCCGTTGAGGCCTATGTTGACCAGGCCCGCCGTATGACCGAGATTGAGCGCATGAGCGCTGAGAAAGAGAAGAGCGGCGTCTTTACCGGCGGCTATGTCATCAATCCTGTCAGTGGTGAGCAGATACCGGTCTGGATCGCTGATTATGTACTGATGGGCTATGGTGCGGGCGCGGTCATGGGCGTTCCAGCGCATGATCAGCGCGACTTCGAGTTTGCGCGTAAGTTCAATCTGCCCATTCGCCAGGTCATTCTGGCCGAAGATGAGGAGCCAACCGATCCCGCCACCTGGGAAAGCGCGAAAGAAGCCCTGGGACGCATGATCAATTCAGGCCCCTTTGATGGGATCTCCGGCGATGAGTCGAAGACCAAAATAACACGCTCTATCGAGGAGCAGGGTGTCGGCAAGGCCACGGTGAACTACCGCCTGCGTGACTGGTTAATCAGCCGCCAGCGCTACTGGGGTTGCCCCATTCCCGTCGTGTATTGTGAGAAGGATGGCCTGGTCCCCGTGCCCGAGGATCAACTCCCGGTACGCCTGCCTGAGAATGTCCAGTTTAAGTCTACAGGCGAGTCGCCGCTGCGCTATGAAGAGTCCTTCCTGAATACGACCTGCCCCACCTGTGGCGGTCCAGCCACCCGCGAGGCAGACACGATGGATACCTTCATCTGCTCATCCTGGTACTACCTGCGCTACGCCGATCCCCATAACGATCAAGAGGCCTGGGGCCAGGAGCAGATGCGCAAGTGGCTGCCCGTCGACCAGTATGTGGGCGGCGTTGAGCACGCGATTCTGCACCTGCTGTACTCGCGCTTCTTCACCAAGGCCCTGCGCGATATGGGACACCTGAACTTCGGCGAGCCATTCAAACGCCTCTATCACCAGGGCATGGTGCTTGGCCCCGATGGACAGAAGATGTCGAAGTCACGCGGCAACGTCGAGGCCCCCGATAAATACATTGAGACCTACGGCGCGGATACTGTACGCTGCTATATGATGTTCATCGGTCCCTTCGAGGCGGGTGGCTCCTTTAAGGCGGAGAATCTGGAGGGCGTCTGGCGCTTCCTGAACCGCTTCTGGAGCCTGGTCACCGAGTCCTGGACCGACAATCCCAGCACAGAGGAGACCACTGAGAGCAAGGCGGTTGAGCGCCTGCGTCACAAGACCATCAAGCGGATCACCGAAGACCTGAGCAACTTCCGCTTCAACACCGCGCTGGCCGCGTTGATGGAGTGTAACAATGCCCTGATTAAACAGCAGCATGAGCCAGTCGCGCGCACGGCGGCCTTCCAGCGCGCGCTCGAGACCATGATGCAGCTGCTGGCACCCCTGGCTCCCCATATTACCGAGGAGCTCTGGCATCAGACAGGGCATGAGGGCTCGATACACCTGAGCACCTGGCCAGCCTTCGACGAGGCCATGACACACGACGAGAGCTTTACCCTGGTTGTGCAGGTCAATGGTAAAGTGCGCGAGCGCCTTGAGGCGCCCGCTGGTATTAGCGAGGATGATGTCCGCAGGCTGGTGCTTTCTAACGAGCGCGTTCTCTCCTTCATTGGAGACGCCACCGTTCAGAAAGTCATCTATATTCCTGGGCGCCTGGCCAACATCGTTATTCGCAACGTTCGCTAATATCCTAGTTTGTTAGCAGCAATCAGGCAGGCACCTACCCAATAGGTACCTGCCTGAATTTATATGCCCTATTTTGTAACCCTGACACGTCTATAGTAGTAGAAGGTGATGAAAAAATTGAAGATTTGTCATCACCTGTCGATTACACACTGAGAAGGCTATATAATTTGATAGGATGGAAAATTTTCGCGTTCTCTGTGGAAAAAGACAACAAAGTCGTGACTTTAAGTCATAGAGATGGAACTTTTCTACCTCTTCAAACGTATATACCGCAGATAGCCTTTTAAGATCGCTCTCCATGCGTGCTCACACGGCACCTGGAGACGAGCAGCGGTGGTAGTGAGTTTGGGGGACACGTGAAGCGGATCACACTTTTTATGTCACCTGGAACACAGTAACTACGCCGGTTTCCTGCTATGCTTCGTACATACGGAAATAGGTAGTGAGGGTGGAGTAACCTGACGAGGATGGGATAGTGTGATGGGGTACATTCAAAATCTGGTATTTGAAAAACTGTAGGGTGGCGCGTCTATTCAATGAAGCACTCTTTTCTTCGAATGAGAAATGGGCCAGAATAGTCGTTCCATAACAGGTATGCACAGTAGAGAGCAGTGGCGGCTTGCCGGTCATCGGCGTAGGTGGAAGGATATAGAACATGAATACACAGCCTTTGGAATTAATTACTAGCATTGACAACGCTCTTGACGAGACGGACTTTCTTCGCCAGCGCGGTTTTGCTCAAGATGAGATTATTTCTCTGCTCTGGCTTCGTCAATGGTATCAGAATGGCGGGAGTGATCGTGTGGAGGTGGTGCGACAGCTAGAATATTTGCACTACCTCTACACTCAGGGGAAAGTGACCTCCTAGCAGTCTATCTTTTTGACACTCCCCCTTGCTAAAGCAAGGGGGATTCTTCTTTCATCCAGCCCGCTTGCCCGTTCTGGCCTTGCGACCAGAGCAAGTAGAGGCGGTCTGTCCAGAAGCGTTCGGTGTGGCTTGCGCCTCACCCGTTGTAGGGTAGGGGGCTGGCGAGTTGCCGTTGCCGGTACTTTTCCAACCTCCCCCCTCCGAACCCGTGCTTGCGATTTTCACCGCACACGGCTCTCCAGCTTCCGATAGCATCCCAGTTCAGTCGTCTGCATTACGCATGCTTCCCTTTTCTGCTATCGTACAACCTGTTCCCCTTCCCCTTGTATCGAACATTACTCCGATTATTTGGGATGAAGTAGGCCGCCAGCGAGGTACTGATGCTGTTCCGACCTGCCTGGGACGCCAGGTGGTTTCCTGAACTCAGCCCTTTTCCAACGGCCCCTTCCCGAACGTGACGGGCGCCTTTCAACGCATCATCGCTCTCCAGAGATCAGTGCCTTTTCAGCACCACTTTTGAGAAGGATCTTTTGACACATCCATGTCAACCCTTCCTTTTACGTGTGATCTCCTGTCGTCCTTCGCCCTGTGTGTGAATTCCCCACACGCCTTGGTGGAGCGTAACTTCCACGACTACTACGGCGACTCTTTAACCATACCGCTCTCGCGGGTTAGGTCGATCCTCAGTTCCTCCAAATGTCTCCGTCTGTACGTAGGTGCCCAGTTCGTCATTTCCCTCTCCGTGAGGGCTGGCTCCAACGAGAGCTTGCAGCGGAAATAGTACCGTTCCCCTGCACATTGGACACAGGCGATCATCCCGTTCCTGTGGGCTGCCCCTCTTCCGCCATGACTTGGATTCAGCCAATCAAGACTTCACCATATACAGCGTCACTTACTGACCTCTGGCTCCTGGGACTGGAGCTTCACCAGCATTTTATACGACATGCTATTTTCCCTCCAACCTTTTCAGGCGAAGGTGTCCCCGCTTCTCAGCGGATAAGTCGCTGTGTTACTCACCTTGCTCTAGTGAGCTTACCCCGACGGGTAAGAGAGACATTTGTGGCACAAAGGCGCACTATTACGGGAACTCCGTCGCCGTAGGCTCGCGCCCGTAGGCGATCCCGCATTTGCACTTGTGAAACGTTGAGGATGGGTAGGTACCCGTTCGTTCTTTCACCCGATCATTTCGGGTCGTCCCCTGAAAAGAGCTTTCACGTCCCAACAGGAACAGGACGCCATTTCAGGGTCATCGTGTCATGGAGGTTACGATGGGAGCGGGCTTCTCCACGAGAACTTGGGTTCAACAAACACAGCTTTACCATGCATCCAAGACTTGCGGGTCAAACTGCCATACCTCCCTTCTGGCTTCCCCGCTTTCTTCTGCCATGCTCTTGTCCTCTTTGGGTTTCCCCTCCAAGTAAGGCAATGTCTTTGGGGGTATCTGCTCTTAACCCCCAGCTACTCTGTAGCGATTCCACAAGCGCCGAAGCGGCGCACCCTGTCTGCCCGACAGTACGATAGGCCTTGGCTAAAATGTTGAGTGCCCCATTGTGATCGCGGTCAAGCATCAGGCCACAGGAGGGACAGATGTGGGTCCTCACACTGAGCGACTTCTTGACCCGTGCCCCACAGGCGCTACAATCCTGGGTGGTAAATGCTGGCTCGACGGCGATGACGGGAATGTTGTGAACATGCCCATAGTAGGTGAGCCAGAGAATGAAGCGGCCCCAGGCGACATCGCTAATGGACTTTGCCAGCTTGCGGTTCTTCACCAGATTGGCGATTCTCAAGTGCTCATAAGCGATCAAATCGTGAGATGAGATGAGCGCGCTCGCCGTCTTTCTGGCGAAATCTTCACGCTGCCTCTGGACCTTGAGATAGCCTTTGGCAAGCTTCTTTCTTGCCTTCTTGCGCTGCTGAGATGTCTTCTGTGTGCGAGAAAGGCGACGGTGCAACCGCTTGAGCGTGCGTTGGGCCTTTCTCAGATGGCGTGGGTTGGCAACGGTGTTGCCCTCGGCATCGGTCAAGAACGCTTTGAGTCCGAGATCAATGCCGGTGTGCTTGCCTGTTGGGATATGCTCAATGTGCCGTTCAGCTTGTATGGCAACTTGAGCATAGTAGCCATCGGCACGCCGGATGAGACGAACCCGCTTGATCTGCTTGAGCGGGAAGATTTCCATGTCGCGTGTGCCCACGAGCCGGAGACGACCGATGCCACAGCCATCGGTGAAGATGAGATGTCTGCCATCTGGCTCAAGGCGCCAGCCAGTCTGTTTATACTCGACACTGCGGCAATCGTGCTGAAATTGGGGATAGCCTTTCTTGCCAGGCTTCTGGGTGCGACAGTTCTCATAGAAGCGAGAGATCGCAGCCCATGCACGATCAGCAGCGACTTGCCGAGCCTGGGAATTGAGCAGGATGGCAAAGTCGTAGGCTTGGGCAAGCTGGGAGCAATAGCATTGCAGATCGTTGCGGTTGATACCACGAGTATCTATCCAGAGGCGCAGGCACGTGTTGCGGATGAACTGGGTCACGCGTATGGCTTCATCAATGGCACGATATTGGGCCTGTGTGCCATCCAGTTTATACTCGTAGATCAGCATTCTCTCTCTCTTGCTCCTTCCCTCTTGCTGTGCTCTATGGTAAAGCAAAATGTTGATGTATGCAAGAGGCGAAAGAGTGAAATGTACAACTATGTATCTGAACGAGAAACAGCACCAGAAATGACATGGGCAAGCTGAGAAAGAGGATGTTCCGGTTGCGCAATTGGTACGACGTGCTATTGATGCGTTTCTTCTGTGGGACGATCCAACCTCTCAACCCGACCCAACCCACCCCACGCCACTTATTTACAATACATGGCCATATTGTCTGCTCCCAACATGTTGCATAACCCAGCAGGTCGAGGCCGCGACTAACTTTGTCTGCAAAGGAACGCTAGCTCGCTTGGTAAATACGTTGTAGTCATTCGAGCGAATGCGCTCCAGAATACGCCGGTACAAAACCCCGCTTAGTTTCACCGACAACTGACAATCGGGATGCAGCAGGTCAATGCCCTGCTGACCCCTGATGTAGTACTCTTCGGCGCGCGCCATTTGAAAGTGGATCAACTCGCGGAAAGCATCGTTGATCACGCCCTGCTGTAAATCCTCTTCGCTATAGCGAAAACGCTCCATCTCCTCCAGCGGTAGATAGATACGGTTGCGCCGCAGGTCCTCGCCTACATCACGCAAGATGTTCGTCAATTGAAGCGCGATACCTAGCTCCACCGCGTATGTCAATGCACGCTCATCGTTATAGCCAAAGATCGGGCTGGTTAACAGGCCAACAGTACCAGCCACACGATAACAGTAAAGCTCAAGTTCCGCGAAACTCTGATAGCGCCTTTTGCTCAGGTCCATGGCCACGCCATCTAATAGCACCAAAGCGGGCTTTATGGGCACTGCATAGGTCTGTAACATGTCCTCCCAGGCCTGCATAATCGGGTTATCACCGCTCCCTTCGCCATCATAAACATGCTGGAGCGACTGGTGCCAGTAATCCAGTTCGCAATGGGGATCCTTGGCTCCATAGAGATGACCAGTGCGCGGCTCCCGCGTGCCCTCCGCTTCGACCGCTTCATCCACGATATCATCGATCATGCGACAGAAGGCATAGACAGCCCAGATGGCCTTGCGCTTGGGTTGAGGAAGAAAGTTAGACCCCCAGTAAAAGGTTTTTGATGCTCGTTGGATAATCTTCCGACAATACTCGTAAGGATCCGTCACGCTACTCTGTCGCATCGCACATCTCCTATTCTACTTTTGATAGAAGCGGGCTTCTTGCTCACTTCAAAGGTTACATCTCTCGCTCTATAGCTACAGCTGTTCGCTCGTGTTTCTCCGCGCATCATCTTCTATTAGTTTAGGAGACATCACTAACCATGCCTATTTATCAGATGATAATTTGCTCCTACGCCAGTATAGATGCCTGCTCGCTCTAGAAATGGGTAATTCCCCTGGTGTAATATGCAAATTCGTCTTACTGTTCTCTTCGCAGGAACTTGTTTGAGGCGCTTCGCCACTTCGTGGCTATTGATCAAACCTAAAAGAGGAGCTATACGTACATATGGGTAAGGTGATGTTGTTCAGTTCAAAGAATACTCTATAGCTTGTTCAGCTCAAAATATATAATAAGGAAGCTTATGCGTATTATACTTTATCTTGGAAAAGGCGGAGTGGGCAAAACAACCATCTCCGCTGCGACCGCCGCGCGTTCCGCAGCACTTGGCAAGCGCACACTGGTTGTCAGTACAGACCTGGCTCATAGCCTGGCCGACTGTTTAGGAGTTCCTTTGACTTCTGAGCCAGGCGAGATCGCGCCCAACCTGTGGGCGCAGGAGGTCAATGTCCTTGATGAGATGCGCCGTGGATGGGGCAAACTCCAGGAGACTATGACACGCACGCTGCGCAAGCAAGGGGTCGACGATGTCATGGCAGAGGAACTGGCCCTAATTCCAGGCATGGACGAGATCGTAAGCCTCGTCAATATCTACCGCAATGCCGAGCGGGGGAACTTTGACGTGGTAGTGATTGATGCCGCGCCCACCGGTGAGACTGTGCGCCTCCTCAGCATGCCCGATACCTTTCAGTGGTATGTTGGACGCCTCTCTGGTATGCGTGGAACCCTTAACCTGGCCCGACCTTTCCTGAAATCGCTCCTCCCAACGACAGAGTTGCTTGATGCCGTACAAAAATTGAGTGAGCGCGTCAAGACGTTGCGTGAAGTGCTTAGCGACCCCACAATCACCTCGTACCGCCCGGTGGTCAATCCTGAGCGCATGGTGATCAAAGAGGCCCTACGCGCCGAAACCTACCTCTCCCTCTTCGGCTACCCTATCGATAGCGTGGTCTGCAACCGCGTCATCCAGCCCGGCGACTACCAGGATGCCTTTCTACGCGAGATGTATAACACACAGGAGAAGCTCCGACAGCAGATCCATACGACCTTCGCGCCACTTCCCGTCTGGGAGGCACCCTATTATGCCCAAGAGATTCTAGGCGTGGATGAGCTTGAGAAGCTAGCCCAGGTGGTCTTTGGCGAGCAGGACCCCACCACAGTCTACCACCAGGGAGCAGTACAAGAGATCGTGCGCAAAGAGCAAGGCTATATCCTGCGCCTCCCACTGCCTCATGTGGAAATGAGCAAGGTCATCATGACCAAGAAAGGCGATGAGATGATTATCGAGATCGGAAACTTCAAGCGCGATCTCACCCTCCCCGCCATCCTCACGCACCACGAGGCGACCTCGGCCCGCTTCGCAAACAAGGCCTTAGAAATCCATTTTACCGCCCCCGCCGAGGCCGAGAGCGACAAAACGGCATAATCTTCATTCAGGAAGAGAGTGGCAGGCTGTCGTCATGGACGACAGCCTGCCACTCTCTTCCTGAATGATCCTATTAGTCAGGAGACTACCTCTAGCGCTGACTTGCTTGGGCTCGGCTCTTCCTGAGCATCATCCTTCAGGCGCGCATTGCGCAGCGTCAGGAGGGCGACGACGCCCGCCAGGAGTGTAAGAATGCCTGAGATGTCTAATAGAGTAACTGTACTCAAGCGGTCGCCCGCGCCGGTGGCGAGAATCAGGCCTGCAAACATAGCGATGGAGAGAAGCGCCTCGAATGCGCCAAAGACACGACCGCGATAACTATCCTCAACCCTGATTTGCAGCAGCGTCTGTGTGGTTACCATTAAGCCAACGATAAAGACACCCACTATACCAATCAGGAGCAGAGAAATCAGTAGATGAGGATAGTGGGTGATGATCAAGATGGCGCTTCCCGTGGCTACCAGCGCCAACACTGCCAGCACAACCGGGCGAACTACCTTACTCACCTGGCCCACCAGCAATGCGCCCAACAAAGAACCCACACCCTGGGCGGTAATAATCCAGCCCAGCGTGACTGAGCCGCCATGCAGTACTTTTTCTGTCAGCGGCACCAGCATGACATTGAGCACACCCTGTCCTATCATGAGCACGCTCATCGTCAAGAAAACGCCCAGGATGACATCATCGCGTTTAACTATCCCCAGGCCACTCCTCCACTCGCGCAAGACATTCTTTGTCGCCTCTCCAACCGAGACCACTGCATCAGGCTGTGGTGCCGTAGCACGAGCAGGGACAGCAATCAAGGCTATCATCAGAGCTGAAAAGAGATAGGTCGCGCTATCCGCCACGACCACTCCTGTTGTACTCAGCCAGGCATACAGTATACCTCCCAAAGGCGGCCCAATCAGGCGCGTCAGGGCTTCACTAAAAGACGAAAGCGAGTTGGCCCCTATCAAGTCTTTCTCACCCACAAGCGTAGGAATGAGCGCCATCGAGGCGGGTGTAAAAAATTGGGAGATGATCGCCTGGCACGCGACTGCAACATAGATGACCCATATCAGGTTCTGTGTATGAACCAACAAGATCAGTAGGAGCACCACTGCACGCGAAAGGTCGGCAATAATCATCGTCCAACGTCGATCCCAGCGATCAACAAAAACACCAGCCAGTGACCCCAGGAGAATACGCGGCAACATCTCAATCATATACATTATGCCCGTCTGTAATACCGAGCCTGTTAATTGATAGATGTAGAATGGTAGCGCCAGGAGCAACAGCCAGTCACCCGATAACGAGACAATTTGTCCCAGCCATAATAACGCAAAATTACGCTTCCTTAGTGCGGTAAACATTCTCAAGCTCCTTCAATTTTTTAAGCCTCTGTATTCCGCCCCACAACATTCGCTCGCCATTAGACAAAAAACTTCAATCACTTGCAATAAAACACCAATTCCATGGCAATATTAACACCTACCATCAACAAAGTCAATGTCTATTTGCTTATTTTTGGCAATTTAAAGTAAATTTTCAACAAGTTGATCTGTATTTCACCAGCCTCTATTGCTTCCCTCTATGGTACATTGAAAGTATTGGAGGTATGACGTCTCACTCATCCACATACGAAGGAGTTTCCCATGAAGATCTTCGTCGTCGGGACCACCGGGGTCCTTGGACGCGCGCTCCTCCCTCAATTGTTGCAACGGGGACATACCGTGCGTACCCTGGCGCGCACGCTTGATAAGGCTCGTGCACTGGAAGCTGCTGGCGTCGAGGCCGTTATAGGCGACCTCCTGGCTCCCGCCACTATTGAACACCTGCCTTCGCATATCTCTGGCTGTCATGCGGTTGTACACACAGCAACCGCTATTCCACGAGATCCTAATCATCCTGATCCCGATGCCTGGAGGGCCACAACGCGCCTACGAACAGAAGGGACACAATCCCTGTTAAGCGCCGCGCTCGCGGCTAAGGCCAGGCGTTATATCCAGTTGAGTACTGTGATGGCCTATCCCGATGGGGGCGACTTCTGGCTGCATGAGAACGTTCCCCTGGATAGCTCTCCCACGCGTGCGACTATCTGCGCCCCCGTGATCAAAATGGAGGAAATGGTCAGTTCGTTCCATCCCAGCCAGCTCCACTGGTGCATTCTGCGTGCGGGGCAATTCGTGGGCCCAGGGACCGATCAGGAGAACCAGCTTGAAGGGCTGCGAGCCAGTCGTCTGACGGTTCCCGGCAGGGGACAGAGTTACCTATCACTTGTGCATGTCAATGACATGGCCTCTGCGATCGTGACAGCCCTGGAATCAGCTCCGGCTGGCTCTACCTTCAATATCGTCGATGAACCCATTCAATATGGAGATTACCTCGACAGGCTGGCAAACCTGCTGCACGTGCCCCATCCGGTACGCCAGCCAGAACTGCCTGAACCGCACTCCTGCCGTTGCAGCAACGAGGTCGCACGCAGCCGCCTCGGGTGGTCACCCCAGAGGGGCATCTGGCCCGATGAAGAGCAACTAGGGATCATCCCGGCAACTGTTTCGAGCACAACCCAGGCTCGACGTGCCGCCAGATAAAGTAGGAAAGATGGACATGGCGCTGGGGTATTTGCCCCAGCGCCATGTCCATCTTTCCTGCCTCCGGCGAGCTTGTGAGCAGGAAGAGAAGAGAATGAATGGCGTTTGAGAAGCATTGTCGTGCTCTCATGAGAGCTTGACATCTGTTCCATAAAACCTCTATCATGGGGGTGAGATCGACAACGACATGACATCGCCTATCAGTCTATCAGTCTAGCTAAATAGCGCTTACCGCTAAAAAATCTATTGTCTGGTCGCCAGCATGGCGCGCCTACAGCACACTATCTTATACTTTTTCCTTATGTCACAAACACAAACAAATGCTCTCGCGCCCTACATTGAGCGTGCGCGTAAAATCTTACAACATGAACAACGCACTCAGTACCAGGATAAAGCCATCCTTGGCGGAGGGCTGGAAACCTTTGTTGCCCGCTGGGTGGATGAAACGCGCCCACTGCTACAGAATATCGGTCTTGATCCCGCTATCGTGCTACGCCTGCGAACGCACCTGGAGGGGTATCGCCAACTTACACCAGACCAGCGTGCCAGTCGCCTGCGCCTGGTTCTGGCTGATCTAAACGAGCTTGATGGAGCACCCGCCCCTGCTACGCCCCAAAGCACCGCCCCAGTCATTCTCCAGGGAAAGCAGGCAACGACGCTCCCTCATAATACTAATACAACACAGGCCCCACCAGCGCCACGCCAGCAGAAACAGTCGACTGCGCCATCATCCACGCCTGCTACGCACCAACCACCTGCTCCCCCCCCGGAGGAGCCTGATGTACCTCACGTAAAGCGCCCGGTCGAGCCGCCACCACTGCCACCGCCAAACACCATCCGCCTCGAAGCCGGAATGAGCCAGGGGCATACCTCGCTGACGCTCCTCAGCGCGGATGTAAGCGCGGTACCCGGTGTAGGTCCCACAACCCTGAAACACCTGCATCACCTGGGGATACGCACCGTGCGCGACCTGCTCTTCTATTTTCCGCGCGAGCACCGCGATTATAGCAAGATCACACCCATCGTCGATGTCCCCTTCAATGAGGTCTCGACCACTATGGGTCTGATCTGGGAGGTCACAGTCAAGCGCACCAGGGGCAATCAGTCCCGCACCATCGCCACTATCTCGGACGACAGCGGCAAGCTCTACGCCACCTGGTTTAACCAACCCTATTTACAAAAACAGTTGGAGCGCGCACAGGGCTGCTATATCGTGATAACGGGCAAGAAACAGCGCTTTGGCAACAAGGTCGAGTTTAATGTACAGAGCCATGAGCTACCCGAACAGAATGATCTGCTCAACACAGGCCGCCTCGTGCCGACCTACGCCTTGACCGCAGGCCTCTCAGCCAAGGTGCTGCGCCGCTTTACCAAGTGGGTAGTTGATCGCTATGCTCAGATGGTTCCCGATCACCTTCCCACGCCGATCCGCGATATGGCACAGCTTATACCCCTGCCCGAGGCCGTGGCAAAAATTCACTATCCCGATAACGAAGAAGAGCGCCAGCGCGCCTATCGCCGCCTCGCCTTTGACGAGCTCTTTATGATCCAGCTCGGCATGCAGGAGCGCCGCGAGCGCTGGCAGTTCGAGGCCCCCCAGGGCAACGCCTTAACCATCTATCCCGATAAAATCTTTATCGCCCCCCCAACTGACGAGGACCAGGACACGTCTCCTGCCAGTGGTACCACTTTAAGCAATATCGGCATTGGCTCGACGCTCTGGTCTGTAACGGCGACCGATGCACCTCTGGAGGCAACGCTTCCCTTTCACTACACCGACGCCCAACGCCGTGTGATCAGCGAGATTTTCGTCGATATGGCGAAGAGCAAACCGATGTGCCGCCTTTTGCAAGGTGATGTCGGAGCCGGTAAGACCGCTGTCGCCGCCGCGGGCCTCTTTATGGCGGTCCTCAATGGCAGCCAGGGCGCGATCATGGCCCCGACCGAACTGCTGGCGGAGCAGCATGCGCGCAGTATCAGCAAGATGCTTGAGCCTTTCGGGATTCGCACCGTCCTCCTCACTGGCAGCCAGCGGGCCAGCGAGCGCGCCCGTGGACGCGCCATGCTGGAGAGCGGCGAGGCTGCTGTAGCTATCGGCACTCACGCCCTGATCCAGGATGATGTCAAGTTTTATAAGCTGGGACTGGTCATTGTGGACGAGCAACACCGCTTTGGCGTTGAGCAGCGCGATGCCCTGCGCAAGAAGGGATATCATCCGCACATGCTCGTCATGACGGCCACGCCCATTCCGCGAACTCTCTCCCTGACGCTCTACGGAGACCTGGATGTCTCTGTTATCGATCAATTGCCTCCAGGGCGTCAGAAGATCATCTCACGTTGGCGCACAGGAGCACGCCGAGCTGAGTCTTATGATACTATTCGCCAGCAGGTGGAGGAGGGTCACCAGGCCTTTATCATCTGCCCCTTGATCGAGGAGTCCGAGTCGCTCCAGGTCAAGGCCGCGACAACTGAGTATGAGCGCCTACAACGTGAGATCTTTCCAACTCTGCGCCTCGGCCTCCTGCACGGCGCAATGAAGCCCGCTGAAAAAGACCAGGTCATGCACCGCTTCCGCGACCATGAGCTTGATATCCTGGTCGCGACCTCAGTCATTGAAGTGGGTATCGATGTTCCCAATGCCACAGTCATGGTCATTGAAGATGCCGACCGCTTTGGCCTCTCGCAGCTCCACCAGTTCCGTGGCCGCGTCGGGCGCGGCAAACACCAGTCTTACTGCTATGTGCTGAGCGAAGACGCAGGCGCGCAATCACAGGAGCGCCTGGGAGTCTTTGAGGAGATTGATGATGGCTTCAAGCTCGCCGAGGAGGATCTACGCCTGCGCGGTCCCGGCGATTTCATTGGTGTGCGCCAGAGCGGGATGCCAGAGATGCGCATCGCCGATCTCAGCGATACCCGCATGATCGAACTCACGCGCAAGATCGCCGCAAGCGTCTGGGCAGGAGACCCCTACCTGCGCAAGCCAGAGCACACGGCGCTCCGTGAGCGGATGCACCTCTTCTGGCAAGATTTCATGGCCCACTAGCCCCATTTACCGGCGTTGTAGGGTCCATGCAAGCATGGACTCTTACGCCCACCAACTTGGTACCCTCTCCAGCGAGAAAAAGTCCATGCTTGCATGGACCCTACAATTTACTGGAGACACTGCTTTTGCCAAGAGTAAACTATGCTGACCTGGAGTCGCCCCAGAGTCCAAAAAGTCTGCGTTTTAAAGAGCCGCGCACACGCTGCCATGAGAGTGAGAGCATCGCCTCACGTAATTTTTCGGCTTGCATGTGCTCAACCGCTTCAAATTCGTCTAATCTATGTCACCATTGATATAGCGTTGTGACGCTACCCAGAGCGCCTGTTCTCGTTCCTCAGCCGTCATAAACGCTTCGCCCCCTCAATGTTTTGTGCCCCTGCAGACTCTTCTTCTTCATTGACACTCCTTATTTATAGCAAGTCAGAACCGACTTAAAGCCATCTGATAAATGGAAAATGGCTTATGGGCTTACATAGAAACAAACCAATTGTGACAATTGACACATAGATACCAACTGGTCATGTGGCAAAGACCATAAAAGCCCCGCCCACTTTGGGTAGAGCTTTGCAGAATATACTGGAAATCCGTTATGCTATGACCAGTCACACAGGTGCAAACGCTGAGCCATCCTGATGACGCGCACTTATTTGTGCAGGTCCACAAATTGACACTGCTTGACGCTGAAATCAGCTGGCTTGAACGCACAATAGCCCATCTACGCACATCTCCCCAGGCAGCTTCCACGTCTGTCCCCTCATAGGTGAGAGAGATGGCTGGAAGCAACTGGGGCATATTTTTAGCCCATCAGGTCAATTTTGACTTAACGTAGGTTTCACGTCATAATTGACAGCCTTTGCTGGTAGAAAGTAGCTCACGACGCGAGGGTACAGCAACTATCGCTTCTGCTGCATCGTCTGAGGCAGGTCAGGTACTTCTACCTACTTAGACGCAGCCAGTGAGGTCTGCTAAAAATACGGAACAGGACACACACTTTGAGGAGCACAGTTATGGATAAACAGCAACGCACGGCACTCCTGCTGATGGCGCTGACTGTCCTGATCGATATTACAGGGTTTGGCCTGGTAATTCCCCTCCTGCCCTTCTGGGCAGAGCATTTTGGGGCCGACGCCTTTATGATTGGCATGCTCACCAGTCTCTATGCCCTGGCCCAATTCCTCTTTACGCCCATTCTAGGCACCCTTTCAGATCGCTATGGGCGCAAGCCGATCATTGTTGTCTCCCTCGTCATTGAGGCGCTCTCCCTGGTGCTCACGGCCCTGGCGGGTTCGCTGCCTATGTTGCTGGTGGCGCGCTTCGTTGGCGGTCTGGGAGCCTCAAATATCGGCTCGGCTCAGGCCTTCGTTGCCGATGTCACGCCTCCGGAGAAACGCGCGCAAGGCATGGGCATGATCGGTGCCGCGATTGGGCTGGGCTTTGTCATCGGTCCCGCCCTGGGTGGCCTGCTCGCTGGCCCATATCCTGGACTACCGTTCTGGATCGCCGCCGCAGTCGCCCTCCTCAATGCCGTGCTCGTGATTGTGCTTCTGCCTGAGAGCCGCAAACGCCTGACGGGCCAGGAGCAGAGGCAGAGCAAAAAGGCCAGTAAGAGCGGGATTGGCGCCTTCTTCTCCGGGTGGGGCAACCTGGCTCATAACCCGGCGGTGCTCTCGCTGATCCTGGTCAACCTGCTCTACACCGTCGCCTTTACGGGGATGGAGAATATCTTTCCGCTCTTCACCCAGCATTACTTTCACTGGGAAGCAACACAGAACGCCTATGTCTTTACCTACATCGGCGTCATCATCGTCATCATGCAAGGAGGGCTGGTTAGCCAGCTCGTCAAGCGCTGGCGAGAGCGAGGTGTTATGCTGGCCGGGCTGGTACTTATGGCGCTTGGGCTTATCGCCCTGGCCTTTAGCACTCAGCTCTCCTGGCTCATGGTCACGCTGGGTGTTCTCAGCATCGGCGATGGCGCGGTGAGTCCCACCGTCTCGACGCTGCTCTCCTTCGCCAGTCCCGGCGAAACCCAGGGTGAACTGCTCGGACTGTCTCAGGGCTTCGCGGGCCTGGCTCGCATCATTGGCCCCTTGATCGCTGGCGCTATTTATAAGATAGGTAGCGCGGGCACGCCCTTTATCGTGGGTGGTATACTTGTGGTGCTGGCGACGCTTGTAGCCTTCCCCACAATTGCACGAGTTACACAGCCTGCACAGCCAGCTCGGGCCGATGCCGTCGAGGTTCCCTCCTCGTCCCACGACTAGGCTCATCCAGGCCTACATTTACCTTTTTCAATTACAACTACAACACTGTAAGGAGTTTTCGTAACATGGCAGCACGTATCTCTATCATGGTCCTGCGCCTCGCCGTTCTGGTCGCGCTTATTCTGGGCATCTTCTACTGGGCCGGCAACTATATCGTGCGCACCGATGTACACCAGGGCGTTGGTATTATCGCCGTCATCTGTCTCTGGATCATCGCCGGTACCCTGGCCACCACCAAACCTGGCAATGCAGGAATCGCGATTGGCGCGGCCATTTATGGTCTGATCGTCATCGCCTTAGGTCTTACTCAGGACAACATTCTCATTGGCCCCGCCCATGACATCATCCGCACCATCCACCTGCTGCTGGGTCTGGGCGCCATCGGCTTCGGCGAGATGCTCTACGCTCGCTACAAGCGCATCTAAATACTCGGTATCACTGTTCTCTTCAGGAAGCACTCTCTATTAGATGGGGGTGCTTCTTGTTTATGTCTCGTGACTTCCCATCTCATACCCTGCCTGGCCCTCTTCATCACTTTGCACGCTATTGCCGAAATGACCCTACTATGGTTTAATGGACAGAAGACCCTGCTTTCCAGGGGCCATGTACTATGAGTTTTTACATACTATTTTAAGGGGGGGTTCTGACGTGAGCAATGAAGCACAACGTCCACGCATAGCAGTCTATCCGGGAAGTTTTGATCCAGTTACCAATGGACATCTCGATATCGCGCGCCGAGCGGCGCGCCTCTTCGATGAACTGGTCATCGCAATCTACGCCTTTCCCGACAAAAATGTGCTCTTCACCGTTGACGAACGCCTCTCACTCTGGCAGGAAGTCATTGCCGCCGAAGGCCTGACCAATGTGCGCATCGAAACCTTCTCGATACTCGTAGTAGAATATGTACGCTCTCTTGGTGGCTGCGCGCTCATTAAAGGTTTACGCTCTCCCAACGACTTTGGCACTGAGTTTGAACAAAGCCTGATGAACCGCAAGCTCGCACCTGAAATCGAGACCATCTGCCTGCTCACCAGCCTGGATCACCTGTTTATCAGTTCATCCCGGCTCAAGGAAGTTGCTCGCCTGGGAGGCAATGTCGATGATATGCTTCCCGCCGCGGTAGTACGCGCGCTACGCCATAGGTTCGGCCAATAGCGCTCGCTCAGAGACTACCCCCTGGCATCCATACACGTAGCGCTTATGACTTCTCGGCGTACGCACCAGGAGAGGGAAGGAGGAAGTTCTTGGACATTCTGTACCTCGTTGATCGCCTGGATAATCTCATCGCATCAAGCAAGCGCGTGCCTCTGACTAACCAGGTCGTCATAAAAGAGACCGACATCTTCAATATTATTGAGCAGATGCGCACCTCGATCCCTGAAGAGGTCAAGCAGGCGCGCCGCGTTATTCAGGATAAAGAACGTATCCTCGCTCAGGCCCAGGCCGATGCCAACGCCTTGCTCAATCGCGCGCGTGAGGAGACCGAGCGCGTCATCAACCGCGAGGGGCTGCTGAAGGTCGCGGAACAGCGCTCGCAGGAGATGCTGAACCAGGCCGAACAAAAGGCCCAGCAGTTGAAGGGCGACGCCGACGCCTATGTCATCGAGACGCTACGCACCCTGCATGAACAGCTTGTGCAAGTGGAGACCAGGGTCAGCCGCACCGTCTTAAGCGTTGAGCGTGGCATCGAGAGCCTGGAGGAACATGGGCAAATCGCCACCGCAGGGGACAATAGCCTGGAAGAGCACGACGCCACAGCATACATCAACGAGGAAGAAGCATTTCTCGAAGAGGAGGAGGTAGGAGAACTAGTGGAAGACTCCCCCGGTGGATCACTGCCAGCTAATATACTACCACAGCCACGTCCACGGCGCTCCTCTCTGGCGGCCGATACCATTGGCATTAACCAGCCTTAGCATGTCACCTGTCGCGCTGGAGGGCAGACGTCAAACGGGTCCTATTCGTACGCCAACCTCTTTTTCGCTCTACGGCACGCGTAAGGTAAACGCACTATCCATGCGGCATCCTCGCGGTGCCTCCCTTACCCGTGGCCGCATACGGGTCTTGACACCCTTTCAAGGCTTGTCTATAATGAGCAAGCGCCAGCAAAGAGCAAGAACTTTTCACTTTGCGCCATATCGCTATTTTCAGTATGCATTTTTACTGAGAGGAGATATCCTGGTGATGTCTCACACAAGGGTTCAACTTTCTAGTGGAAAGGGAACAAGGAATGATCTTTAATGTGGCGCAACTTTTGAAATCGCTCGTCGGTACCAGCCTTGAGTCCGACTTTAGCGAAGATGATATTCAGCTTGACGAAGATCTCAAGGTCATCGGTCCTATCGCAGGTCACGCTCGTATACGTCACATCAACCAGGGAATTCTGGTGGACGGCTGGGTAGACCTTACCGTTGAACTAGAGTGCACACGCTGCCTCAAGCATTTCGAGCAGCCGCAGCATGTAGACTTTGAAGAGCGGTTTTATCCAACCGTCGATGTGGTAACTGGTATTCCTGTCGAACCTGTAGACGCGGAAGATGCCTTCCCTATCGACGATCACCACCTGGTTGACCTTACCGAGGCGATTCGCCAGCAGGTCCTGCTTGCGATACCTATTGTGACCCTCTGCCGCGAAGATTGCGCCGGGCTGTGTGCGCAATGCGGGAAGGATCTCAATGAGGGTCCTTGTGAATGCCAACCAGAGCCAGACGCACGTTTCAGCGTCCTCAAGACACTTTTGCAGCAGGACAATTCATAAGCACATGTCACCCAGATTTTCAACGGGTGGAAGAGGAGAACAATTACCATGGGAGCACTTCCAAAGCAGCGTACCTCACGCGCTCGTCAGGGTGAGCGCCGGGCACATCATCACCTGAAATTACCACAACTGGTGGCCTGCCCTCAGTGCAAAACACCACGTCTTTCGCACCATGCCTGCCCTAATTGTGGCACCTACCGTGGCCGCCAGGTGTTTCTTCCTAAGGCCAGCAAGTAATGACAAGCAAGCGGCAATGTAACGCTTCTTCGTGAAGTCTCTTACATACGCCGCTTCTTTTTTTTGAGAGTACTACTTCTCCGAAAACCTGAGTGCGCTTGTGCCCGAATGGGTAAAGCACTAGTCGCGTAAGCGACGTTGGTTTTCGGAATAAGGATCAAAATAGCATGACGACCAGAGTCGCCTTTCTTTTTCCAGGGCAGGGAAGTCAGGCTGTTGGCATGGGAGCCGATATCTTCGCGTCCTCTCCCGCGGCCCAGAGAGTCTTTGCCGCCACCGATGACGCCCTCGGGTTCTCACTAAGCGATCTCTGCTTCAACGGCCCAGAAACCACCCTGCGTGATACCATTAACGCTCAGCCCGCTATTGTGACCGTCAGCCTCGCGTATCTTGCCGCACTCCAAGAAGCCCTCTCCCCTGGCGAGCCTTCTTCCTGGTCTACGCCCCTCACACCCGCCTTTGTCGCGGGCCATAGTGTGGGCGAATGGAGCGCGCTGCCTGTCGCGGGCGCACTCGATCTCAAAGAGACCATCCTGGCCGTGCGCGAACGGGGCCGCCTGATGGAGCATGAAGGCACGGTCTGCCCCGGGGGCATGTCCGCCGTCATCGCCATGGACGAAGAGCCACTGCACCAGGTCTGCCAGGAAGCAACTGAGCAGGCACTCGCGGAGCTAGCGGGGGCTACGACCCATCCCGGTCAGGGACGCGTCATTATCGCCAATTATAACGCTCCCGGCCAGATCGTAATCTCTGGTGAGAAGCGGGCGCTTGAGCTGGCGGGAGAACTGGCGAAGGCGCGTGGCGCCAAGCGCGTGATTCCTCTCGCGGTCAGCGGTGCCTTCCACTCACCCGTGATGGAGCCAGCCGCGCAAGGCCTGGCGAAAACGCTGGCAGAGCTTGAGCTTCGTGAGGCCGCGCTTCCCATCATCGCCAATATCGATGGCACGCCGCTCACCGACCCCTCGCATTTGCGCCAGGAGCTTGCCCAACAGGTGGCATCCTCTGTACAGTGGGTCAAGACCATCCAGTACCTGGTGGAGGCTGGCGTCAACATCTTTATCGAGATTGGTCCGGGCCAGGCTCTTGCGGGCATGGTCAAGCGCATCGCGAAGGGCGTCACGATTATGAACGTTGGCAACGCCAGCGAGGTCGCAAAGGCCGCAGCCCAGCTACGCGAACAGGATGTTTTGGCGTAGCTGCTTGCTTGTGTGAGCATATAGACAGGCTCTCCGTCTGAAGAGTCGGAGACCTGTCCAAAACCAGTATTGAAGTCCTCCTACTATGGACGGGCACACCATTTGGGATATATACTTGACATAGCTCGCAAAAGGGCCTATCTTTGGATTTAGATAATTTGCAATAGCGCCTGAATGCTCAACTACGATAGCGACAGATATACCGTAGTCATTTGTCAAATAAGTCGCTCGCTCCTTAACACTGGAAGGTTGCGATCTTACTTACCCATTTCATCTGGTGTGGCACTCACAGAGAAGAGAGGTTAAGATGGCAAGCGCCTATCAAAGCATTGGCTCCGTTCGCGTGGCCAAACAGGTACTTTCGACTATCGTAACGCATAGCGCGTTGCAGATTCCAGGTGTAATCGGTATGGCCAATACATCACCCACAGTGGCGATGCGTAACCAGTGGTCTCGCCTCCTCAAACACGACATTCCTCCTCAGGGGGTTGGGTTAACAGTGAGGGAGAACACCGTCTCGGCCGATTTATACTTGATCGTTGATGCAGATGTCGATATCGTCTCAATCGGCTCTGCCGTACAGGATGAGGTTGCCTCTGCGCTCGAAGATATGGTCGGGATGCAGGTGCAAGAAGTCAACATCTACATTTATGACATTGCATAACACGTCATTAGTTTGACATTTTTTGAGGATACTATGCCAGGGATACGCAGGCAAGCGCGCATGGTCGCACTGCAAACACTCTATGAATACGACATGGTCCATCATGATCCCCTTGAGATCTTGCAGCGGCACGCTGAAGAGCGTAATCTCCATGCCAAAGTGGTAGAATACGCGCAAGAGCTGGCCGAGGGTGTCTGCAAGCACCTGGCTGATATCGACGCGCATATCCAGAGTGCCGCTCGCGAATGGCCACTGCAACAGATGGCTCGTGTCGATAAAAATATCCTGAGACTTGCAATCTACGAGATTCTGTTTAATAATACTGTACCAGCCAAGGCTGCTATCAATGAGGCTGTGGAACTTGCCAAGCTCTTCGGCAGTGACACCTCGAGCCGCTTCATTAATGGCGTCCTAGGTACTATATTTAATCGGGCTCAACAACAGCCCACCCCAAAAGCGGAAAGCGAGGTGAAATAATGCCAACTATTCATGATAGGCTGAAAAAAATTATCGTCGACCAGCTTGGTGTCGACGAGAGCGAGGTCGTTTCTAGCGCGTCTTTCGTTGAAGATCTCAACGCCGATTCGCTGGACCTCGTCGAACTCATCATGTCCCTTGAGGAAGAGTTCAAAGTTCAGATCTCCGATGAGGACGCCGAGAAAATCACGACCGTGCAAGAGGCCGAGGATTATATCGAAGAGCACCTGCGGTAATTTTTTTCTTCCTACGGACTCATGACAGGGTGGCCTAGGCCACCCTGTAACTTCCCTCACTCCCCTTCAGACAACCTGTATACTTTCCACACACTCCCCTTTGCGAGATCCCATATATTTGCTACTATTTCTTTGTAAGACTACGACATAATAATATTTTTTTCAAAAAAGAAATTTTGGTTGTCACACTTTCACATCCTCGTGCATCTGAGTAATAGAGAGACGTGTAAACCTGGCAATAGTTCAGATACACGGCTCCCGGTAAGAAACGTTTCTTTGCTATCGTCCATTTGTTGAGAGAGTTATCTGTGTGGATACGACGCCTACCGCCAAGGCTATAGAAGCGCTTATTCATGAGTACAGCGCCCTGGTCTTTCATACCATCTATGGCATGACCAATGATTGGGAAGAGAGTCAGGACCTGACCCAGGACACCTTTCACCAGGCTCTGCGTGGGATAGATGCCGCTCGTCGCGCGAGTGGAGACCACTTCCAACCTAAGGCCTGGCTCCTGCGTATTGCGCTGAATACGGTTCGCATGCACCATCGCCGCCGCAAGATACTAAGCTTTGTCCCCTTCTCACATATGCTCGAAGGTCGCCAGGCGGAGACGGCGAGTAGCGAAACGGTCAGCGAGCAGGCCGCGCCTCTTCAGCCTTCAGGACTGGGAACGCATGCATCTGATGATCCGGCTGACATCATCGCCGAGCGCGACGCCGTACAGCGCGTCCTGGCGCGCCTGGCAGAGCCTCTACGGGCCTGCCTGCTGCTCTCTATCGTTGGCGGCCTGACCACCGCCCAGATCGCCGATCTGCTTGAACTAAAAGAGCCAGCCGTACGCCAGCGCCTCGCCCGCGCCCGCAAGCAGTTTCAACAGCTCTACGCCTATGAAAGCGATGAGAAACTTGTAGAGACGCCTGGGACTTCAGAGCCAATCACGACCAGCGCCGCCTCCACTGCCAGAGAGAACATAGGACCATCTACGCAAGTACATAAGCCCTATCATCTCTCGCTCAACGCCCAACCTGCGACACATCGGAGTAGCTATGCATAACGATACCGCAGAAACACTGCTACTACGCCACTATGGTCCAACAGCGCCCAGGCCCTCGGGACTTGAGCAACGCCTGGTACATGCACTGCACCAGGAGAAAGTACAAGAACCGGCGCTCTTACCAACACGCCAGGCGCGTCTTATGACGCGTCGCCAGATCCTGCGCGCCGTAACCTTTAGCACCGCCAGCGCGGGCCTCGTAGGCCTGGCACTGGAAGGCGTTCAGCAACTTGACACGAGGTTCTTCGGTCACGATGCGACGACGCAACCACGGGCGGCCTACTAGCCTCCACAGGCTGGTCTCGCTCCTAGCGCGTCAGGGCAGACACGACCTTACGCTTGTTACTGTACGCTCGAATCTTGTATGAGATTTGAGCCTGAGCATACAATTGATTGTATTTTTCGCGTTACCATCTTAGTCCAGAAAGGACCTACCATCATGCCATTTGGAGTACATCCACTTACACTAGTTATCGTCGTCGTCGTCGCCCTCCTGGTCTTCGGCCCCAAGCGCCTCCCCGAGATGGGTTCCGCTATCGGTAAGAGCATTCAGGAGTTCAAGAAGGGCATGAGCGAAATTGGCGCTCCCAAAGAAGAGAAGGAAGAGGTCAAACCCGTCGAGTCGAAGGGCGTTGATGCCATGGACATCGAGGCACTTGAGCGTGAGATTGCCGCACGTAAAGCTGCTTTGAACGCCCAGGAGGCCGCGAGCCACTCGGTCGATGCCGAGGTTTAGCGGTTTCCAAGCACGAATGTCGTCTTCTAAAAAACCTGCCTGGGAGTGTACATGGCAACTAGCAATCTAGACCAGCAGGAACGTAAACTATCCACATACGTGAGCGAAGACACGGAAGATGTTGATGATGAACTGGCGGAATCGGCTATGACCTTGATCGAGCACCTGGAGGAGCTGCGCAAGCGCATCTTCAAGAGCCTGATCTCCGTTGTGATCTTTTCAGTCATCGCCTTCATCTTCCGTGTGCAAATTATTCACTTCCTGTCCGCGCCCTTGCCAAAAGCATCAGATGTACTTGGTGGTGGCAGGATCGCGGTGACGGGGATCGCAGAAGGCTTTACTGTCACACTGCTCATCTCGCTCGCGGTAGGCATCCTGCTCTCAATACCAGTTCTTCTCTACCAGACCTGGGCCTTTATCGCCCCTGGACTCTATAAGCATGAGAAGAAGCATGCCGTACCCTTTATTCTGATTGGTATCGTGCTCTTTGTCGCGGGCATCTCGCTGGGATATGTGACTATTCGCTATCCCCTGGAGTTCCTGGTCCAGTTCTCATCGGATATGTTTACCGAGATAGTCACGGCAGATAGTTACTTTACCTTTATCACGTACTTTATGCTGGCCTTTGGCATCGTCTTCGAGATTCCTCTCGTGTTGACCTTCCTGGCCCTGGTGGGCATTGTAGACTCGAATATGCTGAAGAAGCGGCGCTCAACTGCCCACGTGGGCATGTGGATCGCCTCCTGCTTCATCACGCCGGGAGCGGACGTATATAGTCCCATCATCCTGGGTATAACAATGTCCTGCCTCTATGAATTGTCTATCGTCTTCATTCGCGTCTTCGCCAAAAAATAAGAGGGTAAACAACAAGGGCGCCTGATCGGCGCCCTTGTTGTTTACTTGACCAGAACTTCTTCCCGCTGATCCTGCTCGCTCACATCAATCAGCAGGCGCTCACCAACCCCGCGCCCAAAGCGTCCCCAGAGTATAAAAACAGAGACAGTATAGAGTACTATTGCTATAAGAAATACCGGGCGGTAGCCACTGCGTGCGATTAAGAAGCCCCCAATAGGCGTCGCCAGAGCATTCGCGATATAGAAGGCTGCCTGGTAGATGCTGTTGGCAACTCCACGTCGCCTATGGGGAACGGCCTCCATTGAGAAGGCCTGGAAGACACCATTGCCCATATCCATCAAACCCTGGCGCAACAAGTAGAGCGGGGCGATCAAGGGGAGAAAGATCACAAGGCTAATCACGAGTAAAACGGGGAGGCTAGCAAGGCGTGTAGCAACCACGGTATTGACACGGCCGATCCGCAGCACCAGGAGAGGCGCGACCAGGGTAAGCACGGCGTTGAGGGCGTTCGCTCCACCATCGATGGTGCCAAAGAGCGCGGGCGAGGCACCCAGGAAATGGACAAAATAGAGATTGAAATAAGGGATAAAGAGGCCTGCTCCAAAACCAATCAGCGCCTGCACCAGCACCAGTACAACCAGGGGTCTATGTAACAAGCCTCGTATATCGCTCTCACGCCAGCGCTGGAGCGTTTGCTTCGCCTGGCTGACCATCAATGGCTTATGCCTCTTTTCAGGGGGGTTCAGACGCGTTATAGCGCCTTTTCGCTCAGACACACGAGTTGGGCGATCATTGCTCAGCAGGAAAAGGGGGATAAAGCTTGGGACGGCAATGAGACCAGCGAAGAGGAGTGAGAGTTGATAGGCGCGTGCCTCTGGTTGGTGTGCCAGAACGGCCTCTAGCCACGCGGGCCAGGCTCCCATCAGCCAGGTACTGGCGCGCAGCCAGACCGGGAGTACGCCTCCCAGCAGCTCACCCAGCACGGTCGTAATCAGGGTCACAACAATCGTAAAGCTGAAGAGCAGGGAGCGCTCGGAGCTTGAGCTATTCTGTGTCAGGAAAGGCGCATTGACAACAAGGATAAAGGCGCCCGCCACACCCGCGATAAAGCCGCTACACAGCAAGAATGGCGGTTGGCGCAACAGAAACTGTCCCGTCCCCGCCACGCCCACCGCGACACTGGCCCAGATCAGGATGGCCTTACTTCCAAAGCGATCAATACAGAGGCCGGCGGGGAAGATAGCCAGGCCTGCTCCCACCGTCGTCATAAACAATACCAGTCCTACAAAATCAGTTTTATAGCCGAGTGAGACCAGGTAGAGATTATAGAGAACCTGGATAATGCCGAGCGTCATACCACTCAAGGCGTTGCTAATCAGATACAGGCGCGCGTTGCGCTGAAAGCGACCAAACTGCCGCAGGTACTCAACGAGTAGTGACATTACGCAGTTGTTGTGCCTCCATACGTTGACGCGCTCCCTCGCCATTGCTTGCCTCGATTGGAACTTCAGGTGCCTGCTCTTCCATCAACATACGATAGCCGGGACTCTTAAACTCCAGGCCAGCCGCATCGACACGAGCCTCCTCCTGAGCAAGCGTCTCGCGTCGCATCAGACCGGGAAGGAAGAAGGCCTTCAAGATGGTCTGTGCCTGCACGGTACGCGCACGCGCCTCGATGAGGCCCTTCGCCGCTTTATCGGCGAGCTGTACCGTCTTTGTGTCGACCTTCTGCACGCCCGCGGGAACCTTCGCCACGGTACGCGCAAGCGCGCTCTCGTTCTCGTCAGGCGGCAAGCCCTGCCTGGCACGCATGGTCGCCTGGTTGACACTCTCCACTTCCGGGCGCACCTTCTGTACCACGTTCACCTTCTCGCGCAGCAGGCTTAGTCCCCAGGCCATAGCAAAGTTCAAAGCCACTGAGACGATAATGAACACAAAGGCAAACAGGCAGATGATGATGGCCGCGATGCGCCCCCCCATCTCCAGGATGGGATTGACTCCAAGGACTAGAAACATTAGTCACCTCCCGCGCTCGCCTGCATAGCCTCCCGCTGCTGGTTCAGGCGCTCTTCGTATTTACTCCGCTTGCTCCCTTTACCAAAGAACACTTTGACCATCTCACCCGCGGCAACTGCACCCGCGGCCGCGCGCACACCAGGTGCGACAATCAGATCGCTGGCCAGATTCGAGACAGTTCCAACGACCGAGGCCGTATGTCCGGCAGTTTTGGCTGTATCCTGTACAATGCTAACGGTCTCCTGTAGAGAAGAGACGAGCGGTTTAGCCTCATCACGTATAGTTTTGATCGTTCCAATGAGTGAGAAGACCGAGTAGATCTGCATGAACGTCGCGAACACCAGGAACGCGGCCAGAATCATCAGGATAATGTAAAGCGCCTCTAACAGCCACCCAAAATAGGCCGCCGCAATAATAAACAAGATGATTGCCACAAGTATTACGACGCCCACGATCAGCACAGTCTTTATTGCACCCCGCATAGTGGCCTCCCATAAAAATCTTCAGTAGTTCTTTTTCATTATAACGCACGAACTGAACGTGTTTAAACGCGAGTTATCGATCACAATCGGGGCAATAGCTTTTACTACCTATCAGGATTGCCCCTGGACAAAAACTACTCCTACCCTTATATACGCACAGGATGCCGTCTGCGTCTACAATTTCGCCATCTTCTTCATGCATCCACCATTAATCTCTACCTTTTGGCACGCGAGAGAAGGCTGAGTAAGCTCTGCCCCTACAATTTTGCTGGATGTATGCGTTCGACTCTTTTTTGTTCGCATCTAATTTTGTGGATACACCATTCATCTGCGGCTTTTGGCGTATCTTTTTGCCATACCCATCCGTACTAGAGAGGAGAGGATTTAACTCCTCAATTTCATCGCATTCTCGACGCGCCCAGCGCTGATATATATCATTATTGGCAAACTCTTTAGGAGATGTCGCCCTTACAAAACCTGGAGGAGGTTTTCTAGAAAACATGGGAATTTTGCTGCTGCCCCTTGCGGATTCCGTCATTATGACGGGTGACGTGCTAGGATATCATATCGAGATCACGATTGGGACGCTGATTGTCTGGGGCGTGGCCCTGCTCATTGGGCTGATCGCGGAATTTATCGTTGGCTGGCGTCTCCCCTACGGCATTTTTGGCGCTTTCGTTGCGGGCCTGGTCGGGACATGGCTGGCGACTGAGGTGTTTCACTTTAGCCTGCCCATAGACTATGTCTTCCACGATATTCCCCTCTTAAAAGCCCTGCTGGGTGCGCTCTTGCTGATTGTGCTCTGGCACCTGGTCACCTACCCACTCTGGCATAAACGCAGCCACCGTTCACGTCGCTATGCAGCAGCCAGGTAGTGTACCTGATGCGCAAGGTTTTTGGCAAGGTTTTTGTATAGTGGATGTGGTGCATGCTCACGGCCCTGGGGCCGTGAGCATGCACCACATCCACTATACAAGCGAGCGCCACAGGCGCAAGAGACCACGCTCCTCAGCGTAGTGTTTACATAATTTATATATATGATATAATTCAAGCGCAGAAATAAGCTCGACTAAGGTAGTCTTCCACCCTATTTTATGCACTCTTTTCCAATCTTAACTCGCAATACGAAGGTCTAGAGGTTTTCTGTGCCTACGCTCATTACTTTTACGATTAGTGCTTTCGTGACTTTTTTGACTATTATCGATCCCGTTGGTCTGGCTCCCGTCTTTGTTGGCCTCACCTCCCACCTCTCACAGGCCCAGCGCAAGGTAGTTATCGCCCGTGCCACCTTAATCAGTGCCGCAATTATTGCCTTCTTCGCTATTGTTGGTCGCTTTCTGCTGGACCGCCTGGGAATCTCGCTCTATGCGTTTAATATCGCGGGTGGCGTCCTGCTCTTTATGGTCGCTATCGATATGCTCTTTGGTCGCCCCTCAGGGGCACGCGAGACCAAGGAAGAAGAGGAAGAGGCCATGACCCGTGAGGATATCAGCGTCTTCCCTCTTGCTATTCCCCTGATCGCTGGTCCTGGAACCATTGCCACGACGATTCTCTATGTAGGACAGGCCTCGACACAGCCAATGTTGCTCCTATCGGTCTTTCTGGCGATTGCCAGTGCCCTGGCCCTGGCCTGGGTTGCCATGCGCAGCAGTTCCTGGATCATTCAGCGCGTTGGGCGTACCGGCATTATGGTCTTCTCCCGCATTCTGGGCATTCTGCTAGCAGCCCTGGCCATACAATTTGTGCTGAATGGTGTAACCACCTTTGCCCACACCAGCGGCTTTATCAAGTAAGAGGTCTGGGTAAAGAGGTCCTGCCATCTTTGCTCCCTTCAGCCAGGTTGCGACTATTGAGGCGCCCGTTCGTATCTAATAATAAGCCCAAACGTTACGATATATAGAAGTAGAGATGCAGCCATAGACACGAGGAATGCTTGAAGATCAGTCCGCAACAGCAGCAGCAGCCAGCCACCACGCCTACAGCGCGTGATCGCCTGAGCTACCAGGTGGCCCTTTCCAGCTACCAGTCTCGCCGTGGCCTCGATAAGATAGCCTGGGTGACCTGGCTGCTTGTTCTGGGCATGAGCCTCCTCTGGATGCTCACCGCGTACAAGGCGGCACTTGCTGCCGGTGCTCATAGCTGGCAGACAATCCTTACACATGTCTGGGCCAACGCGATCTCGATTCAGCCGGCAGACGACGCCTCGCTCACGCAGGTTCTGATCGATTATGGGGCCAAATATAATCCGGCCATCGTGCAGCAACATGAGTACTGGCGCTTCTTGACACCCATGTTTCTCCATGCGAACCTCCTGCACCTGGGGCTTAACATGTTGAACCTGCTGATGTTAGGTATCTTCCTGGAGCGTTTGCTTGGTCATACGCGCTACCTGTTTCTCTACATCATCACTGGTATTATTAGTGTTCTCGCGAGCTTCTATTTCGCGCCAGAGGAGGTTAGCCTGGGGGCCTCGGGAGCTATCTTTGGCCTGGTGGGCGTCTTTAGTATCTTTGTGATTACCCATCGACGCGCCTTTCCCTTTGGTGGTCTCTTCTCGATTCTTTATCTCATCGTTATCATTGGGATCAATCTCGGTGTGGGCTTTATGATCGCAAATGTCGATAACTATGCTCACTTTGGCGGCTTAATAAGTGGCTTCCTTCTGGGATTGTGGTTTAGCCCGCTTTATCGCAGTTCATCACCCTATACCGTCGTCGACCGCCACAGCCTGACAAAGCGCTGGCCCTTGGCCCTGTTGACAATCTTAGGTACACTGATACTTACAGTCATTTCCCTATATCTAGTAGGGACAAAAGTATAACGAGAAGTACCTTTCGAAAACCTGAGCGCGCTAGCCGCCCCCATTCGGGGACGCGGCGCCGCTTTCGCTTGTCTCCAAATGGGGATTGGTTTTCGTATAAGGAGGAAATACCTTCTCGCCTACCCTTGCTGGTTCTTTTTGGAGGATTCTTGTGGAAGCACAAATGGATATACAGACATACCTGGAACAGGGTAAGCAAGCCCTGGCTCAAGGTCACCCACGTGAGGCCGCCATCGCCTATGCACACGGCGCTCAGCTCGAGTCTGATAACCCGATGATTCACCTGGGCCTGGCGGAAGCCAACCTGGGACTGGGGAGTTATGGCGTGGTACAGATGGCCTGCCGCCGCGTGCAGGAGCTACAGCCCGCTGGTGGACAGGAATCCCACCTGGCACAGGCCCTGCTCGACCTCCTTGATCGACGCTTCGAGCGCGCACTTCAGAGTGTCGATGCCGTCATCAGTGAGGGCCCGGGCATCGCCTATGCGCATGCGCTACGCTCACACCTGCTACGCGCCATGGGACAGACCTATGACGCCAACCTGGCACGCGCACGCGCAGCACGCCTCTCCTATGGTGGACGCTTCGAGCACTGCTTCCCCAATGTTGAGCCACTCACGCCACCCGAGCCAGCCAAGCAGTCTGTCCAGCCAACTGTACTTCCTACCAATGCGGCGATTGGAGCCAACAGAGAGTCCATCCCCACCTGGTCACGCCCGAATGGGATGCAGCGTCGTATGATTCGCACGCGCTTCATGATAAACCAGATGCCCGGCCTGGTAACAAATACCATTGTCGCGCTCAGTATCATCGCCCTTCTCCTCGTTTCTACAGGTGTTGTTACCTTTAGTGGGGCAAATCCTCTCACGTATGTGGCTGCCATCTTCCTCACGGGCAGTCTCATACAGCTCGCCATCAACCTCATCTCGCTCTTCTTTGTCGGGCGAGCCGTCGAGGTACTCTTCGGCAAGTGGCGCTATATCGTCATCTACCTGGCATCCGGACTTATCGGTATCCTTGTCGATCAGTACTTTACAGGCAGCCTTGTCCCAGGCATGACCTATGCCGTCTTTGGCATCTTTGGGGCCCTGGGTGGCTTCTACTTTATCAACCGCAAATCCCTGGGTGGCTTTGGTCAGGGCGCGTTCCAGCAATGGCTGATATTCGCAGTCCTCAACATCGTGTTGAATATCGCCTTTGCCCAGGGGCAACTAACCCTGGTCTATGGGCTAATCGCCAGCATCGTCGGTGGCCTGATCATCGCGGTCCTGCTGGCTCCACGTCAGCGCCGCAACCTCTTCTAGCAGCTACCACCCAACAAGAGACAAGGGGAAGCATCTTGAGAGATGCTTCCCCTCTTTTTTCGCCCTTTGCTTGTTGCCGCTCACGTTAAACTTAATAGTAGGAAGTCGAGCTTGCAATCTCGCTGTGACCCGGCTGAGTCACAAAAGTCCTGCCCACGTTCCAGAGTTGTCGCCGTTGAGCGTGGCCGGGATGATCTATCCATGCCCTTTACCCCCCTGCTCGGCTTCCACATTCTTCCGCCCTTCTTTCTACACTATCCATTCACACGCTCATCCACAAGTTCGGCGACGATACGGCCGGAGAGCATGACCAGGGGTATGCCGCCGCCGGGATGGGTGCTCCCGCCCACAAAGTAAAGGCGCTCAACCTCAGGAGAGCAGTTGCCGGGACGCGTAAAGGGAGCCATGCGATCGTTGGAGGAAAGGCCGTAGATTGAGCCAGCATTTGAGCCATATTTCTGCCAGAAGTACTCGGGCGTGAGCATCTCTTCACAGACAATGTGTTCGCGCAGGTCGCTCAGGTCAACCTGTTTGTAGCTGGCAAGCAGGTCCAGAATACGCTCGCGATAGGCTGGCGCCTCGCGCTGCCAATCTATGGCCTCAGTCAGATAGGGCGCGTTCACGAGAATAAACAGGTTTTCGCCTCCTGGAGGGGCCTGCGTTGGATCAGTGCGCGTGGTGGCACAGATATAGATAGTGGGATTCTGGATGGGCACACGCTTCTCGAAGAGGTCAGCGAACTCAGCCTGGTAGTCATCGGAGAAGAAAATGTTGTGGTGCTCCAGGTCAGGATAGGTCTTGTCTGTTCCCAGTAGCAAGACGAAACCGGAGCAGGATGGCTCAAGCTTTGTAAGCTTACACAGGGTTGCCTGCTTTTGCACAGCGGGCGAAAGCAGTTGAGAGTGTGTGGTCACGACATCGCTATTGGCGACGACGGCATCGCAGTGAAGCACCCGGCCATCAGCCAGTACGATGCCTCGCACCTCTGGACGTGAACGCGTGAGTTTGCGACGCACTGAGACCTGGATACGTTTTACCTCGCAATTGGTCTCAAGTGTGACACCCAGTTCGCGGGCCAGTTTCTCCAGCGCCCGCGCGATACTATACATTCCCCCACGCGGATACCAACCTCCATCTGCCATCTCGACATAGGGAATCAGGCTGTAGACTGCGGCCACCTGGTAGGGCGAGGAACCATTATAGGTCGCATAGCGCGCAAAGAACTGGCGCGCATGCTCATCCTGGAAGAAGCGCCGCACCTCCTGGTCCAGCGTACGCGACGAGAGAGCCGCCATGACGGCCCGCCAGCGCCTGCTCAGCGACTCATCAGCGCCCGCGCCTGATTCATGACCCTTTAAGACATAGTGCCAGAAGGTTCGCACGATATTCAGTGGACTCCCCAGGCTATGGTAGAGAAAGGGGTCAGCCGCGGCCTCGTAGATCGAGCGCGCATGCTCAAAGAAACGGCGAAAGGCCTCCCCATCCTCGGGATTGAGCCGGGCAAACTCCTGAGCCAGGAGTTCATGGTCACGCCAGGCATTGAAGACAACGCCATCCCGATAGAAATAGCGACAGGTGACCTCCAGAGGGATCAGCTCCAGGTAGTCTTCTAAACGCCTACCGGCAACCACGAAGAGTTCGCGCAGGACGTGGAGCATGGTTACGAGCGAGGGGCCGGTATCAAAGGCAAAGCCCTCCTTCTCAATCAGGTTGAGTTTGCCGCCGACCTGGGCCTGGCGCTCCAACACATGGACGCGATGCCCCTTTGTGACCAGGTGGATGGCGGCAGAGAGGCCACCAATGCCTGCGCCTATGACAATAATTTCTCTTCCCTGTTCAGACATATCTATCTATTCTGGCAGGCATTTTCTCGCCCTGGCGCTGCCTGGGGCCTGCTCGCTCCTCATAATTATGGTAATCCATCTACCAGGATACTTACCAAGCGCCTAAATGGGTAATCGGACCGCTAGCGCCGTCGCGCATAGGCCAGGAGAATGAGTCCCGACAGCAGGGCGCAAGCGCAGCCACCATAGTAGCCATGCGCCAGGTCGATCAGGAAAAACATCAGGAGACTTAGAGCAAAGAGGAGGCGCGGAAGGCGCAGAGCCAGGCGGGGAGGCCCAACCCGGAAGACCTGGACGGGCGCGAACTGACGATCCGTGAGCCAGACCAGCAGGCAGACAAGCACAAACCAGCTCACAAAGTTCACCAGGGGAATACCATAATAGATGCTGCCAACGGGCGCCCAGCGCCAGTAATCAACGATATGAGCAGCTACAGGCTCAATTGCGCCATCCAGCAGCACAGCAGCCGTGCCCGCCGCCAGGATGTCGAAGAGGCTGAGGCGAAAGCCAGGGCGTAGCGAGCGTACCCATCCATAGACACCAAAGATCACCAGCACCCAGGCAAACATGACGGGCAGAGGGACGCCTCCAGGCAGAGAGGGCAACAAGACGGCTGTATACACATAGCGGCCAAAGGGGAAACCGGTAGTAACGCCCAGGGTCTCGGCCAGGTAGGAGAGGATAATCACAAGCAGTCCAGCCTGGACAGCCCTCCGCCTGCCATAGAGGAAGGCAGTCGCTAGTAGAAGGAGCACGCCTTCAAGATAGAGGAGAAAGCTCGCCGCCCAATCCATAGGGAAGGGTGGTTTCACATCGAATGCCACCCCAATTACCGCCAGAACATAGAGCAGGCAAAACATAGCGAAGAGAATACGGAGCACAAGCGGCCCCGGCGCGCTTCGTGTATGACGCCCAATCGCTGATATACGCATGTTACGTACTCTTCTTTTATTGCTACTCAGGGCCGCGTTGCACAATCGAGAGAATGCGCATATAGCCGCTCCCCTTGATCACGGTTTTCATAGCGCCGGTCGTAACATCCATCGCGTAGATGGCATTATCAGCATAGCTTGTCAGGATATGGTTGTTCACCCAGGGCCCTAACTCAACAAAGCGTGCGGACGTAATCGCCAGAACGCCTGGCTTGGCGACCTGAACCTGCTTCCCATTGCCATTAATCTGCGTCATATACAAGGCGCTATGACGCGCAAAGGGAGCCTGCTCATCGCTAGAAAAGATAACGTAGGCCAGCGTAAGCCCATCCGGCGAAACCTGTGGCGAGAGGACCCAGTGATAGTCGGCATTATTATTTAAACCATGTTGTTCAGGCAAGAATATCTGAGCATTTCCCAGCGTGGCTTTCGATGCGTCCAGGTTAGCAATCGCCAGGCTATTGGCATTGTTCTGACCAGCAATATCATCTGGCACGCTATTATCTGTCGGTGCAGTCACCACGCCACTATAGGTTGAGTAGAGCAAGGCATTGCTTGCAGGCGTCAACAAGAGGGGCATCTGTGAGACGTCGTCGGTCAGCAAACTCTTTGGATCTTGGTCTTGCGCCAGCGAGTCATCCTGCGTACTGGGTAGATCTAGCAGCCAGAGGCCATACTGCGTAGAGCGACGATCACCGCGATCATCAGTCAAGAGCAGTTGCTGGGGTGCCTGGTTCTTTCTATTTGGCAGAAATGAGAACACACGAAAACAGGGGCAATTCGTATTTGCCTGTTGATAGACCAGTTTGGTATGGTCTAACGCTCCCGTGTAGAGGCTCACATTCCCATTACCGCTTTTAGGAGCCGTACTCCAGGCGATTGAGAGGCCATCGCTGCTGAGCGCCAGCGATGTGACAACCTGCTTGCTGTCCACAGCCGCGATTTGTCTGGAGGTTCCACCAAAGATATCGCTGAGCCAGATACCATTCCCAACATAGATGACCTGCCCAAGGGAATTCACCCGTGGCGGAATCGAGCGGCTATAGGTATACCCCGGAGTATCAAGCTTCTGCGGCGTGCCTCCACCCAGTTGCACGGCGTATAGGCCATCCTGGGCCTCATAGACAACATACTGACCTCCAGGCACTTGCAAGGTATCCGTCGGATTCTTGCCCGAGAACTGGAAGAGGCCGTTGTCGTCGCTTTGAGGCGTAGGACTGGGTGTTAACAACTGGTTGGCCCTGGCCGTTGCCGTTGCCGAGGACTCCTGGGCCGCCATTTGCGCGTGCTGGTTGAGCGCGATAAAAAGCTGGGCGGTTAGAATAATCAAGAGCAGGCTTACCAGTGCCAGTAGCGTTACGATGCTGATACGTGTCGAGCGTATCGCTTGTGGTGGGGTCGGCTGCGTCTTGTGGTCTTGTGGCTTTTCAGGCGGACTATCTATATGCTGCGTCAATGTTTTTTCTGCTCCACATCTCATCTCTTAGCGTCTATCAGTATACATGAAAGCGCCTTATTCTGGAAAGTCACTAGCACAGCTTACCTGTTAGCGCGTTCTGCAAAGCGCGGCGCTCCCCACACGGTCGACATACGCTCGCTACGACCGATATTCTCCTCTATGACGACTGCTAGCGACTATTCAGGCCCTATAAGCGCGTCTATCTTCTGTTTTAGTTTCTTTGTGAGTGTACTTTTGTATAAAGGCCAGCGAGCGCTCCTCTACCTCTTGCCGGTCATGGTCTTTCATCACAAGATGGTATGAGCGTTTGAGGACCACGAGTTGCTTCTCAGGTGAACCCAGAAGGCGATAAATTTCGTGTCCATCGCGGACTGGCACTACATGGTCACGTTGGGCCGCGATAATCAGGGTTGGCATAGTGACACACGACAGTTCTTCGCGCAACCGGGGCAGGTAGAGCAGCATGCTCTCAACCGAGGCCATCGGGGTCCAGCGATAGACATTACGAGTATAGCGCTTACGAGCTTGTGCATCGCGAAGATCCTCTCTCAACGTGGGTAAGAAAGGAGTCAACTGCCTAACCATGCGAATCGCGGGCAACATCCAGGGACGCATATAGAGCGGAGCGCACATGGCGATCACGCCGGATACCTCTTCATGAGCGGCGATATGCAGGCATAGCGCGCCACCCAGCGAGTGGCCAACCAGGAAGACCTGGTCGCAGTGGAGTTTAAAGGCTCGTACCGCCTGTTGCAAGGCTGAGGCCCAGTCATGCCAGCCAATCGTCAACATATCCTGTACCTGTGTGCCATGACCCGGCAAGAGAATATTCTCGACGCGCATCCCCTGAGCTAGAAAGAGTTGCTCAAGCTCTTCCATATCGCTGCGATTCCCGTTCAGCCCATGGACCAGTACTACGCCGACGCGCGCACGCTCCGGCCCTTTGATAGTCACTTCACCCGCACCCTGCTGATCTCGAAACTCCGCATGCTCCATGACCTTGCCTCGCGTTTCCTCGCTAGTTCACCACACTCTCTTCTTAATACGTTCTACGATGCTCCCTGGACACTTTTCCTATCCTAAGCCTCGTACTTTTAGCTGAACGGGAATAATTTGTGAGTTATGCGTCTTCTTAATAATAGAGATAGAGAAGAAAAAAGGGAGGCGACAGTGTACGCTTTACTCCTATTTTCTCCTGCTTTTAACGCTGTACCCATTTACACGGATAGTACTCATTGTCTTCACAAGGGGATAATGCTATAGTCTTGTCCATATTACCTGTGTCTTATTCATGAAGAAAGAAGTCGAAAGGGACTTGACGATGGAGTTCGCTACCAAGGCCATTCACGCCGGACAGGAGCCAGATCCAACTACCGGCGCGATCATGACGCCAATTTATCAGACTTCAACCTATGCCCAGAGTGGCATGGGTGAACATAAAGGTTATGAATACGCCCGTACCGGGAATCCAACGCGCACTGCGCTTGAGGCCTGCCTTGCCGCGCTCGAAAATGGGCGCTATGGCCTGGCCTTCGCCTCTGGACTCGCCGCCGAAAGCGCTGCCTTGAGTTTGCTGAGCGCGGGCGATCATATTGTCTCGTGCGACGATCTCTATGGCGGCACCTACCGTATCTTTGATCGCATCATGAGCCGCTATAACGTTGAGACCTCGTATGTCACAGCCAACCGTGTCGAGGCGTATGAGCAGGCAATTCGTCCCAACACCAAAATCATCTGGCTAGAGACACCTACCAATCCGCTGCTCAGCCTGGTTGACATCCGCGCAGTCGCTGAGGTCGCGCACCGCCATAATGTGTTGCTCGTCGTCGACAATACCTTCTCCAGCCCCTACTTCCAGCGTCCACTCGACCTGGGAGCCGATATCGTCCTGCACAGCACAACCAAGTATATCAATGGCCATAGCGACGTCATCGGCGGGGCCTTGATCATGAATGACCAGAGCGTCTACGAGGCCATTAAGTTCCACCAGAACGCCGCTGGAGCGGTTCCTGGCCCCTTCGACGTCTGGCTGACCCTGCGCGGCATCAAGACACTCGCGGTACGTATGCGCCAGCACGAAGAGAACGCGCGCGTCGTCGCCAACTTCCTGTCTGAGCATAAGCGCGTTGAGAAGGTATACTATCCCGGCCTCGCCTCGCATCCAGATCACGAGTTGGCCCGGCGGCAGATGAGTGGCTTTGGCGGCATGGTCTCCTTCCAGTTCAAGGGAACCCTGAGCGATGTCGATACCGTTGTGCGCCGCTTGCGCGTCTTCACCTTCGCTGAGAGCCTCGGGGGCATCGAGTCACTGGTCTGCCATCCCGCTAGCATGACGCATGGCTCAATCCCCAGGGAGATCCGCGAGGCCCGCGGCCTGAACGATACCCTCCTGCGCCTCTCGGTAGGCATTGAGGACATCTCGGATATCCTGCGTGATCTCGAACAGGCGCTCGCCTAACCGCCTGACACGCATCTTCAAGCTGGCATGGACTGGAAGCCCCCGTTTCAGAATTTTAACGGCCAGGATCGGGAGCTTCTGTAGGGTCCATGCTGGCATGGACTCGCCCGGCCCGCAGAACGACACCTAGATGTGAGAAGGTCGCTGCGCTCGGGAGGCCGAGCAAGCTCTGCCCCTACAGGTTAGGATCGCTGCGGCTGACCTTCCCGGCGAAGCTGACCTGCTGAGATTTTTTCAAGCTGGGGGAGCTTGTTTGACAGACCTTCGGCACTTCTGATATAATCTACGCGCACTTACCCAATCCGACACAAGTGTCGGATCTTTTTTGTGCAAGTCTCTTTTTCGTACCCTTGGGGTACTCTTCTAAGTGCCTATGAGGAAAACTGAGCGCGTGAGCGCTAGCCACGAGAGTGGCGTTGGTTTCCGCATATGAAGTAAGTTCGAAGAGGCAATCTTTCGGGGAGGAAGTTTACTTAACATGCCAAATAATGCATCTGCGGAAAAGCGCATGCGCCAGGAACAGAAGCGCCGCGCACACAACCGCAGCGTCAAATCCAGGGTGAGATCCACCATCACAAAGGCACGCACAGCCATCACCACCGATAGCGTCGCCTTTGATGCCAGCGAGGCTGCCGTTCGCGCCGCTATCAGCGAGCTAGACCGCGCCGCCAAGAAAGGCGTCATTCACAAAAACAATGCTTCTCGCCGCAAATCGCGCTTGATGAAGCAGCTCAACACAACTAAAGTCTCTGAGAAGTAATTTTTGCGCCCATTGCTCTGCCATCTTGCTGTTCACAATCGATGAGCACTGAGCGCACCAGGAGGTATTAGGATGGCCGACAATAAAGTCGTAACGAAGCCAGCAGGGCGGGCGCTACTGGCCGCTGTCGAAAGTGCTCAGTTACGCAAAGATGTTCCTGAAATAAAGTCTGGCGATACCGTCCGTCTGCAAGTCAAAGTTGTTGAAGGTAACCGCGAACGCCTTCAGCCGTTCGAAGGCGTCGTCATGCGCCTGCGCGGCAACAGCGTCAACCGTAACTTCACCGTCCGCCGTATTACCAATGGCGTCGGTGTTGAGCGCACCTTCCTTCTCCATTCTCCCCGTGTAGAGAAGATTGAGGTTCTGCGCCACGCTCGCGTCCGCCGCAAGCAGCTCTACTTCCTGCGTGGTCTAACCGGCAAGGCTGCTCGTCTGAAGGAGATCCGTCCTATGACCAGCAAGCAGGCCGCTGAGAAGGCTGCGAAGGCTGAGGCTCGCGCAGCAGCCGCTCATGCAGAAGACTAAAAAATCTTCGCCAACACTCGTAGAAGAAATGGCCCTGTTTGAACAGGGCTATTGCTTTATTGCCGGGCTTGATGAGGCAGGGCGGGGCTGCCTGGCAGGCCCAGTGGTGGCCGCAGCCGTCATTCTGCCTCTTGAGTCCGATCCAACGCCTGTCCTGGCCCGTTTCGCAGGTGTCAATGACTCCAAACAGCTAAATGAGGCTGCACGCGAGCGCCTCTATGATGTGATTATGGAGCACGCCCTAGCCGTTGGCGTTGGTATTGGCTCGGTTGAGCTGATCGATCAGCGCAATATCCTCCAGGCAACGCTCCAGTCTATGCGCATGGCACTCACACAACTGACGCCCTCTGCCCAGGCCCTGCTCCTGGATGCCGTCAAACTCCGTGACATCCCACTTCCACAACTCTCGCTCACCAAGGGCGATTCACGCTGCCTCTCCATTGCCGCCGCCTCGATCATCGCCAAGGTGACACGAGATCGCTTGATGCACCAACTCCACGAGGAATTTCCCCACTATGGCTTTAAACAACACAAAGGCTATGGCACGCCGGAACACCTCGACGCGCTCAAACAATTTGGCGTGACCCCCCATCACCGCCGCAGCTTCTCTCCTATTCGCGAGATGCTCTTTGGCCTCTTCCCAGATACAGCTTTCTAAACATGTTTATCATATGTTTATCCAATATATACAACTTTTTTGATAGCAAGCGCTTTTACTTGACTTTCAAGCGCCGTGCACTTTACACTTATTTATGAAAGGAAACGATCATTTCTATTGTTTCCCTCCCCCTTCTTGCTAGCAGGATCGAAAAGCAGACGTACCGATTTTCAATGCCCTGTCATCAGCCTACTGTTGTCTTCTACATTTAGAAGGAGAGGCGACGATGGAGACCTCGGCTCAGACAAACTACCAAGCAAGTACAGGTCAGTTTCATGAACTATGGCAACTGAGTGGCGCACATGACTTTTCCTCCTGGATCTTTAATAGCACCGCTCTGGCAAACGATGGAACAGTTCTACTAACGCCCGGAGGAGGGAACCAGCATTGTTACTCCGCCTATATCGATGGCGGCAGTGTGAGCTATGATAGCAACATGCAGCTCTGCATTGGGCAGGACCCCTTTGGCCTGGGACAGTATAATCAGCAGAACTACTACAATGGCGGGCAGTTCTACTATGGCGCGCTAATCTCACCCATTCATCAGACCTCACGATCCATCAATAGCCTGGTCGCTTCCTGGAACGCAACCACGCCCGCGGGTACCTGGATACAGACGCATGTCCGTGTGCAAATTAACGGGGCCTGGACACGCTGGTTTAAGCTTCCTATCTGGGCCAGCGATTTGAGCACGGTCCAGCGTCACAGTATTGATGGGCAGAATGATCCCTTTGGCACTGTCGATACCGACACTTTCAGGACGAAAGGACAGCTTGCCACCGCGTATCAGCTCGCGGTCACGCTTTTTAGTACCACGCCCAACACTACCCCTATCCTGTACCGCGTAGCAGCCATCGCCTCGTATGAGACGGACCCACAGCATACACCTCAGATCTCACCCGATAAGAGTGTGTGGGGGCGCAACCTGGGCGTCCCACAGCGCTCACAGATGCTCGTAGAGTACCAGGGACAGGGCTATGGTGGCGGCGGGGAGGTCTGGTGTAGTCCTACCTCGACCAGCATGGTCATGGCCTACTGGTCCAGTATTCTCAACCGGCCAGAGTTGACGCTTACCGTTCCTGCTACGGCACAGGCGACCTATGACTTTACCTACCAGGGCACAGGCAACTGGCCCTTTAATACAGCCCACGCAGGGGCGCATGGCCTGCATGCCTTTATCACACGCATGTACTCCATGAGCCAGGTCGAGCAGTGGATTAAAGTCGGCGTGCCCGTCATCATTAGCATAGGTTTTCAGAATGGGCAGCTCCCTAACGCGCCAATTCCCAGCACCGATGGACATATCATCGTCGTGCGTGGTTTCGCTGCCAATGGCGACGTGATCACCAACGATCCTGCCGGTGCGTCCAACGATAGAGTACAGATTACCTATAACCGGCAGGCCTTACAGAACGCCTGGCTCCGTTCCTCCCATGGCACAGCCTATATCGTCATGCCAGAGAACTGGCAGATGCCCACGGCCAATCGTCTAACCAACTGGTAAGAAAATAGCAGAGAGAGTGGCATGGTGTGCGGTCTTCACTTGCATATCATGCCACTCTCTTATCCATGCATAAATTCTTGCACTTGACTTTATCAATCTTTCTTCCTACACTTTAGGATAAGTGAAGTTAATATGACAATCCTCCCTTTCTTCCAGACATACATCTTTCACTTACCCCTTTACATATTGTTACTATTTTCGAAGAAAGGTTCTCAATGAAGCTATTTCACATTCAGGGGAAGCGCGGCAGTATCTTGCGCTTCTCCCTTAGCACGCTGCTGGCCCTGCTCTGCCTCTCCCTGCTCGCTGGACAATCGGTCCAGGCAGCCACGAGAGCTGATACGCCCGCGCAGTATGATGAGTTCTGGCAGCAGGACTCGCATCACGACTTTGCGGCCTGGTCCCTCAATGGTGCCCAGGTAACGCCATTTGGACACCTCAAGCTTGATTCAGAGAAAAAGCTGACCTGCTCGTCTGACGCTATTGATGGTGGGACAGCATCCTTCGCGGCTTCGGTTGGCCTATGCGCGGGACAAGACCCCTACGCGCCCGGGGCCTATAGCCCCGATTATAACTACTACAATGCTGGCTCCTTCTATTTCGGGACGATTCTCTCGCCCGTGCATACGACCAAACAACCCTTCACCACATCTGTCGCCTCCTGGAATGCGGAGACGCCCGCTGGCACCTGGATTGAGACCCATATTCGCGTGCTAGAGAATGGCACCTGGACACACTGGTATGATCTCCCGATCTGGGCCAGTGATTTCAGCACCATCAAGCGCCACAGCATCGATGGGCAGTATGATGATGGTGGTAGTATCGCGACCGATACCTTCTTTACGGGAGACACGCCCGCGACCGCCTATCAACTCAGCCTGACCCTGTTTACAACCTCACCCACGGTGACACCTGATATTCGACGCGTCACGGCCTTCGCCTCCTACGATTCAGATCCAGCGCATACACCGCAGGTCGCGCCCGATCAGCATGTTTGGGGCAAGAGCTTGAATGTGCCTCAGCGCTCGCAGATGCTGCCTGAGTACAACGGCCTCGGCTATGGTGGTGGCGGCGAGGTCTGGTGCAGTCCTACTTCGACCAGCATGGTCATGGCCTACTGGTCCAACCTGCTCCACTACCCAAAATTGACACAGACCGTTCCCGACGCGGCCCGCGATACCTATGACTTCACATACGAAGGCACGGGCAACTGGCCCTTTAATACGGGTTACTCCGGTAGCTACGGCCTGCGCTCCTTTGTTACTCGTATGTACTCACTTAGCCAGATCGAACAGTGGATTAAGTTTGGCGTACCCATCGTCGTCAGTCTCGCTTATAAGAAAGGTGAGCTACCTGGTACGCCTATCCCCTCCTCTGGTGGGCACCTGCTCGTCGTCAAGGGCTTTACGGCCAGTGGTGATGTCATTACCAATGATCCAGCCGCCGCCAGCGACGACGCCGTCCAGATTGTCTATCCACGCCAGGCCTTCCAGAATGTCTGGTTGAAGTACTCCAATGGTACAACCTATGTAATCTATCCGGAGCTCTGGCCCACTCCCCAGAAAGACCGCCTCTCAAGCTGGTAGAGAGAATAATAAAAGAAGAAGCTGCTGGCGGCTGAGAGCCGCCAGCAGCTTCTTCTTTTATTATTGCCATGAACACGCAGTCTATGGTATGCTTAGCTAAGAAATCCAATAGAAAGAGGCCAGCGCTGATGACAACAATACAGAATGTTCAGCATGACACCTCCAAGGGGCATGTCTCTCCAAAGAGCGATCTTCCTGGCGCACCTCGGGCCTCGCATTACATCTTCTAGAAATCAAAGCAACGCTGCTCATTTCTCTTCTACTGACATCGTGATAAGAAACTAAACTGAGTAGCCGCATTGCAGTGAACAACTACGAATAATGTCGCGTTTGTGACGTAATCGCTCTTTTGCTCGAAGCAGCTCTTGATACAAGTGATCGAGGTCCCGACAACAGAGATTGCCCATCTCGACGCGCTTGAGATACTGCCAGATGCCCTCATCTGGGTTGAGGTCGGGAGCGTAGCCTGGAAGTTGCTCCAAATGCAGTCGTTTGCCCATCTTCGTTTTGAGAAAGGTCTTGATCTCATGGTTGCGATGGATGGGAGAGCCATCCCAGATGATCAGGACCTTGCCGCTGATCTTACGCAACAGCACTTTCAGAAATCCGACCACTGCCTCCGCATCATAGGAGGTCTGGCGCACTTGCATGAAAAGCCGCCCATCCAGGGTAATCCCACTGATCGCGGAGAGGTGATCCCGTGTCAGTTTCACGCGCAGAAGAGGCGTTTGCCTGCGCGGAGCCCAAGTACGAACCGCCATTGGCAGCAGATAGAACCCAGCCTCATCTACCCAGAGGATGGTGTATTTCTCGTTTTCGGCTTTTTTTTAATCGCTGGCCAACGATCTTCATACCACTGCTTGATAGCTTCTTCATTCCGTTGCGTCGCCCGTTCGATTGGCTGTTGAGGACTCCAACCAGCTTCTCGTAACAGTCGTCCGGCGTGATCGGGATGGTAACGGACACCAAAGCTGCGATAGATCACTTCCGCGATCCGCTTCCCTGTCCAGACATCTCCCCGAAATCCATAGGCTTCTGCCCCCTCCACCAACAAGCCAGGAATCTGCGCTTGTTGCTCAATTGACAGTTTTGGCTTCACGCCTTTAGGAGGATGTGCTTTGAGTGCTTCTATGCCGCCTTCTCTTGCTTGTTTCATCCATTGGCTCACGGCTCCCTTACTTACCCCTAGTGCTTTGGCTATATCCTTTTGTTGCCATCCTTGTTGCTTCAGTTTCCATGCTTGTTTGCGTCGTTCTTCTCGCCAATCGGCTTTCTTTGGTGCTCCCATGCTGCCGATTCTATCACAGTTTACTTGCTTCCGTCGACGTCAGTAAGCAAGTCACGAGGCCGCAAGAACGCGCCACCGGGCCACTCTCTCTCTTGAGAGGTCCTGTCGCCACTCTGTGTCTCTGATGCCCTTCCATGTGCTGTCTTTCTCTGTCTTATGACGTTGCAGACATCTACTCCAGGGAATATGAGGCCACCCCAACACCCAACACGTCTATAGGAAAGGATGTAGCTTCGTGACGGACTCACAACACACCGCGACGCTCACGTATACTCAGCTCTTGCGTACCTATCTCGGACCACAATGGCAACGCATGAGTCTTATTATCTTGCTCCTGCTCTCTATCCTTGTATTTCAACTCGTTAATCCCTATATTCTACGCTACTTTATCGATACCACGCTGGGCGGCGGCGACCAGTCTACCCTCTTGCTGGCTGGCCTGCTCTTTGTCGGCCTGGCCCTGCTCAACCAGGGCGCAACGATCCTGGAGACATATGTCAGCGAGAATGTGGCCTGGACGGCGACCAATCGCCTACGCGCCGACCTGGTCGCGCACTGCCTGCGCCTGGATCTCGCCTTTCACAAATCACATACCTCAGGTGAGCTTATTGAGCGCATTGATGGCGATGTAGATGCGCTCTCCACCTTCTTCTCGCGCTCATTTGTGCTGGTCGCCAGCAATATCTTGCTGATTCTGGGCTTGATCCTGATCCTGTTCCAGCAACACTGGTTGGTCGGCTTAGTGATGGGCATATTCGCGCTCCTGGCAACCTATATCCTGCTGCGTATCCGCAATTTCGCGATTCGCTCTGAGACCGAGGATCGCCAGAAGAGCGCCGAGTTTTATGGCTTCATGGGTGAACAGCTCGCGGGCACCAGCGATATACGTGCTAATGGCGCGACGAGCTATGTCCTATGGCGCTTCTATACCCTGCTACGCTCCTGGTACCCGGTCAACCGGCGCGCCGCCTTTATGGGGTTTTCAACCTTTGTGACAACCATCGCTATCTTCGGCATTGGAAATGCCATGGCCTTCGCACTTGGCGCCTACCTCTGGAGCCAGAAATTGATCTCTCCGGGCGCGGTTTACTTTATCTTCTACTGCACCAACCTGTTGAACCAACCCATCGACCAGATCCGGCGTGAGCTCCAAAATCTACAGAAGGCTGGCGCGGGTATCGAGCGCATCCGCCTGCTTCTGCGCACTCAGCCCACGATCACGGACGCGCCTGCACCCCTCTCGCTTCCTTCAGCCCCGCTCGCCGTCTCCTTTACGAGCGTTAGCTTTAGTTACAACGAGCAGGATACGGTGCTACATGACCTCTCTTTCGACTTGGCTCCTGGCAAGATACTCGGCCTGCTGGGACGCACAGGAAGCGGAAAAACGACGACAGCCCGCCTGCTGCTACGCCTCTACGAGGCTCAGAGCGGCGAGATTCGTCTGGGAAATGTTCCAATACATGCGACACGTCTCGCGGACCTGCGCCAGCGTGTCGGAATGGTGACGCAAGATGTGCAGCTCTTCCATGCCAGCGTGCGCGATAACCTGACCTTCTTTAACGCCAGTATTCCCGATAGCCGTATCCTGGAGACGCTAGAGAGCCTGGGCCTGGGCCCATGGTTACGCTCGCTTCCAGAAGGTCTGAATACCGAGCTGGGTTCCGATGGCGAGGGTCTCTCCGCGGGCGAGGCCCAGCTCCTGGCCTTTACACGTATCTTTCTCGCCGATCCCGGTCTGGTGATCCTGGATGAGGCCTCATCCCGTCTGGATCCGGCCACCGAGCAGTTGATTGAGCAGGCCACAAGCAAGCTGCTTGCAGGGCGTACGGCAATTATTATCGCGCATCGCCTGGGGACAATCCAGCGCGCCGACAAGATTATGGTGCTTGAGGATGGACACATCCTTGAGCAGGGAGCACGCATAGACCTGGCCAATGATCCCGACTCTCGTTTCTCCTATCTGCTCAAGACCGGGCTAGAAGAGGTACTGGCATGAGATCTGATATAAAATATAACACGCCTGATGTACCGCCGTTGAAGACCTATCAATATCTCTGGGGCCTGATGCGCTACCGCCCCCAGCTCTATCTGGGCAACGCGCTCATCTGGATTATCCTGCATATGGCACCCCTCCTCCCAGGGCTAATCGCGCAACAATTTTTCAATACATTGGCACGCTCGGGACACCTCAATCGCGAACTCTGGCTGTTGATCGCGACCCTGGTGGCTATCGCCCTTGGGCAGGCTGCGCTCTTTCTCTTTGGCGGGCTCGTCGATAATTTGCATCGCTTCTCGATGTCCAATATTCTGCGACGCAATCTGCTCGCACACATCTTAGAGCGGCCAGGAGCACGGGCGGTCCCCGGCTCTCCCGGCGAGGCCATCAGTCGCTTCCGTGATGACGCCAACCAGGCCGAGAACGCCATTAGCTGGACCCTGGACAGCATCGGCGAAATTCTCTTCGCGCTTGTGGCCGTGATCATTCTCTTGCGCATCAACGCAACAATTACGCTGCTGGTCTTCTTCCCCCTGGCGGGCGTGCTGGCCATTACCCAACTTATGCGCAATCGCCTGAGCAAGTATCGCGTCGCTAGCCGCCAAGCAACTGGAAAGGTGACCAGCGCCATCGGTGAGATCTTCTCCTCGGTGCTGGCCATCCAGGTCGCGGCAGCCGAGCCACATGTTCTGCGCAACTTCGACATGCTCAACGAGCGCAGGCGCGTTGCCATGCTCAAGGATAGCGTGCTGACGCAGATTCTTAGCTCGACCTTTAGTAACATCGTAGGCATTGGTACAGGCCTCATCTTGCTTCTGGCGGCCCAATCCATGCATACGCGTGACCTGGGGGTGGGCGACCTGGCGCTCTTCATCTATTACCTCTCCTTTGTGACGGAGTTTGTGCAGTTCTTTGGCATCTTTCTGGCCTATTACACCCAGACGGGTGTCTCGTTCTCTCGCATGCATACACTCTTACAGGGGACACCAGCCGAACGCCTGGTAGAGCATCACCCTCTCTATCTCACTGGGGACATTCCGCAGCCTTCGATGCTGCCTGAAAGCGAGCGTAACCTGGAGTCGCTTGAGGTGCGTGACCTGAGCTATTGTTATCCTGAAACGGGGCGTGGGATAACTCACATTGACCTGAGCCTGCGCCGTGGCTCACTCACTGTCATCACCGGACGCATCGGCTCGGGCAAGACAACGCTTGTACAGACACTGCTCGGTCTCCTGCCACGCCAGGGCGGGGAAATCTTCTGGAATGGGAAGCTGGTTAGCGAACCTGCGGCCTTCTTTGTACCACCTAGAAGTGCCTATACGCCCCAGGTGCCACGCCTCTTTAGCGCGACCCTACGCGAAAATATCCTGCTGGGACTCGAACCAGAGCCAGCGCGTCTCCAGCAAGCCATTGAGCAGGCCGTGATGGAGCGCGACCTGGATGCGCTTGAGCAGGGCATTGAAACCCTGGTAGGAACACGCGGCGTCAAGCTCTCGGGTGGACAGATCCAGCGCGCCTCGGCGGCACGTATGTTTATACGTGAACCCGCGCTACTGATCTTTGATGATCTCTCCAGCGCCCTGGATGTTGTGACGGAGCAAACGATGTGGGCACGACTGGCAGATCTGCTACAACAGGGTCAGACCACGTGCCTGGTCGTCTCGCATCGGCGAGCCGTGCTCCAGCGCGCCGACTATATCATTGTGCTCAAAGAGGGCGAGATTGCGGCGCAAGGCCCACTCTCTACCCTGCTAGAGAACGCTGAAGAGATGCGCCAGCTCTGGTATGGCGGTCTCGTGGAATAGATGTCTGTGGGGACAAAACGTCAGCGCCGCTGACGTTTTGTCCCCACAGACATCACCTCCAACATACTCCCATGCTCCTATACTTCTTGCCCCACTCCGCATAGACTGTTATAGTGGGAGGAAAACGGTGGAGAAGAGGGAGTTATGTCAGAGTATATCTGGGGTCGCAATCCCATTATGGAGACCCTACAGTCGGTGCGCAAGGTGAAGCGAATCCTGCTCGCAGAGGGAAGTAAACGCGAGGGAGGCACCCTGAACACAATTATTCAGGAGGCCCAAAAACGCCAGATTCCGGTCGAGACGGTGCCACGAGCACGCCTGGACCAGATGAGCAAAGGCGCGGTACACCAGGGCTGCGTGGCTGTTGTCGCCGAGCGCGAATATGCCAGCACCGACGATATTCTGGCGCGTGCCGCAGAGCGTAACGAGCCACCGTTCCTACTCTTGCTCGACTCGATTCAGGATGTCAATAACCTGGGTTCGCTCTTACGCACCGCCGAAGCGGCAGGGGTGCACGGGGTCATTATTCCCGAGCATCGCGCCGCCGAGGTCAACGCAACCGTGGTCAAGACCTCTGCCGGAGCAACCGAGCATATTATGATTGCGCGTGAAACTAATCTCACACGCACCATTGACTATCTCAAACAACAAAATATCTGGGTCGTGGGCCTGGCGGGCGAAGGAGACACACTCTACACGCAGGCCAATCTTACGGGAGCGCTCGCCGTGGTTGTGGGAAATGAGGGCAAAGGCATGGGGCGCCTGGTGCGCGAACACTGCGATGTGCTGATCAAACTGCCTATGCATGGCTATATTAATTCGCTCAATGCAGCCGTAGCGGGCAGCATCACGCTCTACGAGGCGCTCCGCCAGCGCTCGCTCGCCTCTCGCTAAGGGGTCCATCCTACCCATGCTTGCATTTGTTACATGCGTTATATCCATTACGTTCTATCATGTATATCGATGCAATAATTTCAGGAGAGCTTCATCGTGTTTAAGATATTTCTGCAACGCCTCAGCCTGCTAGCGATCTGTGGCCTGTTCGCCCTTAGCCTGGCGGCCTCGCTACAGCCCGCGCTGGCACATGCCGCAGGCCCAGAGGTCAAAATAGCGCAACCAGGAGCGACGAGTTCGATTCTTATTGGGCACCCCGGCACGAAGGTGACGCTCACGGGAACAGGCTTTAAGCCCAATGGCACCGCCAAACTCTTCGCCACTCCGGTAGGCGATCCTAACCAGTGTAAGCCCAACCAGGTTACCGACCACATGAAGGCCTTTGTCCCAGATAGCGCGACCATTGACGCCAGCGGCAGCTTTAATGTTGTCACTACCTGGCCAGAGGCCGCCAATATTCCTTCGGCCCCCTACTTCCTCTGTGTGACTACTCAGGACGAGCAGGCCATCTCCAGCAACAACTTTACCGTTGCTGAGCCGGTTGCGATCAAGGTTACCCCTAAGAATGCGGCCCCTGGCGACAAGATTACGGTCCAGGGCATTGGCTGGCTGCCAGTACAAAATATTACCGTCTCTATTGTTAGCAATGGCTCAGCTATCACCAGCCAGAGCGTGCAGTCCGCGGGTCCAGATGGAATCTTTACCACGACGCTGACCGTCCCGGAGAGCGCTCAGGATGGAAGCTACCAGGTAAGTGTCACCGCACCCAATGAAGATTCAAGCTTTATGAAGGCCAACCAGGCTCTTACCATCGCCGCGGAGCCGACCGCAGCGCCTTCTACCCCCACGCCGACGCCCGGTACCACACCTACAGTCACCGCGACGGCGACCACCAATTCCAGCGGCTCTGGTGGCCCGAATGGTCTGATGATCTTTACCTTCCTGCTGGGAGGCGTAGGCATCGTCCTGGTCGTCGTCGGCGCCATCATGTACTTCTCCTATACCCGTCAGTAGCAAGACACCTCCGCCAGATACGATTCCAAGCAATTGAGGTCTGGCTGTCTCCTGGCGCATTCCATGCGCCAGGAGACAGCCAGACCTCAATATTACTCCTGAAGCTCGCTTCTACGCGTATGCACGAGGAGCAAGACCCCACTACCAACCTCCACCTCGGCCAGGTCATGCGTCAAGACATTGCTAATGCCCCTGGGCGAACCAAAGCGCAGGCAACCATCGCGCAGGGCGTACTGTAAGTTGGTCGTGGTCAGACCCGTCACATCGCCTACCAGGGGGAAGAGCGAGAGCAGGTCGTTACTCGTGCCATGCACCTGGGTCCGTGCTGGGCCATGCACCACCCAGCACACAGAAGGGCCATCGACCAGGCACACAGGTACGCTTGTAATACTGGCCAGGAGCATAATATTTCCGAGGGCGTGTTCCATCCGTTCGCCTCCCCAGCCGCCAAGCAGGGTAATACGCGTCGCGCCATGCTCGAGCGCGAGTTGCAAGGCCAGCTCTGTATCGGTCTCGTCCTTCTCTTCGGCGACGCGCACAAGCTCGCACCCACGTGCGCGTAGCTCTGGCTCAGGAAGAGTGAGCGAGTCGAAATCTCCTACAATGACACGCGGTGTCAGACCATAGTCGAGCGCGGTCTGTGCCCCTTTATCGGCGGCTATCACCAGGTCGGCACTTGCCAGGGCCTCCTGTATACCACTTCCAGGTCTCAAACTTCCCGCGGCAAATACAACAATATGCATACTATTTGCTATACCTTTCGGCTAACTAGTAGCCACATTTTCGCACAATTCGTTATGATAGTTGAACAAGTTCTAGATCCAGATCTATATCTATCCATATAGAGGGTACTCATAACATGTCGATACAGCGCACACCTCAATCCTGGGGTCGCTTCCCACGTGTGAAGCCCAATGCCGTGCTGCCAGTCTACTGGCGTCACGAGGTTCCACAACTCGATACGCTTGAGAAGTCTATCCTGCCTTATGCCTACGGGCGCAGCTATGGTGATAGCTGCCTTAACGAGGGCGGTATCTCGCTTGATGTCAGCAATCTGCGTCACTTCATCTCCTTTGATGAGGAACAGGGCCTCTTACGCTGTGAGGCGGGCGTCTCCCTGGCCGAGGTGCTGGAGCTGGCAGTACCACGTGGTTGGTTCTTGCCTGTGACCCCTGGCACCAAATTCGTCTCAGTTGGTGGCGCGATCGCGAATGATGTGCATGGCAAGAATCACCACAAAGGCGGCACCTTCGGCTGCCATGTCACCCAGTTTGAGTTACTGCGCTCCGATGGCACGCGCCTCATTTGCTCACTCGATCAAAACAGTGAACTCTTCCAGGCCACTATTGGCGGTCTGGGCCTGACGGGCGTCATTCTCTGGGCCGAGTTCCGCCTGAAACGCATCCATAACCCATATATTCAAATGGACAGTATCCGCTTCTCCTCCCTGGACGAATATCGCCAGTTAGCTGAGGAGTCCGACAAAGACTTTGAGTACACGGTCTCCTGGGTGGTCTGCCTGGGCAATGACAAGGAGCTGGGACGCGGACTCTTCTCACGTGGCAACCACGATACGACGCAGTCCATGCCCAGCAATACTCAGGGAAAGCACCTGCCCCTGGCCGTCCCTTTCGATTTTCCCTCCATTACCCTCAACCGCCTGACGATTCGCGCCTTCAACCTGGCGTACTATAATAAGCAGCGCGAGAAGTATGTTCACAAGCTGACGCACTATGATCCATTCTTCTATCCCCTCGACGCCATCCATGCCTGGAACCGCATGTATGGCAAGCGTGGCTTCTTCCAGTACCAGTTTGTCATTCCCTTTGAGGGCGGCTATGAGGCCATGAAGGAAATCATGCAAGAGATCAACCGCTCCGGCGAGGGATCATTCCTGACCGTTCTCAAATCCTTTGGAGATGTCCGCTCGCCTGGCATGCTCTCCTTCCCGCGCCCCGGCCTGACCCTGGCTCTGGACTTCGCCAATCACGGTACACATACCCTGCGCCTCCTCGACCGCCTGGACGCCATGGTTAATGCCGCCGGTGGCCTGATTTATCCTGCTAAGGACGCGCGTATGCATCCCGAAGACTTCCAGCGCTACTTCCCACGCTGGAAAGAGTTCGAGCAGTATATGGACCCACAATTTTCTTCCAGCTTCTGGCGTCGCGTCACACAGCCCGCTGCGCAATAGATAAAGCATACATACTACCAATCTGGAGTTATAAAAAAAGTTATGGCAAAAATCCTTATTGTAGGCGCGACCTCAGCAATTGCCCAGGAGACAGCAAAATGTTTCGCCAAAGATGGTGCTGATCTCTTCCTGGTCGCACGCAGCCCTGAGAAAATGGCCGTTATCGCGGATGACCTCAAGGTGCGTGGCGCCAAAAGTGTCGAGACCTTCGAGTTTGATGCCTCTGACCTTCATCGTCACCAGGAGATGTTCGACGCCGCACGCGCAACCATGGGCGAGCTAGATATGTTCCTCATCGCCCACGGGACGCTCGGCAGCCAGAAGGGCTGCGAAGAGAGCGTGGCAGAGACCCTCAAAGAACTCAACACCAACTTTACCAGCGTCGTCTCACTGCTTACAATTAGCGCCAACTACTTCGAGCGCCGCCACCGGGGTGTGATCGCGGTTATCTCATCTGTCGCGGGTGACCGCGGACGCAAGAGCAACTACGTCTATGGCACCGCCAAGGGCGCGGTCAACCTCTTCTTACAGGGCCTGCGCAACCGCCTGGCCAAATCTGGTGTGACGGTGGTCACGATTAAACCCGGCTTTGTCGATACCCCTATGACCGCTCACCTGCGCAAAGGCTTGCTCTTTGCCAGGGCCAGTGCCGTGGGCGAGGGCGTCTACCAGGCCATGCAGCAGAAGAAGGATATTGTCTATCTTCCCTGGTTCTGGGGCGGCATCATGTTTATAATCAAGGCTATTCCAGAGCGTATCTATAAAAATCTCTCATTAGGTTAGCAGACTTCTCGCGCCTGCGGCGCTCGCCTGGATAGGGAGTGTGGTGGGCCTTGACGGCCTGCGGCCGTCAAGGCCCACCACACTCCCTATCCAGGAATAAGCGGCACTCACCCCGCTCCACACCGCTTACCAGAAAAATTTTATTCATCGGCGTTCGTCAATATACGCATGGAGGAGCCAATGACGCTTGATCCCCAGGTGGCCGCCTATTTGGCGTCTCTGCCAGTTGCAGAACCTGTTACATCTCTCGATGAGATGCGCCGCCAGAACACGTTCTCGGGCATTGTGAGTGGAGGCGAAGCGATTCCCCTGGCCCAGGTACATAACCGCACCATTCCCGGGCCAGCGGGTGAGATACCGGTTCGCATCTATCGCCCCACGCCCGATAATGTCCTGCTGCCAGTCGTGCTCTATTTTCATGGTGGCGGCTGGGTGCTTGGAAATCTCGATACTCATGACAATATTTGCCGCTCACTGGCGAAGCATACCCCCTGCGTGGTGATCGCGGTCGACTATCGCCTGGCACCCGAGCACAAGTATCCCGCAGCGCTTGAGGATGCCGAGGCCGCTCTCTTATGGGTAACCGCAAACGCCCAGGAGCTAGCTATAGACGCCTCACGTATCGCGGTGGCAGGAGATAGCGCTGGAGGAAATATCGCCGCCGCCCTCACGCTCCTGGCACGCGACAGAGGCTATCCACCACTCGCGGTCCAGGCCCTGGTCTATCCCGTGACCGACTATTATACTGGCGATCACGACTCCTACACAACCATTAAAGAGGGATACGGTCTCACCGCAGAGGATATGCGCTGGTACTGGGACCAGTACCTGTCTACACCTGATGAGGGCGAACACCCCTACGCGGCACCTTTGCGCGCTCAGGATCTAAGCCACCTACCGCCCGCGCTGATTCTTGTCGCGGAGTATGATCCCCTGCGCGACGAGGGACAGAAGTACGCGCAACGCCTGCAAGAGGCCGGAGTACCAACCCAATGTATCTACCTGAAGGGTTTGATCCACTCCTTCTTTCGGATGAATGGCGTCTTCCCTCATGCCCTCGAACACCAGCAAAACGTCGCCGCCTGGCTGCACACCCGCTTCGAGGAATAGTTTTTCACATAAGAATGATATGGTTATGCTTGTGGACCTACGGTCCACAAGCATAACCATATCATTCTTATGTGAGCGCCGAAGGCGCGAGAAGTCAACTCTTTCCAGGCAGAAATTCGTTGGTATAAAGCTGCTTAAAGTCCATGCTCTTAATAGGCTTACCAGAAGCATCCTGAATGGCGCCCGCGTTGAGCATAAAGTTGGGGTAGCCCTGCCAGGCCGCGTCATCCTGCACGCCCCACTGGCGCCCAGTATCGGCATAGTGAGCGCTATTAAAGGTTTGGCTATCCATGACAAAGGAGGTATCGGGAAAATTCTCCTTGCCCGCGCCATCAATAAGCATCTGCGCTGTCTCTTTGGGATGCTGGCGCGCATATTCATAGCCTTTGGCGGTCGCGGTCATAAACTTGCGCAGCAGGTCCGGCTCGCTCTTCATCTGCTTTGAACCTGTAATGAAATTTGGCGTGTAGTAGTCGGGAATGCCAAAGTCAGTAATGTAGAAGTAATTGAGCTTCAGTCCTTCGTGCTTCGCCTGGATACCCTCAACCCCCTCAAAGATCCAGACAAAATCAATCTTATGCGATTTCAGCGCCTCCATGGCGTCCACATCAAGTGTGACATTGCGGAACTTGCCCTGGCCACCATCCTTCTGAATCATAGCGCTAACGACCGCGCCCTCATAGGGAGCACCAAAGCCTCCATAGGTCTTGCCATCCAGGTCACGCGGACGCTTGATACCCGAATCTGCCAGGGTCACCAGGGCAGAGGTATTATGCTGCAAGATAGCCGCAATCGACACCACAGGCTGACCCGTGGCGGCATCGGCGACAATCGACTCAGTCGAACTAATACCGACATCCGCCTTGCCCTGGCTCACCAGCGTATCAGGCGAGACGCTGGACGAGTAAGGCAGCACCTTGAGATCAATCCCCTGCTCTTTGTACCAGCCCTGCTGGAGCGCGGCGTAGATGCCGCTGTGGTTCGTATTAGGGGTCCAATCCAGGGCCAGGGTCATCTTCTTCAGGGGCTGCGACCCCGCTGGCGCGCCACTGGCATGTTGCTGCCAGAGGAAAGCGCCTACCACCACCAGAATGACGAGCACAGGGATGCCAAGGCCCGCCACTAAACGCGTTCGTGTGTTCATTGCTCACTCCTTGAGAACTTTGAGAAAAATATAACTAACACTACCTACATGTATTTTGGGCCTGTAGGAGTCCCTGCTACGCCAAAGGCACGTCTCTGGGCCGACTCCTGCCAGGGTAAGACGATACGCTCAACCAGGCTCACCAGAGCGAAGAGTGCCAGGCTCAGCACGGTTGTGATAACGATAGCCGCGAAAACCAGTACGATAGCATGCGCGTTAGCCGAGGTTTGCATAAAGATACCCAGTCCCTGCTCCGCGCCTACGTATTCGCCAATGATGGCTCCGGTCACGCTATAGGTCGCGGCGATGCGCAGGCCTGAGAAGAATGAAGGCATCGCCCCCGGCAAACGCACCAGCCAGAGGATCTGCCAGCGTGAGGCCCGCATGCTGCGTATCAGCCGAACCAGATCAGGATCAACGCTCAACAGGCCATCGGCACAGGCCACCGTGATCGGGAAGAAGCAGTACAGTACCACCAGGATCACCTTGGGTAAGATATCGAAGCCAAACCAGACCAGCAGCAGCGGGGCCAACGCCACCATAGGAATAGTCTGTGAGGCCACCAGCAAGGGATAGAGGGCGCGCCTGAGCCAGGAAGAGAGGTCAATAGCCACCGCGATAGCCACGCCCAGGACCGTGGCGAGTGCCAGGCCCAGCACCGTTTCTAGCATGGTCTGAATAGAATGAGTCAGCAGTACATCGCGCTTATTCTCCAGAGCTTCAAGAATGGCACTGGGTGCGGGGACAAGCGTCACGTCTATCCGGCCCGCACGCACGCCCACTTCCCACAAGAGCAGGAGCGCCACCACCAGCACAAAGGCCGGGCCATATGCCGCGAAGCGCCTCCAACGTCTCTCATTCATCCTTGTTGCTCCTTGAGTAGTAGTTTCACCAGTTCATACTCCAGTTGCAGCGCCTCTGGCTCGGTCAGTTGCTCCTGCCTGCGTGGGTGTGGCAGGTTGATGTCCACCACGCGCAAAACACCAGCCGGACGCGCGCTCAGCACATAGATACGATCAGAGAGGAGGATAGCCTCACGCACATCATGCGTGATAAACAGGACACTCGCATGCACCTCCTGCCAGAGATCGAGCAGCCACATCTGCAAAGAGAGGCGCGTCAGGGCATCCAGCGCGCCCAGCGGCTCATCCAGTAAGAGAAAATCGCGATTGAACAGGACCGTGCGCAAAAGAGCCACGCGCTGCTTCATGCCTCCCGAGAGCGTTGCCGGATAGTGCTGGGCGAACTCGCTCAAACCAAAGTGGGCTAGCAAGGCTCGCGCCTCCTCCTGAGCCTGCTTACGCGGGACGCGTCGCACGTCCAGCCCCAGCATGACGTTCTCCTCGACCGTGCGCCAGGGCAAGAGCAGCGGCTGCTGGAGCATATAGCCGCACTTCCCCGCACGCTTACCCTGGACACCATCTATCGCCACCAGGCCCTGGTCTGGCTCCTCCAATCCGGCAATGATATTGAAGAGGGTGCTCTTGCCGCAGCCACTCGGTCCTATCAGCGTCACAAACTCACCCTTTTTGACCCGCAGGTCCAGGGGTCGCAACACCTCCAGCCGCTGCTTCCCCGCGCTATACCTCTTACTCACACCTTTCACCAGGAGTTTCAGCGGCTCATCTGCCTGTGTAACTGCTTCATCTTCCATAGGCTATATCCACCATCTCCTATGCGCCTGCGGCGCTTGCCTGTGTGGTGGATGGATGTGATAGGTGTGCTGGTAGTCGAAGGCTACCAGCACACCTATCACATCCATCCACCACACAAAAAAACCGTGCTCCCTTGGAGGGAACACGGCTAGCGTCTTGCGATATGGCGGCCATATTGAAATGCTGAAATGCTCTGGCCTCGGCATACCGGTTGCTGCTTCCCTCCGCTGGTATTATCCAGATCAGGTTCTTGTAAGGGTCGACGGCGTCTCAGCCGTCTCTCAGCCACAAAGGCTCCCCTAGCAGTTTTGTCAATTTCTCTTGTTATTTTTGCTGAGTGTACAATTCTTCTTACTGCATAGTATAACACAAATGGCGGTCACTCTGTAGCGGTCCAGGGTGCTCAAGACGCTTAGCGTCTGCGTCGCTCAGGAAGAGAGAATATGAAGAGGGCTGGTAGGCATCTACCTACCAGCCCTCTTCATATTCTCTCTTTGAAGGCAAGCTTACAGAATCGCGTGCTTAGCGCGCAAGCAGGATGCCCGCGGCCGGAGTAGCGACGTTGAGGAAGACCTGCGCCACGAAGGTGATAACGATCAATGCCACCGTAGTTAAGAGCAGGGCTGTGCTCAGGCCCATGGTTGGCACCAGGCGGTCTTCCTTGACGGGCTTGTCAAAGAACATGACCTTGATGATGCGGCCATAGTAGACCAGCGAGACAACACTGTTGAGCAGCGCCACAATCACCAGCCAGGACTGACCCAGGCTCCAGGCGGCGGAGAAGAGGAAGACCTTACTCCAGAAGCCAGCCATGGGCGGGATACCCGCCAGCGAGAGCAGACAGAGGGCCGTCCCCAGGCTCAGCGCAGGTGAACGCTGCCAGAGACCACGGAAGTCCTCGATACGCTCACCACCCGTCAGATTCGCCAGGGCGATGATGCCCGCGAAGGCGCCCAGGTTAGTGATCACATAGACCAGGATGAAGAAGAGGACCGAGCTATTGCCCTCGGGGCGATTGGTTGCGAAGCTACCGATAAAGCCCACCAGGATATAGCCCGCCTGCGCGATGCTCGAATAAGCCATCATGCGCTTGACGTTGCTCTGCACCGCCGCGACGAGGTTACCCAGCGTCATGGTCAGGACGGCAACGATAGAGAACGCGATGACCGACGTTGAGACATCAACCGCGTTGAGGCCACCAAACATGAAGACGCGAATCAGGGCCGCGAAGCCAGCCGCCTTCGAGCCAACCGAGAAGAAGGCCGTAGCGGGCGTTGGCGCACCCTCGTAGATATCTGGCGCCCACATGTGGAACGGCACCGCGGAGATCTTGAAACCAAAGCCAGCCAGAATCAGGATATTGGCGACGATGACGACCATATTGCCCTGAGCAATCTTGGAGAAAGAGGCCGCGATACCAGCCAGGTCGGTTGTACCCGTCAGGCCATACAGCAGCGCGAAACCGTAGAGCAAGATAGCTGAAGACATCGCACCGAGCAGCACATATTTCACTGCCGCCTCGGCAGAGCGCTCATCTTGGCGCAGCATACCCGCCATGACATACAGCGGAATACTGGTCAACTCAAGCGCGATATAGATCGTGATCAGCTCAGTCGTGCTTGCCATGAACATCATGCCGACGGTAGAGAAAAGCAAGAGCGCGTAGAACTCGCCGGTCGCCTTTATATACTTGCCGACATATTCATAGGAGGTGAGCGCCATAATCGCGGCGATCACCAGGAAGATAAGCTTAAAAAAGAGCGCATACTCATCTACGATCAGCATATTGCTGAACGCCTTGTGCGTTCCCGTTTGCGTCAGGGCCAGAGAGATCGTGAATCCCGCTGAGATCAGCAAGCCCACCAGTGAGACCCCGGCGATGACTCTGCGGCTTTTGACAAAAAGGTCGACCGCCATCACCACCAGCGCCATCACCACCAGGCTAAGCTCAGGTGAGAGCAGGTAGAGATCAAAAGGTTGAATTTGCATAAGAACTCCTCGTTTGATCATGGCGGACCCCGCAGAGTCCAGCCACGATCAAGGCGACCTTACTTTATCGTTGCCACAGCCAGCTGCATGATATGGGACAGGCTGGGTGTAATCACATCAATGAGCAGCTTGGGATAGATACCAATGATCACAATCAAGCCAGCGAGCGCAAAGAGCGGAATCATCTCGCGGGGGCTTGCATCGGGCAGCCAATCCCATTTCTTGTTAAATGGACCAAAGAAGACGCGCTTCATCATCCACAGCAGGTAGCCCGCGGTGAAGATCATGGTGAAGACGCTGATAATCGTCACAACGGTCCAGATCTTGAAGCTACTGGTGAAAACCATGTATTCCGCGACAAAGCCAGCCAGGCCAGGCAGGCCCGCCGAAGCCATCGCGGCGAAGACGAAGATCGTGCCCAGAATCGGCATACGCTTCGCCACACCACCAAAGGCCGAGATCTCACGTGTATGCGCCACATCATAGATGACACCGACACAGAAGAAGAGCAGACCAGAGATGATACCATGGCTAAAGAGCTGAACAGTCGCGCCCGTTAGCGCCGCCTGGCGGAAGGCGATATCGCCCGTGCCAGCCGCCGCGGCCACGCCCAGCAGCACAATACCCATGTGGCTAACGCTCGAATACGCGATCAGCTTCTTCATATCTCTCTGCACCAGGCAGATCAGCGCGCCATAGATGATGTTGATGATCGCGATCACCGCCAGCCAGCCCGCGAAGTCATGCACCCCCTGGGGGAAGAGCGTGAGGCAGATGCGAATCAGACCATAGGCACCCATCTTCAGCAGGATACCAGCCAGGATCACACTGACCTCGGTCGGCGCATCGGTGTGCGCGTCTGGAAGCCAGGTATGGAAGGGGAACATCGGAATCTTCACGGCGAAGGCCACGAAGATCAGCAGGAAGACCACCAGTTGCAGGCTCGCGGTCACGCCCAGGAACGGCAGGGCAACCGTGCCCCTCACCATGTGCGTGGGATCAGCGAAGTACGCCATATTGGCGGTCGCCGTCGCGCCAGGAAGGCCTACATTATTGAAGTAGAGTAGCAGGATACCCGCCAGCATAAAGATACTGCCGAAGAAGGTATACAGCAGGAACTTCCAGGCCGAATAGACGCGACCAGGAACCCCGTGCTTCAGTTGCTCGTTACCCCAGACACCAATCAAAAGGAACATCGGCGCCAGCTCAATCTCCCAGAAGAGGAAGAACAGGAAGAAGTCCAGGGCCATAAAGACGCCCATGACGCCACCTTCCAGGAAGAGGATCAGCGCCAGGTAATCTTTGACGCGCGCCTTCTTCCAGCCGCCGATAATCGCCAGCACAGTCAAGAAAGCATTTAGAATCACCAGGGGGAGGCTCAGGCCATCGATCCCCAGGAAGTAATCCACATTGAACTGAATCTTACCTGCCTGGAAACGAATCCAGGGCACATTGACTGAATCCCGCAGGTGCGTTAAATCGCCAAATCCCTGACCACTCGCTTGAATTCGATACCAAGTAGACAGTGTCAGAACAAAAACAGCCACTGCGACCACCAGGGCAGCCCAGCGAGCAGCCTTTGATGGCATAAGGTATACCACAATCGAACCAAGGATTGGTAGCAGGATAATCCAGGTAAGATCACTACCGAAAATTTGTTGTAAAGCCGTCATGATCCTCTATTATCCTCTCGCAAACGTGATCAGGACAAAGGCGAGCACTGCGAGCACTGCCACGCCGCCGAAGAAGCCAACCATGTACGTCTGAACACGGCCCGTCTCGACGCGACGCGCGCCGCGACCGAAGATATTCACCACGCCAGCCACTCCGTTCACAATGCCATCGACCACGTAGGTATCGAAGGCCTGCGCCAGGTAGGAGATGCCCAGAACGGCGTAGCGCACAAACCAGTTGTACAGGTCGTCAATGTAGTAGCGGTTAAAGAGCACGCGATGCACGGTGCGCAGGAAGGCACTTCGCTGCACAAAGGCGTCTATCTTCGCTGGCTCGGTACGGCCATACATTACCAGGGCCGTCGCCAGGCCAGCCAGGGAGACCGCCACACCAACCCAGGTGTCAGCTGATGCAAACATGTGTGGGATATCCAGGCTTGGGGCATCAGGATTCAGGTACTTGAAGAACCCGGTCCAGTAACCAGCTAGCACAGAAGGAATCGTCAGCAGCAGCAGCGGAATGGTCATCGTCAACGGAGACTCGTGGACATGACCCTCGCCGCGATAGGTGCCACCCCACAGGCCAAAGAGCTTGCCATCTGGACCACCGAAGGCCAGGATGAAGGCGCGCAGCATGTAGAAGGCGGTCAGGCCAGCGGTCGCCAGCGTGAGGATATAGGAGAACCAGTCGTGTTGGTCAAAAGCCAGGCCAATGATGGTCTCTTTACTAAAGAAACCCGAGAAGAAGGGGAAACCCGAAATGGCCAGCGTCGCGATTAACCACGTGGCCGCCGTAATCGGCATACGCGTTGCCAGGCCACCCATCAGGCGCGTATCCTGAACCTCGCGGTGCATCGCGTGGTGCAGACCATGCAGCACACTACCGGCACCCAGGAAGAGCAGGGCCTTGAAGAAGGCGTGCGTGAAGAGGTGGAACATACCAGGGCCAGCGCCATACTCGGGACCAGCCACGCCCAGGCCAACGAACATATAGCCCAGCTGGCTAATAGTTGAGAAGGCCAGCACGCGCTTGAAGTCCGACTGCACCAGGGCAATCGTCGCCGCGAAGAAGGCCGTGAAGGCACCAACCCAGGCCACGACATGGAAGGCAATAGGATCTGCGGCCGCGAAGAGCGGGAAGGTACGCGCGACCATGTAGACACCAGCAGCAACCATGGTTGCCGCGTGGATCAGCGCGCTAACAGGGGTAGGACCTTCCATCGCCGAGGGGAGCCAGACGTGCAGCGGGAACTGCGCCGACTTACCGATCGCGCCACAGAAGACCAGGATCATCGCCACTGCCAGCAGGCCCTTATCCATGCTTGCAGTTGAAGCCTGGATCTGGGAGAACTCGAAGGAGCCAGCATGCGCGAAGAGAATCATGATACCGATGATGAAACCCACGTCGCCGACGCGGTTAGTAACAAAGGCTTGCAGCGAAGCACTCGCGGGCGAGGGACGCTGCTCCTCAGGCTTGGCACGTTTATTGATCCAGAAGCCGATGAGCAGATATGAGCTCAGGCCTACCAGCTCCCACCCGGTAAAAATGACCAGGAAGTTGCGGGAGAAGACGATCACCAGCATTGAAAAGGCAAATAGTGACAGGTAGGAGTAGAAGCGAGCATAACCCGCCGAGTTCTCCATATAGCCCTGAGAATAGAACTGCACCAGCAGGGTAACAGTCGTCACTACGACCAGCATCGTCACTGCCAGATTATCAATCTGGAAGGCCACCTGGTATTTCAAATTGCCAAAGGCCACCCAGTCGTACTGGAAGACCGTCAGACTATTACGAAGCGCTTCAGGATGGATGGCCGTGTTAAACAGCAGCACCCAGGAATAAGCACAGGCCAGGGCCATAATCAGGATCGCGGCATAGGCACTTGCCTTGGCCCAGACTGAAAGATGAGGAATTTTGGGGTCTTCATCGTCATCTTCGCCATGTGCATCATGGCCACCATGACTCTCCCCGCCGTGGGCTGCGTCTGCATGCCCATGTTCTCCATGCCCACCTGCGGGCACCTCAGCACGTGGTCGACCCAGGAGATCCAGGACGCGCGTACCGAAGATGATGACCACAAAGGCCAGGAGCGGAGCAAACAGGATCAGCCAGGAATAGGTATACAACGAATCCATACTAATTAACACCGTGCGCGAACAGTCACAACCCTACAGGACAGGGGAGGCGCACTACTCCTTTCTCTTTTGCGACCCGGACGGCACTAAAACTTCAGCATGTTGATTTCGCCCACGTCCACTGTGTCACGTTTGCGGTAGATGGCAATGACCATCGCCAGCGCGACAGCGGCCTCAGCGGCGGCTACGGTAATAATGAAGATAGCGAAGATTTGACCGGTCAGATAATTCGCGTAGGGTTGCACCTGGTTGAAGTAGGAAAAACCAACCATTGTGACATTAACGGCGTTGAGCATCACCTCGATGCCCATCAATACTGCGATAGCATTGCGCTTGGCAATTGCGCCATACAGCCCAATACAAAAAAGGATGGCACCCAGTACCAGAAAATGGTTTAGCGTCAGATGCATAGCCTCTTAATCCTCCCTACCGATAACAATCGCACCCACAATCGCTACCAGCAGCACCACAGAGGCAATTTCGAAGGGCAGGACGTAGCTATAGGATGTGGGGCTGTAAAGCAATTGCCCAATCGCAACAACATTATTAATGTGGGCAGGTAGTTGATGGCCCCCGCCAGTGCTGGTATTTGAAATCGCAAGCGCACTATTGAATAAGCCGTACAAAATGCTCCCACCAACAAAGGCGCTGATGATGGCTGCAATCCACCAGAGCCTGTTCGCTGGATTTGTGCGCTGTAGCCCCCCAATGCGCGTCAACATCAGCGCAAAGAGGATCAAAATGGTTACCGCGCCCGCATAGATCAGAATTTGTACAATAGCGATGAATTCGGCGTTGAGCAGGATATAAATACCACCAGCCATCACAAACACAAAAAACAACGCAATCGCGCTGTGTACAATGTTACGAAGGCTGACTACCAGCAACGCCGCCACCACCAGGATCGTTGCCAGGATCCAGAACATAAGGGCGGCAAAGTCCATAAAAAAACCTCCGGGTAATATCGGATCGTAATTTCAGTTCTTGGACAAGAGGAGAAGATTACATTCCATTTGGTACTCTATAAGTTGTATTGTATCACCCATGACGAGCGGTAGAATACCAGTAGGTATTCTACTTAGCCAGGCAAGTGCAAACCCCTAAACGGCCTACACCTGGGGGTCATCATTGTACGAGGTCACGTCCGCGTGAGCCTCTTACCTCTCATTACACGAAAGGCTCCTGGTAGATGGTGTCACCATTACCCGGATCTGCTACCCCTTTGAGACTATACTTGTTGCAAGGGTTTGCACTGACAACGCTTGCGTCGTTCCTGGTAACGGTTCTCGTCACATGGGAGGAAGAGTGCCTGTTATCCCATTTGGGATTCTAGCAAAACATAGGAGTCATGACAAGGGGAGAAACGGGTCACCAACCGCCTTCTCTCTCAATTGCATGTCACTTTCACCAGAAGATCCACCTTTTTAGGGAGAAACATTTCGCTTCCCCATACGTCTATGCTTAATAATAGCGGGAGAAAGCTTAACCACTTTACGGCCTCATACGTATACTTACTATGGGGTCTGCCCTTCAGCTTGTGCAGCAAATTCGGGAGAGCGGGTACTTCCCTGTTTATCCTATATCACTCTGTGTAGTCCCCGTTCTATCCAGATTTGCTACACACTAGTTTGTAGACTCTCATTGTGTCACAATAGCCATGCATATTTGCCAACTTCTGAGCCAAGCAGGCGATTATAGCGCGCCTCCTTCGCGAAATATCATCTGACATGCTGTTGATAACGCTTCTGGTACATACCTGGTATGCTATAATTTTCTTAGGCACGATAACTCTAGAGTAAAAAGGCGTAGTAGAGGAACATGAGCGTAACACAAACTCCATCTGACCAGAAACAGCCTACGACTGTGCGCTGCAATAACTGCAACGCGGTCCTGCCCCCACACGCAACTTTTTGTGGCTCCTGCGGCCAGCGCATAGATAAAACCGTCAGAACCATGACCCCTATAGATCAGAGTGATATCGCTGAGCGCTATCGTATCACCTCCCTCATTCATCGCAATGGTCTGGTGCAACTCCTCTTCGCCCAGGATAATCAGTCGCATCACCAGGTCATCATCCGCGATATCGATCTCTCGGCGCTCGATGAAGCCGCTCAACAACAAGCTCTTGAAGCCGCTCAGCAAGAGTGTGAGTTGTTACGCCAGAAACGCATCCCCGATTTAACCTCTGCTATAGATCTGCGCTACTTTCAGGAGCACCTCTACCTGGTAGCGGACTGGCCTTTCGCGGGCGCAGAGAAGAAACAGGAGGCCCGACATCGCCAGACGCTGCATGACCTCCTGGAAAGCGAAGCGGGGCTTCCCGATGAAGATACGGCCATTAGCTGGGGTTATCGCCTGAGCAAGGTGGTTGAACGCCTGCATAAACAAAATATTGTTCTCGGCGACCTCGATCCGCACGCGATCCTGGTGGATGGTAACGCCTATGATGGCCTGCCAGCCCTGATGGTCTCCTGGCTTCCGGCCGCCATTCGGAACTTGCTAGATGCTTCGGCGCTGGATGACTCGACTCAGGTCACGACACGCAATCCCTTCAGCGCTCCCGAGACACAGCAAGGCAAATATGATCACAGCACAGACATCTATAGCCTGGGTGCGATCCTCTACCTCCTACTGACCGGGACGGCGCCAGACGAGGCCACACAGCGCAAAAAACGCCCCTCAACCTCGCCACGTGAGATCAATCCCCAGATTGGCAGTAAGATCGACGAGGTCGTGAGCAAGGCCCTGAGCACAGACCCAGCCAAACGCTTTCGCAGCGTCAAAGAATTCGCGGAGATCCTGCTCGACCTCTCTTCGAGCACCAAACCCGTGCGCCCAGTGAAAAACGCCAACCGTATGACACGTAAGCGCGCCCAGATTGCCCAGGAGAATCAGGCGCTCTCGCAGACGACGCAGAGGCAAACTATCACAGCGCCCGGTACTAACTCTGAGGCAACCTCTGCTGCCACCAGCGAGGGCGAGAAGACGCTTATCATTCCGAGAGATAGCGAAGCCACCGTCATTGTTCGGTCTCACCCCAAATCGCAATCACAGTCACCAGAGAAGACCGTCCCAGGGGCCGCTGTCCCGCCAAAGCCGGAGGCCAACGCCAGCGAACACACGGCGGACTCAACGACCGAGGCGGCAACAGCCTCCGCAAGCGCCATTGAGGATATCAAGACCCAGCAGATCGCAACCATTAGTAGCGAGAAAACCATCAGTATGCCAGCGCTCTCGCGACAACCCAGGGCGACCGCCGATATTGATACGCAGGCCATCGATGCCCAACCTACAATGGCATTGAGCCTGCCGCCCACACCCAAGGCTGCACCAGCGATACAACCACACCGAGAAGAAGCCTCGACCTCCCAGCCCGAGCCCGAGAAACCAGCCGGAGGGGAGAACGACAATGGCCTGGTCGCCGACCTGAAATCACTCCTGCCAGCATCCAACGCGTTGCCAGCGAAAATCAAGGAGCACCAGTTGGTGCAGCGTGTGCGCGAGCGCGTCAACGATCGCTTCCTGCCCGCAATCTCGCACATCGTTCGTTCGCTGAGCACACAGGCCAGGGAGACCAGTGCCAAGCACCCGGTGCTCCAGCAATTGCAACACTTTATCCTGGGTGTTCAGCGCCGTGATATCGCAGCCGCGGCCCTCATCGAGATTCCGCTACGTGTCCAACCAGATCAGAGCTATACGTTGCGCATCAGCATCATGGGACGCGATGAGCCGCATATTCCTGACGAGGCGACCGCCGATACTCCCCTCAGTGGACTGAGTGCTCTCGCGGCGGGTGACCTGGTACATATCGAGATCCGCACCACCCTCGTCCAGCGCCTGGCCTATGTCGTACAAAAGGCCGATATCCAGGTGCCACGCAAGGGCTACGCCGCTGAGGTCACGATTCCAATGCAGCCCTTTGAAAGCTCGGTCGCTGGACGCCGTGAACGCCTCTATGTTCATTTCACCGACGAATTTCGCAATCCACTCTATGAGCAGCCTTTCGCGGTTGAACTCTTCGTCTCGCCACTCGTACAAGCTGGCCGTGAGGGCCACGACGTCCTCACCATCCCTTTCTAGAACAGAGAAAAAGGGCAGTGGAGGCGTCGCGACCTCTCCACTGCCCTTTTTTCATACTCTAAACGCCGAAGACAAAGACGGTCCCCGCCATCATGCCAAAGAGCAGAATCAAGAGCAAGCCTTCAAGCCATACGAGCTCACCATCCCTGGTAATCTCGCTGAACAAGAAGGTCGTCAGGCCCAGTACTGAGAGTTCAACCACGCTAAACACCAGGTCCAGGCGCTGTGGCATAAAGAGACTGATCAGCACCAGGATCGGAGCCACCAGCAGGGCGATCTGGATCGAAGAGCCAGCCGAGGCCGCCAGGACCATTCCAATGCGCTTATCCAGCGACATAGAAATGGTATTAAAGTACTCGGGCAAGGCACCAATCAGGGGCAAGAAGACCAGTCCCACAAAGGCATCTTTCCAACCCAGCGTCTTCGTTACAGGCTCAATTGAGCCTACAAGAATTTCAGAAACGAGGGCCACCCCTATTGTGGCCGCGGCTAACAAGAGCAAGGAACGCCACAGGGGCGGCTTATGCTCCTGTGTCTCCACTTTTTTCGCCTCGGGATGAGCCAGGTTGGCGGCAACTGGATCAAGGGTGGTAGCAGGCTGTCCATTCTTCTGTCCAGCCTGTTCTGACTCCCCCTGCGCCTTGACAGTCACGGTGCTACGCGCCTTCTCGTGCTCCATAATAGCGTCAACGGCGCTATCGATCTTCTTCAGTGTCCCTGTCTTCCCCTGGATTCCACTCTGAATCACGTGGTGCCGATACGTGAGCAAGCGCGAGATGGCGGCCATGGAACGCGCGCCTACAGTCACGTTCAATTCCTCCTCGCCCTCCTCCGCTTTGTCACCTACATGGAAGACACTGAAGAGCACCGACGCCAGGTAGCCCACGAGCAACACCACGGCCACGTAATCCGAGAGATTATGCTCCATCGCAGGGTCATAATGGACGGCTTTAGCCTGAAAACTGGCCAGAGTAGGCAGAATCAAGCCTCCCATACAGAGTGCGAAGAGTGAGGCATACTGACTCGCGGGGCGCGTCTCAAACTTCAGGCGCCCATGCTTAAAGCCTCCTACACAAACGGAAATTCCCAGGACCAGAAGCGCATTGCCCAGGATGGCCCCAATAATAGAGGCGCTGACAACATTGACCAGACCCTGGCGCAAGGCCAGAATACTAATAATGAGCTCGGTGGCGTTGCCAAAGGTCGCGAATAGCAGTCCGCCAATGCGCTCACCCGTGTGCTCGGCGACCTCCTCAACGGCCTGTCCAATAAGCGCAGCCAGAGGCACAATGCCCAGGGCAGCAATCAGAAACAGCAGGAGTGGTGGAAGTTCAATATGCAAAAGATCAAGTCCTATCGCGATCACAGCGAAGAGCAATAGGAAATATAGCCAGCGCGGCATCTGGTTTCCCTCCCTAAACACGATAAACATTGTCTCCACATATGCCTCATCAATGAAGTGGCGCGGCTTGCTACCTCACTCTTACACGCATATGTGGGCAGAACCGTTGTAGCACGGTCTGCTCATCAGTATATCTTATTTCTCCTGTAAACGCGCATATTTTCCCAGGTACCAGCGAATGGTCATGACAAATTCGGCCTGGCTCCAGGTCAACGGGGAGACGCTCAACGGCTCACCCTGAAATGGGTGAACCTGCTCAGCCATGATACCACTGGCCAGCGCGTGCTTGTGTACCCACTCTAGCAAGGGGAGCGCCTGGTGCAAGGCATCGAGCGATTGCGCGCAGGCGATGCGATACTGAGCCAACCAGAGGGTGCAGATAAACCACGGGTTTCCTTGCGCTTGAGCCATATCGTGTGTAACTTGATAATAGTAATCGTTCTCGTAGCGGGCCATACCACCCACCTCGGTCTTCACCCAGAGAACCTGCTCCAGGGCCTGCATCGTCGCACGCAACTGGGGATCATCCAACGACAGCATCCCAAAGAGGAAGAGGCCACACAGGCTGCTGTCCAGCGTGGCATCCTTGCGGATGATACCATCCTGCTCAACAACAAGCATACGCACAAAATGCCCTCGCTGCTCATCCCAGAAATGCTGGATGGTCGCTGCTTTGATCTCTTCGGCTGCCGCCTGATACTTGGCCGCCAGGTCCTTCTCGCCAAAGAAGCTAGAGAATTTGGCCGCCGCCTGCAAGCCAGCATAGACCGCGGCATTGGTAAAGGCTAAGATGCCGCGCCGCTCCTCCCATAGGTCAAAGGAGGCACCAGGTAGGCCCGTCGTCTGCTCGCGGTAGGAGACGAGAAAATCGGCTGCGGGAACGATCAGGGAACGAAAGTGCGGAGCTACAAACTCGACATCGCGAAAACAAAGGTAGTGCTGCCAGAGACTATAGATCACCAGGGCCGTTTCATCCTCCTGAATGGGGAGTTGGGGCTTTCCCTCGTCATCGACCCAGGCCTGCCAACTACTGCCCCAGGAGCGATCTGGATTATATTTGTGCAACAGGTAGCCATCCTCCGTCAGCACGCCGGCACAGAAGTCAAAGAAGCTACGCGTAATCTCGCCATAGCCCGCATGGCTCAGGGCATTGGCGACGAGGGCGCCATCTCGTGGCCACATGTAGGAGTAGCTATCGTTATTGTAATGCTGGACGTCCGCATCATTGGCCGCCATGATCGCGCCGCCTGCGTCAATCTGCGTGCGCAGCACCAGCAAACTACGTTTATAGAGGTCAACCAGTTCTGGTGACAGGTCCGCGAAGACCTGTCCCTCCTTGTTCACCCAGCACAACCAGTAGTTACGCGTACGCTCAAGCAGGCCTTCAGCACCACGCTCACGCACGAGTTGATCGAGCCGTACAACCGCAGGTAGATCTGAGCCGACCGCGAGCCAGTGATAGGCAAGCTCACTCTTTCCTGCCTGGATGGTTGGCAGGTGGAGGGCAATGGTGCCATCCACAGAACCTTGCGCGATAGCATGACGCCCAAGCTCTCCATCTTCGGCATCGCGCCAGGTCCCCTCCGCGCCATTTACCTCTTTGACACCCGTAGCCCAGCTACTCACGCCCATCACGCATTGCTCCCCCTGGCCCACCTGCCCGCTCTGCAAAAAATAGCCCTGCTGCTTGTAGGCAATCAACGCTTGCTGTTGAGGGTAGTAAAAGACCGTATTGGCATCCCGGTCGTTCCAGATATGCCAATCGTAGTGGAAGAAGAGACGGACGTTCCGCGCCTGCTCGGCCAGGTTTGTAACCTCAATCCGCCGAATCAAAATGGGGCGATCAAAATCTACCACATCCGTGCACACCAGGCGCACTTGCAGTCGTGGATGCTCCAGCGTGACGTGGGTTACCAGCGTCTCTTTCTCATAGAGAAGCTCTCGCTGCCACTCTGGCGCGTCAAGCCAGGCAAACTGCCCATCCACCCAGATACCTGTATGCGAAATATCGCCCGCTGTATGCAGTTCCTGGCCGACATGTGGCCAGTAGATATCACGCAGGTTATAGCTTTTATCAAAGTTGACAAGCAAGTGGCCATTACCCAATGGAAGATCACGTGGCATAAAAGACTCCTTGTTTCGGATCAGAAGTAACTCTTGTGAAGATTGCTTTTTTCTGCGATACTCTATGATGCGACATAAGAAAAAAGAAGGTTAGGCACTCATGAGAAAGCGCAGCTTATTAGCACGACTACGCACTAACGGATTCTACTACCTGGTGAGTTCGCTCCTCCTGCTGGTAGTAATTCCGCTCTACCAGGTGCTGGTGCTGAACCCCACTGGCTTTAGTGATACTCGTACCATGGGTCATCTCAACGATTATCTCTTCTGGCTTGGCAACCACACGCCGCTCTTTGTTATTTATCGCGGCTTGCTCGCTATTGCCTTCGCCATTCTCTTCACCATGCCTTATACGCTCTATCGCATTATTGTAGCGCAAGAAATCCTGGGCCGCTCGCCCGATGAGGAGAGTATTGCCGAAGCCGAGATAGAGCTAGAAGAAAATGAAGAGCTAGAAGAGCTCGCTGAAGAAGAGGCCGAAGCCAACGAAATTGAGCCTGAAAAAGAGGCAACAGAAGAGAACACGATGCCTGAATTTGCCTGGCGGGGCAAGGGCTTCGCGATCATTGCGGTCTGGACGGGAACAGCTGGAATCGCTTTATTTGTGCTTGGAACAGTCCTGGGAACCATTTATCTCCTGAACGCCAGCCATGGTTTTATGCAAACGGGAGAAACGCCCGCCAACATAGGGACGTTTGATGCCATCTTTACCATTACGACCAATACCATTAGCATTGGCCTGATTGCCATCAGTTCCATGTTCTTTGGTGCTATGATTGCCCGCGCAGGTAAGCGCCTCTGGCCTGGCAACTGGCTCTGGTTTAGCTATATGGCCCTGGCAGTCGCAGCACTGTTGAGCGGAAGCGCGGTTGGCGTCGCCAGCGCGCCTTCGACGGGGCAGGCCACGCTGACCACCTTCGCCATTTTGCTCTTTGGCATATGGAACCTCTGGCATAGCATCATGCTGCTACGCCTGAAGGCGGAATAGGCAACCGACGCTGCTGAAGCACGCGTGCCTCAGCAGCGTCGGGCTACTCCTGCAAGACCTTAAAGCCCGAGCGCCAGCACAATAACGCCTCTTCTTCACGCCCCAACATCTCTAACGTTTGCGCCAGTAAACTGTAGAGATTTGCCATCTCCTGATGCGCCTGGATGCGCTTCAAACCCTCAAGTGCCTGCTTAAAATAAGTGACTGTGGTCTCCAGCAGGCTCCTCTGTGCCTCACTCTCCATATGCATCGCTTCCTCGCAGCTCACCCTCCCCATTGCCACGTAGACCTTACTCTGCATAGCAGGATTGCTCAGTTGCTCAACATGCACCATAGCGAGCTGGCTATAGTGTCTGGCCTCCTCTAATCTGCGCTCAGCCAGGCATAATTCAGCCAGCAGGGCATGATTAGTGGTTAGCAATAGGAGATCTTGCATCTCCTGCGCCACCTGTAACGCCTGAGTATAGTGTTCGCGCGCTTCACGATACTTTTCGAGATGGAAGCAGATCTGTCCAAGTGCTTGATGCAATGAGGCGCACTGCTGATGATCGGAGTGTTGCTGATAGAGGAGTAGGGAGGCTTGCCCGGCTTCATAGGCTTGCTCATACGCGCTAATAGCCTGGTAGCCTTCACAAAGGCCATGATATACACGAGCGGGCATTTCCGTTTCCTGGTAATGCTGGCAGAGCTTGAGCGTCTCAGTAAAGCACTGGAGTGCGGCCTGGGGTTGCCCCTTCAAGAGATTGGCCATTCCCAGCGCATAACGCGCTTGCATCCGCACCTTGGGCAGGTGAATCCTCCGGACATGCAGTACTTTTAAACACGTGGAGAAGTGCAGCGAGGCATCCTCATAGAGCGCCAGGTAATTGGCTACCAGTCCCAGAACAAGCAAGAAAAACGCGATACGTTCTCGCTCTAACTGAATAGTACGACCGAACTCTTGCGTTTGTGCATCTAGCATTGGCGAGAGCATACGCTCAGCCTCGCCCCATTGCTTGCCCAACACATAGGCCCAACCTGAGAGATAGGTAACTTCCTGTTGCTGTTTGTCATCCTGGGAAACACAGTTCTGCAAGATCTCAAACACACTCTCGTGTTGCCCTTGTTCTAATTGTAGATGAGCGCGATACAATATTAACTGCGTATCCAGGTTATTCGTCATGAGCGCCTCTCTTCTACACAAAAATATGTGGAATTATAACACACTTCTATGAGAAGGAGTAAGTATTTTCTAACAAAAGACTACAATAAAAGGGGGTAATAAAATACAAACGGGAGATCTTACATCTCTAACACCGCGCCCACAAAGTGATAGAGAGATTCCCGTTACACACAGTATAATCTAATATTTACTTTTACACAAGAACGTAGGACTTACAGTATCTACACCGATTCTGCATTTAGTTGGCTGCTGCTTCCTTGCAGGACGTCAAGGGTCGTGATAGACTGAGGAGCAAGTATACAGACTGACACATAGAGGCCCACATAGACAGAAGCACGCAACTCACTTCCTCCGCAAGCGAGGAATCAGTATAGAAACCGGATATTATAACCATGTATACAGACGATACACAGCAACCAGAAGAGAATGCTGCAAGAACCAGCCCCAGGAGACGAGCGATGCAAGGCTATTATCAATTGGGAGATCGTTTTGAAGGGCGGCGGGTTGTAACGATTGGGGGAGGATCAGGCACCTTCTCCATGTTATCCCACCTGAAAAAATACCCCTTCAATATCACCGCGATTGTGACCATGTCCGACAGTGGTGGTAGTTCGCGTATGCTTATGGACGAGTTTCACCGGCAACTTCCTCTGGGCGATCTCCGCCAGTCCCTGGTAGCGCTGGCGCGTCATGGTGCCCTCTGGCGTGAAGTCTTCATGCATCGTTTTGAGCGAGATGACGAGGGAACGCAGGAACAGGCCAAGGGAGGGGTCAGTGGTCATAGCCTGGGAAACCTGATTATCAAAGGCTTGCAAGATATCAACGGTGGCAACCTGTTACTCGCAATTGAAGACACCCAGGAGTTACTGGGGACAGCGGGCAATGTCGTACCAGTTACCCTCGAACCGACCACGCTCTGCGCCGACCTGGAAGATGGAAGCACCATCTGTAGTGAGACGGTCATCGACACACGAGGCAAGAAGAATCTCACCGACCTCTCTCCTATTCATCGCTTGCGCCTCATGCCTGAGAACGTGGCGGGCTGCCCCCAGGCCATTCGCGCCATTCGCCGGGCAGACACCATCATTATTGGCCCGGGCGACCTCTATACCAGCCTCCTCCCCAATTTACTGGTGCCTGATATTGCCAAAGCCATTCGTGAGTCGGAAGCCGAGAAGGTCTATGTTTGCAACCTGATGACCAAGCATGGCGAAACAGATGGCTATAAGGCCTCAGATTTTGTCAATGAAATTCATCGCTACCTGGGAGCGCGTGTCGACCGGGTTATCGTCAATACCGGAACCTTTTCTCCAGACCTGCGCGCCAAATATTTGGAGGAGCGAAGCGAGCCAGTGAGCGTCGATCACAATCGCCTTAGCAAACTGGTACCCAATATAACCACTGAGCAGCTCAACTTCGAGGGTGACACCCTGGCACGCCATGATCCTGAACGCCTGGTACGCGCCATCTTCCAGGGTCCAGACCTTCACGAGTAGAGCAAGTGCATAAGATTTGTAGGATCCATGCTGGCATGGACTCCCTCGCCCCGCAGCCCAGTAACCATCTGCTGGGAGACGCAGTCCATGCCAGCATGGACCCTACAAGCCTGGTGAAGAGTCTAACTAATAGAGGCCACGCACAATCTGTTCAAACTCCTCACGAGGGAAAGCCCGCATAGTTTGTGTGTGCATGCTGCCCTGGGCAATGGTACCTAAGATAAGGCGCGTAGCGGTCTGATCGTCTGGGACCTCGGTGATGACGATATAATCATACTGTCCCATCACGAGATAAAAACCAACAAGCCTCCCTCCGACCTCCCGCACAGCTGTCTCGAAGGCTTGGAGGCGCTCAGGGGCACTTCTGGCCTCCTGAAAACCTTGCTCAGTCAAATTCACCAGGCTAATATACGTGGGCATGCCGCTCCCTCCATGTGCATTGTTTACATACTAAAGCCCAAATAGAGTGAGAGTCATATTCGCCAAAACTATCTTCTACATGTTTCATTGTACTCCCCAATAGGCCATACAAACACAGGTACAACAAGACCAGTATTCCACGACCCAGCGGGAGCTATACGCAAATTCACCTTGGATCGCGCTACCGCAGACGCCTGGTGTGGAATAGCTTATACTCACACAAACCGGCCAGGGCCGCGCACAAAAACGCGATATCGGGATGCGTCGTCAGCACCCCCTCAAACTGGAAGAGACCACTGTCCAGAAACAGATATACAAGGAGGCCCAACACAGCCCCAATAAATGGACGCGCAAACCAGGTAATAATTACGACCATAGAATCCTGGCGCATAGTGAGCAATGCCATCGAGCGCTGAGACAATCGGCCAAGCGAAATAAGGCAGCTTATACAGCCCCCCAACAGGCCATATACAAACACCAGCCAGGGAACCCCTAACAGGGTCGCATTATCGACAAGAAACGCGCTTCCCGGGCTAAAACTACGACAGAAGGCACAGAAAAGCACACCCAGAAAGAGCGCCGAGAGATACCAGGCAAAACCCACAAACCAGGATGCCATCTGCGGAGGCTGAGGCATTCTGGCTTGCGAGAAGGGGGGTACCGAGGAATAGAGACTCGGCGATGTCACAGGGGAGGGGACGGTCTGTGAGTTGAGTTTTGTCACTGGGAGAGGCACACCCAGAAACGAGCGCTCAGATGGACGCTCTGGCATGCTCACTGGCGCCGCGAGTGGTAAGAGATAGGTATTGAGATAGGCTTCGGGTAGCTTCTGGTGCTGTGCAATGGCGGCGACGCGCTGCACAAATGCCGCACCGACTGGGTGTGACGAGGGCGAAAATACACGCAGTTGCTGGCGCACCCGCTCGGTTGCAATATAGACAATGCAGGATACATCACGGCCACGATACGTCTCATGGACTGTCGCTTTGACTGGATGAAAGAGTTGATGAGGCGGAACGGCTCCATGGACCGCGTCCAAGAGCGAAGGCGCGCTGCTGCTACGCAGGGTCAGGCTCCGTGGGACACGATAGAGGACGCCCCAGACCTCGCTTTCTCTGCCAGAACCCGGAACGACTGTCGCGATGGTCCGGCTATTGCCTTCCCCATTGTTCCCATCGCCAGGAGTCATACCAAAGAGAATATGATAGCCCTTGAGTACCGCGGGTCCATAGAGCAAGGCCTGCCCATTCAGTCCCTCTGGACTATTGAGCATCGTTGCATCCATTTCCAACGCATACTCAAAGAGCCAGACAAACTCCTGATTATCTTCCATAACCGATGCTGTTTGCTCATGTGCTCCAGGCACGGGTTGTGAGCTAAGAGGAGTTTGCTCATCCAGAGGAGCCATCTCTTCGGGAAGCGGAGGCGCTCCTGGCGCACTGGCGGGAAACAGTGACGAGAGAGGAAGCCCTGCAGGCAGCCTCTGCTCTGAAATAATAAAGCCAGGTCCGACCTTGAGCGGTCGCGGTGTATTACTACGGATGATCGAGATTGTCTCCGCATTCACTGGCTTGAGTTGATGTTCTTCCTGGGTAGCCTCGGCTTTCTCCGGCTGTTTTTGTGGGTTCTCCACAGCACTCTCCTTCATCCACATCCCCATCTCTACAAAGTGCATACTATAATTACGCGATAAATGCATGCTAAAATAAGTGGCGTTCTGTATATCAGAATACAGCTATCTCCTTATTTTACCAAATAAATAGGACTACAGGAGTAGCTAAAAAAAAGGTGCGTCATAAGCTCTATCTCTGCTCAAGCATGTGTATGGCCTGCTGCGTCTCGTGAGCAATGCTGGCGATCTCTGGCACAGTTAAGCTACCACGCTCCGTCAGCCAGCCACGAACCAGCTTTGCAGGCGTCGCATCGAAGTAATAATTACGCACCGTCACCCCGATTGGAGGCTGATCCCAGACCTCGCTGGCCTCTTTCTCCTCCAACAAATGCGCTCTCTCCGCAAATTGCGCCAGGTCATCGCTCCAACGCCGGGACGAAATCTTCAGGGTTTCACATAACACATACAAAGGCACCTGGTACCCCTGAGCAGCCCAGGCCAGCAAAGCGGTTCCAGCCTTATTCAACACGGTGCCATCCGCCAGGAGGCTATCCGCACCAACCACCACACACTGGCATTGGGGGAGAAAAATCGCGGCCTGGGCGTCCGTTAGCAAGGTCACCTGAATGTTCGCCAGGGCCAGTTGCTGCGCCATCGTTCGGCCTTCATAGCGTGGACGCCCCTCCAGCACATAGACCTGCTCGACGCGCTCACGACATGCCTCCAACGCCTCAACCAGCGTATGCGAGAGGCTACACGTCAGGACATTTCCATGGAGAGCTGGTCGTGCATGCTCTACAATCTGCTTGATAGCCGCGTCATATGCTTCCAGAAAGTCTGTCGCCTTCTGCGCGATAACCGCAACATCAGTCTCTGGCCCATGGGTAGAGCATAGGACACGGCTGACCGCGCTGGGCAAGGCCGACATCGCGGGCCGCGCAAATGCCAGCCTGCGCCCCACCGCAAAGAGCGTCTCCACCTGTTGTTGCGGGTTTATAGACTGCTCCATAGCCAGACTGCGCAGCAGGAGCACCGCTTCACGCACCAACCAGCGTGAGCCATGGTCCCGGTCTCTTACAATCTGCTCGGCTCGCTCAAAAAACTGTTGCATTGCTTCCTCCCACTATGCTCACGGCAAATACACGTAAATCCTCGTCTATCGGTCAACTCAGTATAGCAAACACGACCCTCATCTCCAGCAAAGGAGATCGCATTTGTGTTATTGTATATTTGAAGTCCAAGAAGCATTGCTCTCTCTTCTATGCATCTTATTTTTGCCCGTAGAGCGTACCATCATCCAGTCTCGCCCTTGCCATACACAAAAGCGTCGAAGGCTGGTGCATTTTGTTCTGTGCAATGTAGCACACAGGAGGATGCGTTCATGACCATTCAGGCGTCGCGAGATGCAGTTATTGTTGAAGCCATCCGCACTCCCATTGGAAGACGCAATGGACAGCTCAAGGATTGGCACCCCGTTGATTTGCTGGGACATGTGCTTGCCTCACTCATCGAGCGCACCCGGCTCGATAGTTCACTTATTGAGGATGTCATTGTTGGCTGCGTTAGCCAGGTCGGAGAGCAAAGCTTGAATGTCGCACGTAACGCGGCGCTGGCGGCAGGCTTTCCCGAGAGTGTTCCTGGTACGACGGTCGATAGACAGTGTGGCTCCAGCCAGCAGGCCATTCACTTCGCGGCCCAGGGCGTCATAAGCGGTGCCTATGATATCGTTATCGCGGGTGGTGTCGAATCCATGACCAGGGTACCTATGGGATCCTCCAGCCAGGGACCAGGAGCGCCCTTTGGGCCCCAGATGAAAGCGCGCTATGATAATAAGCTCGTTCACCAGGGCATTAGCGCCGACCTGATTGCGCAAAAATGGGAGCTTTCGCGCGCAGAGCTCGATGCGTATAGTCTTGAAAGCCATCGGAGAGCGGCACGAGCCACAGCCGAAGGCTACTTCACCTCACAGATCGTTCCGGTACCCATGCACCAGGCCGATGGCGCAGCCGCTCTTTTTAGCAAGGATGAAGGCATTCGCGCCGATACCAGCCTGGAGAAACTGGCGAGCTTACAGCCAGCCTTCCAGACCAATGGACGTATCACCGCGGGAAACTCCTCCCAGATTAGCGATGGCGCCTCCGCCGTCCTCATCATGGAACGTAGTGTGGCCGAGCACCTGGGTTATACGCCACGCGCGCGCTTCGTCGCCTTCTCCCTCGCGGGCGACAACCCCATCTACATGCTTACCGCGCCCATTCCCGCCACGCGTAAAGTGCTGGCGAAAGCCAATCTGATCCTGGACGAGATGGACCTGGTAGAAATTAATGAGGCCTTTGCCAGCGTTGTCCTGGCATGGCAACGCGAGACCGGGGCCAGCCTGGATAAGGTCAATGTCAATGGAGGTGCGATTGCCGTAGGCCATCCCCTGGGAGCCTCAGGTGCGCGCCTGACCACCGTCTTGCTGCACGAGTTAGAGCGCCGCGAGGGCCGCTATGGTCTCCAGACAATCTGCGAGGGTGGCGGGATGGCCAACGCCATGATCATTGAGCGCCTCTCCTGATATCTTCCCGTAAGGAAATAAGATGTGTGGTGGTCTGCTGGCTCCAGCCAGCAGACCACCACACATCTTATTTCCTTACGGGTTGCAGGCGCGAAGACACGCCAAAAAAGAGGCATTCATACCTCCTAGGATTAATAGGCTCTAGCGCGTCCTGGTTGTAGATCGGTGTTACAATACGAAACAACGACGCATGGTGCCACGCATATGATGCGAGTAACCACTTGACCAGACTGATAGACAAGGATAGACGCGCCCATGACCACATATAATACCGGTGACTGGATCGTTACAGAGGAAGGTTTATATATTGCGACACGCGATTTTTTGATCCGTCGCGGCTATTGCTGCGCGAGCCGTTGTCGCAACTGCCCGTATATCAACTGGCGCGAAGATCCTACCTGGAAACCCATCCCGGCAGAACACGTCCGGCGTATGCGCGTCGCCCCACGTTCCCTGGCAGCCGCTCGCTTCCTTCTCAAACAACATGAGGCGGCCCTGGCACGAGACCCGGAAACCAGCATCAATTACCATCAACGCATGGTCGCCCACTATCGCGGCCTACTAGAGCACTGGCAGGAACGATGAGAAGCGCATAAGCAAGAAGAGGGGACTGGCTAAGCTGCCAGTCCCCTCTTCTTGCTTGGCTACATCTTGCGACTATTCCTATAAGGTGACGAAAGAGACACCTGAGCTGGGATAGGAGAAATCCCAGTAGGAGAGAATGCCAAAGCCTCCACCGTTAGCGTACCAGTTATAGTTACTGGTATGCACCGTTCCATTGGCATTTATCGACTCAACAATCGCGACGTGGCCATAACCGCCCGCCCCTTGTACGCCGGGTTGTAGGACGATAATGGCGCCAACAGTTGGCATAGAAGAGACCTTCCAGCCATAGGCGCTAGCCTGACCAGCCCACTCCCAGGCATTACCATACCAGGGCACCCAGACGCCGTGCAACTGGTGAAAGCGATAGGCAGCCCAATAGGTACACTGACCCTGAAAGAAGTGATTACTCGTGCTATCTCCAAGCGTTGGGCCCGTGTTGGTCACACCTGCATATGTTTTGTTCCCCGGATCAAAGCCATCCTGCGTTACCGCTGTAGCTGTAGCCGCCTGCGCAGGCAACGAGGCACTATTGTCGCCTTTATTATCAAAGAGGTTACTCAGGGATTTGGCAATGCCATTCGGACCTATCTGCGCGGGAGCCTGGGTCGCACTGACCGCCAATAGGGTACCTGCCATAATACAAATTAACAGCGCGGTGACTGCGATATGCACCACCATGCGCCTTCCCTTAGGGGGTCGCATACCACTTGAAGGCTTGCCAGAACCCGCGATGACGACCGGGACGCGCAAGGCAGTGGTATTGCTCTTGGTGACTGGAAACTGGCCAGTCCTGCTCTGCACATCAAGAGAGAGCTGACGCGTCGCGCGAGGATTGGCACCTGTATCAAATAAGGCACCGCTAGCTTGTGGGGCAGGCATAGACCCGGTATGAAAATAGGGAGCCTCACCGGGTGCAAAGAAGTCTCTGGAATACGCATCTGTTGAAGCGGGACGCTCGGGGAAAGCGGCTTGCTCTACATACGGTTCATTCCTTGCGCTGTTTGACAAGAATGAGCTGTTATCGTTGCGCTGCTGCGTAAACTTCTCTGATTTCTGATCCGTAGACGACATACAATATTTCCTTCACTCTTCAAAACGCGCTGCTTTTTTCTATTACCCAACATCCCAGCCCTTCAGCATCTTTTTTGACTTTACCCGAGTATCTCCATAAGGGTCAAGTTGACTTCGTATATGTAGGCCTATAGTCCTAATATCTGTTAGCTTCTCAACCATAAGCTAAAACTCAGCAAATGCATGGAAATCCTCTAAAAAAACGCTTATAGAAATACAGATAGAGTCACAAGAGAGGGAAGCGCGCTGAGGGCGGGTCAAGCTAAAGGTTGTAGGATATAATAAGAAGGGTGGTCAATTTTTTTATACGTGGCAAGGTTTTCAGGAAGTGAGTACTCAAAAACAATGATTTCCCGCGTGCGTCGCTACATACTGTTCTTGTTTCTCGTCTTCTTATTGGCAGCATGTACAACTGCTGGTTTCTCAAAAAGTATGGATGGAGGGACCGTGACAGCCAGTTCTCAGCCATCAGCGGTACCAGGCTTTGTAGACCAGGCCATCACCACCTGTCCGGCAGAGCTTGCAAACTATCAGGGATGCCATACCCCCTATACCCTTCGCCAGGCATATGATGTAGAATCTCTTACCAAACAGGGATTCACCGGAAAAGGTCAGACAGTTGTGGTTATTGTCTCCTTTGGCAGTCCCACATTGCAAAAAGACCTGGATGCGTTCAGCCGGCAATTTGAGCTACCCCAATCCCGTGTGCAAATCCTCTCACCACTAGGAATCGTGCCGTTCAACGCACAGGACTCTGACATGGTGGGCTGGGCAACTGAAACAACCCTGGATGTGCAGCTCATCCATGCTATGGCCCCCGAGGCCAATATCGTCGTGATGACAAGTCCGGTGAGTGAGACGCAGGGCGTGCAAGGACTGCCCGAGTTTAAGCGGCTCGAAGAGTACGCGGTCAATCATCACCTGGGGCAGATATTTTCTCAGAGCTGGGCCGCATCTGAGGCTACTCTTGCCGACCAGGCTGGGCAGCAGCTCATCAAAAGCTACGCGGACTTTTACAAACAAGCAACCCTGCAAGATCACTGGACGATCTTTGTGGGGGCGGGCGATCAGGGCGCGACCGATTTCGCGGACCTGAACTCAACGAAGCTCGTTAATGCACGCAATGTGACCTTTCCCGCCGACGTTCCCTGGGTAACGGCTGTGGGGGGAACAACCCTTGCCAGCAGTCAAGACGCAACTATAGAGCGCGCCTGGCCTGGAAGCGGGGGCGGCTTTAGCAAATTTTTCACGCAGCCAGACTATCAAAAAGCCCTGCCTTCATCCATACAGACGCAATCTGGTGGACAGCGCGGGCTACCTGATGTCTCTGCGAATGCTGATCCCTCTACGGGCATGAGCTTCTACTACAATGGGCACTGGTCGCTGACGGGTGGAACCAGTGCGAGCACACCTACATGGGCGGGACTTATGGCCATCACCAATCAGCTCGCGGGCCATCCCCTCGGCTTTATCAATCCGACGCTTTACAGCCTGGGCCAGGGGACGGGAGAGCAACAAAACTTTCATGATGTGACACTTGGGGACAATAGTAACCAGAGCACCAAAGGTGGAGAGACGGTAAACGTCAAGGGCTTTCAAGCGGTCCCCGGCTGGGACGCAGTTACAGGACTGGGCACCCCCAAAGGATCTTCACTACTTCGCAATCTGGCCGCGACCACAAAATAGGAGGAGTCATGCGACTATCAAAACTACGAGGCGCTTGCATCTTGCTACTTTTAAGCTTCATGCTGCTCTCCTGTGAGTATCCCGTAAGCACCACGGGTACATCGAATTCAGGGCAGGGCGATACCTCCGCCACGGGAAAAAATCGCTTCACCAACGTGAGTACGACCTGTCCCAAACCACTTGCGCGCATCTCAAGCTGCCTGACGCCCTATAGCATGCGCCAGGTCTACGGCATCCAATCCCTGATCGATCAGGGCTTCACGGGAAAAGGGCAGACGATTATCGATATCGTCTCCTTCGGCAGCCCTACTTTGAAGGCAGACATGGACGTTTTCGACAAAACGTTTGGCCTCCCACCCGTCAATCTCGAGGTCATTGCGCCTCTTAATGTACCCGAGAAGGATCCCCACGGTGACAAAGATGGCTGGGGCGATGAGACCACCCTGGATGTACAGATTATCCATGCCATGGCTCCCGAAGCCAAAATCGTCGTTTTGGTGAGTCCGGTAGCCGAGACCGAGGGCACCTTTGGTCTGCCCGAGTTCCGCGCGCTTGAGCAATATGTGATGGACCACAACCTTGGTTCTATTGTCTCCCAGAGCTGGGGTGCCTCCGAATTGACGCTCAAAGACAGCGCAGGCCAGCAAGAGCTTCAACAATGGGATACCCTCTTACAAAAGGGAACCACTAAGATGGGCATCACCTACTTTAACTCCTCTGGCGACCAGGGCGCGACCGACTACGCGGACGATAACAAGAAGATGGGCAACGTGCCCGCGACCAGTTTTGCCGCCTCTTCTCCCTGGGTAACCGCTGTGGGAGGAACAACCGTCAACCGCAAAGCTGGCAACACATCCGGAGCAAACGAGCAAGCCTGGAGTGGGAGTGGAGGCGGCTTTAGCCTCTTCTTTAAAGCCCCCGATTTTCAGCAGGGCTTGTCAGCCAGTATTCAGCAGCAGCTACAAGGACGTCGTGGTGTTCCCGATGTCTCAGGCGATGCTGATCCCTATAGTGGCCTGGCCTTCTACCGCAAGGGCAACTGGAATATGGCTGGAGGCACCAGCGCCAGTGCGCCTCTCTGGGCCGCGATCATGGCGCTCGCCAACCAGGCTGCGGGTCACCCGCTGGGCTTTATCAACCCGACGCTGTATAAGCTGGCGGCATCCGATCAGTATGATCACCTCTTCAATGATGTCATCCTGGGCGACAATACCAATCAGGGCGCCCGTGTCCGAGGCTATCCTGCCATCAAAGGCTGGGATCCCGTCACCGGCCTGGGCACACCCAAAGCCGATAAACTGGTTCCCGCACTCGTCAAGGCCATGAAAACTTCATAGTCACAAACCATTCACATCCTTGCCGATGTTAGTAAAGAAGAGTGCTGAGGTGGCTGGGCAGATGCCCAGCCACCTCAGCACTCTTCTTTCGCACCTTAAAGCACGCTTGCACTTTAGAACTATGCACGCTATGCTACTCAAAAAAGCACGTATTCACTACCACTATTAGGGAAAAAGAATGACAACAAACGCTCTCTGGACACCCATGCTTCTACTGGGCGGCCTGGTCGCCCTGCTTGGTTCGGTGCTGGTTGGTTTCCTGGGCTGGAAATATCGCCGTCGCACCTCGTTGAGTAGCTCTACTCTTACCGAGCCACCCAGGGACCTCTCGCCCGCGCTCAGTGGGATGCTACTGGCGGTCAATCCCAATCCAGGCTGGAAGCAGGTGCTTGCCACGCTTTTTGACCTGGCGCAGAAAGGGGCGCTCAGTTTTGCCGAAGTTCCCCCACCCAAATCTACACAGTATAAAATGTTTGCGCTCAGGAAACAGCCCTACGCAGGCGCACTCTCCGCCTCGGAACGGGGACTCCTTAACGTGCTCTTCGGCATAGAACAAACCGAGCTACCACTCAGCGAACTCTCGAAAGTGTATAAACGCCAGGCTAACGCATTCACCACGCCGCTACGAGCTGAACTACAGGCGCACGGCTTCCTCGACCCCGAACGCCAGCAGATACGCCAGCGCTTCGGGCGCGGGAGCCTGGTGCTCCTCTTGCTCTCCCTGGTAGGTATTATCGCCAGTTTGCTTGTAGGTTCAACTTCGGTCATCTGGCCAATTATTTTTCCCGCCCTGGGCCTGCTTGCCGTCAGCACGCTATCATTCTTCATTATGTTGTATTATTCTCCCCTGAGCGATCGAGGGGCCGAGGCCGCGCAGGCCGGCCGCAGTTTTAGCGATTACTTGCTTGCCATAAGCACTAAGGCACATATGAACGTAGAGCCTGGCCTCTTTGACCGCTACCTGCCCTATGCCACCAGCTATGGCTTACTGCGCCAGTGGGTACGCCGCTCCCAACGGCAGGAGCCAGCATCCATCCCAGCCTGGTTTATGCACTTGGAAACGGAGCGTGCAGAGAGCTTCAACACCTTTATCACCGTTATGGTCGCGGCACATACAACAGGGAGCACCGGGGCGGGACGAGCGGCTATACTGGGACAACAATGAGTGGAAAAGTCAAGAAAGGTACGGCAAAGGAGCCAGCTAGCTAGCTGGCTCCTTAAGACTGAGTGTCCGCAAAAAGAGGAGTTTTAGAGATTAGCCAGAAGTCCCTGTGCATAGCAGAGTTCCGCGTTTAACACGGAGCCTCCAGCCGCGCCACGAATGGTGTTGTGTCCCAGCACCACGAATTTGTAGCTAAAAATCGGGCAGGGACGGAGCCGACCCAGAACCGCGCTCATCCCCTTACCAGCGTCGCGATCACGCACTGTCTGGGGACGGTCAACCTCGCGCCGATAGATCAGCGCCTGCTCAGGAGCACTTGGGAGGTCCAGCTGCTGTGGCAGGGGGCGATAGCTTTCCCAGACCGCGATAATCTCTTCAGGGCTTGCCTCGCGCTCCAGTTCGACGCTCGCGCACTCCAGGTGGCCCTCACGTGTAGAGACACGCGTACAATGCGCGCTAACGGCCAGAGGGGCATCGACAAAGCCCTGGCCTTCCTGCCAGGAGCCAAGCATCTTCCGAGTCTCGCTCTCCAATTTCTCCTCCTCACCCCCAATATAGGGGATGACATTATCGAGGATGTCATAGGAAGGCAGGCCAGGATAGCCAGCACCCGAGATGGCCTGCAAGGTTGTCAGGAGCACCTTACGCACACCAAAGGCCTCCTGCAATGGCTTTAGAGCCATGACTAGAGGGGTCGCCGAGCAGTTGGCATTGGTAATAATAAAGCCAGGCCAGCCACGCTCCTTGCGCTGGAAGGCGATAGCCGCGATATGATCCGCATTTACCTCAGGGATGAGCAGAGGCACATCGGGAGCCATGCGGTGGTTCTTAGCATTACTAAAGACCGCCACGCCTGCGTGGGCAAAGGCCTCCTCAATATCACCCGCGACCTCGCCCGGCAGGGCCGAGAACACAACCTTGACGCCTGGTAACGCCTCAGGACGACAGGCCACCACTGGCAGGGACGCGACCTCAGCGGGCATCTCGCTATTGGGCAGACGCCAGCGCGTGGCTTCACTATAGGCACGCCCACCGTGCTGCTCAGAGGCCGCCAGGGCCACCAGTTCAAACCAGGGATGCCCCTGAAGCAGATCAATAAAACGCTGTCCAACCATTCCGGTCGCTCCCAGAACCGCGACCGGGATACGCTTGTAAGTCTGTGTAGCCATAATTGATTTCCTAAACCAGAGAGCGCGTTAAGCGCGAGACGCCGAGGTAGCAAGCGATGACTCTTTCGTGGTGGCCTGCGCATGACGCACCAGGGGAATAGCGGGCGCGATCAACTCACGGTGCAGACTGCGCAATGCGCGCACGCTGGCACGATCCTCCACAATAAGTGTGATCCCCTGCTCAGAGGAACCTTGAGCAATGACCAGGATGCGCTCATGTGCAAGCGCGGCGACGGCATGAGCGGGACTCATTGGATCCGAGACAAAGCCTGACCCGATACAGGCACAGGCAGCCAGGGCACGCCGACAACGCACCAGCCAATCACCCATATCATGCTGTAGAGCTGCGATAATAGAATCCGCTGCCTGCTCCTCCACGACAAACGAGAGGTGGTGACCCGAGGATGAACAAATAGCGATAGGCGCTGCCCCCACGCGTGCGGCAAGCTCAAAGACCTGGCCTGCATTCTCCGGCGCGCCAAACAAATTCGTGCTCTCCATCGTAATTAATGCCAGGTTGCGGCGGACGGTAATCGCTCGCGCCCCACTTAAGCCATTGACACCATTCACCACTGGCCCAACCACCGTACCACGCAGATGCGGGCGAAACGTGTTGCGCACCCGCACCGGAATGTTACGCGGGGCCACCGGAATCAAGGTGCGAGGGTGTAGCACCTTGGCGCCAAACCAGGAGAGGCGAGCCGCCTCAGCATAGCTCAAGTGTGGCAGTAAACGCGCGTTCGCGATCAAACGGGGATCCGTTGTCAGTACGCCATCCACATCGGTATAGATCGTGACCTCCTGGCAATCAAGGGCCGCCCCGATAACCGTCGCCGAGTAATCCGAGCCATTGCGCCCAAGCGTTGTAACATAGCCTGTGAGAGTCCGACCAAGAAAACCGCAGGCAATGGGGGTCACCCCCTCTGCAAGCAAGGGATCAATCAGGCCATGAGCATTTTCAGCGGTCTCTCTCGGCAAGGGTTCGGCACCCACAACGACTCCAAAGGGCTGAGTGTCATCATTAAGTTGAGGAGGGGTGGTAATAATAATCTCTTTCTGGATAGCCTGCGCAGCTGTTCCCAGGTCGCGCACAGCCGCGGCAACCAGCAAAACCGAGAGACGTTCGCCATAGGACGCAACAGCCGCGGTACGCAGTGTGACATTTTGCCCCTGCTGGGCAACGAGTTGGAGCGCCTTCACATCTCGCTCCAGAGCTTCAAGAGTCGAAAGCAGGTTGCCCAGGAGTTGAGCCTGGTGCTCGCGCTGCTCCACCACTTCGGCGGCAGCGTCAAAATGCTTCTGCTTTAACTGCTTTAGCTCGCGCGCGCACTCCTCATTCGTGCCAGTACAGGCATAGCGGGCCAGGCGGAGCAATTGATCGGTCACACCTGACATCGCCGAGACCACCACAACAGGCGTGGGGCTATCCTTGCCACTGCGCGCTTCGACGACATGATCCGCCACAATCTTCGCTACCTGCCGAATACGCTCACCATTGCCAACAGAGGTTCCACCAAACTTGAGAACACAAACCGCGTGTTGCATTTTCTTTACCGTCCCTCAAACAAAGCATCCTGCCGCCCTTCATGAGCGGGAGGCTAACCCCTTAACCGTGGAGTAGTCTTCCCGCTCACGAAGCCTCATCTGCTATACATTTGACAATTCTTCAACGCCGCTCACAGCCGCTTTCAGCGCCTGGTCCAGATCGCCAATCAGATCCTCAACCGTCTCAATACCAATCGAGAGGCGAATGAAATCTGGCGTGACACCCGCTGAAATCTGCTCATCAGGTGTCAACTGTGCATGCGTAGTGCTGGCGGGATGAATAATCAGTGACTTGGAATCGCCCACATTCGCCAGGTGCGAGAAGAGTTCGATATGCTGAATCAGGCGCTTGCCTGCTTCAACACCGCCTTTAATGCCAAAGCCAAGGATCGCTCCATAGCCATGAGTGAAGTATTTCTTCGCCAGTTCATGCTGTGGATGATCTGGCAGGCCCGGATAGCTCACCCAGCTTACAGCAGGATGCGACTGCAGGAACTCCGCGATGCGCAGCGCGTTCTGGCTATGGCGCTCCATGCGCAGGGCCAGCGTCTCCAGACCTTGCAGGAAGAGCCAGGAGTTAAACGGCGTTGTGGCCGCACCCAGGTCACGTAGTAGCTGTACACGTGCCTTGAGGATATAAGCCAGGGGTCCAAACGCCTCCACATAGCGCAGGCCATGATAAGAGGGATCAGGCTCAACCAGTCCAGGGAAGCGTCCGCTCCCCGCCCAGTCAAATTTACCGCTATCGACAATAATGCCGCCGATAGAGGTACCATGTCCATTGATAAACTTGGTCGCTGAATGGATCACAATATCCGCGCCATGCTTAATCGGCTGGACCAGGTAGGGCGTTGCCAGCGTATTGTCGACAATCAGCGGTAGGCCATGCTCATGGGCAATCGCGGCCACGGCGCTAATATCCAATGTATCCAGGCGGGGATTTCCCACGGTCTCCGCGAAAATAGCCTTGGTACGCGCGTTAATAGCCGCGCGGAAGTTTTCAGGATTACGACTATCGACAAAATGCGTAGTAATACCCAGCTTGGGCAGGGTATAGTGCAGCAGATTGTATGTCCCACCATACAGACTTGCGGACGATACAATTTCATCACCAGCGCCCGCAATATTGAGAATCGCCAATGTTTCGGCCGCCTGGCCCGAAGAGGTTGCGAGCGCGCCCACGCCGCCTTCCAGCGCCGCCACACGACGCTCAAAGGCATCCTGAGTGGGGTTCATAATACGAGTATAGATGTTGCCAAACTGTTTGAGGGCAAAGAGATTGGCGGCATGTTCAGGGCTGTCAAAGACATACGAGCTTGTCTGATAGATAGGGACCGCGCGGGCATTCGTTGCTTTGTCCGCGGTCTCCTGACCTGCATGAAGCGACAGTGTCTCAAAACCATACTCACGATCACTGTTCAAAGCCATGATAGTCGTACTCCTTAGAAGCTGTTAGCCAAACGTTTAAAGCTGCTGTAATGCCACAGTCATTTGTGCCCACTCTTTCAAGAAGGCATCGTGTCCATGAGGTGAATTTAATTCAATATACGTTGCATTCCCGCCAAGCTGGCGCACTCTCTCAGCAAGCGTCCGCACATGCCTGGCCGGGAAGAGAAAATCAGAATTAATACCAATAAATAACACCTTGCTACGAATACGCGCCAGGGCTGCATCCAGTGAGGAGAAGCCCTCACTGATATCAAAGAGATCCATCGCCCGGCTCAGGTAGAGATAGCTATTAGCATCAAAGCGCTGCACCAGGGACTCGCCCTGATGGTAGAGGTAGTTCTCGACATCGAAGCGTCCACCCAGGTCGGGATGGGCTGTCGGTGATGTTACCTCTTCTCTGCGAGCTGCATGCCGCCCAAAGCGCTGCTCCATCGATTCCTCGCTCTGGTAGGTAATCATCGCCAGCATACGGGCGATGCTCAAGCCGGTAGCGGGACCGCGACCAGAAGCATAGTCGCCGCAGTTCCATTGTGGATCCGCCATAATGGCCTGGCGTGCCACCTCGTTAAAGGCGATTCCCTGGGCAGTAAGGCTGCCAGAAGCCGCAATGACGGCCACACGCTGCACCATTTCTGGATACAACACAGCCCAGGCCAGGGCTTGCTGTCCACCAATCGAACCGCCATACACGGCAGCCAATTGGCGCACCCCCAGGTGCTCCACCAGGGTATGCTGCGCGCGCACCATGTCATGAATAGTAATTATCGGGAAACGCATACCATAAGGATGTTCAGTACGAGGATCAATCGAGGCTGGTCCAGTACTTCCACTGCAGCCACCCAGTACGTTGGAGCAGATCACGAAGTAGCGATCGGTATCAATGGTGCATCCCGGACCGATCAAGGGATTCCACCACGCGGTCTTGGCATCATCAGGATGCTCGCTATCATGAGCATGCGCATCCCCTGTCAGGGCATGGGTCACGAGAATGGCATTGGTTCCCAGGGCATTTAACGTTCCCCAGGTCTCATATGCCAGGGTGACTGGTCCCAGGAGTCCCCCACGCTGTAATGGCAAACGATCCAGGGTATAGGTGCCGGTGCTCTGTTCTTCACGAATTGGAGTCAAAACCCTTTTGGTATAGTTTATCTGTGCTACCATTCATGCGCTCCTTCTTCTGTTGCCAGCTATCACTTGCGCCATCGCTTAAGCGAGAACGCCCATGCCACAACACTACACTTATTCTGACTTTATGCAGCAGAAACACTGTATTCATATGCTATACCCGAAGGGTGAAGGATAAAAAAACACCCTCACCCACTCCAGGGGCGAGGGTAAACGTCTTCGCGGTACCACCCTGATTTGTCAACGCTTCACAGCGTCAACCTCGACGAGTGCCATAGAATCCACGATAACATTTGTGGGGCACTCTGGCTGATAACGTAGCCACACGGCTCGATCTACTCATTACCGCACAGTTTGTGCGCAACCTTTTCAATCTGCGACTCCGAGGTCATATTCAATGCTGGAATGGCGCTGACCTTCTCATCATCGTCAACTCGCTGTAGCCACCCGTAACATTTACTCGTCCTCTTCTTCGTCTTTCCTACCAGTTTTCACACGGTGTTGAGAGAGCTTCATAAGCTACTTTTTCTAAGCTCCTATTCCGAAACCCAACGTCGCTCTCGCGACTAGCGCTTCCGCGCTCAGGGTTTCGGAGAAGCAATACGCCCTATTTTTGGGTAACAAAAAAACCCCTCTTCAGGGGCTTCGCTACCTCGCTATTCCCCTCATCTTGCAAAGCAAAGCTTTGCCGGAATTGGCACCCTTCGTGCGACATTGCAGCGGGTTGCCGGGCTTCACAGGGCCGTATCCCTCCACCTCTCTGGATGAGTGCAGTTCTTCATGTAACTGCGTGTATAGATTGTACAAATGTGCGATTGTGTTTCTAAACTTGTTACCCATAAGTATAGACAACCTGGAAATCATTTGTCAAGGCCAAAACACAGCGATTTTTCCTTTCGTCAAACAATATTGTTGAGTAAACAATCCAGCCTCCCCTTAAAAGCTGCTGAATAGGCGTATATAGCGCAATAAAGTCTCTTCTCTATCCGCTTATTTGTTTATCTTTACAAGTTTTTTTGCAGAAACATTATCAACTTTATTATCTCTTATACGTTAAAAACATAAAAAACTATCCTGACATTTCCAGCATCTATTGCATTAACAATAAATATCTGGTACATTAGATACTGAAAAGCTATCTGCTAAGCGCCCGTTGTAGTTGCTGATACGCCAGCCATCAGCAGAGGTGTTCCTTAGCCAGGTTCCCGCAAGCCACATTTAGAAGCCATTTTTAAAAGCCTATATTTGTTGGAGACGAAAGGGCTCAGTATCTATGCGTTCCACCTCTTTAAGCGAACAATTCGCCATCCCACCAAACGCAGAGTCTTTCGTTGGATCAGCCAATATGCATCCTCACTTTACAGCCAATCACCTTTTGCCTCAAGATATTCAGGGGCATGTCCGGGGGCGCCATACCATTACGCACACCTTACGTTCACAAGCTACCCTCATCCTCTTTGTTGAGTCACAAGACGCGACAATACCGCTCTGTCTTAAGCTCTGGCATGCCTTCGAGAACGACATCTATGTGACCAGCGACATCGACACCTGCAACTCCTATACGCTAAATGGATTCGCCTTTAACCGGCGTCATGCCCCCGGAGTCTACCTCGGGATTGCCCCCATCTACCATTTTCAAGATCAGCAGTCAATTGAACTAGGGGAACTGCTTACGCATCCTCAGCCTGACCAGCTAGAGAAAGGCATGCTCTATGCCCTGGTCATGAAGCGTCTTCCCCAGAACTGGCGTCTGGATCATCAGATTTACAGGGGCAACTTTGGCACCATGGAGGATATGCGCTTTCTGGCTACCACTATAGCTCATATGCACCAGAACCTTGAACATGCTCCCCCTCACCTGGGTCAACTAAACATCCTGCAAGAGAAGTGGAACTTAAATAAAAGTTTTTTCAATGAAGCCATTGCCCAGCTTCAGCAGATCTTTCCAGAACATGACTTTGCAACACCTCAACATATGATCCTCGACACTATGGAGACCTACTTCCACAACCATAGTGCGCATTTTCAGCAACGCCAGGTCTTTACCAGGCGCTGTCATGGAGACCTGAAAGTCAACAATCTCTGGCTTACCCATACCCCACCACACCAGACCCAGCACCTCTTAGCCCTCGACTGTATCGACTTCAAAGACGAATTTGCCTACATCGACCCAATGAGTGATATTGCCATGCTCGCGATGGATCTCGAAGCCCACCTCATAGTCAGCTGGCAGCATGGACAAGCACTCGATGATACACCAGAACAACTAGTTAACCTATTCTTAAAGTATTATTTAGACCACAACGAATGCACGTATAGCAACCATATCTGGAGATGGTACGGCCTAGAGAAAGCTATAATCTGCACATATGTCAACATTTGTGTAGATAGAGATATACAAAAAGGGATGAGATATGTAGGCAGGGCTATTACTTATGCAAATAAACTTCAACAGCAACTTCTTGGAACATATCACTAATAACAGAAGAGGCAACTAACATTAGCACAGTTCCTTAGCTCGTTAAAGGTGCAACACACAGACGCATTAGAACAAATGAATATTTAGCCACTAGATTCCATCAATACATCCGAATGACAATTATGTAATAAAAAAATACATTCGTCCTATATAATTTATTTAAATTACTTGTATTCGCTATACTATATTCAGGAACCGTGGAAACAATCTTATGCCCTTATATTACTACGTCAAATTTTACCTATAGCTTTTTGTTATCCAAAGGACAAGAATACAGTATTTTTTTGTTTGTATTCTTGTCCTTTGGATAACAAAAAAGATTGGTTCTAGATTGTGTTCTACCACCAGTTCCCATTTAATATAAATAGAAGGGAACGGCACCTCTCGTCCCACATTAAGTGGGCTTAGTGTGCTACGATTCATAAATGGCTAGCCCACGTACTACTACAGTCCCCAGCATAGCAGAAAAAAATGCTTTGGCAGGCATACAACTTAAGCAAAACGATTCAGTTGGCACGCCGAATGAAAAGATTTATGTGGAGGGGAAGCATACCATTCGTAGAAAATATGAATCTTCTGCCACATCCATCTTATTTCTTCAATCCAAAAGAGGAGTGAAGTGGCCATTCTGCGCCAAAATTTGGTTACCTTGCTCTAACGAAGTGTATAACACAAGCACTATTGAAAGGCGACACCGATATACTATTGAAGGATTAGCCTTCAATCACCACTGGGCACCCAGTGTTTATCGGGGCATTGCGCCAGTCATCCAACTAGATAAAAAGACCATTACGCTGGGGAAACTCATAGAACATTCAGGTATTGCTGATCTTGATACATCAGTAGAATATGCTCTCGTCATGAGAGAACTCAAGCAGTCCAGTCGCTTAGATTTGCAACTTCAGAGGAAACACTTTGATAAAGAGACAGAACTACAGCCTCTCGCTCTTCAGATTGCTCAAATGCACAGAAATTTGACCAGGCCATCGCAAGATCAGGATATTCTGGAAGTAATCAAAAAAAAATGGCTATTGAATCGAGCATGTTTTCGAAAAGCAATAAAAAAGATAAAGTCTCCTTCACTCCACTTACAATCCCTATTTTTGTATCTATTTTTATGGTTTTTGATGTTGTGTATTCACAAAAACTTTGGTAAGGAAATTCAACAACGTCAAAGCAAAGTAAGACGCTGCCACGGTGACCTTAAAACCAATAATATTTGGTTGATTGGAACGCAATATAATGTTCTTGACTGTGTTGACTTCCAACCCGATTTTTGCAATATCGATCCACTCAGCGATGTTGCTATGCTCGTTATGGATTTAGAAACTCAGTTATCTCAACATCCCAGTTTGCCACAAAATAGAGTTCAGCCCCTCATCCAAAATTTCACAAACAAATACCTCGAAGAAATGGGCGAAACTAACGAAATTTCTCATCTTTTGCTAAAGTACTATGTCACAGAAAAGGCTATTGTTTGCTCCTATATGTGCATTCTCTTTGATAGTGAATATGATCATAGCTTACTGGAGCAAGGGAAGAGATATCTTGAGACAGCTAAAAAACATACAAAATCCCTTACATTACTGGCTTTTATTAGTTGGTTAAAACATCTCATACCAGTGGCTAGACCCCTTGACACTAAGCAAGGCAAGGCAAAATTTTACAACAACGTTACTCTAAGTGCAACCAATCGGCGTGGTTAAGAGAATATAGCCCTCCATAGTGATTACTGATGAGTTCAACATTATCACTATGATCCTTGAGTTTCTTGCGCAAGTGATGCATACGCTGCGTAAAGGTTGACCGCTCAATGAGTTTCCCCCAGGCTCCATGCATCAACTCTTCCTCGCTACAGCGCACAGGATGTTGTCTGAGCGTTTTGATCAGGTGATACTCTAATTCGGAGAGCGAGAGGCGCTCAGGAGCTTTAGAGGGGCGTACAATAGTAAGCCAGAAGCCACGACTGCTAGGAGGGGTCTGCATCCGTGCTTTCTCCAGCAAATATAGTCGCAGGATCGCACCTGGATAATACACGGGCTGAAAAGGTTCGTAGCGAATTAACCCCTCGTTGGAAAGAATATAGCGCAGCTCCGCCCCCAGGCTGTTCCAGAGATCACTCCTGATCTCTTCATCCGCGTTATGAGTCTCAAATGCGCGCACGAACTCAAAGAAATGAGCCTTCGTCTCGCTATTTCCCTTTTCGATAGCTTCCAATAGACGCTTCCAATGCAGGGTGAGAAAGGTTGTAACCGCACTATTTATCTGCTCGCTCAGTTGTTGCCGACCTTCAATGGGAAGCTCTTGCCAGCGATGGAACTGCATGGCATACAATTGTTTGAAATGGAAGGTATAGTAACAATGTTGCAACAACATATAGGGGTGGCTCCCCGCTTGCTCATATAACCATTGCTGCTCGTCAGGCGTAAATATTTCCTGTCCACCCAGTCGGTAAAAAGTCTCTGTCCACTCCTCACCAAAATCCTCTGGACACTGGCCCAAAAAAGCCAGGGCATCGGTATGCGTCAGGCATTGAAGGACAGTCGTCGTGAAACGTGCCAGGTCGGCCGATACATGGATAAACTGGTCTGCCGGTCTTGGTCGTGCCAGGCTCTGAATGGAGAAAATAACGCCAAAATTCGCAAACTCATCAATTAAATCGACCAGGACACGAATAGCCCCACAGTGATTGAGCAAAGCGATTCCTCGCTCCTGTGGAGTCTGAGCCAGGCTCCCCTCCAATTCAGGGATTGTCATATCAAGACGCGCCAGGCGCTCCACTGCATCAAGCATCACAAAATAACGCGCCTCCGGAAACTCGCGCGCGTAGTAGCGCAGCAAAGACCTCAAGCCCTTGATATCATGGGAGGAAGATGGCAATTTCTCTCCATCGTAGGGAGTATCAAGGCTTCTCTTGCATTCGGCCACGAAGGCAGAGAGTAGCTCTTGCGTACTTTGCGCGTTCTCCAGGGTCGTCAGGTCTATCTGGGTAAAATACAACTGGTCAAGAGCAAACTGCTCGCGTAGATCATGTAGACTTACTTCATCACGCCAAGACCAGGCCACAGAAGACACACCCTTAAGATAGCGTACGAAGGCGGTTTTACCCACCCGAGGAGATCCAGATAAGATAATGGCGCTTTGTTGGTTGGCAATCAGATTTCTAATATCGGTGCTACGACCAGAAACACGGCCAATTCCAGGCATATCTCCCAAACTGAAGGGATTGAACAATGTGCGCCAGGAGTGTATGTCCGACATAAGCATACCCCTTCCTCCTTATATGTTTAAGATTGCAGCAGCCAACGATTACGCATGAGCCAGAGCCTGACCAGTTCAATCTTAAAAGTATATTCAGGATTACTTGTGTTACGCCCTCCCGCGTGTTCATCGAGTATCAAACTGTTGCGCATCCGCTCTAAGGCAGGACGAATCTCTCTTTCAGCCATTCCTAAGTTTTTCGTCAGTTGCCGCAATGAAATCATGGTGTGCTTCGAATAGGCCATAATTTCAAGCATCTCATCTAAAATACGCGGCTCCAGTTCACCATGCAGTTCTTGTCGATAATATGAAAAGCTCTGCTCACCACCGGCCTCGATGATATGATCTACCGCCAGCTGTAAATCTTCATCCGTCACCTGCTGCTTCTGCGCATGATCGTTAAGCAGGCGCACAAACTGCATCCCAATCAGGGCCATATAGTAGGGATTGCCCCCTGTTAATTGCACAGCTTGATGCACCGTTCGAGAGGAGATAAGCACCCGCAATTCTCGTAGTGGCTCCGTCAGTAACCTCTCTGCGCTTGCCTGATCCAGAAAAGGCATGGGCAAATTTTGCGCAAAGCTGAAGGCATTGACAAACTTTTCAGAGGCAAGCAGTTTATGCGAACTTGTAGGGAGGGCCAGGAGCAAGCTTGTCTGCGAGATATCACTCAATAATTCGCGCCAGTAGGTAAAGAAGCGCAGCTCCAACACACCATTCTCATATGCCTGTAAAGCGCCTCCAAACTCATCTAATATTAATACCAGACGTGAACCGGGCGCACGCTCTAAGCAACGTTGAATAAAACGGCGGAAGCAGGTATGTACATCGCTCAGGCCCAGGGTGTCCCACTGGGGTGCAGGACGATCAAAATGCTCTTGAAAACTGGCGCTAATCTCGCCCGCCATATCACGTAAGACACGCTCTTCGTTAAAGCGAGTTGCGCCCTGTAGGGAATAGAAGACCCCCCAGGCTGGAGAAGTAATATGCCGTCTGAGAAAATTTTTGCATAGCGATGATTTGCCAGAACGGCGGGGGGCATATAGCACAACCGCTTTCCCCTCGCTTCCTTCACACAGCTCTCGCGCCAGATAACGCAGTTCGCTCTCACGCCCAAAGAACATCTTTGATGAGGCTGGACGCGAGATATCATAAGCGTTTCTTAAAGTGGTGGAACGAGGCCCAAGCGAGGAAAGTACATCGTGCCAGTGCTCTTCCTGAGGTTGAACAGGCTTCTCCTGCTGGTGCTCACGTATACGCTGATAGATATAGGGAACGGTGCGAGCCGCGTCTACTTCGACCGAGGTCACGCCATTAATTGATTTCAGGTCGTTGATGATCTCTGCTACCTCGCGATACTCATAGAGTTCCGTCACAAAGCGCGCTTCCGCCTTTTTAAACTTCAAGATCGCGTCCGCATTAATGGAGAGCAGAGAGCAGTGGCGCCGGCGCAGCTTCTTAGCAATATCCAGTACCAAGCCACGCCGGTCCTCCGCCACGACAAAGAAAGCAACCTTAAAGGCTGGTGGACGATATTGCCACTGCAAAGGAATAAGGTGCGCGCGTTGCTCATCATTAAGACGTGTGATATGCAAACAACTAAGCGTATGTGCCACCAGTTCACGGCTATTTTTCCCCTTGTAAGCAACGATTGTTTGCTCTGAGGACATAGGTTGGCAAGAACCACATAAACGTGGTGGATGCGAGTAAGAGTCGCCAAGGAGGGCCTGAGGAATGAGATCAGCTGTCTCTTTAGCAACCTCCAATGTATGGATCTCGTTGTGCTCAGCACGACGCTGGATAATCTGCTGCGCAGCCCACTTAGGTGTATGCGGATCTTTACCATCACTGTTAAGTTGCTCCAGGTAAGCCTGGCGCGTACCGAGTTTCTGACGTGTCACCAGCAGACGTAGCTCCTCATCTAATTCCTCAAGCGTAAGTGGATAGTGATAAAACTCAAGCGCTTCACGAATGAGTTCATAACTACGAAAGTTATGCAACTCTTGTTTTAGCAGTGATTCAATATGAGCTTGTGCCTGGTCAGAAGTCGCATACTTATCATCCAGCCAGTAATCCTTCACTTGCGTTTCACGTGCTGTCCTGACCTCTACAATGTCACCCGCATTCAACTCATGGAACAGTTGTGATTTACGGTTATTGATAAAACCTTCCACCGCACGTGATCCAATATCAGGATCAAGTTTATACGCGAAATCTAAAACCGTTGCGCCCTTGGGAAGACGTATAGGGCGATGATTATGGCTCTTGTCATAGACAATAATAGGATTGGATGCTACATCGTATTCATCTAGCATCTCCGCCTTTTCCATGCCATCTTTAATGGCGGCATACATATTGCCCTCTTCACTAAACCAGATAGATCGCGGGTCCATGTCATGCATACTTGGCACTGCATTGCGAATTGCGGCTTGCGCCTCATCATATAAAGCATAAATCTTCTCATTCAAACAGCCATAATAAATACCAGCCTGAGTTACTTTGGTGCCTATCTGAAAGAAACAATTATACGTAACCTCTCCATCGGGAGCCAACCATGACAGTTTCCGTAAAGATTGCGTCGAGGGATTGAGCGATAGACCAAAGGAGAGATGGCAATAGCCGTTAGGTTTGGGGTGGGCAATTTGATCAGTCACACGATCTTGCAGGGTACCTAGTTGAAAAAGAGCACCCATAGCTAAATAACAATCATAAATTACAGGCGTGATGACATCAAAATTGACAAGGTCAAAGCCATACAGCCGCTCTTTCTGAGAAGTAGCTGTTGTATGTGTATCCTGGCTTCTACGCTTTAACCCGGCTACCCCACAAGGCATCCACACGACATGCACTGGCCTATCAGTAACCTCTTGACAAAATTGTTCAAAGATTGATCTTAAGCTTTCAATTTTGTCCATATCGCGCGCGAAAATTTTTTCGTAGCGCTGCTTATCCTCTAAAAATGTCTTTGGATGAATTAGCTCCTCAGCAATGTCTTCAATATGGCGCTTAAAATCCCACAAGCCCAGGCGCTTGGTAATATGAATCAGCGTCCTCTTAGCACTCTGGACATCATCCAGCAACTTGCCAGCCAAAGGTTGATGTGTTGTATGCTCTTTTAATTCACAGAGCGCCTGGTAATGCACAGCCAGGGCTATTAATAATGCGCCCAGATCAGGATAGGGCGGTATCAGGAGATTAGCAAGCTGTTCCTCTTCAATGTAGCGGGTATAGTGGAGGGAGGACTTAAAATGAGCGCGTACCTTCTCCGCGCCAGGGAGCGTCACGTGACTCAGCAAGGTCTCATCATAGGAACGCAGGTAACCCGCGATGACCACAGGCTCGGGCAGGCCCCAGTCACGCAACTGATCGCCAACACTCCAGGCATCATAGCGCACGTTAAATACATAGGCATAGGGTGGCTTTGGCTGTCCCTCTGCTTCGTGAACTACCAGCGTGATGAAATCACGCCACTCAGACGAGATAGTGGTAGGCGTAGGACGCCAGGGGGAGAGGTCCAGGCTTGCGTATGTCTCGGTCATGTGCAGTACTCTCTTCCTTGCCGTATGCACGTAACACTTCTTTTCTACGAAGCCTTCCTTAAAAATATTACAATATGTACTATACCATAAATACTCTGCCTAAGAAAGCTTATAGTTCCCTTAATTTCACCTGGACACAAAAATATTATAGCGTATTACATTGATTTTTACGAATGTATTGATCATAATATTAATAGCGATGATAAAAACACAGTAAGCGTTTCCCAGCTTCTTGTGAGGTGATGCATGCAAAACGAGCAACCTCTCTTCTTATGTGATTCAAACGCTCCTGTAGATGTCATCCTCGTACAATTAGAACCGCGTATTCGTAGGCTGGTACATCGCCTCGCCAATCCTGGCATGACCGAATGGGAATGTGACGAGATAGCCCAGGGCGTTCTCATTAAACTGGCTCGTCTGCTTCCACGTACGACTATAGAGCATCCCCAGGCATACCTCCAACGCGCGGTAAAGAGCGAAATTATCGATCACTGTCGGCGACGCCAGCAGACATATCCTCTGCTGACAAACGACGAGGGAGAACCTCAAGGAATACCACTGCTAGCCCTTAGCCAGGGCATGGGTGATCCATTGTATGAGATACTCCAACGCATCGCCTTCGAAGAACTCCTTGATAAGCTCGTTGCGGCAATCCTTACGCTCCCTCCTGTACAGAAGAAGGCCGCCATCTGCCACTTTCGCGAACAAGTCGACGATTTGTCAGCTTTTGTCGAAGCTTTTAAGCATCATAATGTAGATATCACGCTTATTCGTCCACCACAGGCACGCATCGATCAACAGCGCTTACGCGCCTCGTACTACGTGGCACGCCTGGCCCTGGCAGAGAAGCTTAAGGAAACCTCTATGTATAGAAAGACTGATCGCTACGCTATCGTTTCCGCTTCATAGATTCAATTCTTCTGGATTACACCATGGGCATGCGCTCAATGTGCAGCCCTTCCTGTTCATCGCGTGGTGAACGTCGACTCTGAATACGGCGCATGGCCAGCCCTATACGCCGTACTCCCTCCCTGATCTGCACTTCATCGCTTACGGCGTAGCTCAGGCGGATATACTGTCGTCCACCACCATCAATATGAAAAGGCTCTCCCAGGACAAACGCGACTCCCTCCTGGGCGGCCTCTCGTAAAAGCGTTCGTGCACGCATATCTCCCGGGAGGCGACACCAGAGATGGAAGCCGCCTCGCGGCAACGTCACGCGTGTTCCCGCCGGCCAGTACTCCTGAATCGCCTGAAACATGACATCGCGCTGCCGTTGATACTGCTGGCGCACCCTGGCCAGGTGAGGATCCAGCATCTGGCGCTGGAGTATCTCTGACACCAGCCATTGTCCCAGGGCCGTCGTGTTGAGGTCAAAAATCTGTTTGTGGAGCGAGAGGCGTTCGATGAGGGGTTCTGGCGCCGCCAGCCAGGCCACGCGCAAACCAGGAGCCAGGAGCTTTGAATAGGTACTGAGGTAGAGCACGTCTCCACGTGTGTCCAGGGCCTTTAAGGGTTGGGGCGCTTCACCCTCAAAATAAATCTCACCATAGGGATCATCTTCGAGAATAGGAACCTGGTAACGTCGTGCCAGGGTCAACAGGCGCCGTCTACGTGCAGGTGACATAATTACGCCCGTAGGATTTTGAAAGGTTGGCAGCGTATAGATAAGACGCGGACTGCGACGAGCTAAGATGGCTTCCAGAAGATCCAGGCGCATCCCCTCATTATCAATTGGGACCCCTATGACCCTGGCACCAAGCGCGCGAAAGGTCTGGATCGCGCCCAGATAGGTAGGCACCTCGACCACCACCTCGTCCCCCGGATGCAGCAAGAAACGCCCCACAAGGCCAATCCCCTGCGTTGAGCCTGAGAGCACCAGGATATGTTGAAAATCAACGGGCACACCATGCTTACGCATCCGTTCAGCAATGCCACGCCTCAGGCTCTGTAAACCTTCGACCGGACAATACCCGAGCGCGTTCTGCCGCGCGGTGAGTAAATCATCCCGCACTATTTCGCGTAACAATTCAGCTGGAAGCAAACCCTCAGCAGGCGTGGCTGCCGCCAGAGAGATGACCTCTTGCTGATCTCCCAATGAGGTAATCTCGCTCATCAGGCGCGCATCATGTCCCAGAGCCAGTTCCTCTTCGGCCGAGAGACTAAACAACCAGGAGGGCATATGCTGTTCAAATGGCTCGTCATCCAATTCTCGTGCCAAATAGGTGCGCTTCACCAGCGTTCCCCGACCAACATGCCCCTCGATCAAGCCCTCGCTCGCCAGTTCATTGTAGGCATTCATGACCGTTGTGCGATTGACATGCAGTTCTCGTGCCAGTGCGCGTTCGGTAGGGAGGCGCGTGCCCTCGGGAAGCTCACCGCCCAGGATCGCATTGCGCAAGCGTTCGTAAATCTGGCGATAGAGTGGGACACCATTCGAGCGCTCAAGCTGAATCATTGCCGATACCGAAGCGGTAAACAGGGGCAACGGTGAATGCTCCTGTGATTGCTCAAATTTATGGGCCATACGTCTTTTCCCTTCATTGGTTGACACCAATCTCCCCTGTAAACAGACTATACACACCTGCTTTCTTTTAACTATACCAGCCAATCAGGAACAATGCATAGGCCAATATATCAAAAATAGAAGAGCCAATCTTTGGTGTAAGCAATACACAAAGGGAGCAGCAGGACTGCCGCTCCCTTTGTGTATCATAGTCATCTGGCCAAGACGATAGGAACCTTGTCTAGCCTTTAGGGATAACGCTACCTAATAGCTGGGCTGAGCGAATCTCACGTAGTTGCCAGAAGGTGGACGCTGCCCAAAGAGCAGGTAGAGGAACTGACCCACAAAGGGCAGTAGCCAGACGATCAGCAACCATAACAGCTTTCCAGTTGGAGAGTGCTCATCTTCCAGAATCATCACGGTCTCGATAACGTGTCCTAGCAGGGGTACGAAGACACAGACAAGAAACAACAGCGTATTAAAGAAACAACCTCTATGTCCACTCATCATTACTGAAATCTCCTTTTTGTGATACACAGGTTTTTATAGCGTATACATAACCTTACTTTTTTTATCATAAACATACATCTGCGCCGCTTGCGCCTGGCTACTTACTATACGAGCTACGCAACACCTTCGTTGCAGAGAAAGGCGATAAGCGCCAGGAGTTCATCATCGCAAAACACGCTCCTGGACATCCTTCTCTCTTCCTCTCGTTCTGGATTAACCCCTGCATCCTCCCAAAGCCTTCCCCTTACATTGAAGCGGTGCGCAATGTGCAATGGAAGATCGACCCTCTGCCTTGCGCGCTCTCCACCCAGACCTTGCCGCCATGGAGCAGGATGATCTCGCGCACAATAGAAAGCCCCAGGCCACGCCCCTCAACCATTGCCGGACCAGAGGGAAGGCGCTTGTAGCCTTCAAAGACATGCTCAAGTTCCTCGGGAGGAATACCAACGCCTTGATCACTCACGCTGATATGCACAAAGAGATCTTCTAACTCACTCACGACTGTAATAGCGCCTCCATCAGGCGAGTATTTGATCGCGTTATCCAATAAGTTGTTCAGGACGATCATGAGCTTCTCGCGATCTCCCCAGAGAATCGGGAGCGCCCTGGCGAGCTGTAGCCGTAAGGTATGCTTCTGCGTATGGCGACGCATTCGCGCAGCCGCCTCATTAATAAGCGCGTTAAGATCAAACCAGTTAAGGTGGAGCTGTATATGATCCATCTCAAGGCGATCCAGGTCGAGCATATCATTGATGAGGCTTACCAGGCGTTGCGCGTCCTCGCGAATATCGGTCGCGTATTCTCTGACCTCAGAGAGATTTAGCTCATTACGCTGCAAGATCTCACTAAAGCCTTGGATGTCCGTTAAAGAGGTACGAAATTCGTGGCTCACAATAGAGACAAGATTGCTCTTCATGCGATTGGTCAACTCTAACCTGGCGTTGCTCTTTTGTAATTCGGCGACCGCGTGATCGCGCTCATACTGCGCCTGCTCACGTTCGACGAGGAGCGCCGCCAGGCGCGCGACACCCAGAATCAGTGCGTCATCTTCACCAGAAAGGAGCGGCTCTTGAGCGCCATAATCAATAAGTAGTACGCCCCTCAGCTTCTGATAGCGGGAGATGGGCGCAACCAGTTTATAGGATGGCTGATCATAAAAGAGCGTTGTAGCTGGCTCAAGAGGTATGCCCTGGTAAAAACGCCGTATTTGCTCGTCACCTCCCAGGAGGGCATGCAGCGAAGCTCCCTCAAGCCGATTACGCCAGAGCAGCTCCAGGTCAGAGGCAGGACTCAAGACGATGGCGGGGGATAAGAGCTGCGTCTCCTCATTTAAGAGCAAGATAGCAACACAGGAGCAATCGAGCAAGCCAAGCGGGAGTTGCGCCAGGCCACGCTCAACCTCGGTGAAACGTTCCAGAGGCTGCGCCACGTTTGTGGCCTGTGCGATGAGCGTCCCCGTGTCTTGAGGCTCCGTCACCATCGCCTCGGCCATGGTGAGCAAGGCTTGCAAGGCACGTTGTGAGCAGCGTTCAGCCCCCCGCTGATCCGTCACGTCAATACAAATCATGACCCCGCCCACAATGGCTCCCCGGATGTCGTGGATGGGTAGGCCAGACATGGTCACATGCATAGGATGCTGCTCGGGTTGATCCTTGGGGCGGATGCTGACCACGCGATTCTTCTGTATCTCGCCTCGCAACATACACATCATGGGCCACTGCTCCAGCGCAAGAACATGCCCCTCCTCATCCTCAAACTGAAACTGCTCACTCAGGGCTTGCAGCGTCTGCTGGCCCGCTTCCTCAGCCGAGAGCTGGAAGGCACGTTGGAGCGGAAAACTCAAGCGCTTAATATGTCCCTGCGGATCGTAAATGGAGATGCAACGGAAAACAGTTTCAAAAATAACCTCAAACTCTTGCAGGCGCTCTTTGCTATCGCCTTCGGTCAGACCAACCTGCCGCAACAGAGTATCGAACACGTAAGCATAGGGAGTGAAATCACTAAACAGGGTAAAAATACGAGAGGGTTTCTGCGCACCGGGACGAATTTGTGGGATAGCACTCATCATAAGCCAGCGATAGCTCTGCTCATACTCATTGAAGCAGCCAAGCATCATATCGCGTACAGGCTTGCCCTGTTGAAGCGCCAGCGCCGCCGGTTGTGCCTCCAACGGACAGGGGGTTCCATCCTCACGAAGCGCCTTACCCAACGGGTCAATCGTTGTCTGCCCTAACAATTGCTCGCGCGTCATGCCTAACATGGTGAGGGCTGCCTCATTTACCATCAAGATACGTCCCTGCTCATCGGAGCAGAGCGCCCCCTGATCCATGGTTTCAACGAGGAAGCGAGAGGCCTCATCTGTAAATGTAGGATGCTCTACAGCGGTAGTCAAAGAAGGCGCGACAGCGCTTTTCTTCTGGCTGCGGGTTCCACGCTCCCATTTTCTGCTTTGTGCCATCTGTCTCCCTTTCTGCATGCCTGCCCAGGCATAGGCTCATCCTATCGAGAAGTATCTATACTTCTAGTGTAAGCCCAACACAAATAAGGGAGAACAATGACCAGTATGAAGGGAAAGCGAATTTTTCATTAGTGGGGAGAGAGGCGACAGTGGTGTGTAGGTCACCACTACCGCCAGAAAGGGAAGGTATAGCCACGCCTCTGGAGCACATCGCGAAACCAGGTCACGGGATCCTGGTTCTTGGACTCGGTATGGCTATCGGCGAGAAAGAAGCGGGCATACAGGGGCAATGAGGAGCCAATTCGCTCCAATAGGAGATCGATCCGCTCCTCAGCGTGCTGCCACCGACCTTTACGGGCGCCCAGGCGCCAGCTATTATACGCCTCATCGTGCAGTTCGATAATATCTAGCAAGGCAGGATCATGGATATAACGCTCAGAGAATTTGCGCGCGATATAGGCATGGTGATTGGTACCAATTTTAGGGCGTGATTCATCCACGCGATATTTAAAGGCATCATGGGTCAATGCAATCAGACGAAGTGCACACCGCTCCTGCGCGGCCGATGGAGGTTGTTGCCGCTCGATATTCGCAAGCACATCGGTGATATGAAATTTAACGGGTCCCTCAAGATGACCGGTTCGCGGTATCCCCCATTCCACACCGGTCTGCCACTCGGGGTCTTCAGCAATTTGGCGCTCCAGGGCAGTTTCCAGGGCAAAAGGTAGTGAAATCATGGCCCTCCCAGACTCATTGATGGGTACAAAATACATTAGAATTATGAGATAAATTGGCTGGCAAGCTTCATGGCCAGAGGATGATAATTATATTGGTAGCCTCCCACAAATTGTACAATACGTCCACCCCAACCGCGCTTGAAACGGTATACACCCGCCATTGCCTCTTCTTCATTGTCTGTGTCAGGAATACCCCAGAAATCATAGCTTACGGCTCCGTGGGCCCTGGCCCAGCGAATCGCCTCCCACTGTAAGAGATAATTGGGCATGAGCTGACGCTTTTCATTGCTTGAAGCGCCATACATGTAAATCCCTTCGCGCGCATACAGCGAGACAAAGATGCCTGCCAGGAGTTGCCCCTCATGCTCGGCCAGGAAGAGGCGCAGGTGATCATCTGGATGAAAGCATTGCCAGGCTCGCTGGTAGTACCGCAACGTATGGATCCCAAAGCTGTCACGCTCACTGGTCGTCTGCATTAAGGCATACCAGGTATCGACATCTTCTAGTGTTTGCGCGACGCGCACCGTCACACCACGCTTACGTGCCAGGCGCACATTATACCGCCACTTCTCCTTCATTTGCGCCAACAGCGTCTCTTCTGAAGGTGTCACATCCAGGGTAATCGTGCGCAAAGGCTGCACTGCAGGAACAGACTCCATTCCGGTACGCGCAAAATAGCTCTGAGCCCAAGAACCTGCTGGCGAATCAGCCTCCAAGTTACACTCTACACGTAGCGCCATGGCCCCCTGTTGGCGCAGGAAGGCATGCAAATGTGTAAAAAAGGTCTCGCATAGTTCTGGCTGCGACCAATCGAGCACTGGACCGCGAGGGATATATGCCAGGTGTCCCAGGCGTGCAGGTACACGCGAAACCGTGCGTTGCAGGACCTGCGCGGCCGCGACGATCCGCTGTTGCTCATCAAAGAGCGCCAGGCGCAGAGGGCGCCAGTTCGGCGACGTTTTCAACTCTCCCCAGTTCCAACTTTGCAGGAGATGACCATAGGTATGTTCGGCCACAAAGCGTTCCCATTGCCAACCATCAGCGGACGCAAGGGGGCGCAAAGTATACCTTTGAACAAGAGATGACATGGTAAGCGCACCAACTTTCCCAACACAAAAACTCCAACTGTATTACCTATCATACCATGTTGAACGAGGGAGTAGGCTTATTATGGCAGGGCGCCCAGAGCTAAAGTTACACATGCTATAATACAAACTGCAATATATTGAGTTAGAGAGGCAAACGAGAGAAACGCTTCCAACCTCAGCATTCTCAGTCATCGCTAGAAGCTGGAAGAATACATGCGTTTGTTGTCAACATGTGTGGAGGTGCTTCCATGTGACAGCACATGTGACATCAGTGAAATGGAAGAGGCATCAGGCATGCCTCTACATCCTCCATGCCTGTTTCTGTAAGGGGGGAACCCCATAGGCATTCGCTCTATGGGGCTCGTAATGGGGATAGATCGGGTTGGACTTCCTGTAGGTAACATATTCTATTCTAATATGATCATGAACAGAAATACGTGTATATCTGGAAGAGCATCCCAAAGACATGTGTACGATGATAGTGCCTTGTGTCCCCATGTGCTCATTTGAGCGTGGTAGCCTGAAGACCTTGATCAGAACGGTTGAGAGCATGCTGCACATGAACGTGCCCAGTTGTGAAATTGATGTCATCCCAGGTCAAGGCAAGCAATTCTCCCTGGCGCATTCCTGTGGTTAATGCCAGCATATACAAGGCTTCTAGCGCGTCACCATGAACAACAGCCAGAAAGCGCCGAGCTTGCTCAACTGTGAGTGCCTGCACATGGCTTTCTTCCTTGGGAACGTTCGGAGGATGAACAAGGGTACAAATATTGTGGGAAACATGCTGCAAAAAGAGAGCCTCGTTCAACGCTTGATGTATCACACAATGCAGATGGCGAACGGCCCGAGGAGCATACCCTTGTTTCCGTTTCAATTCATACAGCTCTTGCAAGTGCTCTGGGTGGAGCCTCTGGAACTGAAGGGAACCAAGGTGAGGAAGGATATGCCTGTTGACCACGCCCGCGGTAGCCCTTATAGGTTCGTTCGCGGACACGAGGCTGAACACGATACAGCAACCATTTGGTGAAAACCTCCTCAACAGTTTGGTTACGGGTACTGACCAGTGTGCCTTGCATTTTGGCCATGACCCATGCCATTGGACGAAAGCAGTTGAGTTTGAGAGCCAAACTGCCTGCTTCATTCCTTTCCTTATGAGTTGAGGCATGAGGAGTTACAGCTCCAGTACTCAATAACGCCACTGGCAGATATTCTGCTGATTATATTTGGTGGACTCTTTCAAGAGATATATGACCTCTCGCGGAAATGGAAAAGCCATTTGATGTAGAGCGTTTGCTCTCCCTGATACAGGAGATTCTTGAGAAGAGATGTCTGTCCCTCCTGATCCTTGATGCCCATCCAATTTGGAGCTGCCCCTATTGGGTAGGTGCCGAGGCCGAAGAGAGCCATGAGTGCACAAACGATCTCTTGTGAAAAGGGAGAGACGCAGTCGCTCACCAGAAGATCCCTACCAATGGTGAAGCGTTCATAGCAAGAGCACAAAAGAGGCTGAAGGGATGTGGTTTCACTTCCGCCTCTCCCTCTTTGTTCTCCAGAACCTGGTTACAGGGTGGCCGCTATTCCCTTTTTCTTCAACAACCCATGGATGTTACTCAATAGTTCCTCTCTGTCGTGAGGTTCTATACGCTTACCTTCATCAAGAGGAGGGAATCCTTCTGACACAACTTCTCTGCGTCCAACGGTATCAGACTCTACAGAGTATCGCGATAGAATCGCCTCTGCCAAAGTGGGTCAACACCAAACACCGGAATTTTGAGGGGTTTTCTGTCGGGATCCCAACTATGCCGCAGGGTCGTTCTGAATGGTGGCGTGTCTTGATCTGCTTTTTTCAGCTTTCAGCGAGGTTTTGAGGCCTCTTTTTCCACGCTCACCGTCTGGTAAGGGTGCCTGCTCAGGGAATAATTTGCGAAAGATAGCTCTGTCGAGGTTTGCGTCTCGTAGGTCCACTTTGTCAAGGTTGGCCTCACGAAGGTCGACTCCAGCCATATTCGCTTTGTGAAACCTCGCTTTGCCGAGGATGGTTCCAGAGAAATCCACGCCGCGCAGATCCGTATTGTTGAGGTCAGCGCCCATCAGGTTTGCGTTATGGAAGAGAGCACCGCGTGCGTCTGCCCCATACATCCGTGTCTTCATGAGATTCGCGTTACTGAGATCGGCTCCTCTGAGATCGGCATTGCGCAAGTCCGCTCCGTGGAGGTCCGCCCCTCGTAAGTTTGCTTCACATAGATTGGCTTCAGTCAGATCGACTTCGTGGAGATCGAATCCCGTGAGATCTGCTTTGTGGAGATCAACGCCATGAAGCTCTGGCTCGAATGCCTGTATTTCAGCATAATCGTGTCGCCATGTATTCCAAAGTGTTTTGCCTTCCGCGAGACGCTCAAGAGGGGATTGATTGACCATGTACTTCACCTGCGGTTCTACTTATTGCATCGATTACATATTTCTGAAGGCTGACATAGGGAAAGAAGAAATGCACCAGAGAGAACGAGACCATCTCAGCTCGACGAGATTGTCGCCGATGCGTCCAGTGGCGCAGGCGGCGATGAAGCGTCTGGGGTGATCTTGGACGAGGTATCCCCAGCGTTCACCGGCATCAGCTTCGTCCTGGCTTCCTTTGCTCTTAAGCCGTTATCCGTCGTAGCGGAGCACCAATTTGATGTAAATGGCTCAAGATCTCTGTCAGGGATTGCCAGACACTTGTCTCATGATAGGCAATGGCATATGCCTGACAAAATTCCTTGACAATAGGTTGGGCTGCCTTCAACTGGTTACGAGCCATACTCGGGAATAAATGATGCTCAATCTGATAATTTAAGCCCCCATAGCAAAAATCAGTCACGGGATGGGCATGGATATTGCGAGCCGTCAGCACCTGCCGGTGCAGGAAATCCATGGCACTCTCTTTCTCAAGCACTGGCATCCCTTTATGATTGGGCGCGAAAATCGCTCCGAGATAAAGCCCGGTGAGAGCCTGATGCACCACCACAAACAGAAAGGCCGGCCAGAAAGGGAGCAATATGAACACGCAGGCCAGGTACACCACAACGTGTGCAAGCATCAGAACCCATTCGAGCGCATAATACCTCGCCTTCTTGTGCAATAGGAAGGTAAAACTATTATACTGAAGTCCTAGAGCGACCGTCAGCAATGCGGGAAGGAAGAGCCATGCCTGATATTTCACGAGTACTTGCCTGACCCTCCCTATCTTAGCAAGGTCGGCTGTGCCAGTAAAATCGAGGAGAGGGATCGCAAGGTCGGGATCGGTGTCTACTTGATTGGGATGGCTATGGTGTGCATTATGCTTCTCAAGCCACCACCCATAACTCATGCCAATCAGCAAATCTCCCCCGATGAGGCTCACGAGGTCGTGTTGCCAGGCGTGATGAAACATCTGCCGATGTCCAGCTTCATGGCTCAGTAAGCCAATCTGCGTCCAGACAAACGCCAGATAGGTGGCATTCAGTAGTTGGAGCCACCAGACGTGGACAAAGAGGAGGAAGAGCACACCAAGTCCAAACATAGCGCAGAGCAGGGCAATCCGGTAGATGTAGTACGTTGGCTGCTTCTCCAGCAACCCTCGTTGCTTCAACATGTGTTTTAATTCAGCATACGTTCCCTGTGATGTCTCCTGGGAGGAAGACGTCAGTGGTGGCATATGCGAGGGAGAGAGTGTCTGGTGCATGGGAATTGTCCTTGATTCTTGTATGGAATGCTTCCTGCGTTCCAGGGCATAGGGGACACTAATAGAGAGCTTAGCATTGCTGCTAGCATGTCGTGCTCTTTGGGAAGAGCTGTTCATTCTGCGGAAACTCATCCCTTATGGACGTTGTATCCCTGCTCATTCATTCGAGGTCCGAAAAATTCGATGCGGTAGACACCATCTGGGCATCTGATCTCATGATAGTAGCAGAATTGGGGGGAGATGCTGTGGAGATCACTCCGGTCATGCGCCTCCTGTGATGCCAGGAGAGCATACCCCTGTATTGCCCTGGCCCTGTCTGAATACTCATGGACTTGCCCATCAGCAGCAATCACGGTGTAATAGGTCGTATAAAGAAACTGCATACATGGGCGAAGGAAGAGCATATTACGGTGCGTGCTGCCATTGAGAAGCGTGGCAACGTCCAAAGAGAACCAGGCTCTCCAGGAAGCATTGGCAGCATGGCCTCGTTTGGGGTCGAGATAGTAGACGGCATATTCACTCCCAGAGACGACCTCCGGCATTACTTTGGCATTTCCATAAATGAGAGTGTACACGTTTCTATTTGGCCTCCATGTCTCAGAGGCTGTTTTCAAATGCTCCCACCGATGCTCGCCATAGAGCAAGACAGGGCATCCTTCTTGGTAGCTGGTACCTGCTTCTTCTGGTGAGATTTCCCTCCAGGTGGAGATGGGGATGGAAACGTTGGTACTCTTCTTGGCAGGCAACCGCTCCGGTAGCTTTGATTTCCAGGACTGCGACGAAAGAGGAGCGTCGACATCAGTGAGCTGCTTCATGGCCCGTGTGAAGTCAGGAACAGAAAGCTCGCGACCATCGCGCAATTGTGCGTGATATGTCCTCTCAAGAAGCCATTGTTCGCTCTGCTGTTCAGAAAATGGGGTAGTCATTATCATCATCTTCGCCCTTCGTTATATGTGTTCTAAAGGAGCGAACGGAAGCGTAAACCAGAAAGTTGATCCCTCTCCAGGAGTGCTTTCGACGCCTATCCGCCCGTCATGGCGCTCAATAAGTGTTTGGCTGATATAGAGACCTAAGCCCAGGCCCATCCCTGATCCACGTTTCGCTTCAATCTCTCCTATCCGATAAAATTTTTTCCAGACCTGCTGCTGTTGTGTTTCAGAGAGACCTGGCCCCTGATTATGCACTGATACGCATACCATTGTTTCTTCTTGCTCCAAGCGAACATCTATCGGCGTGTCGGCTTCAGAGTACTTGAGCGCATTGGAGAGATAGTTGTTGACCACCTGTCCAACACGGTCCGCGTCGGCCCATACCTCTGCCTGGGGAACCAGGGTATGCCAGCGAATCGTACGCGTAGGGGCAAGGATGCGCTGATCTTCAACCACCTCGCAAACAATCCTGACCAGGTCGCACCGGGTACGCTGCAGGGTGAATTGGTTCGTCTGGATACGCGAGATATCAAGAAGATCATTGACCAATCGATTTTGCCTCTTGATCTGGCGCTCGACACGATCAAGCAAGCTCCGAGCCGTGGTGAGGGCCTGGGCCGTGGTTTCGTCGAACGTTGTTCCCTGTTGTTGAAGGCGTGTGAGCTGGAGTTGTGCGAGTTGAAGATTCCCTGTCATGGAGGTTAATGGCGTTTTGAGTTCATGGCTGGCGATGCCGAGAAACGCATCCATCTGGCGTGCTGTTTCCTGCAAGGCTAACTCACGTGCCCTCGCTTCGGCTTGTTCTTGCAGGAACTGTTCCCGCTCGGTAACATCCTGATTCATCTCCACGATGACCGCTGTTTGACCAGCCTTCGCAGGCACGAAGATCTGGCGACTCTCCACGATCAAGCGTTTTCCATCGCGCGACGTCTGGGTGAGTTGCCCTTGCCAGTGTCCACGTGTGGCCAGGACGAGAGCGACCGCCTCACGCGACGCGTAAAAGCAGGTCTGCAAAAGGGTGTGGATATCCTTCCCAATAGCTTCCTGCTCGGTCCATCCATAGAGCGCAGTCGCCCCCTGGTTCCAGACGAGAATACGGTCGTCTGGGCTATGGATGATGATAGCATCGTGGGCTTGCGCAAGGAGATCTCCCTGCACCTGGACGTTCTGCGAGCGTGACGTCTGTTCCTGATATGTTCTCATAAGATACTCAGCAAAGGGACGCGAAGGATCCATTGGTGTTACAACCCTCCAAAAACGCGCTCTTCCTCTAGCGGCTTGCTGCGTTATGACATGGGTACCAATTGTATTCATCACCACCATGTTCCGTTGTGCCAGGAGCGGATGGAGGACAGAAGAGGAACGAACATCGTCTTGTTCGGCGCGTTGCTGCTCAATTTGCTGAGGGGTATGCCCATAGTACACACTGGCAGCATGCACTTCCTGCAACAAATCATGCTCTGACAGCGCGAAAATGGCATCTAAGGCTCGCAGCAAGTTCATTCTCCGATTCAGCAAGACGAGACGACCATGGGCAAGGCGCTGTGCCAGATCCTCATGAGGAGGAAGAACAGTTGCAGCCTTCTCGATTTTGCGCGTGAGACCAGTAAAAGCTAACCCATCCAATTTTCGCTCGAGGAATGCCACCACTGGAGCCGTCTTTCCCTCCTGCCAACCCTGTAAGAGACCTAAGCACATGTTCCCCTCATATCGTCGGCTGTGCGTCGAGACATTCAGGAGGTGGTCTTTACATGCACAGATCCAGAGGGCATGAAGATAGTGGACAGTTTCAGCAACAGGAAATGCTGAGAAGCGCCGCTGCCCATGTACGTCCTGAATGAAGCCAAGACTTGCCTCAAATTCGGATTGTAGCCGCTCAAACGCTTCGAGTTTCTGCGTTACCAATACCGTTCTCACTATTGCTTCTTCCATAGCAAGCTCTTCTTTCTTCGCTTCTCACACCTGGGAACTGCCAGAAAGAGGCTCTTTCGAGGCACACTCGTGGCAGCACCTGAGAGGCGTTAGAGTTGTATATTGTGGTGAGGTGAAAGGCTTTCCATCTCAAACGCGGCATCAGATGCGCCGCCATCGTCGAGCCAACATCCTATGGCCTCAGTCTCGGAGGCATTGCCATCATCACGCCAGCGTTCCGTTACCTCAGCCTCAGAAATCACCTCTAAGAAGGGGTCATCAGGATGGTACGTTCTGGCTCTCGTTTCCCGCATCACCTGGGTTGCAGGAGCAACGCATGGTCGTCCTCGCTCCTGGTCATAGCAGTCATACACCATCTGATCAGTGCGCTTTGGGTGCGGTTTCTGCCCTGGAGGAAGGGGGGTGACCGGCGCGCCGAGCTTAGATGTCGGCCATGCCGGGTAAACATACGGAGTTTGAGCATGCCTCTCCGGCATGGTCGTCTCTGCGAAGTTGCCTTGGCTTGCACTACCCTCTCTCGCAGAGGAGCCCTGCACAGATGGAGAGAAGCATTGCGCGATCACGACTGTTTCTGGATGCTCATCTGGTTGTGCGTTTCTCATCGCCTTGACTGGCTGCTGTGTTTCTTGAATGGTGCTCATAGGAGTTGCCTTTCTTGCGAGAAACCAGAGGAGCGCTTCTTCGGTTGAAGGCGTGCCAACCGGGAGCGGACGCTTGAAACAGTGTCATCGAATACATTGTGTCGCTTTTTCTCAGTGGGCTCGTTGGCGCCGGTCCTGTATTTCCCTGAACCAGAGAAGAGTGATCAGGAGGACAAAGAGCACTAAGGGGAAGAGGAAGAGTTCCATAATCATGTGATCCTGTATGGTTTGCCTCCAGATACATATGCCTGAAGGAAGAGAGGAGGCACAAACGCGAGAGCGCAAACGCGACCATTGTAGCAATCATGTCTGCTGAGTGGAGAGAAGAGCGCTCAGAACGTTGGTAGTTACAAGGAACATGGTGTGAGAGGCTTGACTCAAGAAAAGATCTATGAGCTACTTTTAGTATACACTATTTCTGAGAAAAATACAAATATATATCTAAGCTATGATATTTTGATTTCATAGCTTTTTTATGAAAAGTTCAACTAGTAAATAGAATATCCCCAGATCCTGGGCATATGAAGACGCAATTCACGCTCTTCCGGCTCGCTCAAGGGGGGCAGGGGATATTTCTGGGGGCGAGCCATTGCTCTTTTCCTTCTTTCTCTCCCCTCATTCTCTATCATCTCTGCCTCCCTACTGTTGCTCAATTGCTAGCTGATCCACCAGGTTACACTCAGCCAACACGCACTGGCCGACCAATTTCTTTCACCTTCTGTTGTTCTTCTTTAGGGCGTATCAACGTATAGCCAACGCCAGTCACGGTGAGAATAGAGTGTGGATTACTCGGATCAAGTTCCACTTTCTGGCGGAGATGGCGTATATGTGCTTTGACCAGACAGGTATCACCATCGCCATCATATCCCCATACATGGGTTACGATTTGATCGGCTGTGCAAACATCATTGGCATTCATAGCGAGCAGATGGAGTAGCTTACTCTCTGTCGGCGTCAAATGCACAGCTTTTCCACGAATTCTCGCTTCATTATGCAGCGAATCAATACACACAGGTCCGACCGTTAACACCGAAGAAGGGCGACGCTCCAATGTTGAACGCGCGCGTCGACTTACAGCCCGAATACGTGCCAGTAATTGTGAAGGGAAGAACGGTTTGCGTAGATAATCATCGACCCCTGACTCCAAACATCGTATTTCATCCTGCACATTTTTGCCCTCTGTGATCACCAAAACAAGCGTATCATGCTTCGTACGTAGATCCTCACACATACCCAGGATATCGACGCCTTTTAGTACTGGATCCACAATGACGAGGTCTGGCTGCTGCTCCAACCATTCACTCTTAGCTTGCTCGCAAGTATACGCCCAATAGACTTTATATCCAAGTGTTTTGAGCCAACTTACGAGCATTTCCACCAAATCACAGTCACTATCAATAACCAGTATTTTCATCTGGTCTGCTCCCTATCTATCAGCCGGCTCACAAGAAAGCTAGCGACCAACCCCACAATCAGCCCTACAAGAAGGCCTCTTGGGATAAGAGTAGCTCCCAGAAGAAGTTTTGCAACTCTCATGATCTCGTCCTTTGCTTGAAACGATACCCCTGTATCGTTCTCAATAGAGTCAAAACATGCACGTTCACCGCACACCCATCACAGCATCTGAGGGGCGTTGCTTCCATGACAACGACAACTTCCAGCAGTCATCTAACGCGGGAGAGAGAACTCCTTCAGAGGAACATCGTTGGGTGGCTCACGTACTGCCCTGTCCGCCTTCTGGTGTGTCATCTTTAACATCGGTTCAATCAGGTCGATTGGTAGCGGGAAGATAATCGTCGAATTCTTCTCCACCGCGACCTCTGTCAGCGTTTGCAGGTAGCGTAGTTGTAGCGCGGCAGGCTGTGAGCCAAGAATTTCGGCGGCTTGAGCCAACTGGGTCGAGGCCTGTAATTCTCCCTGAGCATGAATCACCTTCGCGCGCTTCTCGCGCTCTGCCTCCGCCTGCTTGGCCATGGCACGCTGCATCGTGACAGGTAACTCAATATCCTTGATCTCAACTGCGGTCACTTTTACGCCCCATCCCTCCGTCTGCTCGTCAATAATGGTTTGCAAATCACGGTTGACCTTGTTGCGCTGCGCCAATAGCTCATCCAGTTCCGATTGACCGAGGACGTTGCGCAAGGTCGTTTGACCAATCTGCGTGGTTGCCTGGTGAAAGTCCATCACATTGACGATAGCCGCAATGGGATCGACGACGTAGAAGTAGAGGACTGCCGTCACCTTGATCGTGACATTATCACGGGTGATGACCTCTTGCGGGGGCACGGTCAGCGTGATAATTCGCAAGTCGACCTTACTCACGCGTGAAATGAGCGGGGGAACGAAGATGAGCCCGGGACCCTTTGCTCCGATTAAACGTCCCAACACGAAAACCACGCCGCGCTCATACTGCTGCACCACGCGAATCGCAGAAAACGCGACCCACACTAGCAGAGCCACGATGACACCATACACAAACATGGCAAAAAGATTCATGACAAGCCTCCTGATGGCGTTAGCGTTGTACATTGTGGTGAGGTGAAAAGCTTCCCATCTCAAACGCGGCATCAGATGTGCCGCCATCGTCGAGCCAACGCCCTATGGCCTCGGTCTCGGAGGCGTTGCCATCATCACGCCAGCGTTCCGTTACCCCAGCCTCAGAGATCACCTCTAAGAAGGGATCATCAGGACGGTAGGTTCTGGCTCTCGTTTTCCGCATCACCTGGGTTGCAGAAGCAACGCATGGTCTTCCTCGCTCCTGGTCATAGCAGTCATACACCATCTGATCAGTGCGCTTTGGGTGCGGTTTCTGCCCTGGAGGAAGGGGGGTCACCGGCGGACCGGGCTTAGATGTCGGCCATGCCGGGTAAACCCACTGCGTTGGAGCATGCCTCTCCGGCATGAGCGTCTCTACGAGGTTGCCTTGGCTTGCACTATCTTCTCTCGCAGAGGAGCTCTGTCCAGATGGAGAGACGCCTTGCGCGGTCACGACTGTTTCTGGATGCTCATCCGGTGGTGAGTCTCTCACCACCTTGAGTGGTGAATGTGTTTCTTGAATGGTGCTCATAGGAGTTGCCTTTCTTGCGAGAAACCAGAGGAGCGCTTCTTCTGCTGAAGGCATATCAACCTGGAGCAGACTCTTGAAACTGTGTTATCGAAGAGATTGTGTCGCTATCCCTTGGTGGGCTCGTTGGCGCCGGTCCTGTATTTCCCTGAACCAGAGAAGATACACTAGGAGGACGAAGAGGAGCAAGGGGAGAATGAAGAGTCGCATAATCATGTGATCCTGTATGGTTTGCCTCCAGATGCATATGCCTGAAGGAAGAGAGGAGGCACAAACGCGAGAGCGCGAACACGACCATTGTGGCAATCATGTTTGCTGAATGGAGAGAGGAACGCTCAGAACGTTAGTAGTTACGAGGGACATAGTGTGAGCGGCTTGACTCATAAAAAGCTCTATGGGCTGCTTTTAGTATACACTATTTTTGAGAAAAATACAAATATATATCTAATTTATGATATTTTGATTTCATTGCTTTTTATGAAAAATTCAACTATTAAATAGAATATCCCCAGATCCTGGGCAGGCGAATAAGATAGAATGGAACTATGAAGCGGGAAGCCTGGAGGAGGGAAACGATGTCTATTTAACGACAACGGTAGAGTTCAGAAGAAAAGACCCGGGTTGTTTACGGGTGAGAAGGAAAAAGCAATGTCACAACCTGCCATATCACAGCAAGAAGGAAAGAGTTATAGGCCCGGCCCGTTTCATTCATCGTATCAGAAGCATGAATATGACTTGAAACGTCACACAGAACGAGGCTGGCAACTGGTCTCTTGTTACAGTAGCGGGACGGGATATCTTCGGGCGTACATGGCTCACAGCGACCTATGAGCGGTGAACGAAAGAAATTAGGGATTATTCTTCATTCCTATCCCTTTGCTCAAGAACAATACTGCGGTCCTTTTGGGGCAACTCCAAAAGACGTTGCCCCAATTTGGTCGAGTGGGGAAGGTAAGATATACTACTCAACTGATTCTGTTAAGAAACAACATTGGCTTCGGATTTTTCAGCCAGGAAAACTACTCACACTTCATCATGTCTAAAAGCTGGATGTGTAAAGAGATGCGCCCTGTAGCAGAGCACGCGTATGGCACCAAAACGGTGCAGGGCCTGCTCCTTTGGGCAGCTCATTGTTGTGTTGGTAACGTGAGAGGGAGGGAATGATGGGTGAGCATCATGTGACGGTACTTGTACCTACATCAGTAAAGAGTGCCTATGCGTTCTTTACACATTTTCATGATTTCCCAAAGTATATGCATTCCGTTCGGGAGGTGACGTACTATGACACTCAACGTAGCCATTGGGTTGTACAGGTAGCAGGAAAACAAGAGTGGGATGCTGTGAATGAGAACTGGATTCCTGAGCGGCAGGTAGGCTGGAGATCAATAAAGGGGTTGCAGAATAGAGGTACGATCAAGTTTACGCCCTTAGGAGCTGAGCAGACAGTAGTAGATGTCTTCATCCACCATGACCCTCCGATGGGTATCGTTGGGAGAATGGCAGAATGGCTGGGAATAGATAGCCATTTTCAAACCGTGCTGGAAAAGGAGATGCAGAACTTCACCAGAATGGTAGAGGAGGCCCCTCAGGAAACATCGGATCCAATGTCGTCGCACTACCTGTTTCATCAAGAGAGCGCATTCACAAGAGGGGAAACGACGGAGAGACAACGGGCGGCAATGAAGGATGATCCGAAAATGTCTCCAGTGCATCTGCGAGAGAGAGAGAGAGAAAAGAGTGGCATCTGAACGAGAGGAGGAAAAGCGAGAGCACGAGGTCCAGCAAGCCGGAGCGCAACAAAAAAGGCAACAGGTGCAGGATACGGTTAGAGCGCAAGATGAGGCGTTGCAGCGACAAAAAGAGTCTAATCTGCAAGAAAAACATGCAAAGGAAGAGAGAGAAAAGAGACAGAAAGGCATCACACATGAGTCAGATCCAGTGCATGATACCATAGGGGGAAGGAACGCTTCAATGGAGCGTACTGCCTTTGGCGATCAAGATGCCAGACATGAGCGTTTTCCACAACATGACGCAGGCCCAATGACGGCACGTTCGTTGAAACCGCGGAAAGATGAAACGTCAGAGCCTGTAGCAGACGAGAAAGCTGAATCCCAGTGGAAAAATCTTATTCGAGGACGATCATTAGATGATGAGACGAGGTGAGTATGACGCCTAATGTTCAAAAGCGAAAGGATGTTAGCAGGAGTGCGCTAAGAGCCTATTGATCTCTTAGCGCACTCCTTTTAATGCCTCTTGGCGACCTGGTCAAGATGATAAAACGGCTATACGCATGGGATTTCCTTTGCTTTTCACTATGGTGGCTGTGAGGTGCCTTTTAGGGGGCGAACCTGTTCGAGCGAGCTTCAAATCGCCTTTTATGAAGTTGACCCGTGTCTGTAGATGCTCTACAGACACGGGTCAACTTCATAAAGACAAAAAGGCTTGAGTGGGCATGGAGTAAAAGAACAAAAACGGGTCATCTTGTACTCCTGAGTTTGTTAGGAGGGTGTAGAGCAAAAATAGAAGTGCTCACTCCTCTTGTCAGGCGACCTGAGCTCTGCTAGAGGGAAAACGTCAAAGAGAAAGAGAGGCAATCATGACAGAGGGTAGGACCACCTCGGGCATGCTGGATGATCAGTGCGCGCTAGAAATTCCTGTGCCAGCCTGGTTCAACGAGTACAAAGAGACATATATCGCAGGCGCTGCGCACGGCTTTATTTTGACCGGTGATATTTATGGTTTTGTGGTCAGTGGTGTGTCCCAACGTGGTTATCTGGAAAATGCACTCGCCGAAAAACGGGAGATCGTCTTGCGTTATGATCGAGCAGGTGGATTTCGCTTTACTATGGAATCTATGCGTGCCAAGGCAGTGAAGCTGGTCAACTCCCAGGGAATCGGAGCTACCGCCCCACTTTCTAAGGATAGCACAGCCATGCTAGACGAACTGAATTCTTGCTTGAATAGCCCGGGCCAGGATGCAAATTTAGGCTCAGATGGTCCCTTTGGGGGCTCGCCTGGGCTGGTCGAAGCGCTTCGTCTTCTTGAAACCCTCTTGCGTGCTCCCAAGGCCAGGGGAAAAGTGGCAGTCATCCTCGACTTTTCTGAGCTCATTTGTCCCAATGTGCAAGAAAAGGCCACTATGAGTCCCACGGATCGTGATATCCTGGGCCTCTTGCTGCGCTGGGGCCAGGATACAACGCTCGGCAAAAGCAATAATCCCATCTTTCTTTTAGTGGCTAAAATCCCTGAATTGCATGCTGATCTTCGTGCTTCTGGATCAGGATATAAAGTAATCGATGTCCCTCTGCCAACACGTGAAGACCGACTGATGTACCTACGGCGGTATCTTGCAAAGCGCGAAGAGCGTAATAAGCCTATTACGCTCCTTGATGTGAACACAGAAGAAATGGCGAATCTGACTGCTGGCTTGAACCTACGCCATTTGGAGGAGATCTTACTTTTGGCGTATCGGTTAGGAGGCGTGAGCCGTCAACTCGTCAAGTCCAGGAAAGATGCCATCATCACCAGCGAGTTTTCCGAGGTTGCAGAAATGATTGAACCACTGGAACAGGGCTTCGCTGCCCTCGGCGGCATGGACCATCTCACCAGTTGGGCAAGATCAGAGCTGATCGAACCATTAACGCGTGGGCTCGATGACGTTCCCAAAGGTGTGTTACTCGTAGGACCTCCAGGCACGGGGAAAACCTATTTCGTCAGAGCTCTAGCAAAAGAAGTGGGCTTTAACGCGGTGATGTTGCGCACAGAAAACATCTTGAGTAAATATGTCGGTGAGAGTGAAAATAAGCTGAAACGCTTCTTTGAATTTGCGCGTGCATTGACTCCCGTCCTGGTATTTTTCGACGAGTTAGATCAGTCAGATATGTCGAGCCGTGGCAGCGAAAGCAATCCAGTGGCGCGTAATCTGTTCAATCAAATGCTCCAGTTTATGAGCGATGAAACCTTACGTGGTAAGATGGTGGCGTTCTTTGCATCCAACAGACCAGATCTCATTGATCAGGCGCTCCTGCGTTTTGGTCGCATGGATGCAGTCATTCCAGTCTTACTTCCTAACGAAGAAGCACGCGCACGCATTGTCCGTGCCCAGGCAAAGGGGCAAACCATTGGCATTACAAATGAGGCCGCCACCATCATTGCCACCCGCTCGAATGATTACAGCGCGGCTGATATTGCTGCTGTTGTAGCAAAGGCCAAGAAACTTGCCCGACGTGCGCAACAAACGCAAATTGTGGGCGCAGATGCCGAACAGGCGCTCAACTATATTCGCCCGGCCACGCCTTCTATCGCTCGGTATTATACACTGCTTGCAATTGAGGCCTGTAATGATACGGAACTCCTGCCCCCTCAATGTGCCATCGAATTGGCGGATCGCCAGATGTTGCGAGCCAAGATCCGCGCAGAGAAGAATGAGCCGGCGCAATATCCTGATCGCGAGGATCGGGAGGATCGGAGTTGGTAAAGATAATAAAAAAGAGAGGAGAGACAGAGAAAAGTGCAGCTGGGTTTATCCTGATAGAAAGAGAAGTGCTAGGCAAACAGAGGACACCCAAGAGCGAACACCATGGATACCACCTTTGACACAAATTGTGCCTTCCACGAGTCACCATCCGGACAGCCGGGCTTCCCTGTTGTGGGTATTGGAGCCTCCGCCGGAGGACTGGAAGCCTTTACTCAATTGCTCAGGGGTCTGCCAGCGGCCACGGGCATGGCCTACGTCGTGATCCAACACCTGGATCCAACTCGCGCCAGTCTCTTGCCCTCTCTGCTTGCCCACATCGCACCCATGCCTGTACACGAAGCACAGAATGACATGATTCTGGAACGAGATCATGTCTATGTGATCCCCCCGCAAGCCGAATTGACACTCGAGCAAGGTACACTCAAGCTCTCTCCCAGGCTACCGGGTCTCGGACAGCCCTTCTCGATTGATGCGTTCTTCCGTTCCCTGGCACACGAATGTGGCCAGCAAGCGATCGGAGTATTGCTCTCGGGCACTGCCTCTGATGGCACCGTGGGCCTGCAGGAGATCAAGGGCGAAGGAGGCATCACCTTTGCACAGGATGAACACTCCGCTGCCTTCCCGCAGATGCCGCACAATGCCATCGCTGCCGGGTGCGTCGACCACGTACTGCCACCCGAGGGCATTGCCAGTGTACTTACCCAGTTGAGTTCTCACTCCTCTATCTCCCAGGCTCAGATTGCGGAACCGGTCGAGACACTTCAGGAAGAGGAGCAATCTCTGACCAATATTCTCCTGGTACTCAGACAACAGACAGGCGTCGATTTTCTCGCATACAAGCGAGGCACGCTCAAACGGCGCATTCTGCATCGCATGGCTGTGCTGCAAGTCGAACGCCTTGCGGAGTACGCGACCTATCTGCGCGAGTACCCTGCTGAAATAGATGCATTGTACCAGGATGTGCTGATCCCGGTCACCAGTTTTTTTCGTGATGAAGCAGCCTTTGATGCTCTCACCCACTACGCCTTTCCCGACATTGCGCAGCACCTTCCTCCAGGGGATGCCATTAGAATCTGGGTGCCGGGATGCTCCACTAGCGAAGAAGTGTACTCGCTGGTCATCTGTTTGCTTGAATTCCTGGAGAAGCACTCGTTAATGCCTCCCATTCAACTTTTTGCAACCGATATCAATCCCAGGGTACTCGAGCGCGCCAGGACGGGCGTCTATCCAGAGACCGCGCTGAGCGCGATCTCTCCCGCGCGCCTGGAGCGATTCTTCACCCCCGTTGATCGGGAAAAGGGGAGCTACCGCATTAGCCAGGCGATTCGCGAGCGGTGTATTTTTGCGCTGCACAACGTGATAAAAGATCCTCCATTCTCTCAATTGGACCTGGTGAGTTGTCGCAATGTACTCATTTATCTCGGACCGGCTTTACAACAGAAGGTGATCCAGACCTTCCATTACGCGCTGAAGCCGCATAGGTTTCTCCTGCTGGGGATCTCGGAAAACGTCGATCCCCTATCACGGCTCTTTACGCCTGTCGAGCGCCGCCAGAAACTCTATGCCAGAGAAACCAGTAAGCCCAGCTATCCCCTCGGTGTAGTAACGAGCGAGGGAGTATTATCAGCCAGCACCCCACAGGAAGGAGGTCTCCGAATGCCTGAGGAGGCGATGCCAAACGGTGATATCCAGCAAGAGGCGGATCGCTTGTTGCTAGCAAACTATGTTCCGGCCAGTGTGATCATCAATACGGAGATGGAGATCCTGCAAGTGCGCGGGCATACTGGCTCCTACCTGGAGCTGGCTCCTGGCAGGACGAGCTTGAACCTGCTCAAAATGGCCCGCGAAGATCTGAGGCTCGGCTTGCGCATGGCCATCCATGCCGCCAGAAAGGACAATCGCCCCATAACGAAAGAGGGCTTGCAGGTAGTTACCTTTGGCACGGCGAGAGAGATTCGCGTAACAGTCATCCCGCTGAAAGGTCCGCCTGTCGAGCACTACTTCCTGGTGCTCTTTGAAGATATGGCACCTACCGTGCCTACCACACCACCGCCAGGAGAGCAGACAGGCCGTGTGAGCAAGCGTGGTCCCGCAGTCAAACGCATCGCGGCCCTGGAACTGGAACTGGCTACCACGCGGGCGGAAATGCAGGAGATGCTGGAAGAGCGTGACTCTACCAACGAGGAACTGCAAGCCGCTAACGAGGAGATCCGTTCCAGCAATGAAGAACTGCAAAGTGTCAACGAAGAATTGGAAGCCTCCCAGGAAGAACTGGAAACCTCCAATCAGGAAGTGACCACCTCCAATCAGGAACTCGAGGCACGTAACGAGCAGATCAAAGTTGTCCAGGAGCGTGCTGACGCCATTGTGGAGACGGTGCGCGAACCGCTGGTGGTGCTCTCTGAGGATCTGCACGTCGAGCGCGCTAATGACGCCTTCTACCAATTCTTCAAGGTCGCCCCCTGGGAAACCGAGGGGTGTTGCCTCTACGACCTGGGAAATGCCCAGTGGAACATTCCCCGCCTGCGGATGCTGTTAGAACAGGTGTGTAACACCAACCAGTCTTTCCACGACTTTGAGGTGGAGCACATCTTTCCCCTTATCGGGCACAAGGTCATGCTGCTCAATGCTCGCCGTGTCGTGCATGAGCACAAATCGGTGAGAAGTCACCTGATTCTGCTTGCCATAGAAGATATCACTGATCGCAAAGAGTTAGAGCGGCAGAAAGATACCCTGCTTGGTCTAGCCAGTCATGAACTCAGGACCCCAATCGCAAGCGCAAAACTCACGTTACAGATGCTTCAACGACGCTTGACGAAAGCGGGAGATGAGCCGTCAGCGACCCAACTGGGAAAGATTGATGCGCACTTGAACAGGCTTACGGCTCTGCTCGATAGTTTCCTGGATACAACGGCGATTGCAACAGGGACGCTGTCGTTACACCGGGAGTTGTTTGCGATAGATGACCTGGCGCGAGAGGTCTGTGAAGAGCTCGAGCGCACAACCCCGTCCCACCGCATTTCGTTTGCGCAAGAAACCCACGCGGAGGTCTACGGGGATCGAGTGCGCACAGGGGAGGTGCTCAGTAATCTGCTGACAAACGCCATTAAATATTCTCCGTCGGCAGAACCTATTGAGGTGAGAGCTATTGGCGATGCAGACATGGTTACCGTGAGTGTGCAGGATCACGGCGAGGGTATCCCGCAGGACCTGCAGACCAGAATTTTTGAGCGTTTCTACCGTGTGAGTGATACCAAACAGAAACGGCCGCCTGGAGCGGGGCTGGGATTATATCTTGCGGCGGAAATCACGAAGCAGCAAGGAGGGCGAATCTGGATAGAAAGTGTACCAGGGGAAGGGGCAACGTTTTTCTTCACCATTCCAGGGAGCTCAGCCTCAGGAATCTGCTAACTGAAAACTCCCTATGTTAAATTACACTTACACACAAATCCTATTGAGTTAGAGAGGCAAACGAGAGAAGCGCTTCCAACCTCAGCATTCTCAGTCATCTCTAGAAGCCGGAAGAAGAGATGTGCTTGTTGTCAACATGCGTGGAGGTGCTCCTATGTGACATCACGTGTGATATCAGTGAAATGGAAGAGGCCATCAGACATACCTCCACATCCTCCATGCCTGTTTCTATAAGGGGGAAATCCCATAGAGCGAATGCCTATGGGATTCCTAATGGGGATAGACAGGGTGTGACTGCTATGCCCTTTTTCTCCAACAAAACAACCCATGGATGTCACTGAGTATATCCTCTACGCCGTGAGATTCTATACACTCAACTTCATCAAGGTCCAGAACAACAGGTGACCTGGTTAGCCCAGGAAATCGCGCCCGAGTCCTTTGAGCGTTCCGTCACGTTCCCCAAACCCATTGACAGTGAGCACATCGAAACCCAGTATATCAATAGTCTCCTCATGATTACTGCTCCTATTCATGAGTCAAACCGGCCCAAACTCATCAGTATCACGAGAAGTGAGCAGAAGCAGGTGGCAGTGGAAGCGGGGAGGTGTTAATTTCCCTTCTTCTTTTTTCTTCTCAGGCATGAGCGTGCTCGTCCTCATGCCCGAAATGCTTTTTGTCTCAGAAAGACCCGCACCACGGTTGAAAGGCGAGGAGATTTGGTTAGCGCGTTGACGCGCAAGAGAAGCGGGTGTACACTGCACTACAGGGGAACGGGGAAGAGGATGGTCCTCTTTTCGCATGTTCAGCAGAGAAGGAGCCCGACATGCCAGAAAGTAAGGAACAGATCCAGCAAGAAGCCTATGTGCAAGGCCAGCAGATGAAGCAATGGCACGACCAACAGCAGCGCGTCCTCACGCAGGAGGCCCTTGCGATTCTGGCTGCTGATTTTGCCCAGATCTCTCTCTTTAAATCCAACCAACAGGTGAGCGGAGCCGCGACTCATGAACGCGCAGGGGTCTGCATAAGAGCGTTTCTGGAGGGCTACGGTTCTGGGCTTGCCTGAGCTCTCCCCAGAGAAAGAGCTGGCATCCTCTTCAAGGATGCAAAAAAACAAGACAATAAAAGAAAGGTGGAAAGCATGGAACCAATCAGAGAACCCGAAGGAGCAGAACTGGAAACAGAGGACCTCACTATAGTGCAGATTATGCCTGCGCTGCCAGGCTGGGGTGCCGTCTGGGGCACGATAGAAGAGCCAGAACAAGGCGAACCGGGATACTTTACCGAGCCGGTCGTGTGCTGGGCCCTGGTGGAAGCAAGCGATGGGCACCGCTTTGTGGCGGCGATGGCACCAGATCTGGAAACCAGCAAGTTAAAACTCATGCTCGATAGCGGCAACTTTCTTGGGTATTCCACCCCTACCTATGCCCTCGATTGGATGAAACTTGCCTCTACCAAGCGAACGGAGAACCAGACATCCCTCCCCTAAAAGCACGGGTGAGAAGAAGGCGGGTATGCCCATGGGCATACCCGCCTTCTTCTCACCCGTGCTCAAGAAACAGCACGTTCGGTTGTCAGCGCCGATATCATCGGCCTTGACAATTGTTGATACGAGTGATCCACACCCCTTCGATCTGGTTCAGCGTTAGTATCGCCATCAATTTTTCCATTTCTCCCGTAGAACCTTTTTGAAGGTTCTGACGGGGCATAACCTGTTGGATTCTCCATCCATACGGTGAAACCAAGGAAGGAATAGGCTTAACATGCGATATGAGCACTGAAATGGGAGGACGCAGCCCTTCGCAAGGGAGACGTGGCTACGCTCTCTACTTTTTTCGTTCGTGCCGGGGGCCTCTCTGCCTCTTTCGTCTCTCCACCTGTCCTTCTTCCAGCAAGCCCATCCTCTTTTCAGGAGTGCATTTCTCACTAGCCGACGATTTGTAACTGAGTCACAATATGGGGAAAGCCATCATGGCAATTCACCAGATATCTTGCAACGGTTTCACTAGGATACGCTTTGCCTGACATGTTTGGAGATCCCTTTGATACATACTTACGAATCAGAGGATTTTTACCAGGAGAAAGGATGTAGCGGATTTCTCCGGTATATTGACGTTCCCGCACCTGAATGGTGACCTTCTCCCCAAGCGGGTACGTTCCTTCACCCATCGGTCCAAAAAGCTGGATGAGTTGTTCATCACTTCCGTCAAGCGTATAGAGTTCATAGACGCGACGCCCATTTTTAAGAGACTCAATGATGGAGACGCGCTCATCCGTTTCCATCGTCACAATCCAGAAACTGAAAAAGGTCTGTGGCTGTACAACCTCAACAGGGGTCCACATCAAGGCTTTCAGGTTTGGGCGTGCGTGAATAGCTTTGAGTGCTGCATGTTCAAAAAGCTTGATTTGAATTTGACGAAGAAGATTATCACTTGTACGCCGGCTGAGGGTCAAGAGCGAAGCAATCTCAATACTATCCACTTTTACTGAAGCCTGCATGCCAAATTGTTGCCAGTCAATAGCATCGAGCGTGATATGAAATTGTTCGCAGATGGCTGTCATCTGCTCGGCTTTGTGGCAGGCTTCTTGGTGTTCCTTGCTCCTGTTTTGAGGTGAGTAGGTCATCGGCTATGGCTCCTCTCAAGGCAGATAGGAAACCTGCCTCTTCTGGGAAGAACATTCCACGATAAAAATGAGGGGAATGCGTCTCATAGATGTCTTGATTGGAATGATCACGCCTTGGATGACCACACGCTATAGGCCACGTGTATCATGCTCTCTACGAGAAGGCTTGCGGATGGTATGGGAATCCTCAAAGCACGTCATCACCAGCAATGAGTGAGCGCAGATGGGAAGTGAAGAAAATTCGCACGATGTTCTTCCACTCCTAGTAAGTCATCTTTGGCAAGCGATTGTCAATGGTAGTATACCCGAAAACGGGTATTTTTCAAAAATTGAGCGGAGCCGTCAAAGAAAAAAATAGAGTGCAAAAGGGCAAAACATCATTTTTGTCGTTTTCCATTGTTTCCTTTTCGTCTGTGCTATACTAGAGCGGGAAATGGGGAGATCTTTCCCCAGCGATTGACAATGAGGAGACACAACGGTTCTTATCCTACACCCTCATAAAAGGCATCATGTTTTTGATGCGCACGATTGTGCCAGCGTGCTCTGGGCCTCAACAGAGCATTCCCTGCTCGTTGTACTCACCTCATAGCTCGCCCTTCTGCTCTACACTCCACAAGATAAGAGATGCGGATGCGGTAAGAGGAGGCAAAGGCAGGCTCTGCCTCTTCCTTCTTCTCTATGAGAACATGCCTATGCTCAAAGAAAGGAGCTCTCTTGTAACAGATGCGGAACATTACTCAGAATCACGATGATGTTTCTTCTTTACCCCATGACCATCCTCGCGGTACGGATGCCTCTTTTGACAACTTTCTTCACCTTCAGGCACAGTTGCTCGAACGTGCCCATGATGCAATTCTCGTTCGTGATCCTCATGATGTGATTCTCTCCTGGAATCGAGGAGCACAAGAACTCTACGGCTGGAGTGCAGAGGATGCGGTGGGGAAAACGGCCCATATCCTGCTCAAGACACGCTTCCCCCATTCACTGGAAGAAGTAACGACTCTGCTCAGCCAGGAAGGCCAATGGGAAGGCACACTGATCCATACATGTCGTGATGGACAAGAGGTGATCGTGGAAAGTCGTCAGGGACTGATTCATCATCCATCCTCAGGGCACATAACCACTATTGTAGAGATAAACCATGATATTACCCAACGTGAGCGTCTTACAGAAGAGCAGGCCATCTCTCACGCAACGGAACTGGTGCTCCGTGAAACGGTTCGGCGCATGGATGAGTTTATTGGTATTACTGGACATGAACTACAGACTCCCATGACCACCATTAAGGGGAACCTTCAGCTTGTGAGTCGACGCCTCGCGCAATTGAGCGAGAATGCCGCGCCGTATCCTGAACTCCACGCTACAATCAGTTCGATGCAAACCGCCCTTGAGCGCGTGGAGCGGCAGGTACGGGTGCAGAGTCGGCTAGTGAATGATCTTCTTGATATCTCACGTCTTCAAGCCAATGGCTTAGAACTTCATCTTGCTCCCTGCAACGTGATCACGATTGTACGCGAAGCAGTTGATGACCAACGTACCATTGCTCCAATGCGCACCATTTCCTTACAGACCATAGAAGAAGAGCTGCCAATCCACGCGGATGCGGATCGCATAGGGCAAGTCATTACCAATTATCTCTCGAATGCACTCAAATATTCGATTGCCAGCCAACCTGTGGTGATTGCGGTCACGAAAGAAGGGCATCGGGTGCGCGTCGCTGTAACTGATAGGGGACAGGGGCTTACACCGCAACAGCAAAAACAGATCTGGGAACGCTTCTATCGTGCTGAAGGAATTACCGTCCAAAGTGGAACAGGTGTCAATCTTGGCCTGGGTTTGTATATTTGCGGACAGCTTATTCAACGACAGGGAGGGGAAGTGGGGGTGGAGAGTTCCCCTGGACAAGGCTCCACGTTCTGGTTCACCCTTCCCCTAGTTGAGAGAGCGAACTCCTGACGTGATGCGATAGCATAGCTTTTCCCAGAGGAAAGGGAACGCTTCTCCCCTGGCGGCTGCTGAGGCATGAGTTGGACTTTCAGCCGCTGGCCCCCTTTCTCTCCCGCTCGAAGAAGCCCATTCGCCCTCACCCATCTTCGCGGAAGTCAGGTAGAGCTGTATACGTCGAAGAGATGAACCCAAAAAAGGGACGGGACCGAACGTTGACAGCAATCGTGCAGAAATGCTACACTTGCTCTATTCCTGCAGAGTATCGGTGTATAGGCTCTCTGTTTGGGATGCAAGACCTTGCTGCCGACAGACAATGGAGGTATTTCCTTGCTGCTCCTGAGAGAGAAGCATACAAGAAACGCTTCCAGGCACGCAAGCAATTGCCAAAATCCATCTCTACGGAGGAAGGCAAAACACGTGACGCGGAGATGGAAACGTGTGTGATGAACACAACAAAAGAACATCGGGCGCAAAGCGCCTATTGTTTTTGGGTGGAGTATTGCGTGTTTCCCAACAGGGCAACACTACTGATAGGTCTCACTCGCATCTCTCGTTACTTGTATGCATAAAAGCGTTTGGTATGAATAACGACAGACACTCATCCCAATTCACACAGGTCTCTCTGGTTTCCCACACCTCGCTTTCCGCGCAGGATGACGTTCTCCTCATCAACGCTAGTCAACACCGTAATCAAGAAGCATTTGCACTCCTTGTGCGCAAATATCAACGCCCTATCTTCATGCTCGCTTTACATATCCTGCAAAACGATAAGGAAGCCGATAGCATCACGCAGGAAATGTTCCTGGCCGCATGGAAGGCGCTCCCCTCGTTCCCAAAAGACGCTCCATTTTCTCTCTGGCTCTCGCGTCTGACCTATCAACGGTGCATGCAACAGCGGAAACAGCAGACATCAGAAAAGAGGGAGCACGCAACGCTGCACGCTGTACCTCGACGGGAAAGTCAGCATCAGCAGACCATGGTCGCAGGAGGAGATCTGTCCAAACTGCCGACCATTTCTCGCGTGGTTTTGATCCTGCGCTATCTTCAAGAATTGACCTATGAAGAAATGGCCCTGGTTCTCACCCTTCCAGTCCACACCGTTAAGGGCCACCTATTTGGGGCGAGAAATCTCCTGAAAGAACAAAGGCAGGCTCGTCAACAAGGCGAGGATTGAAGCGAAGTCGAGAGCGATCAGAGCATCGAGCGTTACCACTCTAAGCAACGCATTGATGACGAATCCAACGGACGGGGCATTGTCAAATGAGTGATTGAGTGAGAGCATAGGGCTGAGAAAAAGCTTGTCAGGTGAACAATTGCAGGTGAGAACTGAGGAAAGAGGCCCTGTTATACAACCTTCTGTCCAACGGTGATCTCGCTGCAGCTTTCAAATTGTCTCGCATGAGGGCACAATAGTTCAAGGCCTTGAGACGATGCCTTTTGGATCGAAAATGATCCGAGATGAGTCCAAAGGCCGAGAAGAAGCATTGCGCTACCAGGTGATGTGAATCGGCGCGTGGTTTGTTCGCGTTGTCGGGTGGGTTGATGCGAAGTTTCTGCTCGATTGTTGAGGTCTTTGTGTTGGCAATGCTCGACGCTGGGCATGATGTCTTTCTTGGCGGCAGCATAGCTGGCCAGTTTACTGGTGATAAGCACATGTGAAACATGTTCCAGACCTTTGAGGAAAAGGGTGATGGCGACTTTGCAACAGCCCTGGGTCTGAGAGGTGCAGGGCTTTCCAATTCTAATAAACCACACATTGTCCAGTAAGAACGAGATCAAGAGCTTGATCAATATGGGCATCAAAGTAGCGCATCTGGCGAGCGACATTGCGGACCCCCACGCGATCCATGAGACTCAAGACGGTGCTATTGAGCTGGGCCAGCAGACTGGGAACCACTCCTGTACGCGTTTGACAACCATCTTCGCCTAAGGTCACATCACGTCGATGATGGAGGCAATTTTCAACGGCCCAATGGGCTCTGATAAGTTCAAGCATGCATGTGGGAGGCGCTTGGTATATCGAGAGACTGCTCAACCCATAGACCACCTCGTGACGGATCTTTCCCGACTTGAGAATGCGCGTGGTTCTTTCCAGCCGAAAGACTTGCTCGATGCCCTCCCAATCTTTGCTAAACCAGTCGTTAAGATCAGGGCTACAAAGAATTTGGCGATGTTCCAAGCGCCCATGCCCTTTGTTCCAGGTTTCTGCCTGCTTCCAGCGCCGTCGATCAGGAGAAGGATCCTCAAAGAAGGCAACAATATCCTCTCGCAGCGTTGGCTGATTGTCCTTGGCAATCAAGATGTAGTCTCCACTCAAACGAAGGACCTGCGCGCACAGTTGCCGTTGAGTATGCATAGCATCAAGGGTGAGAATGCGCCCACGCACCCATGAAGGTGCAAATAAGGGCTTGAGGGCACTGATCTCATTTTCCTTGTCTTGCACATTGCAATGCCAAAGCACGGTGCCAGTCTGCACCTCATAGCAACTGAGTTGATGAACCGGGTGAGCCTCTTTGCTTGTGGCCCGCAGGGCTTTGCCATCAACAGCGACCTGAGCATGTTTGGCTTGGATGCCTGGCGTCAGCAGGCGACTGGGTTCCTCTCCACACCGGGCCTGGGCTTCCCAACGGGTGAAAAAGGCAGAAAGAAGCTCATCGAGATGCTTGCTGTCTACTCTGGCAAGGACATTGCAATAGGTCATCTGGCATGGCATCTGCTGGCGGGAGAGCCCAAAGCGCTGTGCTAAAGGCACTCGATGATGACGAACCCACTCGGTTGCTGCACTCAGGGTCTTTTGCCCTGCTAGTTTGGCAAGCACAAGCAGAGAAAGAACCAAGGCCAATTCGTATCGTTTTCCTTGTTTTCGTCTCGTATCTGAGAGGGCTCGCAAGCTCTGGTACAACGAATTGACGGGAAGCGTTTCTGGGTCGTGTTCGGCTCGTTTTGCGAGCATGAATGTGGTATAGTCCATGCAGAGTTTTCCTTGAGATGTGATTTGGTTTTGTATTCTACAAGGAAAACTCTTCTTTTTCACCTCCTTTGTGAGAATTGGAAAGCCCTGCTGAGAGGTAGCTACTCTCGCAGAAACGGAGAAAATGTGCTATACTAAATAGATGCTGTATGGTGCTTTGTTGCTCCGAGTAAACTGACTGAGGTGATGGTGCGCAATACAGAAGTTTACCTATTCACTCCGCATAGCGGAGAATGAGAAAGAGAGTTCCTTTTGACTGACCAGATACTGTATTGTCGCGATTGCAACCAGGAGTTTACCTTCACCATAGGCGAGCAAGAATTTTATGCGAGCCGTGGACTGACGAATACCCCAAGCCGTTGCCCTGAGTGCCGGGCAGCCCGCAAACAAGCAAACGGAGGCTCACGTGGTGGCTTCCAGCAGCGCGAAGCACGCCAAATGTATACCGCTACCTGCGCAAGTTGTGGAAACGAAGCCACTGTTCCTTTCCAGCCACGAGATGACCGTCCCGTCTATTGCCGGGATTGTTATCAGCCCCGTGAAACGTCATATTCCACCAACAACCGATCGAGCTGGTAACGCCGATGTGCCAGATTATTGTCAACCCGGATAGACCATTTGAAGTTGCGGTGAAACAATTTAGCCGCAGCGTACAAAATGCGGGCATTCTGGCTGAGGCTCGCCGTCGTCGTCACTATGAGACACCCCAGGCTCGACGGAAGCGCAAAGCAGAGGCACAACGCCGAAGACAAAAACGATCTCGCTTCTAGCCACAAGTCGGTTGAACCCATAAAGACATCCTCAAAGATGGTGTGCTTACATGGAGAAGCACACCATCTTTTCAAGAACAGGCGGGTGAGAATAGGCATATGAGGGTGGGATAGGCGTACTCAGTCTACTGTACTTTCTCCCTCGTTTTCTTCAGGAGAGGCTATGTGCCTATGAACAGAATACCAACAGGTCAACTCGTTTGGAGTCTCAGGCGATGTACCACCACCACTGGTGGAGAAGACTGGGATCGCGTCTGTGAGCGATGCAAACAGGTCATCCCTGTCTTCGAGCATGAACACCGGGATGAGCAAGGACGCCCTTCTTTCAGTTACCTTTGTGAGGGATGTGCGCAGAAAAAGCTGGCGGAATGGTTGCAATGTCAGCACAGCCCTGATTATGTAAGTTTCAGCACGGTGACGGACTTTGATCTGGCGACCGTCTATTACGAGCCAAAGAATGAAGGCGAGACCTTCACTCTGACTCGCTGGAGTCCAGAGCAACGGCGAAGAAGGTTACAATGAGAGGCATAACGTATCCTCTCCCTCTCTCTGGCGTTCATTGGAGTTGCCCCATTCGGTGGAAACCGAGAACAGAAGAGAGCCATGAGTGGAAAAACTATCTCTCTCGAACAGGGAAATATGCAGTTGTTCATCATACGATCTCTCTCAATGAGAGCGTGCATAGCCAGATACCACAAAAGAGGCTGAAGTAATGTAGTTTCGCTTCAGCCTCTTCCTCTTTGCTTTCCAGAACCTGGTTACAGGGTGACCGCTATGCCCTTTTTCTCCAACAAGCCATGGATGTCACTCAGTATGTCCTCTCACTCTATTAAGTTAGAGAGGCAAAAAGAAGAAGCCCTACAACTTACATCTTCCTCATTTCGCTCTAGAGGCCGATGAAATCTAAACCGTTTCTCCAAACTTATCAGTGCGGATGAGCCCATCAAAAGTGCGGATAAGCCCTATTTTCCAAAATTGAATACCCCTATTATTGAGTTAGAGAGCAAACGAGAGAAGCGCTTCCAACCTCAGCATTCTCGGTCGTCTCTAGAAGCTAGAAGAATGCGTGTGTTTTTTGTCAACATGCGTAGGTGCTCCATGTGACATCAGTGAAATAGAAGAGGACATCAGGCATACCTGCACATTCTCCATGGCTGTTTTCCCTGGAAGAGAGGAACCCCCACAGAGCGAATGTCTATGGGGTCCGTGAGGGCTATAGATAGGGTTGGACTTATCGTGGGTTGCACATTCCATTATAATACTATCGTGAACATAAATACGTGTATTCATGAAGAGAGAGCGTTTATAAGAGCATGAAAGGAGAATATCTTATATAACGCGCGCAAGGTTGTAGCGGTAGAGAAAGAGATTCAGACACGTCTCATGCATCACCAGAGATTTTGAGAAAGATAAGGTCTTGCGAACGAAGCGGCCTCAGACACGTCCGACAGAGATATTTCTGCTTCCCATTGGGAGACCAACCGTTACGCACAAGCGCGTCACTCCCACAATGGAGACAATGAACGATGATGGTTACCATGTAGCCTTTGACTCCTTGCATTCATGATGCTTTTACTCTACCGCATCATTCCCTTGTTAGCCACGACCCCCAATTGAAATCGTATTTCGGCTGGGTTCCTTCTCAAAAAAGATCAGGAACCGCTTGCTCACCTGGCACCAGGAGCTACACCACCAGAACCTCAACTCTATGATGCATCTCTTCATCGAATGCATCGCATGGGGCAATACCAATCATCGCGCATCAGGGGAAAAGCCGCACAAGGAGATTCAGTTCACCTCGGATTAACTCGTCAGAGAGAAAATCGGGCCAAGGTCATGGCCGATGATTTCAGGGGGAAGCGAAAGCCTTTGTACGTGGGAGCGATTATGTTTGTTTTCATAAGGCTATCTCGCACCGTGTTCCGCTTCGTTACCAAGTTGACAATACCACTTTATGACTTCATGACTTCATGTCATCTATTGTATTTATTTATAAAATAGCGTATTATATAAAGATAAACATAGATATCCTTCATCCCTTACACTCCTCGTAAGAAAGAGGCTCTAAACCCTTTTCATCATAGGAACACGATTCTGAGATAACCTTCTTCACTCTCTTGCCGTTGTACCCTCTTTCATTTCTCGTATATACGATGTCATCTATAACCGTGGCTCCATAGGAATGAAACGCCTAGAGAGTTCTGTGATTCACAGTAACTCATGAGAGGAAAAGTGAGTAAATGCAACAAGTCAAGACTTATACGTCGAATTTTTTTAAGGGCGAGGCGCGAGATCAATTTAGCAAGGATTTAAAGAAAATGGCAAAAGCTGGTTGGCATGTCCATACTGTCACTGATAAAGGGATGGGAACAGGCCAAGATCATACTGGCTGCTTGCGAGTGTTGTACGAGAGGGATTCTAACCATGGGGAGCATGTGGATTAAAAACAGGCGCAGCCATACAACACAGCACAACGATCAATTACCAGTTCCGGCCCTCACAGACCTCGCGATCAGGATGTTGCGTCGACTCATTCTCCTCGGCACAGATCTTGGCACGCAACATCTGGCGATCCGCCAATGTGACCTTGACCCGCTTGTATGTTCACCACAGAACGAGAGGAGTGGATACACCACGAGATGGTGTGAGAAGAGAGCAGGGAGCGGTGAATCTAGCTTGACCCATGAGGCGTCGACCTCGAACGAAAGATGGCGATCCCACTCCTGTTCAACTCGCCAGATCGGACGGTAAACTCTTGCCTCTCGTTCGCACGAGATGAGCTTGCATACAAGGGTGATCCTCATGTGAGTTAGCCTCTCTTCTCGTGGGTTCATTGGAACATGCAACGGGAGGGATATATGCCTCCTTCCTCACCACTCCCCAGAGCATACGCGGGAATTGACGTCGCCAAACGCAAGTTTGATGTCGTGCTTTTGCTGGAGGACCAACACATCCATCGTCTCGCGGGCCAATACTGCAGAAGGATTTATGGCAAAGACGAGCGGCCAGCGGCCTGGCTTTCCATCTCTGAGGAGATCCTGCGTTTACGCTCGTTCCTCGCCTTTCATGATGACTTGATGCGCACTACCGTGCAAGAGCGAAAACCCTCTCAGAAATTCCAAAAATCCATGTCTGCTCCGATTTTCGATGGCCAAGAATAGCCCAATCATCCGGGTTTCTGTTCCAACCAGAGGCAGACTCCGACTTCTGAAGCTTTTTTGCTGTGGTCTACGTACCACTCTTAACGCGAAGAATAGTTCTCAGCATTTGCAACTCCATCTGATGGTGAGAAAGAAAGCATTTAGGTCTATCTGTCCCTCAACACACGCTACCAGGATGTTACGCATGTAACAAGAGACATCTCACTTGAGATATCTCCGTGTAAATGCGTCGTGGTTTACTGGAGTGAAACCCTCTCTACCTATTGACTTCGTGTTCTCCTACTCAACACATCTTTTCTCTTCCATAGTCCATTGAGCGTCATTCCCCCAAGGGATAGGGAAGAAAACGGCATGTCTCCTGTCTTCCTCTTAGCTGTTTTGCAACACTACCAGAAAGAGAACGTTTATGACACAAATACATCTTACGACCCCCGTGGATCCAGCCAGGGAGACGAAGACAACCCGCTTCCTGTCCCGCGAGGTGACGGCTCGCTACCTGTGGGCAATAACCCGGCTGTGCCTGGGCTGGACCTTCCTGTGGCCGTTTCTAGACAAGATGTTCGGACTCGGCCACGAGACGACCGCCGCCCACGCATGGATCAACGGAGGTTCACCAAGCAATGGCTTCCTCAGTGGCGCGGTTGGCCCCTTTGCGAGCATCTACCACTCCATTGCGGGTGCTGGCTGGGTGAACTGGATGTTTATGATCGGCCTCCTTGGGATCGCTTTGGCACTGCTGCTGGGCATTGGGATGCGGATCGCTGCCGTCGCCGGAGCGGTCCTACTCGTCCTGATGTGGAGCGCGTCGTTGCCGCCCCAGGACAACATCTTCATGGACAATCACATCGTCTACGCGCTCGTCCTCCTCGGGCTCGCCGTCGTCGGCGCAGGTAACACCTTTGGGCTGGGTCGTTGGTGGACCCAGACCAGCCTCGTCCGCCGCTTCCCCTGGCTCACCTGAGATGGAGTGTGTGCCTTTAAAGGCTTGCCGGATATTCGAGACTGGGTATGGACTGATGAGGCAAGACAGCGCGTTCGAAGGGTTGATATAAAACGCCCAGTGAGCTTCTTTTCTCACTGGGCGAAAAGAGAGAGGAGAACTGCTGCAAAGCATTCTCTTGTTGAGGTGACAGTATGAGTGATACCATCACGCAAATGCGACTTTCCATGCGCTTAGACGCTTATCTCAGGGAGTATACAGACAAGCACGTCAGAAGCGATGCTCTTTACAAAGCGGAGTGGGGTACCGTATGGCACATAGCTGACGTCGCTCGTACGCAGCATACGCTTACTCCAGAACTTGTTGATGCTGTTCGGACAGTGTTGAAGAAGCTTGCTTGAGGCTGCAGGAAAAAAGTCTGGGTTTTCGCTCCTCATTATCTTATCAGGAAGCTCTCAACACTGGCAATCAGGTGCGAGAATTCTCATGAAAGGACGGGACAATGAGTATTGTGACCACACAGTTACTGGCAGAAATTGCTCTCTTTTCTACGATGGATGAGGAGGAACGTGGCGAACTGCGTGCACTGATGACTGAACGGCTGTTTCGGCCAGGCCAGGTAGTGATGAAGGCAGGAGAGACGGAAGAAGCCTTTCATGTTATCGAGCAAGGCGAGGTAGAACTCTGGCTCATAGACTCCGAAGGGAAAAAAGTGGTGCTCGATGTCCTTGGCTCAGGGAAATTCTTCGGCGAATTGTCGATGCTTTCAGGGGAGACGCGCTCTGCCAGCGCCACCTCAAAGCAGGCCGTCACCACATTGGAACTCAGTCGTGCAGACTTCTTCGCGTTCTTGCGTCGCAGGCCAGAGGCAGCACGCGATGTCCTGATGGTGTTGGGTGATCGCCTTAAACACACCGATGATATTCTCAGCACACGCGTGAGCCGCAATCCTGATGACGCCCGTGATGAGCATCTCACTGTTGGCCAGCACGTGGCCGATATCATTGCAGCATTCAGTGGATCCCTTCCTTTCCTACTAATCAATTTTATTGTTTTTGTGATCTGGATTAACGAAAACTGACCATCACCCAGATCTGTGGAGACCCTGACTGTCCAAAAATCTGAGTGAACCCACACAAGAGCCAGCCTTCCTTGCCCAAGCAGGGAGGCTGGAAGCGTGGAAGGAATGCTCAGAACCCCCGCTGCTTTCGCACGGGAGTCTTCAGGGCACCGACGCTAAGCCGCAGAGTCATCCTCAATGGTGGCACGTCTTGATTTCCATTTTTGCGCTTCCACCGATTTTTTGAGATCTCCTTTTCCACGGTCACCTTCCGGTAAAGGTGCCTGCTCAGGAAACTTTTTGCTGAGTAGGGCTCCATTGAGATTTGCTTCTCGCAGGTCCACTTTGTCAAGGTCGGCCTCGCGAAGGTCTACCCCAGACATATTCGCCTTTCTCTGTTTCCACATCGGCGGGGTTGTGAGAGGAAGTACATTCAGGCTTTCTTACTCTTGATCATAGCTTTTCGTCGACCAATGGATCGGTACGCAGTGAATGAGGATGTTGTCCAGAAAATGGTGAGGGTAGCTTTTACCCCGGTTGGAGGACCAACCAGACCTGGATACGTCATCGAGCGAGGAACGCCCTCGTTCGTTTTAGTAATGTCTTAGAGACGTTGCGTGCTTACGGGAGATCCACGAGGTACTGATCCTTCTGTCTAGGCATGAAGTTCGTAGACTCTCAAGTATCATCAGTTGTTGCCTTTCTAGAAGAAAGGGATCGCTGCCTTCTTCGGACAAAACGGGAAAATGCATGCGTGTCCTGCTGAGAGGGTCAACTGTCTCACTTGCCCTGCTGCACAATTTGGAGTTGATATCGTCTGTTCTCAATCCAGAGATCACGTAAGAAAATTGGAATGAAGAATGATCCCTTCGCTCTTTCGTTTACCGCTCATAGGTCGCCGTGAGCCATATATGCCCGAAGATATCCCGTCCCGCTACTGTACAAGAGACCAGTCGCCAGCCTCGTTCTGTGTGACGTTTCAAGTCATGTTTATACTTCTGATACGATGAACGAAACAGGCCGGGCCTATAACTCTTTACTTCTTGCTGTGATATGGCAGGTTGTGACATTGCTTTTTCCTTCTCACCCGTTAACAAACCTGATCTTTTCTTCTGAACTCTACCGTTTTCGTTGAACAGACATCGTTTCCCTCCTCCAGACTTTCCACTTCATAGTGGAATGAACCGGCTGCAAGGTTTTACTCCAAGGTCTCGCATACGGCCATCTATAACACTGTCTCTGGATACTCATCCGGTTGTGCGTTTCTCATTGCCTTGACTGGCACGTGTGTTTCTTGAATGATGGTCATAGGTGTTGCCTTTCTTGTGAAAAACAAGAGGAGCGCTTCTTCTGCTGAGAGTATGTCAACCGGGAGCAGACTCATGAAACGGCGCCATCGGAGAAAGAGTGTCGTTTTCTTCGGTGGATTCGTTGGCGCCGATCCTGTGTCTCCCTGAACCAGAGAAGAGCTATCAGGAGTACGAAAAGGAGCAAGGGTAGAAGGAAGGTTTCCATAATCATGCAGTCCTGTATTTCTCTCCTCCAGATGCATCTGCCTGAGGTAAGAGAGGAGGCACAAACGCGAGAGAGCGAACATGACCATTGGAGCAATCACGTTTACCGAATGGAGAGAGGAGGGCTCAGAGCATTGGTGGGTACGAGGAACATAGTGTGAGCGGCTTGACTCATGGGAAATTCTATGGGCTACCTTTAGTATACACTATTCCAGAAAAAATACAATATATATTAATAGCAGAGAAAATACTCAATGAAAATATCTATTTATTAGTCCAAGTTTTAATTGCAAATACTAAAAAAATAGTATATAATAAGAATATCTCATCGCTAATTTCATGAGATATGTCTCGCGTATAAGATCCTCTTCACACTCACTACCACCTTCTTCATTCATAATCTGGCATTTTTTCTTTCTATCATACACCCTTCACAGAGAAGCACGCTAGAGAAGGAGGCCAACATGCAACTCCTCATCCTTGTCATCTTTTTGGGGTCCTTTGGGTATATGACCATTCGATATCACCTGGAAAGGCAAGCACAAAAAGATGAGGTTCTCCCATAAGAGAAGTGACTGTTTATTTCCTCCGATGACGCTGATGCACAACACGCATATGAATACATGAATTAGAAGTAGTTAAGTCAGAACTTATATACAGGAATACCGAGTTTCCTGCACGAAGAGCAATGTGAGAAGGAATAAAGTATGATGGGTACTCAGGTATACGGTACAGAACAACAGGAATATACTGCCGGATTCCACATGGCAGAAAAGTATGTCTTCAAGTCTGAGCGAGGACTAAGTAAGAAGGTTGTTGAGCAAATTTCCGAAATGAAGGGCGAGCCTGATTGGATGCGCCAATTCCGCCTCAAGAGCCTGGCCCTCTTCGAGAAGCGTCCAATGCCAACCTGGGGCGCTGATTTATCGGGAATCGATTTCGAGAACATTTACTACTATATCAAGCCAGTTGCCCAACAGGGAAAGACCTGGGATGACATTCCAGCAGAAATTAAGGAGACCTTTGATCGACTAGGTATCCCACAAGCTGAGCAAAAGTTCCTGGCAGGTGTCACGGCACAATATGAGAGTGAAGCCGTGTATCACAAGATGCGGGCCGACCTTGAAAAGCTCGGTGTGATTTTCACTGATATGGATACGGCTCTACGCGAGTATCCCGACATTGTCAAAGAGCATTTCGGCACCGTTATTCCGCCGTCCGATAACAAATTTGCCTCACTTAACAGCGCGGTGTGGAGTGGCGGCAGCTTTGTGTATGTGCCAGAGGGTGTGCGAGTGGAAATTCCTTTGCAAGCCTACTTTCGTATCAATGCTCAGAACATGGGCCAGTTCGAGCGCACATTGATTATCGCGGCCCCCGGCTCCTATGTTCACTATGTGGAGGGATGTACCGCTCCTACCTATGCGAGCGATAGTCTGCATAGCGCCGTCGTAGAGATTAAAGTGATGGAAGGTGCGCGTGTTCGCTACACAACCATCCAAAACTGGTCGAAAAACGTCTATAATCTCGTGACAAAGCGCGCGGTGGCATACCGAGACGCGACGATGGAATGGGTCGATGGCAACCTCGGCTCGAAGGTAACTATGAAGTATCCCGCGGTCCTGTTGATGGAGCCGGGTGCTCGTGGTGATATTCTCTCAGTGGCATTCGCTAGTAATGGGATGCACCTGGATGCGGGAGCGAAGGTCACGCATCTTGCTCCGCACACGACGTCGCAGATTCTCTCGAAGTCGGTCTCGAAAGGGAATGGTCGAGCTTCTTATCGTGGCCTGGTTCGCGTTAACCCGGGCGCGCACCACACCAAGTCCAGTGTGCGCTGTGACGCGCTCTTGCTTGATGAGCACGCCCGCACCGATACCTATCCGACGATTCGCGTTGAAGAGAACCAGACCGAAATTGGTCATGAGGCAACCGTCTCGAAGGTCGGTGATGATCAACTCTTCTACCTGATGAGCCGTGGCCTCCATGAGGCAGAGGCCTATTCGTTGATCGTCAATGGCTTCATCGAGCCGATCATGAAGGAACTTCCGATGGAGTACGCGGTTGAATTGAACCGCCTGATCCAGTTGGAGATGTCGGGAAGCGTCGGCTAAACGGCAGTAACGAGCAGGGATCACTACTGGCGTTATTCTTGCTCGTTTTCATAACCACATGAACAGAAAGACGATAACAACATCTTCCTCCTGGTAGATTGGCATACAAAACAACGACAGCGCACGTTCTAATGCGTCGCTATGACATGGTTTCTTCCTGCACCCCTCTCATTACCGGTACCGTATGCTCCCCTTCAACCTGGTCAGTGACCTGTTGCTTCACCTGTACAAATTGTTCAGGGCGATGCTGGCGCCAGCTAGACCAGAGTGCGACAATCATTACCTGAAGGACGCCCACGACAGGTGAGGCAAAGAGCGCGCCCCAGATACCAAAGAGTTCAGCTCCCGCAATCAGGGCCGCAATAGAAATCACTGGATGCAATCCAATCGCTTTCCCGACGATGCGCGGCCCTACGACATCACCTTCAATAATGTGAACAACTACGAAGTAGATCAACACACCTAACGCGATCAACCATCCTTGTGTCAACGCAATCAGGATGCAGATAGCACCCGATACCAACGTCCCTAGAACGGGAATAAACTCCAGTACAAATGCAAGCACGCCCAGCAATACAGCATAGGGAACATGAAAGGCGAACATTCCGCCGCCCACCAGGACACCTATTAAGGTTGAGAGAAGCAGTTGACCTCGAATATAGCCCCCCACAATATGCTGTACCGCATCAAGCACGAAATTGGCCTGCGTAAGCCTTGGCGCATTTTGACGAATCCAATTTGATGCCCGCGATCCGTCGAGAAGCAGATAGACACTCAGGACCGCAATCACGATGACATCTAAAAGCACATCGAATACACCAGTGACAAAGGGCAGTGCGCTTCCGGCAGTTCCTTCAAGTCGACTGGTTATCTGAGTGCGAAACGATGCAATTTGGTCTGGAGTGAGACCAAACGAACGCAATGCCTGCTCAAAAGGAGAGAGCCGCGTTGCACTCGTAGGTGTGAGCAACGTGTGAATAGTCGAGGCTAGAGAGCTGACCTGGGCTATCGCAGTCGATACAATAAGGTAGATCAGGAAACTTAGAGCACCCAGTACAACCAGGTACATAAACAGGATCGCCAGAAAACGCGGCATAAAGCGTTGCAATACTTTAACTCCAGGAGCAAGAGCATAGGCAAGCAATGCTGCAATCGCTAACAAGAGGAGAGTACGAATAATGTGGCTTGCTCCCCACAGGATAATGGCCACGACGGCAGTCCAGGCTAGAATAGCAATCGGGATATCTCGTCGTCGCGCCCATGTTGTTGCGGTTTCCTCGACACGAGGCATAGCGCGGGTGAAGAAGGACATAAGAACTCCTCAGGCAAAAAACCTTTTTCAAGGAAGGCGGATCAAAGCACGGTTGTTTCTTGATCGTGAAATGGAAGATGACATGCTTTGTTTCTCAGTGATGTGCATTGCCTACGTAAACGGTGATTAAGGGGTTATCAGGAATCCTGAGCATGGCAATTGAGCATTTTCTCAAGGAATTCTTCACCATGCCAGGAAGAGGAACAATTGTTGGTGGATATCTTTGGGGCAAATACTTGCTAATTCATACCCAAGAAGAACTGTTTGCTCACCTCGGGCATGGCCATCAAGGTGGAAACATTTTTCCGTATTATGCTTGACACGCCTTGATGAAAGTAAAAGTTACATTTTCTCGACCTATGAAAAAGATACACTTTGAACAGGAGAATACATAGTCGCTTGCTGTAAAACCTTCACTAAATAACGCACAAGAGGCTAAAATGACTTTTTTACTTTAGCCTCTTGTGCGTTATTTTTATGGAAGAGGATTGGCCTGACTCGATGTCCACGTTCATAGCGAATCAGGCCCGCAGTCTACGATATGGCTCTCCCACGTTCAAGCCACTCTCACATTGGGTCAATGCCAGTACAGCCACGCTACTTGCGGGATGACCCCTGTTTTCTATCTCTTCATACGTCCTGTCGTGAAGATAGCGCAAGATCAAGATGGTGCCGATATCTGCTCGGCAGTTGTACCAATTGCTCGCGTACTATGGTCTCGTCTACCTGCCCGGTGTTCATCCCCTCAAGCCTCTGGTCCATCTGCTTTTTCGCGTGCCGCACGTTCCCCCGCGTGCGTCTTTCCCGTTGCTGAAACACAAGATGTGAGGGCGATGCGATACAGCCAGGTCGAAAAGCGCACTTCGCCACGGAACGATGGCAACCCCCGCCACGCCGCCAGGAACGTCTCCTGAGTACGCTCACTGGCAGCGTCGTCGTCCAGGAGTATCTGTACGCTCAAAGTGAAGACGCAATGCTGGTACCTTTGCACTTCTCGTGCATCTATACACATTTGTCAAAAAAAAGGATAAATTCCAGCCTGTTGCACATGGAGATCGGTGGCATTGACCAGGCACGCATCAGCAGGCACCAGGCCTCCTGCCGCTAGGCGAACGATATCCCCTGGCGCCACTACGCGACGTGGCAGTTCAAGCCATGCACCATCGCGTCGCACGCTTGTCGTGGGGGCAACATTCGCACGCAGTTTCTCAACGGAGTTCTGAGACCGTGAGGTCTGAACAAAGTTGAGCATGTTGCTGAGCAGGACGATGACAACGATGATGCTGGCGTCAACGGGATCACCCAGTATTGCCGAGACGATGCTCGCAAACAGCAAGAGGATAATCAGCTTAACCCGCCAGAGGAAGGGTTAAGCTGATAACAGGCGGCAAGAGGTGTTGCGCCCAGCTTTTTTTTGGTAAACACTTTCTGGTGCTGCTCCACACGGGTAAAAAGCGTGGAATCTGGACCAACACTTTCTGAGGCCCCAAGCAGCAAGAAGCCATGTGGTTTGATGGCGTAATGCAGGGTTTGCAAGGCCTTCTCTTGTGCAGGAGGCATCAAATACATGAGGACGTCGCGGCAACTGATCAGGTCTACCCGCAAAAATGGCGGATCGTGCGTCGCGTCGTGTCGTGCAAAAACACACTGTTCACGGATGGCTTCGTTGACCTGGTAGCGCCCTCTACTCCTATCGAGAGGAAGAAGGTCTCTCGCTGGTAGATGCCCGCCCTGGCCTGCTTGAGAGCCCTCGCATCCAGATCAGTCGCAAAGATTTGGAAAGGGATTGGAAAGCAAGCATCTCCTAGTGGAAAAACCTTATTCGTGGGCGGTCATTGGAGGATGAGACGAAGTGAGTGCTGCTGGAAGCTCCATTTCGGCCTTTCTTCGTAGATATACATGAATACGGTGCGCGGCTTCTTCTCCCTGCATAAAGGCCTCATATAACGATTTCATATTTGCCATGACATCACCTGCTGCGAAGACTCCTGGAAGAGGAGTCGTCAGTACGTCGATGAGTCGAAGTTCCTCAGCAGAGGGACGTGAAACGACCATGCTCGGAGGGAGGAATGACAGATCTGGCACCTCTTCAATCGCAATGATGACTGTTTCGGCGGGATAACGACGACCGTACCCAGGAACAAAAGCAAGACGACGCCCTTTTTCTTCGTAGACCCATCGTGTCTGTCGACAATGCAGTCCGCAGATGTTCATGTCCTCGGTTCCAATGAGGCTGATTGGCATGGTAAAAGGATGAAGATACAGTTCCTTCTTCAGTAAGGTCACTCGATTCCAAGCTTGTAAGGGAAGCTCAGACAATGGCCCTGGATAGAAGATATGGACAGCACGTGCTCCTGCCTGTAAGACCACAGCGGCAACCTCAAAAGCGGCTCGGCTTCCACCCAGGATAGCGATGCTCCCCTGGAAAAATCTTTTTTTGACTGCGCAAGAGTTACGTAGAATATCGAGTGCGGAGAACACGCCTTGAAGTTCTTTCTCACCAGGAATGCCGCCACCTAAACCATGTTGAGCCCCAACAGCTAGCAATGTCGCATCAAAGTCTTGCAGTATCTGTTCAAACGTCACCTCTCGCCCGATTTTCGTATGCAAACGAACCTCTATACCGGGTCGAAGGAGCATCTCTATCAGTTGTTTTCCTGCTTGTGGAGATACACCGAAGGAGGGCGTCATCATCGCTAGCACCCCTCCTACCGTCGGGTTTGCCTCAAAGATCGTCACATGGCAGTAGCCGTATTGAAAAAGAATATTTGCGGCAGCGAGTCCAACGGGGCCAGAGCCAATGATGGCAATGCGCTCTTCATACACGCTACCTTGCCCTCTGAGGCGAGGAATCAACAACATATGCTCATGAGATACATCCTTTGTATCAGAGGAGAGAGACTGCTTCTTTGTCTCCATGTAACGAGCCATTGCCATTTCCTTTCCAGGGGAGCATACTCTTCATCATTCAGTTTGTTCGTCGCTCGCCTTCTTTCCTACACAACAATATATTCTGTAAGAGACGGTGTAATTGACGAGGATACGCTGGCGACAGTACATATGTTATTCCCTCCTATCTAGTATAGAGTATGGTGTTTCTTCCACTACTCACAAGTGGGATCTAGTACTAGCTTGCACTGCGAAATGGAAATGGCCTGTGGAGCGGTTTTACAGGATCAGTTTGCCTCTCAAACAGGCTGATTCTCCCGCAAATCATCTCGATCTCAGGGATGGGAATCCGCTGGAGCGGCCTGTGGAGCGGGTGCCATTTTGCACCAGAAACTAGCACTAGTATCACAGCACTTTAACGCTGTTTCATAGAATAAATTTTGGGTTTTAAGAGCCTCGAACTCACGAGAGGTTGTATAGTTTCAGCATGTGTCTCATGCATCTGCTGTGAGCAGGTGTATGAACGTGTGAAATCGTGTCAAGAGTATCAGGAGGGAATGCGATGGATCTTCAAGACAGCTTGCGTGTGTGCCTGCATGCTCTACAGAGCAGGTATCCTGCAAATCTGGTGGAAGTCAATAAAGCGGTGCTCGGTGAGAGAAGTTTCCGACTCCGCTATCGTTCAACGGAAGACGTCATGGCATGGCTCCAACAAACAGAGCCTGCTCTGTTAGAAGAGCAGGCTCATCTGGTCATCGAGGCGCAGCAATGTGTGATTTATCTGCCAAGTCGCTCTGAGCAGATACCGGCATTCTGGCTGCGCCATCGAGGAAAAATGCCCGACCGAGAAGAGCAAAATATTCTCCAAGGCTGAGTGATCGATGACATTCCCGATTACGAATAAAACGTAGTGAATAAGGGACCTTTTGAATACGTTCACTCTCCTGAAGGACAACCATTCTACGCATGGCACTTTTCGTGTTGCTGCAGTCACAGATCAGCTGCGAGAACACAACAGCCCCTACAGGCTGTTGTGTTCTCACAGGGAACGGAACCAGAATCTATTCCATGTAACGCACTAGCCCCGACCTGCTCGTAGGAAGTGAGGTAGACTTTATCCAAATATTTCAGATAAACTGCTTGCACTAAGAAGCAAAAGCGAGCGTCTTCACGAGGTGATCGAAAAGCGCCTGTGGAATTTGAACGGTGTCGCATTCTCTGGGCGACACCGAAAAAAGGTGGAGGGCCAGAGATGCTGGCGAACGAATGCAAGCGTATCGGAAAAGGTGGGCAGGGCTTTGGAGTACCCTCTCGGTGTGGGGCGATAGGCTACGGCCTGTACCACTTGGTTAAAGCGGTCTGTCACCTGTCCTAATGGCCATTAAGCTCGTCTTGATGGTTCATGTATCCTCCTCTGATCCACGGGCTAGCGTGAGGAGAGATGCAAGCCCCGCATTTATGCGTGAGGTTTGGTGACATGATACCTACTTCGTCTCATCCTCTAGTGATCGTCCACGAATAAGATTTTTCCACTGCGATTCAGCCTTCTCTTCTTCCTCCGAAGGCTTTGGCATTTCATCCTTCTGCGATCTCAATGGACGTGCCGTCATCGGGCCTTCTTGATGTTGTGGAAAACGCTCATGTCTCGCATCCTGGTCCCCGAATGCTGTACGCTCCATTGATGCGTTCCTCCCTCCTAATGTATCACGCACTGGATCTAATTCATGCTTGATCCCTTTCTGTATGTCTTCCCTCTCATGTCGTTCTCGCATTTCTTGCTGATCTAGCACCCTTTGTCTTTGTAGTATCTCGTCTTGCGCTCTAACTGCCTCCTGCATCTGTCCCTTTCGCCGCTCCATCCCTACTCGCCTGCTCTCTTTCTCTCGCGTCTCCTCCTCTCGCTCAGACGCTACCACTATCTCTCTCTCGTGCAGATGCTCTGGAGACATCATCGGATCACTCTTCATTGACGCCCGTTGCCTCTCTGTCGTCTTTCCCCTTGTGAAGGCGCTCTCTTGATGAAACAGGTAGTGCGACACCATTGGGTCTGCTGTTCCCCGGGGCGCCTCCTCTACCATTCTCGTGAAGTTCTGCATCTCCTTTTCCAGCACAGTTTGAAAATGACTATCTATTCCCAGCCATTCTGCAATTTTCCCTACAATGCCCATCGGAGGGATATGGCTAATGAAGGCATCTACTGATGTCTGCTCGGCTCCTAAAGGAGTAAACTTGACTGTCCCCCTATTCTGCAAACCCTTTGTCGATCTCCAGCCCACCTGCCGCTCAGGAATCCAGTTCTCATTCACTGCGTCCCACTCTTGTTTTCCTGCTACCTGTACAACCCAATGACTACGCTCGGAGTCATAGTATGTCACCTCCCGAACACAATGCATATACTTTGGAAAATCATGAAAATGCGTGAAGAACGCATAGACATTCTTCACCGATGCAGGTACAAGCACCGTTACATGATGCTCACCCATCATTCCCTCCCTCTCACTTTACCAACACGACAATTAGCTATCTAAAAGGAGCAGGCCCTGGTCCTTTCTGGCATCATATGCATACTCTACTACAGAGCGCATCTCTTCATACATCCAGTCTCTCAACACATTGAGGGATGCAACTCAAATCCCCTTCTCTTTCGTACAGAGTGTGCATTTTAATCTGGAGTATGTTGGGATTGCTATCCGTTGATCAATCGATGAAGAAAGGGCTTGTAGAGGGCACCTCTACAACAATCGCTGCAATAAGTTTAGTTTTAGTGTGCCAAAGATATAATATTATGTTTTTAGTAGTTTGTCTATGTTGTTAACTTTTTATGTGCTTGTTATTGTTGAATCTATTGGTATTTTTGTTGTTTCTACATTTCCAATTATCCACCTTAAGAAACGTGGCAAAATCGCTCGTTCACTGTGACGATATTACTTAATAGTTGAATCTTTCTATAAAAAAGGATATTGAGTTACCTGTTACGATGCAGCGTGCCATGGCCAAGCAGGCGGAGGCAGAGCGCGAGAAGCGCACGAAGGTGATTCATGCTCAGGGAGAATTACAGGCCTCGACCCAGTTGGCTCAAGCCGCCGAAATTCTTGGCTCACAGCCTGCTGCGCTACAACTGCGCTACCTGCAAACGCTGACAAAGGTCGCGGTGGAGAAGAATTCGACGATTATCTTCCCGCTACCAATCGACCTGATTGAACCAATGTTAAAGATGACGCGCCAGAAGGCGGACAGGGCAGTACGTGAGCCACCCAACGATGTTCCTCTGAAGGAGTTCTCTCTCCCGCGTTAAACACGAGCAGAAAAGAGGAGAACCTGATAAGAGTATCAGGTTCTCCTCTTTTTCCCCTTCTATGGTCACTTATGATCCCAATTACCAGCTCTGCCTACCTTCGCGAAACCGTATTAATACCGCTCTAAATGCCGTCTCAAACGTGGATTTCCCGCGCAATTTTGACAGCATCGTTGACAGCATAACTGGCGAATTATCGCGAATTCAGGCGGGTAATTCGGACGTACCTGAATGGCTTTGCTAGCTCAATACTATCCTGCAAGCAGGTATGCTACAATACAAACTGGTTATCACCTACATCCCAAAAGCGGTCTCTGACCGACAGGAGGCATTCCGTGAAAATTGTCATCCTTGGCTGTGGACGCGTTGGCGCGACATTAGCCACGCAGCTTGACAAAGCAGGACACCATGTCGTAGTTATCGACAACAATAGCGACTCATTTCATCGTCTCAACAGCGACTTTCATGGCGAGACTATCATAGGAAGTGGTGTAGATGAAGATGTATTGCGCCGAGCTGGCCTGGCTGAGGCTGATGCCTTTGCAGCTGTTACCAACGGCGACAATCGCAACATCATGGCTAGCCAGATAGCCAAAGAGATTTTCCACGTACGTAAAGTGGTATGCCGTATTTATGATCCCATTCGCCAGAGCACGTACAACGAACTGGGTATAGAGGCCATCTGCCCAACCATTGTTGGCGCAGATCTGATGTTCCACGCGCTCATGAATACCAAGTAAGCTCGTTTTCCAGGTATACCAACCGTCATAGGGCGAAATGCCTGTGGCATAAACAGAAGAAAAAGATAGAGGCAGAAGGACTATGTATATCATTGTTGGAGGTGGTGGCGATGTTGGCTACTACCTGACCCGAAACCTACTTAGCAGAGGGCACGAGGTGCTGCTCCTTGAGAAATCGTCGAACCGGGTGCAAACCCTTAGCGAGGAGTTAGGGCAATCCGTCATAAAAGGTGACGCCTGCGAGGCACGCATAATGGAGGAGGCCGGGGCCCAACGCGCGGATGTCGTCATCGCCGTCACTGGTGAGGATGAAGACAATCTGGTCATCTGTCAGATGGCGAAGAAACGCTTCAATGTCACCCGCACCATCGCCCGCCTCAACAACCCCAAGCACGAGGAGCTATTCCAGAAGTTGGGCATCGATGTCACTATCAGCCCGACCAAGGCCATTCTCTCACTTATCGAGAGCGAGCTTCCGGGGCCACACTTCATTCCGCTGATGACACTAAAGAAAGCAGGACTGGAGATCGTGGCGCTTAACGTTCCCCCGCTCTCGCCAGTTTCCGGAAAAAAGCTCAGCCAGGTACATCTGCCACGCAAAAGCACACTAGCCCTGATCATGCGCGGGAATGAGCCCCTCTTCCCCACCGCAGACACTGAGCTGCAAGAAAATGATGAAGTCTATGCCCTGCTCAGCAGCGAGGGCGAAGAAGAGCTACGCAAGATCTTTGGCAATTCGTAATCGCCCGGCTCTGGTCCTCTTTGGTCCTCTAAAAGGGGCCTTTCTGGATAGAAGCGTGATGGACCCTGGCTGCCTGCGGCAGCCAGGGTCCATCACGCTTCTATCCAGGCGGGCGCCGCAAGCGCCAAGAGTCAAACCTAGAATGTGTAAATGGGGTTAACGAGAGGAGGGCGGCGTCGTCTCTGGCCCTCTCTCAGCTATCTTCTTCTTCTTCTCCTCCTCCTGCTCAACCTCGTAGAGCAATTCCGAGTAGGAGATCTCACCGGAAGGCGACTCAGAGGTGACCTCTGGTCTTTCTCCACTACCACCGGGAGAACGCGTCTGCTGGGCAGGCCGTTTGTGTAACAACTGCCCATTTGGGCGACGTATCGTCCAGGGGGCACGTTTGCGAGCCAGAATCTGGTCCGCACTCTCGCCTCTGGCCGAGCGGTAGATGCTCGCCACTACCACCCAGAGCGCCGCAACGACAGGCGTTGCCAGCAAGGCACCAAAGACCCCAAAGAGCTGGGCACCAACCAACAGCGAGAGAATAGCCGCCACTGGATGCAGGCCCACTGCGTGACCCACAATACGCGGCCCCAGGATATTACTCTCAATGACCTGGAGCACAATAAAGCACCCGGCAACAATTAATGTACGCGGGAAAGGATCTGGCAGCAGCAACGAGAGTAGCAGTGGCATAATCGAGGCCAGGGCAGGCCCCACCATAGGAATGGTTTCAAAGAGAAAGGCCAGCACACCACAGATCAAGGCATACTTTCCCAGCGGAGGATTGACGGCACAAATGACGCCAACCAGGATCCCAACGATAAGGGCCAGCGTTAACTGTCCACGAATATAGTTGCCCACGACCCGCGAGAGTGCATCTTCAAAGAGCAACACATTAGGCAGAAAACGCTTAGGTGAGAGACTCACCAGGCTATCGCGAATGCGTTTCCCGTCGACCGTGAGATAGAAGCTCAAGACCACAATCAGAAAGATATTGATAAGTGCATTCACAAGCACAGTCACAAAACTCAGCGCGTTATTTGTCAGCGTAAACGCAAACTCGTTCGCCTTACTCTGTATGCTTGTGATGGTATCGTCAATATTTTTCTGCGGAATCTTGATATCATGGAGGTAATTAATGAAATTCTTATAATTCTCAGGTAGCGCGTTGGCATAATTCTTAATGGTATCTGAAAATGCCAACGATTGCACAATCAAATTAGCTGCGAGGAGATAGGTCAGGTAACCCAAAGCTCCAAGTACAACTACATAGACAAGCAGCGTCGCGACCGCTCGTGGAACATGATACTTCACCAGGAAATTTACCAGCGGCGTTAATAAGAAGGCTACTGCCATTGAAAGTAAAAGAATAATAATCGCATCGACAAACTGGCCTAAGAGTGCCCAGGTCGTGCTAAAAATAAGGCCAACGCAGATAATACAGATGAGAATATCACGTGTGCGTTGCCAGTTAATTTGACCCATAGCCTTTTGTCCCCTCTAGTGCATATACATTCTCTATTAGTACGCAGGCACGCAGGTATATTGTGACATGTTTCCTACCAGGCAACAAGAGTTTGCCTATTAAATGCAGAAACAAGCAAAAGTAGCTTCTGTTTTCAGATTACCATGTTCTGGAGACGCAGAAAAGGGGGAAGGGAGGCTTTTTTTGTCTCCAGAATGAACAAATAGCCATTCTTTACCGATAAAGGCTAGGGAAAGAGTTCTATATGATTAGACGAAGCGGCATGTATGGCTTAGAATACAGGAGTGTTGTGTAAAATAAAAATAGGAACCATAACAGCACAGCTTGAAACTTTTGGCGCTTCCGTTTCGTCATACCCTTGAAGCAGTCCAGGAGAACCATCCCAAAGCCACAAGGGGATGCGAAGACCTAAAGCACAAAGTTTCAGCCATGTTCAGCTCGCTCATATATATCGGTTATCACAATAACAAGAGTTCGCTGCTGTTTTTCCCACAAAACAGCCTGGAGAAGGGGACGGATTAGTGGACGCAACAACCGCCATCACATCGATGAACGACACGACGCATATGTTGATGACCTGGACGCTTGTTGGGCTACTCTTAGCCTGGATGATCGTTTTTGCCTGCCTGGCTCTTCGTAGAGGTGCAAAGCAGGTCGAACATGCGCCCATGCCTTCAACGACTATAACTCCCACACCAGTCTCCGTTGCACCAAAGAAGTTGCATGTTATAGCGGTCCAACCCGTGACCCCCAGGCCTGCCTACCAGGCCAGGGAGCAGAAAATAGCGCACACACAAGCGGTGCTTTTTGAGCATACGAGTGCTGTACGCTAAGCGTCCAGGGTTCTCTATCAAGAACAATCGAGAAAAACTGTACAAGGCAGGCTATGGCAGCCTGCCTTTACTTTTACTGGCTATTTGGCTTGTAGGTTTTCATTGGGCCTTTGAGGGCGGAAAGCATCATTCTCGTTAATAAAAATAATCTGCGTATCCTGAATATGGACAATCATATCGGGCTTGCCATCGCCATTCTCGTCCACAAAAGACAATGTGGCAGGGGTAAGATCCTGGTTAGGGCCAATTAAATCAGGGCCAATATAAATCTTTGCCTTCGAACAATCGCCCGCAGGACACTCAATAATCTCTATCTTACGGTTTATATTTAAGGCCATGAAATGACTGGGTTGTGCGCTTGAGTCATTATTATGTCCAACGACATAATCTATCTGAGACGTACGAGGACGTCCATAATGCCAATCATCCTGCGTCACCTGCCACCAGTTGGATAAAAACGTTAAGGCAAACCACCCCAGAACCATAACAACCAGAAGAAGACCAATATATACAAGCAAATGGGGATGATGCCCTGATAGATGCTTTCCTCGGAGAAGAGGACCTTTCCCTGGTCCCAATACATCCTCTGTATCAACCACGTGCCGACGCCCAGTCGATACCGCAGGCGTACGTCCCTGGGTCACTGCCGTCCGGCGCGGAGGAACCTTGCCAGTTGACGCAAGGCGCACGCTCTGGCTTGAGGTCTGTACATCTGCGGGGGCACGACCAGTCTCCGACTTGACATCGCTATGATAACGGCGCACGCTCTTAGGCATACGACCGGGCAATTCATCATCATACTCATCATCAAAAAAATCGCGGCTTGCTACCTGATGCTCACGAGCATGCTGGGAACCTTTCGCTGACATGCGTCCACCACGCGCTGTGTAACTCTGCTCCACATTGGTACCGTCCTCTCCTAATGCTAGCGAAACGAACTTTTGTTCCAAAGCCTTATGGTCCACATAGTACACTAGAACAAAGGTACTTGTCAACTGACTTTCCTGCCCTTTTTTGCCACTTTCGCTATTTTTATGTTTTTTTTAATGACTTCGCGTCGGCAACGCTTCAGAGAGGGTCCATAGGAAATAGGGTGGTGGCAATGCCGCATGCATTGCCACCACCCTATTTCCTATACAAGCAAGCTATGTTGTAGCAAGAAATTCTGAGTAATCATACCTGCTCTAGTCGTGACATTGGGCAAGGTAACACGCTAACAGAGGTGGACGAAACTCATAGTGAATAGCACCTCCCATGCCATCTTCGGCCAGTAAGCCTGCCTGGAGTGATTCTTCCAGTATATCCAGGATCGCGTCCTCATCATACTCTGCCCCAAGCTGAAGCACCTGTTGCAAGGTAAAAGCACTTCCCAGGCGAGCGCACTTGCGCAAGAGCCGCTGGCTGCATAGGCTCAAGCGACAGAAACGCTGCTCAAGAATCGCTGCGATAGAGCGAGGCAAGATCACCTGGCTGTCTCCTGCGCTTCTCTGTGACAGGTTCCTTACTTTCCTGCCTAGAGCAGCGGCAAGCTCCCAGGCCAGAAAAGGATTGCCGCCCACCTGCTTCTTAATGTCGGCAACCAGCGAGGATGGTACATGAGCCAGCAGATCTTCAATCTGTCCATCCCCGAGGGCTTGTAATGGCACAGGTTGTACTAATTGATCGCGACGCAAGTCCGCAATGAGTGTTTGCAATACTTGATTCCGCATTAACTCAGCAGTTAGACAGGTCACCATAACCGCGATAGGACGCTTACACAAACGTCGTACAAGATAGCATAACAACTCAATACTTTCACGATCAAACCAGTGAGCATCATCAAACACAATGAGCAAAGGTTTTTGACCACAACTAGCATCGAGCCATCTCAGCAGGTCATCACGCAGAGAGAAACGCTCCTGCTCATGCAAGAGCGGCTCCACGGAGGCCAGGGTTACATACTCCCGTTGCCACCTGGACAACACTCGTGTCTGCGAATTTTTGTTTACTGTGTGCGTCTCGCTATACGGGGGGAGAAGTTCGCTCTCGCGCAAGAGACGAAGCACATCTAGCCAGGCATGATAGGGAATAACACATTGCTCCTCCAATACTTTATTCCACAAAACCACCCAACCTATTTCTTGCGCATACTGGCTCACCTCTTCGGCGAGATGTGTCTTGCCCATGCCCGTCTCGCCCGTTAACAGGAACATATGGGGAGTAAGAGACGGAGCTTGCTGAAGAGAGTGGAGCGTACTACACAACTCCTCATACTCCTGCTCACGCCCTACCAGTTCTGGCCTGGGCGCACGATCTTTCAGGTTCCACATCGTCCTGGCCGAAGATGGGGTCCGAGCAAGAAAAACATCCTCAGAAAAGGCATGAAGAGCCATACCAGAGCGCAGCGATGAGATAGGCGTAGATAAGGGCGAAGAGAACGTGGTTAGGGCCTGCATCTTCTTGCAAACAGAGGCATAGAGTTGCCGCGTCTCGGCAAGTGGTTCGGTTCCGTAGAGTTTCGCCAACTTGGTGACCAGGCATTGATAGACATGCGCGGCCTCTGCGGGCCGTTCCAGGCGTACCAGAGCGTGCATAAGACGGCGCACGGCAGCCTCATGGGCAGGGTCAACAGCAATTAAGCGTTCCAAGACCTCGATTTCTTCAAGCCATGCATTCCGTGCCTCGTAGACATCGGCGAGCATGAGCAAAAGACCAATCCATTTGCGCTGCAAGGTGCTACGCCGTGCCTGTGCCCACGAGAGAGTTTGCTCCTCCGCTAAAAATTCGCCCTTGTAGAGCTGTGCCGCCTGTAAGAGAAGATGCTCTCTGGACTGAGCGTCCTGCACTGTGTATGCCAGGCGCAGCCATTCCTCAAACGCATCCGCGTCTACCCACACCTGGCGTTGCTGAGCAAGCATAAAAATATCATGTTCCAGGCGCAACAATTGTGAGTTTGCGGGTCGCTCCAGTTCAGGTTCCAACACCTGGCGCAATCCATGCACGGCGGTGTTAAGGCGATTAGCAGAGATATCCACACCCTGTTCCGGCCAGAGCGCCTCCATCAGCTGCTCGCGCCCCATCATACGCGAGGTTTGACTTACCATGCAAGCAAAGAGTGAGCGCACGCGTCTCTGTTGCCATCCCATCTCACTGACCGTTTCCCATCCCTGACTACGCCATCTTTCCAGGCGGTACTGCCCAAGTAGATAGATACGCACAAGTGGAACGTTCCTGTTAGCTGCATCCTTCATCACCTCTCACTGCCTTTCCAAACATAGGCACGGGGGAGATAGCGCGCCTATCCCTGCATGCAAAACACAGCACGATACGTCTACAGTACATGACAACCTGTCCTACTAAAAGCCCAGCCTTTCTTCCGCTGGCAAGATAAACTCAAGCTTGATATATACTCTCGCATGTATCGTATTCAGGGGAAGGCTTTCTCATCTTTAAAAGTATAAATACATCCAAATAAATTCGCAAGGTGAAGTATGGCAGGTGTTTAATCTGCATAGTAAATGATGAAGTACCTAATACGCCGCGGAGAAAGTGTTGAGAAGAAAGAATCTGGGACATGGCTGCTAAGCCTCGCTCCACAAATCACTCTGCACAGCTGGAGCCGCGACACGTTTCCGACCAGCCTTCGCCCGAGTGGTATCAGGCTTGCGGCCGCTGCTCGCCTTCTTTCCACTAACAGGCACACTCTCTGGCTCGGTAAGAGGCATAGCAGGCATCTCTATGTCCTCTCCAGATGCATGATTGGTATCGACCATGGGAGACTCTTCTGACAGGCTCTCAGTGGCTAGCTCGACCTGCGCCTCGAAGATTGAGTCCCGGCGAATATATATTTCCGGCCAGAGGGTAATGAGGGCTTCTATCGCGCTTTCATCACATGCCTGTAAGGCGGGGGCAAGCTGCCTGACACGCGAGGCAAAGGCGCCAAGCGTGAACGCGTTTTCAGCGCGCAGTGCTGCCAGCATCTCACGTCGCAGTTGCTCTTCCGCTTCGACACTATAGAGACCCAGGCCTGCGACATAGCGCGTTCGCGCATCAACCACCAGTTGCGTCGCCTGCGCCAGCTCTGAACGACGGTAGCACTTCAGCAGGGCATAACACTCTTGCTCCGGGAGGAACCCGCGCACCTGCACATGCGCACGTATTGACGCACTATCTAGCTGAGCCAGGCGCGAGGCAAAATCATCAAAATGCTGGCGTAACAGGTGTAAGACCTCGCTGGCCGAGAGTTGGCCTCGGTAGTAGACAATGGGGAAGGACGAGGCAATCGGGGCAAAGGCCTCCTTCGCGTCGAGAGGGATGGCCAGGATAAGATCCTTGCGCTGCGTCATTTGCAGCAATTTCTGTATCTTGCGTTCCCGATAAGCCGGGGTCCAGAAACCAAGGATCTCCATATAAATACGCTCGCGACCTCGTGAGAGCGCAAAATCGGGTATAAAAATGCTCTGTGCCAGCAGTAACGGCTCTGGTTCGCGTTCCAGGTGCCAGCCATCGGCACCCTGGCTGGCGGCTAAAGCAGTAAAGGCCTCGGCAAAGCCCTGCTCAATACTACTATCAAAGAGCGCGGTTGTAGGAACATAAGCTGTGTTCTCCTCCGCCACTTCGCTCCTGGCAGGCTGTGGCAACAATTGGAGTAGTTTGGCGTCCATCTGAAACTGGTAGCGGCGCTGCAAGAAATGCACGGTTGCCTCCGCTTCTACTAACGCAGCGGAAAAAGACTGCGAACGCCCTGGTTGCTTTTGATACCCCAGCAACACCCGGCAGAGACGCGCCAGGCGCATCCCATATTGCTGTGGCGCACCGGTCACCTCTTGTGGACCATACAACAAGAGTTCGAGCGTGGTTGGACGCCCTGACAGTTCACCCACAAGGTCGGCCTCATAGGAAAGATCATAGTACACACCAAAGCGCCGCGCAAGAAAGCATAAACGCTTGATTACCGCGCCCAATCCCGGTTCAGTGCTGGGCATGGGAAAAAGCTCATCGGCAGATAATTCGTCGGATAAAGCCTGGCAGTCGAGTGAAAAATGGACATCGGAGGCGTTAAAAAGCGCGGCCTCAAACGCCCACTGATTATAGATGGCGGCAACCTCAGGCGCTGTAGGAGGTTGTTCGCCAGTGCGTACCAGTACCGCCTCATCCTCGCTATCTAACACCAACAGATAGGCTAGCTGGTCAGGCGTCAAGCGATAGGTGAGAGCAAACGTCTGTAAAGCCTCCTGGCGCTGGTCAGTCGCCAGAAATCCCTGGTAGTGTTCGTTGACATAGTCGAAAAGAGCCAGGCGTAGCCGGGTGGGTGACATTACGTCCTCCAAGGCCTCGCTCGCCTGCATCTCTTGTAGGATCTCGCCCCACTCCCGCGTACGCCATTGATACCAGTTACTCAAAGTCGCCAGCAAGCAATTAGCCAGGCGATAATCGCCAATATAGGAACGGGCCTCGTCTTCAAGGAAAGCACGCTGTGGACGGCCAAGCATACTTTCATAATAGGCCACGAGTTGCTCTATTTCCTGGTACAGGACGCCAGGGCGTAAAAAATGCAGGGAGAGCCCGAGATCAGGCGCCTTCCCTGACCTGCCAGCACGCCGATGAACAGTCTTTTTGACATCTTGTAAGCTAAAACGCACGGATATCACCTTCCCAGGAAACCATAAGAGGTATACCTTGCCCCCATTATAGCAAAGATCTAGCGCCTTTTTCAGACTTTCGTACGCTCCTCTATTCTTATCGCGCTGGCACAAAACGGAGCAATAGGAGGCATATCCTATTGCCATTGAACATTTGTATGCCCTATGCTATGGTTGGCATTGGGCTGTAAAGTTGTTATGCCGATTATTTAGAGCATCTACAACAAAGGCACCGTTTCAGCCACTGGAGGCGGCAATGAGCACAACCCCACGACGCCTGGACAAATATGAGCTACACACTAAAATAGGTCGAGGCAGCATTGGCGAGGTATGGAAAGGACGGGATCTGCAACTCCAGCGCGACGTTGCTATCAAGCTCCTGCATACCGATTTGCAGCAGGCTAATCCTCACTTCTTCAATGACTTCACGACCGCAGGGACAGCCCTGAGTGCGCTTCACCAGGATCATCTTGTGCCTTTACGCGAAGTCAATGTCTATCGCGCCCCCGATGGAAATGAAACTGTTGCCTACATTGTGATGGATTACATTGAGGGACTAACATGTAACGATTACCTGAAAGTCACCTCGCATCGCGGTCAATTTCCCTCGATACATAACATTGTCTATCTCTACTCTTGCCTGGGAGATGCCTTAGATTACACTCACAGCAAAGGGATCATTCACGGAGATATTAAGCCCAAGAATATCCTGCTCCAGGCAAAAAATCGCACCAATTTTGATGCCGGTGAGCCCTTACTCGTCGATACTGGCTTCTGCCCTATGCTGGGTATCACGCCCAACGCCGACATGCCCTTTTATATTTCACCAGAACAGGCAGGTGGTGGCCACCCCAATACACGTAGCGATATTTATGCCCTCGGAGCCCTGCTCTATGAGGTCTGCACCGGCGTTCCCCCTTTCGTGGAGAAAGCCCCATCTCAATTATGATGCAGCATGTAAATGCGCTTCCAACGCCGCCTAATTTGATCAATCCGAATATTCCCGCGGCCCTCTCTGAGGTTATCCTACGCGCACTTGCGAAAGACCCTATTGCCCGCTTTGCCAGTGCCTCGCTCCTGGCGACCGCTATTGCAGAGGCCTGCTCCATGCGTCCAAGTCTGAAGTTGCGTGCCATCCAGGCCCTTCCAGAGCCAGGCCATTCGGCCGCGCAAAGAGGACCAACCATTAACATTCTCGGGGTTCCTCAGCCGTTTTCACCACAAACAGTGCAACCACCACTCAATGCGCCTATTTCCCGGCCCTTGCCTGCGCTCCCTCCTGCCTCACAACCTTTGTCGTCAAATTCACGTCCCTTGCCAATTCCTCCCAAGGCCTCACAATCGTTACCAGGCATTGACCAGGCTCGACCGTCAAATTCACGTCCCTTGCCAACTCCTCCCGCGACTTCACAATCGTTACCAGGAATCTCACAGTCACCTATAGCACCGTCACAGCGCTCTTCGGGTCTCCTTTCCGGCTATCAAGTCCGTGATGCACACCATGCCTCACCCCAGCCCACGCCAGTTGTAGGGCCTGTAAGGCCTCCAGAAATGCCAGCACGCGAGCCGCAACAGGCAACTCATGTATACTCATCAGTAGCGACACCACGATCTGCAATGGTGCCACAAACGCCACCTCTGGCGTTACCTCCGCGCCGCCAACGCCTTACCGATAAGCCCGCGTATATTTTCCTGATCGCAGTCGTGTTGTTACTCATGCTCGGAGGTGCATTACTGGGAACCTTCTGGCTCCAGCCCCATAACACTCAGCCCACAGCAACCATCACAAATACCGCACGCGTCTTCTTCCAGGATGATGCGCTTGGGCATAACGATGTGCTCCACCTACAAATAGACCACATAGACGCTCCCGCTCAAGGCAAGGCCTATTTTGCCTGGCTAGAAACGGAGACAAAGCCACTGTCCCTGGGCATACTACCGCTCCAGAATAATGCCATCACCTACACCTATCCTGGCGATACGCAACATACAGACCTGCTAAACATCGCGACAGGGGTGCTTATCACGTTAGAGCAAGCGAATACACAGCCCCAGGCTCCTGGCCAGCAACACATCTACCATGGAGTGCTCGACCCCAAAGTCGCGACCGCAGTCAAAAATATTCTCTCCTCGACTCCTGGCCTGGAGAATAACCAGAGCGTGATCGTGACGCTCTTTGAAACCATCAAATCGATGAATGATAAAACAGGCAGTATTGCTGATACCCTCCAAAACCATGTAAAAGATAAGGCCCTGGCTATGCGCCAGGCCATACGCGTCATCGAGATGCTCGATGGTAGCAGCAATGCCCACCAGTCAGGAGATCTGCCACAAAATCTTCCCTCTCAGCTGAGTATAGCTCGAGGACTGCTCTCCTCGCCCAGCCAGAAAGGCTATCTCGATATTCTGAATGAACAGGTGCAGCAGGTCAAGCAGGTCGCTGGCGGGAACAAAGAGCTGTTACAGCGCATCCAAAATACCGAATATGCCATTCAAGATCTGCGAGACTGGCTCCAAAAAGTACGTGCTAACGACGTTCTTCTATTGAAGGCTGCTGACCTGGCTGATCCAGCGAACCTCAGTATAGCTCTCCAACTCAAACAGGCAGCAGCCGACTCTTACACCGGGCGCACGATTCCTCCGAATCAGAGTCCACAACCACTACCAAACTCCGCAGGCGCAAACCAGGCCTATATCGAATGCCAATACATGGCGGCCATTGACCTCCAAAAATTGTAGGGTCCATGCTGGCATGGACTCCGAGCGCAGCGACTTCCTGCACATGAGGTATGGACCTGCAGGCCGAAGAGCCCATGCCAGCACGGACCCTACAATTTAGCGACGCCGCTTCGCCACCGACTCCTCAGTGGTATCGGAGGTGACCAGTTCATAGAGCAAGGCCTCGCCCTCCTTGGGACGAAGCACGCGCCCCAGGCGCTGGATATACTCGCGTTTAGTGCTATTGCCACTCACGATAACCGCCACACGGCAGTCTGGCACATCGACGCCCTCGTTTAATACGCGCCCGGTGACCAGTTTTGTATACTGGCCTGAGCGAAAACGTTCGAGGATGGTGCGCCGCTCATCGGCAGGCGTTTTATAGGTGATGCTGGGGATACACAGGCGGCGACTGATCTCATCCACGACATAGTTGTACTCTGAGAAGAGGATGGCCTGGTCCTGAGCATGTTCGCGCAAGATACGCTCGATTTCAGCGTACTTGGCGGGGGCGTTCATGGCGATGTTGCGCGCCTCACGCCAGGCCAGCATGGCTTCGCGCGCCTCTGGATCGCGTGCACTCATATAGATCACCTTCTGCTGAAAATCCTCGGGCGAGCGAATAACAATGCGCCGTCGCTGCAAAAACGAGCGGTAGATCTGGCGCTGCTCATTGTAGCGCTCAGCATCCTCCTCCGCCAGGGCAATAGGTACGACCACTTCACGATATTGAGCCAGGTAGCGACCCTCAGTTAACTCGGAGGGGGAGCGGCGATAGACCTCGGGTCCAATCAGCTCATCAAGCTCTGTATGCGCCATGTCGCTACGCTCGGGGGTCGCGCTCAGACCCAGGCGTAAGGGGGTAAAGGCCGACTCCGCGATCAGGCGATAGGTTGGTGCGGGAAGGTGATGACACTCGTCAAAAACCAGCAAGCCAAACTGGGCCAACTCGCGTGGATAGAGCGCCGCCGAGTCATAGGTAATTACAGTGATGGGCTTCAAGGTTTTCTCGCCGCCACCAAAGAGGCCGATCGCACTGCTCTCCAGGGAGAGGGCGTCGGCCAGGGCAACGCGCCATTGCTGCAATAGGTCAATCGTGGGCACCACGACAAGGGTCCAGAGTCCCAATTCGTGCAGGGCCATCGCAGCGGTAAAGGTCTTGCCAGCCCCGGTCGGCAAGACTACAACGCCCGCGCTTCCCACCTCTAACCATGCCTTTAAGGCCTCCTGCTGATACGGGCGCGGCTCCTTTGCCAGGTGAGTGACAAAGGGGAGAGATGGACGTTCCTCGAACGCGACGCGGAGAGAAATTTGCTGCTCCTGGAGCGCCGCCTTCACAGCGCTAAAATAGTAGGGCTTGGTGCGCCAGAAGGCATGACGCTTATCCTGGGTCAGGGTCTCCGCCACAAAAGGCGAGAGGCGCTTCCCAAACAGCGCCGTGAGTTGCTCTTCAGGGGTCAAGTGACTATATTCTGTGGAAGGCGTGATCACCAGGTCACGTCCCCGCATTTCTAATACCGTCTCGGATGTCGCTTTTTTACTCACGCTTCTCTCGCTTCTGCGTTAACGCTTTCTGCTCAGATACAGAATTGCTTTGATCTACTTACCTGTGTCTATTCTTGCGCGCCCTCACACAAACGGAACCGGCCTTTCACCTGGATATAAGCATAAAAAGCAGGCATCACACCTCTTTTCAGCGGGGATGTTGCCTGCTTTAATTATGTTCCGTGCCCCCAATCAGGGAGAATTACGCGCCGTTGAGGCCCACGCGGGCCTCTAGCTCGCGTGCGACGGAGTAGGGATCGCGCTCACGCTTCGTGATATCGTCGATCAACTCATGCCATTCTTCCTCGCTGACGGCCTCGCGGAGCGATTTGGCCACGGCCTGGAGGATGAGGGCCTGGAGTTCGCTGCGCACCTGGCGCTGGGCACGGCTCTGCATCATTCCGCTCTCCTGGAGGTAGGTGCGATGCTTCTGAGCGGCGTCCACCAGTTCGGCGATACCTTGCTCTTTCACGGCCGAGGTCTTGATGATAGGGATACGCCATTCTGCCTGCTTGCGATTGGAGTCAAGGCTGAGCAGCATCGCCAGTTCGGCGACCGTCTGGTCGGCGCCTGGCTTATCCATCTTACTTACTACGAAGATATCCGCGATTTCTAAGATACCTGCCTTGATGGCCTGGATGTCATCACCCATGCCGGGCGCGACCACCACGAAGACCGTCTGGGCCGTGCGCATAACCTCGACCTCGGCCTGGCCTGTGCCCACGGTCTCAATAATGATCGGGTCATAGCCCGCGGCATCCATGGCACGCACGGCGTCGCGCGTCGAGGCGGAGAGACCGCCCAGGTTCCCTCGACTGGCCATGCTGCGAATGAAGATATTGGGATCGCCTGCCAGCTCCATCATGCGAATGCGATCACCTAAGATAGCCCCACCACTGAAGGGGCTGGTCGGGTCCACCGCGATCACACCAACCTTGCACTCTCGCCTGCGATACTCACGCACCAGGCGCGCCACCAACGTGCTCTTTCCAGCGCCGGGCGAGCCTGTCACGCCAATGATATGCGCGTTGCCAGAGTGGCGATGGAGTTCAGCCAGATACCGAGAAGCTGCTGGGGCCTCGTTTTCGATCAACGTGACCATCCGGGCCAGGGCACGCCGATCTCCTTGTAGTAAACGTTCAATGATGTTTTGCAAGGCTTATACCTCGGTCAGCAGGCGCTCAGACCGCACATTCTCCCGGACGAACTTGATGATCTCATCGGTCGAGGTCCCCGGTCCGAAACAGCCCTGGATACCCATGGCTTTGATTGCGGGAATGTCTTCGTCGGGCAAGATGCCGCCTGCCGCCACCAGCACATCATCAACTTCGTTCTGCTTGAGTAGCTCCATGACTTTGGGAAAGAGAGCCATATGTGCACCGGAGAGAATGCTCATCAAAATCGCGTCCACGTCCTCCTGGACCGCGGCTTCAACGATCATCTCCGGGGTTTGACGAATGCCAGTGTAGATTACTTCCATGCCCGCGTCGCGCAAGGCACGCGCAATTACTTTCGCGCCCCTGTCATGCCCATCCAGGCCAGGTTTGGCAACCAGGACGCGAATTTTACGTGTATCAACCATAGGTGACTCCTTTGTCGGCGCTTCTTCGATCTACTTCTTATCCGAAAACCCTGAGCGCAAAGCGCTAGCTGCGAGAGCGGCGTTGGGTTTCGGAATAAGATCTTAGAGGCGAACTGCTTGCTCGCCGTCCCTGGAGAGCTGATTCGTAGAGCGCGCAGATCGCTTGCTCTAGCTCCTCGTACATCTCCTTCTCCTTCAATTCTACTACGGGAGGTTTCGCGCTGCAAGCAGACTGTAGCTCTCTGGCCCGCTGAATGATAAAACGGCGCTCGGGGCCAGCCAGGGTGGGGACTGGCAGGTGCGCCAGGACATGCTGCTCGATCTGCGGCTGCACCCATTTATACGCGGTATGCAATACATAGGTATAGACACGCAGGAGACGCGAGTTGAGCAGAGCCAGCAGGAAAAACAGCTCGTCTTCCTGCTCCTGGGAGGTGCATAGGTCCTCACGCGTAAAGTTGAGTATATAGAGCGTCTGTAAGACAATGTGCCCCTCAAGGTCGAGCGAGGCCTGAAGCTGGCCTGTACTCTTGATGACCAGAATTTTGGGGGCGTGATAACGCGCCAGGGGCTTGTGAATATGCTCGCGTTGCATCCAGCGTATAGCTTGAGGGAAGCGATAGGGATGAATATCGACGCCTCCCCGTAAGACGGGATACCACTCACCCTCATCCGGACGCCAGGGTGAGAGGAGCGCGTGATCCTTACTCAGCTCCTCACCGCGCCGAACGGTAACCCAGTGTGAAAGCGGGGCCAGCAGGGACTTCCTACCCGCGTGGGCCTGGCTATGCAGATAGAGGCGTTCAATTAAGGTCCCCTGCATGCGCCCCCATAAGTAGCGTAACTCCGCTTCAGGTTGGCGTGCCAGAACCTCCTGCCTGATCATACTGGTATGCGCGTGTGCCTGTTCGGACTTCTCGCGCCCTAGAATTGGCGTATGCAAAGTCAACGATTCACTGCCGATGGAAATGGGCACCACCGTTCCACTAGGCAGGTGCCAGTGTCCACGTGTCCAGGTCACCTGGTGCGAACGCTTAGGCAGGCGCTTCTGTGCCACAATGACGACCGCGCCCACAAAGGCCGAGAAAACACCGGAGAGATGCCAGAGCTGGTGGATCGTCGTCTCTCGCAACAGTACCTGGCGCTCGCTTGCGGCATTGGTACGCGCGAGCACTGGATCTGGCAGCACCAGGCCAATCCAGCCGCCAGGGCGTACCAGGCGCAACGCCAGGTCGAGAAATAGCAGGTAGCTATCGCTCTGCCCCTGATGGCCATGTGCCTGGCGATAGGCGCTAAGATCCGTATTTTTGGCCGCCAGGTAAGGGGGATTCGCCAGAAAGAGATCGATATCGGCATGACGCTTTTCCGCCAGCGCCTGCCCCCAGGGAAATGTGAGCGCGTCGGCCTGGTGGATATGGAGTGGCAGAGAACTGCGATACTGGGAAGATTGCAGGGTATATGCAGCAAGTGCTTCGCGGAGGTGCATCTCAGCCACAAAACAGGCGACGGGATCGGGATCAAAACCCCAGATATTTTGCTGGATGCGGCTCAAGGTCTGACGCTGGCTCAAACCGGTGGCCTCCGCCGAGAGGACCAGGCGATGTAAGACAGCCGTCAGGAAGTTGCCGCCACCGCAGGCGGGATCGAGGACACGGAGCTGGGTGAGATTGCGCTCGGGCGAGAAACCACAAGCATCGAGGATCTGCTCCACCAGACGTGGTGGCGTCGAGAAATGTCCTCGCGTCTTCCGCTCAGTCGGAGCGAGACTGGATTCGTACCAGTTGACGAGATCGTGAGCTGCCATCTCTCCCCTTCCAGCTTTCTTTTAATAAACCAGAAGCATCTATTCATTGGTTACATTGCTTCGCATTGATCAAAGCTGAGGCTGCGATTCATCCTCTATATCAATGATTGGAGCTTTCCCGCGCTGTTTCTGTAGAGCCTCTAGCGCCTCGCGAGCCGCGAGCCGTCCGGCCTCTTTGATGCTGGAGGCCTTGCCCAGGCCTAGAAGCGTCTCCTGATCATAGACGCCTACCAGGAAGACACGATCATTATTACGCCCACTCTGCTCCAGGACACGGTAGCGTGGGAGACTTCCCGTGCGCTGCAAGATAATCTTTTGCAAACGCCCTTTAGGATTGGTGTCCGCCTGCACACTGACCTGCTCAACCATAGGCAGAATCGCTCGCGCCACAAAGTCGCGCGCGACCTCTGCCCCCTGATCGATATGGATCGCCCCCACCAGCGCCTCCAACACATCCGCACATAATGAGTCACGCGACCGCTCATTAAAGGTGCGCAGGTTCGCGATATCCACGCGAATAAAAGGGAACAGCCCAAGCTGCTGCCCAATAAGCGCAAAGACACGACGGCTTACCACCTCGGACTTGAGGGCCGTCATATCCCCTTCACTCGCGTTTGGGAAGCTGCGATAAATATACTCCACAACATGAGCGCTAATAATCGCATCGCCCAGGAATTCCAGGGTGTCATATGAATCGCGTAGCGCCGTTTCGGTACAACACGAGTGATGCGTAATCGCTCGTAGCAGCAGAGAACGGTCGTGAAACGTCACCTGAAGCAGCGCTTCTAATGCGAGCAAATTATCGATATTTTCTATATCTCCCATGATCCCATTATTATATATCAGTATTCTATAGCACGTCGATGTTACCCATCGTTTATATCATGATATCATATCTACTGCGAGATAGGAGAAGCCTGTTTCACCAACGCTACAAGGTATGCTACACTGTGGTCTGGTAACCCTCCACCGGGAATATCACTCATAAAAGGTCGTTATTCGTATGCAAGCACAAAGATTTTTTCGGGCTACACCCCACATACATATATTTCTAACTATAGCTGCGTCTCTCGCCCTGCTCCTGCTGGTGATGACTCCCCTGCCAGGGCAGGCGTCTTCCATCCTCCTGCGCTCAGATCCCCCGGCAGATAAGCTCCTGCTCACTGCGCCATCCGAGGTTCATCTCTGGTTTAGCGAGGATCTCAATTCGGCAGCCAGTACGGTCATGGTCCAGAACGCCGAACACAGGCGAGTCGATTTACGCACCTATGCCAGTGGTCATGAGCTTGTCGTCCCATTGCAAAGTCCCCTGCCGCCAGGAGTCTACACCGTCTCCTGGCGCACACTGGCAAGCTACGATGGGCAGACGCTGACAGGAGCCTTTAGCTTCGGCATAACTGGACCAGATGGAGCCTTACCTCAAGGCACAAACTTAGCGGGAGTAGCTAATGCCTTTGGCGCCACGCCTCTCGCCTCCGGCCAACTCGATCTCGCCAGCGTGCTCTATGGGCTAATGCAAGCCATTCTAGCGCTGGGTGCAACCTTCTGGGTCGGGACCTTGTTCTGGCGCGCATTCATTACACGCAAACAGGTAAGCGCTGAGCAGCAAGCACTACGCGAGCGCGAAGAGCGGCTTTTTGAGCAGAAACTGGCGCAGCCGCTCCTGATCCTCCTCCTGTGCGCTAATATTGGTTTATTATTCAGCAATAGCCTGGCACTGGCTCAGGGAGAGGGCGCGCAGGTTATACCCAGCGCCATACAACTCCTTACCACGGGAGGATTTGGGACCTACTGGCTTTTGCAGCAGTTTCTGCTCATCGTCGCGCTCCTGCTGCCTGCACAGACTACTCCTGCCACCGATGCGCAATATTCGCGGTCGTCGCTCGTGACATGGGGAAGGCTGGCCCTGGGCTGCGCCCTCCTGCTCCTCTTCGCCCTGAGCGGACATGGCGCATCCACCACTATCAGTGGCTCACCACTCCTGGGCCTGGGTAGCGACTGGCTTCACTGGCTGGGTACCGCTATATGGGTCGGCGGCATGTTCTACGCCACCTGGGTCTACCTGCCCGCTCTACGCGATCAGCTCCCGCTCACTCAGGGTAAGGCTCTGCTGAACACACTAGGCACTTTCTCTCCCCTGGCCCTGACCGGGTTGCTTCTCCTCCTGGTCACAGGACCCTTCAGCTCCAGCCTGCACCTGCAATCCTGGGAGCAGTTGTTAAGCACCCCTTATGGTTGTACCCTCATTGTGAAATGCCTCCTGCTGGGAATACTGCTCTGCGTGGGAGCCGTGCAAGACCTGCTCATTCGCCCGCGCCTTAACCGCGACTACAAGAAAATTGAGCGGATCCAGGTTGAGGCTGGCGAGGAGACAAAAGCACACTTCGCCGCTGATGCCAGCAAGAAAATCGAGCGCCAGGTCGAACACACCACACGCACGCTCCACACGCTTCTGCGCTGGGAGGCGCTGCTGGGTGTTACACTCCTGCTCGCAAGCAGCCTCATGAGCGTCTACGCGGCTACCACCGCGCCTGCTCAGCCTGCTAGTAGTACAGGCACCGCGACCAAAACAAATAAGCCTTTCCAGCGAAGCATGCGAACCGAGGATCAACAGTTCAACGTTCAACTTACCATCTCACCCAATCGCATTGGCCCTAACACCTTCACCGTCCATGTCCTGGATAAGCAGGGGCAGAACGCGAAAAACATACAGGTTGGGCTGGCTGCGGATATGGTTGAGATGCGCATGGGCGCCACGCTACTCACCTTACAGCCTGACAACAAAGGAAATTTCAGCGGTACCGCCATCCTCCCCATGAGTGGACTGTGGCAGATTGATGTCCACATCCGCACTACGGATACTACACAACATACCGCCAGTTTCCGCATTCAGACATCTTAAAAATGTTTATGTAGAAAAATATTTTGAGGAGCAGATTATGAGCTGGGGCAACAGGCGTTTTCGACGCTGGCTACCATTGAGCTTATGTATACTTATGGCCCTGGTGCTCGCGAGTTGTAGCGGCACCGGGAATGATACCACAACAAGCAATGCCCAGACCACCCAAAAGGTCAATGTCTTTGGCACAGCCGCAAACCACCCTCACTCCTTGCTGGCCTTTGCCAACCATACGCTCTTGCTCGCGACCCACTATGGCCTCTTCCGCACCACAGATGATGGCACAAGCTGGAAGATGGTCGCAGGAGGAGCTGGGCAGGCCATGGAGGGCTTAATGAGCTACTCCATGGTGAGCAGCCCCGTAGATCCTCAACGCGTCTATGTCCTGGCTCAGCCCACCGACAAGTCATCGAAGGGCACGCCTGGCCTCTACACCAGTGGCGACCAGGGGCAAACCTGGCAGCTCAGCATTGCCGCCAAAAAGCTTACACCCAGCACGCTTTTCCTGGCCCAGGCTGGCACTACCTCCGCCAACGAAGTCTATGTCTATATCAACACCCTGGGCAGTCATGGGTTACTCGTGAGCCAGGACGGTGGAAAGAACTTTCAGGCCGCTGGCGAGCTTCCCTTTGGTAGCCTGAGCAGTCTGCTCGCCCTCCCAGGCGAGAAACATGTGCTCCTGGCCGGGAGCAGCGATGGCCTAGCGCGCAGCGAGGATGGCGGTCAGCACTGGGCAAAGTTACAGAACACAGGCGGTGTTTATGAACTGGCCACAGGCGGGAACGACGGCCCTATCTATGCCGGCGGCGATGATGGCGTGTATGCCTCTCAGGATCATGGTAAGACCTTCCAACAGGTCTATTCAGCCGCGGCCATTAACTCACTGAGCGTCTCCTCACAACAACCGCTCACACTTTACGGGAAGACGGGCACGTCTCTCTATCGCAGCAGCGATGGCGGCAAAAGCTGGAGCAAACTACCTCCCCTGCAAGGAAACTACTTCAATGTGGTTGCCCACCCGGGTAACGCAGGAGAGGTCTATATCTCGCTCTCCTACCCGGTTGCCATCTATCGCTTTGACCAGTCCAGCCAGCACTGGGCCTCGCTGACACCGAAAAACTAGAAAGGGAGAAGTGACATCATGGTGCACAGTAGACGTCGCTTGCTCTATCTCACCTTACTCTTGACTCTTACTCTGATGGGCCTCCTGCTCATGGGGAGCAGTCCTCGCCTGGCCTATGCCGATGGCGGCGCGCCCAACCTGGCCTACGTGGCAGGCGCCAGCCAGGGCTTGAGCATCATCGACATCGCTACGCAGAAGGTCACAAAAAACGTAGCACTGAAAGGCGACCCACACACCGTCCTGCTCAGCGTCGATGGCGCGAACCTCTTTGTGACACTACCTCAGAGCAACCAGGTCGCGGTTCTCGATACGCATGATGGACATACACTCTGTACGGCGAGCGTTCCCGGGCAGCCCACGCTTCTAGCCTATGACCTGAATACCAAGCTTATCTACAGTGGCGGCAATGGGACCGGTGGCGTGCGTGAGATTGATCCCAAAAACTGCCAGGTTATACGCACGCTGGCAACAGATGGTCCCGTCTATGGACTGGCTATGGCCTATGTCTCAGATCCCCAGTCAGATACGGTTGGCAATCAGCTCTGGATCTCTAGCGAACACGACGTCATTGTCTATGACCTGAAACAGCATAAGCGGCTTGCCAGCATTCCCGTTGACGGAGGTCCTCAATATCTCTCGAACCCACCTGGGGCAACGACCTATGTCACTACGCGTGCTGGGGACATTATGACTATTGACCTTGTCTCCCACAAGGTCACAAAAATTCTCTCTGACGGCTCTTATGGTCCCATGGACTTTGATGAAACTACGGGCGAGATGTATGTTCCTGACCGGGGCACCAACCGGCTACTGGTGCTCAACCCGGTACATGGAGGCTTCGCTCTGCCCAAAGAGCCTAACCGGGTCATCTCGCTGGAGGAACATCCCCAATCAGTGGCTATTACCAGCGATGGGCAGTTTGCCTTTATCGCGCTCGCGAGCGGCAAAGTCGTCATGTACGATGTTCCTGGACGCCAGCCCATCAATACCCTCACAGTAGGCGGCAGCCCTCAATTTATCATCACAGGCCTCTATCCACCTGCACTGACCCAGGCCGTGAACGCATCGCCTGATAGCCTGCTCACAATTGTCAACATCGTCGCCTATGTGCTGATTGTATGTCTGCTGCTTGGCCTCCTGTTCATCTTCCTGCGCTCACGCAAGAAGGCCGAGCCACACAAGAAGGGCTAAAGATAGCCAATACTGATACAACAGATGTGTAGAGCGCCCTGGTAGCCGCAGGCTACCAGGGCGCTCTACACATCCTATTCAAAGGCACAAAGGCAAGCTAAGCGCGTGTCACAACTGAGAGGATCTCTGGGCTGCGATTCAGCAGGCGAGGAGTCACAAGCGACGTTATACCGATATAGACAAGGACACCATAGACCAGCGAAAGCGGGGCCGTCAGCGACCAGAGCCAGGTCATGCCAAAGAAGAGCGGCGCGCCCAATGCCAGCAGGACCGGCACCATCACCACGACCAGGACCGCGAGCGTCACCAGTGACATCACGGCCCGCATACAGCCAGCCTCAGAGCTTGAACCCATTGAGGTCTGGAAGCCACGCTGAATCTGCCGCCACTGCTGAGGGAAGAAGACCGAGGTCAGGTTTCCCAGGCCCACGACCACAAAGATAGCAGAGAAGCCACCCGCCAGGACAGGAACGAGCAGATTCAAGCTATGCGAGAGGAACATCGCCACCGGCACCAGGATCACCAATTCCACAATCCCGATCGTGAAGGTGACCAGGTTCTTGCCCCATAGGATATGCCAGGGCTTGATCGGAAAGAGGAAGAGCGTACCCAGGCTCTGGCGCTCAAAGCCCAGGATATTATACGAGAAGCGATAGAGCGAGAGACAGACCATCAATGGCACCAGCAAGAGCGTGGACCAACTAGAGAAGCCATTTGCGTGCGTTCCACCGCCAGATGTGGCATTAAACAGCGTCACAGCGACCACAAAGACGGGCGCAAGCACCGATTGCAACAGCGCTCCAGTGATCTGCGGATCGCGCCGCATATATTTCAGATCCTTGCCCAGCAGCGAAAGTGCTGGCGTTGGGAAGAGGCGCTCCAGAAGAGCAGGCCTGGGTCCGGATGCCGTTACAGGGGCTGCTGCCGCTGTGGAAGGTACCACCGCCTCACTTGTGGAGCGACGACGCACACGCCTAGCCGAGTTGTCGACCTCGGGACGTACCACTGCCCGCTCTACAATCATTTGCCAGAGGAAGAGAGCCACCACGCCGACCGCCAGCAAGGCCAGCAGCCAGAGCAGCGCCTGGCCCCAGTTCCCCAGCGAGGCCTGCTCAATGGCTCGCGCCGCCATACCGGGCGGGAGCCATTGGAGATAGGGCGAATACGGATGATTGCTCAGATTATTAATGAAGTTCTCGGTAAAGATTCCGCGCGAGACAAACTGGCAGAGATAGCCAGAGAAGGAGATAAGCACGATCAGGAAGACACCCAGGTCACGGAAACGACGGCTCTGCAAGAAGCTCATCAAAAGCGAGAGGATGAGCTGGCCGATACCAATCACCTGCACATAAAACACCAGTACCGTCACGATACTAAAGAGCACCAGGGGCAGCGAGAAGGCCCAACCTGCAATCAGGCCAGCAAAGACCAGCAGCAGCCCCAACGTCATCGTATCCAGCAGGGTCGAGAGCACGAGACTAAGCATCTTCTCGCCCCGCGTAAGTGGGAAAAGCGCCAGCTTGGTCAGGTCCAGGCCTTCATTGGTATTAAATTCAAGCAGCGGCAGGACCAGCCAGAGCACATTCAGCGCCGTCAGGAGTAGCAGGGTCGCCTCAAAATTGGCGGGAGCAGGCAGAAAGCGGCCCGCCGCGAAGAAGAGAAAGGCTGCCCAGAAGCCTGCCCAGAGCAGCACCAGGATCAATACAATACGGCTAATGATGCGGCCAACCTTGCCCTTACCAGGACGGGTAAAGGCGCGCAGAAATGTCTTCCAGCGCAGCCAGAGCAGCCAGCGGATTTTATCGCGATGGATAAGCACACCACACTCCTATTACTTCTGATCCGAAACCCTGAGCGCGCCTGTCCCCGAATGGGGGAAGCGCTAGTCACGCGAGTGACGTTGGATTTCGGAATAAGGGTTCAGTCAAGCCAGCTCAGATTATGGTTCTCATTGCGCACACCAATGACGTTGAGGAAGACGTCCTCCAGCGAGGCATCTTTATCATCGCCGCTGGCCCGCTCACGCAGTTCTTGCAGCGTTCCCTCGGCCACAAGCACACCTTGATTGATAATGCCAACGCGCGTACACAGGCGCTCCACCACCTCCATGATATGCGAGGAGAAGAAGATCGTCGTCCCACGCTGGGTCAGTTCATGCAGAATGTCGCGAATCACACGTGAACTCACGGGATCGATCCCCTCAAACGGCTCATCCAGGAACAGCACCTGGGGTCGATGCAAGATGGCCGCGGCCAGCGCGACTTTCTTACGCATACCTACTGAATAATCAACAATCATCTTATCTGCATCGTTTGCCAGGTCAAGGACACGTAGCAAGTCCTCGGTGCGGCGCGTCACATCGGCATCGGGCACACCATACATATGGCCTGCAAAGAGAATAAACTCACGCCCCGTCAGGCGCTCATAGAGATTCAGGTGCTCAGGAAGTACGCCCATCAGGGCACGCGCGCTGAGTGGATCTTTCCAGACATCCACGCCTCCCACCCAGACCGAGCCAGAGGTTGGGCGCAAGAGTCCCACCATCATTTTGATTGTTGTCGATTTGCCAGCGCCGTTGGGACCCAGAAAGCCAAAGAACTCCCCCGGACGTACAGCAAGGTTCAGATGGTTTACAGCGACCTTCTGGCCGAAGGTTTGCAACAGGTCCTGCGTCAGAACCGCGTATTGCTCAGCACTCTGCCCCGTTTGAGTAGATGCATATGCTTGTGGATAAGCCTGAGCTGTGGCTGGTTGAGGAAAAGGTGTATCTTGAGTCTGTGAAGGATTCTGCTCAGGAAAGGTATTCATTCAAAACATCCTTTTTTATTACTACAGTGTCTACCAATGATAGAAGTATAAGCGAGAGCGCCCAATCTCGCATCTATGGCACTCGCCCTGATTAGGGATGTGGTAGCGGCTGCCAACCGCTACCACATCCCTAACCAGAAATAACTTGCACATGGTGTCAGTAAGATAGACGTAGAAAGGGAGCGAAGATCTAAGGGGCATAATCTCAGCCCCTCGCTAAAAACCCATACATATACCTGTACGCATGGTCACTGCGAAAGTTCCTAGCATAACACACAAAAGGTGCCCCTTTCCAATGGGGCACCTTAAGAAAGAGAGGCATGCACATAAGTACATAGATAAATACAGAGCATTACTTTTGGATATGCGAGCAGGTATTGGGCATCATACTCGACGTACCTGCAAGCGGCTCATTCTGCGATATGGTTCTCTGCGCCACTTGTTGTGGCGAAATAGTACAGGCGCGCTGATGAGGATATACAAGCGTATCAATATTATTAGCTGCGCTACTTACTGGTTGCATAACATGGGAACTGGCAGCAACGGCACTGACAAGCGCCTGGGAACTACAACCAATACTTAGGACCAGAAATGCCAGCGTCACTATGCGTATCTGCCAGGAGCTACAAGAGCGCACAAACTCAACGAACGCACTAAGGAATCGTCGTAACATTACTGGATCACCATCAATTTTCTACAGTATTTAATTCATCCACTCCCCAGGAGCCTTGCTCACCTTCCCCTTACCGCTCTTCATAGCCTTGCCATCTTCCCCAATCCGCTTAGGAAGATCAGAGAGGTTGACGCGATGCCAGAAGGCCGCCGGGAAGAGGCCGATACCAAAGGCCAGCGCCGCGCCAATTTCCAGGCGGTCAACGGGCAGGCCTGGTGGCAGATGGAACGGAACCTGAGAGATAACCCCGACTCGCAAGAGCAGGGCAAAGACAAAAATCGCCAGTTCGAGGACACAGATAACCCAATAGGAGAACACCTCTCGCTTCGAACGACTTCGATACACGACCGCTAAGATGATATTCAGGATACACAGGAATGCACTGATCCACAGAGCAATGGAGATAACCTTCATCTGGCCATCGCTCACGCCAGCAAGGGCCATCCCCATCACAGAATGCAGAGATGTCTGTACGAACAACATGTTCAAGCGTTACCTCGTTTCAATCCTCAGCAATTTATAGGAAATTGCCGCAATGTTTGCCTATGACCAGGCGGACTGGCATCCAGATACAATACAGCATGTCGTGACACAACCAACGCCGCCCCTACATTTGTAGGGTCCAAGCTTGCTTGGACTCCAAGCGCTGGAGAGCGCGGTTCTCCTCAGGTGACCAGACCATGCCAGCATGGCCCCTACAACGTAACGGATATACCCAGAGATACATTATCAATTGCGAGTCAACGCCAGATTGGAGAAGGCTACCTCGGTATCTTTGAGATACACCAGCATGCCTACCTGTCCACCCTTTAGCGAGTTATCGCTCTTGTTACCAACCTGCTTGCCATTGACATAGAACGTAAATTTATCGTTCTGCACATCAATTTTGATCACATTTTGCTGGTTGTGGTTGCCCTTGTACTCACCCTTGATGTCGCCTTCCCAGAGCGGCTGCTTCCAGGCTGCACCAGCATCTGTGCCACGGCTATCGCTGTACTTCCAGAACTGATACTTACGCCCGCCATCCTTGGAGTTACGCACATCAAAGAGGTAGAAGCTGCGCTTACCCTTGCTATCCTTCTGGTAGCGCAAGATGACGCCGTACTCGTTATGAGGGTTATCATCGCCACTGGCATTATCTTTGATCACATTCATCGTGATCGTGCTGACGAAGGAATCAGGCAGCACAAAATCGGACAGAATCGCATTTCTGATACCACTAGACGTATTCTTGATATGATACGCGCCATCCTTAAATGTAAAGTCTCCCCCCACTGGCCAGCTATGCGTATTACTATCGAGGGGATCCTCGAAATAGATGTTAGCTGCCTGGGCCGTTGCTGTCACACCCGCTTGGGCGGTGCTGGTCGCCTGGGCTTTCAGAAGCATTGTATCATGAGGGTTAGACTGTTGAGGGGTAGTATGCGAATTGACTAGCCAGAAGAGACTACCACCAAAGATGATCAATGCAGCTGTAACAATCAAGATAGCCGATTTCAGGCGATTGCTCAACTTCTTCTGCTTTAGATTCTCCTCCTCTGCCTTCAGATCATCCTGCATCTCGGCAGGCAACTGGGGCAGCATACCCGTCACATACTGACCAGGCTTGCCCGCGACCGGAATCTTAAAGACTCGGGCTGGCTGGACCAGGCGCATCATGCTGGTTGTGTTTGAAGCACCCGGAGCGCTCACCTCGCCAATTGGCGCCAGGAGACCCGTTTTTCCCTGTTCAGGATATTGGCCACCAAAATCAGCAAGCGTGCCAGTCTTGCCCTGACCAGACTGTGGCCAGTTGGGCGCGAAGCCCTGTTGCTGTCCCCATCCATCCTGCTGAGGCTGCGGCATCATCCCCTGCTGCTCATTATTCATACCGGTCTGCGCTGGCTCAACAGGCTGCTCAGCAGCGGGTTGTGCCGTCGCAGCATAATTTAGCAGACCCGTAGGCTTGGACCCATAGGAAAAGAGTGATGAAGAAGCGGGCTGTGCGTTCTGCTCTGTCTCTGGTGAGGAAGGCTGCGCCAGGTTGAGTGAGGAGCTTCCGGGCTGAGGCGTCGCCTGGGGCTTCTCAGATGAGAACTGGCTTAATAGCCCGCCTGCACGAGGAGTGGACGGTGCGCTTCCTCCAAATGAGGAGGGCGCCTGCGGAAAATCCTCCTGCGGGATCGCGGGCGATTGTTCCGGACCCCAGGGTGGCGTGTGCTGGTTAGGCGCTTGATTCTGGTTCTGCGCCAGAAATGTATTAGGCATTCCGAAGGAGGCATCGCCAAAATTGGTATTTCCTGAAGAGAGGGCCGGGGCCACGGGCGTCGGACGAACCGGAGCAGCCTGCATCTCTGGAGGAAGGATGCCTGTAAAAGAGGGCATCGTCATACTCGTCCTGGCGATAAAATCATTGCGCACGGGCGGTTGCGCGGGTTGAGATGCCTGGGCGTTAGCGCCAGGGGCTGCCTGGCTTATGGGAGCAGGCATAGGTGGAAATGGGTGCTGCTGTTCAGAAGGCTTCTGAGGCGAGTTCTCGTCTTGTGAAAAATGATTTTGTTGCCACATAGGATCAAACAGACCTCGCTTGGTAAAAGAAGCATCACCCTGAGCGGCAGGCACTTTAAGAGTCTCGCCAATGGAGACACCAGCCGAGATCAGCGCCTCGCGAAAAGCGCCCGCGATCTCACTGGCATTGGCATAGCGATCCTCAGGCCGTTTCGCCAGGGTGCGCAGTATCACCTGCTCAGCCGCCACCGGGATATCCGGACGCAGCAAGCGTGGTGAGGACGGCGGATTATTTAAATGCTGCATGGCCACCTGCATAGGGAGTGCCCCTTTAAAGGGCAGGCTCCCTGTGACCATGTGATAGAGCACGCAGCCAAGCGAGTAAAGATCAGCACGTATATCGACTGGAGTGCCGATGACTTGCTCAGGCGACATATAGTCGGGCGTGCCCAGAGGGGCTCCAGCCCCCGTCAAGCGCACTTGCGCGGATTGCCCATCAGAGAGGATTTTCACCAGGCCAAAGTCGGTCAAGACCAGGCGGCCCTCCTGTGTGAGCATCACATTCGCCGGCTTCAAATCGCGGTGAATGACACCCCTCCCATGAGCCACCTCTAGAGCGGCCGCGAGCTGTTCAAGATAGTTACTGGTTTGTGCCAGGGGCAGGCGTCCCTCGCGCTCAAGTACATCGCGGAGCGTGCCTCCGCTCAAGTAGGGCATAACCAGGTAGGCCAGCCCATCCTGCTCGCCATATTCATGCACAGGCATGATATTTGGATGGACCAGGGAGGCCGCGGCATCCGTCTCGCGCCGGAAGCGCTCCAGGAACGCAGCCTTTTGACCGGGATTGAGCGGCGTAAAAGGGAAGAGCACCTTGACCGCAACCTGGCGGCGTGGGCGAGATTGCTGAGCCAGAAAGACGGCTCCCATCCCACCCTGACCGATAAGTTGCTGCAAGGTGCATGTCCCAAGCGCCTTACCAATCAAATCCTCTGCGTTCATACGACGACCTGCCTCTTACATGTAGATGAATAGGAACGGACCAGTGATGCCCCAAAACTAGTGCGTAGGATTGTTTACCCCGCGCGTTACTAAAAGGTTTCTAAAGGCAACTTCCGAGTTTTTCAGGTTCACAATCATACCCACCATGCCAGTAGCATAGGAGTTATCAGTGGCATCCATCACCTTCTTCCCATTAACCCAGAAGGTAAATTTGTTGCCATCCATCGTCGCGGTGAGCGTGTTCGTCGCGTTCGCGTCCCCCCCAATCTTAAACTCATTCCCAAGGTTGACGTTCTTCCCAATCTGCTGCCAGAACTTATTCTTATCGCCCGAGCTATCATCGTATTTCCAGAAGCGGTAGTAGCCACCTTTTTTATTTAAGACCTCGAAGGTGTAAAAGTGGGTAACCTGCTTCTTGTTTTGCATGGACTGCGAGAAGCGGAAGATCAGGCCAAAGGTATTGACCTCTGAGTTATCGTCGCCAGCGATCTGGCGCATTGAGAGTGAATATGTGATAGGGCCATTAAAGGGCGAGGTCTCCAGGAGACTGATACCGCTGGCATCGGTATGGTTCGTGATATGATAGGCCCCATCCTTAAAGGCATACATATCTGCTGGCGTTTCAGGCCAATCATGCGCGTTATGGTCCAGGGGATCTTGAATCAGGATATTAGAATTGGTTGGTGCCCCCGAGGTCTTCTGGGTACTCGTCACACTGCTCCCGCTGCTGGTATTGTTTTGTGGAACCTGGCTCGAACGATTATGCATAAACCAGAACATACCGGCCCCCACCAGCAGAATCAGCACAGTCGCCACCGAGATGGAGATAATTTTTACCCCCAACGAGGCTCCCGAGCGCTCAGAAATCTTCTCATCAGCGGGGATTACCGGCAGAATGCCGGTCACGTAGCGACCAGGCTGGCCCGCAACAGGCACCTTCACGACTTTTACCGGCCCGGTGAGCTTGACTGTTTCGTTATTGCCATTGGTAAGCGTCAGCGTGCCCGTGCCCTGCTGCTTGTTGATCGACATCAGCGAGCCAGTGTTTGTGCGCAGAGCGCCTGTGTTTTGTTGGCCCGAAGGCGCGATCAACGTACCCGTGTTACGCTTTACCATACCCGCTGACTCAGGCTGAGGAGCCAGGGGCGTCGAGGGCAGCAGAGAAGCGGCGAACTGCGTACTAAAATCCTGCTGCGGCGCCTGTGTCATAGTAGAGAATTGCTCAGGCATCTGCTGAGCCATTTCGTCCTTTGGCTTACCATTCACCAGGGGAAATTTTCCCGTACGCGAGAGCAGGCCACCAGCTGGACGCGCAGCCTCTATAGGCAGAGGAGAGAGCGGATCAGCGGGAGCGAATGCCGGCGCGTCGGCAATACCAGGAGCACGTGCCAACAGGCCACCACCGACGGGGCTGACCTGGCCAAGCTTCTTCGAGGGCAGGACACCGGGTCTAAACTGGCCCCTGGCTGCAGGAGCAGCCGGCTCAGCCTGGGGAGCCGGAGCGTTTGGTCCAGGGACTGTCTGGATGCGCGCGCTATGCCGTGCAGGCTCAAGCATGCCTTTGGGAATAAAAATGCGCCCTGTATTGGAGGTAACACCATTCAGCAGTGGACTCACACCAAGCTGGACGCCTGAGCTCTGCAAGGCATTACGGAAAGAGATAGCGAAATCGACTGCGGTCGTATAGCGATCAACCGGCTTTTTAGCCAGGGCCTTCAACAAGACCTGGGCCGCGGCCAGGGGCAAGTCTGGACGCAAAGCCTGGGGCGAGGGTGGTGGAACCTGCAACTGCTGCGCGGCAATCTGCATAGGCGTCTCTCCCTGGAAGGGAGTTGTTCCCGTGAGCATCTGAAAGAGAATCACACCCAGAGAGTAGAGATCGGCGCGTTGATCAACATCGCTGCCAATGACCTGTTCGGGCGCCATATAATCGGGCGTGCCAACTGGCACCCCTTCGCCAGTCAGGCGAACCTGGGGGGCATAGCCCTCGCCCACAATCTTCACCAGGCCAAAATCGGTCAATAAGAGACGCCCCTCGGGGGTCAGCAGAATATTGGCTGGCTTAATATCACGGTGAATAACCCCGTGATCATGCGCGTGATCAAGAGCCGCGGCCAGTTGTTCGAGATAATGCGTAGCTTTATCAAGAGGCAGGGGTCCAAAGCGCTCCAATTCGTCGCGGAGCGTACCACCACTGATGTAGGGCATAACCAGGTAGGCGATCCCATCCTGCTCACCATATTCATGGACGGGCGTAATGTTAGGATGATCCAACGAGGCCGCGGCATCCGTCTCGCGGCGAAAACGCTCCAGGAACGCCGCTAGCTGATTAGGATTCAAGGGCGACATTGGCATCAGCACTTTTACGGCAACCTGGCGGCGCGGGCGTGACTGCTGCGCCTGGTAGACAGCGCCCATGCCTCCCTGACCGATGAGCCTCTGGAGCGTACAGGTCCCCAGCACTCTTCCTATCAAAGCTTCTGCGTTCATTCTAAAACCTACCCCTTTTCCTGCTCACAAATACAATCGCTAGCTAGTCTTCGTCCTTCGATCTATTGCGATCCGCGTGGGCAACGTGATCCATCACACTTGCATCCTCTACCCACCGCATCTTTATCAGCCACTAGAGATATTTGTACCTTTGTACATATTATTCAACTTGGCTGGTTCTGACAACTTCTAGGCCCTGTAGGCATGACCAAAGTAATGTTTCTTTTGGCGCTCAACCGACAAGAAACACTTTACGCTAAAGCTCACTCAAGGATGTATCTCGGTAGCGTTTGTTATAACAGCGTTTGTTATGACATCTCAAAGCTCTCCGGTAGCGCGCACTATTATACTAAACGGGCGAGTAAGCAAAATGGTAGGAAATAGGGAAAAGAGGGCTAGTGACTGAATATGCATGAGGCCCCCTTCACCACAAAATGGCGGAGGGGGCCTCATGCATATTCAGTCTACACTTCTTCGGCGAAGGTTTGGGAGTCGTGCAGGCCGGTTGAGTCACGATCCTCTTCCGCGTCGAGCGGAAGCACACTATCCTCGATCTGCACAGACATCGAGGGTACCATGCGACTCTGTATGATAATGCCACGTAGCAGGGAAGAGGCAGCCTGCGCGAAGAGGGGGCGCAGGGCAGCCAGGCGCTCGCGTTGCTGTTGTAGTTCGGTCAATTGCGCTTGCGTGTGTGAGGCCACATTCCGCTCGTTCATCACGCCATCCGTCATCAGCGGCACCACTTTATCCCAGGCCTCCTTCATGTCGGCCACCTGGCCAACTGCCGCCTGGACTTGCTGGAGCAGGTCAATGGTCTGATTGAGCAGCATCAGGATATCACCCTCTGCCAGCTCGATCCGGTTGAGAAGCGCATTCAAGGACATGCCACGCGACCAGGCAAAGGCCACGCCGTGGAACTCTGGCTGGATACTCGGTGAAAAGTTAATCCCGGCCCGCTCCTCGATGCCATGGACATGTTGCAGTACCTGGTAGAGATCGCGCCGCACGCGCGCGAGGCGCGACGCCAGGACATTCCGATTATGCAGGCGCTTATCGTTGCTGAAAGTGAACCAGCTACAGATCTCGGCGACCTCGTTGGGCGACATACCATCGAAGATGCCACGCATTATCATCTCGACCAGCATGATACCCGCAGGGTGGAAGATACCGCGCAGGAGGCGCCCCTTCAACGTCAGCTCATCGTTCTGGCCGATATGGCCAAGTGCCCGCAAGGCGAAGATCGTGCCATCTAGTTCGGCGGCGCCCGCCCGGCTGAGTGGGTAGGAGCCGATGCGCTGGCGACGCTTTTCTAGCGCCTCAAAAGCGCCCTCAGAGGCCGCCCCTTTCTTCTTGCCCGACTTGCGCGCCTTCTGATAGCGCTTCTCCAGGCGATGATACTCGTTCAGCTCCCATATGAGGTAGCGCTGGTACTCGCGCAGGCTGGAGGCGCAGATGCGACGCAGATGCTGCACATCTCCTGGCCGCCAGAGGTTGAGCACCGAGTTATAGCGAATGACAAATGAGCTAGTGACGGGTAGCATCTCGCCTGTGATGCGCTGAAATGCATCCTCGAAAGGCTCCCAGGGTGAGTAGGGGATAACTGCCGAGCCGCGCACATCCATGCCGCGACGTCCAGCACGCCCGGTCAACTGACGGTATTCATTGGGCGTGAGCAGGCGCATCTCCTGACCATCGAACTTGCTGAGGCTGCCCACCACAACGGTACGAGCTGGCATGTTCACGCCCAGGGCCAGGGTATCGGTCGCGAAGACGGCTCGCAGGTGTCCCTGGGCAAAGAGCGTCTCCACTAGCACCTTCAGTCCCGGCAGCAGGCCGGCATGATGGAAGGCGATTCCGCGCGGAAGCATGTTCGTCAGGGAGAGCACCTGTTGCAGGTTGCGATCCTCGGGCGGCAGGCGATCTAGCCATATCCCAATTTCTTCGCGAATAAAGGCCTCCTCCTCGGGGGTCGTAAAGCTATGGAGAGAGGCGCTCGTGGCGGCCTCTTCCACCACACGACGACCAGGCAAGAAGTAGAGACAGGGCAGCATATCGGCGTTGCGAAGCGCGGTCAATGTCTCGCCTGGCTCGGGGGCCTTGAAGAACTGGCGCTGGCGTGGCCGTACGGGGCGCTCTTCCGTCTCACTGCCCTCTTCAGTATTGGGAGCAGCATGCGCCGGAGCTGTAGAGGGAGCAGACGAGTGCTGCTGCGCGCGCGAGGTGCTTGGTTTGCCACGGCGCTCGGCCCGGCGTCGCTGCTCGCGGTTGGGCACGCGACCCTTACGCCGATTCTCCTGCTTATCCCAAAACTCCTCGGTGACAGCCTCCTCGTCAACCTCGTCCTCCTCATCATCATCATACACGTAGGTACGTCGGCGATTCATCATCTGCGCGATCTTGGCCTCGCCACCAACTCTAGGGAAACGATTGACGCGGTTCCCCTCAGCATCCTGCACCAGGTGAATCTTATCGCCATAGTAATAATAGTGCTCCAGCGGGACCGCGCGCTGCTCGTGAAAGACCAGTGAGATGGGGCGATGCACACGACTGATCCAGCTTGCCAGGTCTTCAGCGTTGCTAACCGTGGCGGAGAGGCCCACCAGTTGCACATGCTTAGGTGAACAGATGATCGCCTCCTCCCAGACAGGGCCGCGATCAAAGTCACTCAAGTAATGCAGTTCGTCAAAGACCACAAAGCCGACATCACGCAGCTCGCTGGCATCAAGGCGCTCACCGTTGGCGAAGCGCTCGCCTCCATCTTCCAGCAGCATATTGCGATAGACCTCGGTCGTCATAATCACAATCGAGGCATGACTATGCTCCACAATATCGCCAGTCACCAGGCCAACATTGTCATAGCCGTATAGCTCGCGCATATCACGATACTTCTGGTTCGAGAGGGCCTTAAGAGGGGTTGTATAAATGATACGTTGCCCACGCTTCTGTGCTAACCAGACAGCGAACTCAGCGACCAGGGTCTTACCAGTTCCGGTAGGAGCAGCCACCATAACAGAGCGCCCATCCAGCAGATGAGCCACAGCCTCTAGCTGAAAATCATCGATGGGAAAGGGATAGCGAGCAGCAAAATCTTCAATTGCGGCCTGGTTCACACGCCCGGCCTCCACGTATTCGTCCATGCGCCTTTTTCTTTACAGTTTCAAACGTTCGCAATATTGATCTCCATTGTAACATGCAGCGGGGGTCTGAACAAGCAGGACGATTGCCGAGGCAAACTGGGTGTTTGTCCCGCGCACATGAGGGACAAACACCCTGCTTGGTTATCACCTTATGGAAGCGCCCATCGTATTGTGTATAGTAAGAGTTTTCTTGCCGGGTGGCTGGTGGTTCCGACGCAGAGATATTATTCGCTAGACAGCAGACAAGTATGTAGGAGGTACAGCATGGATAAACGCGAGTCAAAAGGTCCAGTAGGCAAAACCCTGGCTGTAGTCTATGGAGCGGTCGCGGCCTTCACAGCCATCTCGATCATCGTCCCCATCTGGATGGAGAAACTAGAGCAGCGCGCTAGTCGCAAGAGGTAGATATAAGTAGTGTGTGATGCAACAACTGCCGGGCTTCAGCCCGGCAGTTGTTGCATCACACACTACTTATTCCATAACCAAAGGTGGGGGAGGGATTGAATCTTGGAGCCTGGGTGTTTATACTATAGGAAGACAATTGAGAGAAATATGCGCCAGCGTTGATAAAGAAGAGTAACCTGCGCGAGATACCAGCGAGCCGACGGAGGGTGCGAGGTCGACAATCAACAGCAGGTGAAGGGCGCTTTGGAGCTGGCTTTGGATTCCATAAAGAGTGGCTTCACTGATTTGTGGTGAAGAAGCAGGGTGGAACCGCGCATGTCGCCAGAGCGTTGTAGTGGCCCCAGGCCTACGCTGGCAACATTCGTCCCTGGGCGGAGAGAAGACGCCTGGGGATTTTTTTATGTGGAGGTTTCACCACTCATGACACAAATCGAAGAGATGCAAGAAGAGATTCAGGGAACACCCCTGGTTCCCATCGACAAGATCGTCTCCCTGAGCAAACGGCGCGGGTTTGTCTATCCCAACTCCGAGATCTATGGTGGTATCGCGGGCTTCTATGACTTTGGCCCCCTCGGCGTCGAGCTGCGCAACAATATCCGCCGCTTCTGGTGGTGGTCCATGGTGCAGATGCACGACAATGTCGTGGGTATCGAGGGCGCGAACATCACCCATCCACGCGTCTGGGAGGCCAGTGGACATGTCGAGAACTTCGTCGATGTCCTGGTCGATTGTAAGAAGTGTAAGCGTCGCTTCCGCATCGACCACCTGGACCCCAAAAATGTTGAGCAGAACAAGTGTCCAGCCTGTGGCGGCGAATTCACCGAGCCGCGCCGGTTTAACCTGCTTATGGAGACCTACCTGGGCGTGGTTGAGGGCGACCGCATGAAGACCTACCTGCGCGGTGAGGCCTGCCAGAACATCTACCTGGACTATGATAACGTTGTGAAGTCCTCGCGTGTACAGATCCCCTTCGGTATCTGTCAGATTGGTAAGGCCTATCGCAACGAAGTCACGCCGGGTAACTTCCTCTTCCGCCAGCGCGAGTTCGAGCAGTGGGACCTGCAATTCTTCGTGCATCCCAGCGAGATGGACAAGTGGTTTGATTACTGGAAGGAGTATCGCTTCAAGTGGTACCAGACCATCATCAACCACAAGGATCGCCTGCGCTTCCATGAGCATGGCAAGGACGAGCTGGCACACTACGCAAAGAAGGCGTATGACATCGAGTACCGCACGATTCTGGGCTGGCAGGAGTGGGAAGGCATCCACTGGCGCCAGGATTGGGACCTCTCGCGCCACAGCCAGTATAGCGGCCAGGACCTGAGCTACACCGATCTCAACACCAAGGAACGTTATATTCCCTGGATCGTCGAGACCTCGGGTGGCGTGGATCGCACCTTCCTCAATCTGCTGCTCGACGCCTACGAGGAGCAGCCAGATCCCATGGGCAAGGGCAATGATCGCACAGTGCTGCACCTGCACCCCTGGCTGGCCCCAGTCAAGTGTGCAGTTCTTCCTTTGCAGAAAAATAAGGAAGAGCTGGTCGGCGTTGCCAAGGATATCCATAAGAACCTGCAACGCTTCATGGTCACCCAGTACGACGATATCCAGAATATCGGGCGTCGCTATCGCCGCCAGGATGAGATTGGTACTCCCTACTGCGTCACCATCGACTTCCAGACCCTGGACGACCAGACCGTCACGTTGCGCGAGCGCGACAGCATGGAGCAGATCCGTATTCCGATCGCGGAACTGACCATGTACTTGCTCGACCGCGTCACCTGGAAATAAAAAATACTAAAAAAGGAGGAATGAGGCTCTGTGCAGCCATCGGCTGCACAGAGCCTCATTCCTCCTTTTTTAGTATCGATAAACTTATAAATTGTTCCATTCGGGCGAAGATAAAGAGTGAGCGTAGCTTTGGTAGGGGTTACTTCGTTTTAATTGATGTATGCCATGATGACTCATATTGCTAAGAAGATGAAGAAAGCTAGAGATAGATAAGAATATGCCTCGTATTGTTTCGTTTAATATTCTGGCTGGTGGCTATAATGTGCGTGAGCAGGGCAGCAAGCGCACGCGAGAAATCTGTAGTATCCTGCAATCGGTGAAGCCAGATATTGTTGGCGTGGTGGAGGCGACGCATCCGCAGATCCAGGAGCAGCCACGCGTCATTGATGAAATTGCCAGAGAGATGGGGATGCAGTTGGTTATGGGCGGAGAACCAGCCTATCCTGGAGACTACCAGCTCGCCCTCCTGACACGCCTGCCCATCCTTGAGACAAAAATTCACCCACGCCCAGGGATTTTGAATAAGCCCCTGCTGGAGGTCAGCGTTGAGGAGGAGAGTGGGGAGCGCCTGACGGTCTTTGTGACGCACCTATGGGCCTCGTTCTTCAAGGGACGGGGAGGTGGCGCGCTCAGGAAGCGCGAGGTGCGCGCGATCCTGCGCATCCTGGCCCCCATCCAGGAGGAGGGCAGACCCCATATCTTGATGGGTGACTTCAACTCCCTGGCACCCGGCGACACCTTTCAGGCTAGCGAACTACTCCGCGCCCTGGTCTCCTTAGAACAGGAGAAACGGAGCAAGCATAAGTTCAAGAACTACGCGGACGGTGTACCCACCCTGAACTATGTTGTGCCACCGCCCCTCCGCTTCCTGATCCCCGTGCTGCGTATTATTCCGCGCAGCCAGGTGCTAAGCGGGCTGTTTAACCTGGCGGCATCGCTCTACGCACCACGCGCGAGTATCGGCCTCCTGCTGAAAGCAGGCTATGTCGATTGCTTCCGCAAGAAAGCCCCGCGCGATCCCGGCTTTACCTGCCCATCCATAGCGCCAGCCGGGCGCATTGACTACATCTTCGCCGCCCCTGAACTGGCCCAACGCTTAGAGCAGTGTCAGCCCATCCTGATGGGCAATGGCATCCTCGGTAGCGCCGCCAGCGACCACCTGGCGATGACGGCCAGCTTTACCGCCAAACCCATACAGTCACCCACACAACCTACTATCGAAGAATCAATTGTTGGCTAAAGAAGCAGCAAAAAGAGAGGCTCAGTAGCCACGTACGCAAGTAGCGCGCTACTGAGCCTCTCTTTTTGTTCTAACCTATTGGAAGACGTCTTTGGTTTTCTCGAAGAGGTCGCGGAAGATGTTCTTACCGTTCTGCTCATTCTGCTCACGCTCGATGCGGGCAAACTCTTCCAGCAGGGTTTTCTGCTCAGGCGTCAGGTTGGTTGGCGTCACGACCTTGACGATGACATGCTCGTCGCCACGGGCGCTACTGTGGACCACGGGAATGCCCATGCCCTTGAGGCGGAAGGAGCGATTGCTCTGCGTGCCAGCGGGAATCTTGAGCATCGTGGTCTTCCCATCAACGGTGGGAACCTCGACCTCGTCGCCAAGCGCGGCCTGTGTGAAGCTGATGGGCAGTTCATAGAGCACATCGTTACCCTGGCGCTTGAAGAAGGGGTGTGGCTTGACAGTCAGGACGACGTACAGGTTACCAGGCGTCCCTCCACGGGAGCTAACCTCGCCCTCGCCCGTCACACGTACGTTGATGCCGTCATCGACGCCGGCGGGAATGTTGACCACGACGCGGCGGTTATTGCGCACACGGCCCTGGCCACGGCACTTCTCACAGGGAGTCGTAATGACGCGGCCCTCGCCACGACAGCGCTCGCACATCATGACATTGACAAACTGGCCAAAGATCGATTGCTGCACGCGGCGGATCTCACCCGTCCCCTGACAGGCGGAACAGCGCGAGGTAGAGGTGCCAGGCTGGGCGCCGTTACCGTGACAGTTGCCACAGGTCTCCCAACGGGGCAGCTCGATTTCTTTCTGACAGCCAAATACCGCCTCTTCAAAGGTAATAGTTAATTCATAGCGGATGTCCGCGCCACGTTGCGTACCTGTACGGCGGGTTGTTCCCCCTGTAGACCCAGCGAAGAAGGTTTCGAAGAGATCATTAATGCTACCGAAGCCTTCAAATCCATTGAATCCGGCACCTGCGGCATTGGCACCAACACCAGCATGGCCGTAACGATCATAGGCGGCACGCTTCTGTGAATCGCTCAAGACCTCGTAGGCCTCGTTGATCTCGATAAAACGGGCTTCCGCTCCCTGCTCTTTATTAGCGTCGGGGTGATACTGTTTAGCGAGGCGGCGGAAGGCTTTTTTGACCTCGTCATCCGTCGCTGTGCGGGCCACCCCTAGAACTTCATAATAATCTCGTTTATTTGCGGCCATCTACCGGTCCTTTATCGTCAGAAACAGGGCGCGTTCTTTTCCGCGCTACTGGGTAACATCTATCAATAGAAGAAAGGCAAGTCAAGAAGAGATTGTACCAATTAACAAGCTTACACCATAGCCAGGAGATACGCAATGCTTGTAGTACCGGACAGGGTTTTGAAAAGGAATCCCTTTCCCTGCTTCTCGGCTTGCAAGCTCGCCTGTGGGTAGGAGGGATGGGCGTATGCAACGCTGGCTGCTCACACGTTTGTTACATCTCACTATATGTATCGGTTAATGGGAAAGAAACTCAATGCAATTACTAAGTTTGTAGCTTTGTGTGGGATGTAGTGGTGGGCTGGAAGGAAAAAGGACAAGGGTACTACCACGTGTAGTACCCTTGCACCATTATTACATTTCCTTGTATTCGCCCTCAATGGTGTCGTCACCAGTGTTACCACCCTGTGACGCGCCCGGGTCAGCAGTCGCACCAGCACCTGCGCCAGCCTCGGCACCAGTGCGGTAGATCGACTCACTAATCTTGTAGAAGGACTGCTCAAGGGCCTCGCGCGCGGACTTCATGCGATCGACGTCGTCGGTCGCCAGAGCGGCACGCACATCAGCGATCTTGGTCTCCAGTTCGCTCTTCTGCTCACCAGAGATGCGGTCGCCAAGCTCGGAGAGAGCCTTCTCGGAGCGATAGGCCGCGCTATCGGCCTGGTTGCGCTCCTCAACCTCTTCCTTGCGGCGCTTGTCCTCGGCAGCATGAGCCTCAGCATCGTGAACCATGTTGTTGATTTGTTCCTTGCTCAGGCCGCTGGAGGGGTGAATGGTGATCTTCTGCTCACGATTGGTACCCTTATCGCGCGCGGACACGTTCACGATACCATTGGCATCGATATCGAAGGTGACCTCGATCTGTGGCACACCGCGAGGAGCGGGTGGAATACCATCCAGGATGAAACTACCAAGCGAGCGGTTATCCTTGGCGAACTCACGCTCACCCTGCAAGACGTTGACTTCTACGCTAGGCTGGTTGTCGCTAGCGGTGGAGAAGATCTGGCTCTTCTGCGTTGGGATAGTGGTGTTGCGCTCGATCAGGCGGGTGAAGACGCCACCATAAGTCTCGATACCCAGAGAGAGCGGCGTGACGTCGAGCAGGAGTACATCCTTCACGTCGCCGGTCAGCACACCAGCCTGAATGGCGGCGCCGATGGCCACGACCTCGTCGGGGTTCACACCGCGGTTAGGCTCGCGGTCGAAGATGCGGCGGACCATGGTCTGTACGGCAGGCATACGGGTCTGACCGCCAACCAGAACGACCTCGTTGACATCACCAGGGCGCATTCCAGCATCGGAGAGTGACTGCATCACCGGCTTGCGGGACTTCTCGACTAGGTCCTCAGTCAACTGCTCCAGTTTGGAGCGGGAGAGGGTCATGGTCAGGTGCTTTGGTCCGCTGGCGTCGGCGGTAATGAAGGGCAGATTCACTTCTGTCTGCATCGAGCTGGAGAGCTCTTTCTTGGCTTTCTCAGCGGCCTCTTTCAGGCGCTGGAGGGCCATGCGGTCCTGGCGCAGATCGATGCCCTGCTCCTTGCGGAACTCGTCGGCCAGCCAGTTGATGACGCGCTGATCGAAGTCATCACCACCCAGATGTGTATCACCATTGGTGCTCTTGACCTCGAAGACACCATCGCCCAGTTCCAGGATGGAGATATCGAAAGTACCGCCACCCAGGTCATAGACCGCGATGCGCTCATCTTTCTTCTTATCGAGACCATAGGACAGCGATGCAGCGGTTGGCTCGTTGATGATACGCAGGACCTCGAGGCCAGCGATGCGGCCGGAATCGCGTGTCGCCTGGCGCTGAGCGTCGTTAAAGTAGGCGGGAACGGTGATAACAGCCTGAGTCACGCGCTCGCCCAGGTAGGCCTCGGCGTCGGTCTTCAGCTTCTGTAGAATCATGGCCGAGATTTCTGGGGGGCTGTACTGTTTGCCCTGAACCTCAACCCAGGCGTCGCCATTGCTGGCGCGCACGACCTTGAAGGGCACAATGCGCTTGTCGCGGTCAACTTCGGGGTCTTCAAATTTGCGACCCATGAAGCGCTTGATGGAATACACCGTATTCTCGGGGTTGGTGATGGCCTGGCGCTTGGCAACCTCGCCAACAAGACGCTCGCCATTTTTATTGATAGCGACAATAGAAGGAGTAGTACGAGCGCCCTCAGCATTAGGAATAACGACAGGCTCGCCGCCTTCCATAACAGCAACACAAGAATTGGTGGTTCCCAGATCGATACCGATTACCTTTGGCACAGTTGCCTCCTAAAAAAAAGAATCAAATCTATAAGCATTTGAATTTCTGCGAAACAGAAATCCCTGGTTGACGTTTTGTTGATGTTTGACAGCTTTTACAGCTTTTTAATTAGCTGCCGCCGCCGCCGCCGTAAAGTTCGGAGAGGAGCTCGTTCATGACGTTTGCCATATAGCGAACAACGGCTATGGCGCGATCATACTGCATGCGTGTCGGACCGATCACGCCCAGCAGGCCACCAACACCACCCTCCTGACCATAGCGCGCGATTACCAGGCTCACATCCTTCATCTCCTCCCACTCATTCTCGCCCCCAATAATCACCTGCACACCATCGGATGGTTGATCTCGCAGGTGCGAGGCAAGCGCGGGCAGGAGACGATTTTGTTCAAGCACCTCAAGTACATTACGCACACGCTCGTTGCGAGCGGTTTCAGGACCGAGACGGCTATACTCTGGCTGCTCCAGAATATTGATCACGCCCTCGCGGTAGAACACATCGCCAAAGAGATCGCCATGCTGCTGCAAAATGCGACTAATGGTATGTGCGACAAGCTGTTCAACTGGAGATAAATCAACCTGTGAGGCGATCACATCGATCTCAGTGGCGGTTCTCTCCGCGAACAGCGAGTTCAGACGCGCCGACAGTGCACTAAGCTCATCCTGTCGAATAGGCCGATCCAGCAGCAGGCGTTGCTGCTTCACCGAGCCATCGGTGAGCACCAGCACCAAATGGGCAGACAGCTCAGTCACCGCCAGGATCTCAAAGTGCTTCAGACAGCCCTCGTTGGAGCGAGGAGGTGTCATGATCGCAGCGCTGTGTAGCAGGCGAGCCATAACCGAAGCCGTGAGGCGAACCCACTGATCCAGTTGGTCCTGCACCTGGTAAAATTGGTGACGAATAAGACGCTGCTCATCGAGTGACAGTGCTGACTCTCGCATGAGATGCTCAACAAAATAGCGATAGCCCAGGTCTGTTGGCATACGTCCAGCAGAGGTATGGGGCTGAAAGATGAGGTTCGACTCCTCCAGGCCAGCCAGTTCGTGGCGAACGGTGGCGGAGCTATATTTCAGACCATACTTGCGCACAAGAGTCTCAGACGCAACAGGGGTCGCGGTATGGATATATTCTTCAACCAGAACCCGCAGGATCTGTTGCTTACGTTGACTCAATGGTGTCATCAAGACTGCCCTCGATTGTTGACGCACCAATCTGCAATATCACACACCCGTGACATGTACGATGATACAATGCTTGTCAACTCTGATTGCTAGCAGTCTCGACTTGAGACTGCAAATAAAGAATAGCACTCGACCGGGGGCATTGTCAAGAGGCGCAATGCTTTTGGTCAAGAAACATGCTCAGGGGCCACGCTGGGGAGGGGACGACGCTGCTCAAGCACGCGTCTTCATATTATGGGACGGGGTGCTACATGGCGCGAGGTGCTACGCGCCGAGTTATTTTTTTAAAAGAGCATTGTCGTGATAGATTATGAGACGTGTTCATTTGGGGCATTTTTGGCTTGCGCCGAACTGCCATAAATGGCATTCGGACGCGCTAAAGCTGGTCCCTACCGAAAATGGCTTCCGACGCGCTGGAGCCCCCATTCGGGGACACGGCTGATCCCTACCGAATCGGGAGCCGTTTTGCGTGAAAGGTTTCTCTCTAAGCGCAAAAACTAGTGGTTTTACAGGTTAGGGTTGAGTTGGTTGGGATCGGGATTTCCGCTTTTGGGAGTTAGCAGTGTATAAGAATGAGGGGTGAGATTGTGAGCGATCCTGGTTTGGGATTCGAGGGTGGTAGAGGTTTGAGCGGAATTGGAAGAGTCGTCGGGAGAGGATTCAGCAGCGTTAGAGGATTCGGGGGTAAGGGTATCTTCAGAGTCGGGGGAGAGGAGAATGTGAGCGATCTCGAATTTGGGTTGGCAGGGATGCTGGGCTAGGAGTTCGGGAACGAGAGGCTTGATGAAGGGATGGAGGGTGTAGTGGCCGTGGGAGATGGTGGTGAGCAGGTTGGCTTTGACCATTTTACTGAGAAGCTGGCGTACGCAGGTGTAGTCGAGGCCAAGCGCGGCTGTGATCTGGGCGGGTGAGAGGGGGTGTTCACATGTATGGATAAGATGGAGGATGGCGAGGCGTTCGGGGGTGAGGGTTTTATGGGCGCTAAGTGTGCTCAGGGCGAGGCTCTCTGCAAGGGAGGCGTGGCGGAAATGAATGTGAGAGGTTGGACAATGGAGGGTGAGTGAGAAGGGAGCGAGCGAAGATCCAAGGACATCAAGATGATAGTAGTTGGAGACAGGAAGACGTTTGAGATGGAGGTGATGATCGACCGAGGCGGTCAGGGATGAGGAGCGCTTGCAGGTGTGGAGAACGAGAATACTGATATTATACTGTTCGGCGAGGCGGCGCAGGAGGGCGAGCAATTCGCGGTCATTGCCCTTGAAGAGGGGGCGCAGCGAGGCCAGGTTATCAATCACGAGGAGGCGCGTATCGGGAGAGTTGGTAAGCCAGATTTGAAGCTCATGCAGGCCCTCGGTGGGCGTGAGAGGGGTCCAGGTGTTGGTAAAGAAGAGGTTGTTAGGTGGGGGAGTGCCGGGCTGGGCCGCTAGCAGGCGCGAACGGAACTCGTGAAGGCGGAGCAGGGAGTGATCGAGGCCCAGGTAGAAGGCGCGACCACGAGCGGATGTGAAGGTTTGGGAGTCATCGGGACTATCGTCGGCAAAGGAACACATGCCCTGTGCGACATTGAGCATGAGTTGGAGGGCGAAGGAGGTTTTGCCGGAACGTGATTCACCGCTGAGGAGGGTCAGGCCAGTGGGAAGCAGGTTCTGAATGGGCCAGATGTTTGTGATGGGCGAGTTTGGAATGAGGTCATTCAGTCCGGTGAAGGGCATAAAGTGGCGAGCAAAGAGGTTAGAGTAGGCCTGCTGATCGAATTTTGCCATGTAAGCCTCCATAGGAAAAGTAGGGGGACATTTTCGAGAGGTATACATATGAAAGGTGCAGAATGCGACATATTATGCGATATACATTTATAGTATGCTCAACAGGGGACAGTTCTGTCAAGTAAAAGAGGAAATATTGAAGAAATTGAGTGAATGGGGAGGGGCACGCTTATATGTATGGGGGCGCACGCCCATGCACGAGGGGGGTGACATCTTGACGTGAGAGGCGCGCCGCCTAGCGTGAGGACTGAGGTAGTGCTTCTAAAGGGCGCACCTACCTCAGTCCTCACGCTGGACGGCTGCTGTTTGCGTGTAACGTGTGAGAATCAAGAGATTGTTGTTCTAAGCCCCACAGATAATCTCTATCATAGTGCCACGGTTGCTGCATAACGTTTTCCAGGAAGACATAAAAAGAAAGCAGGCTGGATAAAACCAGCCTGCTTTTGAAGATTGCTTATGGTGTTGGGGGCGGAGTCGGTATCACATCCGGCAAGGCGGGAGATGCCGCCGTAGGTGACGTTGGCACCGCGTTTAACCACGGCGCTTCTTGCCACCTCCACCATTACCACCATTGCCTCCATTAGGATCATTGGTCACAGCCGTCTTACCAGCAAGGGTAGGCGCCTGTCCATCGATGACCCAATCACATTTACCACCCGAACCCAGCAAGCCATCAACCGCCGACAAGTTACAGTCGATCGTGATTCCATTAGGCTTCGAGAAGGTGGTAGCTCTGTTCATGCCATCAGAAGCTGGATTGAAACGTGCGACAGGGCAGGAGATCTTTACATTCATATCCGCATTGATATCGGCACAGGGGCGACCGGAGGCAAACTCCATCACCGCATGCCAGATGGGAGCCGCACCTGTAATACCGACGACACCATCTCTCATAGATGTGTCGTCGGCATTACCAGCCCAGACACCAACGACAACATTCGGTGTATACCCCATAGTCCAGTTATCCTTAAATTCGTCAGTAGTGCCGGTTTTTGCCGCTACTTGATGAGTAGGACAGCTAGGATAAGGGTGCTGATCAGCGCAGGATCCTCCCGGCTCCCAATCATAGAATGAGAGATCGTGGTCATACAAGAACTCGTAGTAACGTGCCGGCTCATCCGCCAGAACCGAAGTCATCATGTAAGTAACTTGTGGGGAGAAGACCCGCGTTCCCTTTACTTGTGTGGGATCAAGATGGAAGAGATGGTTACCATAACTATCCCAGACATCGAGGATATTCTGATAAGGCATATGCACACCACCATTGGCAAAGGTCTGATAGGCACTAGTCATCTCCAGAGGGGTAATATCAACTGCACCTAAGCCTGGAGTAAGGTGGTAACAATCCATAGCACTAGTACATTTTCGCTTCTGCATATTTGCATCAAGGCTAGTAATACCCATCAGACGAGCATTGTTGAAAACATTATCAGTACCAGCAAAGGACAGAGCCTTGATGGCAGGAATATTATACGAATCTGCCAGGTCCTGACGAATAGTAGCACGTGGACCAGATACCCCATTAGGCTTGCCACCATAGTCATCGGGGGCATATGGAAATTCCACATGCTCTTGATTCTGTGCGCCAGCAGCAGCTCCATTGGGAAAGTAGGTACGAACGTCAGGCAGAACAATCCCCGGATTCCAACCCATCTGGAAGGCCGTTGCATAGGTAAATGGTTTAAAGGTTGAGCCAGGGGGGCGCGTAGCTGTCGCTACATTAAAAGAGCCAGCAACTTTTTTATTGTTTGGATCTTTGTAGTAATCGACGCTCCCACTCATAGCCAGGACTTCACCCGTCTTTGAGTCCATAACCACTACAGCAGCATCATTCACATTCAAATCTTTGTTCAGACGCAGATAGGTGTTCGCGCCCAGACCAAATTTCTGTAACGTTGGCTGCGTAATGAAGTATCTTGAGGCATTCTCCACGTACTTCTGTAGATTCATGTCAAGTGTGGTCTTAATATTAAAACCACCAGAGAGAAAGGTCCGAATGCCTGTCTGTCCTGTAGGATCACCGTTATTCAACATCTGTTCCATCTGCACGGTAACCCAATCAGCAAAGTGTGGGGCATTCTTGATAGGATGGTAGGGTTTAAACTGCCAGGAGGCCGTTAGTTTCTCAGCCTGCTGGATCATATCATCATCGATGGGTTTGCCATCGAGAAGTTTGCCATCAGTCTGCATATTTTGCAACACAAGCTTTTGACGATCAAGCGCAGCCTGGCGCGTGGTATCACTGATGCTTGGGTCGTAAATAGTCGGATTGTTGGGGATGCCTGCCAGTAGCGAGGCGCGGGCCAGGGCGACAATCGAATTATACTTGCCCGTCTTGGGGTCAATACCCAATTGTTTAACGGCAGGCGTACAGACAAAGTTCTTGTCACAATTCGTGGGTTGCAAACCAAACAGGTCGCGAGCCGCAGATTCGACGCCAAGGTCCTGGATACCATAAGGGACGCTATTGAAGTACATCTCCAGGATCTTCCACTTGGGATACTGCTGCGTCATACCCAGGGCCAGAGTGGCTTCTGCAAGCTTACGTGTGTAGTTGGCCTGATCGTTTCCCGATAGGTTTTTAATCACCTGCTGGGTAATGGTACTACCACCACCGTTACCGGAAGAGGCGGCGCGCAGGATACCTTGCGGGTCGATACCAGCATTATCCCAGAAGGTGCGATCCTCAATAGAAGTCTGTGCATCCTTTAAGACGTCGGGAATATCTTTATATGAGATAGGCGTCGAGCGTCCAGCACTATTATCCGACAGATTATTGTAGCGCTCAGCAATCAGTTGATTGTTGCGGTCATAAATACGTGTTGTCTGGGCGCTGGATTTGTTGGCGATGCTGGCGACCTGGGTGGACTCCTGTTGATAGTAGTTGTAGGCGAAAACGCCGCCAGTCGATGACGCCAATACGGCGATAACCGCGAGGATGATGGCCACGATACCGAGGATCTTACCAATGCCAAACTGTTGGCTCTGCCAGCGGTCGCGGCGACGGCGCATCTTGTAGGCCACGCGTGTGCTCAGCGAGCGCTTCCAGGGCGTGGCCTCCTCCAGGCGTGGTTGTTCCATAGGAACCGGCATGGCCTGGGGACGAGACCCATGGTAGCGCTCCATATAGGGCGCGGGCTGTCCGTAGCCGTTGCGTCCTATAGCTGTCATCTTGCCGGAGACCTGGCGCATAAAGTTCATGGCATTGGACATCCAGCCTTGTTGCTGAGGCTGGGCCGGCATTGGGCGCTGCTGCTGGGGCATCTGCGGTTGCGGCGCCTGCTGCGTCCTCCCAGGAAGGAACTGGGAGGACGGATTGCGCCCATTGGAGGGCGAGAATTGTGTAGGTTGAGCAGGCTGAGGTGGCATTTGTCTGCCCACGGGAGCACCGGCAGGCAACGCGGGCGACTGTTGCTCGACAGGCTGCTGCTGCTGGCGATAGCCACTTAACAGGCCCCCCGTTTTCTTGGGCAAGCCATCACGTGACGCATCAGTCGGCATACCTGGCTGATTCCAGTTATTACTCATAGGTCCCCTTTCTCAGTCAGCAGCGCTTTGTTGCGGATGGCGCATACGGCATAAGCTAGATATTTTGGCGTTTTTGTTAGATAGGGTTGGTAAAGACTACACATTTCTCCACCTTTATGATCTTATTCCGAAACCCAACGTCACTCTCGTGACTAGCGCTTCGCGCTCAGGGTTTTCGGATAAGTAGTATATGGTATGTATGTGCTGCGACTGTCCGTCTGCTTCGTGCATTTTCATAGCGATTACAAGAAAAAACGTCATCAACAAAGAGATTGCAGGAGAACCCACGATTTCCACTTCCAACCAATACCTCCTTATACGAAACCCAACACCACTCTCGCGGCTAGCGCTCACGCGCTCAGGTTTTCGGAGAGGCACTGCAATGTCCCGCATAGGTTAACATAAACATCCACATATCCACCAATTAAATACTAAAACGGATCAATAACAAGCAAGTTAACACCCTAGCCCACTCGGGTACATGCAAAAGCAGCATTTCAAATATTGATCATGTTTAATATGATATATCGAAACCAGTATATCAAGATGTACCGTAGGAGGATGGTACTAATCATGTAGGTGTCAGCAAACCAAATACCCGTATTGTCTTCTATACACCAAAGTGATAGAACAGTACTAAATGGCTATATTCTTAGCGTGTCTCCACCGAGTGATCAGCCTCATGAGAAAGCTGGCTTTCCCGACACAGGATCCAGTGATAGCGGTAGTAATATTTCGGTAAGGACCTTCACGATGAATCGGGAGGCTAGCGCGTCCCTACCGACCTTTCGTGCCTTTCGCAGATGCCTGTTCGGGCAATTTGGCAAAGTTTGCCAGCGGAATCACAAACCGGTCACAAAGCGATTTATCGCAGGAATACAGAAGAACAGGTACCTTTTCGCCACATTGGATTCTCCCGTGGAAGCGTCGCCACATCATAAAACGCCATACACGATAAGATACACCTTTAAATCAGGGACTTAGGTGGTGAGAGGGGCATCATCGGAGTCCATGCCGGCATGGACCCTACACATTTTTTGTGGTAGGTGGTGGGAGAGGCATCAAATGATATATCTTGGAATAGCAAGAAAAGGGGAGAGAGTATACAGCAGTGGGGAGAATCGGGTACAATGCGGAATGATATATTTCCATTGTTGAGTCTATAGATCTTGAGAGGAGCCAGCAGGTTTATGCATCCTACGCCTCGTATGCATATATATAAGAACCGCTATGCTTTCGCTAAATTCTTTCTCTCTCTCGCCCTGAGCTTTACTTTATTACTAAGTATGACTTCGCTTATGCTGGCCAGGAGCGGGGTGGCACGAGATGCCATCACCATCACCTCTCAGACACAGCAGGTCCATTTCCCTGATAGCATCGATTTCTCGCTCACAGCAAATGACGCGGGTGGCAAGATTACGCAGGCCGTCCTCTACATCCAGGCTCCCTATCTTAATGGAGACGAGGTTCACGTAGTTACAGCCGCAAATCCTGGCACGAGCGTCCATCTCGCCTGGCATGAAGATATGCAGAAAGCGGATGACTTCTTCTCTCCGGGCACACCCATCTCCTATCACTGGGAGATAGAGGATAACGCGGGCGCCGATCATACTGGCACTACACAAAAATTTGACGTCAACGACCAGCGTTTCGCCTGGCAGGAGACCGATGTCCAGCAGTTCCAGATCAAGTATTATAATAGCGATGGCGCCGAGGTTCAGGCGTTGCGCGCCAGCGTGGATAAAGCCGTCAAGCGTCTGACTAGCAATCTAGGAGGCGCACCGACCAAATCAATCACGCTCTGGATATACAAAGATACAAATGCATTTAAGAGCGCGCTCCCACCTGATACCGAGGAGTGGGTGGGAGGCATCGCCTTCCCCGATATTCGCCAGGGGATGTTCGTCGTCGAAGACGCTCAGGATAACACGCTTATCCGCGATATGCCACATGAGATGTCGCACCTGGTATTACATGAGCTGACAGATGGAGGCGTCGTCGATATTCCGCGCTGGCTCGACGAGGGGCTTGCGGTCTATAACCAGGAGTATCACGAGGGCGAGTTGTCCTATCAGCTACGCCAGGGCCTTAAAAGCAACCAGATTCTACGCCTGAGCGAGATCGAGGACCGCTTCCCCTCCGATAGCAATCAGGCCTACCTGGCCTATGCTCAAAGCTGGGACCTGGTCACCTATATGTATAACACCTTTGGGCAAGCGAAGATGCATACGCTTATCAAAGATATGGGCAATAGTAGCTATCCGAACTTTGATGAGGACTTGAAGGCAAGCCTGGGCCTGGACGAGGCTCATCTCGAAAATGCCTGGCGTCTCTCTCAGCATCAATCGTCCATCCTCACTCCAGACCAGGAGAAACAAGATCCACAACCGACCAAGCAAGTTGTTACCCCCAGCAGCAACAATCTGGTGCCCTATAGCACACTGCTCCTGGTCCTGGGCATATTCCTCCTGGTTTCGCCTGGCTTCGCCTTCGCAGGCTACGCCATCTACCGCAGGCAGGTACGCATCCAGCAGGAGCGAAAGCTGGCCATCGCCCAGGCACAACGCATTCTTGACGAGGCCCACTGGGGGCCTGGTCCGCAATCGTTCACACCCATCGATCCCTACGCCCACTATACCAATCCTGGGCGTTATACACAGCCAGGCTCCCCGCTCTCTACGCCACCCGCCCAACCAGGCAACGCAGTACCACCTTTCCCACCTCCAGGATTGCCACACTCTGGAGCAGGCGAACAGTTTGGTTCCTTCACAAATGAGGAATAAGCGGGTAGGTGGTACGGTCCCCCTGGTGGCCTCCGGCCACCAGGGGGACCGTACCACCTACCCGCTTTAACAAAAATAGTAAGAAGCAGAGGAAGACGATGGAAGTGCATGAAGAAACCCCACAGACAGCCAAACAGTATTCTAAACATTATTACCCCTCCGAGACGCTCCCGTTGAAACAATTGATGCATTGGATTGCTTTTAGCCGCGTGATGGGTATTGGCGCGGTCCGCTTTCGCCTCCTTGAAGACTATTTTCAGGGCGATATGCAGGCTGCATGGCAGGCAGGACTCGCGGAGCTATGCAGCGCAGGGCTGGATGAGAAAACCGCGGAGAAGTTCCTGCACCAGCGAACCAGCATCGTGCCAGAGCAGGAACTGGAGCGCCTGGAGAAACGCCGCATGCGCGTGATTACCTGGAGAGATCAAGAGTATCCGCCGCTCCTGAGTAAATTTGAGTATGCCCCTCCTGTGCTCTATATCTATGGGCACTTGAACGAGGATGATCAGGAGTACGCCCTCGGTATCGTGGGCACGCGGCGCATGACCAGCTATGGTAGACAAGTCACAGAGAAATTGACTACTGAGCTCACTGGAGGGCGCGTGACCATTGTGAGCGGGCTGGCCCTGGGCGTGGATACCGTCGCCCATACCACGGCTCTTGACACCGGAGGAAGGACCATCGCCGTCCTCGCCAGTGGCCTGGACACCATCTACCCGCCAAGCAATCGCGCCCTGGCCAAGCGCATCATTGAGTCGGGCCAGGGCGCGCTGATCAGTGCTTTCCCGCTTGGAGTGCGCCCGGATGCCGGAAACTTTCCAGCGCGTAACCACCTCATCGCGGGTCTCTCCCTGGGCGTCCTCGTCACAGAAGCTCCAGCGCGAAGTGGGGCATTGATCACAGCTAGCTCGGCGCTACAACAGGGGCGCGAGGTCTTTGGCGTGCCACATAGCATCTTCTCTCCCGGTGGTGAGGGCGTCAACAAGCTTATTCAGGATGGCGCACACCTGGTCACACGCGTCGAAGACATCATCGAGCGCCTCAATATCTACATGCTTCCCCAACATATCGAGGCCAAGAGAGAGCTCCCCGCCAACGCCGAGGAAGAGAGCCTGCTGGCCCTACTCAACCATGAATCCAAACATATCGACGAAATCACCCGCGAATCGGGGCTACCTGCGTCGAGCGTTACTGCGACGCTGACGATGCTCCAATTAAAGGGGTTGGTGAAGGATATGGGTGCCATGCATTATATCTTAGTATCTTGACTTCTCGCGCCTGCGGCGCTCGCAGAGTAGTTAGTGTGGTGAGTCCGTTTGGCCAGCCTCCGGCTGGCCAAACGGACTCACCACACTAACTACTCTGTATACAGCCTCCGGCTTGCCAGGGCACAGGCTTTCCTCCCTCATGCTACTTTGGTTAAGTGTGATGTAGGCACGAGAAAGTCATGCCACACGGCAGGCTGGGAAATTGGTAGAATAAAATAGGAGCAGGGCGAGGATGTAAAAAAGGGGACAGAGACGTTCCCCTTTGCACTGTTCCCACCAGTCTCGGTGAATAATAGATAATAGCAACGGAGGGTAGATGTGATACAGCTGGCATATTTATTGGCCGCCACGCAAGGCAGACTTCAGAGTCCAGAGAAGCAGACGCGTTTTCAGGGCTTTAGTCATGATACTCGACAGATCCTGCCTGGGGAGATGTTTGTCGCGGTACGTGGAGAGCGCGGGGATGGTCATGACTATCTCTTTGATGCTATCGAGCGAGGGGCAACCGGGCTATTAGTGGAGGCACGCCACATCGAAAGTATGCCAGAGGCAGAGCAAGAGCGCCTGAAGCAGATCACGACTGTCATGGTTGAAGATACACGCCAGGCGCTACGGGCCTATGCCAGCGAGATTTTACAACATTGGCAGCCAACCATTATCGCCGTCGCGGGCGGCGTAGGCAAAACAAGCACGAAGGAGGCTATCGCCAGCGTGCTCTCGCGCAACTATGCCACCTTTCGCAGTTGGAAGAACTATAATGACCTGCTGGGCATTCCCCTCTCGCTGGGGCGGCTGGAGCCACAGCATGAGTACGCGGTCCTGGAGTTAGGTTGCGATCACCCCGGCGAGCTCCATGAGCTATGCCAGATGGTAAAACCCCATATCGGTATCCTTACCAATGTCGCTCCCGTCCAGCTCCAATACTTTGGCTCACTTGAACACCTGGCGAAAGAGCTCAGCGAGCTGCTCTATAGCCTGCCACCCGAGGGCTGCTTCTGGCTCAATGACGCAGATGAGAGATTGGTCAAGATCGTAGAACGCTACCAGCAGCAACGCGGTTCATCCACGCCAGATATTCGTCCACTCGGAATACGCGAGATCGATGAGACACAAATCCGAGTCGGCTGGGAAGGTCTCTCATTTCCCCTGGAGCAAGAGGGTGAGGTGGGAACGCTTACCCTGGCCTCGTGCCTGCTGGGACGTCAGCATATCGGCACCATGCTCGCGGCCTATAGAATTGGGCGCGCATGTGGCATGAGCGCGGAGGAGGTCAGTGAGGCTATGGAGCAGCTCAGCCCCATTGAAGGTAGGCTCAATCCGCTTCCAGGCGTCTATGAGTCCAGGCTCCTGGATGACACACATAATGCCTCACCGGGTTCCGTCCTGGCGGGGCTTCAGGCCCTTGACGAGTTGACTAACGAAGGCGGCAAACGTGTCGCCATCCTGGGCGAGATGCTTAATCTCGGTTACTACCAGGATGACTGGTATGAGCAGATAGGCGAGCAGGCCGCCAGCAAGGTCGATTATCTTATCCTGCGCGGCGAGCGAACCGCTCTGATCGCAGAGGGCGCCAGGCGAGCCGGGTTGACGAGCGAGCAGATAGAGCTGGTCTCCACCCACGAGGACGCCGCGCAATTAGCACGCAAATATCTAGAGCGCGAGGGCGAGGCCGAGCGCAACGTCGTCCTGCTCAAGGGATCAGAGGCCACGCGTATGGAGCGCGTCACCGAGATGCTGATGGCCCATCCCGAGGAGGCGCAGGAGAAATTAGTGCGCCAGACACCCGGTTGGAAGCAAATCCTGGTCTTACAGACTGAGCGCCCAACCTGGGTGGAGATCGACCTGAGCGCCATTGGCAATAATGTGCGCAAAATACGCGAGATCGTGGGGCCAGGGGTCCAGGTCCTGATCAGCTTAAAGGCTGATGCGTACGGGCATGGCGCGCTCAAGGTGGCGCGCACCGTCCTGCACAACGGCGCGAGCATGCTCGGAGTCGCCACGCTTAGCGAGGCCGCCGCCCTGCGTGAGGCTGGCATTGACGCGCCCATCCTGATCTTCGGCTACGTTCCCTACTGGCAGATGCGCGAGGCCGTGCGCCTGGGCGTCACGATCACCCTCTATAGCAGCGAATCGGCCCAGGCCCTCGCCCGCGCGGCCCAAGCGCTACGCCAGTCTGTACGTGTCCATATAAAGGTCGATACTGGAATGGGCCGACTCGGCATCCGTAGCGAGCAGGCAGAAGAGATTCTAGCCCTCGTACGCGAAGCAGGTGAGCTAGAGGGACTGGAGGTGGAGGGTATTTATACCCACTTTGCCAGCGCGGACGCCGATGATAAGACATACGCCCACATCCAGCTCGCGCGCTTCCAGCACATTCTGGAACTGCTTGAGCGGGCGGAAATATGCCCCCCAGTGGTACACGCGGCCAATAGCGCGGCAACGCTCAGCCTCCCCGAGGCGCACTTTACGATGGTACGCCCCGGCATCGCGATTTATGGCCTGGACCCCTCGGAAGAGGTCAGGGTACCAGATGGCTTTAAAGCGGCTCTCTCCTTTAAGACGCAGATCGCGCAGGTGAAAATGGTTCCCGCGGGCGAATGCATCAGTTATGGCTGCACCTATGTAACGGAGCGCCCCACGCGCATCGCGGTCCTGCCCGTAGGCTACGCGGACGGTTTCCGCAGAGCGCCGCGCAACTGGGAGAGCGTTCTCGTTCATGGGCAGGAGGCCCCCCTCATCGGGCGCGTATGCATGGATCAATGCATGATTGATGTCAGCGCCATTCCCCAGGTGCGTATGGGAGACGAAGTCGTGCTTATTGGTCGGCAGGGCAAGGCGGAGCTAACCGCCGAAGAGATTGCCAGAAGGCTCGGCACAATCAACTACGAGGTCGTCGCCGAGATCCTGGCCCGCGTCCCCCGCGTGAATTAAGAATTAAAAATAAAACAAGAGGGGCTGCACAGCCCCTCTTGTTTTATTTTTAATGGGCAAATCTAGAGGGCAAACAGGAACGTATTATCTACAAGGATTATCTTCAATGAAATACTTATGATAAAGAAGCTTTGCCATGACGCAAAGGAAAGACATATATGCAACAACCACTACAATCAGCCTCCTCTAAGAAGAAATTTCAGCCCACAAGTGCGGTCTTGATCGCTAATCCCACCTCGGGCAGCTATGTCAACAATAAAAAACAGGTAGATGAGACGGTACAGTTTCTCCAGACACAGGGCTGGGACGCCCATCTGCAACTCACGCAGCAGCAGGGAGATGCGGGGCGCTTTGCCCATGAGGCGGTTAAGCAGAACATCGATGTAGTGGTCGCGATTGGCGGCGATGGCACGATCAATGAGGTCATTCAAGAGCTGGCGGGTAGCGAGACCGCGCTCGGCATCTTACCAAACGGAACGGTCAACGTCTGGGCACGCGAGGTGGGTATTCCACTGGAGAACGGCGCGGCGCGCGAGATCCTGCTCCAGGGGCAGCGGCGGCGCATCGACCTGGGAAAAGTCAATGAGCGTTACTTCCTATTGATGGTAGGCATTGGCCTGGATGCCGAGGTCACCCACGAGGTAGAACAGAGGCCAGCCAAGAAACTTGGTGTACTGGGCTACCTCCTGGTTGGCCTCTGGAAGACCCTGACCTTCAAAGGCTTTCGCGTCTCTCTTCACATTGATGGGAAAGAATTAATTAAGACACATGCTACACAGATCGTGATTGGCAACACCCAGCTTTACGGCGGGGCCATCAAGTACACCTGGCAGGCCAAGTGTAACGATGGGCTATTAGATGTCTGCATAGCACGTAGTCAGAGCCTCATTAATACAGTTTTAATGGGCATAGACGTCCTTTTACATCGACGCCAGAGGCGGCAATGGGTACGCTATGAGACATGCAAAGAGGTAGAGATTCGCACCAGGCATGCCATTGCCATCCAGGTTGATGGTGATCCCTTGGGCTTCACCAGCGAACACGATGCGCAGCCTACAATCTTCAAAATTGTGCCCCAGGCCCTAAACGTGATTGTACCTGAAGATGTGCCCGCCTGCCTCTTTATTGATGAAGTCACTGGCTAATGCCATGTACAACTTGTTTTTGCCGCCTGCGGCGGCAGGGGGAAAGAATTTGGGGACACCCCAACCCCCGCAAGGGGCTCTGCCCCTTGACCCCGCTTCTGATTGTTTTATAGTCTTCCCTATAATGTACTCAGGAGCTATAGGCTAACCAACTCCTTGTAGGCGAGAGGATGGATGATAGATGGCAAAGGCAGCATTACACGAACGGCAACAGGAACTATTACAGGCGGAGCGTCGCCTGGCGAGCGAGCTACAGGAGTGCCTGAGCGGCTTCGCTGGAGCCGATGTGCAGATCGAAACGCTGCGCCAGGTCACGGCAACGCTGGAGGATCTGTTCCTGCTAGTCATTGTGGGCGAGTTCAACGCCGGAAAATCGGCGCTCATCAATGCACTCTTGCGCAGGGAAGTCATGGAAGAGGGCGTGCTTCCAACGACGCACCAGATCGCCATTCTGCGCTATGATGAGCAGCACACAGTTCATGAACGTGAGAATCGCATCCGGGAGGTCAGCTATCCAGCCGACTTTCTCCAGAATATCAGCATTGTCGATACCCCTGGAGTCAATGCCGTGCTGCGCGAGCACGAACAGCTTACTGAAGATTTCATCCCACGTAGCGACCTGATCATGTTTATTACCTCCGTCGACCGTCCCTTTACGCAGAGCGAAAAACTCTTCCTTGAGCGTATTCGCGCCTGGGGGAAGAAGGTCATCATTGTCTTAAATAAAATCGACCTCCTGCGCAACAAGGCAGACCTGGCCAAGCTGCTGCACTTCATTCACGACAACTGCAAACATCTACTGGGCTTTCAGCCAGAGGTCTTCCCCGTCTCGGCCCTTAAGGCCCGCCAGGCGCAGGAGGCAGCGGGAGAGCAGGCGATTGCCCTATGGGAAGAGAGCCGCTTCGGCAAGCTAGAAGAGTATATGTTCCAGACTCTGGACGCCGATGAACGCATTCGCCTCAAGTTCCTCAGCCCCTTAGGCGTCATGCAGCGCATCCTGGGGCAGACACAGAGCGCGGTAGAGAAGCGCAGCAAGCTCCTCGCGGAGGACGCGCGCACCGTCCACACTATTGAGGAACAACTCGAACGCTACCGGGAAGATATGGAGAGCAACTTCACGCACCGCCTGGGCGAAATCGAGAACATTGTTCTGGATATGCATGTGCGCGGGAATAACTTCTTCGATGACACCATTCGCCTGGGACGCATCTTTGACCTGATCAAGAGCGACCGCATTCGCCAGGAGTTTGAGCAGGAAGTCATCGGCGATAGCGCCACGCGCATCGATGCCGCGGTCCAGGAGTTGATCGACTGGATGGTCGAGCAGGAACATAAGCTCTGGCAGAACGTCATGGATTACCTTGAGCGCAGGCGGCAAATGAGCGTGCGCAGCGACGAAGATATGATAGGTTCGGTCAGTCGCCAATTTGATTATAACCGCCGCGCCTTACTGCAAGCCGTAGCACGCCAGGCGCATGGCGTCGTCCAGACCTATAACCGGCAAGCGGAGGCGGAAGAACTTTCACAAGATCTGCGATCTGCTGTGACCCAGGCAGCTATAGCGGGCGCGGGCGGCATCGGACTGGGCGCGGCCATCGTGGCCTTTGTCGGCACGGCGGCGGCGGATGTCAGCGGCATCCTGGCAGGCGCGGTCCTGCTCAGCCTGGGACTCTACATCATCCCGGCGCGGCGCAAGAAGGCCAAGCGTGACTTTGATCTCAAGATTGAGGCCCTACGCAAACGCCTGCATGGCGTGATGCAGGAACAGTTTCAACGCGAACTGCGCGGCTCTATGCAGCGCGTTCGTGAATCTATCGCTCCCTACACACGCTTTGTGCGCACCGAACAGAAGCGCGTCGAGATGTCGCAGGCCCGCCTCAATGAGATAGGCCAGGGCATTGCTGACCTGCGCACAGATATCGAGGGACCCAACGCTGCTAAGGAGATGCCAGAACAGGTAGAACAAGAAGAGGATATGGCCTATCACCACGCGGTAGTCGAGCCACGTCAGCATTACCAGGGTTTGTAAATAGTAGGTGGGAAATGATGTTGTGGCCGCGACTGGCGTATGCCAGTCGCGGCCACAACATCATTTCCCACCTACCTTGAGTTCTCTAATCGCTCCCTACAGTCTCTTTCTCACTGATAACCTCCTCGCGGGCTACTCTAGCCAGGCGGCTATGGTGTACACCATACAGGAAGTAGACAGCGATGCCCAACACCAGCCAGATCACAAAGCGGATCCAGGTAATCACTGGCAGATAGAGCATCAGGCCGAGACAGACCAGCATAGCGAGGATAGGGACCACGGGCACTCCAGGCGTACGGAAGGAGCGCTGCATATTGGGCTGCGTTTTTGCGCAGGATCAAGACACCAGCTGAGACCAGAATGAAGGCCAGAAGGGTGCCAATATTGACCAACTCAGCCAGATCACCGATGGGTGTAAAGGCCGCGATGAAAGCCACAATCACGCCGGTCAGGATACTGATGCGATAGGGTGTACCAAAACTTGGATGCACCCGCGCGAACCAGGGCGGGAGCAGGTGGTCACGACTCATGGCAAAGAAGACGCGGCTCTGTCCCATCATAAGTATCATAATGACCGCCGTTAAGCCGCATATAGCGCCAATGGAGACCAGGCCCGCTGCCCAGGGCTTACCAATAACCTCAAAGGCGGTCGCCATGGGGGCCGCGGTATTCAACTGCTTGAGTGTTTTGTAGGAGACGATGCCCGTCAGGATTAGCGAGACCGCAATATAGAGCACGGTACAGACAACCAGCGAACCGAGGATACCGATAGGCATATCACGCTGGGGATTCTTCGTCTCTTCAGCCGTTGTCGCCACGATGTCGAAGCCAATATAGGCGAAGAAGACGATAGCCGCGCCTGTCACCAGGCCACCCAGGCCATACGCCTGGGGCGGGAAACCTAGAATCAGTTGGAGAAAGGGCGACGCCAGCCCCCTTTGCCAGCGATGCTTTGCGCAGGTGGGATGAATGGTGTCCAGTTGGGAGGATGCACAAAGAAGATGCCGAAGACGATAAAGAAGGTGACCACACATAGTTTGATAATAGTCACGACCAGGTTAAAGCGCGAACTGGTGCGCACGCCAATCACCAGCACACAGGTCAGGATCAGAGCAATTGCAGCCGCAGGGAGATTGAGATGCAGGCCCGGCAGCGCGGGAATAAGCGCGGCCTTCCCTGTCAAAGTAGCGGGAACCATGATCCCCAGGCTCCTGAGAATGGTCGTGAAGTACTCAGACCAGCCGACAGAGACGGTAGAGGCCCCAACCAGAAACTCCAGAATCAGGTCCCAACCAATAATCCAGGCGATACACTCGCCCAGGGCAGCATATGAGTAGGTATAGGCGCTCCCCGCAACCGGAACAGAGCTGGCGAATTCTGCGTAACAGAGAGCGGCCAGACCACAGGCCACGCCCGCGATCATAAACGAGATGGCGATACCCGGACCAGCATAATTCGCGGCGGCGGTGCCAGTCAGGACAAAGATGCCTGTGCCAATGATGACGCCAATGCCGAAGACAATGAGGTCAATCGGGCCAAGCGTCTTACGCAGACTATGTTCTGGCTCTTCGGTGTCGCGTATAGACTGCTCCACAGACTTGGTACGAAAGATATTCATGCGCGAAAACAACCTCCCATCCAATTTTGCATGCGAGTAGATACGTATCCCCTCCAATTCCATCATACTCATACGACATAGTACTAATGCTCTGTTCAATTTCGTTTGAAAGGATTCATACCGCCTGCGGCGGTAGGGGAAAAGTGGGGAGTGCAGAGGGGCTGACGCCCCTCTGCACTCCCCACTTTTCCTTTTCAGGGGAAAGGGGAAAAGCACGCAGAGGGGCTGACGCCCCTCTGCACTCCCCACTTTTCCTTTTCAGGGGAAAGGGGAAAGGGACGCAGAGGGGCTGACGCCCCTCTGCACTCCCCACTTTTCCTTTTCAGGGGAAACAAGAATGCCGGTTGCAAACGTGTGCGTTTGCAACCGGCATTCTTGTTTCCCTTATCTAAGCGCCACAGGGCAAGGAGTTAGACCCACTGGTGCAGCAGGTCCTCCAGCGAGCCACCAATCACGACGGTATGGCCGGTGGGAAGCGAGGCATCCACTGCGCTGGCGGCGATGATCTCCCCCATCTCTTCAGCGGTAGGAAGCGCGCCAATCGAGTTACGGCGGCCATCGGCCAGGCCAGGCGCGGCGCGCTCAAGAAGCTTGGGCGTGATCGTGCCTTCAATCAGGTCGCCCGTGACGACCACCAGGCGTATTCCACGAGCAGTCAGTTCCGCCAGGCGCGCGCGTAGCTCCTGCTCACCAGCATATTTGGAGGCGGCGACGGACTCATAGTTGGGAATCTGTTTTACGCGACCATACAGGTGCGCCCAGTGGCTGGTGACAAAGACGACAGCGCCACCTTGTGCCATATAGGGGAGCGCGCCTTCAAGCAGGGCCACCTGGGCGTCGCGGTTGATGACCATTGGATAATCTGGATTTGTGGTCAGGAGATCACGCTCCATGCCGCCAGAAGCATTGAGGACCAGCAGGTCAAGCGAGCCAAAGTGTTCTCCCAATGTGCTAAAGAGCCGGGCCAGGTCCTCGGCACGTGTGATATCACAGCTAAGCGTCTCGGTTCGCACTCCAAGCCCACGAGCGATTGCCGCGACCTCTTCGGCACGCGCGGACTTATTGCGATAATTGAAGAGCACATTATAGCCGCGCGCAGCCAGGGCCAGGGTAGCAGCGGCTCCAATACCACGAGAGCCACCAGTGATCAAGGCGGTGCGAGAGATAGATGGTTCGCTTTGCATGTAGTGGTTTTCCTCAAGTTTCTTCATAGATTATGATTAGGCATCGAGGGCGACTTCGCGGCCCTGCTGGGCGGAGGTATAGCAGGCATCAATGACGCGTGCACGGCGCAGGCCTTCGCTGCCATTGTGCAGTGACCAGTTGCCACTATTGATATTCTCGATAAACTGGCGCGCCACGGCCTGGTGATACTCGCCACGCGAGACCTTGGGATTGATAGTGGCGGGAGCGCCAGCCACATCCGTGTAGATGCGTAGAGTATCTTCGGTTGAGTAGTTCTGGACCTTGATCTCAGCGCCGCCCTCGGTACCATAAAGAATAATACCATAGTCATCGCCAAAGCTGCTATGCGTAGCCCAGCTGGCCTCTAGAGTGAGTGTAGCCCCAGTTGAGAGACGCATAAATGCCGTCGCCAGATCCTCAACATTATAGTTATTCGATTTTTCGTGCTTGCCTGCATTCAGATTAAAACCCACACCCTTTGACCCAAGTTCACTATAAGTGGTCGCGGAAAGCGTCTTGATCTCAGGCTCATCGAGCAGATAGAGCGCCATGTCCAGCATATGCACGCCCAGGTCGATGAGAGGGCCACCACCGGACTTCTCCTTATTGACGAACCAGGAACCAACCCCTGGAATACCCCGGCGGCGCATCCAGTACGCCTTGGCATAATAAATCTTGCCCAGTTTCCCTTCATCGATATAGCGCTTGAGGACATGCACATCCCCGCGCTCACGATGATTAAAGACGACCTGTAAGACGCGGTTGGCCTTTGTGGCCGCCTCAACCATGGCCTCGGCATCCTTGAGTGTGTGCGCCAGAGGTTTCTCACAGAGAACATGTAGCCCACGCTCCAGGGCTGCAAGCGCAATTGGCGCATGCAGAAAATTCGGCACACCGATACTGACCGCGTCGAGATCATCGCGTTCAAGCAATTCTTCGTAGAAGCGATAGAGATGAGGAACCTGGTAGTTCTTGCCGAGTAGCTCAAGGCGGTCCTCCTCCAGACCTGCCAGGGCCACGACCTCTACCTGGGGCAGATTGCTATAAGCCCGCAGAATTGTCTCCCCACCAAAACCTAAACCAATAACGCCTACTCGTACCTTATTTACTGGTTGCAGATCGACCATTAGAAATAGCCACCTCTCCTGATTGGTGTGTACAAATGAAAAATAGAAAAACTTCTATTAAACGATTATTATATGAGCCAGGAGGGTGCGAGAGCAAATTGTAGGGTCAGGCGTTTTTGTTCAGCATATGAATGGCGTGTCCCAGCGCCCCCTCCGCGCTTTCGAGCAATGTCTCGCTCAAGCTGGGATGCGCATAGAGGATCTCGCTGAGATCAGTGAGAGTTGCCCCCATCTCCAGTGCAAGAGCTACCTGGCCAATGAGATCGCCAGCCCTCGTCCCTACCAGCGTTGCGCCAAGCAATACCTCGTCATCGGCGCTGGCGATCACAAAGGCGGCTCCATTGTCGGTGTTAAGCGTCAAGGCACGTCCATTCGCCGCGAGGGGGAAGCGGGCGCTCTTGACCTTGTAGCCCGCCTGCATCGCCTCTTCAAGCGTATAGCCAACGGAGGCAAATTCAGGCTGAGTATGGACCACGCGCGGAATAACCAGGGGCGCGAACTGCACTCGCTGGCCAGAGAGCACCTCGGCGGCGACCTTCCCCTGCTTCATAGCCACACTGGCTAGCGGGCTGGCGCCCGTACAATCGCCCACGGCATAGATGCGCTCGGTGCTGGTCTTGAGCATAGAATCTACAGCGATGCCGCCATGGTCATTGAGACGCACTCCCGCCGCCTCCAGGTGGAGATCTTGTACACGGGGGGCAACGCCAGCTGAGAGTACCAGCGGGCGCTCAGTAATGGTTGTTGGGTCAACGCGACTCTTGACCTGAATGCCTTGCTTGCGCTGTCCCGCCTGGAGCAGGCGCAGCAGCGCAGGCTCGGCGGAGGCAAGCAACTGCTCCCCTGGAGTATAGAGCGTCACATGTGTTCCCAGGCGTGCAAAGACCGTCGCCAGTTCGAGCGCGATATAGTCATCACCTGAGATAGCCAGGCGCTCAGGCAGTTGGGGAAGAGCCAGCGCCTGCTCAGGCGACAAAATTTCGCGCCCATCATACTCCAGCCCTGCGACTGTCGCTGGCATAGCCCCGGTCGCGATGATGCAGTGGTCAAATTTGAAGCGGTGTGAGCCATGGACGCCCTCCACGCGCACCTCGCGTTCATTGATAAACCAGCCAGTGCCGGTCACCATTTCCACGCGGTTGCCCGTGAGGAGCTGGCGCACGCCGTTAGAGAGCCGCGCCACTACACCCTCCTTCCAGCCCTGCATTGTAGACCAGTCAAAGGTCGTTGTCTCAACGTGTATGCCGAAGGGAGCCAGCTCGCTTGCCTGAGACTGGCTATAGCGTTCGCTGGCCGAGAGCAGAGCTTTAAGGGGAATACAGCCGCGATTGAGGCAGGTGCCTCCCGCGGCGCCTGGATCTATCAGCGTCACATGATGACCACATTGGGCGGCGCGAATAGCGGCCACGTAGCCGCCGGGACCCGCGCCCAGCACCAGGACATCGACAGCGGTGGTTACATCACCTACAACCATACAGAGACCTCTTTCTAGCGCGCTTCAAGATCTTATTCCGAAACCCAACGTCACTCTCGTGACTAGCGCTCCGCGCTCAGGGTTTTCGGATAAGTAGTAAGCGTGGTTACACCATATCCAGCATAACCTGTTGTGGCTGCTCAATCAGCTCCTTCAAGCGCCCCAGGAAGCGCCCCGCCTGCGCGCCATCGATCAAGCGGTGATCAAAAGAGAGCGCCAGCGGCATGGTTGGACGCGCCTGAACCTGTCCATCCACCAGCACCAATTTCTCCTGAATACGCCCTACGGCGAGAATGGCGGCCTCAGGATAGTTGATAATAGGTGTGCCGCTACTACCGCCAAACCCACCGACATTATTCAAGGTAAAGGTGCTGCCAGAGAGTTCTGGTAGAGACAGTTTGCGCTGCTTCGCTCCCTCGACCAGGTGTTCCAGGCGCTGCGCGATCTGGAGCAGCGTCAGGTGGTCGGCATCGCGCAAGACAGGGACCAGCAAGCCCTCAGGCGAGTCGGTCGCAATGCCTATATGATAAACACGCTTGTAGACGATCTCGCGACTCTTCTCATCCAGGCTGGCATTAAAGATAGGAAACTCTTTCAGCACAGGGATCAGGAGCTTGACGAGGAGGGGCATATAGGTAAAACGCACACCGCGCTGCTCCGCCACAGGCTTGAGCGTGGAACGCAGGGCCACCAGCGCGCTACAATCGACCTCGTCAAAGGCGGTCGCATGCGGAATCGTGCGCCAGGAGAGCTCCATACGTTCGGCGATGCGTTTGCGCAGGCCCGTCAGTGGCTGGCGCTCCTCCGCCGCTTCGCTGCCAGACACGATATGGACAGTCCCATTGCGGGAACTATTCGTGGCGGGGCGCGGGGCGGCCTCGGACCTGGTCTCCGGCTGTTGTCGTGGCTGCTTAAGAAAGGTCTCTAGATCCTGCATCGTCACGCGGCCATGCGAGGCCGAAGCCGGGACTTGTGCCAGGTCGATGTTCAGCTCAAAGGCGCGTTTGCGCACCGCGGGCGCGGCAAGAACGCGTAGCCTGCCAGCTTGAGGCGAGATATCGTGCGGCGCCTCTCGCTCTCGAACAGCGATGGATGTTCCGCGCTCGGGCTGCGTGGCCTGAGCGGTCTTGCTCTGTGAGGCGGTAGCTACAGAGGATGCAGGTGACGAAGGTTCAAAGGAGACCAGGCGCGCCCCTACCTTCGCGACCTCGCCCGCGGGCACGTAGATCTCCGCGACCTTGCCCGCCACGGGAGCGGGAATCTCCATCACAGCCTTGTCGCTCTCCACCTGCACCATTGGCTGGTCTAACTTGACTGTCTCACCGGGCTGTATCAACCAGCGCACAACCTCGGCCTCCTCCATCCCTTCTCCCAGGTCGGGTAAACGAAATTCTTCCATCGGTTCTCTCCGATTATTTTCTCTTCTCCCTGCTCGACGCCTGCGGCGTCGAGCAGGGAGGAATAAAAAGTGTTTTTTCGGGGACACCCCGAGCCCCGGCAGGAGGGAGACCCTCCTGCACCTCCCTTTTATCAGATTGAGGGGAGGAATTTGTGGGAACCTTCCTGCACCTCCCTTTTATCAGATTGAGGGGAGGAATTTGTGGGAATCCTCCTGCGCCTCCACTTTCAGGCTTTATGGTTCGAGCACCCGTTTGAGGGCGTCAAAGACGCGGGCGGGAGTGGGGAGATAGTAATCCTCCTGGCCGGGCACAGGGAAGGGTGTATCATAGCCAGTCACGCGCTCGACAGGCTTGAGCAGGGAGTAGAGACATGAATCATTAATGATAGAGACGACCTCGGCACCGACTCCGCCAGCGCGCGGTGCCTCGTGTACCACTACGGCGCGCCCCGTTTTCTCGACAGACGAGACAATGGTCTCTTCATCAAGGGGCCAGATGGTACGGAGATCGATAATCTCGACGCTGGCACCCAGTTCTGCTTGTGCACGCCTGGCGGCCTCCTGCGCCACGGGAACCATCGCGCCATAGGCGATCAGGCTAACGTCCTGGCCCTCCTGCACCACACCGGCCTTGCCCAGAGGGATGGTATAGTGTTCCTCAGGCGTCTCCTGGCGGAATGAGCGGTAGAGCTTGATGTTCTCCAGAAAGAGCACTGGATCGGGATCAGCCACGGCAGAGGCTAATAAGCCTTTCGCGTCATAGGGATTGGAGGGGAGCACGACCTTGATGCCTGGCGTCTGCATAAAAATCCCTTCCAGGCTGTCCGAATGCAGTTCTGGGGTGCGCACGCCTCCACCATAGGGGGCGCGAACCACCAGGGGGCAGGTGTAGACGCCAGCCGAGCGAAAACGCATGCGCGCAGCCTGGGTGACAAGCTGGCTCATACAGAGATAGAGGAAACCGGCAAACTGGATCTCGGCAATTGGGCGCATGCCATACACCGCCATACCAACCGAGCTACCGATAATAGCAGACTCCGCGAGCGGGGTATCAAAGACGCGCTGCTCACCAAAGCGCCGCTGTAGGCCCTCGGTAACCCGGAAGACGCCCCCATTGGCACCAATATCCTGTCCCAGTAGCACAATCTGCTTGTCCCGCTCTAGCTCCAGAGCCAGGGCACTATTCAAGGCCTCAATCATCGTCATCTGCATCGTGGCTTACTCCCTTCCATCCTGGCGCTGGCGCATATAGTGGAGAAGATCCTCACGCTGGGCCTGCAAGCGTGGTGAAAGCCCCTCACCCATCCAGTCAAAAAAGGCCTCCGGCGCATTGGGAGGCATCGCCAGCGCCTCACTCGCAGCCCGGTTGATCTCATCCTCAAGCTCACGCTGCATCTCCTGGTCCTGGGCCTCGGTCAGCATCTCTTGTGCGAAGAGCAGGCGGCGCAGGCGTGTGATGGGGTCTTTTCCCTGCCAGGAGGCAACTTCTTGGGCGTCACGATAGCGCGTGGGATCATCGGCGGTCGTATGCGCACCGATGCGATAGGTCAGGGTCTCAATCAGTGTAGGGCCAGCTCCTGAGCGCGCTCGCTCAACGGCCTGCCGCATCACGTCGTAGACGGCAAGGATATCATTGCCATCCACCAGATGAGAAGGAATGCCGAAGCCAAGACCGCGCGCAGCAAAGGAGGGCGCGGCAGACTGACGATGGCGCGGCACGCTGATCGCCCAGCCATTGTTCTGCACTACCAGTACCACGGGTGCCTGAAAGACGCCCGCGAAGTTCAGCGCCTCGTTAAAATCACCCTCAGAGGTCGCGCCGTCACCGCAGACGCCTACAGCGACTGCCGGGTCGCCCGACAGCTTCGCGCCCATGGCCAGCCCTACAGCATGCAGCATCTGCGTTCCAATGACGATCTGGATGGGGAGGCAGTGGGTCTCCCTGGGGTAGGTCGGCGTAAAGCCACGGAAAGAGTAGATCAGGGTGGTGAGCGGCACACCTTTGACGATGTGCGAGGCAATCTCGCGGTAGGAGGTCGCAAGCCAATCCTGGGGCTGCAGCGGCACAGCCAGGCCCACAGCCGTTGCCTCCTGACCCAGTAGCGAACCGAATGTGGTAGCGCGCCCCTGGCGCTGGAGTGCGATTATCTTATTCGAGAAGATACGTGCCTGGCTCATCGCGCGGTAAAAGCCCAGGAGGGTCTCAGAGGGCGAGGGACCCAGGTCAGGCATAGGTCCAACAAGCTGGCCCTCCTCATTGAGAAGTTGATAGGGGACCAGGGAAGTATCTATCTGTTGCGTCGTCACGAGCGACTCCTTCTAGTGAAATAAGTAGGGTCCATGCTGGCATGACTTCTCGCGCCTGCAGCGCTCGCCTGGGTAGGTGGTGTGGTGCGTACTGGCCGACCGCCGGTCGGCCAGTACGCACCACACCACCTACCCGAAAGATTATGCAGGTCGCGAAAGAATTTGCACATCGCGAAAGATTATGCAGGTCGCGAAAGAATTTGCACATCGCGAAAGAATTTGCACATCGCATTAACGATCAGGAGGCGAAGAGCCAGGGGGCCTCCTCGCGCCTGCGCTGCTCGTAGTCAGAGATATCCGTAGTATGCGAAAGCGTCCAGCCAATATTGTCGAGGCCATTGAGCAGAGCATGCTTCTTAAAGGTATCGATCTCAAAGCGCAGGATGCCGCCATCAGGCTTCGTCACGGTCTGCGCTGCAAGGTCAACCTGCAAGGTATAGCCTTCCTGGGCCTCGACCTCGTCAAAAAGCTGGCGCACCGTGGCCTCATCTAGCGTGATGGGTAACATGCCATTGTTGAAGCAGTTGTTATAGAAAATATCGGCGAAGCTAGGCGCGATCAGGCAGCGAAAACCATACTCCAGAATGGCCCAGGGAGCGTGCTCACGCGAAGAGCCACAGCCGAAATTATCGTCACTCAGCAGGATACTAGCCCCTTGATAGCGAGGCTGATTGAGCACAAATTCAGGGTTGGGTGTCTTATCATCGCCCTGGTAGCGCCAGTTGGCGAAGAGCGCGGACGCGAAGCCACTACGGCGAATGGTCTTGAGAAAGCGCGCTGGCGTAATCTCATCGGTATTGACATTGGTGCGGTCCAGGGGGGCGACCAGGCCCGTCAGCGTGGTAAATGGTTCCATAGAATGTCTTTCTCCTCTTAGTCCAGGGTTCGAATGTCGACGAAGTGACCGGCGCAGGCAGCGGCTGCCGCCATGGCAGGACTGACCAGGTGCGTGCGTCCGCCGCGTCCCTGGCGACCCTCAAAGTTACGATTGGAGGTGCTGGCACAGCGCTCACCAGCGGAGAGGCGGTCGCCGTTCATGGCAATACACATGCTACACCCGGCCTCACGCCACTCAAAACCAGCCTCGCGGAAGATATCGGCAAGCCCCTCCTCTTCGGCCTGGCGGCGCACCTGCATAGATCCTGGCACGACCATAGCGCGCACCGTGGGAGCGACGTGCCTCCCCTTGATATACTGCGCAGCCAGGCGCAAGTCCTCCAGACGCGAGTTGGTACAGGAACCGATGAACACGGTATTGAGCTGGATATCCTCGATCCGCTGACCGGGCCGAAGATCCATATACGCCAGCGCACGCTCCATCGCCTGGCGCTTCACGGGATCTTGCTCCTGGGCTGGATCGGGCACCACGCCGCTCACATCGGCGACCATGCCTGGATTTGTGCCCCAGGTGACCTGGGGGGCCAGGCCCTCCACATGCACCTCGTACACGGCATCGAAGGTCGCGCCGGGATCCGAGGGCAACAGCTTCCAGGTCGCAACCGCCTGCTCAAAGAGCTCACCCTGGGGAGCATAGGGGCGTCCCTTGATATAGGCAAAGGTGGTCTCGTCGGGAGCGACCATGCCCGCGCGCGCACCGGCCTCAATCGCCAGGTTACATAGCGTCATGCGTCCCTCCATCGAGAGCGCGCGCACGGTCGAACCACTAAACTCGATTACATGCCCGGTACCCACGCCGGTCCCCAGTTGGCCAATAACGTAGAGCGCCACATCCTTCGCCGTCACGCCTGGCGAGAGCTGGCCCTCAATGCGAATATTCATGGTCTTCGGCCTGTTCTGCAAGAGACACTGCGTCGCCAGCACATGCTCGACCTCACTGGTGCCAATTCCAATGGCGAAGACGCCGAGCGCGCCATGCGTCGAGGTATGCGAATCGCCACAGACCAGGGTCATTCCAGGTAGGGTCAAGCCCAGTTCAGGGCCAATGATATGTACGATCCCCTGGTGCGCGTCCTGCATATCAAAGAGTGTCAGGCCAAAGTCGCGCGCGTTCTGCTCCAGGGTCGTGATACAGAGCGCACTCTCGTTATCGACGACATCGAGCATGCGGCGCCCAGTCACCGTGGGGACATTATGATCAAGCACGGCCACGGTGGCATCCGGGCGACGCACAGTCCGGCCAGTTGTACGCAGGCCAGCAAAGGCCTGGGGCGAGGTCGCTTCGTGGACGAGGTGGCGATCAATATAGAGCAGCGTCGACTCGCCCGACACGGCGCGAACCACGTGGGCATCCCAGATTTTATCGAACATTGTCTTTGGCATCATCACATCCCTCCATTGGTGATCATTAAAATCTTATTCCGAAACCCAACGCCACTTGCGTGTCTAGCGCTTCGCGCTCAGGGTTTTCGGATAAGCAGTAAGTAGTTTAGAGCAAGGGGAGGCGAAGTAAATTGTCGGGTCCAAGCTGGCTTGGGCTCCTCGCGCTGAGAGTGCTAATAGTGCTAAGCTCGCCGGGACAAGGCCATGCAAGCATGGCCCCTACAATTACCATATATACAGCAACAGGCGCTCAGGCGATATTGGTTCGTCCCTGAGCCGTTTCGGCAATATAACGCATATCCAGTTCTTCGAGCGTCTTCTTTTTACCCAGTAAGAGCTTCGCCATCTGGAACGCCTGATCAAGCTGCTCTCTCTCCAGGTCATAGCCAAGATCATGCATCTGTGCGGCAAGCGCGGCTCTGCCTGAGAGCTTGCCAACAAAGATGCGGCGATCAGCGGCGGAGAGACCGATAGACTCGGGCGTCATAATCTCATAGGTGCGTGCGTCTTTTAGCACACCGTCCTGGTGAATACCACCGCCATGCGCGAAAGCGTTCTTGCCCACAATGCTCTTCGTCCATTGCGGCTCCATGCCAGAATAGTGCGCGATCAGGCGGCTAGTCGAGGTAATCTTCGTCGTATCCACATGCACATCCAGGCCCAGTGCGGCGGAACGAGTGCGCACTGCCATGATCACCTCTTCGGTCGCAGCATTGCCAGCTCGCTCACCCAGGCCATTGAAGCTTGTATCAACGCGCTCAGCACCGTTACGCAGGCCCTCCAGCGCGTTGGCAACGGCCAGCCCCAGATCATCATGACAATGAGCAGAGATGCGGCACTGGGGGAATTCGCGCTTGATATCGGCGACGAGCTTGCCAAACTCCCAGGGCAGGGCAATGCCCACCGTATCGCAAAGGGTCACAAAGCGCACACCCTCTTTGATGATAGCCTCACAGACCTCAAGGATAAAGTCGTACTCGGTACGTGTCGTATCTTCGAGAGCGAAATCTACATTTTCGGTATACTGGCGGGCATGGGCCACGGCGACGCGCGCCATCTCCAGGACCTCGGCCCGCGTCTTGCCCATTTTGATCTCGCGATGCAGGGGAGAGACACCAATAAAGGGTTGGATCGCGGGGCGCGCGGCAATCTTGACCGCATTCCAGGCAGTATCGATATCGGATATCTGCGCGCGCGCAATGGCACAGACATCCGCGTTCTCGACCTTAGAGGCAATCATGCGGACCGCCTCAAATTCACCGGGGGAAGAGACAGGGAAACCACAATCGAGGGTATCAAAGCCCATGTCGGCCAGAGCTTGCGCGATTGCAAGCTTCTCTTCAGGAAAGTAATTGACGCCTGGTGTTTGTTCACCATCGCGTAAAGTGGTCTCGTAAAACTTGATAACGCGTGGTTCTATAGCCATACCAAGTCACTCCTTTGTGCTGAGAGACGAACCATCAAACCAGAGCGGTACGCATAACAAGCTTGTAGATAAATATGCGGTAGGACAGCAGGTGAGAGGCACCTCTAGAAGCCATCCATCATTCTCACAAAACCGGTCTCTTGACTCCTACTTTCATTGTGACATAGACGCTAAGCATGAGGCGGAATGCGGGGATTGCCAGCAGGTGCAATGCATTGATAGTTATCGACCTTGACACCAGAATGCAGAACACGTGGCAGCCGTGGCTAGAAACCCCATCGTTTCGCCACACCACAACAACACTGAGAAACGTATTGAAACTTTTCTCCCGCCATTATACGCAAGAAAATCATTAAACTGCAAGCAGAAGCCTCAGGCCGCAAAGTGTTACCTATTTCGCCCTTTGACATTACACCTCGATGTACGTATTATCAACTAGCATACAAGTATATCGATCTAAAGGCACGTAGCGCTTTTTAGCAAGGAGAAACAATTTATATGTCGTATGAGCCAGAAGAGGGGAAGACACCAGATCATCCCCAGGAATCCTCGCCCAGGGAGTCAGAATATAGAGAATTTAGCGGGCAGAATATAAATGGAGCACCAGAACAGCCAGCTTATACCCAGCCAAGCGCTTACACGCAGCCGATACCTCCGTATCCTCCTCAGGGTGGCTACCCTCAACCTATATTTCCTTATCAGCAAGGCTATCCTCAGCCAATACCTCCGTATCCTTATTTGGGCGCTTATCCTCAGCCCGTGTATCCTTATCCTCCTCAGAGAGCAGATGCTAGATACTATCCGGAGCCACCACCCACGCCACTTACGCTCAAAGAGGGATTGCGCCAACTGCCTCGCCAATGGTGGAAGGTTGTGAGCAAGCCATCCATACGCTCCTTTGCTGAGGAAAAAGGGAAGGCCAGTTGGAGCGTGATATTGATTCTATTGCTTATCTATGCCGTCGTTCAGAGCGCCACTCTCATTCTTGAACCCTATATTCCTGGCACTTCCACAAACATTAGTAACACTCTCAATCAGAATCTGAGCCAGAGCACCTATTCAAGCACAAATGTATTCAACTCTGCTGATTTTACGCGCGCCATACTCCTGATAGAAGGACTCTTTGGTATCATCCTTTTCCCCCTCTCGTATCTCTTCGGTGAGGGCATCTACTTCTTGATCGCCAAACTCTTCAAGGGGAGAGGCAGCTATCTACAGCAAGTGTATGCAGACATGCTCTACATCATCCCCACCACTGTAGGCCTCTCCATTCTTTCATTGGTGCCTTTCCTTGGCGGAATACTACAACTAATCCTGAGCATGTTCATAGGTGTCTACTTCTATGTTCTGCGCATCTTTGCGACCCAGGCTGTGCATAGGCTGAGCATTGGGCGCGCGCTGGCAGTCGTCTTCATTCCCCTGGGCCTGGCATTTCTCTTGAGCTTTCTGATGATCATCATCTTTTTCTTTGTAATCATCGGCTTCATAGCATTTTTCATGCATTTACATAGTGCGCCCTAACCAGATACGATAGCAACCAGTAACACCGAGAGAGGATGAAGTGGCAGCGGGTGTAGGCACGCTGCCACTTCATCCTCTCTCGAATGTGCCTCTCACTACTGGCAAAGGGAGGTGAGAGTGAGTACAATAGGATGGATACATTTTCGTGCGAGGAGTTTTCTGTTATGTCACAAGATCCCAGGACGGATTATCCCAGCTATGGAGGCCCAGGCCAGCGCCCCACGCAGTATAATCCCTATCCACAGCCTGGTGGTCCCCAGGGCGGCTACAACTATGGACCACAGGGCGACGCCTCCCAGATGCTAGAGGAGCCAGGCTCACTGAAAGATGATCTCTTACGCCTCCCCAAGGTGTACTGGCGCGTCTTAACGCGTCCAGGCACACAGACCCTTGCGCAGGAGGCAACACGAGGTCAGTGGGACATCGTCTGGATCCAATTGCTCATTTATGCTATTGTTACCGGTATTATCTACTATATTAATCTGCTCCTCTCGGGCGGACTGCCAAGCCTCAACGCCCAAGGCACCGGCACCATCTCACTCCCCTCGACCGCGCAACATGTGCTTGAGGTCGCGGCCTCCCTCGCTATTATCGCCTTTATTCCTTTAGTTTTTTTCATCTGGCAGAGCGTCGTCTTGATCTGTGCCAGAATGTTTGGGGGCCAGGGTCACTTTGTGCAACAGAGCCATGCCTTTCTGCTCTTCTGGGTCCCCCTTGGTATCATCAGCGGTCTGTTAGGCCTCGTACTCTCTTTCCTTGATACAGTACCGTTTCTCATCATCGCGGCCATCTTCGCCTGTTATCAGCTCGTGCTGGGCTTTCTTGCGCTGAAGGCCGTACACCGTCTCAACACAGGGAGGGCCATAGGCGCTATTCTGGCCCCTTCATTTATCCTCCTCCTCTTCGCGGCGTGTGCCCTGGGCGCCCTGGGAGCACTCAGCAGCCTGGCGTATGGGGGATAGATCGAAACGTCATGCGCCGCGTTAGCGGCGCATGACGTTTCGATCTATTTTCTGCTAACGTGTACGGGCCAGAGGCCCAGGCCCATCAGGCGGGGGAGCAGGCTGCTCAGGACGGGAAACCTGCCCATCAGACGCAGGGGCAGGGGAAGCGTAAAGGGGTGATCTTGATCTTGTGCCAGCGCTAGCGCGAAGACTCGGTTCTGTAAAAAGGTTTGTACAAGCTGAATAAACCTGGTGGGAATTTCACGTCTCCTCTGTACGGCGGCGAGATGCTTGAGCGGTAGCTGTCCACGTTGCAGATCAGGAGCCAGAATATTGGCGGTCGCGACCGCATCCTGGATCGCATAGTTAATGCCCACGCCGCCCACTGGGGACATGACATGCGCGGCATCGCCAATCAAGAGCATGCCTGGGCGATACCATTGGGGGAGGCGGCTCGCCTCGACCGAGAGAACCGAAACTTGCTTCCAATCGCGTAGCTCCTGGGCGCGTTCAGCAAGCTCGGGCAGTGTCTCGGCCACCACGGCCCGCAAATGCTCAAGGCCCGCCGCGCGCACCTGCTGATACTGCCCCTTGGGAATAACATAGCCAACTTGCCAGTAATCGAAACGGTTTAAGAGTACCAGGATGGCACGCACCCCAAAACGGGCGAGGGTCTCGCTGCTATCTCCCAATTGGCGCGAGAGACGGAACCAGAGGATATCCATCGGTGGCGAGGCCTTGATAGGCTCCATACCCGCTAGTTTGCGCATGCGCGAGAAGCGACCGTCCGCCCCTACCGTGAGGGGGGCGCGCACCTCGTGCCAGCCATCCTTCCCCGATAACGCACTCCACGGACCACGCCATCTTCCTCGATTAAGCTATCCACCTGGGCATTAAACACAAGCTGAAAACAGGGATAGTGGCTCGCCTCGCGTGTAATAAAATTGAGGAAGTCGACCTGGGGTAAGAGTGCCACAAAGGGATATTTCGCTGCTTTTGCCAGGTGAGCAAAATTCGCGAGATGCACCTCTCCCTGTGAGGTCTGAAAGACCATCTCACGCATCTCTGTGTGCTGTAGCTGGAGAAAATCCTCGGCCAGGCCAAGCTCATCGAGAATCGTCATGACCGAGGGGTGAATCGTATCGCCCCGAAACTCGCGATCAAAATCGGCATGCGCCTCCAGGAGTATAACCGGAATATCCTGCCGCGCCAGCAGCAGAGCCAGCATCACCCCGGCTGGTCCACCACCGACAATGCAGCACGAGGTCTCGACGCTATCAAGTATATCATGGACGGTAGAAATGGTCTGATTCTGCATATGCTCTTCTCCTGTCCGTCAGCTCCACTGCTGGAACCAGAGGTGTCATCATCCGCTAGCAGATAATGCCATCTGCACACTGCGTAAGGCCTATACTCCAGGATACACACTACAAAAGAGCAGCCAGAAACAACAAGGTAAACACTCCTAGGCCGCCTCGCGGCGCTCCTCTCCGCGTAAGCCATAAATACTCGCGAAAAACTCCAGATTCTCACGCGCGGTCAGGTCATTATAGAGCGCGCTGGCCTGCGTCATATATCCGATGGCAGGGGTCACCGCCTGGGAAGGCACGCGCTTTCCCAGAATAGAAATAGTTCCTTGTGTGGGTCGCGATAAACCTACCAGCAAACGGATAAGCGTCGTCTTCCCAGAACCATTGGGGCCAATAAAGCCATATGTCTCGCCCGCGTTGATCATCAACGAAAGGTCTTTTAGCGCATAGAGCGAACCAAAGCGCTTCGCTACATGCTCAAGCACAATTACAGGCTCGCCTACCCGTGACTGTTGCTCCATTGCTGCATCCCCAGCCTTACTCATGAAGAGCCGCCTTTCTTATTGATTGATCAGGCAATTAATAGCAGAGCAAAAAAAGAGCTTGAGACTCAATCTGGTAAGAGTCCTTGAAGAAAAATATCAGCGATAGTGTTTGCAACTTGCTCCTGACTATAAGCAAGTGCTTGTGAATCGAGAAAGATTTGGCGCCGTAAGACAAAGCCAATCACGCTCCCCATCAGTGTTTGTGCAGCCAGGCGACTATCCTCTACACGACGCAGCTTCCCCTGCTGCATTTGCTGGTCAAGGTAGGCTGCGAGCGTATTTACGGCTCGCTGAAGCACACTGGGAGCCACGGGTAAGATGCTGGGATTATGCATCAACTCTGGCAAAATGACGCGAATAATCTGCACAAATTGCTCACCTTCCACAATCTTGAGCACCCGCAACACAAGCGAAGGCAAGAACTGGGCTGGCGGCAACTCCATCACCTGCGCGGGAAGAGAACGCAGGAGGCTCAGAGGAGAGCGCTCCTCAAGTACCGCCTGCAACAGGGCCTCCTTACTCTCAAAGTAATGATAAATCAGGCCTGGAGTCACATCAGCCTCATGCGCAATATCCTTATTTGTTGCACGTGAAAAGCCCTTGCGCGCAAAGACGCGTATTGCCGCATCCAACAACTGTTCGCGCCGATCCTCAACGACCTTCGGGGTCCTGGCCATACATCTTCACTCCAAATTATTAACTAACCGATTAATTAATAGCATACACCAATACAGCACCAAAATCAAGCCAAATCTGAGGCAGGCTCAGGATATGTGGAAAAATTCGTAACTATTCACTGGAATCGATTTTGGCAAGACATGTCCCATTTCTCGTCGTTGTTTGAGATAGCGTTTGATCGTTGCCACCGACACGGCCAAGGTTGCCACGACCTTGGCCGTGTCGGTGGCACGCAGCACTCGTTGTCATACATCCTGTGAGTATGGCTTCATGCCCACAGCGTATCACCCCCATTAACCTTTGAGTAGCGCTTCTCCTGAGGGCTCCCGTTCTCATTGAGTTCAGTGGAATGCCCAGCTTACAGCCGTCCGATAAGGTGAGTGAGATGAGTGGGGTTGGAGCTTTGGAGAGGCATGATGAGCAGCTCATCGAGGCCAAAGGAGAGCAATTCGGCGAGGCGGGCGGCAATCGTCGTCTCATTGCCGGAAATGACAAGGGTGTCGATGAGATCGTCAGACCAGGAGCCATCGGAGAAAACGGGAAAGCCAGCGGTGGCGAACATGGTGGCATATTCGGGCTGGCTTCCATAAAAACGGCCATGATCGAATTGGGCGCGAAAGGTGTCCCGGACAGACTGAGCGTCAGAGTCAAGGGCAACGAAGACTTGAGCGACCAGGGGAGGCGTAGGGCGCCCAGCGAGCTGCGCACCTGCTCGCATAGCTGGAAGGGCAGTGTGCAGCAAATACTGCGGTGGGCAGACCCAGGCAATCGCACCATCAGCAAGCTCACCAGCGAGAGCGAATGCTTTTTCACGCAAGGCAGAGATAAGGATCGGCACCTGGGCGCTTTCCGGGAGCGTCGCCTGAGTGTTATAGAAAGAGCCTTGATACTCAACGTGGCCGGTCCAGAGAGCGGCCCGTAAAATCGTCAGATATTCACGCAGATGAGCAAGGGGCCTGGACTGGCTAAGTCCATAGCTCGACTCGATGGGTTGGCGATTGCCCGGGCCGATGCCTAGACGCAAACGGTTTGGCGCCAGGCTGGCCAGGACAAGAGCCTGTTGAGCCAGGGCAACGGGATGGTGCGCGTAGATTGGCATGATGGCTGTACCCAAACGGATGGTAGTTGTGTGGGTGGCTGCAGCGGCGAGCACGGTGAGCGAGTTCCAGAGTGGCGTACCCTGGGTGCGCCAAACCTGACGCACCCCGGCGGCTTCAGCAGCCACGATCGCTGCCATGGCTTCAGCGGGAGGCGTCTGATAGGTCAAGAGGCCAAGGCGCTCGCGGAGCGCACGAGGCGTCGAATCTGGATGAGTTTGAGATACGGTTGGGATATGCATAGGATGCCTTTCGTTGTTTGCTGTGATAAGATCTTATTCCGAAACCCAACGCCACTTGCGTGTCTAGCGCTTCCCCCATTCGGGGACACGCGCGCTCAGGGTTTTCAGATAAGTAGTAAAGCAAGTATAGCTTGTGGGGAGGAAAAATCTGGCATATAATCACTGGTATTTGCAGGGTTCGAGCGGAGAAACAAAGGAAAAAATGAACGATGCCGAAAGAATCGAGGGGTGGGTTGGATCAGATTGACCAAGAAATTTTGCGTCTCCTGGAAAAGGAGGCGCGTTTGTCCTTTGCTGCTATTGGTCGCGAGGTGCATTTGTCGCTATCAGCGGTTGCCGAGCGCGTGCGTAAGCTCGAAGATACGGGGGTAGTGACTGGGTATCATGCGGCTGTAGATGTGACTAAGCTAGGACTTGGCATGCAGGCCATTTTGCGCATCGCTGCTGATAAAGAGCATTGCCAGCAAGTTGCGGCGTTAGCGGAACGGACGCCAGAAGTACGTGAGGGCTATCAGATTACGGGAGAGGATTCGTATCTGCTCATCATAGCGGTGAGATCTGTGGAGCATTTGGGGCAAATAGTCAACACTTTTGGGGATTTGGGGGAAGTCAGCACATCGGTGATCTTAGGGCGTGTGGGTGCCAAAGCACAATAAGGGAGTAGCTTGCCCTACCTCTTCTGCCACTTGCCACCCGTTTTTTTTTCGCTCTACCTGGCTCATCAGCCCCTGCATATACTTGAGCGCTTGTCGATGAGATTCCTGCTGGATGAAAGATAATCTGATCTGTTGGCTCAACCTGTTAAGATCATGCCAGTCTTGCTTGCATATGGGCTGGACAAACTTTCGCTGGTGTTGTAAACCTATGGAAGAGGAGTATGACTTTGAAGAGCCCATACACCGCGCCTGTGTCCTGCACAGAGACACATCGAGTTACAAAGTAAGAGGAGAGTAAGAATGGCACTCAATATTGAATTGCTGAAAAAAATCGCGGAAACACCTGGTATTTCAGGGCGTGAAGACCAGGTGCGCGCCCTGATCCTGGAAGAACTGCGCACACTTACTGACGAGGTCAGCGTTGATCGCATGGGCAACATCATCGCCTTGAAGCGAGGCAAAAGTGAGCGTCGTGTCATGCTGGCTGCACATATGGATGAAATTGGCTTCATCGTCAAGCATATTGATAATCAGGGATTCATCCGTATTCAGCCGGTGGGTGGTTTTGATGCCCGCGTGCTCTTTGCTCAGCGTGTCCTGGTCCACGGCTTTGCGGGCCAGACCTTACGGGGAGTCCTGATGCCAGCGAGCAAGCCTATTCACCTGTTAGGCAATGAGAAACCCGCGGCGGCGAAAATCGATGATCTCTTTATTGATCTCGGCTTGTCAAGCGAACAGGTGCGTGCAAAAGTAGAAGTGGGCGATATGATCACGATGGATCGCACGCTGGAAGTCGTTGGCGATATGGTCGTCAGCAAGTCACTGGATGACCGCGCCAGCCTCTTTGTGATGCTCGAAGCCTTGCGCGCTCTGCGGAACCATGAGGTGACTATTTATGCCGTCGCCACGGTCCAGGAAGAGGTAGGCCTGCGTGGCGCAGCCACTGCCGCCTATCAGGTTCAACCGGATGTGAGCGTAGCGCTGGATATTACCCTGGCGGGGGACATCCCTGGTGGCGCTGATCAGGATGCGGTCACACGACTGGGCGATGGCACCGCCATCAAAGTCTTCGACTCGTCGCATATCTCCAACCATAAGCTCGTGCGGCACTTCCGCGATTTGGCGAAGCAGCACAACATTCCCCATCAGCTTGAGGTGCTGCCACGGGGCGGGACAGATGCGGGAGCGATGCAGCGAACACGCGAAGGCTCACCCACGATCACGCTCTCGACACCTACCCGCTACGTCCATACGGTCAACGAAATGATCCACCAGGCCGATCTAGAAGCGAGTATTACCTTGCTGGCCCGTTATCTGGAAGATGCCCACAACGGCGACTATTCGCTCTAGAGGCATAGAGCTCTTCACCTCTCTCGTCTTCATATGAAGAATGAGAGGGGTGGCATGTGCCCAGCAGAACCGTTTTTCGGGTCTTGGTCTGGAACATGACAATCTTCCCCTTCTACGATAGCCTCTTTTGATACACAGAGAAGTGCGGATTGAGCGGGCTTCTGCCCGCTCAATCCGCACTTCTCTGTGTATTAGTGAGCGCCGTAGGCGCGAAAAGTCATATGCAACGAGAAAAGGAAGATATCTCATTCCTGGCGCGGGGGCAAAAGCGACAGCCCCTGCGCGGAAGAGCAAAAGAAGAATATATTATACCCAGGGCATCTAGAGAAGAAGAAAACAGATGCCCTTCTGTGCGTTTCTCAGATTAGAGTCGAGACCTATATTCACACATATACATACAGAAATGTATGCTCTGCGTGACGATTAAGAAACCAATTCAAGCGCTGGAACACCCAGGACACGAGCTAGCATACGCAAATGGTATGGCTGAGCCTCGACACGCCCTGTCTCCAAAGAAGTAATAGTATCTCGACGAAGACCACTGAGATTAGCTAACTGGCTCAGGCTTATTCCCTGGCGTTGACGTAGAATACGTAGATTGGTCAAACCACGAGTCAAACCACGAGCCTTCAAACTTTTGTCCTTAGCAGTTTTCATTGGCCTCTCCTTTGAGGTGGGAAGTAGCTCCGCTGCCGTCATTGCCAACGAAGCGTCCTCAACGTGGTTTTTTACACGCATCAGACGAATCCTCCAACTGGTGAAGCACCCTATAGCGAAAAGCTTTTTGCTTCTTGCATGCTCGCTAAGCGAGCTATCAGGCTTTGACAGGGATTACTCCCTATAGGACTCTTCCAGCCCATAAATAGCATACCAGATGAAACACAGCATTGTCTAGAGGAACGCTCTGACAACCCATAATCTCAACCTGATATACAAAACAACCATTTCCATCAACACCGTTTGCTTTCTCTCAGCCATCTACAATACGGATGAGAGCGCAAAAAAGTTGCAGTGCTTAATGTTCCAGAATGAGCCAGTGGAGATTATGATATACCATCACTGTGCATTTCTATGCGAAGCATTTCTTCGCGGAGTTCCATACCCTATAGGGAACACAGCTAAGGCCGATTTTGTTCCTGCTGTTTTCCCTATCTCTACTATATATATTGCATAAGAAGACAAAATGAAACGCTTTTATCTACCAATTTTCGCTTTGACACAAAAATCACCATCTAAGATCTTATTCCGAACCCCATCCCCATTCGGGGACAAGCCTTCACTGGCGTGTCTAGCGCTTCCCCCATTCGGGGACACGCGCGCTCAGGGTTTTCGGATAAGTAGTAAACCCTCCTCACTAGGAACTCAACCACCAGTCAGCGATATTCCAGGTATTCAAGGAGGGATTGGCATCCGGAAAGATATTATGCAGGTGGGCATCAACCGTCAGCAGATTCAGCTCACAGTAAAGCGGCAGCATATAGACCTGGGCATTCAGGCGCGCGAGAAAACGCTGGTAAGCCTCATGGCGCGCGGAGAATGCGACCAGTGAGCGGCCTTGCTCCAAAGCCTGGTCAAGCTGGGCATCGCGCACGCGTCCATAGTTACTCCCGCCTGGTTGCTGCTCACCTGGCACCTGGGAGGAGTGAAAGACGCTGTAGGCCTCATCAGGCTCGGGGCCATTAAAATAGGTGAACAGCGCCAGGTCAAATTTGCCCGTCGCTAGCACGCCTCCCCTGGTAGAAAGCCCAAAGAAACTGTTCAGATCATAGGTTATGATCGTCAATTGAATGCCAATTGCACGCAGGTCGCGCTCAAGTACTTGTGCCACAGCCAGGCGCACTGGATCCTGCGATGTTGTCACCAGGCGTAACATAAACGGCTGTGAGTTTTTCTCTAAGATACCTGTGCGGTTGGTTTTCCAACCTGCCTGGGCCAGCAAACGGCGGGCCAGCGCGGGATTATATTTCGCGGTCGGAAGCGCCGCATCATAGTACAACGAGGGGGATGGCTCAACCTGGTTGACGCGTCGCTGACAACTAGAATCCTTCAGGACGTCGTGTAGCAATCCACAGACATCGATTGCCGCTTGTAGTGCCTGGCGCACGCGCAGGTCTTGCAGGAGTGGATGGTCGAGATTCAGATCCAAGTGGGCATATGAGGCGGTCGGAACACTCACCTGCTGCACCCTTCCCGGCAAGCCGCGCAAAAGTGGAAGATCTGGCTCTTGATAGCCTTGCGCGATTGTGAGCGTGCCCTGGCGGACGGACTGAGACAGAGTCTGCACGGAGGGATACACCTGGTAAGTGATACCAGCCAGGTAGGGACCATGAAAAAGCGTTGAGTGATAGGCATGATTAGGCGTCAGCACATAGCGTTTTCCTGGCTCGAAGCGCTCGACTTGATAAGGACCACTCGTCACCTGCGGGGCTTGATAAATGGAGACGATGTTCTGCAAATCAATTGGGCGCAGGTGTCCCCAGGCATGTTCAGGCGCGGCAAGCGGGAGATAAAAGAGATAGGGGCCAAAGGGGCGCTTCATATGTAGCACCATAGTTAAAGCATCAGGCGTTTCAATGGAGTCAATCTGATCATAGCCTGATCGAAGGATCGCCCCCGTCTGAGGGTCCTGGTTTAAGCGCCACCAGAAGCGAAAATCCGCGGCCTGTATAGGCTGATTATCCGACCAGCGGAGATCGGGGCGCAGGTGCATAGTAATCGTCTTGCCATCATCGGTCACCCCACCGTTCTCAGGCAGGGGCACCTCGGTCAGTTCATCGGCGTGAACCTGGAAGTGGTTATCAAAAACCACAGGCTGGCCCCAGAGCGCGCTATCGAGCGCCAGGTCGGCTGAAGTGCTGGCAAAGAGTGGATTGGGAGCGGAAGGCAGTGCCAGGTCGCCAAGCGTCAGCTGCCCGGAAACCTGCCCACCAGGATAGGGCGTCATGTTATACGTCCCCAGCAATGGAGAGTTTATCGTTACCGGAGGAGCAGCTGTATTCAAACATCCTGAGAATATCAGCGGCAAACAAGCAAGTAGTAAAAAGAGAAAGAGGTGCCTCCTGGTTCTCTCCAGCGCGGCGCCTCTTTTTTTCACATACACTCGTTTTTTTCTTATGTCTGCCGCCTGCGGCGACAGGGGAATGGGACGCAGAGGGGCTGACGCCCCTCTGCACTCCCCACCTTCACTCTTCAATTGGACGCAGAGGGGCTGACGCCCCTCTGCACTCCCCACCTTCACTCTTCAATTGGACGTAGAGGGGCTGACGCCCTTTTGCACTCCCCACCTTCACTCTTCAATTGGACGTAGAGGGGCTGACGCCCTTTTGCACTCCCCACCTTCACTCTTCAATTGGACGTAGAGGGGCTGACGCCCCTCTGCACTCCCCATCTTCACTCTTCAACAGATCAAAAATTTATAGCATATCAGGGCGAGTTATCGACGCCACGTTGATCTTTTGTTGGTGTAGACCCATCAGGCGGAAGCACCAGGAGCGAAGGACCATCGGGATTATCTTTATCCACGAGCAGCGTTCGCACCATCCAGGCAGGATATTCTGTACTTTGCTGGAAACTATTCACATGCCCCATGGTCTGGAAGACGCGCTGTACATTAAACTGGTTTAACTGTGTAGCAATCTGGCTAAGTACATCTTGCGTGACTCCATCGTGTTGATCGCCCTGAATCCAAAAGATCACGCCATTGCGTTCATAGATCAACTCAATCTGACCATCATGAACCCACTCATGGGTACTATTATCCAGATTATACACCCAGTTACCATCAACAGTGATAGCCGCCTGACCATCGGGACCAATCCGTAGCTCATGTGCCGAACCAAGCGAAACATTTTGAATAACCTTGACTCGTGGCTTCAATTCCCAGATGGTAATTTTTCCCGAACCATGCGGTTTCAAACCAGGTGCTGAATAATGGCTCACTAACTGCAGGACGGGGCCATCCGTCCAGAACACACCCTGGTTCTGGATCAGGTAGGCCTCCTCCATCGTATAGTTCTCGGGCAGATAACTCGGCCAGTAGAGGGGGAATTGCAGGCGTGAAACGGTTTCCAGAAAGCTAATCTGCTTTGGTTCATTCTCAATATTTGCCCGCAACGGCTGTGGAGGGGTCTTTGCTGCATCCAACTCTTTGGGAAGCAAGCGTGTCTGTACCACGCCTGCATGCGGTCCCGCAACGAGATAGATGACTCCCGAGGCAAAGGCGTTGCCTGTGGCCATCATTGTAGCCAGCATAAATAAAAAGCAAGAAGAAGCCACAACAGCCAGAGGACGCTGTACCGGAGCCATTTGAGATACCCACTGCCAAAGCGAGAAGCGAAAAAGGTGGCGATGCAGGCGTAGGCGACGAAACACACGAGCGTATGTTCGCTGCTCTAGTCCTTGAGTAGCGGGCTGGAAACGACTATTCTCCGCGTCTAGCAGCGTTTGCACAAAGTAGGGAGGCAGCTCCTCATCCGCAGGTGAGAAGAGCCCCTGTAACTCATGGGCAAAGTCTAGATCTTCTTTCGAAAAGTCATCTGGTAGCCGTCCCTCTTTCTCCACATAGAGTGCAGAGGGATCTTTATCTGGCTCCTGCAAGCGTCGATCAAATTCGCTCATACTCATGGGCGTGCTCCTTGAGCGTTTCTCGTAAGCTCTTTCGCGCCCGCCACAAACGGGTATCTACAGCGTGACGGGTCAGCCCAGTCTTCTTCGCTAGCTCTTCGGTGCTAGCAAACTTAAAATAGCGTTGGTAAATAAGGTAACGATCGAGCTCAGGCAGCGTCGCCAGGGCGAGACGCAGTTCCTCGCGTCTCTCACTTTGCTCTAACAGGTTCTCCATACTGGTCTCTGGATGAGGAGGAAGCGCTACACGCGCATCTGTCTCGCCCCAACCAGAAAATTTACGACTTCCACTACCATCTGAGGAATTCCACTGACGGGTTTCTTCAGCGGATTGCAGGGTATGCGTTTGCCTACGACACAGCTGGCGCCTGCGATCCAAAGCAATATACTTCGCCCGCATGGTCAACCAGGTGCGCAATGTCCCTCGACTGGCGTCAAAGGTATCAATTTCCTGCCAGACAGCTACGAAAAGGTCGTTGACGCACTCCTCAGCGTCTTGAGCTACCCCAATGCCATCGAGGACGACACGGATAAAATAAAATACTTCACGAGAGTAGCGGGTGATGAGGGTTTCCAACGCTTCTGGATCACGCTCATGCAACCGTCGGGCCAGGTCATCATCAGACCAATCATGTCGCACCATCTTTGCTCCTTGCAGACCTGTGTATTCTCGCTCCTTGCAGGTAAACAAAAAACAAGCCTGCCAACAATATACAAGGAGTGAAATACACTGATCAATGGTACAAGCCCTTTCACTGTAATAAGATATACGCTTCCTAGGAGAAGCTTCTCTCATGGTTTCGGGGCTTTTTACAATTTTGCGCAAAACAGCGATAATTGTCAAGGTGTTTTCTCATGAGATTCACAGTTAAGCAGGCGTAAATAAACAATCTGTAAGGCATAGCCATTCAGACGCACACACATGACTATCAGGCTAACAAAAACTATAGCAAGCGAGCATATAGGCAGAATAAGATGGGCATGCTATAATGACCGCACTAATCCATGTATTGATGGAGGCTGCATATGACCTACTCGATAGTCGCAAGAGATCCAGAGCGCGGTGAGCTCGGCATAGCCGTACAATCCAAATTCCTCTCGGTGGGGGCGGTCGTCCCCTGGGCCAAAGCCGGAATTGGCGCCATCGCCACCCAGGCCCTGGCGAACACCAGTTATGGAATCCAGGGACTCAAACACCTGGCGGCGGGACGCTCCGCCCAGGAAACCCTGGAGCAACTCCTGGCAGGCGACGAAGGGCGAGCGGATCGCCAGGTTGGCATCATTGGCATGACGGGCCAGCCAGTAAGCTTTACAGGCGAACGCTGCTTTCACTGGGCGGGTGGGCTCACAGGCGAGCATTATGCCTGCCAGGGGAATATCCTGGTCAGTGGAGACACCGTCGAGGCCATGGCACGAACCTTTGAGGAGACGGGTGGACTTCTCTGTGACCGTCTGCTGGCAGCCCTGGCTGCGGGCCAGGCAGCCGGTGGCGATGGTCGCGGACAGCAATCAGCGGCCCTACTTGTCGTAAAAGAGGGCGCGGGCTATGGTGGTTATACCGACCGCTTCATTGACCTGCGCGTCGATGACCATCCAACCCCTATCGATGAACTCAAACGCATTCTTGAACTTCACAAACTCTATCTCTTCCGCCCTGATCCCGCCGACATCTTGACTATCGATGCCTCCCTGGCTCAGGAATTGCAAAAGCTCCTCACCATCACAGGCGATTATCAGAGCCCTATCACCAGTCGCTATGATGAACCTACACGCGAAGCCTTCCGCGCCTTTAGCGGCCGCGAGAACCTGGAAGAACGCTGGTTTGAAGACGCTCGTATCGACCGCGTCGTCCTCGAGTTCCTCCGCCAAAAAGTAGCAGACCACAAAGCACACTAAACATTTTTTCTGATAGAACTTATGCTGCATGTGCAGAGCCGTAGGCTCTGCACATGCAGCATAAGTTCTATCAAGGCGAGCGCCGCAGGCGCGAGGTGTTAACCAAACTGGATATAATCCGAGGGTATCGGCTCAGCAAGCCACACCATATCGTTACCCAGATAGAAACGGACGCCATTCGCCTCGGCCTTGCGCGCATGGATCTTGAGAATGATTGGATGATTTGTGCGCCTGCGCGCGACGACCAGTGCCGTCTCTTCATCGGCAGAGAGGTGTACATACTGGCGCTTCATAGGACTCAGCCCCTGGCCTTTGATCAGATTGGCTGCCTGGGGCGTAGTGCCATGATAGAGGATCTCTGGAGGTGTTGCTGGCTGCTTCTCGACTTTTGTAGGTACGGAATGACCATAGTAGGCGCGAATCTTGCCATTGCGCACCTCAAAGCGCTGCTTCTCAGATTGCTCCAGTACTGCCAGCAGATCGGCCTCCTTCAGCGTGGCCCAGTAGCTCCGTTGCTGACGCAGAGCGGCCAGCAGATCTTTAAGCGAGACCCATCCCTCCGCGTCAAGAGTTAGCCCGTGGCTCTGTGGATCATGGCGCAGGACATACGCCATTGTCTTGCTCAGTTGTACGAGGTGTTTTTCCATCTTTACCTCTCATCAATAGAAATAATAAAAGCAATATATTTTCACATTGTAAATAGGAAGAAAGCTTATGTCTACAGTTCACACGACGTTGCCAGTGGCCGTTCATCTCTTTCTCGTTCAGGAGCAATCTATACTCCTTTTAAGGCGTTATAACACGGGCTACGAGGATGGCAACTATAGTGTTATCGCAGGCCACCTTGATGGCGGAGAAGAGGTCAAGCAGGCCATGATCCGCGAGGCATATGAAGAGGCGAACATTGAGATCAGTCCTGCGGATTTGCAGGTCGTCGGCATCATGCATCGCCGAGCCGAAGACGAGCGTATTGACTTCTTCCTGGCGGCACAGCGCTGGCACGGAGAGCTACGTAACAACGAACCACATAAATGCGATGAATTAGCCTGGTATCCGCTTACTAGCTTGCCAGAAAATATCATTCCCTACGTGCGCCAGGCATTAGAGAATTATCGCGCGGGGCGCTGGTTCGATAGCTTTGGTTGGTAACTGGCAAAAAGAGCGGGTAACTGGTTCTATATGTAGAACCAGTCACCCGCTCTTTGACTTCGTACTATTATACGTTGAGCATAGGAATCTTCGAGACGCTCCAGCGGCTGTTGGGGCTGGATACCTCAAACTGGACCATGCTGATGGCGTCTGTCGGACAGCGCACGACGCAGAGACCACAACGGATGCACTTCTCCTCGTCGATGATCATGTCCGCGCCACCCTCCCAGGTGTTTGTGCCCTGGTGCATAGGATCACCCTTCACTACGCGTGAGAGGCCCTCCATGCTGATGCAGTCATAAGGGCAGATGTCAACACAGCCAGAACAGAGAATACAGATCGAGGGGTCGATCATAATATTCAACTGGCACTGGAGGCAGCGGCGCGCCTGTACGACGGCTTCCTGTGGAGAGTAACCAGTCTCGGTCTCGCGTGTATGACTATAGCGCTCGGACAGCGGCAGGGATGGAATCAACTGGTGAGGAATCGACTCATAGTTGTCGACCATGCCACGGCGATAGTCAGGAAGCTCAATCTCTTCCGCGGGCTCCGCCGGAAGGTCCTGGCCGCCCAGGTAGCGATTGATCGCACCAGCGGCATCGCGACCATCACCCACGGCCGAGATCAGGTTACGCGCGCCCTGAGTATAGTCACCACCGGCAAAGAGGCCGGGGTGGCTCGTCATCCAGGTTTCAACGTCGATCAGCGGCACCCCCCACTTGTTGACCTCCAGGCCAAGCTCCTCGGCCTGCAGCCAGGTCGTATCGCTATATTGACCAAAGCAAGGGATAACACTATCAACCTCGATCTCAAACTCAGTGCCGGGGACAGGGATCGGACGGCGGCGACCGCTGGCATCGGGATCACCCAGCTTATTGCGCACGAAGCGTACACCGCTTGCATGCACGCCATCCTTCGAGAGCACCTCAGTCTGTGAAACGAGGTACTGGAACTCCACGCCCTCGAACTTGGCCTCGTCGACTTCGTACTCGTCGGCAGGCTGCTCCTCTTCAGAGCGGCGATACATGACGTACACTTTCTCCGCACCAAAGCGGATCGCGGTACGACAGCAGTCCATCGCGGTAAAGCCCGCGCCGATGATCGCTACGCGTTTCCCAATGAAGGCAGGCTCACCGAAGTTGGTTTTATCAAGGAGGCGAATACCATCCTCGACGCCATAGAGATCAGCGCCTTTGACCACCTTATTATCGGGGCCAGTCATCGGATTTGGAATGTAGCAGCCCGCGCCAATGTAGACGGCGTCATACTCCTTGAGGAGGTCTGTAAGCTGTACGTCGCGACCGACGCGTGTGTTATATTTGACCTCCACACCCAGGTCGGCCATGTATTCATCGCACTCTTCGCGCGTGACATCGCGAGGCAGACGCCAGACGGGAATACCGTTGATCATCACGCCACCAGCGACAGGGTACTGCTCATACATAGTCACAGGATACCCCAGCTCACGCAGATCACGTGCGCAGGCCAGGCCAGCCGAGCCACCGCCAATGACCGCAACCTTTTTATCCTTCGTAACCGGAGGACGCTCAGCATGGTGGCGATACTCGCGATGGTCGGCAGAGGCGCGCTTCAGCCAGCAGATGGAGATCGGCTTGCCATCAACCTTATTACGGCGACAGACAGGCTCACATGGACGCGCACAGGTACGACCCAGCACGCCTGGCACAATGTTGGCTTTGCGGTTGAGCAGATACGCCTCGTCGAAACGGGCTTGGGAAATGAGACCGATGTAGGTAGCCACGTCGGTATGTGCCGGACAGCCCACCTGACAAGGGATATTGGTTTGATACCAGTCTGGTGTTGTGGTTACCGATTGGTATCGAGGTGACAATTCGCTATCGGGATCAAGCATTTTAAGGTCCTTTCCTGAGCATCCCACATACCAGCCCAATCCACATATATGGTGACTGGCGCAGGGAGCAGGGGAGACAGTATCGGCTTACGCCACGACGGGCGGCCCTTCAAATCTTCATAATAAGCGCTAAACTTACTTCTGATCCGAAAACCCTGAGCGCGCTTGTCCCGAATGGGGGAAGCGCTAGACACGCCAGTGAAGGCTTGTCCCCGAATGGGGATGGGGTTCGGAGTAAGATCTTTGAATCGTAGATAAGACATGTAAATATACACCGGCACCGGGCAGGCGCCCACAGCCTTCTATGATTGCGACTTTATGTACGTGATAAGCGCACAGAAAGGATACTTTTCTCCGTAAGATTATAGCATAAGGTAACAATTGCGAACAAGCAGAAGCGAGCAGTGCCAAGACGCGCCATGCCTCATAGTCACATCGCCAGGTGCCTGCTTGCATTTGACCTCGCTACCCTCTATTTGGTATATACTCAGTACAGATTCACTAACCCGAATAAGGAAAGGAATGATACACATGCCAGATACAAACCCGGCAAAGAAGCCAGGTCTCGCGGGTCCCCGACCAGTGCGCGCACCACGAGGGACGAACCTCTCGTGCAAAGGTTGGCAGCAAGAGGCCGCAATGCGCATGTTAATGAATAATCTGGATCCCGAAGTTGCCGAGCGCCCAGATGACCTGGTCGTCTATGGAGGCTCGGGGCGCGCCGCACGCTCCTGGGCAGCCTTTGACGCGATTGTTCGCGCGCTGCGCGAACTGGAGAATGACGAGACGCTCCTCGTACAATCAGGCAAGCCCGTTGGTATATTTCGCACACATCCAGACGCTCCCCGCGTCCTGATCGCCAACTCAAATCTCGTGCCGCACTGGGGCAACTGGGATGAGTTTCGCCGCCTGGAGGCGCTGGGGCTGACCATGTATGGCCAGATGACAGCCGGTTCCTGGATCTATATTGGCTCACAGGGCATTGTCCAGGGCACCTATGAAACCTTTGCCGAGGCGGCACGCCAGCACTTTGGCGGGACCCTCAAAGGTAGATTTATTCTCACCGCTGGCCTGGGCGGAATGGGAGGTGCCCAGCCCCTGGCCGTCACAATGAACGAGGGTGTCTGCCTCGCGGTAGAGCCTGATGTCACCCGCATCCAGCGTCGCCTGGACACTCGCTATTGCGACGAGATCGCCAGCACGCTTGATGAGGCTCTTGACCAGGTACGCGAGGCCTGTAGCCAGGGTCAGCCCCTCTCAATTGGCTTGCTTGGTAACGCGGCCGAGATCTATCCTGAGCTGGTACGCCGTGGCATCATTCCCGATATGGTCACCGACCAGACCTCGGCCCATGATGCCCTCAATGGCTATATTCCAGCCGGGCTTAGTATGGAGGAGGCCGCAGAACTACGCGCACGCGATCCCCAGGAGTATATCAAGCGCTCAATGGGCTCTATGGTTCTGCATGTTCAGGCCATGCTGGAGATGCAGCGCCAGGGCGCGGTCGTCTTTGATTATGGCAATAACCTGCGTGGACAGGCCCTGGCGGCAGGGGAACAGCACGCCCTCGACTTCCCAGGCTTCGTTCCAGCCTACATCCGTCCCCTCTTCTGCGAGGGCAAGGGACCCTTCCGCTGGGTAGCCCTCTCAGGCGATCCAGAGGATATCTATCGCACCGATGAGGCTCTGCTCAACCTCTTCCCAGAAAACGAGTCCCTGAAACGCTGGATCACCCTGGCTCAGCAGAAAATCCAATTCCAGGGTCTGCCCGCGCGCATCTGCTGGCTTGGTTATGGTGAACGCGACAAAGCCGGGCTACTCTTCAATGACCTGGTTGCCAAAGGTATTGTGAAGGCTCCTATCGTTATCGGGCGCGACCACCTGGATAGCGGTTCGGTGGCGTCACCCTATCGTGAGACCGAGTCTATGAAGGATGGTAGCGATGCCATCGCCGACTGGCCCCTGCTCAACGCCCTGGTCAATACGGCCTCTGGCGCGACCTGGGTCTCATTGCATCATGGGGGTGGGGTCGGCATTGGCTACTCGATGCATGCTGGACAGGTCATCGTCGCCGATGGAACACCAGAGGCCGCGCAGCGCCTGAGTCGCGTCCTGACTAATGATCCTGGCATGGGCGTTATTCGCCACGTGGACGCGGGCTACGATGAGGCTATCGACTGCGCCCAGGAAAAGGGTGTCAAAATTCCCATGCTCTAATCAAGTTGTGTTGCGAAATAAACAAGAGGCGCGCTGAGCAGTTTCTCAGCGCGCCTTTCCTCATTACCTGTTATTAGCTCGTTGCACCTCTTCAATTTTCCACTCATTATCCGCCTCTCGCTTTACAGTTACCATGTCGTTATTAATCCCTTGGGAGTCATGAACAAGATTCAAATTTACGCGAATCGGTGAGTTATTTTCATCGGCGACTCCATGGGTACACTTTACCACCCGATCCTGCGCCAGCAATACAATAAAGCGCGTACGCGGCAATCTCGATTGTAAACCGGGTCCAAACTGCTCATATGCCTGGGGATATTGCTCATGCACGAGACTGTCACAAAAGGTGTCAAGCGTCTTCATCGCTGTAGGGCGATTTAAGTACGAGATCCCCTGCAATAGAACGATGGGTAGCGCAACCAGGAGGAGTACTAGCGTTCCCACTACCAACCAGAAGCGCGCAGGCTTGTGTGCCCAAAAGCTCTGGGGTGGCGAAGGCTCCGCCAGAGGTGGTGGATAATGATAGCTGGCATACTCGTGTTCAAATGATGGATGTAGTTCATCAATCAGAGGTGGTGGATAGCTATACTCCTGTGAGGATGGGGGGGTGGCCGATTCTGAAGAACGGGGAAGCTCATCGTACGCATGGAGCGTTTCATAGACAGGCGCCTCATAAATCTTGTCTGCCATGGTATCTGCCAGGACAACATCGCCTTCAGGCGGGGAGGTTGATGAGCTTGATATAATTGGCTCCTGTTTCTCAACAGTGGGTGGCCCCTGCGCTTCATCCTCATGCATCGGAGGATGTGCGTGTCCGGACAACGGCACCGTTGACTTATCAGGAAGATGGCTCCTAGGATCTTGATCTTGCATGTTAGACTCCTTGCATGGTTTGCTGGAAGCAGCATGAGAGGCCTTATACATGGAAATTCTTCAACATTTCTAGTGTACGAGATAAAACCAAAGGACTTGCCACCAGCCACAAAAGCATGCATACTGTCAGCGGCGAAGGATGACGCCTGAAATCTGTGTAAACTCGTTTCAAGTTGAGGCAATGGAGCATATTCATCTTCGAGCAAGAAAGTGGGATATGAAAAGAAGCTTTTTCTCCAGAGGGAGCAACCGGTGAAGTATATTTCTCCTTCTTATGACAAAAATATTGTGATTAGCACCAATCGACTCACCAAGGCTTTTGGAAATCTGGTGGCGGTCAATGATCTACACCTACAAGTCATGCGCGGAGATGTATTTGGCTTCCTGGGTCCCAATGGCTCAGGAAAGACCACGACCATTCGTATGCTGTTGGGCCTGATTCGTCCAACAGCCGGCAGGGCGATCATTTTTGGGATGGATAACGCGCACCAACTGCCCCATATTCTGCAACGTGTAGGGGCGATTGTAGAGACGCCAGTATTCTACCCTTATCTCTCTGGACTCGATAACTTGCGCGTTGTAGCGGCAACCTCGGGCATGATGTCCGGGAAATCCAATGATCGCCGCCTGGCCGAGGTGCTTGAAATAGTTGAGTTGCGCTCCTACCAGAAGTTAAACTTCCGCCAGTATTCGCTTGGCATGAAACAGCGTCTGGGCATCGCCGCCGCGCTCCTGACCGATCCAGAGCTAGTCCTACTCGACGAACCAACCAACGGCCTGGATCCAGCCGGTATGATTGAGATTCGCAAGTTAATCAAGCGCCTCTCAGAGTTAGGTAAGACCATTTTCCTCTCCAGCCATCTGCTCCACGAGGTCCAACAGGTCTGTAACCGCGTCGCGATCATGCAAAAAGGGAACTTACTCAAGCAGGGTGAAGTTGCCACTCTGCTCCAGACAAGCGAGATGATTGAAGTTCGACTAAATACGCCACAAGAAAGCGAGCGCGCCCTCGCTATCATACAGCAGCACCAGGAACACGCACCCACCTGGCTGCACGGAGTAAAGCTGGAGAACAAGCGGGACATGCAGCTAGTACTCCTCATCGAGGCGCCCATCACCCACTCATCCGAGGTCAATGCCCTGCTTGCGCACAATGACATCTTTGCCGCGGAGATCCGCCCGCGCGAGGGGAACCTGGAGGATGTCTTCCTTGAAGTTACCACGGGTGGAGCAGGCAGCCATACTGGCATGGAGGCACTGGCCGAGCATGTTGCGCACGCAGATGCCACCATACACGAAGACAACCAGGTCCTGGAAGGGGAGAAAAAACATGGATAGCCAGGCCCAACATGAATATGAAGCCAGCATTGCGACTTCCTCGCAGACCCCACCACGGCGTGACACTGTTGTCATGGGACGTCAGGACTACCTGAGTGTGATTATACGTCTGACCGGCGTAGAACTCTATAAGCTCCGCCGGCGTGGAATGTCTAAAGTGCTCCTCATAGTAGGCATGCTTTTGATGGTACTCTCTTTCGTGGGTATCGCCTTACCTGCACTCTTTCTGGCAAGCACCCCAACGCGCAACTGGCTTCCCCCTCACTGCACAACTCACGGGCAGCTCAAGCCACCATATTGTCTCGACCACCCGGCAAACGCGCAGGATCTGGCACGCGCCGAGGCTCAGAAGCAAGCACAATTGCAACAATATAACGGTGTGCTGGGCCTGCCCGATGCGATAAACACCATCACGCAACTTATACAATTTGGTGGGCTTATCCTCATCGTCATACTCGCTGGTACAATTGTAGGTGGCGAGTATAATGTGGGCACAGTACGCCTGATTTATACACGTGGTCCGACACGCGCCCAATTTTTGTGCGCCAAGGTAGGAGCGATCCTTTTCTCAAGCATACTAGGTTTTCTCTTGCTCTTTCTGGCGGGCCTGATCAGTAGTACCGTCCTGAACCTTGTCATCGGAAACGCCACAAACCTGGACTTTGTGGATGCGACCTGGGCCTGGCACTTCCTGCTCTATCTCCTGGCTCAGATCCTAAATCTTTTCTGGTATGGTATACTCGCCCTGACCCTGGCAACTATAGGGCGCAACTCGGCAGCTGGAGTCTCAGGAGCCCTTGTCTGGTGGGTGCTGGAGAATATTCTAAAAGGAACACTTCTGTTAAGCGCCCCCCTTTTCCAGAATATTATTGGCGACATTCTCCGCCAGCTTCCCGATCTCTTTATCAGCAATAACCTGGAGGCCTTGATACAAAATCAGGCGGCATACGTGTTTAGCTTGCAGACTGCCCAATTGAGCAATCTCCATGCCCTCCTCGTTATCGCCACCTACCTGGTACTTTTCCTGGGCATCTCCTGGTGGTTTAATCGACAACGTGAGATTACTAACTAGAGAGTCATACCGCCTACGGCGGTATGGGGATGGGACGCAGAGGGGCTGACGCCCCTCTGCGCTCCCCACCTTTCCCTTTTATAGAACGCTAGAGCGATGGTAGCATGTTAGAGACACAAGTTGTAAAAGAATACGCCTACGAGTTGGGCTTTGACACCGTGCGCATCACCACGGCAGAAGCCTTTACCGAGGCCAAAGGGATTATTAGAGAGCGCATCAGCCGGGGCTTGATGGATGGATTGCCCTGGTATACCAGCGAGCGCGCAGATGTCTCGTGCCACCCGAATGCGCTTCTTCCCGAGGCCCAATCGATTATCTCCCTGGGCATGACCTACCTGACAGAGCAGCCAGGAAACGAAGAGGGAGAGGGACCACGTGGGCGTATCGCGCGCTACGCCTGGGGCGATGACTATCACGACATCATTAAGCCAAAGCTACAGCGGTTTGCCGAGTGGCTGAGGGAGTATACGCGCAGCGAGTTGGGGGGCGAGGCCGAAGCTCGGCTCTTCGTCGACACGGGTCGCATGGTAGATCGCGCTGTGGCCCAACGCGCGGGACTGGGCTGGTATGGAAAAAACACCAATATTCTGACGCATGGCTGGGGATCATGGCTCTTTCTGGCCGAGATCGTAACGAATGTTCCTCTCGAGCCCGATGAACCACTCAAAGCCAATTGTGGACACTGTGAAATATGCCTGCATGCCTGCCCGACAGGCGCGCTCACCAACCCCTATGAGCTTGATAATCGGCTCTGTATCTCTTTCTTGACCATCGAGTTGCGCGGTAGCATTCCTCTTGAACTCCGCCCATTGATAGGAAACTATATCTTCGGCTGCGACATCTGTCAGGAGGTCTGTCCAGTCAACAAGGTCGCGGAACGTCGCCTGGGTCTACGCGATCAGCAAGGGCAACCTCAATTTGTGGCCCTGGAGGCCGTCAATCGCCGCAGCACAGAGCGCCAGGCAACCTTCCAGCCTCACCAGGAATTCCGTAAACGACCAGCCGTGGGCAGTGAACCGGAGCTTATACCACTCCTAGCCCTAAGTGAAGAGGAGTTCCGTGAGCGCTTCCGGCGTAGTCCCATCAAGCGTACCAAGCGTCGGGGGTTGCTGCGCAATGTCTGTGTCGCCCTGGGCAATAGTGGCAATCAAGGGGCTGTGCCCGCCCTTATCGGCGCATTGCACGACCAGGAGGCGTTGGTCCGTGGGCACGCGGCATGGGCTCTGGGCAGGCTCCAGGGACAGGAGGCATACCAGGCGCTACAGGCAGCCTTAATGAGTGAAGAGGATACCGAAGTTCAGCAAGAGATTCACTGCGCGCTTGCCATGTTTGGTGAAGGGAAATGAATAACTAACCAAAAACAAAAAGACCGAGGTCACACGTTTTATCGCATAACGACGGCTATTTGTCTGTACACATCACACTAAAGAATTCATAGTTACCTCAATTTTGCTGAGCCACGCTGGCCTGCTCCTGCTCCCCATGCCGCGATGTCCTCTCACTCGTGCTCAGATCCGATCTCAGACCGCTCTCACTCACACCACAAGGACTCACCACATTCGCGAAGAAACAGAATGGGAAACAAGCCGTACGATCATTAGTACTGCTCCGCTCCACCTGTTACCAGGCGTCCACGCGCAGCCTATCCACCAGGTCTTCTTCCTGGGATCTTGACTCTTCTAGAGAGTGGGAAAAGTTATCTTCGGGTCGGCTTCGCGCTTAGATGCTTTCAGCGCTTATCCCTTCTTGACGTAGCTACCCAGCTCTGGAGGAGGCCCCCCAACTGGCGCACTAGCGGTCAAGCCATCTCGGTCCTCTCGTACTGAAGATGACTCCCCTCACTTTTCCGACGCCCACGACGGATAGAGACCGAACTGTCTCGCGACGTTCTGAACCCAGCTCGCGTGCCGCTTTCATGGGCGAACAGCCCAACCCTTGGGACCTACTCCAGCCCCAGGATGCGACGAGCCGACATCGAGGTGCCAAACCTTGCCGTCGATGTGAACTCTTGGGCAAGATAAGCCTGTTATCCCCGGGGTAGCTTTTATCCGTTGAGCCACACTCCTTCCACACGGGAATGTGGGATCACTAAGCCCGACTTTCGTCCCTGCTCGGCGTGTCAGCCTCACAGTCAAGCTCCCTTGTGCCTTTACACTCTACAGAGGGTGATGTCCATCCACCCTGAGGGAACCTTTGGGCGCCTCCGTTACTCTTTGGGAGGCGACCGCCCCAGTCAAACTACCCATCTGGCCCTGTTCACGTCCCGGATCACGGTGACGTGTGAGACACAAACCATGGTGAGAGTGGTATTTCACTGCTGCCTCCTGCAAGCCCACAAGCCTGCTCTCTCCGGCTCCCACCTATGCTACGCACACCATACTTCGTTTCCAGGCCAAACTGTAGTAAAGCTCCACGGGGTCTTTTTGTCCTGTCGTGGGTAACCCGTATCTTCACGGGTACTTCAATTTCGCCGAGTCCTCTGTCGAGACAGCGCTCAAGTCGTTACTCCTTTCGTGCGGGTCGGAACTTACCCGACAAGGAATTTCGCTACCTTAGGACCGTTATAGTTACGGCCGCCGTTCACCGGGGCTTAGATTCGTGGCTACGCACACCACTCCTCGTAACCTTCCGGCACTGGGCAGGAGTCAGCCCCTATACTTCCGCTTTCGCGTTCGCAGAGACCTGTGTTTTTGGTAAACAGTCGCTTGAGCCGATTTCTTGCAACCTTCTCACCACCGCTCCGAAGAGCGACAGCTACGCAGGCACCCCTTCTTCCAAAGGTACGGGGTTAATTTGCCGAGTTCCTTAACAGAGGGTCGCTCGATCACCTGGGGAGATTTCCCCCTGCCTACCAGTGTCGGTTTGCGGTACGGGCGGAACAATTTCTGGCGAGAGGCTTTTCTTGACGGCCTGGGGACCAATGACTTCCGCACCCTCGCGGGCGCTCGGCCTCCGTGTTACGCATCTGTGTCCGGGATTTTCCTCGGTCACGCGCTTCAACAGAGGCACCGATCCTGTCCATTCGATCGGCTCACCTTCCCTACCGCGTCCCCCCATTGCTCATAACGAAACGTTCCGGTGCAGGATTCTCTGACCTGCTTTCCATCGCCTACGGCATGACGCCCTCGGCTTAGGGCCCGACTCACCCTGGGACGATTGACGTTGCCCAGGAACCCTCAGGCATTCGGTGTGTCTGGTTCTCGCAGACATTGCGCTACTCATTCCGGCATTCTCACTTCTCTTACCTCCACCAGTCCTTGCGGTCTGGCTTCTCAGGCGTCGAGAACGCTCCCCTACCAATATAGGTAGTCCTATATTCCACGGCTTCGGTACGATGCTTAAGCCTCGATACGTTGTCGGTGCCATTGCACTCGACCAGTGAGCTATTACGCACTCTTTAAATGGTGGCTGCTTCTAAGCCAACATCCTGGCTGTTTGGGCGCATTGACCCCCTTTGACACTGAGCATCGATTTGGAGACCTTAGCCGATGGTCTGGGCTGTTTCCCTTTTGACGACGAAGCTTAGCCCCCGCCGTCTCACTCACCTGGATCCTGTCCTGGCATTCGGAGTTTAAGTAGGGTTGGTAACCCGCACAGGGCCCCTAGCCTATCTAGTGCTCTACCTCCAGGATAGTCGTGTCAGGTGGCTGTACCTCAATACATTTCGGGGAGAACCAGCTATCTCCGTGTTCGATTAGCATTTCACCCCTACCCACAAGTCATCCCCCAGTTTTGCAACACTGGTGGGTTCGAGCCTCGACGGACTGTTACATCCGCTTCACTCTGCTCATGGGTAGCTCACACGGTTTCGGGTCGCATCGCCGCTACATACACGCCTGTTTGAGACTCGGTTGCCCTCTGGCTCCCCAGCTTTAGCGCTGGTTAACCTGCAACGTGCGATGCACTCGCCGGATCATTCTACAAAAGGCACGCCATCAGCCCTTAGTCTCTCATGAGACAGTGGCCTCTGACTGCTTGTGAGTACGTGGTTTCAGGGACTCTTTCATCCCCCTCTCGGGGTACTTTTCACCTTTCCCTCACGGTACTTGTTCGCTATCGGTCGCTGAAGTTCTTTAGCCTTGGAGGGTGGTCCCCCCAGCTTCCCACAAGATTGCACGTGTCTCGTGGTACTCAGGATACTTCTCACAGCCATTCTCTCGTCCTCTACGGGACTCTCACCCCCTCTGGTGGCACGTTCCAATGCCTTCGAGTAAGAAAATGTCTGCTGATAGAAGTCCTACAACCCCGCCTATTCACAAGGAATAGATGGTTTGGGCTCGTCCCGGTTCGCTCGCCACTACTACGGGAATCTCGGTTGATTTCTCTTCCGCAGGCTACTGAGATGTTTCAGTTCACCCACGATCCTCCATATCGCCTATGTGTTCAGCGATAGGTCTCCAGACATGACTCTGGAGGGGTTGCCCCATTCGGATTCTCAGGGCTCATCGCTTGGATGCAGCTCCCCCTGAATGTTTCGCCGGTCTCCGCGTCCTTCATCGGTCTTCAGCGCCAAGGCATCCACCTCGTACTCTGTTTCGCTTGTTCTGCCTTGTCTGCTTCTTGCTTGTTAGTTACCCTTGTTGTATGGGATCTCGGTCTTCTTTCTTCACTGTCACGAGCTCGATATGACTCACGTCACGGTTGAACACTTGCGTGCCAACGTGCTCGCTCAGCAAAATTGAAGTAACTATGTATTCTTTAGTTGTTAAGTGTACAATCTTGTTTTCACCTCGCTTCGCGCGGTGCCTGCATAATATGCCACATCCACGGAAACTTGTCAACACTTTTTCGCGGCAATTTTTTGCAAGCTGGAAAAATTGCCCCTTCCGAGGGATCTAGAGGCAGATCTCCATCCTCAGCCCTAACTTATGCTAAGGTACTTCAGCAAACTATCCAGCATCAGCAGGCTCTACAAGGGGAAGGACAATAAAGATAGAAATAAATGCATTTATCGTTGTCTTTTTACATAAACCCATAAAACGGTGAACTTGACGTGCCATGTACGTAATGATAAAATATTCGGAGTGTGGTATCGAGTAGGAATACTGTCAAATCACCAAGCGAAAAGCAACGGTGCTTTGCGGTTCGACAAAGCAGTCTACAGACTTTCACGAAACAGTCTCCGACTATTTAGGGAGGTTTCAATGCCGGCCACAATCAGTTATGCGAACATTTTGCATGCTGTCGGTCAGGTTCTGGATCAGATCGGCGCGAAGAGCATCGCAATCCATGAAGAAGAGGATGGCCTTGTTGTAGAAGGATTTAATAGCGACGGCCAGCTTCTAGTACAAATGCATTATGATATCGCGAGTTTGTATGAACTACTAAAAGCGCAAGCAGGACAGCCAGCTGCGGCAAACACCCCAGCTGATGATGGTGTGCTCCATCGCTTCCTGGCGCAGTATGATCGAGAATTGGTAGGGTCCGTTCTATAACGCTACTCATTAGGTATGGCATTTGCATCAAGGAACCGGGGCGTTCTCGGTTCCTCTCTCATTTTAAGCAGGGAAACGGGTGGAAAGTGTATTATCCTCTTTCAGAGGCAGGTTTATCCTGGCACAACCAGCGTTTTCCGTAACTGCGCATACAATCAATAACGGAAACAAGATCCTGCCCTTTCTCAGTTAGAGAGTATTCCACACGAGGGGGAACTTCGGCATAGGTTTGTCGTATGACAATCCCCTCCTCTTCTAACGAGCGCAGCCGTTCAGAAAGCGTTTTGGGGCTAATGCCACAAAGGGATCGCTCCAGTTGATGAAAACGCTTCAGGCCAGAGGCCAGATCGCGTATGATCAGCAAGGTCCATTTACCGCTAATAATCGCAGCGGTACGGGCCACCGGGCAAACGGCATCATCAAGGTGGGTTTTTGTTAGCTCCATGACTTTATACTCTTTGTAAACAGTCCTTTCTTAACTTAAGAAATATACCATAGGATGGTACGCTAAGTAAAGCGTAGGCCTCTCGACTTTACTAATAAAGTATGATATGCTCATAGTATTAGGGTTACTGTAAGGTTATCCGAGCACCTGAACAATCATAAATCTTGGCCTGCGCGGTTTCTCCCAACGAGAGGAGAAGGTTGTGCCCGAAGATATTGCTTTATTCATTGACTTTGAGAACATACGTTACAGTATGCTAAATATTCAACGACGAGAACCCGATCCACAAGAGTTGATCGCGGTGGCTCGTCGCTATGGAACAGTAATGGTTGCTCGCGCTTATGCGGATTGGTCACGTCAACCCGAGCCCTTCAAAGGTAGCTTGACGGCTGCAATGATTGATCGTGTTGATTGCCCAGCCAAACAACGTGACCGCATACGCATGGGGACAATCCACTATGCCTCCAATACTCCAACCGGCCCCCTTGGTGCGCAGAGCTATGTCGCAGAACAGAATACAGGCTCTTTCCCGCGCCCATGGCCTAGTGGAATGTCAGCCAGTTCAGGTTCGCTTCCAGCCATTCAGCCACAACAAGGGCTAAACCAGGGATGGTCAGACGAGACAGACGATGCGCTTTCTCCAGCCAGAGATGAGATGGAGGAGGAGAATTTCGACGAAGAACGCATCCCCGATGATGATTATTCAACGGATTATCAGAATCGCGAGGCGTTCCGCTCCTCATCCTATCAACAACGCCCATATGATCAGACACCTCAACCAACTGGGACGTCTCTGGCCCCAAGCAACACAGGTCCCTTAGGATATTCCACTATTCATACCGGAAACACCGGTCATATGCCCGCCGTGAACTCCGGAAACAGCACGATTGTGCAAAGTACTGTGGTACAAAGCACCGTCGATCTGAACATGCTGATGGATATTATTGAGACCGTCTTTGATCGACCTACCATTTCAACCTTTGTTTTAATGACAGGCGATAAAGATTTCACGCGTATCAGTGCTCGTCTAAAGCTACGTTTGAACAAAAATGTTATTGTTGTCGGTATTCCAGGAACCGTCAGCCGAGATCTAATAAGCAGCGCAAACCAGTTTGTTCCCCTGGTGCCAGGGGGGCTCACATCCAATGGCGTGTCAGGTAATACTGGCTCGTTACCCATTCCCAGTGCTCCATATTCAAGCGGTAATACAGGATCTATGCCCGCCGTAAACTATCCTGGAAACGCCCAGTATCCTCAGGCACCCTATGGCGCTCCCACTATGGATGTGCTTGATCCTTTGTTCATCCAGTTCCTCGATTATATCGACCGCAACTGGTCATGGCGTACAATTATTGGCGTCTCTAACTTCATTGGTGATCCAGTCAACCCAAAGAATCGTTTCCGTGGCCGCTTAACACGCGAGTCAGCACGCGAACTGCTCAATACATGTATTCAGCAAAATATTCTTCTGGTACAGACTGATCCCACTGGAGCCGAGGACCTGCGCCTGAATCGCTCACATCCAGGTGTAGACGAAGTTTTAAAACAGTTCGTTCGCTAACTACTGACAGAACAAACATTTTTACACATCTCTAAGCGACCCTGGAGGTTTGACTTCCCTGGCTCTGGCAGAAAAGAGTACCTCAGAGCTACAGAAGCCAACTCAGGGTCGCTCGTTCTTGTTTATTTCTTTTCAAGACACAACTTTGGAGGTTTTATGGACGAGTCACGTGTTGCATTTCTCCGCCGCCTGGTCGCTAGCCCCAGCCCTTCCGGCTTTGAGCGCCCAGCTCAGCAGGTCGTACGCGAGGAGATACAGCAGTATACCGATGAAGTACATACAGATGTACATGGCAATGTGATCGCGGCCCTCAATGCCTCGGCTGAGCCACGCGTCATGCTAGAAGCCCACTGCGACGAACTCGGCTTCCTCATCCGCCACATCGATGAGCAAGGCTATCTCTATTTCGCCCCCATTGGCGGGTTTGACGCCTCTACCCTACCAGGGAACCGCGTCAACATCCACACGCCCAAGGGTATAGTCTCTGGTGTTGTTGGTCGCAAACCCGTTCACAGCCTCTCGGCTGAGGAGCGCGAGAAGGCTCCTAAGCTCTGGGACCTCTGGATCGATATCGGTGCTTCCAGTAAGGAAGAGGCGCTTGAACGCGTGAAAGTTGGCGCTGTTGGCACACGTGCCGCGGAACTGGAGACGTTGCATAAGGACATCATCATCTCGCGGGCGCTCGACGATAAGTCCGGCGTCTTCGCAGTGGTAGAGGCGATGCGTCGTATCCATGCCAAACGCGAGCAGTTGAAGGCAGGCGTATTCTTTGTCTCGGCTGTACAGGAAGAGATCGGCCTGCGCGGCGCGCGTACCAGTGCCTATAGCGTCAACCCACAGATCGCCATCGCGGTCGATGTGGCCCCAACCTCAGATATTCCCGGCGCTCCAAAAAATCGTATGGGCGATCTGAAGATGAATGCTGGTCCCATCCTGACTATTGGCGCACATATTAATCTTCCCGTCTATGAGCGCCTTGTCAAAGCCGCAGAAGAGGCAGGCATCAGCTACCAGGTTGAGGCCTCGGCCGCCGGTACCGGCACAGATACGGATGCGATCCAGGTCGCACGCGGCCCCATCGCGACAGGTCTGCTCAGCATCCCTTGCCGTTACCTGCACACCGGCTCAGAGATGGTTTCGCTCAAAGATGTTGACGACGTCGCAGAGCTTATCGCGCGCTTCGTCCTGGCCCTCGATGCAGATACCAATCTGATCCCTTAATCTACTTGTGACCTGGTCTCGGTCAGACAAAAAGCACGACTTCTCTCATTTGAAAGAGAGGAGGCGTGCTTTTTGTCTTTCACTACGATCTTATTCCGAAACCCAACGTCACTTGCGTGACTAGCGCTTCGCCCCATTCGGGGATAAACGCTCAGGGTTTTCGGATAGGTAGTACATGCATAGGCCATTGACGCTTACTGTTGCATAGGCGGCATGGGCTCGGGATAGTCAGCAAGCGGCTGCTCATACTGCTCAGCAGTAGGGCGCTGGTACTGGTCTGCGGCTGCATCCTGAACGGAATCTGCGCTGGCTGCCTGTGGTTGCTGCGCTTGATACCCCTGGCGATATGGCTGATAATAAGAGGTCGCCTGGTCCGGATTCTGATAGGGCTGATAATATGGATTCTGGTAATCCTGTGGATTTGGCGGCACTTGATTCTGCATAGGTGGATGGTAAGAGTTACGACCTGCATTCGCGTTTTGAGTGACGACCGTAGCGATGAGGGCCACAACCACCATGACCAGCAACGTTAAGAAGAAAACATTAAAAGAGTGCATCGATACTAAAAAGATAAAAGGAATGACAAAAGGAAAGAAGAAGCGCCTACGCATACGGGGAGGTCGCCTGTAATTGTTGTTATACCACATACTCTATTCTCCAGTGGAACAAGCAGCAAAGGCGACAGCCACTACCTGATCGTCTAGCTACTCTTCTTCTATACGTTTCTCCTAAGATCTTATTCCGAAACCCAACCCCATTCGGGGACCACCTAAAGGTGGCACCCCCATTCGGGGGCACAGCGGCCGCGCGCTCAGGGTTTTCGGATCAGAAGTATACTACTCTCTTCTACGAAGAACGCACTCTCAGGGTTATGCTCAAGCAGAGGGGATATTACGAACTGCTATATTTTCCCTGTCCAGGTAAAGCATAGCAAGAGAAGGACACCCTGTCAAGGCAAATTTTGCCTACTTTCCTTGACAAAACCAGGGAGGTCACTTAGAGTAAACGTGTGTGCATATATAGAAGAGTTTATTTTATCGCATCAGCGATCAAGGCACATCGCTAGAAATAGAGCAATAATTCAATGAAAATCAAAGCACATGGAAAATACCTGGTACAGCTGACCAAGCTGGGTATCTTTAACTGCTATTTTGTTCTCGAAGAGGATGGCCTCACTCTCATCGACACCATGAATGCTGGCTCGGGGCTGCAGATCATTGGCGCGGCACGCCAGTTGGGTAGGGATATTACGCGTATCCTACTCACGCACGCCCATGGAGATCACGTCGGTTCGCTTGATGAGCTTCATGCGGCTCTTCCCCGGGCAAAGGTTATGCTGCTTGAGCGTGAGGCACGTTTGCTGGCTGGCAACAAAGAACTGGAGCCACGTGAAGCCCAGGTCCCTCTCAAGGGAGGCTATCCAATCGTCACGACAAAGCCTACGCAGCTTCTGCACGAGGGCGAGCATGTTGGCTCGCTGCGTGTGCTCGCGACCCCAGGTCATACACCAGGGCACGCCTCGTTTCTCGACGAACGCGATCAGACATTAATCGTAGGCGATGCCTTTCAAACCCTGGGTGGAATAGCGGTCGCGGGAACCATGCGCCTGCTCTTCCCCTACCCGCTCTAGCAACCTGGCATAAGCTCTCGGCGCTGGAGAGCGCACGCAAGCTGCGCTTCCAGGAACCCTCACGCCTGGCAACTGGTCACGGACCAGTCCTGGAGAAACCACTGCGTGCGATGGATGGCGCGATTGTGAGCCTGGCGCAAGAAGTCGAGAAAGAGGCGCTTCGCACCTCAATGAGTAAGGCCTAGCCTGCAAAACCTAAACTTTTCTCAAGCCCATACGTAAAGACTGGTAGCCAGGACTCTATAGTATTCAAAAGTATGCATCATCCTATGCTCGACGCGAAAGGAAAAGCGCAGAATGCCTCAACAGATGTATCCACAAGATGATGAATATCGCGGCTACCAGGCTAACGCCTATACAGATCAGCCAGCCAGCGAGCCGCAAAGCAGCCAGACTTATCAACCGCCCAGCTACGATATGAGCGCACAAAAGATTGGACAGGTCAACTTTAGCAACAGAGGTATCTCCCCGGGACAACGCCTGGCCCTGGGCATTGTCTCGGTCGTCATGTTTGTGCCTATCAGTGCCATTTTTCTGAGCATCGGAGATGCCACCAACGCTATCTCCATCATAGCCAGGCTGATCGGTTTTGGTATCGTCTCATTCGCCATCATCATTATCAATGTGGCTATTAACTGGCATCGATCCTGATCAGCCATATGATGGAGCAAATAAAAAAAGAGAGCTAAGAGCGAAAACTGCTCTTAGCTCTCTTTTTTTATTGATGTGTCCTAGATTTGCCACACCTTGGCGTTGCTAAAGTTGGCCTCAGTAATTAAGGCATCGTTGTCAACCGCAACTCCCACCTGGCCATGAGAGTAGGTGCTATCCGTAGCCTGCCCAATCTTCTGACCATCGGCGAAGAACTTAAATGAGTTCCCCTGTGCCGTTACCCCCAGGCGAATGGGCTTACTTATGCTAAAGTTATCCACGTCGCCGGTAATAATTTTTTTCGTATGGGATGACGTACTATAGCTATAGAAGCCAAATGAGCCATCATAGAAGACCAGGAAAAGGTAGTAGTTCTGCTGATCTTCGTCCCCACGGAAAACGAGTCCGCCTGCATTACCAATGAAGTTCTGCATCGTTGCTTCAAAGGAAAAGTCAGTATAGTCAGTGCTCTTAGCAGAACAAGTCACAAATGTACTGGACTTCGTTTCTGAAGCATGATACATATTATTGCTGAACGAGCAATATTTATCAGACATCCAACCATGCGCAGGATTGTTACCGCTCAACGAATCATTGAGTATCAGCTTGCTACTAAAAGGGAAGTGCGACGCCATATAGGTCGCAGTCGCCTGGACATTCGCTGTGGCTTTGGCAGCTTGCGCATCGGCCGTGGCCGTGGCATGCGCATTGCTCTGAGATGTATTGTACGCCGATGCGCTAAAGATACCAATACCAGCCAGCACAACAACGACCGCCAGTATGATCAGGGCGATTTTCCCGCCCGATGATTTCTTTTGTGGTGGTGGTACAAAGCCTTGTTGTGGATAGCCTTGATTCACGGGAGGGTAACCAGGATAGCTCGGTCCTGGCTGCACCGGAGGCGCCTGGTATCCCTGGGCTGACGGCGAAACATAGGTAGGATCATTATAGCCCGCACCACTTATCCCAGGCTGCGAAGGATACGCGGGCGAACTGTTCGGATTTGGGACAGGGGGATAGGATGGCGTCGAAGGCGCGTATGGATTGTAGGGCTGTTGCGATTGATAGGGATCAGACGGTCCCGGAGGTGGCGGTGGCGGCGCACCATAATTTGTAGGGCCATACGGTGTATTGGGAGGTGGCGTTCCACCCGGGTTGTTACCTGGTGCGTTGGGATCGTAAGCCATAAACCGGATTCTCCTTTTGAAAGTTGAACGACAAGCGATGAAAATAGCTTGATAAAAACAGAAATATGAAAAAAGGTCACAATACAATCTTGCGAATAGATCTATTCAATCAATTACCTATTATAAAACAAAAGTCCAGTCACCATGGGATTTCTCTTCCAATAGTAAGGTATAACCGCACGCTATGCTATAAACTAGCTCACAAAAAACCCTCTTCATATGTGGTAAACGTTGGAGAACTTCATTTCTAGAGACTCAGGCGACCTCCTCGATCTACTCGATATACTCGATATACTCGATATACTCGATCTATATAAAGGGAATATCTGCATAAATACCAAAGTGGGCGAGGCTACTTACTAGAGACGTAGGAGCGGCAGGTTATGCTCTTTACATAGAAGGTAGAGCCTATTATAATCGTAAACGTACTTACATATGGGCGCACGTAAAGATAGCAATAACCAATTCACCAGATAACGCCGCCAGATCGCATGCAGTGGGAAGTGGATGGGTGTAGATAACGCGAGCAGAGGAGGGAGAGGGCTCCCGCAAAACATGCAGAAGAGGAAAGACGTATTTTATTATGGCTGAAGGCAACTCTCGTGTAGGCCAGCGTATAGGCGATTACCGGCTCACACGGTTAATGGGCGAGGGAGGCTTCGCCCAGGTCTACCGTGGAGAACATATACAGACCCAGGAACTCGTCGCAATTAAACTGCTTCACACACTACCTGGACAACTTGATGAAGCTCAAATTCGTAAATTCTATAAAGAAAGCCGTATTGTTACCAGCCTGCGCCATCCACATATCGTCAAGGTCCAACGTTTCGGCGTAGATGAAAGAACACCCTATCTCATTATGGAGTTTCTGCCCTATGGTACGTTACGCAGACGCCATCCAGAGGGCAGTATCCTTAAACCAACCCTGATTTACTCCTATCTGGAAAAGATTGCCGATGCCCTCGACTATGCCCATAGCCAGGGTATTGTCCATCGCGACGTCAAACCAGAGAATATCTTACTCAATCGCCGAGGTGAGCTGATCCTCAGTGATTTTGGCATTGCCTTTATCAGCCACCATAACGCCGAGATCAGCCAGTTGAGTATGCCCGGATTGGCAGGTACCTATTTCTATATGGCACCTGAACAATGGATGGAGAAACCAACCTACGCCAGTGACCAGTACTCACTCGCGCTCACCGTCTATGAATGGCTATGTGGCGAGCGCCCCTACCGTGGAAACCCTGGTTCGCTCCTCCTCCAGCACCTTAATGTCATTCCCCCCTCTCCAAGGGCACGCAATCCTATGATTAGCACGGCCGTGGAAGAGGTCATTATGAAGGGACTCGCGAAAGATCCCAACCAACGCTACGCGACGGTGCAGGAGTTCGCGCGCGCCTTTGGAGAGGCCGCCGGTCTGAATATAACGACGCCCGCAAGCGTCCATCATACCTCTCTTATCAATCGCCAACACCAGGAAGAGGTCGCGTCCCATGAGACCCAGAGACTGAGTCTGCCACAGTCCAAACAGCCTCTCTCTGACCTGGCACGCTCAACCAAAGACTTTGAGCACATCAAAAAGCGTGTGGCACAGAACACAAAAGCCCAGTTAGCCAATCTCACCCGGCGCAATGTGCTGCTCGGCCTGGCGGGCGCCGCCTTTGTCGCGAGCGCGGGCAGTATTTTCTTCTTTAGCCAGCAAACCACGCCTCCCCCAGCCCAATCGAAGACGCCTACCAATACTCCTGGATACGTTTTGCGCACATTCGCGCTGGACGCGACTGCGCTGGACCTAAGCTGGTCCCCCAAAGGGACCTATCTCGCCTCCGGCTGCGCCAATGGCACAGTCAATGTCTGGGAGGCACAGACGGGCAAGCGCATCACAAGCTACCACCAACATACACGGAGAGTAAACGCGGTCGTCTGGTCGCCTGATGAACGCTTCCTGGCCTCCGCCAGCGACGACAGTACCATTCATGTCTGGAATCCCTTGAATGGTAAACTTACACAGAAGTATACCGGGCATAGTGAAGCCGTCAGCGCGCTCTCGTGGTCGCCCGATGGGCAGACACTGGCCTCGGGCAGTGCAGATACCACCATCCAGCTCTGGGAACCAATCAGTGGCAACCTCCTCGAACGTTATGAGGGACATACGCATGGTATCTCCACCCTGGCATGGTCGCCTCAAGGCGCACAAATTGCCTCCTCTGCTCTGTATGAGAACAGCGTTGTCATCTGGGAAGTGGCAAGCAAGCAGACAGTCATCAACTACCAGCATAGCGACTCAGTGCTTGCCCTGAGCTGGTCCCCTCATGGAAATTACCTGGCGTCCGGCGGCAAAGATAGCCAGGTACATGTCTGGAGCATTGCCAGCGGTGAAAAAGCCAGAGTCTATACTGGACATAGAGGCAATGTCTATGCCATAGCCTGGTCATCGACGGAGACCGCCATCGCCTCGGGAGGCGATGATCGCACGATCCAGATCTGGCCGCCCTTCGAGGGCGATAGGCTCTATACCAATATTTTGCAGACAACCACATATGGCCTGGCCTGGTCGCCCACAAGCGGAACCACAATCGCGTCCGGTGGCGATGATAAACAGGTGAAGATCTGGCGCGCCATAGAGTAAACGCAACGAATTACGAGGGCAAGCCGTTTAGCATAGAGAGAATATAGTAGAGCGCGAACAAGGCAGCGGAGGAATCATGTATAGAGAGGTCAGAGAGAATCGGCGTAGACATACTAACTCACATAGACAGCCCTTCACCGGATTCGCGCTCAGCCTGTTTCTCCTCCTGCTCCTTGCCAGTTGTGGAAGCGCCCAGGCAGCTACAACCACGACGGAGACACAACACATAGTTAAACGCAATGTGCCAGCAACTACAAAAACGATCGCCCTGGGCGCACAGCCTTGCCCCACAACCGCTGCCTCAACAGATTACTGGAGCGCCGTCGTTGGCATCCAACGTGAACAGAACAGTATAGCGAAGGTCTCGTGCGGACACCTGGAGGGGAACGATACGCTGCAAGCCCTGGTCGAGGTCGACTATAACGGCGCAAGTGGGGGCGTCAAAGATATTTATGTGTATGACCAGATCACAGGTCCGGCCCCCACAAAGATTCTGGAACTCAAAGACCTCTACCAGGGCGACGCCCGCATCAGTGGCTATAATACCGTTATTACCCGCGAGGTAGACTGGAACTCCAGCATCAATAAGGGCCAGTCTTCGGATTCGGTCCAGCGGGACCTGTATCGCGAGTTCAAATGGGCGCCGGGCGCGAATGGCATGTTGCCCATCGCATTTCGTGGCTTCTATCCTGACCTGACACGCTACCAGGCAGAAACTGATCAACAGCAGGTGAGTAAAAGCCATGAGCAGTGGAAGCTGGATCCGCGCCAGGTTGCGCAACACATGGCCAGCAACCTGTTAAACTGGTCGGGAGCAAGCCAGGCCCGCATCCTGAAGCAACAAGGGGTAGATGCCACGATCAGCCTGAAGAACGCGGGACAGGATGGCGGTACGATTACTGTCACCTTGAGCCGCCTGGAGGGCCGATCTGATGGCATCTGGCTCGTAACCCAGGTCGACAGCGATGCCCTACTCATAACTCAACCCACGCCCCTGGATCACCTCGCACGCAACTTTACGCTCACAGGCAAGGGTCCAACCGGCGTCAGCGGCCAGGTAAAGGTCTTCGATCACCTGTACAACGAAATTGGGAGTGTCAGCACCACGAGCGCTGGAAATGGTGCCACAACCTTTCACGCCACCGTTAGCTATACCCCTACCTTCAATAAAGGGAGCGAAGATGGCATCCTCGCCCTCTTTGTGCAAAAAGGTAACGCTATCCAAGGAGCAGTCATGTTTAAAGCATTGCTTGGCTAGCCTGCGTTCACACGACAACTACTCGACAAACCAGGTTCTCGTAATCAGACCGCCTGCGACCTCATACATGACAATGGAGCGGACAGAGGGGCCATCCACCAGGCCTTCAACCTCCTCCTCATCAATGATGATATTCTCCGAGGTAATACGCCTGGTTATATGTGCATGCAAATGTGGACACTCGGTAAAGAGCTTGGCATAGGAGAGACGCAACGCCTCCAGGCCCTCGTCAAGTATCTGTCCACCGGGATGCAAAGCTACCGTTACAGTAGGACTGTAACATGTCAGGAAAGCCTCCAGGTCATGGGCATTATACGCCTGTAACTGGCGATCAACGACATCCTGCGCCGTCATCGTCTCTAAATCTAAATCTAAATCTACAATCATACCTTGTTGCTTCATAATAAAACCTCAATTGAATAAAATAATACCATCCTCCTATGCTATTACATTTTGCCGATGCACGCAACTTTTACCACCAATTATGTCCATTGGCAGCGTTAAATCGAGATAGTTTCTCTCTTTTCTAAACAATATTTGCTCAAACCTGCCAGCTGCTGGCAAATTCCTGTTTTTTATAGAAAAAGCCTCCCCTTCCGCCGTTACTTTATAGTAACCATAAATATGTATACAAACTATATATTTCTATGCTATACTTCAATATATCTCATCTTTATGAGTGTAAATATTTTTTCTCTTTTGATTCTATATTATTATTATTTTTTTCTTCACTCACAGCACCTTGCATCTCCCAGATGGGCGCAGAGAATATGTAATACCTTCTCTCCTTAAATGAGAGAAAGCTTCCTAATATCTCTCCCTGACTCCGCTAATGCACCAGTTATGAGTGAAGCAAAACATCCAGCCGTTCTCATCGGCTGGATTGAGGGAAAAATAGTATGCGCTACTGCTATGCCTGCGGCTCTGCCCTCTCCTCAGAGCACGCTCAATACTGCGACAATTGTGGCAAATCCCAGACACCACCCGCTTCTATCAGCAGTACTACGACTCCCATAGACACAGATTCGGCTCCTGCCTTTTCCTTTCAGGAGTTCACGCCAGCCAAAGAAGCCGCAACAGCCCTTTCAAGGGAGCATTATCAGGGCAAAGAAGTCTCACACTATGCCATGCCAGCGGTTCATATGCCTGAAGTTCCAAATGCACAATCCGCATCTGAGCAATTTGCATCGGGTATTCACAACAGCGCCGTAGAGGCAAACGCCATAACAGCCAATGAGCCAACCGTGGCGGTGCCCTCTTCAGCCGAATACGCGCCGCTAGCACCCGTTTACCAACCACAGAGTGGGGTCTTCCCGCCACAGACACCTGTAGAGGTACCGTCTTCATCTGACCACGCGCCGCTAGCACCCGTTTATCAACCACAAAGCGGTGTTTATCCACCACAGGCACCCATGCCACAGCCGGGAGCGCCTTACGATCCCGCCGCGATGCCTTCTGTCTCGTCGCCACAGAATATATACCCTCCCATACCAGGGCAGGCACCTTATTCCGGTCCCCAGGGTGCGCCCTCAGCCTTCCCCCCACAGGGAAGCACGCCGTACGGCCCTTACTATCCACCAGTTCCCGCGCCAGCTCCGCGCAAACGCTCCTGGTTCAGTAGTACGCCCGCCAAAATTTTAATTGCCGCCATTCTCCTGGTCCTCCTGATCGGTGGCAGCGCAACGAGTTACTATATCTATTTGATTACGCGCCCCAAGCCGGTTATTAGCATCGACAGTGTCTATAATGTCAATGCCTTGCCAACCGGATCAACCAATGTTGGTCTCACCTTCAAAGGCTCCGATTTCACCAAAAGCTCTCCAATCACTATCCTGATGGATGGATACCCTCTTCCAGGGCAACCACAAATCATCAGTGACAAGGATGGCAAAGCCGAGGCTGTACTCACAGTCAAAGAAGAATGGGTCACTGGCAAGCACACACTGACCGCCAAAGATGGTGACGGCTATACGACCGCCAAAGGGGTCGCGATTAACATTGTCAAACAGGGCGAGGCAGGTACGCCAGGACCCGGTGGAGCACCAGCCGACAATGAATCATTCACTATCAGCGGGCAAACAAATAAGAATACTGATCTCAACATTACAGTTACGGGCCAACCCGATCCTCAGGGGGGATTAGCTTGCTTTGAGGGTGCAGATGGTCATGTCTTCACTGATACAGGCAAACTCGACGATGGTACACCGTACACGACCAAGTACGCGACCACCTGTAGTGGTACCTACAAAAGCGGCAAACTCGAAGTCACTGAAACCATGAAGCAGGAAGAGACGACCTTCGTCACGCAGGGTGTCACCTTTACCTGCAAGACAAAGACACCTTATGAGAGCCTGAAAGTAGAAGGCACCTACGGGCCCAATCAACGCTTCAGTGGCACTTATACTTTTCCAGCAACGACCGCGACCTGCACACCATATGACATTAGTCTCACAACGCAAGCAGAGAGCGGCACATGGGACGGTGGCCCCAGTTTTTAGTTGGGCAAGCAGTTGGGTAGACTATGAGGGAAGGGGTGTAGGTGGGAAACGGCAAAGCCGTTTCCCACCTACACCCCTTCTCCGAGGCGAGAACTGGAATGCCCTGTTTGCAGAGAAAAGCAAGGTGCGCAAAGCCGATAAATATGCTATACTCCTAGCATATTTGCACATTATCCTTTAGCAATACGAGCGTCCAGGGCCCCAACACCTTCTACTGGACCAGCACGCGTTTATTCACCACCTACTAAACATACACACAAAGCATATCCCAGGTATATTGGAGGATGCATTCATGCTACATTGCCAAGCTTGTGGAGCGGAACTCCCCTCAGATGGCGCACGTTTCTGTGGCAACTGCGGGCAACCTGTTTCCCCTCCCCAGCCAGTAGAGGCTCCGGCTCCGGCTCATAAAACTCCGTCTTTCAACGAAAACCGCTCCCTCGCTGATGCTAAGACGGTCCGGGGCACTCCCCCACAGGCCGCGAGCACTTCCGCAGCATCTCAGCCGGGCGATAATGCCAATGATTTCTCGTTTCAGGAGTTTCAGTCCGCCAAGGAACAAGAGGCCCAAAGCCAGCCACCGGCCAGACAAGAGGAGGCTAAAACGGCCTATGGTGGCGGTGAGCATTTTGGGGCGCCCGTGGAAGCAGAAAGACCTCAAGCGGCGGCTCCATCTACGCCACCTGCGAGCTATGCGGCTCCCCCTCAAATGCCTCCACGTGCACCAATGGCCCCAGGTGGTTCCTACGCGCCACCCGCTTCTATGCCAGGCGCGGCATACCCTCCTGCCGCACCTGCGCCTGTGCAACCGGGCATGCCCGCGCCACAGGCTACACCCTATCAGCCGGGTGGGTATCCTCCTCCCACCACTCCATATCAGTCCGGTGCCTTTCAACAGCAGCAGAGCGTGCCTTCACAACCGGGATACCCACCACTCCCACCTGCCGGAACACCTCCAGCCTTCCCAGGTGCCTATCCCGCGGGCGCCTATCCTCCTCCGCAGCAGAAAAAATCCTGGCTGAGCACAACCGCGGGCAAGGTAACTATCGGGCTCCTGATCGTCGTGCTCCTGCTGGGAGGCATAGGAGTTTATGCGGTCTATCAACTCACCCGTCCCAAGCCAATCATTAACGTGACGAGCAGCTATAAGGTTGGGAGTGTCCCCGCAGGCTCAACAAGTACCAGCTTACATGTGACGGGGCAACAATTCTCCAATAGCTCAGACATTACCTTTCTCCTGGATGGCAATCCTATCGCAGGCCAGTCACCGGTACTGAGTGATAAAGATGGCAAGATCTCTAGCGATCTCAAAATTGATGCGGGCTGGAGCATCGGTCAACACACCCTGACCGCCAAAGACGCCGGCGGATATACCACCAAAGATGGTATTCCTATTCATGTCGTCTCTGAAGGGCAGGCCCATACTCCAGGCCCCAAAGGTTCTCCCTCAGATGATCAGAGTTTCAAGCTGGAGGTCCTGCTCATCGGCCAGGATAGCGAGAGCGGCAAACCCTTTACAAGCAAGGCCACCCTTATCGTGACAGGCCGCCCCGATCCCGCAGGCGGCAGCATCTGCACCCAGTACGCCGATGGGCAGCCTCATACCGCGACCGACACCTCAGCTAGTGGGGCAAATACCCGCGAGACTATTGCTTCCCAATGTGATGGTAGCTATAAAAGCGGTAAGGTCGACTATACAGAGAAGCTCTTGCAAGATAGCCTCGAAATTACGGAACAGGGGCGAACCTTTAAATGCGCGCTTGATAATGCCAACACGGCCCTGCACCTGACTGGGAACTTCGATAGCCCCAGTTCAGCAAAGGGAACCTTTGATAATGGCTCTCAGTCATATACCTGTGATATTCCTGGTACTAATAAACTGCTAACACATGCTACAGGCTCCTGGACTGGCCTTAAAGTCGCATAGAGAGAAGAAAAGTTTCATAGGAGAGGTATGCTCAAGCCCTGGCAGCCTTCAGGCTGCCAGGGCTTGAGCATACCTCTCTATTATTCTATTTGCTATGATGAGGGTAAGGTCGCACTGTATAGATAGGCATAATAAGAAGGAGCAGGCCATGAGACCAGGATCGGGTGAACAGAGACCACCACAGGTAACGCAGCAGGAAGACCATTATTCCTCCTCCTCTTTACCCCAGGCGCCGCTTGCTCACAAGCCTTCCAGGCGCGGGCGCTGGCTCTGTTATACCAGTATTTTTCTCTGCGGTTGGAGTTTCACGGCCCTGCTAGAGCACCTGCTCTGGTTTTCGCTCACCATTCCTTTCTCCTGGGTTCAGCTTGCGGTCCCCCTCTTGCTCACCTCCACGGCCCACCTGACCCTCTTTCCAGAACTGGCGCCTCCAGTCGGCAGCCTCCCCTGGAGAGAACAGACACGCTGGTTGAGCATTCTCCTGCTCCTGGCTTTAATCATTATCCCCTCCTGCCTGGCCTTCCTACCATACGAGGGTCTAGGCATGGCATGGCCCTGGCCCTGGCCCCTGACCATCCTGTTACTGCTCGGCACAGGCTTCATTCTATGGAAGACTCTGCGCACCGCGACCTGATCATGCTCTTAGGTGATAATGTGTAGGGTTCATGCTGGCATGGATTGCGAGCATAGTGATCTCCCCGGCGGCGTTTTCCCGGCAATGGCGTATGGTACAATAGAGAAGAAAGAATACATGTGTAAGGAGTTTGTAGCAGAGCACCACAGGGTATATAACCCGCCATACTCAGGAAGGCCTGGCAACATGCGATCTACGGCGAAGCACAAACAGCGTAGTTGTCAAACACATTCTTCTAGGCAGACGAACTGGTGGACATGGTGGATCTGGTTCTGGGGGCCTACTGGATCTTCCACCAGTGGCTTATCGCTCTCGCTATCGCGGGCATTCTCTTCCTTCTCTACACAGCCTGGAAAAATGATTGGCTTCATCTACGCAAACCGACTACGGTTATCTATGTCAGCAAACCCATGTCAGCCTCACCGCAGGTATATGAACAAGCATTGCGCTACGAACGAGGCTATCAGGGACTGGACACACCTCCGGTGGATTCAGCAACGCTCTATTCACAGAACAGGCTCTCGCCCTGGGAATACGAGCAGCCATCAACGCAGTATCCAGAGCAAGAGCCACCGGCGGCTATGCAATAGCCTGGCGAGCTATACGCTTTAATTATCGCTTGCCAGGGTCGTGTTATCTAACTCAGCCAGAGCCAGCGATACTTCACGATAGCATGGCTCCCAAATATCTAGAAGCGCTTGAAACTTGGCTTTTACTTCAGGATCGCAGGTCTCCCTGAGCCAGCGCCTCGTCTTCTCAATCTGGCATGCCTGCTCCATTAGCCAGATATGGGTGCGCTCCTTGACCGATGCCAGCGAACCAAAACGCGTCGGCAAGTAGGCAATGACAATATCATTCCCAGAATCCTGAGATACCGTAATTTGCAATAAAGCGGTATGGCGCAGACGCTCTCCCTTGCTCACCAACACCTCATGTAACAGGAAACGCCCATATCTTTGTACAACCATACCGACCTCTTGAGTAAGGTGCATAAGGCTTCCGCTTTCGTAGGAACCCGCCGGGCATAATCACCCTTCGGATACGCAGTATTTCAACGTTTACTGCATCCTGGGTATACCGGTAGCCAGGCGCTTTGCCCGCTACCAGGCACGCTTCCCCCACAAACAATGTACAAAAACACACTCCCATTTCTGAGAGCTTTCGCTATAGGGTGAAATTTCTTGCCTATCAATCAATAAGACGCTTATCACAGCGAAACGTTGCACGCGTGCCATTTCATGCCCTACATGTCCCATACCAATAATCCTAGTTCGCTGGCAATCACTGGCTTTCATACAAGCTGGTATCGCTAGTATCTCTACAAAGGTACAAAAAGAGACGCTTCCTATGACAGCTTTAAACGTGAATAATCGCAAAATGTCTATTCAGACATTACTATATTATTATTGACTGAATAGCGCAAATAGAAGGTACAGAAAGCTAGAACACTAGTACTTCTGCTAGCCTACGAAGGAGCCTGAAGACAGTTCCTTACTGATAGCGCAGCGCCTCCGCTGGCGCAATTCGGCCAGCCTGCCAGGCCGGGAGCAAGGCCCCCAGGAAGGAGGCCAACAGCGCGATCCCGGCAATGGCGGCCAGGTAGTACCAGGGAATGGTAAAGGTCAACCCGGTCTGATACTGCTCAAAGAAGTTAGCGGCAAAGATATTACGCGATAAGATAATCCCTAAACCAATGCCCAGAACGCTGCCAAAGGCACCCACTAAGAATGACTCCAACAAAAAGGCCCAGCGCACCATGCTCCTGCTACACCCAAGCGCGCGCAACATACCAATCTGTTGGCGGCGCTCAATAACGGCACGCGTTCCCGTAATGGCCAGCGCGGCCACCCCCAGTAAGAGCGTCACTCCTACAACGCCAATCAAGACATTACTCAGCAATATTCGTGGCCCGCGTAGCTGCCAGATTACATCTTCGAGTACGGTTGTTTCCAGCCCATAATCGAGGTAGGCTGAACCCAGCGCCAGTGCCAGTGCCCGCTTATCCTGGCCGGGCGCGACCTTAAAATAATAGGTCTGCAACTGGGGTTGGGCACTGGTAAATGAGGCACCCGTCAAGGCCCGAACGCTGGCGGCGGAACGGGGAATATAGAGGCCAAAATGAGAGGCGTCGCTGTTATCCACGACTCCAATAACTGTTACCTTCATCGCCTCTTTGGTGCTTGGACCGACCAGCCAGAGTGGAACTGCGGAAAAGCTCCTGTCTCCTTGCACAACACCACTAAGCGAGAAAGCGGTCTGTGGATCAATATTGGGCGGCGTGGCGGGAACAGTGTACTCGCTGGGAGCTGGCACCGATGGATCATAGACTGGAAAAGGTGAGCGATATGGCAGGGCGCTGCTATCAATCAAGGCATAATCAGGATGCTGTTGTAGCGCGGCCCAGATGGCTGCATCGTTCTCAAATCCCTTCGCACGCGCGGAGAGATGCAAACCATAACCCTGCAAGAAGCCACCGTCGACAAGCTGTGCTGGATAGATGCTCCAGCGGGGAGCATTCGCGCTCAACTGCATCACGCCAACCTCCGTCGCGCTCCGCATTCCGATAGCAGAGAATTGAGAGGTGGCAAAACCATGCGCGGCAAGCGATGTCGAGAGGTCCGGCAACGCCTTAAAATAGGCGCTCGCTTGAATATCATACCCGCCCGTCTGCTGATCGATATCGGCGTAACTATTCTGCACGGAGTTTGTAATCACGGCCATCACGGTCATGGCGAACACAACCAGGCTAAACATGACCACGCTCAGGCCCATACGGAAGCGACGGTGTAGCGGGTAGGCCGCAGCCAGGCGCATCGTGGCATAGAGACGTGGAACAATCGTCCACATGCGCAACAACGGCGCGATAAGCAAACCCGCATTGGCGATTAGTGCCCAGGTCGCCCCCAGCACCATCATAATACCCGCGACAAAGAAGATCTCAATGCCTCCCTGAAAGCGACGAAAGCCCAGGATAGCCAGAATATCAAAGGGCAACGCCCAATATCCCAGGAGCAGCAAGCCCGCCAGCGCGGCAAAGAGACCGCCAGCAATTCGGCGCGACGCCGCGTAGTTCTCGCGCCTCCACGCTCGCCAGTTAAAGATATCTAACAACCATGTCACCAGTTTGCGCATCCCCAGTCCAACGCCCACCACAAGCAGCGATATGCCGCAAGAGAAGGGCAACACCTGCTGCTGCTGTAGCCCTAAGCGAAATAGCCACCAACCAATCACCAGCGGCACCAGGCCAATCTCCACCAGGAGTATTGCCAGCCCACTGACAGCCTCGGGCAAAACCTCAAGTGTCATGCGCCGCGCCTGCCGCCTCCGTGACATGGGTTTGCTGCCAACGGATGCCTCTCCAGAGCGCCCCAGCAGGCGTGCTAGCAAGCATAATATCTGCCAGGCGCGCTGCAATGACTCACGCAACGACACCTGTTTTCCAGCCTCGGGCAAATCTCGCAAGGCCTCGATAACATTCATGCGGCTCACCAGCCAGGAGGAAAAAACAACCGAGCAGAAGGTAAATATGACTCCCAGGCAATAGGCAATAATAAAGCTACGCGGCTGGACACTAAATTTGAGCGGGAAGTTAAAGCGCGCCATCAATGGACGCAAGAACCAGATCAGCGCCGCGCCACCACCAACGCCAAAGAGCAGGCCAACAAAGGAGGCCAGCAGATCATAGACCGCGCCCTCGAAGAGAAACATCAAGATCAGGTGACGTCTCTGCACGCCAATAGCGCGCGCCATGCCCATCTCCTTGCGCCGTTCTGCCGCGAGCAACACAAAGATAAGCAGGATCAGCAGCAGGCCAATAGCCAGGGCAAAAAGGGTAAAGAGGGCAAAGATCCGCGAAAAGATATCCTCTGCTTTCTGCGTATTCTCCACCCCCTGCTGTTTGACCTGAATCACATGCACTGAACGCGGGGCCATCTGCTCCAGCTTAACCGAAACCACGTCGGAGAGCGAGGTGCCATCAGGCTCCGTCCCACTACGGTTGCGCACGAAAATTTGGTTGATCACGGGTTCGTCAAAGCCCTGGAAGCCGCGCATGGTCTGTACATTCGCCAGGAGAAAGGGGTTATCCCCTACCAGGCCATCGTTGCTGACAATCCCCGCGACACGCACCTGGAAGCGCTTACCAGGCCAGTCCTGGGAATAGAGATAGAGCGTGTCGCCACTACTGGCATTGAGGAACTGGGCCGTAGTGATATTGAGGTAGACTTCGTTCTTCCCCAGCTCGCGGATTGTGCGATGCTGTCTGGTCGCCTGGTCGATCATGCCGCCAAAGCCTAGTTCGCTATCGGGAACGATTCCCAAAGCCGTGACCTTGGAGCGAACCTGGCGCGAGGTTTCATCGGCGATAAGAATATTCTGCATGCGTAATGCCGCGCCCAGGGCCGTAATATCGGGCTCCTGCTGCGCTCTCGTCTGTAAGCGCTGGTAGATACGCTCCGAGTACACGCCCAGAGTACCCGAGCCGCCTTCGACGAGTTCATCTACGTTGCCCCAATTGAAGACCGCCACTGTCTGCATAGTTGAAGTTAAGACATCACCAGTCGTTAACACGCTGGAGAGGAGGGTAGTCGAAAGCATCAATGCGCCAATGATCAGGAACATCTGTGAACGTCGTCGTGGAATATTGCGTACGCCAATCTTAAAGAAGAGCATGTTGGTCAGCGCCAGAAGTAGCACGACGACAACGATCACCCCAGTGATGATCATCAGAGCCAGCGCAAAGCGATCCATTGGAATACCAAACAGAGCTGTCATATGATCCTGTGTTGTTTCATGCCCTGGTAGAACAGCTGAGCTAGACGCGCGTACCCCGCAGCGCTTGGATGAAAACCATCATCGCTAATAAACTCTGGATGCGAGGCTAGTTCCTGCCAGGCCTGGAAAAGGTCAATCAGCACTACATGGTGACGATCTACAACAGACTGTATAACAGCATTATAACTAGCAACTGAATGCACAAGTTGTGTGGTATCCGTCGAACTGAAACGAGGAAGAAGGGTTAAATCGGGGACGTTTGCGATGACAATCCGCACATGCGGGAGCTTAGTCTGTAAATCTTGCAGCAGGTGCTCAAGGTCCTGGGCATAGCTAGAGGGAGGCACATTATCGACCAGGTCATTGACCGCCAACCAGACAGTAATCAAGTTGGGATGGGCATCGATGGCGACTGGTAGCTCAACGCCAAGAGCATCATGAGCGTGCATACCTGGAATGCCAAGGTTGATCAGACGGACAGTATTCTGTCCCAGGCTCTGTTCCTGCATCTTGCCATCTCCATTATGAGCAAGCATGCGTGAGAGAACGGCTGGCCAGCTCTCGGTGCGGGGATTTTTGCTGCCAGTGCCATAGGTATCGGAGGCTCCAATCGCGACATAGGTCATACGCGCCTGCGGCGCTGCCTGGATTGCCAGCTTACCATTATGTTCCTGTCCTGTTAAGGGAGAAGAACAACCGGCCAGGAATAGCATCGCCAGGCAGAGGATACACAAAGCCCTGACCCATACTGGAGGCAGTATACGTCGAGAGCCAGGATTCCCAATCCTCTGCTGGCGCATCCTATACATGTGGGTAAAGGCGTTACCGAATAAGGGCAGCACTGAGAATGGAAATTAGCGCGAACAACACCACGAAAATAATCGTGAGATTGAAGATCAGGCGCTCTACTCCACGGCGCGTCTTAAAGACTGAGCCAGCGCTGCTGCCACCAAAGGCGCTGCCCAGACCAGCACCACGTGCCTGCAAAAGGATGAAGACGATCACGGCAAAGCAGAGGATGATCTGAACAATGCGAATCGCAGGAAGCCACTGCTGTAACAAGAGTATTCCTCTCTTTCGTATGGGCTGGCTCAAAACAGGCGCTTTTTACCAACACAGGTACGATTGAAGATTAAAGCAACCGAGAAGGCCGAAACGTCCCCGGTGGAGGTGATTATACCATACTTCCAACCTTCAGTCGAGATGTATGCAAAGTCTATGGGCACGGCTGACGGGCAGATGGCCCATCAGCCGTGCCCATAGACTTTGCATATAGAACCATACAATTACATGTTGTTCATAAATAGCGCCAGGGGTACTATAAAAAGCTTTGTTAGCATGCAATGTGCAGTATACTGGCCTCAGTAACAGAGGGGGGAAGTCGGAGAGCTGTGCTCGCTCTTCCGATAAGTGGAAGGAGGACTATGGGTTATGGCGATACCTATCGCGGAAGCACATCTACACAGATCTGAACGCTATCAGACAAACAGCGCCCGGCAGCCTCAGCGCCTGAGCTGTAGCGTCGGCATTATGGTCTACAATGAAGAGGCGAATATCGCTCGCACACTCCAGGCTGTGCTCGCACAACAGAGCATCACGCTCGATATCCACGAAATCATCATCGTCGCGAGCGGCTGCACAGATCGTACGATTCCCATAGTGCACGACTTTGCCGCGCGTGAGCCACGAGTGAAGCTCTATATCCAAGAACAGCGCGAGGGAAAGGCCTCAGCGATCAACTTATTCCTTGCGCACGTCGAAAGCGAGGTCGTCGTCTTACTGGGAGGCGATACCATTCCTGCTCCCGAAGCACTGGAGCACCTCTGCGCACCGTTGCTAGATACACATATCGGCATGGTTGGGGGCAGACCGATACCGGTCAATAATCCACACACATTTATGGGGCATGTCGTCCATTTGCTCTGGCACCTGCACGATCGCCTGGCGGAGCAGGCACCCAAATTAGGAGAGGTCGTAGCCTTTCGGAATGTAGTCGCAGGCATCCCTATCAGGAGCGCCGTCGATGAGATCTCGCTCCAGGCCCTGATCTCGCAGCTTGGCTATCAACTCTACTACGAGCCATACTGTGTAGTCTACAACAAAGGTCCACTCACGATTAAAGACTTTCTCCGCCAGCGACGCCGGATCTATGCCGGCCATTTGCAGGTCAAAGAGCAGCAACGCTACGAAGCCTCAACTATGCGCGCGCTCCCTATCATACGCCAGTTGCTTGCCACACACAGGTATGCGCTTAGTACGCCACGCAAGGCTCTCTGGACATTAGGCGCGGTCGTGCTTGAGAGCTATGCGCGCCTACAAGGCTACCTGGATTATCTCTACCACCGGGAACATCATATCTGGCAGGCCGTACACTCCACCAAAGACCTGGACATAGACCTGCCTCCCCCCATATGGTAGGGACCTCCACGATGAATCGGGAGGCTAGCGCGTCCCATTAGCGTCAAGTGAAGCAAAAGCCCCTTGCTCTGCGGGAGGAAAGCAAGGGGCTTCCCATGCCGGTAGGGACCCGCCCTACCGGCATGGGAAGCCACCTCGTGTGGTTGCTGAATCGCTTCGCTCGGAGTCCAAGCCAGCTTGGACCCTACAATTTGGTAATTGCTCCATTAAAGAGCGTAGAGCTGTTGTCGATGATGAAAACTAATACATCACGCCATGTCACTCAGGCCTGTTGGCAAAACAGGCTATGCCCTTGTAGGTGACCTATCCATATGGTACAATACAATCCGGGCGAGGACATTTGGTCCCCGCCCGATCTTATGTAGAAAAGCGAAAAAGCAAAAGCTTATGGAAATAACCTGGCTCGGTCACGCTTGCTTCCAACTTCGTGGCAAGCAAGTTACACTCGTAACAGACCCGTTCACTCCTCAGCAAGGCTCCTCGCTGGGTAAGATCAGTGCCCCCATCGTCACCATCAGTCATGACCATCCCGGACATAACAATAGCGCCGCCATCGGTGGTAATCCTCGTGTTGTGCGCAGTCCTGGTGAATATGAGGTGAGCGATGTGCTGATTACGGGCATTGCCTCCTATCATGATAATAAACGGGGGCAGGAGCGCGGGCGCAACACCATCTACGTAATCCACATGGATGACCTGGTAATCTGCCACCTGGGCGACCTGGGACATACCCTGCAAGAAGAGCAACTCGAGGAAGTCGCCGATGCTGATATCTTATTGATTCCCATTGGCGGACAAAGCACTATTCATGCAACGCAGGCAGCGGAAGTCATCAGTCAAGTAGAACCCCGCATCGTCATTCCGATGCACTACAACGCTGCCTTAGAAGAAAGCGCTGGCGCCCTCAATAAATTCTGCCGCGAGATGGGCGTTGAGCCACCGGCGCCACAACCAAAGTTAGTTGTTACACCAGGCACCCTTCCTGTAGAAACCCAGATCGTGCTGCTCACGCCACGATCATAATTTTAACAGAATCTTAGCTTCGCACAATCTTAGTTTGTCTATTATCTTGCGTCAGCAAGTTGCAGGCTGCAACGTAATCGTTTCATTTGCATAAACGGAAAGGCTCCGGCTTGAGGAGGTTTTTTGCATGTCAAAATTTATCTTTGTTACAGGTGGGGTGGCTTCATCGGTAGGTAAGGGCATCAGCGTTGCCTCTCTGGGCCGTCTTCTTAAGAATCGCGGAGTCTCTGTCTCGCTCATGAAGCTGGACCCCTATATCAACGTTGATCCTGGTACGATGTCACCATATCAACATGGCGAGGTCTTCGTCACCGATGACGGTGCCGAGACAGACCTGGACCTGGGACACTACGAGCGCTTTACCGATGAGCCCGTATACCAGGCCAATAACATCACGACCGGGCAGGTCTATGCCTCTGTTATCGCCAAAGAGCGACGCGGAGAATATCTCGGCGGCACGATTCAGGTTATCCCCCATATCACAAATGAGATCAAAGCCAGGATGCACGCGGTTGCGCGCCATTCTGATGCCGATGTTGTCATTGTTGAGGTCGGCGGTACAGTCGGCGATATCGAGGGCGAGCCCTTCCTGGAGGCCATTCGCCAGATGCGTAAGGATGTCGGTCGTCGCGATGTGCTCTATCTGCACGTGACGCTGCTCCCTTACCTGGGTGCCTCGAAAGAGCTGAAAACCAAGCCCACACAGCATAGCGTCAAAGAGCTGCTGCGTGTTGGCATTCAGCCCGATGTCATCCTCTGCCGCTCCGACCACGAGGTCAGCGACGAGCTACGCGAGAAGATCGCGCTCTTCTGTAACATTGAGGCGCGCGCGGTCATTCCTCTGCTTACCGCAGATACCATCTATGAAGTTCCCCTAGTTCTCGAAGAGGCTGGTCTTGGTGAGTACCTGGTGCAGGAACTGGGTCTGCCCCAACAAGCCCCAGCTCCCAAATGGGACGAGTGGAAGCAGCTCGTGGCAAAGATCAAGAGTCCACGCCCGGAGGTTACCATCGGCCTCGTCGGCAAATATGTCGAGTTGCATGACGCCTATATGTCGGTGGCGGAATCGCTGCACCATGCTGGCTGGTTCCATGATGTCGACGTGCGCATCAAGTGGATTAACTCCGAGGCGCTTGAGAAGATGAATGAGGCCGAGGTCCTGGAGGGCCTCTCTGGTATCGTCGTTCCTGGTGGCTTCGGCCATCGCGGCATCGAAGGCAAGATCAAGGCCGCCAGCTTCGCGCGACGTAACAATATCCCCTACCTGGGTCTCTGCCTGGGTATGCAGGTCGCAGTCGTCGAGTTCGCACGCAATGTGCTTGGACTTAAAGAGGCCAATAGCTCCGAGTTCGATCCCCAGACACCCAACCCTGTCATCGACCTGATGCTTACCCAGCGCCAGGTGGCGGATAAGGGTGGTACGATGCGCCTGGGCAACTGGGTCTGCTGTCTCACCAGGGATACGAAGGCCTACGCCGCCTATAATGAACCTATCGTCTTCGAGCGCCATCGCCATCGCTATGAGTTCAATAGCGAGTATCGCAAACGCATGGAGGCACACGGGCTCGTCGTCAGTGGTCGCTCAGCCGATAATAGCCTGGTTGAAATTATTGAGGTTAAGGATCATCCCTGGTTCGTCGCCTCCCAGTTCCATCCAGAGTTTAAGAGCCGACCCACACGGCCACATCCTCTCTTCCGCGATTTCGTAGGCGCCAGTGTTACAATAGCGCAGCAACAACAATCGCAAGAGGGCACACAGGAAGAAAAAGATACGCTGGCAACCAACCGCTAACGGTTGGGCTTGCCCGGCGTGCCAGATGCCCCCCTTGCACCAAAAGGGAGACAAAATACACAGACTATGTTGTACTTAAGCCAGTTACTTGGCACACCGGTCGAGAACGCGCAAGATACGCGGATAGGCCGTATTGTTGATGTGTTACTGCCAGCAAAGCTGGTGGGCAGCGACGAGTCTGCCTATCCCAGCACACTGCTTATCGATAGCGAAGAGGAACAGCACTGGCGCGTTCCTCTTCGTGACGTTAGCTGGTTCGAGGGGGCACTGCGCCTGAACACTCCTCTCCAGCAGTTAACGCGTGCCTCGCGTGAGCTCGTTGAAGAGCCAGATGAGATATCCCTTGCCCAGGAAGTGCTCGATAAGCAGGTTATCGACATTAAACGCAAGAAGGCAGTTCGTGTCAATGACGTCTGCTTAGATGAGAGCTGGCGCATCCTCGGAATCGACAATAGCGCCTTCGGGCTTGTTCGCCGCTTAGCCCCTTCCTGGCTCCTTGGCTCGAAAGGCCGTGACTACCCCTCCGTTCCCCTTCCCTGGCAACAGATCGAGCTCATCAGACAACCACGTCCAGGCGCCCAGGACGAGAAGGAAGGCCTGGAAGAAGAAGAGGCGCCGCACGTTCAGCGCATCCTCTCAGGTCACCTGGCCGAAATGCACCCGGCGGATATCGCCGAAATAGTCCACCAGCTTACACCTGGCCAGGGAGCACGCATCATCGAGGGACTCGACGATGAAACGGCTGCGGCCACCATGGAGGAGATAGATACCGAGCGGCAAAGCCATATCCTGGAAAATATTGAGCCAGAGCGAGCCGCCGATATCCTGCAAACCATGGGGCCAGACGAGGCCGCTGACCTCATCGCACGTCTGCCCGAGGAGCAGGCGCAGGAACTCCTCCACCGTATGACACCCGAAGAATCAGAAGAGGTACAGGAACTGCTTGAGTATGCCGATGATAGTGCAGGCGGCCTGATGACCACTGATTTTCTCGCGCTCACCCAGACACGTACGGTACAAGAGGCCCTGGAGGCGGTGCGTACCAACGCGCGCGAGCATGACTTGCGCACGGCCTACGTCTACTGCGTCGAGAACGAAGAAGACGAGGAGAGTCCCCTGGTAGGTGTTGTTTCGCTCTGGGAGCTACTCATTGCCGAGCCAACCCAGCAGTTACACCAGCTCATGGAGGTCGACCTGATCTCCGTCGTCCCGGAGACCAGCGCACACGAGGTAGCCGAGAAGATCGCCAAGTATAACCTGCTTGCCGTCCCGGTTGTCAATGCCCAACGCGCCTTACAAGGCATCGTTACCGTCGATGACGCCCTGGACATCCTGCTCCCCCCGAGCGCAGACGCAAGCCTAAACGCATGTATTAGATTGTATCGCCGAAAAAGGGGCCCTAGCGTTTCGCTGGGGCCCTTTTTCGGCGATACCTCCCTGCTTAATGGGCTTGACAAAGTCCGAGCACATAATTTATTATTCTTACACGATCAAAAATTTTTGATCGATAAAAAGGAGTAGCATAACCAAGAATGCTTGATGCTTACGAGATCACAAGCCTGGAACAGTTGCGTGCCATCAGCGACCTGCTACGCGTACGCATTCTGGACAATTTAAAAGAGAAGCCTCTGACCGCCACGCAACTGGCTGAGTTGCTGGGCATGGCTCCAGCCAAGGTTCATTACCATGTGCGAGAGTTGGAGAAGGTGCAATTGCTCAAGCTGGTTGAGACTCGCGAAAAAGGCGGCATCCTGGAAAAGTACTACCAGGCCGTCGCGCGCAATATCAATGTCCCCAAGGGGCTTTTCTCTTCGGTGCAACAGGATGAGGCGGTCGAGGGTCTCGGTCAGCTTTTAAACCAGGCTCGTGATAGCTACCTTGCTGCCTTTCAGCACTCTATGCAAAGCACACAGGAGCCAGGAGCAAAGCTAGCCTTTGTGCTGGCTCATCTCTATATGACGACTGATGAGATGCGCCAGCTTTTGAAGCGTATCGACGAGCTCTATGAAACATACGAAAAACCGCGTGGGATTGAAGGCGAGCAAGAATTCATGCATGTGCTCTTTGGCTATCCTGAACACCAGAAGGAACTAGCAATGCCAGCAGCACTCATAGCCGATGTACAACCACAGCAACCTGAACAGGAGGTCTCGGTCGGAGTTCGCCACATCAACAGACATGAGTTAGAGCAGGCGCTGCAACAGAATAAACACCTGCATCTAAGTATCGTGGGGCTTTGTGTCATTGCCAGCGATGCCCCGCTTGAACTCGTTCAGGCAACCATCGAAAAATTCAGTCTCGTTGGACGCCTACAGGCTGCGCCAGACGTGCATACATACCTGATGAATATTCGCGAGTCATAAGGCTTTGTAGGGTCCATGCTGGCATGGACTCTTCTCGCTGGAGTTCATTGCCGACTAGTGAGCGTGTGAGTTCAAGCCAGCTTGGACCCTACAGCGTGCCGGATGCAACCATAAATGGCTTCTTCCCCTAGCAGGGAATGCGCAGGAGAAATTCATATGCAAATCGAGAGTTCAGGCCCGGTTGCAACGGGCACACTGGCTGAAAGCGCCAGAACTGGTGCGCCAATTCCCAGGCGAGGGCTTGCCCACAATCGCAATTTTGTCTTACTGGCATGTGCTCAGGGCATCTCTAATGTTGGAGACTTCTTTTTTACGACAACCCTCCTGGTCTGGATCTACGAGCTCACCCACCAGGCAGGTGCTGTAGGTAGCATCTGGGTAGCGGAATACGCTCCCATCTTTCTCCTGGGGCCATTTGCGGGTGTCTTTGTAGATCGCTGGAACCGGCGCACGACAATGCTTACAGCAGATATCGCACGCGCCGCGCTGACCCTGATTCCGCTCCTGGTTGCGGGCGCCCTGCGGCTCCCTACCATCTATGTGAGCGTCTTTGTGCTGGGAGCCTTCTCACGCTTCTTTATGCCCGCCAAGGCAGCCCTACTCCAGGCCATTGTACCAGAAGAGCAACGGGGACAGGCCGCCTCCGTAAGCCAGACCTTGATGGCGATCTCTTTCATTCTGGGGCCAGCCATCGCCACCCCGCTCTATTCTCTATTCGGCCCAACAATAGCTCTAACAATCAACGCCCTTTCCTTTGGTGTCTCAGCCCTCTGCGTGAGCTTGATGCGCGTCCCGCGCGAACAGCTCCACCCCTATGCTTATCAGGCCCAGGAGGCCAATTCGCAGCAGGGATTACAACTGGTCTTGCGCGAGTTTCAGGAGGGTCTCACCTTCGTGCGTAAGACCCGGACGCTGCTCGTTCTGATCCTTGTGTCACTGCTAGCGATGCTCGGGGCGGGCGCACTCAACTCGCTGGATATCGTCTTTGTCGCGCAACGCCTACATTCACCAACCTCACTCTACGGCACCTTAATGGCCGCTGGCGGCGTGGGTGTCCTGGTGGGAGCCGTCGTTTGCGGTCTCTTAGGTAAGAGGATTACGCCGAAGGCGATGGTATCCTGGGGCGTCATGCTCCTTGGCATAGGGCTGATTGTCTATTCGTTCCAGACTATTTTTCTGGCCGCTGTGATCTTGAATTTCCTGATCTGTATCCCCAGGCCGGACTCAACATTGGCTTTGGGCCTTTGATTATGGGCGTCACACCAGGAAAAATGATGGGCCGTGTTCAGTCAGTTCTTGATACTTCCATGTTTGGCTTTAGCCTGCTCTCTGCGACCCTGGCAAGCTTTCTGGGGCAATTAGTACGCGTCGACATACTCTTTGGCCTGTGCGGTGGCCTGATCGTCCTGGCAGGCATACTGAGCTTCTTTCTGTTACCTGCTCATGAAGGCCAGCCAGAGACGGCTATGGTCGCCGAAAACGCAGGTGATTTACATCCATAAATTGGCATATACTATACAAAGGATTTTTTAAAAGGAGAGAACTTATGAGTGATATTCGTTTACAGCGCATGGCAAAGGTGCTCGTTCACCACTCGACAACCATCAAAGAGGGAGATCGCCTGGCGATCCAATCTTCGCCGCTCGCGGCCCCCCTGGTACGCGAGATTGCGCGAGAGGCTGTTCGCTCTGGCGCCTTTGTTGAGACCTTTGTCAGTTTGCCTGGCATCAGGGAGATTGTACTAAAAGAGGGTTCAGACAAGCAGCTCGACTATATCGCGCCCAGCATGCGCCACATCATCGAGGAATACGAGACCTGGATCAATATCTTGAGCGATGAGAATACCAGGGGCATGAGCGGGGTCGATCCCGCACGCCTGGCCTACGCCCAGAAAGCCAGCCGCGGGCTGACCAAGACCTACATGCAGCGCTCGGCCGAAGGCTCACTGCGCTGGAACATCTGTATGTTCCCGACCAGCGCTTATGCCCAGGATGCCAATATGTCGCTGAGCGACTTTGAAGAGTTTGTCTACAAGGCCTGCAAGCTCAACGATGAAGATCCAGTGGCAAGCTGGCAAGAGCTCTCGCGCCAGCAAGAGCGCTACGTCGAGTGGCTCAAAGGCAAGCGCACCATTCATATCCAGGGGCAGGATACCGACCTCACGCTCTCCATCGAGGGCCGCAGCTTCATCAACGACGATGGCAAGAAGAACTTCCCCGGTGGCGAATTCTTCACCAGTCCGGTCGAAGCCTCGGCCAATGGCTATATCCGCTATAGCTTCCCGGCGGCGTTCAATGGTCGCTCGGTCGAGGATGTCCGCCTGCGCTTCGAGAACGGCGTCGTAGTTGAGGCTACTGCCGCTCAGGGGCAGGATTACCTGGACCAGATGCTTGGCCTGGACGATGGGGCGCGCCGCCTGGGCGAGTTCGCCTTCGGCAACAATCGCGACGTGGATCGCTGCATCAAGAATATCCTCTTCGACGAGAAGATGGGTGGTACCGTTCACCTGGCGCTGGGCAACGGCTTCCCCGAAGCCGGAGGCCAGAACACCTCCGCTCTGCACTGGGATATGGTCTGTGACCTGCGCAGCGGCAGCGAGATTCGTGTTGACGGCGAACTCTTCTCCAAAGATGGCCAGTTCGTCTTCTAAAAATAGACTAGGGGTGTGTTATGCCGGGCTGGCTTCGCCAGCCCGGCATAACACACCCCTGCTCAGTAAGCGCCGCAGGCGCTATTCATACATTGTGGTAATCGAGAGGATTGTGTAGGCGGTAACACCTCCAGGGGTCGTCACGGTGACCTCGTCACCCTCTTTATGTCCCATCAAGGCCTTGCCAACAGGAGATTGATCTGAGATAAGGCCAGACTTTGGATCCGCTTCGTAGGTCTCTACGATCTTGAACACACGCTTGGCGCCGCTCTCACTCTCAAGCTCAACCTTCATGCCGATGCGTACCGTTCCATCGTGTCGGTCAAGTGACTCAGGCGTAATCACTTCGGCGACTGCAAGCAGGTGCTCAAGCTCGATGATCTCGCCCTCAACCTTGGCTTGCTCATTCTTGGCATCTTCATACGCGCTGCTCTCACTAATATCACCGGCCTCTTTAGCCTCATGAACGTAGTCGGCAGCCTCCCTGCGTTTTACGTTGCGCAAGTAGTCCAGACGTTCTTTATTCTTGGCATAGCCCTGCGGGGTCAGACGAACTACCTTACGCTCTGAATTCGTTTCACTCTGTCCACCAATACTCATTGTAAAATCCCTCCTGGTATCGCGAATTCAACCAACTAGCCGGTTTATTCCAGATACCCGCCTCAAAGATCTGCTGTGAAAAATGTTATTCATATCTCTTTTGCATCATGACCCTCGCACAACCATCACGCGCCATCCATGACCTCTCTACATTATTATCGAGAGGTAGTACCCTTTTCTCCACCCCCGGCTACCATTTTGTCTTCGCTGGTAAAAGAGGATGAACGTGGAGACAGCCAGGCAGCGTTGCGCTTTTTAGCTTTGCAACGTCCTGTTGCCACTGCCATTTTTCCTTTATTTTTCGAGGCGATGCTTCACTGTGTTTCATGATCGGCAGAAACACAGGTGTCCAAACACATGAGGGAGATTATACGTTGTCATTTTCACTACGTCAAGTAATTTCTGGACAAATTTTCACTATTCTGGCGCGATCTTGTATATTTCATCTTGTGTATACATGGGCCATGTCTAAACGCTTGTACTCATTCCTCATCTAGAGCTTCATGCCTCCCTTATTCTCCGCCTGCTGGGAGAGTAGGCCTCACGTTTGTAAAACATACAAGGTCAAATTTAGCCCGTAATAAAACGGAATAATTTAGTACCACAGACAGGGCAATGTCCCACCAGGGCGCTCCGCCCATTTTTCGTGACTGAACGCTCGGGCGCCTGCATCTCACGCCTGGTCCGACACTTCACACAGTAAGCCACAGCCGTCTCAGCGCTTGCTTGTGGCTCTTGCTCGCTTTCTGTCACACGCTCTGGCTCCTGTAGGCCTGATATCCCCTCATCCTGGCGCTCAGGCGCGGACACAGGCTGAACGCTCTCCTCCGAAGTCGTTTGAGCAATTATATCAGAGGTGTCAGCAGGCAATGAATCATTCGGAGTTGAGGCCGCAATGGTCTCGGTTTGCCCGGAGACTGCCGGGTCGAGCGTGGCTAGTTCTACATCTTCATCCGTTACCATCTTTGGCGTCTGGATGGAACGCGCCAGCGGCGGGACAGGCTCCTCACTTAAAGTCAGGGGAGAGTCAACAGCAGGATTAGATTGCACAGCGACCTTCTCCAAAGCCGCTTCGCTGCTTGCGGCAGGCACAAACGCGGACGGCGTGGCGAGTGAGATGGGAGGCAGGGTAATCGTTTCATTCTCTTCGCTCGCTGGCGCTGACTTGAACACATTCTTTCGCAAAATATAGACCAGAATAAAAGCAGCACTACTTGCGAGCACCAGGAGCAGCAGGCGCATACTTCTGCGTAACACAACACCTATCTGACTCATAGCAAAACCTCCTTAGGACAACGCGGTACATTGTAGTGGCAACGTTACCTGCCACCCCACGATACGTTTAGCACACTACGGAATATACTTTGATCTTATTCCGAAACCCAACGCCACGGGCGTGTCTAGCGCTTCCCCCATTCGGGGGCACAGCGGCCGCGCGCTCAGGTTTCCTAATAGGCAGTATCTACTCTTTCGCAGGAAACGGTTATGCGTATTATAGAAGAAATCGACGAGATGATCGAAACCGCTCGCGGCTGGCTCACACGAGGAAGTGTTGGCTTCATCCCCATCACAAATGAACTGAGCATGCACGCCGGGCATCAAGCGCTCCTGGTGACCGCGCGTGAGCACTGCGAAATCACTGTCGTGTGTCTTTTACGAACTCCACTCTCCTTTGATGCCAGCAGTGACACGACCATGAGCACCCACGGTCTGGAAGAGAGCCTGCGTTTGCTCACAGCAAGCGATGTCGACGTAGTGTTCACCCCCCGCTGGGAAGATCTCTTTCCAGCAGCATATGCGACCTATATTCGCCTTGGCGGCTCTATCCAGGAGGCACTCGTGCCAGCGCATTGTACGGACAATGCTCTCAATGAGTTCGCCACGGCCCTGGGTCAACTCCTGCTTATTGTACGTCCCGATATTGCCTTTCTAGGACAAAAAGATGCCATCCAGGCCGCAATTATACATAAAATTATACATGATCTGCACATTGATGTAAGTTTACGTCTCACTCCAACGGTACGTGAACAAAATGGGCTAGCCATGAGCAGTCACACGCTGCTCCTCAGTCCCCAGGAGCGTGAGGCAGCTACGCTGCTCCACAACTGCCTCCTCCTCTGTAAAAACAGCATTGAGCAGGGAGTGGACGATGCCCCTACCCTCACACAGCTCGTGCACACATACATTGCTGGTAATGAGCATATCACGCTCCTCCACCTGCTTATAGGTGATCCAGAGACCTTACAGGCACGCGACAAAGTTATTCCTGGTACACTCCTGGCGCTCAAGGCACGTGTCGAAAAAAATCTTGTAAACGACAATATTCAGTGGATGCGCGATGGGAGCTGGCGTCTGTAGTCGCTCTTCATGGGTGATCTGGTAATTTCGGCGCATTCCAACTATAATGAGTCGGGGGTTCGGGCGGAGGAGGTGATCCACCAGACAACGCTGCGAAAGCACGCGTATTACATATCATAATACCTGCTATTTATTTTGAGGAGGCTCTCATGCCTGGTATTATTATTTCAGTGATCCTGAGCGCACTTATTGCCTACTTATGGGGTTCAATTCCTACCGGTTACTGGATGGGAAAAATCTTACGCGGGAAAGATTTTGACATTCGCGATCATGGCAGCAAGAAAATCGGCGCAACCAACGTTCAACGCACGCTTGGCAACGGGCCAGCAGCCATCGTTTTCCTGGTAGACCTGTCTAAAGGCATTGGCCCCACCCTGCTCGCTCTCCTGGTCCCAGCCCTCAATGCCGGTGGCTGGGGACCACCCATCGCGGGCATCCTGGCCCTGCTCGGCCATTGTTATCCCGTATTCATTGGTTTTAAGGGGGGTCGCGGTGTGCTGACCGGTGGCGGCGCGCTTCTGGTCATCTCTCCCACCATCTTTCTCATATGCCTGATTGTCACCGTGGGGACGATCATTCTCTCACGTTATGTCTCGCTTGGTTCAGTTCTAGGTTCAGCCTGCACCATTATTTGCGGCATCACCTTTTTCCTGATCAGTCAGGGCAACCCTCACATCTTCGCTCACGTGACGATCCAGCAATTGCTCTTCCTGATTATTTCCCCCGCCCTGGTCCTCATCTTCCATGCCGACAATATCAAACGCCTGCTCTCTGGCACTGAGCGCAAGCTGGGCCAGAAAGTCGATACGACGCCAAACGCAAACTAGGGGTTGCGCTGCTAAAGCACGCGCCTACCTATCATGGGACGGGAGCCGCGTTTGCATATCGTGGTGGTTAAGAAGTGGTGGCGTGATGTGTGGGCGAATGCCCACACATCACGCCACCACTTCTTACCTAAAGGTGAGCTTGCGAACTGAGAAGAACTGCCAGGGGAATAAAGGCTAGATGGTGCTGTTCTGCTTCTCTTCTTTAATCTCCTCGCGGAAGATGGGTATCGCGCCAACAGTATATTCAATCCCAGAGAAGATGGTCCAGATGGTGGCAACAATCAGGAAGATATCTCCAATAAAGAGCAGGAGTTCATTGAAGACCAGGGTCTGACTGTTGAAGGCCACCTGCCAGGGAAAGAGCGACAACAGATGCGCCCCCAGTCCCTTCGCGAGCAGGACGACTCCGATAGCGATCAGGGTAATAAAGGTCTTTTGTTTGCCCCATTTGCCCGCGGGAATCACCTTGCCCCGCGCGGCCGCGACCGAACGTAAACCAGATACCATAAACTCGCGCGTCACGATGATAAATACGATCCAGGAAGAGACCAGGTGCACTTCTATCATCGCGATAAGAATGGACACGACAAAGACTTTATCGGCAGTCAAATCCAGAAACACGCCCAGCGGCGAGACCAGATTATAGCGCCGGGCCAGGTAACCATCCAAATAATCAGTCACTGCCGAAAGCGCAAACAGCACGGTCGCGACCAGATACGCCCACGGTTGATCGACCAGAACCAATATAAACACAATAACCGTTGAGATCAGGCGACTGATACTCAGGATATTCGGGACATTACGCATTAAGCACCTCAATAACTAGCTTCTTCAATTTATGCTCGTTTCCCTGGAACAGCTCTGCTATAGGAAACATTAAGCTTCGAAACATTAAGCTTTTATAATGGGAAGATTAAAAAATGTGAGATTCTCCCCTCATTATAAGCTACTTTGTCCATGCTACGCATCTTTGCCAGAGCTTCTGGCAGGACTTTCCAGTTCTTACCTCGGCTCGCGTAGCGAGCCGAGGGGTAAGGGGATGTGGGTGGAAAACGGCAAAGCCGTTTTCCACCCACATCCCCTTACCCTTGAGCCATGCTGGTGCGAAGGGAATGACGACCACGCGATTGTTGCTTGAGAACAAGCCCACATCCCCTTACCCTTGAGCCACGCTGGTGCCTTCTCGCCAGCTAGCCACTACACATCTTACCGTGAACGACGCTGGCTCGAAGGCTCTTCCCAGATAGGAGATAATGGTTAGATCCGGAGAGCGTAGGCGCGTACGTCAGTAGCGCACACCTAGTCTGCGACGGCAACCAGGATATCGCGTCGCTTAATCACACGATCGACGGCATGCACCAGTTGCGTATAGGGCGGTTCGTCCAGGACATGCAGACCCGTCGTACGGCTTACAAGCTCAACCATTTCAGTACGTTCAATACGCGTTGCGTTCCAGGCCAGGGCAAGTGTTCCACCCGGAAGCAGCATCTGCTCCCAGGTGGGGAGCGCCCTCTGCAAGAGATCGGAGAGTTCACCAAAGTGCTGGATGCCATATGGCAGATCGCCTACAATGGCATGCATACGGGGTCCGCCTGGAATCTCACGCATGTGCGCGAGTGCGTCTCCCGCGTCCCCATGCGCGAGCACAAATGCCCGCGTACTATCTGCATTGGCTCTGGTAATCTTCTGCCCCTTGCGACCAATCTCGAACTGGTAGCGCCGTCCCGCCTTACGCCCCCGCTCATCCGTCTCCTTAAAGGGAATCCCCTCGCCGGTCAGGTACTGGCGTACATAGCCCGCGGTGGTCTCGACATCCTGCCGCTGTAACTCGATGCCAAAGGCGTCATAGCCCGCGGCCAGGGCGAGAAAGAGGGTGGTGCCTCCACCCGCCAGGGGATCAAGTATACGCAGGCGCTCAGTGCTCTGCATCGCATACGCGCCAGAGAAGACGGCTACATTGAGCAAAACCTGGGTAAAGAGTTCGTTAGTCTTGCCTCTGTAACGCCGCGCCTCCGCGATTTCGTGAGGAACAAAAGGCGTGTAGGGTGAGGCAAGTGGGCGCAGCAATGGCCCCTCCACATCCCCAACACGCTCAAAATATTCATAGATCTCGCTTGTAGCCCCCAGGCGCCCTAGTATATCCAGGTGCCAGGGTGTCAGCGTCGTCCCGGCGTTCAGCTCGACCAGAACATACCCCTGTCCAGCCAGCTCTATGCGCTGCGCCGCGACCATCTCAGTCCGTAGGGGGCTGACCAGCAATTCTGGCAGGGCCAGGGTGTCCGCCAGGTGCATGTATTGTGTGCTCCGTTGTGGAGTAATCTTTAAAGCAAGTTTCATATGCGCCAGTATAGCAGTTATCAAATAGATAATCCAACATGCTCTACTCAACAGGCTCCACAAGCCTACGCCCTTTGTCACACCAAGCCAATCCTATCCATATATATCCAGCTAAAACCAGAATAATATATCCAACAAGGTGTCAAATTTATCTTGATATAGAAAACCTATCACCCCTCCTGGCAGGCCATTTCAAGAGTCTTTACCACCCCATAAAAAGGCACAAAAATAACCGACATCGGGCATTACCAGATATCGGTTATGGAAAGCATTTTATCCTGGCTAGCTGGTGGTCACGCTAAATGGGCGCGCCCACGCGAGTCCGCCATGCGTGCAGCCAGCATCCTGGCACCAGAAAACTTCTACAGTTCCTTGAAAAGTGATGTCATAGGTAGAAAAACTATCCGAGAAATATCCATAACCATCGGCATATTGATTGATATACTTGGACATGGCTTTATCTTTCATTTCGCCATTGACATACCAGCGGGTTTGGACATAGCCAGTGCTTCCTTGTGCCCATTTGTAGGACAGGTAGATCGTCTGGCTGCTCTGGAACTTCGATTGCAGCGTGACTGGTCGGTACTGACTATCAACCTCATTTGCCAGTTGCGCGGTAGGAATCACCTGCTGCGCAGCCTCAGAGAAGGTAGCCCCCGAAGGCGATTCGCTTTCAGTATAGGGTGAATATGGCGTAGGTGTGAGTTGCACTGAGTATGCTGTGGCTGTGACATTATCTGCTGTCGCCGTGGCGTCCTGATTCATAGTTGCCGTTTTGTTATTCTGGACAGCAATATAGATTCCACTAATGCCACATGTGAGAACGAGCAGCACGACGAGTACGATAATTGCCGCGATGGCGCATCCTGATTGTTTCCGCGGCTGCGCCACGACTGGTGCCATGATTGGCTGTCCGTATGGAACCTGTGGAGGCGGAGCGTACGGCGGTTGCCCATATGGAACCTGCGGAGGTGGAGCGTACGGCGGCTGTCCATATGAGTTTGACGGTAATGGTGGTGTGTAGGCGTTCTGAGGAGAAGAGCCTACGTTATAAGGTGTTGGATTGGCACAATAAGGACAGGTTGGCACGCCTGGGGACAATGTAGCCCCACAACGATTACATTGCACTACAAGGAACCTCCCAAAGCAATTAATACTTTCCCTGGTCCTTCAGGCCAGGAGCCAAATTTGTGTAACAATTATTATATCAACATTTGCCTCTAAAGGAAACGAGTAAAAGTGCCAGACCCAGGGCTTGTGAATGATATGTAAGGGGGTGTGGGTGGAACGGCACATTTAGCGTGCCAAATATGCTTAAATATACATAGACGCCACTGCTTAGCGCCGGTGCGCGGCAAAGAAAGCGGGGGCAGCAATGCAGGGATGCTCCAGGATTGAAGCAGACCCATTACAATAAATATTGTATATAGCAGACAGAGCAATCTACACATTCACACATTTCGAAGGCTTGGAGGGCCGTCATGCATATCGTTACCATCGAGGAGATGAGAGAACTGGAAGCTCAGGCAGAACGCCAGCACGGTCTGACATCCCCTATCCTTATGCAGCATGCAGGCAATAGCGCCGCAGACATCTTCATGGCGCAACTCCTTCCGCACCATTCAATCAACGACCTCGAAGTTCTCTTCCTGATCGGACCCGGCAATAATGGTGGTGATGGTATGGTCATGGCTGAACACCTGATCAAAGCAGGCGCGTTGGTCAGCCATTACGCCTGGAAGCAACATAAATTAACCGTGCGGGGGCAGGATATCGATGAACATCATACCAGCGAAGAGCTAGAATCTGTGCTCCAGAGCGCGGATTATGTGGTTGATGCTTTGCTGGGCACAGGTACCTCTCGTCCCTTGAGCGATGATATGCGCGCCTTGCTTGAGCGCGTAAAACGTGAAGGAGAGCAACGCCCAGAACTGCGAATTGTCGCCATCGACCTGCCCACAGGGATCAATGCCGATACCGGCGAGGTCGATCCTGGAACGCTCAAGGCCGATATGACTATCACGCTCGCCTGTCCTAAACAGGGCTTCTTCTTCTTCCCGGCCCGTGAATATATCGGTGAGCTGCATGTGGGCTCTATTGGGCTCCCTACTGACTTAGAGAGCCACCTCCAGACGGAGATGCTTAATCAGGGTTTCTGCCACTCCTACCTTCCTCATAGGCCCCTTAATAGCAATAAGGGCACCTTTGGCAAGGTCATGCTCTTCTGTGGCTCAGCAGCCTATCCAGGCTCCGCCTACCTGGCTGGTAGTGCCTCCGGGCGTGTGGGCGCTGGTTTGATTACTCTGGCCGTGACTGAGAAAATCCTGCCCATCTATGCCAGTTCTCTCCATGAAGCCACCTTTGCCATCCTGCCCGAGGGTCCCACCAGCGAACTGAATCGCGGCAAGACGCACGAGCGCGCCCAGGCTCTAAGCGACCACCTGCCAGGTTATCGCGCCCTGCTTATGGGTCCAGGCCTGGGACAATCGCCTGAGACCCGCGAGACAATTCTGCAAGTCCTGGAGTACTTGCGCTCAGAACCGACGGAGAAGCGTCCCCACCTCGTGATCGACGCTGATGGACTCAACAACCTTTCAGCCCTGGAGCACTGGTGGACCTTCCTCCCTGAAGGCACAGTCATCACGCCCCATCCCGGTGAAATGAGCCGCCTCTGCAAAGGGCAAAAGGTCTCAGGTGGCTCGATTGATCGCCTGGCGCTGGCGAGGGAGAAGGCTCAGGAGTGGCAGGTAACGCTTGTGCTGAAAGGGGCCTGCACGATCATCGCCCATCCCGATGGCAGGGTACGCCTGAACTGGAAGGCGAACGCCGCCCTGGCGACCGCTGGCACCGGTGATGTCCTGGCGGGAATCGTCACAGGCTTCCTGGCCCAGGGGCTCGACCCCTTTGATGCTGCCAGCCTGGCGGTCTACATCCACAGCTGCGCGGGCGAGCGTGTCAGCGCGGAACTGGGTAATGCGGGTTTATTAGCCTCTGACCTGCTCCCTCATCTGCCCCGGGTCATGCGCGACATCAAGCATAACGCATATCGTCCAGGAAGTGATATCACAGAGCGCTACGAGGAGAAATAATCGCTCCACGAGTAAGGAGAGAGCCCCGCCAGCTGGTGGCTGGCAGGGCTCTCTCCTTACTCGTGGAGCATGGACTTTGCAGTTCCTGGTAGGTTACCTGGTAGTTACTTGGCGGCCTCGTCCACGACACTCACCGTCAATTTAGGCTCCAGCTGAGGAGCAATTTTGACGGGGACCTGGAAAGTGCCCAGGGCACGAATAGGCTCGGCAAGCTCGATAGTGCGGCGATCTACGGTCAGCTTCTCAGCATCGCGCAACGCGGCGGCAATATCCTGGCTTGTAATCGAGCCATAGAGGCGACCCTGCGTACCAACTCGCGCCTTAAAGGTGAGCGAGACCTGGCCCAGGCGCTCGGCAAGCTGGCGATTCGTCTCTTCCAACTTTTCCTGCTTGCGCTTCTCAGCGGCGATACGCTGTGTACGGTTTGAGAGCAGGCTGGGAGTCGCCGCAGCCGCTACCTGCTGGGGCAAGAGATAGTTGCGAGCATATCCGTTCGCGACCTCTTTCAGGTCGCCGGCCTTTCCCAGACCCTGTACATCTTTTAAAAGAATTACTTTCATTGCTGTTCAAGCTCCTTACAGAGGTGGGGCAAAGACCCGACTACCTCCTCACGCATTTATACCGCAGTAGTATACACCCTGTGCTAGACGAACGCAAGCATTACGAGTAGAGCCTTCGCGCCTACGGCGCGAAGGGGAAGGGGTATGTGTGCGTAAAAAACGGCTTTGCCGTTTTTTACGCACACATACCCCTTATTCCACAAGCTCGCGCAGAGAACTGCAAGCACCATAGGAGAGCGAGAAGCCCTGGTCTCTCTGGCTGTGCGGTTGCGACATCTTCGCATCTCCCCTATAATAGTTAATAATCACAGTCATTATTAACTTTAGTAGTAGCTACATGCTAGCTAGCGCATTCATCAAGCGCGAGAAAAGGGCATTATCACACACTCACCCCTTGTAGGACAAGGCATCGGTCATTGCTACTGTTCCTCATTGAACAGAGTGATGGCTAGAACTACGAACAAGGAAAGGAGCGGGTGGCTCCTCCCGTCGCCAGCAGGCAGACGGATTTTTGCCACCCAGGGCTTATGAATATTGAGGGCACGTACACACTGCAAGCATCACCAGAAGAGGTGTGGCAGTGCTTAACAGACAAAGCCGTCCTGCGACACGCCCTTCCCGGATTGACTCAGATTGAGGAGCGAGGGAAGGAGACCTATGCTATCTCGCTCAGCATCCAGCAGGCGCCACTCGCGGGAACGTATACAGGACAGCTCAGGATTACCGACCGGCACGCTCCCTACTACTGCCACTTTACCCTGGAGGGGGCCGAAACGACCAACGCCATCAGCGGCGAAGGGACGCTTCATCTGAATGAGCGCCATGGGAACACCGTTTTGGCCTACAAAGGCAATATTACCTTCGGCCAACTCGTTCCCCCGCTCGTCACACGTGGAGCGGCCAAGTTGCTTACACAACAGTTTTTTATCGCACTCGCCGAGCAACTTCGCCAGCGCCAGGAGCAGCAGCCAGCCTCAACTCACCCACAGACGGACGATCTCATCATTCTTTCTTCTCATGCATCTTCTTCCAATGGAGAGGTTGCTTCTCCCGTCTCGCTAAAAGTTGTGCGCCTGCTACGCCTGGGCGAGGGCGATCCGGAGCAAGAGGTGCTCTGGGCCGCACGCCTTCGACAGGCCAGTATTCTCTCCGGGCTCCTATTTCTTGTCTGGCTTGGCACGCGTCTTCCACGCCGCGCCTAAGTAGGGTAATAGAAAAAGGGGTGTGGTGGTGGACTGGCTGAGCCAGTCCACCACCACACCCCTTTTTCATGTAAACTAGGCATCCATCATGGAGCGCAGGCGCGACTTCCAGTCGTTCTCGTCGCCAGCATTCGCGCTCGCCTGCTCGCTTTCACTCGACTCAATAACCCAACTGCGCGCACCATCCGCTGTGCGCGTCGGCATGTTTCGCTGCTGATGCGGATCGCGCTCATCCAGATTGCGAATGGCGTTGGCTGCGGCTTTGCGTACGTCTTGCACTGGATCTTGCAGCAGAAGGCGTAGTGGCTCTAGCGCGCTCTTGATCCCCAGGCGTCCCAGTGTACGCGCGCTTCCAGCTCGCTCATCAGAGGTCGAGGCCTGCAACAGCGGCAGAATATCAGGCGCCATGCGTGTCAGCATGAGATCAGCGACTAGGCGCAACAGGCGGTTGCGCCGAATAGGATGGATCACATTTGCCAGGGCATAGCGACAATCGGCATAGATCTGAGCCTTGTTGCGAATGGTTCCCTCGGCCCTGGCCTCCATTACCGCCATCTCGGGCGAGGTATGCGCGGTCCCACGCAGGAAAGGCTCGATCCAGGATGCCATCTGCTCCGTCTGGCCAGGATATTCATGCAACTGGAGAACGGCATGAAAATGCTGGTCCAGCCAGGAATACAGGGCCAATGTCACCTCGGCATCACGCGCCGCGTAGGCCACCATAGCTGGTGGCAAGGGACGCCGCGTCCAATCTGTTCGCTGCAAGCTCTTATCCAGCCGCATATGAAAGGCCCGCCAGAGCATCGCTGCCAGCGAAGACTCATGCTGCCCAAAGACTGAGCGACTGGTTGCTTCCAGGTCATAGTAGTGCGCCACGAACACGCCTCGCTCGGCCATGACCCGCAGATCAGCCCCCGCTCCATGCAGCAAAACTATGACATTAGGATCGCTCAGCACTGTATTCAACAGTGAGAGATCTTTCAGGCGGAGAGTATCTACGACAAAGCACTGCTTCTCAATAGCCAGTTGCAATAGCGCCAGGCGCGGAACAGTACTGCTATTACTCTCCGCAGAGAGAGAGCGTACCTGTGTAAACTCCGCGTCTATCGCCACTACAGGTGATTGCTTAAGTAGTTCTACCGCGTGCAAAAGCTGTTCAGAATTTTCAATCCAGAGCCGTTCTCCCTTGGGAGGCAACTGTCCCACTGGGGGTGTAGGACCAAGATAGCCAGGCTTATCATGCTCCAGTTTGTCTGATTCTACCAATGGTACGTTATCTTTCAATGACGTAATATTCCACCTTCTATGTCGTCAGCGTATAAGTGGCATATATTTGACACTATAGCATACCTGGAGGGTTTCGTACAGATAGACACGCGCGTTCGCGCACAGCCTGGAGTCCACAGGGCTATCAGGCCCGCTTCTGTTGTTCTCCCTCCCATTGCCCTGTAAGCTCAAGGAACCTTTCGACCGAAACTAACAGGTCCTTCGAGTCCAGGGGCGTATACAGGGGTGTATAGATATTCAATGAGTCTTGAGGATCTTGTAATTGGTGATCGACAAAACTCGGCTCCTCTTGAGAGGGCGTACCCACCACAAAGAGCAAGGGGATATTTGACGTCGCCCGGTGGGTAGCCAGCGCCCGTGTGAGCAGGATGCCGTTGGTCCGCCGCAAGGTCCCACTGGTAATGACGAGTTCAGGCCGCTCATAGAGGCTAAGCCAGAAGGCATCTTCACCCGTCCGCGCCTCCAAGACGTTATATCCATTTCCGCGCAAAATATGCTTACACACTACACGCAATGAACGAATATCTTCCGCAATCAATACTTTTTTCTTCATCCAACGTTTCCCTTCCAAAATAAACGAAAAATATTTATATATGAGCATAAGTATACAACAAAACATGTAAACATTTATTACTTTATCTAATTCTATACAAATATGAAATAGCTGTAATTGCTTTCTGTAAGAGTTAACGTTCTTATTCCAGAGCCTGATCAACGTCTCTCTTCTTGAAGCCTTGCTTTATGTGCTTTTTTCGCATCACCTCTCGCGCCTGAGGCGCTCGCCAGGGTTAGGGTGTGGTTGGTGCGTAGTGGCAACCGCAGGTTGCCACTACGCACCAACCACACCCTAACCCAGAAATAAGCGTGAATCTGTTCACCATACAAACTAATAAGTTGTGCATGAGAAATTATGAAAGGATTGCCATTTATGTTAGAGGAAATTCTGGCTAATAACGAGCGCTTTCTACAGGCCCAGCGGCCTGCGTTGATTGGGCATACACCGCGTAAGCGCACAGCCGTCGTCACCTGCATGGATTGTCGCCTGGTGACAATGTTTGAGCAGGCCCTTGGGCTTCAGCGGGGAGATGTCCTGGAGCTACGTACGGCGGGAGCCACTATCTCGCAGCCAGAGCGGACCGGGGGTGCTAATGATCTTATTCGCTCCCTCGCAGGTGGTGTCTACCTCCTTGGGGTACGCGAAGTGCTCGTCGTCGGCCATACGGAATGCGGCCTCGCACACGTGAATCCCGCTGCGCTCACTGCCTCTATGCAGGCCCTGGGAGTCGACCCGCAACAGTTGATCCAGCGCGAAAATTTGGGCGATCTTAACGGGCTTCTACGCTGGCTTGGTGCCTTTCATGATGTTCATATGAATGTCCACGAGGTCGTCGAGGTCATTCGTCAGAGTCCCTACCTGCCCCGCATCCCGATCCATGGCCTGGTTATCGACATCCAGAGCGGCCAGCTCGCTGTAGTAGACCGCGATACACGCGCATAATTGTAAGGAGGAGTGGGATGGATGTGCGGGCGAATCGTTCGCACATCCATCCCACTCCTCCTTTTCTCTGTGGAGGGCATATCGCTGGTAGATGGATGTCTAAATACGCTACAATATGAGAAGTGAGCTATTTAATACTCAAGAATACCTATTGCAATTGGCAAGGACATATGAGACAACGTATTCGACCAGGCAGGGCGTTAGTGGGCGTCTGTCTGCTGGCTCTGCTCCTCTTCTGTAGCGCCTGTAATGGTGGCAGCAACCAAAGCGCGCAGCCTACCCTAACGCGGCCCGCGAACGGGAAACAGTTGCTAAACGGTAAGGCCCTCACCTATGTGGCCCTTGGAGCCTCGGATGCCGTAGGGGTCGGCAGCACCGATCCAGAGACGCAGGGATATGCACCACGCATCGCACAGCACCTGCCACGTGGTTCACATTTCATCAACCTCGGCGTCAGCGGCAGCACCCTGCATAAAGCGCTCGCGAACGAGCTGCCCCTGGCCCTCTCGACTTCGCCAGAGCTGATCACCATCTGGCTGGTCGCTAATGATTTTGTAGATGGTGTGACCTATGAGAGCTACATGAACGATCTACATATGCTTTTGGATCAGCTCCAGACAGGTACCCATGCTCGCATCGTACTGGCCAATTTACCAGACCTGACGCTCCTCCCCAGCTTTGGAGGACGTACACCCGCGCAGAAGGCTAGCATCCTGCAGGAGATTAAGCGCTGGAACGCTGGCATCACGCATGAGGCTGCGCGCTACCATGATCCCGTCGTGGATCTCTTCGCAGAACAGAGCGAGCTAACGGCTCATCCTGAATTTGTGAGCGGCGATGGCTTTCATCCTAGCTCATCAGGCTATGCTGTCCTGGCCAACAAGTTCTGGACCGCCATTCAACAATAGCAAAGCGGGTGGTGTGTGGGAGTGTGGCGGACTGCGCCCGCCACACTCCCACACACCACCCACCGGGATGATTCATATTTAAGCCCTATACCTGCGGCTTCGTCTCTTTCCCCTGCTGAGGTAGATTCTGTACATAAGAGTCACCCTCGACAATAAAGAGCAAACGCTCACAAACGTTGGCGCAGTGATCGCCAACGCGCTCAAGTTTATGGGCCATCCAGAGGAGATACGTGGCGCGTTGGAGAATCAAGGAATCGTTGAGGAGGGCTGGGACTGCGTGTGCGCCTCCCATCATGGCCATCAAGTCATGACGGACCATGTGGTAACGCACATCTACAACATCATCTTCTTCCCAGATGTAGCGTGCGGCCTTCACATCGCGATCCTTGAAGGCTTTAATGGTGCCCTGTAAGACACGCCGCGCCTCTTTCCCCAGGTCGAGAATACCTTTCATGATCGAGGCTTCCGTGATCGTATTTCCGCTACCCGCATCCTTGATTCCAGTCGTCTCCATCTTGACATGGGGCATCGTATCCCCACGCAGAGGTGTCATACGCAGGATATTCTGCGCAATACCAGCCGCGCCATCACCAGTGCGCTCAAGATCGCCCGCAATCGAAAGCACCGAGGCCAGGTAGCGCAGGTCACGCCCACCTAGTGGCTGCTGTAGGGTCAACAGGCGAATGGCACGCTCCTCAACCGCGGCTCTCAGACTATCGATCAATGCATCATTTTCGATGACCATACCAGCTTTCGCCAGGTCACCAGCCGCTAAGGCCTCCAAAGCTCTCTCCAAGGCCTCATCCACCATCGTCCCCAGGCGGATAATTTGCGCATCCAGCTCTTGCAATTCTTTATCTAGAATCGAACGTGACATCTTTGCCGCTCACTCCTTAATCAAAGTAGTCTGGCTTCCGCCAAGAAGGGCTTACATAGCTCGCCATCTTAGCACGCTTGGCTTGTTCCTCAGGTGCCTTATTCGCCTCACCATATATAGTGTAGCATATTTAGCATAGGAAACATAGAGTATTACAGCGGTTATTCGCTCTAATCTAAAGGGATGAGTAATAGAGTACAGTAAAGGTTGGTTAGGTTGTAGTGTGCGTCGCGGGTGAAGACCGTGACGCACACTACAACATAGCCAACTCTTAAGCTGTTTCCTTGCTGTTGACAGTGCTTCCTAGAATACGATACAGTTAAAAGGAGTTTCATCCAGGCAGAAAAACGCAAAGGAAAGAAACCATGTCAACGAAACGACTGCTCGGCGTTTTTGCCCATCCCGACGACGAAGGGTTCATGAGTGGTGCCCTGCTTCACTATCGCGCCTCTGGCATTGAGACTGGCCTGGTCTTTGCTACCCGTGGTGAGGTGGGCGAAATCTCTGACCCCCTGCTCAAAACACGAGACGATCTAGATGAGATTCGCGAAGAAGAGATGCGCATGGCCGCCAGCCTTCTTGGCGTGAATAACCTGTGGTTTTTGGGCTACCGCGACTCTGGAGTGCGAGGCGCACCAGATAATCAGCATGCACGCGCCTTTATCCGTGCTCGCCCGGCAGAAGTGGTTGGCAAACTGGTACAAATTATCCGCCAATTTCGCCCCCAGGTCATTGTTACCTTCGACGAAACGGGAGCAGATGGGCACCCCGATCACCTGGCTATCTACCGCTACACTACCAGCGCGTTTCATGCCGCCGCTGATAGTGCGCTTTATCCAGACCTGGGACCAGCGCACTCAGCCGCCAAACTCTACTATACAAGTATGACGCGCCAGCAAATTCTCACAATGACAGAGTGGTTACAAGAGCAAGAACCAGGTGGTCCCTTTAAGAATGCTGATCCACAAACACTGGGGCTTACTGATGAACAAATCAATGTCGTCCTGGATGTTGAGCGCTGGCAAGATGACAAAGTCCTGGCAGCCTCCCAGCATCGCACCCAGGTCAATCCCAGCAATCCCGTCGCACAAATGCTTCCCGAGTTTCAGCGCAAACTGCGCGCCACTGAATATTATCAACTGGCCACATCACGCGTGGGTGATGACACCATGGGCGAGAACGACCTCTTCACTCATGTAGAGGGTTAAAAGTCAGTAAAGATGAAGGGGTGGGGCTAGAGCAACCTGCGGTTGCTCTAGCCCCACCCCTTCATCTTTACTGACGGGATGACTTATGATTACAGCCGCTGAATTTTCTGGATCAATTCCGTGGTTGAGTGACCAGGGAGGTAGGAGATCAGGCTTACCTCGCCACCATAGCCAAAGACGATCCGAGCTTCGGGCAGTTTCTCAGGGTCCACGCCATGCACGCTCCCCGCGTAGTCTCCACCCTTGACATAGATCGCCGGTTCCAGGGTCGCGATCAATTCGCTGGCCGTAGGCTCGCCAAAGATCGTGACATAATCGATGCAGGCCAGGGCGGCGAGCAGTTCGGCACGCTCTAACTCGGGCACCAGGGGACGCATTGGCCCCTTCAGATGCCGCACACTCTCGTCGCTATTCAGCCCCAGGATCAAGAAATCACCCAGGCTGCGTGCCTCTTGCAGGTAGCGAATATGCCCCAGGTGAAGCAAGTCAAAACAGCCATTGGTAAAGACGGCCCGCTCGCCTGCTTCCTGGCGGCGCGCGACCTCTAGTGCCAGTTGCGCACGCGATAGTACCTTGCTCCGCGTCTCGATCATCTCTTTGCTCATGCCAAAATTCCCCTCAACTCTTCAGGAGTGTTGCTGGCACAGCCCAGGCGGCGTACGACCAGCGCGGCGGCGGCATTCGCCAGGTAGGCAGCCTCCGCCTTGGATGCCCCGGTGGCCAGTCCCAGGGTAAAGGTTGCCGCAACCGTATCGCCTGCTCCATTGGTGTCGACAATCTCGCTTGCATGTGGCAGCGGATAGATGGGAATATGCAACGGTTCTTTACCGAACTCGAAGAGGCTCATGCCCTCGCTTCCACGTGTGATCAGGACGCTCTGAGCGTTACATTCTTCAAGAAGACGGGCACCAGCCTGGTTCAAATCCTCCAGCGTCTCAATCATCATCCCCAGAGTACTCTCCGCCTCTGGCTGGTTCGGTGTCAGCGCTGTTACTCCCTGGAAGCGACTCAACGAGCCATGAGAGTCAACGACAATCACCTTGTTCAACTCACGCGCCAGGGGCACGCAGGTCTCAATGATCTCTGGACTGATCATACCCAGGTCATAGTCGGAGAGCACAACGGCATCCATGCTCGGTAGCGCTTCGCGAATATAGTCACATAACTGGCTCTTGCTGGGTTCACAGATATCAGCCTTGTTCACCCGATCCACGCGCACAATATGCTGGCGTACCACCTGGGAGCTACCGGCCATGACACGCGTCTTCGTCGAGGTTGGACGTGTGTTATCGGTCACAACCCCCTCCTGGTGCATACCCAACTCCTCAATCGCCTGGCGCAGACGCTTACCCACGATATCATCACCCACGACTCCCGCCAGGAAGACTTCCGCGCCAAGAGCGTTGGCGTTGACCGCGACATTAGCAGCCCCACCCAGGATAGTCCGCTCCTCATACAGATCCAGGATCAAGACAGGGGCTTCGCGCGCGATACGAGTTGGACGCCCAATAAGATACTCATCAGCAACCATATCGCCAATAATAAGCACCCGTTTTCCCTGAAAAGCCGCGATAACCGCTTTGAGGCGCGCAGAATCGGTGATTTGTATCGTCATGCCTTTTTTCGTCCTTTGAGTAAGACCAGTATCATGAAGCGAGGAATAGCCAGCATACGCCAGATACGCCAGGGTTCGCGGTAGAGCCGATAGAGCCATTCCAGGCCCATCCGCTGCATCGCTTTAGGCGCTCGTAGCTTGCGTCCCGCCAGGAAATCATACGCCCCGCCTACGCCCATGGCGACCGCCACCGGGAGGCGTGAGAGGTTGCGATAGATCCAGAGTTCCTGGGCCGGAGCGCCATAAGCCACGCAGACAATGTCAGCCTGCGCCTGGCGAATACGCTCCAGGATAGGCTCCTCTTCGGCGGGATCTGGCGAACCAGCGTAGGTACCAGCGATCTGTAGACCGGGCGCCAGGGCACACAAGCGCTCAGCGGCGCTCTCCGCAACCCCTGGCGCGGCCCCCAACAGATAGAGACGGTAGCCTCTGGCGGCACATAGTTTTGCGAGTTCCGGTAAGGTATCAGTGCCGGTCACACGCTCAGGTGCAGGCTTGCCCAGGTAGCGCGTCGCCCAGACGATACCCATACCATCTGGTACCACCAGTTCAGCCTCATTGATACATGCACGAAAGGCAGTGTTACGCTGCGCCTCAATCACGAATTCCGTATTGACGGTAATAACCTGCTGGCAGCGAACCTCTTCGCTATGCTCACGGCGCAGGGAGATAAGCTGATCAATATAATCGAGGGCCTGGCGCTGTGTGAGGCGATCCACACGAATACCGAGCACAGAGACTGAAATGTCTGAATCTCTCTGCTCGGTTTGTAGCATTGGTGATGACATAATTTATTTACCAATGAAAAACTTCAGTTTCAGCGTGAGTAAGCAAAATATCGGGACGTGTCTCTTCAATATAGCGGCGGGCATGATCCAGTACCTCACGTGCGTGCTGGGCATCATTGCTTACATAGCTGATCCCGATTTTGGTAATCTGCCAGCGGTCAAGCTCTTCCACCTCGGCAATAGCCACGGAGAATTGGTTACGTACCCGCGTCACGACAGATTTGACGATCTGACGCTTCTCTTTTAACGAGTGGCATCCTGGTAGATGCAACGTGATTTGACATGCTCCTATAACCATATGGGCGTAGTATAGCATAGTTCCCCATGCATATAACAGCAAACAGCCATCTATAGCTACTTCCCGCTACTTGCGTACGCGGCTACTACACCCATCCAGTCCTCCTCTTATCGGGTAAGGGTGTGTAGGGCCGGGCTGACTCCGCCAGCCCGGCCCTACACACCCTTATCCCACGAGCCACGCAGTGGCGAGAAGTCCTGAGAGCCACTGCACAAAAAGAATAGAGGCTCGACGCATCTCACTATCTTTGCTACAATTCCAGAGAATTTACTGCTGCCATGTCGAAGGAGAGATTTTTATGTCAACCATTTCCAGCCAGGAGGAGCGACCTCAACTGCCAATGCAGGGCATTCCTCAGCCTGGTCGCACCGAAGTCTTACAGCTACCACGCGTACATATTTCCCGGCACCCGGTCATGGCGCACAAAATGACCTTGCTCCGCAATAAGGAGACGCCCGCCGCGCAGTTCTATCGCCTGGTCAAGGAGATTGGGAGTCTGCTTGCCTATGAGGCAACAGCGGGACTGGCCTTGCGGGAGAAGACCATTGAGACGCCCCTGGAGCAGATGCAAGGCTACAAACTCGCTGGTGGCATTGGTATCACACCTATTCTGCGCGCGGGACTAGGCCTGGCCGAAGGGTTCCGCGAGGTCTTACATGATGTACAGATCTGGCACCTGGGTCTACGACGCGACGAGCGCACACTCCAGGCACTGGAGTACTACAATCGCCTGCCTCACAAGGTCGATCTGCAAATCTGCTACGCCGTCGATCCCATGCTGGCCACAGGTGGCTCCGCCATTGACGCAGTTAATATCCTCAAGGCCAAGGGTATTCAGCGCATCTCATTCGTTTGTATTATCGCGGCCCCTTACGGCTTACTCAAGCTGAGCGAGACCCATCCAGACATCGACATTTATATCGCCGCGCTCGACGAGCGCCTTAATGACCAGGGCTATATCGTACCTGGATTGGGCGACGCAGGTGATCGCCAGTTCGGCACCTTTTAGGTTCATTTGGCATAATAGACACTGTATGCCTTGATGTATCAATCAGCCTGCCAGTGCGAGCCTGATATCTTTTTTTATATTCACGTCCAGAAGCAGGAGGAAGTCGCTTCGTGTCCACAGCACCAGATAACGAGCAACCCCAGACAGAGCCACAGGTAGAAGAATCTTCTGCCTCCCTTGAGGGCGAGAAGAAGGACGCTTCAGAAAGCGAAAACGCTCCCTCTGACGCGCCACGCCCTTTTTTCCCTGAAGATTTTGAGCCCAGCGGAGGCCCTCTGGGTTGTTGTCTCGGCTCAGTTATTGGCCTGATGGCATTTCTCATGCTGACCGTTGGCCTCTCACTCCTGATCACTAATCAACCTATACAGCATTATTCCTGGCTCGTTCCCCTCTCCGTGCTGGGAGCCATTGTCTGTGGCTTTATAGGCTGGCGGATAGGCAAACGCGTCTACCGTGAATACGATCCTCCCGTGATTAAGCAGCGCCCTCAGCGACGCGCCCGCCCTCGCAGCAAACGTGCGTAAATGGGTATAATGAGTAGGTGGTGTGGGGAGCCATGACAGGCCTCGTCTGTCATGGCTCCCCACACCACCTACTCATTATTTATTTATAAGCATGAAAGCGAGGAGAGTATGCGTGTAGTTATTTTCTGTGATATGGAAGGAGTCTCTTGCATCGAAACGTGGGAGCAGGTCTCCAGCGGCACAGCTATTTATGAAGAATGTCGCAAGCTCTACACTGATGAAATGAACGCGGCGGTCCGTGGAGCGCGTGCGGCTGGAGCGCGTGACGTGGTCGTGGTCGACTGCCACGGTGCGGGCGGCGCGCATAATTTTAAGAGCTTTGTTCCTGAACGCCTGGAGTCGGGCGCAGAATACATCTTCGGGCACCCCTGGGCCAGGTATATTGAAGCTTTTGAGCAGGGGTGTGATGCTATCCTCTTTGTTGGCGCTCACGCCATGGCGGGCGTCCCCGATGGCGTACTCTGCCACACAGTCTCGTCCGAGTCCTGGCATAACGCCTCGATCAATGGAACCCTGGTGGGAGAGAGCGGCATCCTGGCCGCGATTGCAGGCTGCTGGGATGTGCCCGTTGCCTTCACCTCTGGTGATGCCGCGACCTGCCGCGAGGTTCAGCAATTGCTGGGGACAGAGGTAGTCACAGCACAGGTAAAGAAGGGCCTGGGACGCTTCTCGTCCGTCAATATGGCTCCCAAAGATGCCTGCTCACTCATCGAGATGCGCGTGGCCCAGGCCCTCAGCTTAAAGAACTGGCCCAAACCCCTAAAATTTGAGGGGCCAGTCACCTTTAAAGTCGAGCTTGCCACGCCCGACAACACTCGCGATTTTATCAACCGGCCAGGTGTCAAGATCGAGGATGCGCGCACCGTGACCTCGACTGCCGGCACCTTCTGGCACGCCTGGGACCAGTTTTGGTACCGCCATTAAAGTAAAAAGATGTGATGGACACCGGTGTCCATCACATCTTTTTACTTTAATGAGTTATACCTTCACATCCTTGCTCTTGAGGCAGACCCCAACCACAATCGTCAAGATGATTATGAAGGCGCCCAGAGCGGCCCAGGACATCAGGATACGCTGTACCGCATCTGTATGGCTAAAGGTAGAGAAGATGGTTCCATGGAAGGTAAAGTCATCGCCAAACAGTTTGTCGCCATTGATCTTATCGCTGTGCAGGCCCGCCGAGGAACCAAGCGCCGTCATGGCCCAGCGCGTGGGGAACAGGAAGGCGAGCGCCTGCATGGCCTTGTCCTTAAAGGGGATAATCGCGCCCGAGAAGATGACCTGCGGGATCAGAATGATGGGAACAAAACTTACAGCACGGTCATTGTTCGGCGAGAGCGCTGAGATAGCCAGACCAATCATCAGACCCGCCAGAGAGGTCAGCACCAACGTGATATATACCTCTAAGATGGGCGGCAGAAAGACACTTGTCACCAGGGGCTCGCCCAATTCGACAATAAACAGCAGCACCGCGCTCTGGAAGAGACACAGAATTCCCAGCACCACGATTTTTGAGAACATATAGGGAATGATACCCAGATTGACCGCGCGCTCGCGCCGGTAGATATGGGCCTCCTTGACGATCTCACGTGAGCCATTGATGCAGCCGAAGAGAACGGTGGCAAAGGCCATAACGAAGAGCAAGGTCTCCCCATTAAAGCCCAGGCCGGGCACGATAAAATCTTGCAGGGCCGTATCGACATTATTGCTTTTCTGCTTCACAAATTGCTGGCCCGCCTGATTATCCTGCAAGAAGCTCTTCACCGTGCCACAATCCACGCTCTCCTTGGTTTTCGCCTCGGGCAGGGCCAGTGGTCCTTGATTCGTCAGAATCTGCGTACGACACTGAACGGTATTCTTCTGCTCAAACAGGCCGGTCCCAATTTCAAAGCGCATAATACCGACCAGTAACAGGGCAATGATCGGGGCCTGGAGCAAGAGCAGCGCCAGGTTGCCGGGATCGTTCTTGAGCAGTTCGATGTAACGCATCGACATGATTATGAACTGCTTTAAGGGATTCCCCCCCTGGCACGCTTGATCTGGTTCTGTGACTGCGGAATGCTGGCACGCTTGGCCTGGCCCTCGTTCAAGGGGGCCACCACATATTTATAGTACAAGGGCGAAGCTTTAAAGCGCTCTTCGGCCTCAGCTGGAATAGTCGGATGATCCTTCGATGGCTCCAGCGAGCTATAGATTTCCGCGAAGTCGGTCTTATTGAAGAAGGTCTTGGCCTCATTGGGCGGACCAAAGTAGGCCAGGCGTCCCCCTTGACAGAGGAAGCAGACATAATCACAGGCGTTAATATTATTTGTCGCGTGCGTCACCAGGATAATCGTACGCCCACGGTCGGCCAGGCGCCGTAAGAGGAACATCATCTTACGATCCAGGCCTGGATCAAGGCCCGAGGTTGGCTCATCCAGAAAGAAGATGCTTGGATTCGCCAGGAGTTCCAGGGCGATAGAGACACGTTTACGCTGCCCGCCCGAAAGCTTGTTGACCAGGAGTTTCCGCCGCTCGGTCATCTCCACATCTTCCAGCACCTCGTTGATACGCTGGTTAATCTGATCTTTCGTAAAGTCACTTGGTAGGCGCATCTTGGCCGCGTAGTAGAGCGCGCGCTCAACTGTTAGCTCACGGTGGACGATATCGTCCTGTGGGACATAGCCAAGTTGCGTACTAAAGGCCGACAAGTTGTGATAGTAGTCCTGTCCATTGTAGAGCACGGTCCCCTGCTGTGCCGGGCGCAAGCCATTCAAGGCATCCATGAGCGTTGATTTGCCCGCGCCTGAACCTCCTACCAGGGCCACAAACTTGCGTGGCGGGATGACGAGCGAGATATCGTTGATGAGCACCACATTATTATTGCCGCGCTTGTTCAGATTGAGCGCATCGATACGAATACTACTGCTCTCATCGTACTGCGTCAGTTGCGTGCCTGTATAGGTCAGGCGATAGGGGCCAATACGAATCTCATCGCCCGTCTTAAGCGCCTGCTGCGAGACGCGCTGCCCATTCACATAGGTATGATTTGTGCTATTGTGGTCGATAATGCGGTGTGTATTATTTGGTCCCTGCTCCAGGTGTGCATGATGCGCAGAGATCAGGGGATGGTTCAGCACTACCATATTATCTGGCGCGCGCCCCATGGTAATAACCGGAGTATTCAGCGGGATAGGATGAATATCTGGCGGCATCTCCTGGGAGACACCACTGCCATCGTCATAGGTTAGCGTGACCAGGGTACCATGTTCGTCGCCAATACGAAAAATGTCGCCATGCACAAGCGGCTTACGAAACTGCTCATCGCCCTGGATAATTCGACCTTGATAGAGCAGGCCATTGAGCGTTCGGCCACGCGAAGGATGAGGATGCACCAGCACCCAATCGCTACCTTCACGAATAATCTGCGCATGATAGGCTGAAACAACTGGCTCATTGATGACGATATCGCTTGACGGGTTTCGCCCAATATTGATGACGGGCTTCAACAAGGCCTGTTTCTGCGTCCCGTACTGCACATTACTGCTAATCTCAAGCGTAGGCATCCCCTCGATCGCGGTACGATCAGCGGCAGAAGGCTGAGCAGGAACCGGCGAAGGCGGCGGTGTAGTACCAACCGGGCCAAATTGGACCCCATTTGCCGGGGGTGTGGGAGGAGGAGCTCCCATAGAAGCGGGTATTGCGGGTGGAGTTCCACCGGCTATATGTGCTGGGCCTGGAGGCACTGGCGTAGGAGGAGCCTGGACTGCCGCGGATTGGGCCGAAAGGACAAGTGGAGGGGCATTAGAGACCAGATGAGGCGGGGGAGCTTGTAACGCCAGCACGACAAAAGAACTATCTTCACCAAGAGTGACAACACTATTAAGCGCCAAAGTCCCCTGCTGAACCTTTCCTTGATTCAACAGAACATTGCTCGTTCTGGAAAGATTTTCGACAAACCAGTTGCCATTATTCCAGAACAAGCGTGCATGACGACGTGATACCTTGGGATCTGGCACGACGATATCGTTGCCTCCATCACGCCCAAAATCCAGAGAGGTCTTCGTTAGCTGAAAGACCTGGCCATTTAAAGGCCCTGCTATAAACCGAATAGAGCCGAAGCTTGGAGGACTACTCGCAGCGTTCATCAAAAAGCTCCCCTAACAAATAACATAGAACAGTTCTACACTTCAGGTCCACACGCCATCTACGCTGAAGGGATGCGTAACCCGCAGGCTGGAAAAACACGCTTGCTCCGCCACAAATTGATAAAGACGCTGGCCCAAACGAGTTCGTACATTGGATATTACAAACTCTATCGTCGAAACTGGGCTTTCTCTGTAAACGCCGAATCGCATCATTACTTGTTGAGCAGTTTTTCCTACTTAACCTGATGTACAAGTTGTTTCTGCCGCCTACGGCGGCAAGAGGGGGAGGAGGAACTTGGGGACACCCCAAGCCCCACCAGGGGCAGCGCCCCTGGACCCGTCCTCCCTCTTGCCCCACTGCATTCTTACTGCCGCGGCAAGGGGGGAGGAGGAACTTGGGGACACCCCAAGCCCCACCAGGGGCAGCGCCCCTGGACCCCGTCCTCCCTCTTGCCATGTCATATTCCTATGGAGGGCGAGAAATTGCTTGCTACATCTGGAGATCATATGCAATACGGAAGACAGACATCCGCGAACGTAGGGCATCAGAGAGGTTTAATAAGTGATTCAAAGAGCTCTGCATCTCGCGTGTATGCTGCGTGATATCACCTGTCATACGCAAGATCTCTTGTACAGAACCCGTCACCATTTGCGCACCCTGCATCTGCTGCTCAGACGTATCACAGATATTCTTTACCAGACTCGAAAACTCCTCAGTCACGGCGCCAATTGCTTCCAGAGCCACCCCGGTCTGCATCACTAGCTCGGTCTGCATCACAACACGTTGCGTATTCTGCTCCACGCTCTGCGACATTGCCGTGGTCTCATGTTGAATGCCGCGAATAGAGAAGCCAACCTTACGAGCAGACAGGCTACCGTGGCTTGCCAGCGTGCGCATCTCCTGGGCGACCAGGCCAAATCCCTGCCCACGTTCACCCACACGTGTGGCCTCGATTGCGGCATTGAGTGCCACATGATGCATCCGCACCGAGAGATCGGAGATGTCCGATACCACTTCGTTCACCTGCTGACAGCTCTCGCTCAAGGCCTTCATAGTGCGCGCTGACTCCAGGGTCGCTTCACGCACCATGCCCATCCCGTCCACGGCACGATCAACGGCTCCCTGCGCCTCCTTAGTCACCTCAACTGACTCCATGAGTGTTTGCGAAAGCGTTGCTGCCTTCTGTGAGACCGACTGCATCTGCTCGGCAATCTGCTCAATAACGGTGGATATTTGATTGACCTGCCGCTCTTGCTGCGCGATGTTACGTGCCAGCGACTCCGAGCTATGGCGCACACTACGTGTATGCTCATCCACCGCCTGCGTCACCATCTGTACCCGGCTCAGCAGAGAACCAATCTCGCCCACTACGGTGTTAATTGACTCTGCAATGGGCTGGAGTTTCTCGTGCTGGGAATGCAGGCGCACGCGTAAATCACCGCTTCGCAGTTGCTCCATCTCCTCACGCAGGTGTGTCACCCCCTCTTCCAGGGCGCGATGCTCCTCCTCGCGCTCCTGAAAGAGGCGCGTGTTGTCAATAGCAATCGTGGCTTGCTGAGCGAAAAGTTCAGCCAGTTCAACATTCTCCCGTGATGGTATCAAACCATCTTCCGGGTCTCCAAGAGAGAGAATACCGAGCAACCGTTCTTCGCGTAAACTGTATAGAGGGATGAGCAGTGTATCTTCAGGATGCCATTGCCCTTCTTCATAGCTATCCAGCACGCCAGCCGGGACACTGACGATGTCCGCAAACTTCTCCTGGAGCTGAGTATGTGAAACAAAATAGCTCTGGCTGATCTGGTATTCAGGGCGCATAAGAGCCAGCATCCCCTCAAGCGGCTCTGGATTCTCCCTCAAGCGTTGGATATCTTCCGTTGAGACACCAATGCAGGCCACCACGCGTGTCACCTGCTCCTGCTCATAGACCAGGTTAATGGCCAGCGCGCGAAATCCGGTACAGTTTGCGATCGCGGCCACAATCTGCTGGAGCACCTCGTCCAGGCGCAGGTCGGCACGCAAGAGATTCCCCAGGCGTAGCAGTTCCTTGATATGCAGGCCCCGGCGTTGCGAGACGTCATCAAGGGCATAAGAAAATAATCCCTTGGTCTCGCCATTGGGTCCGGACTGGGTGGAGAGTACTTCCGCAATAGCCTGCTCTTCAGCCACCTGAGCACGCTCATGCTGCTCAGCACTGGGTGCAGCACGCAAGCGGACACGCAGAGGTATCGGTCGACTCTTCAACTTAGGATGTAGTTCAGCCATAGCGCTTCCCTGGCACTTTCAGCAAAAGAATAGCAAAAACAGCTAGCAATTAATACTCATAATCTAAAGATGTACATTTGAGAGTACTCGCCCCTACCATATCACATTTCGTATTTTTCTGTACAGTTCATAGCCTTTGTAACTATCTGCCTGCTATTTTCTTGTTATGTTTCATACCCTATACACCTTGTTGGAATGACTTCTCGCGCCTGCGGCGCTCGCTGGGTAAAAATGTGTCGCGACACATTTTTACTCTGGCCGAAGATGTTAAGTGCTGCAATGCACATGTAGGGTCCATGCTGGCATGGACTCGGAGCGAAGCGACCTGCCCACGCAAGGGGTATCGGCCTGTGGGCCTCGAAGTTCATGCCAGCATGGACCCTACGGGTCAGGCGAAGGGTTGAATATAGGGGGAATAATAGCCTGCGAGCGAGCGGGGGAGACGTCCCATCAGCCTCGTCCCCTCATCTTCATGTTCTTCATAGGCAATCAGGCCGCGACGATGAAACAGTTCTACCAGGTCGCCCCGGCTAAAGGGGAGTAAGACCATTAGTTGCTCCATCGTATCCGCGAGTACGGAAGCCACTTCAGCACACAGTTCTTCCAGGCCCTTGCCCTCAGCCGCTGAGATAGGCACAGCGTGGCTGTAGAGACTGGGATCAAGGACATCGGGGTCGGTGAGCAGGTCAATTTTGTTGAGCGCGGTCACGCGGGGTTTCGCGGCTGCTCCCAGCTCTTCGAGGATATCGTGTACCGTCTCGCTCTGCTCAAAGGCATTCTCATGGCTGATGTCGACGACTTCAAGCAACAGGTCAGCCTCAATCACCTCTTCAAGCGTGGCGCGAAAGGCGGCGATCAACTGGGTTGGCAGCTTTTGGATAAAGCCAACGGTGTCGGAGAGCAGGGCCTCTTGATTGTTGGGCAGCAAGAGCCGACGCGTCACCGGGTCCAGCGTGGCAAAGAGCTTATCTTCAGCCAGTACGCCAGCCTCCGTCAGGGCATTAAACAGTGTCGACTTGCCCGCGTTTGTATAGCCTACGACCGCAACCATGGGAAGCCCCTGGGCCACACGCTGCTTGCGCTGGAGGGCGCGCTGACTCCGGGCCTCTTCAATCTCCTTGCGTAACGCGGAAATACGGCTGCGAATCCGGCGTCGATCCAGCTCCAACCGAGTTTCACCTGGACCACGCACACCAATCGCGCCACCGACACCACCACCACCAAGGGAACCACCAGCCTGCCGGGTATAGGTCCCACTGCCCGCCAGCCGTGGCAGGCGATATTCGGCCTGGGCCAGTTCTACCTGAAGGCGACCTTCGTGGGAATAAGCACGTTGCGCAAAGACATCGAGGATAAGAGCAGTGCGATCTATGACGCGCGCGTTCAGCATCTTATCGAGTGAACGCTGTTGAGTGGGGGTAAGTTCATCATCAAAAATGATAACATCGAGTTGGAGCTGTTGATCGAGTGCCACAAGTTCCTGGGCCTTGCCTTTGCCCAGATAGGTCTGTGCATCGGGCTGGGGCAGGTGTTGAATCATGCGTCCTAGCACCGCCGCGCCAGCAGTTGTTGCCAGGGCCTCTAATTCCTGAAGCGAGTCCTCAGCTCCCCACATCCCCTCTTGCTCATCAGCTTCAACTGCCACCAGGTAGGCCCGTTCTGGCCCCCGACGTATTCCGGTATCGATCAAACGGTGTGTCGTAACGTCCTCCAATCTTCTACATGCACGCTACATGCTTTGGCCTCTCTGCTCATTGTACGCTAGCTTCAGGGGAAACGCAAACTATCGTTGTGGAGAGGGAATAGAAGCGTGTGGCGTGAGCTTAGCTCACGCCACACGCTTCTATTCCCTCTCCACGACTACCTACTAGTGGATTGGTGATAGGAAGCTCTGTGGAGGCTGCGGTAGTGGCGGCAACGCGTGAACAAAGAATGCATTCACACGGGCAAAAAGGCTATTATTGACCGCGTCATTGTAAAAATCATGCCAGGCCCGCAACTGCGCGGCATCAACGTGCATGCCCAGAGGTACCCCACTTTGTGCGCTCGCCAGGAAATTTCCCAGCACAATGAGCAGCAACAGCCAGAGGAGCCAGGACTCCACAAAACCTACCAGGCCACCCAGCAACGCATCCCCCAGGCCAACACCTGGAATACGTTGCATCGTGCCACGAATAAGCGTTGCCGCGATATGAAAGATCAGCACAACGCCGAGAAACAGCGCCAGAAAGGCAATCAGGGGGGTAGCCGCGAACCCGTCAGAGGCCATGATCGAGATGAACTCCGGCCCATAGGCGTACGCGACAAACCAGCCTATGGGTATGCTAATAATGTTGATCAGGCTAAATATCGCACCATTGCGAATACCATTGAACACCATCAGGAGAACGGTCAGCACAAACAGAATATCAATCACACTCAGATGGAATAGATCAGGCATATTCTTCCTCCGCCTGGCAAGCACCCAATTATAAGGCAGGCATAACAGCAAAAATGAGTCTCTTCGAAAATGAGTTTCTTATTATCGAAAACGCGACAGCCAGAACAAGCGTCACAAATAGGTTTCCCAGCACCAGAAGGTAGTCTATGAATACGAGTTCTCGCCACTGTGTGGCTCTGCAAACACCTTCATGAGGGACGTTGCTGCTCATTGAGGGTAGAATCTGCATATGTGTGAGGCTCCTGGGGAACCGGTGGAAACATATCCTCTATTGAGCGGGGCAGTTCCTGTTGTCTTTCCTTGCTCTCAGTAGGCTTCTGCGCGGCATGAGCATCCTGTTGCAACCTGCGTCCAGGCTGACGTTTGGCAAAGCGCGAGGCCCAAAAGCAGAAGAAGAACATGCAGGCCGCCAGCACCACTATCAAAAGATTGAAGCCCAGAAACTGCGCAATCGCACCCGCGAAAAGCAAGACGGGGATGGAACCGGCATTGTACAGCATAAACTGAAAAGCCAGGACACGCGCACGCCCATTTTCAGGCGCCCGCTCCTGCATAATCGTGTTTGTAGGAATATTCACGCACGCCATAGCCACGCCCAGCAATGTCACCAGTAGAATGACCGACCAGAGCAGCCAGGAGGATGATGCACCATGCACCGGGTCCAGGCGCAACGAGAGCCACTGCATGGCTGGCAAGAGTAAGAAGCCCACCGCGAGCGAGATAAACCCGATCAAAGTCAAACGTATACGCCCAATCCGCTCCGTCAACGGGGTCATCAAGACCGAAGCTCCAACCAGGCCAACGCCTGCCGGTGCCAGGATCAAGGCCATATCTTCGGGTGGATGGTGCAGCACTTGCTGGACAAAGGTACCCGCCAGCTCACCAATCAGAAGCTGTAGGATACCCACAACCGAAAGCTGCACCACCGAGAAGAAGAGCAGGTTATCGACCTGCACAATGCGCCAGCCCTGACCCAGGTCTGCCCAGAGGCGTGCCAGCGTCTCCTTCACCGTCCGATCTCCACGCCGCTCCCTCTCTTGCTTGAGGTGCGACTCGGCAAAGCAACGCGATGGGATAAGCAGGATTAAGCCAGCGCAAACCGCGTAGAGCACGCCGACCAGCAGGAAAAGCATATCGATGGATTGCACATTAAAGGCCAGCTTGCCTATATGGACTGTAAAGGGTGAGAAGAGCGAGGTCACCAGGCGCCCAAGAATAAGAAAACCCAGAGCCTGCGAAATAGTGATGGAGATATTAAAGAGCGAGAGGGCAGGCATCAGATCGCGTTCTCCAACCAGCAAGGGAATGGACGACCCCTCAGCAGGAATAAAGAACTGTCCAATCAGCGAGGTACAGTAGGTCAGCAGGAAGAGGGGCCAGAGGTTGCTCCGGTTGAAGACAATGCAGATGAACATCAGCAGTACCGTCACCATGCGTAAGATGTTACTCACCCAGAGCACCTGGCGCTTATTCAAGCGATCCACAATCGCGCCCGCGATGGCGCTAAAAGGGATGGCAGGTAGGGTAAACGAAATAATAGCCAGGCCAGCCATAAAGACCGATTGCGTCACATTGTTGACGAGCACGATCACGCCATAGTTTGTGGCATTGAGAATCGTCAAGGAGATAAGTTGTGCCAACCAGAGCAATAAGAAGTTGCGGTTGCGCAACACACGTCGCACGCGACCGGAACTATTCTTATTGGATACTTGAGCGTTTTGCGCTTGATCTGTACTCTGCACCATGGCCTACCAGACTTTCTACCAGTATCTCCCCAATACGTCCAGCTAACCTTACTACGTTTACGCTTGTACCTCTGTTACCACGCATCATAGCAAAAAGGTTCTCTTGATAATACGTCCCAAAACAGAAAAAGTCAGACGCTACCCCATAGCAACTGCGTTCTCCCCGCTACTAAGTAAGAGATTCTCACAGTCGCAAAAGGATAGCGCATCTTCTCTCGACAGACTTTCCGCTTTTCCAGCCGGGGGCGGTATAAGAGAAATAAAGCACGTATATTTTCCAGGGTAAAGAGAGGAGATAAATTTGATGGCAGGCAAATATCATGATTTGTATGACACCTGGATCTACCAGGAGATCAAAGCCCAGGTCCACGCAGATCTACAGGCCCAACAGTGCCAGGATTTGCATCATATTCTACTCAAAATCATCGAAGCGCGCTTCCCCCGCCTCATTATCCAGGCCCATACCCTGGGGCAACTGCAACCTGAGCGTCTCCAACAGCTCATCGCCCACATAGGCAGCGCCCAGCGCGAGCGCGAGGCTAAAACTATTCTGGATGAGGTAGAACAACATAAAATATCAGATGACTACACAAAATAGCATATGGTATTATAGAGAAGGATAAACCATGCCGCCAAAAGTCAGAGAGCTGAAAGCTGATCTCAAGAAAGCAGGCTTCCTTATACGACCTGGAAAAGGAAGCCATACTAAGTGGATACATTCACAATTCCCTACTATATTCGTCAATCTATCAGGCAACGATGGAGACGACGCTAAGCAGTACCAAGTCAATGACGTACAAGATGCCTTGAGAGAGGTGAGTGAGCACAATGAACACTAACCACTATTCCATCACAATCCAATGGGATCCTAGAGACAATATCTATGTTGCTAGCGTTCCAGAACTTCCACGTGTAAGGACTCATGGAGATACCTATCAAGAAGCAGTGGAAAACATACTTGAAGTTCTCGAAATGTGGATAGAAGACGCCCAAAAGCACGGAGAAACACTTCCACCACCAAGGATTTACGCAGCATAAATAGAAGCCCATTAGCATTGGACGAGAGCAGATCAAGGCAGTATAATATACAAACTATGATTCCAACATCGACATCAGATACAAATACAACACAACAGACACAACCTAAAACCGATCTGCTCACGCTGACGCTGCCGCAGTTGCAGGAGTGGCTGGCCGCGCGGGGGAGGCTGCCTTTCGCGCCAAGCAGATCTATAGCTGGATCTACCAGCAGTTTGTCGATAACTTCGCGGCCATGTCGAATCTGCCGCTGAAGCTCCGTCAGCGCCTGGAAGAGGAGGCCTGTATCGGCCCGCTCGTCGTGCGCAGCGAGATGAGCTCGAAAGATGACCGCACACGTAAGATCCTGCTAGAACTCGCCGATGGCAAATTGATCGAGTCGGTGTTGATGCTCTATCCTCCCCTGGGCGAGAGTAGCGCACGCGCCACCGTCTGCGTCTCCAGCCAGGCGGGATGCGCCTTTGGCTGCACCTTCTGCGCCACTGGCCAGATGGGCTTTGATCGCCACTTACAATCAGGCGAGATTATCGCCCAGGTGCTCCACTTCGCGCGCGAGCTACGCGCCACTCCCTGGAGCGCGGCTGGCCTTCCTGGTAGTACACCTATCGATCACATCACCAATATCGTCTTGATGGGCATGGGCGAGCCACTACACAACTACGACAATGTGCTCCAGGCCCTGCGCATCCTCAATAGTGCCGCAGGCTTCAACCTGGGGGCGCGGCATATGACCGTCTCGACCGTTGGCCTGGTGCCAGCCATCCGCAAATTGAGCCAGGAGCAACTCCAGGTCAACCTGGCCATCTCCCTCCACGCGCCCACCAATGAGGCGCGCAGCCAGACCATGCCTGTTAACCGCAAGTATCCGCTGGAAGAACTGCTTGCCGCCTGCCAGGACTATATCACGGCGACACGAAGGCAGGTCACATTTGAATATGTCTTGCTGGCAGGCGTCAATGATACGCCGGAGCGCGCTCAGCAGTTAGCCGAACTGCTGGCCCCGCTCAAGCAGTTCGCGCACGTCAACTGTATTCCCGTAAACGCGACCTCGGCTGGCTATCGTCCCCCAGGTCCAGACGCCATTCGCGCCTTCCGCAATATTCTCTTTGAACGTGGCATCAGCAATAGCGTGCGTGCGGAGCGCGGCGATGATATCGCCGCCGCCTGTGGACAGCTACGTACCCGCTTCGAGAACCGACACAAAGCTATTCCGGTTGTCTAAGATATGGCCTGGACCTGAGCCGAAGGCTCAGGTCCAGGCCATATCTTAGACAACCTATCTTCTCTACGCAAAAAGGTACCCGCAAAGACCACCTCCCTGCTGGGAGAGAAGTAACCTTTGTGGGTACCTTCTTGTTTTCCTGTCTGCCTGCTTAGCGCACCTTCGGCATTTTGCTCATGGTGCGCATGCAGCGTGTGCAGATATTGACGTTCTGCACGGTACCATTCACCTCAAGGCGACGGCGCTGTACGTTGAGCACGAAGCGACGGCGCGTACGATGCTGAGAGTGTGGCACATTGTTACCATACATGGGCTTGCGCTCACAGACATCACAACGACCTGCTGCCATGTTACTCTTCCTTCCTACCAGACTGCGACGGAAACATACTTTGTGATAGATACCTGCTTGTCGTATAAGAGGTTCCGACAGCCATAAAGTCCATGCCTGCCGACACACGTTCCGCTGCTGCTTGATTTATGATCGAGGTCTCTGGTATACTGCTTCAGTGGCTATTCCCTTGTGCTACTGCCAGGGAAATTCGGGATAACACCCGTTTGCCATAGTCGCAAAACCAGAATGATGATAAGCTGAAACATCTACGTTGTCAAGAGTGACAACTCGTGCTTCGCCTGGGAATCCCTGGCACGTTATGCGAGTATAACCCATATAGGCTAATTTGGCAAGAGAGAAGACAATTGCGTATGCCAAAAGCACATGCTCTAAAACCACAATCCAGCTCTCACCCCCGAGGTAAAATTGAAGTCCTTCCTAACGCCATTCATACGATTGTAGTACAGGCTACAACTGGATGTTATGGCGTGTTAGGACTGGCTTCCCCACGCCTCCACTATGGAGAGCCTATCCTGCTTTCAACACAACATGTGAATCAGGGAGTGCGGGTCAATGTGGTCAATGATCAGCTCATTGTAGATATCTATGTTGTGTTAGAGTACGGATTGCGCATCTCCGAAATAGCACACAATATCATGAGCAGCGTCAAATTCTCACTTGAGAAGATGTTGGGTCTGCCCGTTGCTCAAGTTAACGTGAATGTCCAGGGACTCCTTCATGGACCTGGCACACAAGAAAAACAGTAAAAAAGGTAGCACAGACGCTATGCAGGAACACTCACCGCGCTCAATCCGACAGCGGGCCAGACGTATCAGCGTTTTTGACGGCCAGGATCTCAAGAAAGCGATTCTGGCAGGAGCGGCGTGGTTGGAAGAAAATCGCGAAACCATCAATGCCCTGAATGTCTTTCCCGTTCCCGACGGGGATACTGGTTCCAACATGTCAGCCACCATGCGCTCAGCCATCCGCAATATCGCAGAAACGACAGAGACCTCCGCGGCGGCTGTAGCCGCACGCCTCGCCCACGATGCCCTGCTGGGCGCGCGTGGCAACTCAGGAGTTATCCTTTCGCAGACGTTGCGTGGGCTGGCCCAGGGTCTAGAGGGGAAACCAACCTTCGCCGCCACTGATCTGGCTGAAGCCTTTCAACAAGCCCAGCGTCTGGCTTACCGCGCTGTTATCAAACCTGTTGAGGGCACTATCTTAACGGTTGTACGCGAGACCGCTGAGGCAACCAAACAGAGCGCGGAACGCGGTGATGACCTGGTCGGTTTAATGCAGGAAGCGGTTTCGGCCGCACGCCTAGCTGTTGCCAATACCCCCAATCAGTTGCCAACCCTGAAACAGGCAGGCGTCGTTGACGCGGGCGGGCAGGGCTTCTGCACAATTCTGGAGGGTATTCTGCGCTACATTCGTGGTGAGGCCGCTAGCCCGGCTGCAACCGTCACCCAGTTGCAACCACTGCTCCAGCAAAAAGAGCGCGCCGCCAAAAAAGGGCGTGTCACGGTTGAGGAAGAGTTCGGCTACGAGGTCGTCTTCCTGCTCAGCGGCAAGAGTCTGGACGTCGAAGGCATTCGCCAAGCCATTATTGATATGGGGGGCGTCTCAACAGTGGTGGCGGGCGACGAGACCCTCCTCAAGGTTCATACTCATACACTCACGCCCGGCAAAATCCTTGATTATGGCGTCAGCCTCGGTAGCCTGAACGATATCAATATCGAGAACTTGCAGGAACAGAGCCTGACCTACGCCGCTGAGAGCGCGGCCGAGCACGCTGAAGATGAAGAGATTGAACCGGATGTAGAAAAAGAGGTACCTATCGCCCTGGTAGCAGTCGCCTCGGGTGAGGGATTTGAAGAGGTCTTCAGAGGCATGGGCGTCCAATCAATCGTCTCGGGCGGCCAGACCATGAACCCCAGCATTGAAGAACTACTCGCCGCCGTAGAAAACGCTCCCTCGCAGCAGGTGATCATCCTCCCCAATAACAGCAACGTGATCTTAAGCGCGCAGCAGGTCGATGGCCTGACGCAGAAAAAAGTCTTTGTCATTCCCTGCAAAACAATGCCCCAGGGCATCGCGGCGCTGATGGCCTATAACTATGAGGACGACTTCGAGGACGTCTGCCAGGCAATGAAAGAAGCCTCTCAATCCATCCAGACTGCCGAGATCACTACCGCGGTACGCACCGTCAATATTCATAACATCAGCGTGCGCGAAGGCGATTTCATCGGTGTCATCAATGGGAACCTGGCCGTTGCTGGTCAGCAAATGCAGCCCGTGCTCGAAGATACGCTCCAACGTATGCATATCGATAACTATGAAATAGTTACAATGTACTATGGAGCAGAAGTCACCGCCGAAGAGGCACACGCAACCTGCAAACGGCTCAAGCAGCTCCACTCACATCTTGAGATTGAGGTTGTCAGCGGAGGCCAGCCCTACTACGCCTACATTCTCTCGGCAGAATAAGAAAAAAAGCTTGTAGATGCCCTGTAGCTAGTCGGGCATGCCCGACTAGCTACAGGGCATCTACAAGCTTCCTACTCGTTCCACACGACACCCATTACACGACGGAGGCCAGTATGACTGTTCGTATCGTTACCGACAGCACCTCAGACCTGCCTATCGAGCAGGCAAAGGCACTCGGCATTGAGATAGTGCCACTTACCGTCGCCTTTGGCGATGACGCCTACCTCGACAATGTCGAAATGGATAACGCGGCATTCTACCAGAAACTGCAAGGAAGCAAAGAGCTACCTCGCACATCTCAGCCTGCGCCCGCACGCTTTCAAGAGACCTTTACGCGTTTGATTCAAGAAGGCGCAACCGGCATCCTCTCGGTCCATCTCACGTCTCAGTTAAGCGGCACCTATCAATCGGCCTGTACCGCGCGCGACGCCCTGCCAGAAGATCTGCGAAAAATCCCCATTGAGATCGTTGACTCTACGAGTGTTAGTGTGGGTATGGGCTATCCCGTAATTAAGGCCGCAGAAGAGGCACAGGCAGGCCTGGGGCTTGAAGAGATAAAAGCGCACCTCGTCGATCGCCTGGAGAGGACACGCATCTTCGCGGTTCTCGATACCTTAGAGTATGTCAGGCGCGGTGGACGTATTGGTGGCGCGACGGCGATGCTGGGCAATGTGCTCAACATTAAACCTATTATCTCCCTGAAGGAGGGTGTCGTCGTTCCAGTTGAGCGCGCGCGCACGCGCGGCAAGGCTTATGCCCGCGTCGCGCAGATTCTTCAGGAGCTAGGCCCAATCGAATATCTGGCCATTGCTGAGTCCAGTGAAGAGGTTGGGCAACAGCTATCGGAGGCCCTTAAGCCCATCTATTCTGGCGATATTGCCATCTGGAAGCTAGGCGCAGCGCTAGGCACACATACCGGTCCTGGTACGGCCGCGATCTCGGTGGTAACTGCCAAATAATTTTGAGGTGACAGCATGTCGCAGCATTATGTGGTTCCCAACATTTACCAGGACATGAGCAATCAGTCTCAGGGCTACTTCGCCTTTCGTTTTACCTGCCAGAGCTGTTACTGGCAGATAGACACCCAGCCTATCCGCTCTTCAGTGAGCACTGCCAGCAACATTATGGATATTGGTGTTGGCCTACTCAATGGCTTCTGGGGGCGTGCCGCTGAAGCTGGCCAGAAAATCTATGGCAGCCAGTGGCATACGGAACAGGCTGGCGCTCTCCAACGCTCATGGAGTGAGATCCAACATAATTTTCATACTTGCCCACGCTGTCACCAGACCGTTTGTATGCGTTGCTTTAATATTCAGCTTAACCTCTGCACGCACTGTGCCCCCGATTTGAAAGCGGATGGCTCCCAGTTTCAACATGAACTCAATGTCGAGGCTCAGCGTAAGCAGATTGAAGAGCAGTATCACGCACCCCGCTTCAATGTCGCGGCTATTCCCTCAGCTGCGACGCCCGACCTCCTTGCTTCCCCTCAGCAGCAAGCCCTCCCTCCTGGAAGTCCGTCCTACCAACCGCCAGCCGCCCTTGCTTTCCAGGGGGCACAGACTGTAGCCTGCCCCAATTGTCGCCGCCCGGGCGCCACAGGCAAATTTTGCCAGGACTGCGGCACACGGATTCCCGCCCAGGAGGTAACCTGCCCACAGTGTGCGCAATCCCTGGCACCAGGAACCCGCTTCTGTTCTGAATGCGGCACAAAGCTCCAAAACGCCGTCTAAAAAGACATAAGGGATATAGTGTGTATGGTGGCTGGGCCTGGCTCCGCCAGGCTCAGCCACCATACACACTATATCCCCGAGTGCCGCAGGCGCGAAAACAGGTGCAGCAAGCGGGCATTTAAGACGACAGGCAAACGCAAAAGATTGACGAATGAAGGGTATTCGCGTACAATAGTATTATAGTATGTTTCATGCATTGCACTTCATCGCGTACCGTATACTAATGTTGTATGGCGTAGCGCGTCGGCTAACCTCAAGTCTGGGGATCAAACTGGGGGTCGGAACTATACGTGCTTCTTATACAGCACGCAGGGAAGTGTTTCCACCAACGCCTGCCTGAAGCTTGTCCCGGTCATCTGTAGGGTGCTCTGGTATACTTGTTATACATGGACAACTAGCAAGGCACGCACACAAGGAGTATGGGCGCTTCCTCCCCATGTAAGATTTCCATGGGCTCCTGCGCCAGGAGGAACAACCAGCAATGCGAGGGCGAGCGACGAGCTATATATGTTCATCTGCTCATCTGCTCATTGAGATATACCACGCCCTCACCGTTTGCTAACGGACGCCAAGGTTGTTCCACGACATTCGTTGGAAGCTGCCATCCAAAAATGGCGTAGACTACGAAGGAGGAACGACTGTGGGTATGTTACGGGTGATGTCACGGCGTGGTGACGACCGTCTCACCTGGGACGAGCAGAAAGTTCTCGCGGGTGATGCTGAAGCCGTGGCTGCAATTCAAGAAGCCGAGCGCATTTTTGCCCAAGAGCGTGCACGAGGCGCGACCGCTTTCCGCCTCGATCCTGGCAAACCAGCCGAACGCATCGAAGTCTTTGATGCCACCGCGGAACAAATCGTTCTAGTGCCAAGAGTGGTTGGTGGATAAACTTGGTACCCCATATCCTGACGGCTCTATATTGGCTCGCAATTGCCCTGGCCATCTCTCCCATACTCTGGCTGATTTTTCAGCCCTATGTGAAGGGATGGTCACGAGCGGAGCGTAGAGCTAGTCACTTGCTGCGCGATCTCCTCACCCACGAGCAATTTCGGCAGCTCTTCTGGTATGGGTACCTGGAAATCCCAAGCCCTACGGCTCCGCATCGCGTGTATCGTGTACCACGCCATAGTGGCTATGTGCAGGTGTTCGAACATGGTCGCGCGATCATGCGTCTCTGCCTACAACCCGTGGAATCGCTGCCCGATAGCGATTTAGTGGTACTGCACAAGCTTATGATCGAGGCAAACGAAGAGACGTATCTCCAAAAAGCGAATAAATACCTTTGTATTGAGTAATGCTCGCTATTCAGTAGTCGATAAAAGAAGAGTAAGAGCGCACAGTGACGCGCTCTTACTCTTCTTCATCTTCATCGATATCCTGAATCTCCATCTGCACAATCTTATGGTGTCCGTTCTGCTTGACACAGGCATGGGGACCACCATCCAAGGGCATATGGCAGAAGGGGCAGACCGGGCGACCCGCGGCCACCACCAGGCCAATCTCATTTGAGAGTTCTAAGGCCTCCTGGGGTGAGAAACGCAGCACAACCGCTTCATCCTCTAGAATGAGCGCCTGCGGCTCCCCGCGCTCCTCAATAATCTCCATTGGGGCCAGACTCAGCAGAAACATTTCATTATGCTCATCAAAGTTGAGCTTCATCTGCCCTACCTGAAAATCGTATGTTGGCGTAAGCGGAAAATCTCCTGGCATTCCCGTGGGAGATGGCAAGCCCCCTGGACGCGCCTCGAGGCGCAAGACCTCGCCGTCCGCAATCGCACCGAGAATACGTTCCAGGGTCTCGGCAAGGGTGCGCAAATGTTCCTTCTCCATCCACACAACCGCTGATCCACGCCCACTCCTGGCATAGAGTCGGAAACGTCGCTGCCCCGGCATACCCACTGCATCCGCACCGAGTGTCTCGATGCGGCCAAGATCATTGCTCATACAAGCCCTCTTCCTTCTAAATGAACTAATTAATGGTGTATTCGCCACATCTGTAGGGTCCATGCTGGCATGGACTTCGCCCGCAGGCCGACACTCTGGCGCTGGGATGGTCGCTTCACTCGCAGTCCATGCCAGCATGGACCCTACAGGCGCTGTGCTTGCTTTCAGCTATTTAGTGAATTCACCAGCTAATACCCACGTGCGGGATCATATCTATTCTGTAGTGGCTGGCCCGCTCGATAGCGCCGCAAGTTTTCCGCGAAGAGCGTTGCGAGACGTTGGTCATAATGCACGCTCTCGCCCGAGATGTGAGGGGTCAGAATGACATTCGCTAACGTATACAAGGGACTCTCGGCAGGCAAAGGCTCTTCTTCGGTTACATCCAGGCCCGCGCCTCCAATCCATCCCTCGCGCAACGCCCTGACAAGCGCCCGCTCATCCACCACGCGGCCACGCGCCACATTGACCAGGTAGGCATGCTGGCGCATCGCTTGAAACTCGGCCTCACCCAACAGGTGCTCAGTCTCGGCCGTCAATGGAACAGCGACCACGACATAATCGCACTCGCTTAGCATAGCATGCAACTGCGTCATAGGATAAAGCTGATCTACATGCTCCTGGTGCGCTCCCGCCTGTACCGTGCGCCTGGTTGCCAGGACCCGCATGCCAAAAGCCTGGCCCAGGAAGGCCACGCGCTGACCAATACTCCCCAGACCAATAATCCCTAGCGTCTGTCCCGCCAGTTCGCGTCCCCCCAGTTTATACCAGTTCGCGCTTCGTGGCCATATGCGCTGATCCTGTAAACGCACCATCGTAGGCCAGGAGCGATTATACATAAGCATACTCGCGAACACGTACTCGCCAATGGTGGTGGCATGGATACCCACCGCCGTTGTGACCTGTACTCCACTATCGGCCGCCAGGATACCACTTATGCGCAGACCATCCACACCGGCTCCCGACGCCTGCAACCAGAGTAAGCGCGGCGCCAGTTGGCGCCAATTCGTGGGTACTTTGTAGGCACAGAGCACATCGGCCTCGCCCAGGCTCGCTTCAAACTCATCACTATCACTAAGGCATAAGATCTCCTTACCCGCAGCCTCGCTTAACACAGCCTGTGAGGCGGGGGAAAAAGGAAATGTACTGACTACCTGCAGACCTTGCGCCATACTCAACTCCTTAACTACTCTGTAAGGCCCTTTGTGGACACCTTTGCTCCGTCTTTTCAGTCTATCCGAAATCAGCACGGGTGCGCAAGTCTCTCCACTTACTATATAGCAGTGAGGCATAAAACGCATGCTCTAGCTATCTTTCAAGTATTTTAAGCATGACGTTTTTCCCATGCTGTTCCTTTATTTAGAGTAATGCGTTTAAATATTCAGGTGTCGCCATACGCAGCGCTCTATTATGCATATCACTATATCTAAGCGGAGAAAGAACGTGTGAGCATTTTTATTACCATTCTCGAAGGTGTCTATCTACTGATTGCGTTTATTATGGCCATACAAGCCATTTTCAATATTCGGTTGCGTCTCTTCATATGGGAAACGCCAGAACATGCCTGGCTCAATAGCGCCCCAACCGTCTACCTCGATCCCTGCCTGACCTTTACTATTCTGCTGCCTGCGCGCCACGAGGAAGAGGTCCTACGCGAAACAATGCAGAAAATCTATGATCTCAACTATCCAAGAGAACTATTACAAATTATCGCCATCTGTCGCGAGGACGATCCCAATACCATTGCTGAAGCCCAGGCCAAGATCGATGAATTAGGTGACCCCAATGTACAACTCCTGGTCTTTAATGACAAACCCATCAATAAACCGCATGGACTCAACCTCGCGCTCCAGGTCGCACGCGGCGATATTGTGACGATTTTTGATGCCGAGGATGAGCCTCACCCGGATATCCTCAACATTATCAATACCACGATGCTTACCGATGACGTCGACGTGGTCCAGAGTGGGGTTCAATTAATGAACCACAACACGAAGTGGTTCTGCTTCCTTAATGTTCTCGAATACTTCTTCTGGTTTAAATCCTCCCTGCATTTCTTCGCCAACGTAGGCATGACGCCCCTTGGCGGCAATACCGTCTTCGTCCGACGCGAACTGATGGAGACTCTGGGTGGCTGGGACGAGACCTGCCTGACCGAAGATGCCGACCTGGGCATTCGCCTGGCGCTCTCCCACGCACGCATCCGCGTCATTTACGACGATGAGTTTGTGACACGCGAGGAGACCCCCCACACTATTGAGCAGTTTATCAAGCAACGGACTCGCTGGAACCAGGGCTTTATCCAGATTCTCTTCAAAGGCGAGTGGCTAAAACTGGAGCGTCCCTACCAACGCCTGCTCGCTTTCTATGTCCTGGTGCTCCCAGAGGTACAAGCATTCTTTACCCTGCTCATCCCAGTTTCGCTGCTCACTTTTTTCTTTATTAAATTACCTCTCTGGATATCTTTATTGACGTTCTTGCCGCTCTACATCTTTATCATGGGCATCTTTATCGACCAGGCAGGGCTGTATGAGTTTCTTAAAGCGCATGGGCGTTCATGGAGTATACGCGAGGCTGCTATCATGCTTTTCGCCTCGGTTCCTTACCAGTTTCTGCTAGGCCTGGGCGCCCTGCGCGCGGTCTCCCGCTTTCTTCAGGGCGCGACTAATTGGGAGAAAACGGCCCATATTGGTCAGCATAGACAATGAAAGAATAAACACTTCTATCAGATAGGTGGTTGATTTGTGGTAAGAGATGAAACACAACAGCAAGTGAACAGACATATAAATACCCCGGCGCAGTCCCTGCCAACAACTCCATGGCCAGGTATAGGTGCAGAGCAGCAAGCTCCTGAGAAGCCACAGGTCCATTCCTTGCCCCAGGGACGACTCATCTTACATAAGCAGGAAAACTTTTATGTCAGTACAGTCAATCGCAGACATCGTCGTGTCCACCCCTTGCGCAAGCCAAGCGGGGTAACCAGCGCGCTCCCCAAGGTTCTACCACAACAACAGACACGCATCGCCGCCAGCGAGACACGTCGCATGCCTCGTCTGGACACGCTCAACACAACGCTAAGATCACGCTTTCCAATCCCTCTCTGGCTGGAGACGCTAGGGCTCTTGCTGGTGCTTGTTGGAGTGGGTCTCGCCCACGCCTATAATATGTTCAACTTTCCACGCTACGAACTGGACGAGGGCACCTATATGGCTAGCGCCTGGTCCATTCTCCAGGGACAGCTCATGCCCTATGCTTATGGCTACGCGCATCCACCCGCAGGCTGGATCCAGCTTGCCACCTGGATTCCACTCTTCAATGGCTTCTTTGCCTTTGGCAATGCGCTCAATACGGGGCGCGTCATTGTCTTACTCTATAAATTGGGAAGCGCACTCCTGGTTTACCTGATAACACGCCGCCTCTCGGCACGTCGCAGCCTGGGGCTGCTTGCTATGGGTATCTTCGCGCTGACACCTCTTGGTATCACCTATCAGCGTGAGATCTACCTCGATAACATCGCCATCTTCTGGTTCTTGCTCTCGCTCTTCCTGCTTGTCACCGGTAATAGCCGCCTGCGAGCGATCATCTTCTCTGCCCTCACACTGGGGATAGCCATTCTCTCTAAAGAGGTGCTCATCCTCCTTATTCCCGCAATGATATATGCAGTCTGGCTGTATACGACACCTTTCCAGCGCAAGTTCGCGCTGGTGGCATTTGGCTATACCACGCTGGCACTCTGCTCGGCCTGGATGCTCATGGCCCTGATGCGTGGCGAGTTCTTCCCCTATGCATGGCATCTCCCCTGGGATAACCATGCGCACCTGAGCCTGTTACAGACCATCCTTGAGCAGACAAAACGGACTCAGAGCGAAGGCAGCCTGGGCACCAGCTTCAGCCAGTGGATGGGGCTGGATAGTCTCCTGGTCGTCATGAGTATTATAGCGCCCGTGTTTAATCTGGTGTTTGGCTTCCGCCAGCGCAATCAGTTGCTTCTCTCCCTGCTGGCGCTCAGCTTCTGGCTGCTCTTCATTCGTGGAGGGGTCGTCTTTCCCTACTACATTATCCCGCTCATTCCCCTCGTAGCCATGAACTGCGCCTTTGCCTGCGCCACGCTGGCGCGCTGGATAAGCCAGGCCACGCACTTACCCCTTTTGCAGGGTATCCTGGTCCTGCTTGCTATCGCGGCCATAGTCCCCTATGATATCCTGCACGCCCAGCCCATCTATACCCACGACTATGCACAGGAGCAGCGCCAGGCCATGGATTGGATGCGTGAGCACCTGCCTCGCAATACAGTTGTCGTCATTCCACCCCAGTACTTTGTGGATATGCGCGTGAGCGGGGGCGAGGCCGTGGGAGCGCATTCCCCCTTTCCGAAAGCGCAGCTCTTCTTTAATGTTGCCACTGATCCATCCATCTATCATGACCAGCTCAAGGACAACTGGCAGAATATTGATTATATTCTTGTTGATCCCGATGTCATTCTCCATCTCAATATGATCCAGGAAGTTAGAGGAGGCAGCTCCATCCTCCAACAGGCCCTCAAGCACTCCGTTGAGCGTGCACACTTCTATGACATCAGCATCTACCAGGTTCAACATAAGATGTGATGGAAGGGAGTGCATGGTGGCCTGCGGCCACCATGCACTCCCTTCCATCACATTAGACCTTAAATGAATAACAGGAAGGGGTATAGATTTATGAATACAGACAAGCATGATGGTGATCAACTGGTCGCCATCGTACGCACCTTTGAGGGGATTGAAGAGGCAACGCACCGCGCCATCGCAGGCATAGGCGGTATGGAAACGGTGATGCGAGGCGCGAAAGTGGCGGTACTCAAACCGAACTTCGTGGCGGGAAGGCGTGCCGAGACGGGAGCTACTACCAGCTTCGCCGTACTCAAGGCCGTGGCTGAGGAGGTGCGCGCCTGCGGGGCCGAGCCTGTGCTCTGCGAAATGCCAGGGACAGAGTTTGATCGCGAGGCGACCTATACCCTGCTGGGAGTAGAGGAGTTCTGCGCACGCCACAAGATTCGCATCGCCCGCCTGGAGCTCGAAGGCGGCACGAGCGAGTGGCGCGAGGTACATCCCACAGGGGCGAAACGCCTGCGCTCCTTCGAGCTCCCACGCCTGCTGGATGATGCTCGTCTAATCAACCTGCCCGTTTTAAAAACCCACGTTGTCTCCGGCATGACACTGAGCATGAAGAACCTTATGGGGCTACTTCCCAGGCCGGCCCGTCGCGCGATGCATACCCTGGGGATAGATCAATGTATTGTGGATATGAACCTGGGTCTTCAAGCAGATCTCAACATCGTCGATGGGAGTGTGGGACAGGATGGCGAGGGTCCCTTGTATGGCGAGAAGGCGGATCTCCAGGTCCTGGTCGCTGGGCGCAGTAGTCTCGCGGTTGACCTGGCCTGCTGTAGCCTGGTGAATGTGCCGCCACGCGCGATTCCGCACCTGCGCCTGGCCCTAAAACACTTTGGTCAGCCCGAGATACACTTTACCCATGAACTGCCCCAACCGCTCAAGACCTTTCGCCTCCCCCAGCAAAATAGCCTCTACCGCCTTCTCTTCTGGCTAATGTACCCTCTCGATTACCCCTATACCTGGCTCGCCCGGCGCGACAAACATCTCTGTACCACCCTCTATAGCACAGGATTGGTAGGTACACGCCCCGTCATCGAGCGCGAGCGATGCACCCGGTGCGGCGAGTGCGTACACGCCTGCCCGCTCCCCGAGGTCATCAATCTCCAGACACTCAAGGTCAATTACGCGACCTGCCAGCGTTGCCTACTCTGCTACGAGGCCTGTCCTGAGCAAGCGATCGGCGTCAAGGGTTATTCAGGAGCGCGCTCATGAAGGTCCTGGTCACTGGCGCGACTGGCTTTCTGGGCGCGGCCCTGGTCGGGCGGCTCCTGGCGGAGGGAGAGAGCGTGCGTGTCCTGGCACGCGATGCTTATAAAGCGCATCGCCTCTTCGGCACACGCGTAGAGATTCTCCAGGGTGACCTGCTGGAAGCCCCCAAGGTAGCGGCCGCGCTCAAGGATATTGAGATCATCTATCACCTCGCGGGGCGCCTCTACCACCCCAGCATTCCAGCGGAGCGCTATCACGAGACGCATGTCGAGGGCACGCGGGTGCTCCTGCAGTGCTGTCGCGACCTCCCAGGACTGAGTCGCCTGGTCCATTGTAGCACTACCGGCGTCTATGGCGTCACTGGCTTGAACGCGGCTGATGAAGCCAGCCCATATGCGCCAACCAATCCCTATGAGCAAAGCAAGCTGGTGGGAGAAGAGCTGGCGCTGCGCGCTCATGCCGAAGCGCAGCTTCCCGTCACAGTGGTACGTCCCGCCCTGGTCTATGGACCAGGAGACCTCCACCTCCTCGGCTTCTTCCGCCAGGTTGCTCGCGGCCTGCCCGCCACCATCGCTGGCGGCCGTGCCTATATTCACCCTATCTACATTGACGATATGAGCCGATCATTTCTCCTGGCAGCGCGCCTCCCGCATGCCATTGGACGCTGCTATAACATCGCGGGACATCGCCCCATCAGCTTTACGGATCTAGCAGGTACAATTGCCAACGTCCTTAAACGCCACCCCTGTCCACTGAGTCTCCCTACCTGGATGGCTTATGGTGCGGCGATGCTCTTTCGCTGGCTGCCAGGCATGGGCGAGACCAGCGCCCCCCTGACCGCCAGCCGGATCGACTTTCTCACGCATAGCCGCATCTATAGCTGCGAACGTGCTCGGCGTGAGCTGCAATTTACGCCTCAGGTTGGACTCAATGACGGCATCCGCTATACCATTGCCTGGTATCGCGAACATGGTTATCTTTAATGTCTGGGGGAGAAAAAAGAACTAACATTGCACAAATTTTGTCGCCTGTGCTATAATCCCATAGGTACAATAAGAAGAGAAGATAGATGGGATTTTTAAGATGAAGCGACAGCCGCCGAACCCAGTCTGGGCGAACTTGGCGTTAGTTGGACAACTTGGCTTCACTATCGCAGTTCCCATTATTCTACTTGCCGTTGTAGGAACGTTTCTCGATGGTTGGTTACATACCAGACCATTATTTATACTGCTCGGGCTGCTGCTTGGCCTGATCTCTGGCATCTACGGTGCCTACCGTTTGTTAAAAAACTCACAGGTTTTATAGGTTTCTTCGAGCCCTGGTGGGCATCATCCAGGGAGAAGCAAGCTTTATTGCTGAGAGCAAAACGGGGTCGCTATCTAATGACAAAGAGATCCATCTGGCAGGGTCCGCCGCAACTGGAGGATGCCGCGTGAATCTCTGGAGACTTCCCCATGTGCAACTCGCACCGGAAATTATCTTCACGATTCCAGGTCTTAACTTTCAGGTCACTAATACCTTGTTTTGCACCTGGATTTCCATTATCGTACTTGTCGCTCTTTTCTTTTTCGCGACGCGCAGAGGTGATATGATTCCCCGTGGCCTGCAAAATGCCATGGAGGTTATCGTTGAATTTCTGCTGAATCTGGCCGAAAATATAACTGGTAAGAAAAACGCGCGTAGGTTCTTTCCCCTGGCTGCTACGTTCTTCTGCTTTATCCTGGTTTCCAACCTGCTTGACGTCATCCCTGGTGTCGACTCGATTGGTTCTATTAATCCGGAAGAGCTGCCCAAGGGAGCCCATCCAGGCATTCTCCTGTGGGGTGACGCTTCAAACGCGCTCATTCCCTGGATTCGCCCTGCCACGACCGATCTCAATCTCACGATTGCGATGGCTCTGATCGCAGTAATCACCGCGCAGTGCGTTGGCTTCGCGACGCTTGGCTTTAAAGAACATACCATGAAGTATGTCAATCTGCGGAGTCTGCTCAAGTTCTCAGGAACTGGCTTCATTGAATTCTTCGTGGGTTTGCTTGAGGTTGTCAGTGAGATTAGCCGCATTCTTTCGCTGGCCTTCCGTCTCTTTGGTAACATCTTCGCAGGCAGCATCGTGTTGGCAGTCTTCGCCTTCCTGCTACCTGCTTTTGCAAATGTCATCTTCATTCCGTTTGAGCTGTTTGTTGCCGCAGTCCAGGCCTTTGTTTTCGCCCTGTTGACGCTCATCTATCTGCAGCTCGCCGTTACCGGTCATGATCACGGCGAGGGGCATGGTGAAGAGGTTGACCTCGGTCAGACCTCAGCAGCAGGCAGCCACGCTTAGACAAATGCAAGAGTATCGAGCCGTGTGAGATGGCGCTGCAAAAGCACGCGTCTACATATGGCGCACATATGTAGACGCGTGCTTTTGCAGCGTCGGTCAACAGCAAGGATCGACCTCTCTGCATCGTCCCATCAACATATCGTACCTTTTCAACGTGCTTGCTACTCGCGGAATCTTTCTGCGATTGCATAAATTAATTATACATTAAAAATACTGGACACACCGTCCAGGGAGGATTATTCAAGATGAAAGAACTCGCTATCGCCCTCGCCATCGGTCTCGGAGCCATCGGTCCTGGTATTGGTATTGGTATTGCCGCTGGTCAGGCCTTCAACGCCATTGGCCGCAATCCTGAAGCCGCTCCTGTTATCCAGACCAACCTGATCCTGGGCCTGGCGTTCGCCGAAGCTATCGCTATCTACGCACTGCTGGTCTCTCTGCTCATCAAATTTGTCTAGCCCTGAATTATTTATTCTGAGGCTTCCCTATATGCGCGCGACACAGAGACACAGCCAGTCGTAGACGGTGAGACAGACACGATGAGCTGCGTCTCCGTGTCGCGTATAGGGGGACAAGTGATGGCATAGCGCCATCAAGGAGGCAAAAAATGCAAGCACTTATTCTCGCTCAAGCGAGTGAGAGCAGTGGCGGACTTGGTATTAACGGTGCCTTCTTTATCTCGCAGCTGATTAGCTTTGGTATCGTCTTCCTGATCCTGTGGCGCTGGGGCTTCCCGGCCCTGCTAAAGATCATGGATAAGCGCCAGGCGATCATCCGTGAAGGTATCGAAAACGCTGAGAAGGCTAAAAGAGATCTCGCCGAGGCTAATAACCGCGCTGAGCAGCTCCTTCTGGAAGCACGCCGCCAGTCGGCTGAGACCATCGAGCGTGCCAGCAAGAACGCACAGCAAGAAGCCAACCGCATCATCGAAGAGGCCCAGGCCCGCGCTGAGCAGGTGGCCCAGCAGCAGATCGCTCGCATCCAGCAAGAGGCCAACCGCGCTCGCAATGAGCTGAGCCGCCAGGTAATCAACCTCTCTATCGAAGCCGCCGGCAAAGTCATCAACAAATCCGTTGATAGCAAAGACAATCGCCGCCTGGTGGAAGATTTTATCGTTGCCACTGACCAGACGAGGAACAACTAATGTTAAAAGGAGCGGTAGCACGCCGCTACGCCGGAGCCATCTTCGAGCTCGCGCGCAAGCAGAATACGCTTGATCGCACGCTTGAGGACGTGAAGGAGATCGCACGCCTCTTTTCGATTCGCAAACTGGCGTACCTCCTGCGCGAACCAAAGATTCCGGCTAAGCGCAAAGAGACCGCGCTGCGCCAGGCTCTCGAGCCTCGGGTGTTGCCGACATCGCTCAACCTCGCTCTGTTGATCGTTCAGCGTGAACTGGTCGACGTTATGCCAAATATTGCCGCCGAACTGGAACAACTGGTTCTGGACTATCGCAATCAGGCAATCGCCGAGGTGACAACGGCACAGCCCCTCGATGAAGGGCAGCGCACGGTCTTGCAACAAGCATTAGAAAAGCGAACCGGGAAGAGTGTTATCATGCAGACCCGGGTCGATCCGAGCATTCTGGGTGGTGTCGTGGCTCGTGTGGGAGATCAGGTCATTGATGGAAGCGTGCGTTTCCGTTTGCATGCCTTGCAGCAACGCTTGCTCAATGAAGCGGCTTCCAGCAGTCGAGATTTTTTCTCTGAGGAAGAGCCGGCACTACGCTAAGGCGCGAGGTCTCTTCCTCACCACTGTGATACTACCCTTTCGCTATCCGCCCATCGGCTCCTTAGGCGAAAACCAACGTCGCTCACGCGACTAGCGCTTCCCCCATTCGGGGACCACCTGAAGGTGGCACAGCAAGCGCGCTCAGGTTTTCGTAAGGTAGTGGCCGGATACGTCTCGTAGAGAAGACCCCCTGTCACGCTTTCGTCCCGCTCTCGTCCTGCCATCCCTTACGGGATGCGGCCTGAAACGGGCTTGAAAAGACTAAATGCACCGGCAACGCAGACAACAAGAAACCGTAAGCAGACAGACCACTAGGATACGAAACTAGGAGGAATACGATGGCATCTTGGGCTGACGAAATCAGTGCCATCATAGAGAAAAACATCGCAGGCTTCGGCACCGAAACAACGGCGACCGCGAGCGTCGGCACCGTTATCGCGGTGCAGGACGGCATCGCCCGTGTGTATGGCCTGCAAGATGTAAAATATCTTGAGCTGGTAGAATTTCCCCGCACAGGTCTCTATGGCCTGGCGTTTAACCTTGAAGAAGAAACCGTAAGCTGCCCAATCCTGGGCGACTACACCAAGGTCCGCGAGGACGACGAGGTGCGCACGACCGGTCGTATCATTGAGGTACCCGTCGGCGACGCCTTGCTGGGTCGCGTGGTCAATTCCCTGGGCCAGGCTATCGACGACCGTGGTCCTATCACAACCGATAAGACCCGCCCTGTCGAGCGTGTCGCCCCTGGCGTTATTACCCGCCACTCGGTGAACACTCCCGTACAGACTGGTATCAAGGCCATTGACAGCATGATTCCTATCGGCCGTGGCCAGCGCGAGTTGATCATTGGCGACCGCCAGACTGGTAAGACCGCTATCGCCATCGATACGATCATCAACCAGAAGGGCAAGGACCTGTTCTGTATCTACGTCGCAATCGGTCAGAAAAACTCCTCAATCGCCCGCACACGCGCCATCCTGGAGCAGCACGGCGCGATGGAGTACACCGTTATCGTGGCCGCTGGCGCATCCGATCCCGCCCCCTTGAAGTACCTGGCCCCCTACGCGGGTTGTGCCATCGGTGAAGAATTCATGGAGAGCGGACGCGATGCACTGATCATCTATGATGACCTGACCAAGCACGCTGAAGCCTATCGTAACATGTCCCTGATCATTCGCCGCCCTCCAGGCCGCGAAGCCTTCCCTGGCGATGTCTTCTATCTGCACTCTCGCCTGCTGGAGCGCGCCGCCCGCCTGAACGACGATTACGGTGGTGGTTCGCTGACCGCGCTACCCATCATCGAGACCAAGGCGAACGACATCTCGGCCTACATCCCAACCAACGTCATTTCGATTACCGATGGCCAGATCTTCCTGGAGACAGACCTCTTCAACGCTGGTCAGCGCCCGGCCCTTAACGTCGGCCTCTCGGTCTCCCGCGTGGGTAGTAGCGCGCAGACGAAGGGTATGAGCCAGGTAGCCGGTACACTTCGCCTTGACCTGGCGCAGTTCCGCAGCCTCGCCGCCTTCGCTCAGTTCGCCTCCGACCTGGATAAGGCCACCAAGGCACGTATTGATCGCGGCCGCCGCCTGACAGAAATTCTCAAGCAGCCGCAGTACAGCCCGGTTCCTGTAGAGAAACAGGTCATCATCATTTACGCCGCCACCAATGGCTATCTCGATGATATCGAGCTGGACAAGGTCGCTGACTTCGAGAATGGTCTCTACCGCTACCTGGATACCACCTATCCAGCACTCGGCCAGGAGATCGTCGAGAAATCGGTCAAACAGAAAAATAAGATGTCTCCCGAATTGCAGAAGAAGCTGGGTGCCGCTATCGAAGAGTACAAGCAGACCGCCCTGGCGCGCTAGGAGGTAGGCTGATGGCATCGATTCGAGAAATTGGCCAGCGTATTCGGTCGATTAAAAACATTGCTCAGATTACCAAGGCCATGCAGATGGTGGCGAGCAGCAAGATGCGTCGCGCGCAGGACCGGGTCACACAGGCCCGCCCCTATGCCGACCAGCTGCGCGAGCTTGTCTCGCGCCTCGCGGCCGTCGGCACCGAGGAACTGGGTGATGACGTAGCTCTGCTGAAGCAACGACCCGTACGCAAGATTGGCTACATTGTCATTTCACCTGATCGCGGCCTGAGCGGCGCGCTTCCCAGCAACGTCAACCGCAAGCTTGCGGCCAGCGTGCTTGAGGAGCAGCAACGCCTCGCTGAGAACGGCCAGCATCCAGCCGTAGACTATGTCGCGGTTGGTCGCAAAGGTCGTGACTTTGTTGTGCGGACGAAACAGAACATGGTTGCCGAATTCGTCAACCTGGGTGACCGTCCCAGCATGGGTGATGCCAGGGCTATCGCTCAAGTCGCGGTTGAGAGCTTTCTCAATGGCGATGTGGATGTGGTCTACATGGTCTATCCGAAATTCATCAACACGGTGACGCAGCAGCCAACAACGGTCCAGTTGTTGCCTGTGCAGCCACCGACGTCTGAGGAAGGCACGAAGGCCGAGAAGCAAGACTACATCTATGAGCCGAACCCACAGGAGATCTTCAAGGCTCTCCTGCCACGTTATGTGGATACCCTGGTCTACCAGGCTCTGCTGGAAATGATCGCCAGCCAGTATTCCGCACAGATGATCGCAATGAAAAACGCGACCGATAGTGCGAACGATCTTATTCAAGATCTCTCTCTGACCTATAATAAAGCGCGTCAGACCGCTATTACCACGCAGATTCTTGAGGTCGTGGCCGGTTCTGAAGCCGTCTAGAGATAGACCTAGACAGAAGCAAGCATACTGGTAGAGGCATGTGGAGGATACCGCAATGCCTCTATCTCTGGAGAAATATATGACTACAACACCTACTCGCACAAAGGGTAAAGTTGTACAGGTACTGGGAGTTGTCGTCGACATCGAGTTTCCCGCCGACCAGCTGCCAGAAATCTACAACGAGGTGCGCATCCGCATCGCCGGTGCCGAGAAAGACCTCTCGCTTGAGGTTGAGCAGCACCTTGGCAATAACTGGGTTCGCTGCGTAGCCATGGGTCCAACTGATGGCTTACAGCGCGGTCTCGATGCCGTCGACATGGGCGAGCCTATCGCGGTTCCTGTCGGCCCTAAAACCCTGGGACGTATCTTCAACGTACTTGGCCAGCCTGTGGATAACAAGGAAGAGGTCGAGGATGCCCCTCGCTATCCTATCCACCGCCACGCTCCTACCCTTGAAGACCAGGTCTCAAACATTGAGATCTTCGAAACCGGCCTCAAAGTCATCGACCTGATCTGCCCCTTCATGAAGGGTGGTAAGATTGGTACGTTCGGTGGCGCTGGCGTCGGCAAGACCGTTACCATCCAGGAGCTGATTAACAACATCGCCAAGGGTCACGGCGGGTATAGCGTCTTCGCTGGCGTGGGTGAGCGCACCCGCGAGGGCAATGACCTCTACCACGAAATGATCGATGCCGGTGTTATTGACCGCCTGGCCATGGTCTTTGGCCAGATGAACGAGCCTCCCGGCTCCCGCCTCCGCGTCGCGCTGACCGGCCTGACCATGGCCGAGTACTTCCGCGATGACGAGGGTAAGGACGTTCTGCTCTTCATCGACAACATCTTCCGCTTCACCCAGGCCGGTGCTGAGGTATCCGCTCTGCTCGGTCGTATGCCTTCCGCCGTGGGTTATCAGCCCACCCTGGCTGAGGAGATGGGTGAGCTACAGGAGCGCATTACGTCGACGAAGAAGGGTTCGATCACCTCGATGCAGGCCGTCTATGTGCCTGCTGACGACTACACCGATCCCGCGCCTGCCACGACCTTTGCTCACCTGGACTCAACCATCGTGCTTGAGCGCTCGATTGCTGAGAAAGCGATCTTCCCTGCCGTCGATCCGTTGTCTTCGACCAGCCGCATCCTCGACCCCCAGGTTGTGGGTGCTGAGCATTATGACGTTGCTCGCGGCGTCCAGAAGGTCCTCCAGCGCTACAAAGAGCTTCAGGATATCATCGCCATCCTGGGTGTCGATGAGCTCTCTGAAGATGACAAGCTGACCGTTACGCGCGCGCGTAAGCTTGAGCAGTATCTCTCACAGCCCATGACCGTCGCGCAGGCCTTCACTGGCCGCGAGGGTCGCTATGTGAAGCTGAAGGATACCGTGCGCAGCTTCAAGGAGATCCTTGAGGGCAAACATGACCACATTCCTGAGAACTACTTCTACATGAAGGGTGCTATCGATGAGGTCGTGGCCGAGTACGAGGCTGATCAGAAGAAGGGGTAAAACATGGCAACAACGACAATACGCAATACCCTGCATGTCGAGGTTGTCACCGCCGAGCGTGAGCTGTATAACGGGGAAGCTACCCTGGTAAGCGCTCCTGGCGTCGAGGGCCGTCTGGGCATTCTTCCGCATCATGCGGCCCTCCTGACCTTTCTCAAGCCCGGCGAACTGCGTATCGAACTGGGCGATGCCGAAGAGCCTTTCTTCGTCTCCGGTGGCTTCCTGGAGGTCTCGCATGATCGCGTGACCATCCTGGCAGATGCCGCAGAAGAGGGCGAAACGATTGACGAAGCTCGCGCACAGGAGGCCCGCCGCGTAGCGGAGGAGCGCCTCGCCGAGTCGCGCAGCCAGAACGATCGTGCTGAGGCTCAGGCAGCCCTGGAACGTGCACTTAGCCGCATCAGGGTCGCGGAATATGCGCGCCGTCGCAGCCGCCGCCGCATTGACACGGCAGGCATGCAACAGTAAGAAACAAAAATACGGTCCGGGTTCGTTCCGAACTCGAACCGTATTTTTGTTTCAGCAAGAGCCATATATGGCCTAGAAGCTCCCGCCACCACCGCTGTCGCCACCGCCACCAAAGTCTCCGCCGCCACCTCCAAAGTCTCCACCACCTCCTCCGCCCCAGTCTCCGCCACCTCCGCCAAAATCTCCTCCGCCCTGATTACCACCAAAGTCTCCACCGCCGAAATCTCCACCACCTTGATTGCCACCAAAGTCGCCACCCTGACCGTAATCATCTTCGCGCCTCTCGCGCTCACCCTGTTCACGGCCCAGTTCATAACCTACCAGACCACCAGCCGCGGCACCCAGGCCACCAGCCGCCCAGGGATTCATCCCGCCACCCTGGTTATAGTTGGGTGGATAGGGCTGTCCATATTGATTATAGGGCGGATAGCCTCCCGAAGGTGGTACATTGCGCCGACCAAAGAGGCCGCCAAAGCCACTGCCGCCGCCGAAACCACCACCACCGCCAAAGCCACCGCCTCCTCGGCGCCTGCGCGAGAAGACAAAGGCACCCAGACCCAGCAATACCAGCAAGCCCAGGCAGCAACAGAGCGTCGAACCGCCAAAGGAGCTTCCACTTTGTGCGCCCAGGCCCATAAAGCCACCATTAGCATTGTGGAGCGATTGCAGGGCCGCAACCGTTGCGCCAGTGTAATCTCCACCGTGGAAATTACTACTAAAAGCGCTAGCAGCGTCATTATACTGGTTAGTTGTAAAGGGCTTTCCCGCAAACCAGACCCAATGATGGGTGGTATCTATTGCCATGACGACGTGATTGGAGCCACTCACCTTACTGGCTGTCGTCTGTTGAAAAGACGACTTGGAGCCGTTGAAGCCCGAAGTCGTATAGATGCTCACATTGGAAGACAGGGAATTCGCCGCGCTCTGGACACGACTTCGATTCAACACACTGGCGTTGTCATAGATATTGACAGAGTTCGCCAGTACGCTCAAGGTGGACATAAGCACAAGGCACAGCGCGGCAAACAGCGCCATTGAACTCAGTCCCAAACGCCTCCTCATAGAAGGCCACTTCCGGTCTCTACGCATATGTACAAGTCCTTCCACTTCGCGCTATCGCATCTCATAGAGAATTGCTACCATGTCACAGATTACTAACGCATCACCGCTCGCTCTATCAAATCAACGTATGAGTAACATATTTCTGGATGCCCAACTCTATTTACTATACGCCTCTTTGCCTGTTTTCGACTCTCTGCAAGCAGACTCAGCCTCTTTAGAGCAACCTCCGTATCAAATACGTGCTGCCACGAAAAATGTTGGAAGAGATATGAAGAGATATGTAGAAGGGTAGGGGACGACGCTACTAAAGCACGTGTCTGCATATCATGGTACGGCATGCTTCATACCATGATATGCAGACGCGTGCTTTAGCAGCGCATGACGTTTCGGTAGTTATACTAGATGCCACCATAGACCATGGTAACATCTCTTTATCTATAGCAGGAAGAGGTTACTTCCTGGTCTGTTCATCTTTTTTGGGGACCTCCCAGAAGTTGCCCCCAACGTCCTCGCCACGAGGATCAACCCCGGTTTCGCTGGCAGAGGGCACACCCAGGCGCTCTGCCACGTTTTTGTCTTTCAGATCTATATGCGCCTCAGGATGGGTGTTATCTATCTGCTGTGTGCTCTCACTCTTCTTCGTTCTGCGGGCACCTACAAGCTGCACAGCCAGCACAATGGCAAACACCAGTACGATCAGTCCCAACCACAATGGCAAAAAGTTTGACATAAACCACACCCTCTACTCTCTATATCAAGGGAAAGATACTCATCTCTACTCGGGACACGAAACAGAGGTAGCATTAGATACAACCAACTTCGCCCATGCGCAAGTGAGCACCGCAGGCGCGAGGGATCACAGCATACTCCACTCTTCCTCAGCATGCTACAATGGAGGGGCAAATGAGCACTACAATAACTTCAATGGAGTTCTGTTGAGATGAGTATTACACCTGCTGGACGCAAAAGCCCTTTTGTCCTCATTATCATGGACGGCTGGGGCATTAATCCACGCACCGAGGGGAATGCCATTGCGCTGGCACATACCCCTAGCCTCGATAAACTTGGGCGCGTGTGGTCCCACACAGCGGTCAAGACCTCCGGTGAGGCTGTGGGTCTTCCCGATGGGCAGATGGGCAACTCCGAGGTTGGACACCAGAACATCGGCGCAGGCAAGCGTGTCCTGCAAGACTATACGCGTGTCAGTGAGTCGATTCGCGATGGCAGTTTCTTTCAGAATCCCGCCTTCTTAAAGGCCATCGAGCATGTGAAGAAAAACAACTCCCAGCTACATATCTGTGGTCTGCTCGGCAACGGCGGTGTGCACGCGCATGAGAGCCACCTGGAGGCCCTTCTCACCCTGGCTCATATGCATGACCTGGAGCGTGTGTATATCCACTCATTTACCGATGGGCGCGACGCCTCGCCCACTGGCGGGGTCGAGTTTATGAAACGCTTACAGGCCCGCGCACAGGAGATAGGTGGCGAACACGCCGCCAGGGTCGCGACAGTCTCCGGGCGTTACTATGCCATGGATCGTGATAACCGCTGGGATCGCACTGGCAAGACCTACCTGGCGATGACCAGGGGCGAGGGCTTGCAGGCCAGCTCAGCCCTGGAAGCCATCCAGCAGTCATACGATCAGAAAGTGACCGATGAGTTTATCCTCCCGACCGTCATTATGGAGCATAGCAAGCCTGTGGCTACTGTTCAGGCGGGGGATGCCGTCATCCACTATAACTTCCGCCCGGATCGCGCGCGCCAGCTTACCAAGGCCTTTGTCATGCCTGAACTGCCTCCACAGGCCGAGGAAAAATTCGCACGCGGCCCCAGACTCGCCGACCTGGCCTTTGTCATGATGACTGAGTACGAAGCAGGCCTGGATGCCGGGGTAGCCTATCGTGCAGACGAGGTTGAGATGCCCCTGGCACGCGTCATTGCTGAGCGTGGCCTGCGCCAGTTCCATACCGCCGAGACAGAGAAGTATGCCCATGTCACTTACTTTATCAATGGGCGCCGCGAAACTCCGTTCAGCGGTGAAGATCGCGACCTCGTACCCTCGCCTAAAGTTCCCACCTATGACCTGCAACCTGAGATGAGCGCGGCTGGCATTACCAGGACCGCCATCGAGCATATTCGCAGTGGCGACTATGATTTCGTGGTCATGAACTACGCCAACGCGGATATGGTGGGGCATACCGGCGTGATCGATGCCGCCGTGAAGGCGGTTGAGGCCGTGGATACGGGGGTTGGGCAGGTTGTTGAGGCCACGCTCGCCACTGGCGGTAGCGTCTTGATTACCGCCGATCACGGCAATGCGGAACAGTTGATCGAGTACGATACTGGCAAACCTTTTACCGCTCACACCACTAACCCGGTCCCCTTCTACTTGATATCGCCTCAACTGGCTCAGGCGAAACTACGCACCGACGGTATTCTGGCCGATGTCGCTCCCACCCTCCTACAACTGATGAATATTCCCCAACCCAAAGAGATGTCGGGACACTCCCTGCTCCAATTCTAGCCACAAAGAGAAGTAGAGAGGGTGGGAGGCGCGAGAAGGCCGAAGCTGCTGAAGCACGTGTCGGCCTCTCCGCGCGCCTCCCATATAGCTCAATATTACTACCTACGCTGTAAACGCTTGACAAGTTATCCACAAAACGCTAGTAAATTTGTGGATAACTGCCTTCATTTGTGGATAACCTCGTCATCCGATACGTTCCAGGTGTACTATAGGAACAATGATATATGCTCCACTCTCCAATTGCACACGCGCGGCACGGGCGCGAATGCCGGAGGGAAACTGCTGCTCATGAGAAAACAGATGGTCCAGGATACCACTTACACCCGCGTACTCTCCCCCCATGACACGCACCGAGATGCCTATCTTTAAGGCATGTCTGGGCACAACTGGCTGCCAATCAGGCCCAGTCTCCTCCGCTGGCAACGAGATCACCAGTTCGGGCAACAGGTGATGCGCCAGGGAGGTCAGACCTAATAGGAGCGCGAAGGAGCCTTCATAGCTTTGCAATATGCCCTTCAAACTCTCTGGCATAGGAAACTCGCCTACGCCCTCGGTAAAAAGTAGGGTTAATGGTGGTAAATAAGAGGAGGCCAGTTCAATATCCCGGCTGACGAAGAGTTGCAGCAGGTCGGTATGCAGAAAGCCTTCTAGGTCAGGCAGCGCAATACTGCTGGCAACCAGGCCTATGGCTTTCGCTTGTAGGGCCTGGTGCAGTAACGCGAGATTCGCCGGGCCGGGCACAATGAGCAGCGAACCAGGGAGCTCCTCGCTAATTGCCTTGCCATCCCACATGACCAGTTTCCCTACGACCTGATAGCCCGCGCCCATGCAGCCCTGAACAACTGCCGCACGACTCTCTATAAGCACACCATTACGTGGTGTCACAGCCAGAACACGCCCACGGAGACCAGCGAGCACCAGTTCATGCGAGCCAGGTGAAGATGAAATAAGCCGTGGCGCGAGCGATGCTCGCGCCAACGGCTCATAAAGCGCTTTCGTTGCTTCGATTTGCAGAACAGGTTGGTCAGGCAGGACCTCCTGACCGGGCTGAACCAGGGGTATCGCTTTGATTGTGTGAGCACCAGGCCAGCGCTCGCGCTGCACCTGTATGCGTGGAACCACCAACCAACCAAGAAGATTGGCCATGGCTTGACCTCCCGGATGTCTCTGCTTATCGCCAGGGTGCTACTGCACGCCCGCATCCATTTTGAAAGGCATTTAGACGTTCAACGCCTGCATCCATTGTGTGAGGCGGGCATGCCGCTCCACATCATTTGCAGGAAGCGCCAGGGGACGCCCACGTGCGTCGATAATCAGGCCCACCAGGCCACCATCGATCTCTTCGGCAGCACGCGCACGCTCGCCAGGACCAAGACCCACATCAACTCCCGGTGCGGGGAAGAGGGTCAACAGGGCTTGCTCGTTTACCTTCAGAGGAATGACCTCGATAGAGCCAGCCATTACATCGACATTAATCTGGCGTCCATTACTATATTCTACACCAACACGCACGGCTAATTGCCCTGATTTCAAATCGCCATAGGGGATCACACAAGTTCCCAGGCGGTGCGAAACGGCATCATTCTCATTCACCTGCACCGCAACAATGGGCGCGATACTGGCAACAGCCCCCAGTTGCGAGATCAGCATGGTGCGATCCAGTACGAGTGACGTAATACCACGTGGCTGGAGCGCATCAAGCAGCATCATCGCCGCCTGGCTATATTTGGGTGTATGGGCCAGAATACCGCCTGTAGCAAGAATGAGATCAGGGTTGAGTTCATCGCCGCTGGCCTTCTGAGCCTCCTCCATGGTGATCATCATTGCTTCACGCGCAAAAGCCTGGCTAAAGGCTAACTCGCGCGAACTCGTGGGGAGAGAGGCGGGATGCGCCATCTGATTTAGCGCGTACTGGCGCAGTTCCTCTTCCGTCACCACAAAAGGTAGCCAGCGACCGACACGTTGCCAACCAACACGCTGCAACAACGCGCTCAGGCCTGGCCCAACACCAATACCAGCATTTACAGTGGGCACAAATTCGCCCTGCTCACCAGCCAGCATCACTGTTGTTGTCAGCCCACCCACATCAACCGCGGTCACATTCATGGCATAGTGTTGCGCCAGGAAACGCACCAGACTGCTTAGTGAGGTAGCGGTCGCAACAGGCGCGGCCCCACCCGACCACTCGTGTAAGCGCGCATACCCTGGCAAGCTCTGGATTACATTGCGCCCATGCAGGCCACCAACAGCCAGACTCACCTGGCCCAACTGCTCGGAAGCGGTTAGCGCATCCAGGCGTGTCACAGTGGAGACACCCTTGAGCATACGCCGCACGGCTTCTACATATTGGGGTGCCCCGGCATACAGGGTTGGCACTTCGCCAGCCTTGCTCCCGAGCTCCCTGCGCTGGCGATCCGCGTTGACTAGCAACTGGCACGCCTCTTGCAGAGGACTGGGGCCTGCGGGACTATCAGTCATGCCTACAATTAAGGCTCCCTGTGGCTGTAGCTCGCGCATACGCGCCAGCTGGCGCTCCCACTCTTTGGTGACGCGCTCCTGTGTCCAGGAGGAGGTCTCGGTGGGCGCTTTCTCCTCCGCCCCCGCTGCCCCCACTGAAAGAGGGGTCCGCGAGGTTGCCGCCTGAAACGAGGGGGCCGGGATAACGTGCATCTCCGCGTATAGGCCTGAAATCGCCTGAGAAGCGAGACTCTCTAATTTGGCATCGATGGCACCTAAAACGACCAGGCGCAGTGGGCCACCCGCGCTGATAGTAGCAATAAAGGCATCCACCCCATCGCCATTTGACTGCTCTGGCGTCAGAACCAAGCCATCTTTCACCAGCTTACGGCCTGTCACGAACTCAATGGTATTGAGCGCTTGCATCACGCCCCGGGTTATATCTTCATGCGGAGGTACGATAGTAGTTGGCGCTTCTCCACGCGCCATCAAGCGATACTGGCCCTCAACAAGCCCAAAAAGTGAGACCTTCGTAAAGACGGTCCCACAGTCAGCGACGAGCAATGAATTGGCCATCGCGGGAGGTTGATTTTGTTGTGCTGGCCCCTGTCCGCCCTCTGGATAGGGTTGTGTGTACATCTCTGGATAACCACTCCTCTAATAATTAGCGGAAGAATAGCTCACGGATCGCATTGAACAACCCACGTTTCGCGGGTTTCTGCGACTCCAATCGGGACTGCTCCGCCATTGGACCAATACCACTCTGTGAAGGCATCGCGCCGGGCATATTATTAGTGTTATTTGGCATCTGCCCCATACCCCCCATAGGCATCGGACTGTTTCCACCCATGCTGTAGGGATTAGGATTCGCAGCAGGCGCGTTGCCATAGGCGTAGGGATTATTATAAATGCCAGACATGCTCTGACCTGGCTGAGGCTGTGGCGGCTGCCCCATCATACCAGGCATTGCGCCTTGCATACCACCCGGTAATGAACCGCTCCCTGCATATCCACCTGGCTGAGGCATTGGCGAGGAAGTAGGTCCCTGCGGCATACCCATAGAAGCGGGACCCTGTACGCCTGGCGCTCCACCCATAAAGGGTGAACCGTTGCTCATTGGAGCCGAACCTGGCTGTAATTGTTGTGGCTGCTGTGGCTGCATTGGTGGCTGCCCGGGGAATTGTGGCGCCGCCGAGGCCACACCTAGCATTGAAGCGAAGACATTGGCTGCGACTTCACTGCCCTCGGTGGAACTCACCTCACTACGTGGGCGACTGGGTACACGCATGCTCGCCTGATTAGCGCTTTGCGAGCCTGTGGACACGCCCCCCTGAGCATAGCCTTCACCTTCGCGCATCCAACTAGGCAGGGCATTTACATCAACAAAAGACGATGCAGAGATAGCACCCCCAGCGTTCGCTGCCGGGTTTGACTGCGATGGGGCACCTTGCTCATTCTCACGCATCCAGCCTGGAAGTGCATTCGCGTCAATCAGCGATGAAGCGGCAAAGCCTGGCTGAAACGACTGTGCGCTAGCAGGGTTCTGAGCGCCGCCCGCCTCATTCTCCTTCATCCAGGAAGGGAGGGCCTGTGGATCAATCAGCGAATTGGCCGAGAAAGCACCAGAATTCACCTCTGCCGCCGCATTCTGCGTGGAATTGAAGGGAGAAGGCGCCTGTGTGAATGGCTCTGGCACGGCTGGCATTGGAGGCATCGACGCTGGCTGTGGTGTCTGCGCGATATTTGGCATGGCTGGCGCAGGCTGCTGAGTAGGCGTCATGGGTGAGGAAGCCTGAGCCTGCGGATGGATCTGACGCATCCACTCGGGCAGCGCCTCGGAGTCTACCAGGCTAGAGGCATTAAAGCCCTGAGGCAGAGGAGCGCTTTCATTCTTCTTCCCCTCGTGCATCCAGGACGGTAGCGAATTCTCATCAATCAAGGAATTCGCGTCGAAGCCCTGCTTGGGCATGCCCCCCTCGCCAGTGGTCGCGGCCGAAAAGCCCGAGGGACGTAGCGGCACCTCTCCGGTCTCACCCCGCTCTGAACGCATCCATGTCGGTAACGATCCCTCTTCAACCAGGTCCCCAGCCGTAAAGTTCGCTGGGCTCTTGGGAGGCGCAGCCGACATCTCTCCAGCGCGTAGCGATTCTAGCCACGCGGGAAGTTCCTGCTGACCCTGCCCACTCCGGCCAGGGACCATATTTCCCGTCTGCCAGTTTTCAAGTGGCTGCCCATTTTCGACACTGCTAGCAAGCGGCGCACCACACATCTGGCACTGCCCCGCACTAGCAGGGGAGACATTCCCACAACGGTTACATCTAATCACAATAACTCCTCACTTTCGCCAGTCTCGCTTGTTATACAACGTAGCCATATACTTTCCTGCTAGGGTACTCGCCCAACCACAAGAACAAGACGCTTCTAGCAGTACTATGCTGTGCGCAAGCGAAGCCCTGGCGCATCGACGAGATGCGCTTGCAGCGTTCCAAAATTGCTTTTATCCTTCAGAGCTTCTCCATACACGCGCGTGTCTCCAAGCGGGTGAACGCACACGCTTCTTCATCTTTAAGCAGTGAAATAGCAGCCAACCATTTCCAGGTACCAGGTCACAGACGTATTGTCGGTCAGATACGTGTGATAACTTGCATAATAAGGCATGCTGATATGATACAATACACGCGTTGTCGATTCCAAAAGTACTACCTACCAGGAGACCATCCATGTCAGAACAGCCACCGGGTATATCCAGGCCTGCGCCGGCTCTGCTCCGTCTGACCCTCCCGCTCCCACCCAGCATCAACGAGCAATATGCGACGGTCAATGGACACCGCGTCAGCACGGCTGTTGCACGCCAATTTAAGCGCCAGGTGCGCGACGCCATACGCGCGCTCGAACGCCAGGGTACACTCCATGATGCACTACGACAGCGATTTCAACAAGGCTATCTGGCACTCTTTCTGGACTTCTTCTTCTCCACCCCGCTCAAACGGGACCTGGATGGAGGACTCAAGATCACTCAAGACGCGCTTTGCCAGGAGCTTAACATCAATGATAACCGGATTGTCGACATCCATCTTACAAAGCACATTAATCCACTTCATCCACATCTCTACGTTGAGCTTGAGGTCATTGACGACTGGCAGTTTGATAAAGAGTACATTCTTCTCAGCTAAACAGATTCCCCTTGCCAGTCAACAAAGCCTGTCTCTATGATAAAACTGATAAGGATTATAATCTGTAACAGAATGCGCAAACAATTCTTTAAGAGGTACTTTTGATGTTTCTCCAAGCATGTAGACGCACCTATAACAGAGTTACTGGTCAGCCTCGCTGGCGTGAGTACGTCATAAAAGATGCGATTCGAGCTCCCAGGCCCCAGGCCCCGCTGCCCAGTATGTTAACACACCGGCTCCCTCGTGTCGCTCTCGGCCTGCTCTTAAGTGCGGGTATTAGTACCCTCGCCTATCGCAGGCGCTCCCTTGATCGCAGTGGAGTCGCTGGCGCGGTCATCACCGGCACCTCCACTTTTGGGCTAGGAGGAAACTCCTGGGGACTCTCGTTGATCTTCTTTTTTGTCTCGTCCAGCCTCTTTTCACACTTTCGCGCACAAGAGAAGGCTGCCACTGCCGCTGATAAGTTTAGCAAGGGCACGCAACGCGACTTCGCCCAGGTCATGGCCAACGGTGGAGTCGCTTCGCTCCTGGCAAGCGCACACGCGCTTAGCAGCAATGCCCAGGCAAGCCAGGCCTTGCACGCTGGCTATATAGGTGCGCTCGCCACGGCCAACGCCGATACCTGGGCCACGGAGCTAGGCGTTCTCAGCCCTCACGCTCCACGCCTGATTACGAATGGCCGTGTCACAACGCCAGGTACCTCAGGTGGGATTACGCCCCTGGGAACCACGGCCTCAGCGGCGGGAGCGCTCTCTCTGGGACTTTTTAACTGGCTCATGCAGCCGAGAGATCGCTTTGCGCGCCGCCTACCTCTTATCGCCCTGCTCAGCGGCCTGACTGGCAGCCTCTTTGACAGCCTGCTGGGCGCAACCGTCCAGGCCATGTACTATTGCCCACAATGCGCCAAAGAGACCGAGCGCCGGGTCCATAATTGTGGGACACCGACCCTCTTTCTGCGCGGATCTCGTCATATCAATAACGATACAGTCAACTTCCTGGCTACATTGTGTGGGTCTATTGTAGCAATCTTTTTAGCAAGAGGCACGTCCCGCACACATTGAAGAGATGGAGATAACGTGAAAAAAGTAGGGAAGATGCTTCCAGGCTTGCTCGCTCGCGATTGGAAACCGGGGCGGGCCGCCTTCGCAGGCCTTATAGCAACCCTCATTTATAGTATCGCCATGGAGAGCGATAAATTTCTTATCGGGAACCGTTTCAGCGATGTACGCTTTCTAGAAGGGATGCTCGCTGGCGAGAAGCGAAGCAAACGCATCAACGCTCTGGCCTGGCTGCTACACTTCCTGAATGGTGTGGCTCTGGCAGAACTCTATGCCGCGGTCGTCAAACGCTTCTTGCCAGGGCCAGCCTGGCTACGGGGCACAATTTTTGGCGAGGCCTTTGTCTTCGTCATCTGGTGGATTACACCCCTGGCCGATAAGTACCATCCCTTAATTCGCAATGGCGAGATGCCCCACCTCTTCCGCTGGCGCTCATTCTGGCAAAATATGCTTCGCCACGCCTCCTATGGCCTGGCTCTAGGGTTTCTCTATCCCAACAGTGATAAAAGAGGTAAATAAGAGTGTGATGGTAGGCTGGCAGAGCCAGCCTACCATCACACTCTTCACTCTGTATAAAGCACTGCAGGTGCTGATCTAGACGATGTGCCGCACCCACTCACCTACAAAGGGCAAGCGATAATCGGGCTTGACCCACGCCATGATCATTAGCCAGATCCAGAGTAGCGCCCAGGCCCACCACAACATATCAATAAACAGGCCCAGGCCAAAATTCGTGATCAAGCGCAGCAGAGGAATCAGGTTCAACATGGCTCGTAACATTCCGACCCCGTAAATCACCAGGGAGAGTGCCCCAAAAGTAATGAGTGATTGTAGGGCGTGCCAACGAACCCGGCGGTTCTTCTCAAGAAAGAAAAAGAATAGGCCTGAAACCCAGAAGAGTGCATACGCCAGTACACGCTCAACACGCTCATTCAAGCCTAAAGAGGTTGCTCGATGCATCATTACCCTGCTCCTCATTTTCCTAGCTGTATAGCCTTATACATATATGCTTCATCAAGTCTTTTGCTTGTCTTATATACGCATTGCTCAATAGATGTGTTGCAAGTACCTGTACCAAATCGGTAATAGAGACGAGACTTTTGAGGTAAGTATACGTCTATTATCAATAGGAGGCGCTGCACCCAGACAATCACCAAAACATATATTTTTGTGGCGCAAAAATACATTGTTTTGAACATAATTATACTTTGTGTAGTAACTGCTTACATGGGGAGTTTCCAGGGCATTCCCCCAAGATCTTATTCCGAAACCCAACGTCACTTGCGTGCCTAGCGCTCCGCGCTCAGGGTTTTCGGAGAAGCTATTCAAAATGTCCTCTCCGTAGGGAAGGGTGAATTTCAGTCAAAGAAAGGAGCGCGGCCTTCCTTCCTCAACAGGTGACACGGAGTATGGTGCCGCTTTCTGTAATAGCTCTATGCAAAAAGAGAGTGTTTCGCTTCGCATCCCAGCCAACCGACCATTAAAACATATTGTGTGCTATGCCCTGGCAGTAATTACCTGCCTGATTGGGCTTTCAGATATGCTCTCAGCGTTTCTGCCCAGGTTTGATTGGGTCTTACAGTTTGGTCAGTGGCCAGCGATGCTGCCCCATACGCAACTACGGGCGCAGGTACTCACTGTTGTAGTGGGCTTTTTCCTCATTATGCTCTCGTATGGCCTGGCTCGGGGGAAACGTCACGCCTGGCTGATCAGCATTTTTCTGCTCCTCCTCTCTGCATTCTTTCTGCATGTGCTTCGCGGTGGCTCGATCCTGGCTACCGTTAGTGCAATGGTTCTGGCCATCTTGATAGCCTGTTCAGTTCGCTTCTTCCAGGCACGCAGCGATCCACCTTCGGTTCTACGTGGTTACGCCGCCCTGGTCCTAAGCCTGGGCATCGTCTTCTTCTACGCCATCGGTGGCTTCCTGGCCCTCTTTGATGACCTAGAACCAATCTCGCGGCGCATCGGCTTTACAGGCCTGACTTTCCGCATTTTTACCCGTGCACACCTACATGTTCCGATGTCATCGCCAGCCTTTCTCTTCGCACCCATTCTGCGCACGCTTTGCATCTGTGCCGTGCTCTATGGTATGATCCAGATCTTCCGCCCCGTGGCCGCCGCCTTCCTACCTGAACATACTGAGCGCCGCAAGGCCCGGGAGCTAGCCCATCTCCATGGCAAAAACTCCATCGCCTACTTCACACTCACCGAAGAGAAGCTCTACTTCTTCTCCTCCTCAGAGCGAGCGGTCATTAGCTATGTTCTGGAGGGCAGTACAGCAGTGGTAGCAGGCGACCCCATTGGACCAGAGACGGAACTCCCCATTATCATGCGTGAGTTTGTAGAGTTCTGCAATAAGCAGGACTGGACCGTGGTCTTCTGGCAGATCCGTGATGAGTTAAAACCACTCTATCAGACCCTGGGCCTGCACCTGATTAAAATTGGTGAAGATGCAGTCATCAACCCCCAGACCTTTACCTTGAAAGGTGGGGCGATGGCCAATGTACGCTCAAGCGCCAAACGCGCCGAGAAAGACAACGTTCATATCGACTTCTACAACGGTCATGTGACCAACCTGGAACAGCTTGCGCAGATGGAGGGCATCTCCCAGCGCTGGCTCGATGAAAAAGGTGGCACAGAGATGGGCTTTAGCATGGGACACTTCGATCCCGCAGGTGATGAAGAGCTGATCTATGCCGTTGCCGTCGATGACCGTAACAAGGTTCACGCCTTCGTCTCTTTCGTGCCCATCTATGGTCGCAATGGTTGGGGGCTTGACCTGATGCGCCGCGCCGAACAGCCCGCCCCTGGCACGATGGAACTATTGCTTGCACGCTCAATTGAATTCATCAAAAATACGGGCGCGACCATGATGAGCCTGGGCCTGGCACCGCTCAGTGACGTTAACGCGGATGATGATACCTTCCTGGGGAGCAGCATCGATTTCCTGAGTAATCGCTTTGGCGATCCCACCAAGAACCAGTCGCTCTTCAACTTCAAAAAGAAGTTTCATCCCGCCTGGGAGAGCCGCTTCCTGGTCTACTCAGATGCCCTGAGCCTGCCAAAGATTGGCTGGGCACTCTATCGCGCCCACCAGGATGTCTCTATGCTCAGCGTTATACGCCATAGCCTCAAGCAGCGGCGTATGCAACGCCGCCTCAAGCGCCTGGAGATGCTCAAGGCGACACACACAAGCGCAGTCTAGACACTTACAATAATAAGCCACCCCCTCTTATCTCTGAGACAACTTCTGCCTCAGTTGTCGCACTGGCGAAATTGCCGTATAATGAAACATAGTTTATCGACTCTAACCATCCTTCAGGAGGCTGCTATAATGGCTTTGCATATCAACCCACTTGATGGTATTTTCATTGGTGATTTCTTTGGTTTTCTCATCTCGCTGCCAATCGCGCTCTTTCTCGCGTTCTGGTTTAGCGCGATTAAGCATCGTGTCTTCGCGATTCTCGGGGCACTCCTGGGATCTTTCATTGGCTTCGTAGCGATCTATGCCTGGATTGGTACCCTAGTTTCTGATCCCCCTGTGCTCTCCTCGAATCCCGGTGCGGCCTTCTTCGCTTCGGCGCTCTTCTGCTCCATCCTCGGCCTGGCTGGCGGTGTTTTGGTCGACGTTCTGGTGGCAAACAGAAGCAACCGCGATTATCGTCGTCCCGCTCACGAATAGCCTTTCGGCTTTAGGCTGCACACGTATGTTCTACCTCCTGCATGGCGATGATGAGTTCACCAGTCGCGAACTTCTCAAAAAGCTGCGTCAACAAAGCGATTTCGGCTTCAACCAGGATACCTATGATGGTACGACGGCGGATCTGAAAACAATTATGATGGCCAGCGGAACACAGCCTTTTCTCTCTGAGCAGCGCCTGGTGGTTATTGATGGGCTCCCCAAGAAGAAACGCGGAGAGTCCTCAACCACCTCTGCTGCTCCGCAGGAGGAGGCCGCTAAAGGTGCCAGGGGAAAGCGTGGCAAGAAAGGCGCGAAGGGTGGCGCCCTCACACGTGCCGCCTATGAGAAGGCCCTGGCAGAACACGTCGGTCAGATGCCAGAGAGCACTGTGCTCATTCTCATCGTTGAAGAGGCCTTGGACAAGGCAAATCCCCTGGTCAAGGCCGCTGAGCAACATGGGAAAGCCACGCTGAGTACACAACCCCAGGGCGCACAGCTCGAACGCTGGATCGCTACCCGCGCCCGCGCCCTGGATGTCAAGATCGCCCCCGAGGCTACGACTTTACTCGCCAACTTTATCGGCAATCAGTTGCGCTTACTGGCCAATGAGCTGCAAAAGCTGGCCACATACGTGGGTCCAGGTGGCACGATTACAGTACAGGAGGTACGTACGCTCTCGGCACAGGTGCAGGAGGCACGCATCTTCGATCTCACGGATGCCCTGGCCCAGAAGAATCGCAAACAGGCCCTCAATATTCTCCATGATCTTCTGGCCGATGGGGAAGCCCCTCTCAAGCTGATAGGTCTCATTACCTCCCAGGTACGTACCCTGCTCCTGGTCAAGGAACTGGCCCAGAAGGGGATGCGCGGCGGACAGGTCGCCTCTACCCTGGGTATCGCACCCTTTGTGGCGGAGAAAGCCTTGCGCCAGGTGCATAATTTTAGTGCGGCCCAGCTCGAACATACCTATCGCCAGCTCCTGGATACTGACGCTGCACTCAAGCGTAGCCGCCTGGAACCAGAGATGGCGCTCGACCTGCTGGTCGTTAACTTCGGCACATAGAGCACATGCACACAACCACACCACTTCAAGCACATATTCTCGACACCATACACCAGCACGGCCCCATTCCCTTCGCTGAGTATATGCGGATGGCCCTCTATGAACCAGGACAGGGCTACTATGTCAGCGGCAAGGCACGCGTGGGCTGGGAGGGCGATTTCTTCACCAGTAGTGATGTCTCCGAAATCTTTGCCCACTGTACAGGACGGCAACTGCTCCAGATGTGGGAGATGCTCAAGCAACCTGCGCACTTTCTCGTGTTAGAACAGGGGGCCAATCGGGGTCTCTTAGGAGAGGGCATCCGCGCCTGGGCGAGCCAAGAACACCCCGCCTTTCACCAGGCCCTGCACTACGTGAGTAGCGACATCGGCGCGGGCGAGGATGCCCTCTCAGCCGCTTCTGAACAGGCACCTACTGTCCTGCTCTCCAATGAGTTGGTAGATGCCTTTCCCGTCCATCTCGTTGAGAAGCGTGGCAGTGAGCTGTATGAGGTCTATGTAGGCGAACAGAACGGAAGATTGAGCGAGTTGCTCCAGGCGCCCAGTAGTGAGGAGGTCGCGAGCTACCTGGATGACTATAAGATTCCCTGGCGCACCTATCCCGATGGCTGGCGTGCCGAGATTAACCTGGATGCTCGTCATTGGATGAGGCGCTCGGCCCAGCTCCTGCTCGGCTCAAATCCCAAACGCAAGCGACGTGGCTTTCTCCTCGCTATCGATTATGGTGACCTGGCGCGCCAGCTCTATATCCCTGAGCGCTTTACTGGGACGCTGGCTTGCTACTACCAGCACCAGCTCACCGAACGCCCTTTACTGCGTCCCGGTGAGCAGGATATTACCGCGCACGTCAACTTTAGCACGCTCATTGAAGAGGGAAGGCGCCAGGGACTGCGCCTCCACAAATTCACGACGCAGCGCTCCTGGCTCACAGACATGGGAATCTATGAGGAACTGGAACGTATCCGTCAGCGCGATTTTGCCGCGCTTGATGATATGCAGAATCGGGCCAGCAACCAGGGCCAGGTACAACTGCTCCAATGGTACAATGTGCGCCAACGCGTCTCCGCGCTGACCAGCCCGAGCGGCCTGGGCGGCTTCAAAGTCTTAATCCTCAAACGCTAAGAGCTGTGCAAGCCAGCATTGAGCGTCGCTCGGGTGGCACCTTGCCTGAAATCCCTAGCGCTTACGGGGATAGGTATAGTTGTCGTAGCTATGGCTATTGCCAGGGCCCGCGCCTGTTTGGGGAAAACCCACGAGCAGATTATCCCAGATGGTACCACTGCTGGTGCTGGTAGTCGGAGTCACTTTGCTCGTATTCGCGCTCAGAAGGTTCACCTGGCTGCTCTGACTGGTATTGAACTGCGCGAGTTGCTGGCTATTCAACTGCAATTGCCCACAGGCCACGCTCGGTCCGGAGGCGTCTCCCCGGCGCACATCAATCCACAAGCCCTGTTGTAGGTTGGCATTGAGATCATTGTGTCCAACCGTTACCAGGGCGTTTCCTCCCTGGTCTGAAGCCACGGTGCCAATTGTTGCGACTGAGCTGCCTCCACAACGCTCCTTATCCAGAGTGACCGCGTACTTGAAGTTGTTTTTCAAACCCTGCAATGCCACCTGGAAGTCACTTCCACCTCCACTCTGTTCAGGGATGAGTTGAGCTGTTCCCGAAGCATTGGAGCCATCCACAGACTTCAACGGCGCATTGCCAGCATTCGCTATATACTCTGGATGAAAGAGAAACACGAGGAACACAATCAAAGCCACGACGAGAAATAGCTGTATCCCCCGACTAAGCATACACGCCTCCTTAACACTACACAACAACACTACACATAATCTACAGCTCTGCTATTTCTACATGTAGTATAGATCATCAAAGCACAAATCAGCAAGTTACGTGTTTTTAGTCCTGCTACAGCATTCGCTTGCTCGCATGGTTTCTGACCCAGTGATACTATTCAGCCTAACTTTGAGGAGCATCTTTTTAGGAGAGATAGTAAGCACAAGCAGGAATCTACTTCTCGCCTCCACAAAGCGTGTCTCTCTTAGAAGCGTTATAACATCCCTGGCATAGAGAGGAGCATATCAGGATGAGCGAGAGAGAGATCGAGATCGTGCGTGATTTTATGTCGGCGCTTGACAATAATGAGCAGGACATCTATGAGGGCTACCTATCCGATAACTTTGTTTTCTCGGGTTGGACCCCCAGGCCACTAGACCGACATGGATTTTTAGAGGTTGTACACGCGCTTGAGGAGGGTTTTCCCGGTCTCACCTATAATTTGCACAATGTGTTGGAGGAGGGTGAAAATAGAGTCAGCGCGACCTGGCAGGTTACTGGTTATCAAAGTAATTCATTTATTATTCCAGTGTTGGGGACGCCACCCATCCCACAAACTGCCCAGAGTATCTCCATGCCCTCGGAGAATGTCATCTACATTCTGGGTGACGAGAAGATACAGCGTATCGAGGTCGAGCAGATTTATGGTGGCGGCATCAAAGGCTTAATCGCGCAATTAGGGATCGATATTCCCATCATACAGTGAAAAAATAGCAGAGATAAAAATGTGATGCGTCCTGGTCACCGTAGACGACCAGGACGCATCACATTTTTATCCCTTGCCAAATTAAGCTTATTTGGAGCCTTCCAGGGCGGGAGTATTGCCAAAGACGCGGGGCAACCCAGGTGTGGGAGCAGCCCAGTGCACGCCATTCACAATCACACGCTGCACATCTTTATTATGGTAGGTTGGCAACGTTTCGTGGCCAGGGCGGAAATAGAAGATCTTGCCGCGACCTCGTGTATAGCAGGCGCCACTACGGAAGACCTCTCCACCAGTAAACCAGCTAATAAAGACTAGCGTCTCGGGGGCGGGAATGTCGAAGTGCTCGCCGTACATCTCCTCCTCTTCGATCTCAAAGTAGTCGCCCAGGCCCTCAGTAATGGGGTGTCCTGGCGCGACCACCCAGAGGCGCTCACGATCACCGCTCTCGCGCCATTTGAGATCGCAGGTTGTGCCCATCAACTTACGGAAGATTTTGGAGAAGTGTCCCGAATGCAGCACGATCAGACCCATACCGTCCAGTACGCGCTTGTACACGCGCTCGACGATCTCATCGCTGACATCGCCATGAGCCATATGCCCCCACCAGGTCAGCACATCCGTTGAATCCAGCACTTCCTGGGTCAGGCCATGCTCTGGCTCATCAAGGGTCGCAGTGCGCACCTCCAGGCCTGCCTCGCCAAGAAAACCGGCGATAGTTTTATGAATACCTTCCGGATAGTGCTTCTGAACCTCTTTGCTGTGGCGTTCGTGGCGAAACTCGTTCCACACTGTTACGCGTAGTTTCGTAGATGAACTTGCAGTCATCGCACCCTCTTTCTAGCTTCTCTACATGCACTTATTTTCACTACAGCCCTCGCCAACGTAGGCAAGGGCCAATTCACCTTCATTGTAACACTTGCGCTCAGCAATCAACCAGGCAATACCCATAATCAGAACAGAGCCACAACAGTATCCAGGTGAAACTTATCTAACAGTACCCACGTACATATAGAACCTAATATGTTGCGACATACGGCTGCCTGAGGTACAATCCACATACATACATCTATCCAAACTTCCTGTCCGTGTAAAACTGAGATATATTTGTTCCACAATATAGGCATGCGTATAGCTGATAGCTGCATGTACTGGCTGGTTTTTTAAGATCTTATTCCGAAACCCAACGTCACTGGCGTGCCTAGCGCTTCCCTCATTCGGGGCACAGCGGCCGCGCGCTCAGGGTTTTCGGATCAGAAGTAGGTAGAGAAAAGTAAGGCTTCAAGGTCATCATGCAAAAGCGCAGACTGCTTGTTATTTTACTCTCATGTATCCTGGCTCTGGTGATGCATATGGGCTGGCTGCTCTGCACGCCCCCACCAGTGGCGCAGGCGCACGCCTTCGTCATTGGTTCTGACCCGGTCGATGGCTCAACAATCGCCAAAGTCCCCAGCGTCGCACACATCACTTTTAATGCTCCAATCAGTACACTCAGTAGCGCGCATATTTACTCGCTACAGAAGGGGACGCTTGTCGATGTCACCGATGGACAGGCCAGCGTTTCTCATGCCAATCCACGCCAGCTCAACATTCCCCTCCAGTCCCCCGATTCTCTGCCCGAAGGTAGCTATGAAATCAAGTGGGTCGCGGTCGCGGCGAATGATGGACAAACAACCAAAGGCATTATTGGCTTTGATGTCGCGGTCTCCAGCCTGGGTATCTCGGGACAGAAGGTGCTTGGTCCGGCAACAAGCAATAATCTCTATGGCACAGGAGGCTCTCGCCAGTTCACGACTCTGAGCATCCTGAGCGTAGGTTGGGACTGGCTCGTTCTCATCGCGCTCACCTTCTGGATAGGCCTGCTTATTACAGAGAACTGGATTCTTGCCAGGCAATCACGTATTCAATCGTTGCTTGAACGCGCCCGCAAGCGCACAACCTCTCTACAATGGCTCTGCTTATGTGCGCTGCTGATTGGCGAGTGTGTGACCTTTATCCTGCGTGTGGCCCAGATGTCGCAGACGCTTGATAGCAGCTTCTCTTTCAGCTCTATGCTCGCCATGCTCCTGCAAACCACGTACGGTATGCTGCTCATCATCCGCCTGGCGCTGATCCTCGTCGCGATGGGCCTCCTCTATTGGACGCGGCGCTTAAACCTGAAGAACTATCCAGCCACTCCCACCCCGCGCCTGGTCACACGCACCGGAGCGTTGGGTTCAATCACAGGCTCCCTCAGTCCAGTCACGGGGCAACTTGGTATTGTCACTAGCGCGACGCGTGCGCTGAACACGACAGGCGCAAGCATTACCAGTTCATTGAAGCAACCTACCGGATCAAATCCAGGCAAGAAGGCCTCGAACCCTGGGAAGCGTTCATCCAATCCAGGGACGACGCGTAGTCTGACGCACGATACGCGCGAAGTCGCACGCGATCAGGAGAGCAGGCCGGGCAGGCTCGCCCCTTCACAACATGGCTACGCACCAATATGGCTCGCCCTGGGCGGCTTGATCCTGCTCACACGTTCGCTCTCAAGTGAGGCCGCACAGGTCTTGCAACCACATGCCAGCGCGGTCCTCTTCGATTGGATCAGCCTGGTCAGCCTTGGCATATGGTTGGGTGGGCTCACCTACCTGGGCTTTATCCTGTTTCCACTTCTCTCAGCAGTCGAGCGAGATCACTATGCTGATGCCCTGGTGGTCATCCAGCGACGCTTCACGCCCTTCCAACTGGGTAGTATCGCGGCGCTCCTGGCAAGCGGTTTCTACCTCTGCGAAGCCAGCATTCCGAACCGAGAGGCGTTCTTGCAAGATCCCTATGGGCACACGCTACTGGTCCTGTTTGTGCTCCTCGTGCTGATGTTGATCTTTAGCTGGGTCGGCATGGCGGTATTACGGCCTAAGTTGATGCGCCAGGCGCTCTTCCTACCGGTCGTCACCTCCGACCTGCCCACGCGCCGCGCTCGCCAGTCCGTCTTGCTTAACACAGGGCGCACGCTAAAACAGGTGGTCAGCGCGCAGTCGATCATAGGCGCCGGTGTGCTGCTCTGCCTGGCGCTTCTGGCCTTTTACGCACCCCCTATTGTCTATCCCGAGGTAAACTACAGCGCCAGTACGTCTCAAGCAGCCAGCGCCCCGGCTACGCAGACGCGCCAGGTAGGCGATCTCTCGCTCTCGCTACTGGTGACGCCAGCCAGGCTCAACGAGAGTAATACAGTGGTCCTAACCATCAAAGATGCAGCGGGGCAGCCCGTCACCGATGCCCAGGTAACACTCACCCTCAACATGGTAGCCATGGATATGGGAACGACACAGACAGTCGTCAAAGGCAACGACAGCGCAACCTATGTTGCCGTCTTTGACAAGCAACAGACCTTTAGCATGAGTGGCGTCTGGACGATTGATGTCAAGGTCGCACGGACCGGACATGATCCAATCCAAACACAGTTTCAGGTAAATATCAATTGATCAGGAATGTAGACGAAGTTAGTTTGAAGGTGGGAGGCGGTTCTTCGATGACAACACCTGAGCATCAATCTACGGGGAAAGCGCGAGCGCTCGCCGCTCGCGCCATCGCTGAAGCAACAGAACAGGCCATTCGCAGCACTATCAAGCAGGTCAAAGCGGTAAGCGCCACGAAAAAGCGCAGAGAGCGGTAAGCGATGCTTCTTCTTGTCGAGCAGTCATACAGGCATCTGCCGGATGAGACAGAGGTTGCGCGCCGCTGGTGGCACCTGCCCCTGGATACACTTCTACCTCTAGATACGGGCGAGACCTATCAACTCCTCTTCGCCGGGCGCCCGGGCGGCTCTAAAGGGCCGGATATACGCGACGCGGTCCTACGCCCCCTGGCATCGTCCTCGCCGCTAGCCCCGGCTAGCCTGCGCCAGGTCCTCCAGGCTCCGCGCCTCTGTGGCGATGTTGAGTTTCATGTGCGCGCCAGCGATTGGTATAATCATCACCACGAGAGCGATAGGCGCTACAACCGGGTTATACTACACGTCGTCCTGCACTACGATATCACTCAGCCTATTCTGTGCCAGGATGGGCTAAGCATTCCCACCTGCACCCTGGCGGACCTGCCCGCTGAGGAGCAGGCTCTACAGCTTCTAGGAGCAGCCCTGCCTTCCTGGCCTTGCCAGGAGATCATACCAGCCCTGACAGAGAGTGAGCGCCAGCAACTCCTCCATCGAGCAGGCTTACTACGCTTTGAGCAAAAGAGCGAGCTATTCAGTACACAGCTACGTGCGCTCTCTACGCCCAAACATGACGACGAGACCCTCTACGATCACTACCTCTTGCCAGCCCTTGGCGAGGGCCTGGCCTATGGGCGCGACCGGGCCTTCTTCCGCGCTACATCTCTACGGCTCATGGGCCTTCCTGGCATCCTTCCCGAACCAGAGGGGCGCGCCGCACGGCCAGCCCCCCTGGATGCCCAGCGCCTACGTGCACTCCGTCACCTCATAGAGCAGGCACAGATAACGCCACTCTGGCAGCGTTTACGAACTATACTCACACCAGGAGAGGCGCATGATAGCCTATCCAGTATCTGGTCGCTCCGGCGTATCTTCACCCAGCTCAATCTCAGTCTTGCACGCACTGATATACTTATTTGCAACGTGGTCCTGCCCTTCGCGGCAGCCGTCGCTCTACGCGAACAAGATACTGTACTATATGAATGCGCACGCCAGCTCTACGCCAGCTATCCAGACCTACCATCCAACCAGGTGACACGTATGATGAGCGCGCAGTTTCAGCTACCTGGTGAGCCAGGAGGAGCCTGCCAGCAACAGGGACTACATTATATTTATCAACAAACCTGCCGCACCAAGGAGTGTACGCGATGTATCGCGGGTCGAAAGGCATTATGAAGCAGAGAGAACAAGCGGGTTCCGACATGCCCGAGGAATTATCAGCACAGGGGCAAGCTAGCAATCAGGAAGCCCAGGGTGAGCGCCTGGCCCGCTTTCTGGCACACGCGGGCGTGGCCTCACGTCGCCACGCCGAGGATCTGATTGTCCAGGGACGCGTGCGCGTCAATGGCACCATTATTACCGTGCAAGGCACACGCGTGCAGCCGGGGCAGGACCGCATCGTGGTCGATGGGAAAGAGATCCAGGCCAAGGCGCCGCATGCCTACCTGCTGCTACATAAACCTGCGGGCTACGTCAGTACCGTCAGCGATCCCGAGGGGCGCGCTACAGTTCTGGACCTGCTTCCACCCGAGCTGCGTAGTCTGCGCCTCTACCCTGTAGGGCGCCTGGACCGCGACACTAGCGGACTCTTACTGCTTACCAATGATGGAGCCTTCGCCCAGCACCTGACCCACCCGCGCTATGAGAAAGAGAAGCACTACGAGGTCCAGGTCAAAGGCATCCCCACAGAGCGAACACTTCAGGCGCTACGCGACGGGGTGACCTTCACCGAGGACGATGGCAAGCACTACACCAGCTCGCCCGCGCGCGTGCGCAAGCTCTCTAGCACAGAGCGAAGTAGCTGGCTGACGCTGACCATTCACGAAGGACGCAAGCGCCAGGTACGCCGCATGCTCCAGGCCGTCGATCACCCCGTGCTGCAACTCAGGCGCATAGGGCTCGGCTCCCTGACCTTGCGGGGAGTCGCACTCGGCAAATGGCGTCATCTAACCCCTGCTGAGATCCAGGCTCTGCTCAAATAGCCATTTCTTCGTAGTTAATGATGTGGCATAGCTCAGCAGTTGCAACTGCTGAGCTATGCCACATCATTAACCGGACAAGCGCCGCAGACGCGAGATATCCTGCCTCCTGCCCATTACTTTCAAACTAAACAAGCAAACGCTTAGGCAGCAACACAGGAGCATGGATATGATATAATCCCTTTGATATAAACACAAAGTGGAGGACTCATGCGAGAGCCGGGATGTATCGCCATTGATGGACCAGCTGGCGCAGGAAAAAGTACCATAGGAGAACACTTGGCCAGGCGGCTGGGCTATCTATACTGCGATACAGGAGCGATGTATCGCGCCATTGCCTGGCTTGCCTTACAAAAGGGAATAGATCTGAACGATGGTTCCACGCTTGGCAAGTTAGCTGAGCAGAATATCATTCTTATTAGCAAGCCCGAGATCGCCGATGGGCGTCAATATACTGTCATCATTCAGGGTCATGATATTACCTGGGATATTCGCAGCACACAGGTTGGACGCGCCGTCTCGCCCGTCTCGGCACATCCACAGGTGCGCTCTATTTTGATCGCCCAGCAGCGAGCCATTGGCTTGCAAGGGCATATTGTCATGGTTGGACGCGACATTGGTTCGGTGGTCATGCCCGACGCGGATCTTAAGATCTACCTGACCGCCAGCTTGCGCGAGCGCGCCCGTCGCCGCCATACAGAGATGGTCGAGCGCATGGGTGAACATAATCCCGCGCTCCCCAGTCTGGAAGAAGTCATGAGCGACGTTGAGCGCCGCGATAACACTGATCGCAAAAACATGCAACCAGCGAAGGACGCTATTATCATCGAGACAGATAATCTCGGCATCGAGCAGGTGCTAGATAAAATTTGTCACTATGTGGAGGGAAACAAATGAACCAGGAGCAGCAAGCCCAGCCGGCCCCCCAGACGCCTCCGCCCACTGGCACAAATGGCAGTGACGGCCAGGAGGCACCCCAGAAGACCGTCGTCCAGGTCCCCTTGCCCAAGGCGAAACCTGAGAAGAATCTCTATGATCCGTATGTGACCCCAACAGTGCTCTATAACGCCATCCGCACAGTGGCGATCATTCTGCTCTCGCTTGTCTCGCGTATCAAGCTACGCAGTCGCTACAACATCCCTAAAGAGGGTCCCTTTATCATTGCCAGCAACCATCTCTCCTGGACCGACGTTCCCCTGGTCCCCCTCTTCATTCCAGGGAAAGTCGTCTATATGGCGAAAGAAGAGCTTTTCCATGGCAAGGTTGGCTGGCTGGTGCGCTTCCTGGGAGCCTTCCCCGTCAAGCGAGGTGAAGCCGACCGTCGAGCGCTCCGGGCGGCCGATGAACAGCTCAAGAAGGGCAAAATCTTTGTTATCTTCGCTGAAGGCACACGTAGCCGCTCCCATACCCTCGCCAAGGGCAATAATGGTATGAGCTACATCGCGCTGCGCTCTGGCGTCCCCGTGCTTCCTGTCGCCATTCATGGCAGCGAAAACGTCCTGAAGAAGTTTGGCGCGAAGGTGACGATTACCTACGGTAAGCCAATCGTCTTTACGCCGAAGAATGGCAAGAAGGTCACCAACGAGGACATTGAAGAGACCACGAAAACGATCATGTATAGTATCGCGTCGATGCTGCCCGCGCAGTATCGCGGCGTCTATAGCGATCTACCTCCTGAGTTCGCGGAGAAAGCCCCCCGCGACTAAGCGAGCAGCATAAAACAATAAGAGAATGTGGGAAGGGCGTCGCGATTGCGACGCCCTTCCCACATTCTCTTATTGTTTGTAGTTCTCAACAATATTGGGGTCGCGCACCTGGGCTGCATCGGGATCTTGCCCCACGTTGCGACGCGCGCGGCGCTGACGCAAGAGGTCCCAGCACTGGTCTAGCTGGACTTCTAACTGGTGAATACGCTCATGCTGATCGTCCTGTAACTCCCCATTCTCCTTCTTCTGCATCAGCTCATGCTCTTCGTTGACCAGTTCTTCTATATGTCTGAGAATACCTTGATCGTTCATGCAATTCCGCCTTTCTCCTGTGACACACTCTAAAATAGCCCGCACACAAGGTGTGTTTCTCTACATTCTACCCCATTATTCGTGACTGGCGCATCGCTATAAGTAACACCATGCGTAGTATATTTGCGTGACACCACACACTCCCTACCACCTGTTACCAAGTGTCTCTATGCTGGGCAGATGAAGAAGAATGGGCAGGTGGGACAGCGGGAGGGTTCCGCGGGGCGCGCGGGATACTCGTCGCGTTCAATGCCCTCGATACATTGCTCCAGTTCGCCGTAGAGGCTCTGCTCCTTCTTCTCGGTCAACTTCATAGGTATGGTCTCGCCAGTGCTCATATTATGGCTATGGAGTTCGACCGGGCGCCCAGGATGGTGCTGGCGCGATGCCAGTGTATAGAAGAATTCACGTGTGTCTGCCTTCGGCTTCTCCTTGCTCTTGCCATAGCGCGTGCGCACAAAGCGCAATGGCCCCTCCTCCTGTGGCTGCGAAGAGCTCTCAATACGATCCACGGTCACGCGTACGGAGTGACCAGCGAGGTCCACATGCAGGCTCTCGCGCATGGACCATTGGGTCTCGCTCTGCGTTACCAGCTTCTGGCGTATTCCCTCTACGACCTCAATACCATGTGCTTCATACATAGGCGCGAAGGGCATATCTTCCCCTCCCAGTTCGCGCCAGTGTCGCTTGTAAAGCGCTTCCAATTCCTCAAACGTGGGCAAGATCCCCTGGCTATCAGCCATACTCGCCAGTTGTTTATGCAGCACTTCAACCGTTTGCTGGGTTGCCTGGCGGAAGAGGCGGTAGGCATCGGCATCACCATCGAAATGATAGACCGTACTGTAGGCATATTGACGAGGACAGCGGCGATACATCTCTACCAAAGACGAGCTGAGGTCAGTGGGACGCATCCGGTCCAGAAAGCGCTCGCCAGGCTGTATCGAGATCGGCTTGAGGGATTCCTCTACACGCTCCTCAATCTCGCCATGGGCCTCCCAGGCCAGTTGCGTCAAACGTTCCTGGGGCATCGCGGCCTCCAGGGGATCAAGGAAGAGGGAGCGCTTATACGACTTCTTGCCATAACGCTCGCTATAGCTCAGCACCAGGTGATCGCGCGCGCGTGTTGCACCAACATAAAAGAGGCAGGCTTCACCACTATCATGAGCGACGCGCCCGGTGTTTTCTGCTAGCAGCATTCCATCAGGCGCATTGACAGCGCTTGAGCGATAGGTCAGGGGAAATCTATTCTGCACCAGGCCCGGCATATACACCACAGGAAACTCCAGTCCCTTGCTGGCGTGGACCGTCATGACCTGGATGATATTCGTCTCTTCTTCGCCCTCGCCCTCACCACTTTCACGCGTGGCCCCATCCTGGCGCAACACGACTAGCATACTAAGGTACTCCAAAAAGCCCTTCAGGCGCGCCTCCATAGAGAGCTCTTCCAGGGATACATCCTCCTGGGCCAGGACCCGGCGCCGCGCCTCCAACTGCTGGTCATAATGCCTCGCTAGTTGGAGCAAGCGATCATAATCCAGCAGCAGGCCTTTCGCGACCTCGTCTTCCGGGTAGCGCAGGAGATCACGCACCAGGCTGGTCTCCTGGAGGAGATACTGGCTCATACAGGTCCAGGTATCATTACACTGCTGCAAGGCACGCATACTGCTGACCAGGCGCTGCATGGCCGATCTTCCCTCTGCGCTGATGTCAAGGGGAAACTCTTCGTTAAGCAGCAGGCCGCGTGGACTGACCTGGCGCTCGCGGGCGGATAGCAAGAAGACCTCTATATCCTCCTGACTGAAGCGATAATCGGGCAGGTGCGCCACGCGCAACAGCCCCATGCCGCTCTCATTGCTCAACAACAGCAGTATCCCCAGCGCGTCCTTTACGTGCTCCTGTTCCAACGTGCCAGCGCGTTCGTGAGTGGGCAAGTCCGCCTCCAGTAGGGCACGCGTGATCTTCTGGGCCTGGCTTCGCGTCCGGCAGAGCACCATCATATCTTTATAGTTATACCCCTGGCGGCGTTTATGCTGAATATCCGCGATGATGCCCGCGACCTCGCTGGCCTCATTGCTCGCCTGGGCGAGTGTAATATATGGTCCGGTCTCTGCCACACGCACCGGCTGATTTTTGCCTGGCTCCTGGCCCTTATCCAGGTAGGTACAACGAAAAGCCTCCGCCAGAGAGACGAGATCCGGGCGCGAGCGATAGTTACGGCTGAGTGGTAGGATCACCGCACCGGGAAAGTCCTGGGCAAACTGGCTGATATTCGCGGGTGAGGCGCCTCGAAAGCCATAGATGGCCTGATTCGCGTCTCCCACAACCCAGACGCGACCGGCCTCGCCTGCCAGCACACGTAAGAGGACGCCACTGGCTCTATTCATATCCTGAAACTCATCAACCAGGACATACTGATACACCTGCTGCTGTTCCGCCAGCACCTCTGGATGCTCACGAAGCAGGCGTACCGTCAGCAGCAAGAGGCCACCAAAATCGCAGTCGCCACGCCGCCCCAGGGCCTGCTCGTAAAGCGTATAGACCTGAGCAATCTCCAGGGCCTTCTCTGCGCGCTCAAGGACCTCAGTATCATCCTGTCCCTGCGCCAGCTCAAACATAGTTTGCGCCAGGCGCGTATACTCCTCGGGCGTTATCAGTTCATCTTTCGCCCTGGAAATGGCTTTGAGCATATCGGGAAAATAAAAGGTAGGTGCACTCAATTTGACATAGTGTTTTAAGCGCATGGAGTGCGACAACTGGCGCAAGAGGAAGTAGCCCTCGGCCTCATCCAACAGAGTAAAGCCCGGGCGCAGACCAACTAACTCGCCGTAGCGACGCAAGAGATCGGCACAGAAGGCATGGAAGGTGCTGACTTTCGGTAACTGCCGGGTCAAGACCTGAGCTAAACGTTCCTCCATCTCCTGGGCGGCCTTGCGCGAGAAGGTCAGAGCCAGAATCTGCGCTGGCGGTACCTGGAGCGTATGCACCATATATTCGATGCGCCCAATTAACGTACTGGTCTTTCCGCTTCCAGGCCCCGCGACAATCAGGGCTGGCGTCGGTGCCTCAATGGCCGCTTGCTGGTAGGTATCATAGCGCTTCTTAGTGGTGCTGACAGGCTGCGCCGCTGGCTTTGGGGCCTGGGGTGGGAGCGGCTTACTGAGTAGGGCGTCTTGCAGAAAGCCGGCCAGGCGATTGAGCATCGCGGCCTGTGAGACGCCGAAGCGGGCCGCCAGAGAGGCTGGCGCGACCTGTTCCTCCAGGTAGAGTCTGCGTACGCGCTCGCGTGGCATCAGCAATTCGGCGGCAAAGAGATTCGCAGCCAACTCCCGCTGGCTACGGGGATCATAGGTGAGTCCGAGACCCAGCGTCTCCTGAAGATGATCCTGATCCAGCAAGTGCAGGTTCATGTCCTGCTCCTGACAGGGATCGGCACGTGTTGGCAGTGATAAAGCGGGTGTAGGAATAGACAGCAGGGTCTGTTGATAGCGCTCGGTCTCTGGCGCCTGGCTCTCTTGTAGTGCTTGCTCGACCTCCTGGACCAGTTGCTGAATACGCGTAGTCCCCTGGCAATGCAGGATGGCATGCCCCAGTTCATGAGCCAATGTAAAGCGACGCAGCGTCTCATGCATATCCCGGCACAACCAGATCAGGTTTTCCTCCTCGTCGGGGTCCATAAAACCAAAGGTGCCATCCGGGTAATCTACGGGGTTAAATGTCTCTACATTCAGCTCAAGCCAGTGTACAAGCTCGTCTAGAGGGGTCTCGTCCTCTGTCCAGGAGGGATATTCTCTCCGAAAGGAGTGAAGCGCCAGTTGCGCCGCCCTTTCGGCAAAGATAAACCAATAGCTCTCTATCTCGCGATCCATTGCTCTCCATCTCGCCTTCAACCGCAAACATCCACGGGTAGCTTATTCGCACTTCTCATTTTACCATATTTACTATTATTAGTGTCTGGGGTGGGCAGAGAAGCACTGGGCGAATGCCAGTGCCTCTCTGCCCACCCCAGGTGCTAATCTTCTTGTGCATGACATCATACGTTCTGATATAATGTGTCGAATATAAGAACTAGCCTTACAGCGAAACTAAAGGAGTACGCCATGCAAGCAGAAGAAATTCTTGCGCAGGCCAGGTCCGGTGCCTATCCAAGCAACTGGACAGTTTTTCCAATTCTTCGTAAAAAGCTCCAGTGGGGTATTGCGGGTTGGGCCTTTGGCACTATTATAGGGCTGGGGCTATTCGCGCTCGTGCTACCTATCGTCATTCCCGATAACTTTCAGCGTGGTCCGATCCTGATTATCTTTACTCTGCTTATGCTCGGAATGTTCCTCTTTATCGGGCTGGGCAGCCTCTGGACACTGGTGGTCGACATCAAGCGTCTTCTTACATCTGACAAACATATCTTTGTCTTCACCCCGGAAAATTTTGTCAAGCAAGAGGGTAACAAAGTCGTCCAGGTCCCGATGGAAAACGTTGAGCATATCACCGCGCGTGGCGTGCGCAGTGCCAGTCGTACGATTAGCGAGGATGAGCAGGTAACGGTGCGCACGCTGCCCACAATGGGTGAAAATATCGCTGGCTTCTTCGTGGGACGCGGCGCCACCAGGAGTGGTCGCCAGTGGCAGAACAAGCGCACGCGCACGCCAGTATCGCTTGCCTTCCTCAACACAGAGAATGACAAGCAGGTCATCGTCGTACGCGATGAGGCGTATGGTAACCCGGAGGAGATTGGTGAGATACTGAAAGAGTACGCTGGGCGCAGACATACCAACGTAGCTCAGCACCAGGCCTCCTCGATTTCCCAGGGCGAATAACACGGGTAGAAAGCGGATTCTCCATGTTACTAGCAATTGATATCAGCAATACCAATATCAAATTTGGCCTGTATCTTAATGATACGATGAAGCATCACTGGGTTGTTTCAACGTCGCGCCAGCGTACTACCGACGAATATGCCATGGTGTTGAACGACCTGCTGCAACATGCCGGGCACCGCTTCAGTGATATTCACGATCTTATTTTCTCAAGCGTAGTCCCTCCCTTGACACCTGTCTTTCAAGAGCTGGCGCTACGCTACTGCCATAAGGAAGCCTTCGTCATCTCGCACCAGTTAGACCTGGGCATTGCCTTCCATATCGACAATCCCTGGGAGATTGGTTCGGATCGTATCATGACAACCCTCGCCGCGCATCAGTTGTATGGCGGTCCCGCCCTGGTTATTGCCTTTAGCACCGCGACCACCTTTGATGTCATCTCGCAGGAGGGCAACTTCCTGGGAGGATCTATTGCCCCTGGTTTGATGATCTCAGCAGAAGCGCTCAGTAGTGCGGCCTCGCGCCTCTTCCGCGTCGACCTGACGCCACCTCAACGCGCCCTGGGCAAGAACACCATTGAGAACATGCAATCGGGCATTATTTACGGGCATGTAGGATTGGTGCAGGGACTAATCAAGCGCCTCTGCGCGGAGATTCCTGGCGTCACCGACCAGGGAGAGGTCAGGGTAATCGCACATGGTGGGCTGGCTCAACTCATGGCGCCTCTTATTCCTGAGATTCAATACATCAATCAATATTTACCCCTGGAGGGTCTGCGCCTGGCCTATAATCGCCTGCGACGCAGTTAGTGTATGAATAGAACATGATGAGCGGGCGGGCTGGCTCTGCCCGCCCGCCCGCTCATCATGTTCTATTCATACCATGAAATAACAAAAAAGCCCTGGTATGAAACCAGGACCTTAAAAGGGAAATGGGCCTTCCTGGACTCGAACCAGGGACCTCAGTCTTATCAGGACTGCGCTCTAACCACCTGAGCTAAAAGCCCGTAATCGCAACCATGAAACCCACCCATACAGGCGGGTGGAGAGGCGATGTCCTATTTTCCCACGGGGCTGCCCCCGTAGTATCGTCAGGGCTGAAAGGCTTAACTACCGTGTTCGGGATGGGAACGGGTGTTTCCCTTTCGCTATGACCACCACTCCACCTGCATGTACAAATGGATTTACTTCCTATTAGGAAACCTGAGCGCGAAGCGCTAGCTGCGAGAGCAGCGTTGGTTTCCGCATAAGATCTAAGTGGAGATGAGGGGACTCGAACCCCTGACCTCTGCCGTGCAAAGGCAGCGCTCTACCAGCTAAGCTACATCCCCATACATCTCGGTGCGAAGTGGGCCTTCCTGGACTCGAACCAGGGACCTCAGTCTTATCAGGACTGCGCTCTAACCACCTGAGCTAAAAGCCCGTGGACAAAAGCATCAAGTTGTTCAAACAACTCAAGAGTGGTAAGGCTTGCCAAGCAAGTCAGTAGCCTGGTGAAGATAAGTAGTCGTCAGGTTCCTCCTGATAAATCAGGGGGATCGACCTGGGAATGGATTGCCACAGTGGGCAATCACAGCTCCCTAGAAAGGAGGTGATCCAGCCGCACCTTCCGGTACAGCTACCTTGTTACGACTTCACCCCAATCACCGACCCCACCCTCGACGCCTGCCTCTCACAAGGAGTTAGCCTGGCGGCTTCAGGTGTTGCCGACTTTCGTGGTGTGACGGGCGGTGTGTACAAGACCCGGGAACGTATTCACCGTAGTGTGCTGACCTACGGTTACTAGCAACTCCACCTTCATGCAGGCGAGTTTCAGCCTGCAATCTGAACTGAGACCAGGTTTTTGAGCTTGGCTCCCCCTCGCGGGTTGGCATCCCTTTGTTACTGGCCATTGTAGCGTGTGTGTCGCCCAAGTCGTAAGGGCCGTGCTGACTTGACGTCATCCCCGCCTTCCTCCCTTACGGGCAGTTCCGCCTAGAAGTTGTAATAGGCAGTAGGGGTTGCGCTCGTTGCGGGACTTAACCCAACATCTCACGACACGAGCTGACGACAGCCATGCAGCACCTGTGCAAATGTCCCGAAGGAACAGCGCATTACCGCTGGTGCATCTGCATGTCAAGACTTGGTAAGGTTCTTCGCGTTGCATCGAATTAAACCACACGCTCCGCTGCTTGTGCGGGTCCCCGTCAATTCCTTTGAGTTTTAATCTTGCGACCGTACTCCCCAGGCGGACCACTTATTGCGTTTGCGACGGCACGGAAGGGGTCGATACCTCCCACACCTAGTGGTCATCGTTTACGGCTAGGACTACCAGGGTATCTAATCCTGTTCGCTCCCCTAGCTTTCGCACCTGAGCGTCAGATGCTTCCCAGGACACTGCCTTCGCCATTGGTGTTCCTCCGGATCTCTACGCATTTCACCACTCCACCCGGAATTCCGTGTCCCTCTGAAGCCCTCAAGTCTCGCCGTTTCCAAAGACCTTTCCCAGTTGAGCCGGGAACTGTCACTCCAGACGTACGAAACCGCCTGCGTGCGCTTTACGCCCAGTAACTCCGGACAACGCTCGCCCCCTACGTATTACCGCGGCTGCTGGCACGTAGTTAGCCGGGGCTTGTTCCTTGGGTACCGTCCGTTCTCGTCCCCAAGAAAAGCAGTTTACACTCCGAAAAGCGTCCTCCTGCACGCGGCGTTGCTCGTTCAGGGTTGCCCCCATTGACGAAAATTCCTCACTGCTGCCCCCCGTAGGAGTCTGGGCCGTTCTCAATCCCAGTGTGGCTGACCATCCTCTCAGACCAGCTACCGATCGTGGCCTTGGTGAGCTCTTACCTCACCAACAAGCTAATCGGCCACAGGCCCATCCCAAGGCGCCCTTGCGAGCTTTGTTTCTCTTGCGAGAAGCATATGCGGTATTGTCGGCGATTTCTCGCCGGTATTCCTCACCTCGGGGCAGGTACCCATGTGTTACTCACCCGTCCGCCACTCCCTCTCTTGCGAGAGAGCGTTCGACTTGCATGTGTTAGGCACGCCGCCAGCGTTTATCCTGAGCCAGGATCAAACTCGCCATTCAAATTTTTATAAAAATCTCACACTGGAGATTTTCTGTTCTTATTTGGATGACTTGCTTATCCTCATTGACAGGTTACTTGTACTTGTTTGTTTTCCTTACCACTCTTCAGTTGTTCAAAGTACGCTCGATGCTTTCGCATCCGGTGCGCTTTTCGGTGTCCCGTCCGGCGCAAGTGGAATAATATCACTGCTCCGCACTCTTGTCAAGAGTTTTTTCTCGTATTTTTATAGATTTGGAAAATTGTTGAAAAATTGCTTCTTTCTGAGCTTCGCCCGGTTCAGAAAACGACTAGCGTTTCTCCCCTGACTCGCGTTCAAGCTTGGCATTAAGCTGGATGACCTTGTTCTTCTCTTGCTCAGAACGCTCCTCACCTGTACTCACGCTTGCGGGCTCAAGATAGTAACTACTTACCAGTGCCAGACCCACACCGAAGGGAATCAACCCCGGGAGAAGCCAGGGCCCCAGATGCAGAGGCGCGCTATAAAACTGGGGCAGAAAGAAGCCGATTGGGTAGAGACCCGCGGTCAAGGTTACCCCGATCATAGCCGTGATGAGTCCCGCGCGCAAAATGCCTCGGCTACGACGCCTATTCGACATATTATCAGGGGTCAAGCCGTGCGAGATCATGGCCATCCGCTCCTTGTGCTGCAAATAGCGGATGAGCACAATGAAGGCGAAGAAAATGGCCAGGGCTATCAACCAGCCACCTAGTACTAAAATCACGTTTGCCGACATGCCTTTCTCCTTAGTTGAGCCTATGTTAGCTGCTCGTTATGATATGATACCGTAAGAAGGCTAGATGTTTCGTTTGCTATTTTCGTCTATTTTGCTGAAACTTTCTAGATGCCTTCGTTCTCTAATAATTTTGTTATGGGTGAAATTTTCTTGCAACCGCCACAAAGCATAGGGATACCCCTGCCAAACCTGGCCTCTTCCTATCCAGAACAGGTTGAGCAGGATGATGCTGCCCTGGTCACAGCCAGCCAGGCAGGGGATCAGGATGCCTTCGCCATTCTGGTACAACGCCACCAACGCCGGGTCTTTAATCTCGTCTATCGTATGCTGCAACAATACGAAGAGGCAAATGAGATTACGCAGGAAACCTTTCTCGCCGCCTGGCAGGGTCTCCCTTCCTTTCGTGGCGAGGCGCGGTTTTCCACTTGGCTCTACCGTATCGCGTACAATTGTTGCTTAAAGCAGCTTGAGCTGCGCAAGCGAGACAAGGCGCTCCAGGTAGCCATGGAGGAGGAGCATCTGCTCGACCATGCTGGTGAGGAAGATGCCACCGGTTCCCAACTGGAGGCTGCCGCGCGCCAGAGTCTCGTGCAGGAGCATCTCGCAACCCTACCCGCCAAGTACCGGGTCGTACTTGTGCTACGTCATCTGCAGGATATGACCTACGAAGAGATGGCTGACATTTTGCGCATGCCTATCGGCACCATCAAAACACATCTCTTTCGCGCCCGCAGCCTGTTGAAAGAACGTATACAGGCCTTTGAACAAGATTGGAGAACGAGAGGTTGAATATGCACTGTGCCAAAGCTGCATTTTATATCCAGCTGTACGTTGATAAACGCCTGCCATTGGCAAAGTTGCGCCCGCTCGAAACACACCTCTCGTCTTGTTCCGCGTGCCGCGAACACTTACGCTATCTCGAGCTGGTCGAGCAGTCATTCTACTCAATGCAACAGGTCATTGAACCCGCCAATCTGACGCAGAATATTATGTTCCGGGTCGCGCGTTCAGTTCAACAGGTTGAACAGGCACGCCAGGAAGAGCTTCGGCGCTCTGAATCAAACTTTTTCCCCTTGCGCATATCGCTCTCCGAGCTTCTCACCGTCCTGTTCCTGGCTACTGTCGCCACGCTTGGCTTTTTCCTGGGGCAACCATCGCTACGCGCCCTGCTTCCCCTTGCTAATGGGCATGACGCACTTTCCTACGCCTTCGTCAACGCCTGGAACCAGTTATTAAGCATTAACAGCAGTACATTGATGCTGATCTTTTGGATTGCCGGTACCGCTCTTGGAGTCTGGATTACACTTATGGCCGCCGGGAATGAGGTACGCACCATCTGGTTTAAGGCTGTCCAAGATCGCTTGCCCGTCTGGTAACGCCTCTGGGAGCCTGGCGCTCTGCTCCCAGAGATCTCGCCTTCTACACGCCATGAAGCGATCTTGCTTATCCACATACCATCCTATCAACCAATATCGGTTTTCCCTGGCGTTCTTCCTAATAACCCATAGATAACATGTGCTGCCTACGCTTCGATGCCAGCGATACACCCTACTTGCATGAAAGGATGTCGATATTTTCATGGAGATCGTAAAAAAGCGCCGCCCCCTGGCCATCACACGGGGCCTTGTACAGCTCTGTCATCCCCTGCCGGTTCTCTTTCATGCCATTGCCGTGACCATTTTTCTTCTGCTGGCCGCGTGGCCTCACTTTAACTGGCTACTCATTCTCTTAGCGATCGCGGCCCATACGGCTATGCAGTGCTCAATCGCTGTCCTCAATGACTATTGTGATCGCCACCTGGATGCCGCGGGCAAGAAAAACAAGCCCCTGGTGCAGGGTCTTGTACGTCCTGGAGAGGCCCTGACCTTTGGTATAGGACTCATGCTGCTGATGCTCCTGCTCCTGCTACCAATCAACATGCCAGCGCTCCTGATCTCGCTTCTCTACCTGGCGTTTGGGCAGGCTTATAACCTGGGCTTAAAGTCTACACCTTTCAGTGGCATCGTCTTCGCGCTGGCCATTCCTCTCATTCCCATCTACGCCTTTGTAGCGATGGGCCACTTTCTACCGCTACTCTACTGGCTAGTTCCCATCGCAGCCCTGCTGGGCGTCGTCCTCAACCTCGCAAACTCACTGCCGGACCTGGAAGAGGATGCCGCCGGTCACGCGCGTACTCTGGCGGTCTTCCTGGGGCTACGCGGGACGTTCTGGACCTGCCCGCTGCTACTGGCGCTGGGAGGATGTTTAATGGCCCTCCTCTGGTATACAGGCCTGGTACCCGCCCTTCCTGGTTTACTACTCTCAATCCTGCTGGTGGGAGGTCTACTCATTCTCGCACTCAGCCTGTATTCAGGACCAGGCAAACCACGTGTAACACGTAAGGGCTATTTCTACCTGGTCGTACTTACCTGCCTGCTTCTCGGCGGAGGGTGGATCGTAGCGGCCCTGCTGGCTTAAAATAGAACTCAAAAAAACTTGCATGCGACTCAAGGCTGAATGCTCAGCTTAAAAGCTTCTATCAGGTGAGGAGATATTATCTTATGCCGTTGCGTTTAACCCCACTGGAAGCGCTGCTCTCGCGCTTTAACATTCTGCCCACGCCGCTTTTTGATACGCCGCTCGCGCCTGGAATCGCCAAGATGCTGGTAACTGCCTGCGAGCTGGGTCTCTTTGATAGCCTGAGCCAGAGACGGCAGAGTGCCGAAGAGTTGGCCGAGAGTCTGCACTGCCACCCCCAGGGAATCAAGCTGCTCCTCAACCTCCTGGTCTCGGCGGGCTACCTGCGTGAGCGCCGAGGTCTCTATGCTAATAGCCGGATGAGCCAGCGCTGGCTCACCAGTGACTCGCCCGTCAGTATCGCCCCCTACGTGGTGCACAGCCCCGATATCGTCAATATCTGGGAACATATCGATGAAGTCATCCACACCAATAGTCAGGCCATGCGTATGCCCTACGAGGAAGACGCCAGTTCGCCCGAGATGAAGGCCATGCTAGCGCGCCACTACGCAGGACTGGCCTCGCTTGCCACGGCCCTTGGCAGCGAGATCATCCGCCATATACGACTTCCCCAGGACTCGACACGACTCCTGGATGTGGGAGGCTCCCACGCCGCCTATAGCGCGCTCTTCTGCCGAAAATATCCTGACCTTCAGGCTACCATCCTCGATATCAAGCCAGGACTGGAGGCGGGTGAGCGTACCGCCAAGCACATGCACCTGGAGGAGCGCATGCACTTTGTCTGTGGGGATATCGTCAAGGATGACTTCTCAACGCTCTTTGCCGAGCCCTTTGATGTCGCGCTCTACTTCCATATCGCGCACCTGCTCCAACCCGACCTCAACCAGGCTATTTTGCGCAAGGTAGTTCAGACCCTGCGTCCTGGAGGGATGCTCGTCTTCGTCGACCAGGTCACCGACCAGACCCATGGCTCCCGCCTGGCCTCGCTCATGGTGCAATTCATGGCTCTGACCATGACCACCTGCGGCGGCACCTGCTACCCCTTCGCGACCGTCAAAGCCTGGCTAGAGGAGGCTGGCATGCACCAGGTACGCAGCTACCGCCTGCTCACCCCGGGCGCCTCCCTGATTACAGCAGTGAAGCAGTAAACCTTGAGAAGAAAGACAAAATAGCGCGTTGCTACACTGTTGTTACATTTACAAGGTATTTCAGATTTAAGAGACAAAGAGATGTATTAAATAACAAAAGACGAGGAGCCAGCTTGTTAGCTGGCTCCTCGTCTTTACCTTAGTATTAACGATCTTTGAGGTATTCAAGTTCTTTGGCAAACTGCTTCATAGAAATCTCAATGGCTTTTTTGACTGGCATTGCAGGTTTCGGTTTTCGGCTGTTCTTTTTGCTTTTTACGTCCTTCTCCGTCATGATACCCGCCTCCTTAGTCATGATGTGGTTGAATATGTGCCCTCAACCATTTAACTAGAGCTTTTTAGAGGCTAACATAACAAAAGAAGAGGAGCCCTTTATCAAAAGGACTCCTCTTCTTTACCTTAGTCGGGGTGAGAGGATTTGAACCTCCGACCACTTCAACCCCATTGAAGTGCGCTACCGGGCTGCGCTACACCCCGTTTTCTTGGAACGTCATAATTATAGCAGAAGGATTTGTAGTTCGTCAACCCCTTTTGGCGTTTTTTTCCTGGTAGCGTCAAAGTTGATTCCTGGATGGCCTTTTCGCGCCTGCGGCGCTCAAAAGGGGTAATGTAGCTGATGACAGGCTGCCGGCAACGCCGGCAGCCTGTCATCAGCTACATTACCTGAGACGGGTTTGTAGGCCCTCTAGAATCTCTTACTTAGATTAGGGCGACGACGCTGGCCTGCCTGCGGAGGAGCCAGGCTGCGAGGGCGAAGAGGACGGCAATACTCCCCAGGAGTATGCCAGCATCCAGAAGGATGGAGGCGTTCCAGCCTTGATTGTTCAGGGCTTTAAAGATGCCGTCGCTCAGGTAGTATGTGGGGACAAATTTCATGACCTGGGTCGCGGGCGTATCCTGTAACAGGCTGCCCATAACCCCTCCCGCGAAGAAGCCGGGAACAAAAAAGAACATTGAGCCGACACCGTTAAAGACACCCACGGCATTATTGGTCTGGAAGATGCAGCCCGCGAGGAGCCCGAAAGCGAGCGCCAGGCATGAGCCCAGGAGAATAAAAACCAGCAGGAGGGGAACATTGCCAGTCAGCGTTTGCAGCGTCAAGGCAACGACGATGGAGAGCAGGAGCTGGTACCCCAGGCCCACCAGGAGCTTCGCCATAATGACATCCGTAAAGGTGGCTGGTGAGACCATGAGCATACGCAGTGTCTTCTTCTCCTTTTCTTCCACCAGCAGGGAAGAAACAACAGAGATGCCTGTGATAAACGACATGAGCAAGCCAAGCGCGCCGAACATGGATTGTAATATATCCTCCACGGCGATCTCTGATTTAGGTGGATTGATCATGGCCATTTTCAGGTCGAGTGGATGGGGATCTTTAAGCGTAGTCACATAGGCGGTAATGATGCTGGCGAGCGCGCCTCGCTCCTGGCTTCCCGCTCCCTGGTCGTTATTCATGTAGAGAGTCACTTCCGGCTTCTGACCTTGCGCAATCTGCTGCTCAAAGTTGTTGGGAATGATGAGGCCGGCGGCATACGGTGAGTCTTTGTGACTTCCATCTGGACCAAAGGCCGCTGTCACCTCCTGCGAGGAGTTGACATGTGTGACTTTGGCTTTATCGAAGTAGCTACTGACGGCTCGCTCCACCTGCGAGTTACCGGGGTTATAAACCAGGATCTCTGTATTATGCTGGCCAAACACCACTAGAAACAGGGCATAGAGCAACGCGATAAAGAGCGGCGTGAGCAAGGCAAAAAGTGTTGTTTTATTGAGGATTATGTCAAGCGCGTCTTTGCGCGCGATAGCCAGTGTTGAACGCAGATTCATATTTATCACCACTTGCTTGAGTCTTAGGCCGGGCGTACGCCAGCGATCTGGATAAAAACATCTTCCAGCGAGGCTTCATTGGAGTGGATGGCGCGCACGAGTCCCTCGCGCATCCATGTCTCCAGTTGTGCCTGATCGGCTGGATTAGTAAGCGATAGCTCCTGCTCTTGAAGCGATTGTTCATCCTGGCCTGTTTGAGACAGGGTGACCGTTAGCGTGGGTTCACCGTGCGCCAGTTTCAGGTTACGAGGTGTATCATTGGCCACGATATGCCCGTTATTGATAAAAGCCACGCGGTGACAGAGCTGGTCGGCCTCCTCCATCAGGTGTGTCGTCAGGAGGATTGTCATCCCCTCCTGGCAGAGTTCGCGCACCGCCTGGCGTACCTCGCGTGCCGCGATGGGGTCCAGTCCACGACTTGGCTCGTCCAGAAAGAGGACGCGTGGACGATGCAGCAAGGCCCGCGCGATCATCACCCGCTGCTTCATACCGTTAGAAAAGGTACGTACGGGGTCTTTGGCCCGGTCGCGTAGCCTGACCAGGTCCAGGACCTCGTCGACACGCGTTTTGGGAAGGCCATACAGCCAGCAGGAGACCTCCAGATTCAGGCGTGCCGAAAGGCGTTCGTAGAGATTCTGCTCCTCAAAGACGACACCTATAACCTGCTTCAGTTCGCGACGCTGGCGCACAACATCATAGCCTGCCACACGTGCCTCGCCACCGCTCGGCTCAATCTGACCCGTCAATATACGTATGGTCGTGGTTTTGCCTGCGCCATTAGGCCCTAATAGACCAAAGATCTCGCCCCGGCGCGCACTTAAGCTCACACCATCCACGGCGAGCTTCTTGCCAAATATACGGCTCAGCTCACACGCCTCTATCATGATATCCCTTGTATCCATAATCTTCTATCTCTCACTCTTCAAGGCTTGCATGTTCTCGTGTTCGCCTCGCGAACTTGATCTGTCCAAACTGTAACATGGCAAAAATACTCGTGCTATAAATTCTGGTCCAGTGGAGTATATTTGCCGCTAACAGGAGCAATTCTGCCCCTGAATGAGCGACAAAAACGCTGAGTGGAGCAGAGAAACGGTTGGGTGAAGCAAACGGCTGTGCTACAATAGCTGCGGCGCTATTCCGCTCCAACCGTTAGAGACCTCATAGCAAGCACCTGGCGAGGGAAGAGACGATGCTCATACGTGTACACCGTCTGCACAAGATGTTAGATAACCATCATGCGCTCGATATCGAAGATCTTCAAATTGAAGGGGGAGATATCTATGCTGTTGCGGGTCCCGTTGGCAGTGGTAAAACGCTGCTCTTACGCACACTGGCTGGCGTGCTTCCCCCCAGCGGGGGCCGCGTGGAACTGGAGGGAGTAGATATCTACCGCAATTCCCAGATACGCCAGCATATCGCCGTCTTCTTTGAGGAGGATCTGCTCTATGAGCGTCTCTCGGTCTACGATAATTTGAACCTGTACCGCAACCTGCACCATCTCCCCAAAGAGAGCATTGAGCACGTGCTGGCCCAAGTTGAACTGAGCGACCAGGCGCGCAAAAGCGTCGCCAAACTCACGCCCTCAGCCCGGCGCCGCGTGGCATTCGCGCGTTTGCTTATGGGAAATCCGGGCTTTCTGCTCCTCGACCATCCAACGCTGCGTACCGACCTGGAGGCCCAAAATCTTTTCGCGCGCCTGCTGAAGCAGAAAGCCCAGGAGGGTGCAGCCATCCTGCTGACGTGCGAGGATCTCTCCTGGGCGGGCAAGTTCTGCACGCATATTGTGGAGTTAGGAGGCGGACGCGTTATTGACTGTCGCCGCAATGAGGCGCCCGCGCCCACTGCATCCTCAGAGGTTGCCGAGGAAGGCTCAGCTGTTCCAGAGCGTCTTGTCCCCTACAAGGTCCCGGCACGCAAGGAGGACCGTGTTATCCTCTTTGATCCCGGCGAGATTCTCTACGCCACCAGCCGCGATGGCAAGATTTATCTGCGCACGGCTAGCGAGGAGGCCACAACCAATCTGACGCTGCAAGAGTTGGAGCAACGCCTCCTGGGGCGCGGCTTCTTCAAGGCTCATCGCGCCTATCTTGTCAACCTGCAACATATCAAAGCCGTCATCCAATTTACGCGCAATAGCTATACCCTCCTATTGAATGACGCACAAGAGACGATGATTCCTCTTAGTAAACAGAGTGAGAAGGAGTTGCAGGCACTGCTGGGCTATTAGGTCATTAGACGATGCAAAAGTCTAGACTTTCCAGCCTAAATCTGGTACACTATTACATGAGTTGAAAAGTGTAAAAAAGGCGATGATGGGGAGAGTACGTGTAGCGAGTATGCACAGGGAGAAGGGGTCACCGACTGGAAGCCCTTTCGCAGAAGACCTGCACCGAAGTTCACCCCAGAGCTGGCTGTTGAAACTCTGCCTTCATAACCTGGCAGGCGTAAGTAGATAGCCCCGGCGGTCCCCGTTACAGGACAAACCGAGTGGATTTATGGTAGCGCACAATTACCCTCCAGGTGTTGTACCTGGCGACCATAATTCAAAACGGGTGGTACCGCGGAGCTTGCTATTCTAGCGCGAACGTGCAGAATTTTGCCGACAACTTCGTCCCTGTTGACGAATGTCGGTTTTTTGTTTTTTTGGAGGAACTTTACCGCTATGATTGGACAACTTGAGGACTTACTCACACAACTGGAACAGTTACGTGAGCAGGCCATCGCAGAACTGGCGAGCATTACCACCTCTGCCCAGCTTGATGAGTGGGATACTCGCTACCTGGGTCGCAACCGCGGCGAACTTAAAAATCTCTCTGCCGTGATGCCCAAGCTCTCGAAAGAGGAGCGCCCCGTGGTTGGGCAGAAGATCAATGCCGTCAAGTCGACCCTTGAGCAGGAATTAAAGGCCAAGCGCGAAGAGCTCAAACAGCGCGAGATGCTGCAAACGCTGGAGCAGGAGCGCATTGATGTGACACTCCCCGGGCGCACACTGCCCGCTGGACATATGCATCCCCTCTCGCGTACCATCCAGGACGTGAGCGCTATCTTCATGAAGATGGGCTTCCAGATCGTACAGGGTCCGGAGATCGAGACCGATTATTATAATTTCCAGGCACTTAACGTCCCTGAGGATCACCCGGCCCGCGATATGCAGGATACCTTCTGGGTCTCGCCCGGCGAGATTCTGCTGCGTACCCAGACCTCGCCGATGCAGATTCGCACAATGAAGCAGCAACAGCCACCCGTGCGCGTCCTCGTACCCGGTAAGGTCTACCGCAACGAGAATATTGATGTCTCGCACGAGGCCATGTTCCATCAGATCGAGGGTCTGCTGATCGATGAGCACTGCACCATGGCCGATCTGAAGGGTGTCCTTGAGCGCTTCGCGCATGAGATGTTCGGCCCTGAGCGGCATCTGCGCTTCCGTGGCAGCTACTTCCCCTTCACCGAGCCCAGCGCCGAGGTCGACATTAGCTGCGCCTCCTGCAATGGCACGGGCTGCCGCGTCTGTAAATATACCGGCTGGCTGGAGATCCTTGGTTCCGGCATGGTGCATCCAAAGGTGCTGCGTGAGGTTGGCTATGATCCCGCGAAATATCGCGGCTTTGCCTTCGGCATGGGCGTGGAGCGTATCGCTATGCTCCAGTACAACGTCAATGATATTCGCCTCTTCTCCGGCAATGACCTGCGCTTCTTGCGCCAGTTCTAGCACCTCTGATCCGAAAACCCTGAGCGCGTTTGTCCCCGAATAGGGGAAGCGCCAGTCACGCAAGTGACGTTGGGTTTCGGAATAAGATCCAGCAGCATTCGAAACCAGACAAGGAGTTCCATCTACATGCGAGTACCTTTAAGTTGGCTCAAGGACTACGTTGACATCACCATGTCTCCCGAGGAACTGGCGCATACACTGACCATGGCCGGACTCGAGGTCGAGACAATTGATTATATTGGCAAGGAGTGGGGCGATAAGATTATTACCGCCCAGATTATCCACCTGGAGAAAGTGGAGACCTCCGACCACCTGAACTATACGCGCGTAAACACCGGCACGCAGGAGCTGAACGTCATCTGTGGCGCACCCAACATCAAACTGGGCGATAAAGTTCCCCTGGCGCTGGCGGGCGCACAGGTTGGCGACCTGGAGATCCGCGAGACGAAGAAAATGGGCTATGTCTCTCAAGGCATGCTCTGTTCTCCGCGCGAATTGGGAATGGGCAACGATCACAGCGGCATCTATATCCTCGACGAGGACACTCCACTGGGCCTGAAGCTCTCCGACTTGCTGGGCGAGGTCGTGCTAGAGTTCTCCATCAAGGCCCATCGCGGCGACCTCTCGTCGATTATCGGTATCGCCCGCGAGGTCGCGGCCCTGACCAATCAGCCGTTGCGGATGCCTCAGCCACATTTCGCGGAGCAGGGCACACCCGCTTCGGACCTGGTACGCATCACGGTGGAAGACGAAAAGCTCTGCCCTCGCTATAGCGCACGTATCATCAGCAACGTCAAGCTGGGTCCTTCTCCCAGCTGGATGGGACGCCGCCTGCTCGCCGCTGGCATGCGCCCGATCAGTAACGTGGTTGATATTACAAACTATGTCATGCTAGAGCTGGGGCAGCCGCTTCATGCCTTCGACTATGACCTGGTTCCAGAGCATCACATCATCGTACGCCGCGCCCAGGAAAGCGAGAAGCTTAAGACCCTCGATGATGTTGAGCGCAAGCTAACACCAGAGATGCTGCTCATCACCGATCCCCAGGGTCCCACAGCCATCGCTGGCGTTATGGGCGGAGCGAAGAGTGAGGTCAATGACGCGACGCAAACGATACTGCTAGAATCGGCCAATTTCCTGGGGTCCAGCGTGCGCCGTACCTCAACTAAACTTGGCCTGCGCACCGATGCCTCTAGCCGCTTTGAGAAGGGCATCGATCCAAGCCTGACCACGCTGGGCGCGAATCGGGCCTGCCAACTGCTCGTGGAGCTGGCGAGCGCGACCATCAATCCCGGCATCGCGGATCAGTATCCAGCCCCGGTCGAGCCGCGCACCTTGCGCTTCTCACTCGCCGATATCGAGTGGCTGACCTCGATGAAGGTCACGCATTCGGAGGTTGAGACGACCTTAAGCGCGCTGGGCTTCGGCGTGCAATTCGATGAACAGGGCGATGGCATGCGCGTGAGCGTTCCCACACACCGCAATGATATTGAGGAGAGCGCTGACCTGGTTGAAGAGGTTATTCGCCTCATTGGCTATAACAAGATTCCCAGCACCATTCCAATTGGCCCCCTGCCCGAGCGCCTGGAGGATACCTGGTTCGCGCGCGAGCAGGAGTTGCGCACGCTCCTGGTCAATGCCAATCTCAATGAGACGATCACCTATTCGCTCACCAGCCGCGCACGCATGGTCAAACTGCTCTCCAACGCCGACGAGGAGTCAGTACGCTACCTGCTCCAGGCACCACGCGCGACGAATGGCGCAAGTGAGCAGGCACCCGTAAAGAGCAATGGCACGCAGGCTGTGGCGACCTTCGATCCACACTCAATTCCCGCGGTCGTGCTGGCCAACTCGCTCAGCAGCGATATGGAGTGCATGCGCCTGACGCTGATGAGCAGCCTGCTGGAGACAGTTCAGGAGAATAGCAAACGTAATAAAGCAGGCCTGCGCTTCTTCGAGATCGGGCGGCGCTACCTGCCTGGTGCCTCAGCCTCGCAGCAACCAGACGAGCGCCGTGCGGTGGGTATCGCGCTCAGTGGACCCGCGGAGATTACCTGGATTCCAGAGCTGGCGCGCCCGGCAGACTTCTATGATCTCAAGGGGACCATTGAAACGCTGCTCGCGGGCTTGAAGATTGGGCGCTATCGCTTCACGCCAACGCAGCATCCAACCTTCCATCCTGGACGCTGTGCTCTACTTGAGCTGCCACGCCAGACAGCGGATGGAACAGAGGTCTTCAGCCCGGTGGGGGTCCTTGGCGAGGTGCACCCGCTGGTGCAGCAGCACTATGATCTACCACAGCGTGCCTACCTGTGCGAGATCGACCTGGAGCAACTCTACAACGCGGTTCCAGTGCGTATTACCTACGCGCCCATCTCGCGCCACCAGGAACTGACGCGCGACCTGGCCCTCATCGTTGATGAGCAGGTACCTGCGCAGCATATGCAAGACGCCATTCAGCGCCTCGGTGGTGAACTCTTGCGCGCCGTGACGCTCTTCGACCTGTATACGGGTGACCCCATCCCAGCAGGCAAGAAGAACCTCACCTATACCCTGGTCTATCAATCTCAGGAGAGAACGCTCAAAGATACCGAGGCAAATGAGGCCCAGGAGCGCATCATTCGCGGTCTCCACGAGGAGTTTGGAGCAGACCTGCGCCAGTAAATCAAAATTCCGGGTTACGAGTGTGATGTGCTCTGGCTGCCTTCGGCAGCCAGAGCACATCACACTCGTAACCCGGAATAATAACGCATAGAAGCAGTTTTTATTTTTACTCACGCCTTTTAATTATATATCTGTGCCCAAATGCTCCTATACGCGTTAAGTGGATGTGAAAAATCTGCATCTGGAACGTTTATTTCAGTGCAGCGTACTATAGCTTGCGTACTTTGTGCCATATTTTCAAAGCCTTTTCTTAAGGAGCGAAGCACTACTGGGGGCCAGCTCTCGCCTCACTCCTCTCTTTTTTGCTGTTTTTTGCTGTGTTGATATGTGGCAGTGGAGTATTTATAGGTAAAGAGTACATAATGAGTAAATGCAGACATTGCGGCAGGGCTTGCCCAGATCATGCCGTCTACTGTGAAGAATGCCTCTCCGCCTGGTCATCTCCAGAAGAACCTGGCGCGCATCCTGCCTCGACCCAGGCAGAGAGCGCCTTTATAACCATGCCCGATATCACGGGAGAAATAACTCTTCCCGAGATAGATCCATTTGCTCCTGATCCAGAGTATGCGACTCATTTCAGCGCAGAGGAGACGGTTCCGCCAGTTTCTCCAGCGACCGATACCTCCAGTCATATGGTCGATAACTTAAGCGATGCCGCACGCCTATTACAAGCCACTGAACATAAAGAGCCACGTTTACGCCGCTCCTCGCGCCTCTCTCCGTTCAAAGAGATCACCGTAGACGTTGAGCGCGAGAGCACACCCCATCCAAGCGTGGGCCAGGCTGCACAAAACGAGGCAACCCAGCCTGCGGGCGTCGGGACGCTCACCAATACAGCAAGCCCGGAGAAGGCTGCCGCGCGGCGGGATATACTGGAGAACAGCCTGCCACTACCTGACTTCTGGCCCTGGCTGCCCGAGCATGAAAACGAGGAGAATGAGGACGATAAATGGGCGGACGCAGGAGATCCACTGCTGGCGCGTCAACTTGATCCAGCGGCGGCACAGCGGATTGAGCAGGAAGATGTGCGTAGAGCTATCGCTGAGGGTCATATTCCTTCGTTTCCAATACCCAAACTGGTCACACCGCTTCTTCAGAATAAACAGCGCTTGCGTCTCTTCCTCATTTGTGCGGCAGCTCTGATCTTGCTCTCACTCGCGTTTGATAGCCTGCTGGTCTCTTTCTCATTTCTGGGTTCTCGCAATAATAACCAGGGATCTGGTGGCATTCCAACCCTGACGCTTTCGACTCCGACCGCCTCGTATGGACAGAGTATCACGCTCTCCATACATCACTTCCGGCCTCATGCCATGCTCTACCTGACGCATGACATTGGAGAGCCCATCCGTATTAATATCGACCGCACGCTCGTCGCCGTTGGTGATGATGGCAGTGTGGATATCAAAGTCAATATTGATACAAGCTGGGAACCGGGCTTTCACCTGGTACAGGCCGAGGATATCAATACACGTTATATTGCCAGCACGACGCTCCATGTTACCGAAGGTCCAACACGCCCCTCTCATTTCCTGCTAGATACAAAGCAGTTGGATATGGGAGGAGCCTACCAGGGAGCTAACACACTTCAACCACTTACCCTGCATAACTCGGGGAGTGGCAATATTAGTTGGACCGTCAGTAGCGATCAATCCTGGCTCCAGGTCACGCCTACGCAAGGTGCATTTAGTAGCCAGCAGACCTTGCTGGTTGGCATCCAGCGCGCCGACCTCAAACCCGGGTCCTATACTGGCACTCTGACCTTTGCCTCAAATGTGGGGGAACCTCAGACGGCCAGGGTGACTATGGAGGTGCACGCACTTCCTCCCTACCCTGGCGCCGTCTTGCAGGTAACACCCGTGGTGCTTAACTATAATACCGTTGATGGCAATAGTGGCTCCTCACCCCAGGCGCTAATGATCACCAATCCTGGAGCCCAATCACTCTACTGGACCATTTCAGGCAATCAGCCAGTCGACAATGGACAGAATGCCTACTTACATGAGCTTGATCCGCATTTCAACTGGTTAAAAACACGCCAGGACACAGGTATTGTTGCGCCACATGACACCAGCACCGTGCCACTGGATATTGATAGCCGCAAACTGCTTGCCGGAACCTATCTCAATACACTCTCGTTCAGCGCCAGCGATGGACATACGGCCATCAATAGTCCGCAAAGCGTGGCTGTTGCCCTGACCGTTAAGCCACAATGTACGGTGACTGCCAGCACACCCGCTATGAGCTTTGTGACCGTCGCAGGACTCAACCATCCAAGCGACCAGACACTGTTCTTGAAGTCTGGCACCAATTGTCCAGGCACGATTGGTTGGCACGCCAGCAGCCCGAACAATTGGATCAGCATTACGCCCAATAGTGGCACCGTCAATAATATGACAGGGGCAACCGTAGCCATCGGCGTCAATCCCCATAACTTGAATGCGGGACATTATACGGGCCTCGTCTCGGTTGTGGCGGGGAATAGTAGCCTTTCGATGTCGGTTGATCTGAGTGTACAGGCACCTCCAACACCAATAGCGCCAATATTGAGTGCCTCACCACTCAGTCTCAATTTTTCAACCACCCAGGGCAAAGGCATACCCGCGGGACAGGCTGTGACCCTGACAAATACGGGCCATAGTCCATTGAGTTGGCGCACAAATATTAATAATCTGGCCTACTCCTGGCTTGGTACCTCACCTACGGGCAGTACCATCGCGCCCGGCCAGACAGGGCAGGTCATTATCAATATTGATCCCAGCAATCTCTCGCCCGGAACCTATGTGGGACAGGTGGTAATTAATGGCAGCGATAACGCCAATCATGCTACGCCCGGTAGCCCACAAACAATCACGGTAACGCTGACCGTTGCTCCACCCTGTACGCTGGCACAGCCATCTCAGAGCGCACTCGCGTTTAATGCCATCCAGGGAGGAAGCTCCCCAACTGCCCAAGCGATTACCCTTTCCGCCAGCGGGAATTGTAGCTGGCCCCTGACCTGGAATGCCTCCATCAGCGGAAACACTTCCTGGTTGGCACTCTCTGCAAATAAGGGCACCTTCACCGCTAGTAACGCGACTGCTATGCTCAGTGTATCGCCCTCTATCGCGGGACTGGATCCTGGCGTGTATAGAGCACAGGTCAATATCGATGCCACGGAGAGCACAAATACCAGTGCCCAGGGCAGCCCGCAGTCCTTTACCGTCACACTGACGGTGCAACCTCCCTGTAGCCTACAGGTGGCATCTGATAGTCTCTCCTTCACGGGTTCACAAAATCAGGCCATCGCCAGCCAGAACGTTAGCCTGCAAACAACTGGTACCTGCGTTCGCCCCGTCAACTGGACGGCTAGCATTGACAGCGGGAGTAGTGGCTGGCTCTCGACAGGTGGCAATGGCAGCGACATTGGCAGTGGCAGCACCCTGGCTGTTACTACCAGCCCTGGCTCGCTACCACCGGGAACATACAAGGGAACTATCACGCTTTCCGCCAGCGGGAGCGGCGGCGCAAACGTTGTCGGCAGCCCTGTTCAGATCGCTGTAACACTGACAATCACGGGCTATAAGCTAAGTGGAAGTGCTGTTGCCTGCGCGGATAGTCAATGCGCAACACCTGAACCCCTGCCCAATGCCACGGTCACCTTGTCAACGAGCAGCGGGGTCATTGCGACCACAACCGCCGATAGCTCAGGGAATTTCAACTTTAGCAATATTCCCATTGGCAGCTATACCCTGGCGGTAAGCGGTGCCGACGCGCAAAACGTCCAGCACACCAGCAGCATGGCAGTCACTATCAATGGCGATACTTCGGGCGTGGCCGTCCAGGCACCACCAGCGATCACGCCCTAGCGATTTTTATGTGATGAAAGGGGCGGGCAATTTGCCCGCCCCTTTCATCCACATAGCCTCACTTACGACACATTGTGATACAATACAACATAAAACACCACACAAAGCCCCATCTACTTTTCAAAATCACAAAAGAGTATCTCAATCCTTGAGAATTCCCCGAGCTATACGTTTATTGAATAGCAACAACATTTTATAGAAACTCATCTATCTTTTTAAAACATGATTGGAGGCGGGAGAAGTAGGAATTGCGCTCACTTCTCCTGAAATATATACAGGGATGGATACCATACGCTGCCCACAATGCAAAAAAACTACAGCGCGCCGATGCCCAGGTTTGTAGCCGTTGCGGCTATGCTTTTGATCGCCCCTCGCGTCGTTCGGGGGCCAGGCAACCACATACCCAGAAGCCATCACTACCACCAGCCTCTCCGCATCGCGCTGGGCACCACGCCGGACTACATCCAGAAGACCATCCCTACCACTCCAGCATGATGGAGGCGTTACAGCAAACTGTACGCTCGCGCACAGTTGACGTAGACGAGAGTACATCTGAATTTGAAGTAGAGAATACGCAAAGCGATCAACAAAGTAGTCCTGGGCTAAACATACCCGTTCCCACGCGACGTGCCAGCCGTTTTGCCTCCAAGCCACAAGTCGCCGTACCAATACCCCCTCAGGTAGAAAGCAATCCCCAGCCACAAGCATCCCTACATGAGGAGGCGCCAACAAGCTATGTAGCCGAGAAGCAGGGCGCGATAGATCCCATCTCAGAGCCACCTTTTCCTCTCTCAAATGTGCGCTCCCCCCGTCCTCGCACCACCAACCTTATCCTGATCTGCACCTGCCTCTTCTTCTTGATCATGAGTAGCGTGTTAGCCTTCTTCCTTATTGACAACAAGCCATCAATTGCCCAGGCTTCAGTGATCGCTACCCCCAATCAGCTACGCATCAACGATACCTTTCTCCTTAAAGGGAGCGGCTTTGGCCCACACGATAATTTGCTTCTCACCTATGATGTCGCTCAGCCTATCCCTGGCGACAACGGGAAGCCTCTGCTTGCCAGTACGAATAAGCAGGGGGCCTTCTCACTAGAGATCCGTGTGACACAAGCGTGGAGCATTGGCAACCACGCCATTCATGTCACTGATGAACATATGCGGCTCAGTGTCTCAACAACTGTCATGGTACAGGAAACGCCCAGCGGGCCTCCCCAACTGCAACTGGCGACCCAGCGCATCGACTTTGACGCCGCTCCCAGCGGGACCATCGCGACCCGCGACCTGACTTTGATCAATAATGGTGGCAATTCGCTCACCTGGCAGGTCAGTAGTGATCAGCCCTGGCTCTCGGTCACTCCCGCGAGCGGCTCCTTCGCGGGACGCGCCACCATCCAGGTCAAGGCCAACCGGGGCACGCTTCTGCCCCATACCTACACTGGGCACCTGCTCTTCCGCACAACGAACGCCAGCGAAAGCGCTCCACTTACGTTAACTGTGACGCTAGGCGTAGCCAAAGAGCCAGCCAGCGCAACACTCGTCGTCTCAACAGCATCGCTAGCCTTCTCGACAGGCACAGACTATAGCCCAGCGGCCCAATCCGTGGTCATTCAGAATACAGGCGACCAGGCCATCAACTGGACGGGAACGACCCTGACCGGCGATGGTTCGCCCTGGCTAAGCATGTCGCCTGCCGAGGGCAAGCTGCCAGGACATAGCAGCGCGATCATTACCATTGCCATTCAGTCTACACAACTGGCGGTAGGCAACTATCAAGGCACTCTCAACTTTAGCAGTGCCAACAGTACTTCCCAGGTTGGCGTCTCACTCAGTGTCATTGCCACAGGCAACCTTGTGGTCTCACCACCTACCCTGGCCTTCTCGACGATTGTCAATCAGCAGCCAGCCGATAAAGCTATTACCCTGCAAAACACGGGAGCGCTCGCGTTAAGCTGGCAGGCCAGTGCCAGTACCGCTGACCAGGGCAACTGGCTCAGCGCAACCCCGACCAGTGGGAGCCTGGATGGCAGCCAGCAAACGACGCTAATCGTTCACGTTGATGATAGTCGCCTGGTACCCGGCTCCTATCAAGGTACCCTCACCATCAACTCAGGTGGCCAGGTAAAGCAGGTCGCGGTCTCGCTCACCGTCTCACCACCGCCCGCACCCATCATTAGCGTGGTGCCATCAACTCTTACCTTCGACACGACCAGGGGCAATAGCTTCGCCTCTCAACTAATTTCAGTGACCAATGTCGGCCAGGCGACACTCAACTGGCGCACCAGCCAGAGCAATGGCTCGGCCAGCCTCTCGCTCACACAGGGCACGCTCAATCCCGGCGAGAGCGATATTCTTATGGTCACCCCCACAGTCGCAACGACCAGTACGGGCACTTTTACAACCACCATAACCTTTAGCCACAGCGATCCAGCGCTCAAAGTCCAACCAGCGCAACTCACCATCACTATGGTAGTGACAAACTCTTAAGGGAAAGTATGTGGGGAGAGGGGTACTGGCCGGACGCCCGATACCCCTCTCCCCACATACTTTCCCTTATCAATTCTACTTTGGTTGACGCTCCCTAATGTCTGTGCTATATTCTGACAAGAATTTACAGGTTTTGATACCTCTTTTTATCTTTCCTTATCTGCCAATCAAACATCTATCACGGAGGATATAAGTCGTGCCAACGATTACATATGTACGCGAAAACGTGCAGGTGCAGGTTGCTGAAGGCGATACAGTGCGTTATCCCGCGCTTGAGCATGATGTGCCCGTATACTGCGGTATCTACAAAGTCGGTAACTGCCACGGCAACGGCCTGTGCGGTACTGATCGCGTCGCGGTTTCTCCTAGCGAGAACACCAACCCCCTGACCTTCATGGAGAAATTCTGGCTCCGCAAGGACTTGAAGAAAAACCCCAATACACGCCTCGCCTGTCAGGTCCAGGTCTTTGGTGATGTCACCGTTGAGACCCGCTGTAAATAATGACTCCCTGATAGGTAGTAGAAAGCCCCTGATAGCCATAGACTATCAGGGGCTTTCTACTACCTATCAGGGAGTCTACACATACTTATTGCTTCACGGCAAAGTAGAGGCGATAGGCCAGTTGATCATTCCAGTAGAGTTCTATTTTGCCAGAGAGCGAGACGGGATATGTGAGGCTAATATAACCATGCTTATTCCGGTTAGCCTCAATAGCGGTCTCTTGCGCCTTATCCTGGATACCATTTGTAAATACCTTGACGGCTATCTTTCCCGCGTCCTTCTTCGTTGAGATATTGTAGGTTACGTAGAAGATAGTTCCAGGGGCAAAGACTTTATGCTCATCCAGGGCAATATGGCTATTAGGATCGATGCGCGAGGTGGTGGTGGCGGAGGTAATAATACCTGCGCCTGGACCCGTCTCACGCGGGGCTGGATCGGGAATATTGGTTGTGACTGTCGGCTGAACGGGAGCCGGGGTACTCCAACCTAAGATGTTTGTAACAGTTCTCAATTTACCAGAAGCTTTGGCATAGTAGCCTGCACCCGTGCAGAGCAAAAGTACCACGACAATCACACTCAAAAAACCGCTAATGATGCGATATCTGGGGATGACCGCGCGCGGCTTGGTGTACATGGGCGGCACGTAGACGGAACCCTCTTGCTCGGGCAGGTCTGGTAGCAGTTGCTCAATATTCTGCACTGGCATGAGCATCGACGACGTTCCCTGCCCATGCTGCACCTGTAGCTGCACGGTATTTGGCGCCTGGTAAGGTACTGGCAAGAGCGATTGCTCTGGCTGCGCTCCTTGAAACTGGTTATTCGCCTCGCCGTCCTGATTCCAGGAAAGCTGAGTCCCCGAGCCACCGGCCCCACCATATTGTCCGCTTCCCCACTGACCGCTGCCCAAGGGACCTGAACCTGGCATCGGCATTGAACTCTGCCCGCTCTGCCAATCATTCTGCGGCTGGCCTTGCTGCCAGTTCACCTGGGATGCCCCCTGCCCCTGAGCGGAGCCTTCTGGCTGAGACCACCACTGTGGTTGTGGCACAACTTGGGGACCACTAAAGGAGAGCTGGGGTACATCATCCCATGCGCCATTTGCGGCTCCGCCTGCTGCCGGGCTTCCCATCCCCCAGGCACTTCCCCCTGGCATACTTCCAGCCTGGAAACCGCCAGCGTTCGTCTGTCCCAGCAACGGCGAAGGCGCACCACATCTGGGACATGGAGCAGTGTTTGCTTCTCTCGCAGCATTACAGTATGCACAAATCATAATCTTCGCCTACCTTAAAAGAAAAACTCAACTCTAATATTCTCGTGTTCACTCCTCGTGTTCACTATCCACACTAACACTGCGGCACCTCTGTAATCAAGTATTAGCGCTGAAGATAGTGAAAAATGGCTATCTTATCACCGTGCCATCCTGTATAAACGTGTCTCAAGAAGAAGATTAGGGTGTATAGTGTGTAGCTGAGATGCCAGGCTTCATCTGATACCTTAGCTACACACTATACACATGACCCGGATTAGGATAAAAAAAGGAAATGGCAGGCAGACTTGAAAGGCTTCCTTTCCAGGTGTTACCATGA